>NZ_JAFKIP010000010.1 GCF_017305435.1 Microbacterium sp. | reverse complement strand
AACGCCGCTACTTCTCCGACATCTCCATGCGCAGACTCGTCCACATCCTCACCGAGCACACCGAACCCGCCCGCCCCGAGCTCCACCTCACCGCCTGACCACCACCCCCAGGAAGCAACCGGAGTGACACCACACCACGGGACTTGACCGTTCCCGCTCGAGATGGCGGAAAATCCGAGGATTCCACGGTAGTTGGCAGCCACTCGGGGGGCAGAATTCCACGCGAAATGGCGGATTCCTACTGACGCGCCTGTAGGTCGAGAGCGGTCCGTGACATGTCACTGCTTATCTACCGCGAGCGAGCGGTGACTAAGCAGCAAGCTTGCAGTTGAAGGTGGCACGCGAATTCGCTACGCCCCAGTCGAGCAGTTCCTGATACCAGGGCACCACAGCCAATACCCCGCAGTCGACAGCGGACATGAACCCCGACCACAGGAAGTCTGCTCGAACGTTCACGCCGTGATCTACAAGAACTCGCGCCAGAGCTCGGAAGAGGTCATGGTCCCCGGCAAGCACCGCGACGTCAGTGCCTGCGTGCGACCGATGGCCTTCTATCTCGGCTTCCAGCTGCGCGGCAGTCAGCGTTGTGTCTGACCGCTCTATGACGAGCGTTGAGAGATCCGCCGCCGTCGGCACGATCGAAGCAAGACGGCCGAACGGAAAGTCCCTGAGATTGAGGTTGTAGCCCATTCTTTCGTTCACAATTCGGAGTGGTGCGAGGGCCGCCGCGAGAGAGATTGCAGCGTCGCGAACAGATGCGACGTCGAGAGTTCCTCCCCGACGATCAACGGATCGACCGTAGCTCGCAATCACGCGGTCTAGAACCGCCGGATTCGTGAGCACCACGTCGATCATCGCGTCGTGGTGTTGAGAGGCGACGACGTTGGAGGGATAGCGCGAAGCTGGCTGAGTGAACCTGTCGTAGTCGGCGTCCACTAGGAACCGCACCCCCCGCACACCTCGCTGCTCCGCTTTCACTGCCGCTTCAAGCACCTTTGGCCTGCCACTCCCACCAATCAAGACCACGTCGCCGTCGTTGATGTGCTCCTTGATCATGAAGTGATCGTCGTCTCCTTCAACCACAAGGATCAGGGAACTCGACCCTTGGCGCGCCATCGCCACTGTGCCGAAGATGGTCGTGGGCGTTATGGCCCCCCTCATGCGAAGGGAACCTCCTCCGGCCCGAGCGCAGTCGCCCTGTCCCAATCGTCATTGATCATTTGCGGTGAGTGAGTGGCGACAATGAACCGAAAGTCAGCCAACTCGGCAATCCGTTGCACATCCGGAATAAAGGCCAACTGCCAGACCACGTGCAGTGAGATCTCCGGCTCATCAATCATCACGAGGGCGCCGGCGGGCACGTTGAAGAGGAGATCGAACATGAGGATAATCTCGTGCTGCTCACCCGATGACAGCGAGTCAAGACTGATCGGCCGGTCATCGGACTGGTGCTGAACCGACAGGCCATCCTTCGCTGTGATCGCCAAGCGCTTTCGCAACAGCCGGGAGTTCACAACCTCCTCGAGGAGTTCGACCTTCCGGAGCAACGCCGCAAAGGGAGCGAGCTTCTTCTGAGCATCATCGAGATAGAGATTCAGTAGGCGCAGTTCCCACTCCTCGAGCGACCCATCGGGCAGTTCGAGCTCATCCGAGAGGTCTACTTAGGCGACGCGTCCCAGCCGTCTTCGAAAGTCATTCTGCTCTTCGTAGCGCCGGCGAACCTCGCCGACGTGCGGCACGACGCTTACGCCCGACAGGACTCGCAGCGGAAAGTCTCGGTCCAACTGCTGAGTGATGGTCGAGTGTGCTGTTTGCGCGCTCGCGAGAAGTCCTTGCATCCGCGCGCCGTACTGCACGATCTTGGAGTCGACCCGTCTACGCGCGGGATGCCTCGGGGTCGCAAACCGATTCGTCTGCACCGAAGCAGTCCGAAGCCGTTGCGTCTCAATGAGATAGGTCGGAGTGGCGGCACGCAATCGACGAAACAGTTCTGGAAGCGGCCTGCCCGACTCGGAGCGGGACTGACGTCGATCGACGTCGGCGAACCTATCCTTCAACTCGGATATGTGAACCAGCTCTCCATCCTGGGCGTCCTCCCACAAGCCAGCTTCGTCATACCGTCTCCACGTCGTGTGGGCGTCGAGGTAGGACTCGAACTCGTCTTCCTCGAAGTCCCACGTCGCTGGTTCCTCGTCTGCCTTCTCGATCACAAACTGGAGGCGTCGCGAAATCCACTTTCCGTTGACCGCCACCATGGGCAGATCGATGCCGCGGACCTGGAGGATCGTTCCGTCCGAGTAGTAGAGCGCTGCCGTGTCAAATGGAAGTGCCTGGAGAGTCCCTCCGTCAAACTGCGACAGGGCCCGAATGATCTCCAAGAACTTCGTCTTACCGACGCCGTTGGGCCCCTAGACAATCATGAAATCGTCTTCCGCAGGAAAGGTGATTTCATGGGTGTACTCGCCGAGGACCTGTGTTGCGACAGCGCGAACGAGAGTTAGGCGTTTTCCGGCTCTTCGGAATCAAGGGTGTAGCGAGGGTCTGAAACCTCCGGCCTCGAGCAGGCTCCTGGCTGTGTAGTTCGCGAGGTTGCGGAAGCCGAGCGCGGAGCCGCGGAGATGCTCGAGTCGGCCGTTGATCGCCTCTGTCGGACCGTTGCTCGTGCCGGCGAGGTCGAAGAACACGAGGACGTCCGCGGCGCGCTGCTTCAACGTCCGACCGAGCCGGCGAATCTCGGCCAGCATCGCGGGGACGCCACTGCTGACGGAATCGATCACCGACCGCATCATCTCCTTCGCCTTCTTCTTGTCGGGTTCGCGGTAGGCGGCGACGATGCGCTGGTAGATGCCCCAGGTCGCTTCGACCTCGACGTGCTCCTCGACCGCGAACACCGCGTCCAGCCGTGCAGTCTGCTTCTCGGTGAG
Organism: Microbacterium sp.; assembly: GCF_017305435.1. Lineage (GTDB taxonomy): Bacteria > Actinomycetota > Actinomycetes > Actinomycetales > Microbacteriaceae > Microbacterium. Next base: position 24,610 of record NZ_JAFKIP010000010.1, on the reverse strand, counting down.
GAAGCTCACGCCGGTGTGGAGGGTGCGGCGGACCCCGTAGAGCGGGTCCCCGGCGTGACCGCGGTGCCCGAGAGTGTCCTGCTGAACCCTCTGCCGGGTCCGGTCCAGGGCGTCACCGGCGAGCCGGACGACATGGAACGGATCCATCACCGGGACCGCGTCGGGGAGTTCCTCGGACGCGGCGGTCTTGAACCCACTGAACCCATCCATCGCGACCACTTCGATCTGCTTCGACCACTCCTTGGGCCGGGCGGCGAGCCACTGCTTGAACACCGCCTTCGACCGACCCTCGACCATGTCCAGCAGCCGTGCGGGACCTGTCTTGTTGCGGGCGGGCGTGAGGTCGTCGAACCTGGCCGGATCGTCGATCAGCCGCCGCTTGCCCTCGGCGAGGATCGCGGTGTTCGCGGTGTGCCACAACACCCCCAGGCCTGCCGCGGCGCGGGAGACGGTGAGGTGGTCGACCACGATCGCCTTCAGCGCCCACCCGACCCCGCCGCGGGAGATCTTCGCCCGCGGCGCCGCCGCGTTCGTCGTGTCCTGCCGCCAGGTGCGGCGGCAGTGGCCGCACCGGTAGCGGCGCACCCGCACCAGCAGCGTCGTGGGCCGGTGACCGAACGGCTCGTGCGCGAGCGGACGCGTCACGGTGTCGCGCGGCACGCCCTCGGCGCCACACTTCCGACACCACGGGTCATCGTCAACGACGCGGCACTCGAGTACCGCCCGGTCGGGCTCGATCAACTGGCCGATGGCTTCGAGGCCGAGCTCATCGAGACGGCAGAACGTGGTGAGGTCAGGGGTCGCGAACGTAGGGTGGTGCAAGTCGAGGTCTTCCGGCAGATGGGCAGTGTGAAAACTTCCATCCTGGAAGACCTCGACGTCTATCCGCGAACCAGCCGCCGACCCTCGACTGCACCCTCAACTGCGAAGAGCCCGTTTTCCAGTCACACTGCCACTATGGCAGTGCTCAACCAGATCAGCGACGAAGCGGATCAGTAGTCCGTCACGACCACAAGTTAACGACCGTCCCAGACCGGGCACACCTCTCGCGGGTGGCGACGAACGGCTCGATTTCCGACATCCGCGCATCCGCGCGGGCACGTCTCACGCCAGCACCGCTTTAGGCCGCGTACGGACGTCGCCCATCCAAAGGGCGATCAGCACTGCGGCGACCGACCCGGCGGCCATGATCGCGGCGAGCACGACGATCTGGAATCGACCGGCTTCGAGCGGGGAGATACCGCCGAAGATAGCGCCGACGAAGGCTCCCGGGAGGACGACCAGGCCTGTGGTCTTGGTCTGGTCGATCGAGGGGATGAGCGCGTCGCGCACTGCGCCGCGAGCGAGCGTGATCGTGGACTGACGGGGCTTCGCGCCGAGCGCCAACCACCCCTCGACTTCATCCCAGTGATCATTGACGGATCTCGTGAACGATCTGCCTGTCAAGGTGGCGATGCTCATTGAGTTGCCGATGATGATCGCCCCGATCGCGAGGGCGTACCGCGGGGTGAACTCCAGAGCACCGGTACTGAAGACGATCGTCAGGGCGACGACAACCCCCGCCGCGATCGAGGAGGACATCGTGCCGAAGTCGCGCAACGACCAGCCGATGCGACCCGTCGCCACGATGCTGGCGATGGTGAACATCACGACGAGCGCCACGGCGATCCATTCGGGGCTCGACACGATCCCCGTGAGAATCACGCTGATCACCGCGAGTTGAGCGGCGCCTCGAACGATCGCAACGGCGGGCTCCCAGAGCCGCGGAACACGGAAGAGCGCCAGGACGAGCGTGGCGACCACTGCGAGCACGACCACACCGACGAGAGACGCGGCGAGGTCGTCGGACAGGGTCACAGCCGGAGCCTACCGAAGGCATGAAACGAGCGGTATTCCGCTTAGAGACGGATTAGTCGCACCTTCGTAGCGTGCAGATCGTGACGAACAACACGACGATCGCGCCCGCTGGTTCCGGCCGCTGCGAGATGCTCAGCAAGGTGCCGGAGATCACGCTGTGGTTCTGGATCATCAAGATCCTCTGCACCACGGTCGGTGAGAGCTTCGCGGACTGGATCAACATGACCCTCGGCGTCGGCCTCGAGATGACCGCGGTCCTCTTCACGATCGTCTTCGCAGGCGTCCTCATCTGGCAGCTGTCGCTGCGACGATACGTGCCGGTCGTGTACTGGCTAACCGTGGTGGTGGTCAGCGTGACCGGCACCTTGTACACCGACATCCTGACCGATGTGCTCGGCGTACCTCTCGCAGTCAGCACAGCCGTGTTCGCGGGCGTGCTCGCAGTGGTGTTCGGAGTCTGGTGGGCCAGCCAGCGCACCCTATCCATCCACAGCATCACCAGCACCCCGCGCGAGTTGTTCTATTGGCTCGCGATCCTCGTGACCTTCGCGTTGGGGACCGCCGCCGGCGACTGGATCCTCGAGGTGACCGGCTGGGGTCCGGGTGTGTCGGTGCTGCTTCCCGCGGCGCTCATCATCGCGGTGATCATCGGCTGGCGCCTGGGCGCGAGCGCGACACTGTCGTTCTGGCTCGCCTACATCCTGACCCGCCCGTTGGGCGCGAACCTCGGAGACTGGATGGGCTTCCCGGCTGACCAGCAGGGTCTCGGGCTGGGAGTCGCTGTGACCAGCGTGATCTTCCTCGTCGCGATCATCGCGACTGTGATCTATCTGACGGTATCGCGCGCGGACGCCACCGACCCCGACAAACTGACAAAGCAGCCTTCGTGGGCGCGGAGCCCATGGTCGAGCCCGAAACGGGAACGGGCGATGCTCGGCTACTTCGGTGGAGTCGCTGTGCTCACCGCCGGCCTGCTGATCTGGGCGTCTGCGCAGCCCCACACGACAGCGGTAGCGAGCGAAGAAGGACCCGCGTCGACCGCAACTCTCGCACCCGGCGAGTCGGCGACCGCGGGCTTCCCCGCCGCAGACGTCAGCGAACTTCGGACGATCTCGCAAGACACCCTCGAAAAGGTGAAAGCCGGGGATCAGGCCGGTGCCGTGGCTCGCGTCAAGGACCTCGAATCAGCGTGGGATGCCGCGCAATCGGTGCTGAAACCCTTGAATCCGAACGGGTGGGCTGTGCTCGACGGGATGATCGACGCGGTCCTCACCGAGGTGCGCGCCTCCAGCCCGGACGCGGTAGCGGAGGAGGACGCGCTGTCCACCCTGCTCTCGGCACTCTCGTCGTGACCGAGCCGACCGGCCCTGGCGGACAGCGACCCTCAGGGCTGGTCGGCGGGGCGCAGCAGGATCTCGTTGATGGCGAGGTGGCGCGGCTGAGCCAGAACGAAGCCGATGACCGCGGCGATCTCTTCCGGCTTGACGGTGGCCGCGGAGTATCCCTTCAGAACGGCTTCGCGTGTGGCGTCGTGGGTGATGTGCGAGGGGAGCTCGGTGTCGACGACGCCCGGTTCAATGAGGGTCACGCGCACGTTGGGGAGAAGTTCCTGACGGAGGGACTCTGACCAGCCGTTGAGCCCCCACTTCGTCGCCGCGTAGACGCCGTTGCCTGCGCGGGCGGTGCGCCCGGCGACGGACGACAGGTTGATGACGTCGCCGGGCGCTTCGCGCAGCTGGTCGAGGAACACTTCGGTCGCGGTGATCGCGCCGAGGGGTGGTGTTCTCGTTCATGGGTTGGAAGGCCTTTCGTTGTGGGTGAGAGCGGAGGCGTATTCCTCCGCGGTGATGTGTTCGGCCCACTTGACAGCGGAGTCCTTCTCAGATGGGGGGAGGGTGCTGACGGCGAGGTGTTCCATGAAGCTGTCGTCCGCGGCGCCGCGCCAGTGCCACTCTCCCGGCGGAGTGTGAACGCTCTGGCCTGGGCCCGCGATGATTGTCCGACCATCGCGGGTGTGCACTACGGCGGTTCCCTGCGTGATGTGGAGGGTCTGCCCATGGCGGTGGATGTGCCAGGCGGTGCGCGCGCCGGGGGCGAATCGGACCAGAGCAACTGTCGCGTATCCAGGCGGTTGGGGGCGGGCGATGGTGTCGACCCATACGTCGCCGGTGAATCGATCCGATCGTCCCCGCACCGTCGCGCCCCGAGGATCGATGTGCATCAGTCCGCCGGCTCTGCGAACACACGCTTCGCGACATGCACGGCCGACATCGCCCGAGGCCACCCCGCGTAGAACGCGAGGTGCACGATCGCTTCGACGAGCAGCGAGCTTCGGTGCGATGTCCCCGACGAGCTGCTGTGCTCGCGTCTTCTCGGCCATGACGATTCCCCTTTCCGCAACGTTCTTCCATGGTCACCCCCGCGCGGACCACGAGCCAGGTAATGCTGTCACCCCTCGCGAAGATCATGGATGTTCGTATGCTCGGCTGATGGACAACCGGTCGGAGGTCCGCGACTTCCTGACGACGCGGCGGGGACGTTTGACACCCGAGCAGGCTGGCATCACCCCGTTCGGAGGCGCGCGACGCGTTCCCGGGCTGCGTCGGGAGGAGCTCGCCCTGCTCGCGGACGTAGCGTGGACTACTACGTACGCCTCGAACGCGGAAACCTGACCGGCGTATCCGAGAGCGTGCTGCACTCCCTGGCAGGCGCACTGCGACTCGACGACACCGAGCGTGCTCACCTGTTCGATCTGGCTCGAAACGCGAACAGCGTGAGGCTACGGCCCCGCGCCTCGGTCACGAGCCGGGTGAGGCCCGGCCTGCAGCGTCTTCTCGACTCGATGTCAGGCCCTGCGTACCTCCGCAACGGTCGGCTCGACCTGCTCGCGTTCAACACGCCCGGCCGCGCCCTCTACAGCCCTGTCCTCAGTAGCGCCGCGCAGCCTGCTAACACCGCGCGGTTCACCTTCCTCGACGCGGGATCGCATGACTTCTGGGATGACTGGGCTGCGATGGCCGACGGGCTGGTCGCCACGCTGCGCGCCGAAGCCGGGCGGTACCCGACGGACAAACGACTCACGGACCTTATCGGAGAGCTCGCGACCCGCAGCCCTGATTTCCGGAGCCGCTGGGCATCTCACGAGGTGTATCGGCACTCCACCGGGGCCAAGACCCTTCACCACCCCTTTGTGGGGGAGCTGACATTGACGTTCGAAGCGCTGACCTTCCCCGCCGACGATGGGCTGGCGCTCGTCGCCTACGACGCGGAGCCCGCATCACGATCAGCAGATGCTCTCCGGCTGCTGATGGCTTTGACCTCTGCACCTGTGGGCCTCGACGAGGGCTCCGGGCGGGAAGGTTGACCGCGTCCGGCGTGGCGAAGGAAGCGTGTGTTGTCAGTCGGCGAACTCGTCATCCTTGTCGTCGAGCTGGTCAGCGATGATCGCGGCCAGCTTGACCGCGCCGGCCAACACACCCGCGATGACCACTGCCCCGGCAATGACACCTGCCGCGGTGCTCCACATGCGGAGACCTCCTAATTTCTTCACCCGACCCGCGCCCGCGGAGCGTCCCGGGAAGCCAGCGCCGTCGAGGTCTGTGGACGCACATACATCACAGCGACAAGCACGATCATGATGATCGCGAAGCCGAGGGACACCCACCCCGACCCGACGCCGAGCCCCCCTTCGGCAGATGGCTTGCCGAGCCAGTCCGCGACCGACGCGCCGAGCGGGCGGGTCAACACGTATGCGAACCAGAACGAGAACACGGCCCCCCAACGCCAATACCTGTACCCGACCGCCGGGAGCATGATCGCCGCGGCGAACAGGAAAACAGACGGCAGGTATCCGAGTCCCAGCCCCACTGCAGTGAGGTCGCCCACGGCGGTACCGAGCGCGAAGGTCCCCACGACGGCCGCCCAGTAGTAGAGCTCGCGACGAGTCGTGGTGATTTGGTGGACGGAAAGCGTCCGCTCGGTGCGCCACCAGAGCGCGAACGTTCCCGCAAGCACGACCGCGTACAGTGCAGCCGTGGCGGCGTACGACAAGCCGAGCACCACGTGCATGACGTCGGCGGCCATCGTGCCGAACACTCCCACTGCGGCCACTGCCAGCCAGTACACCGCGGGGACATAGCGGCCTCGCGTCAGCTGCAAGACCAGGGCCAGGGCGAAGAAGACGAAGCCGAGGAAGACCGCGACGACAGGATCCATGATGCGGATGGAGAAATCCGAGAGGGCCTCACCCAGAGCCGTCGAAGCCGCTTTCGTAGCCCAGAAGACGAGTGTCGGCTCCGGCACCCGAGAGACGCTACCGGGCTCGAGGGCGCCGGTCCGGGGACGGTAGGGAGTCATAACGCCGAGCCTTCGACCCTTCGTCTAAGTCACTTCTAAGAAAGTGCCGCTCGGCGACGGGCTGCGACAAGTGACGATCGCGGGGCGCCTCGGACCAGACGCCCCGCGACCGGTGGGGGCGAGATGACGATGGGGTTCGTCGTCTCGATTCAGTTGCCGCTCGACGACGAGGAGGCGTCGTCGTTGGTCTCCGTGTCGGTGTCCGCAGCCCCGCTGTCGTCGGCGGTTTCGGTGTCCGTGTCGGTCGCGCTGCTGTCGTCGGCGGTTTCGGTGTCCGTGTCGGCCGCACCGTTGTCGTCGGCAGTTTCCGTGTCCGCGGTCGAGTTGCCGTCGACGGCCGCGGTGCCTGTGGCCGACGTGGAGCTCGCCGGCGCCGGCGTCGCTGCGTTGGCGGGCAGGGCGAGCGCGACACCACCGATACCGAGGACGAGGGCCGCTGCACCTCCGCCGATACTCGCGATGAGGGTCTTCTTCTGAACAGTCATGTCATGTCTCCATTCCGCGGGCGATTGGTCCCGCATAACCTCACCGTGACGTGCGGCCTCTGATGAGCGTCAAAGAATCAGCCGCCGGCGGTCAGCGTTGAGCAGATCCATAGGCGCTGTGGGACTTCTCAGTGCTGCCTTAGAGCCGACGACGGAGAGTGCATGGATGCCGTCTTCACCACGCCGTTCCGCTGCATGGCTCAGCGTCTCCCTTGCCGCCCTCACCCTGGTAGCCGCTGCGGTCAGTGGTCTGCTCATCGTGGCGTCGCCCACATGGTCGGACGCGGAGGTCGGACTCGTGGGCCTGGTGCACGGGCTGCACAGCACTGCCGGCGACGTCGTCGCCTTGGCGATCAACTCGGTGTTCGGGATCGGTGGAGCGATCCTTGTGTCGCTGATCGTGCTTTCTTGGATCCTGTTGGCCACGCGTTCGTGGCAGGACACGGTGCGCGCGGGCATCGTGCTGGTTGTTCCGTGGGCGTGCGTTGAGGCGCTCAAGCTGGTCGTACGGCGGCCTCGACCAGACCCCGCGATGCTGCAGCCGATGATCGTCGCTGATCCGATGTCGTTCAGTTATCCGAGCGGTCACACAGCCTTCGCGGCCGCGTTGTGCTGTGCTGTGGTTCTCGTCGTGCTGCCCCGACGCGCGCGCGCGTGGAGCGTGCCGTTGGCGGTGCTCGTCGTACTCGTGACGGCGTGGTCGCGTGTCTACCTCGGCGTTCACTACCCGACCGACGTGCTCGCGGCCGCAGTGGTCGTCCCTGTCGTATCGATTGCAACTGCGCGCGCTGCCGCGGCGTGGCCTCTTCTGGCACCGCGGCACGTGACTGCGGTGAACCGGATCAGTTGAGAATGGTGCCCGTCAATCGGGAAAGGGGTTCAGCGAGCGTGTTGATCTGATCGACGAGCGCGCGCTTGTCCGCTGCGGTGAGATCGGTGTAGGGCACGAAGCCCGCACTGAGGGAACCGTGTGTTGCGAGTTCGTTCTCGAGAGACGCGAATCCGGTCTGGATCCGCTCGACAAGTGTGGCCCCCTGCGCGCCGGTTGCCGAGGCGAAGTCCTTTACGAAACTGAACGACATCTTGGCGCCCTCGATGTTCGCGGCGAAGTCGTAGAGGTCGGTGTGCGACCACCAGTCCTCTTCCCCGGTGATCTTCTTGGTTGCGACCTCATCGAGGAGGCTGATCGCTCCATTGGAGATCGCGGCGATGCCCTGACCGTCGAGAGCCGCCTGGAAGTCGTCTGAGTGCACGTAGTCGTACAGTTGGCCGATGTCGGCGAGGAGGCGCTCGCCCAGTTGCGCGCGCTGTTCGGGAGTTGAGGGGCTCCAGTTCTGCCATGCAGGGGTGACCTGATCGGCGTTGAGCGCATCAGCGGCGGGCACCCAGAGGTCCTTCTCGATGCGGTGGAAACCGGTCCACTCAAGATTCTCCGCGACAGCATCGACCTCGCGGTAGTCGATCTTGGGGTCGAGGTCACCGAGTGTGCTCGCGACCGGCTCGATGCGCTCATAGAAGGCGCGCACCTGCGGGAACTGTGCACGCGCGGTGACATCGTCGCCGGCCGCATACGCAGCGGTGAAGGTCTCCGCGGCCGGAAGCAGTTGCTCGACCTGATCCTTCACGAACGCAGCGTACAGATTCACGGCCTGCTGCTTCTGCTGCGCATCTGCACCGGTAACGGCGACCTGATCGCCGGTGACGGTGAACGCAGCACGCCCGATACCTTCGCCGACCATTCCTGGTTTGCACACGGTGAGGTAGTCGCCCGGTTGCGCGATGACGGTAAGCGTGCGAGTCGCACCCGGTGCGATGTTCTCGATCTCACCGACGATACGCAGCCCGTCGGATGCGAGGAGGTAGAACTCGGTGACCTGAGTGCCGGAGTTGTTGACGTTGAATGCGAGAGTCCCGCTGGATGCGCCCGCAGCAGACACGCCACAGGTGTTGTCGTCGGAGGTCACAGTGAGCGCGTCGGCTGTGGTGGCAGCGTCCTTCGCCACACAGCCGGCGAGAGCGACCACCGTGACGGCAAGGGCGGTCACCGCCAGGGGGATGCGAGGGGTCATGATTCTCCGACGAGGTGAGGTACGGGCGAGGGCGAGGCTGCACGGGTGGAGGGTTGGCGGCGAGGCCCGCGCGCGAAAAACGATCCGACGATGGCGATGTATCCGGCCCACGCGATCACCTGCAGCCACGACATGCGCGGCATGAATCCGATCGTCGCCTGAAGGACGGTGGCGAGAGTGCCGCCGGGTGCGATCGAGCCACTCAGATCGAACGCCCAGCCGAGCGGGAACCCGGCCCATCCGATGGCGACGGCACCGGTCGCAGGGTCGATAGGCGCACCCGCGGTGAAGGGGCCGGGGACGACGCCCGCTTCTTGCAGGTCTTTGAACGCGTACGCAAGAACGCCTGCTGCCGCGATCACCAAAATGGCGCCCGTCCACGCGAAGAACAGCCGAAGGTTCACGCGCACAAGCCCGCGAGTGAGCAGCCACCCAGCGATCACCGCGGTGAGGATCCCGAGAATCGCGCCCAGCAGGGCTGCAGGCGCGTTCCCGAACGACTGGACCAATGACCACAACAACAGTGTCGTCTCGATCCCCTCGCGGGCGACCGACAGGAACCCGAGCGCGACCAACGCCCACATGCCGCCGCGAGCGAGCGCCCGGTCCACGTCGCCCTCGAGCGTCGACTTCATGGTCTTCGCGGTGCGCTGCATCCAGAACACCATCCACGTCACCATCGCCACAGCCGCCAGCGATAGCACTCCACCGATGATCTCCTGCGCCTGAAAGGTGAGGGTGTACGCGCCGAAGGTGAGGATTGCACCGATACTCACGGCGAGAGTGACCGCCAGCCCGACGCCAGTCCACAGCCGCGGAAGCACGTCCCGCCGACCCAGACGAGACACGTAAGCGACAAGCATCCCGACCACCAGCGCCGCCTCGAGACCCTCACGCAGGCCGATCAGAAAGGTCGCGAACACGACGGCACACTCCGCAGATGAGGTCAGAGGGGGAAGCACCCGCCGAACGAATCGGCGACGAGGCAGGTAAGGCGAACCTCACCGGGAGGTCACGATATCCCCACTCCCGTCGGCGTGCAAAGCCTCAGTGGGGCATGATTCGTTTCTTAGAGACGTCTCAGAACGGGCCGCGAAGGGTGGTGGTGTGGAGGATGATCATGGCCGATAACCGACCGCGTTTGCTGCTCGCCGAGGACGACCCTCAACTGGGACCCCTCATGGTGAGAGTCCTCGAGGAGGTCTACGACGTGACTCTGTGCGCGGATGGCGCCGAAGCGCTCACGGCGGCGCAGCAGGGCCTCTTCGACGTGCTGATCATCGACCGTCGCTTGCCTAACATCGACGGCGTTTCGATCGTGGAGTCGTTGCGGCGCGGAGGGGCGACGACACCGATGCTGATCCTCACTGCGCTCGGGACGGTGCAGGACAAAGTGCGTGGCCTCGATGCCGGTGCGAACGACTACCTGGTGAAGCCGTTCGAGTTCGAAGAGCTGTTCGCCAGGCTTCGCGCCATCCGCCGCGTCAGTGAGGGTGAGGGCCCGTTCGTGCGCATCGGCACGTGGGAGTTCTACCCCGATTCGCGCGCGGTTTACTCGCCTTACGAGGGACGCACCATCCTCACCGAACGCGAATCCGACCTGTTGCGGCTATTCGCTATGCACCCGCAGAAGACATTCACGCGGAATGAAGTCCTGCAGGCCGTCTTCGAAGCCACCGACACTCCCGGAACTGTCGACACCTACGTGCACTATCTGCGCCGCAAAACCGATCCTGAGATCGTCACGACCGTGCGCGGGCGCGGATACCGGCTGGGGTTGCTGTGAGAAAGGCAGCGCATCGCACCGACGCCGACGCACTGTTGGTGCGACGCACCGCGATCCGAGTCGGGTTGTGGATCACTGTCGCCGTCTCCGTCCTCGTCATCGGCGTGATGGTGGCCGCGATCAGCTTCGTGTTCCACCAGATCCCTCTTACCGCTCTCTTCGACCGGACTCGCCACGAAGAGATGATCGATGTCGGCGGGCTCGACATCATCGTGGGCGGCGTCGCCCTCGGATTTCTCGCCATCATCCTCGCCGGAACACTCGGTCTCCTCGCCACCCGCCGAGCAGTAGCCCCACTCGTCGACGCGCTCGGCCGGCAGCGCCGATTTGTAGCCGATGCCTCCCACGAGCTTCGAACACCACTCGCGATTCTCGACACCCGACTGCAAGTGCTCGAGCGATCGATGCCCGCAGGAGACCCCAATCGAGAACTCGTCGACGAGCTCCGTGGGGACTCACGCAACCTGATCAACGTGGTAAACGATCTGCTCGACTCCATCGATGTCACATCGAGCGGAGTCGTCGCGTCCGAACCAGTCGCCCCCGTCATCGCCGACGCCGCCACCTCGATGCGACTGATGGCGCATGAACGAGGCATCCAGCTCCACGTTGACACCGTTCCCGCCGACCGCAGCGCCGCCATCCCGCCGACGAGTCTTCACCGAGCTCTCGTCGCGCTAATCGACAACGCCGTGAAGCACTCGCCCGACGGGGGAACAGTGCTGGTCACCACCAGCACGAGTCGGACTGACACCTGCATTGCTGTACGCGATCACGGGCCCGGCATTCAGGGGATCGATCCCGAACGCGTCTTCGATCGTTTCGCGCGGTCCTCGCTCGCGGTCGACGGCGGGGGCTCCACGAGTACAGGATTCGGTATCGGACTCAGCCTCGTACAAGACACCGTCGGCCGGTTCGGCGGTACCGTCGAGGTCACCAGCACCTCTGAGGAGGGAACGACGATCACCATGACGCTCCCGCGCGGCCGCCGATAGCTGCCCCATCGGGTCTTCTCATGAAGGCGGTCGGGCCTACGGTCCCGCTCTTCGGTCGCTGCCACGCTCGAGCACGGCCGCGCCGGAAATCGTCGAGAATTCCGACGTCGATTACCCCCGACAGCCTGCAGCCTCTCGCCAATGGCTCGCTACGAACCCGACTCCACCCGGGCTGAGCGGCGGCCCCGGCGCGACCCCAGCACCGCAGTCACCGCCACCGGCGCAACAGTGACGACAACGATGCCGAGCATGATCCACTCAATGTTGGCCGCCACCCATGGAATCGACCCCAACAAGAATCCCGACAAGCCGAGCACACCAGCCCACACGACTCCGCTGACGATGTTCCACCGTGTGAAAGCAGCTCGAGTCATCGCCGACATCCCCGCGGCCGGTGCGACGTACGTACGGACGATCGGAACAAACCGAGCCAGCACAATCGCGAATGCGCCCCACCGCGCGAAGAATCGCTCGGTTTCGACCAGGTAGCGCCGCTTCAGGACACGCGCATCAGAACGAAATAGCTGACGGCCGTACCGACGTCCCAAAGTGAATCCGACCTCACCACCAAGGATCGCCGCTGCGCCCGCTACCCCCGCCACGACGCTCCAATGGACGCCGATCGCCGCGGCGATGATGGCACCCGCGAAGACGAGGCTGTCGCCCGGGAGAAATGGGAACAGTATCCCGTTCTCGACGAAGACGATCAACGCAATGAGCACGAGCGAGAAGAAGCCGAATCCGGCCAGCACATGAAACAGATCCATCTGCGCGAGCTTCCAGCGCGGGCTCTAAGAAGCCTCGAAGATCGACTATTCCGTCGCATCGAGTCCTCCCCGTAGACGACACCGGACGATGGTGAGAGACTTCTCTGTCGCCGGCGACGAACGCTCCTACACTCGGGAGACCGTCGCGATCGCCCGACACGGAGACCACCCGTGGGAGCGTCTCTACACGCTTGCCGACGCGGCCGAGGAAATCGCGAGACTCGCCGCTGCGAACGGTGGCGACATCGACCGAATGCTCAAACAGCTGGTCAGAACGGACGACGACGGCGAGGTCGAGCGCAGGGTTCGTGAGCGCGAGGGGGATGAGCAGTGAACCGCTCGAGGATGTTGCGGTGCGCTTCGAGGTCGACCGCGATGAACTCTAAAAGCAGCCGTAACCGCGAACGTGGAGAGCAGCTATGAGCGAGTATCCATGGTTCGACTTCGACCAGGTCGACTTCGTCACCTCGGACCAGCATTTCGGTCACGCACGGATCAGCGAACTCGCCGAGCGCCCGTTCGCGACCGTGGAGGAGATGAATGCGGAGCTGGTGCGACGGTGGAATGAGGTGGTGGGACCAGACGACTCCGTGCTCCATCTCGGTGATCTGGCGCTTGGGGCGATCGAGGAGTCCGTCGGGCTGACCGCGCACCTGAACGGGCTCTTCGGACATTCGGTGGGGGGGGAGGCTCGCCGGGTGGGGTTCGGCGGGTAGGGGTCGAGGTCCCCGAGGATCAGTAGCGCCAACTGCTGCTCCAACCGAGGACCTCGACGTGTCTCACGATAGTTCGGGGTGCGCTGACGCTTGCTCTGCCGCCTGCCCGTGTTCCCGCTGCGACTTGCTGCTCGGCCTCGATGGGGTCCATGTCGAGGACGTTGACCGCCGTGACGGGCTGCTGATCGTGACCGTCTCGAGCCCGGCGGCACCGACCGGCTGCCCGTCGTGCGGGGTCGTCGCGACCGGCCGCGGACGTCGCCGACGGGGTGCTTCATGATGTGCCCGGCGTGACGCGGGTGCGGATCGTGTGGCGGCAGCGGGTCTGGCGGTGCGACGAGGTGGGATGCGTGCGACGGACGTTCGTGGAGCAGCTCCCGGGTCTGGTGGCCCGGCGCGGGTCGATCACCACGCGCGCCGTCGGCTGGGCGATCGGGCAGCTGCGCCGCGAGCACGCCACCGTGCACGGTATCGCCCGTCAGCTCGGAACGTCGTGGAAGACGGTGTGGCGGGCCGTCGAGCCCGAGCTGGTCAAACTGGCTGAGGACGAGTCCCGGTTCGAGAACGTCACCACCCTCGGCGTCGATGAGCACATCTGGCATCACACAGACCCCCGAAAGCGCGGCCCGAAGGAGCTGACCGGGATGGTCGATCTCAGCCGCGACAGCACCGGAAAGACGCGGGCCAGGCTGCTCGACCTCGTGCCCGGCCGCTCCGGGAAGGCCTACGCGTCCTGGCTCGCCGAACGCGGCGAAGCGTTCCGGCAGAACGTGAAGGTCGCAGCTCTTGACCCGTTCGCCGGCTACAAGACCGCGATCGACGACAAGCTCGAAGACGCCACGGCCGTGCTGGACGCGTTCCACGTCGTCAAGCTCGGCACCGCCGCCGTCGACGAGGTCCGCCGCCGCGTCCAGCAAGACACCCTCGGGCATCGCGGTCGGACCGGCGACCCGCTCTACGGGATCCAGACCATCCTCCGCGCCGGCGCCGAGAACCTCACCGAGAAGCAGCGGACCAGGCTCGCGGCAGCGATCGAGGCCGACCCCGCGCACGACGAGGTGTTCGTCGCATGGGACTTCCACCCTCATGCACCGCCCTCCAGTGCTCAGAAAGTGCAGCATCCCAACCAGAACAGCGCACAAGGTGAGCGATGGAGCCCCCACCCTCACGCGCCCGCCCTCCAACGCTCACAAAGTGCTGCATGCCCGCACAGATCGCGCACAAAGAGCAGTGGAGCCCCATCCTCGCGCGCCAGTCGCCGAGTGCTCACTACATTCAGCATCCCCGGGCGGAACTGCGCACGAAGTGAGCACTGGGTCGCCCTCCAGTCCGCGCGCCAGTGCTCGAGCGCTCACAAAGCGCAGCATCCGCGGGGGAAAGAGCGCACGAAGTGAGCGGTCGAGCATGCAGGTCACACGGCGAAGGCGGCGACGACGAGGCCCGTGCCCGAGACGGCGACCGCGCCCTCCGTGGGGGCGACCACGACGGCCTGCCCGGGATCGAGCTGCTGCGACTCGACGGACGTCGCGACCTGCACGCGACCGCTCACGCCGAGGACGATCGCGGGCACCTCCGACGCGAGCGGGAGGAGCGCGGTCGACCCCTCGAGGGTCGCGGAGACCAGCCGCAGCGGGCTCCCCTCGGGCGCGATCGTGCGCACCGGCCCCTCGACGAGAGGTCGCTCCACCGCGACGGCCCGCTCGAAGTCGGTCGCCTCCAGGAGCGCCCGCCGGTCGACGTGCTTCCGGGTGAGGCCCGCACGCACGACGTTGTCGGAGTTCGCCATCAGCTCCACGGCGACGCCCGACAGGTAGGCGTGCGGCACACCGGAGGGGACGAAGAGCGCCTCGCCCGGCTCCAAGCTCCACACCGCGAGCAGCAGGGGCGCCAGCGCGCCCGCATCCCCGGGATGGTGGCCCGCGAGCTCGGCGACGACAGCACCGACCTCGTCACCCCGCGCCACCACCTCCTCGATGAGCGGCCCGGGATCACCGTTCACGAGCACCAGCGCCTCGAAGGCCGAGCGGAGCTCCCCCGCCCGCAGCCGCTCGAGCACCGCGGGGGCGGGCGACGACTCGAGCCCCGATAGCAGGGCGACCGCCTCGTCGAGCGGCCGGAATCCGACCATCCCCCGGAACGGCGTCACCGCGAACACCATCTCCGGCTTCGCGTGCGGATCCTTGAACGTGCGGTGCGGCGCATCCAACGGGACGCCCGCACTGTTCTCGTCTGCGTACCCCGCCGCTGAGAGCTCGGTCGAGGGATGGACCTGCAACGAGACCGGCTGGCCGGGGGCGAGCAGCTTCAACAGGTACGCGAGCTCCCCCGCGCCGCCGGCGAAGTACTCGCCTGCGCGGTCGGCGAGCAGCCGGTCGAGGGTCGTCCCGGCCGCAGGCACCGGGCTCGGTGCGGTCGGATGCGCGCCGTACCAGACCTCGGCGATCGGCTGCCCGTCGGGCTCCTGCCCGAGGAGGGCGGGGATCGCCTCGCGCGAACCCCAGTCGTATGTCTTCGACACTCCGTCGATCCTCAGCATCGCAGGCCTCAGTGCTCGCTCGTGGACGGCATGAAGCGGATGAGGGCGCGCACGAACCAGCCCGGTCTGCGGTTGCGGATCTCGGCCCGATTCTTGCGAATGACCGCCCAGCGAACCAGGTTGGCCCCGATCCAGCGGATGGGCTCGGGCGGCAGGGTGGCGGGGTCCGGCTGGTCGATGAGCCGGCTGCGGCCCCACTCGTCGTCGTCGCCCGCGAGCATCGCGGCGATGATGCGCGAGCACGCGGGGATCTGCGCCAGGGCGGTCCCGTTCCAGCCGTAGGCGTAGAACACCGACCTCGCGCCGCGCAGACGTCCGATCTGCGGGATGTGGCTCGGCACGCAGTCGATGCCGCCGGTCCAGCTGTACTCGATCGGCGCATCCGCCAGCTGCGGATAGACGCGGGCCAGCTCGGCCACGGCGAGCGGCGCGCCCTCCGGCCTGCGGTTGAACGCGGCGGTCACGCGATCGCGGAACAGCGTGCGTCCACTGCCCCGCCCGAAGACGACGCGGCCGTCGGAGGTGCGCTGGTAGTAGAGCACCTGCTGCTGCGCGTCGCAGATGGCCTCGCCGCCGCGCCAGCCGAGGGCGTCGAGGCGATCGGGGATGGGGGCTGTGGCGACGACCTCGCTGTCGACGACGAACATGCGCTTCCGGAGCTCGGGGATGGACGACGCCCAGATGTTCGTCGCCACCAGGACACGGTCCGCGTCGACGGTCGCGCGGTCGGTGACGAGACGAGCGCGGGCCCCGTCCGTGATCGAGCGGACGGGGGTGTGCTCGTGGATGACGACGCCGAGACGGTCGGCCCACCGCGCCAGGGAGCGCATCATCCGACCCGGATGCAGGCTCCCGCCGCGCTCCTCGACGACGCCGACGTACGAGGCGCTCGGCCCCACCCGCGCGGCCACGTCGGACGCGCTCAGCCGGGAGTACGAGTCCTCCCCCACCTCCGCGCCGCGGGCGAGAGCCTCGTCCCACGCGCCCTCCTGCGCTTTCGAGCTGGCGGTCCAGACCCAGCCGTCGAGCCTGAGGCCGAGGTCGAGCTCGCGGTCCTCCTGCAGCTGCCGCAGCTCGCCGATCGCCTCGGCCGACGCGCGGGCGAGGCGCAGCGCCTCCTCGTCGCCCACCACCGCGGAGAGCTGGTCGAGCCGCTCGAACCAGGAGTGCACCTGACCGCCGTTGCGGCCGGACGCCCCCGACCCGCAGGTGCTCGCCTCGAGCACGACGACCGAGAGCTCGGGATGCGTCTGCCGCAGCCGGATCGCGGTCCACAGCCCGGTGAGGCCGCCGCCGACGATCGCGACATCGGCGGTGATCCGCTCGGTGAGCGGCTCGAAGGACGGAGCGGAGGAGTGGGTGTCCTGGAGCCACAAGGCCTGGTCCTGGAGGGTCGCCTCGACGGGCGTGCGGAGTCGGTAGGTGGTCATGATGTCCGTCTCGTCGGGGCGCGCGAGAGCGCGCCGAGGGAGGGTGAGCGTGCGGCCGGAGGGGCCCGGAGCGGCCGGAGGCCGAGAGGTGTTGGAGGTGCGCGACGCGGGTCAGCGACGCAGCACGTTGAAGCTGAAGATGTCGCCGCGGTGGTAGTCCTGGGCGTAGAGCGTCGGCTCGCCGGCGATCGAGTAGGCGGTCTCGGTGATGTAGATCCAGGGACCGAACCCGCCGAGGGAGTACTTGGCGGCGGGTCCCTCGGGCATCTCGACGGCGTGGATGGCGGCGGTCGAGAACGACAGCTCGCGACCCTGGTCCTTGAGGAACGTGGTCAGCGATCCGGTCCAGTCCACGTGCTTGATCGGACCGGGGACCTGGGACCGAGCGATGGTGCCCACGCTGTAGATGAGGGGCGAGTCGCCCTCCGACCGGAGCCGCTCGATCCGGACGACGCGCTCGTCGTCGGCGAGGCCGAGCGCCTCGCGCTCGTCGAGGTCGGGGACGTCCTCCTCGACCGACAGCACGAGGGTCTGCGGCGAGTAGCCCAGCTCGCGCAGCATGTCGGTCGCCGACTCGAAGCGCGTGATCGGGCGGTTCACCTTCGCCGCCGAGAGCGAGGTGAGGTAGCGGCCGAGGCCCGGCCGCACCTCGACGATGCCGTCGTGCTCGAGCAGCTTCAGCGCCTCGCGGGCCGTGCTGCGCCCCACGCCGAACTGGTCGACGATCTCCGGCTCCGACAGCACGCGGTCGCCCGGCTTCGCCCCGTTGCGCTCGAAGTACTCGACCAGCGCGTCGCGCACCTGGACGGACATGAGCCTTCGGACGATCGGTGTCTCGATCACGCGCCTGCCCCTTCTCGAACGATCTGCGGGACCTGGTCGAACCCACCCCAATGCTGGCAGGTCAGGGCGGCCACGCGCGATCCTTCGATCATGCACGTCTGGACATCGGCTCCCTGCGCGAGCCGGTGGACGAACCCCGCGATGTAGCTGTCGCCGGCTCCGGTGGTGTCGACGACCTCGATGGGCTGGGCCGCCGCCTCCCACCACCGCTCGCCGTCGTGCGCGATGCTGCCGGCGGGCCCGCAGGTGACGACCGCGAGACGAGCGCCTCCGGCGATGGCCTCCCGGGCCAGCCGCTCCGCCTCGGGGCGATCGTCGCCGGCCGAGCAGAAGGCGACGTCAAGGTCGGCGTATCCGGAGCTGACCGCGCAGTCCTGGCTGACGAGCACCCCGCGCGCCCGCAGCTCGCGGCGGATGCGGTCGGCGAACGGGTTCATGCCGATGTGCACGAGACGGCGACGCCCCAGCACGTCGAGGTCCGCATCGCTGGGCTGGTAGTCGGCAGAGGTGGCGAAGTCCTCGAAGAAGATCACCCTCTCGCCGTCGTCCTCGACCCGGATCTTCGACACCGAGGTGATCCCCGGCAGCTCGACGAGGAGGGATGTGTCGACCCCTTCGCCCTCGAGCGTGCGGCGGATGCGCTCGCCGTCCGCATCCGGCCCCACGGCCCCGGCGTACGCGACGTCGGCGCCGAGGGTGCGGAGCTTGACGGCGACGTTCACCGCGTTGCCGCCGACGAAGCTCGTCAGGTCGGCGCCGTAGTACTGGTCGACCGTGTTGTCGCCGATGGTGGCCAGCCCGGAGTGCTCCGTCTGCTGGTGGTGCATGCTCATCTACTTTCCGATCCCGTCCGACAGCCCTCGGATGAAGTATTTCTGACACAGGAAGAACAGGGCGATCATCGGCACCGCGGCGATCGTCATCCCGGCGAACACCGAGGGGAAGTCGGTGACCGCCCTCGACGACAGGGTCGCGAGCCCCACGGGCAGCGTCTTCAACGAGTCGCTGCCGATGAAGATCAGGGCGAACAGGTACTCGTTCCAGGCGAACAGCACCTGCAGGATGACCGCCGACGTGATGATCGGCGCCGACATGGGGAGCACGATCCGCCAGAAGATCTGCGAGCTGCGCGCCCCGTCGAGCACGGCCGCCTCGTCGACCTCGATCGGCAGGTCGATCATGTACGACCGGATGAGGAAGGTCGTGAACGGGATGCGGAACGCCGTGTAGAGGATGATGAGCGCCCAGTAGGTGTCGTAGATCCCCCATCCCTGCAGCAGCTTGACCAGCGGGATGACCGCCACGGTCGGCGCCAGCATCAGCCCGCCGATGGTGATGTAGAGGATCGGCTTGCTGAACGGGATGGTGACCCTGGTGAGGCCGTAGGCGGCCCAGGCGCTCAGGAGGGTCGTCGCGATGACGCTCGCGACGGTGACGATGACGCTGTTGAGGAAGTACTCCCCCACACCGCCCGCGAACGCCCTCCCGTAGCTGGAAAGGTCGAGCTCGTCCGGCCAGCCGAACGGGCTCGACAGGATCTCGCTGTTCGACTTCAGCGAGCTCAACGCCATCCAGAGGATGGGGTAGAGCACGATGATCGCGAGCGCGGCGAGAACGCCGATGAGCAGGAGCCGGCCGACGATGCGGCCGAACCCGAGGGCGCCGATCGGCTTCGGTCGCCGACGGGTCGGCGTGGCCTCGATCGCTCCGAAGGCTGTGGTGACGGCCATCAGACCCTCCTCCTGTTGGCGTAGACGACCTGCGCGATGGCGAGGGCGAGCGTGATCACGAACATGACCACGGCGATCGCCGCCGCGTACCCGAAGTCGTTCTTGACGAATCCGCTGCGGTAGAGCCAGGTGCCGAGCACCTGGGTGGAGTTGTCCGGTCCGCCGCCCGTGGTGACCATCACCTCGTTGAACACCTGGAAGGCCCCGGACAGCGTGACGATCATCATCAGGGCGGTCATCTCGCGCACCAGCGGGATGGTGATCGAGAAGATCCGACGGAACGGGCCGATCCCGTCGAGCGCGGCCGCCTCGTAGATCTCCTGCGGGATGCGCTGGATCGCGACGGCGAACAGGAGCGCCGAGTAGCCGAAGCCCTGCCACTGGCTCATCATGATGATCGCCGTCATGGCGGTCTTCGGGTCTCCCAGCCACGCCTGCTGCAGCGAGTCGAGCCCGAGGGCGCCGAGGACTCCGTTCAGCAGACCGCCGTCCGGTTGGTAGATGAACGTGAACAGCAGCCCGATCACGGTGAGCGACATCGCCGAGGGGATGAAGTACACCGATCGGAGGGCGGCCCGCCAGCGGTGGCTGCGCAGGCTCTCGATGATCGACGCGAGCACGAGCGCCAGGAACACCTGGAACACGATCGAGATCACGGCGTAGAGCACGTTGTTCCCGAGCGCCCGCCAGAAGATCGGGTCGCCGGCCAGCTTGACGTAGTTGTCGGCGCCGACGAACGTCTGCTCGCCGGTGAAGATGTTCGACTGCTGGAAGCTGTACCAGAAGTTGAGCACGAGCGGGTAGTAGACGAACAGGAACAGGACGACGAGACCCGGCAGCACCCAGACGAGCCCGCTCCAGCGGGGACGCCTGCGGCGGATGCGCGGGGAGGCACCGCCGGTGCGCTCGCGCGCACCGGCGGTGGAGGAGGCTCGCGTCAGTTCGAGCCGGTTCTCCTGGCCGACGATGACCCCCTCCGACACGGCTCAGCCCTTCGCCTGCTCGGACGCCGCCTTCACGCCGTCCATGACGTCCTGCGGAGTGCGGTCACCGGAGATCAGGCCCTGCACCCCGGAGAGATACGCGTCGGCCACGTCCGGCACCGTGACGGTGTCGAGCCAGATGGAGAGGCTGTTCGCGTCCTGCAGCACGTCGATGCTCTCGCGCAGCTGCGGTGTCGAGTTCTCGTCGGTGAGCGAGCCCTTGACGGGGCTCGGGATGCCGAGCTCGGCGGTCAGCGCGGTCGCGTTGGCCTTGTCGGTGACGAACTTCATGAAGTCGACCGCGAGGGGCAGGTTCTTCGCCTTCGGGTTGATGAGGAAGCCGTCGGGTGCGCCGGTCAGCGCTCCGAGGTCGCCCTGGGCGTCGGATGCGGCGGGCAGCTTGAAGATGCCCCATCCGTCGTTCGCGGCGACCGAGCCCTCAGGCACGGTGGCGCCGAACTCGAGGTTCTCGACGTAGAACATTGCCGACTGCCCGACGCCGAAGGCGTCGCGCTGCGAGTAGTAGTCGGAGCCGTTCGCGCCCGATCCGGTGGTCGTGCACTGGTCGATGATGTCGGAGAACTGCTCCAGCGCCTTCACGTAACCGGGGTCGTCCCAGGTGGCGGTGTCGGGCTTGTAGTCGGCCGCGAGCACATCGGCGGGGACGTCGTAGCTGTTGAGCTGGGTGATGTAGTGGATGGCGGGCCAGCCGTCGACGTTGCCGAACGACATCGGCGTGATGCCCGCCGCGCTGAGGGTGTCGCAGGCCTTGAGGAGCCCGTCGAGGTCGGTCGGCACCTCGACGCCGGCCTGCTGGAACAGCTTCTCGTTGTAGACCATGAACTTCGCGTCGAGTCCGAACGGGATGCCGTAGGTCTTGCCGTCCTTCGACAGTGCGCCGATCGCGCTGGGCGCCATCGTCTGGCCCCACTCGGTGTCGGGGCCGATCACGTCGGTGAGATCGAGCGCGACACCGTTGTCGTAGAACTGCTCGGCGTAGTTGCCCGGCCAGGCGAAGTACACGTCCGGAAGGCTCTGCGACGCGGTGAGCGTCTTGATCTTGTCCTTGTAGCCCTGGTCCGACTCCTGCTGGAGCTCGACGGTCACGCCGGGGTGCGCGGCCTCGTACGCGGACTTCATCTCCTGGAAGAAGGCCTCGTAATTGCCGGCGTAGCGGGTGATGACGCTGACGGAGCCGCTGTAGTCGACGTTCGACAGGTCGACGTCGGCGGTGGCGGGCGAGCCGCTGCCGCCGCCGCTGCAGCCGGCCAGGGCCATCATGGCGATGACGCCGCCCGCTGCGAGCGCGGTAGTCCTTTTCCTCACGTCTTCGTTCCTCTCTGGATGATGGTGCGGTGGAAGTGGTGCGGGTCGGTGCTCGGGTGCTGACGGAGGCGGCCGGCTCGTGTGGTGGTCGAGCCGGCCGCGGCCCGACTAGTAGACGAGCTTCTTGTAGTAGCGACGGGTGGTGAGCGGGTGGTCGCGCAGCACCTCGAGGTGGGCGCTGAGCCGCTCGAACACGGTGGCGAGCAGGATCGGCGAGATCAGGCTGCGGGTCGACTGCGAGATGCCGGGCAGCTCGAAGTCCTTGGTGTCGAGGATGCGCACCTTCTCGGTGAAGCGCGGGGCGAACTCGATGACCCGGTCGACCAGTCCGCGCGACTCGTCCTCGCCGTTCAGGATGATGATGCTCACGCCGTCCTCGAGCAGCTCGAGGGCGCCGTGGAAGAAGTCGGACGCGTGCACCGGTCGGGTGCGGATCCACTGCATCTCCTCGAGGATGCACATGCCGTAGTAGTGCGCCTCGGGCCAGGTCGAGCCGGCGCCGGTGATGAGGTGATAGTCCTCGTCCTTGATCTCCTCGGCGAGCGCTGCGGCCCGGTCCTCGAAGGAGGCCTTGACGTCGACGAGCAGGGCGGGGAGCTGCTTCAGCTCGGCCACGGTCTCGTCGTAGGCGTCGTACTCGCCGCGGGCGTTCATCAGGGCGAGCGCCACGAGGAGCGTCTCGAGGTAGAACATCTCGGAGGAGGTGTCGTCCTCGGCGAAGGTGGTGAAGTTGTGGTCGGCCATCTCCGCCAGCGGGGTGTCGGCGTGACCGGTGAAGGTGATGATCGTCGCACCGGCCTTTTTGGCGTACTCGAGGGCCGCGATCGCCTCCTTCGTCGTGCCCGACAGCGACGGGGTGACGACGATCGACCTCTCACCGAGACGGGGGTTGCCGCGCTCGACGAGCTCCGCGCCCATCTCGTAGTACACGGGGAAGAGCGACTTGGCCTGAAGCAGCTGGAACGCGGGCTGGGTGAGAAACATCACTCCGCCGGCACCGAGGAAGAAGAGGTTCTCCGCTCCGCCGTTCACCAGGTCGGTCACGACCTCCTTCAGTCGGGGCTCGACTGCGAGAGCGTCCGACTGGATCCTGACGAATCTGTCGACATCGAAGTTCAGCATGGGGTTCTTTCGTTCGTGGTTCGTGTCCGAGGTTGTCTGACATCTGCTTGGACCCTTCAGACGTCGTGACAAGAATGCAGACACGCGACGGCGCTGTCAAGGGCGTCCGGCCCTCCGAAACAGACTCTTCACACGCTCGAAACGCGAGCACCCGGGGCGGGAGACCGAGCTCAGGAGAAAGAGCAGGGCCCAGAGCTCGGCCCGGGCGGGGAAGGACTCGAGGTCGAGGTCGAGCCGTGCGGCGAGACGCTCGACACGGGTGCGCAGGCTGTGCCGGTGCATCCCGGCGGCCTCGGCGGCCGCCTCCCAGCGGCAGCCGTGCTCGAACCACAGCGCGGCGAAGCGAGGCCATCAGCTTCGCGGGTTTGATCGAAGCGGACTCCTGAGCCTTCGATCCGAACGTGCGCTCCCCGTAGCCGGCAAGGAACGCGAGGACATCTGCCTCGTCGCACAGCTGCTCGATCAAGAACTCTTGAACGGGGTCCGTGTCGGCGTGCAGGTCAAGGAGCCGGAAGCGGTGGAAGTCGCTGGTAAGTACCCACCGAGGAACCTCGGGGTCGGGAAGATCATCGATGTAGTCCAACGCTTGCTGCTCGGCTGCGACGAGATCTTTCCCCGCCGACTTCATCTCGATCAGCGCGAGGCCAGGAATCAGCGCGTCGATGTAGCCGCGGGCACCGGTTGAGGAGCGCTTGACGCGCTTCTCATAGAAGGCTGCGCGGGTCTGGGTGATCCCGTAAACCCCGAGCAGGTCCCGAACGAAGGATTGCGCTTGCTGTCGCTCGTCGCCGGGCTCGTACTGGCCAATCACGGATGAACTGCGCAGCGCGGGCTCGGATCTCATTCATCGACAATGACTTCGGCACGATCCCAACGGTATCCGCCCCGGCCACCGACCCCTCGCACCATCCCACCTGCACGACGGCGGCGGCAGAAGAAGCAGCATCAGCAGCAGCAGCAGGCAAGGCAAGCGCGCCGTGTGGGATCCTGGCCAGTTGCTCGCGCGAAGGGACATGGCCATGAACGACAACTCAGCGGATCTCGTAGAGTTCTTGCTCGCCCGGATCGAGGAGGACGAACGCATCGCCGATCACGTTGCATCCGTCTCACCAACTACCGACACCAAGTTCTGCTTATGGGCGACCCAGTTCGCCTTCGACGCAGAGCGGATGATCGTCGCAGCGGACTATCAACGAGTGATCGCTGAGTGCGCCGCGAAGCGCAACATCGTCAACGAATTTCTCGTCGCGTCAGACCCAGCGTCGACGACCCTGGCACTTGTCTTGCGGCTACTCGCCTCCGCCCATCAGGACCACGCCGACTACCGCGACGTCTGGCGCGGATAGCAACCCTCCTCGCCGGCAGTCGACGTCCGGTCAATCCAGCCGCACTTTGCGTATTCGCAAAGTGCCCCGGCCGATATCGCGGTTTACGCAAAGTTCATCGGGATCCGACATTACTGTAGGTTCCCGGTCAAGGTGGCGGAGAACTCGGGGATTCCACGCTAATTGGCAGCAGTTTCGTCAGCAGGATTCCGCGCGAAATGGCAGATCCCTACATAAGAGTAGGAAGTCCACTTAGACTTGACGTCCGCCGCCGCCGTCCGATC
>NZ_JAFKIP010000008.1 GCF_017305435.1 Microbacterium sp. | reverse complement strand
CAGGGTCGTCAAGGCAGACTGGTTCTGGGTCATCGTGGGATCTCTTCTTTGCTTCTTGCCGGAAACAACTGGTCATCCCACGGTGGCCCCCCATCGTCTACAACGACGAGACCCCCGCGGGAAGTGACACCACGCTATGGGACTCACCCCTCGCAAGCGACAACTGTCCTTGCCGAAAGCCCAATCCCGGCATGGCTCTTGAGTACCTCGAAGCCCACCCCGAAATCAGAGCATCGCTCTCCGTGATGATTGGCGACACAGATTCCGACGTCGAGATGGGTCGTCGGCTCGCCGCCGAGACGGGGGGATGCGCAGTGTTTCGGATCGACCATCGGAACGACCCGGAAGCAGACGTGACATTCGCGAGTCTTGCGGAGTTCGCACGCGGGGTGGGCAGCGCGCTGGAGGGGTAGCTCCCTGGATTCACTCGGCGGAGTAGCCCAGCCCGTGCTCAATCGCCTGCATCAATGAATGAATCACGACGAGCTCCGATTCCTGGATACGGTCGGCCCACCGGCTCGAGCCGAGCGCGAATGTGACATCCGCCACCTGAGCGAGGGGCGAGGACACGACACCTGATGATCCGATAACGAGTCCACCGGCCGCCTTCATAGACTCCGCAGCGCGGAGGACATTGGGAGACTTGCCGCTCGTGCTCAGCGCGAACAACACATCGCCAGGCTTTGCGAATGCATCAACGAACTTCGAGAAGACGAACTCGTACCCGTAATCGTTCGCTACGCATGTCAGGTGGGAGGGGTCGGAGATCGCCATGGCTCGCAGCGGCGGCCGGTTCCCTCGGAATCGACCCGTGAGTTCCTCTGCGAAGTGCTGCGCGTTCGTCATCGATCCGCCGTTGCCACACGCGAACAATGTTCCGCCGCCGCGCAGTGCCGACACCATGATGTGCGCGGCGCTATCGAACGCCGCGGCGAACTCGGCGTCGTCCGCCAATGCGCTCATCCGTCGGGCGTTCTCCCGGAGGTTTTCCTGAACGAGTCCCATACTCTTGCCTTTCCCTCTCCCAGCTCGCAGCGTCAGCTGCGGCGAACCTGCTCGCCATGAGCCAGCCGCGTCGTCGACACTCCATCGAGTAGGTCCACGATATGGACGCGTCCCCCCCATTCCTTGGCGTCTTCCCCGCCGACGACCTCTTCTGCACGATAGTCGGAGCCCTTGACGATGACGTCGGGTTGAATGGTACGGATCAACTCGCGCGGGGTGTCCTGCTCAAAAACGGTGACGAAGTCGACGTATCGGACCGCATCCAGGACAGCCATGCGATCCGATTGAGGCTGAAGCGGACGCGTCGGGCCTTTGAGGCGCCCCGTCGATGCATCGGAATTCACGCCCACGACGAGCACGTCACCGAGCGCGCGCGCCGCCTTCAGAAGCGTTACGTGACCGGCGTGCAGGAGGTCGAAGACGCCGTTCGCGAACACGACAGTCCTGCCGGCTGCCTTCTCGACGCTGACCAATCTCGCAAGCTCGCCCCAATCCTCAATTGTCCCCGGGCGACGCTCCGGCGACGCTTCCACCAACATTTCATCGAGGAGGTCCGCTCTGGTCACTACCGCCGTACCCGGACGCCCGCAGGCGATACCCGCGGCCATGTTCCCGACCTGGACAGCCTTGAGCGTACTCAACCCGCTCGCCAGACCGACCGCGATGCCCGCAATCATCGAATCGCCGGCGCCAGAAACATCGGAGACGAGTCGCGCGCGCGTGGGGATCCGCGTCCGGGTGTCGCCCTCGATGACCTCGACGCCAAGTGCGGACATCGACACCGCGAGCGCTCCGATCCCGTCGGAGGAGAGACGGTCAGCGATGACGCCGAGTGTTGCCTCGTCCGGTGGCGCCGCCGCGACTCTCGCCATCTGCACCGCCTCGGCGAAGTTCGGCTTGACGACCGCTGCGCCACGGTATTTTCCGATGTCGACGGACTTTGGGTCGACAACGACGGGAATGGCGTGCGCGTCGGCGACGGCGATGATCTTCGCGACGGTCGACTCCGCGAGCATACCCTTCGCATAGTCCGAGATGACGATGGCGGTCCCGCCCCTCCGCGAGCTCAGCGCGTCCGTCAGCGCATCGAGAACCGCGGTCTCACCGTCTGGATCCAGGGGAGCGATGTCCTCACGATCAACGCGCACGATCTGCTGTTGCCCCGCCACCACGCGGAGCTTCTCGATCGTCGGCGCCGACCCGCGCGTAATCCGGGTGAAAGCGACGTTCGCGCCAATGAGCAGACGCTCTAGCTCGCGACCCGACTCATCCACACCCCACGAAGCGATGAGCGTCGTCGTCGCCCCCAGCCCTGCGATGTTCATCGCGGCGTTAGCAGCGCCACCGGCCACACTACGATCTTCCCGGACCTGCAGCACCGGGATCGGAGCCTCAGGAGAGATCCGCGTCACTGCGCCGTCGACATACCTATCGAGCATCGCGTCGCCGATGACGATCACCCGCGCCGACTCGAAAGCGAGGACATCGTGCGGCGTGACTGGTGAGGGCGCAGGCATCAGATGGGTCCAGACGTTGACGGGGCCAGCACGCTCGGTGCCGACCGAAAGAGAGTATCCGACTCAGCCTGCAGCCGAGCTGAGCACGTTGTTGATGGCCGTGGCGACGTCTGAAGCGCGGACTGCCGTTATACAGTGCGGCTCGTCAGCCAGGCATTCGTCAGCACATCCGTCCGCCGGCTGCGCTGGTTGAAGGACGGCGGCACGTTGAGACCACGGTCCGAAGCGCTCGGGCGCATTGTCACTCCACGGTGATCCGGTTGCTGGATGGCAGGTGACGACCACCGTGGGGATGTTGAGACTGCTGGCGATGTGTTGCAGCCCGGAGTCGTTGCCCAAGAAGACAGCACACGTGGAAATGGCCGCGGCACTCTCGCTCAACGTGAGCGCACCTGCCAGATCCGCGGCGTAGACGCCGCGCTCTCTCAGCAGGCCGGCCAGCTCCTTCGCCCGTTCCGTATCTACCTCGCCGCCGAGGATCTGCGCGGAAACAGGTCCTGCGGCAGAAAGCTGGAAAAGCGCGGAGGCGATCTCCGACACAGGCCACTGCCGCTTCGCATTGCGGGCACCGATGCCAATCCCGACCACCAGACCGGGCGCTGGCGGAAGCGCCGCCAACTCAGTCGCGCGGCGCTCATCCTCCACGTCGAAGAGCTCGCGACCGACTGGCTGGTCGGCAGGGTCCGACCACGTAAGTCCCAGATACTGGCCAATGCGTTCCAGCTGCTGGACTGAGAGCAGTGGCGCATCACCGCGAGGGATTACGTCGGTGAGCAGTTGACTCTGATCGCCCAGCCATACTGGCTCGCGTTCGGGAACCGGGGCGAAGCCTACGACTGAGCGCGCCCGCGAAGCCGCGGCCAGGTAACGGATCGGTGTGTCATCGAAGTCCCACCGCGGAAGCACAGCGAGGTCATATCCCCGTAGACCGAACCGCCGAACAGCCTGCCGCGCGGTGAGAACCTGACGCTTGAGAGCAGAGCCTTCGCCGATGGGCGTCCATGGAATGATCCGATCGATGGTCGTGATGGCGTGGAACACAGTCGCAGGACCGGGCTTCACCAGGAGGTGGATTGCCGCGTCCGGCCACTGAGCTCGGATCGGCGCCAACAAGGCGAGGGTCGCGACCGTGTCGCCGATCTCGTCGCTGCGCAGCACGAGAACTCTTTTCGGGCTACGACGGGTATCCCACGGTCGTCTGCGCACGCTACCGAAGAGGCGCAAGAATGTTCGCGGTGACAGCGGATCTCGGTGACGAATGGCGTTCACATGCCATTCGATCTTTCGGAGCGCAGTTCGTATCGTCATTCGTTCGTTCATCTCCATCGCGCCCGAGACGACGCGGAGTCTATGAGTCGAGAACCTCGCGGGCCGGCCCTCGAGCGTGCTCGCGGCGGTTCGTCCGGGTCACGCAGCCGCAGTCCTCGAAAGCGCGGAGCGCTAAGCCAGACCGGGTTCGATTCTATCCTCGCGCACGGTCGACGACGGGCGCAGCACTTTGGGCTGCTGCGGCCAGAACGGCCGCGCGCGCGTCGAACGAGTGCTCGCGTCGAACATCCGCGGCGATCTCGCGCAAGCGCTCGTCCGAGGGGAAGAGCTCCGACGGATCCGTTCGAAGCAGCTCCACAAGATGGGATGCATCTCGGTAGGTCACGACCGCGCCGTGGAAGATCTCCTCGATGTCCTCGACCTCCTCGGAGATCACCCGGCCACCGACCGCAACGGCATCGAAAGGACGCATCGCGATGAAACCCTCGCGGCGCATGGCAGGCCACTGATCGTTGAGCACAACCGCGGCCGTCTCGTATCGGGCAGGCAACTCGACGTTCGGGATCGAGCGGGCAGCAATCGCGGACTGAGAGATGAATGGTCGCCAGTCCGGACCATAAACCTTAACGGGGATGCCGGCCGACAAAGGCGCGACCACACTAGGGCGCGCGATGCCTCGAGCTGTGCCCACGAAGACGATGTCCGACCCGCGCTCGAGCCCACGTGGATGGAAGAGATCGGTGTCGGTCGCCTCGAGAAGGGATCGGATGCTGAGCCCCCATTTCTTGCTCATGCGTTCGGACCATCCGGATGAGGCGGCGAACACACCGTCGTGGCGCGCGACCTCCGAGCGAGACACCTCGTCCGGGTGGCTGATGATCCACTCCAACGACACTCCCCATCGCGGCGGATTCATCCGGTAGGGCCCACGGATTGCAACGCTTACGTCGTCGAGGTAGCCCGAGTCACGATCCCGGGCGTCGTAGGCATCGATCACGACCATGTGTCCACGACGTCGCAGAGCACTGGCCAGACCGCGAGCAAAATGAGTGTCCCCCCAGACAGCTCCTGCTCGGCCGGCCGGAGCACAGATCTTGATGGCCCAGCGTTGCGCGTCCGAATGTG
Organism: Microbacterium sp.; assembly: GCF_017305435.1. GTDB lineage: Bacteria > Actinomycetota > Actinomycetes > Actinomycetales > Microbacteriaceae > Microbacterium. The sequence goes on along the minus strand of NZ_JAFKIP010000008.1, from coordinate 290,445 downwards.
GACGCCGCCATTCCAGCGCCGGAGTTGGCCGTCCCGATCGCGTAGTGCTCCAGCCGCGAACATCGAACCCCGCAAAGGAAATGATCTCCTCAGCTCGCTGCCGATCGTCCTCGGCCGCCGGTTGTATACCGTGAGCGTACGCGTGACGTGTGGTCCAATCGGGCAGATCCGGCTCCTCCAAGACGGGAACGATGTCGAGCAGAACCCGGGGCATCGCGCCTCGTCGATTCATGCGGAGCGAAAGCGCCTCGATGTCCTCGTCATCGTCCTGAATGCCACCCCCTTCGAAGAGCTGGGAGAAGGGCATAGCGAAGCTGCGCCCGACCGCGATCGGCACGTCGAGCACTCGCATCGCTATCACCGAAGCATCCTCGACCGGATGGCCGCGGAGGATGCGGTAGGTACGCGCGCCAATTCTCGCGGCACCCAATCCGACGAGCGTCCCATCCTGAGCTCGATGAGCCGGGAATGCCACCGAACTTCCCCCCTCACGCGCGAGCGACTCAACTTCGACGTCGTCGAAATCTGCCCGTGCGTCGAGGACGACAAGAGGATTGATCGTTGGCACTGTCCTTGTCTCGGAGGCAACGACTTCGCCCCAAGAGTTGGGGGCTCTGTAAAGCGTGAAGCGGATACCCGGCTCGATCTCAGAGAGCACCGTCGCGGAAACCCACTGCGAGGCATCGGCTTCGATCATCGCGGCCGACGCCGCTATTTTGTTTGCTTGCACGAGCCGTGCGACCTGTTCGAGCTTGCGGTGGTACCTGCGATCGCGAGCCTGGACGAAGCGCACCAAGGTATACGGAGCCGTGGATTCTGCAGCTACATCTTCGCTGCCTGACGACCATCGCATCGACGACCACTCCCGAGCCGCGCGGATGGCCAGTTCCCGGAGGGCCGTGACCGTCATTCGTCGCTCTCGATCACCCGCCCGCAAGATGAGTTCGAGCCCACGGTTCGTCCACACGTGTTCCAGTGCCGGACCTTCCACGGCGCCTCCTGCGCCAACAGCATCCCACCACGGATTGACCGCGATCGTATCGCGTTCGCCGACCAGGTACGCGTAAAGGGCGGGCACCCGAAAGACCTCCGGCAACCCTCCTCCCGCGAAAATCTCATCGAAGAGTGGGTTCAAGCTGAGACCTCGGCGGAATCCGCGAGAGACATAGTGCCACGTGGCCGCGCTGGCGGAGATCGACCGCCAGCCGAGTTGGGCGGCATAGAAATCCCGATCGACCAGGCCGGATCGCCGAATCTTTCGGTACCACCAGACGCGGTCCACCAGCCGCACGAGCGCACCCACGATCGGAGCATCGCGCATCGCACGAACCCGCGACCTCACTTTGCTGCCGATCATTGGCCGTCTGTGCTGCGGGACCGACTGAAGCGCGCACGAAGCTTGCGCAGCCGCCTCCACAATGGGTGGTGGTCGTACATCGAGCCCACGATCTCATGGCGCTGTCGCTCCAGCTGCGATGCGAGCTCGACCGAGAACTCGTGACGCAGTCGCTTCTCGACAGATCCAATGTAGAGCGGCAGTGCCAGGTCGTTGTCGGCTATCCACCTAGAGAGCGCTCTGTCGCGGACGATAGCGTCGTCCCGCGCGTGCTCTGAAGCCAGCTCGAACATGCTGTTTGCTGCCGCACCACTGGCAGACGGACGCTGAGTCCAGAATGCACGCGGCGGCCCCGCCAGGTATCCGATCGGATGTGTGCACATCACGCGAAGATAGAAATCCCAATCCTCCACAGCATCCAAAGTGACGTCGTAGCCGCCATGCTCATCGTGCAATGCCCGACGGTAGAGGAAGGAGATCGGGACGATCCGATTGACGACGAGCATCTCTCCGAGCGAGATGTGCGTCATGCCATTCCAGAACGGCACCCGCTCGATCTCACCCCACGCGCCGTCCCGAAGCTCCTCGTAGACAATCTCGGTGGTCATCGAGACACCGCCGTATCCCGGATGAGCATCAAGCCACGCGACACCGTCGGCGAGAAAGTCGGGATGCCACAGGTCGTCATCATCGTGCAATGCGATGAACTCGGTTTGGGCAGCGCTCACGCCGAGGTTCGCGGCAGCGCTGCGTCCGCTGGGGTGGTCGGTGTCGCATACCGTGACATTTTCAGCGACGTCTGATTCGGCGATCACCCGAGTCACCAACGCGTGATCGCCACCATCGTTCACGACGATGATCTCGAGGTCGCCGTACGTCTGCGCCGCGATATCGGCAAGGGCTCGTCTCAAGAACTCCGGGCGGTTCTTGGTACGAACGACTACAGCGACTCGATGACCCACAGGGGCAGTTTATCGGCGCCCCTACAGGTCAGCGTGCAGCTGCCACACACGCTCGGCAGCACCAGCCCACGAGAACGCCCTCCCGCGGTCCGCCGCGAGCACGCCGAAGCGCTCGACCGCCGTCGTCGAGGCCAACACGCCGGCCAGCACGCCGGCGAGCGCCTCCCCCAAGCCTTCCGCCGCATCCGCGAAGACTCCGCCGTCGAGCACGACTTCGCGGTGCACGTCGGTGTCGGATGCCACGACCGGCACCCCCGCCGCGAGCGCCTCCACGACCCGCCACGGGAACGCCGACAGCCGTGACGGCGCGAGAAGCGCAACCGCACCGCCGAGTACGGCCGCGCGATCGGCATCCTCCAGCGCGCCTCGCACGTGCACGTGCCCCTCGCCGAGACCCGCCGCCGCGGCGAGATCCAACACCCCTGGCTCATCCCCCTCGGGCGCGTCCAGCACCACGACCGGCAGATCGATGCCGGAGGCGACGACGGCAGCGAAGGCATCCGACACGCCCGCCGACGGTGCCGACGACCCCGATACCAGCACGAAGCCCTCCGGCAGGTCCAGCGCACGCCGTCGACCGATCTCATCGACCGGCACGGCGAACCCCTCGGGCGCGGCGCCCGCGATCACCCGCACCCGATCGCCGAACGATCCGAGTTCCGACACCCGCACCGCCATGGCGTGCGTCGGCACGACGACGGCGTCCGCGAAGCGCACCGCGCGCTTCAGCATCGCCTTGTGCCACGTGACGGCGCCGCGCGCGAGCTCGGCGGGCCGGTCCCAGGCATCCAGATCCCACAGCGTGACGACGGTTTGATCGCTCGCGTGCACGCGATCGTGTTTGACGAGCGGAGCGAGGAGCGTCGGCGAATGGATCATGCCGCCGCCCACCCCTGGCGCGACCCCGAGCTGCCACGACGCCGCGAGCTCCCGCCGCGGAAGCGCCATCCGCGAGAGATCCGCGAGACCCGGCACCGCGCCCTCGACAACCCCCGCGACGTCGGATGCCGCGGGCACGATCCCCGCGACGACGCACCCCGCAGGCGCCGCCCGTACGAGAGCGCGCGTCAGCTCCCGCGACGCCATGCCCAGATCGGCATGCGTCGGCGCGACCAGCTGGTCGAGCACGACCCTCAGCACCGCGGGCACGGCCTCAGCCCTCCGGCGTGGGCGTCGGCGACGGCGGGTACAGGTTCTGCTGGACGAGGTCGCGCACGTGCGCGTATTCATCCGCGGTCGGCTCGTCGGTGTCGATCCCGGCACCCTCGGGAGTGAGCTCGAGCGTCTGCACGGGCAGTTCCTTCGCCTTCGCCGCGAGGGGCACGAGGAACGACAGCAGCCCGTTCGGAATGTCGGTCTGCACGAGGTCTTCGCCCGCCGCCGCGACCTGCTGGAACCGCAGGAGCACGTTCGCCGGGTTCGCCTGCGCGAGGATCGCCTGCTGCAGCTCGCGCTGCCTGCGCATCCGGTCCCAGTCGCTCGTCGTGTAGCGCGACCGCGCGTACCATTGCGCGGTGTCGCCGTCCATGTGCTGAGGACCGGCCTCGATCCAGCCGATCGCCCAGTCCTCGGCGGGCTCGCCCTCATACGACGGCCCGCCGCCCTCGGGCAGCCGCTCCTGCACCGTGATGTCGACCCCGCCGAGCGCGTCGACGATGTCGGCGAAGCCCTTCATGTCGACGAAGACGTAGTACGGGATCTCGATGCCGAGGATGCCCTCCGCGGCAGACTTCGTCGCCTCGATCGCCGGCGTCGAGGAGTGCGCCGCGGCATCCGGATACAGGCCTGTGCCGCCGTCGTCCTGACAGATTTCGACGGCGTTCATGAGCTGGTTGATCCCGGGACCCCACCCGCACGTCTCCGAGTAGTGACCCTCGAAACCGTCGGGGTAGAGGTCGTGCATGGGCCCGTCGGCGAACGGCACGTACGCGAGATCGCGCGGGATGCCGGTGATGTGCACCCCGCCCGTCTCCGCGTTCACCGAGACCACCGAGATGCTGTCGAACCGCATCGAGTCGCGCCCGAGGCCCGAATCGGCACCCAGCAGCAGGAAGTTGTAGTACCCGTTGGAGGGCGGCACGGGCGGATCGTTGTTCGTGAAGATGGATGCCAGGGCCTCACGCGCCGGCGCGATGAGCTGCTGCGCGGCATACGTCACCCCACCGCCCCCGATCACGAGCCCCACGATCGCGAGGAGCGCCACGAGCGGCCGCGCCTTCGGCTTCAGCTTCACGAGCCGCACGAGTCGGAGCGTGTCGATCGTGAGCACGACCCAGAGGACCGCGTACGCGAGCAGCACGATCTGCACGAGCAGCAGGAAGAACCCGTTCGTCATGAGCGACGTGAGAAGACCCGGCGACACGATCGTCACGCCGATGCCGGCGATGACGAGCAGCCACATGACGAGCGTCGCCGTCAGCCCCACCCGCGCGAGCCGGCGGCTGCCCGCGAGCGATTGCGCCGCACCCGGCAGCAGGAAGTTCAGCACGACGAGCCACCACGCCCGCCGCGTCATCACCTGAGGCGAGCGCGTATCGGGGCGCCGGAGCGGCTGGTCGCCCAGGATGACCCCGGCCTGTCGTGCGCCCTGCGACGACGGGCCGCGCGGCGCACCGCCGGGCATGCCCGGGCGGGGCGGGGCCGACACGCTCACAGCGACTCCCCCGCGCTCACAGCGATTCCTTCAGGCGGCGGTTCTTCTCCTCGACCTGGGCCTCCAGGTCACGCGCGTACTGCTCGACGCGATCAGCGATGTCGGCGTCCGAGGCGCCGAGGATGCGCGCCGCAAGGAGCCCGGCGTTCTTCGCCCCGTTGATCGACACCGTCGCGACGGGGATACCGGCGGGCATCTGCACGATGCTCAGCAGCGAGTCCATCCCGTCGAGCGTCGCGAGCTGTACGGGCACCCCGATCACCGGAAGCGCGGTGACGGATGCCAGCATGCCGGGCAGGTGCGCGGCGCCGCCCGCACCCGCGATGATCGCCTTGAGCCCGCGCGCACGGGCCGTGCGGCCGTACGAGATGAGCTTGTCGGGCGTGCGATGCGCGGACACGACCTCGACCTCGTGCGCGATGCCGAAGTCGGTGAGGGCCTGCGACGCGTCGCTCATGACACGCCAGTCCGAGTCCGACCCCATGACGACGCCGATGAGCGGGGAGGGCGAGGAGTGCAGCGGCGAGGTCACCCGACAAGGCTAGGGCGACACCCTGGGGAAACCCCGCAACGGCGCGCAGCCGGCGTCAGCCGGCGAAGAACGCCGCCGCGGCGCGGGCGCCTTCGACCACGGCATCCAGGTCGTCGCCGACGGCGTTCACATGACCCACCTTGCGGCCGGGGCGCGGCGCCTTGCCGTACGTGTGCACCTTGACCTCGGGGTGCGCCGCCAGCGCCGCGGGGAACCGGCTCTCGAGCGTGTCGGAGACCGGTCCGCCGAGGATGTTGACCATGACCGTCCACGGCTGCCGTGGCGACGGGTCACCCAGCGGCAGGTCGAGCACGGCCCGCACGTGCTGCTCGAACTGCCCCGTGATCGCTCCGTCCTGGCCCCAATGCCCGCTGTTGTGCGGGCGCATCGCGAGCTCGTTGACGAGCAGGCGCTCGTCGGTCGTCTCGAAGAGCTCCACTGCCAGCATGCCGGTGACGCCGAGGCCCTCCGCGATCGACGTGCCGATGCGGGCGGCGACCTCCGCGAGGCGCGGAGCGCCGGGCGGGGCCGGCGCGATGACCTCGGCGCAGACGCCGCCGCGCTGGACGGTCTCCACGACGGGATACACGACGAGATCGCCCGAGGGGCGGCGCGCGACCTGCTGCGCGAGCTCGCGCGAGAACTCGACGAGCTCCTCCGCCAGCAGCGGCCCGTCGCCGAACCAGTCGGAGACCTCGTCCGGGTGCGACACGACACGCACGCCCTTGCCGTCGTAGCCGCCGCGCGGGGTCTTCACGACGGCACGGCCTCCGTTCGCGTCGAGGAAGGCCCGCAGCTGCGCGGCATCCGACACCTCCGCCCATTCGGGCTGCGGCGCACCGAGCTCGGCGAGGCGCGCGCGCATGCGCAGCTTGTCCTGCGCGAACTGCAGCGCGTCGGGCCCCGGGTGCACGGCCACCCCGTCGGCGACGAGGGCCCGCAGCACCTCCTGCGGCACGTGCTCGTGGTCGAAGGTCACGACGTCGACCCTGCGGGCGAACGCGCGCACCGTCTCGAGGTCGCGGTAATCGCCCGTCGCGGCTTCGGCGAGCGCGGCCGACATGCCCGGCTCCTCCGCGAGCACGCGCACGTCGATGCCGAGCTCGACGGCGGGTGCGATCATCATGCGCGCCAACTGGCCGCCTCCGACGATTCCGAGTGTCAACGCCATGGCATCCCTTTCCGTCGGCATCCATCTTCCCAGGTCGGCGGAGGCCACTGAGACCGACGTGCGCCCGCTCAGAGGTCGGTCGGGAGGGGCGGGGGCGGACCGGGGACGATCGGCATCACATGGGAGTCGCGGTGAGCGAGGATCTGGCTCACCTCGACCTGGTCGGCGAGGGCCTCGTTCATGAGACGCACCGAGGGGATGTCGACCATCCGCAGCGGCGCATCCACGCCGTTGGAGAGAGTGAGGGTCCCCGCGCCCCACATCCGCTGGATCGGCCCACGCCGCTCGCTGATCGTGTAGCCGCGGGCATGCCCGATCTCGGTGCGCGTGCGCCGCAGGACCCCGGACTGCGCGACGACCCGCCGCGTCGTGACGGTGTACGTGCGGGCGAACCAGCGCAGGAACGGGACGACGACGAGCAGCAGCACGACGAGCCCGGCCGCCGCCCACAGCATCCAGTCCTCGAAGGGTGCGGGAAGGTTCCCGGTGAAGTAGCCGACGGCGGCGCTGGCGACGACGAGAACCGCCGCGCACCAGAACAATCGGCGCGCGTGACCACGCACCCGCGCGACACGCAGCTCGCGCGCCTCGGCGCCGGGGGCCGGCGTCACCGGGCGGCCCGTGTACGCGGTCGGCTGAGTCACCCCTCCATTGTGGCGGTCATCCGGGTCGAAAGCAGGCTCATCCGGCCGATTCGCGGTGGTTCGCAGCGGTTCGCGGCGCCGACGGCCGATCCGCCCTGCTTTCGGAACGAATCGGCGCGGCCAGCGCGCTCAGGCGAGAGCTCGCCTCAGCGCACGTGGACGACGTCTCCCGCCCCGACGACCATCTCGACGCCCTGTGCCTCGAGGACGAGGCGCCCGGCGGGATCGAGCCGCACGGCGCGGCCGCGGAGGGTCGTGTCGTCCGGCAGCGACACCACGACCTCGGTGCCGAGTGTGCTGCAGTGCGCCGCGAGGCGGTCCGCGACGGCGGCACCCCCGCCGACGGCGAGATCGGCGATGCCGTCGCGGAGGGCGGTGAGGAAGGCGGCGAGCAGCTCGTCCTCATCGGCCTGCGCCCGCTGGTCGGCGAACGAGGTCGCCGTCGGGACGGGCAGGTCGACCGCGGCCATCGTGGTGTTGACGCCGGCTCCGACGACGACCGTCTGCGGGTCCGAGGGCAGCACCTCGACGAGGATGCCGCTGATCTTCCGCGCTCCCGCACCCGTGCCGACGAGAACGTCGTTGGGCCACTTGAGGCTCACGTCCTCGCCCGGAAGCTGCGCCGCGATCGCACTGCGCAGCGCAGCGCCCGCCACGAGCGGGATCCATCCCCGGTCGGCGATCGCGACCGCGCCGACGCGCAGCAGCACCGAGACGGCGAGCGCCGTCCCCGGTGGCGCGGACCAGACGCGGTCGAGGCGTCCGCGCCCCGCGCGCTGATCGCGTGTGAGCACGAGCGACAGGTGCGGATGGTCGTCGGGGCTCTCCGCGGCATCCCGCAGCAGCTTCGCGTTGGTCGAATCGGTGTGATCGAGCACCTGGACCCGCGGGCTGACGGCGGCGGCGAGCGGGTAGCCTTCGGCAGGGATCGTCATGCGGCCACACTATGCGCCGCGGAGCCCCGTGGCATCCACGGATTCTCGGCGCAGACATGTCGCGAAGCGTCGCCAGACCACCGCTCAGCGACCGAACGCGCCACATCTGTCCAACTCCGCTACGCAGACATGTCACGACGGGTCGCCACCCCTGAGCCTTCACGACGGATCGCGGCATATCTGCGCACGGAACCGAGCATCGACCTGCTGGCGGGATGCCACAGCGGATCACACGAGCCGTTGTGGAAGTCTCCCAACCGAGCGCGCACGCCGCTCGCTAGGGTGGAACGCGTGACAGATCAGACCATCCACGGCGACCTCTCCACCACCGCCGGCAAGATCGCCGACCTTCGCGCGCGGTACCAGGAAGCCGTCGTCGACGCGGAAGTCACGGCGCAGCAGAAGCAGCACGCCAAGGGCAAGATGACCGCGCGCGAGCGGATCGAGCTGCTCGTCGACCCGGGGTCGTTCGTCGAGCTCGACGAGTACGTCCGTCACCGCACGAGCGCCTTCGGCATGGACCGCTCACGGCCCTACGGCGACTCCGTCGTCACGGGCGTCGGAACCATTCACGGACGCACGGTCGCCGTCTACGCACAGGACTTCACGACCTTCGGCGGCTCGCTCGGCGAGGTCGCGGGCGAGAAGATCATCAAGGTCGTGGAGTTCGCCCTCCGCGGCGGGATGCCGATCATCGGCATCCTCGACTCCGGCGGCGCGCGCATCCAGGAGGGCGTCGTCGCCCTCGGCAAGTACGGCGAGATCTTCCGCCTGAACACCGCGGCATCCGGGGTCATCCCGCAGATCTCGCTCATCATGGGACCCGCCGCGGGCGGCGCGGTCTACTCCCCCGCCCTCACCGACTTCGTCATCATGGTCGACAAGACCTCGCAGATGTTCGTCACGGGCCCCGACGTCATCAAGACCGTCACGGGCGAGGACGTCGGCATGGAGGAGCTCGGCGGCGCGTACACGCACAACACCCGGTCGGGCGTCGCACACTACCTCGCCGAGGACGAGGACGACGCGATCGACTACGCGCGGACCCTGATCGGCTTCCTGCCCGACAACAACATGTCGGAGATCCCCGTCTACGAGAGCGCCTTCGAGTGGGAGACCACGGACGACGACCGCGTGCTCAACGCCGTCATCCCCGACTCCCCGAACCAGCCGTACGACATCAAGCAGGTGATCTCGCACGTCGTCGACGGCGGCGACTTCCTCGAGGTGCAGCCGCTGTTCGCCCCCAACATCGCGATCGGCTTCGGCCGCATCGAGGGGCGCACGGTCGGCATCATCGCGAACCAGCCCTCGCAGATGGCGGGCACGCTCAACATCGAGGCGGGCGAGAAGGCGAGCCGGTTCGTGCGGTTCTGCGACGCGTTCTCGATCCCGATCCTCACCCTCGTCGACGTCCCCGGCTACCTGCCCGGCACCGACCAGGAGTGGACGGGTGTCATCCGCCGCGGCGCGAAGCTGCTCTACGCCTACGCCGAGGCGACCGTGCCGCTCGTCACGGTGATCCTGCGCAAGGCCTACGGCGGCGCGTACATCGTCATGGGCTCGAAGCAGCTCGGCGCCGACGTCAACCTCGCGTGGCCGACGGCGGAGATCGCCGTGATGGGCGGCCAGGGCGCCGTCAACATCCTCTACCGGGGCGAGATCAAGAAGGCCGAGGAGGCCGGCGAGGACGTCGCCGCCGTCCGCACGAAGCTCGCCAACGAGTACACCTACAACGTGGCCTCGCCGTTCCTCGCCGCCGAGCGCGGCGAGCTCGACGGCATCATCGAGCCCGCGCAGACGCGGGTCTCGGTCGCCAAGGCGCTGCGCGCGCTCCGTGGCAAGCGCGCCAGCCTGCCCGCGAAGAAGCACGGGAACATTCCGCTGTGAGCGCCGCGGACACGTCGGTGGATGCCGCAGCCGCCGCTCCGGCGACGGTGCGCGTCGAGATCCGGAGCGGCGATCCGACGCCGGAGGAGCTCGCCGCCGTCGTCGCCGTCGTGACCGAGGCGTACACCCACGAAGCCGCCGGCGCGATCGCCGACACCGAACCACGCCCCTCGGCGTGGCGGATCTCGGCACGTTCGCTGCGCGCACCGCTGCGGCGGGAGATCGGCTGGGGCCGCTTCGGCGGGTAGCACTTGATCTTTGTCACCCGAACTACCTACAGACAGACGCGGGATGCCGCGAGAGACTTGTCGTGCTGGAACGCTTCTGCGTTCGGTGCACGCGCTCGCACTCCGTGCGGCGCGCCGCACCCTCGCGAGCAGGTTTTCGGGTAACCGGCTCGCACGGCGAGGGGCGGGCGGCTTCGCCGCCCCTCGCCTCCTTCTCCCCCGGAGACCGCGAGTCTCCCAGAGACCCCTGTCTTTCTCAGGGTCGCCGTCGCACCTCGTGCCAGAGGTCGACCTCTTCCTCGCCGTCCTCCCCCTCGGAGCGGCCGACGACGGTGACGGCGACGTCCGCGTGCGTCGACGTGCGGACGTAGAGCCGTTCCGAGCGGGCGGAGTCGAGGACCGCGGCGAGCTCGGCGCGGAGCTCCGCTCGCGCGTCGGCATCCACTTCGTCGAGCCCGCCTTCGTCGAGCACCGAAACGGTCGCCCCCCGACTGCGCGCCGCGGCCAGCGCGGCGCGCACATCGTCGTCGAGGAGCGCCGCCCCGCGCAGCTCGTCGCGCAGCGTCGCCTCGGCGACGCGCGCGAGCTCGCGTTCGCGCGCGTCGAGATGACCGCCGACCGCGATCGTGTGCGCGAGCACGGGACCGGCGACGGCGAGCGCGCGCTGGACCTGAGTGCGTCGCTCCCGCCGCATGCCCTCCTGCGAGGCGAGCCACTCCGACGCCTCGCGCTGCGCTTCGGTGAGCTGGGCCGTGTCACGGGCGGCGCGATCCATGAGCCACGAGATGAGCTGCGCGACCCCCACCCAGAGGGCGGCGCCGACCGCGCCCAGCGCGAGGGCGTCGAGCGGGCCGATCCACGCGGCCGCCGACACCGCCGCCAGAAAGACGCAGGCCCACGCGGCGACGGGCCGGCGGCGCACCATCACGATCGCGCCGAGGGCTCCGATCGCACCGAGGCTCCAGGTGGCGTAGCCCTCGAGTCGGCCGGAGGCGTCCGCGGCGTACCAGCTGGCGTTGGGCACCGTCGCGGCGGCGGCGAGGGCGAGGACGGCCGCCCATGCCGGCATGATCCGCCGCGGTCCGAGCCGCGACCGGACGGGGTCGGCGGGGTCTTCGCTGCGCGCGTTCCAGAAGATGCAGACCCACGTCGTGAGCACGTAGAGGATGACCGTCCCGATCTGGACGATCGGGTGCTCGGGTTCCGTCGTCCAGACGAGACCGCCGACGGCGAGATACGTCGTGAACGCGACCGCGAGGAGCGAGAGCGCCACGCGGAAGCCGCTCCGCCCGCCGACGCCGCCGTCCCCGCCTCGCCCGACGGAACGCGGTCGGTGCACCGCGCGCGCCGTCATCGCGTCCGCTCCCACTCGAGCAGCACGCTCGTTCCGGCAGGCCCCGTCTTGACGCGCGCACGGCCGCCGACCGCGGCCATGCGCGCGACGATCGACCCCCGGATGCCGAGGCGGTCCTGCGCGACGTCGGTGGGATCGAAGCCCCGGCCGGCGTCGACGATCCGCACGGCGACGCCGGCGGCATCCGCCCGCACCGTCACGGCGAGGCCGGCGCCATCGGCGTGCTGCACCGCATTGGCGATCGCCTGCGTCGCGGCGAGCACGATCGCACGTGCGACGCGCCCGGGGATCTCCCCCGCGTCGTCGCCGATGTCCTCGCGCACGTCGAGCGCGCGATCCTCGCTGTCGAGGGGGGCGCCGACCGACCGGCGGATGCCGCCGGCGAGAGCGGCGATCGGCACGGGTTCGTCGGGGCCCTCGCCGGCATCCTGCTCGGCGTTGGCGAGTCGGGTGAGCGCCTCGCGCGCCATCGCGACGGCGAGAGCCTCCTCGCGCGGGGTCGCGGCGCGCTCGGCGGCGATGAGGGCGGCGAGCACGCTGTCGTGCATGAGGGCGGCGACCGCGACACGCTCGGCCTCGACGGCGTCGGCCTCGGCCGCGGCCGCATATGACATGATCGCGTCGCGACGTGCGCGATCGATGCCGACGGCGACCGACCTCAGCATCCATGCGAGCGCGACGATGACACCGCCGAGGATGAGTGCGAAGGCGGCATCCAGCACGAGCGTCACGGTGTCCGCCGTCGCCGGGCCGAACGGAGACAGCCGTGCAGCGACGTAGAGGGCCGGGACCAGGACCGTCCAGCCGATCTGCAACGCCAGCGGGAACGCCATCGCGGCGGCCGCCGACGCGACGTTGAGCAAGTACCAGATCCATGGATCGACGCCGGGAACGGGCGTACCGCCCGCGGCCGCGAACGGCCAGCACACGAAGACGAGAGCGAGCGCGACGGCGCACACCCCGGAGGCGGCACGGGTGAGCACGCCGCCCGCGAGCGCGACGATCATGAGCACCAGCGGCGCGAACGCCCCGATCATGAGCCCGACGTGCCAGGCGGCCGATTCCTGGGTCGAGGTGAGTGCGTTGAGAAAGGCCTGCGTCCCGAGAACGGCGCTGCCGAGGGCGACGACGAGTGCCAGGATGCGCTCGATGCGTCGCTCGGTGAAGCGCTCCGCGGCGACGCCGCTCTCCGCGCGCAGACCCGTCGGCGGGAGCCGCGGCGCACCCGATGCGATGGCCGGGACCGTTACGGTCGCGGCGGGGGACGCCGCGACCGCCGCGCCTGCGGGGTCGTGACCGGCGCGGTCGGCGGGGTCAGCGGGCGGCGAGGTCGTCATGCGCGTCGTCGCGGCCGCGCCCGTCGACGAGTCCGTCCTCGATCGCGCGGTGCAGCAGGTCGATCTTGGTCGGCGCGGGACAGCCGACCTCGATGTACTTCACGCGGATGCGTGTGATGTTCTCCTTCGCGGTGTTGTAGGAGATACCCAGACGCTCGGCGACCGCTTTCAGCGGCAGCCCGGCCGCGTACAGCCGCAGCACCTCCCGCTCACGGTTGGCCAGCTGCGCATCCGCGAACGCGCGATCACCGTCGATCGCCGTGGCCCATTCGAGGTTCTCGAGCGGCTGCCCGCTCGCGATCGTGCGGATCGCCGCGATGACGTCGTCGGTGCGGGAGGCCTTGCTGATGACGCCGGCGGCTCCGGCGGCGAGCGCCTCGCGCACCGCAGCGGGCCGGTCCGCGACGCTGTGGATGAGCACGGCTGATCCCTCGCGCACGAGCGCATCGACGTTCTCCGTGACGGTCGTGCCGTCGCCGAGCGTCAGATCGAGCACGACGACATCGGCAGGAGGTGCCGCGACGGCGCGACGCCACGCGAGGTAGGCGCGCACCGAGGCGCTCGAGTGGACGACCACGCCGACACCGGCGCGTGCGCAGGCGGCCTCGAGCCCGAGACGCACGGATTCGTGGTCATCGATGAGTGCGACGCTGGACACGCCCCGAGCCTAGCGAGCGCCGGCGCCCGTGGCGCGCAGGACGGCGACGGCCTCGAGGTGGTGCGAGTGCGGGAACAGGTCGAAGGCGTCGATGCGCGCAGCCTCGTACCCGAGAGCGCGGAACGTGCCGAGATCCCGCGCGAGGGCCACGGGATCGCACGCGACGTAGACGACGGATGCCGGGGTCAGCGCGGCGATCCGCTCGACGACCTCGCGCCCCGCGCCCGCGCGCGGCGGGTCGAGGAGCACCACGCCACGGGCGAGTCGCGCCCGCTCCGCGGCGCTCGCCTGCGCGACGAGACGCCCGAGGAAGCGGTCGGTGCGCTCAGTCTCGGCGCGGGCACCGACCCACTCCGCGAGGTTGGCCCCCGCGTGTTCGGTGGCCCGCGCGTCCGCCTCGACGCTCGTGACCCGCGTGGTCGGGCCCCCGATCTCGGCGATCGTGGCGGCGAACAGCCCGACGCCTCCGTACAGGTCGAGGTGCGCCCCGTCCGGATCGACCCCGCCCGCCGCGTCGAGAGCCGAGCGGACCGCCGCGGTGAGCGTGGATGCCGCGAGGCGGTGCACCTGCCAGAAGCCGCCGGCATCCACCGCGAAGCGCCGCGCGCCGACCCGCTCGACGATGACCTCGCGAGCTGTCGGGTCCTCCGGCGCGCGGTGCGGCGTGGGCCGCGACGTGGGGCGCGGGCCGCCCCGGCGGCGCGCTCCGGCGCCACCGCGGGGGCTGCGGGGCTGCGGGGCTGCGCTCTGCGGCGCGCGGGGCTGCGGAGCGGGGCGCACGATGACGTGCACGCCACCCTCGGACGGCTCGACGAGATCCACGCGGCCGGGGGCGAACCCCTCGAGGCCGCGCGCGACCTCCGCGATCGCCTCCGTCGCGAGCGGCAGATCGGGGGTCGGGGTGACGCGGTGGCTGCGCGCCGCGAACGGTCCGATGCGGCCCTCGTCGTCGACGTGCAGGCTCACGCGCGTCCGCCAGTGCAGCCCGTCCGAGCGGTCGTCGGCGCCGGCCGCTCCGGCGGCGGCCATGGTCGTGTCGGGCGCATCGATGCCCGCGAAGCGGCGCAGCGCGTCGTCGAGCACCTGCTTCTTGAGCGTGCGCTGGTGGGCCAGGTCGATGTGACCGAAGTCGGCACCTCCCGGGCGGTCCTCCGGCGGCACGGCGACATCGGCCGCGGCCCAGACGTGCGGGCGGCGGTGCGGCGAGGCATCCACGACGTCCACGACGTCGGCACGCCAGAAAGCGGCCTTGGAGGTGTCGGTGAGCACGGCGCGCACCCGTTCTCCCGGGATCGCGCCCTCGACGAACACGACCCGTCCGTCGTGCCGGGCGATGAAGACGCCCCCGTGGGCCACGTCAGTGATCTCGAGGTCGAGGTGATCGCCATCCTGCATCCCCCGATGGTCGCACACCGGGCCGGGCAGTTTCTCCGGACCGCGCACCCCCGGCCTCGTACGCTGGAGCCATGCGCGTGTGCCTGGCCTCCACCTCCCCCGCCCGTCTCATGCTGCTGCGGCAGGCGGGCATCGAACCGGTGACCCGCGCGCCGCAGGTCGATGAGGAGGCGGTCATCGCGGCGGTCGAATCGGGCGAGGGCCGCACGCTCGCCCCGGACGAGCACGTCCTGCTGCTCGCGCGCCGCAAGGCCCAGGACGTCGCGGCAGCCGTCGCGGCGGAGGATCCGGGCTTCGACGGCATCGTCATCGGCGGCGACTCGATGTTCGAGCTCGACGGGCGGATCCTCGGCAAGCCGCACCGCCCCGAGGTCGCGACCGCGCGCTGGCACGAGATGCGCGGGCGCACGGGCGTCCTGCACTCGGGCCACAGCGTGTTCCGCCTCGCCCCGGGCACGACACCGCGTGAGGCGCACGCCGTCGCGGAGGCATCCGTCACCTTCGCCGCGGACGTGGCGGATGCCGAGATCGACGCCTACGTCGCCACCGGCGAGCCCCTGCAGGTCGCCGGCGCGTTCACGGTCGACAGCCTCGGCGGAGCCTTCATCGAACGGGTCGAGGGCGACCCGTCCACGGTCGTCGGGATGTCGCTGTCGACGCTGCGACACCTGTGCACGGAGCTCGGCGTCCGCTGGACCGATCTGTGGGCCTCCCCTGACGCCTCGTAGGTTCACACCATGTTTTCTCGCGGATCTTGTGCGAGGGATCCAAAAACGGGTGGGGTGTGCTGAGTAGGCTGGCATCCATGCCGCTTTCCGTGCCTGCGCCCGAGACCGTCGAATCCGGGGCGCGCCCGACCGCCCCCCGCGTGAACACCCAGCGAGTGATCACGAAGGTGCTCGTCGCGAACCGCGGCGAGATCGCCGTGCGCGTGATCCGCGCCGCCCGCGACGCGGGCAAAGGCTCGGTCGCCGTCTACGCGGATCAGGATCGCGATGCGATGCACGCGAAGCTGGCCGACGAGGCCTATGCGCTCGAGGGCGCGACGAGCGCCGAGACGTACCTCTCGATCGAGAAGATCCTCTCCGTCGCACGCCGCTCCGGCGCCGACGCCGTGCACCCGGGCTACGGCTTCCTCGCCGAGAACGCCGATTTCGCCCGCGCGGTGATCGGCGCGGGCCTCGTCTGGATCGGCCCCACGCCCGAGGCGATCGAGGCCCTCGGCGACAAGGTCACCGCCCGCGCGGTCGCCGAGAAGGTCGGCGCCCCGCTCGCCCCGGGGACGCCCGGCCCCGTCGCCGGCGCCGACGAGGTCATCGCGTTCGCGGAAGAGGTCGGCCTGCCGATCGCCATCAAGGCGGCCTACGGCGGCGGCGGACGCGGCCTCAAGGTCGCGCGCGAGCTCGATGAGGTCGCCGAGCTCTTCGAGTCGGCGACGCGCGAGGCGATCACCGCCTTCGGTCGCGGCGAGTGCTTCGTGGAGAAGTACCTCGACAAGCCGCGGCACGTCGAGACGCAGTGCCTCGCGGATGCCGCGGGCACGGTCGTCGTCGTCTCGACGCGCGACTGCTCGCTGCAGCGCCGCCATCAGAAGCTCGTCGAGGAGGCCCCGGCGCCGTTCCTCACCGACGAGCAGAACCGCATCCTCTACGCGGCATCCAAGGCCATCCTCAAGGAGGTCGGCTACGTCGGCGCGGGCACGTGCGAGTTCCTCATCGGCGCCGACGGCACGATCTCGTTCCTCGAGGTCAACACGCGCCTGCAGGTCGAGCACCCCGTGTCGGAAGAGGTCACGGGCCTCGACCTCGTGCGCGAGCAGTTCCGCCTCGCCGAGGGCGGGCTCCTCGACGACCGCGACCCCGAGCCCGTCGGGCACTCGATCGAGTTCCGCATCAACGGCGAGGACCCGGGCCGGGGCTTCCTGCCGCAGCCCGGGCGCATCCACCAGTTCAAGACGTTCGGCGGCCCCGGCATCCGCCTCGATTCGGGTGTCACCGCGGGCGACAGCGTCTCGGGCGCGTTCGACTCGCTCCTCGGCAAGCTCATCGTCACCGGCCGCGACCGCGCCGAGGCGCTCCAGCGCGCCCGCCGCGCCCTCGACGAGTTCGAGGTCTCCGGCATGCCGACGGTGATCCCCTTCCACCGCAAGGTCGTCCGCGATCCCGCGTTCACGGCGGAGGACGGCGACTTCGGCGTGTTCACCCGATGGATCGAGACCGAGTTCGAGAACGACATCCCGCCGTGGGACGGCGAGCTCGAGTCGCCGGAAGAGGCCGAACCGCGGCACACCGTCGTCGTCGAGGTCTCGGGAAAGCGCCTCGAGGTGAGCCTCCCCGACCGCATCGCGGTCGCGCCCGTGAAGATCGGGCGCCCCGCGGCCGCGCCGCCCTCGCGCCGCTCGCACGCGACCACCGTGAACGCGGGCGCCTCGGGAGACGCCGTCAAGGCGCCGATGCAGGCGACGATCGTCAAGGTCGCGGTGGAGGAGGGCCAGCAGGTCGTCAAGGGCGACCTCGTCGTCGTCCTCGAGGCCATGAAGATGGAGCAGCCCCTGCAGGCCCACAAGGACGGCGTGATCGGCGCGATCGACGCGACCCCCGGCACGACGGTGTCGGCCGGGCACCAGCTGCTCACGATCTCCTGAGCGGGCGTACCCTGTGACGGTGTCCCGCCGCCCCCTGACCGCCACCACCGCTTTGGCCACCACCGCTTTGGCGGCCCTGCTGATCGCGCTCGGCGGCTGCGCCGCACTGGCGGGCCCGACCGCTGAGGACCGGGCCGCGTGGCGCGCGTGGTTCGAACAGGCGATGGAGGCCGGGGGCGGCATCGCGACGGGCGCCGCGTTCTCCGCGCCCGACGACGCGACCCCGGTCGACGTCTCGCCCGCGCAGCCGTATCGCGCCGTGGAGCTCCGCTGCGATGGGACCGACCGCGCGACGTTCACCCTGACCTACACCGGCACGGGTGAGGCCACGACCGTCACGCAGGAGATCGTCTGTCACCAGGGCGGCGCGCTGACCCCGATCGCGATCCCGATCGCCGTCGGCGATCTCACGCGGTTCGCGGCATCCGCCACCTCGCCCGACGGCGAGGGCTACTGGGTCGCGGCCCTGCAGAAGTAGCCCCTGCGGAACCTGACGCGGTCGAATGCTGCACGCGCCATCGAACTTTCGGCCGCGCGAGCAGTTTTCGGCCGCGCGAGCGCAGAGCCGCGCTGCTCAGCCGAAGAAGTCGTCGTCGCGGTTCACCTGATGCATCGCGCGCGTCGCATCCGTGATGGATGCCGTGAGCGAGGGGAACACCGCGAACACGCGCGAGACCTGGTCGACCGTGAGGCGGCGCTCGACGGCGATCGCGATCGGGTAGATGAGCTCCGACGCGCGCGGCGCGACGATGACGCCGCCGATGACCGTGCCCGACCCCTCGCGCGCGATGATCTTGACGAAGCCGTCCCCTATGCCCATCATCTTCGCGCGGGCGTTCGCCGCGAGCGGGAGCTTGTGCACGTAGCCGTTGATGGCGCCGGTCTCGAGGTCCCTCTCCTGGCGCCCGACCGTCGCGATCTCGGGCGCCGTGAAGATATTCGCCGTGATGCGGCGACGCTCGAGCGGAATCACGGTGTCGCCGAGCGCGTGGAAGATGGCGGTGCGCCCCTGCATGGAGGCGACGGATGCCAGGGGCACGAACGTCGTGCAGTCGCCGGCGGCGTAGATGTTGGGCACCGAGGTGCGGGCGACGCGGTTCACGCGGATGTGACCCGAATCGGTGAGCTCGACGCCCGTCTCGGCCAGACCGATCCCCGCGGTGTTCGGGATCGACCCGACCGCCATCAGGCAGTGGCTGCCTTCGACGGTGCGGCCATCGGAGAGCGTCACGACGACTCCGTCGCCGACCCGCTCCACGCGCTCCGCGCGCGAGCGCGACAGCACCGTCATCCCGCCGCGACGGAACACCTTCTCCAGCACCGCGGCCGCATCACGGTCCTCGCCGGGGAGCACGTGCTCGCGCGACGAGATCAACGTCACCGCGGCGCCGAGGTTCATGTACGCCGACGCGAACTCGGCGCCGGTGACACCCGACCCCACGACGATGAGGTGCTCGGGAAGGGCCTTCATGTCGTACAGCTGGGTCCATGTGAGGATCCGCTCGCCGTCGGGCTGCGCGCTCGGCAGCTCGCGGGGCGCCGCGCCAACCGCGACGACGAGCGTGTGCGCCTCGACGCGGTCGAAGTCCGTCCCACCGGGGCCCGTCGCGACGACGATCGAGTGGTGGTCCTCGAGGCGGCCGTGGCCCGAGATGATGCGCACCCCGGCATCCACGAGCTGCGCCCGCATGTCGTCGGACTGCTGCCGCGCGAGGGAGAGCAGACGCTTGTTGACGGCGGCGAGGTTGATCGCCACCTCCGGCTTCAGGGGGCGGCCGGACTCGCCCTTCGCGAAGAACTCGACGCCGAGGTCGGATGCCTCGGAGATCGCGACCGCGGCATCCGCCGTCGCGATGAGGCTCTTGGAGGGGACGACGTCGGTGATGACCGCGGCGCCCCCGACTCCGGCGCGCTCGACGAGCGTCACCTCAGCCCCCAGCTGCGCCGCGGCGAGCGCGGCTTCGTAGCCGCCGGGGCCGCCGCCGAGCACGGCGACCGACTGGGAATGGACGAAGCTCGCGGACATTCCTCCATTCTTCCAGGCCGTCGCCTGGCCCACCGACGCCCGGGTTCCTAAAGTAGGGGGATGTCCTCGTACACGAATCCTCTCGACGACCCCGCGGCAGACCCCTTCGAGGTCGCCGCGCAGGCGGCATCCGACATCGCTCGCCTCACCGGCGTGGAGCGTCACGACATCGCGCTCACCCTCGGCAGCGGCTGGGGCAAGGCCGCCGACCTCATCGGTGAGACGACGACCACGATCCCCGCCACCGAGGTCACCGGCTTCTCGAAGCCCGCCCTGGCCGGCCACGTCGGGTCGTTGCGCTCGATCCTCACGCCGGGCGGCAAGCGGGTGCTCGTGATCGGCGCACGCACGCACTACTACGAGGGCCACGGCGTCCGCCGCGTCGTGCACAGCGTCCGCACCGCCGCCGCGACGGGAGCGAAGACGATGGTGCTGACGAACGGCGCCGGGGGCATCAAGCACACCTGGACGCCCGGGACGCCCGTCCTCATCAGCGACCACATCAACCTCACGGGCGACTCGCCGCTCGAGGGCGCGACCTTCATCGACCTCACCGACCTCTACTCGACGCGGCTGCGCGACGTCGCCCGCCGGATCGACCCGTCGCTCGACGAGGGCGTGTACTGCCAGTTCCGCGGGCCGCAGTACGAGACCCCCGCCGAAGTGCGCATGGCGAAGACGATCGGCGGTCACATCGTCGGCATGTCGACCGCGCTCGAGGCGATCGCGGCGCGTCAGGCGGGCATGGAGATCCTCGGGTTCTCGCTCATCACGAACCTCGCCGCCGGCATCCAGACGACCCCTCTCAGCCACGCCGAAGTCATCGAGGCGGGCCAGCTGGCGGAGCCCGTCATCTCGGACCTCCTCGCGCGCGTGGTCGGCGCGCTGTGACCAGCCCGGTGTCCGCGCCCTCCTCGCTGCAGGCCGCGCGCGCGTGGCTCGCACAGGACCCCGATGAGGTGACGAGGGGCGAGCTCGCCGCGATCATCGCGGCGGCCGAGGGCGGGGATGCCGCGGCATCCGCCGACCTCGACGACCGCTTCGGCGCGCGCCTCGAGTTCGGCACGGCGGGTCTGCGCGGGCGCCTCGGCGCCGGCAGCAATCGCATGAACCGCGTGCTCGTGTCGCAGGCGGCGGCGGGCTTCGCCGCCTACCTGCGCGAGAAGGCGGGGCCGGATGCCACGCCGACGGTCGTCATCGGCTACGACGGGCGGCGGAACTCGGACGTCTTCGCGGCGGACTCGGCGGCCATCTTCGCCGGTGCGGGGCTGCGGGCGGTGCTGCTGCCGCGCCTCCTCCCGACGCCCGTGCTGGCCTTCGCCGTGCGGCATCTGGATGCCGCGGCGGGCGTCATGGTGACCGCGTCGCACAACCCGCCCGACGACAACGGATACAAGGTGTACCTCGGGGGCGCGGACCAGGGGTCGCAGATCGTCGCGCCCGCCGATGCCGAGATCGCCGCGCACATCGAGCGCGTCGCCGCGGCGACCGCGGTTCCCGATATTCCCCGCGGAGAATACGAGGTCGCAGACGAGGCGGTCGTCTCCGCCTACGTCGCCGCGACCGCCACAGTGGCCCCGGCGCCGGCGGGAGCCGCGAGCATGAACTGGGTCTACACGGCGATGCACGGCGTGGGGTACGAGACGCTCCGCGCGATCCTCGAGCTCGCGGGCTATCCGCTGCCCGTCGTCGTCGCGGAGCAGATCGAGCCCGACGGGCGCTTCCCGACGGTCGCCTTCCCGAACCCCGAGGAACCCGGGGCGATGGACCTGTCCTTCGCCACGGCCCGAGACGCCGGCGCGGAGTTCATCCTCGCGAACGACCCCGACGCCGACCGCCTCGCGGTTGCGATCCCCGACGCACACGCCGACGGCGGGTGGCGCCGCCTCACGGGCAACGAGACGGGGCTGCTCCTCGGGTGGCGGGCGGCGCAGCGCGCCGCCCTGTCGAGTGGCGCGGCGGGCGGCGCAGCGGGCGCGGCGGATGCCCCGGCATCCCTCGCCTGCTCGCTCGTCTCCTCCCCCGGCCTGGAGGCCGTCGCGGCACACTACGGTCTCGACTTCCACGCGACGCTGACCGGCTTCAAGTGGATCTCGCGCGCGCCCGGGATCGTCTTCGGGTTCGAGGAGGCACTCGGCTACCTGGTCAACCCCGAGACCGTGCGCGACAAGGACGGCATCTCCGCCGCCGTCGCGATTCTCGGCATGATCGCCGAGGCCCGAGAGGAAGGACGCACGCTCGCCGATGTGCTCGCGCAGTTCGCCGAGACGTTCGGGTTCTTCCAGTCCGGGCAGGTGTCGCTGCGGGTCGAGGACACCTCGATCATCGGCCGCATCATGGCGGCGCTGCGCGCGGACCCGCCCGCAGCGATCGGCGGGGTCGCCGTCGAGCGCATCGACGACCTGCTCGCCGGCGTGGCCGACTACCCGCCCGGCGACGTCCTGCGCCTGTGGCTCGCCGACGGATCGCGCGTCATCGTGCGCCCGAGCGGAACGGAACCGAAGCTCAAGGCGTACCTCGACGTGCGCGGCGACTCGGCATCCGACGCCGCCGCGCGGCTCGCGGCCCTCGATGAGGGTGCACGCGCCCTCATCGCCGCGGCGCAGGGCTGACCCAGCCGGTCCGGTCCGGTCACCCCCGCGCCGCGTTCACAATTCAGTCTCCTCGCCGTGCGCAGCGACGCGCGGCCGCGGAATCTCGTCGGTCGACCGCGGCCGGGGCGCCGCGCAGACTGAATTGTGAACGCGCGTAGGCTCTGACCGTGCTGCTGACCGACCCCGTCGTCCTCGAAAACCCCCATGTCCGCCTCGAACCGCTGGATACCGCGCACGCGGAAGACCTCGACGTCGCGAGCCGCGGGCTCGAGTACGCGTGGTACACCTCCGTGCCCGCGTCGGCCGTCGAGGAGATCGGCCGCCGGCTCGGCGAGCGCGACGCGGGGCGGATGAACCCCTTCGCCGTCGTCGCGGGCGACCGCCCCGTCGGCATGACGACCTTCTGCAACATCGCCCAGGCGGATCGGCATGTCGAGATCGGCTACACGTGGCTCTCCCCGACGGTGCAGCGCACCGCGGTCAACACCGCGGCGAAGCGGCTGCTCCTCGGTCACGCCTTCGAGACGTGCGACGCGATCGCCGTCGAGTTCCGCACGCATTGGCACAACCGGCAGTCGCGTGCCGCAATCGAGCGCCTGGGCGCGAAGCAGGACGGGGTGCTGCGCAACCACCGCCTCGGCCCCGACGGGACCCTCCGCGACACGGTGGTCTACTCGATCCTGCCGCACGAGTGGCCCGCCGTACGCCGGGGCCTGGACGCGCGTCTCGCGCGGGGCTGAGCTCGGGCTGACCTCGGGGTTGAGCGCGCGGCATCCCGCCCCGCTGAGCGCTCCGGCATCCCGCCCCGCTGAGCGCTCCGGCATCCCGCCGCTCGCAACCCCGTCCCACTATCCCCACCCTTGTCCCACTTATGGTCGGTTTCGAGGCCCGGGAACGACCGAATGTGGGACAGCCCTCGCCCGAAGTGGGACAACGCCTGCCCGAAGTGGGACGACGGGGGTGGGGCGGCGCTCAGCCGTCGATGACGGCGACGAGCTCGTCGAGGAATGCGCCGAAGGTCGTGCCGCGGCGGACGATCCGCTGCACGCTGTCGCGCTCGCTGAAGACCTCGACGAGCTGCTCGAACACGGTCTGGAACGCCTCGCGATCGCTCGCCGAGAACGCCACCATCGCCACGACGTGCACCCGCCCGTCGCCCCACGCGATCGCCGGGTCGGCGACGCCGACGGCGATCGCCGTGCGCGTCGCGGTCATCCCGAGCGCGTGCGGCACGGCGAGCGCATCGGTGAACGCCGTCGAGGACAGGCGCTCGCGCTCGAGCGTCCGCTCCACGTAGTCGTCGTCGATGACCCCCTGCGCGACCAGGCGCGCTCCGAGCGCGCGGATCACCTCGTCCGGCGTCGCGGCGGGGTCGATGCGCCCGATGAAGGCATCCGGCGAGAAATAGCGCCCGAGCTCGCCCTGCAGCCGCGCGAGCCGGCGCCCACGGCGCACGCGGCCGGCCGCGGCCTGCACGCGCTCGATGTCGCTCTCGGTGAGGAACGGCTGGATCCGCACGAACCGGTCCGACACGATCGGCGGGTCGATCGTCGTCAGCACGAGATCGGTGTCGATCGCGCTCCAGTCCGGGTCGGCGCGCGTCTCGACGCCGACGACGTCGACGGCCTGGCCGAGTGAGCGGTCGACGCTCGAGCGCAGCAGCTCGTGCAGCTCGTAGTACCCGGGGCAGACGATCGTGGCGGTGAGCACCGCGCCGGCGTGCCGGCTGCGTTCGAGCCGCCCGCCGACGTGCATCGCGATGTACGCGATCTCATCGTCCATCAGCGGGATGCCGAGCAGGTCGCTGAGCCCGTCGGCGATGAACACCGCGATCTCGAAGATCATCGGGTAGGTCGACTTGAGCGATCGCGTCAGGGGGTTCCGCGACCACGCCTGCTCTCGCGCGCGCAGACGCAGGTTCTGCACGTGGAGCGCGAGACGCAGCACGAACTCGTCGTGGTCGAGATCGACGAGGAAGGCGGTCGAGGCGCGCCGGACGACGTCACGGACGGCCGCTTCCACGTCCGCCGGCAGGCGGGAGCGGACATCGGATGCCGCGGCATCCGCACCGGGTGCGACGACGCGGCTCATGACGAGGGCGGCGAGGTGGCGTCGGTCGCCCGCCCCGAGGCGCACGCCGAGGTGCTCGTCGCAGAGACGGTCGACGAGCTGTCCGACCCGCTCGTAGGCGGGTGGCGGCGGCGTCTCGGAGGTGACGTCGAGGGCTCGGCCGTGCGCGACGCGATCGGCGGTGATCGCGATGTGCAGCATGACGTCGCCGATGCCGAACTCATTGACGAAGTAGCCGAGCTCGCCGAGCCCGGCGACGAGGTCGGCTTTGAACGGCCCGAAGGCGGCGGCGCCGATCGAATCCTCGCCGAGCGTGCGGCGCACCGCCACGAGGTCGAAACCGACCTCATCGGTCTCCTCGTGCACGAGGTGGGAGAGAAGACGTCGCTGGGCCATCTCGGTGCCGCGGAGCCGCGCCCGCGCCCCGCTGCGCTCGAGCACGAGTCCCCCGCCGTCACCACCACTGGCACCACCGCCGAGGAGCGCGCGCACGCGCCCGAGGTCGCCCTCGAGCGTCGCCGGGCTCACGTGGAAGCGCTCCGCTTCGTCGAACACATCGATGCCGTCCGGGTCGGCGACGAGCGCGCGCACGAGCCGATGCACGCGCTCGCGCGGCGAGTCGGCGTCGGTCTGGGTGCGCAGCGCCGCCGCGGCATCCGTTCCCGCGCGGTAGCCGAGCGGTCCCGACTCGACGACGACTCCTCCCGGGACGCGCGCGGCGAGCGCTGCGACATAGGTCCGGATGCTGCGCGGCGTCACACCCACGATGTCGGCGAGCTCAGCGGCCGTGACCCAACCGCCGCCGCGCACGAGGACCCCCATCACCCGGTCCTGGCGCGCTCTGCTCACGCGACCAGTCAACCACGGCGACCTCATCGCCCTTCCGCCCCCGCGGAAGGCGGACTGGTTGTCTCTTCTCAGCGCTTTCACAAGAATGGCGACATGGAGGCGGATCGATGAGGATCCTCGTGGTGTGCGGCGCGGGAGCGTCGAGCACGTTCGTGGCGCAGCGCGTCCGGCACGCCGCTCAGGCGGCGGGGCGGACGGTGAGCGCGGTCGCCGGCACGGAGCAGTCCCTGCCGATCGACCTCGATGCGGCGGACATCGTGCTCGTCGGACCCCATCTGAACACCGCGCTGGACCGCATCCGCGCGGCCGCAGCGCCGCGCGGCGTGATCGTCGTGCTGCTGCCGGCGGACGTGTTCGCGGACGTCGACGGCTCCCGCACGCTGGCGATCGTCGACGAGGCGCTCGGCGCGCGGGGCCGCGCATCGAGCACGAACGCGCCGACGGACCCCGCGCCGCGCGCAACAGACACCCCCACGGAGAGGACACCCGCATGACCGAGGCCAGCCGCACGATCCGCGTCGGATCGTCGAACGGACTGCACGCACGCCCCGCGAAGCTCTTCGCACAGGCGGCGAAGGACTCCGGCATCCCGGTGACGATCTCGAAGGGCTCGGGTGCGCCCGTGAACGCCGCGAGCATCCTCGGCGTCATCTCGCTCGGCGCCGAGAAGGGCGACTACGTGACCCTCACGGCCGACGGCGACCACGCGGTGGAGGTCCTCGATCACCTCGCCGAGCTGCTGACGACCGACCACGACGAGGCCTGACCGGGCCCCGGCCGCAGACGAACCCCGACATACGACACGCACGACAGCGATCGAAGGAGATTACGGACATGACCGAACTGCGCGGAGTGGGCATCGGACTCGGTGTCGCCCAGGGCCCGGTGGCCCGCATGGCGGAGCACCTCCCGGCCCCCGCGGACACGCCCAGCACCCTCACCCCCGCGGAGGAGCTCGCCCGCGTGCGCGACGCCGTGCAGGTGGTCGCGCGCGAGCTCGAGGAGCGCGGGTCGAAGGCCGGCGGCCTCGCCCGCGAGGTGCTGGAGGCGCAGGCGATGATGGCCGAGGATCCCACGCTGGATGCCGAGGTCGAGTCCCGCACATCGGTCGGCAAGACCGCCGAGTTCGCCGTCTCCGACGCGTTCGCGAGCTTCCGCGACACCCTCGCGAAGATGGGCGGCTACCTCGGCGAGCGCGCCGCCGACCTCGATGACGTCGCCCAGCGCGTCATCGCGCGCCTGCGCGGGCTGCCGGCGCCGGGCGTGCCGGACCCGGGGCATCCGTTCGTCCTCGTCGCGAAGGACCTCGCTCCGGCCGACACCGCGCTCCTCGACCTCGACAAGGTGCTCGCGCTCATCACGACCGACGGCGGCCCGACCTCGCACACCGCGATCCTCGCGCGCGAGAAGTCGATCGTCGCGATCGTGGGCGCGGCCGCCGCGAAGGACCTCACCGACGGCGAGACGGTGATCGTGGATGCCGCGAAGGGCGTCGTCACGACGAACCCGACCCCCGACGAGCTCGCGCAGGCGCAGAACCGGGCCGACGCGCGCGCGGCGGCCGCCTCCGCACCGCTCACTCCCGGTGCGCTGAAGGACGGCACCGCCGTGCCGCTCCTGGCGAACCTCGGCAAGCCCGGCGGTGCCGCCGAGGCCGTGGAACTGGGGGCGGAGGGCGTGGGCCTCTTCCGCACCGAGTTCCTCTTCCTCTCCGCGACGCAGGCCCCGACCGTGGAGGAGCAGACGACGGCCTACACCGAGCTGCTGCAGGCGTTCCCGGGCAAGAAGGTCGTCGTCCGCGCTCTGGATGCCGGTGCCGACAAGCCGCTCGCGTTCCTCAACGACGCGCACGAGGACAACCCGGCGCTGGGCCTGCGGGGTCTCCGCGCGCTCCGCGCGAGTGAGGACATCCTGCGCGAGCAGCTCACGGCCCTCGCGAACGCCGACGCGGCGACCGAGGCGGACCTCTGGGTCATGGCGCCCATGGTGTCGACCGTCGAGGAGACGGAGTACTTCGTCGCCCTCGCGAAGGACTACGGCATCAAGACGGCCGGCGTCATGGTCGAGGTACCGTCCGCCGCCCTCATGGCCGACCGCGTGCTCGCCGAGGCCGACTTCGCCTCGATCGGCACGAACGACCTCACGCAGTACACGATGGCCGCCGACCGTCTGCTCGGTTCGGTCGCCTCCTACCAGGATCCGTGGCATCCCGCTGTCCTCCGTCTCATCCAGGCGACCGCCGAGGGCGGGAAGCGCAACGGCAAGCCGGTCGGGATCTGCGGCGAGGCCGCCGCCGATCCGCTCCTGGCCGTCGTCCTCGTGGGGATCGGGGCGACGACGCTGTCGATGGCGCCGACGGCGCTCGCCGACGTCCGCGCGTCGCTGCTGCACTACACCCGCGAGGATGCCGAGCGCATCGCCGCGGCCGCTCTCGCCGCCGACGACGCGGCATCCGCACGATCCACAGCTCAGGCTGCGGCCCAGTCCAGCGAACCCACCAACGCCGCATAGCCGCGGACCACCCGAAGGAGACAGGAACAATGACAACGGCGTCAGCCACCACGAACACGGGCGTAGGTCGCGCCCGCGTCGGAGTACAGAGGTTCGGAACCTTCCTCTCCGGCATGATCATGCCCAACATCGCGGCCTTCATCGCGTGGGGCTTCATCACGATGCTCTTCATCTCGGCCGGCTGGCTGGGCGGCTGGTTCCCGGTCTCCAACCTGCTCGGCGGGTTCGGAGATGCAGCCACGATCGGCTGGCAGGGGGCGATGACCACCCTGAGCCAGAGCGAGGACGGCGTCACCTTCACGACGTTCGTCGGCCTCGTCGGGCCGATGGTGACCTACCTGCTGCCCCTCCTGATCGCCAACACCGGCGGCCGGATGGTCTACGGCGAGCGCGGCGGTGTCGTCGCCTCGATCGCGACGATGGGTGTCATCGTCGGCACCAACATCCCGATGTTCCTCGGCGCGATGATCATGGGGCCGCTGGCCGCGTGGATCACCAAGCAGATGGACAAGCTGTGGGACGGCAAGATCAAGCCCGGCTTCGAGATGCTGGTGAACAACTTCTCCGCCGGCATCCTCGGCATGCTCCTCGCGATCTTCGGCTTCTTCGCCTTCGGTCCGGTCATGCTCGGTGTCTCGACGTTCCTCGGCGGCATCGTCGAGTGGCTCGTCGGCGCGCACCTGCTGCCGCTGCTGTCGATCATCGTCGAGCCGGCCAAGGTGCTGTTCCTCAACAACGCCATCAACCACGGCGTGTTCACCCCGCTCGGCATCCAGCAGGCCACCGAGACGGGCAAGTCGATCCTCTTCCTCATCGAGGCGAACCCCGGCCCAGGTCTCGGCCTCCTCCTCGCCTTCACCTTCTTCGGTGTCGGCGCGGCCAAGGCCTCGGCCCCCGGCGCGGCGATCATCCAGTTCCTCGGTGGCATCCACGAGATCTACTTCCCCTACGCCCTCAGCAAGCCGCTGACCATCCTCGCGCTCATCGCGGGCGGTGCCACGGGCGTCACGACGAACATGATCTTCAACGGCGGCCTGTCCTTCCCCGCCGCCCCGGGCAGCATCATCGCGGTCACGGCCGCGGCGCTGACCCCCGAGGCCGGCGGCGTGGGCAACCTGCTCGTGGTGTACCTGTCGGTCGTCCTCGCGGCGGCGGTGACCTTCCTCATCACGGGCGTGATCCTGCGCGCTTCGCGCAAGCGCGACCTGGCCGCCGAGGCCGAGGCATCCGCATCCTTCGAGGCCGCGATCGCGCAGACCGAGGCCAACAAGGGCAAGAAGTCCGACGCGCTGTCGAATCTGCGCGCAGGCGCGGCGTCGAACGCGGCCGTCGGCGGCGGTCAGGCACCGGTGCACTCCGACTTCGCGGCCGACGCGATCGCCGGCGGCGCCGCGGGCGGAGAGGTGAAGCACATCTCGACCATCGTGTTCGCCTGCGACGCGGGCATGGGGTCGTCGGCGATGGGCGCGAGCGTCCTGCGCAACAAGATCAAGAAGGCCGGCTTCGACGACGTCTCGGTGACCAACAAGGCCATCGCGAACCTCGACGGCAGCGAGGACCTCGTGATCACCCAGCAGCAGCTCACCGACCGCGCCCGGGGGCGCACGCCGGACGCGCTGCACGTCTCGGTCGACAACTTCATGAACTCGCCGAAGTACGACGAGGTCGTCGACCTCGTGCGCGGGCAGCACGAAGAGAAGTGACCGACGCGCGGGCCGGAGAGGTGACTCCCCGGCCCGCGCCACCCCCGACACCCCGACATCCCGACATCCCCCGAGGAGAGAACATGAGCGTCTTGAACGTCGGACAGATCCGCATCCACCCCGGCTCGGTCGCCAAGGACGACGCGATGGCCGAGGCCGCCGGCATCCTGCAGGATGCCGGGGCCGTCACCGGCGCGTACCTCGACGCGATGCGCCAGCGCGAGCAGACGGTCTCCACCTACATGGGCAACGAGCTCGCGATCCCGCACGGCACGAACGAGACGAAGGACGCGATCCTCGCCTCGGCGCTGTCGTTCGTGCGTTACGACGGAGGCGTGGACTGGGACGGCGAGAAGGTGACCTTCGTCGTCGGCATCGCCGGCAAGGGCGACGAGCACCTCGACATCCTCTCCCAGATCGCCCTCATCTTCTCCGAAGATGAGGAGGTCGAGCGCCTCAAGGCGGCGGCGACGCCCGAAGACCTGTACGCCCTGCTCTCTTCCGTGAACGACTGAGGGGACCGGATCATGAAGGCCGTCCATT
Source organism: Microbacterium sp. (assembly GCF_017305435.1). Lineage (GTDB taxonomy): Bacteria > Actinomycetota > Actinomycetes > Actinomycetales > Microbacteriaceae > Microbacterium. The sequence goes on along the minus strand of NZ_JAFKIP010000008.1, from coordinate 260,411 downwards.
TCGGCGCCGGCAACATCGGCCGCGGGTTCGTCGGACTGCTCCTGGCCGAAGGCGGCTATGAGCTCGTCTTCTCCGACGTCGCGACGGCCCTCGTCGACGCCCTCAACGCCGCCGACGAGTACACGGTGCACGAAGTCGGCGAGGGGGGCTCGGACAAGGTCGTGACGGGCTTCCGCGCCGTCGACAGCCAGGCCGACCCCGCCGCCGTCGCCGACGAGATCGCCACCGCCGACGTCGTCACGACGGCGGTCGGACCGACCGTGCTGCGCTTCGTCGCACCGCACGTGCTCGCGGGCCTCGCCCTGCGAGACCCTTCTCGGGCGCCGCTGCAGGTGATGGCGTGCGAGAACGCGATCGGCGCGACCGATCTGCTGCACGAGGAGATCCGCGCCCTCGCCGGGGACGCGTGGGACGGGCTCGCCGCCCGCGCGGTCTTCGCGAACACCGCCGTCGACCGGATCGTGCCGGCCCAGCCGGAGGGGTCCGGCATCGACGTCACGGTCGAGCCGTTCTTCGAGTGGGCGATCGAGCGCGGCCCCTTCGGCGATGACCCGCCGCACATCCCTGGCGCGCACTTCGTCGACGACCTCGCGCCGTACATCGAGCGCAAGCTCTTCACCGTCAACACCGGTCACGCGACGACCGCGTACTACGGCGCGCAGGCCGGCATCGAGAGGATCTCCGACGCCCTCGCCGACCCCGCGATCGCCGCGAAGGTCACGGCGACGCTCGAGGAGACCTCGGCGCTGCTGCACGCGGTGCACGGGCTGGATGCCGCCGAGCTGGCCGAGTACCGCGCGACGATCCTGCGCCGGTTCGCGAACCCGGAGCTCCCCGACACCGCGCAGCGCGTCGGGCGACAGCCCCTGCGCAAGCTCTCCCGCCACGAGCGCTTCGTCGGTCCCGCCGCCGCGGCGGCCGAGCGAGGACTCCCGACCCGCGCGCTCGTCGCAGCGATGGGTGCCGCGCTCGCCTTCGACGAGCCCGACGACCCCCAGTCCGTCGAGTTGCAGCAGCGGCTGCGCGACGAGGATGCCGCGGCCTTCACCGCGTCGGTCACGGGGCTCGACGAGGACCACCCCCTCTTCGCACAGGTCGAGGAGGTCGTGCGCGCCCGGCAGGCGGAGCTCGACTGAGCCCGGCTCTTCGCCCGGAGCCCGGGCCCGGATCCCGGCTCTTCGCCCGACGCCCCGGATCCCGGCTGAGCTGCGTCACCGCGGTGTCGTGGGAGCGCCGTAGACTGCCGCGGTGACGAAGAAGCGATCCCGGGGCCGCCGAATCCTGCGCTGGACCCTCGGGATCGTCGGGGGTCTCCTCGTGGCCGCCGTCATCGGCATCCTCGTCTACAGCCAGGTCGGCGTCATGGCCGCCGAGCCCGAGCCGCTCGCGGCCGTCCGCGCCGACGACCGTGTCGCGATCACCGACGACGCGGGGGCGATCGTGATGACGCCCGCCTCCCCGGCATCCGACGCGGATGACCCCGCGGGCGACGTCGGGCTCGTCTTCATCCCGGGCGCGAAAGTCGACCCGTGGGCGTACGCGTCGATCCTGTCGGGGCTCGTCACCGACGACGGCCTGACCGTGGTCATCACGAAGCCGTGGCTGAACCTCGCCTTCTTCGACTTGCGGCCGCTCTCGAGCTTCACCGATCTCGCCCCGGAGGTCACGAGCTGGATCGTCGGCGGGCACTCCCTCGGCGGCGTGCGCGCGTGCCAGCTCGCGACGGATGCCGACGCGCTCCTGCTCCTCGGCTCGTACTGCGCGAACGACCTGTCGAGCTCGGGGCTGCCCGTGCTCAGCATCAGCGGCACGGAGGACGGCCTGTCCACCCCCGAGAAGATCGACGCGGCGCGCCCGCTGCTGCCCGCGGATGCCGTCCTCGTCGCGATCCCGGGGGCGTCGCACGCCTCGTTCGGCGACTACGGCGCGCAGCCCGGCGACGGTGTCGCCACCGCGACGGATGCCGAGGTCCGCGCCGTCGTGACGACGCGCGTCGCCGATCTCGCCCGACTGTTGGGCTGAGCGCCCGACCGTGCTCCTCATCGTCGCCGCGCTCACGGCGTTCGTCGCCGCCGTCATCCAGCGCATCACCGGCCTCGGCTTCATGCTCGTGCTCATCGGCCCGTTCGTCCTCATCTACGGCGGCATCGAGGGCGTGACGGTCGGCGTGCTGCTCGCCCTCGTCGCCGCCGCGATCGCGGTGCCGCTCGTGTGGCGGGAGGTCGACTGGCGTCGCACGGCCTGGCTCGTCTGGCCCGGTCTCGTCGCGGCGCCCGCCGGCCTCCTGCTCGTGCGGCTGCTGCCCGAGCCCGCGCTCCTCCTCGTCATCGGCGCCCTGGCGGTGTTCGCCCTCGTCGCGGGGCGGATCCCGCAGTTCGCGCGTGCCCTCACGGGGCGCTCGGGCGCGGTCGCGGCCGGCGCGGCGGCCGGCTTCATGAACGTCGCGAGCGGGCTGGCCGGCCCCCCGCTGGCCGCACACGCCGTCGGCGACGGCTGGCCGCAACGGTCCTTCTCGGCGAGCGTGCAGGTCATCTTCGCGGCGTTCGGCGTGATCACGGTCGCGCTGCGCGGCCTCCCGGCCGAGCCGCCGACCGAGTTGGCGCTCCTCGCGGCGGCGACCGCCGTGGGGATCGTCGCCGGATCCCTCCTCGCGCGCGCCGTCCCGCCGGGGATCGCGCGCCGCGCGATGCTGGTCATCGCCTGGGGCGGGGCGGTCCTCGTCATCGTGCGCGGCGCCGCGGCGCTGTCGTCCTGACGCGCTGATTCCGCATTTCAGTTATGAACCACTAACCTGGAGCGGTCGACGTCGACACGATCCCGCACCGTCGCGGGCAAGGCTGGGGAAACTGCACATGACTGACACGCAGATCACGGCGCGATGCGCGATCATCGGCGCGGGCCCGTCCGGTCTCGCCGCCGCCCGCGCTCTGCAACGCGCCGGCATCGCCTTCACGGGTTTCGAGGCATCCACCGGCGTCGGCGGGCTCTGGGACATCGACAACCCGCGCTCGACGATGTACGAGTCCGCGCACCTCATCTCCTCGCGGACGACGACCCAGTTCGCCGAGTACCCGATGCAGACGGATGCCGATTACCCGAGCCACCGCGAGCTGATCGACTACTTCCGCGGCTACGCCGACCGCTTCGGCCTCACGGCGCACTTCCGCTTCGAGACGAAGGTCACCGCCGTCACGGCCGCCGCGGGCGGCGGATGGGACGTGGCCTCCAGCGGACCGGCCGGCGAGAGCACCGAGCACTTCGACACCGTGATCCTCGCGAACGGCACGCTCGCCGAGCCGCAGGTGCCCGCCTTCCGAGGCGAGTTCACGGGCGAGATCTTCCACACGTCGCAGTACAAGAACGCACGGCAGCTGGACGGCAAGCGCGTCCTCATCGTCGGCGCGGGCAACTCCGGCTGCGACATCGCCGTCGACGCGGTGCACCACGCGGCATCCGTCGACATGAGCGTCCGGCGCGGGTACTACTTCGTGCCGCGATACCTCTTCGGCAAACCCTCCGACACGCTCAATCAGGGCCGTCCGCTGCCGGCGCGCATCAAGCAGTTCGTCGACACGCGCGTGCTCCGGGCGTTCACGGGCGACCCGGTGCGGTTCGGATTCCCGAAGCCCGACTACCGCATCTACGAATCGCACCCGATCGTCAACACCCTCGTGCTGAACCACCTCGGCCAGGGCGACCTCGGCATCCGCGGAGACGTCGACCGCTTCGACGGCACCACGGTGCACTTCCGGGACGGATCGAGCGGCGAGTACGACACGGTCCTGCTGGCCACCGGCTACACCCTCGACTACCCGTTCGTGGACCGTGCGGCGCTGAACTGGACGGGGGCGTCGCCGCGGCTCTACCTCAACGTCTTCCCGCCCGCGTTCGACGGCCTCTACGTCATGGGCATGATCGAGGCGTCGGGCATCGGCTGGCAGGGCCGCTACGAGCAGGCCGACCTCATCGCCGCCTACCTCACCGCGACGCCCGCGGCGCAGACGGAGTTCCGTCGCGCCGTGCGCGAGGACGCCTGGCCCGATCTCACCGGCGGGTACCGCTACCTCGGGCTCGCGCGCATGTCCTACTACGTGAATAAGGATGCCTACCGGGCGGCCGTGCGCCGCGCGGTCACGGCTCTGCGCGGGTCGGCACCCGGCGCCTCGGCGCGGCGCGGCAGCATCCCCTCCCCCTCCCGGAAGGCACGGCGATGAACCCGGACGACGTCCTCCTGAACTTCACCCCCGGCACGCTCGTCGCTCTGAACGTCGTGCTCGCGCTCATCATGCTCGGGGTCGCCCTCGACGTGACGGTCGACGACTTCCGGATCGTCGCGCGCAAGCCCAAACCCATGATCATCGCGATCATCGCGCAGCTCGTCGTCCTGCCGGCCGTGACCTTCGGGCTCACCCTGGTGCTGCCGGTGACGCCGTCGATGGCGCTAGGGATGATCCTCGTCGCCTGCTGCCCGCCGGGCAACATCTCGCAAGTCCTGACGCATCGGGCGGGCGGAAACGTCGCGCTGTCCGTGTCGATGACCGCGGTGTCGAACCTCATCTACATCTTCGTGCTGCCGCTCTCGGTCGCCTTCTGGGGATCACTGCGGCCCGACACGAAGCAGCTCCTGCACGTCGTGTCGCTCAACGGCTGGCAGATGCTCCTCGAGATCCTCCTGGTCATCGGTGTGCCGTTCGCGGTCGGGCTGTGGGTGCGACACCGGGCGCCGAGGCTCGCGGGGCGCGTGCAGCCGTTCGTGAAGTGGTTCTCACTCCTCGCACTCCTCGCCTTCATCGTCGCGGCGCTCGCGGGGAACTGGCAGTACTTCGTCGCTTTCCTCGGCCTCATCCTCCTCGCCGTCACGATCCACGACGCCGTCGCCCTCGCGATCGGATGGACGACGGCGACCGTCGGCGGGCTCGGCACACGCGAACGCAAGGCGATGACGTTCGAAGTCGGCATCCGCAACGCCGGACTGGGCCTCGGCCTCATCTTCACGTTCTTCGGTGGGCTCGGCGGCATGGCGATCGTCGCCGGCTGGTGGGGCATCTGGGACATCATCGCCGGGCTCGTCGTCGCCGGCCTCTGGGCGCGGCACACGAAGGTGCGGACGGGATCCGCATCGGGGGACGCGACGCGGCGCGCGCGTGCGGGGGCGGCGGCGTGACACGGGTGCTCATCACCGGCGGAGCCGGGTTCCTGGGCGGGCACGTGGCATCCGCCCTCGCCGCCCGTGCCGATGTCGAGCTGGTGGTCGCGGGAGACGTGCGGATGCCCGCCGACCTCGTGCCGGGCGTCGTCTACGAGACGTGCGACGTGACGCGCGCGGGCGCGCTCGCGCCGCTGCTGCAGCGCCACGGGATCGACGTGGTCGTCCATCTCGCGGCGATCGTCAACCCGGGCCGCGACCATGACCTCGAGTACCGCGTCGACGTCGACGGCACGCGACATGTCCTGCAGGCCTGCGTGGACGCGGGGGTCCGCCGCATCGTCGTCTCGTCGTCGGGCGCGGCCTACGGCTACCACCCGGACAACCCGGACTGGCTGCGCGAGAGCGACCCCGTGCGCGGCAATGACGAGTTCGCCTACTCGCGACACAAGCGCCTCGTCGAAGAGATGCTGGCGGGCTATCGCAGCGCCCATCCCGAGCTCGAGCAGGTCGTCTTCCGGATCGGCACGATCCTCGGCGAGACGGTGCGGAACCAGATCACGGCGCTGTGGGACGGCCGCCGGATCCTCGCCGTGCGCGGATCGGACTCGCCCTTCGTGTTCGTCTGGGTAGACGACGTCGCCGGGGCGATGGCCCGCGCCGCCACCGACGGCCCGCCGGGCATCTACAACGTCGCCGGCGACGGTCGACTCACGGTGCGTGAGATCGCGGCGCGGCTGCGCAAGCCCCTGCTGGTGGTTCCGGCATCGGTCCTCGCGGCGGGGCTGCGCATCGGCCGCGCCCTGCGCCTGACCGTGCACGGACCCGAGCAGGTCGGGTTTCTGCGCTACCGGCCCGTCCTCGCGAACGACGCGCTGAAGCGCGATTTCGGCTACACCCCCCGCCTCACCTCCGCCGAGGCGTTCGACGCCTACCTGGCCGCCCATCCCGGCGTCGCCCGCCGCTGATCGGCGCCCGCCGCTGCGCGAAACTCCACCCATCGGACCCTCCTACGGCCGATAACCCGCCGATCGTGTCGTTGCACCCCCGAATCGGTGGAGTTTCATCGACTCCTCCCCAACGCGGGATTTCGTCGAACCGTCCACAGAAGTCTCCTCCGGCGCCCGCCCGGTCCCCTGACCGTGTCGACTACGGGAATGTCCGACAACACCGCGGCGGTTCTCTTCGCCCGATACCTCTCGCCGTCCGATCTCGCGTCGCATGGGCTCAGCCCGCACCGGATACGACGGCTCGTGCAGTCTGGTGCGCTGATCCGTCTTCGCAACGGTCGCTACGTCGGCCCGGACTGTCTTCCGGCGCTCGCGGCCGCGGCCCGCGCGGGCGGGCGCCTCGACTGCGTGTCGCTGCTGACCGCGCTCGGCATATTCGTGCGCGAACGCCACGGTCCGCTGCACGTCCAGATCGACGCCGACTCCAGTCGGCTGCCTGCACCTGATGCCGCCATCCGTCGCCACTGGCGCCACACCGCCTGTGACCGCACCCGTCTGGCCGCGGACATCATCGAGGCGCTGGCTCAGGCGTGCCGCTGCCAGGCGCCGCGCGACGCCATCGCCACGTTGGACAGCGCCTGGCACCTCGGCTTCGTCGACGAAGCGGGGGTGGCGGCGGTATTCGCGCGACTCCCCCGCCGCTACCGGGTGCTCCGAGCTCTCCTCGATCGTCGTGCCGAAGCGGGATCCGAGAGTCTGGTTCGCTTGATGGTGCGCGCTCTGGGCTGCACCGTCGAGCTCCAGGTCGACATTCAGAGCGTGGGGCGCGTAGACCTCCTCGTCGACGGCTGGCTGATCGTCGAGTGCGACAGCCGCGCCCACCACGGATCGTGGGAGGATCGTCGACGCGACACACGTCGGGATCTCGCCGCGGCGGCCCTCGGGTACACGACGGTCCGGCCGATCGCAGAGGACGTGTTCGATCGGCCCGAAGTGGTCTTCGAGATGCTCCGGCGCACGCTCGACCAGCGGCACGCGACAACTCCACCATCTCGGCGATCATCGCGGCTTCGCGGGCGGTTATCGTCCTGATCGCCGCCGGATCACCGGAGTTTTCGCGGCGATAACCGCGGCCGGCCCTGCCGCACGCGGCTCAGCCGGCGAAGCCCTCACCGATCAGTTCGATGAGCTCCTCCCGCTCCTCGACGGAGAGGAAGGCACCGGCGGCGGCGTTCAGCTGGAAGGCCTCCAGGTCTTCCAGGCGGTAGTCGAACGTCTCCGCCAGAAGAGCCAGTTCGCGGGTCAGTGAGGTGCGGCTCATCGTGCGGTTGTCGACGTTGACCGTCACCGCGAACCCGAGTTGGTACAGCAGATCGAAGGGGTGGTCCTCGAGGGCCGTCCCCCACTTCGCGATCGCGCCGGTCTGCAGGTTGGACGACGGCGACAGCTCGAGCGGGATCTCGCGATCGCGCACCCACCGGGCGAGGTCGCCGAAGGTGACGAGCACTTCGTCACCCTTCTGCTGCACGATCTCGAGGTCCTCCGCGATGCGCACGCCGTGGCCGAGCCGCAGCGCACGCCCGTCGATGAGCGCTGAGCGGATCGAATCGAGACCCGCCGCCTCCCCCGCGTGCACCGTCACCGGGAAGAACTCGGATGCCAGGTAGTCGAACGCCACCCGGTGATTCGACGCGGGGAAGCCGTCCTCGGGGCCGGCGATGTCGAACCCGACCGCCCCGCGCCCGCGGAACGCGACCGCGAGCTCGGCGATCTCGAGCGACCGGTTCGTGTGCCGCATCGCCGTGATGAGCTGGCCGACGCGGATGTCGCGGCCGCCTCGACGGTCGGAGGAGGCGGCATCCTCCCCCTCCTCGATGCCCTCCTGGACGGCTTCGACCGCCTCTTCGAGAGACAGGCCGCGGGCGAGGTGCTGCTCGGGCGCCCAGCGCACCTCACCGTAGATCACGCCGTCGGCGGCGAGGTCCTCGACGAACTCCCGCGCGACGCGACGCAGCCCGTCGGCGGTCTGCATGACGGCTGTCGTCAGGTCGAACGTCTTCAAGTACTCGACGAGCGACCCCGAGTCGCTCTGGTCCTCGAACCAGTCCGCGAGGTCATCGGCGTCGCCGGTCGGCACCTCGTGACCGATCTCGTCGGCGAGCTCGATGATCGTCTGCGGGCGCAGCGCCCCGTCGAGGTGGTCGTGCAGCGACACCTTCGGGAGCGACCGGATCGAGACGCCCTCGAGCGTGGGGTCGCCGTGCTGTGCGATGGCCATGAGGGGCTCCTTCGGGTGGCCCTTCGACGAGCTCAGGGACCGGTGGGTAAAGATCAGGCGGTGATGCGCTCGAGGACGAGCGGGGTGGATGCCGGGGCCTCCGCCCCGATCTCGTACGCTCCCTCGAGGGCGTCGAGCGCGCGGGCGAACCGCTTGTCATCATCCGCCGACAAGGTGAACAGCGGCTGACCTTCCGCGACCTCGTCGCCCGGCTTGACGAGCAGATCGATGCCGGCGGCGTGGATCACGGGGTCCTGCGCACGCGCGCGCCCCGCGCCGAGGCGCCAGGCGGCGACGCCGAACGGCAGGGCGTCCATCCGGGTGACGACGCCCGACGACGGCGCGACGACCGTGTGGGTCTCGCGCGGGGTCGGGAGCGCGGCATCCGGGTCGCCGTCCTGCGCTCGGATCATCTCGCGCCAGGCGTCCATCGCACGCCCGTCCTGCAGCGCGCGCTCGACGTCGGCGTCGGGCTGGCCGGCGAGCGCGAGCATCTCGCGCGCGAGCGCGACCGTCAGCTCGACGATGTCGGCGGGGCCGCCGCCGGCGAGCACCTCGACCGACTCCCGGACTTCGTTGGCGTTGCCGATCGCGAGCCCGAGGGGCGTGTTCATGTCGGTCAGGAGGGCGGTCGTCGCGACACCCGAGTCGGTGCCGAGCGCGACCATCGTGCGCGCGAGCTCGCGCGCCTTCTCGACGTCGCGCATGAAGGCGCCCGAGCCGAATTTGACGTCGAGGACGAGCGCGTCGGTGCCCTCGGCGATCTTCTTCGACATGATGCTCGACGCGATGAGCGGGATCGCCTCGACGGTGCCGGTGACGTCGCGCAGCGCATAGAGCCGCTTGTCGGCCGGTGCGAGGCCCGAGCCGGCCGCGCAGATGACGGCGCCCACGCCGCGCAGCTGCGCGGTCATCTCCTCGTTCGAGAGGGCGGCACGCCAGCCCGGGATCGACTCCAGCTTGTCGAGCGTGCCGCCGGTGTGACCGAGTCCGCGGCCGGAGAGCTGCGGGACGGCGACGCCGAAGGAGGCGACGAGAGGCGCCAGCGGCAGCGTGATCTTGTCGCCGACTCCGCCGGTGGAGTGCTTGTCGACCGTGCGCTTGCAGAGACCCGCGAAGCTCATCCGCTCGCCCGAGGCGATCATCGCGTCGGTCATGACGCGGATCTCGTCGCGGGTCATGCCGTTGAGGAGCACCGCCATCGCGAACGCCGCCATCTGCGAATCGGCGACGTACTCGCGCGTGTACGCATCGATCATCCAGCGCAGCGCGTCCTCGGGGACGGCGCCCTTATCGCGCTTGGTGCGGATGACGTCGACCGCGTCGAACGGCTCCGGCGCAGCCTCCGCCGCCGAATCGGATGCCGCGGTCATCGCGCCGCCTCCAGGTCTCGCGGACCGAAGGCATCCGGCAGCACCTCGGCGATCGTCCGGATGCCGGACACCGTCTCGAGGAGCATGCCGGGGAGCGCGAACTCGTTGAGCAGCTGCCGGCAGCGCCCGCACGGCATGATCGTCTCGCCCTCGCCGTTGACGCACACGAACGCGACGAGCTGGCCGCCGCCCGACATGTGCAGATCGCCGACGAGCGCGCACTCGGCGCAGAGCCCGACGCCGTAGGAGGCGTTCTCGACGTTGCAGCCCGACACGATCCGCCCGTCGCTCACGAGGGCGGCCGCCCCCACCTTATAGCGCGAGTACGGCGCGTACGCACGCGCCATCGCCTCGGTGGCGACCGAGCGCAGCTCGTCCCAATCGATATCCGTCACAGACCTCACCCCTTCACGTACGCGACGCCGTCAGCGGCGGGCGCACGGGACTTTCCGACGACCCCGGCGACGACGAAGATCGTCACGAGGTACGGCAGCATGAGCATGAACTCGCTCGGCACGGGAGACCCGATGACGCTGAGCGTGTTCTGCAGACTCGACGCGAACCCGAACAGGAGCGCCGCGAGCGTCGCCTTGATCGGGTCCCACTGACCGAAGATGACCGCCGCGAGGGCGATGAAGCCGGCACCCGCCGTCATCTCCTTGTTGAACGCGATGCCGTTTCCGATCGTGAACACGGTGCCGCCGATGCCCGCGATGGCGCCCGCGAGGATCACGTTCCAGAACCGGGTCGCGTTGACCTTGATCCCGACCGTGTCGGCAGCCTGCGGGTGCTCACCGACGGCGCGCAGGCGCAGGCCCCAGCGCGTCTTGAACATCCCGACCCAGACGAGCGCGACGGCGATGTACATGAGGTAGACGATGATCGTCTGCCGGAACAGCACGGGCCCGAGGACGGGGATCTCGCTGAGGATCGGGATCGGGATGCGGTCGAAGCGCGGCGGCGTGTTGAGGGTCGCCGCGTTCGGCTGCAGCACCTGTGAGAACAGGAAGCTCGTGAGACCGGCGACGAGCACGTTCAGCACGACACCGACGATGACCTGGTCGACGAGGTACTTGATCGCGAAGGCGGCCAGGACGAAAGCGACGAGCATGCCGGCGACCGCGGCCGCGAGAAGCCCCAGGATCGGCTGCCCCGTGAGGGATGCCACGAGAGCGGCCGTGAACGCGCCGGCGAGCAGCTGCCCCTCGATCGCGATGTTCACGACGCCCGCACGTTCGCCGATGACGCCCGCGAGCGCACCGTAGATGAGCGGCACGGCGAGTCCCAGCGAACCCGCCAGCAGACCCGCGATCGGCACGGTGCCGCCGGCGGCGGCCCACGTGAGGAAGCCGACGACGACCACGATGATGTATGCCGCGACGATCCACAGCGGTGCGCGCCCGAACGCGCGCACGAAGTACGCGGCCGCCGCGGTCAGGAGGATGCCGATGACGAGCGTGACCCACGCGGTCGGCATGACCGGCGCCAGGATCTCGGGCAGCTGCAGCACGTCGGCCGCCGTGGAGAGGTGGAACGTCGTCTCCCCCGTGCGGGGAGCGGCGAGCAGCAGCACGCCGAACAGGACGGAGAAGATCGCGAGGGCGATCGGCGTCTTCCAGCTGCGGATGACGGTGGTCTCGGGCAGCTGCGCGCTCGGCGGCGTCGTGACGACGGCGTCTCCGGTGATGGTCATGCGGACACCCCCTTCGACTCGATCCCCTGAGCGTCGGTCGACGGATCGGCATCCACCTTGCGCTTGAGCTCCTTTTCGCGGGCCTTCTCGCGACGACGCGCGTCGCGTTCGGGCGAGGGGAGGAAGAAGATCGTGCGCACGAGCGGCGGCGCCGCGATGAACAGCACGATGAGCGACTGCACGACGGTGACGATCTCGATCGGGATCTGCTGGCTGGCCTGCATCGCGAATCCGCCGGCCTTGAACGCGCCGAACAGGATGCCGGCGGCGAAGGTCCCCCACGGCGTCGAGCGCCCGAGCAGCGCGACCGTGATCGCGTCGAAGCCGATGCCCGCGTCGATACCCGCCGTGAAACCGGTGGTGATCGTGCCGAGCACCTGGTTGACGCCCGCGAGGCCCGCGAGGGCGCCCGCGATGAGCATGCCGTAGACGTACATGTTCTTGACGTCGATGCCGGCCACGCGCGCCGCGTTCGGGTTCTCGCCGACGGCGCGGAACTTGAATCCGAGGCTCGAGCGGCTGAGGATCCACCACACGACGACAGTCGCGAGGATCACGAGGATGAACCCGAAGTGCAGGTTGTAGCCCGTGCCGAGGAGGTCCGGGAAGACCGCCGTCTCCTTCATCGCGGGCGATTTCGGGTTGCTCGATCCCGGCGCCTGCAGGAGGCCGGGGGTGCGCAGCATCCACGAGATCAGATAGAACGCGACGTAGTTCAGCATGATCGTCACGATCACCTCGTGCGCGCCGGTCCGGGCCTTCAGGAGGCCCGCGATGCCGCCCCACAGCGCACCGCACAGCATGCCGACGAGGACGGCGAGCGCCATGTGCAGCGGGAACGGCAGGTCGAAGCCGAACGCGATCCAGCCGGCGCCGGCCGACGCCATGAGCATCTGCCCGCGCCCGCCGATGTTGAACATGCCGATGCGGAACGCCAGCGCGACGCCGAGACCCGCGGCGATGAGGGGCGTCGCGAAGGTGAGCGTCTCGGTGAACGGACGGATGCCGCGGGCGAAGTCCGGCGCGCCCGTGTTGTAGATCGACCCGCGGAAGAGGGCCGCGTAGGCCCCGCCGACGGCGTTGCCGATCGCGGCGAGCATGTCGCCGGGGCGGGCGAAGAAGTACCCCGCCGTACGCTGCACCTCGGCATCCGTCGCGGCGATCATGATGCCGCCGACGATGAGGGCGAGGACCACGGCGAGCACCGAGATCAGGGCGTTGCCCTGCGTGATGCGCACGAACGTGTCGTGCCACTTGCCGGGCGGCGGTGTCTCGATGCCCCGCGCCGTGCGCGGCGTTGGCGTGTCGGTCGCGCTGGACGTGCTGCTCACGCGGCCACCCCTTCCCCGTCGGGGTTCTCCCCCGCCATCATGAGGCCCAGGACATCGCGCGGCGTGTCGCCGGGCACGATGCCGATGATGCGGCCGCGGTACATCACCATGATCCGGTCGGCGAGAGCCGACACCTCGTCGAGTTCGGTGGAGACGACGATCACGGGGATGCCGGAGTCCCGCGTCTCCACGATGCGCTTGTGGATGAACTCGATCGATCCCACGTCGACGCCGCGCGTCGGCTGGGCCGCGACGAAGAGCGACAGGTCGCGGCTGAGCTCGCGCGCGAGCACGACCTTCTGCTGGTTGCCGCCGGAGAGACGTCCGACGGGCGTGTCGAGGGAGGGGGCGCGCACGTCGAACTCGGTGAACTTCGCCTGCGCGAACTCGTCGCGGACGCGTCGCTGGACCGTGCCGCGCTTGACGAAGGGCGCCCCGTTCGCCCGGTCGAGCATGAGGTTCTCGGCAATCGTGAACTCGCCGACGAGGCCGTCGACGTTGCGGTCCTCGGGGACGAAGCCGACGCCCTCGTCGAGGACGCGGCGGATGCTGCGCCCGACGAGCTGCTCACCGCTGAGCGTGATCGAGCCGCGCACGAGCGGCTGCATGCCGATGAGCGCCTCAGTGAGCTCGGTCTGGCCGTTGCCCTGGACGCCCGCGATCGCGAGCACCTCACCGCCGCGCACCGTGAAGCTGACGTCGTTGACGACGATCTGACCCCCCGGATCGATCACCGAGAGGTGCTCGACGACGAGTGCCTCCTCGCCGAGGACGGGCGGGTTCTTGTGGACGGTGAGCTCGACAGCTCGGCCCACCATGAGGGAGGCGAGCTCGGTGTTCGACGAGGTCGGGCTGGCCTCGCCGACGACCTTGCCGAGCCGGATCACGGTGATGCGGTCCGCCACTTCGCGGACCTCCCGCAGCTTGTGCGTGATGAAGACGATGGAGGTGCCGGATGCCTTGAGCTGGCGCATGATCGCCATGAGCTCGTCGGTCTCCTGCGGGGTGAGGACGGCGGTCGGCTCGTCGAAGACGAGCACCTTCGCGTCGCGCGAGAGGGCCTTGATGATCTCGACGCGCTGCTGGACGCCGACGGGCAGGTCCTCGACCACGGCATCCGGGTCGACGTCGAACCCGAATCGCGCGGAGATCTCGCGCACCCGCTCGCGCGCGGTGGCGAGATCGAGGATGCCGCCGGTCTTCGTCGGCTCGTGACCGAGCATGACGTTCTCGGCGACGGTGAAGACGGGGACGAGCATGAAGTGCTGGTGCACCATGCCGATCCCGGCACGCATGGCGTCACCGGGGCCGCGGAAGGCCTGGACGTGATCGTCGAGGAGGATCGTGCCCTCGTCGGCCGTGTACAGCCCGTAGAGGACGTTCATCAGGGTCGACTTGCCGGCGCCGTTCTCACCGAGCAGGCAGTGGATCTCACCGGGCTCCACGACGAGGTCGATGTGATCGTTGGCGACGAGACTGCCGAACCGCTTCGTGATGCCGCGGAGTTCGAGCTTCATGGGTTCGATCCTAGTTAACGGGCGAGCGCCGGTTGAGGGTGGACCGGGCGCACGGATGCAGGGGACGAAAAGAAGGCGGGGAGGCCGGCGAACCGGCCTCCCCGCCCGCGTGCGGGATCAGCCCGCGAGGTACGACTTGACGGTGATCGAGCCGTCGATGATGCCGGCCTTGATCTTGTCCAGCTCACCCTGCAGGTCGGGCGAGACCTTCGACGCGAAGTCGTGGAACGGGGCCAGGCCCACGCCCTCGTTCTCGAGCGTGCCGATGAACGGGGTCGGGTCGAAGTTGCCCTGACCGGCGGCCATCACGGCGTCCTCGACGCCCACGTCGATGAGCTTGCGGATCGAGGTGAGGAGCAGGTCGCCGACCGACGGGTCGGTCTCGAACACGTCGGCGTCGACGCCGATGAGCGCGATCTCACGGCCCGAGGAGCGGATGACCGAGGCGGCCGACTGGTAGATCGGGCCACCGACGGGCAGCAGCACGTCGACACCCTGGTCGACGATGCCCTGCGCGGCGTTGATCGCGTCCTGGTTGGCCTCGAAACCACCGGTGAAGACACCGTCGGTGCCGTCCCAGCCGATGACCTGGACGTTGTCGCTCTTCTCCTTGTTCCAGTACTCCACGCCCTGCTTGAAGCCGTCCATGAAGATCGAGACCGTCGGGAAGTTCATGCCGCCGAAGGTGCCGACCTTCTTCGCGGTGGAGTACGACGCCGAGGCGTAGCCCGCCATGAACGCCGCCTGCGCGGTGTCGAAGATGATGGGCTTGATGTTCGGCTGGTCGGTCTTGCCGTCGAAGTCGTTGTCGACCATGTCGTCGATCGAGACGTACTCGATCTCGGGGTTCGCGGCAGCCGACTCGCCCGCAGCGGCGGCGAGCGCGAAGCCGACCGTGATGATCAGCTTGCAGCCGTCGTCGACGAGGCTCTGCAGGTTCGGCGCGTAGTCCGACTCGGAGCTGGACTCGACGGCCTTGAAGTCGACGCCGAGCTCGCCGGCGGCCTTCTCCAGGCCCTCGTAGCCGAGCTGGTTGAACGACTTGTCGTCGAAGCCGCCCGCGTCCGAGACCATGCACGGCTTGAAGCCGTCGACGGCGCCACCGGCACCGGCGGTGCCCGTGTTCGATGCGTCGGGCGCCGAGCCGCAGCCGGCGAGGGCGATGATGAGCCCGGCGGCGGCAGTGATGCCCGCGAGCTTCTTAGGGGTCGAGATGGTCAATGCAGCCTCCACATTGATAGACCCGCGGATCTCGCGGGCGCACGGATCGAAGTTACCCAGTGTGACGACCGGTTTGCACGCCGAGCGCCCGTGTGGATGCGAATGGTTACAAAGACGCAATGATCCCGATACGAGCGCGGATCTCGATACACCCGCGCTTCGCGCGGGTACTCGATCAACGGTGGCGCGTCAGAGGACGTCGCCGCGACCGGTCAGCTTCAAGGCATCCACGACGCCCTTCACGCGCTGCGCGTGCTCGCTCGTCGTCACGAGGAGGGCATCGGGGGTGTCGACGACGACGATGTCCTTGACGCCGATGAGGCTGATGACGCGGTTCGTGTGGCTGACGACGATGCCACTCGCGGCATCCGACAGGATGCGGGCGTTCTCGCCGAGGATCGCGAGATCGTTCTTCCGCCCGCCGGAGTTGAGCTTCGCGAGGCTCGCGAAGTCGCCCACGTCGTCCCAGTCGAAGTGGCCCGGCACGACGGCGAGGCGGCCCTTCGCGGCGGCCGGCTCGGCGACGGCGTAGTCGATTGCGATCTTCTCCAGCCGCGGCCACACCCGGTCGACGACGGGGCCGCGCCGTTCGCGGTCGTCCCACGCCTCGGCGAGCTCCATGAGGCCCGCGTACAGCTCGGGGTTGTTCGCCTCGATCTCGGCGAGGAGCACGTCCGCCCGCGAGATGAACATGCCCGCGTTCCACAGGTAGTCGCGGGATGCCACGTACTCCTTGGCGGTCTCGAGGTCGGGCTTCTCGACGAAGCGCTCGACGAGAGCTCCTTCGGGCGCGCCCTCGACCGTGAGGATGTCGGCCTTCTTGATGTAGCCGAAGCCGACGGAGGGCTCGGTCGGGGTGATCCCGATCGTGCAGATGTACCCCTGGCGGGCGACGGCGACGGCCTGCTCGACGGCCCAGTGGAACACCGGCAGCACGCGGATGACGTGATCGGCCGCGAACGAGCCGATGATGACGTCGGGTTCCCGGCGGTGGAGGATCGCGGCCGCCAGACCGATCGCCGCCGCGGAGTCGCGCGGTTCCGACTCGAGGATGACGTTCGCGTCGGGGATGCCGGGGAGCTGGTCCTCGACGGCGGCGCGGTGCGCGCGCCCGGTCACGACGGCGATCCGGTCGTGTCCGGTGAGCGGCTCGAGCCGGTCCCACGTGTCGCGCAGCAGCGAGTGGCCGGACCCGGTGAGGTCGTGGAGGAACTTGGGCGCATCGGCCCGCGACAGGGGCCAGAGCCTCGAGCCCACCCCTCCGGCGGGGATCACGGCGTAGAAGTCGTCGATGGGGTGCACCATGGTTCGAGACTATCGGTCCCATGTTTCCGGGAGGGTCCGCGCGCATCCCCCGCGGCATCCACGCTCCACCCCCGAAAGACGGGGGACCGCCGCCCATCCGAAAGAAGGCCCTTTCCTGCCGATCTCTCGATATCGAGAGAAGTTAGGGTCCCCTTCCTCGCCGGGTCGCGGGAGGGCGACTTAGGATGAGATTGCGCCCCGTGTGCGACGAGTCGGGCCCCGCGGCCCCGCGGACGTCCCGCTCGCCGCAGCGTCGCGTCCGATCACACCAAGGGAGGACGACCGTGTCTGCACCAGCACGCGTCACACCGTCGGTAGCCCAGACCACGTCCAAGACCCCGCGCGGCACGCTGTACCGCGGCAATGAGGGCATGTGGTCGTGGGTCCTGCACCGCATCACCGGCGTCGCCATCTTCTTCTTCCTGCTCGTGCACGTGCTCGACACGGCGCTCATCCGCCTCTCCCCCGAGGCGTACGACGCGGTCATCGGCACGTACAAGAACCCGATCATGGGCATCGGCGAGGTGTTCCTCGTCGCCGCGATCGCCTACCACGCCTACAACGGCCTGCGCATCATCGCGGTCGATCTCTGGCCCTGGGCGACGCGCCACCAGCGTCAGCTGTGGTGGGGCGTCATCGGCCTGTGGGCCGTGACGCTCGCCGGCTTCGCGCCGCGCCACCTGATGAACGTCTTCGCGAACGCGGGAGGGGGTCACTGATGTCCTTCGTCCACGACGCACAGGAACGCGAGCTCGACGCGCACCTCGCCGACATCGCCGCCCCCCGCACTCCCCGCCCGCGCGGCCGGGGCCGCAACCTCGAGAAGTTCGGCTGGCTGTATATGCGCATCTCGGGTGTGCTGCTGGTCGTGCTCATCTTCGGGCACCTCTTCGTGAACCTGATGCTCGGCGAAGGCATCCACGGCATCGACTTCGCGTTCGTCGCCGGAAAGTTCGCGAGCCCGTTCTGGCAGTGGTGGGACGTGCTGATGCTGTGGCTCGCCCTCATCCACGGCGCCAACGGCATGCGCACGATCGTGAACGACTACGTGACCGGCGCGACCACCCGCAAGGTCCTGGTGTGGGCGCTGTGGATCGCGGCCGGGTTCCTGATCCTCCTCGGCACGCTCGTCGTCTTCACGTTCGACCCGTGCCTGGGCATCGAGAACTCGACGACCGACTGGCTGATCGAGATGTGCTCGGCCGCCTGAGCGGCATCCTGAGCGCGCTCGAGAAGACGACGAAGAAGAAGACGAAGGCATCCCTGACGTGAGCACCGCGACCACCGCGCATCCCGAAGCCGTCCTGCGTGACGGCGTGTACTACCACGAGTTCGACATCGTCATCGTCGGTGCCGGCGGCGCCGGCATGCGTGCGGCGATCGAGGCGGGCCCCGGTGCCCGCACGGCCGTCATCACGAAGCTCTACCCGACACGCTCGCACACGGGCGCCGCGCAGGGCGGCATGGCGGCCGCGCTCGCCAATGTCGAAGAGGACTCGTGGGAGTGGCACACCTTCGACACCGTCAAGGGCGGCGACTACCTCGTCGACCAGGACGCCGCGGAGATCCTCGCCAAGGAGGCGATCGACGCCGTCATCGACCTCGAGAACATGGGGCTGCCCTTCAACCGCACCCCCGAGGGCAAGATCGACCAGCGCCGCTTCGGCGGTCACACCGCCGACCACGGCAAGACGCCCGTGCGCCGCGCGTGCTACGCCGCCGACCGCACCGGCCACATGATCCTGCAGACGCTGTTCCAGAACTGCGTCAAGCTCGGCATCAACTTCTTCAACGAGTACTACGCGCTCGACCTCATCACGGTGAAGGATGCCGCGGGCGACACCCAGGTCGCGGGCGTCGTCGCGTACGAGCTCGCCACCGGCGACCTGCACGTCTTCCACTCGAAGGCGGTCATCTTCGCGACCGGCGGCTTCGGCAAGATCTACAAGACGACCTCCAACGCCCACACCCTCACGGGCGACGGCGTCGGCATCGTCTGGCGCAAGGGGCTGCCGCTCGAGGACATCGAGTTCTTCCAGTTCCACCCGACCGGTCTCGCCGGCCTCGGCATCCTGCTCACGGAGGGCGCCCGCGGTGAGGGCGCGATCCTGCGCAACGCCTCGGGCGAGCGGTTCATGGAGCGCTACGCCCCGACGATCAAGGACCTCGCTCCGCGCGACATCGTCGCCCGCTGCATGGTCAAGGAGGTGCTCGAAGGGCGCGGCGCCGGCCCGCACAAGGACTACGTCTACCTCGACTGCACCCACCTCGGCGCCGAGGTCCTCGAGACGAAGCTCCCCGACATCACCGAGTTCGCGCGCACGTACCTGGGCGTGGACCCGGTGACCGAGCCGGTCCCGGTCATGCCGACCGCGCACTATGCGATGGGCGGCATCCCGACCAACAACAACGGCGAGGTGCTGCAGAACAACGACACCGTCGTCCCGGGCCTTTACGCCGCCGGCGAGTGCGCGTGCGTGTCCGTCCACGGCGCCAACCGCCTCGGCACGAACTCGCTCCTCGACATCAACGTGTTCGGCAAGCGCTCGGGTCGCCAGGCCGTCGAGTACGTCAAGACGGCCGAGTTCGTCCCGCTCCCCGAGGACCCGGCGAAGGAGGTCCGCGAGATGTTGGAGGGCCTGCGCAACAACCCGGGCACCGAGCGCATCGCGGTTCTCCGCAAGACGCTGCAGGAGGAGATGGATGCCAACGCGCAGGTCTTCCGTACGGAGGAGACCCTCACCAACGTAATGGGCACGATCCACGACCTGCGTCAGCGCTACAAGAACATCCACGTCGACGACAAGGGCAAGCGGTTCAACACCGACCTGCTCGAGGCCGTCGAGCTCGGGTTCCTCCTCGACCTCGCCGAGATCGTCGCCTACGCCGCCCGCAACCGCAAGGAGAGCCGCGGCGGCCACATGCGCGAGGACTACGAGAAGCGCGACGACGAGAACTACATGCAGCACACGATGGCCTATCTCACGGGCGACCCGCACTCCCCCGACCCGGAGGACCACATCCGTCTGGACTGGAAGCCGGTGGTGTTCACGAAGAACGAGGCGGGCGAGTTGAACTACCCGCCGATGGAGAGGAAGTACTGATGACGCTCGTCGCCGACGATACCGCCGTCGTGGAATCGACGGGCGAGGCCCCGATCCAGTCGTACCTCGTCACCTTCAACATCCGCCGGTTCGACCCCGAGACCGACGCCGAGCCCCGCTGGGTCGATTACGACGTCGAGCTCTATCCCACCGACCGCGTGCTCGACGCGCTGCACAAGATCAAGTGGGAGGTCGACGGATCGCTGAGCTTCCGCCGCTCCTGCGCGCACGGCATCTGCGGCTCGGACGCGATGCGCATCAACGGCCGCAACCGCCTCGCCTGCAAAACCCTCATCAAGGATCTCGACATCTCGAAGCCGATCTACGTCGAGGCGATCAAGGGTCTGCCGCTGGAGAAGGACCTCATCGTCGACATGGAGCCCTTCTTCGCGTCGTACCGCGAGGTGCAGCCGTTCCTCATCGCGAACTCCAAGCCCGAAGCGGGTAAGGAGCGCATCCAGTCGATCGTCGACCGCGAGATCTTCGACGACACGACCAAGTGCATCCTGTGCGCGGCGTGCACCTCGTCGTGCCCCGTGTTCTGGACCGACGGGCAGTACTTCGGGCCGGCGGCGATCGTCAACGCGCACCGGTTCATCTTCGACTCGCGCGACGACGCGGCGACGACGCGACTGGACATCCTCAACGACAAGGAGGGCGTGTGGCGCTGCCGCACGACCTTCAACTGCACCGAGGCGTGCCCCCGCGGCATCGAGGTCACGAAGGCGATCGCCGAGGTCAAGCAGGCCGTCCTGCGGCACTGACCGCGCCCGCGGCTCGTCAGCACCCGGGGCGCGTCCTCGGCCCGGCATCCGCGCTCGATATCCTGACAGCGTGAGCGAGACACCCGACCGGATCGACGACGTCTGGCGTGCCCGCTGGGAGCAGTCTCCCCTGCGGGAGCGGCTCGACGAGCCGATCGAGCGGGCGACGAACCTGACGCGGAAGACG
The DNA here is from genome assembly GCF_017305435.1 of Microbacterium sp. Taxonomy (GTDB): domain Bacteria; phylum Actinomycetota; class Actinomycetes; order Actinomycetales; family Microbacteriaceae; genus Microbacterium. Next base: position 239,542 of record NZ_JAFKIP010000008.1, on the reverse strand, counting down.
CTCGCATGGTTCCCGATCCGGGTGTGGCGGAACTTCCTGCGCAACAACGGGTTCCTCCTCGCCGCGGCGATCAGCTACCAGTCGCTGTTCGCGATGTTCTCCGTCATCTACACGGCCTTCGCCGTCGTCGGCATCTGGCTGGGCGGCAGCGCGTCGGCGGTCGCCAGGCTCATCTCGATCATGAACTCGTACATCCCGGGGATCATCGGCAAGGAGGAGGGGCAGGGCCTCGTCACCGAGACGGATGTCGCGGAGATCGCCCAGCAGTCGGGCAGCGTCCTCGCGATCACCGGTGCGGTCGCATTCGTCGTCGCCCTGTGGACGGCGATCGGGTTCGTCACCTTCACACGCCGCGCCGTGCGCGACATCTTCGGCCTGCCGTTCGACACGCGCAACTACGTGCTGCTGAAGGCGCGCGACTTCGTCGCCGCGGCGATGTTCGGCCTGGCCCTGCTGATCGGCGCGGCTCTCGCCGGCGTCACCACGGGGGTGATCGAGGCGGTCTTCGAGTTCTTCGGTTGGAAGAGCTCGTCGGGATGGGTCTGGATCGCCGGGCGTCTCGCGTCGGCGCTCGTCGCGTTCGTGATCAACACGGCCGCCCTCGCAGCGCTCATCCGGTTCCTCACTGGAACCTCGCTGCGCTGGCGGCTCATCCTCCCCGGCGCCGCGCTCGGCGGGGGCGCGCTCGTCGTCCTCCAGCTCGGCGCGGGGCTCCTCCTCTACTACTCCCCCTCGAACCCGCTCCTCGCGACCTTCTCGGTGTTCATCGGCTTCCTGCTGTGGTTCCGACTCGTTGGGATCGTCATCCTCGTCGCGGCATCCTGGGTCGCCCTCGCCGCGCGGGATGCCGACGTGCCGATGGTGCCGGTCACCGAGGAGGAACGCCGGCGACAGGAGCACGAGGCGCTGCTGATCGCCGCGCGGGTGCGCGTCCGCGATGCGCATGTCGCGCGCGCCGACGCGGCGTGGTGGGGACGCTGGGCCGCGACCCGCGACCTGCGGCGCGCGGAGGACGAACTCGCCCGGCTCGAGGCGGAGACGCCTGCCGGAATCGGCGGTGTGGGCGGCCCTCGTTAGGCTGTCCCGGTGCCCCAGAACCTCCGCCTCGCATCCGTCAACGTCAACGGCATCCGCGCCGCCGTCCGGAAGGGCATGCGGGATTGGCTGGATGCCGCGGATGTCGACGTCCTGACCCTGCAGGAGGTGCGCGCCGAGGCATCCGACCTCGCTGCGGCGCTCCCGGGGTGGCACGTCGTGAACGACGAGGCGCTCGCCAAGGGGCGCGCGGGCGTCGCGATCGCCACCCGGGAGCCGCTCGACGTCTGGCGCATCGAGCTCGGCGACGACGCGCTCGATTCGAAGGGCCGGTGGGTGGAGGCGGATATCCGCATGGGCGATGAGACCGTCACGATCGTCAGCGCCTACGTCTTCACCGGCGAAGACGGCACACCCAAGCAGGACGCGAAGTACGCCTTCCTCGACGCGATGACGGCGCGGATGCCGCAGCTCGGCCCCCTCGCGGTGATCACGGGCGACCTCAACGTCGGGCACCGAGAACTCGACATCCGCAACTGGAGGGGCAACGTCAAGAAGGCGGGGTTCCTGCCGCGGGAGCGCGCCTACTTCGACCGGTTCCTCGGACCCGCGGGCGAGGCGGTGACGGGTGTGGACGGATCGACCGGACCGGGGCTCGGCTGGGTCGACGTGGGTCGGCGCTGGGCGGGCGAGGTCGATGGGCCGTACTCGTGGTGGTCGAACCGCGGCAAGGCGTTCGACACCGACACCGGCTGGCGCATCGACTACCACCTCGCGACGCCCGCGCTCGCGGAGCGCGTGGTCGACTACCGCATCGTGCGCGCGCCGTCGTGGGACACGCGCTGGAGCGACCACGCCCCCGTCGTCGCCGACTACGCGTTCTGATCGGCGGCGGGGTGCCGGCCGCACGCGGGCTGCGCTCAGTCCGGACGTGATCGGGCCCGTGGCATCCACTCAATAGACTGGAGGGATGACCAGGCCCCGCCTCTACTCCGGAATGCAGCCGTCCGCCGACTCCCTCCAGATCGGCAACTACATCGGTGCGCTGCTGCAGTGGCGGGACCTGCAGGATGCCTACGAGGCCTTCTTCTCCGTCGTCGACCTGCACGCGCTCACCCAGCCGAACAACCCCGCGGAGCTGCGCGAGAAGACCCGCCGCACCGCCGCGCAGTACATCGCCGCCGGGATCGAGCCGTCGAAGTCGACCCTGTACGTCCAGTCGCACGTGCGCGCGCACGCGGAGCTCGCGTGGATCCTGTCGACGATCACGGGCTTCGGCGAGGCGAGCCGGATGACGCAGTTCAAGGACAAGTCGGCCCGCTACGGCACCGACGCGACGAACGTCGGACTCTTCACCTACCCCGTCCTGATGGCCGCCGACATCCTGCTCTATCAGACCGACATCGTGCCGGTCGGCGACGATCAGAAGCAGCACGTCGAGCTCACGCGCGACCTCGCCGAGCGGTTCAACTCGCGGTACGGCGCGGCCTTCACGGTGCCGATCCCGGTCATCCAGAAGGAGACCGCGCGCATCTACGACCTGCAGAACCCGACCGCGAAGATGTCGAAGTCGGCCGAGTCCGACGCGGGTGTGCTGTGGCTCCTCGACGACCCGGCCGTCTCGGCGAAGAAGATCATGCGCGCCGTGACCGACAACGACGGGACCGTGCGCTACGACCGCGAGTCCAAGCCCGGCGTCTCGAACCTGCTCACGATCTACGCGGCGCTCACCGGTCGGCAGATCCCGTCGATCGAGGACGAGTACGCCGGTCGCGGGTACGGCGATTTCAAGAAGGGTCTCGCCGAGGTCGTCGTGAACGAGTTCGGACCCGTCCGTCAGCGCGCGCTCGAGCTGCTCGCCGACCCCGCCGAGCTCGATCGGGTGCTCGCCGCGAACGCCGCGCGCGCCGACGAGGTCGCTGATGCGACCCTCACCGACGTGTACGACAAAGTCGGGCTGCTGCGCCGAGGCTGATCCGGGCCGCCCCGGGCCAACCTGGGCTCGCCGGGCCGCGCTTCGGGGCGGTTCGTCGGGCCGCGCGGCGTACCGTATTCAGTCTCTGCGTTGCGCGCTGTATCCGTGATCCCGCCCGAATGCGGGGTCGAGCGGCCTGCAAGCGCTCAGGGAGACTGAATACGGTACGCGACGCGCGATCCGCTGTCGGCGTCCCGACAGTCAGACCGGGCGCCGGACCGACCGCAGCACACCTCGGAGGGCTGCGATCACAGTCTCGGGCCGGTAAAAGATGTCCTCCGCCAGGAACCGGATGCGGAAGTACCCCCGCACGGCGAGCGCCATGTCACGGCGATAGTCGGTGCGTTGCTGCGCCCACTCGCTGTGGAACTGCTTGCTATCGCATTCGACGACCAGCCACCCGTCGACGAGGAGATCGACGCGCCCGACGCCATCGATGCGGACCTGCACCTCGACCCGGCATCCCAGCTTCACCAGGATGAGCCGCATCAGTGTCTCGGTGCCGGCCTCCGCGCGACCGTCGACGAAAAGTCGCAGCACCTGATGGCGGCGAGGAAGCTGGGCGAAGACATCGTCGAGTTGGCCTTCGGAGAGGAGCCGCGTGTTCAGTGCGCTGTCGATCGTCGCGATGGCCCGACCCGGCTCCTGACACCGGACCGCGTGCGCCACCGCGTCGACGATGTCGACCGCGCCGGCTGAGGCGGGCTCGGCGAGTCGCCGCCAGTGGAGGACGACATCACGTCGGTCACGCCGCGGGCGCAGGGCACCGCCGCCGTGCGGCGTGCGCATGCGGCTGTCACCACGCTCCATGTGCACGTGCAGCGTCGACGCGTCGAAGACGAACACTCCGAGCTCGGCGAGCAGCGAAAGGCACGCCAGCCGTCCTCCGATGCGCGCTGCGCGAAGGTGTGCGTCTGGCGCGTCCCCGGAGACGTAGAAGCCTTTACGCGCGCGGACGAGCGCGCCGGACGCGAGCGCGTGGCGGATCTGGCGAACGGTCATCCCCTTCCCGCGGAGTTCGGCGCGGGTCCAGACATCGAACATCCGGCCACTCTCCTGCGCACGCCGTGCGCGCGGCGGCCGAGATCGCGATCTGTGGATCAATCCTCCGAATGCGGCCTTGTGGAGGTCACGATGACGACGGCTGGGCAGCGCGGCGCGTACCGTATTCAGTCTGCGCGGGCACGGAAACGACGCTGGCCTGCGGGATTACGCGCAGGCGCGCCCGTCGCGGTACCCGCGAGACTGAATACGGTACGTCGGGACAACCGGCGCCACCGCGCCGAGGGCGGCGGATAGGGTCGGAGGATGGAACCGGTGATGCTGCGGACGGCCCGCCTGGAGCTGTCGGTGCCGGAGGCGGCGGACGCCGACGCGGTATTGGCGGCGTGTCAGGACCCCGAGATCCCGCGGTACACCTCCGTTCCCTCCCCGTTCGCGCGGGCAGACGCGGACCAGCTCATCGCCAAGGCGCACGCCGGCTGGGCGAGCGGCGAGCACCTCGTCTGGGCGATCCGCGACGCGGGCGCCCTGGTCGGGATCGTCGGGCTGTACCGCGTCGACGGACGTGGATCGGGTGAACTCGGGTACTGGCTCGCCGCACCCGCGCGGGGGCGCGGACTGCTCACCGAAGCCGCACGGACGGTGCTCGATTGGGGCTTCGCGCCGAGCGGGGCGGGACTGCACCGGATCGAATGGCACGCCGTCGTCGGCAACGACGCCTCGGCGCGCGTCGCGCAGGCGCTCGGGTTCCGATTCGAGGGCGTGCGGCGCGACGCGCTCATCGGCGAGGCCGGGCGCGTCGACGGCTGGGCGGCGGCACTCCTCCAGGCCGACGATCGCACCCCTCAGGTGTGGCCGTCGCCCCACGGCTGAGCCCGGCATCCGAGCCACGCGCCTGGGCCAGACGTCCGACCCGCATGTCGGTGCAACGTGCCAGGATGGCCCCATGCCGGAGATGCCCGAAGTGCAGGGTCTCGTCGATTTCCTCGCCGAGCGCGCGGTCGGCCTCGGGGTCACGACGGCGATGGTCGCGAACATCGCCGCGCTGAAGACCTACGACCCGCCCATCGAGGCGCTCCGCGGCGCTCACGTGACTGCGGCAACCCGGCACGGCAAGTTCATCGACCTGTCGATGGATGCCGCGAACGCCCCGCTCCACCTCATCTTCCATCTCGCCAAGGCGGGGTGGCTGCGCTGGTACGAGAAACTCCCCAGCACCGTCATCCGACCGGGGAAGACGCCGATCGCCCTGCGCGTCGGCTTCGACGACGGCTCGGGGCTCGACCTCACCGAGGCCGGGACGAAGAAGTCGCTCGCTGTCTACGTGGTCCGCGATCCGCAGGGTGTTCCGGGGGTCGCCCGCCTCGGTCCCGACCCCTTGGACGCGGCGTTCACGCGCGACGTCTTCGCGGCGCTCCTCGAGGGGCGGCGCACGCAGATCAAGGGTGTCCTGCGGGACCAGTCGATCATCGCCGGGGTCGGCAACGCGTACTCCGATGAGATCCTCCACGCCGCGAAGATGTCGCCGTACGCCCTCGCGGCGAACCTCGACCCCGGCGAGCGCACGCGCCTCTACGAGGCGATGCGGTCGACGCTGACGGATGCCGTGGCCCAGGCATCCGGTCGGCCGCCCGCTGACCTGAAGGACGCGAAGCGCCGCGGCATGGCCGTGCACGGCCGCCGCGGCGAGGCGTGTCCGGTGTGCGGGGACAAGGTCCGCAGCGTCTTCTTCGCGGACAATTCTCTCGAGTACTGTCCCACGTGCCAGACGGGTGGGAAGCTCTTGGCCGATCGGCGGCTCTCCCGGCTGCTGAAGTGATCTCGATACACCGCGGCGGCGCGGCGGCACTCGATCACCGGGGGCACCGCCGCGGCGCGGCGGCACTCGATCACCGGGGGCACCGCCGCGGCGCGGCGGCACTCGATCACCGGGGACAACCGGTATCGCCGGGCCGCCGACACGGAATGAAACCGGACGGCGCGCGTTGAGTAGGATCGAGAGCAGAACACACGTGCTCCGGGGTCGGTGAGAATCCGAACCGGCGGTGACAGTCCGCGAGCCCCGTCGCCCGAAAGGCGACGCGGGTCGACCCGGTGGAATTCCGGGACCGACGGTGATGCGGTGCTCTTCCGCGAGGAAGAAGCCGCGAGTCCGGATGAGAGGCAGCACGGGCGGAGCCGTTCGCGGCGCTCGCCGTGCCGATCGCGCATCGCACACCCCGGACACCGACGAAGGACGACGGATGACCGGTGCAGACGAGCACGAGCGGAGCGAAGGCGACCGCAGCGCGGGCGACGAGCGCGCGATGACGCGCGCGCTCGAACTCGCGCGCCGCGGCCCGCGCGGACTCAATCCGCAAGTGGGTGCCGTCCTCCTCTCCCCCGCCGGTGAGATCATCGCCGAGGGCTGGCACCGCGGCGCCGGCACCCCGCACGCCGAGGTGGATGCCCTCTCCAAGGTGACGGGGGATGCCGCCCACGGCGCCACCGCCATCGTCACCCTCGAGCCCTGCAACCACACCGGCCGCACCGGCCCGTGCGCCGAGGCGCTCATCGACGCCGGCGTCGCCCGCGTCGTCTATGCGGTCGACGACCCCGGAGCCCTCTCCGGCGGCGGCGCCGAACGCCTGCGTTCCGCGGGCATCGAAGTGACGGCGCACGTCGGCGAAGCCGACTCACGGGCACTCCTCGACTCGTGGCTCACGGTGCAGCGGCTCGGCCGTCCGCACGTCACGGTGAAGTGGGCGCAGTCGCTCGACGGGCGCGCCGCGGCATCCGACGGTACCAGTCAGTGGATCACCGGACCCGCCGCACGCGCCGACGTGCACATGCGGCGCGCGGAGGCCGATGCGGTCGTCGTCGGCACCGGAACGCTCCTCGCCGACGACCCCGCGCTCACGGCCCGCCGCACGGACGGCACCCTCTACGAAACGCAGCCGCGGCCTGTCGTCGTGGGCACCCGCGCCGTTCCGCAGGAGGCGCGCGTGCGCGCGCACCCCCTCCCCTTCATGCAGGACGAGGGCGACGACCTGCCCGACCTGCTGGGCCGCCTCCGCGAACTCGGCATCCAGCGCGTCTTCGTCGAGGGCGGCCCGACCCTCGCCTCGGCGTTCCTGCGGGCCGGGCTCGTCGACGAGGTGCTCGTGTACGTCGCGCCGACGCTGCTCGGCGGCGACCGCCTCGCGACGGGCGACCTCGGCGTGGCGACGATCGGTGCGCAGCGGCGCCTGCGGGTGGATGCCACGGAGCTGCTCGGCGACGACCTCCTCATCGTCGCGCGGCCGGCGCTGCGGGATGGTCTCGATACACCGGCGCTCCGCGCCGGCACTCGACCACCGGTTGACCCCCGCGCCGGCACTCGACCACCGGTTGACGGGCGATCAGCGGACGACGGAGAGGACTGACATGTTCACGGGCATCATCGAAGAGCGCGGCGAGGTCATCGCCGTCGCAGCGTCCGGCGACGGCCTGCGGCTCACGATCCGGGGGCCGCAGGCGGTGTCGGATGCCGCGCAGGGCGACTCGATCGCGGTCAGCGGCGTGTGCCTCACGGTCGTGGATCAGGGCGAGGACTGGTTCGCCGCCGACGTCATGCACCAGACCGTCGCCGTCACGAGCCTCGGCGGCATCGCACCGGGCGCTCCGGTCAACCTCGAACGCGCCCTCGCGACGCACACCCGCCTCGGCGGTCACATCGTGCAGGGCCACGTCGACGGCACGGGCACGGTGCTCGACGTGCGCCCCGGCGACGAGTGGCGGGTGCTGCGCGTCTCGCTCCCGGCGGATCTCGCCCCGCTCGTCGTCGACAAGGGCTCGATCACGCTCGACGGCGTCTCCCTCACCGTGAGCGCCGTGTCGGATGCCGCGGAGCCGGACCCATGGTTCGAGGTCTCGCTCATTCCCGAAACCCTCGAGGTCACGACGCTGGGCGGGCGCCGCGCCGGCGACGTCGTCAATCTCGAGACCGACATCCTCGCGCGCCACGTGCAGCGCCTCCTCGCCTTCACCACCACGCCGGCATCCCCGGCGCCGAACGACACCCCCAACGAAGGAGGCTCCCGATGAGCCCTTCCCCGGCCCTGCGCCTGTCCACCATCGCCGAGGCGCTCGACGCGCTGCGCGCCGGTAAGCCGGTCATCGTCGCCGACGACGAGAACCGCGAGAACGAGGGCGACATCATCCTGTCGGCCGAGCTCGCCACCCCCGAGTGGCTCGCCTGGACGATCCGCTGGTCGAGCGGCTTTCTCTGCGCCCCGATGCCCGCGGAGTGGGCCGATCGGCTCGACCTGCCCCCCATGGTCGCCGTCAACGAGGACTCCCGCGGCACCGCGTACACCGTGAGCGTCGATGCGGCGGACAAGGTGTCGACCGGCATCAGCGCGACCGACCGCTCGCACACCCTGAACGTCCTCGCGAACCCGGCATCCACGCCCGCGTCCGTCATCCGGCCGGGCCACATCCTGCCGCTGCGCGCCGTCGACGGCGGCGTCCGTGAGCGCGCCGGGCACACCGAGGCCGGCGTGGAGCTCATGAAGCTCGCCGGACTCCAGCCGGTCGCCGCGATCGGCGAGGTCGTCGCCGAAGACGGCTCGATGATGCGCCTGCCCGGCCTCATCGAGATGGGCGAGCGCGAAGGCATCCCCGTCATCACGATCGAGCAGCTGATCGCGCACCTCGACGGCACCGACCCCGCTCCCGTCGCCGACCATGCGCCCAAGCGACGCGTGAGCCTGCGCGCGGAGGCGCAGGTGCCGACGTCGCACGGCTCCTTCCGCTTCCTCGCGTACAAGGACCGCATCACCGGCACGGACCACATCGCGGTCGTGTCGGGCGATCTCTCCGAGGCGGCGCCGCTCGTGCGCGTCCACTCGGAGTGCCTCACCGGCGAAGCGTTCGGCTCGCTCAAATGCGAGTGCGGACCGCAGCTGGATGCCGCGCTGGACGCCATCGACAAGGACGGCGGCGTCGTCGTGTACATGCGCGGCCACGAAGGCCGCGGGATCGGCCTGATCAACAAGCTGCGCGCGTACAGCCTGCAGGAGCGCGGGCTCGACACCGTCGACGCGAACCTCGCGCTCGGCCTGCCCGCCGATGCGCGCGACTACGCGGCGGCCGCCGGCATCCTCGCCGACCTCGGCGTCGAGAAGCTGCGCCTGCTGACCAACAACACCGACAAGGTCGCTCAGCTGCGCGAGCTCGGGCTCGAGATCGTCGAGCAGGTGCCCCTCGTCGTCGGCGTCGGCCCCAACAACCACCAATACCTCGAGACCAAGCGCGACCGGATGGGTCACATCATCGGCGCCGCCGAACTCGAGGCCGCGCTCGCTCAGGGCGCGGACAACACCCGCACCACGGAGGAGATCGCATGAGCGGCCACGGAGCCCCCCAGACCCAGCCCGTCGACGCGGCGGGCCTGCGCGTCGTCGTCGTCGCCGGCCAGTGGCACGACGTCATCACCGACGGGCTCATCGCCGGAGCCGAGCGTGTGCTCGACGCCGCCGGAGCCGACTGGCGGCTCGTCCGCGTCCCGGGGTCGTTCGAGCTGCCTGTCGCCGCGAAGGCCGCGCTGGATGCCGGGGCGGACGCCGTCGTCGCGCTCGGCGTCATCATCCGCGGCGGCACTCCCCACTTCGAGTTCGTCTCCTCGGCCGCGACCGACGGCCTCACGCGCGTCGCGCTGGATGCCGGCAAGCCGGTCGGGTTCGGCGTGCTGACGCTCGACGACGAGCAGCAGGGCATCGACCGCGCGGGCCTCCCCGGCTCGAAGGAGGACAAGGGCGCAGAGGCGGCGGATGCGGCCCTGCGCACCGCGCTCCTCCTGCGCGAACTGCGCGGCTGATCCAGCCCGCCGTCCCGCGCCCCGCATCCGCGAGGCGCGGATGCGGGGCGCGTGATCCTTCAGCTAGGCTGAGGGTATGGAGATCCTGCGTCACGCCGTCGTCCTCGTCCACCTGACCGGTTTCGCGATCCTCTTCGGGGCGTGGGCGGTCGAAGCGATCGGTCAGCGCCGTATCACGCGGCTGATGACCTGGGGCATGGTCATCGCCGCCGTCGCCGGCCTCGCCCTCGCCGCACCGTGGGGCATCGAGTACTCGCTGAACTACACCAAGCTCGGCGTCAAGCTCGTCGTGCTGCTCGCGATCGGCGCCCTCCTCGGCATCGGGACCGCCCGCCAGCGCAGGAACGGGTCCGTCGCTCCCGCGCTCTTCTGGTCGATCGGCATCCTGACGTTCCTCAACGCCGCGCTCGCCGTCCTCTGGCGCTGAGTCTCACCGTCCGTGGCACCGAGACGGTGACAGCGGCGTAGGATCGTCTCTCGTGCGCCGGGACACCGCCGGCGCCCCCGGTGCCCACACAGCCGTCGCGCCCGCCGCGCCACCCCTGCCCCGGACGCTCGCCACCGGCGCGTCCCACGAGGACCTACGAACCGACATCGTTAGGTAGCTCTTCCGCCCATGTCCACTGCAACCGCGGCCCCCGCCGCGCCCGCCAACCCGCGCTCGCGTGTCATCACCGCGAGCCTCGTCGGCACGACCATCGAGTTCTACGACTTCTACGTCTACGCGACGGCCGCCGTCCTCGTCTTCCCGATCCTCTTCTTCCCGACCGGCAACGACACGACCTCTCTGCTGTCGTCGTTCGCCGTCTTCGGCGCGGCGATGGTCGCGCGCCCCATCGGCGCCGTCGTCTTCGGACACTTCGGCGACCGCTTCGGCCGCAAGGCGACACTCGTCGCGTCCCTCCTCACGATGGGGATCGCGACGTTCCTCATCGGATGCCTCCCCACGTTCGGCCAGATCGGCTGGTGGGCGGCGCTCCTCCTCCTCGTCCTGCGCCTGTTCCAGGGCTTCGCGCTCGGCGGCGAGTGGTCGGGCGCCGCGCTCGTCGCGACCGAGAACGCTCCGAAGGGAAAGCGCGCCTGGTACGGCACGTTCCCGCAGCTGGGTGCTCCGATCGGGTTCATCATCGCGAACACGATCTTCCTCCTCATCAACTTCGCCCTCCCCCACCCCGACGGCCCGGCGCAGCGCTCCGAGGCGTTCCTCGCGTGGGGCTGGCGGGTGCCGTTCCTCTTCTCGGCCGTCATGGTCATCATCGGCCTGTGGGTGCGCCTCAAGCTCGTCGAGTCGGAGACGTTCACGAAGGCCGAGAAGACCGGTGCGATCCGCCGATTCCCGCTCGGCGAGGTCTTCCGCACGAACACCAAGAACCTCGTCCTCGGCACGTTCATCATGCTGGCGACGTACGTGCTCTTCTACCTGATGACGAGCTTCACGCTCTCCTACGGCACCAAGCCCACGGATGCCCCGGTCCCCGGCCTCGGATTCGGCTACACCGACTTCGTCATCATGCAGATCGTCGGCGTGCTGTTCTTCGGCATCTTCACCCTGCTGTCGGGGCCGATCGCCGACGCCATCGGGCGCCGGAAGCTCCTCATCTGGATCACGGTCGCCATCGCGGTCTTCGGCCTGATGTTCAACGTCTTCCTCATGCCGCAGCTCGACGCGAAGTTCACCGGGGCCCTCGCCCAGGCCTTCCTCATCATCGGGTTCATGCTGATGGGCGCGACGTTCGGCCCGATGGGCGCGGTGCTGCCGGAGCTCTTCCCCACCAACGTCCGGTACACGGGCTCGGCGATCTCGTACAACGTGTCGTCGATCCTCGGCGCGGCGCTCGCGCCTCTCGTCGCGGTCGGCCTGTGGGCGGCCGCGGGCGGGCAGCCCTGGCTCGTGGGCCTGTACCTCAGCGGCTCGGCCGTGCTGACCCTCATCGCCCTGCTGCTCTCGAAGGAGACGAAGGACGTCGACTACGACACGAACATCGGTCTCGGCGAGACCGGATCGCTCTGACCGGCGTCACCGGCAGGAGGTGAGGGATGCCGTGCGGGCTCGCCTGCGCGGCATCCCTCACCTCACCCTCAGTCCAGGAACAGGGCTCGCAATCGCCGCGTCGTGAAGACGAGACCGACCGCGATCATGACGACGTAGTACAGCACGTGCCAGAGCATGCCGACGCCGAGGACACCGGTCGTGAGCCCGCGGATGAGCTCGACGCCGTGCCACAGCGGCAGCGCCATCACGACGTGCTGCACCCACTCGGGGTAGACGCTGATCGGATAGAACGTCGCGGAGAAGAGGAACATCGGCAGGAGGACGAAGTTGATCCAGTCCATCTGCTGGAAGGTCTTCATGTAGCTCGTGACGCCCATCCCGAGGCTCGCGAAGCCGAACGCGATGAGGAGCACGGCCGGGAGGGCGAGGATCGCCGTCCACGACAGGTTCAGCCCCAGGATCTGCATGATGATCATGAACCCCGTGGCGTACGCGAGCCCCCGCAGGAGCGCGTAGAGGATCTCGCCGAGTGCCACGTCGAGCGGCCCGAGCGACGTCGCGAGCATGCCCTCGTAGAGCCGTCCGTAGTTGAGGCGGAAGAACACGTTCCACGTCGAGTCGTAGATCGCCCCGTTCATCGCCGAGACCGCGAGGAGGGCCGGCGCGATGAACGCCGCGTAGCTGACCTCGATGCCCTGCGAGGTCTGCACGTCGCCCACCAGTGCACCCAGGCCGATGCCCATGGATGCCAGGTAGAAGACGGGCTCGAAGAACCCCGACAGCACGACCGCCCAGCTCGACGAGCGGGCGGCGATGAGCCCGCGCTGCACGACCGCCTGCGGATTGCCCGCCCAGAGCGCGCGCACACCGCCGCCGCGGATGCTCGCCTCGGTCACGGCGGCGGTCATTTCGCGAGCCTCGCGATGAACACGCGCCGCGCCCACAGGTAGCCGACCACGATGAGGACGAGGAGATACGCGAGGTGCACCGCGATCATCACGGGGGCGACATCCGCTCCGTACGTGGCGACGCGGCCGAGCTCGGCGCCGTGCCACAGCGGCGAGATCCAGCCGATCCACTGCAGCCACACCGGCAGGGTGTCGAGGGGGTAGAACGTGCCGGAGAAGAGGAACATCGGCATGAAGAGGAACCGCTGCACGAGCGCGAACTGCCCCTTGTCGTCCTCGATCGACCCCGCGTAGGCCATGAGCGGCACGCCGAAGGCGAGCCCCGCGAGCACGCCCGCGACGATCGCGAGCCAGCCGGTCGCGGGGTTCGGGACCGCGCCGAAGGGCAGCAGCCAGACGATGAGGTAGTACGCTGCCGCGGCCACGACCATGCGCGCCGTCGCGCCCGCGATCACGCCGTTCGCGATCTGTGGGCTCGACAGCGGTGACGCGTTGAAGCCGTAGAAGTAGCGCCGCCACTTGAACCCCGCCATCACGGGGTAGGTCATCTCCTCGCTCGCGACCGAGATCGTCGCGGTGGCAAGGAGGGCCGGCGCGACGAACATCAGGTAGCTCACCGTGACGCCGTGGTCGACGATCGGCACCTGGATGAGGGCGGCGAGACCCACGGCCAGACCGAGGAGGTACAGGATCGGCTGACCGACGGCGCCGACGACGATCGTCCAGCCGTACGCGCGCATCGCGCGCACCATGTGCTCGGTGACGTACCAGCTGCCGAAGCGGCGGGGCTTGCGCGCCCACGCGAGGGCCTCGGCGCGGAGCTCGTCGATCGTCGGGTGGGGCAGGGCCGTCACGGCGGCATCCGTCGGCGCCCCGCCGAAGGGCCGGTCGGCGGTCGAGTCGGAGGACGCGCTCATTCGATCAGCGACCTTCCGGTGAGCCGCAGGAACACGTCCTCGAGCGAGGAGCGACGCACGAGAGACGTGATCGGCTCGAGCCCGGCCGCGGTGACCCGCTCGAGCGCAGCCTCGCCGTCGGCCGCGTAGATGAGGATCCGGTCGGGCAGGACCTCGAGGCGATCGCCGACGCCCTGCAGGCGCTCGGCGGCCGGCGCGTTGCGGTCGGAGCCGAAGCGCACCTCGAGCACCTCCCGGCTGGAGTGCTCGCGGATGAGGGATGCCGGGGTGCCCTCCGCCATGATCCGCCCCTTGTCGACGACGATGAGGCGGTCGCACAGCTGCTCCGCCTCGTCCATGTAGTGGGTCGTCAGGACGAGCGTCGTGCCGCGCTCCTTGAGGCGGAACAGGCGGTCCCACAGCACGTGGCGCGCCTGCGGGTCGAGGCCCGTCGTGGGCTCGTCGAGAAGAAGGATGCGCGGATCGTTGATGAGGCCGCGGGCGATCGTGAGGCGCCGCTTCATGCCGCCCGAGAGCTGGTCGACCTTGCTCTTCGCCTTGTCCTCGAGCTGAGCGAACGCGAGCAGCTCGTCGGCCTTCTGGTGGCACACGCGCCCGGGCAGGCCGAAGTAGCGACCGTAGATGTAGAGGTTCTCGCGCGCATTGAGCTCGCCGTCGAGGTTGTCCTGCTGCGGGACCACGCCGAGTCTCGACCGGATCTCGGGGCCGTGGCGGTCGGGGTCCAGCCCGAGGATCTCCAGCTCGCCGCCGGTGCGCGTGGAGACGGCGCCGATCATCTTCATCGTCGTCGACTTGCCCGCCCCGTTCGGACCGAGCAGGCCGAACGACTCGCCGGGCGCGACCTCGAAGTCCAACCCGTCGACGGCGAGGAAATCGGGCGCCCCCTTCACCTTGTAGGCCTTGGCCAGGCGGGACGCACGGATGACGGAGGAAGGCACGCCCCCACGCTATCGGCGGGTGGCGACACCGTGAAGCGGGCAGAATGGGCGACGACGAAAGGACTCCCGAATGCCCGCACCGCACGCCCCCGCCGTCCTCGTGATCGGCGAAGCGCTCATGGACATCACGGTGACCGGCGACGAGACGGTCGAGACCCCGGGCGGAGGGCCCGCGAACATCGCACTCGGCCTCGCCCGACGCGATGTCGACGCGGCCCTGCTCACGCGGCTCGGCGACGACGAGCGCGGCCGTGCGATCGCGCGTCACCTCGAGGCATCCGGTGTCGGGATCCTGCCGGAGTCGTTCCACGCCGGCACGACGTCCACCGCTCGCGCGACGCTCGACGAGCGGGGGGCGGCGACCTACGACTTCGACATCTCGTGGGACGTCCCGGCCGATGTCGCCGTCGGCGATGTCCCCGTCATCCACACCGGCTCGCTCGGCGTGTTCCTCGAGCCGGGCGCAGACACTGTGGCGGCCGTCCTCGACGCGCACCCGGACGCCGTCATCACGTTCGACCCCAACATCCGCCCCGGCCTCGTCGGAGACCCGGATGCCGCGCGCGAGCGCTTCGAGGCGATCGCCCGCCGCGCGACGGTCGTGAAGTTGAGCGACGAGGATGCCGCGTATCTCTTCGCGATCGACAGCGTGGACGCCGTCATCGACGCGATCCTCGCGCTCGGGCCGGCCCTGGTCGCCGTCACGCGCGGCGGCGACGGCGCCACCCTGTCGACCCGCGAGCACCGGGTGGAGGTAGACGCCCCCCGCGTCGACGTCGTGGACACGATCGGCGCAGGCGACACCTTCATGGCCTCACTGCTCGCCGAGCCCGCCATCCGCGCGGGCGCCGAGCTGGACGGCGACGACCTCGCGGCCATCGGCCGGCGCGCGGTCGCCGCCGCGGCGGTCACGGTCAGCCGCACGGGGGCCGACCTGCCGTGGGCGAGCGAGCTCGACGCCTAGACCGGGCAAGGACGGGCGCGCGCGGACGGGCGCTGGGAAGAGGCGCTCGGCTCGCCGCCGCAGGCCGCGCACAGGAAAGACGGGAGAAGATAGAACCACCCCGTTCCTGCACCCGATGATCCCGATTCTCCGCGGCTCCGCCGCGGCACTCGATCACCGAGGCTGACGCCCCGGAAGGTCACATGTCCAGCACCACCCGCTCCCGCCGCCCGCGCTCCGGAAAAGAGGACGGGCCGCGCGCGAGCTTGCGCCAACTCCTTCCGTTCGTGTTCGAGCAGAAGGGGGTGCTCGTCGTCGTCGCGGTCCTGAGCGTGCTCGCGGCCGCCGCCACCCTCGCGCAGCCGCTCGTCGTCGGCCAGGTCATCCAGCGCGTTCAGGCGTCCGATCCGCTCGGCACGCTCGTATGGGTGCTCGTCGCCCTCGTCGTCGTGGGGTCCGTGATCAGCGGCATCCAGCACTTCCTGCTGCAGCGGACCGGCACCGCCGTCGTCTACTCGAGCCGCCGTCGCCTCATCGCGCAGCTGCTGCACCTGCCCGTCAAGGAGTACGACGCGCGGCGGACGGGCGACCTCGTCTCGCGCGTCGGGACCGACACGACGCTCCTCTACGCCGTCCTCACCCAGGGTCTCGCCGACTCGATCGGCAACGCACTCATCTTCGTCGGGGCGGTCGTCGCGATGCTCGTCATCGACCCGGTGCTGCTCCTGCTCATCATCGTCGTCGTGGGGGCGTCGGTGGCCGTCGTCGGTGCCCTCTCCGGCCGGATCCGTCGCGCGACGACGGTGCAGCAGGAGCGCGTCGGCGACCTCGCGTCGGGTGTCGAGCGTGCCGTGGGGTCCATCCGCACGATCCGCGCCGCGGGCGCCGCGGGCCGCGAGCAGGCCGCGATCGACGAGACGGCGCGCGGGGCCTACGACGCGGGAGTGCAGGTCGCGAAGGCGTCGGCGTTCATCGTGCCGATCGCGGGCATCGCCCTGCAGCTGTCGCTGCTCGTCGTCCTGGGTGTGGGCGGGTTCCGCGTGGCATCCGGGGCCCTCACGATCGCTCAGCTCGTGACGTTCGTGATGTTCCTGTTCTTCCTCGTGCAGCCGCTCGGGTCGTTCTTCGGCGCGATCACCTCGGTGAACCAGGCACTCGGCGCACTCGGACGCATCCAGGAGGTGCTCGATCTGCCCACCGAGACGGCCACGGATGCCGAGGTCGCCGCTCGCGTCGAAGAAGCCCGCCGCGTCGCCGACGTACCCGACCTCACCGGTCCCGTGCGGACGGTCGACGATCTGCTCGCGACGCGCGACGCCCCCGCGATCGAGTTCCGGGGCGTCTGGTTCCGCTACCCCGACGCCGTCGCCCAAGCGCGGCAGGCCGCGGAGCAGGAGGCGCTGCGCACGCTCGCCGACGTCCATGCGGATGCCGTCGAGGTCGGAGCCGGCGGCGGTGACGTGCTGCGCGGCGTATCGTTCGCCGTTCCCCGCGGAGCGCGCGTCGCGCTCGTCGGGCCGTCGGGAGCGGGCAAGTCGACGACCCTCGCCCTCGTCGAGCGCTTCTATGACCCGGATGCCGGCGAGGTGCTGCTCGACGGCACCGACATCCGGCGCGTCGATCGCACGCGCCTGCGCGCGCAACTGGGCTACGTCGAGCAGGATGCCCCGACGCTCGCCGGTACGATCGGCGACAACCTGCGGCTGGCCTCTCCCGCGGCATCCGACGCCGCCTGCGAACGCGTGCTGCGCGCGGTGAACCTCGGCGATGTGCTGGAGCGCTCACCGCTCGGGCTCGAGGCCCCGGTGGGCGAGGCGGGCGTCATGCTGTCGGGAGGCGAGCGTCAGCGCCTCGCGATCGCGCGGGCGCTGCTGGCCGCTCCCCCGATCCTGCTGCTCGACGAGTCGACGTCGTCGCTCGACGGCCTCAACGAGCAGCGCATGCGGGAGGCGATCGACGCGGTCGCCGCCGGGCGCACGCTCGTCGTGATCGCTCATCGGCTGTCGACCGTCGTCGACAGCGACCTCATCATCGTGCTCGATCGAGGCGAGGTGGTGGGTCAGGGCACGCATGCCGAGCTCGTCGAGAGCGTGCCGCTGTACCGCGACCTCGCGCGCCACCAGCTGCTCGTCTGAACACCGGGCTGGCCGGGCGACAGTCTCCACCGGCTCTGCCCCGCTGACCGGACCATGTCCCAAGAAAGGCTGATTCCGCCGCCCTGGAACAGCCACTTCTGGGACGAGCCCCGCCGAAATGGGGACGACCCCCGCCCCAAAGGGGACGAGGGTCGTCGCGCGCGGGGGTCAGGCGCTCTGCGCGAGCTTCAGGCGGTAGCGGAGGGCCGCCAGCTCGGCGTACAGCGCCGGGGGGACGCGACCGTCGAAGGTGCGGTAGAACTCCTCGGTGAGGTCGGTCTCCTGCAGCCACAGCGCCGGGTCGACCTCGAACAGGGCGTCGAGGTCCTCCTGGGGCACGTCGATCCCGTCGAGATTCAGGTCCGCCGTCTCCGGCAGGCGCCCGATCGGGCTGTCGACGGCGGGCACCTTGCCTTCGATGCGGCGGATGATCCAGTCGATCACGCGTGCGTTGTCGCCGAAACCGGGCCAGAGGAACCGGCCGTCGGCACCCTTGCGGAACCAGTTCACCTGGAACACGCGCGGCGCGCGGTCGAACCGCAGCTGCTGACCGATCCCCAGCCAGTGACCGAAGTAGTCGGCCATGTTGTAGCCGCAGAACGGGAGCATCGCGAACGGATCGCGGCGCAGCTCCCCCACCGTGCCCTCGGCAGCCGCCGTGCGCTCGGAGGAGATGTTCGAGCCGAGGAAGACGCCGTGGGTCCAGTCGGTCGCCTCCACGACGAGCGGCACGTTGGTCGCACGGCGACCGCCGAACAGGATGCCGTCGAGCGGAACCCCCTCGGGGGTGTCCCAGTCGGGGGCGATCTGCGGGCACTGCGCGGCACTGACCGTGAAGCGCGAGTTGGGGTGTGCGGCCGGCCGACCCGACGCGGGCGTCCAGGGGTTGCCTTCCCAGTCGGTGAGCTCGGCGGGCACGTCGTCGGTGAGCCCCTCCCACCAGACGTCGCCGTCGGGGCGGAGCGCCACGTTCGTGAAGATCGTGTTGCCCCACAGGGTCTCGACGGCGGTGACGTTCGTCGACTCGCCCGTGCCCGGGGCCACGCCGAAGAAGCCGGCCTCGGGGTTGATCGCCCAGAGGCGACCGTCCTCGCCGGGGCGGAGCCACGCGATGTCGTCCCCGAGCGTCTCGACGCGCCAACCCGGGATGGTCGGGCGCAGCATCGCGAGGTTCGTCTTTCCGCACGCCGACGGGAAGGCGGCCGCGAGGTGGTACTTCCGGCCCTCCGGCGAGATGACCCGGATGAGCAGCATGTGCTCGGCGAGCCATCCCTCGTCGCGGCCGATGACCGAGGCGATCCGCAGCGCGAAGCACTTCTTCGCGAGGATCGCGTTGCCGCCGTAGCCCGACCCGTACGACCAGACCTCGAGGGCGTCGGGGTAGTGCACGATGTACTTCTCGTCGTTGCAGGGCCACGCGGCATCCTGCTCACCGGGCTGGAGGGGCGCACCGACGGTGTGCACGGTCTTGACCCAGGGCTTGCCGGCGGCGATCTGCTCGAGCACGTCCGTGCCGACGCGCGTCATGATGCCGATCGAGGTGACGGCGTACGCCGAATCGGTGACCTGCACTCCGATGTGCGACAGCGGACCGCCGACGGCTCCCATCGAGAAGGGGACGACGTACATCGTCCGCCCCCGCATGGACCCCTCGAACAGCGGTGTGAGCGTCGCGCGCATCTCGGCGGGGTGCGCCCAGTTGTTCGTGGGGCCGGCGTCCTCCTCGCGCTCCGAGGCGATGAAGGTGCGCGCCTCGGTGCGGGCGACGTCGCTCGGGTGCGAGCGCGCGAGGTACGAACCCGGTCGCCACTCGGGGTTCAGCTTGATGAGCTTGCCCTCGTCGACCTGCTGGCGCAGCAGCGCTTCGTTCTCGGCGCGCGAGCCGTCGACCCAGTGGATGCGCGCGGGCTGAGTGAGCGCGGCGATCTCGTCCACCCACGCGACGAGCTCCGCGAGGCCCGCGCCGTCCACCGCGGGACGCGCGCCGAACGTGCCGGATGCCTGCGCGTCGAAGGACGTGCCGGCGGCGGGTCCGGCGGGACGGGTGAAGAGGTCTGCGATGGCCATGTCGGCTCCTTCAAGCGAGTGGTCTTGTTCCACTCTGCGCCGCAATCGGATGTGTTTACTGAGCATTCACGCGTCAAGAATCGTGTTTCTTTCGCTATGCTCAAGGAATGCCCGCCTCCGCCCTGGAACTGTCGACGCTCGGACACCGCATCCGCCATCACCGCGTCGCGCATGCGCTGACCCTCGACGAGCTCGGCGCGATCGTTGGGGTCGCGGGCAGCCAATTGAGCCTCATCGAGAACGGCAAGCGGGAGCCGAAGCTCTCCCTGCTGCAGGCGATCGCCCACGCGACGGGCACGGACGTCACCGACCTCCTCTCCCCCGAGCCGCCGAACCGCCGCGCCGCGCTCGAGCTCGATCTCGAGCGGGCGCAGAGCTCGCCCGTGTTCCGGCGCCTCGGCGTCCCTCCGGTGCGGGTCACGAAGACCACGCCCGACGAGACGATCGAGGCCGTGCTGGGCCTGCACCGCGAACTGCAGCGCCGCGAACGCGAGGCGATCGCGACGCCCGAAGAGGCGCGCCGCGCCAACACCGAGCTGCGGCTGCGGATGCGGGAGCGGAACAACTACCTGCCCGAGATCGAGCAGCTCGCCGAGAAGCAGCTGCGCGCAGCGGGGCACACCTCGGGGGCGCTCACCCACCGCACGGTGAGCATCATGGCGCAGCAGCTCGGCTTCGAGCTCATCTACGTCGACGATCTGCCGCACTCGGCGCGTTCGGTCACCGACCTCGAGAACGGGCGGATCTACCTGCCCCCGGCATCCATCCCCGGCGGGCACGGCCTCCGGTCGATGGCGCTGCAGGCGATGGCGCATCGACTCCTGGGGCACACGCCACCGACCGACTACGCCGACTTCCTCCAGCAGCGGCTCGAGATCAACTACTACGCGGCGTGCTGCCTGCTGCCCGAGACGGCCGCGGTCGCCGTCCTGTCGCAGGCGAAGAAGGACCGCGACCTCGCCGTCGAGGACTTCCGCGATGCGTTCGGCGTGACCCACGAGGCCGCCGCGATGCGCATGACGAACCTCCTCACCGAGCACCTCGGCATCCGCCTGCACTTCATGCGCGTCGACGGCGCGGGGGCGATCAACCGGGTGTACGAGAACGACGACCTGCCGCTGCCCATGGATGTCACGGGCTCCGTCGAGGGCCAGATCGTGTGCCGGCGCTTCGCCGCCCGCGCGGCGTTCGGCGAGCAGAACCGCACCGTCGAGCACTACCAGTACACCGACACGCCGGCCGGGACGTTCTGGTGCTCGAGCCAGACCGGCAAGACCTCCGACGGCGAGTTCTCGATCACCGTCGGTGTGCCCTTCGACGACGCCCGCTGGTTCCGCGGGCGCGAGACCCAGAAGCGGGCGACCTCGACGTGCCCCGACGAGGCGTGCTGCCGGCGGCCGGATGCCGAGCTCACGACCCGTTGGGACGGCAAGGCCTGGCCGAGCGCGCGCGTGCACATGCAGATGTTCTCGCCGCTGCCGCGCGGGGCCTTCCCGGGGGTCGACGACGGCGAGGTCTACGCCTTCCTCGACCGGCACGCGGAGGAATAGACCCCGCCGTGTGCCGCCTGCCGAGGTGGTGGCCGTGGACGCGGCGGGGCGGGGAGCCCCGGCTGCGGGTGTTCCGCGGTGCGCCGCGGCACCCGGTCGCCGCGGGCGCCGGGACGGGACTCTTCGGCCCCGACGCGCTCGCGTGGAGGCTCGACGGCGGACGGTCGGTGTCTGACGCTGCGGACGCCGCGAACGGTGCGGATGCCGTCATCCGCACCGCCCTCACACCGGACCAGCTCACCGGCCTCGGCGTGACCGCGCCGGGCACGTCGTGGACCGACGACGTTCTCACGGTGGGTGGCGCCGACCTCGTCGGTCACGTCATCGCGCAGGGCGAGGTGTTCCGCTACGTCGCGCTGACCGAGTTCCGCGGCGACCTCGACGCGGAGGCGCGCTTCGCGGCATCCGCCATGTGCCTCGACATCGTGCTCGAGGACGGCGCACGACTCTCCGACCTGGCGCGGGACTGCCACGGCGTGCGGCTGGGCCCGCGGGCGCAGCACGACGCGAAGTTCCTCCTGCCCGACCAGTGGGTGCAGGTCGTGGTGCCGCTCGATGCCGCCGCCGGGCGGGTCGTGCGGGAGGTCGAGCTGTGCGTGGCCGCCCTCGCCCCAGGAGCGTCGGCGGGGTTCGCCGACGGCATCGAGATCGCCCGGCCGCGCGCGCTGGGCGCACGCCCGACCGACGCGGTGCGGACGCGCCGTGGGTCGCACTCCTCGGAGCGGTACTCCCGCGGCAACACGGTGCCCGCCGTGTCGACGCCGCACGCGCTCATCATGGCGACGCCCGTCACGGACGCACGATCGGCGCGCTGGACGTACACGTGGCACGCGCACGCGGGTGCCGACGGCCGCCCGGCGATCGAGGCGTTCGCGACGACCCTCGCGCCGAGCCCGTGGATCGGCGAGCGCGCTGCGTTCCAGGTGATGCCCTCAGCCCTCCCGACACCGCCCGCCGACCCGTCGGCGCGGCGGCTGAGCTTCCGTCACCGCGACGAGTACGACCGCGTCCACCACTACCGGGTCGAGCTCGACACCGGCATCCCGGGCGCCTCCGCGCCGATCGTCGCGGAGCTCGCGCCGTCACGCACCGGCGTCACGATGCGGTTCACCCTGCCGGGCGGCGGTTCGGTGCTGTTCGATCGGCTCGGCGACGGGGACGTCGAGATCCGCCCGCGGCCGCAGCCCGCCCGCGGCGCGATCGTCACCGGGTGGGTCCACCAGCGGGCGGACGACGGACGCGTCGTCCCGAGGATGTTCGTCTGGGGTGAGCTCGACGGCGACGTCACCGCGGTAGGGAGGATGTCCGCGCCGTTCCGCGGCGATGTCGGCTGGGCGCGCATCGGGGCGACGTCCGCTGCGCCGGCGATCGTCGAGCTGCGGGTGGGCGTCTCCTTCCTGTCCCTCGACCAGGCGCGCGCGAACCTCCGGGCCGACATCGGCGATGCCTCGTTCGACGAGGTCGCCGCACGCGCGCAGGAGGCATGGGACGACTCCCTCGGGGCGATCGAGGTCGAGGGGGCGACCCGCGAACAGCGGATCACCCTGGCATCCGGCCTCGTCCGCACCCTGATGTTCCCGAACACGGCGCACGAGATCGTCGACGGAGCGCCGGTGTACGCGAGTCCGTTCGCGGCGAGCCTCGGGGATACGGCGACGCAGACGGGGCTGCGCACGGGTCGCGGCCTGCTCAGCACCAACAACGGGTACTGGGACACCTACCGCACCGCGTGGCCGCTGCTGGGTCTCATCGACCCGACGACGCCCGCGCTCCTCGACGGCACGCTGCAGCACGCGCGCGACAGCGGGTGGATGTCGCGGTGGTCGGCGCCGGGCCCCGTCGACAGCATGGTGGGGACCTCGAGCGACGCGATCGTGGCCGACCTCGCGCTGAAGGGGGTCGAGGTCGACCATCGCACCGCGTGGGAGGCCGGCATCCGCAACGCCGCGACGATCCCTCCGCGTGCCGTCGTCGGACGCAAAGGACAGGCGCGGGCGCTCTTCCGCTCGTTCGTGTCGGCGGACGTGCACGAGGGGATGTCGTGGACCCTCGAAGCGGCGATCAACGACCATGCGCTCTCGCGCTACGCGACGTGGCTCGCCGAGCGCGCCGAGGACGCCGAGGACGCCGAGCTGCGGGAGCGATTCCACGCGCATGCGGAGTGGCTCGCCGGGCGCGCGACGGCCTATGCCGCCGTGTTCGATCCCGTGACCGGGTTCTTCCGCGGACGGCGGGCCGACGGATCGTGGCGCACGCGCACCGCCGGGTTCGACCCGGACGTCTGGGGCGGGGACTACGTCGAGACGGATGCCTGGGGCATGGCCTTCACGGCACCGCAGGACGGGTCCGGTCTGGCCGCCCTGCACGGAGGCGAGTCCGCGCTCGCGGACATGCTGGAGCGCTTCTTCGCCGCGGGAGAGAGCGGCGACCGGCGGGTGTGGGGCGCGTATCGGCAACAGATCCACGAGATCACCGAGACCCGCGACCAGCGGCTCGGTCAGCTCGCGCTCTCGAACCAGCCCGCGCACCACATCCCCGCGATGTGGGCGTTCGCGGGGCGCCCGGACCGCGCACACGAGGTCATCCGGGAGGCGCTCGACCGGCTCTTCGCGGGCGCCGAGCTCGGTCAGGGCAACCCCGGCGACGAGGACAACGGCGAGATGAGCGCGTGGTGGATCCTGAACGCGATCGGGCTCTACCCGCTGATCCCGGGCGAGCCCGGCTGGTTCCTCACTCCCCCGCTGTTTCCCCGCGTACGGCTGCGGCTGGCGAGCGGCGGAGTGTTCGAGATCACGACGACGGGCAGCGGGCGGCACATCGCCGCGGCGCGGGTGGACGGCGTCGCCTGGGACTCGGTATGGCTCCCGCACGGCCGCGTGCGCGCGGGCGGCCGCCTGCATCTCGACCTGACCGACGCGCCGTCGGCGTGGGGCGTGGGCAGCCGACCGCCGTCGGCGAGCGTCGGGTTGCCGCGCGTGCCCGTCGACCATGCCGTCGCAGCGCGGATCGATGGAACGGGCGCCCCGACGCTCGTCGACGACGACGGCGAGACCGGCACCCGCCTCGCGGCGGGTCACAGCGTGGAGGTGGCGCTCGACGCCGCTGGCGTCGGCGCCGCCGGTGCGCCGAGCCTTGCAACCATGACCGTCTCGGGGCCCGCGCGTCTCGACCTCGCCTTCACGGCACCCACGGGCACGCTGCGCTGGCAGGGCGAGGTCTCCGATGAGGTGCGGACGATCCCGCTGCGCCTCGGCCCGTTGAACTTCGCACCGGAGCCCGCGCCCGGCATCGTGCGTGTGCGCATCGAGAACCTCGGCGACGACCTCGACCTGCGCGAGGTCGAGTTCCTGTCGTACGAGCCGTGGTCAGCCGCCCGCGACAGCGGATTCGACTGAGCCGGCGCGCACCCTCGATGCGCTCGCGGCGCAGGCGGCGAGTCACCGGGCACCGTCGACACGCGCCACCTTTTCGTCTACGCTGGTGGAATAATCAGGGAGGCACTGTGACAGACGCGCTGGCGACAGCGGACGCCCCCGCCGATCTCGTCCTGACCGGCGGCCGCATCCACCTGTTCGACGATGCCGCGACCGCGGCCTCGTCGATCGCGATCCGAGACGGCCTCGTCGTCGCCCACGACGACGACGCGCGCACGCTGGCGCCGCGCGCGAGGCGTGTGATCGACCTCGACGGGCGCACCGTGCTCCCGGGCATCAACGACGCGCACCTCCACGCCGCATGGCTCGGCGCCCGCTGGCCCGCACTGTTCTTCGGCGACCACGAGGCCTCGCACGATGAGGACAGCGGCCCCCTCGTCACGACGAACCGCGAGCGGCGGGCAGCGCTGCAGCGCGCCTGGCGGCTGCTCGCCTCGCTCGGGATCACGAGCTACACCGAACCAGGCATCGGACCGGGCGAGGACGGCGGACCGACCGGATGCTTCGGCACGTCCATGCTCGACACCTACCTCGACCTGCACCGCGAAGGTGTGCAGACGAGCCGCGTGACGCTCCTCCGCCTGTTCGGGACGATCGACGGCGAGGGCGATCTCGAGGCGTTCCGGACCGGCATCCAGGCCCCCGCCCCCGCGACCGATGACCGGTGGCTCTGCATCCCCGGCGTGAAGATCTTCGCCGACGGCATCCCGCCGATGCGCACCGCGTGGGTCCGCGAGCCCTACGCCGACGGCAGCTCCGGCGCCCTCCTGACGCGCGGCCCGGACGGCGCGCTCGACGCCTTCCGGCAGATGGTGCGCCTCGCTCACGACGCCGATCTGCAGGTCGCGGTGCACGCGACGGGTGACCGCTCGATCGCGGAGTTCCTGAGCGTCCTGGAGGAGGCGGACGCCGGGCCGCGCCGGCACCCGCACTACGTCGTGCACGCCGACCTCGCGTTCGACGACCTCATCGAGCGGATGCGCGCAATCGGCGTCGGCGCCGCCGTGCAGCCCCTCATCGCCGCGTTCACCCACGCCTGGGCGAGCGGCACCCTGGGTGCGGAGCGCGCGGCGCGGGCGTGGCCGCTCGCGCGGATGATCGATCGCGGCATCCTCACGACCGTCACGAGCGACGCCCCCATCGCGACGCCGGACTGGCGGGCGAGCGTCGACGCCGCCGTCCGGCTCCTGAGCGAGGCCGGCATCGCCGACTCGACGGCATCGCGCCGCGCCCTCGTGCGCCGCATGACGGTGGATGCCGCGCGCCAGGACGGCGCCTCGGAGTGGAAGGGCACGCTCTCCGCCGGCTTCGTCGGCGACCTGTGCGTCCTGTCCGCCGACCCGCTCGACCCCGGCACGCGCGTCGCCGGCATCGACGTCGACGCCACCGTCGTCGGTGGGCGCATCGTCTTCGAACGCGGGACCACTCCGGACGTGGACGCCGAGGCGGTCGCGGCCGAAGCGACCGCCTGAATCGCAATCGCAGTCCGCACAGATCCTGCAGATCCCGTAGACCTGCAGACCGCGGAAGAGGGCGGATGCCGCCGGCATCCGCCCTCTTCCCGTCGCGGTCAGACCGCGGTCGCGACCAGGACCCGCGGGCTCCCCGGCAGCGCGATCTTCTCGCGCACGTCCCACCCGGCGTCGGTCAGCCAGGCACGCACCTCGGATTCGGGGTAGACGACCGTGCCATCGATCACGAGGTACTCGCCCGCGTGGAGAGCGTCGAGCGCGCGCTGCTCGGCGTCGTCGTCGAGGAAGAAGTCGAGGACCGTCAGCGTCGCGCCCGGCACGGCCGCGGCGCGCAGGTGCGCGAAGATGCCGCGGTTCTCCTCGGCCGTGAAGCGGTGGATGACATGGTTCGCGAAGACCGCATCGTACGAGCCCTGCGGCGTCGCCGTCGCCGTGTCGCCGACCTCGACTGTCGCCCGATCGGCGAGCCCGGCCTCGGCGATGGCGTCGGCGATGCCGTCCTCGAAACCCGGGGCGTAGAGAAACGTCGTGCGCAGCCCCGGGTTCGCCCGCATGGCACCGATGGCGAACGCGGCCGACAGCCCGCCGAAGTCGAGCGCGTTCGTCGCCCCGGCGAGGTCGACGAGACGCCCGAACTCCTGACCGTGCAGAAGGTTGTAGGTCATCACGCCGGCCATGAACGTCGCCCAGCGCTCGTCGTCCATCTGCAGATCACCGGGTTCGGTCGTATCGACGGTGTGCCCGAACTGCAGCCAGTGGGGGTAGCTGATCTCGGAGAGGAACGTGAGGAACGGAGCGAGATCGAGTTCTGCGGCGGTGCCCGTGAGGTAGGCCGCAGCATCGGGCGCGAGCGCGTAGGTGCCCGCGGAGCGGACGAGCAGCCCCTTCGCCGCCATCGCGTCGGCGAGGATGCGCGCCATGCGCTCGCTCACCCCCGTCGCCGCGGCGATGCCCGCGGCATCCTGCGATCCGTCGGCGAGCGCCGCGAACAGGCCGATCCGGCTCGATTCGAACAGCTGCTTCGCGGCCATGTAGCCCGTCGCGATCTCGAGGATGCGGCCGGCGTCGGGAGTGGTGGTCATGGGATGCCTTTCCTGGGTGTTTCATCTACGTTTGTTGAAAATAAAGAACGAGGGGCGCCGTCGTCGGCGCGTGCGGACGCGTCAGCCGGCGAGGAAGCGCTGCACGGCCGCGCGCAGCTCCGGCGAGTGCAGCGCGGCGACATGGTCGCCCGGGACGCGCTCGAGGAGCACGACGGATTCGTCGGCGATCCGCACCGCGAGGTCGTCGACCCCCTGCGCCATGGGGTCGTCGACGCCGGCGATCATGAGCGTCGGCACGGCGGGCGCGCCCGCGTCGGGGTCGAACGGCTCCGAGGCGAACCCCTCCACGATCTCGAGGAGAGCGGTCGGGTCGTTGCCGGGGGCCGTCGCCATCGCCGTGATCATCCCGGTGAGGGGGTCGTCCACCGGGGAACCGGTCGCGACGGCAGTGCGCGCCGCCGCCACGTCGACCATCCCGAACGGCTCGACGGGGCTGAGGCCGCCGAGGACGAGTCGTCGTACGCGGACGCCCGGAGCCTGCGCGAGGTCCCACGCGAGCCGCGCGCCCAGGGAGTAGCCGACGAGATCGATCTCCCCCTCGGCTCGGGCGAGATCGGCGAGCGCAGCGATCACCGCACTCGTCGGTGCGGGCGCTCCGAGGGGGCGGGCGGCGTCGCCGTGGCCCGGCAGGTCGACGACGAGCACGTCACGCCCGGATGCGGCGAAGGGCTCCGCCCACGCGGCATCCGGCCAATCGAGATCACCGCGGGAGGCGAAGCCGTGGAGCAGCACCACGGCGGGTCCCGAACACTCGCCCGTGGCCACGGTGCGGCGCACGGCGGGTGCGAGGAGAGTCATGCGGCGTCGTCCCTTCGGAAGGGGCGCGCCGCGCTCACCGCATGCGCGCCAGGAAGCTGTCGAGGTACTCGTCGAAGTCGGCGATGCGACTGCCGTTCGAGAACATCAGGTTCACGACCGTCGCACCGATCACCACGGACATGTACTCCGTGGCGAGGCGGTCGTACGGCGCGTCGACGGAGATCGCCCCCGCGTCCCGCGCGGCGCTCATGTACTCCGTGAACGAATCGCGCCAGCGCTGCAGGAACGCGCGGTACAGCGCCGCGAGCTCCTCGTTGGACATCGCATACTCCCAGAGGGCCAGGAGCACCCGCCCGCTCGCGATCTCCTCCTCGGTCCGCGGCATGGGCGTGCGCAGGAAATGCTCCAATTGCACGCCCGGCTCGGCCGCGGGAGCCGCCGCCACCGCGTCCTCCATGCCGGCGAGGATCGATTCGAAGGTCGCCGCGACGATCGACTCCTTCCCCGGGAAGTAGTGCTTGAGCGCGCCGTTGGCGAAGCCCGCCTCGGTCGCGATCGAGCGCATCGTCGCCGCCTCGAACCCACCCTTCAGGATGATCCGCTTGGCGACCTCCACGATCTCGCGTCGTCGCTCGTCGTGATCGATGATCTTCGGCATCCGAGGTCTCCACCCTGCTTTCCGAACCCCCGGGAACCGCCGGGGCTCCCGTGCTACCGTACCGGCGCGGTGACACCCGGCACCTCCCGAATCGCCAGCCAGTCCTGACGTCGCTGTCGCTGGAGCGCAGGATCGGCGACGGGCGAGGCCAGCCGCAGCCGCTCCGAATAGGGATGCGCGGGGGCGCGCGTGACCTGCTCCCCGTCTCCGGTCTCGACGATCTCGCCGCGATACATGACGGCGACGCGGTGACAGATGCGCCGCACGACGCCGAGGTCGTGCGAGACGAAGAGATAGCTCACGCCCGTGTCGCGCTGCAGCTCGATGAACAGGTCGATGATCGTGGCCTGCGTCGTGAGGTCGAGGGCGCTCACGGGCTCGTCGCAGACGATGAGGCGCGGACGCCGCACGAGTGCGCGCGCGATCGCGATGCGCTGCCGCTGCCCGCCGGAGAACTCGCTCGGGTACCGCTCGGCGGCGGTCAGCGGCAGCCGCACCCGGTCGAGCATCTCGGCGACGCGGCCGCGCGCTTCGCGCGTCCCGACACCCGCGGCGGTGAGCGGCTCGGCGAGGATGTCACCTATCGTCATGGCCGGGTCGAGCGAGCCGTACGGATCCTGGAAGACGACCTGCACGTCGGCGGCGAGCGCACGTCTCCGCGCCCCGCGCGCGTGCGTGATCTCCTCCCCGTCGAAGCGGATGGCGCCCGATGCCACGGGCGCGAGCCCCAGGACCGCCTTGCCGAGCGTCGACTTCCCAGAGCCCGACTCGCCCACGAGACCCAGGCACTCCCCCGAGGCGATCTCGAGCGAGACCCCGTGCAGGGCGCGGAAGCCGTGCCTGCCCCGGCCGTACTCGACGACGAGATCCTCCACCTGCAGCAGCGGCGCGGTCATGCCTTCACCTCCGTGGACGTCGTCGCGGACGCGACGGGAGCACTGGATGCCGGGTCGCCGCGCCAGCGCGCGTCGAGCTCGGCGCGGCCCTCCGCGGCATCCAGCGATGCGTCGATGAGCGCGCGCGTGTAGTCCTCGGCGGGATGGGCGAACAGGTCGTCGACGATGCCCTCCTCGATGACGTCGCCGTGCCGCATGACGACGACCCGGTCGCAGATGTCGGCGACGACGCCGAAGTTGTGCGTCACGATGAGCAGGGCCATGCCATACTCCTGCTGCAGCTCGCGCAGCAGCTCGAGGACCTCGGCCTGAACCGTGACGTCGAGCGCTGTCGTGGGTTCGTCGGCGACGAGCAGCGACGGCTTGCCGGCGATCGCCCCGGCGATCAGAACGCGCTGGGCCATGCCGCCGGAGATCTGGTGCGGGTAGCTCCGCAGGACGCGGTCGGGATCGACGATCCCGACGCGCACGAGCATGTCGCGCGCGAGCGTCCGCGCCTGCGCGCGCGGCATCCCGTGGACGCTGCGCAGCGGCTCGACGAGCTGATGGCCGATCGTGTACGACGGGTCGAGGTTCGACATCGGCTCCTGCGGGATGTAGCCGATCTCGCGGCCGAGCAGTGCGTGGCGACGGCGCCGGTCGAGCCGCGTGACGTCCTTGCCGCCGACCCAGATGCCGTCCGCGTGGGCGTTGCCGCCCTCGGGGAGCAGATCGAGCACGGAGAAGACCGTCTGGGACTTGCCCGAGCCGGATTCGCCGACGATCCCCACGACTTCGCCGGCACCGACGTCGAGGGAGATCCCGTGCACGACTTCGACGAGCCCGGCGGGCGTGTCGTACGTGACGCGGAGATTCTCGATGCGCGCGGCGGAGCTCTCCGCGATGTGGCGAAGCGTCCCCGTGGAGAGCGTCACGGGCTGCGGCCGGACCTCCTCCTCCGTCACGATGGCGACTCCGGCGGCGCCGCGGCGGGCGCGTCGGGCCAGCGCCCGGTCCTTCTTCGCTTCGGGCGTGCGGACCTGGACGAGCTCGGCGAGTGT
Source organism: Microbacterium sp. (assembly GCF_017305435.1). Taxonomy (GTDB): domain Bacteria; phylum Actinomycetota; class Actinomycetes; order Actinomycetales; family Microbacteriaceae; genus Microbacterium. The sequence continues at coordinate 208,878 of NZ_JAFKIP010000008.1, read as the reverse complement.
CGACCCCATGACGGCGAGCACCGCGATCGTGATGCCGAGCGCCGCCGACGGCCACAACAGGATGAGCGGGTTCGACAGCATCAGCCGGAAGCCTTCGTTCATCATGGCGCCCCAGCTGGGCGTGTTCGCATCGCCGATGCCGAGGAACTGGAGGCCCGCCTGGATGCCCATCGCGATGCCGGCCGTGAGCGCCGTCTGGATGATGACCGGCGCGTACACGGAGCGGATGATGTGCGCACCGAGGATGCGCGCGTTGCCGAGGCCGGACACGCGAGCGGCATCGATGTACGGCTCGGCACGCACCGCGATCGTCGTGGAGCGGGCGATCCGGAAGTAGCCCGGCGCCATGAAGACACCGACCGTGATCATGAGCAGGACGAAGTTCGACCGCGTGCCCGCCGCGACGACGAGCAGGATGATCATGCCGGGGATCGACTGCAGGGCGTCGCTGACCCACGTGGAGATCCGGTCGAACACGCCGCCGAAGTACCCGGCGACGACGCCGGCGGGAACGCCTGCGACGAGGGCGGTGATGATCGTGACGAGCGCGCCCCACAGGGTGATGCGGGTGCCGAAGATGAGCCGGCTGAGGATGTCGCGACCGGTGGAGTCGCCGCCCAGCGGGTGCGCCGCGCTCGGGGGCGCCTTGGCGATGGAGAGGTCGACGAAGGCCGGGTCGTGCGGAGCGAGGAGGGGCGCGAAGACGGCGACGAGCACGATGAGCACGAAGATGACGAGCGGGATGAGGCCCGCGGGGCGTCGGAGGAAGCGCCCCAGCAGCCCGCCACGGCGCGCGCGTTCGGGGTCGATGGCCCCGGTCAGGGTCGTTGCGGTCATGACACGCGCACCTTCGGGTTGATCCAGCCGAGCACGAGGTCGAGGAGGAGGTTGACGATGACGACGAAGACGATGGAGACGACCGTGATGCCGAGGAGCATCGGGATGTCGCCGTTCTGCGACGACGCCTGGGTCAGCTGACCGATGCCGGGGAGGCTGAAGATGGCCTCCACCACGATCGCTCCGGAGAGGAGCCCCACGAACATGAGGGCGAGGACGGTGAGCGCGGCCGGTGAGGAGTTCCGCAGGATGTGCACGGTGACCCGCGGCCCGCTCAGCCCCCGGCTGCGAAGCGTTCGCACGTAGTCCTGGCGCTTGGATGCCAGGACGGCGTTGCGCAGCTGCTCTGCGACGGCGACGATGCCTCCGAGCGCCAGCGCCACCGACGGCAGCGTGATCGACCCGAGCCAGCCGACGACGGACTGCGTCGGCGGGACGTACCCGACCGCCGGGAACCACTTCAGATCGATCGCGAACCAGATGACGAGCACGAGGCTCACCCAGAACCCGGGCAGCGCGAACAGGACGACCGAGATCGCCTTCGTGATGCGGTCGAACCATCCGCCGGGGCGGAGCCCCGCGATGAGACCGAACGCGGTTCCGACGACCGCGGTGATGATCGTCGCGGCGGTCACGACCGACAGGGTCACCGGGACCTTGATGGCGAGCTGCGCTCCGACGGGCTGGAAGTTGCGCCAGGAGACACCGAAGTCGCCCATCAGCAGATGCGAGAACCAGTCCCAGAACTGCACGAGCAGCGGCCGGTCGATGCCGATCTTCTGCGCCAGCGCCGCCTGCTGCTCGGGGCTCGCGGAGGTGCCCAGGAGCGCCGCGGTGGGGTCTGAGATCGCGGTGTGCGCGAGGAAGAACGTCGCCACGGACACGGCCACCAGCAGCACGACGCCGCTCAGCAGCCGCTTGAGGGTGAACAGGATCATCGGGGTCCAATCGGGGGTGGGAACCGGGCCGGGGAGGTGGCGGGCGGAGCCCGCCACCTCCTGGACATCAGCCGTGCTGGATGTAGCGCAGCGTCGGGAACATCATGCCGATCACCGGCTGCACCGTGATGCCCGGAACGCTGTAGTACGTGTTGTTGGCCTGGTACCAGACCGACCACCACGCGAGCTCCGTGAGCTTCGTGTTGAGGTCCGCGATCGCCGAGGCCTGCTCGTCACCGGTCGTCGTGTTGATCTCGTCGACGATCGAGGCGACCTCCGGGAAGGACGCGTAGTCGGGCGCGGGGTTGAACCACTGCTTGCTGGTCACCTGCCGAGCGACGGTCGCGACCGAGTTGCCGTCCATCGCGAGGAACGCGATGAACATCGGGTACGACGCGGCGTTGAGCTGGTAGTCCGGCTGCTGCATCTGGTCCCACGTGACGGTCACGCCGATGTCGGTGAGCGCCTGCTCGGCCGAGGGCTGCCACTGGGCGAAGATCGGCGACATCGGCATCGTCACCGAGAAGCCGTTCGGGTACCCGGCATCCGCGAGGAGCTCCTTCGCCTTCGCGACGTTGAACGCGTACATGTCGTTGAGGCTCGCGTCGTTCGTCGCGCCGCCGTCGGGGAAGACCTGGTTCGTGACGACACCCGCCCCGGACCCGACCGCCTGGAGGATCGCCGCGCCGTCGAATGCGTAGTTCAGCGCCTGGCGCACCTCGGTCTTGCCGAGGGCCTCGACCTTCGCGCCGGTGTGATCGGTGAACTGCAGACCGACCCATCCGGACACGCGCTCGGCGATGTTCCAGCCCTGCTGCTTCGCCTGATCGAGATTCGTCACGTCGCCGTAGTTGACGTTGATCTGCCCGGAGAGCATGGCGTTGTGGCGCGCCGTGGCGTCCAGGATCGGGAAGATCGCGAGCGTCTGGAACGGGTAGGTCGCGGCATCCCAGTAGTCGGCGACCTTCGTGAAGTGGTACTCCGAGCCGGCGACGCTCGTCGTCGAATCCAACGTGTACGGGCCTGACCCGACCGGCTCCTTGCCGAGGGTGCCGGCGTCGATCGCCGACGGCGCCATCACATAGCTGCGACCGAGGCCCATGAAATAGAGGATCGTGTCGTCGCGCTCGGTCAGATCGATGCGAACGGTGTCGTCATCGACCTTCTCGAAGTCCTTGACGTGCGTATACGCCTCGCCCGAACGGGCACCCTGCTGGAGGTATTCGAGGCTCTTCACGACGGCGTCGGCATCGACGACTGTGCCGTCGCTGAACTTCGCGTCGGTGCGGATGTCGAGGTCGATGCTCAGGTCGTCATCGGCGACCGTCCACTTCGTCGCGAGCGAGGGGATCGGGTTGCCGTCCTTGTCGAGGGCGATCAGGGCGTCATAGACGGCGGACAGGTACGGACCGTCGAAGCCGATGTCGGCGAGCGAGGGGTCCCAGGACGTCACGTCGAGGAAGTTCCCGATCTTGAGATCGGCGGGGCCCTCCGCGGTCGCACCTCCGGTGGCGGTGGCGTCGCCGCCACCGGTACAACCGGACAACAGGGTCGTGACGGCGGCGAGGGCGGCGACGGTCGCCGCGAGGTACTTCTTTTCCATGTTTCCTACTCTCGGTGCGGGTGGGGAAGAAGGTCCGAAGGAGCTTCGCTGTCCGCTGCGTGAGCCGGAAACGACGCCACTCCGATGTGCCGTGCTGGTTAGTCTACATCCGTGGAAAAAGACGTCAAGCGTTCATCGGAGTTTTTTCCACAGTTGTAGAGAATTCGTTACGCGGCCGAAACATCACCACGTGCCGTCCGCCGCCACACCGTCGTCCAGCCAGAGGTGGGCGAGCGCCGCGCGGATCTCCGCACCCGACTGCTCCGCGAGCCGAACCGCAGCGAGATTGTCGGCCAGCTGCGCGAGCCGCGAGACCCCGAACAGCACGTTCGTCGTCGGCGCGTAGGCGAGGCAGTACGCGGTCGCGAGCTGGGCGGGGGTCGCCTCGAACTCCGCAGCGACGCGCGCCACCTCGGGTGCCGCCGCCGCGATGCGCTCGCGGATGCCGCCGACATCGGCGCCGATCTTCCGCTGCGGCGTACGCCCGAGGAGCACGCCGCCCTCGAAGCTATCGGATGCCTGCAGACCGAGCATCCCGTCCTCGAACAGCTCGCGGTAGGGCTGCCCCTCCGCCATCGAGCGTCGCACGATCGAGTACTTCAGCTGCGCGAACGTCGGCGGAACGACCCCGGATGCCGCGGCACGATCGATCACGGCTCGCGTATCGCCGACGACCCAGTTGTTGATGCCCCACACGTCGAACAGCCCCTCGTCGAGGAGGGCGCCGACCTCCTCGACGAGCCGCTCGGGCTCGGGCGCGTCGCGATAGTCACCGACGACGACGGCGTCGAACCGGTCGAGGCCCGCGCGCTCGAGGCTCTCCTCGAGCTGGGCGCGAAAGCCCGTGCGCGGCCAGTCCCAGAGCCACAGCTTGCCGCACAGGACGACGTCGTCGCGCGCGACGCCCGACGCGCGGAGCGCCCGCCCGAACAGGATGTCGGTGCGCGAGTTCTCCGCGTGCGGGCCCATGTTGTAGTAGGCGACGTCGAAGAACCCCGCCCCGCCCGCGACGGCCGCGCGGATGATCTCGACCGCCTCGTCCTCACTCATGCGGTCCCAGATGTTCCAGGACCCGAGGGCGAGCGGCGGCACGAGTGGGCCCGAAGGACCCAGCGGACGGCGAGCGATCGGGGACGGTGACATCGGCGCCTCCTGGCGTTCGGCCCGTGCCTGCCACCCTGCGATCGGAGGCGACGACACAGACGCTTGTGTTTTTCTACGTTTGTATAATAACGTCTGCTGCAACGTCGCAACACCCCGCTCGCAGAGGAGCCCTCCCCCATGACCCGCACTCCCCGGCACGTCCTCATCACCGGCGGCGCCGGCGGCGTCGGCCGCGCCCTCGCCGATGCCTTCCGCGCCCTCGGCGACGCCGTGACGCTCACCGATCTCCCCGGCGAGCGCCTCGACGCGCTCGGCGCGGACCTCGGCGTCACGACGATCGGCCTCGACCTCACGGATGCCGCCGCGATCCCCGGCGCGCTCGAGACGGCCATCTCGGCGCACGGCCCCGTCGACGTGCTCGTCAACAACGCCGGCATCCTGCACCTCCACGGAACGGTGCTCGAGCTCCCCGTCGCGGACTTCGAGGCGACGATCCGGGTCAACATCCTCGGCACCTTCGCGATGACGCAGGCCGTCGCGCGCCGCATGACCGCCGCAGGAGCCGGCGGTGCGATCGTCAACGTCTCCTCGATCGGCGGTCGCCAGCCCACCCCGGGCATGGGCGCGTACGAGTCGAGCAAGGCCGCCGTCGACGCCCTCACCCGCTGGGCCGCGATCGAGCTCGGCCCCGCCGGAATCCGTGTGAACGCCGTCGCACCCGGTCCCGTCGACACCCCGATGATGCGCGAGGGGATGCCGGAGGGCTCGCCGATGCGTGAGGGATGGCTCTCCCGCATCCCGCTCCACCAGTTCGCCGATCCGCGCCAGGTCGCCGCGGCGGCCGTCTTCCTCGCATCTCCCGACGCCGCGCACATCACCGGCGTGAGCCTGCCGGTCGACGGCGGCCAGCTGCTGGTCTGAAAGGACACCATGACCACCCCCACCACCACCCGCGCCGCCGTGCTCACGACGCACGGCGGCCCCCTCGAGCTGCAGGAGCTCCCCCTGCCCGCCCCCGCCCCGGGCGCGGCGATCGTCCGCATCCGCTGCGCGACCCTGTGCGGCACCGATATCGAGATCTGGTCGGGGAAGATGACGTTCCCCGGCATGCTGCCGATGGTGCTCGGGCACGAGATGATCGGCGAGATCGTCGCCCTCGGCGACGGCACGCGCGATGCACTCGGGCGCGACCTGGCGGTCGGCGACCGGATCGGCTGGTCGGAGTCGACGTGCGGGCAGTGCTACGGCTGCGTCGTGCTGCGCGAGCCGGTGCACTGCGCCCACCGCGGCTACGGCTTCCTGCAGCGCAGCGACGTGCCGCCGTTCGCGACGGCCGGCCTCGCCGACTACGCGTACGTCACGCCCGGTGCCGCGAAGCTGCGTCTGCCCGAGAACGTCAAGGACACGTGGGCGTCGATGGCGGGCTGCGCCGCGAAGACGGTGCTGCGCGCGTTCGACCGTGCCGGCGGCATCCGCCCCGGATCACGCGTCGCGATCCAGGGCTCGGGAGCACTCGGGATCTTCGCCACCGCGGTCGCGAAGATCTCCGGTGCGGCGCAGGTGATCACGATCGGCGCCCCCGCGGCGCGCCTCGAGCTCGCCGCGCGCTTCGGCGCCGACGCGACGGTGCACATCGGCGAGGGCTCCGTCGTCGCGCAGGTGATGGAGCTGACGGGCGGCCACGGCGCCGATCACGTCTTCGACTTCGCGGGGGCTCCCAGCGTCGGTCCCGAGGCGGTCGGCATGGCCGCGCAGCGCGGCACCGTGACGATCGTCGGCTCGACCGGCCCCGTCGGCGACGCGCTGCCGCTCAGCGCCGTGATGGGCAAGGAACTCACCGTGACCGGATCTCTCAACGGCGACATCGCCGACTATGCCCGATCGATCGACTTCTTCGCCGCCTTCGCCGACCGCTACGACTGGGACGCGCTGTTCAGCGCCCCCGTGGGCCTCGCCGGCGCCTCGGCGAAGCTCGCCGCGATGGAGCACCTCGCGGAGGTCAAAGCGGTCATCGACCCGCGCCTCGATCACGCCGACCACGCCGACCACACGCCGGAGCGTGCCGCATGATCCCCCGCCGTCCCCTCGGTACGAGCGGGCTGGAGACCTCGGTCTTCGCCCTCGGCTCGTGGCACACGTACGACCGCATGGACTTCGCCGAGGCCGTCACGATGGTGCGGGGCGCCGTGGATGCCGGGGTGAACCTCTTCGACGTCGGCGTGTACTCGTTCCCGGGCGCGCCCCCGGTGTTCACCGACGTGCTGTTCTCCGCGATCATCCGGGCCGCCGGCGTGCGGCGAGACGAGTGGATGCTGTCGAGCAAGCTGTGGCTCGAAGGCTACGGCGACGACGGATTCCGCCCGCAGCTGGAGAACGCGCTGTTCCGCGTCGGCGAGGACCATGCGGACCTCGTCGTCCTCGGCGATCTGCGGGACTCCCCGGTCGACCTGCGCGTGCTCGTGCACGACCTCGGCGCGCTGACGGCCGCGGGTCTGATCCGCGCGTGGGGCGTCAACAACTGGTCGGCGACGACGGTCCAGCGCCTCATCGACATCGCCGCGGAGGACGGGCTGCCCGGTCCGCAGATCGCGCAGCTGAAGTACTCGGTCGCGCGGCGGGCGATCCCCGACGGCGCCCCGTTCGCGCGCCTCTGGTCGCAGGGACTCGGCCTGCAGGCATCCGACGTGCTCGAGGGCGGCATCCTCGCCGGCAAGGTCGCGCCCAGCCGTCAGGTCGGACGCGACCCCGGCGAGATCCGCGAGCGCATCATCGCCACCGTCCCCGCCTTCACCGCGCTGGCGGAGAGCCTGGATGCCACGCCCGCTCAGCTCGGCATCGCCTTCTCGCTCACCCATCCGGCCCTCGCGACGACCCTCTTCGGCGCGACGAGCACCGCGCAGCTGCGCGCCAACCTCGGGGCCGTGGCGCTCGTGGACCGCGTCGGGGCAGCCGAGCTCCGCCGGCTCGTCGAGCCGTTCTGGTGCGACGACGGTGTCGTCGACCCCGAGGGCCCCTGACCCCGCCGACACCCGGCATCCCTTCCCCTTCTTCCTCCAGGAGACCGTCATGACCGCACCCGCCCTCGGCCGCCCCCAACTGCCGCCCGTCCCCTTCGACCCCGAGATCCAGGCGGTGCTCGACGCGCTGCCCGCGCAGCCGCCCATGACCCGCGACACCCTTCCGCGCGAGGGCACCGACCGCATGTTCCCGGGCAACGACGACGTGATCGCGGGGCGCGAGATCGATTGGGAGGAGCGCGTGATCCCCGGCCCCGACGGCGCGCCCGACATCGAGGTGACGATCTTCCGTCCGCGCGGTCGCGACGGGGAGGCCCTCCCCGCGCTCTACAACATCCACGGCGGCGGCATGATCGTCGGGCATCGGTCGTGGGAGAGCGGGCGTGTCGTCGACCTCGTCGACGAGCTCGGCGTCGTCGGGGTCACGGTGGAGTACCGCCTCGCCCCGGAGGACCCCTACCCCGCCGGCGTCGAGGACTGCTACGCCGGCTTCGTCTGGCTCGCCGAGAACGCCGCCGAGCTCGGCGTCGACCCCGACCGCATCGTCGTTATGGGCGGGAGCGCAGGCGGCGGTTTCTCGGCTGCCGTCGCGCTCCTCGCGCGCGACCGCCAGGGGCCGACCATGGCGGGCCAGCTCCTGCTGTGCCCCATGATCGACAACACGAACTCGTCCGTCGCGAGCCTGCAGTACGACGGCATCGGCACCTGGCTGCGCGAACTCAATCTGCTCGCCTGGGACTGCGTCCTCGGCGAGGAACTCGCCTCGAGCGATGCGGCGCCCGCGTACGCGGCGCCGAGCCGCGCGGCCGACCTTTCGAACCTGCCGCCCGCGTTCATCGAGGTGGGCGCGGCAGAGTTGTTCCGCGACGAGGATGTCGCCTACGCGTCGCGCATCTGGGCGACCGGCGGACAGGCGGAGCTGCACGTGTGGGCGGGGGGATGCCACGGCTTCGACATGTACATGCCGGACACCGAGATCACGCGCGCCGCGCTCGCTTCGCGTACGTCGTGGCTGCGACGGGTGCTGGGCCTGTGAGCACCGCCGAGAAGGCGCCGGCGGCGCGCCCGGCGCCGGTGCCGTACGACCCTGCGTTGGAGCCCGGTCTCGCGGCGTTCCTCGAACTCGTCGAGATCATCCCGCTGCGCGCGGAGACGATCCACGCGAACCGCGACCACTTCGCGACGATCATCCCCTCGATCGATCAGCAGGTCGCCGGCCGGGCGGTCGTCTGGGAGGACCGGCTCATCCCCGGACCGGCCGGCGCGCCCGAGGTCGAGATCACGATCGCCCGGCCGACGGCACCGGCATCCACGCCCGCCCCCGCCGTGCTCTCGATCCACGGCGGCGGCATGGTGCTCGGGACGCGGTTCTTCGGCACCCCCGAGATCATCGACCTCGCGGAGCGCTACGGCGTCGTCGGGGTCGCCGTCGAGTACCGACTCGCCCCGGAGCACCCAGGCCCCGCGCAGGCCGAGGACTGCTACGCGACACTGGTGTGGATGGCCGCGCACGCGGCAGAGCTCGGCATCGACCCGGCCCGCATCCTCGTGTCGGGCGCGAGCGCGGGCGGCGGTCTGTCGGCGGCGGTGGCCCTCCTCAGCCGCGACCGCGGCGGGCCCGCGATCGCGGGGCAGCTGCTGAACTGCCCGATGCTCGATGATCGGAACGAGACCGTGTCGGCGCACCAGTACGACGGCATCGGCGCGTGGGACCGGAACAACAACGACACGGCATGGGATGCCATCGCCGGCGCCGATCGCTTCACGGACGCCGTCTCGCCGTACACCGCTCCCGCGCGCGCGACCGACCTCGCCGGCCTCCCTCCTGCCTACGTCGAGGTCGGGGCTGCAGAGACCTTCCGCGATGAGGCCGTCGCGTATGCGACGCGGATCTGGGCGACCGGCGGTCAGGCCGAGCTCCACGTGTGGGGCGGCGGCTATCACGGCTTCAGCGGGTTCTCCCCCGACGCGATCGTGTCGCAGGCCGCGAACGCCGCCCGAGACAGCTGGATCCGTCGGCTCCTCGACCTGCCGTGAGCGGCACGGAGACGCCGCGTGTTCCGGCACGCCGCCTCTCGACACTGCGGGCCGTGCTCGTGCTGGGTCTGCTCGAAGCGTTCGGGCCGCTGTCGATGGATCTCTACCTGCCGCATCTGCCGCAGCTCGCGCGGAGCTTCGACGTCTCCGACGCGCTCGCGCAGGCGACCATGTCGGCCTGCATGATCGGGCTGGGCCTCGGTCAGCTCGTCGCGGGGCCGTTGAGCGACCGGTTCGGCCGCCGGCGCCCGCTCGTCGTGGGGGTCGCCGCCTTCGCCGTGCTGTCGGTCTGCTGCGCTCTCGCTCCGACGATCGAGATGCTCCTCGCGGCGCGATTCCTGCAGGGCCTCGCCGGATCGGCCGGCATCGTCATCTCTCTCGCGGTCGCACGCGACCTCTTCACGGGCGTCGCCCTCTCGCGCATGCTGTCACTGCTGCTCGTCGTGTCGGGCACGGCGCCGATCGTGGCGCCGATCGTCGGCGGGCAGCTCGCCTACGTCATGGACTGGTGGGGCGTGTTCTGGGTGCTCGGCGGCGTCGGGGTGTGCCTCGTCGCGCTCGTCCTGTTCGCGCTGCCGGAGACTCTCGCGCCCGCCGAGCGTCATGCGGGCGGGATGCCGGAGGCCCTCGCCCACGCCGGCGAGGCCGTGCGCGACCCGCTCTTCCGCGCCGTTCTGCTCGCGGGAGCCGCCGGCGGCGTCGCGTTCTTCACGTATCTGTCGATGTCGAGCTTCGTCATGCAGGAGCAGTTCGACCTGTCTCCGCAGGCGTTCAGCCTCGTCTTCGCCGCGTGCGCTCTCGCGAGCATCGCCGGCGGCCAGATCAGCCGTGTGCTCGTCCCTCGGCTCGGGCCCGCGCGGATGTACCTCACGGGGATCACCGCGACGCTGGCATCCACCCTCGTGCTCCTCGCGCTCGCGTCCGCGGGCGCCTCCGGTGCCCTCATCGCGGCTTCGCTCGTGCTGTTCATGCTGCTCGCCGGCACGAGCGGGCCGAACGGATCGACGCTCGCACTCGCCCGGCACGGTGCGCGTGCCGGCACGGCCGCGGCGCTCCTCGGCACGTCGACGTTCCTCTTCGGACCGGTCGTCGCGCCGCTCGCGGCGCTCGGCGGCACGACGACGCTGACGATGGCCGCCACGATGGCGATCGCCGCGGCGGCCGCCGCCGTGATTGCCTGGATCGGCGTGCGCCGCGCCGCCCGCGCACCCGGCGCGGGAGAGATCGGAGAGCTCAGTCCATCAACCGGGCGCTGATCTCGTCGACGGCGACCATGACCTCGTGGTTGTAGGGCGCCGTGGCTCCGGGCACGTAGCGCACCGAACGCAGATCGCCCGAGTACGGGAATCGTCCGTGTCGCTCGAAGAGCTCCCAGTCGACCGGCCCGCCGCCGTCGGCGCCGACGCTGATGCCCGTGAACGGCGCCATCCCGATGAGCATCGGGAGGCGATCGAGCCTCATCCGCTCGTCCTCGTCGACCTCGACGACGACCTCCCGCTCGAACGCGGCGAGCGCGGCGAATCGCACGACCACCCGCCGCGCAGCAGCTGTCTCGACCGCACTCCGGGTCATCCGGCCGTACGCGTTGTAGGCGAACACGAGCGCACCGGCCTCGGCATAGAGGGCGTAGCCTCCACCCTGATCGCCGTGGCTGAACAGCATGCCTTCCCCGAGGTCGCCGTCGAGGTCGACCTCGACCACGAACGAGCGCAACGAGACGAGTCGCGCCGACCGCCACCGTTCGAGCGTCGGTGTGCCGGGCCGGATCGTCACCGGCTGGGAGTACTCGAGGTCTGTCGCGGGGCGCACGCCGAAGAGCGAGAAGTCGTCGCCGAGCGGGAAGACGGTGTTCCGCCACGCCGCCACGCGCCACCGCTCGGCGAGGTCGGCCACGATGTCGGGGTGCTCGGCAGCGACGTCCATCGATTCGGCCGGGTCGGCGGCGAGGTCGTACAGCCGCCAATCGCGCAGGTCGTCATCCGTCTGGCCGAGTGCGGGGGCGACCGCCTTGAATCCGCGGCCGAAGTATGCGCGCTGGCCGACGAGCGCGAGGTACTGATCGGCGCGGCCCGGAGCTCCGCTGTCGCGCAGAGCGGCGGCGAAGCTCTCGCCATCGGCATCCTCCGCGCGGACGCCCGCCGCTTCCGCGGCGCGCGTCGCGCCCGCGAGCTCGAGCAGCGTGGGCGCGAGGTCGGTGATGTACGCGAACCCCGTCCGGACACCGTCGTCGCCGACCGCCCGCGGCAGGCCGGCGGGCCAGGAGACGACGAGCGGGGTGTGGATGCCGCCTTCGTACAGCGACCCCTTGAACTGACGGAACGGCGTGTTCGAGACTCGCGCCCAGCCCGCAGGGTAGTGCCCGTGCACGCGGGGGCCACCCATCTCGTCGAGCGGCCTCTCGACGTCGCGCACCCAGTCACGCGGCAGATCCGCGGCGTGCACGAACTGGCTGAAGTAGCTGCGGGTTCCTGTCGGACCGCCCTCCGCCGTCCCTCCGTTGTCACTCGTGAAGACGATGATCGTGTTGTCGTACTCGTCGATCTCCTTGAGGTGCGCGACGAGCCGGCCGAGCGACTGATCGACGCCGTCGACGGCCGCGGCGTAGACCTCCATGTGCCGCGCGAACAGGGCACGCGCTTCGTCGTCGAGCTCGTCCCATCGTGGGATGTCGTCGCTGTCCGCCGCCGCGGGGAGCACCGTTCCCGCGGGCATCAGGCCGGCGGCGATCTGACGCTCGAGACGCTCCGCGCGCACGCGATCCCATCCGGCGTCGTACGCGCCGCGGTACTTGGCGATGTCTTCGGGTTTGGCCTGCACCGGCCCGTGGACGGCGTGGTGGGCGAAGTAGAGGAAGAACGGGCGGGATGCCTCGTTCGCCCGCAGCCCGTCGATCATCGCGATGGCCTCGTCGGTGAGCCGGTCGGTCAGGTAGTCCTCGCCCCCCGGATCCTCGGCGACGACCGAGTTGTCGCGGACGAGGCGATGCGGGTGATACAGGGTCGTGAACCCGTCCATCGACCCGAAGTACCGATCGAACCCGCGCTGGACCGGCCACGAGGAACGGTCGGCGCCGTCGTGCATGAGCGACTCGAGCGTCAGATGCCACTTTCCGACCATGAAGGTCGCGTAGCCGTTCTCACGGAAGGACTCCGCAAGGGTCGGGAGCTCGCGCGGCAGCAGCATGCGGTACCCCGGATAGCCCGGATCGGCGTGGGCGACCATGCCGAAGCCGGCCCGATGCGGATTCGCTCCGGTCAGCAGCGCCGCGCGGGACGGTGAGCACAGCGGCGTCGCATGGAAGTTCGCGAACCGGTACCCCTCGTCGGCGAGCGCGTGGACGGCGGGCGTGTCGATCTCTCCCCCGAAGGGCGACACGTCGCTGAAGCCCATGTCGTCGACGAGGACGACGATGACGTTCGGCGCTCCGGCACGCGCGCGTCGGGGCGCCGGCCACCACGGCGTGGACTGCGACGTCCGGGTGGCGACGACCCCGCCGAAGCCGTCGTATCCACGTGCGCCATCGGGGATTCGATCCGTCATCGCGTCTCCTTTGATCTACGATCGTAGAATATACTGTCGCCCGGGCCACCGCACCGCACTGCTCCCGCGGCCTCGGTCACGGATCGTGCACGGGCGATCAATCCGCCGGCGCACGGGCGAGGGACACTGGATGCCATCACTCTGGAGGAGACTGCGATGACGCACCATCACGACCACGCCGGCGGCAACCCCGATCTGCTTCCTCCGGGCGCCGTCGAGAGCGCACCGCGGCATCCGCGCGACCCGCTGACAGCCGCCGAGATCGACCGCGCGCGCGAGATCCTCGTCGGCGCGGGACTTCTCACCGAGAGCGTGCGGGTGCCGATGCTCCTGCCGGACGAGTACGACAAGACCGAACTCGCGGCCTGGAGGCCGGGCGACGAGATCGATCGCCGCGTCGATGTCACCCTGTTGGATGCCGCGACGGGCGACGTCACGGAGGCGATCGTGTCGATCACCCGCGGGGAGATCGTCTCTCAGCGCTCGTACGACACGACGACGGCTCCCTACGGACAGCCGCAGTACCTCTTCGAGGAGTACGAGCGGGCCGCCGAGATCGTGAAGGCCTCGACGGAGTGGCGGACCGCGATGACCCGCCGCGGCCTGGCGGACCGGATGGACCTCGCCTTCTGCGGCCCGCTCGCCCCCGGATTCGTCGGGCGCGAGAACGAGGTGGGCCGCCGCGTCATCCGCTCCCTCACGTTCCTGCGCGACAGCGAGGACGACATCCCGTGGGCGCATCCCGTCGAGGGGCTGATCGTGCACGTCGACCTCGTGACGAACGAGGTCATCGGCATCGAGGACGACGGCGACATCCCCGTCCCGGCCGGCAGCGGGAAGTACACGCCGGATGCCGTGGGCCCGGCCCGCGACACGCTCAAGCCGATCGAGATCACGCAGCCCGAGGGGCCGAGCTTCCATGTCGACGGCCATCACGTGCAGTGGGAGAACTGGTCGCTGCGCGTCGACTTCAACGCCCGCGAGGGCCTCGTGCTGCACGACGTGCGCTTCGACGACCGGTCCGTCCTCTCGCGCGCGAGCGTGCCAGAGATGGTCGTCCCCTACGGCGACACGAGCAACACGCGCTTCTGGATCAGCTACTTCGACGCCGGCGAGTACCTCCTCGGCAAGAACGGGAACCACCTCGAGCTCGGCTGCGACTGCCTCGGCGTCATCCGCTACTTCGACGGCTACGTCGCCGACGACCACGGGCACGCAGTCAAGATCCCGAACGTCGTGTGCATGCACGAGGAGGACTACGGCGTGCTGTGGAAGCACACCGAGCCGGGGCCCGTCGGCGCGCAGGTGCGCCGTTCGCGGCGCCTGGTCGTCTCGTACTTCTCCACGATCGGCAACTACGACTACGGCTTCTTCTGGTACTTCTACCTCGACGGCTCCATCCAGGTCGAGGCGAAGGCGACCGGCATCGTGTTCGTCGGCGCCGGGATCCCGGGCGCCGAGAACCGTCACGCCCCCGAGATCGCGCCGGGGGTATTCGCACCGGTCCACCAGCACCTGTTCTCGGCGCGGCTCGACGTCTCGATCGACGGTGACGACAACCGCCTCATCGAGATCGACGCCGCACGCATCCCGATGGGCGCGGACAATCCCTTCGGCAACGCCTTCACCTGGACGGCGACACCCCTGCGCACCGAACACGAGGCGCAGCGCCTCGCCGACACGTCCGTCGCGCGCGTGTGGGAGGTGCAGTCGGCGTCGAAGAGGAACTACATCGGCAAGCCGACCGCGTACCACCTCGTCCCCGAGCCGACCGCCCTGCTCATGGCCGACCCGGCATCCACCGTCGCGGCACGCGCCGCGTTCGCGACGAAGCACCTCTGGGGCACCGCGTACGACCCCGACGAGCGCTGGCCCGCCGGTCGGTACCCGAACGCCCACCAGGGCGGAGCCGGGCTCCCCGCCTACACGGCCGACGACCGCTCGATCGACGGCGAAGACCTCGTGCTCTGGCACACGTTCGGCCTCACCCACATCCCCCGCCCCGAGGACTGGCCCATCATGCCCGTCGACTACGCGGGGTTCTGGTTCAAGCCGTACGGGTTCAGCGACGTCAACCCCGCGATGGACGTCCCCGAATCGAGCCAGGCGCACGCCGTGCGATCGGGCGCCGAAGAGGCCGTCGACGGCGGCTGCGGTGAGGGCGCTGCCTGCACCTGCGGGCACTGAGCGCATGACCGTCGCCGATCTCGTCCTGCGCGGGGGCGCGGTCGTCACCTTCGCCGACTGGGCTCCGGGCGTGCCGCCGGCAGTGAGCGATGCCATTGCGATCGGCGGCGGCACGGTGCTGGCGGTCGGGCCCACGGTGGCCGAGCACATCGGTCCGCGCACCCGGGTCGTCGAGCTCGCCGGCCGCACCGTGATCCCCGGGATCAACGACACGCACCTGCATCTCGTCTGCTATGCGATGGCCCGGCACGGACTGCGCGATGTCTCATCGGCGTCGGTGCCGTCGTGGGAGGGCCTCGCCGAAGTGCTCACCGCGGATGCGATCGGCGACGACGGGTGGATCCGCGCGCAGGGGTGGGATGCCGAGGCCCTCGGTCGGCCCGGGACGACGGCTGACGTCGATCGCGCGCTCGCCGCACACGGGATCGAGGACGTCCCGACCGTGCTCCTCGACCGCACCGGACACCAGTTGCTCGTCGGATCGGCCGCGCTGGACGTCCTCGGCATCGACCGCGATACGCCCGACCCCGAGGGCGGCGTCGTCGTGCGCGACGAGTCCGGAGAGCCGACGGGAGTGTTCGCCGACGCGGCGACGGCTCTCGTCCTCCGCGCCCTTCCCGCCGTCGACGCCGACACTCTCGCCCGGGTCCTGATCGAGGCTCAGCGCGACCTGGCGGCCCTCGGAATCACCTCGGTCACCGACCCCGGGATCGGACCCGGGCATGCCACACTCTTCGATGGCTCGGCGTCGCCCGCCGCACTGACCGCGCTCGCCTCCCTCGCGCGCTCCGACCAGCTCACGGTGCGCACAGGGGTGCTGCTGACCTTCTCCGGCACGGGCGGCGAGACCGCGCAGAGTGTCAGGGCAGGCCTTGCCGGGCCTCTCCCACACGCCTTCGACGACCTCGACCCGCACATGCTGCGCGTCGCGGGCGTCAAGGTCTTCGCCGACGGCATCCAACGCAGCGGCACCGCCTGGCACCGCGAGCCCTACGGCGACCCTCCGGCTCGCGGACGCCTCTCCGTCGGCGGCGAGGACGACGCGGAACGCACGTCCACCCTGCGTGACGTGCTCGCCGCGATCGGAGCGTCGGGGCTGCAGGCCGGCGTGCACGCGACCGGTGATGCCGCCTCGGATGCCGTGGTCGACGCCCTCCTCGATCTCTCCGACACGGACCGCGCCGCCACCCCCTACCTCATCCACGGCGACTTCCTTCCCGCCTCCGGTATGCGGCAGCTCGCCGACGCGAACATCGGCTGGACCGCCAACCCCGTGATCTCGCGGATGGTCTCCGGGATCGGCCACGTGCTGCTCGGTCCGGAACGCCAGAGCGTGCGACAGCCACTCGGCTCCGCCCTCCGATCAGGAGTCACGGTGACCCTGTCCTCCGATGCCCCGGTGGTCGACCCCGATTGGCGTGAAGCCGTGATCACCGCGGTGCAGCGTTCGCAGGTCGACGGGATGCCGCGCTCCGGCGACCCCGAAGCGGTCTCCGTCCTCGATGCCGTCGCGATGATGACGGTGACCGCCGCCGTCCTCGACGGGGCCCGCGCGTCGAAGGGGACCCTTGCGCCGGGGCGGTGGGCCGATCTCGTCGTGCTGTCCGGGTCGCTGCCGAACGAGGATCACGTGGATGCGCTGCGCGACCTCTGTGTCGACCTCACTGTGGTGGGCGGCCGTGTCGTGTACGAACGCTGACCCCTCGTCAGGGGGCCGCCGACGCGCGCAGTCCGTCGAGAATCGCATCGAGCGCCGCGATCTGCCGTGCGGCCGTCGTCTCGTCGGGCATGAGCAGGCACATCACCTGCAGACCGGCGTTCATGCTCGAGATCTGATCGATGACCACTTCGTCGACGACGCCGTCGCCGATCTCCCCGTCGGCGCGCGCCTGATCGAGGAACGTCTGCATCTGCCGGCGCCAGTTGAGAGCGTTCGCCCGATGCGCGTTCCAGAGTTCGGGGTCCTGGACGGCACGATCCCAGAAGGCGACCACGACGCGCGACTCCTGCGCACGATCGCGATCGATCGGCATGATCTCGAGGCACAGCGTCCTCAATGCGCTGAGCCCTCTCTCGGCTTCGAGCTCAGCACGTGCGCGATCGTTCGTCCGGGTGTGGGCACGGACGAATGCTGCGGCGAGGACGCTCTCCTTGTTGGGGAAGTAGCGCTGGAGCGCACCGTGGGCGAACCCCGCCTCTGCGGCGATCTCGCGCATCGTGGCCTTCTCGAACCCCCCGCGGTGGATGAGTCGCCATGTGGCATCCACGATCTGTTCGCGACGCTCGTCATGGTCGACGATCTTCGGCATGTCGGCTCCTCCTCTGGAGAGAAGCCTACGGGGCGCGCTTTTTGTCTCCAAACGGTTACGTATCGTTACACAGCCGTAATGACAGCGCGACACAATCGGGAGTAGCTTTTAATCACCAACCGGTGACGAAAAGCAAGGGCGCCTCGTCCCAGACCGGGCGTCGACGACGACCCCGCTCACGGCCGTCGCTCCTGCCTCACCCATCCGATGCATTCTCGAAGGAGCCCACCATGTTGAAGTCCTCACACCGTCGCGCGGTGTTCGCTCTCGCCGCGGCGGCCGCCGCGGGCCTGTTCCTCAGCGCCTGCTCCTCCGACTCCGGATCCGCCGGCGGGCCGAGCGGAAGCGGTGCGACGACACTGAAGGTCGCGACCATCGGTCTCCTCTCCGACGGCGCTCTGCAGCTCGGCATCCAGCAGGGTTTCTTCTCGGATGAAGGGCTCGAGATCGAGACCTCGGTCGTGGCCAATCCCGCCGCAGGGCTCGCCGCCGCGCAGAGCGGCCAGGTCGACCTCGCGTACGCGCCCAGCATCCCCGTGCTGAACGCCCTCAGCCAGTCGGTGCCGCTGAAGATCGTCCAGGCCGCCGACGGCTACGCCGACGGCTACGCCGACGGCGATGCCGACGCCGCGGACGCCGACAAGAAGGACGACAGCGCGCTCTACGCGAGCGCTACAAGCGGGATCACATCGGTCGAGCAGCTCGCCGGCAAGACGATCGCCGTCCCCGCGCGCAAGGCTCAGCTCGAGGTGACGATCTCCGCAGCGCTGAGCGATGCCGGCGTCGATCCCGCGTCCATCAACTGGGTCGTCCTCGACTTCACCTCGGCGGCCGCCGCCCTCAAGGCGGGACAGGTCGACGCAGCCGGACTCGTCACGCCCTTCACCGACCAGGCCGCGGCCGACGGAGCCACGCACGTCGTCTCCCCCGGCATCCACTTCTTCCGTGAGGGTGCGGTCGGGCTGTGGGTCGCCGGAGCGAGCACCGTCGAGGGCAAGTCCTCCGCGATCGCCGGCTTCCAGCGAGCGATCGCCAAGGCCAACGCCTTTGCCAACGAGCACCCCGACGATGCCGTGCAGGCGGGCATCGACTACACGAAGTCGACGCTGACGGTCGCGGACGCCACCGTTCCCTACTGGCCCACGTCCGTGCGCGTCGAAGACATCCAACGCGTCAACGACAAGCTCGTCGCCCTCGGCTTCCTCGGCGCTCCCGTCGCCCTCGACGGCGTCATCATTCCGGAGCCCTGATGCATGCCTCCGCTCGCCAGCCGCTCGTGGGAGCGGCGGGGATCGCGACCGCGGTGGCGGCGTGGCAGTACGCCGCCACCGCGGGACCCCTCGCCGACTCGCCGCTCCCCACGGCATTCGATGCGATCGGACAGGCCGGCGCGCTCCTCGTGACGCCCGATCTCTGGTCTGCCGTCGCGAGCACACTCGGGATGGCGCTCGGCGGGCTGCTCCTGGCGGCGACGGCGGGAGTCCTCGTGGGCATCATGATCGGCGTCTCTCCGATCGCGATGCACGCGACGCGGATCCCCCTCGAGTTCCTCAAGCCGATCCCGCCCATCGTGATCCTCCCGGTCGTCGTCCTCATCTGGGGCCCGACCGCTGGCATGGGAGTCTTCCTCGTGTTCTTCGGGTGCGTCTTCGCCATCGCCATGCAGACCTCGGCCGGGGTCTTCGACACTGATCCGGTCGCCATCGCCACCTCGCGGTCGTACGGAATGGGTCGAGCCGAGATCCTGCGTTCCGTCATCCTCCCGAGCGCCCTCCCCTACATCGGCACGGCTCTTCGCGTCGCGGCGCCGACCGCGCTCATCGTCGCCGTCGTCGCGGGCCTGCTCGGAGGCGGCCCAGGCCTCGGCCAGAGCCTTCTGCTCGCGCAGCTCTCGGGCGACCAGACGCGACTGTTCGCCCATGTGCTCATCCTCGGAGCTCTCGGGCTCATCGTCGCAGGGATCAGCGAGTGGGGCGAGCGGCGGCTGCTGCATTGGCACCCGCAGTACCGGCCGGAGGCGACCCGATGAGCGCGCTGACCGGGCGTGTGAGCACCCGCGCGCTCCGCCGGCGCACCGCGCGCGCTCCGCGCGGCATGCTCGTCGCCATCGAGGTCCTTGTGCCGCTCCTCCTCCTCGCCGCCTGGTGGATCGGCTCCGCGAGATCGACGAACGCCTTCTTGCCGCCGCTCCAGACGATCCTGCAGCGGCTGGGACAGATGGCGCAGACACCCGTCTTCTGGACGAACGTCGGTTCGTCGGTCGGAAACCTCGCCCTCTCGTTCGCCCTGGCATCCGCGATCGGCGTCGGGATCGGCACGGTGTTCGGTCTCGTGCGCCCCATCGCCTGGTTCGTCGACCCCGTGGTGCACTTCTTCCGCGCCATCCCGCCTGTCGCGCTCGTCCCGATCTTCGTGGCGCTCCTCGGATTCGGCAACGAGACCCGCATCCTCTCGATCACCCTGGCCGCCCTCTTCCCGACGCTGATCGCGACGATCGACGGCGTGCGCAGCGTCGATCCCGTCCTCGGCATGGTGACGCGGGTCTACCGATTCCAGTGGCCCACGCGCGTGGCCCTCGTCGTCCTCCCCGCGGCGAGCCCGCGCATCCTCTCCGGAATGCAGGTGAGTCTCATGACCGCGTTCATCGTCATGATCGCGAGCGAGATGCTCGGCTCCTCCACAGGTCTCGGGGCGGCGACGCTGCTCGCGCAGCAGTCGTTCGCGATCGCCGACATGTGGGCCGGCATCCTCCTCCTCGGCGTCATCGGCTACGCCGCCTCGGCCCTGTTCGGGCTGTTCCGCAAGTGGATTCTTCGCTGGTACATCGCCGCCCAGCAGATCGGAAGAGAACTGTGAACGACACCACCGCGCACTCCGCGCCCACCGCGATGCCCGCGCCGACCCGAGCGGACGCCCCGGCACGGCTGTCGGTCCGCTCCCTGTCGAAGTCGTACCCGACCAAGAACGGCCCCGTCGTCGTCATCGCCGATCTGACCTTCGACGTGCGCGCCGGC
Organism: Microbacterium sp.; assembly: GCF_017305435.1. Taxonomy (GTDB): domain Bacteria; phylum Actinomycetota; class Actinomycetes; order Actinomycetales; family Microbacteriaceae; genus Microbacterium. The sequence continues at coordinate 188,292 of NZ_JAFKIP010000008.1, read as the reverse complement.
GAGGTCGCGTGCATCGTCGGTCCGTCCGGCATCGGCAAGACGACACTGCTGAAGTGCCTCGCCGGCCTCCAGCCGGCCACCTCGGGTGTCGCGGCGATCGACGGGAATGTCATCGACGGCCCGCCGCGCGACCTCGCACTCGTCTTTCAGGAGTACACGCGCTCGCTCATGCCGTGGCTCACCGTCGAGCGCAACGTCGCACTGCCCTTGAAGCACCTCCGCCTGCCGAAGGCCGAGCGCGCTGCACGCATCTCCGGGGCTCTCGCCGCTGTCGGGCTCGCGGGAGCCGAGACGAAGTACCCTTGGCAGCTCTCCGGCGGGATGCAGCAGCGCGTCGCGATCGCGCGCGCCATCGCCTACCGGCCCGACGTGCTCATCATGGACGAGCCGTTCCCCTCCGTCGACGCACAGACGAGGTTCGACCTGGAGGACCTCTGTCTCAAGATCCGCGAGGAGTTCGGCATGACGATCGTGGTGGTCACTCATGACATCGACGAGGCCGTCTACCTCTCGGATCGGGTGGTCGTCCTCGGCGAGCGCCCGGCGAAAGTGACCCGCATCCTCGATGTCGCCTTCCCGGCGCCACGCGATCAGCTCACGACCCGCGCCGAGCCCTTGTTCGCCGAGTTGCGCAGCGAGATCCTGGGACTCATCCGGAAGGCGAACTGATGCAGGAGGGCGCCCGGGGGTACGAGAGCTTCCGCGGGCACGTCGAGGAGTTCACGTCGGACTCGCGCCCGTGGTGGCCGAAACCGTCGACCCGCCGACGAGGTCCGAACGTGGTGATGGTGCTCGTCGACGATCTCGGCTTCAGCGACCTCGGTCCGTTCGGCAGCGAGATCGACACGCCGCACATCGACGCACTCGCCCGCGAGGGCTGGACGTTCACGAACTATCACACCGCACCGATGTGCTCCCCCTCGCGCGCCGCGCTGCTCACGGGACTCAACCCCCACCGAGCGGGGTTCGGCTACGTCGCGCACATCGATCCCGGCTACCCCGGCTTCGCGTGCGAGCTTCCGGCGGATGCCCCGACGCTCGCCGAGTCCCTTCGGGCCGGTGGCTACGCCACCTTCATGGTCGGTAAGTGGCACCTCACCGTCGAGTCCCGACTGCACGATGCGGCGGACAAGTCGTCATGGCCGCTCCAGCGGGGATTCGACCGCTATTTCGGGTGCATGGACGGCTTCACCTCGCTGCACCATCCGCACCGCCTGGTGTCGGACAACTCCCCGCTCGACGTGCCCGAGTTCGCGCCGGAGTACTTCCTCACCGACGACCTCACCGACCGGGCCATCGGGATGATCGACGACCTCCGCACGAACGACCCGCACCGCCCGTTCTTCCTCTACTTCGCCCACACCTCCGTCCACGGCCCGATCCAGGCCAAGGACATCGACATCGCGAAGTACCGCGGCCGCTATGAAGCGGGCTGGAACGTGCTGCGTGCGGAGCGGTTCGAGCGGCAGCGTCATGCGGGGATCGTCTCGGAGGACGCCACCCTGCCGGCCGACGATGATCCGGATGCCGCGGGCATCCGTCCCTGGGAGGACCTCTCCCCCTCTGAGCACGAGCTCTTCGCGCGTCACATGGAGGCCTACGCCGCCGCCGTCGACGAGATCGATCAGAGCATCGGACGTCTCCTGGCCCGCCTCGACGAGCTCGGAGAGCGTGAGGACACCATCATCATCGTGACGAGCGACAACGGTGGCACCGCGGAGGGCGGCCCGTCGGGAACGCGCAGTTACTTCGCCCAGTTCGGCATCGACACTCCACTGCCGGAGGGATGGATCGCAGACGCGCCGCGGGACCCGTCACTGATCGGCGGTCCCCGGATGTTCAGCCAGTACCCGTCGGGCTGGGCGCGCGTCTCGAACACACCGTTCCGCGCTTTCAAGTCGACTCCCTACGAGGGCGGGGTGCACGCTCCGCTCGTGCTGTCCTGGCCGAACGCACCGCGCGCCGAACTGGCCGGCCTCCGGCGTCAGTTCGTCTTCGTCTCCGACATCGCGCCGACCGTGCTCGACCTCGTCGGCGTCGCACCGCTCGTCCAACGCGCGGGGGTACCGGCCACCGACGTCGACGGTCGGTCGTTCGTGCACGCCCTCGAAGACCCGGCATCCGTTTCCCGCACCCGTCAGTACTTCGAGGTCGGCGGTCAGCGCGCGCTGTACGAGAACGGCCTGAAAGTCGTCTCCCCCACCGCGCCCCGCAAGGAGGAAGGCGCCGCGGGAGGACGCTGGGAACTGTACGACCTCCGCACCGACCCCACCGAGACGAGGGATCTCGCCGACGGCGACCCCGGCACGGTGGCGCGTCTCGCCGCGCAGTGGCGCGAGGAGGCGTGGTCCAACACGGTCTTCCCCCTCGACGATGACGGGTCGCTCGGAACGGTGCGCCCCGAGACGGAGGCGGTCCTCGCCGAGCCCGTGACACTGCCCGCATTCCGTCCGCCCCTCGAGCGCTTCCGATCGGCGAAGCTCACGGTCCTCCGGTCGTTCCGTGTCGAGATCGACATCGAGACGACACCGCTGTCGACCGGCGTGCTCCTCGCTCACGGCGACCAGGGCGGCGGCTACTCGCTCGCGCTGGAGGACGGTCGGCTGGCCCTCGCCTACAACGCATACGGGCTCATGCATCGGGCGACCTCAGAGCCGCTCCCGCCGGGGAGACACGAGCTCGTGCTGGTGTTCGACGAGCAGCCCGAGCTGCGCTGGTCGCTCACCGTCCTCGCCGCCGGTCGGAGCCTCGTCGGACTGGGAAGCGTGCCGATGCTTCTCGGGATGGCGCCCTTCACCGGGATCAGCGTCGGATACGACTACGGCAGCCCCGTCGACTGGGACCGGTACGAACGCACCGGCGCGTCACGCTTCACCGGCGGCGATCTCAGACGCGTGCGCTACGTTCCCGGAGCGCGCTCGCCGTTCGATCCTGGCGTGCTGCGCGCCATCGACGAGGCCGTGAGTGCCCTTGCGGACTGAACGGCACGATGAGCACCTCTCTCCCTCGAGCCGGCACGGACCCGAATCATTGGCCGTGGGCGGCGGAAAGAGCTATCATGGGCGGACATCAGATCGTATACGATGACGTCCACGGTCCAGAATCGAGGTTCCGGCGATGCCGACGACTTTCCGTGATGCGGTGGTCTCCACCACGATCGCGCGCGACATCAGCGCCTTCCGCGCGGCGGTCAACGACTCGTTCGTGCCTCTGCACGTGACTTCCCGCCGCTCCGACCGCTTCCGCGGCGTCATCCGCGGCGCCGGGATCGACGAGGTGCACATCAGCGACGTCCGCGCGACCGAGCACGTCGTCGAGCGCACGCCCGAGCTCATCGCACGCGACGACCGCCCGCACTTCAAGGTCAGCCTCATGCTGGCCGGCACGGGCCTCCTGATCCAGGACGACCGCGAGGCCGTCCTCACCCCCGGCGACCTCGCCGTGTACGACACGAGCCGCCCGTACACGCTCACGTTCGACGAAGACTTCCGCACGATGGTGGTGATGTTCCCCCGCCACCTCATCACCCTCCCCGCCGACATGGTGGGGCAGTTGACCGCCGTGCGCATCGCGGGATCGGAGGGGCTCGGCGCCGTCGTCAGCCCCTACCTCATGCAGCTGGCGGCGAATCTGGACCAGTTCCGCGGCTCGACGGGGGCGCGCCTCGCCCACAGCGCGCTCGATCTCGTCACGACCGTCTTCACCCGCGAGCTCGGGCTCGACGACGCCCTCGCCGACCCGCATCGGGCCCTCATGCAGCGGATCCGCTCGCACATCGAGCGCAACCTCGCGTCCGCCGATCTCGGACCGACGTCGATCGCGGCGGCGCACTTCATCTCCACGCGGCATCTGCACGGCCTGTTCCAGGCGCAGGGCACGACGGTGTCGACGTGGATCCGCACACGCCGGCTCGAACAGTGCCGCCGCGACCTGATCGACCCCGTGCTGGCAGACCGTCCGGTCGCGGCGATCGCCGCGCGCTGGGGCTTCGTGGACGCCGCGCACTTCAGCCGCGCTTTCAAGACCGCGTTCGACGTGTCGCCGAGCGAGTTCCGCGCCGCGCACTGACCCGTCGGTGACGCGGGCGACGCGGGCGCCGTTGCCGGACCGTGACCGGGCTTGCCGCTGCGGGCACGCCGGTTGACTGACCGCGCGCGAACCCCGCGAACACCTTGAGCGCCGTGGGCGCGGGTTCGACGATGGGCACAGGTTCCGCACCGCCGCGGAATCGGTCGAAGGAGCCCATCGCATGACTGACCTCTCCGCACCCGCAGCGCCTGACGCGACGTCCGATCCGGCTCTCGACGAATGGCGCACGTACGACGAGTTCGCCGCCGGCATCGACACCTTCCGTCTGCCGAATGCCGCGCTCGCCGGCGAGCGCGTGAACCTCACGCTCGACGACGGCACCCGCATCGACCTCGCGTTCGACACCGACGAGGTCACGTGGTCGGCCGGCGGCGCCATCCAGGTGGATGCCGGTACGCGCGACCCCTACGACGCCGTCGCCGTCCGTGACGACGTCCTCTTCGTGAACCTCCCGCTGACGAGCCGCGAGCGGGAAGCGGTCACTCTGATCTGGTCCACGCGCACGCGCCGCGCCCTCGCCGTCGTCTCGCGGATCGCCGCCGAGCCCGTCGAGGGCACACCGCAGGTGACCCAGCAGTTCCTCGCCGGCACCCTCGACGGCGGCGAGCCCACGGGTTCCGCACCCGCCCCCAGCCGCGATCTCATCGGCAAGCGCAACATCTACCGCTACAGTCCGAACCACCTCTACGAGCACGTGTACCTCTCCAGCCAGCGCTACAGCTGGCAGTGCCTGCAGGGCGTGCAGCGCGGCCACGGCGACACCGATCTGTCGACCGTGTGGCGCTTCGACGACGGCCTCTACCTCTTCTGCTTCCGGGAGTTCCGGATCGCCGTCGCCAGTGTGTGGCTGCACGATCTCGGCTACGCGCTGCGGACGACCGGCATCTTCCTCGGCCTGAACGGCGCCGGCGCCTCGGAGCACTCGCGTGCCGGCGGCCACATCTACCCGCTCGGCTCCGTCAGCTACCCCGACGCGCAGCCCGTCTGACGATCGAGGCATCCCTCATGAGCCACGCAGACATCATCCGCCGCCACTACGACGCGTCCGACCGCGGCGACGTCGACGGCATGATCGCCGATCTGGACCCCGCCGTCCGATGGACCGAAGCGGCGGGCTTCCCCTACGCGGGCACCTACGTCGGAGCGGAAGCCGTCGTCGCGGGCGTGTTCTCCCGCCTGCAGGACGACTGGGACGGCTACACCCTGTCGATCGACGAGATCGTCGACGGCGGCGATGTCGTCGTCGGGATCGGGACGTACTCCGGCACCCATCGCGGCACCGGGCGCTTCTTCGCCGCCCGGGTCGCGCACGTGTGGCGACTCGAGAGCGGTCGCGTCGTCGCCTTCGAGCAGTTCACCGACACCGAACTCGTCAACCGCGCCGTGCGCGGATGACGCACGCCGAGAACCGGCACCCGAGACGCCGCACCATGCGGCACCAAGAGAGGCAGGACACCATGCAGCGAAAGATCATCCCGGCCGCGGCGTTCGCCGTCGCCGCCGCGCTCGCGCTCTCCGGCTGCGCCGGGTCGGGCGGCGACAGCGGCAGCGGGGGCGGAGGCGACATCGTCGTCGGCTCGGTCAACACCATCAGCGGCGCAGCGACGTTCCCCGAGGCATCCCAGGCGGCTGCCGCCGTCTTCGACGCGTTCAACGAGGCGGGCGGCCTCAACGGCCGCAAGATCTCGTACAAGGCGCTCGACGACAAGGGCGACCCGGCGACCGCGACCGCGAGCGCCCGCGAGATCGTCGGCAGCGACGGCGCCGTCGCGATGGTCGGCTCCGCGAGCCTCATCGAGTGCGACCTCAACGCCAAGTACTACGCACAGGAGGGCATCCTCTCCATCCCCGGAGTCGGCGTCGACACGGGCTGCTTCGACAACACCGACACGATCTCGCCGGCCAACGTCGGGCCGTTCAACGACCTCACGCTGACGCTCCTGTACGGCTCGGAGGAGCTGAAGCTCGACGACATCTGCGTGCTGCTCGAGATCGCCGGCTCCACCCGCCCCGCCTACCAGGCCGCGATCGACAAGTGGACCGAGATCACCGGCAAGAAGCCGCTGTACATCGATGACACCGTGCCCTACGGCGCCTCGGACTACACGCCGTACATCGTGAAGGCCCGTCAGCAGGGCTGCAAGGCGCTCGCGATCAACCCCGTCGAACCCGACGCGATCGGTCAGGTCAAGGCCGCGAACGCGCAGGGCTGGAACGACGTGACGTGGCTGTACCTCACGAGCGTCTACAGCGAGAACTTCGCGAAGGCGATCGACGACGCCGGTGCCGGCATCTACGTTCCCGCCGAGTTCTACCCGTTCACCGAGGACAGCGACATCAACAAGGAGTGGCGCGACCTCATGACGAAGAACAACATCCCGCTGACCTCCTTCAGCCAGGGCGGGTTCCTCGCCGCGACCTACTTCATCGAGGCGCTGAAGAAGGTCGATGGGGATGTCACGCGCGAGTCGGTGTCCAAGGCCATCAAGGCGATGGACCCGATCGAGAACCCCATGGTCGGCGACCCGTACACCTTCGGCACGATCCCGACGGCAGGTTGGCCGATCGTCCTGAAGAGCGGCACCCACGCGTGGGAGAAGATCGCCGACGACTGGCTGCGGATCCCCTGATCCCCGCCTGAGCGGCACCTGCCGCGCACCTGCACATCGGGGTGGCCCGCACACCGGTGTGCAGGTGCGCAGGCCACCCCACCCTCCCCTCGCCCGAAGGAGCGAAATGATCGAAGGCGCCATCGCCGGCCTCGCCGCCGGCGGCCTCTACGCCGTCCTCGGCGTCTGCCTCACCCTGATGTCTCGCCTCGTGCGCGTCGTCAACTTCTCCCAGGCCGCGACGGGTATGTTCGGCGGCTTCTGCGCCGTGTGGCTCGTGACCTCCGCCGGGATGCCGGTGTGGCTGGCGGCCACGCTCGGCGTCGTCCTCGGGGGGTTGCTGTCGGCCGCGATCGGCTGGATCGCCGCGACGTGGCTGTCCGAGGCATCCACGACCACCCGCTCCGCGATGACGGTCGGCCCGCTCCTGCTCCTCATCTCGCTCTCCTTCATCCTCTTCGGCAACAAGCCGCAGCCGTTCGCCCCGCTCATCGGCGGCCCGGCGTTCACCCTCGGCGGCGTCGTCGTCAGCCAGGTCACCGTCGCGACGGTCGTCATGGCGATCGTCGTCGCCGTCGGTGCGCGACTCGTGCTGACCCGCACCCGCATCGGCACTCAGCTGCGGGCGCTCTCGGAGCGCCCGACGACGGCGGAGCTGCTCGGCATCCGTTCTCGGCCGCTGTCCATCGCAGTGTGGTTCGTCACGGGCGTGATCAGCGCGATCGTCATCGTGATCGTCGCGCCCTCGCAGTCCAACGACGCGACGAGCCTGTCGATGCTCATCATCCCCGCCGCCGCGGCCTCGCTGCTCGGCGGTTTCTCCCGCCTCGACCTCACGGTCGTCGGCGGCTTGGCGCTCGGCCTCCTCGGCGGGCTCGTCGCCCAGATCGACCAGGTCGCGCTCGTGCGCAACTTCCTGCCGTTCCTGTTCATCGTCGTCCTGCTGCTGTGGACGCAGCGCAAGGAGGTGTGGGATGCCGCTCGCTGACCGCCCCTGGTTCCGTCTCACGTGGCCGCTCGCCGTCGCGGCCGTCGGCATCGCCGTCGGCTTCGCACTGAGCGTGGGCCTCGACAGCTATTTCGTCTTCCTCGCGGTGAGCGCCGTGACCGCCGCGATCGCGATCCTCGGGCTCGGCGTCGTCACGGGCTCGGCCGGGATGATCGCCCTCTGCCAGCTCACCTTCGCCGCGATCGGGGCGTGGATCGTCGCGGGCCTCAGCTACATCCAGGCCCCCGGCGGATTCGTCCTCTGGCTCGTCCTGGGCGGCCTCGGCGCCGGACTCGCCGGCGTACTCGTGGGCCTGCCGGCCCTGCGGCTGCGCGGCGTGAACCTCGCCGTCGTGACCCTCGGCTTCGCCGCCGCGGCGGACGTCACGCTCGTGCAGATCCAGTTCCCCGGCTCTGCGGACGGCACCCCCGTCGACCGACCGAGCATGTTCCAGAGCGACCGGTCGTACTTCTTCTTCACGATCATCGTGCTCGCCCTCTGCGCGCTCCTCGTGTTCTGGCTGCAGCGCGGCCGCTGGGGCGCGAGCTGGAAGGCCGTCGCATTCTCCGAGCGCGGCACGGCGTCGGTCGGGCAGAGCGTCGCCGGCGCGAAGCTCACAGCCTTCGCGGTGAGCGCCGCACTCGGCGGCATCTCGGGCGGCCTCATCGCCGGTCAGGTGCAGCTGCCGTTCGCGTCGAGCTTCACGCCACTGCAATCGCTCGCGCTGTACGTGCTGGCGATCATGTCGGGCGCCTATCTCATCGACATGGCGATCTTCGGCGGGTTCCTCTGGGTGCTCGTGCCCGAGCTCCTCAAGCGCTGGGGGGTGCCGCAGGACTGGGCGTTCGTGATCTTCGGCATCCTTGGCGTGCAGGCGCTCACGAGCGGCACGAACCTCGGCCAGGGCCTGCGCAACCTCTGGTATCGGCGGCAGCGCCCGACGCCGCCCCCGGCCGTCGACGATACCGACGTCGCCCCGACCGGGCCCCGCATCACGACGACCACCGTCGCGACGCTCGACCCCGCCGAGGCGACCGGCGCGCCGGTGCTGGTCGTCGAGGGGCTGACCGTCCAGTTCGGCGCGCTGAAGGCCCTCGACGACGTCTCGCTGGAGGTGCCGGCGGGGTCGATCATGGGTCTCATCGGTCCGAACGGCGCGGGCAAGTCGACGTTCGTCGACGCGATCAGCGGTTTCCTCCCCCGGCACGGCGGGCGCGTGCTCGTGGCCGGCCAGGACCTCGCCGGCATGTCGCCGACGCGTCGCGCCCGTCACGGCCTGCGACGCACGTTCCAGCAGGATCGCGTTCCGCCGTCGCTCACGGTCGGCGGGTACGTGCGCTTCGTCGCACGCCGCCGGGTCGATCGCGTGGATGTCGAGAAGACGCTCGCGTTCTTCGGATGCCCGCCGGCCGCGACGCGACTCACGAGCGTCGACGTCGGCACGCGCCGGCTCGTCGAGGTCGCCGCGAACGTGCTCGCGCGCCCGAGACTGCTCGTCCTCGACGAACCGGCCGCGGGACTCTCCCACGAAGAGCACCTCGCCCTCGCGATGCGCATCCGCGAGCTGCCGGAGCGCTTCGGGATCTCGGTCGTGATCATCGAGCACGACCTCGACCTCGTCCGCTCGGTCTGCCCGCGACTCACGGTCCTCGACTTCGGGCGCGTGCTCGCGTCCGGTCCGCAGGCCGAGGTGCTCGAGAACCCCGCCGTGATCAAGGCCTACATGGGCGAGACGGAGCTGCTGTGATGGATGCCGCGAACACGCTGACCCTCGACGACGTGAGCGTCAACCGGGGCGCAGGCCCCGTGATCTCGGGCGTGAGCCTGACCGTGCGCCGCGGAGAGGTGACCGCGCTCGTCGGCCCGAACGGCGCCGGCAAGACGAGCCTCATCGAGGCGATCTCGGGTGTCACGCCGCACGCGACCGGGTCGATCCTGCTCGGCGACACCCCGATCTCCACGTGGTCGCGGGTGAACCGGGCGCGGGCGGGCATCGTCCACATCGAGCAGGGCCGTGCCGTCTTCCCGTCGTTGACCGTGCGGGAGAACCTGTCCCTCACGGCGCGCACCGAGCCGGAGATCGAGGAGGCGCTCGCGCACTTCCCCGAGCTCGAGAAGCGCATCGACGCGCCGACGGCGCTGCTCTCCGGCGGCGAGCAGCAGATGGTCGTGCTCGCGCGCGCCTTCGCGGCGCGCCCCGCGTTCCTCCTCGTCGACGAGATGTCGCTGGGCCTCGCCCCGGTCGTCTTCACGCGCCTGTTCCCCCTCATCCGCACCCTCGCGGAATCCGGCGTCGGCGTGCTCCTCGTCGAGCAGTTCACGCACCTCGCGCTGGGGCTCGCGGGCGAAGCGCTCGTCGTCGCCGGCGGCCGGGTGGCGTACCAGGGGCCCGCCGCGCGCCTCGAGGCCGATCCCGAGCTGCTGCGCCGCGCCTACCTCGGCGGCGCCGCGGCCTGAGGCCGTCCGGCCGTCCGGCCGGCTGGGCACACCCGCCCACGAACTCCGCAGAATCGCACGTACTCCGCACCGACATGCCATGCGCGGTGCGGAGTACGTGACGAACTGCGGAGTTCGTGCTCGGCGCTCACATGCCGGCGTGCTCGAACGCCGTCGTCGGGAGGTCGACGATGTGCGCGCCGCCGTCGGCGACGAGGACGGAACCCGTCATGTACGACGACTCCCCCGACCCGAGGAAGCGCACGATCGACGCGATCTCGGACGGCGCAGCCGCCCGGCGCAGCGGCACGTCCGCCGTGACCGTCGCATACGCGGTCTCGCGCCCGTCGAGGCCAGCGTGCGCCGAGAACTCGTCCATCTCGGCATCCGCCATCGGCGTCTGGACCCAGCCCGGGCACACCGCGTTCACGCGCACGCCGTGCCGCCCGTAGTCACGGGCGAGCGTCTTGGTGAGCCCGATCAGGGCGTGCTTGCCGACCGTGTAGCCGGCCACCGACGGCCCCGCGAACAGCCCGGCGAGCGAGGAGATCACGACGATCTGCCCCTTCGCCTCGATGAGCGGCGGCAGCGCCTCGCGCGACATCGTGAACGCCGTCGTGAGGTTCGCGCGCAAGGATGCCGCCCACCCCTCGTCGTCGGTCTCGCCGACGGGGGCGAAACCGTGCCCGCCGGCGTTGTTGACGAGCACGTCCAGCCGGCCGAACCGGGTGAGGACCTCGTCGACGACGCCGCGCGCGTCCGCGGCATCCGCCGCATCGGCGACGAGCGGCACGGCACCGACGGCCGCGGCGACCTCGTCGAGCGGCCCTCCGCGGCGGCCGACGACGACGACGTGCGCCCCTTCCGCGGCGAACCGCTCGGCGATCGCCGCCCCGATGCCCGTGCCCCCGCCGGTGACGACGACGACCTTCCCTGCCACGGTGCTGCCTGCGTATCCCATGGTCGTTCCTTTCCTGAGGATCTGTGCCCGCGTCCGAGCCGCGGTCGTCGCTACGCGGGGAATCCGCTGCGAGCCGTGTAGCCGAAGTCGCTGACGAGCGCCGCCGCGTCGACGGGGCGAGCGCGCGGTGACAGCAGATAGGCGACGGTGGATGCCACCTCCGCCGCGCTCTGCACGGGGTAGGCGACCTCGTCGAAGCCGTCCGCGAGCTCGAGGTCCCCGCGGCTCATCGGGGTGTCGATGATCGAGGGACAGATCGCGTTGATGCGCACCCCAGGGTTCTCCACCGACGCGGCACGCGCCAGCTGGACGACAGCAGCCTTCGAGGCGCAGTACGGCGCCATGCCGCCCGACGCGACGAGGGCGGAATCGCTCGCCACGAGCACGACAGCCGCACGTGCGCGCCCACGCAGCAGCGGCAGCGTGTGCCGCAGCAGCAGATAGGACCCGCGTACGTTGACGGCGAAGACCTCGTCCCACTGGTCCGGGAGGGTGTCCTCGAGCCGGGTGCCGACGGGGCCGGAGATGCCGGCGCATCCGGCCACGAGGTCGATGCCGCCGAAGCGCGTGACGGCCGCGTCCACGGCGGCCGCGGCCTGCGCGTCGTCGGTCGCATCGGCGGCGAACGCGTGCGCATCGACCCCGCGGGCGCGAAGGTCGTCGGCGAGCGCTCGCGGCGCCGCGCGATCGAGGAGCGCGAGAGCGGCACCCTCGTCGCCCAAGGCTTCCGCGACGGCTCGGCCGACGCCGCCCGCCGCACCCGTGATCAGCGCCACTCGTCCCGCGATCTGCAGATCCATCGCTCGTCCTCCCGGGCGTCTTCGCCCTCGCCGTCATCCTGCCGCGCAGACGCCGGGCGGATGCCGCGGTCTGCGCTCCGGAAACACCGTTGTGCGCCGTACGCCAACTGCGGCGTCGGCGTGCGGCGCACAATCTGTGCAGGGCGCGCCCGCGTCCGGTGCCGCGGACGCGGGCACTCCCGGTCGAACCCGACCTCGGCGAAGGAGCCACCACGATGTCAGATCAGCAGAACGCGCTCCGGCGCGGCGCACTGGGGGTGGCGGGGATCGTGTTCCTCGTCCTCGCCGCGGTCGCGCCGCTCACGGGCATCGTCGTGGTGGCCTCGCTCGCGATCGCACTCGGCAACGGTGGCGGCACCCCGGCATCCTTCTTCATCGTCGCGATCATCCTTCTGCTGTTCGCCGTCGGATATGCGCAGATGTCGAAGCAGCTCGTCAACGCGGGCGGGTTCTACGCCTTCGTGGTGAAGGGGCTCGGCCGCACCGGCGGACTCATCGCGGGGCTCATCGCGACGCTCGGCTACAACTTCTTCGTCGTCGGCACGATCGGCACGAGCGGCTTCTTCATGCAGACGATCATCGCCGAGCTCACCGGCTTCGACCTGCACTGGTACGTGTGGGGGCTGCTGTCGATCATCGTGTGCTTCGTGATGGCCCGCACGGGAGTCGATTTCTCCTCGAAGGTGCTCGGTGTCTCGCTCGTGCTCGAGGTGCTGATCCTCGTCGTCTTCGACGTGTCGGTGCTGCTGAAGACCGGATACGACATCTCCGCGTTCAGCCCCGCCGCGATCTTCTCCGGCTCGCTTCCCATCGGTCTGCTGCTGGCGGCGACCGGATTCCTCGGTTTCGAGGCGACGGCGCTGTTCAGCGAGGAGGCGCGCAACCCGCTGAAGACGATCCCCCGCGCGACCTACACCTCGATCATCGCGATCGGCGTGATCTTCGGCGTCACGACGTGGGCGGTCGTCAGCGCCACGGGCGTGGCGCAGGCCCAGCAGACCGCCGTCGACCACCTCGCGAACGGCGACCTGATCTTCTCGCTCGCCGAGACCTACCTCGGCTCCGGTATGACGATCGTGATGCAGATCCTGCTGCTGGTGAGCCTGTTCGCGGCGATGCTCGCGTTCCACAACTCCGCCACCCGCTATCTGTACTCGCTCGGCCGTGCGCGCATCCTGCCCGCGGTCCTCGCCCGCACGCGGTCCAACGGCGCCCCCGCCGTCGCCGGAGCGGTGCAGGCGATCTTCGCGGCACTCGTCGCCCTGGCGTTCGCCCTCGCCGGGCTCGTCCCGATCGTGACCCTCGTCCCCGCGATGCTCGGCTTCGGCACCCTCTCCGTCCTCATCCTGCAGGTGCTCGCGGCCGCTTCCATCATCGTGTGGTTCCGGCGCCGGCGCGATCCGCGACTGTGGAGCACGCTGGTCGCACCGGGCATCGGCTTCCTCGGCCTGTTGTCGATCGTCCTTCTCGCCGTGTTCAACTTCAACATCGTCGCGGGCTCGGAGGAACCCGCGATCCTGATGCTGCCGCTCCTGCTCGTCGTCGCCGCCGTCGTCGGTGTCATCTACGCCGCCTACCTCAAGCGGTCCAAGCCCGCCGTGTACGACGCGCTCGCCACCGACATCGAGAAGTTCAACGTGCACGTCTCGCACGACGGCGGCGCGGCCCACATCCCCGAGCCCAACGTCTGACGCCGGTCGCGTCGCGCCCCGCCCCCGCATCCGCCCCTCCGAAGGAGACCCCATGACCGTCAACCTGTCCGACACGTCCACCTGGCTGCCGCTGGACGGCCTCGCACCCGGCTTCGACGCCTCCAAGGCGGAGGTGACCGGCGATCTCGACGGCCGCACCTTCACCCTCGTCGACGATCGCGGCACCCGCATCGCGCACACCTTCTCGGCCGGTGCGGTCGCGTGGGACTACCGGCCCGGGGCATCCGACCCCACCGCGGCCGCCGCGCAGACGGATGCGTGCGAGGTCTTCCGCGTCGACGACGACCTGTACTACGCGCAGTTCCACCACGACTACCTGCCGAACGAGGCCGTCTCGCTCATCCTCGACCTCCGCAGCGGCTACGCCCTCGCCGTCCTGAGCGTCCTCGGCGAGAAGACCTCGGAGCACGTCGCCGTGCAGCACCTGTTCGGCGTCTCGCGCATCGAGGAGCTCGAGCAGCACGGCGACGCGCCCGCCCCGACGAGCGAGCTCATCGGACGTCGCGTGCTCTGGGTGTACTCGAGCGAGCACGCGTACGAGCACGTCTACCTGTCGCCGCACTGGTACACCTGGCAGTGCCTCGCCGGTCCCGAGCAGGGTCTCGCCGACACCGACGAGAACACCGTCTGGCGCGTGCGCCCGGGCATCTACGTCTTCACGTGGCGCGAGAAGGTGATCCCCTGCGGATCCGTGACGATCGCCGACCACCGCGATCAGCGCGCACTGCGCTCGCACGGCGTGCTGTTCGGCGAAGGCGACGGTGCCGCGGCGACGCCGACGCACTTCACCTTCGGCGCCCACGGGCGTCTGCTCTCGAACACGGTCCACCCGGCCGAGTTCGACCCGTCGCGGGCGCTGGAGCGCTGACCATGGCGGATGCCGACGTCGTCTTCGTCGGAGGGGTCGTCCGCACGGCCGATCGCGCCCGGCCCCTCGCCGAGGCGGTCGCCGTCACCGGCGGGCGCATCATCGCCGTCGGCGCCGCGGCCGACGTGCTCGCCGCCCACCGCGGAGCGGGTACGGCGGTGCACGACCTCGGCGGCGCGGCGCTGTATCCGGGGTTCGTCGACGTGCACAACCACCATGCGATCGCGGGGATCACCGACCTGTACGAACTGTCGTTCGGCACCGCGCTCGGGCTGGACGAGATCCTCGAGCGTGTGCGCGCGCACGCCGCCGGACTGCCGGCGGATGCCTGGGTGACGGGCGGCTCCTGGGCGAGCACGCTCATGGACGAGCTGAACTCATCCGCCATACGGCGTCGACTGGACGAGGCATCCGGCGGCCGCCCCGTCGTCCTCTCCGACGACAGCCACCACAACCGCTGGGCGAACTCGCGCGCGCTCGAGCTCGCCGGGATCTCCGCCGCGACGCTCCCCGCCGAGGGTGTGACGCTCCTCGACCCCGAGGACGGCGAGCCGACGGGCGTCCTGCTCGAAGCCGCCGGCATCCCCGTGGCGCATGCGCAGGCGCGCGAAGGCGCGCTCACGGCCGACCAGCACCGCCGCGCGAGCGCCCGGGGCGTCGAGCTGCTGAACGGCTTCGGCGTGACCGCCTTCCAGGACGCCGCCGTGTCGGCGGAGATCCTGGCCGCCCTGCACGGGCTCGACGAGGACGGGGAGCTCGACGCCTGGGTCGTGTCGAGTCTGACGATCAACGATGAGATCTTCGGGTTCGAACCGGTCGGACAGCCGCTCGTCGAGCTGGGCGAGCGCTTCCGCACGACGCATCACCGCCCCGACTTCGTGAAGATCTTCCTCGACGGGGTGCCGCCGGCGCGGACGGCGCTGTTCCTCGATCCGTACGTTCCCGACGAGGCGCACGGCGCGCACTTCCGCGGTACGACGACGATGAGCGGCGACGAGCTGTACACGTGGCTGCGCGCCGTCGCCGAGCGAGGACTCGGCGCCAAGGTGCACTGCACGGGCGACGGGTCGGCGCGGCTGCTGCTCGACACGGTCGAGCGGCTGCGGGGCGAGGGGTTCGCCGATGCGAGGTTCCAGATCGCGCACGGCCAGTTCCTCGCGAGCGAGGACATCCCTCGCCTCGCGCAGCTCGGCGTCGCCGCCGACATCTCGCCGTTCATCTGGTTCCCGGGCGTCATCCCGCAGGCCCTCGCCGACGCACTCGGCGACGACCGCGCGGGGCACTCCCAGCCCAACCGCGCGATCATCGACACCGGCGGGCTCGTCGCTGGCGGCTCGGACTGGCCGGTCAGCGAGTCCCCGAACCCGCTCGAGGGCATCCAGGGTCTCGTCACGCGCGCCGACCCGCTGCGCCGTGCCGCGGGCACCCTGTGGCTCGAGCAGGCGATCGCCGCGGAGGAGGCCCTCGAGGCATTCACCGTGAACGCGGCGCGGGCGATGGGGCTGGATGCCGAGACCGGCAGCATCGCCGTCGGCAAGTCCGCGGACTTCGTCGTCCTCGATCGCGACGTGATCGCCGGCTCCCCCGACGAGATCATCGACGGTCGGGTGCTCGAGACGTGGTTCGCCGGCCGAGTCGTCTACCGCGCCGACGAGAGCTGAGGCCCCCTCCTCGCCCGTCCTCCCCACCCGTCGTCCCACTTACGGCGGGCGTCGTCCCACTCGGGGCAGACCTCGTCCCACTTACAGCTGGTTCAGGGCGCTCCAAACGACCACTTCTGGGACATGCTCTTTGCAGACGCGCGAGGGGGCGCATCCTCACCCCCCTCCGTCGCGGGATCAGATGCCGACGACGAGGTAGCCGCCGTCGACGGGCAGGACCGCTCCGGTGACGAACGCCGCGGCATCCGACGCCAGGAATGCGACCGCCTCGCCCACCTCGCGCGGGTCGCCGTAGCGTCCGAGCGGCGTGCGCGAGAGGAGCCTCTCGTGGATACGGGGATCGTTCTTGAGCGCTTCCAGGAGCGGTGTGTCGATCCACCCCGGCGCGACGGAGTTGACGCGGATGCCGTCTGCGGCATACACCTCGGCGAGCGACTTCGTGAGTTGCACGATCCCGCCCTTGGCGGCCGAGTAGGCGGCGATCTCCCCACCCCCGAACGTCGCGTACATCGACGCGATGGTGACGACGGAGCCGTGCGCGCGGGCCAGGAGCGGGCGAGCCAGTTGGATGCCGCGGTACACCGCGAGCAGCTGGATCTGCACCACCCGTTGGAACGAGTCCCACTCCAGTTCGCGCTCCCCCAGGCTGATGCCCGCCGCGGGCACGAACACGTCCAGCCGATCGAGACCGGCGAACAGCGCGGTCATTGCCGCATCGTCGGTGACATCCAGCTCGTCCACCGTGATCGCGAGCTCGGACGGGAACTGCGCGCGCTCCACGCCGCGCTCCACCCCGAGCCCCACCGCATGGACGGTCGCGCCCAGCTCGGCGAGCACGATCGCGACGGCGGCGCCGATCCCGGACGTCCCGCCCGTGACGACCGCGACCTTGCCGGCATACAGGCCCGGTCGGAAGGCACTCACGGGGGCACTCACACCGACGCGGACACGCCGAGGTCCTCGAGCAGGAAGCGCGCACCCTGCTCGCCGATGAGCACCGCCGGCGCATTGGTGTTGCCCGTCGTGATGCGCGGCATGATCGACGCGTCGACGACGCGGAGGCCGTCGATGCCGTGCACCCGCAGGCGGGGGTCGACCACGGCCTCGTCGTCGACGCCCATCCGGCACGTGCCGACCTGGTGGTGGTAGGTCGCGACGGTGCGGCGCACGTGGTCCTCGAGATCATCGTCGGACACGTCGGGACCGGGGTACACCTCGACGGCGCCCCACTCCTCGGCGAGGGCCGGGCGGCGTCCGATCGAACGGCACTGGCGCACGGATGCCACGAGCGAACGGACGTCGTCGGGGTCGGCGAGCGCCTGCAGATCGATCTGGATCGGATCGTCGAGCCCCGGGCCGCTGAGAGTCAGCGTGCCGCGGCTCTTCGGCGTGACGATCCCCGCCATCAGCGAGAAGCCGTCGTCCGACACCGGCTCGAGGTTCTCGCCGTACATCGGGACCGAGAAGTTGATCGGCTGCGTGTCCGGCACCTCGAGCTCGGGCAGCGACTTCCAGAACAGGTGCGTCTGTGTCACCGACACCCCGGGCGTCGGCGCGCCGACGGGCTTCGCGGTCGTCGTGAAGATGACGGGCGACAGCAGGTGGTCGTGCAGATGGCGACCCACATCCGGCGCGTCGCGGACGACATCGATCCCGAGCGCGTCGAGGTCGGCCGCCGGACCGATGCCCGATCGCAGCAGGATCGCCGGGGAGTCCAGCGCGCCCGCGCTCAGCACGACGACATCGGCGCGCGCCTCGAGGTCGGCACCGCCCTGGCGGTACCGGATGCCGACGGCGCGGCCGCCCTCGACGATCACCGAGTGCACGTGGCATCCGGTCTCGATGTCCAGTCGGTCGCGCACGGGCTTCAGGTACTCGGTCCACGTGTTCGCCCGCCGCCCTCCGCGCACGGTGATCTGCTGCTGCGAGATGCCGTCGAGGTGATCGCCGTTGTAGTCGGCGTTGTGCTCGAGGCCCTCCTCGACGCCCGCGTCGATGATCGACTGCTGGATCGGCGAGAGCGCGTAGTCGTCGGTGACGGGCAGGATGCCGCTGTCGCCGTGCAGCTCGGAGGCGCCCCCCGAGAACGTCTCGATGTCGCGGTAGACCGGAAGGACGTCCTCCCACGCCCACCCGACGTTGCCGAGCGACACCCAGTGGTCGAAGTCCTGTGGAGCGCAGCGCACCCAGATCATCGCGTTGAGCGCGTGCGATCCGCCCAGCACCTTCCCGCGCGGCAGATGCAGCCGTCGGTTCGCGGCGTGCTCCTGCGGCACGGTGCGGTAGTCCCAGTCGTCCGCGCTGTGCCACAGCTCGCCCATCCGCATGGGGTCGTGGATCGCGGGGTTGGTGTCCTCACCGCCGGCTTCGAAGAGGGTGACGGTCACCCCGGCATCCACCAGTCGCCGTGCGACGACGCAGCCGGACGAACCCGCCCCGACGACGATCGCGCTCGTCATCGCTCAGCCCTTCCGGCCGGGGGTCGAGACGACCTGCGGGACGGCCGCGGCCTTGAGGCCCTCGACGCCGAACTCCAGGCCGTAGCCGGAGCCCTTCACACCCCCGAAGGGGACCATCGGGTGGAGCCCGCCGTGCGAGTTGACCCAGACGGTGCCGGACTGCATCCGCGTCGCGTAGGACGCCGCCTCGGCGGGGTCGCTCGACCACACCGATGCGCCCAGACCCACGTCCGCGGCGTTGGCGCGTGCGAACGCGTCGTCGACATCGGTGTAGCGGATGACGGGGAGGACGGGGCCGAACTGCTCCTCGTCGACGAGCGCGATGCCGTCCGTCACGTCGGCGACGATCGTCGGCCGGTAGAAGAGCTCGCCGAGCTCCGGCGCGGCCTCGCCGCCCGTGACGACGCGACCGCCACGGGCCTTCGCGTCCTCGACGAGGTGCGCGATGATGTCGAACTGGCTCTTGTTCTGCACCGGACCGAGGACGTTGGCCTCGTCGAGCCCCGGCCCCATCGGCGTCTGCTCCGCGATCTCGGCGAGCGCAGCGACGACGTCGTCGTAGACGGAGTCGTGCACGTAGAGGCGCTTGAGCGCGGCGCACGTCTGACCCGTGTTGATGAACGCGCCCCAGAAGAGGTCCTGGGCGATCTGCGTCACGTCGGTGCCGGGCAGGACGATGCCCGCGTCGTTGCCGCCGAGCTCCAGCGTGAGCCGCGCGAGATTGCCCGCCGAGCTCTCGATGATCTGACGCCCCACCTCCGTCGAGCCGGTGAACATGACCTTCGCGACGTCGGGGTGCGCGGCGAGGCGCCCGCCGATGGCTCCCGGTCCCGCGATCGAGATGAGGACGTCGGCCGGCAGCACCTCGTTCATGACCGCGACGAGCGCGAGCACGCTCAGCGGCGTGTTGCTCGAGGGCTTGATGACGACGGTGTTGCCCATGCGCAGGGACGGCCCGATCTGCCAGATCGAGATCATCATCGGCCAGTTCCACGGGCTGATCGCGCCGACGACGCCGGCCGCCTTGTAGACGAGCTCGGCGTGCAGGTTCTCGTCGTCGACGAGCACCTGCGGGTCGAGGACGGTCGCCGCGTTGGCCCGCAGCCATGCCGAGCACGCACCCACCTCGAAGCGGGCGTTCGGGCCGTTGAGGGGCTTGCCCTGCTCGCGGGAGAGGATGCGCGCGAGTGCCTCCGCGTGCGCGTCGATCGCGTCCGCTGCGGCGACGAGCAGCTGCGAGCGCTTCTCGTGACCGAGGGCATCCCAGCCCGGCTGGGCCGCCTTGGCCCGCGCGACGGCGGCGTCGAGCTCGTCCTCGCTCTGCACCGGCGCGCGGCCGATGACCTCGCGCGTGGCGGCGTCGAGGATCTCACGGCCTTCGCCCTCGGGCGCGGTGACCCGGTCGAGGAGAGTCGTCTCATCGAGAACGGTCGGGGAGTCGGACATCGGTGTCTCCTTCACAGAGCGGCGAGCGGCGGTGCGGCCGGTGATCTCATTGTGCGGACGCGGCACGGCGGCGGATTGTCGCATCGTGCGCGGGAATTGCCTCAGTGCGAACGGATGCCCCGACGGATGACCCCGGCGCCGGCCGGCATGCGCGTGTTGGAAGGGGCGGACGCACGGGTGTACTCTCAATGCGCTGGTAAGGCTCCCCTTACCTAACTCTTCTCCCGAAATCCCACGCCGTGCTCGCCACTTTCCTGATCGGCCTCCGCGAAGGTCTCGAAGCCGCCCTCGTCGTCGGCATCCTCGTCGCCTACCTCACCCGGGTCGGCCGCCGCGACGTCCTCCCCCGCTTGTGGATCGGCATCTCGCTCGCGATCGCCCTCGCGCTCGGCATCGGCGCGATCCTCACGTTCGGCGCATATGCCCTGACCTTCGAGGCGCAGGAGCTGCTCGGCGGCATCCTGTCGCTCCTCACCGTCGCGATGGTGACCTGGATGATCTTCTGGATGCAGAAGACGGCGCGCACGATGAAGCGCACGCTCGAGGGCGAGGTCGATCGTGCCCTGTCCGCCGGCGGCGCATGGGCGATCGTCGCGATCGGGTTCATCTCGGTGGCCCGCGAGGGCATCGAGACGACGCTGCTGCTGTGGTCGATGGTGCAGTCCTTCGGGGACACGCCGTCGACTCTGCTCGGTGCGCTCCTCGGTCTCGCCGCGGCCGTCCTCCTGGGGTGGCTCCTCGCGCGCGGCATGGTGAAGGTGGACCTCCGCGTCTTCTTCGCGTGGACGGGCGCGTTCCTCGTGGTGGTCGCGGCGGGCGTGCTCGCCTACGCAATCCACGACCTGCAGGAGGCGGGCGCGCTCCCCGGCCCCTTCACGGCGGCAGCGCCGGTGGATGCCACGGGTGCCGTCGCGACCGGCTGGGCGGCCTTCCCGTTCGGCTGGGCGTTCGATGTGCGAGGGGCGATCCCGCCGACCTCGCCTCTCGCCGCCCTCCTCCAGGCGACGGTCGGCTTCATGCCGCAGATGACCTGGTTGCAGGTCGTCGCCTGGGTCCTGTACCTCGCCGTCGTCGGCACGATCTTCGTGCGCGGGCTCCGACGCCGCCCGGCGACGTCCTCCGACACCTCGACCCCGGCGCCTTCCAGCCCGGCGTCTTCCACCCCGGCGCCCGCGGCGCCGACGCCCGACGACCGTCAGGCGACCTCGCCTTCCGGACTCTCCGCACCGAATCCGCAAGGAGCATCATGAACCGTTCCCGCACCCTGGCCGCCGTTGCGGCCGTGGGCCTTTCCGCCCTCGCCCTCGCGGGATGCGTCGCGAAGACGGATGCCGCGGCATCCGGCGCGCTCACCGTCTCGTCGACCGACAGCGCCTGCGACGTGTCGACCGCGGCCGCGACGAGCGGCACCCTGACCTTCGACGTGACGAACTCGGGATCGGACGTGAGCGAGTTCTACCTGCTCGCCGACGACGGCCTGCGTATCGTCGGCGAGGTCGAGAACATCGCCCCCGGCGCGTCGCGCAGCCTCACCGTCGTCGCTCAGCCGGGCGACTACTACACGCTCTGCAAGCCCGGCATGGTCGGTGAGGGCGTCGGCAAGGCCGCGTTCTCGGTCTCGGGCGAGAAGATCGCCGCGACCGGCGACGACGCCGAGCAGAAGCAGAAGGCCGTCGACCTCTACGCCGCGTTCGTCAAGGACCAGGTCGAGCAGCTCGTGCCCGCCGTCGACGCCTTCACGACCGCGTACGCATCGGGCGACGACGCCACCGCGAAGCAGCTCTTCCCGACGACCCGCGCCTTCTACGAGCGCATCGAGCCGGTCGCGGAGTCGCTCGGCGACCTCGACCCGCGCATCGACTACCGCGAAGTGGATGCCGTCGCCGAAGGCCTCGACTGGACGGGCTTCCACCGCATCGAGAAGGACCTCTGGGTTCCCGCGCAGGACGCCCTGAACGCCGACGGCGAGACCCCCGCGTGGAAGGACTGGCAGCCGTCGACGCCGGCCGAGCGTCAGGCCTACGCCGACCAGCTCGTCGCGGACGTCGCCGAGCTCAACACCTACGTCCACTCGCAGGACTTCCTCGACGCGCTCGACGCGCAGGGCATCGGCGGCATCTCCAACGGTGCGATCGGCCTGCTCGACGAGGTCGCCACCGGCAAGATCTCCGGCGAGGAGGACTGGTGGAGCGGCACCGACCTGTACGACTTCGCCGCGAACGTCGAAGGCTCGAAGATGGCGTTCTCGCTCGTGCAGGACTTCGCCACCTCCTCCGGCGACAAGGGCGCCGCGCTCGTGACGAAGATCCAGCAGGGCTACGACGACCTCGACGCGTCGCTCGCTGCGCACGGCTCGCTCACGGCCGGGTTCGTGAACTACAGCCAGCTGACCGAGGCCGACAAGCGCGAGTTCACCGACCTCATCAACGCGCTCGCCGAGCCGCTCTCCCAGCTGACATCCACCATCCTGGAGTGATGACGAACGAGACGGATGCCGCAGGCGCGGCCCCCGCGGAGGAATCGCCCGCACCCACGCCCGGCCTCAGCCGCCGCGGTCTCCTCGGCCTCGCGGCCGGGGTCGGCGCGGCGGGCCTCGCACTCGGCGCGGGCGCCGGGGCGACCGCGGGGGTCGCCGTCGGTCGGAGCCGCGCGGCGCATGCCGCGGCATCCGTCTACCCGTTCTTCGGCGCGCATCAGGCGGGCATCACGACGCCCGTGCAGGATCATCTGCACTTCGCATCGTTCGACATGGGGGCCCGGGCGACCCGCGAGGATCTCATCGAGCTGCTGCAGGACTGGTCGTATGCCGCGGCGCGTATGTCGCAGGGGCTCGACGTCAGCGCGACGGGCGCGGTCGGCGGGTCGCCGGAGGCTCCGCCCGACGACACGGGCGAAGCGCTCGGGCTCGCGGCGAACGGGCTGACCATCACGATCGGTTTCGGTCCGACGCTCTTCCAGACGGAGGACGGCGTCGACCGCTACGGCATCGCCGCGCAGCGTCCCCCACAGCTGGAGAAGCTCCCCCCGTTCCTCGGCGACGACCTCGACCCGCTGGGCTCCGGCGGCGACCTGTTCGTCCAGGCCTGCGCCGACGACCCCCAGGTGGCCGTGCACGCCGTCCGCAACCTCAGCCGCATCGCGTTCGGGCGGGCGACGCTGCGCTGGTCGCAGCTCGGATTCGGCAAGACCTCCAAGACGACGGCGGACCAGGCGACGCCGCGGAACCTGTTCGGCTTCAAGGACGGCACCGCGAATATCCTCGCCGACGACACCGCCGCGCTGGACGAGCACGTCTGGGTCGGCGCCGGCGACGAGCCGGCGTGGATGGCGGGCGGTTCGTACCTCGTGGCGCGGAAGATCGCGATGCACATCGAGGTGTGGGACCGCGTGCGCCTCGCCGAACAGGAGCGCATCATCGGCCGCGACAAGGGTCAGGGTGCGCCGCTGTCGGGCGGGGTCGAGACGACAGCGCCCGATTTCGCGGCGTCCTCGGCGGCGGCGGGTCCGGCCGCGACGGGCGCGACGGCCATCGACGCGCACAGCCACGTGCGCCTCGCGCACCCCGACCTCAACGACGGCGTGCGGATCCTCCGTCGCGGCTACAACTACGTCGACGGCAACACGGGCCTCGGCCGGCTGGATGCCGGGCTGTTCTTCCTCTCCTATCAGCGCTCGCCCGCGCAGTTCGTCGGGCTGCAGAAGGCGCTGTCGACCGACCTCATGAACGAGTACTTGACGCACATCGGCTCGGGGCTCTGGGCCGTCCCGCCGGGGGCTGCCGCGGGGTCGTACGTCGGCGCCGGGCTGTTCGTCTGAACCCGGCGCCCGTGGGCACGTGCGGCACAGCGCCGGGTCCAGGATGTCGCGGGCTCAGCCCGTGATGAAGTGGTGGTACCTCTCGAGCGCGGCCGCGATCTCGGCATCCGACGCCGCACCGGGGACGAGGAGCGCGGGCGCGGGGTCGCCGTCGTGGCGTCCGACGGCGAGCGAGTGCGTCCAGACGCCGACGATCTCGCCGGCGGCGACGAGGATCGGCCGCACCATGCCGTTCGCACCCGGGCCGACCGCGCGAGCTACTTCGGCCGGCATGCCGGACGCCCGGTCGCGGTAGGACAGGTAGTACTCCTCGAACGAGGGCAGCGCGAGAAGCCGGGCGGTGTCCGGATCGGCGGCGGGGAGGTGCCGCGACTGAAAGAGCCCTTCGCCGAGGTCGACGAGGTCGTCGCAGAGTTCGCCGGCAGCCGCGGCCGCGCGCCGCGCCGCTCCGAGCGGCAGACCGGACCACCAGGCGAAATCTTCCGCCGTCGCGGGGCCATGACCGTCGACGTAGCGCGCGAAGAACTCGGCCACCGGGTCCGCGGGTGCGACGGACGACGTGATCCACTCGTTCGCGAGCACGATGTACTGCTGCCGGGTCGGCGCGCCGTCGTCTCGGGGGACGATCGGTCCGTGCACGAGCACCGACCGCAGCGACAGCATGCGCAGAACGTGCACTCCGCGCTGGGCGCTCGGATCGATGCCCGCGGCATCCCACACGGCGAACAGCTCGGCGCGGGTGAGCCGCGCACCACCGCGCAGCGCCGCGCGGGCGACCCGCTCGGCGCGGGCGAGCAGTTCGTCGTCGATGCCGAGTTCGCGCAGCCGCGCCGGCACGGCGCGCTGCTGACGATCTGAGGTGACCCGGAGCACCCAGGCGAGATCGGCTGCGGGCACGATATGGATCGTGCCGCGCTGCGTCCAGGTGCGCACGAGCGTTCCCGCATCGAAGGCCGCGTCGACGTCGGACAGCGTCGCCGCACCGGTCGTCCGTGCCCCGAGGGCCCAACGCCCGCCCGAGAACTCCTGCGCCTGAACGGCGAGCATGTGCGCGGCGGCCTCGGCGATGCTCGCGGCGGGGGACGTCAGGCGATGGGCGCGCAGTCGCGCCGTACGGAGCTCGGCGACGTCCATCCCCCCATCATGGCCCGCCCCGCCGACATCGCTCTCGGCACCGCACCCGCCAGCGCCGTGAGGGCGATTCCCTCGACGTCTATAATCGAATCGTCCGGCGCCGCGACGACGCGCACCGGTGCTCGAAAAAGGGGCACGCGAGACATATACGGCATCCCATACCGTTCTCGCCTCCGAGGAGTCCCATGCCCACCGTCTCCGCGCACGTCGCCCAGACCCTCGCCCGCCACATCGACCACGTCTTCGGCGTCATGGGCAACGGCAACGCCCACTTCCTCGACGCGCTCGAGCGTTCCACCGACGTGCACTACACCGCCATGCGGCACGAGGCGGGCGGGGTCGTCGCCGCCGACGCGTACTTTCGCGCGTCGGGCAGCATCGCCGCCGCGACCGCGACCTACGGCGCGGGCTTCACCAACACCCTGACCGCCCTCGCCGAGGCGGTGCAGGCGCACGTGCCGCTCATCCTCGTCGTCGGCGATGAGCCGACGTCGGGCCCGCGCCCCTGGGACGTCGATCAGATCGCCCTCGCCTCCGCCGTCGGCGCACGCACGTACACGGTCGGGCGGGCGGATGCCGCGGCGACGACCGTCATCGCGATCGAGCACGCTCTCTCCTACCGCGTGCCCACGGTGCTCGCGATCCCGTACGACGTCGCCAAGCTCGACGCGGGCGAGGTTCCGGATGCCGCGCAGCTGCCCGACCCGCACCTGCCCGGCCCGCTCGCCCCAACGTCGCCGTTCGCCGCCGCGGCAGTCGACGAGCTCGCGCGCGCCCTGGCATCCGCTCGGCGTCCGGTCCTCCTCGCCGGCCGCGGGGCGTGGCTCGCGGGCGCCGGCGACGCGCTCGGCCGCCTCGCGGATGCGACGGGCGCCCTCACGGCGACGACGGCGCTCGGGCGCGGAATCTTCCCGCGCGGGGACTTCGACCTCGGGGTCACCGGCGGCTTCGGCGCCGAGGCCGCGATGGAGCTCATCGGGACCGCCGACGTCGCCGTCGTGTTCGGCGCCGGCCTCAACCAGTTCACGATGCGGTTCGGCGCACTCTTCTCGCCCGGCACGCGCGTCGTGCAGGTCGACATCGCCCCGGCGGCGACCCACCCGCACGTGGGCGGCTTCATCCGCGGCGATGCGCGGGTCGTCGCGGAGGCGGTGCTCGACCGCCTCGCCGACCACGAGCCGCGCGAGCGCTGGGTGAGCGCCGCGCACGTCGCCACGCTCCGCGCCCGCGAGCCCGGCGACGCCCTCGCCCCCGACGGGCGGCTCGACCCGCGCTCGGTCGCGGTGCGCATCGGCGAACTCCTGGAGTCGGATGCCTCGACCCGCGACCGCGTCGTCGTAACGGACGGCGGCCACTTCCTCGGCTGGGCGAACATGTACTGGCCGGTCGCCGCCCCCGACCGCATGATGATGGTCGGAACGGCCTACCAGTCGATCGGTCTCGGCTTCCCGTCGGTGCCCGGCGCCGCGCTCGCCAAACCGGAGGCCACGATCGTCCTCTCGACGGGCGACGGCGGCGGGCTCATGGCCCTCGCCGACCTCGAGTCCGCGGTGCGCGTCGCAGGCGGCCGCGGACTCGCGGTCGTCTGGAACGACGCGGCCTACGGCGCCGAGGTCAACCTGTACGGCCTGCAGGGCCTCGCCCGCGCACCGATGCTGATCCCCGAGGTCGACTTCGCGGGGCTCGCCGCCTCGGTCGGCGCCCGCGGGGTCGTCGTGCGGACGCTGGCCGATCTCGACGCGCTCGCGGAATGGGCCGCCACCGCGGCATCCGATCGCCCGTTCCTCCTCCTCGACTGCCGCATCTCCGGCGACGTCATCGCGCCGTACCAGCAGGAGATCATCCGCGTGAACTCCTGACGACCCGTCTGCCGGCGGCCCTTGCTTCCCGCCGTCGGGAATGCCGGAGGCTGGCGCGGCGCTGAACCCTGAGCGCACACTGAGTGCGAACGGGAGGGGATGCCATGGCAGGACTCGAGGTCACGGTACTGCTGGGAATCGCGATCCTGGTCGGGACGGCGCTCGCCCCGCGCCTGCGGATTGCGACGCCCCTCGTGCTCGTCGTGATCGGGCTGCTGCTCGGATTCGTCCCGGCGCTGCGCGACATCCAGCTGCCGCCCGAGACCGTGCTGCTCCTCTTCCTGCCGGTCATGCTCTTCTGGGAGAGCCTCACGACGTCGCTGCGCGCGGTGCGCCGCTCGCTGCGCTACATCGTGCCGATGTCGACGCTCCTCGTCGTCGCTTCGGCGTTCGCGGTCGCGTGGATCGCGACCCTCTTCGGCGTGCCCTTCCACACGGCGCTCCTCCTCGGTGCCGCCGTCGCCCCGCCGGATGCCACGGCCGTCGCCGCCCTCGGGCGCCTGCTCCCCGAGCGCATGTTCATGAAGCTCAAGGCGGAGAGCCTGACGAACGACGGCACGGCGCTCGTGCTCTACGCGATCGCCCTCTCGCTCGCCCTCGGCGAGAACGTCACGGGATGGTCGATCACCGGGATGATCGCCGTCTCCTACCTGGGCGGAGCCGCCGCCGGAATCGCCGTCGCCGCGCTCGCCTATGTCCTCCTGCGCCGCGCACACCACGCGCTCGTCATCAACACGACGCTGCTGCTCGTGCCGTTCGTCGCGTTCCTCCTCGCGGAGATCATCGGCGCCTCCGGCGTGCTCGCGGTCGTGTTCGCCGGCCTCATCGTCGCGTGGTCGCACGCGCGCATCACGACCGCGACGTCGCGGCGACAGGCGCTGTCGGCATGGCCGTTCGGCGTGTACCTCCTCAACGGCGCACTGTTCGTCCTCATCGGACTCGAAGTGCAGTACGTCGTCCACGACGTGCCGGCGCGGCAGCTCGGCATCCTCGTGGTCATCACGATCGCGACGTGGATCGCCCTGATCGTCGTGCGGTATCTGTTCCAACTGCTGTTCGCGCCGTTCTCACGGCCGTCCGGAGCGCCGCGGTTCGGGCACCACCGCGGGCGCGTCGTGAACACGTTCGCGGGGTTCCGCGGCGCGGTCTCGCTCGCGATCGCCCTGTCGGTGCCGGCGTCGGTCGCAGGGATCGGCGAGCCCGGCGAACTGACCGGGCGCGACATCGTCGTGTTCGTCACGGGCGGCGTGATCCTGCTGAGCCTCCTCGTGCAGGGCCCGCTGCTCCCCGCGATCGTCCGTTGGGCGCGCCTGCCCGCCGACGAGAGCGCGGCCGACGAGTACGAGCTGGCGCAGCGCACGATCACGGGCGCCGCCGTCGCCGCCCTGGACGACCTCGCCGCCGAGCACGGCATCAGCAACGAGGTCCGCGACCGCGCCCGCCGCGAGACGTACGAGTACCTCGAGCTGGCCAACGCCCGCGCCTACGCCCGGCAGAGCCGCGCCGACGCAGCATCCATCGCCGAGCTCGAGACCATGCTCGGGGCGCCGGACACCTCAGGGGATGCCGCAGGAGCCGTGGCCGGGGCGAACCCGGTCGCCCTGACGGCGGCGCCGGCCGTCGCGGCATCCCCTGCCGCGCCGCTCGAGATGATCGCGACGAGCGACGGCATCGATCTCACCCAGCGCTCTCCGATCACCCGATTCGAGGAGGCGACGCGGCTGCGGCTGGCCGTCCTCGACCGCAAGCGCGCCGTGCTCCAGCGCCTGCGGCGTGAGGGCACGATCGACGACCTCGTCGTCCGGCGGATCGAAGGCCACCTCGACATCGACGAGCTGCGCCTGCGGGGTCTGGATCAGGCCGACGGAGCCTGACGACGACCTGCAGCGAGACCGCGGCCGCCGCCCGCCTCAGACCTGCGGCTGCAGCCACGCCTCGAAGAACGCCGCCAGCTCGTCGGTGCCCTCGAGCGGGAGCACCGCGGCGACGTACTGGTCCGGACGCACGACGACGACGACACCGTCCCGTGACAGCCCGCGCTCGGCGTAGATGTCGGTCTCGTTCCACCGGTTCGGCGCGGCGGCGAAGACCTTCTCCCAATCGGTGAGGTGCAGCGGGCCCGTGCGCGGGCGGAAGATCGCCGGCACGCGCGTCACGTCGATCTCGTCATACCCTCCGGGATAGATGACCTTCGCATCGAAGACCGCGTCGACGTCGGCACCAGCGGGAGTGTGGCGCACGACGGGCGAGTCGGGTGCCTCACCGAGCCAGGCCGCGAAGTCGGCGAGCGCCGTGCCCGCGGCATCCGCGAAGGCGTAGATCCGCCACCGGCCGTCCGCCTTGGCGTGGTGGCCGAGGTGCACGACGTTGCCGTCCGCCGCGAGGGTGACGGGCGCGCTCTTGAAGCGCTTGCCGATCGGGAACCCCGTCGCGAGCCCCTGGTGCGCTCCGTCGCCGACGACGCCCGCGCCCGCCGCGTACTGCGTCATGAAGCCGGAGGGGAACTCGGCCGTCGCGAGGTAGTACGTGGCGAGGTCCTCGGGGTCGCTGATCTCCTCGGGCTTGCGCGCCATGAGCGACGACCACTCCTTGTCGAAGTCGATGAGCTGCTGCGCGACGGGGCGGCGCTCCGCGGAATAGGTCGACAGGAGGGATGCCGGGGCGAGGCCGGTGACGACGGACCCGAGCTTCCATCCGAGGTTGAAGCCGTCCTGCATCGAGACGTTCATGCCCTGGCCCGCCTTGGCGCTGTGGGTGTGGCACGCGTCGCCGGTGAGGAACACGCGCGGCGCACGGTCGGTGCCGTGCGCGTCGTCGAAGCCGTCGGTGACCCGGTGCCCGACCTCGTAGACGCTGTGCCACGCGACGTCCTGCACGTCGAGCGTGTACGGGTGCAGGATCTCGTTCGCGCGCCGGATGATCTCCTCGATCGGCGTCTGCCGCACGCGGTGGTCGTCGTCGGCGGCGACCGCGCCGAGGTCGACGTAGACGCGGCTGAGGTAGCCGCCCTCGCGCGGGATGTGCAGGATGTTCCCCGCCTCCGCGTTGATGGCGCACTTGATGCGCCAGTCGGGGAAGTCGGTCTCGACGAGCACGTCCATGACCCCCCACGCGTGCTGCGAGATGTCGCCGACGTGCACGCGCCCGATCTCCGAGCGCACGCGGCTGCGCGCCCCGTCGCAGCCGACGACGTAGCGGGCGCGGACGGTGCGTTCGGTGCCCGCGGCATCCTTCAGGCGCACGTCGACCGGGAGCGCGTCGTCGGCCGGCACGGTGAGCCCGAGGAACTCCACCCCGTAGTCCGGGACGATGCGGCCCGGGCCCTGCGCCGCGGCCTCGGCGAAGTAGTCGAGCACGCGCGCCTGGTTGACGATGAGGTGCGGGAACTCGCTGATGTCGTACGCGTAGTCGGCGGTGCGCGAGCGGCGGACGATGCGGCTCGGGTCGGCGGGGTCGGGGCCCCAGAAGTTCATCCAGCCGATGTTGTACGCCTCGGCGACGATGCGCTCCGCGAAGCCGAAGGCCTGGAAGGTCTCGACGCTGCGTGGCTGGATGCCGTCGGCCTGCCCGATCTCGAGGCGCCCCTCGCGCCGTTCGACGATCCGCGTCACGACGCCGGGGTACTGCGAGAGCTGGGCCGCGAGCAGCATGCCAGCCGGTCCCGACCCGACGATGAGGACGTCGACCTCGTCGGGGATCTCGACGTGTCGGTCGATCCCGGTTCCGGCGGCGGGCTGGAGGCGCGGGTCAGCGGAGACGTATCCGTGGTGGTGGAACTGCATCGTTGTCGATTCCTTCCTCGGACGG
Source organism: Microbacterium sp. (assembly GCF_017305435.1). GTDB lineage: Bacteria > Actinomycetota > Actinomycetes > Actinomycetales > Microbacteriaceae > Microbacterium. Next base: position 157,647 of record NZ_JAFKIP010000008.1, on the reverse strand, counting down.
CGATGTCGAGGGTTGCTGTCGTGAGCGATAGTGTTCTATATTCGAACATACCGTTCTACTATTGAACAGATCGTATACGAAGGGGATGCCATGGCACAAGCACCCGCCTCCCAGACGCTCAGCCGCGGCATCCGGATCCTCGAGATCCTCGCCGACGCGCGCGCACCGCTGACGATCGACGAGCTCGCCGCCGAGCTCGGGGTGCACCGCTCGATCGCCTATCGCCTGCTGCGGACGCTGGAGGACCATGCCCTCGTCTCGCGCGACGCGGCCGGACGACTCGCGCTGGGCGCGCGGATGGCGGCGCTCGCGGCGGGCGTGTCGCAGGACCTGCAGGCCGAGGCGCTGCCCGAGCTCACCGCCGTCGCGAACGAGCTCGGCATGACGTGCTTCCTCGCGGTGCTCGACCGCGACGAGTGCATCACGCTCGCGAGCGTGGAGCCGCGGCACGCGATCGCGTCGGTCGCACAGCGGCCGGGAGCGCGTCACTCGATCACGGTGGGGGCGCCGAGCAAGGCGATCCTCTCGGCCCTCCCCGCAGGGGAATGGCCGGTCGACCCGTCACCGGTGCTCCGCGCGCAGATCGACGACGCGCGCGAACGCGGCTACGCGACGAGCCACGACGAGGTGATCCCGACGGTCCAGGCCGTCGCGGTGCCGCTGCGACTGCGGGGGTCGCAGCGACCGCATCGTCCCGCGGCGATCGCGGTCGTCCACGTCGGGACCGACGCCGACCCGGCCGCCCTCGCGGCGCGGCTCGAGCTCTCCGCAGCGGCGATCCGCGGCGCGCTGGGCGGCTCGGCGTCCTGACCGAGCCTCAGCGCGCCGCGGATCGGCGCTGATCGGCGCGGATCGGTGCGCGTCGGCGCGGATCGGTGCGCGTCGGCGCGGATCGGTGCGGGTCGGCGCGGCGGCGGGGCGATCAGGCCTTCGCGACGCCGTAGATGGGGCTCTTCGCCTGCTCGGCCTCGTGGTCGGGCCCGAGCGGGATGCCGCTGCGGTCGCGCAGCAGCAGCGTCGCGATGAGGCCGAGCACCGTCATCCCGGCGAGGTACCACGTCACACCGACGGTCGATCCGGTCGCCTGCACGATCGCCTGTGCGATCGTCGGCGCGAACGCCCCGCCCAGGATCGCGCCGATCGCGTAGGAGATCGAGACGCCGGAGAACCGGATGGATGCCGGGAACAGCTCCGAGTACAGCGCCGCCTGCGGACCGTAGGTGAAGCCGAGCCCGACGGTGAGGATGACGAGACCGAGGGTCAGCATCACGATCGAGCCGGTGTTCACGAGCGGGAAGAGGAGGAAGACGCCGACGAGCTGCATGATCCAGCCCACGAGGTAGGTCGTGCGACGCCCGATCCGGTCGGAGATCCACCCCGAGAGGAACGTGAACAGCAGCCAGGTGATCGCCGAGAGGGTGACTGCTCCCAGGACGTCCGCCGTCGCGAGACCGATCGGGCCCTTCGGGTCCGTCGCGTAGCGCTGGATGTACCCGCCGGTGGTCATGTAGCCCACTGCGTTGTTGCCGGCGAAGACGAGCGCCGCGATGATCACGAGGAGGGCGTGCTTGCGGAAGAGCTGCACGATCGGCATCCGCGTCTCCTCCTTGCGCTCGGCGAGCTCGGTGAACACCGGGCTCTCCTCGACGCGACGGCGGACGTAGTAGCCGATGACGATGAGGACGAACGACAGCAGGAACGGCACGCGCCAGCCCCACTGCATGAAGGCCTCGCCTGGTGCGATCAGCGCCATGAGCGCGAGGATGCCGGAGGCGAGCAGGAGCCCGAGGGGAACGCCCATCTGCGGGGATGCCCCGAAGAGGCCGCGCTTCGTGCGCGGGGCATGCTCGACGGCCATCAGGACCGCGCCGCCCCACTCGCCGCCGGCCGAGACGCCCTGCAGGATGCGCAGGAGGATCAGCAGGATCGGCGCTGCGATGCCGATCGCGGCATACGTCGGCAGGAGGCCGACGAGCGTCGTCGCGATGCCCATGAGGATCAGCGTGATCATGAGGACGACGCGGCGGCCGTATTTGTCGCCGTAGTGCCCCGCGAGGAAGGCGCCGAACGGGCGGAAGAGGAAGCTGATGCCGACCGTGATGAACGACAGCACCTGCGCGAATCCCTCGCCGGCGGGGGCGAAGAACAGCTGGCCGAACACGAGTCCGGCCGCGGACGCGTAGATGAAGAAGTCGTACCACTCGACCGTCGTTCCGACGACGGTCGCGAAGACGACGCGGCGGCGGTCGGCGTGGGAGGCGATGGTGCCGGTGGGGGTGAATCCGGCGGGATCAGGGTGTTGTGCGCTCATGGCGGTGACTCCAGTGTCGATGTGACGTCTTCGTCTCGGAGGCGGGAAGGTTGCTCTTGCCCGCCTGCGGTAGATCATATACGATTTCGAATACGACGCAAGAGCGAGGGAGCTCATGACCATCGACCAGACCACGGATGCCGCCTCGGCAGACGACCGCTACACCGGCCTCCCCGGCCGGCCCGGCAAGATCATCGCGGTGCACTTGAGCTACTCGTCGCGCGCGGATCAGCGCGGGCGCCGACCCGCCGCGCCGTCGTACTTCTTCAAGGCGTCCAGCTCGGTCGCAGCCTCGGGCGGCATCGTGGAGCGCCCCGCCGGCACCGAGCTGCTCGCCTTCGAGGGCGAGATCGCCCTCGTCATCGGCGAGAGCGCGCGCCGCGTGTCCCTCGCCGACGCCTGGAACCACGTCGCCTGGGTCACGGCATCCAACGACCTCGGCCTCTACGACCTGCGCCAGAACGACAAGGGCTCGAACGTGCGGTCCAAGGGCGGCGACGGCTATACGCCGATCGGCCCGCACCTCATCGACGCCCGCACCATCGACCCCACGGCACTCCGCGTGCGCACGTGGGTCAACGGCGACCTGCGGCAGGACGACACGACGGCGGGGCTCATCTTCCCGCTCGCGCAGTTCGTCGCCGACCTCTCCCAGCACTTCACGCTCGAGCCGGGCGACGTCATCCTCACCGGCACACCGGCGGGTTCGTCGGTCATCGTGCCCGGAGACGTCGTCGAGGTCGAGGTGGATGCCCCGGCATCCGGCGCCACGTCGGGTCGCCTCGTGACGACCGTCGTCGCGGGGCCGGAGGTCGCGTTCGACGAGACGGTGGGCTCCCTCCCCGCCGTCGACGACACGCAGCGCGAGGAGGCCTGGGGGTCGCGCGAAGCCGCGAACCTGCCGCCCGCATCGCCCGAGGGTGCCCTCGTTTCACCCGAGGGTGCCCTCGTTTCGCGCGAGGGTGCACTCCCGCGGCGCGACGAGAGCACCGTCAGCGCAAACGAAGACACCCTCGGCGCAAACGAAGACACCCTCGGCGCGGGGCTGCGCGCGAAGCTCGAGCGCGTCCCGGTCGCGGGGCTCTCGCAGCAGCTGCGCAAGCGCGGGCTGAACAACGTCACGATCGACGGCGTGCGTCCGCTCCACCCCGAGCGGAAGCTCGTCGGCACGGCGAAGACGCTCCGCTTCGTCCCCGCCCGCGAGGACCTCTTCGCGAGCCACGGCGGCGGCTACAACGCGCAGAAGCGCGCGTTCGACGCCGTCGGCGAGGGCGAGGTCATCGTCATCGAGGCCCGCGGCGAAGCCGGATCGGGAACGCTCGGCGACATCCTCGCGATCCGCGCGCACGCGCGGGGGGCGGCCGGCATCGTCACCGACGGCGGCGTGCGCGATGCCGACGCGGTCACCGCGGTGGGCATTCCCGTGTACACCGTCGGCGCGCACCCGGCCGTCCTCGGCCGCAAACACGTCCCGTGGGACCACGACGTCACGATCGCGTGCGGCGGCACGACGGTGCAGCCGGGCGACATCATCGTCGGCGACGCCGACGGCGTCATCGTGATCCCGCCGGCGCTCGCCGAAGAGGTCGCCGACGCGGCCCTCGCGCAGGAGGACGAGGATGCCTGGATCGCCGCCCGCGTTGCCGAAGGGCACGCGGTCGACGGGCTCTTCCCGATGAACACGGCCTGGCGGGAACGCTACGAGGCCGAGAAGGGGGCGTCCGCATGAGCACGGTCACCGCCGGCAGCAAGTCCGAGGTCGCCTACGACTGGATCCGCGCGCGCATCGCGAACCACGAGTACGGGCCCGGCTACCGGCTCGTCCTCGGCACGATCGCGACCGAGCTCGACATGAGCGTCGTCCCGGTGCGGGAGGCGATCCGCCGCCTGGAGGCGGAGCACCTCGTCACGTTCGAGAAGAACGTCGGCGCGCGCGTGTCGGTCGTCGACGAAGAGGCCTATGTCCACACGATGCAGACCCTCAGCCTCGTCGAGGGCTATGCGACCCGCCTCGCCGCGCCCTTCATCACGGCCGACGATCTCGCGCAGGCTGCGGAGATCAACGCCCGCATGCACCGGCTCATCGACGACTTCGACCCGCACGCGTACACGCAGCTCAACCAGCGCTTCCACGCGGTGCTCTTCGACCGCTGCCCGAACCCGCACATCCTCGATCTCGTCGGCCGCGGCTGGTCGCGCCTCGCGGGACTGCGCGACACGAGCTTCGCGCTGATCCCGTCGAGGCCCCGGCATTCGGTCGAGGAGCACGACCGCATCCTCGAGCTCATCCGCACGGGAGCGGATGCCGACGAGCTCGAGCTGTTCACGCGCAACCACCGCCTGCGCACACTCGACGCGTTCCTCTCGGCACGCCACAACGACGCCACACCCACGACGGAGACACCATGACCGACACCACCTCCCCCGCGCTCGATGCCCGCCACGTCCCGGCGGACCTCCCCGACCGCATCCGGCACTACATCGACGGCGCGTTCGTCGATTCACAGGACGGCGACACGTTCGACGTGCTCGAGCCGGTCTCGAACGAGGTCTACGTCCAGGCATCCGCCGGCAAGAAGGCCGACATCGACCTCGCCGTCGCCGCGGCGCGCCGCGCGTTCACCGACGGTCCGTGGCCGAAGATGCTGCCCCGCGAGCGTTCGCGCATCCTGCACCGGATCGCCGACATCGTCGAGTCGCGTGACGCGCGCCTCGCCGAGCTCGAATCCTTCGACTCGGGCCTGCCGATCACGCAGGCACTCGGCCAGGCCCGCCGCGCGGCCGAGAACTTCCGCTTCTTCGCGGACCTGATCGTCGCCCAGTCCGACGACACGTTCAAGGTGCCGGGACGCCAGATCAACTACGTCAACCGCAAGCCGATCGGCGTCGCGGGCCTCATCACCCCGTGGAACACACCGTTCATGCTCGAGTCGTGGAAGCTCGGCCCCGCGCTCGCGACGGGCAACACGGTCGTGCTGAAGCCCGCCGAGTTCACGCCCCTCTCGGCATCCCTCTGGGCCGAGATCTTCGAAGAGGCGGGCCTCCCCCAGGGCGTCTTCAACCTCGTCAACGGCCTCGGCGAGGACGCCGGCGACGCGCTCGTGAAGCACCCCGACGTGCCGCTCATCTCGTTCACGGGCGAGAGCCGCACGGGCCAGATCATCTTCGGCAACGCCGCCCCGTTCCTCAAGGGCCTGTCGATGGAGCTCGGCGGCAAGAGCCCCGCGATCGTCTTCGCCGACGCCGATCTGGATGCCGCGATCGACGCGACCATCTTCGGCGTCTTCTCGCTCAACGGCGAGCGCTGCACGGCGGGATCGCGCATCCTCGTGCAGCGGGACGTCTACGACGAGTTCGTCGAGCGGTACGCCGCGCAGGCTCGGCGCGTGAAGGTCGGCTACCCGCACGACCCCGCGACCGAGGTCGGCGCGCTCGTGCACCCCGAGCACTTCGAGAAGGTCATGAGCTACGTCGAGATCGGTAAGGGCGAGGGCCGCCTCGTCGCCGGCGGCGGCCAGCCGGAGGGGTTCGAGTTCGGCAACTTCGTCGCCCCGACGGTGTTCGCCGACGTCGCGCCTTCCGCGCGGATCTTCCAGGAGGAGATCTTCGGCCCGGTCGTCGCGATCACCCCGTTCGACACCGACGAAGAGGCCCTCGCGCTCGCCAACGACACGAAGTACGGCCTCGCCGCCTATGTCTGGACGAACGACCTCAAGCGCGCGCACAACTTCGCGCAGGCCGTCGAGGCGGGCATGGTGTGGCTGAACTCGAACAACGTGCGCGACCTCCGCACCCCGTTCGGCGGCGTGAAGGCCTCGGGCCTCGGGCACGAGGGCGGCTACCGCTCGATCGACTTCTACACCGATCAGCAGGCCGTGCACATCACGCTCGGCAAGGTCCACAACCCCACCTTCGGCAAGAACTGACCCCTCTCCACCCCTCTCCGCCCCCGCCGAGTGTCCAGAACACGCCGACCCGCGCCACCCGCGCTCCGCGTGTCTTGGACACTCGGCCCGGCACACGAATAAAAGCAAGGACGCTGATATGACCAGTCGCGACAACATGACCCTGACCTCGTCGGGCTACTACGTGAGCGCCGAGGCGCCCATCCACTCCGACGACCCGGTGACGACCCCGCAGTCCTCCCCGCCCGACATCCTGCGCTGCGCGTACATGGAGCTCGTGGTGACCGACCTCGCGGCATCCCGCACCTTCTACGTCGACGTGCTCGGACTGTACGTGACCGAAGAGGATGACGAGGCGATCTACCTGCGCTCCACTGAGGAGTTCATCCACCACAACCTCGTGCTCCGCAAGGGTCCCGTCGCGGCGGTCGCGGCGTTCAGCTACCGCGTGCGCTCGGCGGAGGACCTCGACCGCGCGGTCGCGTTCTACACGGAACTGGGATGCCGCGTCGAGCGCCGCCCGGAGGGGTTCGTCAAGGGCATCGGCGACTCGGTGCGCGTCGAGGACCCGCTGGGCTTCCCGTACGAGTTCTTCTTCGAGACGACCCACGTCGAGCGCCTGAGCTGGCGCTACGACCTGCACACGCCGGGTGAGCTCGTCCGGCTCGACCACTTCAATCAGGTCACCCCCGATGTGCCGCGCGCCGTGCGCCATTACCAGGACCTCGGCTTCCGCGTGACGGAGGACATCCAGGACGAGGCGGGCACCGTGTACGCCGCGTGGCTGCGCCGCAAGCCCACGGTGCACGACACCGCCGCGACCGGCGGAGACGGCCCGCGCATGCACCACGTCGCCTTCGCGACGCACGAGAAGCACAACATCCTCGCGATCTGCGACAAGCTCGGCGCGCTCCGCCGGTCGGATGCCATCGAGCGCGGCCCCGGCCGCCACGGCGTGAGCAACGCGTTCTACCTGTACCTGCGCGACCCCGACGGCCACCGGGTCGAGATCTACACGCAGGACTACTACACCGGCGACCCCGACAACCCGGTCGTCACGTGGGACGTGCACGACAACCAGCGCCGCGACTGGTGGGGCAACCCCGTCGTCCCGTCGTGGTACACCGACGCATCGCTCGTGCTCGACCTCGACGGCAACCCGCAGCCCGTGGTCGCCCGCACCGACGACAGCGAGATGGCCGTCACGATCGGCGCGGACGGCTTCAGCTACACGCGTGCGGACGAGGGCGAGGCATCCATGCCCGAGTGGAAGCAGGGCGAATACAAGCTGGGCCACCAGCTGTGACCCTTCCTCCCCCTCCCTCTTCCGCTCCCGGGTCGTCCCACTCGGTACGGAGAATGTCCCACTTGGTGCGGAGAATGTCCCATAAACGGCTGGTCTGGCGGCGCGAAACCAGCCAGATGTGGGACATGGATGCCTCGCCGGCAGCGACCGGACGCACATGTTGACCCCCGCGCAGATCGCCTCGATCGCCGAGGAGCTCGCCGAAGCCGACCGCGCACACTCCGTGATCCCGCGGATCACGGCGCGGTATCCGGATGCCACGATCGAGGATTCCTACGCGATCCAGGGGGTGTGGCGCGACCGCATGATCGCGGCGGGCCGCACCCTCGTGGGGCGCAAGATCGGGCTGACGTCCAAGGCGATGCAGCAGGCGACCGGCATCACCGAGCCCGACTACGGCGTCATGTTCGACGACACCGTCTACCGCTCCGGCGACACCATCCCGACGAGCCACTTCTCGAACGTGCGGATCGAGGTCGAGCTCGCGTTCGTGCTTCGCACGGCGCTCGAGGGCCCCGACTGCACGCTCGAAGACGCCCTCGCCGCGATCGACTACGCCGTCCCGGCGCTCGAGGTACTGAACTCGCACATCGAGCTCGAGGGCCGCACGATCGTCGACACGATCAGCGACAACGCCGCCTACGGCGCGATGGTCCTGGGCGACGTGCACAAGCGCCCTGACGAGATCGACCTGCGCTGGGTGCCCGGCGTGCTCAGCCGCAACGGCGAGATCGAGGAGACCGGTGTCGCGGCGGGTGTCCTCGGCCACCCCGCGACGGGTGTCGCGTGGCTCGCCAACACGTTCGCGCGGCACGGTGCCAGACTCGAAGCCGGCGAGATCATCCTCGCCGGGTCGTTCACCCGCCCGATGTGGGTGTCGGCCGGAGACGAGGTCCGCGCCGACTTCGGGCCGATGGGAGTCATCGAATGCCGCTTTTCCTGAGCGAGACCTTCCGGGATCGGATCTCTGCAGCGCAGGAGCAGCCCCAGCCGCGGGCGCTCGCCGGCGGGTGGGTGTGCTCGGGGTCGCCCCTCGTGGCCGAGATCATGGCGGGGTCGGGCCTCGACTGGCTCCTCGTCGACATGGAGCACGGCCCGAACACGCTCGACACGGTGCTCGCGCAGCTGCAGGCGATCGGCGGGTCGCCCGCCGTCCCCGTCGTCCGCGTGCCGGTGGGCGACGTCGTCACGATCAAGCAGGTGCTCGACCTCGGCGCGCAGAACGTCCTCGTGCCGATGGTCTCCTCCGCGGCCGAGGCCGAGGCGATCGTCGCGGCGGTGCGCTATCCACCGCGCGGGCGGCGCGGGGTCGGCTCGGCGCTCGCGCGCTCGGCGCGCTGGAACCGCGTCGACGACTACCTGACGAACGCGGATGCCTACGTGTCGGTCTTCGTCCAGATCGAGACGGCGGCCGGGGTGGATGCCGCGGCGGAGATCGCCGCCGTCGACGGCGTCGACGGCGTCTTCGTGGGGCCGAGCGACCTCGCGGCATCCCTCGGTCTCATCGGCCAGCAGACGCACCCCGACGTCACCGCCGGGGTGCTGCGCGCGTTCAAGGCCGTGCGCGCCGCCGGCAAGCCCGTCGGCGTGAACGCCTTCGACCCCGCGGTCGCTCAGTCGTATCTCGACGCCGGGGCCTCGTTCGTGCTCGTCGGAGCCGACGTGGCGCTCCTCGCCCGCGGCTCGGAGGCCCTCGCCGCCCGCTGGATCCCGACCGCCGACGACACGCAGCGCGCCGGGTACTGACCCGTCCCCGTGCGGGTGCAGGCGACGCGCGGGCAGGCGACGCGCACGGGCGTACCGTATTCAGTCCGCGCGCCACGCACGCCGGGGCCGCGCCCCGGAATCGCGCCTCCGCGGCGCGCGCCGCGCGTCGCCGCACATCGCCGAGACTGAATACCGAACGCGCACGCGCCGGAGCGCCGCACCGGCCGACCGCTCCCGCGCGGTCGGCATGCCGGCTACGACGAACGCGCCGTCCGGTTCTCGGCACTGATCATCCAGGCGAACTGCTCGAGCTTCTCGATGACCGCGTGCAGGATGTCGGCGCTCGTCGGATCCTCGTCGTCGACGGCGTCGTGCACGACGCGGCAGGTGCCGACGGCATCCTCCAGTCGCGCCGTGATGAGGTCGACGACCTTGGTCGTCGCGATCTCGCCCTGCGGGAACTCGGGGAGCGTCGTCGACTCGGCGACGGTGTCGCTGCGCCCGTCGGGCAGGGCGTGCAGTGCGCGCATGCGCTCGGCGATCGTGTCACTGAACTCGCGTGCCGCGTCGATGATCTCGTCGAGCTGGAGGTGCGTGTCGCGGAAGTTCGTGCCGATGACGTTCCAGTGCGCCTGCTTGCCCTGCGAGGCGAGCTCGATGAGGTCGACGAGCACCTTCTGCAGATTGTCGCTGAGCGTCTCCGACGCGGTGAACCCGCTCTCGGCGTTCTGCTCGCCCGTGAGTCGTGCCCCGTGCGCAGGCTTGCGCTTGTTCTTCGTCGTTGTCGTCGTGGCCATGCTTCGACGGTAGGCGGTGAGCGGAGGCGTGCCACGGGGATTGCGCGCCGTCCGCACGGGTGCTAGCGGCCCGTGTGTGCGCGTGCGACGCCCGGGTGTGCGACCCTGAGGATCATGCAGCGCATCGTCACCAGCCGCGTGGTCCTCGACGTCACCGAGACGGCCGACCTCGTGTTCGCCGTCGCGGTCGCGACGGCGTATGCCCCGGCATCCGAGACCGTGTCCGTCGACCTCGACGGCGCCCCCGTCGAGGTCCGCGAGCTCGCCGACGCGCACGGCACGCGGCTGCACCGGGTGACGTCACGCCCCGGACGGCTGACCCTCCACTACGCCGCGACGATCGACGGCCGGGTCGACCCCTCCGCGGGGAGCACCGCGGGCGACGCCGACGAGGCGGAGCTGCTCGTCTACGGCCGTCCGAGCCGTTACGCCGAGTCCGACGCCCTCGCACCGACCGCCGCGGCCGAGTTCGTCGGGGTCGACGAGCCCGCCGATCTGCTGGCCGCCGTCTCGTCGTGGGTCGGCACCCGTCTGGCGTACGTCAGCGGGTCGAGCCTCCCCACCGACGGCGCCACCCGCACACTCCTGAACCGCCAGGGCGTCTGCCGCGACTACAGCCACCTGTGCATCGCGCTGCTGCGTGCCCGCGGCATCCCGGCCCGGCTCGTCGCGGTCTACGCGCCGGGGCTCGATCCGATGGACTTCCACGCCGTGGCGGAGGCGTGGATCGACGGGGCGTGGCGCGTCGTCGACGCCACCGCGCTGGCGCCGCGCAGCACGCTCGTGCGGACCGCGACGGGGAGGGATGCCGCGGACACCGCCTTCCTCAACGTCATGAGCGGCCGGGCCGATCTCGTGGAGGTCGAGGTCACGGCGACGGCCGACGTCCTGCCGGCCGATGACGTGACGGAACTCGTCTCGATCGGCTGACCACGGCGGCACGCCCGAGGTCCGGCCGCCCGCCGCCGCGCAACGGCCGACCGGTCAGTGGTGGAAGGCGCTGCGCTCGGCGATGTCGGGGAGCGGCGTCGTCAGGAGTTCGAGATACGCCGTCTCCGCGCGCAGGTCGACGAGGAACCTCTCCGCCAGGTCCATGCTGAGGCCCTGGCGCACCACGATCCGCTGCACCGTGCGGTCGGCGAGGTCGTCGGGCAGGGGGTAGGCGGGGACGAGCCATCCCTTCATCCGCAGCCGGTCCTGCAGGTCGTAGAGGCTCCAGTTGCGCGCGTCGCCCTCGCGCAGCCGCCACGCGAACACCGGGATGTCGCTGCCGTCGTTCCAGAGCTCGAACGGCCCGAGCCGCGCGATGCCGGCCGCCAGGTGCCGTGCGACCGTCTGCGACTCTCGCTGCACGGCGGTGAACCCCCGCCGCCCGAGCCGCAGGAACGAGTAGTACTGCAGCAGCACCTGCGCGCCCGGGCGGGAGAAGTTGAGCGCGAACGTCGGCATCTGCCCGCCGAGGTAGCTCACCCGGAAGACGAGGTCGTCGGGCAGCAGCGACGCGTCGCGCCAGACCACCCACCCGAGGCCGGGGTAGACGAGGCCGTACTTGTGCCCCGAGGTGTTGATGGAGTGCACGCGCTCGAGGCGGAAGTCCCATTCCAGGTCGGGCTGCAGGAAGGGCGCGATCATCGCTCCGGATGCCCCGTCCACATGGATCGGGACGTCCAGGCCCGTGCGGGCGTGGAGGTCGTCGAGCGCCGCCGCGATGCGCGCCACCGGTTCGTACATGCCGGTGTAGGTGACGCCCATGATGGCGACGACGCCGATCGTGTTCTCGTCGATGTAGCGGTCGATGTCGTGACCGTCGAGGGTCGGGTGCTCCTCGGTGATCGGGACGAAGCGGGCTTCGACGTCGAAGTAGTTGCAGAACTTCTCCCAGCACACCTGCACGGCGCTCGACATCACGAGATTCGGCCGGTCGGTGGAGGCGCCCGCCGCCCGGCGCGCGTGCTGCCAGCGGCGCTTGAGCGCGAGTCCGCCGAGCATGCACGCCTCCGACGATCCGATCGTCGAGGTGCCGACGGCCTTCTCGGGGTCGGGCGCATTCCACAAGTCGGCGAGGATGTGCCAGCACGCCTCCTCGACGCCCGCCGTGGCCGGATACTCGTCCTTGTCGATCATGTTCTTGTCGGCGGCCTCGGCGTAGAGGCGTGCCGCGTGATCGTCCATCCACGTCGTGACGAAGGTCGCCAGGTTCAGCCGCGCGTTGCCGTCGAGCATCGCCTCGTCGTGGACGACCTGGTAGGCCGTCGACGGGAGCGACTCGTGGTCGGGCAGACGGTGCCGGGCCGACACCGGGTGCGCTTCGAGGGAACGGTCGAACACCGACGTCAGGTCGGGATACTCCTCGGAGGCGTCGCTGCGCGTCATCATATTCCTTCCGGCCTGCTGCCGACCTTAGGACCGGGACCGTCGTCGTCGGAACCCCCACGCCCAAACGCGTGCGCGGCTCTTCCCCCCGAGACGCCGGCCATGCCACGCTGGGGTCATGAAGGCCTGGATCGTGCGATTCGTCTCGCTGTATGTGTTCAACGTCGTCGTGCTGCTCCTCATCGGCCTGTTGACGCCCGCGCACGTCGGGTGGGCGGTGATCTGGGCATCCGTCATCCTCACCCTCGCCGAGCTCTTCGTGAAGCCGCTTCTGCAGGGGATGTTCCGGCGCTCCGCCGCGAAGTCGGCCGGCGAACGCACCCGCGCGGGCGAAGCGCTCGTGCAGGGGCTCATCGTGCTCGCGGTGGCCGCCATCATCTGGGTGATCACGCTGCTCCTGACGGGCGTCAACGCCCGCGGCAGCTGGTTCTGGGCGTACGTGCTGCCGCCCGTCATCATCGCGATCGGGTGTTTCGTGTACTCCAAGATCGACGATCGCGTCGAGGCGAAGACCGCCGGGTACTACGACCGGGCGGAGGCCGGGATCCGCGGCACGAACCGTGCGGGCGGCGGCGTGGCATCCACCGCTCCCGCCACCGGCGCGGCGGCGCGGACCGAGCTCGACGACGGGCTCACCCCCGAGCAGCGCAAGATGCTCGACGACCTCGGCAAGAGCTGACCGGGGCCGGCGGCGCATGACGACCCTGTAACAAACCGACGCCGGGAGGCCGAGGGCCCGCGCGGGACCGCGATGATGGATGCTGCGGCATCCGTCCACAGCACTCGACGGGTCGCAGTCCCCCACCGGAAGGTCACCGCCATGTCGCGTCCCGTTCTGCGCACCACGCTCGCCACCGCGGCGGCCGCCGCGCTCCTCCTCCTCGCCGGCTGCGCCGGAGGATCCGAGCCCGCCTCCTCGACCGGCGACGCCGACGCCGGGTACGTGACGGCGGGAAAGCTGACGTTCGCGACGGGTGAGACCGCGTACGAGCCCTACGTGCTGAACGACGACCCTGCCTCCGGCGAGGGCTTCGAAGCCGCCGTCGCCTACGCGGTGGCCGAGAAGCTCGGCTTCGCGAAGGAGGACGTCGTGTGGGTGCGCACCTCGTTCGAGTCGGCGATCGCTCCCGGACCCAAGAACTTCGACGTCAACATCCAGCAGTACACGATCACCGATGAGCGCAAGCAGGCCGTCGACTTCTCGACGCCGTACTACGAGGCGAGCCAGTCGGTCGTCGCGGTGAAGGGCGGCAAGGCCGACGGCGTGACCGGCCTCGCGGGCCTCAAGGGTCTCGTGCTCGGCGCGATGACCGGATCGACGAGCGCCACGACGCTCGAAGAAGCCATCGCCCCGACGACGCCGGCGCAGTACTACAGCTCCAACGAGGATGCCGTCGCGGCGCTCAAGGCGGGGCAGATCGACGCGATCGTGCTCGACACCCCCACGGCGTACGTCGCGACCGTGGTCCCCTACATCGAGAACTCCTTCGTCGTCGGGCAGCTGCCCGCCGCCGGTGTCCCTGACCAGTGGGGACTCGTCCTGGCGAAGGACTCGCCGCTCACGGCTCGCGTCAGCGAGGCCGTCGACGCGCTGCGCGCGGACGGCACCCTCGCCGCTCTCGAGCAGAAGTGGCTCGGCGTGCTGACGGACGGCATCCCGCAGCTGAAGTGACCGGCTCGGGTAACGTCGTCCCGTGACCAGCCATCCCCCCAGCCCGCTCGAGCTCGAACGGCGCGCCTATCGGCGCGGGCGTGAGCGACGCTCGGTCGTGGTGGCGATCGCGTCGACGATCGTCTTCGCCGTCATCATCTGGGCGACGGTGATCAACACCCCCGGGTGGGCGGGCGTGCAGGGCGCGTTCTTCGACCCGGCGGTCGCGCTGCGGGCGCTGCCGAAGGTGTGGGACGGATTCCTGATCAATCTGCAGGTGCTGGCGCTGTCCCTCGTGACGGTGAGCGCGTTCGCCCTCGCGATCGCGCTCGTCCGCACCCTCCGGGGCCCCGTGTTCTTCCCGCTGCGGGTCCTCGCCGCGGGGTACACCGACCTCTTCCGCGGATTCCCGTTCATCATCGTGCTCTACCTCGTCGGGTACGGCCTGCCGACGATCGCCGGGGTGCGCATCCCCGTCGTCGTCCTCGGCGTCATCGCGGTCACGCTCACCTACTCGTCCTACGTCGCCGAGGTGATCCGCGCGGGGATCGAGGCCGTGCACCCCTCGCAGCGTCTCGCCGCCCGCGCACTCGGTCTCGGTCACGGGCAGACCATGCGTCGCGTCGTGCTGCCGCAGGCGCTCCGCAAGATGACCCCGCCGCTCATGAACGACTTCATCTCGATGCAGAAGGACGTCGGACTCATCTCGATCCTCGGTGCGGTCGACGCGATCGCCGCGGCGCGCTCCGTGGCATCCCTCACCTACAACTTCACGCCCTACGTCGTGGCGGGCCTGCTCTTCGTGCTCCTCGCCATCCCCACGATCCGCCTCACCGACTGGTACACCGCGCGGCTGCGCGAGCGAGAGCAGAGCGGAGCGGTCCTGTGACGGCCACCCCACCGATCCTGCGCGCGGAGGACGTCTGGAAGGCGTTCGGCGACCGCGAGGTCCTGCGCGGAGTCTCCCTGTCGCTCGCGACGCACGAGGTCGTCGCGCTCATCGGCGCGTCCGGGTCGGGCAAGTCGACGCTACTGCGGTGCCTCGGCCTTCTCGAGCCGATCGACGACGGCCGCGTGTGGCTCGGCGACCTCGACATCTCCGACCCGCGCGTCGATCAGAACCGCGTGCGAGCGCGCCTGGGAGCGGTGTTCCAGAGCTACAACCTGTTCCCGCACCTGTCGGTGCTCGACAACGTGACGCTCGCGTCGCGCGTCGTGCACAAGGAGCCGCGACGGGATGCCGAGGCCCGCGCGCTCGAGCTCCTCGACCGCGTCGGGCTCTCGGAGTTCGCGAAGGCACACCCCGATCGGCTCTCCGGCGGGCAGCAGCAGCGCACCGCGATCGTGCGCGCGATCGTCACGGACCCCGAGGTGCTCCTCCTCGACGAGATCACCTCGGCGCTCGACCCCGAGCTCGTCGGAGAGGTCCTCGACCTCGTGCGCTCGATCGCCGACGGCGGCGCGACGATCCTCATGGCGACCCACGAGATGGCCTTCGCCCGCGACGTCGCCGACCGCGTGATCGTCCTCGACGAGGGCGTGATCGTCGAGGAGGGCCCCCCGGCATCCGTCTTCGCCGCGCCCGCCCACCCGCGCACCCGCGCCCTGCTGGCACGCGTCACCCGCTGACCCGCACGACCGGGGCAGACCCCGCTCGGTCGCGTCGTGCCGCGCGGAGGCAACCCCATACGTCGGCGGCGTATGCTGTCCGCACGCCTCCCTTAGCTACCCTCCTCACGACATGGCGCGCCGACCCTGCGACGCTCGCGGTGCTGGTCGTCGCCGCGGTCCTCTACGCCCTCGGCATCCGTCGCGCCGCCCGGGCGGGCGTCGCCTGGCCGTGGCACCGCACCGCCGCGTTCTTCGGGCTCGGCTTCGGCTCGTACGCCGTCATCGAGCTGGGCTTCCTCGGGACGTACTCGAGCGGGCTGCGATGGGCGTTCGTCACCCGCATCGCGCTGCTGCTGATGATCGTCCCCGCCCTCCTGAGCCTCGGGAAGCCGCTCGAACTGCTCCGCGCGGGCCTCGGCCCGGCCGGCCAGGAACGACTCGACCGGATCATCCAGTACCGGTTCTTCCGCGTCCTCGGCAACGCGATGGTCGCGACGCTCGTCGCTGCGGGCGTGTTCTGTCTCTTCCTGACGCCGCTCGCGGGGGTGCTGCGCACCTCACCGCTCATCGGCGAGGTCATCGGCGTCGCGACCCTCGTCGTCGGCCTGCTCCTGATCGTGCCGCTCATGGTGCTCACCGGATTCCACACGAGCACGTTCCTCGCGATCGAGTTCCTGCTGGCGTTCGTCGAGCTCGTGGTCGACTCGATCCCCGGCATCCTGCTGCGCCTGAACGACGGGATCGTCGATGCCGTCACGACGCTCGCGCCCGGCGCCGCGTGGTGGCCGAACCCGCTCCACGATCAGCACCTCGCGGGCGACTTCCTCTGGTTCATCGCCGAGGTGGCGGACGTGCCGATCCTCATCATCCTGCTCGTGCGCTGGAGCCGGCTCGACCGCGCAGAGGCATCCTCCTACGACGAGCTCAGCGACGAGGAGCACGACACACTCGTCCAGACGCACCTGCGCGGCGAGCGGGCGGCGCACTGACGCGGCCGCTCAGTCCGCCGGGATGGATGAACTCCGGCTCCCGCGCGCGGCCCTGACCCGACTCAGGCGCGGATCGTGCGCTCCGCGGCCTCGACGACGTTGGTCATGAGGAGCGCGACCGTCATCGGGCCCACGCCGCCGGGGTTCGGCGAGAGCCAGCCCGCGACCTCCTCGACCCCTGGCGCGATGTCGCCGAACACCTTCGACTTTCCGGTCTCGGGGTCGATCTCACGCGTCACACCCACGTCGAGCACGGCAGCGCCGGGCTTGACGTCCTCGGGCCGCACGAGGTGCTTGACGCCCGCCGCGCCCACGATCACATCGGCCTGCCGCAGATACGAGGGGAGATCGCGCGTGCCCGTGTGGGTGAGCGTCACCGTGGCGTTGACGGCGCGGCGCGTGAGCAGCAGCCCGATCGAACGCCCGATCGTGACGCCCCGCCCGACCACGACGACGTGCGTGCCGGCGAGCGCGTAGCCATTGCGCTCGAGCAGTTCGATGACGGCGCGCGGCGTGCACGGCAGCGGCGAGGAGATGTCGTCGTTCACGTTCAGCACGAGCTTGCCGAGGTTGGTGGGGTGCAGGCCGTCGGCATCCTTCGCGGGGTCGATCCGCTCGAGGATGCGATCCGTGTCGAGGTGCCGGGGCAGCGGCAGCTGCACGATGTAGCCGTGGCACGTGGGATCGGCGTTCAGCCGGTCGATCTCCGCCTCGACGTCCGCCTGCGTGGCATCCGCCGGCAGCTCGACCTGGATCGAGTTCATGCCGATCGCCTCGGACTCGCGATGCTTCATGCCGACGTACAGCTGGGATGCCGGGTCGGCGCCCACGAGCACCGTCGCGATGCCCGGGGTGACCCCCGCCGCCTTCAGCTTCGCGACGCGCTCGGCGAGCTCCGCCTTGATCGCCGCCGCGGTCGCCCGCCCGTCGAGCTTCTGTGCCGTCATACTCTCTCCTTCTCGTCCCCCGCCCCTCGCCCCGCCCGCGAGACTTCAGTGGTGCGCCGAGACTGCGGCCGGTGCGTGCAGTCTCGGCGCACCAATGCGGTCTCGCGGTCGTGTCGTGGGTTAGAGGGTGGGGTACAGGGGGAAGGCGGCGGTCAGGGATGCCACGCGCGTGCGCAGCGCCGCGACGTCGGCACCGGGTAGCAGCGCGAGCGCGATGATGTCGGCCACCTCGGTGAACTCGGCGTCGCCGAAGCCGCGCGTCGCGAGCGCGGGCGTGCCGATCCGCAGGCCCGAGGTCACCATCGGCGGCCGCGGGTCGTTCGGCACCGCGTTGCGGTTCACCGTGATGTGGATCTCGTGGAGCAGATCCTCGGCCTGCTTGCCGTCGATCGCGGCGTCCCGGAGGTCGACGAGTACGAGGTGCACGTCGGTGCCGCCCGAGCGCACCGAGATCCCGGCATCCACGACGTCCTGCTGCGCCAGCCGCTCGGCGAGGATCGCCGCGCCGCGCACGACGCGCTCCTGACGCTCGCGGAACTCGGGCGTCGCGGCGAGCTTGAACGCCGTCGCCTTCGCGGCGATCACGTGCATGAGCGGGCCGCCCTGCTGACCCGGGAAGACGGCCGTGTTGATCTTCTTCGCGAGGTCGGCGTCGTTCGTGAGGATGAAGCCCGAGCGCGGGCCGCCGATCGTCTTGTGCACGGTCGACGAGACGACGTGCGCGTGCGGCACGGGCGAGGGGTGCAGGCCCGCAGCGACGAGACCGGCGAAGTGCGCCATGTCGACCCACAGAAGAGCGCCCACCTTGTCGGCGATCTCGCGGAACCGCGCGAAGTCGAGCTGGCGGGGGTACGCGGACCAACCGGCGATGATGACCTTCGGCGAGTGTTCCACGGCGAGGCGCTCGACCTCGTCCATGTCGATCACGCTGGTCTCGGGGTCCACGCCGTACGCGACGATGTTGTACAGCCGGCCGGAGAAGTTGATCTTCATGCCGTGCGTGAGGTGCCCGCCGTGGTCGAGTGACAGGCCCAGCAGCGTATCGCCGGGGCGCGCGATGGCGTGGAGAACGGCGGCGTTGGCGGATGCCCCGGAGTGCGGCTGCACGTTCGCGAACTCGGCGCCGAACAGGCTCTTGGCGCGGGCGATCGCGAGCTCCTCGGCGACGTCGACCTCTTCGCAGCCGCCGTAGTAGCGGCGACCCGGGTAGCCCTCGGCGTACTTGTTGGTGAGGACCGACCCCTGCGACTGCAGGACCGAGACGGGCACGAAGTTCTCCGACGCGATCATCTCGAGGTACCGGCGCTGGCGTTCGAGCTCGCGCTCGAGCACCTGGGCGATCTCGGGGTCGACCTCGGCGAGCGGGGCGTTGAAGTACGGATCGGTCATGATCGTGACGGCTCCTGTCGGACTCGGTGGTTGAGTGCCGCCGCGCAGCGGCGGTGTATCGAAACCACGGCCGACCCAGGCGTACGGTCGATTGCCATGTGGTCGCTCCCCGGTGGTGTCCCACCTCAACGCCAGTCGCGACACAGCGAGCATACCGGCCCCACCCCGCCCGCGCGAACGATCCATCCCGAACCCTGACGTATTTGTTAGGGCGCTTTACAACTCGAATCGATTCGGAGACAATGGATGCCACACCCGACCCCGCCGAATGGAGCATCGTGGCCCTCCCCGCCGTCGTTCCCGCACCCGCCTCGATCGCCCTGCCCGGCGGAGCGGCCTTCCCCCTCACGGCGCACACCGAGATCGCCGGCGACGCGGATGCCGCGGCGACGGCCCGCGCCCTGATCGCGACCCGCACCGGTCTCGACCTGCGTGCCGGTTCCACGGGATCAGGCCCCGTGACATCCGGCTCCACGGGATCAGACCCCGCGATCACGCTCCGGATCGACGGAGCCGGCACCCCCGAGTCCTACCGGCTCCACGCCTCCGCGGCATCCGTCACCGTCATCGGCTCAGACGCGGCGGGCCTCTTCTACGGCATCCAGACTCTCGGCCAGCTGATCGCCGAGACGGACGGCGGGGGGTGGGGGATCCCCGCGGCGGAGATCGCCGACGCCCCCAGATTCCGCTACCGAGGCGTCATGCTCGATGTCGCCCGCCACTTCCACGGCGTCGAGACGGTGAAGGCGCTCATCGATCGCGCCGCGAGCCTCAAGCTCAACGCGCTGCACCTGCACCTGAGCGACGACCAGGGCTGGCGGCTCGAGCTGCGCTCTCGGCCGCTCCTGACCGAGAAGGCGTCCGCGACGGCCGTCGGCGGCGACCCGGGAGGCTTCTACACGCAGGCGGACTACCGCGGGATCGTCGCGTACGCCGCCGCGCATCACATGATCGTCGTCCCCGAGTTCGACATGCCGGGGCACACGCACGCCGTGACCCTCGCCTACCCCGAACTGAACGAGCAGCCGAAGGTCGACGAGCACATGCTCGAGATCATCCGCGACTACGGCGGCGACGCCCCCGCGCACGGCGTCCCGTACGACGGCATGGCGGTCGGCTTCTCCTCGCTGAAGATCCACGACGACGCGACCTACGCGTTCGTGACCGATGTCTTCACCGAACTCGCCGAGCTCACGCCGGGGCCGTACCTCCACCTCGGCGGCGACGAGGCGCTGGGCACCCCGCCCGAGGACTTCGCCCACTTCGTGGAACGCGCGAGCGCGATCGTCGCGGCGACCGGCAAGACGCCGATCGCGTGGCACGAGGCGGGGGTCGTCGGCGAGCGCCTCGCGCCCGGCACGGTCGGGCAGTACTGGGGCTTCCGCACCCCGACCGACGGCATGGACGAGAAGACCCGCGGTTTCGTCGCGGCCGGCGGCCAGATCATCCTCTCCCCCGCCGACGCGATCTACCTCGACATGAAGTACGACGCGGATGCCGCGCTGGGTCTCGTCTGGGCGGGCGTGGTCTCCGCGCAGCAGTCGTATGCGTGGGATCCGGCGACGGTCATCGACGGGATCGGTGACGACGAGATCCTGGGCGTGGAGGCTCCCCTCTGGGCGGAGACCGCGCGTACGCTGAGCGACATCGACACGCTCGCCTTCCCCCGCATCGCCTCCGCCGCCGAAGCCGGCTGGTCTCCCGCGGCGGGCGCGAGCGCGCTGCGCACGTGGGACTCGTTCGCGCAGCGCGTCGCCGGGCTCGCGCCGCTGTGGACGAGCATGGGCATCGCGTTCACGCCGCTCCCCGGCATCCCCTGGCCGGCGGCGGCACCAGCACCGGCACCGGGAATCGACGCGGCGACGGATGCCGAGGCGACGGGCGCGGTGCCGGCATGACGACCGTCATCCATTCCGTGCGTCTCGTCGACGACGGGGGCGTCACGG
The DNA here is from genome assembly GCF_017305435.1 of Microbacterium sp. Taxonomy (GTDB): domain Bacteria; phylum Actinomycetota; class Actinomycetes; order Actinomycetales; family Microbacteriaceae; genus Microbacterium. The sequence goes on along the minus strand of NZ_JAFKIP010000008.1, from coordinate 136,715 downwards.
AGGATGCCTGGGTCGCGTTCGAGGGCGACACGGTGCTGCGCACCGGCGTCGGCGACGAGCGGCGCGCGCTCCCCGCCGGCGACGCCTTCGACGGCGCGGGCGCATACCTGACCCCCGGGTTCGTCGACATCCACGGGCACGGAGGCGGCGGCGCGGCGTTCGACGACGGCGCGGATGCCGTCCGCATCGCCCGCGCGGTCCATCGCGCCCACGGCACGACCCGCGCCGTGCTCTCCCTCGTGACCGCATCGATCGACGACCTCGCGGCACGGGTCGCGCTGATCGCCGACCTCGCCGCGCACGACGGGACGATCCTGGGATCGCACCTGGAGGGGCCCTTCCTCGACCCCGGCCACAAAGGCGCGCACACCGCGAGCCTGCTGCGCACGCCGGATGCCGCCGCCATCGATCGTCTCATCGACGCCGGTCGCGGCACCGTGCGGCAGGTGACGCTCGCGCCCGAGCTCCCCGGCGGAATCGACGCCGTGCACCGGTTCGTCGCGGGCGGGGTCGCCGTCGCCGTCGGACACACGAACGCGACGGAGGACGAGGCATCCGCCGCCTTCGACGCCGGGGCGACGCTGCTGACGCATGCGTTCAACGCGATGCCCGGCATCCATCACCGCGCGCCGGGCCCCATCCTCGCGGCCATGCGCGACCACCGCGTCACGCTCGAGCTCATCGCGGACGGGTTCCACGTCCACCCCGACGTCATCGCGCTCGCCTTCGCGGGAGCTCCCGGTCGCATCGCGCTCATCACCGATGCGATGGCCGCCGCCGGTGCCCCCGACGGCGATTACGAGCTGGGGGGCCTTGCCGTGCGCGTCACCGACGGCCAGGCGCGCCTCGTCGACGGCGGGGCGATCGCGGGGTCGACGCTGACGCAGGACGCCGCGCTGCGCCTCGTCGTCGCGGGCGGACTGCCCCTGCCCGACGCCGTCGCGGCCGTCACCGTCGTGCCCGCACGGGCGATCGGCGTGGCGGAGCGGCACGGCACGCTGCGCCCGGGCGCCGCGGCCGACGCCGTGCTGCTCGATTCCGAGCTGCGGGTCACCGCGGTCTGGGTCGACGGCACGCGGATCTGACGCGGACGAGCGAGCGGGGCGGGAGGCGCCCCCGCGCCTGCCGCCCCGCTCTGTCCCCCTGTCCGTCGCGTCGGGGCGTTCCCCCCGGTATCCCCGTCGCGACCGACGTCGGCACGGTGCTCCCGTACCTCTGACCGCAACGCCGCACCCGCCTCCCCCGAGGCGCGCCCGGATTCCGGCACACCCATGAGATGCGCCCGTGCAGGATCTATGACGCGACTTCCGGAAAAAGATCCGGGGCGCCGTGCCCGCACCGCGGCGGGCTCACAGGGATCGTGCGGCGACGCGCCTGGGAGAATGGCGAGAACGGAGAGAACGGCGTCATGAACGCGCGGGACGCGCGTCTCATGGATGAACCGCGATCACGACCCGAGAACAGGACGAGCATGGACGAACACGACGGACCGCGCGAGGATGTCGCCGACATCTCCGACGCGGATCTCGTGCTGCGCACGCGCTCGGGCGATCGCGGCGCCTTCGGCGAGCTGTGGCGACGCCACTACCGCTCCGGCATCGTCGTGGCCGGGTCGATCACCTCGACCTTCGACGCCGACGACCTCGTGCAGGAGGCGTACGCGCGGATCTACCAGTCGATCGTGCGCGGCGGCGGGCCGACGGGGTCCTTCCGCGCCTACCTCTTCACGAGCATCCGCAACACCGCCGCCGGCTGGGGGCGCGCGCGGCGCGAGACCCCGATCGATGAGCTCGAGTTCCTGCCGGACCCGGATGCCGAGGCACACGCGACCGACGACGCACTTGATCGCGGCCTGACCGCGCAGGCGTTCCGCGCACTGCCCGAGCGCTGGCAGGAAGTGCTCTGGTACACCGAGATCGAGCAGATGAAGCCCGCCGAGATCGCGCCCCTGCTCGGGATGAAGGCGACGGCCGTCGCCCAGCTCGCCTTCCGCGCCCGCGAGGGCCTGCGCGAAGCGTGGATCCAGGCGCACCTGCGGTCGGTCGCAGACGGCTCGGACTGCCAGTGGACGATCGAGCGGCTCGGCGCCTACGCGCGCGGCAACCTCGGGCGCCGCGACCACGGCAAGGTCGAGGACCACCTCGGCGGCTGCGCGCGCTGCACCATCGTCGCCGCGGAGGCCAAAGATGTCTCGCACCGGCTCGTGCTGGTGCTCCTCCCCCTCACGATCGGCGCCGGCGCGGCGGCCGCCTACGCGGCGGCGGTCCAGGGCGGCGGCGTGCCGATCGTCGCGCTGGCGGCAGGCGCCTCGCCGACGCTGCCCGGAGCCGTGACCGTCGGCGGCGGTGCAGGCGCCGCGAGCGCGGGCGGCGCCGGGGCAGGTGGCGCCGGGGGCACCGGAAGCGCGGGCGGTGGAGGAGCCGCCGGCGGCGGCGCTGCCGGGGGCGCAGCGGGCGGGGCCGCGGGTGGGGCGCTCGGGACGGCCGCCATCGCCGGGATCGTCGTCGGTGCCGCCGTGGCTGCTTTCGCCATCCCCGGCCTCCTGCCGCAGACGGAGGTGGCGGATGCCGCGACGAGCGGCGCCGGCTCGGCCGGCCCGGCATCCGACAGCGGATCCGGCGACGGCGCTCCTCTCGCCGCGGCACCCTCCCCGAGCGCGGTGCCTCCGTCGCCCGCCGCGACGTCGGCCCCGATGACCTCCACGGCGCCGGTGGACCCCGTGGACGCGCCGCCGGTGTCTACCACGCCCGTGCGGAACCCTGCCGCCGCACCGATCCGGACACCGAGTCCCACTCCGACCCCGGCTCCGAGCCCGACGCCGACCCCCACACCGACGCCGACCTCCACGCCCACCCCGACGCCGAGCCCGACGCCTACGCCGACACCAACCCCGACGCCGACACCGACACCGACCCCCACCCCGACGCTCCCGAGCGAGCCGCCCACGGCGACGGTCAGCTACACGCTGTTCAGCTATCTCGCGGCCGTGGAGGTGACCGGCGAACCCGGCGCCGAGGTCGCCGTGCGCGTGGGCGACGAGGTGCGAGCCACCGGACAGCTGAACGTCGACGGGCGCGTGACGCTCCACGTGAAGACGAGCCAGGCCGAGCTGTTGAACAAGGGCGTCGAGGTCGCATACGTCGACGGAGACGTCTTCGGCGACTGGGCAGCCGCGCAGATCACGATCTCGTCCTGACCCTGACCCGCGCCCGATCGCGGCACCACGCCCGCACGTAGACTGGGAGCATGTCCGAGCTGCCCCACGTCCGACCCGCCGCACCCGAGCAGCCGGCGCCGTCGACCGCAGCCGGCACCCGTCCCGCGCTCGACGCGGTCGACGTCATCGCGTTCCTCTGCGAGCTGTTCGCCTTCGGCACGCTCGCCGTGTGGGGCTTCACGGCGTGGCCGTTCCCGTGGAACATCGCCCTCGGCATCGCCGCGCCCGTCGTCGCGATCCTCCTCTGGGCGCTGTTCGTCTCACCCCGGGCGGTCATCGCCGTGCACCCGTTCGCGCGCGCCCTCGTCGAACTGCTCGTCTACGCCGCGGCCACGATCGTCTGGTGGACGAGCGGCAGCGCGTGGATCGGGATCGCCTTCGCCGTCGTGGCGGTGTCGGTCGGACTCATCGCCGGGCGTCGCCGCCTCTCGTGACGGCGGCATCCGTGGCCGACGTCGTCGAGCGCCTTCGCCTCGCGCTCGACGGACGCGTCGACACCGACCCGGCATGCCTCGAGGCCGCCCGAGCCGACAAGTCCGGTCATGCCGCATCGGGCCGCCCGGTGGCGATCGTCCACGCGGCATCCGTCGCGGACGTGCAGGAGACGCTGCGCATCGCGCACGCCACCGGGACCCCCGTCGTCACCCGCGGAGCGGGCACGGGCCTCGCCGGTGGGGCGAACGCGGGTGCGGGCGAGATCGTCCTGTCCGTGCGCGACATGGACCGCATCCTCGAAGTGCGCCCCGACGACCTGATCGCCGTCGTCGAACCCGGCATCCTCAACGCCGACCTGAACCGCGCGCTCGCCGATGACGGCCTGTGGTGGGCGCCCGACCCGGCCAGCCGCGAGATCTCGACCGTCGGCGGCAACATCGCCACGGGCGCCGGCGGGCTCCTCTGCGCGAAGTACGGCGTCGTGCGCGACGCGGTCCTCGGCGTCGAGCTCGTCCTGGCCGACGGGCGGCTGCTGCGCCTCGGCCACCGGAGCGTCAAGGGCGTGACCGGCCTCGACCTCACATCACTCGTGATCGGCTCCGAGGGCACGCTCGGCGTGATCGTCTCGGCGACGCTCAAGCTGCGGCGCGTCGTCGCCGGGCGCGCACGCACGCTCACGGCATCCTTCCCCGACGTCCGTCGCGCCGCCGGCGCGGCCGCGGCCGTCACGGCGTCGGGCGTCCAGCCGGCGATCATGGAGCTGATGGATGCCGCGTCGCTCGCGGCCGTCCACCGCCTCCTCGACCTGCCCGCCCCCGAGGCGGGCGCCGCGCAGCTGACGATCCAGACCGACGGGCCGGCCGCATCTGAAGAGGCGGAGTCGATCGCGGCGACCCTCGAAGCGTCCGGCGGCACCGTGCGCCTCGCGCAGAGCGACGCGGAGGCCGAGCTGCTCTGGCGGATCCGCCGGTCGATGCACCCCGCGATGGAGACCCTCGGCACCGCCCTCATCGAGGACGTCTCTGTGCCGCGCAGCGCCCTGCCCGAGATGTTCGACGAGATCGCGCGGATCGAGCACGCGTACGGGCTCGTCATCCCGACCGTCTGCCACGCCGGCGACGGCAACCTGCATCCGAACTTCATCGTCGAGGGGCCCGACGTGCCCGAGCGCGTGTGGGAGGCGGCGGGCGAGTTGTTCCAGGCAGCGCTGCGCCTCGGCGGCACCCTCACCGGCGAGCACGGCGTCGGAGTTCTCAAGCGGCGCTGGCTCGAGGACGAGCTCGGCCCCGATCAGTGGGAGCTGCAGCGCCAGATCACGCGCGTGTTCGACCCCGCCGGCATCCTGAACCCCGGCAAGGTGTTCGCGCCCTGACGCGCGCGGTGCCGTGGCCTCACGCGGGCGGATAGACCTGCGGGGATGCCGCGGGGATGCCTTGCCGGCCGCGCGCGCCGAGCATCATCGCGATCACGCCCAGGGCGAGAGGCACCAGCACAGCCGTGGCGAACCCCGCGGCGCTGAGCGCCGGGACGAGGTCCAGCAGACGCTCCGACCCCACCGCGACCCCGATCACCTGCGCGGCTGCCTGCACGAACACGATGACCGCGAGCGCCACTGTGGGAGCCCACCGCCACGGATCCGGCACGACCCGTGCGCGAGCGATCTCGATCGCGGCGACGAGCGCCGCACCGACGCTGACGACCAGCTCGGAGTAGCCGAGGATCTGCAGGAGCCACACCTCGTCCTCGCTCACGCTCGACGGCGTCGCGAGCGTGAACACCAGCGGCACGAGCCCCAGCACGAGCAGGGCGATCATGCCGACGGGGCGGCGCGCGACGAGCGAGCCCGTTCCGCGCAGCCCGAAGGCGAAGACGACCATGGCCGCGAGAACCAGCATCTGACCCAGAGTTCGCGGGATCAGGCCGACGCCGACCCCTGCGCCGAACACGAGCGGAAGCACGGCCGCGGCGGCGAGCAGCGCGCCGCCCCCCAGCCAGCTGCGCACGGGCGTCCGGACCTCGGCATCCGTCATACGGTCACCCTACCGGCCGACCACCGCGTCAGGAGGGGGACGTGCTCCGCAGAAAAGCACGTACTCCGCAGGCGAGAGGAGGGATGCCTGCGGAGTACGCGACGATCTGCGGAGTTCATGCCCGCGCCGGGCGGGTCAGAGACCATGCCCGCGGCGGGGCGGGTCAGAGACCCTGCCAGGCGGGCTTGTTGGCGAACGCGTAGCGGTAGTAGTCGGCGTGCGCGAGCTTCGAGGCGGCCGCCTCGTCGACGACGACCGTCACGTGCGGGTGCAGCTGGATCGCCGACCCGGGCAGCGACGACGTCACGGGCCCTTCGACGGCGCCGGCGACCGCGGCGGCCTTCCCCTCGCCGAACGCGAGCAGGAACAGGTGCCTGGCCTCGAGGATCGTCCCGAGCCCCTGCGTGATGCAGTGCATCGGCACGTCGTCGACCGAGTCGAAGAAGCGGGCGTTGTCCTCACGGGTCTGCTCGATGAGGGTCTTCACGCGCGTCCGCGACGCGAACGACGAACCCGGCTCGTTGAAGCCGATATGGCCGGATGTCCCGATGCCCAGGATCTGCAGGTCGATGCCGCCCGCCGCAGCGATCGCGCGCTCGTAGTCCTCGCCCGCGTGCGAGATCGTCGCCAGGTCGCCGTTCGGCGTGTGGATCAACGCGGGGTCGAGGCCGAGCGGCTCGACGACCTCCTTCGTGATCACCGATCGATAGCTCTCCGGGTGGTTCGGATCGATGCCCACGTACTCGTCGAGCGCGAATCCCCGCACGCGCGAGAGGTCGAGGCCCGCGACGCGCGGGCGCAGGGCTTCGTAGACGGTGAGGGGCGTCGACCCCGTCGCGAGCCCCAGGACGGCATCGGGCCGCGCGGAGATGAGCTTCACGATCTCGTCGGCGACGAGGACCCCCGCTGCCGCGGCGGACGGGACGATGACGATCTCAGCCATGGGCGACTGCCTCCTGTTCGGTTGCGCCGGCCCCGACCAGTGCCGCGCCGACGGCCGCAGCCGGCGACCCGGGAGGCAGCAGCTCCACCCGGTCGGGGAGGCGAAGGGACCTCATGAAGGGCGATGCCGCGGCACTCGCGGCGAGGTCGTCCTTCACGAGGCTCAGCATACGATCCCCGAGGGCGGTGACGCCTCCCCCGAGGATGACGCGATCGACGTCTGCGGACAGCACGATCACGCGGATGGCCGACGCGACGCCGTGGGCGAGGCCGGCGCGCAGCGCGATCGCCTCGGTGTTCCCGGCATCCGCCGCGTCGAAGACGTCGCGCACGGGCAGCGCCGACGCGCGACCCCAGCGCTCGGCGATGGCGCCGCCGCCGCAGAAGGCTTCGATGCAGCCGAACTGGCCGCACTTGCACAGCGGACCGTGCGGATCGACGGAGATGTGCCCGACCTCGCCCGCCGTGCCGTGCGCGCCGCGCCACAGCTCACCGTCGCGGACGAAGCCCGCCGCGACGCCGGTGCCGAGGTTGAGATAGGCGAGCGTGTGCGCCCCCGCCGGCTCGGCGCCGGAGAACGCAGCGGAGGTCGCATCCGGGATGACGCCGGAGAACGCCCCGGAGAAAGCTCCGTGCAGCGCATACGCGCCGATCGCGGCGGCCTTCACATCGTTCTCGGCGCGCACCGGCACCCCGACGACACCGCCGACGGCGGCCGCGAGATCGAGCTCGTCGACGCCGAGGTTGACCGCGTGCGTGACCGTGGCGCTCCCCGGGGCGACCTGCCCCGGCATCCCGATGCCGATCGAACGGAACTCGGCGGGGCGGATGCCGACGGTGTCGGCCAGCTCGGCGACGAGGCCCAGCACGGTCGTGACGACCGCGTCGGGCCCCCACCCGGTGGGGCGCCGCACCCGCGCGAGGACCTCCTCGCCGGGCGCGACGACCACGGCGTCGGTCTTGGTGCCCCCGACGTCGAATCCGAGTCGCATCAGCCCTTCACCGCTCCCGACACGAGACCGCTCGTCATCTTGCCCTGCACGATGAGGAAGAAGACGATCACGGGGATGGCCATGAGGGTCGACCCGGCCATGACGACCGCCCAGTCGGTGGCCTTCGTCGCCTGCACGAAGCTGCGCAGCCAGATCGGCAGCGTCTCCATCTCGGGGCGCGTCATGATGACGAGCGCGAACACGAACTCGTTCCACGCCTGGATGAAGGCGAAGATGCCGGTCGAGACGAGGCCCGGCGCCAAGAGCGGGAACGTGACCCGCCAGAACGCCTGCGTGCGCGTGCAGCCGTCGATCATGGCGGCTTCTTCGAGGTCGGCGGGGATGCCGTTCACGAAACCGCGCAGCGTCCAGATCGTGAACGGCAGCACCATCGCGATGTACACCGCGGCGAGACCGATGACGGTGTTGAGCAGCTGCCAGCCGTCGAGGACGCGGAACGTCGAGATGATCATCGCCTCGGCGGGGATCATCTGGATGACGAGGATCGCGACGATGAAGGCCTTCCGGGACCGGAAGCGATAGCGCGAGACGGCGATCGAGGCGAGGAACGCGAAGACGAGGGCGGTCACGAGCGTGAGGAGCGTCACCGCGAGCGAGATGCCGAGGGCGGGGACGAAGCCGCCGTTCCATGCCGCCTCGAAGCTCTTCAGCGTGAACTGGTCGGGCCAGAAGTGCGGCACGTCGCTCTTGACCGCCGAGCCCGGCAGGAGGGCCGTGTTGACCATCCAGTAGACCGGGAACACGGAGCAGACGAAGACCACGACGGCGGCGGCGTTCAGGGCGACACGGCCGGCGGTGCGGCGCGTACGGGCGCTCACGACTCGTCCTCCTTCAGCATGGTGCGGATGTAGTACGCGGAGATCGCGAGCAGGATGATCACGAGGAGCACCGAGATCGCCCCACCCGAGCCCAGGTCACCGGTGGCCATCGAGACCGAGTAGATGTAGACGCCGATGGTGTTGGTGTCGGCGCGGATGCCGCCGACGGTCTGCAGCGCGTAGATCTGCGCGAAGACGCGGAGGTCCCAGATCACCTGCAGGATGAGGAGGACCACGAGGATCGAGCGGACGTAGGGCAGCACGATGAACCGGAAGCGCTGCCAGGCGCTCGACCCGTCGAGGGATGCCGCTTCGAGCACTTCGTCGGGGACCTGGGAGAGGCCCGCGTAGGTCGAGAACGCGACGAAGGGGATCGCGCCCCACGTGATGATGATGGCGGCGACGCCGAAGAAGCTGAGGGGATCGGACAGCCAGCTGTGGCCGATCCAGTTCTGCCCCGTGATCTGCGTCAGCACGTAGTTGACGAGGCCGTAGGACGTGTCGAAGATCCAGCCCCAGACGATCGTGCCGGTGAGGGCCGGCATGGCCCAGGCGAGGAGGAGACCGACCGAGACGACCGTGCGCATCACCTTGCCGAGCGACTTCATCATGAGGGCGATCGCGATGCCGAACACCATGGTCGCCGCGGCGCAGACGACCATGAGACCGAAGCTGCGCCCGAGGACGGTCCAGAACTCCGAGTCCGTGAGGACCTTGATGTAGTTGTCGAACCAGACGAAGCTGGGCGGGGCTCCGAAGATCTGTTCGCGGCCGTACTTCTGGAACGACATGATGATCAGTTGCAGAAGCGGCCAGCCGATGAAGACGACGAGCATCACCAGCGCGGGCAGCAAGAGCGCCAGCGGCGTGCCGTCGAAGGGACGGCGGCGGCGCGGCGCGGGGGCCGCGGGCGAAGGCTCGGTCAACTCGGGGGAGATTGTCGTCGAGATCATCGCACGATCTCCTTCCGTGGGTGCGTCGAGGGGTGGTTCCCCCGGGGTTTCGGGACCCCGGGGGAACCGGTGGCGGGAGGACCCGCCGGGTCAGGCTGAGGGGATCAGCCGTTGAGGATGGACTCGATCTGCGTGTCGAGGTCCGTCGCGAGCGCCTTGACGTCGCCGCCCTGCGCCACCTTCACGAAGAAGTCCTGCAGGAGGCCCTTCGCCTCGACGTCGGCCCACTTGGGCGATGCCGGGGTGAGCTTGGCGTTCGCGGCGGCATCCGCGATGATCTTGGCGAGCTCGGGCGTCGCCGCAGCGACGTCCTTGCCGAGCGACTTCTTGGCCGGCACGAGGCCGCCCTTGGCCAGGATCTCCTGGTAGTCGTCGCTGAGCATGATCTTCAGCGCGCTCTTGGCGAGGTCGGCGTGCGACGACTTGGCCGCGATGCCGATGTTCGAGCCGCCGGCGAAGACCTTGGCCGCGCCGCCGTCCTTGCCCGGGAGGGCGAAGTAGCCGAGCGAGTTGGTCAGCGCCGTGTCGGCCTTGTTCTCATCGGCGACGATCGACCAGTACGCCCAGCTCGGGGCGGACAGGGTCGCGGCCTTCTCGGTGCGGAACGGGACCCACGCCTCGGTCTCGTCGCCGTCCTTCGGGGCGAGGGAGGAGGCCATGACCTCCTGGACCTGCGTGATGCCGGCGACGGAGGCGTCGCTGGACATCTGCGCGTCCCACTTGCCGTCCTTCTGCACGGCGATCTCGCCGCCGTTCTCCCAGATGAAGGGGAGGGCGTTGTACCAGTCCTTGCCCGGGAAGTAGACGCCCGAGACACCCGGCAGCGCCGCCGCGAGCTTGCCCGCGTTGGAGACGTAGTCGCCGAGCGTCGTCGGAACCGAGACGCCGGCCGTCTGATACTGGGCCGTGTTGTAGAACACGACGCGCGCGCCCGAGTAGTACGGCGCAGCGTACAGCTTGCCGTCCCACGAACCCGCCTCGACGAAACCGGGGAGCAGGTCGTCGCCGCCGAGGTCGGACTTGATGTCGGAGATGTCCAGCAGCGCGCCCGACGAGGTGAACGCCGCGGCCTGCGTGTTGCCCATCTCGACGATGTCCGGGGTGTCGTTCGAGGACAGGCTCGTCGTGAGCTTGTCGACGAGGCCCGTCCACTGCTGCTCCTCGATGACGATCTTCGAACCGGGGTTCTCCTCGGCGAAGGTCTTCGTGAGGTAGTCGCGGGCGTCCTGGGGCGTGTCGGTGCCGACGAGCCAGACGCGCAGCTCTGCGGCCTCCGGCGTGGCGGAGTTGCCACCGGAGGTGCCGCCTGCGCAGCCGGCGAGAACGACAGCCGAAGCGCCGAGGAGCGCGAGGGCTCCGAGCTTCTTGTTCATGGTGTCTTCCTTTGTTTCTTGGTGTTCCCGTGTGGTCGGGTGACGGGACTCCGACCGACCGTCCGGGGGGATTGGTGAGGGCTATGAGACCCCGAGTTGTCCGGAGAGGACCATGACGGCCGCGCCGCGCAGGACGATGTCCTGCCCTTCGGCCGTCATCCGCACCCGCACGCCGTCGTGGAACTCGGCGAGCGTGCGTGCACGCAGTGTCTCGACGGTCGCCTCGGCGAGAGGGCCGTCGAGAAGCTCTTCGGGGCCGGAGAGGACGATCTCCGACAGGTCGAGGGCGCCGACGACGGGCGCCAGCGCGATGCCCAGCCGCTCCCCCGCATCGCGCAGGACCGCGTCGCGGTCGGCGTCGGGCTCGGCGAGCGCGCGCCGGAGCGACGGCTCGGACAGCCAGGCCTCGAGGCATCCGACCTTGCCGCAGACGCACACCGGCCCGCCATCGGTACCGACGGTGACGTGCCCGATCTCACCGGCGGCGAATCGACTGCCGAGCATCGGCTGGCCGCTCGCGAGCAGACCCGAGCCGACACCGCGGCCGACGCGCACGAGGAGGACGTCCTCGCCCGATCCGCCGAAGGTGTACTCGGCGAGTACGGCGGCGTTCGCGTCGTTGGCGACGAGAACGGGGAGCGACACCTCTGCGTTCAGGATGTGCTCGAGGTCGACGGCGGTCCAGCCGAAGTTGGGCGCCGTCAGCACGACGCCGTGGTCGTCGACGATACCCGGCGAGCCGACGCCGATGCCGAGTACGGGGGCATGCGCATCGTCGACGAGGGCGCGGACGAGGGCGATGACCATCGGCAGGATGTCGGAGCGTTCGGCCGGGACGTCGACGTCGTGACGCGCGACGATCTCGCCGTCGAGCGTGAGCACGGCGCCGAGGAAGCGGTCGCTGCGTGAGAGGTCGACGCCGATGATGCGGTGGCCCTCCCGGTCGAGGTCCACGAGGATCGCGGGCTTTCCGGGCCCGGCGGCTTCGCGCACGCCGCGCTCCGCGACGTAGCCGTCATCGATGAGCTCGGCGACGAGATCAGAGATCGTGACGCGAGTGAGGCCCGTCTCCCGGGAGAGATCCGCGCGCGACATGGCACCCTGGTGGAAGAGGGTCTGCAGCACGAGTGATCGGTTGTGCGCCCGAGCGTGCTCGGGAAGGACCTTCGCGGCCTGACGCAGCGCGCGGCTCGACCCGAAGGAACGCCCCGTCCGCGGGGTGTTCTCGGCGGAGGAGCTCCGTTGCGTATCCGATCCTGGCATGTTTGTTAGTAAACCTTACGAACAAACCTTTCGCAAGCGCGCGCCGCGAATCGCCCCATCGTTTACACAACCGTTACGTCATCCCATCGAGAGGAGCCGGCCGGATGTCCCGCCGCACAGACCGCATGGACCGAGGAGGCCGCACCGTCGGAACCCCCCGCACGCTCATCGCCCTCATCGTCGCCACGACGCTCGCCCTCGCGGGCTGCGCCGCGGGCACCTCCCCTGCCCCGTCCGCATCCGCCCAGGACGTCGGCGCCGCGTGCACGGCGGTGCGGGAGAAGGTCGCGGATGCCGCACAGCGCCTGACGCAGCTCGACGTCACGGATCCGGATGCCTCCGCCCGCGTCATGAGCGACGTGGCCGCCTCCCTCGCCGACGCCGCGACCGCCGTCGACAACCCCGAGATCGCACGCCTCCTGCCGGACCTGCAGGCGGGCTTCGCACAGGGCGCCACGGCGCTCGGCGCGATCGCGTCCGGCGACCTGTCCCAGTTGCCGGCGCTGCAGTCCGCGACCGCCGGCATCCAGCATTCCCTCACCGCCTTCACGAAGCTGTGCCCCTCCTCGTGATGCTTCCGTGACGTCTCGCGGCACCGTCTCCCCCGGTGACCGGGCGGTTTTCGCGTACGATTGAGGGGCGGATCGGGGCGTGCGCGCGCCGATCCGCCTGGACCGGGGGGTGCGCAATGACCGATCTGGCTTCGAAGTCGGAGACCGACGGCGAGTCGGCCACGCCGGCGACCCCGGTCGCCGAAGCGGGGATGGACACGCACGTACTGGATGCCGCCGCGGCCTCCGACGCGATCGCCGCCCCCGTCGCATGGGCTCCCGCCGAGCCGGCGAAGCGCAGCCGCAAGAAGCTGTGGCTGTGGATCGGCATCCCGGTCGCGCTCGTGGTCGCGGGCGTCGCCGCGGCATCCACTCTGCTCATCGCGCCCGGTACGACGATCGGCGGCGTGCCGGTCGGCTTCATGACCGCGGGGGCCGCGACGGATGCCATCGACCAGCGCCTCGCGGAGACCTCCGTCACGCTCGACGGCTCGGGGGCCACAGTCTCGGGCGCGGATCTGGGCGCTCAGGTCGACGCCGCCGCTCTCGCCGACGCGGCCTTCCAGCAGCGGCCGATGTGGAACGTCACGCAGTGGTTCGGCGATCCGCTGGATGCCACCGTGACGGTCGACGACGACCGCGCGACCGACGCGCTGCGTGCCGCCGCCCCGTCCGCCTACACCGACCCGACCCCCGCCGCCGTGTCGTTCACCGGGGCCGGCTTCGCCGTCACCCCCGCCGTCGACGGCACGGGGATCGACGTCGACCAGGTCAGGGCAGCCCTCCACGACGCCCTCGCCGCCGGCCAGACCGACATCTCGATCACCCCCGAGCCGTTCGCCGTCACCGCCGCCGCGAGCACGGCGAAGGCCCAGGCCGCCGCCGACAAGGTCAACGCCCTGCTGCAGAACGTCGGCTTCTACGTCGGGCAGGAGCGCACCGTCCCGATCGACGCGGCGACCGCGGCCGGCTGGCTGACCGTCGCCCCCGACCGCAGCGGCGCATTCACGATCACCGCCGACCCTGCCAAGATCCAGGCATCCGTCGACGCCCTGCCGCCGCTCGTCAACCGCGCGCCCGTCAACGGGGCCGTCGTGACGGATGCCGAGGGCACCGTGCTCGAGACGACGACGCCCGGAGCGGACGGACGCACGCTCGGCGACACGGCGTCTGTCGCGAAGGACTTCGCCGCACAGCTCGGCGACGGCAACGGCGTCTACACGCTGCCCGTGCAGGTGACCCCCGCCGCGATGACCACGTCGGCGCGGATGGTCGAGGTCAACCTCTCCGAGCAGATGCTCTACATGAAGGAGAACGGGCAGGTCATCGACTCGTGGCCGATCTCGAGCGGCATCGCCGAGTCGCCCACGACGGTCGGCCACTTCACGGTGCAGTCGCACTACGACGTGCAGACCATGACGTCGTCGTCGGCCACGGATTCCTACTGGAACTACGAGGTCCCCAACGTCCAGTGGATCATGTACTACTACGGCGGCGAGGCGCTGCACGGCGTGTACTGGCACAACGACTTCGGCAACCCGCGCAGCCACGGCTGCGTCGGCATGCCCAACTGGCGCGCCAAGCAGATCTACGACTGGCTGCCCAACGGCGGCGACGTCTGGATCCACAATTGACCTGATCTCGATACACGCCCGCTGCGCGGGCGCACTCGATCACCGGAATGACGGCCGCCGCCCGTGTCGGTGGTCGAGTGCCGCGGCGCAGCCGCGGTGTATCGAGACCGGAACGTGCACGACGAAGCGGCGGATGCCGAGGCATCCGCCGCTTCGTGATCCTCGGGTCAGAGGGCGTCGATCACCGCGTTGAGCGTCGGCGACGGACGCATCACCTCGGTCACCTTGACGACGTCGGGGTGGTAGTAGCCGCCGATGTCGACCGGGTGCCCCTGCACGGCGTTCAGTTCCTCGACGATCTGCGCCTCGGCATCCGTCAGCTTCTGCGCGATCGGGGCGAAGGCGGCCGCGAGCTCCGGCGCGACCGTCTGCTTCGCGAGCTCCTGCGCCCAGTACAGGCCCAGGTAGAAGTGGCTGCCGCGGTTGTCGATCGTGCCGAGCGAGCGGCCGGGCGAGCGGTCCTCTTCGAGGAAGGTGCCCGTGGCGGCGTCGAGCGTATCGGCGAGCACCTTGGCCGAGGCGTTGCCGGTGTACTCCGCGAGGTGCTCGAAGGATGCCGCGAGGGCGAAGAACTCGCCCAGCGAGTCCCAGCGCAGGTAGTCCTCTTCGAGGAGCTGCTGCACGTGCTTGGGGGCCGAGCCGCCCGCGCCCGTCTCGAACAGGCCGCCGCCGGCGAGGAGGGGCACGATGGAGAGCATCTTCGCCGACGTGCCGACCTCGAGGATCGGGAAGAGGTCGGTGAGGTAGTCGCGCAGCACGTTGCCCGTGACCGAGATGGTGTCCTCACCGCGGCGCAGGCGCGCGAGCGTGTAGCGCGTCGCCTCGGCCGGGGGAAGTATCACGATCGTGATGTCGTGGGTCTCGAGCGTCGCGAGCGCCTGGTGCACCTTGCCGATGAGCTGCGCGTCGTGCGCCCGGTTGACGTCGAGCCAGAACACCGCGGGAACGCCCGTCGCGCGGGCACGGGTTACCGCGAGGCGCACCCAGTCCATGATCGCGATGTGCTTCGCCTGCGTCGCACGCCAGATGTCGCCCTGCTCGACGTGGTGCTCGATGAGCACCGTGCCGGCGGAGTCGAGCACCTCGACGACACCGTCCGCCGGGATCTCGAACGTCTTGTCGTGGCTGCCGTACTCCTCGGCGGCCTGCGCCATGAGGCCCACGTTCGGGACGGTGCCGATCGTCGCGGGGTCGAGCGGACCGTTCGCGATGACGTCGTCGATGACGGCCTGATAGACGCCGGCGTAGGACGAGTCGGGGATCACCGCGATGGTGTCCTCCTCCTCGCCGTCCTTGCCCCAGAGCTTGCCGCCGTTGCGGACGAGCGCGGGCATCGAGGCATCCACGATGACGTCGGAGGGCACGTGCAGGTTCGTGATGCCCTTGTCGCTGTTGACGTAGCTGAGGCGCGGGCCGTTCTCGAGGCCCTGGGCGATCTTCGCGGAGATCGCGTCACCGCCCTCGACGTCGCCGAGGCCGGAGAGGATCGCACCGAGGCCGTTGTTGCCGTTCAGGCCCGCCTCCGTGAGCTGCGCGCCGTAGGCGTCGAAGACGTCGGCGAAGAAGGCGCGCACGACGTGGCCGAAGATGATCGGGTCGGAGACCTTCATCATCGTCGCCTTGAGGTGCACCGAGTAGAGCACGTTCTCGGCCTTGGCCTGCGCGATCGTGTCGGCGAGGAACGCGTCGAGCGCCTTCGCGGAGAGGAAGGTCGCGTCGATGACCTCGCGCGGCAGGACCTTGAGGCCGTCCTTGAGGACCGTGACAGCGCCGTCGGCGGCGGTGTGACGGATCGTCAGCACGTCGTCGTGGGCGGCGATCCAGCTCTTCTCGTTGCTCTTGAAGTCGTCGTGACCCATCGTCGCGACGCGGGTCTTCGAGCCGGCCGCGAACGGCTTGTTGCGGTGCGGGTGCTTCTTCGCGTAGTTCTTCACCGCGAGAGGCGCCCGGCGGTCGCTGTTGCCCTCGCGCAGGACGGGGTTCACGGCGGAGCCCTTGATGCGGTCGTAGCGCGCGCGGACGTCCTTCTCCTCGACGGTTCCCGCATCGTCCGGGTAGTCGGGGATGTCGTAGCCCTGGCTCTGCAGCTCCGCGATCGCGGCCTTCAGCTGCGGAATGGATGCCGAGATGTTGGGCAGCTTGATGATGTTCGCCTCGGGGAGGGTCGCGAGCCCGCCGAGCTCGGCGAGCGCGTCGCCGACCTGCTGCTCGGGCGTGAGGCGCTGCGGGAACGCCGCGAGGATGCGGCCCGCGAGGGAGATGTCCCGGGTGTCGATCTCGACGCCCGCCTGGCCCGCGAACGCCTTCACGATCGGCAGGAACGAGGCGGTGGCCAGCGCCGGGGCCTCGTCGGTGTGGGTGTAGATGATGGTGGAATCAGGCACGTCTGAACTTCCTCTATCGAGCGTCGCGGGGTCGCCTCCCACCCTACCGCACACGGCGAAAGTATCTCGACGTCGAGATACTTTCGCCGGCGCGGCATCCGTGACATCGCGCCTCAGTGACGCCTCAGTGGCGCCTCAGTGGAAGGCGAGCACCTCATCGCCCCACGCGGCACGCAGGGCTCCGTCGAGGTCGGGCACGAGGTCGTCGGAGCGCCCGATGACGAGCGTCTCGCGCGACGCCGCGTCGGATGCCGCCTCGTAACGCAGCCACGCCGGGGCTCCGCTCGCGTCGGGGTTCCGACCGTGGGCGAAGGCCGTCCAGCGCTCCTGCATGCGGCGGGAGATCTCCTCCGCGACGCGCAGCCCGCCCAGACGGAAGGTGGGATCCTTCGGTTCGTTGGGGCCGGACTGCAGGTTGCCCCAGAGATACGGCAGCTCCGTCGCGTGCGTCGCGCCGAGGCCGATGAGCCGCAGGAACGGCGCCGCGTGGTCGAAGCGGTAGAGCCACACGTCGGCGACGGCGCTGTGCCCCTCGGCGACCCACACCGTCGGCATGCGGAAGCCGATGTCGCGGGCGATGCCGAGCCCCACGGCCCGCGCCCGAGCGTGCTCGTAGGCCGTGCGCACCTGGCTGGCGGACGGGAGTTCGACCGTCGGATTGTCGGCGGCCATGTCGGAGAACATCTGCGCGATGCGGTCGTCGGTGATGGGGATCAGGGGCGACTTCATGAACTTGAACAGCGACGCCTCGTCCTTGTTGGTGCCGATCAGCAGGGGCACGGGGAGGCCCCGGCCCTCGTGCAGCGCGAGCGCGGGCGCCTCGGGCAGCAGGTCACCGTCGATGACGGGGGCGAAGGCGAGCACGCCGGGGTCGGAGTCGGGAACCGCCGCGTAGACCGCCATGCCCGCCCGCACGATCTCGTCCGCCGGGAGGGCCCGCAGCGCCTCGGCGACATCCTGCGCCGCGGGGTCGAGACCGAGCTCCCGGACGAACCGCTCCGCGACCGCGGCCGCGCGGTCGGTGCCGTAGACGCTGGATGCCGGCGATGACTGCGCGATCGCGCGGTGGAACAGGCCCGCCGCCGCGGGAGTCGCGAGGAGGGTCGTCACGAGTCCGCCGCCGGCCGACTCGCCGAACACGGTCACACGGTCGGGGTCGCCGCCGAACGCCGCCACGTTCTGCTGCACCCAGCGGAGGGCCAGCAGCACGTCCTTGAGGGCGAGGTTGCGGTCGAATCCGGCGTCCGGCAGGAGCCCGGCGAGGTCGAGGAAGCCGAACGCGCCGAGGCGATAGTTGATCGTCACGACGACGACGTCGCCGGCGTTCACGAGCGAGGTCGCGTCGAAGAGAGGCTGGCTGGAGGCGCCGAAGGTGTAGGCACCGCCGTGGACCCACACCATGACGGGGCGGGGGATCCCCGAGGCATCCGGCGCCCAGACGTTGAGCGAGAGGCAGTCTTCGTCCATCACGGTGTCGGCGCCGAGCGGGACGGAGGGGTTCGCCTGCTGAGGGCAGGCGGGGCCGTAGGCCGTGGAATCCATCTCGTCCAGGGCGACGGCGGCGGCGATCGGGTCGCGCCAGCGCTGCGCCCCGACGGTGGGCTCGGCGTAGCGGATGCCGCGCCACGATCGCACTCCCGAATGGACGGAGCCGCGGAACGTGCCGGCGGGCGCCGTGACGACGCAGGCGGGGTCGACGGGGGTGGGGGAAGCGGTGGTGGGGTTCTCGGATGCCATGCGAACGACGGTAGAACCGTCGCCTGCGTGCTCAGCCGGGATGTTCGGTTGACGCGACAGCGGGCGCGGCGACCCTCGCCGGCAGCGGGATCGCGGCCTCCAGCACGGCACCTCCGGTGCCGGCCGACAGCACCGCGCCGAGGGCGGCGACGTGGGATGCGGGGCGCAGCTGCGCTTCCGTGCCCGCTGTCCCCGGCAGCGGCCCGTACGACCGGACGCGGACCCGCAGGGCGTCCCCCGCGCCGGTCGCGACGACATCGAGCGCGACGTCCGCCCGGCGCTGCGCGGAGTGCTTGACGGCGTTGAGCACGCCCTCCGCGACGATGTCGTACGCATCACGCGCCGCCTGCGACCCGGCATCCAGCGCCGTGCGCGCCGCGGGGCTCACCGTGAGCTCCAGCGCGATCACCCGCCCCCAGGTCTGGACGATGCCGTCGAGCGAGACGGGGACGGCACGGCGCTCCCGCGCGAAGACGCCGCCTACCTGCGCGAGGGTCTGCGTGACCTCGTCGACCAGTTCCGCACGATCGGCGCTCGTCGGCTGCGGATGGGCGAGCACGAAGACCGCGCACCTCCCCTGCACGTCGCGGTGCAGCAGCTCGGCCGCCTCGGCCAGGGCTTCACGGGCGGGCGCGGTACCGGCCCGCCCCGAGCGCTGCGCCGCGGCGACCGCGCCGGAGAGACGGCGCTGCTCGATGCGCAGCGCGCGGAGCGTTCCGGCACATGCGGCCGCACCGACCGCGATGAGCGCGTACACGACACCCGGAACGACCGCGCGGAGCGCCGGCGCACCGCAGAGAACGGAGACCAGCGAGAGGGCGACGGCGCAGAGCAGGGATGCCGCGAGGAACACCCGCACGCGATGCCGCAGCCGCCGTCCGCGGCTGACCGTGTCGACGAGCGCGCCCCCCGCCACCGCGACGGCGGCGCCCAGGGCGAGCTCGGTGAGCGGCACGGCCCGGATCGCGAACGGCAGCAGGCACACGGCGTAGATCACCGTGACCGCCCACCGCGGCGGGACGCTCAGGACCGCCACCTGCCCGGGCGGTGCCTGCCGGGCGGGCGCGTGCCGGGCGGCTGAGCGCTGGGCGGAGAACTCGTCGGCCAGCGCGTCATCGTCGTCGAGCGGGGCGCTCGCGAGGTCGACGAGGGCGTGACTGACCGCGCGGACGCGCCCCGTCGCGAAGGCGCGGACGTCGTCGGCGTCGCCTGGGGAGCTCGGGGCGGAGGCGGCGCCTGGGGAAGTCGGGGCGGCGGCGCCTGGGGAAGTCGGGGCGGCGGCGCCTGGGGAAGTCGGGGCGGCGTGGCCGGCCAGGGTCGGCAACGCGCGCGCGACGTCCTCGGCAGCGCTGCGGACGGCGGCACGGGCGCGCGTGTCGAACGCCGCCGTCCGGCGGTCGACCCGCGCACGTTCGCCCACGGCCGCGCGCAGCAGTGCGTTGACCGTCCGCAGGGAGCGGACGGCGTCGACGATGACCGCGATCGCCGTGAACACGACGAGCCACGTGACGGCGTTCGTCAGCATGCGGAACGGCAGCTGCCACGCGTCAGGAGGCGTCGCGCCGGCGGCCCGGAGCCAGGCATCCGCGACGACCGGCCGCGCCGCGGCGATCAGGATGACGCCGATCGTCACGACGATCGCCCGGGCGCGGGCCACCAGTCGACGCTCCGTCACCGCCAGGGCGATGAGCGCCGCCGCGACGCAGAGCCACGTCGCCGCCCCCGCGAGTAGAACCTGTGTGAGAGTTCCCTCGGCCGAGGGGGCCATCACCGTGAACGACAGGAGGAACGACGCGGAGAGCGTCCACCCCGTGACGTACCTGCCCGACTGCACGGAGGCGCGCACGGCGGCGATCAGTCGGGTCATCGCGCGGGCGTCATGACGCCGAGGAGGTGTTCGGGTCGTTCGGGTCGTCCGAGTGGCTCGAACCGCCCGGGCGGCTGGATCGACTCGGGCCGAACGCCGCGAGGTACAGCGTCGCCGCGGCGACGCGGGGGCTCACCGCGGCATCCCCGGTCACCCCCAGCCGGTCGAAGATGCGGCTGATCGACCGCTCCACCGCGCGCACCGTGGCGCCGGAACTCGTCGCGATCTGCTCGTTCGACCAGCCGCGCGCGATCATCGAGAGCACGTCGAGCTGATGACGGGTGAGGCCGTCCAGCGCGTCCGCGGGAGCGGGCGCCGACCCCTCCGGGACGGGGTGCGTCGACAGGGCACGCTCGAGCGCCGCGACGAGGTCGTCGGGCGATCCGAGATCCTGTTTGGAGACGAACACCGCGCGGTCCACCCCCATCGCCTTCGCGCCCGCCGCCGCGCGGGGATAGCTGCTGAGGAAGACGACGCCCAGGTGCGGTGCGAGCTGGGTCAGCATGGCGGCGAGCTCTCCGCCGGAGGGACGCGAGCCGAGGTCGATGTCGGTGAGGAGCGCATCGGGGTCGAACTCGGCGAACAGGGCCGTCGCCTCGGCGGCATCCGCTGCGCCCGCCGTCTCCCACCCGCGCTGAGTGAGCATGTCGCAGACGAGGAGGCGCAGCGCAGCCTGGTCCTCGACCACCAGCACCCGACGCGTCCATCCGCTGCTCACGCCGTTCACGATAGTGGGTCCCGTCGCGGCATCGACGAATGGACGATGCCGCCTTCCGCGCGACCCGCTAGCCTGGAGCCATGACCGAGCTGCGCCTCGTGGAACTGTCCGCCGCGACCATCGTCGCGGTCAACGCCCTGTCTCTCAAGCCCGGACAGGAGGCGTTCATCGCCCCGACGAGCTACGCCGTCGCCGGCGCCGTCGTCAATCCCGCGACCTCGTGGCAGCGCGTCGTGCTCGACGGCGACGAGGTCGTCGGCTTCGTCAGCGCGAACTTCGACGAAGAGGCCGATAAGGACCACTTCCGCTCGGTGCTCTGGCGGATCAACGTGGATGCCGACGACCAGGGCCGCGGCATCGGCCGCTTCGCCGTGGAGAAGCTGCTCGAAGAGGCGCGCTCACGCGGCATGGACCGCGTCGACGTCATCTACGAAGCCGGCCAGGGCGGCCCCGAGGCGTTCTTCAGCCGCGTGGGCTTCGTGCCCGTCGACGAGACGGAGTACGGCGAGGTCGTCGCCGAGATCCGGCTCTAGCCGACCGCGCCGCTTTCACGCGGCACGCGGCGCACCGCACGAACTCCGCAGAAAGTGACGAACTCCGCACGCGATCGGGGCGATCGGTGCGGAGTTCGCGCGTTATTGCGGAGTTGGTGACGGATGCCGGGGCGTGCGTCCCGGCATCCGCCACTCAGACGAGAGACTCGCGCCACGCGGCGTGGAGCTGGGCGAACTTGCCCGTGCCGGCGATCAGCACGTCCGGGGCGTCGTCCTCGATGATCTCGCCGTGCTCCATGACGAGCACGCGATCGGCGATCGCGACCGTCGACAGCCGGTGCGCGATGATGATCGCCGTCCGACCGGCGAGCAGCGTCTGCAGCGCCTCCTGGATCTGACGCTCGCTCGGGATGTCGAGCGACGCCGTCGCCTCGTCGAGGATCAGCACCGCCGGGTTCGCGAGGAAGGCCCGCGCGAACGAGATCAGCTGCCGCTGCCCCGCCGAGACGCGCCCGCCGCGCTTGTTGACGTCCGTGCCGTAACCGTCGGGCAGGCGCTCGATGAAGGCATCCGCCCCCACCGCCCGCGCCGCGGCCTTGATCTCGTCGAGCGTCGCATCGGGCTTGCCGAGCGCGATGTTGTCGGCGACCGTGCCGCTGAACAGGTAGGCCTCCTGCGTGACCATGACGATCGCGCGCCGCAGATCCTTCGGATGGAGCGACCGCAGGTCGACGCCGTCGAGCGTCACCTGGCCCTGGCTCGGGTCGTAGAAGCGCGACACGAGCTTGGCGAGCGTCGACTTGCCGGCGCCCGTCGTGCCCACGAGCGCGATCGTCTGCCCCGCGGGGATGTCGAGCGAGAAGTGCGGCAGGATCGTGCGGTCGCCCGAATAGCCGAACACGACGTTCCGGAACTCGACGTGCCCGCGGGCCGCCCACAGGTCGACCGGCTTCTCGGGGTCGGGGACGGTCGGCTCCTCGTCGAGGACGCCGGACACCTTCTCGAGCGCCGCCGCGGCCGACTGGTACGAGTTCAGGAACATCGCGATCTCCTGCAGCGGGGAGAAGAAGTTCCGCACGTACAGGACGGCGGCCAGGAGCGTTCCGACGAGCAGCTCGCCGGTCCCCACACGGATGCCGCCCCACAGCAGCACTCCCGCGACGACGAACGCCGAGACGGCCATCATGCCCGGCTCGAACGTGCCGAACAGGCGCAGCGAGCGCATGTTGACGTCACGGTACTGGCCCGACAGGTCGCCGAACTCCTCGTCGTTCCGCCCCTCCTTGCGGAAGGCCTTCACGGCGCGGATGCCCGTCATCGTCTCGACGAACTTTACGATGACCTTCGCCGACACGACGCGCGACTCGCGATAGGCCCGCTGCGAGCCCCGGTAGAACCACCGCATGAGGAAGTACAGGGGGATGCCGCCGACGAGGAGGATCACGCCGGACTGCCAGTCCAGCAGCAGCATCGCGATGAGGGTGAACCCGCCGTAGAGGATGCCGGAGACGAGCTCGTTGAGTCCGCCGTCGAGCAGCTCGCGGATCGAGTCGAGGTCGCTCGTCTGACGGGAGATGATCCGGCCCGACGTGTACGACTCGTGGAACTCGAGGCTGAGCCGCTGCGTGTGCACGAAGATCCGCTTGCGCAGATCCAGCATGACGGCTTGCGTGAGACGCGCCGCGACCACCGCGTACCAGCCGATGAGCGCCGCTCCCCCGGCACCGGCGGTGAGGTACACCGCGACGATCATGATCGTCGGCATCCAGTCGCCCGCCTCGAGCACGCGCGGGAGCGCCTGGTTGATGCCGTACGCGATCAGCGCCGGGCCGGCGACCTGCAGAGCGGTCGAGACGACGAGCACCGCCCCCGCAAGCGCGAGCTGCGGGCGCAGGGGCGCGACGAGCGAGCCCAGCAGGCGCAGCGAGCGGCGGCGGATCGCGCGCGACTCCTCGCGCGTGTAGTCGGAGCGGTCTTCGCCGGTCGTTCCGGCGACGGATGCCGTGGTCATCGGGGCACCTCCTCGGTCGTGGGCACGGGTCTCGTGCGGGGGGATGCCTCGTCACGCCGCTCCGCGGCGTCTTCGAGGCTCGAGATCACATAGCGGTAGTGCTCGCTCGTGCGCAGGAGCTCGCTGTGCGTGCCGACCGCCGTGACGCGGCCCGCCTCGAGCAGCGCGACGCGGTCGGCGAGCATGACGGTGGAGGGCCGGTGGGCGATCACGAGCGTCGTCGTGTCCGACATGACCTCCCGGAGGGCGTCTTCGACGAGCGCCTCGGTGTCGACGTCCAGCGCCGACAGCGGATCGTCGAGGACGAGGACGGCGGGCCGCGCAGCGACGGCGCGCGCGAGGGCGAGGCGCTGACGCTGACCGCCGGACAGCGACAGGCCCTCCTCGCCGATGACCGTGTCGACGCCGTCCGGCAGCTCGTCGACGAAGCCGGCCTGTGCGACGGCGAGCGCTTCGCGCAGCACGCGCTCGGCCTCGGGCGAACCGGGGACGAGGTCCTCGCGCCCGAGGAGCACGTTCTCCCGGACGGTCTGCGAGAACAGCGTCGAGTCCTCGAAGGCCATGCCGACGTGCGTGCGCAGATCGTGCAGGGTGAGGTCGCGCACGTCGACGCCGTCGATCGTCACGCGACCGCCCGTCACGTCGTAGAGGCGCGCGGGGAGCGTCGTGAGCGTCGTCTTGCCCGACCCCGTGAGTCCCACGAGCGCCATCGTCTCGCCGGGCTCGAGGGAGAGGTCGATGCCGTCGAGGAGGTCCCGCTCGGAGGCGGGCGCGTCCTGGTAGCGGAAGTGCACGCCCTCGAAGGTCAGCGCTCCGCGCGAGGCGGCGACCGTCACGGGATCGGTGGGATCGGTGATGGTGTTCTGCTCGTCGAATACCTCGAAGATGCGATCGCTGGCGGTCCTGGCATCCAGGAGGAACGAGAACAGGAACCCGATCGACTCCATCGGCCAGCGCAGCACGGTGGCCATCGCGAAGAACGCGACGAGCTCGGCGACCTGCAGCTGCCCGGCCTGGGTGAGGACGATGCCGACGCCGAGGCACAGCGCGAAGGCGATGTCGGGCAGCAGCACGAGCCAGAACCAGATCCAGCCGACGGCCTTCGCCTTGTCGATCTCGGTCTCGCGGAGCGATTCGGCCTGCCGCGCGAACTTGACGAGGGCGTGCTTGCCGCGGCCGAACGCCTTCAGCACGCGGATGCCGTGCACCGACTCCTCGACGGCGGTCGCGAGGTCGCCGGCCTGGTCCTGACTGCGGCGCGCGAGCGTGCCGTACGTCTTCTCGAAGCGGTATCCGGCATACCAGAGCGGCGCGCAGACGATGAGGAAGGTCACGCCCAGCGCCCAGTGCCAGCGGAACAGCAGCGCCATTCCGACCAGGATCGTCAGGATGTTGACGACCAGCAGGACGAGGCCGAAGGCGAGCCAGCGGCGCAGCATCGAGATGTCCTGCATCATGCGGCTGAGCAGCTGCCCCGACTGCCAGCGGTCGTGGAAGGCGACGGGCAGGCGCTGCAGGCGCTCGTAGAAGCTCGTGCGCATGTCGTACTCGACGCTGGTAGACGGCGCCAGCACGAACCAGCGCCGCAGCCACACCATGAGCGCTTCCAGCAGCCCCAGCAGGAGGATGAGGCCGGCGCCCCACGCGAGCGCGCTGACGTCGCCCGTCGCGATCGGGCCCTGCACGAGGCTCTCGAGCACGAGGGGGATCGAGAGGGCGAGCAGGCTCGCGCCGAGCGCGCTGACGGCGCCCAGCACGAGGCGCCCGAGGACGGGTTTCGCGAACGGGTAGAGGCGGGCGAGGGCCCGGATGGTCGAGGGCTTTTCGGACGGTGAAGTCATGATCCTTGGGGGTGGTGCAGTGGTGCGAAAACGGATGCCGAGGTCACGGGGTCGGCGGAGTCGATGGCGCGCGCGGACGCCTCGGAACGGGTGAAGCCGTGAGGGGGAGAACGCGATGCGAGGCGGGCTCATGCCGCCGAGAAGAGGTGGGCGGGCGTTATCCCCGGTGCGCCCCGGCCGCGAACGGACGGAGGACGGCGGGCTTCGTGTAGACGATGGCCGTGGACATGAGTTCCTCCAGGTTCGGTGAGCGGGGGCGCGGCGCCGGGTCGCGGCGACAGCCCTCCAGAGTATCCCTGGGAGTCAGCTGTGCGCAAGCACGGGATCCAGACTGCTGGCCTGATGGTGGATGCCGGGGCGTTTCGTCGGCGCAGATGGTCGCTTCCGGCACGGAAAGCGACCATCTGCGCCGACGTTCCGGGGTGAGGGCGGCCGACGGGGTGTCAGCGCGCGCGGGCCGCCTCGCGCTCGAGCAGCGCCTGCTTCACGGGAAGGCCCCACGCGAACCCACCGAGTGCTCCGCCGGTGCGGAGCACTCGGTGGCACGGCACGAACAGGGCGGGGGCGTTGCGGGCGCAGATCGACGCAGCGGCGCGCACGGCGCTCGGCGAGCCGAGCGCCGTCGCGAACTCGGCGTAGGTGAGGGGGCGGCCGGGGGCGATCCGCCGGAGCGCATCCCAGCCGGCGCGCTGCAGTGCGGTCCCGCTCTGCAGCACCTCGACGTCGTCGATCGCCGCGAGGTCGCCCTCGTAGTAGGCGACGACGGCCGCCGCCGCGGCGGCCGTCTCCCCCTCCCGCACCTCGGTCGGAGGCGTCCGCAGCCGGGCGAGGATCGCGGCCGGGTCGGCCGTCCATCCACTCGCGAGGACGCGCTGCCGCTCGTCGACGAGCACGGTGAAGGCGCCGTCGGGGGTTTCGAGGGTCTGGATCGTGGCGGTCATGCGCTCTTCTCGTCTCTCGTCGTCGGATCGGTGGTGCGGGTGTCGTGCGGAGAGGTCGGCGAGGCAACGTCCGCCGCGGCGCTCCGACGACCGGCGGTTCGGAGGCCGGCGCCCGGACGGCCGCTACTCCGACGACCGGCGGGCGGCACGGCGCGCCAGAGGTGCGCCGTGAGATAGCTGCGCCACGGGGCTGTGCGCGTCGCCCACTGCTCGAACCCCCGCGGGTCCGCCGGGATCCCGGCGGACCCGGCGCCCGCCCGCACCGCGACATCACCCGGCAGGGTGATGTCGGGGTCCCCCAGCACGCGCATGCGCACGTAGTCGGCCGTCCACGGGCCCACGCCCGGCAGCGCGAGCAGCGCGGCGCGCTGCTCGCGCGCCTCGTCCCCCGCCGTCAGCGTCAGCGAGCCGTCGGCGAGCGCCGCCGCGGCGCCCGTGATGGCGCGGATGCGCGCCCCGGGCCCGCGCAGCACCTCGTGTCCGTGCTCGGCGATCGCCGCCATCGTCGGAAAGAGGCGGTCGAAGGAGTGTCCGTCGCCGTCGAAGCCCGCGACCCGCTCCCCCAGCGCGTCGGTGAGGGCCGACAGCGCCGTCGTCGCGGCGGCGACGGTGATCTGCTGGCCGACCATCGCCCGGATGAGCATCTCGTGCGGGTCGACGGCGCCGGGTACGCGGATGCCGGGAACCCGGGCCACGAGCGGGGCGAGCTCCGGGTGCGCGCTGAGCGCGGCATCCACCGCCACCGGATCCGCATCGAGGTCGAACAGGCGTCGCGCCCGCGCGACGAGGACGGGCAGGTCGCCCAGGTGGGTGAGCTTCGCGCGCAGCCGGACGCGGCCGACGTCGTCGCTGTGCAGCTCGAACCATGCCGGGCCTCCCGGCAGGCGCACCGTGCGGGCGAAGGTCGAGGCCGTCCCGACCTCGGCGCCGGCGACGGCGCGCGCGGCCATCCACGCGTAGAGCCCGTCCACGTCGAGCGGACCGCGGTGCGGCAGGACGAGGTCGATCGCCCCGGGGGTGTGCAGCGGGGCGTGCACGGCGGCATCCGCCCGGCGCCGTGCACGTAGCGCGAGCGGCGGCATCCCGAAGACCTCGCTGATCGTGTCGTTGAACTGGCGCACGCTCGCGAACCCGGCGGAGAACGCGACATCGGATGCCGGCAGGTCGGTCGCCACGAGGAGCATGCGCGCCGTGTGCGCGCGCTGCGCGCGGGCGAGGGCGAGGGGGCCCGCGCCGAGTTCCTCCGTGAGAAGGCGCGTGAGGTGCCGCGGCGAGTAGCCGAGCCGTGCGGCGAGGCCGGGCACGCCCTCACGCTCGACGACGCCGTCGGCGATCAGCCGCATCGCTCGCCCCGCGACATCGCCGCGCAGATTCCACGCCGGCGATCCGGGTGCCGCCTCCGGCAGGCACCGCTTGCAGGCCCGGTAACCCGCCTCGTGGGCCGCGGCCGACGTCGGGTAGAACGTCACGTTCTCGGGCTTCGGCGTCCGCGCGGGACAGCTCGGCCGGCAGTAGATGCCCGTCGACCGCACGGCCGTGACGAACTGGCCGTCGAACCGCGCATCGCGCGCGTCGATCGCACGATAGCGCTCGTCGAAGGTCAGGGATGCCACGGTCACGACCCCAGCCTCGCACGCCGAAGGCGTCGCCGCTCGCGGTTTTCGGACACGACACCTCGGCATCCCGCCGCCCCGACCCGCCCGCCCCGCCGCCGCCGCCCACCCCGCCGAGTGTCCAAGAAACGCGGTCGGGACCACGTGCCGCACCGCGTGTTCTGGACACTCGGCAGAGGGGGGGTGCTCCGCAGACGGGATCGGCTGTCCGCGCAGCCGCGCGATCAGTGGAAGAAGTGCCGCTCGCCCGTGAAGAACATCGTGACGCCCGCGGCGCGCGCGGCGTCGATGACCTCCTGGTCGCGCACCGATCCGCCGGGCTGCACGATCGTGCGGATGCCGGCGTCGATGAGCACCTGTGGTCCGTCCGCGAACGGGAAGAACGCGTCGGATGCCGCGACCGACCCGGCGGCGCGGTCGCCCGCGCGCTCCACTGCCAGGCGGCACGAGTCCACGCGGTTGACCTGCCCCATGCCGATGCCGACGGTCGCGGATGCCTGCGCGAGGACGATCGCGTTGGACTTCACGGCGCGGCACGCCTTCCAGGCGAACGCGAGGTTGGCCTTCTCGTCGTCGGAGGGCATCTCGCCCGTGACGAGCTCCCAGCCGTCGACGAGCGTCTCGATCTCGGCGGGGAAGCGGTCGGCATCCTGCAGCAGCAGCCCGCCGGAGAGGAGGCGCACGTCCATCGGCTCCTGGCGCCAGTCGTCGGGCAGGCGCAGCACGCGCAGGTTCTTCTTGAGGCGGAAGACCTCGAGCGCCTCGGGCTCGAAGTCGGGCGCGACGATGACCTCGGTGAAGATGTCGCGGAGGTTCTCGGCCATCTTGAGGGTCACGGTGCGGTTCGCCGCGATCACGCCGCCGAAGGCCGAGACCGGGTCGCACTCGTGCGCACGCAGGTGCGCCGAGGCGATCGGGTCGAGCGCCTGGGGCGCGGCGATCGCGATGCCGCACGGGTTCGCGTGCTTGATGATCGCGACGGCGGGCTTGACCATGTCGAACGCGGCGCGGAGCGCGGCATCCGCGTCGACGTAGTTGTTGTAGCTCATCTCCTTGCCCTGCAGCTGCGTCGCCTGCGCGATGCCGTGCCCGCCGACGCGCGAGTAGAGCGCCGCGCGCTGGTGCGAGTTCTCGCCGTAGCGAAGCGTCTCCAAACGCTCGGCCTGGATCGTGAGGTGCTGCGGCAGGTCGCCCTCGGACTCGAGCGTCTCCTCGGCGAACCACGTCGCGACGGCACGGTCGTAGGCGGCCGTGTGCGCGAAGGCGCGCGCGGCGAGCTCGCGACGCTGCGACAGCGTGGTGCCGCCCTGCCCGAGCGACTCGACGATCGCGGGGTACGACTCGGGCGAGACGGCGATCGCGACGTTCGCGAAGTTCTTCGCCGACGCGCGCACCATCGCGGGGCCGCCGATGTCGATCTGCTCGACGACCGCGTCGCCCGTCGCACCGGAGTTCACGGTCTCGACGAACGGGTAGAGGTTCACGACGACGAGCTCGAAGGGCAGGATGCCGAGCTCGGCGAGCTGATTCTCGTGGTCCTCGAGGCGCAGGTCGGCGAGGAGGCCCGCGTGCACGCTCGGGTGCAGCGTCTTCACACGCCCGCCGAGCGACTCGGGGAAGCCGGTGATCTCCGCGACGTCGGTGACGGTCAGCCCGGCCTCGCGCAGGAGCGCCGCCGATCCGCCCGTCGAGACGAGTTCGACCCCGGCTCCGGCGAGCGCCTGCGCGAGCGGGAGCAGATCGGTCTTGTCGCTGACGGACAGGAGTGCCCGGCGGATCGGGACGAGGTCGCGGTCGCGGTAGAGGGCGGGATCGATGGTCGGGCCGGCCATGCGGAACTCCAGTGCTCGGGGTGTCAGGTGGATCGGGGACGGGTCGGGAAGGGAGGGACGGATCAGGGCGCGTCGGTGCGCGCGGCGGAGGACGCGAGATCGATCTCGCCCGTCGCGATGGCGCGGACGACCTCGATCAGAAGCCGCCGCTCGACGGGCTTGATGCGCTCGTGCAGCGTGTGCTCGGTGTCGCCCGGGAGGATCGGGATGCGCTCCTGGGCGAGGATCGGCCCCGTGTCGACGCCGCCATCGACGATGATGACGCTCGCGCCCGTCTCGGTGACGCCCGCGGCGAGCGCGTCGCGCACACCGTGCGCACCGGGGAACTCGGGCAGGAACGCAGGGTGCGTGTTGATGAGGGCGGGGGCCCAGGCATCCACGAGGTCCGCGGGAAGGAGGCGCATGAGCCCGCTCAGAACGATGAGGTCGGGCGTCCACACGTCGATCTGGCGACGGAGCTCCGCGCCCCAGTGCTCGCGCGTCTCGAACTCGCGGAACGGCACCAGGACGGTCGGGATGCCGAATTCCTCCGCGTGCGCGAAACCGTCGGCCTCCCGGTCGGCGCCGACGACGACGACACGCGCGGGGAATCCGGGAACGGCTGCGGCGTCGAGGAGCGCCCGCAGGTTCGAGCCCGTGCCCGAGATGAGGACGGCGACCGTGAGCACCCGCACAGTCTACCGGCGGGTGGAGGGGGCGTCAGGCCCGCCGGTCGCCGTCCGGATCCCCGAGCGTCGCGAGCGGGTCGAGATCGGTCGGCTGCAGCGGCGCGGTCTCGGTCTCGTCGGGAGTGAGCACGGGAGAGGGAGCGGCGTCGACGGAGAACCGCGCGGTTCGGCGGGACAGCGGCACGGCATCGTCGGCCGGGGGCTCGGCGTCCTCGGCCGGAGGCACGAAGCCGTCGGCAGCCCAGGACGACGGCGCCGCCAGCGCCGCCGGTCCACGCCGCACCGGCCCGAACAGGGCGATCGCCGCACCGACGAGCAGCTCCGCGCCGACGGCGATCGCGACGGGCCCGGCAGCGGGCCCGACGTCGCCGAGGCGGCCCGGGCCGATCGACCCGGCCGCGAGCGCGGCGAGTCCGGCGCAGGCGCCCGCGCCGCCCAGGACAATGATCGCGAGCACGACGGCGCGCGTCCGGGGCGCCGCCTCGGCATCCGCGTCCGCGAGCCGCCGGCGTGCGGCGGCGCCGGCCAGGAAGCCGACCGCGACGATCAGCAGCACGATGACGAGCGCCCACGGCGAGAGGGCGTCCGGCACGAGCCCGAGCGCAGGGATGCCGGGGAGCACGCCCAGCTCGACACCCGCCGGCGAGACGGCGGTGCCGGAGCCCACGGCGAAGCCCGGCCCGGCGGCGAACGCACCGCCCCAGACGGCGAGCGTGGGAAGGTAGGCCAGCTGCACGAGGCCGAGCATGACGACCCCGAGCGCATCGACGTGCGCGGACTCGAAGAGCGCCACCACCTCGCCCCCGCGCACGACGGTCGCGACCGCGACGACCGCGGCGCCGGCCGCGAGGAACCCGGTGACGGCGATGCCGAGCCCGCGCGCCGCCGCCTCCGGCACGGCGCGCAGGAGCGGGGAGCGCTCCAGACGGGCACGCACGGCGTCGACGACACCGTCGTCGCCGTGCCGCCAGGCGCCGACGATCGCGCCGACCAGGGCAGGCAGCGCGAACACGGCGGTCGGCACGAGCAGGGCCTGCCATCCGTACACCGCCGCGACGGGGTTCGCCGACGTCCGCCAGGCCACCCACGCGACGACGAGCGTGACGAGTGCGCCGGAGGCGACTCCGACGAGCCACGCCCCCGATCGCGCCGCGCGCGCGCCCGAACGCGCCGCGAACAGCGCCGTGAACGCCGCGAACGCGAGCGGCGCGAGCGAGATCCAGAAGGTCGCGGCATCCGCCGGGATGCCCGTCGCCGTGAGGTACTCCGGAGGCAGCGTGATCGACAGCGGCACGAGCTGCCCGAACTGCCACAGGCGGACCGACACCGGCCACAGCGCCCCCCAGTCCGCTGTGCCTCCGAGGCCCAGCACCCACAGCACGGTGAGCGGAGCGAGCGCCGCGGCGACGCCGACGGCCGCCGCGATCAGAGCATCGAAGGCGGCGAGGAGGGCGACGAGGAGGCGATTCATGCGGCTTCGACCCTACCCACGGCAGGTGCGCGCGCTCCCGGGGCACGCAGAGCCACTACGTTTTCTCACAGGAGGAATCATGTCGAGCACACCCGAGGCGCCCGCGCGCACCGCCGCCCCCGGCGCCACCCCCGAGGGCGCCCTCGATCGCTTCTTCGAGATCTCGAAACGCGGATCCACCGTCGGCACCGAACTGCGCGGAGGTCTCGTCACCTTCGTGACGATGGCCTACATCGTCATCCTCAATCCGCTGATCCTGTCGACACCGGATGTCGAGGGCACGGTCCTCGGCGGCAGCGCCGTCGCCGCCGCGACCGCGCTCACAGCGGGTGTGATGACCGTCCTGTTCGGTCTCGTGACGCGCCTGCCGTTCGCCTTCGCGGCGGGCCTCGGGATCAACGCCTTCCTCGCGTTCTCGATCGTCGGCTCGATCAGCTGGCCCGAGGCGATGGCCCTCGTCGTCATCAACGGTGTCATCATCGTGCTCCTCGCAGCGACCGGCCTGCGGAAGATGATCTTCGACGCCGTGCCGGTGCAGCTGAAGCTCGCCATCACGGTCGGCATCGGCCTCTTCATCGCGTTCATCGGCTTCGTCAACGCCGGCTTCGTCACGGCGACCGGCAACGCATCGCCGCCCGTCGATCTCGGTGTGGGCGGTTCGGTCGCGTCGCTGCCGACGCTGCTGTTCGTCCTCACCCTGCTGATCGGCGGCGTCCTCATCTCGCTCCGCGTGAAGGGCGCGATCCTCATCGCGCTCGTGGGCGGCACGGTGCTCGCCGCGATCGCCAATGCGATCTGGCCGTTCGGCCTCGACTTCGGGTTCGCGGGCGGCATCGTCGCCCTGCCCGACTTCAGCCTCATCGGCGCGGTGGACTTCGGCTTCGACCTGCAGCGCGTGAGTGTCGTCGCGCTCATCATGTTCCTGTTCACCCTGCTCTTCTCGAACTTCTTCGACGCGATGGGGACGATGACGGGACTCGCCCGCGAGGCGGGTCTCGCCGACGAGAAGGGCGACTTCCCCCGCATCCGCTCCGCCCTCATCGTCGAAGGCGTCGGCGCGATCGTCGGCGGTGGCACCTCGTCATCCTCGGCGACGGTGTTCGTCGAGTCGGGGTCGGGCATCGGCGAGGGCGCACGCACGGGCCTCGCATCCGTCGTGACAGGCGGCCTGTTCCTGCTGGCGATGTTCTTCACGCCGCTCACCTCGCTCGTGCCGGGTGCGGTCGCCGCGGCCGCGCTCGTGCTCGTCGGCGCGATGATGCTCTCGCAGATCAAGAACATCGACTTCACCGACTTCCGTGTGCTCCTGCCGGTCTTCCTCACGGCGACGGTCATGCCGATGACCTACTCGATCGCGAACGGCATCGGCGCGGGCTTCGTCTCGTGGATCGTGCTGCACGCCTTCTCCGGCAAGGCGAAGGAGATCCACCCGCTGCTGTGGATCGTCGGCGTGGGCTTCGTGCTGTTCTTCGCCCGCGGCCCCATCGAAGCGCTGCTCGGCGTCTGACGCAGCCGCTCCGGCGTCTCCGGGAGGCGCTTACGGGAGGTGCCGACGGCGACGGGATGCCGAGGTCAGCGCGACGCCGAGCGCCGTGAGGACGAGCGCCCAGAGCGCCCAGGCGCTGAGGTCGTGGCCGCCGGTGCGGGCGAGCGCGGTCACCGCGCCCGCGGCGCCGGCGTCGCCGGTCGGTCCGGCGGGTCCCGTGGGGCCGGTGGGCTCCGTCGGCGTGACGGGCGCCGGCTGGTCGGCGTTGATGTAGACGTTCCGGGCGGCCGCATCGTCGTAGGCCGGGTCGTCGCTCGTGACGGCGTGGCTGAGGGTCTGCACGATCATGCCGGGCAGCTCCTCGGCGCTCGGCGCGGGCGTCGTGCGCAGCAGCACGCCGTGCGGGCCCGCCGCGGGGATCAGCCGCACGATCACGGTCTTGGGCCCCGTCTCGCCGGCCTCGAAGACGAGGATCACGGTGTCGGAGAAGGTCACGCCGCCGTCGATCGAGATCTCGGCGTACGGCAGTCCGCCGCCGAACGCCGACGAGATCGTGATGTAGACGCGCGAGGTGGGCGGGGTCGACAGCGCGATCGTGTACGAGTCGGTCTCCTTGACGCCGGTCTTCAGCGTCGTCGTGCCGTCCGTCTCGACGATGATGACCGTGCCGGTGCCCGCGAGCGGGTCGGCGACCGGCAGCGGGATGACGAGCGGGACGGGCGACGCGACCGTGTCACCCGGAAGGCCCACGGGGGCGGACGCCGCGAACGGAGCCGCGACGACGACGGGAGCCGGTGCGTGCCGGACGTCGACGAGAAGGCCGCCGCCGCTCAGGCGCGATGCGGTCGAGGGTGCGACGGGGGCGGCGAAGGTGATGTCCGTCGCGGCGCCCGCCGTCCGCACGGTGAGGGTCGAGGCATCCGCGCCCCCGTCGAGCGAGACGAGCGCGTTCTGCCGGTACGGCGTGCCCGCGCTCACGAGGCGTACGGCACGCAGGTCGAACGCGTCGGCGCCCGTGCCGGCCTCGAGGCGGAGCTCCGCGCCGTTGCCGTTCACGATGAAGCGGTCGGCTCCGGCCCCGCCGTAGAGGGTCGTCGGGGCGAGGATGCCGGGCGACGCCCAGCCGAGCTCGGTCTGCACCGTCACGAAGCCGTCGCCGGGTTCGACGTCCGGCTCCACCCGGGGCGTGGCGAAGAACTGGCCGACCGTGAAGGTGTCGTCGCCGTCGCCGCCGTTGACGGTGGTGAGCACCGTCGTCCCGTCGAAGACGAACTCGTCGTCGCCGTCGTAGCCGTTGACGGTCAGCCGCGCGTTGATGCCCTCGTCGTACGTGATCCGCTCGACCGCGTCGCCCTGACCGAGCACCGCGACGAAGGCGGGCCGGCGGGCGTCGGGCTGCTCCGCGATGGCGGCGACCGGGCGGAACAGGAACCGGTCCGCGGCATCCGTGCCGTCGATCGTCAGGAAGTTCAGGCCTTCGCGTACCCCACCACCGCGCACGATGATGCGGTAGTCGTGCCCGTCGGGGTCACCCGAGCCCCAGGTCTGCACGAAGAACGTGTTGTCGCCGCCCTGACCGAAGAGCACGAGCGCGTCGCGCACCTCGGCGCCCGCGAAGTCGTCGCCGGCCGCGGCCGTGTGCGTGCCGGTCATCGTCTGCAGCCGGTTCACCCAGAACGAGTCGTCGCCGTCCGGTGCTCCCGCGGCGGCGCTCGCGCTGCCGTAGACGAGCGTGTGCCCGCCGAGCCGCGTCTCGTCGAACAGGAACGCGTCGTCGCCGGCCCCGCCGTAGATCTCCGTGGGGTGCCCCGTGACGATGCCGCCGAGGTACACGTACACGCCCTCGGGGGCGGCGGGGTTCTGCCCGGAGGCGGCGCGGATCGTGACGCGATCGCCGATGATGACCGTGCCCGCCGGCGCCCAGACATCCATCGCGGAGAGGATCTCGACGGCACCCGACGCGGCCACCGCGCCGAACGGCACCGGAAGGGCGCCCAGGGTCACTCCGCCCGGCAGCACGAAGACCGACTCCCGGTCGACGTCGGGGTCGTAGAGCGTGCGCAGCCGCACGTCGCCGCCGAGCGCGACCGCGAAGAGCACCGAGAGGCTGCCCGTCGCCTCCGTCACGAACACCCCGGCGAGGCGCGGCGCGGCCGAGAAGGCGACGAGGCGACCGCTCTCGGCCGTGTCGATGAAGAGGTCGCCGCTGAAGTCGACGGTGCGCGATCCGACCGAACCCGACGCCACGAGGTCGATGCTGCGCGCGACGAACCGGGTAGAGCGGTCGTCGACGTCGTTGCGGATCGATCCGTCGAGCGTCTGGATGCCGAGGTCGCCCGTGAGCGATCCGGCGTAGAGGCCGTAGTAGTCGCCCTGCGTCTCCACGAGGCGGATGTCGCCGCCGGCGAGCGCGAAGACCCGCCCGCGCGCGGAGAAGGAGCTGTCGATCTCGAGCGGGTCGCCGCCGAGGCCGGTGCCGAAGAGGCCCGGACCGCCGATGCGACCGCTGAGCAGGCCCGCGACGAGGACGATGTCGCGACCGATGACCCGCGCCGATCCGTCGTCGATCGTGCCGTCGTCGAGGATGGAAGCCGAGTTCTGCAGCGCCGTCAGCGTCACGTCGCCCTGCGTCGAGGTGATCGTGCCGACCCGCAGGTCGCCGATCGTCTCGCGATCCTCGATCCACCCGTTCGTGAAGAGCGTGATCTCGCCGTCTCCGTCGGAGACGCTGTTCAGCTGAGTCGGCCGCCGCAGGCTGGAGAGGCGCGCGTCGACGTCGGAGGTCACGTCGAACGTGATCGTCGAAGCCGTCTCGCTGTGCACGATGCGGATGTCGTCGCCCGCGGCGACATCGCTGAAGGTGTACGCGGCGTCGTGCACCGTGTTGGTGGTGCCCCATGCGACGAGCACGGGGTCGGTGAAGCCTGCCCACGGCCCGGGGTCGGGGTGGAAGTAGGTGTGGTACTGGCCGGTCGCGCCGACGAGGACCGACAGGTTCGGCGGCACCGACACGTTCACCTGCACGAGGTAGGAGCTGAAGGCAGGGGCATCCGACCCGGAGAGCGAGTCGTGCACGACGATGTCGACGTCGCGACCGGCGTGGATCGGGCCGAGGACGGGACGGAAGGCCGTCCCGGCGTACGGCGAGCCGACCGGCATCCGCGCGCTGTAGGTGAGGTCCAGGACGGCATCGCCCGATGCGTCGGCCGTGAGCGCGACGGGCCGCGTGGGATCGACGTCGTCGACGAGGAAGTCGCTCTGGACGAGCGTGATCCGCACGGGGAAGCGCAGCGTGACGCCGAAGACCGTGAACACGGCGCCGATCGACCCCTGCTCGGCGTGCAGGCGCGCGATGTTCGTGCGGATGCTGCCGGTGCCGGTCGCCGTGATGTCGCCGTGCTCGTCGATGACGCTCGTCGTGCCGATGGGGTTGTCGATCGCGCCGTTCAGGATGAGGTCGGCGGTGCTCGGCCCCGCCCAGTTCGCGATGTCGACGAACGTGGGGGTGAAGATCGGATTTCCGATGTGGAAGCGGAAGGCTCCGGACTGCTCGGCCTGCACGTCGACGGTCGCGCCGATGTGGTCGAGGTTCACGACGCTGATGCCGTTCACCTCGAGATCGAGGCCGGAGTAGTTGTAGAGGCGTACGACGTCGAACGTGTTCTGCACGTGCAGGGTGCCCTCGGTGCCGGTGATGACGCCGTCCTGGCCGCCGCCGGGGTTGTTCACGAAGTAGGTCGCGCGGCCGCCGCCGGTGTTCTCGATCGGATCGACGACGATCGTGCGCCCCGCCGGGATCGTCTGCCCGAGGATGTAGGTCGTGCCCAGGTCGTCGCGGACGGTCAGGCCGTAGAGCTTCACGATGCGGCCGCCGGCATCGACGACGAGCGTCGGATCGGGCGCGTGCAGGTAGACGTCGGCGTTCCAGTCGATCCCGCGGTTCATCACGACATCCGCGCCGTCGCCGGAGCCGCCGAAGTCGATGAAGCCGCCGCCGGTGGATGCCGCGGCGTGGATGTTCGTCGTGAGGTACTGCGCCTCGACGCGGAGGATCGCGGTGCGGATGCGCACCCCCTGCTGCGCCGTCACGGAGGTCGTCGCCGTGAAGTGGCTGCGGGCGTGGGCGTCGCTGTCGCCGCCGAAGCACCCGCACGTCGCGCGCGCCTGAGCGAACACGTCGAGCTTCTGGTGCTGCGCGGTGATCGTGACGCTCTGATGCCCGACGATCTTCGCGGGGGCGTTCAGCTGCACGTGCACGGTCGAGGTGAGGGCGACGTCGCTCGTCGCGTCGGAGTCCTCGAACGCGCCGTCGCCGTTGGAGCGGTTGTAGTCCTTGAGGTTCGTCGAGACCATCTGGGCCGTGAGGGCGACGTTGTCGGCCTCGATGTACGCGCCGCCGCCGACGGTGAGGTCGGCCGTGTCGGTCGCGACGAGATGGCACGGCTCGTCGCAGCCGTCGCCGGCGGAGGAGCTGCCCGCGAACGAGCCGCCCGTCGCGCCGGACTGCAGGTCGGACTGCTGCCCGGTGGTCGAGGATGCCGCGATGTCGTTCCACGCCTGGACGAGGCCGTCGAGGGTGACGTGCGATGTCGTGGTGAGGTCGGCGCGGGTGTTCGACTCGGTGCCGTGGCCGAAGCCGCCCGCACTCGAATAGGCGTAGGCGTTGCCGCTCGCGACCGTGAACGGGTCGATGACGACGCCGCCGCCGGTCGAGACGAGGCGCGTGCCCGACCGCACGGCGACGTTCGTCGTCGCCGTCGCCGAGACGACCGAGCGCGCCGCCCCCACCGAGATGAAGCCGAGGCCCGACGACGTGCCGTCGGCGAGTCCCGCAGCGGTGTTCAGGGCGTGCACGGCGATGTCCCCGCCCGCCGTGATCGCCGCGCCCGTGCCGATCGTGAGCGCGAGGTCGCCGCTGACGGTCGTGGTGGGGCGGACCTTGCCGACCTGGATGAAGCCCCCGCCCTCGCCCGAGACGCGCGATTCGCTGGCGACGCCGGCCGGCAGGCTCGGCGCCATCGTGCTCACCTGCAGGAGGCCCGTGCCGGTGCCGTCGGCCGTGAGGTCGACGACGATCCGGCCGCCCGAGCCGCCGCCGAGCGCGGGGCCGAGATCGACGACGGCCGGGACGAAGCGGCTCACGCCGACGCTGCCGTTCGCCGTCACGGCGTAGGGGAAGCACGTGCCGAGGATGTTCACGAGCTGCAGCTGGAACGAGGTCGCCGTCGCGTTGCAGACGGTGTACACGCGCCCGTTCTCGAGCCCCTTGACGGGCTGCTGGCCCGGCGCGAACAGCTGATGGATGACCTTGAGCCCGTCGGTGGACGTGTCGGCCGCGAGCGCCAGCGAGACCTGCGGGATCGTGCCGCCCCCACCGTCGTCGCAGCCGCCGACCGCGTGGCAGTAGCTGTCGGCGAGCTGGATGCGGTTCGCGTCGATGACGCGCACCCAGTAGGTCGTGTCCTGCGTGAGCCCGCCGAGTGCGCCGCCGGTCGAGCGGTAGACGATCTTCGCCCCGTTCGACAGCCCGTGGGCGTGGATCGCGATGACGTTGTTGTCCTCGCCCTGGAAGGTGGGGGGCGAGCCGACCTGCACGGGCTTGCCGTCGGCATCCACCACGATGTCGACGCGGCTGGAGTAGAACGAGGCGAGCGCGTCGGGCGCGAGGTACTGGATGCGCTGGCCGTCGCTGTAGGAGTTCCCGACGACGATCGCGCCGGTGCCGGCGTCGATG
Organism: Microbacterium sp.; assembly: GCF_017305435.1. GTDB lineage: Bacteria > Actinomycetota > Actinomycetes > Actinomycetales > Microbacteriaceae > Microbacterium. The sequence goes on along the minus strand of NZ_JAFKIP010000008.1, from coordinate 97,689 downwards.
TTCGCGCCGCTGAACGACACGGTGCCCTGCGGCGTATCGGCATCCACCAGCTGGATGCGGAACTCGTCGACGACGCGCACATAGTATGCGTGGCCGGCGGTGAGCCCCGCGACGCCGAAGCCGGTCGGCGTGTAGAAGACGCGCTGCCCGGTGGTGAACCCGTGCTGCCGCGTGAAGGTGATGATGTCGTTGTCGGGGTCGACGGTGGACGCGTCGAACGCCGCGCCGAGCTGGATCTGCGTCGGCGAGACGACGAGCACGCCGTACTTCGCCCCGTCCACGAGCCCGCCGACGGCCGTGCCGCCGTTCCGGCTGTAGGTGACCGTCGCGCTGTCGTCGAGCGTGTGCGCACCGGTGAGGGTGATCGTGTTGCTGCCGGGGTCGACCCCCGTGACGGCGTCGAAGGCGTAGGTCGGCAGCGGCGGCGGCGTCTGCGAGTTCTGGTTCGCCTGCAGGGTCACGGTGCCGCCCGCGCGCAGGTCGGTGCCGGGCGCGAGCGACAGGCGCACCGTGGGGTTCGTCGTGACCGAGGCGCGGTTCGAGCTCACCGTGAGCGCGATCCCGACGTCGAGCGACTGCGCGTAGGAGCGCGCGACGGGCTGCTCCTGCGCGCCGATCGCGACGTTCCCGGAGACGATGATCGGCAGGCCGTCGCCGACGACGGTCTCGACGGTGGGCGACACCATCGCGGTCGCCGCGCCGCTCGAGAACGAGAACGCGCTGCCGGACGCGTTCGACAGGGCGGCGTCGGCGCGATCGAATCCGTTCGCCGCGACCGTCAGCGAGGCGGCGCCGACGCTGCCGGCGGCCCCGCCCTCGATGCGGGCGCGCATCGCGGCGCTCGTCGCGGCGGCGACCTGCGCGAACGGGTTCGTGTCGGTGTCGGCCATGAGAAGGCCCACGTTGACCGATCCGCCGGTCGCCTTCACGGTGTTGGTCGCCGTCGCGGTGACGGTGACAGCCGCTGCGGGGGCCGCGATCGTGGCACCCGAGCCGAGGCTCGCCCGCGTCAGGGCGCTGCCGTCGATGACCGCCTGCGCGGACGAGGCCGCGACGCCGATGCCCGAGAACGAGATGGCCCCCGACGAGGCGTTCGCCGTGCGGTGCGCGTCGGCGACGATGCCGGCGCTCGTGCCGCCGAACTGACGCGCGGCGCTGTCGGCCGTGACGGCGGCGGAGATCCGCGCCGTGGGAACGCTCATGCCGAAGGCGACGAGGCCGCCCGAGGCCATGTCGGTGGTCGCCGTCGCGGTGTCGGTCGTCGTCGCCGTCACGAGCGCCGGGCCGTTCGTCACGAGGAAGCCCGCGCCGTACCGGGCGACGGTCGCCGCCTGCCCCGAGATCGTGGCGACGGCGATGCTGCCCGAGATCGCGCCGAGACCGATCGAGAGCGCTTCGATCGTCGAGCTGACCGCCGTCCCGCCGGCGGCGGCCACCGTGACGCCGGTGGAGTTCGTGATCGCGCCGTCGAACGCCGCCGTGACGCCCGCCGCGGTGGTCGCGACGGTCGCGAAGAGCCCCGCGTTGATGAGGCCGCCCGTGCCGCCCTTCGCGTGCGCGGTCGCGTGGGAGCCGGCGCGGTTCTCGGCGCGCACCGTCACGGCGCCGGTGGCGGCGAGCGCGACGCCCGATCCCACCGTCGCGGTCGTCGCTGCCGTCGTGGTGAGGGTCGCCGTAGAGACCGTGCCGTTCAGACCGAAGATCGACAGCCCGATGAGGGAGGCGTCGGCGTCGGCCGTGTTGCGCGACGAGGCCGTCACCGCGAACGACCCCGACGAGGCCGATCCGCTCGCGAAGGATGCCGCGGTGGCGGCGGCGACCTCGGCGACCGGCAGCAGACCGTTGATCGCGAACGCGCTGACGCTCGTCGAGTCCATCGTGGCGCTCGCGCCGTTCTGCGACCAGGCGCTCACCGCGACCGCGCCGCCGCTCGCGTACACCGGCGCCGTGCCGGCGTCGACGATCGCCCGCACCGCGGCGTTCGCGGTGACCTTGCTCGTCGCGCCGCCGATGCCGCCCGTGATGAATCCGACGCCGACGAAGGCGACGGTCGTCGTCGCGGAGTTGTACGCGAGGGCGTCGACGGTGAGCCCGACACCGACGAGGCTCGCGCGCAGCTCTGCGGTCGTCGCCGCCTCGACGAGAGCGGTCGGAAGGCTCAGCGCGCCGGCGAGAAGGCCGACCGCCACGGCATCCGTCGTCGCCCGCGCGTCGTTCGCGGCGTGCGCCCGCACCGTCGTGGCCCCCGAGGACCAGACCGGTGCGAGGACCGATGCACGCGTGAGGGCAGCCGCCGTCACCTCGCCGTCGACGATCGACCCGGTCACGGTGAACAGGCCGATCCCCGCGACCTTCGTCTGCCCGGCGGCGCTCTGCCGCGTGTCGGCGATCGCCTCGACCGACCCCGACGCCGCGACGGTGCTCGAGAGGGTCGCCGTGATCGGGGCCTCGAGGCGCGCCGTGGCGAAGTAGACACCGCCGGAGATGAGTCCGCCGGCGACGCCCTCGGCCTTCGCCGTCGCCTCGTTGCCGGTGCCGAGCGTCACGGCGTGCACACCGACGAGCCCGGAGCTGACGACGGTCGACGAGTCGATGGATGCCCGGATGACGGCCGCTCCCGTGACGCGGGCCTCGACGTCCACACCCTGGATCGTGCCGAGCCCGCCGATGCTCGCGGTGAGGGCGTGGGCGAGCGCGCGGTTCTGCCCCTGCGCATCGACGACGAGCGCGCCGGAGGCGGCGACGCCCGCGGAGAAGAGCGCTTCAGTGGCGCCGCTGACGATGGCCCTCGGGTTCATGACGAGGGCGGAGATCGCGCCGATCGCGCCGCCCATCATGTCGGCGTCGGCCGTGTTGCGCGACGTGGCCCGCATCGTGATCGCGCCGCCGGCCGAGAACCACGACCCGCCCGTCGCGCGCGCCCGGGTGTCCCGCGAGACGGTCGACCTCGAGAACGTGAGCCCGACCGAGACGGCGCTCACCTGCGCGTTGTACGTGTCCGTCGAGACCGTGTTCGTCGCGTCGGCGGTGATCGAGACGGATCCGGCGACCCACGCCGTGCCCGAGTAGTCGGCCTGTGTGCGGCCGGACACCGTCGCGACGGCGACGGCGCCGTTGATGCCGACCGCCCCACCCGAGACCGACAGGACGAACACCGGGACGACGATCGACGACGACGCCAGGACGGAGATGCCGCCGACGGTGGCCCCGGTGCCGCCCAGCTGCACGGCGCCGATGCGGGCGACGGTGTCGCCGGTGACGTCGTTGAGCGAGATCGCCGCTCCCGCCGCGACGAGGCCGACACCGACGCCGAACACGGTAGGGGCGACCCGCCGGTCGGCGTTCGCTGCGACCGTGACCGTGCCGCCCGAAGAGAGCACCGCGGCGCCGTCGTCGAGGTGGGCGCTCTGGCGGGAGTCGGTGTTCAGGAGGCTGATCTGGCCCTGGATCGAGATGACGCCGATGCCGCCCGAGAAGGTCCACGTCTCGGTGCGTTCGCGCGCGGCGGCGGAGACGGTCACGCCTCCCCCGGCGCGCAGCGTCGCAAACGCGCCGACCCCGGCATCCACGTTCGTGCGCAGGTTCGCCACGACGAGCGACACGCCCACGGCGCCGAGCCCGCCCGAGACGGCGCCCGCGAGGCCGAAGAACGCGTCGCGGGCGACGCCCGTGACGGCGATGTCGCGCCCCGCGGTGATGGTCGCACCGACGCCGATCGACGACGTCGTGCCGCGGACGGCGGGCACCGACAGACGTCCGGTCACGAGGCCCGCGCCGGGGGCGACGACGCCCGCGGTGGCCGCGGCGAGACCGGCCTGCTTGCGCTGTGCCGTCTTCGAACCGGACGAGTCCTGCGCCCCGTTCAGGATGGACGCGTACCCGTTCGACCCCGACCCGGAGGCGAAACCGTCGGCATCCTGCTGCGGGGTCGAGCCGCCGCTCATGTGCAGGGCGTCGCGCGATCCGCTGCCGTCGTCGAAGGTGCTCGACGGGTCGGTGCCCGCGCTCCACACCGAGACCGATCCGGCGACGCCGACGACACCGGCGCCGACGCTCACCGCGAAGGTGGTGATCCGGCGCGCCGACATCGCCTGCACGGTAACGTCCCGGCTCGCGGCGACCTGCGCGCCCGCGCCGATGCCGGCGGCGACCGCGATGTCGACGACGCCGATGTCGACGCCGCCCGCGACGCCGACGAAGCCGACGCCGAGCCCGCCGCCGAGGGTGAAGCTCGTCGTGCGGTCGGCGGCGGAGACGCTGACGCTCTGCAGCACGCCCGCGCCGGCGCGGTCGGGGTTGACGCGCACGCCCGGCTCGATCGTCGCGACGGTGTCGCCCGTCAGGAGCGTGACGTTGACGGCGCCCGCCGCTCCGACGAATCCGCCGCCGCCCGAGACGGCCATGCCGAACACGTCCTGCGCGCTCGTCGCGACGACGGCGAGACCGCGCTGGGCGCCCGTCGGGAACGCCGTGTCGGTCACGCTGCCGAGCGGGATGCCGGTGAGGTCGCCGAACCCCGTCGCCCGCGCGTCCACCGTGCTGCCCTGGCCGATGGATGCCCGGGTGTCCTTCGTGTACGACACGACGGCAACGCCCATGCCGACCCCGACGAACCCGGCTCCGAGGCCGCCCGCGAAGGTCGCGAGGGCGGTGTCGTCGTCGGCGCGCACGAGCACGTTGCCGCCTGCGTCGATCACGACGTTGGACCCGACGACGGCGTGCGCCTGCGTGTGCACGACGATCGCGGCGACGGCGGCGGCGACGCCGACGACCCCGGCGCCCGCCGAAGCGGAGACGGCGGTGATGTCTTCGGCGCCCTGGGCGTTCAGCACCACGCTGTCGGCCGCCCGCACGGTCGCGCCGTCGCCGATCGTCGCCCGCGTGTGCAGGGTCACGACGTCGACCGCGGCGTTGACCGCGACGCCCGCCATACCGCCGCCGACCGCGGCGCCGATCATGAGCTGGCGGAACCGGCCGCCGGCGGCCACCGTCACCGACTGCCAGGGTGCCGCCCCCGCGTTGTCGGCGTTCACGAGGGCCGCGCGTCCGATGAACGCGTCCGTGTTCGCGGTCACGACGTTGACATTGCCCGCGACGCCGACGCCGGCCGTCGCGGCGACGGCGACCGAAGCGCCCACCGCGAGGATCTCGTCGCTGTTGTTCGCGACCACGGCGACTCCGTAGACCGTGCCGGGGGCCTGCGTCAGCACGCGGATGCCGAGGGAGCGCGCCGGGTCACCGGGAGGCTGCGTGCCCTGCCGCACGAAGCTGTGACCACGACCCGTCGCCGCGGCGGGCGTGAGGTCGATGGTCTGGAGCACCGCTCCGGGGCATCCGCCGGTCGCCGGCGCCGCCTGGCACTTCGTCGCGGCGAGGCGGAAGCTGTGCGGACCCGTCATGACGACGTAGTACGTGCCGCCGTCGACGAGCCCGCCGACGGGCGTGCCGCCGCCTGCGCTGTACACGACGGCGTCGCCCGTCACGAGCGGGGCGCCGTCGAGGTCGTAGGGCAGGTCGACGATGTCGGTCGCCCCATCGATGTCGCTCGGCGCAAGGTAGGGCAGGTAGGCGGCGCCGGTGGGCTTGGTCGCGGGGGTCGTCGCCTGATCGGTGGCGAAGATGCGCTGCGACTCGCCCGGCCGCGCGGGCGCGACGAGCGCGACGGCGGCGCCGCCCGGCGTCAGCGCGAGACGCACGCGCGTCGGCGTCGACGCATCGACGATCGCGTAGTACGTGCCGCCCGAGACGAGCCCCGCGATCGGCTGACCGCCGCCCGTGTCGTAGACGACCGCCTCACCGTCCCGCAGTCCGTGCGCATAGCCGAGCTCGAGGGTGTCGCCGCCGATGATCGCGCTGCGCGGGTCGAAGCGCGTGTCGATGTACTGGATGCCGATGGCGCCCGCCGCGGCGACGCCCGCGCCCCAGCCGAGCGCGGTCACCCGCGACAGGTCGCCGATGAACGCCGTCGTCGTCTTGGTGATGACCGGGACGGCAGCGGTGAGCCCGACCGACGCGGTGCCGGAGCCCGCGACCGAGCCCGAGACGATGTCCATCGAGAGGGTCTCGTTCGCGGCGATGTTGGCGCTGCCGCCCGCCACGACGACGGCGCGGCCCGCGCCGCACGCCGATTCGGTGGCGACGGATGCCGCGCACTGCCCGCCGACCCCCGCCTGCGTCACGATCGTGTACACCGAGACGGCACCGTTGGCCGAGACCGCCGCCGTGCCGCCGACGCTCGCACCGGCGGCGACCGACGTCACATCCTCGGACGACGTCGCCGTGATCGACACGTCTCCGGCGACCGAGACGAGGGCCTCGGGCGCGATCCAGGCGCGGGTGGACTTGTCGACGACCTGGACGTCGGCGCCGATGCCGACGCCGGCGGTGCCACCGATCGCGAGCTGGCCGGCGATGCCCCGGAGGGTCGTCGTGTCGGAGGCGGCGAGTCGCGCACCCGCCCACGATCCTGCCGCGACGCCGTCGAGCGTGACGCCCCGATCCAGGTGCGCGTGCGTCGTGTTGTGCTGTACGCCGACGGTCGCCGCTCCCGTGACGGCCGCCGTGCCGCCCACCCCGCCGCCGATCGCGACGAACCAGAGGTCTTCGCTCTGCGTCGCGGCCGCCGAGAAGCCGACGCCGCCGCGGGCCCACAGCTCGGCGCGTTCGCCGACACCGGCATCCACGATGCCGGTGCGCACGAACACCACCGACGAGAGCCCGATGCCCGCCGTGCCGGCGCCGCCCACGCCGCCCGCGATCGCCATGACGGTGATCGGATCGGTCGCCGAGAGGGTCATCGCTCCGCGCGCCCGCACCGCGGTCGGCTGCGCCGCGGAGCTGTCGATGTACGCCCGGGTGCCGGGCGCGGACGCGCCCTGGTTCAGCACGAGCACGACGAAGGATCCGCCGATGCCGACGTCGTCGGCCGCACCCCCCGAGATCGCGAACTCGGTGAATCGCTCCCCCGCCGTCGCGACGAGCCAGACCGAGCCGCCGAGGTCGGCGGTGACGCCGCGGCCGATGAACGCGCGAACGGTCTTGTTCTGCACGTTCAGCGCGAGCGCGAAGCCGATGCCGGCGGAGCCGGTCGACAGGCCGAGCGCTCCCGCGACGTCGATGAAGCGCGTCTGGTCGGTCGCCGTGAACGAGAGGTCGCCGCCCGCCGCGAGGGCGGCGTCCGCGACGCCCTCGTTGACGGATGCCGCGTCACCGAGGCCCGCCTCGGTCGTGCGGTTCACGACGTTGACGATGACGGAGCCGCCGACGGCGGCGTCGCCGTTCGCGGCCGCACCGGCGACCGCGACGCCGGTGAAGTCGCCGAGGCTCCCGAGGAGCGGGATCTCGGGGGCCGCAAGCGGGTCGAGCGACGCCGTCGCGCGCCCGATGACCGCGCCGCCGGCGATGATCACGGTGGGCGCGGCGAACGAGCTCTCGATGACCGCGCGTGTCGTGGATGTGACGTACTGCACGACGATCGCGGCGCCCACTCCGTTGCCGTCGAGCGTGATCGCACCCGAGGCGGCGATGCCCGAGAGGGCCATCGGGTTCGAGGCATCCAGCGAGATGCCGCCCGTGACCGTCAGCGTCGACCCTGCGCCGATGATCGCCTCGTTCGTGAGGAGGAGCACCTGCACGACGACCGCGCCGGCGACGGAGGTGTCGCTCGTGCCGCCCGCGGCGGCGATCGCCCAGCCCTGGACGTCGTTGCGGGCGCCCGCCGGCGTGAGACCCGTCACGGCGATCTGACCCGCCGTCACGCGCGACGCGGCGCCGACGCTCCCGCGGTTCGTCGAGTTCACGACGTTCAGCGCGACGGCGGCGCCGATGTTGCTGCCGTCCTGGAGCTTCACGGCCGACCCCGTCGCGCGGGCCGTGGCATCCACTTCGTTCGAGGCGAGCACCGCGAAGACGCCGCCGACGTCGATCGTGAGTCCGTCGGCGGTGCGCGCGAGCGTGCGGATCGTGACCCAGTTCACCGTCACGGCGGCCGCGACGCCGACGGTGTCGCTGCCCTGGCCGCCTTCCGAGCTCGCAGTGCCGTTCGCGCTGTCGGTGTTCGACTTCGCCGAGGGCAGTGAACCGGTCGAGGCGCTCGTGGACGACGTCGCGGGTGTCGAGTCGAGCTGCCGCTGCGCCTGCTGATCCGAGTTCTGCGGCTGGCTCCCGTCCGTCGGCTTCTCGGCGCCGCCCGCGCTCGCGGCGCCGATCGCACTCGTGTGCAGGGCGTTGGATGCCACGAGCCACAGCGCCCCGGCCGTCACATTCCGCAGGACGCTCGCCGTGACGGCGAGGTCGACGACGTTGATGACGATGATCGCGCCGACCGCCGCGTCGTCGCTCCCGGTCGCCTCGGCCGCGCCCGACACGGTCACCGAGCCGGTGTGCGTCGCGCGGACGAGCACGGTGCCGGTCGCGACGAAGGGGCGCGGACCGGCGGTGCCGATGGATGCCAGGACGACCGGCAGGACGACGTTGATGCCCACGGCGGGCGCGATCGCGGTGCCGCCCTTCGCGCCGGCGGCGACCTCGTTGGTCACGACGTCGGCGTGATCGGCGCGCACCGTCACGTTCGCGCCGCCCGCGACGTCCGCCCCCGCCGCGATCTCGGCGCGGGTGAGGTCGTGCGCGATGACGTTCAGGGCGACGGACGCACCGACCCCGGCATCCGATCCGCCCGCCTCGGCCTTCGCGAGCGCCTTCGCGGTGTCGGTGCGGCGGTTCTCGGCGGCGAGCTCGACGTCTCCCGTGCCGAAGTCGACGCGGGCGGTGGAGGGGATGAGGGCCTCGGTGTCGATGACGACGAGGTTGAGCGCGAACGCCCCCGCGACACCGACGTCCTTCGACCCGGCACCGGCGTGCGCCTCGGCGGCGAAGTCGTGCGTCGTGTCGGCGCCGACGGTCGTCATGAGCGCCGCCGCGCGGAAGCCGTTGCCCGACACCCGGGCTCCCTCGCCGACGGCGGCGCGGTTCTCGATGAAGGCGAAGCTCAGCGCGACGGCGACGCCGACACCCGCGTCGTCCTTCGCGAGGGCCGTGCCGTCGGCTTTCGTGAGGCTGTCGACCTGGGCGGACGAGGTGAGCCAGACGAACCCGCCCGCGATGATCGAGAGGGTGTCGGGAAGCGTCGCGGTGGCGTGGAACTCGGTGAGCGCGAGCGCGATGGCCCCGGCGACGGAGACGCCCCCGTCGCTCGTCGACGCCGAGGGGCTCGCGCCGTTCTGCACGCCGTCGCCGCCCTGGTTCTTCGAGGTCGAGTCGGCGTAGGTGCGCTGCTTTCCGATCTGCTGGTCGACATCGCCACTCGGGGCATCGGCGCTGTCCTCGCCCGGCGCGCCGGCGGCGGATGCCTTCGCGTCGGCCCCGTTCCGCGATGAGCCCAGCGCCGAGAGCGACACCCAGCCGCCCGCGACGATGTTGCGGCGGGTGGTGGCCGTGACGGTGTCGAAGGCGAACGTGAGGGCGACGGCGACACCGATCGCGGCGTCGGAGCCGCCCGTCGCCGAGGCATCCGCCGTCGTGCGCGCCTCGGTCGTCTGGGTCGCCGAGATCGTGACGTTGCGGCTCACCGCGATCGGTCCGGAGGCGAGGGCGCCGACGACGGCCGTCGTGCGGACGTTCGAGACGATGATCGCGATCGACGGCGTCACCGTGACGTCACCGCCCTTCGCGCCCATCTGCGCGCGCACCGCCGTCCTGCTGACGCCCGCGGCGGCGAGGGTCAGGTCGCGCGCACCGACGAGGGCGATCTGGTCGGCGAGGAGCGCGTGCGTGTCGTGCGTGACGAGCGCGAGGGCGAACGAGACGCCGACACCCGCATCGCCCGTCGCCGTGACGCCGCCGCCGGTCGCGAGGGCGCTCACCGTCGTGGCGAGCGCGCTCCCCGCGGCGATCACCGCGTCGCCGCCCGTGAGGACGACCGCGCCGCGCACGGCCGCGAGCGTGTCGAACCAGACGAGACCGAGGGCGACGGAGCCGGCGACCGACACCTTGCCTCCGCCCGCGCCGGAGGAGGCGATCGCGCTGACGGTCGAGGTGTCGTCGGCGCCGTCGATCGTCTGCGTGGCCCGCACGGCGAGCGCGTGCGCGTGGACGGCGAGCGTCGCCGGCACGAGGCTGTGGTTCTGCACGTCGACGTAGGTGATCGCGACACCCGCGCCGATGGCGGCGTCGCCGCCGTGCGACGACGAGCCGTCGCCCGCCGACGCGGCATCCGTGTTCTGCGACGACGCGAGGGTCACGGCGCCACCGGCTGTCACGAGCGCGACCTGGGGCTCGACGATCGTGAGCGCCCGCACCGTCGCGATGACGATGCCGATCGCCGCGGCGACGTTGACGGGGCCGTCGCTCGTCTCAGCACTCGGGGTCTCCGCGTCGCCGGAGCCCGCGACGCCGTTGTCGGATGCCGTGTCGTCGAGGAAGCTGCGCTGCGTGTCGGCGGTGTCGGTGACGCCCGTGCCCGACGCCCCGCCCTCCGTGGCGGGGTCGCCCGAACCGGAGTCCTTGTCGTTCTCGGGCGCGCCCGCGGCGGACGCCGTCGTGCGGGCGCTCGAGTTCGACCAGCTGAACGCCTCGAGGGTGAGGTCGCCGCCCGCCGTCACGGGCCGGCCGAGCACGGCCGTCACGGTGTGGTTCGCGATCGTCAGAGCGAAGGCGATGCCGATCGCCGCGTCGTCCGACGCGATCGCCGCCGCGGTCGCGGTGCCCTCCGCCGACGCATGCTGCGCCGCGTGCATCGTCACGTCGCCCGTCGCGGCGAGGGCGCCGGTCCCGATCCGGGCGAGGGTCGTGACGTTCGACAGCACGATCGAGATCGCGGGCGCGACGGCGACACCGCCGCCCTTCGCGCCCATGCGGGCCTCGGCGGTGACGGCGTCGCGGGCGTCCGCCGACAGGGAGACGTTCCGCGCGCCCGTGACGATCACGCCGTCGACGAGGAGCGCCGACGTGCGGTGCGTGTCGATCACGAGGACGAACGAGACGCCGACGCCGGCGTCACCGGTGCCGCTCGCGCCGTCGCCGACCGGCAGCGCCGTGACGGCGCCGGCGACGTCGCTCGCGGCGGTGATCTCGAGGTCGCCGCCGGTGAGGTGGACGGTGGCGTAGAGCGCCGCGAGGGTGTCGGTCGTGACGAGCGCGATGGCCACCGATCCCGCGACCGAGACGTTGCCGCCGGCCGCACCGGATGACGCCGCCGCGCCGAAGGTGCCGGTGTGATCGGCGCCGTCGACCGTGACGATCGACGAGAGCGCGACGTCGTGCGCGGTGACGACGACCGTGCCGGGCAGGATCGCCGCGTTGATCGTGTGCGCGAAGGTGAGCGCGACACCGGCGCCGATCGTCGCGTCGCCCGTGCCCGCCGCCGAGCCGTCGGCTCCCGTGCGGGCGTCGGTGTTGGCGCTCGTCTCGAGGCGCACGGCGCCAGTCGCCGCGATCGTCGGGACGTCGACCGTGACGATCGTCTCGGCGTGGACCGTCGAGACGACGATGCCGATCGCCGCGGCGACGCTCACGGGGCCGTCGCTCGTCTTGGCATCCGGGTTCTTCGTCGTGCCCGATCCTTCGCCGCCGTTCTGGGTCGCGACCTGGTCGCCGTGGTCGCGCTCCCCCTGCGCGAGCTGGTCGACGCCCGTTCCCGGCTTGCCGCCGGGGTTCGCCGCATCGCCGGAGTCCTCGTTCTCCGGCGCGCCCGCCGCCGACGCGGCCGCGAGGGCGCTCGCCCCCGAGATGCTGAACGCGCGGAGGATGACGTCTCCACCGGCGGCGATGCGTCGCGCGAGCGTCGAGGTCACGGTGTGGTTCGCGATCGTGAGGGCGAAGCCGACACCGATCGCGGCGTCGGCGGCTCCGAGCGCCGCAGCCGAGGCCGTCGTGTCCGCCGCGGCCTTCTGCGTCGCCGTCATCGAGACCGTGCGCGTCGTCACGAGCAGGCCCGTGCCGATGCGGGTGCGGGTCGTGATGTTCGTGAAGGTCAGCGCGACGGCGGGCGAGATGGCGACGTCACCGCCCTTGGCGCCCATCCGCGCCTCGGTGACCGCGAGGTCGACGGCGGTGGCCGAGAGGGTCACGTCGCGGGCGCCGGTGAGCACCACGCCGTCGGAGACCTCGGCCGTCGTGCGGTCGGTGATGATGTGCAGGGCGACGGACGCCCCGACACCGGCATCGCCCGTCGCGACGGCGCCGTCGCCGTGCGGCAGGGCCGTGACGGTCGTCTTCACGTTCGACGCCGCGGTGAGGCCCGCGTCGCCGCCGGTGAGGGCGACGGTGCCGTCGACGCCGGCGCGGGTCGTGTGGTTCAGGATCGTCATCGCGAACGACCCCGCGACGGAGATCTTGCCGCCGCCGCCTGCTCCGGAGATCGCCGCGGCGCCGAACGTCGACGTGACGTCGGCACCATCCGTCGTCACGGTGGCCGACACAGCCAGGTCGTGCGCCGTCACGGTGAGGGTCGCCGGCACGGTCGCGCGGTTCGTGACGTTCGCGAGCGTGAGCGCGACGGCCGCGCCGATCGTCGCGTCGCTCGCACCGCCTCCGGCGGCGGCCGATCCGTCGGCGGCGGACGACGCATCGGTGTTCGCGGATGCCGCGAACACCACGGTGCCGCCCGCGACGATGCTCGTGACGGGAGCGGTGACGATCGTCTCGGCGCGGACGCTGGCGATCGTGATGCCGACGGCCGCGGCGACGTTCACCGACCCGCTGCTCGACGAGGCCTCGGGGGCCTGCTGGTCGCCGGCGCCCTCGCCGCCGTGCGCGGAGGAGACCTGTGACGCGTGCGTCCGCTCGCCCTCGGCGAGCTGGTTCACGCCCGTGCCACCCGCGCCGCCCGGGTTCGCGGCGTCTCCGGAGTCCTCGTCGTTCTCGGGCGCTCCGGCCGCCGAGGCCGCCGCCGAGGCGGATGCCGACGAGACCCCGAACGCCCGCAGGGTGACGTCGCGACCGGCCGTCGTGTTGCGGGCGAGTTCGGTGAGCACGCTGTGGTTAGCGATCGACAGGGCGAAGCCGACGCCGATCGCGGCATCCGTCGCCCCGAGGACGGCGGCCGACGCCGTCGTGGCGAGCGCGGCCTTCTGCGTCGCGGTCGCGGTGAGCGAGCCGGCGAGGGCGAGTGCGGCCACGCCGACCCCGATGCGCGCGAGCGTGCGCACGTTCGACAGCGTCACCGCGACGGCCGGGGCCAGCGCGACCTTGCCGCCGGCCGCGCCCATCCGCGCCTCGGTCGTCGCGGCATCCACTGCCGTCGCGGCGAGGGTGAGGTTTCGCGCGCCGGTGAATGCGACGCCGTCGGCGAGGTCGGCGGTCGTCCGGTCGGTGATGAGGTTCAGCGCGACGGAGGCCCCGAACCCGAGGTCGCCGGTCGAGGTGACGCCGGCCCCGGCGGGGAGCGCCTTCACGGTCGATGAGGTGTCGGATGCCGCGGTGAGGGTGCCGTCGCCGCCGGTCAGTGCGACCGTGCCGTCGACACCGGCGCGGGTCGTGTGGTTCAGGATCACCATCGCGAACGAGCCCGCGACCGATACCTTGCCCCCACCGGCACCGGCGACCGACCGCGCCCCGAACGTCGCCGTGTGATCCGCGCCTTCGGTCGCGACGGTCGCCGCGGCGGAGAAGTCGCGCGCCGTGATCGTGACGGTCGCCGGGACGACGGCCCGGTTCGTGACGTTCGCGAGTGTGATCGCGACGGCGGCACCGATCGTCGCGTCGCTGCCCTGCGAGGCCGCGCCGCTCGCCGAGGTGGACGCATCGGTGTTCGCCGCGGATGCCAGCGACACGAGCCCCGACGCGGCTTGCCGGACGACGACTCCGGCTCGGGGGTCGTGGCACTGCCCGCACCGTCGCCGCCGTGCGCGGCCGACGTCGCTCCGGCATGAGTGCGCTCACCCTCGACCTGGCTCGTGACGGCGGACGGGCCGGATCCCGCGCCGCTGCCCGTCTCTTCGGGAGCGCCCGCGGCCGACGCGGCGGCCGACGAGGAGGAAGCGGAGATGCTCGACGCGGAGAGCGCGGCGGATGCCGCTGCGGCGACGCTGCGGGCGAGCTCGGACGTGACCGTGTGGTTCGCGATCGTGAGACCGAGGGCGACGCCGATGCCCGCGGAGGTCGCCCCGTAGGCCCCCGCGGTCGCGGCGGTGGCCGCCGAGGCCTTCTGCGTCGCCGTTGCCGCGAGAGCCCCGGTGAGGCTCAACGCTCCGGTGCCGATCCGCGTGCGGGTCGTCACATTCGAGAGCGTGACCGCGACCGCGGGGGTCAACGCGACCTTGCCGCCGGCCGCGCCCATGCGAGCTTCCGTCGTCGCGGCATCCGTCGCCGTCGCGGCGAGCGTGAGGTTCCGTGCGCCCGTGAGGGTGCCGGCGTCGCCGATCTCGGCCGACGCCTTGTCCGTGATGAGGTTGAGCGCGACGGAGGCGCCGAACCCGAGATCCCCGGTCGATGTGACGCCCGCGCCCGCGGGCAGGGCCTTCACCGTCGATGAGGTGTCGGATGCCGCGGCGATCGTCGCGTCACCGCCGGTCAGCTGCACGGTGCCGTCGATCGCGGCACGGGTCGTGTGGTTCGCGATCGTCATCGCGAACGAGCCCGCGACCGACACCTTGCCGCCGCCCGCTCCCGCCACGGATTGAGCGCCGAACGTGGCGGTGTGGTCCGCGCCGTCGGTCGCCACGGCGGCCGCCGCCGAGAAGTCGCGCGCCGTGATCGTGACGGTGGCGGGGACGACGGCGCGGTTCGTGACGTTCGCGAGTGTGATGGCAACGGCCGCGCCGATCGTCGCGTCGGAACCCTGCGAAGCCGCGCCGTTGGCTGAGGTCGCGGCATCCGTGTTCGCCCCGGATGCCAGCGACACGGTGCCGGTCGCCGTGACGGCGATGCCCGCCGCGAGGACCGTCTCGGCCCGCACAGTTGCGAGAGTGATCGCGACCGCCGCGGCGACGTTGACCTTGCCCGAAGACGACTCCGGCTCGGGGGTCGTCGCGCTGCCGGCACCGTCGCCGCCGTGCGCGGCCGACGTGGCTCCGGCGTGGGCGCGCTCACCCTCGACCTGGCTCGTGACTGCGGACGTGCCGGATCCCGCGCCGCTGCCGGTCTCCTCGGGAGCGCCTGCCGCCGACGCGGCAGCCGTCGAGGAGGATCCCGAGACGCTCGACGCGGCCAGGGAGACCGACGCACCCGACACCGAACGGGCGAGCTCCGTCGTGACCGTGTGATTCGCGATCGTCAGCGCGAGAGCGACGCCGATGCCGGCCGAGGTCGCCCCGTAGGCCCCCGCGGTCGCGGCGGTCGTCGCCGAGGCCTTCTGCGTCGCCGTTGCCGCGAGAGCCCCGGTGAGGCTCAACGCTCCGGTGCCGATCCGCGTGCGGGTCGTCACATTCGAGAGCGTGACCGCGACCGCGGGGGTCAACGCGACCTTGCCGCCGGCCGCGCCCATGCGGCCTTCCGTGGTCGCGGCATCCGCCGCCGTCGCGGCGAGCGTGAGGTTCCGCGCCCCGATGAGCGTGCCGGCATCGCCGAGCTCCGCGGACGTCTTGTCGGTGATCAGGTTGAGGGCGACGGAAGCGCCGAACCCGAGGTCGCCGGTCGAGGTGACGCCGGCCCCGGCCGGCAGCGCCTTCACGGTCGATGAGGTGTCGGATGCCGCGGTCAGCGTGCCGTCGCCTCCGCCGAGCGCGACCGTCCCGTCGATCGCGGCGCGGGTCGTGTGGTTCAGGATCACCATCGCGAACGACCCCGCGACCGACACCTTGCCCCCGCCGGCACCGGCGACCGACTGCGCCCCGAACGTCGCGGTGTGATCCGCACCGTCTGTCGCCACGATCGCCGCGGCGGAGAAGTCTCGCGCCGAAATCATGACGCCGACGGGCACGACCGCGCGGTTCGTGACGTTCGCGAGTGTGATCGCGACGGCGGCACCGATCGTCGCGTCGCTGCCCTGCGAGGCCGCGCCGCTCGCCGACGTCGACGCATCCGTATTCGCCGCGGATGCCAGCGACACGAGCCCCGACGCTTGCCGGACGACGACTCCGGCTCGGGGGTCGTGGCACTGCCCGCACCGTCGCCGCCGTGCGCGGCCGACGTCGCTCCGGCATGAGTGCGCTCACCCTCGACCTGGCTCGTGACGGCGGACGGGCCGGATCCCGCGCCGCTGCCCGTCTCCTCCGGCGCCCCGGCCGCCGACGCTGCGGCGATCGACGACGAGCCCGAGATGCTCGACGCGGCCAGGGAGACCGACGCGGCCGATACCGAACGGGCGAGCTCCGTCGTGACCGTGTGATTGGCAATCGTGAGAGCGAGCGCGACACCGATCCCGGCCGAGGTGGCACCATAGGCGCCCGCGGTCGCGGCGGTGGCCGCCGACGCCTTCTGCGTCGCCGACGCGATGAGGGCGCCCGAGAGCGACAGCGCTCCGGTGCCGATCCGGGCGCGGGTCGTCACATTCGAGAGCGTGACCGCGACCGCCGGGGTCAGCGCGACCTTGCCGCCGGCCGCGCCCATGCGCGCCTCGGTCGTCGCGGCATCCGCCGCCGTCGCGGCGAGCGTGAGGTTCCGCGCCCCGATGAGCGTGCCGGCATCGCCGATCTCGGCCGACGACTTATCCGTGATGAGGTTCAGGGCCACGGAGGCTCCGAACCCGAGATCCCCGGTGCTCGTGACGCCCGCGCCCGCGGGCAGAGCCTTCGCCGTCGATGAGGTGTCGGATGCCGCAGTGATCGTCGCGTCACCGCCGGTCAGCTGCACGGTGCCGTCGATCGCAGCACGTGTCGCGTGGTTCAGGATCGTCATCGCGAACGAGCCCGCGACGGACACCTTGCCCCCACCCGCCCCCGCGACCGACTGGGCTCCGAACGTCGCGGTGTGATCCGCGCCATCCGTCGCCACGGTCGCCGCTGCGGAGAAATCGTGCGCCGCGATCGTCACACCCGCGGGCACGACCGCCCGGTTCGTCACATTGGCCAGGGTGATCGCCACCGCGGCGCCGATCGTGGCATCCGTCCCTTGCGACGCGGCGCCGTTCGCCGACGTCGCGGCATCCGTGTTCTCGGCGGATGCGAGGGACACCGTCCCGGTCGCCGTGACCGCTATGCCCGCAGCGAGGACCGTCTCGGCCCGCACCGTCGACAGCGTGATCGCGACCGCGGCGGCGACGTTCACCTTGCCGGACGACGACTCCGGCTCGGGGGTCGTCGCGCTGCCCGCGCCGTCGCCGCCCGCGGCGATCGATGCGGCGTCTGCGTGCGTCCGCTCCCCTTCGACCTGGCTCGTGACGCCCGACGGGCCCGACCCCGCGCCGCTGCCGGTCTCCTCGGGAGCGCCCGCCGCCGACGCGGCAGCGGTCGACGACGAACCCGAGACGCTCGACGCCGAGAGGGCGGCAGAGGCTGCGGTGGTCGAACGGGCGAGTTCCGTCGCGACCGTGTGGTTCGCGATCGTCAGCGCGAGCGCGACACCGATGCCCGCTGACGTCGCCCCGTAGGCCCCCGCCGTCGCGGACGTTGCGGCCGACGCCTTCTGCGTCGCCGTCGCGACGAGGGCGCCGGAGAGCGCCAGCGATCCGGTGCCGATCCGCGCCCGCGTCGTCACGTTCGAGAGCGTCACCGCGACGGCCGGGGTCAGCGCGACCTTGCCACCCGCGGCGCCCATCCGGGCTTCCGTCGTCGCGGCATCCGTCGCCGTGGCGGTCACCGTCAGGTCGCGGGCTCCGGTGACCGCGCCGCCGTCGCCGATCTCGGCGAGGGTCTTGTCCGTGATGAGGGTGAGCGCGACCGAGGCCCCGAACCCGAGGTCGCCTGTCGAGGTGACCCCCGCGCCCGCCGGGAGGGCCGACACCGTCGAGGCGACGCGCGATGCGGCGGCGATCGTCGCATCGCCCGCACCCGACAGGCCGCCGAGCGTCACCGAGCCCGCGATCGCCGCCTGGACGGTGTGCGTGATCGCGGCGATCGCGACGGACCCGGCGACGGAGACCTTGCCGCCGCCCGCGCCGGCGACCGAGCGTGCGCCGAAGGTCGACGTGCCGTCGCCCGCCGCCGTCGTGTCCGCTCGCAGCACCAGCCCCTGCGCCGCGACGCTGACGTCCGCGGGAACGACCGCGAGGGTGCGCACCGTGGCGGCGGTGAGTGCGACCGCGGCGCCGATCGTGGCATCCGCGCCCTGCGACGCCGACCCGTCCGCCGAGCTCGCGCCGTCGACGTCGCCGTGCGCGGCGAGCGTGATCGTGCCCGTCGCGACGAGGTGGATGCCGGGAGCGAGCGCGACACCGGCATCCACCGTCACGAGGGCGAGCGCGACGGCGGCGGCGACGTTCACGCCGCCCTGCGACGTCGAGGCGCTCGGGGTCGCCGTGGCACCCGAGCCCCCGCCGTGCGGCGCCGCGACCGCGTCGGCGTGTCCGCGTTCCCCCGCGACGGTGCTGTCGACGCCGGCCCCGCCGGCGCCGCCCGCGCCGCCGTTCTCCGGCGCTCCGGAGGTCGACGCGGTGGCGGTCGAGGCCGACGCCGACGTGGCGGATGCCGAGATGTCGGCGGTCTGCGCGGTGAGATCACGTGCGAGGGCCGCCGACGTCTTCTCGCTCACGAGGGTGAGCGCGAGGCCGAGGCCGACGCCCGCGGTCCCGGCTCCGATGACGATCGCCCCGGCGGTCGAGGACGCCGAGGTGCGACTCTGGGCCGCCAACGTGAACGCGCCGGTCACCACGAGCGCCACGCCAGAACCCACCCGCGCGAGCGTGACCGGGCTCGAAAGGGCGATCGCGACGGCGGGCGTCACGGCGACCTTGCCGCCGGCGGCGCCCATCCGTGCCTCCGCATTCGTCTGCACGACGCTCGCCGCAGCGAGGTCGAGCGTCGCCGCGCCGAGGAGCTGAGCACCGTCGGCGACCTCGGCGGTGACTGCCGTCGTCGTGAGGGCGAGGGCGACGGATGCCCCGAGACCGAGATCCCCCTCGCTGGTCACTCCGCGGCCCGCGGGCAGCGCGCGTGCCTCCGTGCGCCCGTCGGCAGAGGCAGCGATCGTGACGGCCGCGGCCTGAGTGGTGCCCGCGAGGCGCGCGACGGTGCCGCCGTCCGCGATCGCGATCGCGACGGACCCGGCGACCGAGACCTTGCCGCCGCCGGCACCGGCGACCGAACGTGCCTCCGTCCGGGAGGTGCTGTCGCCGCCGATGCTCAGCGTGCCCGCCGTCAGCGTGAGGCTCGCGGCGCGCACGACGGCTCCGGCCGCGACGAGCGCGTGAGCGCTGTTCGTCGCCGATGCGAGCGCGACGGCCGCGCCGATCGTCGCGTCGGCCCCCTGCGACGCCGAGCCGTCGGCGGTCGCCGCGGCATCCGCGTTGAGGAGGGCCGAGATCGTGGCGGCTCCCGTCACGGTGAGGGTTTCCGGAGCGGCGAGCCGGGCTTCCGCCGTGACGTCGGCGAGCACGATGCCGACCGCGGCGGCCGCGTTCACCCCGCCCTGCGAGGTCGCGGCACTCGGCGTCACGGCGCTGCCGCTCCCGGCGCCGCCGGCCGCCGCCGCCGCGCCGTCGGCGTGCCCGCGTTCGGCTGCGACGGCTGCGTCCACGCCGGAGCCGCCTGCGCCGCCGGTGCCGCTGTTCTCCGGTGCGCCCGCGGCGGATGCGGCGGCGTCCGCGGACGCCGTGGACGCCGCCGTCGCGGCCAGTCGTGCCGATGCGGCGGTCACGGTGCGGCCGAGGGCTGCCGTGCTGCGGTGCTGCGCGAAGGTGAGGGCGAGCGCGGCGCCCACACCCGCGCTGCCCGCGCCGACGACGAGCGCGCCGGCCGTGGCGCGCGCGGCGGCGGTCTGATCCGCCGTGATCGTGAGCGCACCGCCGACGGGCGCCGCGGCGCCCGCCGCGACGGCTGCGGTCGTCGTGATCGACGAGAGGACGAGCGCGACGACGGGGCTGAGCGCGACGTCGCCGCCGGCCGCCCCCATGCGCGCGGTCGCCGACGCCATGCTGTCCGTCACGGCGGCGACGGCGAGCGCGGCCGGGTTCGTGAGCGTCGCGGAGGGCGCGACGGATGCCGTGGTCTCCACCGTGACGAGCGCGAGGCCGACCGAGGCGCCGAGCCCGAGGTCGCCCGAGGTCGTGACGCCCGCGCCCGCAGGGAGCGCCTCGACGATCGTCCCCACGATCGACGTGGCGCTCACCTGCGCATCGGCGAGCGAGACGGCCCCCGCGAGCTCCGCGGTGGTGCGGTGGGTCACGACGGCGAGCGCGAACGACCCCGCGACGGAGACCGACCCGCCCCCGGCACCCGACACGGCGCGCGCGGCGGAGTCGGAGCGCGTGTCGGCGCCATCCGCCGCCGTGGCGGCGCGGACGCGCAGCGACGGCGCCGCGACGGACCCCGCCGTGGCGACCTCGGCCCGGACGACGGTGTCGGCGCGGGTGATCG
Organism: Microbacterium sp.; assembly: GCF_017305435.1. Lineage (GTDB taxonomy): Bacteria > Actinomycetota > Actinomycetes > Actinomycetales > Microbacteriaceae > Microbacterium. The sequence continues at coordinate 77,302 of NZ_JAFKIP010000008.1, read as the reverse complement.
CGACGGCGGCGCCGATCGTGGCATCCGCGCCCTGTGAAGCGGACCCGTTCGCCGATGTCGACGCGTCGGCGTTCTCCGCGGCATCGATCGTGACGGCGCCGCCCGCGGCCAGCGGCGCGGCGACCGAAGCCGTGACACGCACCGTCGCGAGTGTCACCGCGATCGCGGCGGCCGCGCTGATGCCGCCCTGAGAGGTCGCCGCGCTCGGCGTCCCGGTCGAGCCCGCGCCCGCGGCGCCCGCCGCGGCACCGGCGGCGCCCGCGTGAGCGCGCGTCGCCTGCACCTGGTCGTCGACGCCCGTGCCCGCCGAGCCGCCCGCGCCGCCGTTCTCGGGCGCACCGGCGGCCGACGCGGTCGCCGTGCTCGTCGCGGCCGTGCGGGCCGTCGCGGAGAGGGCGGCGGCGCCGCCGACGGTGACGGCACGTCCGAGCGCAGCGGTGACGGTGTCGGCGGTGATCGTCAGTGCGAGCGCGACCCCGACGGCGGTGCCGCCCGCGGTTCCGGTCGCGGACTGCGCCTGCGCATCGGCGGTCGCGCGAAGGGCTGCCGACAGCGTGAGCGCACCCGACACGGCGAACGCGGGGCCGGCATCGATCGCGGCGCGCGCGCTCACCTGCGTGAGCACGACGGCGGCGAACGGTGCGACGGCGGTGCTGCCGCCGCGCGCCTCGCCCTGTGCCCGGGCCGTCGTGTCGTCGCTCGCGTCGGCGCGCACGGTCGCATCGGTCACGCCGGAGACCTGCGCACCGGCGCCGATCGCGGCATCCGTCTCGTGATCGATGCTCGCGAGGGCGAACGCGGCGCCGACGCCGGTCGTCGGTCCGCCACCGCTGCCGCTGGAGAGGAGCGCCTCGGCCGACGTGCGGACCGCGGATGCCGCGTCGATCGACAGCGCTCCGGAGAGGCCGACCGCCGGGGCATTCGGACCGGCGGCGAGACCCGCGCTCGTATGGAGAGCCGCGAAGGCGAGGGCGAGGGACCCGGCGATACCGAGATCGCCGCCCGAGCCGGGGCCGCCGGTCGCGGTGGCGGAGACCCGGTGGATCGGGTCTGCGACGCCCGCCGCGTTCGTCGGCGTGACGCCGGCGGAGAGGGAGAGGGAGGATGCCGTGATGAGCGTGGAGGGGCCGACCTCCGCGCGGACGGTGACGTCCGCGACCGTGATCGCTGCGGCCGCTGCGATCGTGGTGCCGCTCGGGGGCGCGCGGTCCGACGCCGAGCCCGTCGCGGCCGCGGAGACCTGCGCGTTGCCCTCGGCGCGGAGGGCGACGGCGCCCGCGGTGATCGAGATGCCGTCGACCGAGACGTCGGAGCTGAAGTGGTGGATCGTCAGAGCGAACGCGGCGGTCACCGTGATCTCTCCCTGCGGCGTGCTCGGCTGCGGGATCGGCGTGTTGCCGCTGCCGCCCGCTCCCCCGTCGCCCGCGCCGGCGGAAGGCGCGGCGCCATCGGCCCACGTGCGCGCGTCGCCCGCTTGCGTGGCGGGTGTCGGCGCACCGGACCCGCCGGTGCCCTGCGCGGGCGCCCCGGTCGCAGACGAGGCGGCGGAGGTCGCGGCGGCGGAGGCGCCCGTCGCGCGGAGGGTGACCCCACCCGGTGCGACGAGACTGCGCGCGAGTTGCGAGGCGACGGTGTGGTCGGCGAACGAGAGCGCGATCACGACGCCGACCCCGGCGCCGTCGCCCGCGTCGACGTTGCCGGTCGCCGCCGTGGCGATCGGCGCCCGCTGCGTCGCGGTCGACGTGTACGCGCCCGTGAGGACGAGCGGCGTGCCGCTGCCGAGCCGCGCGACGGTGGAGACGTTCGAGATCGTCACCGCGACGACGCCGGAGACGGCGGTGCCGCCCGAGGCGCCTCCGATCGCGGTCGTCGTGGCGGGCGCGATGCTCGACGCGGCGAGCTGGGCGTTCCGCGCGCCGCCGACCGACGACCCGTCGCCGATCTCAGCGAGTGCGCCGTCGTTCGCGACCGTGAGGGCGACGGATGCCCCGATCCCGGTCGCACCCGCCCCGCCGCTGCCCGGTCGGGCATCGGTGCGCGTGTCGTGCTGCGCCGTCGCATCGAGGGTCAGATCGCCGCCCGGCAGGGTCACGCTCGCGCCGGGCTCGATCGCGGCGCGCGTGCGGAAGCCCGCCACCGTGACCGCGAGCGCTCCGGCCGCGCCGACCGAGGCGGCACCGCCGGCACCCGAGATCGACTGCGCGTGGTAGTCGTTGGCGTCGGCCGTCGTGCGCGGTGCGGAGGTCGCGCGTGCGAACAGCTGCGGTGCCGCGTAGGCGCCGCTGCCGATGGATGCCTCCGTCCGGGCATCCGCGACATTCACCGCGATGCCGACCCCGACGCCCGCGGCTCCGGCGGTGACCCCGCTCGCATCGGCGTCGGTCGATGCCGAGCCCGACGAGACGGCCTCCGCCGTGATGGATGCCCCGGCCACCGCGACCGGACCGGCGCCGCCGATCGCAGCGCGCGTCGATTGCGTGAGGTCGGAGAAGGCGAGCGCGCCGGCGACACCGAGCGTGCCGCCGGGCGCCGAGGCGAAGCCGCCGGGCTGCGCGGCGGTCGCCGTGCTCGCGCTCGGTGAGGCGCCGTTGGCCGTCGATCCACCGGGGCTCGCCGTCGCCCGCGTGACGAGCGTGTGGGTCGAGTCGGCGCGGACTCCGACCGTCGCGGCGGTGACCGTTCCGATCGTGTCGAGGAGCGCGGCGGTCGTCGTCGTGGCCTTCGTCAACGCGATACCCGCGCCTGCCGTCGCCGCGGCCCCGTCGGCGGTCGTCGTCACCGTGGTGACCGTGCGGGCCACGAGGTCGGCGGCGCCTCCCGCGGCGAGCGTCGACGATCCCGACACGGCGGTGCGGGCCGACGTCGACGCGGCGCTCCGCGCGAGAGCGGCGTCGACCGAGGCATCCGTTCCGGTGCCCGTCGACGTCGTCGTGAGCGTCGTCGTCGCCGCCGAGGTCAGCGCGACCGCGCCGGTCGCCTGCAGCGCCGACGCGCCTTCGACGACGACCGCCGCGTCGGAGGCCGCTTCCCCGAGCGCCACGCCGAGCGTCGCTCCCGTGTCGACCGTGCTGGTCGCCGTCGCGGTCGCCGTGATGTTCGCGGCGCGGACCGTCGCACTCGTGAGCCGCACCTCCGCCGAGGCGGGCGTGCCGTCGGTGCGCGTCGCGACGGCGGTGAGAGTGACGTCGCCCGTGCCGGCGTCGAGCACCGCGCCGGATGCCAGGAGGATGCGCGTCGCCTGGAACGTGAACGTGACCCCGAGATAGGTCAGGGTGCCGGTGATGCGGATGACGGCCCCGACGCCGGTCGTGGTCACCCGGAACGACACGGTGGGCTGCACCGAGTGCGACTCGAACTTCGCGCCTGCGCTCGAGACGAGGATGTGACCGGGGTTGGCGACGTCGGGCGCGACGTCGATCGTGTCGGCGTCGTCGGCGACGTCGAGCGCGAAGTCGTTCTCCGTCGCGGGGCCGACCGGCTCGAGGCCGGTGTAGGCGATCGTGCGGCCGTCGACGACGAGCGTGCCCGACTGCGGGCCGGACGGGGTCGAGTGAATCGACCCGTGCGTGCCGCTGAAGCGGATGAGGTCATAGCCGCCGGCCCCGCCGTCGACCGCGTCGATCGATGCGCCCGGGGCGATGACGAACTCGTCGCGGTTGCCCGCGGCACCCTGCAGAGTCGAGAAGCCCGAGAAGCCCTGACCGCCGACCTCGCCGGCACCGGCGCCGGTGACCTGCCACGTCGTGTCCGTGGCGGGGCCGGCGAGCGACTGCCCGGTGCCGAGGGCGACGAGCGTGCCGATGCCGTCGAAGCGGATGCCGCCGACGATGCCCGATCCGCTGCCGTCGACCTGCCAGGCGACGCCCGATCCGTCGACGGCGAGTGCCGCGGCGTCATGGACGTGGGTCGGGACGGGAAGGTCGGCCGGGGTCGTGACGGTGCCGCCGGCGGTGATCTCGAGCGCGCTCACCGAGGCGACCGCACGACGCTCGGTGCCGCCGTCGTGCACGACCACGAGGTCGGTGCCGTCGACGCTCACCTGGACGTCGCCCGCGGCGGTGATCGTCCAGACCGCCGGCGCGGATGTCGCGGTCGCGGCCGGCGTCCCGTCGGCCGGCTCGCTGGGCGCGGCCGTGCCGGAGTCGGCCGGGCCGGATTCAGCCGCCGCGCCCTCGGACCCGTTCGACGGAGAGGAGGTCTCGTCGGCGGGTGCGGGCGACGGCTCGGCGTCGGCGGCGGCATCCGGCTCGGCGGAGCTGCCCGCCTCGCCGTCTGCGGACGTCGTGGCCTCGTCCGCCGTGGTCGACGTCGCCGGCACCTCGGCCGTGTCGCTCGACGGCGCGGCTGCAGTGTCGTCGAACGGGCGGACGGACAGCATCGCGGGCGAGCCGACGATGGCCTCGCCGGACGCCTGAGCCGGCGGAGCGTCGCTCGACGTCGGCTCGGGGATCGGCGTGGTGGGCGACGGCACGGGCACCGACGGGCTCGGCGACGGCGCGGGAGGCGTCGTCGGCTCGGGCGCGGGAGGCGCGGTCGGCGTGGGCGTCGGGGTCGGCAGGCCGGGGATGTTCGGCTGCGGCGCGGGGTCGGTGCTCGACCCGACGGATCCGGGGTTCACGGTGCCGGGGCCGCAGGTCAGGCTCGTCGACGAGGTGCTCGTCGTGGTCGAGCTCGTCGACGATCCTCCCGCCGCGGGCGTCTGGCCCTGGGAGGTCTGGACGCAGTTCGACCCGAACGGCGACGACGTCGTCGGCAGGGGGATCGGTACCGTGACGATCACCGTGATCGGGTCGTCGGAGGAGCCGGCGTCCTGCCCGTTCGGCGCCGTGGATCCTTGCGGCTCGGTGGGCGACGCGGGGGCGGTGGGGGCGTCTCCGAGGTGCGTCGGCGACCCCTCCCCGAACGAGTGCGACGGGGCGGACCGGGTCCATTCCGATCCCGGCATGCTCTCCGAGATCCGCGTGTTCACGCGGGATTCGGGTGCCGCGAGCGCGATGGGGACGCCGAGCGCGAGTTGGCCGAGCACGAGGACGGCGCTGACGATCGCGGCGACGGCGGCGATCGGGGACCGCCGTGTCCGCATCGTGAGGACGGTGCCCAGGCGCGCAGTCGAGGTCGACGTACGCGATGCGCGACGCCCCTCAGTGTCCCCGAATTCGAGGTTGCTGCGACCCACGGGAAGACCCTTCGTCCCGGTGTGTGCTGACCTACCCGACCCCCGCGTGGTCGGCATCTCCCCGAAGGTCGACGCAGACCACGTTCGAGCCGCACTGTAGACCCGCTCTCGGCGTGTCGCAATACCCTGAGCCGCTTCATAGACTAAAGGAGCAAACGACGAAGGGTCCGGATGCCGAGGCATCCGGACCCTTCGTCGTGGAGACGGCGTTACAGCGTCTCGATGATCTCGCGCATGAGCGCGGCGGTCTCGGACGGGGTCTTCCCGACCTTGACGCCGGCGGCCTCGAGGGCCTCCTTCTTCGCCTGCGCGGTGCCGGCCGAGCCCGAGACGATGGCGCCCGCGTGGCCCATCGTCTTGCCCTCGGGGGCCGTGAACCCTGCGACGTAGCCGACGACCGGCTTCGTCACGTGGGCCTTGATGTAGTCGGCCGCACGCTCTTCGGCGTCGCCGCCGATCTCGCCGATCATGACGATCGCCTTCGTCTCGGGGTCGGCCTCGAACGCCTCGAGCGCGTCGATGTGCGTCGTGCCGATGATCGGGTCGCCGCCGATGCCGATCGCGGTCGAGAAGCCGAGGTCGCGCAGCTCGAACATCATCTGGTAGGTCAGGGTGCCCGACTTCGAGACCAGGCCGATCGGGCCCTTTCCGGTGATGTTCGCCGGAGTGATGCCCACGAGCGCCTCACCCGGCGTGATGATGCCGGGGCAGTTCGGCCCGATGATGCGGGTCTTGTTGCCGCGGCTCTTCGCGTACGCCCACGCCTCGGCGGTGTCGCCGACCGGGACGCCCTCGGTGATGACGACGAGGAGCGGGATGTCGGTGTCGATGGCCTCGACCATCGCGTCCTTCGTGAACGCCGGCGGCACGAACGCGATCGACACGTCGGCGCCCGTGGCGGCGATCGCCTCGGCGACCGACGCGAACACGGGCAGCTCGACGGCGTTGCCGTCCTTGTCGGTGTGCGAGACGGTCGTCCCCGCCTTGCGCGCGTTGACGCCGCCGACGACATTCGTGCCCGCCTTCAGCATGAGCGCCGTGTGCTTCGTGCCTTCGCCGCCGGTGATGCCCTGGACGATGACCTTGGAGTCGTTGTTGAGGTAGATAGACATTCTGTTCTCAGTCCTTTGATCTCGATGCACCGCGCTGCGCGCGGCACTCGATCACCGAATAGGGTCAGGCGTTCGCCAGCTCGGCGGCCTTGTCGGCGCCCTCGTCCATGCCGGCGGCGAGGGTCACGAGGGGGTTGTTCGCCGCGGCGAGGATCGCGCGGCCCTCCTCGACCTGGTTGCCGTCGAGGCGGACGACGAGGGGCTTGGTCGCCGTGTCGCCGAGGATCTCGAGCGCCTTGACGATGCCCTCCGCGACGGCGACGCACGACGTGATGCCGCCGAAGACGTTGACGAAGACGCTCTTGACCTGCGGGTCGCCGAGGATGACATCCAGGCCCGCGGCCATGAGGGTCGCCGAGGCGCCGCCGCCGATGTCGAGGAAGTTCGCGGGGGTGACGCCGCCGTGGTTCTCACCGGCGTACGCGACGACGTCGAGCGTCGACATGACGAGGCCCGCGCCGTTGCCGATGATGCCGACCTGGCCGTCGAGCTTGACGTAGTTGAGGCCCGATGCCTTGGCCTTCGCCTCGAGCGGGTCGGCGGCGTCCTTGTCCTCGAGCTCCTCGTGCTCGGGGTGGCGCACCTCCGACGCGTTGTCGTCGAGGGTGACCTTGCCGTCCAGGGCGATGATGTTGCCGGAGGCATCCTGGATCAGCGGGTTCACCTCGACGAGGGTCGCGCCCTCGCCCCGGTACACGTCGTAGAGCTTCACGAAGACGGGGGCGACCTTCGCAGCCGTCTCGTCGTCGAAGCCGCCGGCCTTGGCGATCTCGAGCGCCTTCGCCTCGTCGATGCCCGTCAGCGGGTCGACCTCGACCTTGGCGAGCGCTTCGGGCTTCTCCACCGCGAGCTGCTCGATCTCCATGCCGCCCTCGACCGAGCAGAGCGACAGGTAGGAGCGGTTGGCGCGGTCGAGCAGCACCGAGAAGTAGTACTCCTTGTCGATCTGCGCCCCGCCGGCGATCATGACGCGCTTGACGACATGGCCCTTGATGTCGAGGCCGAGGATCGCCTTCGCGGCCTCGTACGCCTCGTCGGGGGTCTTGGCGACCTTGACGCCGCCGGCCTTGCCGCGTCCGCCGGTCTTGACCTGAGCCTTGACGACCACGACGCCGCCGAGCTTCTCCGCGGCCGCCTTCGCCTCCTCAGGAGTATCGGCGATGATGCCGGGGAGCACCGGCACCTCGTACTTCTCGAACAGGTCACGTGCCTGGTATTCGTAGAGATCCACGCGCAATCCTCCGCTGGGCGTCTGTGGTTTTCGGGGCGTCCGATGCCGAAGATATCTCGATGTCGAGATATCGACCAATCCCCCAGCCTAATACGTGCACCTGGGTGGATCTGACCGTGCGCTGAGCGCGGCAGAGCCTCGCGCGAGGGCGGGCGCGGGGCCGCGCGTTAGGCTCTCGGTCATGACCGATGCCGCTCCGACCTCATCCCGCAACGCCGTCGTCGCCGCCGCGCTCGACCTGTTCGTCGCGCAGGGATTCGAGGCGACGAGCGTCGAGCAGATCGCGCAGGCCGCCGGGGTGTCCCGCTCGACCTTCTTCCGCCAGTTCGGCGGCAAGGACGACGTCGTGTTCAGCGACCACGACGTGCTCCTCATGCAGCTGCGCACGTTCCTCGCCGACGCGCGCCGGGACCCGAGCGACAATCCCTGGTACGCGGCGTGCGCGGCATCCGTCGAGGTGTTCCGTCATTTCGCGGCCGAGCCCGACCTCGCCCGCCGCCGGTACGCGGTCGTGCGCCAGGTGCCCGCGCTGCGCGAGCGCGAGATCGTGACCGTCTTCCAGTACGAGCGCCTCTTCGACGAGTACCTGCGCGCGGAGCTCCCCGGTCTCGACCCGATCGACGCGGTCGCGTTCGCCGCGGCCGTCACCGCCGTGCACAACCACGTCCTGCGGCGGCTGCTGCGCGGCACGGAGGACGTGCCCGAGCAGGTGCTGTGGGATGCCTACGACGCGCTGCTGCACCGCTTCGGCGTGCACCCCGACGGTGAGGATTCCCGCGATGACGACGTGGTCGTCGCGACCTTCCCACGCCGGATGCCGACGGCGGAGGTCGCCCGGCGCGTGCGCGACGCGCTCTGAGCAGTGCCGATCGCGGCGCTCTCTGAGCGGGCCGGTCAGACCGTCTCGCCCGAGGCGACCGTCTCGGCGAGCGCGTGCACGCGCGGAAGGTGGTGCGCCCCGTAGAAGTCCGCGAGGGTGAGGCGCGCCGCATCGGCATCCTGCGCCTCTCCGCCTTCCGACGGGCCGTGCGCGCCGACGGCGACGACCGCGAGGCCGTGCATCCACCCGCCCGCGAGCACGCCGAGGAGCATGAGGTACGGCACGCTGACCGCGTGCGCGTCGCGCGGCGAGGCGCCGAAGCCCACGATGTCGGCGGTCGCGCGGCGGGCGGATGCCACGGCGCGCTCGAGCCGGTCGGCGGCGCGCCGCGCGACTTCGCCCGTGCCCCCCTCGCCGGCAGAACGGAGGGCGGCGATCGTCTCGTCGATCAGGGCGAAGAGCCGCTCGGCCGTCGCTCCGCCGTCACGGATCACCTTGCGTCCGATGAGATCGTTCGACTGGATCGCCGTCGTCCCCTCGTAGATCGGCATGATGCGCGCGTCGCGGTAGTGCTGCGCGGCGCCCGTCTCCTCGATGAAGCCCATGCCGCCGTGCACCTGGATGCCGTCGCTCGTGAGTGCGACGGCGTCCTCCGTCGCCCAGCCCTTGAGGATCGGGACGAAGAACTCCGCGAGGGCGAGCGTCGCGGCATCCTCCGCCCCTTCGGCGCGGTCGAACAGGTCGCCGACGTAGACGCCGAGCGCGCGCATCGCGAAGACGTCGCTGCGCATGGAGAGGAGCAGTCGCCGTACGTCGGGGTGCTCCGCGATCGGGGCGTCGGCGCCGCGCTCGAGCACGCGGCCCTGCATGCGCCCCGCGGCATATGCCTCGGCCTGCTGCAGCGCCCGGTCGGCGATCCCGGTCGCCTGGAAGCCCATGCCGATGCGCGCGGAGTTCATCATGACGAACATGCCCGCGAGGCCGCCGCCGACCTCGCCGACGAGATAGCCCGTCGCGTCCTCGTAGCTGAGAACGCACGTCGGCGACCCGTGGATGCCGAGCTTGTGCTCGAGCGCGACGGTCTCCACGCCGTTGCGGTCGCCGAGCGAGCCGTCGGCGTTCACGAGGAACTTCGGCGCGACGAACAGCGACAGTCCCTTCGCGCCCGCGGGGGCGTCGGGCGTGCGGGCGAGGACGAGGTGGACGATGTTGTCCGCGACGTCGTGGTCGCCCCACGTGATGAAGATCTTCTGACCCGCGATCGACCAGCTGCCGTCGCCCCGCGGCGTCGCGATCGTGCGGATGGCGCCGAGGTCGGTTCCCGCCCCCGGCTCGGTGAGGTTCATCGTGCCGGTCCACTCGCCACTCACGAGCTTGGCGAGATAGGTCTCGCGCAGCTCGTCGGATGCCGCGGCATCCAGCGCGTGGATCTGCCCGGCCGTCAACAGCCAGCAGAGCGCGAAGGCGGCGTTGGAGGCGTTCCAGATCTCACCGAGCCCCGCGCGGATCGACCCGGGGAGCCCGTCTCCACCCGCGGAGACGGGCGCCTCCGCACTGACCCACCCGGCCTCGACGAACGCGCGATAGGCCGCGGCGAAACCCTCCGGCAGGTGCACCTGGCCGCCCTCGAGGCGTGCTCCTTCGCGATCGCCGATCTGCTCCAGCGGCGCGAGGACGGATGCCGCGAACTCACCCGCGCCGGCGATGACGTCGACCGCGTCGGAGGCGGAGAGCTCACCTCCGGTCGCCCGCGCGACGATGTCGGTTCCGAACGCCTCGGCGTACAGGAAGGCGTAATCGGCGACGGGGGCCTGGTAGTCGGTGGCCATGGTGAACTCCTCGCGTCTGAGACTGCGCACCACTATAGCTGACACTCAGTCTCAGCATGTTGATGTCACCCTGCCCGCACGCGCCCTCAGTTGACGCTCCTGCGGGAAACGACACAGTGATTCCCGGCGCAAGCGCCAGCCGAAGGCTCACTGAGGGGCGTCTGCCCCCTGTTCCTCTGGGGCGAGCGGCGACAGGATGGACGCCATGGTGTACGACATCCCGTCCCCGATGCTCGCGAAGGCCGTCGCGGCCATTCCCGACCCAGCGACTGTGCCTGGTGGGCTGGCGTTCGAGCCCAAGTGGGACGGGTTCCGTGCGCTCATCTCCTGGGACGGCACCGAGGTGGAGATCGGCTCGCGCGGAGCGAAGCCACTCACGCGGTACTTCCCCGAGCTCGTCGCGGCGTGCGCCGAACTCCTTCCCGGACCGTGTCTGCTCGACGGGGAGATCATCGTCGCCCTTCCCACCCCCGACGGACCACGCCGCCTGTCATGGGAGGCTCTGTCGCAGCGCATCCACCCCGCCGCCTCACGCGTCACGCTGCTGAGCGCCGAGACCCCGGCGATGTTCGTCGCTTTCGACCTGCTCGCCGGCGGCGACCGGAACCTGATGGACGAGCCGTTCTCGACCCGGCGCGCGCAGCTCGAGGAGCTGCTCGCCGATGTGCCGGCTCCCCTGCACATCACGCGGACGACTCATTACCGCGAACTCGCCGAACGCTGGCTGGCGCAGTTCGAGGGAGCCGGGCTCGACGGCGTGGTGGCCAAGCCGCTCGCTCAGCCCTATGCCCCGGGCAAGCGCACGATGCTCAAGATCAAGCACGCCCGCACGGCGGACGTCGTGCTCCTCGGCTACCGGATCCACAAGAGCGGCGCGGGCGTCGGCTCCCTCCTCCTCGGCCTCTACGACGAGGACGGCGAGCTGCACCAGGTCGGCGGCGCCTCCGCCTTCAGCGATGCGCGCCGCCGCGAACTGGTCGACGAGCTCGCACCGCTCGTCGAGACGGATGCCGCCGGCCGTGAGCTGCGCGGCGACGGCGAGCGCTCCCGCTTCACCGCGGCGGACAAGGACACCTCGTACGTGCGCCTGCGCCCCGAGCGGGTGCTGGAGGTCCGCTACGACCAGCTCGAGGGCCGCCGCTTCCGCCACACGGTGCAGTTCGACCGCTGGCGGCCCGACCGCGATCCCCGTTCGTGCACCTACGCGCAGTTGGAGACGGTCGCCGCGTACGATCTCGCCGACGTCCTGGACTGACGCGGCACGCTCGGACATCCGCGCCCGGGCACCCCCCACGCCCGGGCGCGCCGCGGGCCCGCATCGGCGCCGGACTCCGGCGGCCGGCCATGCGGGCCCGAGGTGCGAAGGGGGCTTCACGCCGCCCTTCATGACACCGACGCTAGCGCGCCGGCGCCGCGCGACACGCCCGGTCGGGCCGTGTTTAACGCGGGTGTGCACGACCGGTCGGCGGGTGCCAGGATCGAGGCATGGCCGAGGCATCCGACGCGTCAGCGACCGGCGAACTGCGCCTGGAACCGGTGCAGTTCATCGCCCGGACGGATGCCGTCATGCGCCTCGGCGCGATGATGCTCGGAGCGGGCGGCTCGTCGGCGCGCGTGCGCGACAGCATGGAGCGGGCGGCGCACGCGGTCGGGATCGATCAGCTGCACACGCGGGTCGGTATGACCGACATCGTCGCGACGACGAGCCGCGGCCCGCTGTTCCGTACGCGCGTCGCGGAGATCCGACGACCGGCCGTCGACGCTGACCGACTCACCGAGATCAAGCGCCTGACGAACGACCTGCGCCCCGGGACGACCGCGGTCGAGCTCCAGCGGGCGCTCGACGAGATCGCCGCGCGGCCGCGCCGCTACCCCGACCTCCTGCGCCTCCTGGGAGCGGCGTTCGCGTGCGGCGCGTTCGCGCTGCTGGGGAACGGCGGGTGGCAGGAGTTCGTCGCGGTCGCCCTCGCAGCGGGCGCGGGCCAGTTCGTCCGCATGCGGCTCGGGCGGCTTCGCACGAACGAGTTCCTCGTCGTCTTCGCCGCGGCGACGACGTCGCTGCTCCTCTACCTCGGTGTCGCGGCGGCGCTCGCTGCGCTGGGAGCCGCCGGGGGGCAGCACGACGCCGCGATGACGAGCGCCGTCCTCTACCTCGTCCCCGGATTCCCTCTCGTCACCGGCGCCCTCGACCTCGCGCGCCTCGATCTGAACGCCGGCATCGCCCGCGTCGTGTACGCCTCGCTGATCCTCCTGGCGACCGCGACGGCGGTGTGGGGCGTCGCCGCCGTCTTCCAGACGACGGTCGCGCAGACCGCGTCTCCCGTGTTCGACGAGCCCGTGCTGTCGTTCGTGCGGCTCGTCGCCGGATTCGTCGGCGTCCTCGGCTTCGCCCTGCTGTTCGACACCCCGCCTGCGATCGCGTTCACGGCGGCGGCGCTCGGCGCGGTCGCGAACGTCGGTCGCCTCGCACTCGTGGATGCCGGGGCGACGGCGCCCCTCGCCGCGGCCGCCGCGGCGCTCGCGGTCGGCATCGGCGCATTCCTCGTGGGCGACCGTCTGCGCGCGGCGCGCGTGACGCTGACCGTTCCCGCGGTGCTCATCATGGTGCCGGGTGCGGCGGCGTACCGGGCGATCACCGGGGTCATCTCGGGCGACACGCTGACGGCGATCCAGAGCGGCTTCACCGCGGTGTTCATCGTCGTCGCCCTCGCGATCGGCCTCACGGTGGCGCGCGTCCTCACCGAGCGGGAGTGGGCGCGGCCGGGCACCTGACGGGTCGGATGCCGCCGTGTCAACCCTCGGCGCGCGTCGCCGCGACCGGTTAGCGTCGGAGGATGGGACTCTTCCGCGCCTCCAGCCCCGTCACCGTCCGCGGTTCCGCCGCCTCCGACCCCGTGCGGGTCGAGCCCGCCGGAAAGCCCGCGTCGCTCTGGCAGGACGGGTTCGGCAGCCTCGCCATCCGGTCGCTGCAGATCATCCTCGTCGTCGCGGTGGCCGCGGGGCTCATCGTCGCGCTCCGGGAGCTCACCGTCGTCGTCATCCCGCTCCTGCTCGCGCTCATCCTCGCGTGCGCGTTCGCGCCCGTCATGGCGTGGCTGCGCCGCCGCGGCGTGCCGCCGCTCGGCGCGACCCTCCTCGTGCTGCTGGTCGTCGTCGCGATCCTCGCCGGGATCGGCTGGCTCATCGTCGCAGCGGTGCGCGGCCAGTGGGAGGAGCTCTCGACGAAGGCGCAGCAGGGATTCCAGCAGCTCATGGACTGGATCTCGACGCTGCCGTTCTCGATCGACCAGGCGCAGATCGATCAGTGGGTCGATTCGGCGACCGACTTCCTCACGTCGGCACAGTTCGGCTCGGGGGCGCTCGCGGGGGTGAGCGCCGTCGCCTCGTTCGTGACGGGGTTCATCCTGCTCGTCGTCGTGCTCTTCTTCTTCCTGAAGGACGGGCCGCAGATGTGGGCGTTCGTGCTGCGGCCTTTCGAGGGCGAGAAGTACGCCCGCGCCGTCCGCATCGGCTCGAAGACGGTCAGCGTCTTCGGCTCGTACGTGCGGGGGACGGCCTCGGTCGCGGCGGTGGATGCCCTCGGCATCCTCATCGGTCTCCTCATCCTCCAGGTGCCGCTCGCCGTCCCGCTCGCGGTGCTCGTGTTCCTCCTCGCGTTCATCCCGTTCGTCGGCGCGACCCTCGCCGGGATCCTCGCCGCGCTCGTCGCGCTCGTCGCCAACGGATGGGTCGTCGCGCTCCTCGTCGTCGGCGTCGTCGTGCTCGTGAACCAGCTCGAGGGCAATTTCCTGCAGCCCGTGCTCATGGGCCGGTCCATGAAGCTGCACGCCTTCGTCGTCCTGATCGCGCTGACGGCCGGCACCGTCCTGGGCGGGATCGTCGGCGCCGTGCTGGCCGTTCCGCTCACGGCGACGGCGTGGGGCATCATCCAGGTGTGGGACGGTGAGGCGACGCCCGCCCGTTGGGCACGGCGCAAGCATCGCGCGGACGAGCGGGCGCTCGTCGCCGGGCGCGGACCCGTGACCGCGGCGCCGGCCGACTGATCAGGGGAGCCAGACGACGACGCCGCTCTGACCGCTGAGCAGCGCCGCGACACCGGCCGAGACCGCGTTGCGGCAACGCTCCGGGGTGAAGCTGGCGGGATCGTGGTGCGCGGCCTGCCCGAGGTCCTCCCCGCGGAAGCCCGCCCCGGCCCAGTCGACCGCGAGCACGTTCGCGGTCGGCTCGGCGAGCTCACCGCCCAGCACGAGGAAAGGCTGATCGAGGTGACTCGCGGTGACGATCGCCAGTGGATCGACGAGTCCGTCCCCCGCCGACATCACGACGTCGGCGCGCATGCCGATCGCCTCCGAGATCGCGGGGATCGGATCGGCGCCGGCGCGCACCTCCCGCAGGTCGGCGCCGACGTCGCGCGCCCACGTCCGCACGGCGTCGATCATCGTGACGGTCGCCGGCTCATCACCCATCGTCAACAGCGCGACCCGGTACCCCTCCGAGGGAGACGCATCCTGCCATGAGCCCGCGGTCGGCGTCATCGTGGCCGCGGGCGGCAGCGGCGTGGCCGGGAGGAAGCCCGGCTGCGCCGCAGCGATCAGGGTCGGAGACGGATGCGGCGCGCTCCAGTCCGACGCGCAACCCGTCAGGAGCGCCACGCCGGTGAGGAGCACCGCGAGGGCGATGCAGGAGGAAACGGGACGCACGCCTCCAGCATCGCCGTCGTCCGTCGCCGCCGTCACGTCCGCGCGCCGCCGTTCGTCGAAGATTGGGGCGCGAGTCAACGTCCGTTCACCGACGAGGCGCACGCTCACGCCGTGACCCTTCGCCGCCTCCCCCTCAGGCTCTTCCTCCTGCTCGCAACCCTGCTCGCCGTCGGAGCGCCGCTCCTGACGGCATCCACCGCCGACGCACACGGATTCAGCTCGGTGGCGTTCGCCGATCTGTCGCGCGACGACGAGGGCCGAACGGTTGCGACGCTCCAGCTCGAATACGACCTGCTCGTCGTCTCCGCGGCCGACACGCAGCGCGACGACGCCTTCTACCGCGACGGTACCGCCGCATTCGATGCCCGCGACGACGCCGCGATGGCGGCGGCCGTCGACGACTATCGCGACACCGTCGTCCGCTACCTCGACGAGCGCTTCACCATCCGCACGAACGGGGGCGACGTCTGCGACCAGGGCGCGCCCGCCCCGGCGGCGATGACGGTGCAGGAAGGCGTCCCTTATGTCGTGCTCTCCCGGCGGGTCGACTGCCCGCCCGGCGAGGCGCACGTCGTCCGCAGCACTCTGTTCCCGGACGAGGAGGGCTACGTCACGGGAACGAAGACGATCCTCACGTACGACATCGACCTCCACACCGGCTCGGCGGCGCTCGACGCCGCGACGCCCGAGTTCTCGACCGCGCAGAGCACGTGGGAGCGATTCTGGGAGTTCTTCCGCCTCGGCGCGGAGCACCTGCTCACCGGCATCGACCACATCCTGTTCCTGCTCGCGCTCATCGCCGGGTCACGCAAACTCCGCGAGATCGTGCTCGCCGCGACGGTGTTCACCCTCGCGCACTCCGTGACGTTCATCCTCGCCGCGACCAAAGTGGTGAGCCTGCCCAGCAGCATCGTCGAGCCGGCGATCGCCCTGTCGATCTCGATCGTCGCGGCCTGGTACCTCTTCCGCCTGTGGGCCAAGGGCGAGGCCGCAACGGAGCTGGCGCGCGACTCCGGACCTCTCGGCCTCGACCGCGCAGGCTGGCTGCGGCTGCTCGTCGTCTTCTGCTTCGGCCTGATCCACGGTCTGGGCTTCGCCTCGGCGCTCGGCATCGATGAGCCCTGGTCGTGGACGCTCCTGTGGTCACTGCTCGTGTTCAACCTCGGTATCGAGGCGGTGCAGATCGGTCTCATCGCCCTCGTGTTCCCCGTGCTCGTGCTGCTGCGGCGACGAGCGCCGAAAGTGGCGATGTGGGCCAGCGGGGCGTTGGCGGTCGCCGTCACCCTCGCCGGCCTCATCTGGTTCGTCCAGCGAGTCTTCGGCTGGGAATGAGGCGACTCTGGGCGAATCCTCAGAGTTTCGCCCAGCCGTCACCGCTCCTGGGCGAAGTGTTCACCGTCCTGTCACCGCGCAGGCGAATCGTCCAGATGACGCCAACGCCGCGCCTGCGACCGGCACCTCGCCGCGCATCTCCCAACCCATGAACGGACACAACATGCCGCACTTCGCCGAACCGCGAACGCCGCGCCTCCCGCGTCGGTCGATCGCCTGGATCACCGCCGCCACGCTGTGCGCGACGGCTTTCGCGGGCGCCGTCGCCGCTCCCGCTTTCGCCGATGCCCCGGCGACGCTCACCGGCGTCATCCTGGGAGTCGGCGCCGATGAGACCCAGCGCATCGTGAGCTGGTACTCCTCCGCCGACACCGCCCAGGTCGTGCAGGTCGCTCCCACGGCATCGCTCGTGGCCGGCGACTTCCCGGCATCCGCGGTGACCTTCGCCGCCACCGGGACGGCGAACATCGCCACCAGCGGCGGCTTCAACCGGCACGCGACCATCACCGGTCTGCAGGAGGACACGCAGTACTCGTACCGCGTGGGCGCCGAGGGCAGCTGGTCGACGACCACGACGTTCCAGACCCGCTCGTTCGAGGGCGACTACGACTTCCTCTTCTACGGCGACCCGCAGATCGGCTCGTCGGGCGACGTCGCGAAGGACACCGCGGGCTGGGTCGACACGGTCAACGTGTCCCTGCAGTCGAACCCCGACGCGGAGCTCCTCGTCTCGGGCGGCGACCAGGTCGACGCCGCCAACACCGAGGCGCAGTGGAACGGCTTCCTCGCTCCCACGCAGCTGCGCAACTACCCGTGGGTCGCGACGATCGGCAACCACGATGTCGGCGGCAAGGCCTACGAGCAGCACTTCTACACGCCGAACACCGACCGTTCGGGCCAGTACTACGTGAACGGCAATCCGAGCTCCAACTCGTCGGGCGGCGACTACTGGTTCATCCACAAGGACGTGCTGTTCATCGACCTCAACTCGAACAGCTACAAGACCTCCACTGGCGGCGGCGGCGACGCGGCGCACATTCAGTACGTCACCGACGTCATCAACACCCACGGCGCCCAGGCGAAGTACACCGTGCTCGTCTACCACCACGCCATCTACTCCCCGGCCGACCACGCACAGGATGCCGACAACAAGGTGCGCCGCGTCGACTTCCCGACGACGTTCTCGAAGCTGGGCGTTGACCTGGTCCTGCAGGGTCACGACCACAGCTACTCGCGCTCGTACGAGATCAAGAACGGCCAGAAGGCGAACGCGAGCGAGCAGCCCGGACAGCAGGAGGTGTTCGAAGGTCCCGGCGGCGTCGTGTACGTGACGGCGAACTCCGCGTCGGGCTCGAAGTACTACGACCTCACCACCCCGGTCCCCGGCGACAAGACCTCGGACGAAGGAAACGGCGCCGACGCGCTCAACCCGTCGAACTACTGGTACAACTCGGTGGAGAACCAGGAGCACGTGCGCACGTTCGTCAAGGTGCAGGTGCAGAAGGACGCGCTCGTCGTCCAGAACATCCGCTCCGGCACGTGCGACGCCCCCAATGCGGCCGTCGAGATCAAGCGGGTGCTCTGGTGCGGCCCGGCCAACGGCACGCAGGCCGCGCAGCCGGTCGGCTCGGTGCAGGACGAGGTCACGATCCACCCGAACCACGGTGACGGCCAGGACATCCAGGTCGACGTCCCCGAGGCCGCGCCGGGTGAGTTCGGCTGGACGATCGACGGCCACAACGGTCTCGTCGACCTCGGCACCGCCACGCAGAAGGGCGACACCTACTTCGAGGCGACCGGTCAGATCAACCCGATCGTGGTCACTGACACCCGCCGTGCCGTCGCCCCCTGGTCGATCGCGGCCAAGGTCGGCGACTTCACCGACGGCAGCAAGTCCTTCTCCGGAAAGCACCTCGGCTGGGCCCCGAAGGTCGTGACCGCCGGCGGCGGCGCGGTCGCCGGCGCCGCCGTCGGCTCCGGATACGACGGCGGCACCGGGCTGTCCGACTCGCGGGTGCTCGGCTCCGCGGCGCAGGGTCACGAACGTGGCACTGCGACGCTCGGCTCCGACCTGGATCTGAAGATCCCGGTCGAGGTCGACAAGGGAAGCTACCGCAGCACCCTCACCCTCACCGCGATCAGCAACTGATCGCACGCCAGCACGACTGAACAGTCCACACGCGGCCCGGGGCGTACCGACCATCCCACGGTCGGCACGCCCCGGGACGCACTCGTTCCACCGTCCCGAAAGACCGCCATGCCCCGCTTCCGCCGCTCCCGCCTTCAGTCCGCCGTGCGGCTGTCCGCCGCCGTCCTCGCCGCGACCGCCCTGTTCGGCGTGCTCCTCCCCGCAGCCTCCGTCCACGCCGACGACGCCTCGCCCGGCGCGGACGACGTCACCTGGACGGTGCGCACCGAGTCGAACGGATTCGGCAAGGACCGCACGTCCTACGTCTACGCGGTCGATCCCGGCCAGAGCATCAGCGATGCGCTCGTGGTCAGCAATCACGGAACGGCGCCGCTGCAGCTCGAGGTGTACGCGGCCGACGGCTACACGGGCGCGGGCGGTCAACTCGATCTGCTCACCGTCGGCGAGGGCTCGATCGGGGTCGGCGCCTGGACGCGGCCTTCCGCCTCGACAGTGACGGTGGCGGCCGGGGATTCAGCGACGGTGCCCTTCGTGCTCGCTGTGCCCGGCGATGCGACTCCCGGCGACTACGTCGGCGGCATCGTCACTTCACTCGGCTCTTCCGCCGATCAGGGCATCTCGGTCGACCGTCGTCTCGGCATCCGCATCGGTCTGCGTGTCTCGGGCACGCTCGCCCCGTCGCTCGCGATCGAGCACCCCGAGGTCGGGTGGGGCGGCGCCTGGTCGCTCGGCACCGGTACCGCGACCCTCACCTTCACTCTTCACAACACGGGCAACACGACGATGGGCGCGCAGCAGAGCGCGTCGATCTCCGGACCATTCGGCTGGTTCGCCACCGATGCCGGAGATGTTCCGCCCGAGGTGCAGATCCTCCCCGGGGAGACGCGCGATGTTCAGATCGCCGTCCCCGGAATCGCCGGCATGCTCGCGCTCGTCGGTTCGGTGACAGCGACCCCGATCGTCGTGGATGCGTCGGGTTCGACGACGGCGCTCGACCCCCTGACGGCGCAGGCGACGGGGCTCGCCGTGCCGGTGCTGCTGCTCGTCATCGTGCTGGTCGTCGCGGGTCTCGCCCTCGTCATCGTGTGGCTGCGTCGCCGCGCGTCCGCGGTGCGGCGACGCAGGGAGGACGAGCGCGTGGCCGTCGCTGTCGCCGCGGCCCTCGCTGACGCGCACGGACCGGCGATCGAGTCGGCCTCGCCCGCACCGGAGCCGGTCGCCCCCACCGGTGTCTCCGGGCCGGCGCGAACGTCCGTCCCGGACTGACCGCGCACGGTCATACCCGGGGGTCCGGGCCAGGCGGTCTTCAGCGGTTGCGCGCTGCGCGGCCGCGCAGCACCGCACCGGTGGCGAGGAGCAGCGCGCCGATGGCGGCGAAGGTGAGGATCCCCGTCGGCTGGTCGCCGGACTGCGCGAGAGATCCGCGGGAACCGGACGAGCCTCCGTGCTCCGGGGGCTCCGGGGTGCCCGGCGTCAGCGTCGGCGTCGGCGTCGGCGTCGGCGACACGTTCCGGTCGTGCGGGGGCACGACGACGACGATCACCATGGACGCATCGTCATCGGGGGACGAGGCGTCGTCGTCGAGGGCGTGCGCGAGCGTCGCAGGCCCCGCTGAGACCGCCACCGCCAGTACCAGGGCGGCGAGGACTTTGGCGACGGCATCCCTCGTGCTCACGCGCTGCTCCGTCCGCCGCTCAACGGCGGCACCGCCCCATGCTAGGCAGTGCGGGTGTCCCGATGGATGCCGGTGAGCGACCGGGCGGTGAACCGGCTCAGTCGGTCTTCTTCGCGCGGCTCGGCTGCACGCGCGGCGGCTCGCCGGGCATCTTCGGGAACTCCGGCGGGAACGGCAGCTCACCGAGGCCCGCGTCGAGGTCACGCTGCCACCACTCGAGCAGCGTGTCGATGCGTCCCGGACGCGCGGCGAACTCCGCCCACGGGTCGCCCGTCGCGGCGAGCCGCTCCGGGACCGTGCGGACGGTGAAGGATGCCGGGTCGACGCCGCCCGCGAGCTCGTCCCACGTGATCGGCGTCGCCACGCTCGCGCGTGCGAGGGCTCGCGGGCTGTAGGCGCCCGCCATCGTGCGGTCGCGGTTCGCCTGGTTGAAGTCGACGAAGATGCGCTCCCCACGCTCCTCCTTCCACCAGGCGGTGGTGACCCGGTCCGGCATCCGCCGTTCGAGCTCACGGCCCGCGGCGATGACGGCGTGCCGCACGTCGAGGAACTCGTGGCTGGGTTCGATCGGGCAGAACACGTGGATGCCGCGGTTCCCACTCGTCTTCACCCACGCCTCCAGCCCCGCCTCGCGCAGAACGTCGCGGAGCGCGGGGGCGACGGCCGCGGCATCCGCGAAATCGGTCCCGGGCTGCGGGTCGAGGTCGATGCGGAGCTCGACCGGATTGTCGGTGTCCGCCGCGAGCGAGGCCCACGGGTGGAAGACGACCGTGTTCATCTGCACCGCCCAGACGATCGCGGCGGCCTCGTCGAGGACGACCTGGGGATGCCGCCGCCCGCTGTTGTACGTGCACATGACCTCGTGCACGTAGTCGGGCGCCCCCTTGGGCGGGTTCTTCGAGAAGAAGCTCTCGCCGTCGACCGTGTCGGGGAACCGCTCGAGGGACACGGGCCGGTGCCCGTTGGCCCGCAGGAACGGCGCGGCGACGGCGATGACGTACTCGGCGAGCTCGTGTTTCGTGATGCCCGGTTCGGGCCAGATCACCCGGTTCGGGCTCGACAGCGACACGTCGCGGTCGCCATCCGGCCCCGCGACGGTCAGGGTGATGCGCTCCGAGGCC
The DNA here is from genome assembly GCF_017305435.1 of Microbacterium sp. Taxonomy (GTDB): domain Bacteria; phylum Actinomycetota; class Actinomycetes; order Actinomycetales; family Microbacteriaceae; genus Microbacterium. The sequence continues at coordinate 56,157 of NZ_JAFKIP010000008.1, read as the reverse complement.
ATGCGCCCACCCTAGGCCTGCGCCCCACCGCGCGACACCCCCGCTCCGCGCGCCGCGCGGGGCTCCGCCGAGTGTCCAAGACACGCGGACGCGGGGCCGCGGCCCTCCGCGTGTCTTGGACACTCGGCAGGCCGGGCGCCGCGCGCCGCGCGCGGTCAGCCCGCGAGCGCGAGGAGGGAGGCGAGGTGATCGCGGTCGAGCTCGATCCAGGGGCCGGCGGGGTCGACGACGACACCGGTGAGTGCGGGCTCGGATGCCACGGCGCGGGCGAGCTGCTCGGGCTCGAGGCGCAGCGGACCGTCGCCGCGACCCATCGCGATGACTTCGAGCGGATGCGAATAGACCTCCAGGCGCCGCACGCCGTCGGTGCCGCGTGCCTCGGCGAGACCGATGCGACCGTCCTCCGCCTTCCGGCCGGCGGCCCAGACCGGAACGCGTGTGAGGGCATCCGCGACCTCCGCCGCGGTGCCGTCGGTGCGCGGGCCGGCGAGCAGCGACTTCACGTCGAACGGCGCCGGCGCGCCCTCCTCGATCGCCTTCGTGATGAGCTCGATCGGCAGCACGAGCCGCGCGCCCGGGTTCGCGTGGTCGAGGTAGATCCCGTCGTAGCCCGAGTCGATCGCTGTCCGCAGGACGTTGTACGCCGCCTGACCGAGCGCCGAGGTCGGACCCGCGTTCTCAGCCTGCGCGCTCGCCTGCACCGGCGCGCCCCCGCTGAAGACGAGGAGGAAGCGCTTGTCCTCGTGCGTCGTGATCGCGAGGTTGAGGCCCCGGCCGGCCTCGAGCAGCTCCTTCGCGTCGCCCTGCGCCCGCACGTACAGCTGCCCCTGCAGCACCTGGCGCATGACGTTCATGATGTGCGCCGGCTGCGGGTCCTCGGGGAGCGCTCGCAGCGCCTGCTGCACGAGCGCGTTGTCGGGCAGGCCCGGGACCGACGGCGTCGCCGCCGGAGCAGCCTCCGCGGGCCGCGCCGCCTCGTCCGTCACCGGGCGCGCGCTCTCGGGCCCCTTGCCGAACGTGCTGACCGAGATGCCGACCTGGGGGACGGCTTCGGGAGTGATCGGTGCGACGGGAGCGTCGGATGCCTCGGCATCCCTCGCCTCGTCGGCGACCTCATCGGCGACGGCGGGAACGGGCGCGACGGGAACGGGCGCGGCGGAATCGCCGCGTGTGCCGCGACGCGAGAACAGTGCCATGCCTCGAGCGTAACCGCCCATGCTGCCCGGCTCGGCCGCTACAGCTTGGCGATCGGCGCGATCTTGATGAGGAGCTTCTTCGGGCCGGCGGAGTCGAAGCGCACGTGCGCGATGCGCTTCGCGCCGTCGCCCGTCACCATGTCGACGCGGCCCTCGCCGAAGTCGTCGTGGCGGATGCGGTCACCGGGCGCGAGCTCGAGGTCGCCGTTGTCGCGGACCTTCGCGGGGATGCGGTTGGCGAACTTCGTCACGTCGCCCGCGGGTCGCTCCCGTCGCGGCAGCGGCACGAGGTCGTCGCCGTAGCGGGGCCCTCCCCCGGAGCCGCCGAATCCGCCCCGCGCGCCCGGTCGTGCGTTCAGCGCCCGCGACTGCATGCCGCCGCGCGAGTTGACGTCACCAGGAGACTGGCGCCAGTCGATCAGCTCGTGCGGGATCTCCTGCAGGAACCGGCTCGGCATCGCCGCCGACACCTCGCCGAACTGCGCGCGGGTCATCGCGAGCGAGAGGTGCAGCTTCTTGCGCGCGCGCGTCAGCGCGACGTAGAAGAGGCGCCGCTCCTCCTGCGGACCACCCGGCTCGCCCGCCGAGATCCGGTGCGGGATCAGGTCTTCTTCGACGCCCGTGACGAACACGGCATCGTATTCGAGGCCCTTCGCCGTGTGCATCGTCATGAGCGAGACAGATCCGGTCGCGTCGTCGAGGTCATCGGCATCCGACACGAGCGCGACCTCCGTGAGGAAGTCCAGCACCGTCCCCTCGGGGTTGTTCCGCGCGAACTCCCGCGTGACCGCGATGAGCTCGTCGAGGTTCTCGACGCGGGCCTCGTCCTGCGGGTCCTTCGAGCGGCGGAGCGCATCGAGGTAGCCCGACTTGTTCAGCAGGATGTGCAGCCCCTCGGTCACCGCGGTCGGGGGCGCGACCTCTCCCGAGGGCGGCAGCATGATGGCGGATGCCTCGGCGAGCACGGCATCCAGGTGCACGATGGCCTGCTGGATCTTCGGTCCGACACCCAACGCCGACGCGTTCGCGAGCGCGTCGCGGAACGTGATGCCCTCCTCCGCCGCGTAGCGGGCGATCGAGGTCTCCGTGACGTCGCCGATGCCGCGCCGCGGACGGTTCAGGATGCGCCGGACGCTCAGCTCGTCAGCGGGGTTCGCGACCGCGATGAGGTAAGCGAGGGCGTCCTTGATCTCAGCGCGCTCGTAGAACTTCGTGCCGCCCATGATCTTGTAAGGGACGGCGGAGCGGATGAAGATCTCCTCCAGCGCACGCGACTGCGAGTTCGTGCGATAGAAGACGGCCATCTCGCTGTACGCGATGCCGCCGCGGCGGAGCGCCTCGACCTCGTCGGCGACGAACTGCGCCTCGTCGTGCTGCGAGTACCCGGTGAAGCCGATGATGGGATCGCCGAGACCGACGTCGGTCCACAGCTTCTTGTCCTTACGGTCGAAGTTGTTGCCGATGACGGCGTTCGCGGCGTCCAGGATCGTCTGCGTCGACCGGTAGTTCTGCTCGAGGAGCACCACCTTCGCGCCCGGATAGTCGCGCTCGAACTCGGTGATGTTGCGGATGTCCGCGCCTCGGAAGGCATAGATCGACTGGTCCGAGTCGCCGACGACCGTGAGCGAGGCGGGTTCCTCGCTCGGCGCGTCGAAGATCATCATCCCCGAGTCGTGCGCGGCGCCGTCGGAACCGGGCGCACGCGTGAGCTCGTGGATGAGCGCGTACTGGGCGTGGTTGGTGTCCTGATACTCGTCGACGAGGATGTGCCGGAACCGCTTGCGATACACGTCGGCGACGTGGGGGAACGCGCGGAAGAGGTACACCGTCTGCCCGATGAGGTCGTCGAAGTCGAAGGCGTTCGCACGCTGCAGAGCGCGCTGGTAGTCGGCGAAGATCTCCACGAAGATGCGCTCGGCGGGATCGCTCAGGTTCGCCGTGCGAGCGAAGGACTCGGCATCCGCGAGCTCGTTCTTGAGCTTGGAGATGCGACCCTGCACGGATGCCGGGGTAAGACCGAACGCGTCGGCCTCGTGCTCCTTGACGAGGCGCTTGATGAGCGCGCGGGAGTCGGCGGAGTCGTAGATCGTGAAGTTCTTCGTGAAGCCGAACTGCTCGGCCTCGCGCCGGAGGATGCGCACGCACGCGGAGTGGAAGGTCGAGATCCACATGCCCTGCGCGACGTCGCCGATGAGGCCCTGGACGCGCTCGCGCATCTCGCCCGCGGCCTTGTTCGTGAAGGTGATCGCGAGGATCTGGCTCGGCCACGCCTCGCGGCCCCGCAGCAGCGACGCGATGCGGCGGGTGAGGACGCTCGTCTTTCCCGACCCGGCGCCTGCGACGATGAGGAGCGCGGGGCCCCGATAGATGACGGCTTCGCGCTGCGGCTCGTTGAGTCCCGCGAGCAGGTCGTCGTCGGGTCGACCCGAGGTGGAGGCTCCGACGACGACGGGGGTGATGGGGTCAGGCATGGCCCCTCAATTCTAGGCGCGACCCCCGACACCCCCGCCCCGCCGGCCTTGTCCCACTCCGGGCAGGCGTCGTCCCACTTGGGGCGGGCGTTGTCCCATAAGTGGCTGGCTCAGCGCCGCCGAAACAGCCATAAGTGGGACATGCCCGGTGGGCGCGACGGACTCCAGCGAGACGGATGCCGCCAGGCGGGTCACAACCGGCGGCGCTACAGCAGCCGGCGCTACAGCAGCCGGCGCTCGCTCGCCCAGGCCGTCAGCTCGTGCCGCGACGACAACTGGAGCTTTCGCAGCACCGCCGAGACGTGCGTCTCGACCGTCTTGATCGAGATGAACAGCGCGGCGGCGACCTCTTTGTAGGCGTAGCCGCGCGCGATGAGGCGCATGACCTCCTGCTCACGCGCGGAGAGGCGATCGAGCTCGTCTCCGGCCGCCGCCGTCTCCCCCGCGACGGCGCCGAACGCGTCGAGCACGAATCCCGCGAGACGCGGAGAGAACACCGCGTCACCGCCGGCGACCGCGTGCACGGCCCTGCTCACCTCGATACCGGATGACCCCTTCGTGATGTAGCCGCGGGCGCCCGCGCGGATGACGCGGACGACGTCTTCCGCGGCATCCGACACACTCAGCGCGAGGAACCGCGTCGTCACCCCCGCCGACGCGCGGATGACCTCCTCGCCGCCCGTCGCGTCGTGGCCGGAGCCGCCCGGCAGATGCACGTCGAGCAGCACCACGTCGGGCCGGGTCTCGGCGATGACGACCACCGCCGCGGGGACGTCGGCGGCTTCGCCGACCACCGCGACGGTCTCATCGAGGTCGCTGCGCAGCCCCGAGCGGAAGATCGAGTGGTCGTCGACGATCACGACCCGGACAGGTTCAGCCACGATCGGCTCCGTAGCTCGGTGCGGGGGTCGCGTAGTGGAGGTGCACCTCGGTGCCCGCCGGCGTCGAGCTGACGGTCGCCGCGCCGCCGACACGCCGCATACGTCCCGCGATGGACTGGCGGATGCCGAGGCGATCCTCCGGCACGGCGTCGACGTCGAACCCGGCGCCGCGGTCGCGGATGAACACGTCGACGCCCTGCGGGCCGCCTTCGATGTAGACCGAGACCTCGCCGCCGGCGTGGCGTGCGGCGTTCAGCATCGCCTCACGGGCGGCGGCGGCGAGCTCGCCGCTCGCGCGCTCGGTCGAGAGCCCTGCCGAGACGACGTCGATGCGCGCGGGATAGTCGAGTTCGAGCGCACCGGCGTAGTCGCGCAGGTCGGTGGCCAGGTCACTGTCCGCCGGCTGATCGCCGTCGTAGAGCCACGCACGGAGCTCCCGCTCCTGAGCGCGGGCCAGCCGCGCGGCCTCGCTCGACGCTCCGGCACGGTTCTGGATGAGGGCGAGCGTCTGCAGCACGGAGTCGTGCAGGTGCGCGGCCATCTCGGCGCGCTGCTCTTCGCGGATGCGCTTGACGCGTTCGCCGGACAACTCGCGGAACCGCTCCACGAGCGTCGACGAGAGCACGAGAAGGATGCCGGCGGTCGGGACGAGGGTGCCGATCAGCGTGGCGAGCGGTTCGCCTCCCACCGAGACCCCGGCGATGAGGCAGCCGACCAGGAGCACGATCGCGCTCGCGCGCGTCCACACCGCATGACGCGGGCCGCGCGCCGTGTCGGCGCGGTCGACGAACCCCGCCCACAGCCCCGCGGCGGTCGCGGATGCGGCGGCGACGACGACGGCGCCGAGGACGCGCGCCCGGAGGGCCGGCGCCGAACCCCAGTTCGCGAGCTCGCCGAGCGTCTGCAGCGCGACGGCGAACGCCACGGCTGCCACCGCGAGCAGGATCCATGCGACGGGCCACGACCGCGTCGGAGCGCTCTCGCCCGCCTCCCCCGGCATGAACGCCCAGCACCACAGGTAGAGCAGGATGCCGGCACCTCCGAACGGGGCCAGCACGACGAACAGCGCGCGCACTGCCCAGACCGGCGCCCCCAGGTGCCGCGCGATTCCCACCGAGACGCCGGAGACGGCGCACTCCCGGGCGCGCTGCAGCGCCGGGCGCACCGCGGGTGCCGCGCGCGGCGGGCGGGGTGGGCGGGCCGGCCGAGCAGGGCGGGCGGGCCGCGGCGCGGCCGGCGACGCGGCGGAGGTGGACATGCCGCCCATCACACCACACCGGGGGCGCAGACCCCCAGACCCGGCACGAGGAATCAGGGTGCGCTCAGGGGTTCACCCGATGGCGAACGGCGCGCGGGCCGGGCGAGGATCGATGCATGACCACCCCCCTGGCCGATCCCGGGCCCCCACCCGCCCCGCCGGCATCCGCCGCTCCGACATCCGCCGCCCCGGCACGCGCTCCGTTCGGCGACCGGTTCTTCGAGTGGACGGCAGGGCTCGGCGTCGTCCGCGGCGACGGGTGGATCGGCGGCGTCGCGGCGGGGATCGCCGCGCGACTGCGCATCGACCCGCTGATCGTCCGAGGCATCCTGGTCGTGATCGGGCTGTTCGGCTTCCCCGTGCTGTTCCTCTACGCGATCGCGTGGGCGCTGCTGCCCGATCTCGACGGCGACATCCCGCTGCAATACGCGCTGCGCGGCGTCCTCCTGCCGGCGCAGCTCGGGATCGTGGCGTTCGCCGTGCTCGGGCTCGTCCCGGCGCCGGTACCGTTCCTCCTCGGACTGCCGACGATGTGGACCGTCGCCGGGTCCAACGGCGGCCTCGCCGCCGTGCTGGCACTCGCCTTCATCGTCGGCCTCGCCGTGGTCGGCGGACTCGTCTTCCTCATCGTGCGTGCTGCCCGCTCCGCGCCGCGCGCCACCGACCCGGCCGTCGCGCCGGAGCAGCGAACGGCTTCCGCTGACTCCGCGACCCCGGACTCGTCCGCCGCCGCTTCCGGTTCGGGTCCGGATGCCGCGCCCGCGGACGATGAGGGGGCGGATGTCGCCGGCTTCGCGGCATCCGTCCCCTCCACTCCCACTCCCGTCCCCGGCCCTGGCCCTGGCCCCGACACCGACGAGTACGCCGCGTGGCGTGAGCAGCACGCCGCCTGGAAGGCGCAGGATGACGCCTGGCGTCGCCAGCAGCAGGATGCCGCACGTGCCGCCCGCGACCAGGCGCGCCGCGAGCGGCACGCCCACGCCGCGGCCTTCACGGCGGAGGCCGCGGAGCGCCGCCGCCTCCGTCGTCTCACCGCGCCGCGCACGCCGTTCGCCTACGTCGCAACGGTGCTCGGCATCGCGGTGGTCGCGGGCGCTCTCGTCGCCGTGACCTCGGAAACGGAGCTCGGCGGGGCGCTGGGCCTGTTCGTCGCGGCGCTCCTCGTGGCGCTCGGGATGGTCGTCGCCGGCATCGTGCGGCGCCGCAGCGGCTTCCTCGCGTTCATGACCCTCGTGCTGCTCGCCGGCGGAGTCGCGGCGACCGCGGCACCGACGCTGCACGCGATGCACCTCGGGAGCTACGGCATCTCCAACGCCGGGCCCGAGCGCTGGCCGGCATCCGCGCCCTTCGTCCAGCCGTGGGGCGACCTCGACATCACGCTCAGAGCCGCCGACGCCCCCACAGAGGCGATCTACGTCCAGAAGGGTTCCGGCGGGACGACGATCTGGCTGGACCCGGATGTCACGGTGCACCTGGACATCCGGGGGGCCGCGTGGACGACCTACACGAACACGACCGTCGGTGAGTCGCAGGACGTGATCGACCTCCCCAGCGCCGTGAGCAGCACCACTCCCGACGGCGGCCGACGCATCGTCGCGACCCTCCAAGCCTCCGTCGGCGAGGGCGAGACCGTCACCGACCAGAGCCTTGTGCTCGATCAGCAGTCGGGGTGGATCCAGATCATGCGGTGGGATACAGCGGAGGACGCACGATGACCGACGACGACCAGACTCTGCCCCTCGACGACCTCGTCGGCGCGGACGAGACCACCCTCGAGCCACTCGGGACGCCCGCCGCTCCCGCACTGCGCCCCCGCACCCGCTGGGCCGGGATCGTGTGGGGGCTCGTGCTCGCGGCCCTCGCCGGTGCCGGCATCTGGATCGCGTCAGGCACCGACCGCGTCGACGAGCTCATGGCCTGGGCGCAAGCGCTCACGCCCGCCACCGCGATCGGCTACGGCGTGCTGGCCGTGGGCGGCATGCTGCTCGTCACGGGGCTCGTCGGCCTGCTGCGCCGCGCGCAGCGCGCAGTCGCCGCCCACCGATCCGCATAGCTCCGCCGCGACCTGTTCACGCGAGAATGGATGCCATGCGCACGATCCTCAACATCATCTGGATCCTCTTCGCGGGGTTCTGGCTCTTCGTCGGCTACGTCGTCGCGGGGGTCGTCCTGTGCATCCCGATCATCACGATCCCGTGGGCGATCGCATCGTTCCGCACGGCGGGCTACGTCATCTGGCCGTTCGGGCGGACGATCGTGCCGAAGCCGACGGCCGGCGTCGGCTCGTTCCTCGGCAACGTCGTGTGGGTGATTCTCGCGGGCTGGTGGCTCGCGCTCGGCCACCTCGCGAGCGGCATCGCACTGTGCCTCACGATCATCGGCATCCCGATGGCGATCGCGGACTTCAAGATGATCCCGATCTCCCTCATGCCGCTCGGCAAGGACATCGTCTTGACGCGCCAGGGCGCCTTCGACCGCACCCTGTGACGGGCCGCCCCGTCACACGGCGTCTCATGTCGCAACGGCCCGACACAGTCCTGGCGGATGTGGGCGGGGCCGCTTAGCGTGGCAGAGTCCCCACCGGCATCCCCCGCGGATGAGCCGGCGGGAACGCATCGCGGCGATCCGGGTGGTCCCGGGCACCGGTTCATACCCGGTTGCGTTGCGGGTTCGACTCCCGCCGTCGCGTCCACCTCCTGTCGGCCCGCCGCTGGAGGCGAGGAATCCTCCTTCGCGAAAGATCAGAACTCAAAGATCTCCGTCAATTCGTCCGAGATGAGCACGGTGTGCGGGAGCCCCTTCATCGTTTCCAGGTCCACCTCGATGCCGCGCAGTCGTCCCGCTTCGACATACTCCTCCCAAGGAAAGGAGTCCCCGCCGATCCCATCTGCCCGAACGAGAGTCAGAACCTCGTTGATGACGTCCTGCGCATCGCGCTTCCAGCTCACAGGTCTGACGTGCCCGTGTTTGAACGAGCTCACGCCGCGATCCATGTCGAGGCGCACCATCGAATCATCTGACATCCGCAAGTACTGCGTGATCTTCATGCTCATGGTGGGGCGGGAGCGGCCGATAAGAGGGTCGTCAAGCTCGCAGACAATGACCAACCCTGCGACCGAAAGGTCCGACAGTTCGAAGGTCCGCCGCTGCACATCATCACGATGCTCAAGGGATGGATGCAGAGCGACGTACCGCACCTGCCCGTGTTCTCCACTCATGCCGGAGAGCAGTTCCGGTCCATGGCAGGTCCATCGTCCCAGCCAAACGGGTCGTAAAAGTCTGTCAGCGCGGTGTCAACACGGCCGCGCCAACCAGTGGCGTTGTTGTTCGCACACGCCTTGTGCGGCGTCGCCCATCGCCCCGTTCCTGATCCTGGCTTGACGCCCGTGACGGAGTCAGTCTCCTGCGTGATCCACGCGCAGCCAAGATTGCTGCACCCCAGAGCCTGCAGTTCGACGGTGACGGTTCCTGTCTCTGGACAGTCGCCCCCATCCTTGACCCAGTACCCGTGCACGGAGGCCTCGTTGTTAGTCACGTGCGGGTAGTCGGCTTGTCCGTGCCAGTCACATCCCCACCACGACCACAGAGGCGTTATGGCGGGCTCGGCCGCAGCTGGCTCGTCGGCATCTTGAGCGTTCGTGTCGAAACCATACTGTTCTTCCGCTTCTGCCACGGAGACGTATCGCAGCCCGGGATCACTCGCGATTTGCGCAGCAACGTCGTCCGGTGGCGACGGTTCAACCTGCGCCGCGCTGGCGCTCGCCGGGACCGCCAACATCATGACAAACGCCGACATGGCGGCGAGTCCGAGCATCTTTACGTTTCGCATCATTCGTCCGTTCCGTATGTGAATCCCTGCCCCCAGGAATATGCCAGATACAAGAGCACACCGATACCCCCCTCCAACACAGCACGCCGATGCCGAGCTGCTCTCGTCAGCTCACGAACAGACCACCTGCCACTACTTCGGACGATGCACGTAGCGAGCTGCTCAAAGGTGCACTGAGGGCATCCGGGAATTCGACTCCCGCCGTCGCGTCCACCTCCTGTCGGCTCACCCCGGTCGTACGATTCGGTCATGCCGACGGATGCGCGATCCACACCTCGCCTGGCTCGGGAAGGCGCCCGCAATCTCGTCTCCCTCGCCATTGCTGCGGTCGTGGCCGCCGTCGCGCTCCTCACCTACGCCTCGCTCGCGCCCGCTCCGTTCACGCCCGACACCGTCGCGCTCACGACCTTCGTCTTCTGGATCGCCTACTCGCTGAGCTTTCTCATCCTCAGTCAGGCCACCTTCGGCAGAGCCGACGCAGAGACGCTCCGAGCGTGGCTGGCCGCGACGAACGCACCGGGCCGGCGCCTGTCGATCCCCGCGATGGCGGCGCAGTGGGCGGTGCTGGCCGTGCTCGCCGTCGCCCTGGTCCTGATCCTCCCCGGCCTGCTGGACAGCGCCCTGGCCAACGCCCTGAGCTTCGCCGTCGTCGTCACCGCGTGGTTGGTCACCGTCACCGCGTACGCGGTGCACTATGCCCGGCTGAACACGCAGGAGAAGGCGCTGGAGTTCCCCGGCATGGAGAGCGATCACCCCGTGTTCGCCGACTACTACTACCTCGCCGCGCAGCTCGCGACGACGTTCTCCTCTTCGGACGTCAACATCCTGACCACGCGGGCACGCTCGGTCGTCACGGGCCAGACCTACATCGCTTACGCCTTCAGCACGTTCATCATCGCCATGCTGATCAGCGTGCTCTTCCTCAGCAACTGACCCCTCCGCACGAGTCGCCGTCGCGTCGCTCCGGCGGCCGCATGGGAGACTGGATGCCATGACGACCGCGACGATCTCGACGTTCGAGCCCGATGGCCGCGCCATCGCCTACATCGATGAGGGCGCCGGGCCCGCCCTCGTCCTGATCCCCGAAACGGGGCAGGACATCGCCTCCCTCGGCACGCTCGCCTCGATCCTCGTCGAAGAGGATTTCCGCGTCCTGCGCCTCGCCCCGCTCGACACGGCCGACAGCGTCGACGCCCTCGCACAGACCGTCGTCGACGTCATGGATGCCGTGGGCCTCGACCACTCGTGGATCGGCGGCCACGGCTTCGGCAGCACGGTCGCCCGCGCCGTCGCCCGCGGGCACCACGACCGCGTCAACGGTGTCCTCTTGATGGCCCCCGAAGACGTCGACGGCGAGCTCGTGGACGACATCCCGGTGCTCGTCATCCACGGCACCGACGACGAGGTGACCCCTCTCTCCGTGAGCGAGCGGCTCGTGGCATCCGCCCCCGCCATCGCGAGCCTCAAGCAGGTCGAGGGCGCCGGACACCTCTTCCCCGCGACGCATCCGGGCGAGACGTCATGGTTCATCGAGGACTACCTCGACTGGGACTGACTCCGCCCGCGCCGCGCGCGGCGATCACCCTGCGGGGAACAGCGCGGCGGCCGCCAGCGCATACACCGGCACGTAGATGAGCGTGATCAGGAGCGCGTGCGTGAGGACGAACGCGAACGCCTCGAGGGCCTTCCCGCGCACGCGGAAATGCGCTCCGAGCTTGCGGAGCATGCCGACCGGATGCCGCACGTCCCAGCTGTTGAACCGCAGGTAGCGCCCGAGGTACACGCCCACCGCGCCCAGCACGATGACGGTCGCGGCGAACACCCAGCTCGACGCGGGCACCGTCGGGCGCGCCGGATCGATGAAGAGGGCGATCAGAACGGTCTGGACGATCGCGAGGCTGAGGACCGCGTTCGCTATTCCCGAGACGGTCAGCGTCAGGGTCTGCACGATGTCGTACCAGAGCGGGACGGGTGTCGGCCCGTCCTCCCGGTGGCTGAGGTTCAGCTCCGTGATGAGGTACACCGAATTCGGGAAGAAGAGCAGCCACGCGAGCGTCGCGAGGCCGACATACGTCCAGAGGAGGACCGGCGCGGATGCCCCGGCGAGCTGAATCGCCGGCACGAGCAGCAGAAGCCCGGCGACGCCGATGATCGCAAGGAGCACGGGCAGGAACGACAGCACGACGTTGAGGAGCATCGGCCGATAGAGACGCACGCCGTATACCCGCGAGCGCAGCAGGATGAGCGTCGCGGCCGCCACGTTCAGAAGCACGACGCACACGACGGCCGTGATCACACTCGGCATCCGCTCCCCCTCCGCTGTCTCGCATACTCTCCCTCATTCCCCGCCGTTTCGCAGGTCGCGCGCCTACCATCGGGGCATCCGAGTCGAGGAGGCCGCCGTGCGCACCCGCGTGATCCCGCTGGCTCTCGCCGCGATCGCCGCGTCCGGCCTCGCCCTCGCGGCATGCGCGCCGTCCACGAACCCGTCGGGAGGCGCCATGAGCACATCCACCCCGGGCGCATCGACGCCGGACACATCCACCCCGAGCACCCGCCCGCCGTTCCAGACGACGACGCCGGGTCCCGTGGGCTCCACGGCGCCGACCGGCACCGCCACCGATGTGCCGGCGGCCAAGTGGGACGCCCTCGTCGCCGACCTCGCCGGGCGCGGCGTGACCGAGACTCCCACCCTCGTCTCCGCCGAGGCCGTGACCTTCAGCGACTCCTCGCTCGGCTGCGCGTCGCCCGGCCAGTCGTACACGCAGGCCCTCGTCGAAGGCCTGCGTGTCGTCGTGACCGCGGGTGGACAGACCTACGATTACCGGTTCGGATCGGGCGACGCCCCCAAGCTCTGCACGCGCTGAGCCCGGGGGCGCCGCACCCGCCGGACGCCGGGGGCGCCGCCGTCGGCGTCCGGCGGGGCCGGGGCTACTTGAGCTTGACCAGGAGCGCCTCGCCCGCGCCCGACGGGTTGTCCATGACGACGACCATCGACCCGAGCGGCTTCTGCGCCTCGACCTGAGCCGCGTTCACCGCGACCTCGACCGATGCAGTGCGGTGCTGCGCCACATCGACGTACTGACCGTTGGAGATCGCCGGAGCGGACGGGTCGTAGGTGGCCCAGCCCGACGCGGCATCCGTTCCGCCGTTCACGCCGTAGGTCTGCACGGTGTAGTCGAATGCCCCGGTGATGCCGAGATCGGCGAGGTGGACCGGCAGGAGCATCGTCGACGAGTCGGTCGGCGCCTGCGTGAGGAAGCCGCTCGCGCCGAGCGCGCCCGTCTTAGCGTTCACGACGAACACCTCGGCGAGCCCGTTCGTGTCTCCCGCCCGCACCGCGCCCGAGTCCGCCGACAGCACGATCCAGTCCGCCGTGCCATCGCGGTCGGCGTCGATCACGACGTCGTACTCGTTGCTCGCCGCGTTCGACCAGCGCTTGTGCATGTTCAGGGCGAACACGGCGAGCGCATCATCACCGCTGCCGAACGACTGCACGCCGGCGGCACGCAGGTCGTAGCCGGTATCGGCGAGGGATGCCGAGGCATCCTTGTCGTCCGACAGCCCCCACGTGTAGACGTCGGCGCCGGCGCTCGGCTGCGCCCCGAACAGGTTCCACAGCGAGATCTTCTTCGCCCCGTCGGCGACCTTCTGCTTCTTCGTGAAGAGCGCCGACGTCGCGCTCGAGACCGTGCTCGACGAGCGCGGCACGAGCAGGTACGGCACGCGGAGGGTCGAGTCGGCCGACGTCAACGTGATGTCGCCCGAGATCTCGTAGTAGGCGAACTGGTCGGCTCCCCCGACCGAGCTCGGCACGTCCTTCGCCGCGGCGCCCACCGTGAGGAGGACCTTCGAGGAGCTTCCCGGCGCGACGGTGACCGACGACGAGGAGAGGAACACCCTCGCCTTCAGCGACTGCGCCGACGGCGTGGTGGAGACGTCGTAGGTCACCGGGGCGGGGCCGTCGTTGCGGACCGTCACCGTCTTGATGCCGCCGAAGCCGAGCGGCGACTCCTGGAAGCCGAAGCTCAGCGCGGCCTCGCGCGCCCAGCCGCTCTCGGTGCGGAACGCGTCGCCGGTCGCGGTGACCGTCGTCGCGACGGCCTGCGCGGCGTCCACGAGTCCGAGCCCGCCGATCGTGATGCTCTCGCCGACGACCTTGTCGGGGTCGGCGGTGGAGACGACGGATGCCGCGAGCTGCGGCGCACTCCACTCCGGATGCGCCTGCGCCGACAGGGCCGCCACGCCCGCGACGTGCGGCGACGCCATCGACGTGCCGGAGAGGATCGCCGCGCCGTTCCCCGAGCCGACCGCGGCCGACGAGATGGAGACGCCCGGCGCCGCGACGTCGGGGCTCACCGCGCTGTCGCCCGAACGAGGTCCGGACGAGGTGAACGACGCGTACGCGCGGAACCCGGGATTGGCGATCTGCGCCGCCGCGAACGACGCGGTGGCGCCGGTGGTGAACAGCGCGCCGTTCGAGGAGCGCACCCCGAGGAACGGGATCGTGACGAGATACGCCTCGCCCGTGTCGGCGTTCTCGGTGATCTGACCCTCGTACGGGGGCAGGTCGTCGGTCGAGTTGACCATGAGTGCGGCGGCAGCCCCCGCCTGCTGCGCGTAGATCGCCTTCGCGACGCGCGCACAGGAACCGCGCTCGGAGACGGCCAGCTGGCCCGCGCCCGCGGTCACGCCGGCCTTCGTGTACGCCTCCACCGAGCAGCCGATGGCCTCGTTCTCCGGCGTGGCGGGGTCGTCGACCAGACGCACGATGGCGAGATCGCCGATGCCCTCGAGGGACGCGCCGTTGGCGTTGATCGCCTCGACCGCCTGACCGTCGACCGTCACGGTCGCCCCGGGAAAGCCCTCGGCGCTGTCGACCGCCGACACCGCGATGACGCCGTCGCCCGACCCGGGCGACCCGGTCAGGTACGGGTTGTGCCCGGCGTTGCCGGCGGATGCCACGACCACGACGCCCGCGCCGACGGCGTTGGCCGCCGCGACGGCATCCGGGTCGTCTCCGCGACCGAAGGACGAGCCGAGGGAGAGGTTCACGACGTCCATGCCGTTGTCGACCGCCCAGTCCAGGGCGGGCACGACGACGTCGGTGGAGCCGTCGCAGCCGAAGACGCGGATGGCGTACAGGTCGGCCTGCGGCGCGACGCCGGGGCCGACGCGGAACGCGTTCGACGGTGTCGAGGCGTCGTACGGACCCGTGTACCCCGCGCCGTCGGCGAGGACGCCGGAGCCGCCTGCCGTCCCGGCGACGTGCGAGCCGTGGCCCTGGCAGTCGAGCGGGTTCGCGTCGGGGTGCGGCACGGGCTGGTAGCTCGCGCTCGCGGGGTCGGCGTTGTAGTCGTCGCCGACGAGATCGACGCCGCCCTTCACCCGCGGGGCGTCGGGGCCGTACAGGGCCGGGTCGGCGGGCTGATCGCTCGCCGCGTGCGCGGCCTCGTAGGCCTCGGGGGTGCCGGGGCCGCCGAACGTCGCGTGGGTGTAGTCGATGCCCGTGTCGATGATGCCGACCTTGACGTTCTGACCCGTGTAGCCGGTGTTCTGCCAGACCTCGGGCACGCCGAGGAACGGCACCGAGACCGCGTTGTCGATCGAGTAGCGGCGCACGGGGTGCACGGCGACGACGCCGGGGAGCTCGGCCACGGCATCCAGTTGGTCCGCCGGAACGGATGCCTGGACTCCGTTGTACGCCGACGCCATCTGCGCCTGGACCTCGCCGCCCGCGCTCTCCACCGTCTCGACGACCTCGCTCTGCGCGTCGGTGAGCGTCGACTTGACGTCGTCGCGCTCGCCCTCGCTGAGCTCGCGGCCGCTCTCGGCCTCGACGACTGCGACGGGGTCGCCCTCCATCTCGATGACGACGGTGACGTGGCCGTCGGGGCCGATCGCGCCCGCCGTGAAGGAAGAGTCGATCGCGCCGCGCGACGAGGACGCGGCGAACCGCGCCCCCGAATCGTCGTCGGGCGTCGCCGCGAGGGCCGCGGATGCGGGGAGGGTGAGGAGGGTGGCTCCGATCACCGCCAGGATGCGTCGTTGCAAGAGGGGTCCGCCTTTCGTGCAGGGGAGAGCGCACTCCGGGGGTAGGAAGTGGCTGAAAGGAGGCTATGCATCCCCTGCATGCCCGCGAAACCCTCACGCATCAGGATGAGAGGATCCTCATCCGAGCCGCGGCAGGTGCGGGCGGGGCCGGTTCAGGCGATCCGCGTCCCGGGCGGCAGCGTCCGCGAGGGCGTGCGCGTACGCGCCCATGCCCACCACAGCAGCAGCGCGGCGAAGGCGATCTGGACGGCGAGGCCGACGAACCAGCTCGGCACCGTCTGCGCGATCGTCTCCTCGGGGGTGCGGTAGTCCGAGCCTCCCCCGTCGTACACGGCGGGGTCGCAGCCGTCCCAGACCGGCGCCAGGTCGGGCGGGATCTGCGCGGACCGCACCGAGGCCTTGATCCACCCGAACACGTCGTCGGGGTTGCCGCTGTCGTCGAACGTCGTGGGCGTCGCATCGGCGAGGATCACGAACGGGTTGGACGAGAGCATCCACCACACCCGATCGAAGCGCGGCACCCGGTAGGTCGAGGTCTCCCACTCGCCGCAGGCCATCCGGTCGAGCTCGCCCTCGCAGTCGTCGCCGCCATCCGTGCACTCGGGGTAACCCCGCAGGTCGTAGGTGAACGAGCGGCTCTTCGACACCGCCTCGCTGGAGACCGCCGATCCGATCAGGCCGAATCCGATGAGCGTGCCGACGGCGAGCGCCGCGACGACGAGGTAGGTCACGGCGACGGAGAAGAGGGGGCGCGCGAGGATGCCGGAGAGCGCGACCCCGATCGCGGACACGACGCCGATCTCGACGACCACGATGACGAGCGAGACCGCCACCGCGGCGAGATTCGTGTCGCCCACGATCATCGTGACGAGGAGGAACGGCGCCGCGACGGCGACGAACGCAAGCCCCGTGATCCACGCGGCGACGAACTTGCCGATGAGGATCTCTCCCGTCGTGGCGAGCGTCACCTGAACGGGGGCGAGGGTCGCGGCATCCCGATCGCCGTTGATGCTGTTGCCGCTGAGGGTCGGCGAGACGAGCAGCACCAGCAGGAGCGTGACGCAGACGACGACCGAGAAGATGCCGGGACCGCCGCCCGCCCACCCGCCGAAGGCGAGCAGGGACAGCGCCGTGACACCGAGCAGGATCAGCCCGAACACGCCCAGCAGGACGTACCACGAGACGGCGCGCAGCCGCTGGACGAGCTCCAGGCGGGCGATGGTCCACATCCGTGCGACGTTCACGGGCGGCCTCCTTCGAGGTCGAGGAACGTGTGCTCGAGCAGGCCGGTCGCCGCCGCGAACTCCGCGACGGGCAGGCCCGCACCGACGAGGGCGGCGAGCGCGGATGCCGCGGAGGCGTCCGAGTCGATCGACACGAGCAGATCGCGGCGATCGACGGGGATGGTCGCGGCATCCAGGCCGAGCGCCTGCGCGACGGGGGCGACGGCGTCCGCGGCGTCGCGGTCTGCGAGGCGGATGCGCCACGTGCGCAGGCGCGTCGCCGCCGCGGCGACCCGGTCGGACGAGACGGTGGCCCCCTCGACGATGAAGACGGCGTCGTCGACGACCTCGTCGAGCTCGGACAGGATGTGGCTCGAGATGAGGATCGTGCGCCCCTCCGCCGCGAGGCGGCGCAGGAGCGTGCGCAGCTCGACCCGCGCCTGCGGATCGAGGCCGGCTCGTCGAGGAGCAGCACGCGCGGATCGTGGACGAGGGCGCGGGCGAGCCCCAGACGCTGCTTCTGTCCGCGCGAGAAGACGCGGGCGGGGGTGTCGGCGAGTTCGCGCAGCCCGAGCTCGTCGAGCAGGCGCGCCGCACCGTGCTCGGCGCGCGGGCGGTCGAAGCCGTACAGGCGGCCGGTGGTCACGAGGGTCTCGCGCGCCGTGAGCGACGGCCACGCGCCCAGCGCGTCGGGCATCCATCCCGTGATCGCGCGCACCCCGGCGGCATCGGCCACCGGGTCGATGCCGCCGATGCGCACGGTGCCGGCATCCGGCGCGAGAAGGGATGCCAGCATCAGCAGCAGCGTCGTCTTGCCCGAGCCGTTCGGGCCGACGAGTCCCGTGACGGCGCCGGCCCGCGCAGCCAGGTTCACATCGCGGACGGCGTGGACCGCGCCGAACGAGCGGCGGACGCCCGAGGCGACGATTCCGGGGGACTCCATGGCCCCACCCTATGGCTCACCCTCCCGCACCGCCCATCCACCTGTCCCGTGCACTCGTTCCCGCCGAGGGTGCACTCGTTCCCGCCGAAGGTGCACTCGCTCCCGCCGAAGGTGCACTCGTTCCCGCCGAGGGTGCACTGATGGAGAGCACCCTCACGTCAAACGAAGACACCCTCAGGCGAAACGAGGGCACCCTCAGCGGAAGAAGGCGAGGGCGAGGTCGGGGTGGTCGGCGAAGACGCCGTCGACCCCGGCATCCGCGATGATCTGCCACTCCGCGGCGTAGTCGCCGAACGCGGCCTTGTCGCGGCCGGATCGGAACTGCGGGGTGAGGAACGCGTTCTCCGGGCGGCAGGTCCAGGTGAAGACGCGGAGGCCCCGCGAGTGGGCGTCGTCGACGACGCGGGAGGGACCGGTCGCCCGCCCGAGCCGGTCGGGCGCGAGGATCATGCGTTTGTCGACGCTGATGCCGTCCACGGCGCCCGCGAGCGCGTCGAGACCAGCGGGTGCCGCCTGCTCGGCGTAGGTCGGAGCCCGATGACCCCGCTCCGCCACGAGGTCGTACGGCCGCCCGGACGCCTCGAGCAGGTACACGTACGAGCCGCGGATGCCGTGCGCGCGCACCTGGGTGAGCACGGTCGACTCGAACGACTCGATGACGAGCGGCAGCGCACCGTCGGCCCAATCCGCCGCACGCAGCTCCGCCGCGATCGCGCCGGCGACGTCGAAACCGAGCGCGCCGAATGCCGTCGCGTGCTTGATCTCGAGGACGACGCCGATCTCGCGCCCCTGGTCGAGGGATGCCGCGCGCACGAGCGCGAGGACGTCGGCCAGCCGCAGCGGCGGCTGGGTGTCGTCGAAGCTCGCGCTGCCCGGCCGGAGCGCAGGCAGCCGCTCCCGGCACCGCAGGGTCTGCAGCTCGTCCCACGTGAAGTCCTCGGTGAACCAGCCCTCGTGTGCGGTGCCGTCGACGGTCTTCGTGGTGCGCCGGTCGGCGAACTCCGGCCGCGTGGCGACATCCGTCGTCGTGCTGATCTCGTTCTCGTGCCGCACGACGAGCACGCCGTCGCGCGAGAACACGACATCGGGCTCGACCGCATCGACGCCGAGGGCGAGCGCGAGGTCGTAGGAGGAACGCGTGTGCTCGGGCCGGTACCCCGGCGCGCCGCGGTGACCGATCACGAGGGGACGACGTCGCGGCATCCCCCCAGGCTAGCCATCGGGGGAGCTCCGACCGCACCGCAGCCACCCCTTCATAGCGTGCTCACAGCGGCCGCCCTGCCGCCCTCTCGGCCCGCGCGATAGGCTGTAATACCGCAGGAAACCCCGCGGCAACCTTCGCATTGGAGTGAGACCACCATGGCCTCGAGCAGCAACCCCGCATTCGCCAACCCCGCGTTCCAAGAACAGCGCCCCGGGCTGACCCCGCCGGCTGCCCAGACCTCGTTCGGAGCCTCGTCGCACCAGGCCGCCGACCTCGCCGCGCAGGCACAGCTGGAGGGCGCGTTCGCCGCCCCCGCCGCGGGCGCCGTCGACACCGGCCGCATGACGGTCGAGGACACTGTCCTCAAGACGGTCGGCCTGTTCGCGATCCTCCTCGTCACGGCCGCCGTCGGCTGGATCTGGACGATGGCCGGCGTCACTCCCGACAGCCCCAGCAACGTCAGCATCCTGCCGTGGATGATCGGTGCGCTCGGCGGGTTCGTCCTCGCGATGGTCATCAGCTTCACGTCGCGCAAGAAGGTGCGCCCCGCGCTGATCTTCGCGTACGCGGCCTTCGAGGGTCTCTTCATCGGCGGCATCTCGGCGTTCTTCGAGTACATGTGGCCCGGCATCGTCGTGCAGGCGACCCTCGCGACCCTCTCCGTCGTCGGCGTGACGCTCGCCCTCTTCGCGAGCGGCAAGATCCGGGCGTCGGCGAAGGCGACCAAGGTCTTCATGATCGCGATGGTCGGCTACCTCGTCTTCTCGCTCATCAACGTCGTCATGATGATGTTCGGCGCGTTCCCGGCCGGCTCGGGCGGCCCGTTCGGCATGCTGTCGAACTACTCGATCGCCGGCATCCCGCTCGGTGTGATCATCGGTGTGCTCGTGGTCATCATGGCGGCGTACTCGCTCGTCCTCGACTTCGACTCGATCCAGCAGGGCGTCCGCAACGGCGCCCCCCGTCAGTACGGCTGGCTCGGCGCCTTCGGCATCATGGTGACGGTCGTCTGGCTGTACATCGAGATCCTGCGCCTCATCGCGATCCTCCGCGGCAACAACTGAGCCGAAGGCATCCCCTGCTCAGAAGGCCCGCTCGGCACCCGCCGGGCGGGCCTTCCGCATCCCCCGCGCCTCGTCCCACTTACGGCAGGAGTTGTCCCACTTGCAGCAGACCGTGTCCCACTTATGGTCGGTTTCCGGGCGCGGAAACAACCACAAGTGGGACACGGTCCATCGGGTCAACGCTGCTGCGCAGCACTGACCCGCACGCGACTCACTCCCACTCGATGGTCCCCGGCGGCTTCGACGTGACGTCGAGCACGACCCGGTTGACCTCGCGCACCTCGTTGGTGATGCGGTTCGAGATCTTCGACAGCACGTCGTAGGGCAGGCGCGTCCAGTCGGCGGTCATCGCGTCCTCAGACGACACGGGACGCAGCACGATCGGATGCCCGTAGGTGCGGCCGTCGCCCTGCACGCCGACGGAGCGGACGTCGGCCAGCAGCACGACGGGGCACTGCCAGATCTCACCGTCCAACCCGGCGCGTGTCAGCTCCTCACGAGCGATGGCGTCGGCGTCACGCAGGATCTCGAGGCGGTCAGCGGTGACCTCACCCACGATCCGGATGCCGAGGCCGGGGCCCGGAAACGGCTGGCGCCCCACGATCTCGGCCGGAAGTCCCAGCTCGCGACCGATCGCGCGAACCTCGTCCTTGAAGAGCGTCCGCAGCGGCTCGACGAGCTCGAACTGCAGGTCCTCGGGCAGGCCGCCCACGTTGTGGTGGCTCTTGATGTTCGCCGTGCCCGTGCCGCCGCCGGACTCGACGACGTCGGGGTAGAGCGTGCCCTGCACGAGGAAGCGGATCGGGTCGCCCTCCGCCGCCGCCTCCGCGATGAGTTCCTGCTGCACCTTCTCGAACGCGCGGATGAACTCGCGGCCGATGATCTTGCGCTTCTGTTCCGGGTCGCTGACGCCGGCGAGCGCGGTCAGGAACGTCTCGCGCGCGTCGACCGTGATGAGGCGGACGCCGGTGGATGCCACGTAGTCGTTCTCCACCTGCTCGCGCTCGCCCTTGCGCAGCAGCCCGTGGTCGATGAAGACCGCGACGAGCTGGTCGCCGACGGCCTCGTGCACGAGCGCGGTCGAGACGGCGGAGTCGACGCCTCCCGAGAGTGCCGACAGCACGCGGCCCGTGCCGACCTGCGCGCGGATGCGCGCGACCTGCTCGGCGATCACGTTGCCGCTGTTCCAGTCGGATGCCAGCCCCGCCGCCTTGTGCAGGAAGTTGACGATGACCTGCTGGCCGTAGTCGGAGTGCTTCACCTCGGGGTGCCACTGCACGCCGTAGAAGCACTTCTCCGCGTTGCCGAAGGCGGCGACCGGCGTCGCCGCCGTCGAAGCGAGCACCTCGAAGCCCTCGGGAGCCGCCGACACCTGATCGCCGTGGCTCATCCAGACGTTCTGCTCGGCCGGCTGACCCTCCAGCAGCACGCCGCCGGAGCCCGTCACCGCGGCATCCGTCGCACCGTACTCGCGCAAGCCCGTGTTGGCGACCGTGCCGCCGAGCTGCTGCGCCATCACCTGGAAGCCGTAGCAGATGCCGAGCGTCGGAACGCCGAGCTGAAGGATGCCGGGGTCGAGGGACGGCGCGCCGTCCTCGTACACCGACGACGGCCCGCCGGAGAGGATGAGCGCGACGGGCTCCTTCGCGGCGACCTCGTCGGCCGTCGCCGTGTGCGGCACGATCTCGCTGTAGACGCCCGCTTCGCGGACGCGGCGCGCGATGAGCTGGGCGTACTGCGCGCCGAAGTCGACGACGAGGACGGGACGCTGAGCGGTCTCGGTCTGAGTGGTCACCGGATGCCTTCCGTGGCGGGTCCCTCGGCAGGCGCGGGAACCGGAGTGATGGATGCCTCAGAGGCCTCGCGCTCGGCGAGGTAGGCCTTGACCTCGCGGCCGACGCGCGCCTCCATGAAGAACGACAGCAGCGGCACGATGCCGCCGAGAGCCAGCGTCACGAACCGCACGAAGCCCCAGCGCATGAGGCTCCACACGCGGAAGCACGCGAAGAGGTAGACGACGTAGAACCAGCCGTGCGCGATGAGGATGCCGAGACTGAGGTTCGTCCCGTCGCCGGTCGACTCGTGCCCCGTCGCGGTCTCGACGACGGGCGCGAACCAGAGGAGCCCGCCGGACCCGCCCGCGAACAGCTCGTAGCCGAGCGCGTACTTGATGATCATCTCGGCGCACAGCAGCAGCAGCATGACACCGGTGATCACCGACGCGATCTGGTAGAAACGCAGCGCTCCGCGGATCGCCGGGAAGGTGGCGAGCTTGGGCTGAGGCATGCGCCCAAGTCTAGTCGCCGGGCGCTCCGCCCTCGGCCGAGGACTCCTCGAGCGCCTCGACCTCCTTCTCCCAGGCATCCTTGGCCAAGCGGTACCACATGTAGAACGCGAAGCCGGCGAAGATCGCCCACTCGACGGCGTAGAAGATGTTCAGCCAGTTGACGTTCGAGCCCTCGGTCGGCGCAGGGGAGTCGATCGCGACGAGCCCGTCGGCAACGAGCTCATCCGCCCCGAGGCCATCCGCGACGAGGCCGTCCGCGACGAGGTACGGACGGTAAACGTTGAGCCCGGCTGCGTCGTGCCACCGGCCGAGGAGCGCGGCGGGCGACATCCGGGTCATCTCGGTCGCCGGCGCCCCCGTGCCGGGCCGGACGGGACCCTCGTCGGAGATGAGGCGGCCGGTGAGCTCGACGTCGGCTCCCGCAGCGTCGTCGAGGGCGGATGCCGCGGCATCCGCCGCCTCGCGCGTCGCGGCCCAGCCGATCGCGACCGCGAGCGACGCGGGTTCCACGCCCCCGGCTGCGGCCGGGTCGACGCGCAGCTGACCGGTGACCCAGTAGCCCTCCTGGCCGTCGTTGAACCGCGACGAGACGATGAGGAAGTCGCCCGGGACGAACGCTCCCGCGACCGCGACCTTCTGCCCGACGAGGGGTTCCGGCAGGTACTCCCCCGGCGCGGTGACGTCGGCGATGGGCTGCACCTGCTCGGTCGCTCCGGGCGGCGGGGGGTTCGTGTCGATCGCGCGGCCGAGCTGCCACTGCCCGAGCCATGCGAACACGGCCGCGACGAGGAGCGCGAACAGGAGCATCCCGATCCACCACGGGCGCAGCATGACCTCGCGCAGAGTGGGCGGGAAGACGTCGGGAGTGGGTGCGCTCTCCGCGACGTCGGGCACGGCGTCGGCCATCAGTTCGCGGAGTACGGCGCGACGACGACCTCGACGCGCTGGAACTCCTTGAGGTCCGAGTAGCCGGTCGTCGCCATCGACTTGCGGAGCGCACCGATGAGGTTGGCGGTGCCGTCGGCGACAGGCGCCGGGCCGTACAGGATCTGCTCGAGCGGGCCGACCTGGCCCACCTCGACGCGCCGGCCGCGCGGCAGCTTCGCGTGGTGCGCCTCCGGGCCCCAGTGGAAGCCCTGGCCAGGCGCATCGGTCGAGCGAGCGAGCGCGACGCCCAGCATGACGGCATCCGCCCCCATGGCGAGCGCCTTCACGATGTCGCCCGACGTCCCCACGCCGCCGTCGGCGATGACGTGCACGTACCGGCCGCCCGACTCGTCGAGGTAGTCACGACGCGCTCCGGCGACGTCGGCGACCGCCGTCGCCATCGGCGCGTGGATGCCGAGGGTCGCCCGGGTCGTGGAGGCCGCGCCCCCGCCGAACCCGACGAGCACGCCCGCCGCTCCCGTGCGCATGAGGTGCAGCGCCGCCGTGTAGGTGGAGGCGCCGCCGACGATGACCGGGACGTCCAGGTCGTAGATGAACTTCTTGAGGTTGAGCGGCTCGGCGTCGCTCGAGACGTGCTCGGCCGAGACGGTCGTGCCGCGGATGACGAAGAGGTCGACGCCGGCGGCGACGACGGTCTCATAGAGCTCCTGCGTGCGCTGCGGCGTCAGGGCGCCCGCGACCGTCACTCCGCCCGCGCGGATCTCGGCGAGGCGGTCGCGCACGAGCTCGGGCTTGATGGGCTCCGCATAGAGCTCCTGCATGCGGCGCGTCGCCTCGGCATCCGGCAGTGAGGCGATCTCGGAGAGGAGCGGCGCCGGGTTCTCGTACCGCGTCCAGACGCCTTCGAGGTCGAGGACACCCAGGCCTCCGAGCTGGCCGAGCATGATCGCCGCGGCGGGGCTCATGACGGAGTCCATCGGTGCGCCGAGGACGGGGATGTCGAAGCCGAAGGCGTCGATCGACCAGGCCGTCGAGACATCCTCGGGGTTGCGCGTGCGCCGGGAGGGCACGACCGCGATGTCGTCGAACGCGTACGCCCGGCGGGCGCGCTTGGCGCGGCCGAGCTCGATCTCCATGGTCACGGGTTCAGCCTACCCGCCGCGCCCGCGGAGCCCCCGCGGGGCGAACGGTCCCCACGTCGACCCTTGCGGCCAACACGCAGGAGGATCGCCGTGAGCGGCCCGTTCAGCAGGAACGCGAAGAAGGCGGCCGACCCGAACCACGGCGACAGGGCCACGGCGATCGCGCCGCAGGTGACGGCGGCGAGGCCCCCCGCGGCGGCCGAAGAACGCTGCGCGTAGGCATCCGGGGTCATGAGATGGCCGCCGCGCGCGGCCGCCCATCGCCACGACAGGTGCCCGAACAGCGCGACGAGGAAGAAGTCGATCGGCAGCAGCATGCGACCGGCGTAGTAGTCGTTGTACTCCGAGGTGAGAGCCGTCGTGAACGGGATCAGGACGACGAACAGCAGCCGCGCGTTGTTGAGCCACAGGAGCGTCGAGTCCACCGTCCGGATGTCCCGGAACTGCCGAAGGTGGATCATCCACATGCCGCTGAGCAGCACGAAGCTGATGCCGAACGCCATCAGGTTCGGCCACATTCCCCCGAGCGCCGCCCACATCTCGCCGTCGGAGCCGACCTCACCGAGCGACGTCGTCGTGAGATCGAGGACGAGGAGGGTGGCGGCGATCGCGAAGACCGCGTCGGTGTAGGCCTCCGTGCGTGTGACGCTCGGATCGTGGCCGGCGTTCTCGCCGCCCGTGCCGTGACTGTCTGCGCGCCTCACAACGTCACAATATCGCGGGGCGCCCGCGCGGCGGGAGGATGGAGGGATGCGGATCGTGATCATCGGCGGTGGCGTCATGGGCCTCGCGACGGCGTGGCAGCTGACCCGGCGCGGCGAGCGCCCGGTCGTCCTCGAGCGCTTCGGACGGGGCCACCATGAGGGGGCCTCGCACGGCGAGACCCGCAACTACAACAACGCGTACACCGACGCGCATTATCTCGACCTGCTCGCTCTCGCCCGCGAGGGCTGGGACGCGCTCGGCGACGTGGACGGCGAGCCTCTGCTGCGCCGCCACGGACTCGTGTCGCACGGCCCTGTATCCCATGACCCAAGGCCATCGCTCGGCGCCGTCCCGGGAGCCGGCGCCGGCCCCGGAGTCGGCGCGGGAGTCGGCGCCGGCTCCGCGCTGGCCGCCATCGGAGAGCGGCTGGCGGAGCGCGGCATCCCCGCCGAGCTGCTGAGCGGGGCGGAGGCGTCGCGGCGCTGGCCGGGCATGCGGTTCGACGACGTCGTGCTGCACTCCCCCGACGCCGGCGTCGCCCGCGCGGCGGCGACACTGCGCGAGCTCGAGCGCCGCATCGTGTCCGCGGGCGGCGACGTGCGCTGGCACACGCGCGTGCGCGGGCTCTCCCCCGTCGCCGACGGGGTAGACATCGTGACGGATGCCGGTGCGGTCCGCGCCGACGTCGCCGTCGTCACGGCGGGGGCGTGGACCGCCGGGGTGCTCGGCGCGGGCAGGGACCTCGGCATCCCTCTGCCGCCCCTGCGCGTGACGGAGGAGACGCCCGCGCACTTCGCCACCAGGATGCCGGGGCCCTGGCCGTCGTTCAACCACTTCGTCGCCCCCGGCACGCAGCCCGCGAACGTGTACGGCATGCCGACGCCGGGCGAGGGGGTGAAGGTCGGGTTCCACGGCATCGGCGACGAGGTCGACCCCGATGCCCGTCCGCATCTGCCCGTGCGACAGCGCGAGCTGCGCGAGTACGTGCGGGAGTGGTTCCCAGGCCTCGATCCCGACAGCGCCGTGCCCATCTCGTGCACCTACACGAGTACGCCCGACGAGGCGTTCGTCCTCGACCGCGTCGGCCCCGTTGTCGTCGGTGCGGGCTTCTCGGGACAGGGCTTCAAGTTCGCGCCCGGGGTGGGGGCGACGCTCGCTGCGCTCGTGATCGACCCCGCGGCACGCGCCGCGCCCGCCTTCCGCCTGCGCTGAGGCATCCGCCCGCGCTGCGGCATCCGCTCGCGCCACGGCATCCGCCCGCGCTGCGGCATCCGCCCGCGCCACGGCATCCGCCCGCGCACGTACTCCGCAGATTGTCACGTGTTCCGCAGCCGCACGCGGTTCCCGCTGCAGAGCACGCGTCATCCTGCGGAGTTCGTGTGGAGCCCCGCCGCGAGCGCGCGCCGGATGAGGCGCTCCACAGCCGCACGGTCATGCACGACCTGCGCGTACGAGAACCGCAGCACCGTGTACCCGCGCAGGCGCAGCTCGGCGTCGTGCGCGATGTCCTTGGATCGCTGCGTGGAACTCGAGTGATGCGCCCACCCGTCGATCTGCAGGACGAGTCGGCGCCCCACGAGCGCGTCGACCGGCTTGCCCGCGAGCACGACCTGCTGACGCACCTGTACGCCGAGCCGGCGCAGGGGCGCGCAGACGAGCACTTCGAGCCCCGAGTCCGCGAGCCCGTTCACCTCGTGCGCGAGCGCGAACGCCCCTGTCGAGGACCACTGCACGCGACGCACGGCCTCGGGTGCGATCTTCTCCACCGAGCACGCCGACTCCCAGATCACGAGCGCGGTCTCGGGTGGATGACAGTGCGCGATGTGCGCGAGGGCATCCTCGACGCCGGCGATGAGCGCACGACCGACGGGGACGATCGGACGCGTCCAGTGGGCGACTGCAGGCTTCGCCCCGTCAAGGCCTCCACCGCCGCCCCGCGGCCCGCTGCTGCCGGGTGGATAGTGCAGATGGAGCTCCTCGCCGACACCGTCCGGCATCCACCACCCGCGTCGCCGCGCAAGGGTCGTGCAGGTGAGCCTGCCCCCGAGCCGCGCCGCGGCGCGTATCTCGTCGTCCGCGTCGCGGGTGACGAACCACGAGCGTCGGCAGACTTCGAGCTCGCCTGCACGCACGAGCGCCCGCAGATCGCGATCGGAGTATCCCGAGGAATGGAGCTGTTCGCGGTGGAAGGCTCCACCGCGCAGTCGTTCGGAGAGGAGTCGCATGCGCGGCATCCTCCTCGCGCGGCGGCGACGGATGCCGCAGATCGCGCGATCTGTGGACGGTTCCGCCGAAAGCGCGCTTGGGGAGAAGCCGATGAACTCCGCAGAATGCGACGAACTCCGCAGCGGGACGCCGGTCTCCCCGCGGAGTTCGCGACAATCTGCGGAGTCCGTGCGCGCACGCCCGCGCCAGCGCAAGCCCGCGCCGGCACGAGTCCCGCGGGTCAGCGCTTGTAGTTGGGCGCCTCGACGACGATCTGCACGTCGTGCGGGTGGCTCTCCTTGAGGCCCGCCGCCGTGATCCGCACGAACTTGCCGCGGGCCTTCAGCTCCTCGATCGTGCGCGCGCCGACGTAGAACATCGACTGGCGCAGGCCCCCGACGAGCTGATACGCGACCGCGGAGACGGGGCCGCGGTACGCGACCTGCCCCTCGATGCCCTCGGGGATCAGCTTGTCGTCGGAGGGGATGTCGGCCTGGAAGTAGCGGTCCTTCGAATAGGAGGTCTTCTTGCCGCGCGTCTGCATCGCTCCGAGCGAACCCATGCCGCGGTAGAGCTTGAACTGCTTGCCGCCCTGGAAGACGATCTCGCCCGGCGACTCGTCGGTGCCGGCGAGGAGCGACCCGAGCATGACCGTGTCCGCTCCCGCGACGAGCGCCTTCGCGATGTCGCCGGAGTACTGCAGGCCGCCGTCGGCGATGACCGGGATGCCGGCGTCGCGGGCCGCCTGGAAGGCCTCCCAGATCGCGGTGACCTGCGGCACACCCACGCCCGCGACGATGCGCGTCGTGCAGATCGAGCCCGGCCCGACACCGACCTTCACGGCGTCGACGCCCGCGTCGACGAGGGCCTGCGCGCCCTCGCGCGTCGCCACGTTGCCGCCGATCACGTCGATGTGCGCGAACGACGGATCGGCCTTCAGGCGGCGGACCATGTCGATGACGCCCTGCGACTGCCCGTTGGCGGTGTCGACGACGATGACGTCGACACCGGCATCCCGCAGCGCCTCGGCGCGCTCCCACGCGTCGCCGAAGAAGCCGATCGCGGCGCCGACACGCAGTCGCCCCTGCTCGTCCTTCGTGGCGAGCGGGTACTTCTCGCTCTTGTCGAAGTCCTTGATCGTGATGAGTCCCGCGAGCCTGCCGTCGTCGTCGATGAGCGGGAGCTTCTCGACGCGGTGCTGCGCGAACAGCGCGATGACCTCGCCCGCGGCGATGCCGACGCGGCCGGTGACGAGCCCTTCGCGGGTCATGACGTCGCGCACCTTCGTCGTCTGGCGCTCGAAGCCCGAGACGAAGCGCATGTCGCGGTTGGTGATGATGCCGACGAGACGCCCGTCCTCGTCCACGACCGGCAGACCCGAGATGCGATACTGCGCGCACAGCGCGTCGACCTCTTCGATCGTCGCGTCCGGCGTCGTGGTGATCGGGTCGGTGATCATGCCCGACTCGCTGCGCTTGACCTGGTCGACCATGGCGGCCTGGTCGGCGATGGAGAGGTTTCGGTGCAGAATGCCGAGCCCCCCCTCTCGCGCCATCGCGATCGCCATCCGGGTCTCGCTGACCGTGTCCATCGCGGCCGACAGCAGCGGCGTCGCGACCGTGATGCGGCGCGTGACGCGCGAGGACGTGTCGGCCTCGGACGGGATGACGTCGGTGTGCCCCGGCAGGAGCAGGACGTCGTCATAGGTCAGTCCGACGAAACCGAACGGGTCGTTGTGCTCCACGTGTTCTCCCTGCGGGCCGGGCGGTGTGCGTATGCACAAGTCTAAGTCGCGCGCGCGGAGGTTCATTCCCGCCCAGCGCCCGCCCAGCACCCGCCCGTCTCCCCGCCGCGCCCGCCTCCCTACGGGGACTTCCCGAAACACGCAAGGGAGAGGCGGAAACAAGACCGACACATTACGCTCGTACCGTCTCATCAACGTCGATGCGACCGCATCACCCGATTGGTGCGCTGGACTGGAGGATCTCTTGAGACCCATGACCCTCACCGCGCGAAACCCACTGCGGTGGATCGTGCTGGCCCTCGTGGCCTTCACCGCCGCGGCCGCTCTGCTGCTCACCAGCGGCACCGCCGCGTTCGCCGCCTCCGCCCCGGACACCCCCGGCGGCGACCAGGAAGCGACCGACTACTACTTCGGCGGCGTGATCACCTTCGAAGAGAAGCCGGTACCCGACGTCACGGTGTCGGTGAAGGGCGGCGGCTTCGACGCCGAGACGGTGACGGATGCCGAAGGCAAGTGGCGTCTGTACGTGCCCGACAAGGACACCTACACCCTCACGATCGATGAGGACACCCTCCCCGACGGCGTCATCGTCGACCCGTCGCAGCTGCCCGAGGGCCTGCAGCCGGTGCAGGGCACGACGGGCTCGTTCGAGGTCGAGTTCGGCCTCACGAAGACGAAGATCGTGAACCTCTTCCTCGGTGCCGGGGAACGCGTGACGCAGTCGTTCGGCGATCAGCTGCTCGTGCGACTCGTCAACGGGCTGAACTTCGGCCTCCTTCTCGCCCTCGCGGCGATGGGTGCGGCGCTCATCTACGGCACGACGGGCCTGTCGAACTTCGCGCACGGCGAGATGGTGACGTGGGGGGCACTGCTCACCCTCCTCTTCTCCACGGTGTGGCAGCTGCCGCTGTGGGCCGGCATCCTGGCCGCCGTCCTGGGCGGCGCGGCGCTGGGCCTCGCCTTGGATGCCGCACTCTGGCGCCCGCTGCGCAGACGCGGCCTCGGGGTCGTGCAGCTCATGATCGTGAGCATCGGCCTCTCCCTTGCCCTGCGCTACACGTTCCAGTTCTTCGCCGGCGGCGCGACATCGCAACTGCCCGGCTCGAGCCCGACGCCGATCGAGTTCGGCCCGATCTCGCTCTCCTACATCGACCTCATCTCGATGGGCGTGAGCATCGTCGTCATCCTCGGCGTCGCGTACTTCCTCCTGCGCACCCGGATCGGCAAGGCCACCCGTGCGATCAGCGACAACCCGCAGCTCGCCTCGGCATCCGGCATCAACGTCGACCGCGTCATCCGGATCGTGTGGATCATCGCGGGCGTGCTGGCGGCGATCTCCGGCGTGCTGTGGGCGTACTTCCGCCCCGGCGTGCGGTGGGACATGGGCACGCAGATGCTGCTGCTGATCTTCGCGGCGATCACCCTCGGCGGCCTCGGCACGGCGTTCGGCGCTCTCCTGGGCTCGCTCATCGTCGGCATCGTGGTGGAGACCTCGACGATGTGGATCCCGTCCGACCTCAAGTACGCGGGCGCGCTCGTCGTCCTGATCATCATCCTGCTGGTGAGACCACAGGGCCTGCTGGGTCGTAAAGAAAGGCTCGGGTGACCGCCATGGATTGGGGTTCCATCCTCTCCAACACGCTCAGCTACCTGCTGAGCCCCGTCACGATCGCCTACGCGCTCGCGGCGACCGGCCTCGCCGTGCACTTCGGCTACGCGGGCCTCCTGAACTTCGGCATGGCGGGCTTCATGGCCCTGGGCGCCTACGGCTACGCCATCTCGATCCTCACGTTCGGGCTGCCGTGGTACCTCGCGATGCTGGTGGGCCTCCTGCTCGCGGCCGTGTTCGCCGTGATCCTCGGCATCCCGACCCTGCGTCTGCGCGCCGACTATCTCGCCATCGTGACGATCGCGGCCGCCGAGATCGTGCGCCTGCTGTTCACGACGCAGGTGTTCGACGAGTGGACCAACTCGGCCGACGGCCTCGGCAACTACAACGGCAGCTTCCAGTCGTCGAACCCGTTCCCCGCGCTTCCGACGGGTGAGCGGTACGGCTTCGGCCCGTGGCAGTTCACCCAGCAGCAGCTGTGGGTGGTCGTCTTCGGCCTCATCATGCTGGCGCTGTCGGTCGTCGTCGTGTGGTCCCTCATGCGCAGCCCCTGGGGCCGCGTGCTGAAGGGCATCCGCGAGGACGAGGACGCCGTGCGCTCGCTCGGCAAGAACGTCTTCGCGTACAAGATGCAGGCGCTCGTCGTCGGTGGTGTCATCGGCGCGCTCGGCGGCATCGTCTACGTGCTGCCGTCGGCGGTCATCCCGTCGAGCTACACGACGGCACTGACCTTCTTCCT
Source organism: Microbacterium sp. (assembly GCF_017305435.1). Classification (GTDB taxonomy): domain Bacteria; phylum Actinomycetota; class Actinomycetes; order Actinomycetales; family Microbacteriaceae; genus Microbacterium. The sequence goes on along the minus strand of NZ_JAFKIP010000008.1, from coordinate 24,715 downwards.
GTGGACGATCCTGCTCCTGGGCGGCGCCTCGACGATCTTCGGGCCGTCGCTCGGCGCCGTGCTCTTCTGGATGGTCATGGCGCTCCTCGGCAACCTCCTGCCCGAGATGGCCAAGGCCGGGTGGCTGCCGATGACCGACATCCAGGCGGGAACGCTCCGCTACATCCTCGTGGGCGTCTCGCTCATGCTCCTCGTGATCTTCAGGCCGCAGGGCATCCTCGGCGACAAGAGGGAGATGACCTTTGTCAAGTGACCAGAACCCGGATGCCGTCCCGGTGACCACCGCGACGGGCTCGATCCGCCGTCCCAAGGCGCAGGGCCTCGCGAAGGGCGATCCCACGCCCGGCGTCGCCAAGAACGACCCGATCATGGTGATCGACGGCGTCACGCGCCGTTTCGGGGGCCTCACCGCGGTGGATGTCGAGCACCTCGAGATCCCGCGGAACGCCATCACGGCCCTCATCGGCCCGAACGGCGCCGGCAAGACGACCCTGTTCAACCTGCTGTGCGGCTTCGACAAGCCCAACTCGGGCACGTGGTCCTACGACGGCAAGAGCCTCGCCGGCATCCCCGCCTTCAAGGTCGCGCGGATGGGGCAGGTGCGCACGTTCCAGCTCACGAAGGCCCTCTCCCTCCTGACGGTCCTCGAGAACATGAAGCTCGGCGCTCCCCGGCAGAAGGGCGAGAAGTTCTGGGCGTCCTTCATCCCCTCCATGTGGCGAGGTCAGGAGGAGGCGAACGAGGAGAAGGCCCGTGGCCTGCTCGCGCGCTTCAAGCTGGATGCCAAGGAGAAGGACTTCGCCGCGTCGCTCTCGGGCGGTCAGCGCAAGCTCCTCGAGATGGCGCGCGCCCTCATGAGCGACCCGAACCTCGTCATGCTCGACGAGCCCATGGCCGGTGTCAACCCGGCCCTCACGCAGTCGCTCCTCGACCACATCCTCGACCTCAAGGATCTCGGCGTGACGGTGCTGTTCGTCGAGCACGACATGCACATGGTGCGCCACATCGCCGACTGGGTCGTGGTCATGGCCGAGGGCAAGGTCGTCGCGGAGGGCCCGCCGGACACCGTCATGGAGGACAAGGCCGTCATCGACGCCTACCTCGGCAGCCACCAGGACGTCGACCTCGGCGTCGTGACGGGCCGGGTCGCGGGCGAGCTCGACACCTCCGCGATCGCGCTGCTCGAGGAGATCAAGGAAGACGAGGCGGCCGCCGTCGCCGAGGCCGAGGAGGAGAACAAGTGAGCGACGAGATCGTCGTCGAGGTCAAGGACCTCACCGCGGGCTACCTTCCCGGGATCAACATCATCAACTCCGCCAACCTCGTTGCACGCAAAGGCGAGCTGATCGGCATCATCGGGCCCAACGGCGCCGGCAAGTCGACGCTGCTGAAGTCGATCTTCGGTCTCGTGAAGGTGCGGGGCGGCGACATCACGGTGAACGGCGAGTCGATCGTGGGCCTGAAGGCCGACAAGCTCGTCCAGCGCGGGGTCGCGTTCGTCCCGCAGACGAACAACGTCTTCCCGTCGCTCTCGATCGAGGAGAACCTGCAGATGGGGCTCTTCCAGAACCCCAAGATCTACGCCGAGCGGCTCGAGTTCGTCACCGGGATCTTCGCGGAGCTGGGCAAGCGCCTCAAGCAGCGCGCCGGATCGCTCTCGGGCGGTGAGCGTCAGATGGTCGCGATGAGCCGCGCCCTCATGATGGACCCGTCGGTGCTGCTGCTCGACGAGCCGTCCGCCGGGCTCTCCCCCGTCCGTCAGGACGACGCCTTCATCCGCGTCTCCGACATCAACAAGGCCGGCGTCACGACGATCATGGTCGAGCAGAACGCCCGCCGGTGCCTGCAGATCTGCGACCGCGGCTACGTCCTCGACCAGGGCCGTGACGCCCACGAGGGCACCGGCCGGGAGCTCCTGAACGACCCGCAGGTCATCGGCCTGTACCTGGGCACGCTCGGCGTCGACGACGCCGCCTGACCCGCACGCGCGTCACGCACGAGGGGGTGGATGCCACGGCATCCACCCCCTCTCTCACGTCCCGCCCGCCGCCCCCGCCCGCCGTCCCCCGTCCGCGGACGGGGACGAGGGCGGGGTGTGTAGGTTCCCGCTCGAGATGGCGAGGAATGCCGCGATTCCACGGTAGTTGGCTGGGGTTTCGGGTTCAGGATTCCGCGAGTAGTGGCGGATTCTTACAAGAGCTCATGGCCGTCGCGGCGATCGGCTACACACCATGCAGCGTGTCCGAACCGGCAGCGACGCGCTCTCCCCGGCCGCAGCAGCGCCCCCCGACGTGAACGGGAATACTCTCGTCAATCGGGGAGCTCCGGCAGGCGTCATCCTCCGCCGGGCAGATGCTCGAGGTGCCCGATGGCCTCCTCGAGCAGTTCGGAGACGTGGTCGTCGAAGAGCGAGTAGTGGATGTGCCGGCCGTCGCGCGTGCCAAGGACCAGGCTCAGATGCCGCAGCAGCCGCAAATGGTTCGATGTGGTCGTCTGTCCGATGTGCAGCTGTTCGCTGAGGTCGGTCACGGTGCTCGGCTGAACACTCAGCGCGCTCAGAATGCGCAGCCGCACAGGTGACGCCAGTGCCTGCATGATCTCGGCGAGACGCTCAGCATCCGCTACGGACAGGGTGCCTGCTTCCCGACGCGTCTCAGTACCGGCCATGCTCACCATTGTGCCCTCCGATCACGATAATCATTCACAACTACAATATATCATGATCTTGTGATGTATCCTGGTCGCATGACTGCTTCTTCCCCGACGACTACCGCGCCCGCTGCGGAGACGCACGACCATTCCCACGGTTCGGCCCGGTGGGAGCTGTGGTTCGCGATCGCCGCGGGCGTGACCTACGCCGGCGGGATGATCGCCGAGTTCGCGTTGGGGCTGCCGATGGTCGGGTGGCCGTTGGTGTTCTTCCTCGCCACCTACTTCTTCGGTGGGTTCTTCACGTTCCGCACCGCGATCGCCTCGACGATGCGAGGGAAGTTCGAGGTCGACTTCCTCATGCTGGTGGCCGCGATCGGCGCCGCCCTCATCGGCCGGTGGGCGGAAGGGGCGGTGCTGCTGTTCCTGTTCAGCCTCGGCCACGCGCTCGAGGAATACGCCCTCAGCCGTGCCAGCAAGTCCATCGAGTCCCTGGCCGAGCTCGCTCCCCGCAGCGCCCTGGTGCGCCGCGGCGGGGACGAGCCGGTGGAGGTGCCGGTGGAGGAGATCGTCGTCGGGGACATCGTCGTCATCCGCCCGAACTCCCGCATTCCCTCAGACGGGTTCGTGATCTCCGGGGTGTCCGCGGTGGATCAGTCCGCGGTCACCGGGGAGTCGATTCCGGTGGAGAAGGAGCCGGTGGCCGACCCGGAGCGGGCGATGCGCACCGTCGACACCCTGCCCGCCGCCAACCGTGTGTTCGCCGGCACCGTGAACGGGTCCGGCGTGCTCGAGGTCGAGGTCACCGCGACCTCCGCGGACTCGACGCTCAGCAAGGTCGTCGAGCTCGTCCGCTCCGCCGACCAGGCCGCCTCCCCCACACAGCAGTTCATCGACCGGTTCCAGCGTTGGTACGTGCCCGCCGTGATCCTCGGGGTCGCCGTCACCCTCCTGATCTCCTGGCTCGCGTTCGCGCAACCGTTCCCCGACGCGTTCTACCTCGCCATGACCGTGCTCGTCGCCGCCAGCCCCTGCGCGCTCGCGATCGCAACCCCGGCCGCGGTGCTGGCAGGGGTCGCCCGTGCTGCGCGTGCCGGGGTGCTCGTCAAGGGCGGCGCCCCGCTCGAGACGCTCGGGCGGGTCAAGGCGATGGCGTTCGACAAGACCGGCACCCTGACCTGGGGTGCCCCCCGGGTGACGTCCGTCACCCCCGCCGCCGACGTGCCCGAGTCCGAGCTGATCCGCACTCTGGTCGCTGTCGAAGCGCTCAGCGATCACCCGCTGGCCGAGGCGATCGTCCGCGACCTCGAGCCCCGCGTCCCCCAGGCCGAGCGCCTCACCGCGACAGACCTGAACGCGGTCGTCGGGCGTGGCGTCACGGCGACGATCGACGGCGAGCGGGTCGACGTCGGCAACCTGCGCATGTTCGACGAGCAGCAACTCGCGCTGACCGGCACGCTCGCCGACGCGTACACGCAGGCGCGGGACTCCGGGCAGACGCTGATGATCATCCGCCGTGGCGACCGGTTCCTCGGCATCGTCGGCGTGATGGATGCGTCCCGCGCGGAGTCCGCCCAGGTGCTCAGCGCGCTCCGGGGCGCGAACGTGGGGCAGCTCGTGATGATCTCCGGCGACAACCAGCGCGTCGCCGACGCGGTCGGCCGGGAAGTCGGCGTCGACACCGCGATCGGCGAACTGCTCCCCGAGGACAAAGTCGCTCAGATCACCCGCCTCGCCGAAACCCACCGACCGATCGCGATGGTCGGCGACGGCGTCAACGACGCCCCCGCGATGGCCCGCGCCGACGTCGGCATCGCGATGGGCGCCGCCGGCTCCACCGTCGCGTTGGAAACCTGCGACATCGCGCTGATGAGCGACGACCTCGGCCGCGTCCCGTTCGCCGTGCGGCTCAGCCGCGCCACCAGCCGCATCATCCGGCAGAACCTCATCGCCAGCCTCGCGATCGTCGCGTTCCTCATCCTCGCCACCTTCCTCGGCCTGAACATCGGCGCGGTCGTACTCATCCACGAAGGCTCCACCCTGATCGTCGTCGGCAACGCACTCCGCCTGCTCAACTTCGAGCGCGGCAAAGAGCACCACGGCATCGACCACGAAGACAGGCCCACCGCTTGAGAGACTCAGCCGGCGCAGGCGACGGCCTCCCTTGCGCGGCTATGTGGCCCAGCAGGATTGCACGGTGCCGGTCGTTGCCTGCGCGACGGTCGGGATGGTCTCCACGAGTGCTCGTGTGATCTCCTCGGACGCGGGGTACTCGATGACCCGCCAACCGACGATGCCGAAGTCCTCATCCAATGCCTGCACCGCGCATGCGAACGACGTCCCAGCGGGTGGCGTGGCTTGGAAGGATACGGTCACGGTGCGCGCATCGACCAGCTCGTATCCGGTCTCGTCGAATCCGACGTCGTCGAGCGAGTTCGAGACAGTCAGCCACGAAAGCCCGGCGACAGACAGGATTGCCGCCGTCGCGACGGTGACCCAGAACACGCGGCGGCGGATGGGCCGCGGTCCCCGACCGTAGCGGTCGGCGAGCTCCTCTTTCGTCGTCACGTAGTGCGCCCTATCTGCGGCTGCGAGCATCGCGGTCGGCGAGCTCGGTGAGGCGTGCGTTGTAGGCCTCGAGCTCGGCTTCGCCGGTGCGGTCGGCGTGCCGGTCTCGCCGCTTGGTCTCGCGGTCGTCGCTGCGACTCCACTGAATCGCGACCGTGATCGCGAGGATCAGGGTGGGGATCTCACCGATCGACCACGCGATACCGCCGCCGGTGTACTGATCCTCGAGCGGTGTGACACCCCAGGTGCGACCCATCGACCCGAACCAGTCGGCGACCATCAGCCCCGACTGCATCATGATGGCGATGCCGAAGAACGCGTGCATCGCCATCACACCGATGAGCAGCAGCAGCCTGCCGGCGTAGGGAAGCCGCCACGGCACCGGGTCGATGCCGATCAGGGAGAGCGCGAACAGGTAGCCGGTGATGAGGAAGTGCGCGATCATCCACTGGTGGCCGAGGTGGTCGTACAGCGACCAGCGGAACAGGTCGGTGTAATAGAACACCCACAGTGAGCCGATGAACAGGGCGGCCGCGACGAACGGGTTCGTCAGGATGCGGGCGACGGGCGAATGCACCGCCCACAGGATCCACTCCCGCCCGCCGCGGGTGCCGTCGTCGCGTTTGCGGATCGCCCGGGCGGCGAGGGTCACCGGGGCGCCGGCGACCAGCAGCACCGGGATCGCCATCGTGAGCAGCATGTGCCCCACCATGTGCATGCTGAACAGGTAGTCCTGGTAGACGTTGACGACGCCGCCGGTGACCCAGACCAGCAGCACCATGCCGGCGACCCACATGATCGTGCGATACACAGGCCACGCGTCGCCGCGCCGGCGCAGCCGCCACACCCCGGCGAGATAGAAGAAGATCGCGAACCCGGCGAGCACCGCCCACAACATGTCCACGTTCCACGCGGTGACCCACCGTTCGATCGTGAGCTCCGGGGGCAGCGGGGCACCGGTGAGGCGTTCTGCCGGCGAGGGGATCTCGGGAAGCGGGGCCGGGTTCGGTGGCGGAGTGCGGGCCAGCGCTGCGGCGGCGCCGCTGGCCACACCCATCAGTGCCAGCTCGAACGCGATGAGCATCCAGAAAGGGCGGGATGCCGCGTCGGAGCTGCGCATCCTGCCGATCAGGCGGGTGCGGTACCACGCCCCGAAGAGGCCGAGGCCGACGAGCGCGACGACCTTGATGCCCAAGATCGCGCCATAGGGCGAGAGCAGATCGGACCACTCCTGCAGGCCGATGGCGGCGCGCACCGTGCCGGACACGGCGACGAGCACGAACGCGGCCAGAGCGATGCTCGAGTAGCGGGCGACGAGATCGGGGATGCGGCGACGGTCGAGGGCTGGACGGACGGCGATGAGCAGCAGGAGCCCGCCGAGCCACACCGCGGCGCCGATGATGTGCAGGATGAGCGCCATCATCGCCTCGTGGTGGAAGGCGTCATCGCCGGAGTGCCCCTGCGTGCCCATCGGCACGAGCGAGGCCACCGCCACCAGGGCGACCAGAAGCGTCCCGACCCAGGACCGCACGGCGAATGTCAGGACGGTGAGGGCGGCGCCGGCGACCGTCGTGATCAGCCATGTCCTGCCGACCTCGAGCTCGACGAGGAACCGGCCGAGCTGGGCACCGAACTGGGGGCCTGCGTCGATGGCCGGGTTGAACACGCTGAGAAGCGTGAGGAACCCGGTCGCGCCCGCGGCCACGGTGAACAGGGCTGCAGAGATCGACGCGGTATCGAGGGCGACGTCGAACTCGCGCTCACCGGCCCGCAGCGTGAACAAGGCGGTCACGAGCACACCGGCCATGCCCGCGGCGGCGAGATTCACGACCAGTTTCGTGACCGGAAGCCCCCAGCGCACAACAGGGCCGGCGTCGCCGAGTGGGATCTGCGCAGCACCCCCACCGAACCACAACGCCCCGACCAAGGCGATGAGTGCGACCCCGCCGAGGATCGCAGGCCCTGCGACCCGCAAGACGCGAGGAGTCATTCCTGTCGCGGTCGGAGTGACCGCTGTCCGCGTTCAGTGGCATCCGCACCCGTGGTGGCGGGAATCGAGAGTATCGGGGTCATGTGCGTGCTTTCGGCTCGGGCAAGAGGGCGGGGCAGGGGTGCGGGGTCATGTGAGCCCGGAGTAGGAGTGGAGGCCCTGGAAGAACATGTTCACGATCGTGAAGTTGAACAGCACCGCGACGAACCCGATGATGGACAGCCAGGCGGAGCGGGTGCCGCGCCAGCCGCGGGTCGCGCGGGCGTGGATGTAGCCGGCGTAGAGCACCCAGATCACGAACGTCCACACCTCCTTGACATCGAAGCCCCAGTAGCGACCCCAGGAGTCGTTGGCCCAGATCGCGCCGGCGATCAGGGTGAACGTCCAGAACACGAACCCCACGATCGCGAACCGGTACGCGAGGGACTCGAGCACGTCGGCGGCGGGCAGAGTGCGCAGAAACCCAAGACCGTCGGCGCGGGCAGTGTCCGAGGATGCTCGGGTGCGGCGCTCCCGGCGGGCCTGCAGGAGCTGGGTGATGGAGATGCCGCAGGCGATCGCGAACAGGGCGGTGGCCAGGGACGCGACGAAGACGTGGATGACCAGCCACACGCTCTTGAGCGGATCCATCAGCGGAACGACCTCGACGTAGAACGAGACCGTCGCGCCACCCAGCAGCAGCACCACCATGCCGATCAGGAACGCACCGAGGAAGCGGAGGTCGTAGCGGCGCAGCACCAGCAGGTAGACGGCCACGATCAAGACCGTGCCGGTCAGCGCGAACTCGTACATGTTCGCCCACGGCACCCGCTCCGCGGCGATGCCGCGCAGGATGGTGCCGGCCAGGTGGAACAGGAACGCGAGGACCGTCAGCGACGTCCCGATCCGCGCCCACAGCAGCCGTTGACGCTGCGCGGGCGGCGTGCGAACACTGTCCACCGACCCACTCTGGGCGTTGTCCGTCTGCTGGCCCGCCCGTGCGGTAGCGCCGGCCAGGACCGGCTCCCGCTGCGGGACGCTGGCGGGGACGGAGCGCCCGGCCAGGTCGATGGTGTACGCGATGAACGCGAGCAGGTAGGTGGCGATCGCCGTCCACACCAGCAGCAGTGAGATGCCGTCGAGGGAGAGCGCGTCGGTTCCGGTCATGGCAGGGTCGTCCTCTTCGTCGTTGCGGTCAGGGGGTGCCCGCGAGCGGGGTGGCGCGGTAGATCCGTGCACATCGGTCAGCCCGCGTTCGCTTCCAGCCAGGCCAGCGAGTCCACGGCGGTTCCGTCGAGGTAGACCTCGAAGTGCAGATGGTTCGCGGTGGAGCGTCCCGTGCTGCCGACGAGTCCGACCAGCTGCCCGGCCGTGACGGTCTGCCCGGCGGCGACCTGCCGGCTTCCGGTCTGCATGTGCGGGTACACCGTGCTCACCTGTTGCCCGTTCAGCACGGACTCCACCACCACGGTCACCCCGTATCCGCCGTAGCTGTCCTGCGAGATCCGCACGACGCCGTCGACGGACGCGTAGACGGGGGTTCCGCCGGCAGCGACCATGTCGGTGCCCATATGCGCGCCGCCTCGAGCACCGAAGCGGTCGGTCACGGTGAACGGACCGCCCACCGGCCACCGCACGGCTCCACTGCCTTGGGGCACGATGCTGTAGTCGAAGGGCACCGAGGCGACTTGTGCGGAGGCGCGGGCACGTTCTGCGGCTGCTTCTGCCGCCTTCTTCTGGTCGATCTCCGCCTGGGTGGTGGCCGAGTAGCTCTCCCGTGTGAGCTGCGTCCCAGTCGCGTCGGAGGCGACGATCAAGGATTGCGCGTCCTCGGACGCGACTTGCTGCAGTGTCGGGATCTCGAGGTCCGCCGGCTGCCAGGCGGCATACGCGGGGAGGGCGAAGGTGGCGATCAGGCCGGTGACCACCGTCAGGACCGCCAGGGAGCGCACTGGGCGCAGCGCGATTACCCGACCACGGGCGGACGTTTCTGCGGGCGGGCGCCGTGGGGGGCGGGTGGTGATGCTGGTGACTGGCGGGGTTGCGGCGCGGCGGAGGCTGCGGCGCGTGGGGGGCGTCTGGGGCTGGTCGCCGCCGCCGGGTGGGGTGGTCTGGTCAGTCATGATGTCCTGGTTCGTTTCGGATCAGATGGACACGCCGCGGTCGGCGAGGAAGGGGATGGGGTTGACCGGGGAGCCGTTCACGTAGGCCTCGAAGTGCAGGTTGCAGCCGAACGCGTTGCCGGTGTTGCCTTCGCTGCCGATCAGGTCGCCGGCGTTCACGCGTTGGCCGTATCCGACGTAGAAGCCGCCGGGGCGGATGTGGGCGTATCCGGTGCCGATCCCGCCGCCGTGGTCGATCTTGATGTAGTTGCCGTAGCCGCCGTTGTACCCGGCGTAGACGATGGTGCCGGCCGCGGCGGCGTAGATCCCCGCGCCGCATCCGCCGCTGAGGTCGACGCCGTAGTGGTAGCTGGTCGAGCAGTACCCGTTGCCACACTGGGAGCTGCGCGGCCCGAACCCCGAGGTGCGGTGCCCGGAGGTCGGCCGTGCCCACCCGGAGCTGACCACACCCCCACCAGCACCTCCCGAGGCGGCGAGCCGTTCCGCTTCGGCGCGCTCCGCCGCTCGCCGCTGCTCCTCGGCGATGCGGGCAGCCTCCACCCCGGCCTGATAGTCGGCGATGGTCTTCGCGGTGGTGTCCTCGAGGGCGGCGAGCTGGGCCTGCAGCTCGCCGAGGTGGAGGGTCTGCGCGTCCAGCGCGGCCTGCGCAGCATCGGCGGCCTGCTGCGACTCGAGCATCTTCTGCTCGGCGACCTGCTGCAGCCGGTCGCGCTCATCCCGGGCCACCACCGCCTGATCGGTCAGGCTCTGCGCGGCATCGCGGGCGGTGAGCGCCGCAGCGTAGACGGCCTGGTTGCGTTCCAGCAGCTTGTCCATCACGCCCAGCCGGGACAGGAGATCGTCCGCGGTCGCGGCCGACCCGGAGAGGAACAGCTCGAGGGAGGTGGTGTCGCCCCCGTCGCGGTACAGCTGCGCGGCGATGCGGCCGGCCTTGTTCGCCGCGTCGGTCGCGTTCTGCGCTTCCAGGTCGGCTTGGGACTGCAACGTGTCGGCGCGGATGGATGCGTCGAAGTACTCCTGCTGGGCGGTGTAGAACGCGCCGGCGGCCTGCTCGGCGGCGGTGCGGGTGCGCGCCACCTCGCCGGTCAGGCTTTGGATGAGGCCCTGGATCCGCTGCACCTCGGCAGCTTTGGTGGCCTCGTTCGCTTTCGCGGCCTGCACGTCCTCCCAGGACGGATAGGTCGCCGCGAACGCTGCCGGCAACAGCGGGCCGGCGACCAGGACGGCTGCCGCGCTCAATGTTCCCGCCGTCAGCAGAGTGCGCCGGCTCACCCCGGCCCGGAATGCGCGGCTCTCCGCGGGCGTGGGCGCGCACCCACACTCCTCCGCCGTCAGGTCACCAGGAAGGGTGAGATCGCTGCCCGTCGCCAGCGTTCGCAGCGACCAGGCCAGTCGACCTCCGGCAGGCCTCATCCGTGGCGTGTTCATGGGTGCCTCCCCGGATCAGTCGAACGATCTGCGGCGGCCGCACGCGTGCGGGCACGGTGGGAGAACCCCGCCGCGGTGAGAGCGCCGGCGGCAGCGAGGACGATGAGAGCGGTGAGCCAGGGACCGAGGATCACCGCCGGGGTGAGTCCGGTGCGCAGCGGGACGGTGGTGATCGACGCGTCAACGGTGTCGACGCCGATGCTGTCGACGGTGGTGCCGTCCGGGGTGATGACCTGGCTGGTGCCCACCGTGGAGACGTTGACGACCGCGCGGCCGGTTTCGATGGCGCGCATCCGGGCGAACGCGAGCTGCTGCAGGTTCTCGTCGGTGCCGCGGAAGTCGGCGTTGTTGGTCTGGAACACGAACACCTCTGCGCCGGCGCGGGCACCGTCCCAGATCACGGCGTCGTAGATCACGTCGAAGCAGATCGCCAACCCCACCCCGACGTCGCCGACCTGCACGAGCGGCGGGCTGCTGCCGGGGGTGTATTCGCGTTGGATCAAGCCCACCAGGTCGGGGACGATCAGCTCGTAGAACCACCGGTCCGGCACGTACTCGCCGAACGGGACCGGGTTGACCTTGTCGTGCCACTGCCGGCCCGTGGGATCCGCGGTCCACAGCAGGGACGTGTTGAAGACATCGTCGCCGCGGGTGGTGGCGGCGTTCATCAGCAACGGCGCCCCGGCCGAGCGCACGACCCGGTCCAACGCCTCGGCGGCGGCGGGATCACTGAGCGGGTCGGCGTCGACGCCGCCCTCCGGCCAGGCCAGCAGATCCATCGGCTGCCCGTACAGCGGCACCGTGGCGGCGGTCTGCGCGGCCAGGACGTCGCCGGGCACCTTGTCGTCGAAGTACCCGGTGGGGCCGTTGCCCTGCACCCATCCCACGCGGAACTCCCCGGCCGGCGCGGTGGGGAACTGCGGCGCTATCACCAGGAGAGCGGCGACGCTCACAGCAGGGTGCAACCCGAGCATGAAGCGGATGCCGCCGGCGCGGATCCACTGCACCACAGAGGCGCACAGAATGACGATCAGCAGGGACAGGCCGGTCACGCTCGTCCACGACACGGCCTCCGCGAGCGGGCCGCCCACCTGGGTCATCCCGAGGCGCGCCCACGGGAACCCGGAGTACGGCCACGCACCCATCACCACCTCACGGGCCGTCCACAGAACCCCGATCAGCGGCGGTACCGCGAGCAGCTGCACGAGGCCGCGGGCCGGATAGCGGGCGGTCCACCGGTAGGCGAGCGCGATCGGCACCGCGCCCGCGCCGAACAGGACCGCTTCCAGCCCGGCGAGGGCAAGCCACGGCACCGGGCCGAGGAACTCCCCCACCCACACCAGATGGGTCGTGTAGAACACGGCGCCGAACACAGTGCCGACCAGCAGCGCCCCGCCGATGCTGCGGCCGATCAGGGCCACCAGGGCGACCGTGACACTCACGAACGTCAACGGCCACCACCCCACCGGTGCGGAGGCGAGATCCAGCAGCAGGCCGGCGGCCGCGGATGCCAGCACCGCCGCCCACACCGGCAGCGACCATGCCGCCACGGTGCGGCGCGGCGTCTCCTGCTCCGGCGCGGCGGCCGGGGCGGGTGTCGGCAAAGGCGTGCGCATCGGTCAGGTGTCTTTCTGGTGGAGTCGGGTGAGGTAGTCGTTGTACGCGTCGAGCTCAGGGTCGCCGTGTGCGTCGGCGCGACGGTCGGCGGCGACCGCTTGGGCGGTGTCGTCGCGGAACCAGCGGTGCATGACGTAGATGAGCATCAGCAAGGTGGGGGCCTCGCCGTAGGACCAGGCCAGCCCGCCGGCGAGGCGCTGGTCTTCGATCGGGTCGATGCCCAGCGCGCTCGTCGGGCCGGCGAACCCGTCGATGAGGGTAGTGGTGGCCATCATCAGGAAGACGCCGAAGAAGGCGTGCAGGGCGGCCTCGGCGAACACGTCCAGGGCGCGGCCGCCGTGGCTCATCCGCACCGGCAGCGGGTCCGACGACAGGATCGGGATGGTGAACAGCATCCCGGCGACCAGGAACCCGACCTCGAGGAGGGTATGGCCGGTGACGGTGGACAGGATCGGATCGGCGAAGTTCGCCAGGTACAGACCGTAAAACGCGGCCAGGTATAGCGGCACCGCCAGCCACGGGCTGAGCAGCCACCGTGCGGTGCGACTGCGTAGCCCGGCGTGCGCGGCGCGGAGCACCAGGAGACCTGGGCCGTGGTGCGGGGTGGCGCGCAGCAGCAGGGTGCCGGGAGAGCCGAGGACCAGCAGCGGCGGGATCGCCATCATCAGGGTGAGCTGCTGGAACATGAACACCGAGAACAGGGCGTACCCGAAGTTCTCCACCGCCAGGCCGGTGACCGCGGCGAGGGCGACGCAGCCGAGCAGGAAGCTGACCGTCCGCCACACCGGCCAGCCGCGGCCGCGGACCCACATCCGGATCGCACCGGCCAGGTAGGCGACCGCGAGGAGTCCCGCGAGGAGCGGTAGCACCGGAGCCGGAAGCGGGGCCGGGGTGAGGAACCCGCCGAGGGTCGGCGGGGCGTCCGGGATCCACACGGTCGTCACGGTGTGTCCTTCGCAGGCTGGTCTACGCCGAGGGCGTGCGCGTGGCGGGTCGCGAACTCGTCGACGGCGCGCGCCAAAGCGGGGTCTTCGCCGCGGGCCAGTCCCGCGTACTCGACGTGCACACCATCCGGGGTGGTGCGGGCTTTCACCCAGAGCCGGCGGCGGGGCACGAACAGGCCGGCGAACAGGCCGAGGGTGGCGAGCACGGAGAACGCGAGCACCCAGCCGCTGCTGGGGTCGCGTTGGATCTGCAGCGACGCGAACCGCTTCACCGGCTCCTCCGCCGTGACCTCCTCCCAGGTGATCGTGCCCCACCCGTTCGGCAGGTCGACGGTGGCGCCGGGGGTGAGCTCAAGGGAGTCGGCGGCGGTGTCGCCGCCGGTGTGCTGGGTGAGCCCGTCGACCTCGAGCGTGTACACCGACCTCGGAGTGCCGTCGTCGATGCCGAGATCCCCGCTGAACACGTTGAGAGTCAGCACCGGATTGACCACGTCCGGGTAGACGGAGGTGAACGCGCCGGAGGGCAACACCCCCTGGGTGGGGTAGAAGAACCCGACCAGCCCGACCTGTTCGGGCAGCCCGTCCGGGATCTTGATGATGCCCAGCGAGGTCATGTTGGAGTCCTGCGGCAGGAACGGCTGCGACTCGCTGTACACCACCTCGCCGGCGGCGTCGCGGATCGTGAGGGTGGGGGCGTAGCCGTTGCCGAGCAGGTAGATGCGATCGCCGTCGACGGTGATCGGGTAGTTCACGATCACGCTCTGCGCCCGATCGTCCTGCCCGGGTTGGCGGATGGTGATGTCGGCGGAGAAGTCTCCGGCCTGGCCTGCGCCGGGGGTGCCGGGCAGCCGGTAGGAGACCTGGAAGTCGTCGAGGGTGAGCGAGTAGGGGGCAAGGCCCGTGCCGTCGACGAAACGGCCGGGGTTGAACGAGGAGTAGTCGCTGAGCGCGTTCACGAACGTGGTGCCCTCCACCACCACCCGCTGCCCGGTATACGCGAACGACCCGCCGATCGCGACCGAGACCAGCACGCCGACGAGGGCGACGTGGAAGATCAGGTTGCCGGTCTCGCGCAGGTAGCCGCGCTCGGCCGACACCGACGCGGCTCCGCGGGCGTCGTATCGCTCCACCCGGTATCCGGCCTTGCGCAGCTGCTCTGCCGCGACGTCGATCGCGTGCGCGGCCGGGTCGGTCCTCCCTTCCTCTCTCGGCAAGGTCAGTTCCCGGTACTCCGAGAGCCGCGACAGCCGGGCCGGGGTGCGAGGGGGGCGGGAGCGGAGCGCCTTGTAGTGGTGCTTGGCGCGCGGGATCACGCAGCCGATCAGGGAGGTGAACAGCAGCAGATAGATCGCGGAGAACCACGGCGACAGGTACACGTCGAACAGGCCGACCGCATCGGCGAGGGGGAACACGTCAGGGTTGTCCCGCTCCCACTGGATGACACCGTTGGGGTCGGCGCTGCGCTGCGGGAACAGGGACCCGGGGACGGCGGCGATCGCGAGGAACAGCAGCAGGACCAATGCGGTGCGCATGCTGGTCAGCTGCCGCCATGCCCACCGCAACCACCCGGTGATGCCCAGCGCCGGCTGGGTGATCTCCGTCGCGGATTCGCTGTCGGCGTGGTCGCCGGGGCGTAGCGGGTCGGCGGTGACGTCGATGCCGGTGTCAGAGCGGGAGGGGGACATTGATCACCACCTGTTGCAGCTGCGACATCAGTGCCGTCCACAGCCCGGTCACCATCAGCAGGCCGAGGGCGATGAGCATGGCCCCGCCGATGATGTTCAGGGCGCGGATGTGGCGGCGCAGGAACGTCACCGATCGGGACGCCCACCCCCATCCGGCCGCGAGGATCAGGAACGGGATGCCCAGGCCCAGCGAGTACGCGAGCCCGAGCAGGCCCGCGCGGGCGGGGTCACCGAGGTTCCACGACATAGAGATGATCGCTGCGAGCGTCGGGCCGATACAGGGGGTCCAGCCGACGCCGAGCGCGAACCCGAGAAGCGGCGCCCCGATCAGCCCGGTCCTACCCTGGGCGCGAGGGCGGAGGGTGCGCTGGGCAATGCCGAAGAAGCCGAGGAACACCAGGCCGAGGGCGATGATGACGACCCCGAAGACGCGAGTGAGCACATTGGCGTATTGCAGCAGCAGGTACCCGAAGGTGCCGCCGAGGATCGTGACGGCGACGAACACCACGGTGAACCCGGCGATGAACAATGTCACGCCCAGCAGCAGCCGCGCGCGCTCCGCCGTCACCGTGCGCCCCCCGTCCAGCGTGGGGGCCGCGGTCGTCGTGGTGGTGCTGCCGAGGTAGCCGAGGTAGCCAGGCACCAGCGGCAGCACGCACGGGGACACGAACGACACCAGCCCGGCGAGGATCGCGACCGGGATCGCGACCCACAGGGCGCCGTCGACGATCACCGCTCCCGGATTCATGAGGTGTCCTCGGCGAGGGTGTCGGCGACCAGGGTGGACAGGATCGACGCGCTGGCCAACTGCCCGATGATCCGCGCCGCGACCCGCCCCTCCTGGTCGATGACCAAGGTGGTGGGGGTGGCCTGGATCGGAGTGACCTGCGCGAACGCGAGCTTGACCCGTCCGTCGTTCACGTCGATCACGCTCGGGTAGGTGACGTTGTTGTCACGGGCGAACGACAGTGCGGTGGCTGGCTGGTCGTAGGTGTTCACCCCGAGGAACGCGACGCCCTGGTCCTGATACTCCTGCCAGACCTCCTCGAGCATCGGGGCTTCGACGATGCACGGCCCGCACGCGGCGTACCAGAAGTTCACCACCAGCACCCCGCCGCGGTAGTCGTCACTGGACACCGTCTCCCCGGTCTCGGTGACGCCCTCGAACACCACCGGCTCCCCGCGGTCGGCATCCGGGATCTCGACGATCTGGAAGTCACCGGCGATGTAGCCCTTCTCGCTTCCGTCCCGGTACTGCTGCGCGAGCGAGTCGCTGGACGTGCACCCGGCCAGCAGCAGCGCCGCGACCAGCGTCATGGCGGCAAGGACGCGGCGGCGGATCATGCGCGCTTGACCTTGATCAGGGCGCCGGCGACCAGGAACACGACCGCGGCGACCGGCTGCGCCGCAGTCCACACCGGGCCGGTGAACGGGAACGGGAACACCGGGTTCCAAATCACGGCGATCACGACGAACACAGGCAACCACCACCACTGCCGCGCCTGGATCGCGAACCACCCCACGATGACCGCGAAGATCGCGGCGACGAACAGCACAACGGTGAACCAGTCCCCGCCCATCAGTACCGGCGCGAGGAACAACACCGCCGCCGCGAGCAGCCCCGGCGCGAACGCGTTGCGCTGGTATACGGACGAGGTCCGCTGCTTCGCCATCATGACCCGCTCACCACGGAGCCCGTCGCAGGCGCCGCGCTGTCCGCGCTGACGCGGGAGCGGCGGTGTCGGGTCCACAGGCTCAGGCCGAGGACGATGACGCCGGCACCGAGGGCGACGTCGGCGAGGTTGCCGATGAACAGGTTCCCGTAGGCGAGGAAGTCGGTGACGTGCCCGACCCCGAACCCAGGGGGGGAGAACAGCCGGTCGATCAGGTTCCCGATCGCGCCCCCGAGGATCAGGCCGATCCCCATCGCCCACCATCCGGTCCGCGCCCGCGCGGCGGCGACGACCAGCAGCACCACGGCACCGACCCCGAGGAGAGTGAGCAGCCCGGTGACCCCGGCTCCGAGGGAGAGGATCGCGCCGGGGTTGAACGCGAGCTGCAGCCCAAGCAGATCCCCCAGCAGCGGGATCCGCTCCTCCTGACTCAACCCTCCCAGTGCGGCCGCCTTCGTCGCCTGGTCGACCAGGACCACCACAGCGGCGGCCAGGCACGCGACCGCGAACCGCCGGGTCTGCTCACGAACCATCAGCGGCTCCTCCTGCGTTCGCGAGGGCCGCTGATAACCCGGTCATCAGACCGGCTATCAGGAAGAGGTTTTTGGTGTCAGAAGTCGAAGAGGTCACCGAGGAACCCTTCCTTCCGCCGACGCCCGGAGCGACCGTGATGATCCCTGTCGCGGTCAGAACGGTGGTCGCCCTCGCGCGGATAGGGGGCGGTGCTGGTTTGCCGGCCGCCGCCGGCAAGGTCGGCGGCGCGGTCGATGATCTTGTCGAGCTCGCCACGGTCCAGCCAGACGCCCCGGCACTGCGGGCAGTAGTCGATCTCGACCCCGGAGCGTTCCGTGATCAGCAGGGCGGTCCCGTCGACCGGACATTTCATGAGGGGTTCTCCTTCTGTTGCTGGTCGTCGGCGGTTCCACCATCCGCGGCGGCCGCGGCCGCGGCTGCTCGGTCGCGGCGACGACGCTCTCTGGCCACCATGAGCACGACCACCAGCGCGCCGCCCAGCACGATTACGCCACTCAGGACCGCAAGGACGGGGAGGAGTTCCCCACCTCCGGATGGCCCGTTGTGAACCTCTCCGGACGTATTGGCGGCAGATGTGGGAGACGGGTCGGGTGTCTGCTCCTCGGTCGCTTCGGGGGTAGGGGCGCTGGTGGGGACGGTGACCGCTTCGACGGTGTACTGGTACTCGTTGCTGATCGGGTGCCCGTCGCTGGACACGACCCGCCACCGCACCGTGTACACGCCCGCCTGACCAGGCGTCACCGCCTGGGTGACCGTGGTCCCGTCGATGACCGGATCCCCCGATGCGATGTTCTGCCCGTCCGGGGCGACCACCTCAATGATCACGGCGCTGAAATCGGTGAGGATCTCGCCGCTGAACGTCAGCGAAATCTCCTCCGGGACCACGCTGACCGTGGATCCGGCTTCCGGGGAGGAGGAGACGATCTCATCGTGCGCGGCTGCGGGCGCCGCGGTGGCGAACAGGAGCCCGGCGGCCAGCAGCAGCGTCGTCAGAGTGGACAGGAGGAGGATGCGTCTCCGTGAGCCGGATCGGTGCGGGTGTTCGTGGTCGGTGACGGTGGTCAAGGCGGTGGTCCTTTCAGGGCCGGTTGATGATGTGCTGGGCGATCGTCGTCGCGTCTTTCCAGACCCCGGCGAGGGTGTCGGAGCCGCGGCCGCCGTACTGCGGCATCCCCGCCACGAACAGCCCGGGCAGGCCGGTCAGGGTGCGCCGCGGCCGGTCGACGCGGGCCGGTTCCGGGAGCCAGTCGTCGCCAGGGGTGTAGCCGGTGGCGAGGATCACCGAGCGGGGGGATGCCTGCGTGCCATCGGCGAAGGTCACCCCGGCGCCGGCCGCGTCCTGCACCGCAGCTGCGATCGTGACCCCGACGCGGCGCAGCTGCTCATAGCTGTCGCCGAAGATCGGCTCGGGGCGACGCTCCCGCGAGAACAGCGGCACCCTCTCCCCCGCCGCGGCGGGATAGCTCATCGCGGGGCGATGCTGCCGCCGGGTTCGCACGGACAGCGTCACGGTGTGCGACGCGGACAGTTCGCGGGCCAGCTGCACACCGCTGTTCCCGCCGCCCACGATGAGCACGTCGCCGACGGGGATCTGCTTCGGGTACAGGTACTCGCTGCTGTGCAGCACCACCCCGGGCATCGTCAGCAGAGACGCCCACTCCGGAATCCGCGGGTGCGCGGCCGCGCCCGTCGCGCAGATCACGTTGCGGGTCTGCACCTCCCCTGCCGTCGTCGACAGCAGCAGAGTCGAGCCGTTCCCGCGATGCTCCACCCCGGTCGCCTGGATGCCCCAGACCGTCTCCACGCCCAGCCCGGCTTCCACGAAGGTGAGGTAGTCCGCCATCTCGTCCACTCGCGGATGCCGGCGCTGGTCACCCAGCAGCCGCCGCGGAGACAGCGCGCTATGCCGGGCGTCGCTGAGAAGCTCCATCGAATGCCACCGTGAGGACCAGGAACGCTGCCCCGTGCTGGCGGCGTCGATCACCACAAACTCGTGCTGCGGCCGCAGCCCTTCCGCGGCCAGAGCCGCGGCAACCGCGAGCCCAGACTGCCCGGCGCCGACGATGATCGCCCGCCGATGCGTCAAACCCGCCCGCATCACCGGCCACCGTTCACCGCAGCCTGGATGGCGTTCTCGAGGTCGTCCCACTCCTGCAGCTCGAGCAGCTCACCGTCGAGGAAGAACGTCGGCGTGCTGCTCACCCCGAGCGCCTGGCCCTCCTCGAAATCCAGCTCCACCCGCTCCGCCGTAGCCGGGTCCGCCACGGCGGCGTCATAGGCGGCCATGTCCAGACCGATCTCCTCCGCGAAGCCACGGAACAGGTCGGCGCGAGACTCCTGCGCCTCACCCCACTCCGCCTGCGTCTCGAACAACCGGACATACATGTCCTCGAACCGGTCCTGCTGCGCGGCCGCTTCCGCCGCGACCGCCGCGTTCTTCGAATTGAAGTGACCGGGCAGCGGGAAGTAGCGGACCACATACGTGATCTCCCCAGCGAACTGCTCCCGCATATCCTCCACGATCGGGAAGAACGCGCCACACGCCTCGCACTCGAAGTCGAGGAACTCCACCAGGGTGACAGCGCCCTCCCCGCCGTCGTCGAGGACATGCGAGCTCTCCCGCACCACCTGCGGGGATGCGTCACCGCCCCCAGATGAAGGTGGAGCGGACTGGCTCTGATTGACAAGGACATAGATCAACGCGGCGATCACCATCACCACCACAACGGCAATGGTGACGAGCGTCGCCTTCACAGGGGTTTTCATCGGGTACTCCAAACCAAGACACGGCACAGGACAGAACCCGGGCACGCAGCCCGGGACGAAGCGCCACCCGGAAAGGGTGGCGTGCCAAATGTCAGGTTCGGGAAAGACCCAACTGCGTCAACGAAAAGACAATCGGGTGAGCACGGGCAGCCGGCGCCGGAAGCAGCGAAGGCATCCGTGGCCCGTCACCGAGAACCGGAGGCATCCGCCGACGCCACAACCCCCGCAGCACCACCATGAACGTCAGCCCGCACAACACGCCCAACATGCACAGCGCAGCGCCCACCAACGCGTTCGGCCCAGAAACGACGCCACCGGCGACCGCCTCATGCTCGACTGGGGCGTCTGCCACGGGCTCGACGTGGGGGTCCATGAACCCAGAAATCACCAGCGGAACAGGAGTCGAACCGTCCGCCTCTGTGTGACCCGTCGCTGCCAGACCCAACATCAGCAGCAGCGCCAAACCGACGCTGGTAATGAGCCTCATTATCAACAATTGCTCATTCAGCGTCGTGGAGCGCGGAGTCCGGGCCGAAGAGACCATCGCCCACAGCCTACCGTGCGCACCTAAACCCATTCGGAGCCCGGTTCACCCGAGCACGGGAGCGCCGGCAGCGCCGGCCGGGTCCGGCGCGGCTAGCCGGTCAACCAGGACGATGACGACGGCAACGGTGGCGAAGGTGGCTTTGATGGGGGTCTTCACAAGGGCCGGTTCCAAGTCGGGCGGTGTTCTGCCACCGCGGGGCGAGGGGTCGGTGGTCAGGCGTGGGCGGGTTCGGGCTGGCGAGCGGGCACCGTGGCGAGTTGCCGTAGCGCAGCGGGGCGACGGGCGGCGCGGACGCCATTGAGGATGACGACGACCTCGGCGATCTCATGCACCAGCACGACGCCGGCGAGCCCGAGGATGCCGAACAGGGCGAGCGGGAACAGCGCGACGATGATCGCCAGAGCCAGACCGATGTTGGCGGTCATGATGCGTCGGCCGCGGCGGGCGTGGGCGAGGGCGCCGGGGATGAGGCGGAGGTCGTGGCCGATGAAGGCGACGTCGGCGGACTCGATCGCCGCCGCGGAGCCTTTCACACCCATCGCGATCCCGACCGTCGCCGTCGCCAGTGCCGGGGCGTCGTTGATGCCGTCGCCGACCATCGCGGTCGGTTGCTGCGTGACGAGCGCCTCAATCGCGGCGGCCTTGTCGGCGGGCAGCTGCTCGGCGCGAACGTCGGTTACGCCCGCCTCGGCGGCGATGGCGTGGGCGGTGCGGGTGTTGTCGCCGGTGAGCATGATGGTCTCAATGCCCTGCGACTGCAGCATCCGGACCGTCTCGGCCGACTCCGGGCGCAGCTCGTCCCGCACGCCGATCAGGCCGGCGATCTGCCCGTCCGCCTCGACCACGACGACGGTCATGCCCTGCGCGGCAATCGCCTCCGCGTTCAACTGCTGGCCGGCGGGATGGAGCCAGCGGACATTGCCGACCCGGATCGCCCGGCCGTCGACGGTCCCGGTGATGCCATGCCCGGCCTCCTCGACCACCTCCGTTGCGGGGCTGGCGACGGGTGCGGCCGCGATGATGGCCGCGGCGAGGGGGTGGGTGCTGGTGGCCTCCACGGCGGCGGCCCAGGCGAGCAGGTCGTCGCGGGTGATACCGGGTGCGGGCTGGACGTCGACGACGGTGGGCTCGTTGCGGGTGAGGGTGCCGGTCTTGTCGAGGGCGACGGCGCGGATCGTGCCGAGCTGCTCGAACGCTTCACCTGACTTGATGACGACGCCGAACTTTGACGCCGCTCCGATCGCGCTGATCACCGTCACGGGCACCGCGATGGCCAGCGCGCACGGGGATGCCGCAACCAGGACGACGAGGGCGCGTTCGATCCAGGTCCACGGGTCGCCGACCAGCAGCCCGAACAGGGCGACCACGGCAGCGGCGATCAGGACGACGGGAACGAGCGGCTTCGCGATCCGGTCGGCGAGGCGTGCCCGGTTGCCCTTGCGGGCGTGGGCCTGCTCCACGAGGGCGACGATCTGGGTGAGGGAGTTGTCGCGGCCGTCCGCAGTTGCCTCGATCCGCAACGTCGCCGCCCCGTTGACCGAACCGGCGGCGACCGGATCGCCGGGGCCGACCTCGACCGGGATCGACTCGCCCGTGATCGCCGACGTGTCCAGGCTCGACCTACCCTCCACGACCA
This sequence comes from Microbacterium sp., assembly GCF_017305435.1. Lineage (GTDB taxonomy): Bacteria > Actinomycetota > Actinomycetes > Actinomycetales > Microbacteriaceae > Microbacterium. The sequence continues at coordinate 2,576 of NZ_JAFKIP010000008.1, read as the reverse complement.
CGCCGTCTGTGGCGATGCGATCGCCGGCACCGATGACGAGGATGTCCAGCTCACGCACGTCCGCGGCGGGGATCGTGACGTCGCTGGTTAGGCGGGAGACGCGGACAGTGTCGGGGATGAGGGACAGAAGGGCGCGCAAGCCTTCCTTGGCGCGGTCCATCGCCCGGTCTTCAAGCGCCTCGGCCAGGGAGAACAGGAACGCCAGGGTCGCGGCCTCGCCAACGTGGCCGAGCAGGACCGCGCCGATCGCGGCGATGGTCATCAGCAGCCCGACCCCGAGGCGACCGCGGATGAGGCGGCGGATCGCGCCGGGGACGAAGGTGTAGGCGCCGGCGAGCAGCGCCGCCCACTGCAGCACCAGCGCCGGGATGTGCAGACCAGTCCACTCGAACGTGTATCCGGCGAGGAGGAACAGCCCGGACAGCGCGGAGGGAAGCAACGCGAAGTCGCGCCACCAGGGCGGGCGGACCTCCGGCTCCTCGTCCGCCTCGGTGGGGGTGGTGGCGAGGTCGGGGCCGCAGCAGGCATCGCCCGCATCGTGCACCGCGCTTGGCGCCGCGGTCTTGGAGGAGGGTTCCGCGGCGCAGCAGGCGTCACCGGTCGAGAGCGGCCGGGACAGTTCGATGCGCCGGACCGTACCGGGCTTGCGCGGCTCGTTGGGGCCGCAACACTCTTCGCTCACTGCACGCTCTCCTTCGTTGCGGGGGCGGGCGTCTGCTCTAGGAACGTGAGCGCGGCCAGTGCGTCATCGGTGCCGGTAACGGAAAGGCGCAGGTCGGGGTGGGTCGTGTCGATCGCCCAAGTCGCGAACGCGCAGCAGGACTGCTCGGTGCGGACCAGCTCCGTCAGCCGGGCGGTCGCGTCGTCGATCTTTGGGTAGTGGACGGTGATCTGGGCGGCCGTCCTGTCGATGTCGAGGAGGTAGTCGTCGTTGAATTCCTGCCACGCGGCTAGCTGTGCAGCACCAGCGCCGGGCGTCAGCGTGCAGGCCACCGGCAGCAGGTCACGGTCGATGAGGCTCATGCGCAGCACTCGCACTGATCGTCCATGCACGGGGCGCCCTCGTCGACGGCGACGACCGCCTCGAGCAGCTGTCGCAACCCCTGGGTCAGATGCGGGTCGGCGATCTCATACCGGGTGCGCCGACCTTCCGGTGTGGCGACGATCAACCCGCAGCCCCGCAGGCACGTCAGATGATTCGAGACGTTCGTGCGGGTCAGCTCGAGATCTCGTGCCAGCTCAGCCGGGTAGCCGGGAGCGTCCAGCAGTGTGAGGAGGATCCGGGAACGGGTCGGGTCGGCCATCGCCCGACCCAGCCGGTTCATCACATCGAGGCGAGAAGTAAGAGTCAGCACAGGCTGACTATACATTCTCCGCTGTACTAATGCGAGGGCGGATGAGTCGCGGTACCCCGGCGACCATGACCACCATTGCGACGAGCTCCACCAAGGTCTGAGTCACTACAACCAACGGCGTCAGAGCGAAAGATGCCGGCAGCGCGAGAGCGAGCGGGAGCACGACCAGCGAGTTGCGGGTGACCCCGCTGAACGTGGCCGCCCGGCGGCTGGGAACATCCAAGCGTGCCGCGCTCCCGAGGAGCGCACCGAGTGGTGCCACGATTAGGACGAACACGACGAACACGGGAACCGCGATTAGCAGCTGGCCGAGAGCGCTGCTCACGCCGAAGACCTGCGAGCCGATCACCACGGCGAGAGTCAGCATCATCAGCGGCACCATTGCCGCCAGCACCACGCCCTCGATCGCGCGGCCGGCACGGAACCGTTTCGCCAGCAGCTGCGTGGCGGCGGCGAGAACGAGCGGCAGCACGATCAACAACAGAAATGCCTCCACGAACGGATGCGGGTCGAACGCACCCACCACCTCGGCGCCGGCCATCAGCCACAGGTACACCGGCAGCAACACGATCTGCAGAAGCATCAGCAGGGGCGTGGCAGCAAGCAGCCGCGCACGTGCACCGCCAGCCAGGCCAGTGAACACAATCACGTAATCCACACACGGCGTCAGCAGCACGAACAACACCCCAACGAGCACCGCCTGATCAGCCGCCACGGCGCGACTCAACCCGAACACGACCACCGGCACGACGACGAAGTTCAGGACGAGCACGACGCCCAGGAACCGCCAATCCGTGAAGGCCCGGCCGATCGCCGTGAACGGCACCCCCAGGAACGTCGCGTACAGCAACAACCCGAGCACGGGATTGATCGCCGACTCGAGCGGATCCGCCACCGCCGGCACGAGTAGACCGACCACCGCACCCACGGCGATCGCTGCGAGGTAGAGCACTACCTGATGCCGCTCCCACCACTCCACAGCTGTGCACACGAGCACAAGCCTGTCGAATGTAGCCGGTTCGCCCCTAATCGAGTGAGCGAGTAACCCTTCACCCCCAGCCAATGGCAGGACTGCTAGGTGCATGCCAACTACCCGCGGAATCTGTCATTTCGGATAGGAACCGACACGGCACTTACACGCATCGTTCTCACCAATCTTTCGGATCCGCCACTTGTCCGCCACTTCATCTAAGAATCCGCCATCTTCGCCGAGAACCTACA
>NZ_JAFKIP010000001.1 GCF_017305435.1 Microbacterium sp. | reverse complement strand
CACAGATCGCACGAGTCCTCAAAATCAACGAACTCGAAACCATCACCGACGACGTCATCGAAGCCGCCGCCAGCACTCTCGTCATCGGCACCTAAACAACCGCCACTCAGCGCCAAAAAACACCGTCACAGAGCGCCAACACTCACAGCTCCGGTGCTCAAAACCCTTGTCAAAACCCCATTCGGTGCAAAACCTCCCCTATAGGTTTTTGAGCAAGTCGGGTAGACTAGAAGCAACGAGGGAGGCCACCATGAGCGTCAAGACCGCCAGCACAATCTCCGCGGCCGAGCGCGAGCTGCGCGAGCGCGTCGTGGCCGACGCCGCCCACAGCTCCGCGATGGAAGGCCTCACCGCCGGCGCCGAGTACCGAGCCGATGCGGCCGCCTACGCAGCGGGGGAGTTCGACGTCGACGAGCTCGGACGCCGCACACGCGCCCGCTGGGGCCTTGCCTGATTTCGTCGACCCGTACCTCGAGCCCGAATCGGGCATCCTCCGCAACCGGCTCGGCCTGACCGACCGCGCCACGCTGGATCGCGCCGAAGCGGAACTCACCGAATGGCGACGGGCCGAGATGATCACCCGGCCGGTGAACGTCACCGGAGATCTCCGACAGCTCCAGGCAATCCACCGGCAGCTCTTCCAGGACGTCTACGACTGGGCAGGCCAGCTGCGCACCGTCGACATCCGCAAGGGCACCGACCCGGGCGCGGAGTTCTTCATGCCCGTGTCCCGGCTGGAGTCCGGCGCCGGGTACGCGTTCGCGGAGCTGGCGGTCGAGCACCAGCTACACGGCCTGGACCGTGACCGGTTCGTAGATCGCCTGGCGCACCACTACGACCAGGTGAACTACCTCCACCCGTTCCGGGAGGGCAATGGCCGCACGCAACGAATCTTCTGGACGCAGATCGCCGCCGGCGCGGGATTCGACCTCGACTGGAGCCGAGTCACCGGGGCGGAGAACGACCAGGCGTCACGTACCGCGATGGAACGACAGAACTTCACCGAACTGCGCGGGATCTTCGACCGCATCGTGCAGCCCGCCGCGGGAGGCCGGCTCACCCCGGAACGGATGGAGCAGCTGCGCGCGTTCGCCAACCTGAGCAGCAGCGTCGCGCCGGGACGCTCCGCACCGTCGACATCGACGGGCCGCTCGCGCCGGCCGATGACACCCGGCCGAGAAGCGGAACAGGGGAGGGACTTATGACCGTCGTCGGATATGCCCGGGTGTCCAAGCGTGAGCAGAACCCGAAGGCCCAGGAGGCCGAGCTGCACGCGGCAGGAGCGGAGCGCGTGTTCGTCGACCGCGGCGACTCCAGCCGGGTCAAGGATCGCCCGCAGTGGGTCGCGTGCATGGACTACCTCCGTGCCGGCGATGTGCTGTTGGTGCGCCGCCTCGATCGGCTCGGTGGGACCGAGCGCATCCTGATCGAGACGCTGCACGAGCTGGAGGACAAGGGCGTCGATATCAAGAGCCTCACCGAACCGGTGATCGACACGACGACCCCGATGGGCCGTGCCCTGTTCGGCATCGTGGCCGTGTTCGCGCAGCTGCGCGTCGACACGATCCGGGAGAATACCCGGCTCGGTCTGGAGTACGCACGCGCCCAGGGTCGCGTCGGTGGGAGGCCAACGGTGATGAGCGCTGAGCGGGTCGAGGTCGCTCGGCAGATGCGCGCTCAGAACCCCCCGGCGACGTGGGAAACGATCGCTAAGACCCTCCACGTCAGCTCCGCGTCCGTGCGCCGCGCTATGGCTCAGCCAGAAATGACAGCTAGTGAGCGCCAGCATGGCGCGGCTACGCTCCAGGCATCTGCTCCCTACGACCAGCAATAGACCTACTCGCGTCCAGCCGTGCCAGGGCGCGTTAGCGAACGCTGTCGTTGCGCAGCCGCACGGCGATCCACAGGCCACATCGGCGACACAGGTAGGCCGCTCCGTCGCGCAACTCATGCAGCTTGAACCGCGGCATCGTTCTGCCACAGCATGAGCACTGGGTGGCCGTGTCAACGTTCATTCGAGCTCATCGCGTCAATATCTCCTCGGTAATCGGTAGCCGGCAGTCCAAGCCCAGCCAGCCGATGCCGCGTATACGCCAGGCCGATTCAACCTCGGTTCCCTGTGGCGAACGTAATCCTGGCCAGTCAGAAGGACCGGGCGAGCCTCGAAACGGACCTGGATTGCGTCCTCATCAGAGACCAACCATGGAAGGCTATCTCGCCCCGTCACAGCGAGCGATTTCGCGGTCTACTACAGCAGGGATCCGAGGTCCGAGCCAAGGGAGGGATAAGTGGCAGTAACGGATTTGAGTTGGCGGGTGGTGAGGCCGAGTTTGATGGCGAGGCCGAAGGTGTTGATGAGTTCAGAGTGGCCGGGGCCTAGGAGGTGTGCGCCGAGGATCTGGTCCGATGCGGTGTCAATGATGATCTTTGCTGCGGCGGTGGTTTCGGCTACCCGGTAGGTGGAGTACCAGTCGCTGGTGTCAGTGAAACGGACGGCGATTTCATGTCCGGCGTCAGCGGCTTCGTGCTCGAGAAGACCTACGCGGTTGAGCTCAGGGATGGCGAACACGGTGGTGGGCACGCCCGTGTAGTCGGGCGTGGTAGTGGTGCCTTTGATCATGTTGGACGCGACGACTTTGCCTTCGAACACGGCAACGGGCGTGAGGGGACGGCCAATCGTGTTCGCGGCATCGCCGGCGGCGAACACGGCGGGGTTGGTGATGCTTTGCAAGTGGGCGGCGACAGTCACACCGCGTGGACCGCTGGCAATACCCGCAGCGTCCAGATGCAGGCTGTCGAGGTTGGGAACCCTACCCGCGCCGTGGACTACGAGGCCGGTGTCGATGCTGGCCGCTGTTCCGGCGGTGTCGATACCCACCCGGTAACCGGCGAGCGTGGTCCCAACTCCGGTGACCGTTGTGTTGCGAAGCACACGGATGCCAGCCTCTTCGGATCGGGTAACGAGGAGTTCGACAAGGTCCGGATCGAATTCCCGCAGCGGTCGGGACCCGCGGTCGATGATCGTGCACTCCGCACCGGCACGAGCGGCGATGTGCGCGAACTCGAACGAGATGAAGCCGCCGCCGATGAACACCATCCGGCGAGGCAGCTCATCGAGATCCAGGAACCCGGTGCTGTCGATCAGATGCTCCGCACCGGGAAAGACCAGGGGGCGCGGTGTCGCACCAGAGGGGATGAGGAACCGGTCCGACCGATGGGCAGTGCCGTCGATGAGGAGCTCGTTCGGCCCGCTGAACTCGGCGTGCCCGTGGAAGGTGGTGACGCCATTGCCGACGAGTTCGTCCTCCATCCGCTTCGGGACACGGTCCGTGAAGCCGCGTTTCCGCCGCATCAACGCTGGCCAATCCACCGATACCCCGTTCTCCTGGACCCCGGTGTCGCTCATCAGCTGAGCGGCGTCGATGATTTCTGCGCCGCGGCGCAGAATCTTCTTCGGATCGCAACCGCGCAGCGCGCAGGTTCCGCCGTAGGGCAGTTCATCAACGATCCCAACCCGCCATCCCTGCGCGGCGCACTTGTTGGCCGCGGTCATTCCCGCCATACCCGCGCCGATCACGACCAGATCGAACCTGTCACTCATTGCGCCGCCGCTTCCGTGTGGGCGATGGCATCGCGCAGTTGATCCAGGGTCGGAGACCCGGCAAGACCCTCGGGGGTCAGGTAGACCCGGCAGGACAAGCCTGGCGGCCCATCTGGTGCCGGAAACAAGACAGCCCCGTCGACGAGGAGCGTGGGTGACCCGCGGAAATCGAGCGCTTCCGCGTCCGCCTGCGACGACACGAGTTGTTGTTTCACCGTGAGGTCGGAACGTTCCGCGGCAATCACCGAGATCCGTTCCGCCATCGTCTCCCAGTTCGGACAACCGTCGAAGTACTGCACCGTGATTTCCATCCACCGACCATAGACGTTGTAGCCAGGTGCAAGGTCAAGTGGTGGGATAGAGACATGCGCATCGGAGATCTCGCCGAAATGACCGGCGTCAGCACACAGACCATCCGGTTCTACGAACGGGAAGGACTGCTGCCGGCGCCAACTCGGGAAGGCAACGGATACCGGGCGTACGAGGACCGTGCGGTTGCACGTGTCGGGTTTATCCGCGCCGCTAAAGCGGCCGGACTGAAGCTGACCGACATCGCAGGAGTTCTTGAACTGCGCGAGGCCGGACGGGCCCCGTGCTCACATGTGAACTCCCTGCTAGCTGGCAAACTTGCAGAGGTCCGGGCACGGCAAGAAGAACTCGCCCGCCTCGAGGCGGAACTGGTCGGCATGATCGCGACAAGTCGGACGCTTGACCCGGCGACGTGGTCAAGTCCCGTGGTGTGGTGTCACTCCGGTTGCTTCCTGGGGGTGGTGGTCAGGCGGTGAGGTGGAGCTCGGGGCGGGCGGGTTCGGTGTGCTCGGTGAGGATGTGGACGAGTCTGCGCATGGAGATGTCGGAGAAGTAGCGGCGT
>NZ_JAFKIP010000003.1 GCF_017305435.1 Microbacterium sp. | reverse complement strand
CGCTCCAGCCGGGACGCCTGCTCATCGGTGAGCTCGGTCGCCCACTGCGCGGCCATCCACGATGTCGCTGACACCGCCCTGCCGCCCTCCTGCTCCACCAGGCCGAGCGCGCACGCCATCTCCGCGACAGTCGCGCGGTTCGCGGCCGCCGAGGCCTCCAGCCAGGAGTCGAACGGCTCATCCGGCAAGGGGCGGACCCGGAACGGAAGGACGCGCACGGCACCGGCCGTCTCGCTCATCAGGCGGCCTCCTCGCCGGTCTCTTCGGCGCCGTCGCTCTTCAGTCGGCGTCGGCGCCGCTCACGGCGTGCCCGATCCTCTTGGTCGTGCTTGGCCTGCAGCTCGGTGCGCTCCGTTTCTGCTCCCTCGTCGATGCGGATGTCGTCGAGGAGCTTCCGGTCGATCCGCTCGGCGCCGGTGCGGATGGCGCGGGACGCGCCGCGGCGGATGAGGTCCATGAGCGAGCCGATGTTGCCGGTGGTGCGGGCAAACAGGTACCGCGACATGTCGACGAGCATCCCTTCGTGCGCGTCCGCGAGCACGAGGGCCTGTTCGATGTGCCAGAGCAGGCTGTCCCACTCCTGGCGGGTCTGCTTGGTGCGCAGGCTGTACGGGTCGAGGCTGAGCACGGTCCAGCGGCGGAACGTCTGCGCCATCGCCGCTTCCTTCCCGGTCGCGCCCTCGCCGACGAGGCCGCGTTCGCGGAGCGCGACGCCGGCGAACAGGAAGGTGGCGCTGTACTCGTTGGACAGCCACTTCAGCTGGTTCGCGACCTCGACACCGTCGCGGGTGCGCATCTGGATGAAGTGCAGATCGTCGATGATCACGAGGCGGGTGTCGTGCCGTTCGATGCAGTCCGCGGCCGCCCGCGCCAGATCTCGGCCGGCCATCGAACGGTGCAGGATGCCCGCGGTCGCGGGGTGGGCATAGAACCCGAGGATCATCATGTGCAGGCCCTTGATCGTGAGGCGCCCTGGGACGGTGATGTGGCAGACCGGGAGGTGGAGGATGTCGCGATCCTCGTCGAGGTACTCGCCCACTTCCGCGATCCGCTGACGGTGGAAGTCGCGCCCGAACGTGTTGACCACCGTCGACTTCCCGAGGGCCGGTGGGGCGTCGAGGGCGGCGGCGGATTTGACCCGGTCGGAGTCCTGCAGGTTGCTGTCCAGGATGTCGCCCAGTTGCAGGTGCACCCCGTGCACCTGCCGGGTGCGCAGCAGGATGTTCGCGTGCCACGCCCGCCGGTCCGCGTTGTACCGCGCGAACTCGTCCGGGCCGAGCGATCCGAGCTGCTCGGTCGTTAGCAACGCGGGCTTATCGCGCGGGGGACGTTCGGCGAAGTCCTTCCATCCCTCGTAGGTCGACAGGCTCCGCTGCCGGCGAGGCGCGTCGTGCTCGCCCGGGACTGTGGCGGTCATTGGATCATCTCCATCGGCTCGAAGTGGTAGTCGGATCGGATCGTGGGCTCGTCGATGTCGTCCTCGTCGTCGTCATCGCCCGTTTCGGGAATGTCGACGCGCTTGCGTGGGTCGCGGACCTCGCCGGTGAGCTCCCGTCCGAGATCTGTGGTGGGGTTCAGTTCGGCCTCGAGCATCCGCTGCACGGTGACGGTGCGCAGCGACCACACCCCGTCAGCCGCGGGATCCTTCTCGTTGAGCTGCGCGGCCATGCGGGAACTCATCCGCCTCTCCGATGGGGTGAGCGCGCGTCCCGCGCCCCAGTCCTCGAGCAGCTGCGCGGCGACGTCGTCGACCTGAGAGGGGCGACCCTGGCGGATCGCGATCTTCTTCGCGTACTCCAGCGCGTCGAGGCTGAACGGTGTGTCGAAGGCTCCCTTGTGCTCCCACTCGAGGGTGTGCCAGGTGCCGTCCTCGGGGTCGTGGAAGTAGATCTGCGTCAAGTCGTCGGGGTTGACCACGAACGGCCACTCCGTGCCCTTGTCTCGGTGGATCGACCGGGCGCGGTTGCGGTACTTCGCGACCGAGTCTCCGGTGTAGCGCAGCTTGTGGATCTCGACGCCGTAGTGATTGAACTGCCGTTTCACCACCGGCAGCAGCTCGAGGAGAACGCTCCGGTCGATCGGCATCCGCAGTTGCCCGGCAACGGCGAGCCCCTGGTCGTATCTCTCGGCGGGGCTGAGCTTGACGCCGGGGAGGCGGGGATCCTCGAGGGAGTCGTGGGGTCGGAGGTGGTAGACCGTCGCGACCCATTCGCGGATGATCTGCTCCAGCTGCGGGACCGTGTAGACCGCGTCGGCTTCGACGTCGTCGCCGCGGCCGCCGACGTCCGCGCCCTTGTAGCCAGGGAGTTCCTGGAGGAACGTGTCGAGGGTGCGGAAGAACCTCTCGACAGGGCTCTTGTCGGTGGGCTGGTAGACGCGGGCCGGCTGGATGGATATGCCCAGGCGTGCGCACGCGCTGGTCACGTGCTCCGAGAGGTACGGTGCGCCGTGGTCGACGATGATCGTGTCGGGCAGGATCCCCGCACGGACGAACCGCGGGACGCGGATGCGCGTCGGGTCGACGAGCACGGAACCGGCGACACCGTGGAAGGGCCATCGTGCGCTCGTGCCCCACTCCGCGGGAGTGTCGAAGGGTTGGCACGCTTCCATGAGCACGCCGGATACGTCGATGGATTTCGTTGAGCCGGGCGTCAGCCGCATGCCGAGAATGCAGCGGGAGTAGAGGTCGATCGCGACCGTGAGGTCTGCGGCGACCCACTTGCCCGTCACCGGGGCCACGGCGAAGACGTTGAGCGGCGTCGTATCGAGGAGAACGTATTGGCCGGGCGCGGTGGCGTGCAGGCGTCCGTACGGAGCGGGCGGCCGGTTCGCGTTGGAGCGCTTGCGCTTGGTGCTCCCGGAGAAGGTCGCGCGGCCACGGGAGAGCTCGTCGAGGATCTTGTATGCGGCGCTTCGAGAAGGGGCGGCGACGATACCTGGCCCGTGGGTGCGGTCGGCTCGGGCGTTGACTCTCGCGATGATGATGCTTTTCGCGACCTTCGACTCCGGCGTCTGCTCATCGATGACCTCACGTGCCGCCGTGACCCAGCGGTCGTCGAAGTTGACGAGCAGATTGCCCGGCTGCGCCTTGCGGTGATCGATCAGTCCGATCTCGCCGGCATCCTTATACCGCGCCACCCACCTCGCGACGGTCCGGCGACCCTTACCGAGCTCGAGCGCCTTCGCCGCGATCCGCTCCTCGATGCGACGCTCCGGATGGTAGGCGAGCTTCGGTTCGCCCTCACGTGCGATCTCGGCCGCCCCCGACCGGTAGCCGGTGAGGACCTCTCGCACATGATCAGCGCGCTCGGCGGACACCGCGCGGGCCGCGTCGCTGGCATCGGCCCAGACGACACCCAGTGGAGCCGCGTCCTCATCGCGACTGTTTCCGGGGATGCGTGTCGTACCTCCCTCAGCGCGGGGGCGCAGGAGGTCGATCATCCGCAGGCGCCGAACCTGCCCAGTTCGAGTGCGGACGACGACCGCGCCATCGCAGATCTCCGCAACAGTGCAGGCGTCGCCGTCGTAGACGATATCCACGCCTGGTTTCAGGGTCCACGTGCTGCTCATCGCTATCTCCTTCAAGTGTTGAGGTGGTGGTATCTCAGGCCCGCGTCACGATGCTCGTGGCGCTCAGAAGTCGAGTCAGGTCGGTGCTCAGCCGGCGAGCCCACAGCAGGTGCAGGACGAGCGCGCGTGCTGCGAGAAGCCCGCCGGTGACGGGCACGATCGCGCGCACTGCCTCGCCGAACGCCATGGGCGATCTCAGCTCGCCGAGCGCGGCGGTGACGTCGCCGCCGGCGAACTGGAACGACCGGCGGTAGCCGGCAAGGAACTGGACGTTGCGCAGCAACACTTCATCGGGCTCGGATTGGACGCGGTACTTCCACCCGTGCGGTTCGATCACGCGCCGCGACCAGCTCAGCGAGTCACGCACCTTCGGGACGGTGAGCTTCGCGGCGGGCTTCACATCCACCACGCAGACGGTGTGGTCCGCGTGGACCATCAGATAGTCGGGAATGTGGCGACGGCGTGCGCCCTTGTCCTCCCCCTCGAGGAGGAACGGCTGAGAGAGAATCCAGTCGACGCGAGGGTCGAAGTCGGCCAGCAGCAGGTTCGCGTACTCGAGTCGCGACTCGTACCCGACATGCGCTTGCATGGTCGCCGACCAGTAGCTGCCCGAGAAGTGCCGCTGCCCCCGGTACCAGCGGAACTCACGCCACGGGACGGCGGCGTCGAAGACGCTCAATCGAGCTGACTGCAGCGGAACAACGTCCACCTCGCCACCCATTTTGCGAACCATCAGCCCGACATCCGCCTGGCGCGTTCCGCCCCGCGTCTCGAGTTGCTCGCGCGCCGTCATGAAGCCAGCGTGAGGGTCGAATCGGTCCGGGAGAATGCACGCTTCTGCCATAGATTCGCGAATTACGATTCAGGATCGCGCTCTTGATTTCCTGGGCTACTTCGGTATATGCGATTTACGAATACCAATGAATGTGACATTCACTGTAGTCGATGTCATATACACAACAGTCACCGTCAGGGATACAAATATAGGGACCACGAAATCAACGCGCGCAGGCCCGCCTGAACCCCACGTCGGCCGCGTGTGCGACACTCAAGGACATGACGATGTTGGAGCCCATCGCGCCGGAGGAATCCCGGCTCGTCTTCGGCAACAGCTACATGTACAGCGTCATGGTCGAGATCGCGGGCCTGCGCGGCGGGAAGTTCTCATCGAAGACGATCACCGACGCGACGAGACTCTCTCCTGGAATCGTGCATCCGCTGATCCAGAAGCTCCGCCGCGCGAACTTCATCGAGTTCGTGGAGCGCGTGCCTGGAGAGCGGACCATTCTGTATCGGGTCCGCGAGAATCCCTGGTGGAATGCGGCGAGCCAGTACGTCGAAGAGGATCGCGCTACCGAGCGCTCCGCATCGTAGGTTAGTCACCGTTGGGTCTCGGGCGGTGTCGGTATACACGCATGACGCCGTCGACTTCATTGAAGGATGAGACGGCGGTGTCCGAGTCCTTGAGCAACTCCAGGAACGGTGTCGGATCTGGGACGAGCGGAAGATCGACATAAGTGTTTGCGGGCTGAAGAACCTCGGCGTACGCACCGCCGAGTTGGGCCACGTATTGGGGTACGAGGCCGGGCACGGTCGCCACGGATGCGCTGAGCGCAGCGACCTTTGAGCTGGTCGACGCTCCCGACATCTGCATCAACTGTAGAGTTTCGGCTGGTAGGGGCTCGCGGGTCACCTCCGCCCAGGCGCCGAGCGCCTCAAGCACATCGGTTGATCCCCAAGCGGCGTTTCGAGGAATCGCATCAGCAAGCAGAGTCTTGACCCGGGGTGAGACATCGGGATTGCGAAGGAGCGACGCCACCAATGTCGCCGACGCGTTCGACGAAACGATCCAGTCTGGCGCCGTCTGAGACTCCACGACAAATGCTTCCTGTGCGTGCGCGGTGGCGAGAGCTTGGAAGGTGCTAGCGCTGTCGTCGAGCAATCCTGCGTTCATGAGTGCCGTGACAAGATCCGCCTCATCCCCCATCGATCGTGATGCTGGGACCGTGTCTACGAGCTGTCCGGCAAGCGTGACACGAGCGGCGACATCGAGCTCATCCTCAGAGACGAGGCGCGCGGCGAGAGTGATGCGCGCGGTCACGTCGGTCTCTGGCGGGACGGCGAGAGTGGGCGAAGCAGCGAGGTACTCGATCAGAGGAGCGTCCAGGGAGCGTACGGCGATGTAGTTCGTGACGTTCGCGAAGGTGAGGGGGAATCGGTGTGATTCAGCAAGAACGGGAAGCAGCGTCGCCGGCACTGCATTGATGTCTCGGATGAGCATCTCCGCGGGCATCCGCCGCGCGATCTCGCTTGCCGCGCCGGCCCTTGAAAGCTCCGCGGCCTCCATCACATCCACTGCCATGTCAACGTCGGTGATACTCGGGCGGTGGGATGCGTCGATGCTTGACAGGTACGCCTCGAAGTGCCCGAGAACGTGGTCGAACGTCGGATCCTCGAGTTGCATGATTGCATCGAGCGCGATGTCGCCCCCGCCGACTGCCACCTCGAGGTTCGGCGCATTTACCTCGTAACGGCGCGCGACCACGACAGACCGCTGCGCGGCCGGTGGGAGCGCTCGGATATCTGCGAGACTGACGCCGAGTTGGGTAAGCGCAGCAGTCGCTCGCTGGGGCGTACCGTCAGCACTCAGTTCCGTGAGGCGCCCTGGGTTCTCAGCGAGAAGTCGCTTGACGTCGTCGGGTACCTCGTACTCCAGCTCTGGATTCAAGGACTCGAAGGCGGCGACGACGAGATCGAGCTGATCCGCCGCGACGGCGGGTCCTTCAGTATCGATGAACTTGAAGACCCCGTCCCACTGCGCTGCGACGCGACTGATGAGCGTCGCTGGGAGCCGACCACGCTGCAAATAGCTGCGCATGAAGCCGACGGCGGCGGGGTCAGCAACGGCGAGAGCGGCGATGTTCTTCGCCAACCGACCGTCTTCTCGCGCCAGCAGCTGGTCGTAGATCGCGATGTTGAACAGCCCGGTCGATTCGAACGCGCGCGGGCCGCCGAGCTCGAGCACCGCGTCGACGTCCTTCTCGTCGAGTGGGTAGTCGTGATCCGGGGTGTCTGCTTGCAGGTGTTGGATCACGTAGGTCATCGCTGCTGCAGAGGCAATGACGCCGTAAAACTCGGAAGCGTAGAGTGCGAAGTTCCTATCGATCAGCCCTTCTGCGAGGAGGTCGTGCAGAAGCGGGTCGACGGTGCCGCGGATAAGTCTCGAGGAAGAGTCACTCGTCTGTCGCATCAGCAACTGTTGGAAGTCGGCCGTGCGGTACCACTGCAGCTCAGCGCGCGCATCCTCAGAAGCCGCCGCGGTATCGGCGACGACTTGGTCGCTCCAACGCGCCGGGACGGGCACGCCCAGATCCGCAGCGATCTCGTCAGCGGTGAGCTCGAAAAGAACCTCTCCATTCACGACGACCTGCAGAGCGTGGCCGGAGTCGATTGCCGCTTCCCAGAAGCGGGCAGTACTGAGCGCGGCGGGTGCCCAATCGGCTCCGCCAATTCGATAGGTCGCAGTGTGTCCACGCCTATGTACCCGTGGAAGCCAGCGTTCGACAAGATCTTGGAGCGCAGCGCCAAGTTGCTCAGCGCGCGCATCAGTCGCTGCAATCTGCGTACCCTGCTCACGCAGCGCAGCGAGCGTCGCCGACGCAGTATCCATCCCACTCGCGATGATTTCTCGCGAGCGTCGGTACAGCACGTCCAGCTCACTTGATCCGACCCGGATCAGCTCGAACTGCTTCATATGGGTGTTCTTGTAAGCAACAAGCGCGAACAACCCGCTTGAGGTGAGCCCGCCGAGCTTTCCGCCCGCCAGCACACGAGCGTGGAAGACCCGAAACTCGTTCAGGATGTTGCGCAGAAGCCGCATATCTGTCACGTGCTTCGCCACCACGCGGACCGCCTCGAAGGAGATCGCCGAGTCAACCTCGGCGGCCAGATCGAACAGGAGGTCGGCAGACGAGCGGTGTGTGATGAACGGCACGATCGGGACAACGAGCTCGAAGAACTTGGTTCGCTGCGTCGCCGCATCCGACAGTCCGCGGTCGGCCTGCCACACGCCCGGTGCTGCGTCCGGGCCATCCGGCGTATCGCGCGGCACCTCAAGGTCTTCGAAGATGCTGTCCCGGACAGCGTAAACGAAGTGGACCGGACGCTTTCGAAGTTGTCGCGACGTGTTGAGCACGGTGTTGAGCTCACGCAGAGACGCGTAGATTGTCGGGTCCTCGAACCGGTCCAGGTCCTCAATGATCACGATGTCGCGACGAGTCTTTTCAAAGAAGTAGACGATCTCGTCGAGGTACTCATCGAAGTAGCTGCCACCGTCGGACTCCGCGGTCAGGCTCACCGACGTCGCTGAGGTTCCCAGTTTGTCGATTCGGATCCGGTTGTGCAGGAGCGCCATAACCACGTACGCGATCACGCCGGCGATCAACGCTGCAGAAAGCAGCAATGGGACTCGCATGCCCTCGTTGGCGGGGGCGAGTTGGAACGGTGCTCCCCAACCTGTGATCCATAAGGTGAGTGCTATGAGGACAGCGACCAGCGCGGATGCAACCAGCGTTCGCCCTACTGGCAGCCTGCTGATCCTCTTGAACCTCGATCCCGGGACGCGGCTGGGGCGCTCACGATAGAGCAGCTGCTTGACGATCTCCTTCTGGATGTAGTTGTTGAGGTCGTCACCACGCTCAACACCGACGTCGCTGAGCGACGACAGTGAGATCTCAACCACGCGCTTGCCGAGCTGGTCTCGCACGCCCGCGAGCACGCTACTCTTCCCGCTGCCGTACCCCCCGGTCAACGCGATATTCCATACGCGCGCGCGTCGATCGTCGTCGGTGAGCAGGTCGACGAGCTCGTCGCGATAAGTGCCGTGCTGGTCGCTCACGAACCGTGGAACGAGCGACTCGAGCCTCAGTGGACTGGTCACCGTCTCGCTGGCATCAGTCACACCGAACCCCTCAATCGTCCACAGCAAATGGCAGGGATGCCAAGTGCCTGCCAACTACCCGTGGAATATGTCATTTCGGCGTGGAACCTACATCTACCCGAAGTCCCCCGGCGCCATGTCGGTGAAGCGTGAGAAGTGGCCTTGGAAGGCGACGGTCACGGTGTCGGTCGGGCCGTTTCGGTGCTTGGCCACGATCAAGTCGGCCTCGCCGGCACGGGGGCTGTCCTTCTCGTAGGCGGCTTCGCGGTGGAGCAGGATCACCATGTCGGCATCCTGCTCGATCGAGCCCGATTCGCGCAGGTCGCTGATCGCGGGCTTCTTGTCCGCGCGTTGCTCGGGGCCACGGTTCAACTGCGACAGCGCGATCACCGGCACCTGCAGCTCCTTCGCGAGGAGCTTCAGCGCACGCGAGAATTCCGAGACCTCCTGCTGACGCGACTCGACCCGCTTGCCCGACGTCATCAGCTGGAGGTAGTCGATCACGACCATCTGCAGGCCGACGCGCTGCTTGAGCTTGCGGCACTTCGCGCGGATCTCGACGAGCGTCATGTTCGGCGAGTCGTCGATGTAGAGAGGCGCATCGTTGATGCGGCCGCGCGTCGAGGCGATCGTCGTCCAGTCGCGCGAATCGAGCGACCCCTTACGCATCGACTGCAGCGGCACGGCACCCTCTGCGCTCATGAGGCGCATCGCGATCTCGCTGCGCCCCATCTCGAGCGAGAAGAAGATCGTCGGCCGGTCGTGCTTGATCGCCGCCGCACGCGCGAAATCCAGAGCCAAGGTGCTCTTGCCCATCGCGGGCCGTGCCGCGACCACGATCATCTGCCCGGGGTGCAGGCCGTTCGTCAGCTGATCGAGCCCGGCGAAACCGGTCGGGATGCCGGTCATCTGGCCATCGCGTCCGCGGGCGGCCTCGATCTCCTCGATCGCTGCCCCGACCGCGACCTCGAGCGGGACGTAGTCCTCGGACTGCTCGGCACCGGTCACCGAATAGATCTCGGCCTGCGCGTTGTTGACGAGATCGAGCGCCTCGCCCTGGCCGTTGTAGCCCATCTGCACGATGCGCGTGCCCGCCTCGACCAGCCGTCGCAGCAGTGCGCGTTCGCGCACGATCGACGCGTAGTAGGCCGAGTTCGCCGCCGTCGGGACGATCGACGTCAAAGAGTGCAGATAGTCGGCACCACCGGCGCGCATGAGGTCGCCGGTCTTGATCAGCTCGTCGGTGACGGCGACGACGTCGGTGGGCTCACCGTGCGAGTACAGGCTGAGGATCGCTTCGAAGATCAGCTCGTGCTTCGGGACGTAGAAGTCGGTGCCGCGGATCGACTCGACGACGTCGGCCACGGCATCCGGCGAGAGCAGCATGCCGCCGAGAGTGGACTGCTCGGCCAGCAGATCGTGCGGAGGCGTGCGCTCGTTTCCGCGTTCCGGCGCTCCGCCGAGGCGCTCATTCGAGATGTCCGCGATCGACATGCAGCGCCCCTGTTCCCAGCTCGTCCTCGTCTCATCCTCCGAGCCTCAAGACACGCTAGAGACGGGTTCCGACACCCGCAAACCCACCTGTGGACAACTGTGTGGAGAGTGTGCGAGAAACGCCGGGATGCCTGTGTACAGCGTCTGTGGAAACTCAGCTAACTTGCAGTTTTCTATGGCTTCGAATGATGATCTGGTCAGGTCTTTTCTGTTCCACACCCTGTGGACAGAGATCATGTCTGAAGTGTGGGTTGAAGGTTGGCCCCCAACCCCCTGCCTGGGGACAACCACGGGGATAACGTGCGCTTTGTCAAGTCCGATTCCCTCGGGCGCGTCGCGTACCCGACACACGAGGTCACACTCCGCGCGTGCGGACGCCCGTGACCCGGCGGCGGGGCCGAAACAGCGGAAGGGGGCCTGGACACGGGTCTCCGACGGGAGTACAGTCACGAGTCCAGGCACTCCAGAGTCGACCGTGACGTCGACATCCGACCATCAGTCGTGGGAGGTGAACGTGGATACATCAAGCGATGTCGTCGTGCGCATTTCGCGCCTCGTGCGACTGCTCGCGATCGCGGCGGGCGTCATGTTCGCCTGGTTGCTGCTCACCCTCACCCTCGGTGCGGGTGCCGCCCACGCCGCCGACGATGACGACCCTGGAGTGCTCGGCAACGCCCTCGATTCGATCGCCGGAACGCTCAGTTCCGTGACGACGCCCGTTCTCACCCCGGTGGCGAATGCCGCCGCCCCGGTCCTGGATACGATCGCGCCGGTCACCGACGCCGTCGCCCCCGTCGTCGAGGCGGTCGCGCCCGCCGTAACGCCGGTGCTCGGCCCGGTCGTCGACTCACTCGCCCCGGTCCTGCAGCCCGTTCTGGAGCCGGTTGCGACGGTCGTCGCGCCCCTCGCTCCCGTGCTCGCGCCCGTCGGCACGATCGTCGCGCCGGTGCTGCCGATCGACGGCATCCTGCAGCCCTCTTCCCCAGCGACCGGCTCGCCCATCGATTCATCCAGCGGCTCCGCTCCGGCGCATCCTGCCCTCCCGACGGACTCGTCCGGCATCGGCGTCACCGCATCATCGTTCGCCCTCGCTGCAGCCGGCGCGCCGACATTCGCGTGCGCGGTCGGTGACGCTGCGCCAGCGCTGGTCACGGCATCCATCGTCGTCTCGACCACGGTGAGCGCACTCGCCTCGACGGTGGGCCCCGTGCTGCCGCTCAGCGGAGCGCTCGATGCGACCTCATCCTTCTTCTCGTCTTCATCCGCCTTCGGCTTCGGCGCGGCCGCCGCGCTCGCCTTCGGACTGTTCGCCATGCACCGTGCCTGGGCATGGCGGCGCGGCCCGGGGGACGAGTCCGTCCCGTCGTCGCCGACCTTCGCCACCGACGTCTCTCCCGACTGACCGGGTTGCGGCCGCTCCTCGAGCGGCATGGTTCCGCGCGTTCGCGCACCCGCACACCCTCTCGAAGGAGACATCATGAACACCATTGTTTCGCGCGCTCTTTGGGGCACGCTGCTGGCCGGGGGCATCACGCTCCTCGGCACGACGGTCGCTCAAGCGGCCGAAACCACGGGCGACGACGGACTGCTGTCCGGCACGCAGGCCCTCATCTCGCTCGACGTGCCCGTCACGATCGGCGGCAACGCCGTCTCGATCCTGGGCGACGCCACGAGCACCGACGCCACGACGACGGCCCCGGCCGCCACGGACGCCCCGAGCGGGAGCGTCTCGACGTCGGGCCTCGACGGCATCCTTTCCGGCACACAGGCGCTCATCGACGTCGCCGTCCCGGTGACGATCGGCGGCAACGCGGTATCGGTCATCGGCGACGCCGAGTCGGCGGATGCCACGACCGCCGCACCCGCGGAGGCCGCGGCACCGGCCGCCGAGCCCGCCGCCGCTCCGACGACGAGCGGTGACGACAGCATCGGCGGCGGCACGCAGGCCGTCGTGCCCATCAGCGTTCCGATCACGATCGGCGGCAACGCCGTCTCGGTCATCGGCGACGCGACCAGCACGGATGCCAAGACCACCGGCGGCACACCCGCCACCGGCCCGGCCGGCGACGCGACAACAAGCGGTGCCGACGGCATCCTCGGAGGTACGCAGGCGATCGCCCCGATCACCCTGCCGATCACGATCGGCGGCAACGCCGTGTCGGTCATCGGCGACGCGACCAGCACGGATGCCACCACGACCGGCGGCACGCCCGCGGCCGGCTCGGCGGGCGGCGCCACCACGAGCGGTGACGACAGCATCCTCGGCGGCACGCAGCTCATCGCGCCCGTCAGCGCCCCGATCACGATCGGCGGCAACGCCGTCTCCGTCGTCGGCGACGCGACCAGCACGGATGCCACCACGACCGGCGGCACGCCCACGGCCGGCTCGGCCGGCGGCGCCACCACGAGCGGTGACGACAGCATCCTCGGCGGCACGCAGCTCATCGCCCCGATCAGCCTGCCGATCACCATCGGCGGCAACGCCGTGTCGGTCATCGGCGACGCGACGACGACGGGCTCGACGACGGGCACTCCGGTGACCCCGGTCACGCCTGTCACGCCTGTCACGCCCGTGACCCCGGTGACCCCGGTGACCCCGGTCACGCCGGTGACCCCCGGCACGACGAGCACCGTGGGCATGGCTGCGGCAGTCGGATCGGTGCGCACGCTCGCGCAGACGGGGGGCATCCTGCCCTGGCTGCCGCTCCTGGCGGGAGTGCTCGCGCTCGGCACGGGCGCGCTGCTCACCGCGCGGCGCCGCATCACCGCCTGAGCGTCGCATGAACGGCGAATGCCGCGACCTTTCCCGAAGGAGAGGTCGCGGCATCCGGCGAGCGCGAATTACTTCGCGGCGACCACCTGCAGCGTGATGACAGCGGTGAGGTCGTCACGGAGGCGAACGGTCGCCTCGTGCTCGCCCACGGCCTTGATCGGCGCGGGGATGTGGATCTTGCGCTTGTCGAGCTCGCCCAGGCCTGCCGCGGCGACCGCGGTGGCGACGTCGGCGGGCTTGACGGCGCCGAAGAGGCGACCTTCCTTGCCGGCCTTGACGGAGAGGCGGACCTTGTTCGCCTCGAGGGCGTCCTTGAGCGCCACGGCCTCTTCGTGCACGTGGATCGCGCGGGCGTCACGGGCGGCACGAATGGATGCCACCTGCTTCTCGCCACCGCGGGTCCAGGCCACTGCGAAGCCCTGGGGGATGAGGTAGTTACGGGCATACCCGTTCTTGACCTCGATGACGTCACCGGCGCTTCCGAGCCCGGCAACCTCGTTCGTGAGAATCAGCTTTGCCATGAGGTGCTCCTTAGCGGCCAGCGCCGGCGTAAGGCAGGAGCGCCATTTCGCGCGCGTTCTTGATCGCCTTGGCGATCAGACGCTGCTCCTGCACCGAGACACCGGTGATACGACGGGCGCGGATCTTGCCGCGCTCCGAGATGAACTTGCGAAGCGTCGCGACATCCTTGTAGTCGATGACGCCGACGCGGATCGCCTTCGCGGGAGCGGCGTTCTTCGCGCCCTTCCGCGGCTTGCGGCGATCGCCGGTAGCCTTTCCAGCCATTGTTTTTCCTTAATCTTTCGGTGATCGAGTGCCGCGCGCAGCGCGGTGTATCGAGATCAGAACGGCGTGTCGTCGCCGTAGGAACCGGGAGCGCTCCAGGCGTCCGGGGCGGCCGAGCCGGGGGTCGCCCACGGCTCCTCCGCCTGCTGGACCTGCTGCGGGCGCTGCTGGCCACCGCCGCCGCCGAAGTTGCCTCCGCCGGACGCGGCACGCGTGACCTGAGCCGTGGCATACCGGAGCGAGGGGCCGATCTCGTCGACCTCCAGCTCGATCGCGGTGCGGTTGTTGCCCTCGCGGTCCTGGTAGGAGCGCTGCTTCAACCGGCCGGTCGCGATGACGCGGGAACCCTTCGTGAGCGACCCGGCCACGTGCTCGGCGAACTCGCGCCACACGCTCGCGCGGAGGAACAGCGCTTCGCCGTCCTTCCACTCGTTCGCCTGACGGTCGAAGTTGCGCGGAGTCGACGCGATCGTGAAGTTCGCGACGGGCAGGCCGTTCTGCGTGTACCGCAGCTCGGGGTCTGCCGTGAGGTTGCCCACGACGGTGATGACGGTCTCGCCGGCCATCGTCCGTTACGCCTTCGCTGCCTTGCGGGCGGCTTTGGCCTCGGCGCGCTCCTTCTCGGCGGCGACCTGGGCGATCGCCTCCTCGGCACGCAGGACCTTCGTACGCATGATCTGCTCGTTCAGCTTGAGCTGACGGTCGAGCTCCTGCGTGGCCTCGCTCGTGGCGGTGAAGTTGACGACGGCGTAGATGCCCTCGTTCTTCTTCTGGATCTCGTATGCCAGGCGGCGCTTGCCCCAGACGTCGACGTTGTCGATCGAGCCACCATCAGCGGTGATGACCTTCAGGAATCCGTCGAGCTTGGGGGCGACCTGACGCTCGTCGATCTCGGGGTCGAGGATGACCATGAGCTCGTACTGGTGTGAGTGCGTCACTAACCCACCTCCTTCGGACTAGAACGGATGCCGGGCACTTCCCGGCATCAGGAGGGTTGATGCACGTGCCCGGCCGCGCGCGCCGGAACGGCGCAGACAGACGGACAACCACAACAGTCTAGCGGATGCCGCGGCCCACGCCGAATCCCCAGTACGCTCTGCTCGAGACCACCCGCGGTGCGAGAGGACGACGGATGCCGCGCACGACCGCACCCTCGGCCGCACCTCCGCGCTCCGCCGCCGTGCTGACGGCGCTCGTCCTGACGGCCGCGATCTGCAACCTCACCCTCGCGGGCGCCACCGTCGCGCTGCCGCAGATCGCCGCGGATTTCGACGCCTCTCAGACGGCGCTCAACCTGATCGCCCTCGGGACGGGACTCGGCATGGCGATGACGGTCCTCTACGCGGGCGCGATCGCCGACCGCTACGGGCGCGTCCGAGTGTTGTGCATCGGGCTCATCGCGCTCCTCGTCACCGGCACCGCCGCCGCGCTCGCGCCCTCCGCGGAGACACTCATGGCCGCGCGCGTCCTCACCGGGATGGCGGCGGGGATGGCGTTCCCGACGACGCTCGCGCTCATCACGGCGCTCTGGGCCGACGGGCCCGCGCGCGGCCGGGCGATCGCGTTGTGGACCGCGATCTGCGCGGGGGCGACGGTGGGCGGGTCGATCGTGTCGGGCGCCCTCGTCGACACGGTGGGGTGGCGAGTCGCGATCGGGGCTCCCGTTCCCCTCGCGCTCGTCGCCCTCGCCCTCGCGGCGCGGACCGTGCCGCGCGGTGTCGAAGAGTCGGACAAGCCGGTCGACCATCTCGGCGGGGTCGTGTCGGTGGTCGCGGTCGCCGCGCTCGTGCTGGGGGTCGAGATCGTCTTCGCCCCGGGCGAGACGGCCCTGGGCGGCGGGCTGCTTCTCGCGGCGGCGGCCCTGCTGGCCCTGTTCTTCGCTCGACAGCGGGCCGCGGCATCCCCCCTCTACGATCTGCAGGTCGCGCGACGGCGCCTCTTCTGGGTGCCGGCCGTCGCCGGTGCTCTCGCGTTCGGCGCCCTCGAGGGCGCGATGTTCGTCGGCCAGCAGTACCTGCAGAACATCCTCGGCTACGACGCGATGCAGGCCGGCCTCGCGCTCGTTCCCGCGGCGGTCGCGCTGCTCCTGTGCGGGGTGCCGGCGAGCATCCTCGTGTCCCGCGGCGTCCGCCCCAGCATGGTCGTCGGCTATGTGCTCCTCGCGGGCGCCTTCGCCACGATGCTCACCTGGGCACAGGCGACGCCCTCCTGGGTCGTCGCACTCGCCTTCGCTCTCGTCGGCGGCGGCGCGTCGTTCGTCATGACGGCGGCATCCCGCTCTCTCATGAGCAGCACGCCGGTGCGGCGCGCGGGCATGGCATCCGCCACGACCGACCTGCAGACCGACCTCGGCGGGGCGATCCTGCAGGCGCTCCTGGGCGCCGTCCTCGCGGGGGGCTTCGCGCGTGTCTTCGGCGACCTCATCAGCGCCTCTCCCGAGGCGACGACGATCGGCGCCGACGTCGCCCGGGCGCTGCAGTCCTCGTACGCGTCGGCGCTGCACGTCGCCTCCGACAACCCCGACTACGCCGACCGCATCATCGAGGCCGCCCGCATCAGCTTCGTCGACGGCACCTGGGCGGCGTACCTCGTGGGCGGGATCGCGATCGCACTGGGGTTCCTCGTCGTGGTGTTCGGGCTGCCGTCGCCGGCTGAGGAGAAGCGACTGCGCGAGCGCTACGCGCGTGAGGACGCCCCGGTCGCGTAGCGAAATGGATGCCACCGGCGGTGCCCTCGCCCTTGCCGCGCCGACGTCCGCACTCACGCCGCCCCCCGAGATAGCGCACCGCACACCCGATCCTCCGAGCGTGTGGGGATGCTACGATTCCGCGCAACCGACGAGGGGAGCGCCGTCATGCGTGACGACCCGGCATCGGTCCTGCGCCCCGACGACCGGGATCTCCTCCGATCGTCGTTGAGGCGCCTTGCCGGTCAGGCGCGTGTCGGCATCCTCTTCGCGGGACTCGTCGAGGACGGCGCGCTCACCATCACCGAGTTCATCGGCACCACCACGAACAGCCTCGACAAGCTGTTCGTGCAGCGCGGCGAAGGCGTCGGCGGAGGCGCCCTCGCCCGCGGCAAGCCCACGGCGGTGGCCGACTACGTCGAGGCAGCACAGATCTCGCATCAGCACGACGAAGCCGTGCGCCGCGAAGGGCTGCGTTCGATGGTCGCCCTGCCGGTCACCGTCGACGGCCAGCCACGGGTGATCATGTACGCGGCGACCCGCGAGCGGGTCACGATCGGCGATCGCCTCTCGACCGAGCTCGTGGACGCTGCCCGCGTCATCGCGAACGAGCTGCGCACGCGCGACGAGGTCGACCGGCGGGTCGCGCTCCTGCGCGGCAGCGAGCCGCTCGCGGCCGGCCCCGAGAGTCACGACCTGCGCGAAGCCATCAGGACCGCGCACGGTGAGCTGCTGGCCCTGGCCAGCACGACCGACGACGCCGAACTGTCACGACGCATCCTGGCGGTGACCCAGCGCCTCGCCGGCGACGCGCCGAGCCTGGGCGCACCCACCCTCACGCGACGCGAGTCCGACGTCCTCGCCCAGATCGCGCTCGGATGCAGCTACCCCGAGGCCGCCACTCGCCTCGGGCTGCAGGCCGGCACCGTCAAGAGCTACATGCAGACGGTCATGGGCAAGCTGGGCGCCCACTCGCGGCACGAGGCCGTCGCCACCGCACGCCGCCTGCACCTCCTCCCCTGACCTCCGCGCGATCGGCATCCTCTCTCCGCTTTCCCCCCATCGGGGGGTACGGGGGCCGATCCGATGCGTGTGAATGTTGTCGCCACCCGTTGCACCGCCGCACGGCGACCACATCTGTCAAAGGAGACCGAGATGTCACAGATCCCATCCCCCGTGCCGTCCGCCGAGACCTCACCGGTCTCGATGAAGCGCGTCGCCGCCGCCAGCACGATCGGCAGCGTCATCGAGTTCTACGACTTCATCATCTACGGCACGGCCGCCGCACTCGTCTTCCCCGCCGTGTTCTTCCCGGCACTGGGCACGGGCGCAGGAACCGTCGCCGCCTTCGCCACGTTCGCGGTCGCGTTCGTCGCCCGCCCCCTGGGCGCCCTCATCTTCGGGCACTACGGCGATCGACTGGGCCGCAAGAAGACCCTCATCCTCACGCTGCTGATCATGGGTGGGGCGACCTTTCTGGTCGGAGTCCTCCCCGACGCCTCTCTGATCGGCGTCGCGGCTCCGCTCATCCTCGTCACCCTCCGGTTCCTGCAGGGCCTCGCGGTCGGCGGCGAGTGGGCCGGAGCGACCCTTATGGCGACCGAGCATGCACCCGCGCACCGCCGCGGACTGTGGGCATCGTTCCCCCAACTGGGCCCGTCGCTGGGCTTCGTCCTGGCGAGCGCAACCTTCCTGGTGATCAACCTCACCCTCGGCGACACATCCGAGGCGTTCGTCGGCTTCGCCTGGCGCATCCCCTTCATCCTGAGCGCCGCCCTCGTCGTCGTCGGCCTCTACATCCGTCTCAAGGTCGAAGAGACGCCGGTGTTCCGGCGCGAGCAGGAGCGCAGCGCCGCCGCGTCGCCCGTCGCGACCGTGCCGCGCACCCTGCCGGTATGGGAGTCCATCCGCATCCAGCCGGTCGAGATCCTCCTCGGCGGCGGCGCGGCCGCGATGCTGTTCGCGTTCTTCTACATCTCGACCGCGTTCCTGACCAGCTATGGGACGACCGTGCTCGGTCACTCCCGCCCGGCCGTCCTGACCGCCGGCATCATCGCCGCCCTCGTGTTCGCAGGCGGGACGGTCCTCGCCGGAGTGCTCTCCGACCGCTTCGGCCGCCGTCCCGTCGTGCTCACCTCTGTCATCGTCGCGCTGCCGTGGTCGCTGCTCCTGTTCCCCCTGCTCGACTCGGGCTCGTACGGCGCCTTCGTGCTCGGCCTCTCCGTGACGATGTTCATCGTCGGCGGCTCGTACGGCCCGTTCGGCTCGTACCTGCCCGAGCTCTTCCAGACCCGTTACCGCTACACGGGTGCCGGGACGGCGTACAACCTCGCCGCCCTCGTCGGCGGTGGCGTGACACCCCTGGTCGCCGCAGCCCTCGCGGCGAGCTTCGGCGGCATGGCGATCGGCTACCTGCTGGCCGGCGTCAGCGCGCTGAGCATTGTGTGCGCTCTCGCACTGCGCGAGACCGGTGGCACGTCGCTCGACACCGAGCACGCGACCACGGGATCCGCCGACCCCGCCGTCGACGACACCCCTGCCGCCGCGACGCTCTGACATCACGCCGCCTAGATCGCACACCCCACAAGGAACGACATGTCCACCATCTCCCTGGCGTCGACACTCACCTCCGCCAACGACGAACCGCTCACTCCGCTGCGCTTCCTGCAGCGCTCCGCCGAAGTGTTCCCCGACAAGACCGCCATCATCTACGGGCGGCGGCGCCACACCTATCGAGAGATGGCCCACGAGGCCGAGCTTCTCGCCTCGGTGATCGCCGATCGGATCGAGCCTGGTGACCGAGTCGCGTACCTCATGCCGAACACGCCGGAGGCGATCATCGGCCACTTCGCCGTGCCCCTGGCCGGGGGCGTGCTCGTGATGATCAACTCGCGTCTGAGCCGACACGAGATCGAGTACATCCTGCTGCACTCGGGTGCTCGCATCCTCATCGTGGATGCCGAGCTGCTGGCATCCATCGGTGACATCCGCGCCACCGTACCGACCCTGGAAGAGGTCGTCGAGGTCGCCGACCCCGAGTTCGGGCACCCCGGCGGGCACGTCGCGGCGGGCCAGATCGGCTACGCGGGCTTCCTCGCGCAGGCCGCCGCGTCGTCCGAAGACATCAGCTGGCACGTCGAAGACGAGCGCGCGCCGATCTCGATCAACTACACGTCAGGCACCACGGGCAAGCCGAAGGGCGTCGTCTACACGCACCGCGGCGCGTACCTGAATGTGCTCGGCGAGATCATCCATCAGCAGCTCAACAGCTCGTCGGTGTTCCTGTGGACGCTCCCCACCTTCCATTGCAACGGGTGGTGCATGCCGTGGGCGGTCACCGCCACGGGCGCGACGCACGTCGCCCTGCGCGCGGTCCGCAGCGAGACGATCTGGGCGCTGATCGACGATGAGGCGATCACGCACCTGTGCGGCGCCCCGACCGTATGCACGATCATCGCGACCGCTCCGGCGGCGCACGTCGTCGATGCGCCGCTGCGGATCACCACCGCGGGGGCGCCTCCGTCGCCGACGATCATCGGCCAGCTCGAGGAACTCGGGATCACGGTCGTGCACGTGTATGGCCTCACCGAGGTCTACGGTCCCTTCACGATCTGCGAGTACCAGTCGCGCTGGGATGAGCTCGAGCCCGGCGAGCGCGCCACCCGCCTGTCCCGTCAGGGCGTCGGGATGCTGCAGGCTGAGTCGGCGCGCATCGTCGACGAGCACGACCGGGACGTGCCTGCCGACGGCAAGACGCTCGGTGAGATCGTCCTGCGCGGCAATAACGTCATGCTCGAGTACTTCCGCGACCGCCGCGCCACCCGCGAGGCCTTTCGCGGGGGATGGTTCCACACGGGCGACCTCGGCGTCATGCATCCCGACCGCTACATCGAGCTGAAGGATCGAGCGAAGGACATCATCATCTCGGGCGGCGAGAACATCTCGACGGTCGAGGTCGAGCAGGCCGTCGTCTCCCACGACGCCGTGCTCGAAGTCGCCGTCATCGGAGTGCCGAGCGAGCGCTGGGGGGAGCGGCCGATCGCCTACGTGGTGCTGCGCAAGGGGCACGACGTAGGCGACGCCGAACTGCGCATCCACACCCGCGGGCTGGTGGCGGCCTTCAAAGTGCCCGACGAGTTCCTGTTCGTCGCTGAGCTCCCCCACACCGCCACCGGCAAAGTGCAGAAGTTCGACCTTCGGCATCGCCCGACTCAAGCGGTGATCCCCGCCTGAGCGACAGCGCGCCGGTAACCTGGCGGCGTGAGCGCACCCTCGGCATCCCGTCCCTTCGATGCCCGTGCGCTCACCGAACCCGTCGACCGCCGCACGGCGCGCGCCTATGTGAAGCAGCTGAAGGCGGCAGGGCGGATGCCGTCGGCATCCCCCGTCGGCCTCATCATCGGCGTCGTCGTGTTCGCGGTGTTCCTGCTGATGTTCGGCAGCGTGTTCGTCGGCATCATCGGATCGATCCTCTCGCTGCGCGGCGGCGAGGCCAGCGTCTTCGCGATCGCCCCGGTGCTCGTCTTCACGGCGCTCGTCTTCGCCGCGGGCTTCGTGATCTGGGGCCTGTTCACAGGGCGGATCGGCGCCGGTCCGCTGCGCGCCTATCGCCTGGACCGGTTCGCGCAGGCCAACGGCATGACCTGGTACCCGGAGGCGAAGGCACCCGCGCTCCCCGGGATGATCTTCGATGCCGGGCACTCCCGCGTCGCGACCGACATCCTGCGCGGCGATCGGCCCCGCCTCGTCGAGTTCGCGAACTACCGCTACAAGACGGGCTCCGGCAAGAACGAGTCGACGCACACCTGGGGCTACGTCGCGGTGAAGCTCGCCAATCCGCTGCCCCACATCGTGCTGGATGCCACGGGCAACAACGGCTGGTTCGGATCGAACCTGCCCGAGTCGTTCGACACGCACCAGCGTCTGAGTCTCGAGGGCGACTTCGACAGGTACTTCGCGCTGTACTGCCCGGAGGGCTACGAGCGCGACGCACTGTACCTCTTCACCCCCGACATCATGGCGCGCTTCGTCGACAACGCCGCCGCCCTCGATGTCGAGATCGTCGACGACTGGCTCTTCCTCTATGCGCAGCGCGACCTGTCGACCCTCGACCCGGCGACGTGGGAGTGGCTGTTCTCGGTCGTCCGGTCGCTCCTCGACAAGCTCGCCCAGTGGGAGCGCTGGCGCGACGACCGTCTGACGGATGCCGCGACGACCCGCGCCGCGGCATCCGGCGGCGCCGCCCTGCCCTTCGCCGCGCCGACGTCCGCGCTCACGCCGCCGGGGACGCTGACGACACCCCCGGTCGGGGTCGCACCGCAGGGCCGACGGCTGAAGTCGCGCTTCTCGGTGTTCGGCGCGATCCTCGTCGTCGGCTTCCTCGCGATCTGGGCGTGGAGCTTCGTGTCGCCGATCCTCGCCGCCGTCTTCGGGCGCTGAGCCCGCCGACGCTCGGGCGTTGAGCCCGCGACGCTCAGCTCCGTTCGGCCTCCCACGCCGCCCGGCGTACCGCCTGCTCGGCAGGGTCGGGCACGGGGAGCGACGCGATGAGCTTGCGGGTGTAGGCGTCCCGCGGGTTCCCGAGCACGTCGGCGGTGCGCCCCTCCTCCGCGATGCGACCTCGGTGCAGCACGACGACGCGATGCGCGAGCAGATCGACGACCGCGAGGTCGTGCGTGATGAAGAGCGTCGCGAACCCGAACCGCTCCTGAAGCTCGCCGAACAGCTCGAGCACGCGCGCCTGCACCGACACGTCGAGCGCGCTCGTCGGCTCGTCGGCGATCAGCAGCTTCGGATCGAGCGCGAGCGCCCGCGCCAGCGACGCGCGCTGGCGCTGGCCGCCCGACAGCTCGTGCGGGTAGCGGTCGCCGAAGGCCTTCGGCAGCTGCACCGCCTCGAGGAGCTCGTCGACCTTGTCGCGGGCGGATGCCGCGTCGCGCGCACCCCCGTGCACGATGAGCGGCTCGGCGACGCACTCCGCGATCGTCAGCAGCGGGTTGAAACTCGTCGCCGGATCCTGGAAGACGAACCCGAGGTCCTTGCGGCGCTTCCGGAACTCGCGCTCGCGCACCCCGTTCATCTCGGTGCCGAGCACCCTCAGCGACCCGCCCACGACGGGCGTGAGGCCCGCGATCGCCCGGCCGATCGTGGTCTTCCCCGATCCCGACTCGCCGACGAGCCCCAGCACCTCGCCGGGGCGGATCGCGAAGTCGATCCCGTGCACGGCACGGAATGTCGGGCTCCCCAGGCGCCCGGGGTACTCGATCACGAGCCCCTTCGCCTCGACGACGGGCGTGGCCTCCGCGGCGACCGACGCCGGCAGCGGCCGGTCGACGAGCTGCACGCGCGGCACCGCCGCGAGGAGCTTGCGCGTGTACTCGTGGCGAGGGTCCGCGAAGATCTCCCGTACGGGCCCCGTCTCGACGAGCTCGCCGTTCAGCATGACCGCCACGCGGTCAGCGAGGTCGGCGACGACGCCCATGTTGTGCGTGATGAGCACGATCGCCGTACCGGTCTCGTCGCGCAGCCGCCGGAGCAGGTCAAGGATCTCCGCCTGCACCGTGACATCCAGTGCCGTCGTCGGCTCGTCGGCGAGGATCACCGCGGGGTTCAGGGCGAGCGCCATCGCGATGACGATGCGCTGCTTCTGACCGCCGGAGAACTGGTGCGGGTAGTCGTTCACGCGACGCTCGGGCTCGGGGATGCCGACGCGGCGGAGCATCTCGACAGCCGTGGCCTTGGCATCCGCCTTCGAGTACTCGCCGTGCGCCCGCAGGCCTTCCGCGAGCTGCCAGCCCACGGTGAAGACGGGGTTCAGCGCCGTCGAGGGCTCCTGGAAGATCATCGCAGCCTTCGTGCCGCGCACCTCCCGCAGCTTCTCGCCGGAGAGCCCCACGACCTCCGTGCCGTCGAGGATCACGGCGCCGCGCGAGGTCGCCGTCTCGGGCAGGAGCCCCAGAATCGACCGCGCCGTCACCGTCTTGCCGCTGCCGGACTCGCCGACGATCGCCAGCACCTCGCCGGGGTGCACGTCGAGCGACACATCACGCACGGCGTGCACATCACCGCCGTCGGTCGAGAAGGTGATGTCGAGATCGCGGATCTCGACGGCGAGCTGTTCGTTGGGGCTCATCACGGCACCTCTCCGAGGAACTCCTGCGCGGTCGGCTGCGTCGCGGCGACGGCGTCGGCGGGGGTCTGCGCCGCCTTGGCCTTCCCGCCCGAGCGGCGCCGCGCGCGCAGGCGCGGGTCGGCGAGGTCGTTGAGGCTCTCGCCGATGAGGGTGATCCCGAGGATCGTCAGCACGATCGCGACGCCCGGCGGGATCGCCGTCCACCAGATGCCGGCGGCGACGTCCGAGATCGACTTGTTGAGGTCGTAGCCCCACTCGGCCGCGGCCGTCGGCTGGATGCCGAACCCGAGGAAGCCGAGCGCGGCTAGCGTCGAGATCGCCTCGGAGGCGTTGAGCGTCACGATGAGGGGCAGCGTCCGCGTCGAGTTGCGCAGCACATGCCGGAACATGACGCGCGGCGTCGAGGCGCCGATGACCTTCGCCGACTCGACGAACGCCTCGCTCTTCACCCGGACGACCTCCGCCCGCACGACCCGGAAGTACTGCGGGATGAAGACGACGGTGATGGATGCCGCGGCCGCGATGATGCCCGAGCGGAGATCGGACTGGCCCCCCGAGATCGCGATCGCCACGACGATCGCGAGGAGGAGCGTCGGGAACGCGTAGATGGCATCCGCCACGACCACCAGCAGGCGATCGACCCAGCCGCCGAGGTAGCCGGAGAGAAGCCCCAGAAGGATGCCGATGAACACCGACATCGCGATCGCCACGACGACGACCATCAGGGCGGTCTGCGCCCCCCAGATGACCCGGGAGAGCACGTCGTACCCGCCGACCGTGGTGCCCAGGAGATGCTGCGCGCTCGGCGGCTGCTGTGCGCCGAAGTTGGAGCCGTCGGCATACGTCAGCTGGCTGTAGCTGTACGGCGCGATCCACGGCGCGAGGAGGGCCATGAGGACGAACACGCCCGTGAGGACGAGTCCGGCGACGAGCATGCCGCGCTGGAGCCCGACGCTCTGGCGCAGCTGGTGGACGACAGGGAGGCGGTCGATGATCGGGCGGCGCGCCATCTCAGTACCTCACTCGCGGGTCGATGAACGCGGCGATGATGTCCACGAGGAAGTTCGTCACCGCGACGATGATCGCGATCATCGCGACGATGCCCTGCACGGCCACGAAGTCGCGCGCGGAGAGGTATGCGGCCAGCTGGAAGCCGAGTCCCTTCCACTCGAAGGTCGTCTCGGTCAGCACGGCGCCACCGAGCATGAGCGCGATCTGCAGGCCGATGACCGTGATGATCGGGATGAGCGCGGGCTTGTATGCGTGCGTCCGCACGAGCCGGCTCTCCCGCACACCGCGGGAGCGGGCGGCGTCGATGTACGGCATGTTGTACGTGCCGATGACGTTGGTGCGGACGAGTCGCAGGAAGATCCCGGCCGTGAGAAGGCCCAGCGTGAGGGCCGGCAGGATCGCGTGCGAGAGGACGTCCCAGACGTAGTTCGGGTTGCCGCTCGCGATCGCGTCGATGAGGTAGATACCGGTCCCGCCGTCGCGATTCAGCGCGATCTCGGTCCGCACGTTCGCGCGCCCCGAGACGGGCAGCCAGCCGAGCCACACCGAGAAGACGAGCTTGGCGACGAGGCCCGCGAAGAAGACGGGCGTCGCGTAGAAGAGGATGGCCGACACGCGCAGCACGGCATCCGGCCACCGGTCCCGCATCGCGGCGGCGACCATGCCGAGCGGGATGCCGACGATGAAGGCGACGACGAGGGAGTAGAGCACGAGCTCCAGCGTCGCGAGACCGTACGTCGCGAGCACGTGGATCACGGGCTGCTTGTCGGTGATCGTCGTGCCGAAGTCGAAGGTGAAGATCTGGCCCAGGTACTCGAAGTACTGGATGAAGATGTTGCGGT
Source organism: Microbacterium sp. (assembly GCF_017305435.1). Lineage (GTDB taxonomy): Bacteria > Actinomycetota > Actinomycetes > Actinomycetales > Microbacteriaceae > Microbacterium. The sequence continues at coordinate 579,176 of NZ_JAFKIP010000003.1, read as the reverse complement.
CGTACCCCGCCTCGTGGATGCGCTCGGCGAGTTGGTCGGCCGGTAGGCGCCCTCCGAGGGCGGCGGTGATCGGGTCGCCCGTCATCCGGATGAGGAAGAACACGAGCGTCACGAGGATCAGCACCGTCGGGAAGATGAGCAGGAACCGGATCAGGATGTACCGGGCGAGGGTGCTCCCCCCGGATCCGCGGCGCCCGGTCACCTCGAGGGCGGGCGGCGGCTCGGTGACCGCAGCGTCGATGGTCATGGATGTCTACCTTACGGAACGGACCCCCGCGCGCCGGGATTCGGTGCGCGGGGGTCCGGACGGGTGTCCTACTTGGTGATGGGCGCGAAACGCAGCTTGAACGACGCGTCGAGGGTGACCCCGCTGACGTCCTTGCCGGTCACCGCGACCTGAGCACCCTGCAGCAGCGGCACCGTGGAGAGGTCAGCGGCGACGAGCTGCTGGATCTTCTCGATGTCCGCCTTGCGCGTGGCGGCGTCCGTCTCGACCGCCTGCTGGAGGATCAGGTCGTTGACCGCCGGGTTGTCGTAGTGGTTGCCGAGGAAGTTGTCCTTCAGGAAGAACGGCGTCAGGTAGTTGTCGGCGTCGGAGTAGTCCGGGAACCAGCCGAGCTGGTACGCGGGGTAGACGTCGGCGGTGCGGTCCTTCGAGTACTGCACCCACTCGGTCGACTGCAGGTCGACCTGGAACAGGCCGTCCTTCTCGAGCTGCGACTTGACCAGCGCGTACTCGTCACCCGACGAGGGGCCGTAGTGGTCCGGGCTGTACTGCAGGCTGAGCTGAACGGGCGTCGTGACGCCGGCCGCCTCGAGCGTGGCCTTCGCCTTCGCGGCATCCGGCCCACCGTTGCCGTCGCCGTAGAGACCCTTCAGCGCGTCGGTCGCGCCGGCGAAGCCCTCGGGGACGTACGAGTAGAGCGGCGTGTAGGTGCCCTTGTAGACCTGCTCGCTGATCGCGTCGCGGTCGACGAGATCGGCGACGGCCTGACGGACGGCGAGCGCCTTGGCCGGGTCGGCCTCGGTGGTCGTCGCGCCGTACGGCTGCGTGTTGAAGTTGAACACGATGTAGCGGATCTCGCCGCCGGGGCCGTCGACGACCTTGACGGCGTCGTTGCCCTTCAGGTCCTCGACGTCGGTCGCCGAGAGGCTGCGGTACGCGACATCCACGTCACCCTGCTGCACGGCGAGCTTGAGGTTCGACGACTCGGCGAAGTAGCTCAGGATGACGCCGCCGTTGACGGGCGCGTCGAGGAGGCCCTTGTAGTTCTCGTTCGGGGTGAACTCGACCGACTTGTTGAAGTCCCACGAGGTGATCTTGTAGGGGCCGCCGAACGCGTCCGCGTCGACGATGTCCTGGTCGGGCGTGACCGCGTCGGCCGAGAAGACCTCCTCGTCGACGATCGCGCCCGGGAAGCTCGTCAGGATGAACGGGAAGACCTGGTCGTTGTCGGTCTTCAGCTTGAAGACGACGGTCGTGTCGTCGGGCGTCTCGACGCTGTCGAGGTTGTAGAGGAGGCTCGACGCGCCGTTCGGGTCGGCGATCTTCACGTTGCGGTCGAACGAGAACTTCACGTCCGAGCTCGTCAGGTCATGGCCGTTGGACCACTTCAGACCCGCCGGGAGCTTCACGGTGTACTCGTTGGGCGCGGTGAACTCGGCCGACTCGGCGAGGTCGGGGACGACCTCGTTGGAGTTGTAGTCGGTGTTGACGAGATACGGGAAGACCTGCGTCTGCACGGCGAGCGAGCCGTTGTCGTAGGAGCCGGCGGGGTCGAGCGTCGTGACCTTGTCGGTGGTGCCGACGATGATGGGCTCGCCCGAGGCGTCGCCGCCGCCGGAGGCGCCGCCGGTCGTGCCGCCGCCGGAACAGCCCGCCAGAAGGAGCGTCGCGACGCCGAGCGCCGAAGCGGCGCCGATCAGGCGCGCGCGCGTGGAGTGATGCAGTGCCATTCGAATACCTCTGCTGTGTGAAGGGCGCCCCGCAGGGTGACGGGGCCATTGGGCTATCTTTCACCCGGCGGGTCGCGGTTGCAGGGTTCGCGCTCACTTCGTAACGAGACTGAAACCCAGTGCCGCTCTCCGCGCTCCCCGATGCGGGACGGGTGACGGATGTCACGGGCGATCGATGACGCCCGTGTGAGGCCCATGGATCCGGCCAGCGAGAGAGTCGGAACATGAACGAGAACCAGACTCCCCTCGCGGTGGATGCCGCGGGGCTGCGCAAGAGCTACGGCACCGTCCGTGCGGTCGACGGCGTCGATCTGCGCGTGCGCCCGGGCGAGATCGTCGCCTTCCTCGGACCGAACGGCGCCGGCAAGACGACGACGATCGACATGCTGCTGGGGCTCGCCGATCCCGACGCGGGCGCGGTCCGCATCTTCGGCGAGACCCCGCGCGGCGCGATCGCGCACGGCCTCGTCTCGGCCGTGCTGCAGACCGGCGGGCTCCTGAAGGACATCACCGTCCGCGAGACGCTGGCGCTCACGGCGAGCCTGTTCGCCTACACGCGCCCCCTCGACGAGGTCATGCGGCGCGCGGGCATCACCGAGATCGCCGACCGCCGCGTCGGCGTCTGCTCGGGCGGCCAGCAGCAGCGCCTGCGGTTCGCGATGGCCCTCCTCAGCGACCCCGGCCTCCTCATCCTCGACGAACCGACCACCGGAATGGATGTCGAGGGCCGGCGCGCGTTCTGGAACGCGATCCGCACGGATGCCGCGCGCGGTCGCACCGTCCTGTTCGCGACGCACTACCTCGACGAAGCCGACGAGTACGCCGACCGCATCGTGCTGATGAGCCGCGGGCGCATCGTCGCGGACGGCACCACCGCCGAGATCAAGAACCTGGTGTCGGGTCGCATCGTGCGGGCGACACTGCCCGGCGCCGACCCGGCATCCCTCGCCGCCCTCCCCGGCGCGAGCGACGTCGAGTGCGCGGGCGACCGCATCACGATCCACACGAAGGACTCGGATGCCGCGGCCCGCTACCTGCTGACCCAGACCACCGCCCGCGACGTCGAGATCACGGCGCAGAACCTCGAGAGCGTCTTCCTCGCCCTCACCTCCGAAGGAGCATCCGCATGAGCACGGCATCCCTCCCCTCGGCGACGGCCAACGAGCGCGTCACGCTCGACCGGCGCGTCCCGCCGCTCGGTGGATTCACTCTCACCTACCTGCGCATCGAGCTGGTCCGCCGGCTGCGCAACCGGCGCACGCTGTTCTTCACGATCGCCTTCCCGGTCGTCATGTACGTGCTCATCGGGCTGCCGTTGCGCGACGAGGCCCTCACCGACGTGCCCGTCGCTCAGGGCGGAGTGTCCGTCGCCGCCTACATCATGGTGTCGATGGCGCTCTACGGCGCGATGATGTCGGCGACGCAGACGGGAGCCGCCGTCGCCGTCGAACGCGCGCAGGGCTGGAGCCGCCAACTGCGCCTCACCCCGCTGAACCCCGTCGTCAACGTCATCATCAAGATGATCGCGGGCATGGTGCTGGGCCTGCTCGCGGTCGTCGCCACGTACATCGCGGGCGCGATCAGCGGCATCCAGCTGAGCCCCGTGCAGTGGATCGGCACAGGACTCGTCGGCTGGGTGCTCGCGGGCGCCGTCTTCACGACGCTCGGCCTCTTCGTCGGGTACCTCATGCCGAGCGAGAACGCCGCGCAGGTGACGAGCCTCGTCGTCGTGTTCCTGTCGTTCCTCGGCGGCCTCTTCTACCCGCTCAGCAGCATGCCCGACTTCATGCAGACGCTCGCGCACTTCACACCCGTGTACGGCATCGGAGAGCTCGCCCGCTCGCCCCTGACCGGCGAGGGCTTCGACGGGCTGTGGCTCGTGAACGCGCTCGTGTGGCTGGCGGTCTTCATCGCCGGCACGACGTGGGCGTTCCGGCGCGACACGAAGCGCGTCTGACGGGCCCGCCCTACAGTGATGAGCGTGACGAGCGACCGGTTCGGCGGGCCGGGGTGGGAGATCCACTCCGGCCCCGTCCGTGCGCCGTTCGCGTCGCTCACGACGCGGCCTGCGATGCGCTGGTACCTCGGCGCGGCGTTCTCGCTCCTGTGGCTCGTCACGGTGGCCCCCGATGTCGTCACGCAGTCGAGCGGAGTGCTCGCGACCGTCGCGGGGATCCTGCTGGTCATCGTCTTCGCGCTCGCCTTTCTTGCGAGCGCGCCCCTGGCCTGGACCCTGCCGCGTCACCTGCGGCTCGCGCCCGCCGGCATCCTGCTCGCCCTGTCGTTCACGCTCTTCCCCTGGATCGGCTGGGGCGTGCGAGGGATCTGGACGTACGTCGGCGTCGCGATCGGCATGGCGGTCATGCCGATCCTCGTGACCTGGGCGGCGCTCCTGGGGCTCGGAGCGCTCGCGGTGCTCGCGGGGGTGCTCACCGAGGGGTGGGACGAGAACGTCTTCTGGATCCCGGCGATCATCGTGTCGATCTCGGCCATGATGGCGGCGTTCGCCCGCAACCTCGCGGCGATGAACGAACTGCGCGCCACGCGGGACCGGATGGCACAGCTCGCCGTGGAGCGGGAACGCTCCCGCGTGGCCCGCGACATCCACGACATCCTCGGTCATTCGCTCACCGTCATCACGGTGAAGGCCGAGCTCGCCGGGCGACTCGTCGACGCCGACCCCGCCCGTGCCCGCACCGAGATCGGCGATGTCGAACAGCTCGCCCGTGGCGCGCTCGCCGACGTACGGTCGACGGTCGCGGGCTATCGCGGCGTGAGCGTCGCGGGCGAGCTCGTCGCGGCACGCGCGGCGCTCGAGGCGGCCGGGATCACGCCCGACCTCCCCGGGTCGATCGACGCCGTCGCGCCCGCGCAGCGTGAGCTCGCCGGGTGGGTCGTGCGGGAGGGCGTGACGAACGTGGTGCGGCACGCCGCGGCATCCGTTTGCCGCGTCCGCCTGGATGCCGCGGAGATCGCGATCGACGACGACGGGATGGGTCCCGTCGTCGCCGCCGCCGACACGAGCGGGGGGAACGGACTCGCCGGCCTGCGCGAACGCGTCGAGGCGGCGGGCGGCGTGCTGTCGGTCGGGCGCAGCGACCTCGGCGGGTTCCGACTGCGGGTGCGGCTGTGACGGGCGGCAAGCCGGGCGGCATCCGGCTGTTGATCGCCGACGACCAGGCGCTCGTGCGCGGTGCGCTCTCGGCGCTGCTCGGCCTCGAGAGCGACATCGAGGTCGTCGCCGAGGTCGGGCGGGGCGATGAGGTGGTGGATGCCGCGCGCGCGGCCGCGCCGGACGTGGCGCTCATCGACATCGAGATGCCCGGCATCGACGGCATCCAGGCCGCGGCCGACCTCCGCGCCGCGCTGCCCTCGTGTCGCGTCATCATCGTGACGACGTTCGGCCGCCCGGGCTACCTCAAACGCGCGATGCAGGCGGGCGCCGCCGGCTTCGTCGTGAAGGACACGCCCGCCGCCCAGCTCGCCGACGCGGTCCGCCGCGTCGAACAGGGGCTGCGCGTCGTCGACCCGGCACTCGCCGCCGACTCGCTCGCGCAAGGCGATTCGCCGTTGACCGAACGCGAGACCGACGTCGTCGCGCTCGCGCGCACGGGCGGATCGATCGCCGAGATCGCGCGCGCCCTGCACCTGTCCGAGGGCACCGTCCGCAACCACCTGTCGGCCGCGATCGGCAAGACCGGGGCGCGCAACCGCGCCGACGCCGCCCGCATCGCGGACGAGAACGGGTGGCTCTGAGCGGGTGGCACTGAACGGGTGGCTCTGAACGGGTGACGTTGAACGGGTGGCTCTGAGCGGAGCGGCCTGCCTCAGGGTTCTCCGTCGGCGGAGCCGGCGTGCGATGCCAGGCCGAAGGCCGCCAACTCGGCATCCGTCAGCATGCGCGAGCGGATGATGAACCGGTTCCCCGTCGGCCCCTCGACGCTGAAGCCCGCACCCCGACCGGGCACGACGTCGATCGTGAGGTGGGTGTACTTCCAGTACTCGAACTGCGCGGCCGAGATGAACACCTCGATCGGGTCGTCGAGGCCGACCTCGAGGTCGCCGAGCTTCACGTCGGAGGGTCCGGTGAGGAACATCCCGACGGGGAAGCACATCGGGGCGCTCCCGTCGCAGCACCCGCCGGACTGGTGGAACATGAGCTGCCCGTGCTGCGCCGTCAGTTGGCGCAGCAGAGCCGCCGCGGCATCCGTCACGGCGACCCTGCTGAGTGTGATGGTCATGGCATCCTTTTCCCTCCCCTGTCCCCGCCCCTGTCCCACTTGTGGCTGTTTCTGATACGCGGAAGCGACCACAAGTGGGACAAGCAGTGCCCCAAGTGGGACAACCGGTGCCCCAAGTGGGACAAGGGGTGGCGCGGGCTCAGAAGAAGCCCATCGCGCCTTCCGCGTAGGAAACGAGCAGGTTCTTCGTCTGCTGGTAGTGGTCGAGCATCTTGAGGTGGTTCTCCCGGCCGATGCCCGACTGCTTGTACCCGCCGAAAGCCGCGTGCGCCGGGTACTGGTGGTACGTGTTCGTCCAGACACGGCCCGCCTCGATCGCACGCCCGGCGCGGTACATCGTGTCGGCGGAGCGGCTCCACACCCCCGCCCCGAGGCCGTACAGGGTGTCGTTCGCGGTGTGGATCGCGTCGTCGAACCCGTCGAACGACGTGACCGAAACGACCGGCCCGAAGATCTCCTCCTGGAAGATGCGCATCGAGTTCTGCCCCTCGAACACCGTCGGCGCCACGTAGTAGCCGCCCGACAGCTCGCCGCCGAGGTCGACCCGTTCGCCGCCCGCGAGGAGCTTCGCGCCCTCGGCCTTGCCGATCTCGATGTAGCTGAGGATCTTCTCGAGCTGGTCGTTGGATGCCTGGGCGCCGATCATCGTCGCGGGGTCGAGCGGGTTGCCCTGCACGATCTTGCCGACGCGCTCCAGTCCATCGCCGAGGAACTGGTCGTAGATCGAGCGCTGGATGAGCGCGCGCGACGGGCACGTGCAGACCTCGCCCTGATTGAGCGCGAAGAAACTGAACCCTTCGAGCGCCTTGTCGTAGTAGGCATCCTGCTGACGCGCGACATCCTCGAAGAAGATGTTGGCGCTCTTGCCACCGAGCTCGAGCGTCACCGGGATGAGGTTCTGCGACGCGTACTGCATGATGAGACGGCCCGTCGTCGTCTCACCGGTGAAGGCGACCTTGCGGATGCGCTTGTGCTGCGCGAGCGGCGCGCCCGCCTCGATGCCGAACCCGTTGACGATGTTCACGACGCCCGCCGGCAGCAGATCGCCGATGATGTCGAAGAGGAAGAGGATGGATGCCGGGGTCTGCTCGGCCGGCTTCAGGACGACGCAGTTGCCCGCGGCGAGCGCCGGGGCGAGCTTCCACGTGGCCATCAGGATCGGGAAGTTCCACGGGATGATCTGACCAACGACGCCCAACGGTTCGTGGAAGTGGTACGCGACGGTGTCTTCGTCGATCTGGCTGAGCGTGCCCTCCTGGGCGCGGAGGACGCCGGCGAAGTAGCGGAAGTGGTCGATCGCGAGCGGGATGTCGGCGGCGAGCGTCTCGCGAACGGGCTTGCCGTTCTCCCACGTCTCTGCGACGGCGATCTTCTCGAGGTTCGCCTCCATGCGGTCGGCGATCTTGTTGAGGATGTTCGCGCGGTCGGCGGGTGTCGTCTTCTTCCACGACTCGAACGCCTTCCACGCGACGTCCACCGCGCGGTCGATGTCTTCGACGGTGCCGCGGCCGACCTCGCAGAACGGCTTGCCCGTCACGGGCGTGATGTTCTCGAAGTACCCGCCCTTCGCGGGTTCGACGAACTCGCCGCCGATGTAGTGGCCGTAGCGGGGGCGGTACTCGGCGACCGAGCCGCGCTGACCGGGGGCGGCGTACACGCTCGAGACGCCTTCTTCGACGATGGTCATGATGTCTCCTTCGACAGTCCTTCGGGGGCGGCAGCAGCGCCGCTTCTCGGATGCCGAGGAACCTACGCCGCGCAACGTTGCATTCCGTTGCGCGGGTCGCGGACTGGACGCGGCCGACCACACCTGACCTCGAGAGAACACGCCATCGCCGAGGGAACGGGTGATACCCGGGCTCTCGGCGATGGGTTGTTCTCTCGCGGGACGGCGAAGGTCAGATCCTCGCGTCGACCGCGGCGAGCAGCGAGCGCAGGCGAGGGTCGGATGCCAGGTCGTCGAGCAGCATGGCGCGGCCGTCCGGTCCCCCGAGCGGGATCTGCCAGTTCGGGTACTCGGTGTCGGTGCCCGGCTGGTTCTGCGTGCGGCGTTCGCCGACGGCATCCACGAGGGCCACGCCCACGAGCTGGGACGGGGTCGCCGTGATGAAGGCGTAGAGCGCCTCGATGACCTCCTGCTCGGTCGGGGCGTCGCCCAGCAGCCCCCGCTCGCGCAGCAGGGCGAGCATGGCGGCGCGCTCGGCGTCCGCGTCGGCGAGCTCCTCCTCGACGGGCCGCGTCAACAGACCGAGCCGCGCGCGCAGGGCGACGTGCTCGTCGGCGAGGTAGCCGGCGGTCGGCGGCAGGTCGTGCGTGTTGACCGTCGCGAGCAGCGACCGGCGGTAGTGCTCGGGCGGCACGAACCCGTCGCCCTCTCGCTCGAACCACAGCACGCTGGTCCCGAGCACGCCGCGGGCGGACAGGTAATCGCGCACCCAGGGCTCGACGTTGCCGAGGTCCTCGCCGATGAGCACCGCACCCGCGCGCTGGGCCTCGAGCATGAGCACGCCGATCATCGCCTCGTGGTCGTAGCGCACGTAGGTCCCTCCCGCGGGCGACAGTCCCTCGGGGATCCACCACAGGCGGAAGAGCCCGATCACGTGGTCGATCCGCAGCGCGCCGGCATGGCGCAGGAGCGTCCGGATCATGTCGCGCAGCGGCGCGTACCCCGCATCGGCGAGCGCGGCCGGCAGCCACGGCGGCTGATTCCACGTCTGCCCCTGCTGGTTGTACATGTCCGGCGGCGCGCCGACGGCCATGCCGCGCGCGTACATCCCGCGCAGCGACCAGGCATCCGACCCGCGCTGGTGCACGCCCACGGCGAGGTCGTGCATGACGCCGATCGACATGCCGGATGCCACGGCTGCCGCCTGCGCGCGCTCGAGCTGCTGATCGCAGATCCACTGCAGCCAGACGTGGAAGGCCACTCGGCCGGCGAGGTCGCGACGGAGCTCGGCGACGAGCGGGGAGGAGATGTCCCACGCCTCGCCCGGTCGCTCGGCGCCGTCGTAGTGCTCCTCGAGGGCGCACCACAGCGCGAAGTCCTGGAGGGGCCGGCCCTCGCGCGCGGCGAATGCGTCGAGCTCGGCGCGGCGAGCGGCGCTGAGCGGCACGGCGAAGATCGCGTCGAGCGCGGCGCGCTTCGCCGCCCAGACGGCGTCGCGGTCGATGCGGGTGGAGGCGTCCGCGTCCATCGCGGCGACCGGGGCGCGGGCGGCCTCTACGAGGGCGCGCTCGACGGGCGTCAGGTACGCGACCTCGCGGATGTCCTCCGGCCGCACGTACAGCGGGGCCAGGAAGCGCCGCGTCGCCGGGAGGTAGGGCGACGGCTCGATGGGGCTCGTGACCTCCGCCGCGTGGACGGGGTTGATGAGGAGGAAGTCGGCGCCCTCCCCGCCGGCGATCGCGGCGAGGTCGCCGAGGTCGGCGAAGTCTCCGAGCCCCCACGACGCCCGTGAGCGCACCGAGTACAGCTGCGCCATGAGACCCCAGCCACGATCGCGCCCGGGCCGCGTCGGCGGGTCGGGCATGCGCTCGGGGGTGATGACGAGCGTCGCCGTCGCGGTGCGCGCGGGCTCGCTGTGGCCGAACGCCGTCTCGGTCGCCGACACCGTGTGCCAGCCGAGCGGCAGGTCTGTCGGCAGCGGCACCTCCACCCGCCACCGCAGCACGCCGCCCGCGAGCCGGGCCGAGGGATTCTGCGCGGGGATCGCGAGGTCTCGCGTCGACCCGTCCTCGCACGTGAGCGTCAGACGCACGTCGTGGCCGTCGACCACGTGGACGAACAGGGAGCGCACGCCGGGCCGCGTGACGTGGGATGCCGGCAGGAGCGCGAGCCACGGGCGTTCCTCGACGGCGGCGAGCGCGGCGGCGACCTCGGCATCCGTCACGGCGGCGACGCCCATCGCCCGCAGCACAGCGCGCAGCGTCGCGGCGGGGACCTGCACCCGTTCGCCGAAGAACGACCAGTACTCGGTCGCGATGCCGTGCGCGTCGGCGAGACGGACCAGCGCGTCCCCGGGAACGCCGGGGACATCGGGGCTCGGGATGTCTGCGGTCATGGCCACCTCCGTACCGCCATCCTGCCAGGCGGGCGCGGTTCCGCCACCGTCGCCGCGGGGCGACGCTCGTCAGGCCTCGAGCTTCTCGATCCGCGTCACGAGCGCGGCGCGCCGCGGCGATCGCGCGGGCAGCATCTCGAGCGCGAGGCGGAGGACCTCGGCATCCTGCTGACCGTCGACCGTCTCGACGTAGGCGAGGAGCACATCGACGGATGCCTCGGTGAGGAGCGCGTCGCGCAGGCCGAGCCGCACGGTGTCGCGGAACTCCTCCACGCCCGGCGCCGTCGAGTCGGGGAGCACCGGTCCGCGGTAGGCCGCGAGGGCCACCCGATGCGCGCCGCGGCCCACGAGGGACATCACCTGGTGGGCGTCCGTGTCGAGTTCGGCCGGAAGGCGGTAGGGGCGCGACCGGGGCACGAGCTGCGGGGCGATGCGCTCGAGCACTTTGCGCAGCCGCACCATCTCGGGGCGGAGCGTCTTCTCGCCCGCGTCGGGTCCGTAGACGAGCTCCGTCAGCCGGTCGGCCGACAGGCCCTGCGGATGGACGGCGAGCAGCAGCAGGATCTCGGCATGACGACCCGAGATCTCGGCGATCCTCTCGCCGTCGGCGCCGCTCACCTCCAGGAGGGCGCGCTCGCGTCCGAGGACGCGCAGCATCGCCGTCTCGGGCGCGCGGGGCGCGCGGACGGAGCCGCGCGCCGGTCCGCGGCGAACGGGGATGGGCGCCGTCGCCGCAGCCCGCGCGCGCAGCCGCGCGACGAGCAGCTCGCTCTCGACGGCACGCGCCGTGGCATCCACCAGCAGCTGCGCCTGCGGGGTCGCCGCCTCACTGCCGCCGGTCACGTCGATGACACCGAGCAGGCGCCGGGTCTCCGGGTCGTGCACCGGCGCGGCCGTGCACGACCACGGGGCGACGAGCCGGTTGAAGTGCTCGGCGCCATGGATCTGCACCGACCGTCCGAGAGCGAGGGCGGTACCGGGAGCCGACGTGCCGACGACGTCCTCCGACCAGTTCGCCCCGGCGACGAAGCCCATGCCGCCGGTGAGATCGCGGACCCGCCGATCGCCCTCCACCCAGAGGAGGCGTCCGGCGGCGTCGCCGACGGCGACCACGACTCCGGCATCCGATTCCGGCAGCAGCAGCGACCGGATCATGTCCATCGCGCCGGCCAGCGGATGAGCGCTGCGGTAGGCCTCGATCTCTTCCTCGCTGAGGTCGAGCGGCGGCGTGCCGTCGGGACCGACGAGGTGGGCGAGCGAGCGCCGCCACGAGTCCTGCACGAGATCGCGCACCTGCCGCAGCCGGGGGTCACCGGCATTGCCCCCGACGAACTCGTCGTGCGCGCGCTCGATCAGCAGGCGCGATGTCTCCGGCGAGACCTCGCGCCGGGGCGACCACGGCGAGGGCACGGCGACTCCGATCGACGGTGAGGAGCGTGCCGTCAGTCTAGGTCGGCGGGCGACCGCATGGAACGGAACCCGTTCGAAAAGCAGGGCGGATCGACCCTTCGGGGCCGCGCAGGCCGCCCTGCGGCCGATCCGGCCTGCTTTTGCGACGCCGATCAGGCCCAGCCGGGCCGGGCGGGCCGGGCCGGGCGGGGCGGGTCGGATCGCTCAGCTTCGCGCGGCCCACCAGTCGCGGAGGCGCTCCTCGGCGGCATCCGGGCCGATGATGCCCTCGTCGAGGCGCAGATCCAGGAGGAACCGGTAGGCCTCGCCGACCTCGCGCCCCGGCCCGATGCCGAGGACCTCCTGGATGCGGTTGCCGTCGAGCTCGGGGCGCATCGCGTCGAGCTCTTCCTGTGCGGCGAGCTCGTCGATGCGCCGCTCGATGTCGTCGTACGCGGCCGAAAGGCGCGCCGCCTTGCGCTTGTTGCGCGTCGTGACGTCGGCACGGGTGAGGATGTGGAGGCGCTCGAGCTCGGCGCCGGCATCCCGCACGTACCGGCGGACGGCGGAGTCGGTCCAGGCGCCCTCGGAGTAACCGAAGAATCGCAGATGCTGCTCGATGAGCTGGGCGACCGAGGAGATCGTGTCGGTGTCGAAGCGCAGCGCCTGCAGGCGCTTGCGCGCCATCCGCGCACCCTTGAGATCGTGGTGGTGGAAGCTGACGCCGCCGCCCGGTTCGAGCTTGCGCGTCGCGGGCTTGCCGATGTCGTGGAGGAGCGCGGCGAGGCGCAGCGTCACGTCGGGTGCCGCGCCGGGGTGGCGGGCGTGCTCGAGGTCGATCGTCTGCTGCAGCACCGTGAGCGAGTGCTCGTAGACGTCCTTGTGGTGGTGGTGCTCGTCGATCTCGAGGCGCAGCGCGGGGACCTCGGGCAGGATCTCGTCCATGAGGCCGGTGTCGACGAGCAGCCGGATGCCGCGGACGGGGTCGGCGGAGGCGAGCAGCTTCACGAGCTCGGCCTGCACGCGCTCGGGGCTCACGATCCCGATCGAGGCGCGCAGCCGCGTCATCGCCTCGAGCGTCTCGGGCGCGACGGCGAACCCGAGTTGGCCGCTGAATCGCGCCGCGCGCAGCATGCGCAGCGGGTCGTCGCCGAAGCTCACGTCGGGGTCTCCGGGCGTGCGCAGGACGCCCGCGATGAGGTCCTCGACGCCTCCCGTCGGATCCACGAGCGCCGGCACGGGCAGCCGCAGCGCCATCGCCCCGATGGTGAAGTCGCGGCGGGCGAGATCGGCCTCGAGGTCGTCGCCGAAGGCGACCGTCGGCTTGCGGGTCACGCCGTCGTAGCTGTCGGCGCGGTAGGTCGTGATCTCGACCTGCTCGGCGACGCCTGGCTCTCCGGACGCCCCGGGGCCCGTGATCTTCGCACCGATCGTGCCGAACGCACGCCCGATGTCCCAGGTGGCGGATGCCAGGGGTTTCACGATCCGCAGTATGTCGTCCGGGCGGGCGTTCGTCGTGAGGTCGAGGTCGTGCGTTCCGCGGCCGAGGATCGCGTCGCGCACGGGCCCCCCGACGATCGCGAGCTCGAACCCGGCCTGCGCGAACGCCGCGCCCAGGCGCGCCATGATCGGCGAGGTCGCGAGCGCCCCCAGGCGGTCGAGCCCCTCGGCCATGTTGAGCATGGATTCCAGGGTAGCGGGCGGGGAGTCAGCAGAACGCCGCGATGCGCGCGAGGGTCGCCAGCACCCGCCCGGGATCGTCCATCCCGAGCTGGTAGTAGTACGTGCCGCGGAGGGCATACCCCGACCACACGAGGTACCCGTAGACATCGGGCCCGAGCTCGAGGTAGCCGGACGCGCGGTTGCACGCGCCGTCGGTGAGGATGCCGGTGAACCCGGGGTCGACCGCCGCGGGGTCATCCGGGTAGATGCCCTCGCCGACGACGATCATCCCGCCGCCGCTCACGTCGTACAGGCACGCGCGGAGCGGCCCGTTGGTCGGGTCGCCGAACTCGCCGTAGCGCACGCTCGTGATCTCGCGGCCGGAGACGGCGGCGACGTCCTGCGCGCTCACGGAGCACTCGATCGGGGTGTCGAGCGGGGGCTGCGCCGGAGGAACCGCCGGACCGGGCGGATCGGCCGCGGGCGGGTCCGGCGTCTCGTCGGCCTCCCAGTAGCGCACGACGTGCTGGCGCACCTCGAACGTCGGATTCACGGCGAGCTCGATCGCCGTCGCTACCTGGTCCAGCGCGCCCCCCAGAACCGCGTCGACGAGACCCCCGCCGAGCGAGCGGATGTACGAGGTCACCCGCTCGGCATCCGCGCGCTGCATCGACACGATGACGAGGGCGGGCGCGGCACGGACCACCCGCTTCTCGGCAGTGAGACTCTCGACACCGGTCGTGAGGTCGAGGGCGGCCGCGTTGTCGGCCCCGAGGGCGGTCGGCGGCGTGCCCGGAACGATCACCCCGTCCGGCACTTCGGGCACGACGCCGACCTGGAACTGCCAGTCGAGCTTCGTGCCCTTCTGGCTGGTCGGATCGAGGATGCCGAGAAGGCTGAGGCAGCTCTGCACCGCGACCGGAGGCGACGCCGCCGCGCCGACGAGGCGCACGGTGTCGGTGAACGCCATGGGTGACGCCCCGTTCAGGCCGACCTCGAGCGCGCCGGACGGCGCTGTCTCCCACTGCACCGTCCACGGCGTGAGGAGCGAGCCCATGTTCAACACGACGTTGGCGACCGCGATAGCGCGTTTGACGGCGGCGAGCGCGCCGCCCGTGACGGCGTCGAGGGCGCCGTAGGCCTGTTCGAGGGCACCGCGGATGACGGTGCCGAGATCGCCCATGTCGTCGAGGAACGCATTGACGCTCCCGATCGCGTCGCCGACGGTGCCGCAGGGATCGGGCGCGGCGACGCGGCCGTCTGTACCCGCCGCGAGCGGCGCGGAGGTCGGTGGTCCGGGCAGGGGCGCGGCGACCGCGGGCGCACGCCCGCCGACGGCGGGCACGGCTCCGGGCGGACTCGTGTCGACGGTGCGACCGGCGTCGTCGAGCGCGTCCGCGGTGAACAGCAGCAGGACGACGTCGGGAACGACACCCGCAATCGGCGCCTGGAAGCCGCGGGCCGCGGCGGCCCGCGGCGTGTCGGCGTGCGCCCACCACGCCGCGATGACCCCGGAGGTCGTCAGGGCATCGCCGCGCGCGCTTTCTGCACCGTCCGCACCGATCGCATCGAGGAGCTCCGTCGGCGTGCCGTCGAAGACGGTCGCGTCGTCGTCACCGGCCGGCATCCCGTGCGCGAGCGCCGCGGCCTGCCAGTCCGTCAGCACCAGAACCGTGTCGCCGGTCACCGGCTGGAGCGGCTCTCCGCCCTCGAACGGCACGGTCGCGATGCCCCATCCCGCGAGCTCACGCCGCCAATCACCACTCGCCCCGCTCGCGTCGCTCTCACTCGGGCGGCAGGCGCTCAGCCCGGCACCCGCGAGGGCGGCCGCGAGAAGCGCGGCAAGCGCGATCCGCGCGCGCAGCATCATCCGTCCTTCGCGAGCGCAACGCAGACCTGGGCCAGTTCGACGGTCCCCTCCGTGGTCGTCGTCGCCGTGACGGTGAGGATGCCCGCGTAGGGACCGCCGTCCGCGCCCAGCGGCGCGAGGGGGCCGGCGAGCCGGAACGTCCCGCCGTCGGCATCGAAGAAGAACGAACCCTGGACGGGGAACGCCGAGGCGCCGTCGACGTACGCCAGCTCCCAGCCGTAGGTCGTGCCGTCGGCGTACCCCGCGTCGGTGAACTCGATCGCGTCGGCATCCGATGCGAGCGGCACGATTCCGGCGTCGGGCTGCACCGTGACGCGCGCGTCGCGGTGCAGCCCGAACCCCCCAGTCGTCACCCCGTCGCAGGAGAGTGCCGAGGTTCCCGAATCGCCGGCATCCGCCGTGCCCGCGGTGCCGCGCTCGTCACCCGTCGGCGCCCCCGCCGCACAGCCCGCCAGAGCACTCCCCAGAGCACCCCCCAGGGCAAGCGCGACGATCACGCAGCCCGCGAAGCGGGCGGGTCGGGTGCGGGAACGGATGCCAGGGTGACGCATGCCTCATCCTGTTCACGCCGACGCGGTCCGCGACAGTGGGATTCGGGATTATTCGCCGATCGCGGCATCGGTCGCGGCATCCGTCACAGCGTCGGCGGCGAGGGCGGCCGCGTACCGCACGATGTCGACGCGCGTGCGGCAGCCCCATCGTTCCTTGACGTCGTCGAGGTGCTTCTCGATCGTGCGCTCCCGCACACCCATCCGCGCGGCGATCTCCGCGGTGCCGCGCCCGCCGATCAGCTCCGCGACGACGGCGCGCTGGCGGGGTGTGAGGCCAGTGAGAGTCCTGACGTCGCACGCGCCGTCGGGCCAGTGCGCCCGTGCGATGAGCGCGATCCGCGTGTGGACGCCGTGCGCCGCGAGGACCCGCGAGACGTGTCCGCGCACGGTGTTCTCCGAGATGTCGAGGAGCGCGGCGATCTCGAGGTTCTCGCAGCCGCGCAGCATCAGTTCGCACACGTGCGCTTCGCGTGCGGACAGCGCGGCGCCGTGCGCCGGCGGCAGCCGCCGTCCGGTCGCCCGCAGGACCCGGTCGGCCTGTCGCCGCATCGACCGATGCCCGTCCCGCTCGGCGTCGCGCGTCGCCGAGCGGAGGAGCCTCGCGGCATCCGCCGACCGCCCCGCCGACACCCGCGCCCGGGCGGCGACGATGCGACCCTCCATCGCCTCGATGACGCGACCCTCGCGCTCGGCGGCGGCGACGGCACGATCGGCGGCCAGGGCGGCCTCGGTGACCCGCCCGGCCGCCAGGGCCGCGCGGCTGCGGGTGCGGTCGAGGGTCGAGTCGGCGATCGGGTCGCCGTCGGCCTCCTCTGCGCGTGCGAGCCAGGCGTCCGCGGCCTCGGCGTCCTCCACGCGCACGGCACCCTCGACGAAGAGCTCGTGCACGAGTGCGCGGTCGATGACCATCGCGTCATCCCAGCCGAATCGCGACACGAGACGCCCGGCCGCCATCGGCTCGCCGAGGCCCAGGAGTCCGTAGCACCCGAGCAGCACGGCGCCGCCGTCGAGCCTGTCGAGACCCGCGGGCGGCAGGTCTTCGATGCGCTGCACGAGCGCGAGCACGTCGGCGCGGTCGGCGGCGTTGCCCGCGATGAAGGCGCGCGTCGCGTCGACGAGCAGGTCGATGCGCGTCGCCGTGCGGGGGATGCGCCGGACGACGGCGATCGCGTCGTCGATCCGTCCCGAGAACGCGAACGCACGTGCCCGGAGCACTCCCATGACGGCACCGAAGGGGTGTCCGCCGAGCCAGACGTCGCCGAGACCTGCCGCGGCCTGGTGGGCCAGGCCGACGCGCGCGCAGGTGAGAGCCGCTTCCGCGAACGCGTAGCGGGCGAAGGCGTCGGCGTCGCCGTCCCCGAGGCGGGCGAGCAGCGGCAGCGTGTCCATCAGCGGGTCGCCCGACGTGGTCTCCCCCGGAGCGGTGTCACGCCATGTCCCCGAGATTCCGCACCCGGCCGCCGCGAGGGCGCGGACGGCCGCGGCGAGCACGCGCTCGGCGGCATCCCCGTTCGCGCTCGCGACGAGCGCGCGGCGAGCGCCGCCGAGTGCTTCGTCGTGTCGGCCGGCGAAGGATGCCGCGAACGACGCCAGCGCGAGGCTCCAGCCGTCCTCGGGGTCTGCCGCGCCGTCGGCCGGGCGCGCGGAATGCCCCGCGACGACGAGATCCGTCGCCTCGCGCAGCGCCGCGATCCGGTCCACGCCGTCAACCTATCGCGCGGGGCCCTCCGCCCGGGCGCGGCGCAGGAACCCCGTGAAGGCCAGTTCCCGCACGCGCGGCAGCAGGTCCGCGCGGAGCGCGGCGGCATCCACGTCGAGCAGCTCCGCGATCGCGTCGGAGAGGACGCCGACGGGCAGGTCCCCGTCGCAGGCGCCGACGAGGGCGGCGAGGGCCGGGTCGACCTCGATCACGCGAGCGAACCCGCCGCCCTGGCGCAGTTCGATGACCGACGGGTCCTCCGACCCGGGCAGGTGGTGCCGCGCCTCTGTCACGTCGCCCGCGACGACGAACGTCTCGGCGGCGAGCGCGTCGTCGGCCAGGGGGGCCAGGGCGTCGTGCGCGGCCAGCGCGGCCGCGAGGTGATCGCCGAGCGCCCCGTCCGACAGGGGCTGCGTGATCCGCTCGAAGCGGCGGAGCGACGGCGTACCGGATGCCGCGCGCCGCAGCAGCAGGTAGCCGAACCCGACCGCGGTGACGCCGCGCACGGCGAAGTCCGAGAGCCACGCCTCCACGAGCGCGCCGTGATCGGGGGTTCCCGGAGCCGTGCCGCCGTCGCGCACCCACAGCTCGGCGTAGGCGAGCGGGTCGAGCTGCTCGCGCTCGATGATCCACGCGTCGAGCGGCACCGGCGAGGCATCCACCCATTCGCGCACCCGGTCGAGGCCGTCCTCCGCGCCGCGGTACTCCCAATTGCCGAGCAGCTGCGCGATGCCGCCCGGGGCCAGCACGTCGCCGACCCCGGTCACGAACGCGGCCACGAGGTCGTCGCCGGCGAGTCCACCGTCGCGATACTCGTACTCGGGCACCCCCGCGGCGCGCGGAGTGATGACGAACGGCGGGTTCGACACCACCCGGTCGAACACCTCACCCGCGACAGGGGCGAACAGGCTGCCGTGGCGCGTCTCGATGCCGTCCACGCCGTTCAGCAGCGCGTTGAGGCGTGTGAAGGCGAGCGCCCGCTCCGAGACGTCGGTCGCGACGACCTCCGCGGCGGTGCGCCGCGCGCGCAGGGCCTGGATGCCGCAGCCGGTGCCGACGTCGAGCACCCGGAGCGCCGGCGTCGGCAGGTGGAGACCGGCGAGGGTCAGCGACGCGCCCCCGACGCCGAGCACGTGCCCCGTGGGCAGGGTGCCGCCCGCGCCCCGAACGTTCAGGGCCGTCTCGTCGAGGTCGCTCGCGATCCACCACTCGCCGGCGCCGCCGGACTCGACGTACTCCTGCGGCCGCACGAGCGCGAGCGGCACGACGACGTCGCCCTCGATCGCGGCGAGCCCGAGCGCCGCGAGCCCCGCGCTGCCCGCCGTCGGCAGGGCCGCGTCGACGGATGCCACCGGCGCCGGCACCCCCAGGAAAAGCAGGCGAGCGAGGGTCGCGAGTGCGGGCGTCGCCGCGCCGACGCCGGAGCCGCCCGCGGCGGCCGCGTCCAGCGCCCGCAGCGCAGGACCGGCGAGCCCGTGGCCGATCGCCTCGTCGGCGAGGCGACCCCACGCGGCCCGCACCGCGTCGGCGGTGTAGCCGGCGGCCGCGAGATCGGCGCGGAGCGCCGCGGCGGCCGCGGGGTCGGGGGTCACCGGCGCTGCCGGGGAGGGGGTACGGAGGGGGGTCGGGGAATCCGTCACCGAGGCATCCATTCGTCGTCCATTCGCCGCGCGCGCGGCCCGTCACTGCGGGCGCACAGGGGGGTGACCCTAGAATCGCACCTGATCGTGCGGTCTGGGATCGCACAGGAGTCGAATCCCGTCATGACCTTGAGCCCGTCCCGCCGCGCCCGCCCTCTCGCGAGAGCGTGGGTCGCCGTGCTCGCGCTGTCGGCGGTGGTCACGGTCGCGCTCGGCCTCGCATCGCCCGCCGTCGCCGACGACGACGCCGCGAGCGACGCGTCGTCGATCGCACTGACCGTGGCACCGTCCGGCGCGGGAGTCGTGTCGACCAGCAGCGCCCTCGCGCTGACGCTCTCGGCCTACAACCCGACCCTCGCCGACCTCGACGCGGGCGCCGTGCACGTGACGACGTCCGCGACGGCCCTCGGCGACCGGGCGGCGACGCGCGCGTGGCTCTCGGGCGACACCGGCGACGGCGCAGACGCCTCCGCCCTCGCCCGTACGGAGACCGTCCTCGCCGACACGACGCTGCCGCGCATCGCGAGCCGCGCGACCGGAGCGACGACGATCAGCCTCGACCCGGCGGCGTTCGCCGCGCGCACGCCGGGGGTCTATCCCGTCCGTGCGGACTACACGACGCCGCAGGGAGTGGTCACGGCGCGGACCGTGCTCGTGGTCCCGGGCGCCGGCACGGGCGGATCCGTGAGCGTCGTCGTCCCGATCACCGCCCCGGCCCTTTCGACCGGGCTGCTCACCGCCGACGAGCTCACGACGCTCACCGCGCCCGGCGGCGACCTGCGCAGCGCTCTCGATGCGGTCACGGGTTCGACGTCCGTCCTCGCGGTGGATCCCGCGATCGTCGCCGCGATCCGCGTGCTCGGCAGCGCGGCCCCCGCGAGCGCCAGCGCGTGGCTCACCGACCTGATGGCCCTGCCGAACCCGCGCTTCGCGCTGCAGTTCGGCGATGCCGACCTCGCGACCCAGATCACGGCCGGGCTCGGCACCCCGCTCGAGCCGCTGCCCCTGGACCCGTACATGGCCGCGCGCGACTTCCGCGCGGCATCCGGCACGCCCTCCGCGGCGCCCAGCCCCAGTCCCAACTCAAGCTCCAGCGCACCCGACAACCTCCCGACGCTCGCCCAGCTCACCGACGTCGGGGGCACCGGCGACACGGTGCTGTGGCCTGCGACGGGCACCGCGGGCACCGAGACGGTGAGGGCTCTCGCCTCGGCATCCAGCTTCACGCTGATCGACTCGAGCGCAGTGACGGATGCCGCGGCTCCCGCCTGGGCGACCGCGACCGACGCCGGCGACGCGCGCCTCCTCGTCTACGACGCCGACACGTCGCGCGCGCTCGGCGCGGCCGCCGCGAGCGAAGCGACCCCCACGCGGGACGCCGCCCTGGCCGCCGCGTCCGCGTACGCGCAGTTCGCGGCATCCGACGCGGGAGCGGGGACGCTCCTCGTCACGGTCGACCGTACGGCCGCGGCCCCCTCGCTGCGCGCGGCGCTGCAGACGGCATCCAGCCTCGCGGGGCGCACCGCCGTCGCCGACATCGCCGCCCTCACGAGCGGCGGGGCCGCGCCCGTCACGCTGCATGCCGACGCGGTCGACGACCAGCGCGTCGACGAGCTGCACACCCTGCTGAGCGACGAGGGCGAGCTGCAGAGCTTCTCGTCGATCCTCGCGGACCCGACGGTGCTGACCTCCCCCGAGCGCGCCGCGATCCTGCAGCTCATCGGCAACGGCTGGCGCACGGCGACGGCGGATGCCGCCGCGACCGCGTTCACCGATCACCGCACCCAGACGCGTGACACACTGGGCGCGGTCGCCATCACCCCGCCGGTCGACATCACGCTCGCCGCCTCGAGCGCGCCGCTGAGCTTCTCGGTGCGCAACGACCTGCGCTGGCCCGTGTCGGTGGTCCTCTTCGCCACGCGGAACGACCCGCGCCTCATCGTGCAGGGCACGACTCCGGTCGAGGCGGGGCCCTCGCAGAACACGCGCGTGCAGGTGCCCGTGCAGGCGCGGGTGGGCAGCGGCGAGTCGACGCTCGAACTGCAGCTGCGGAGCGCAACAGGTGTCACGATCGGCGACACCGTCCCGGTGCACGTGTCGGTGCACGCGGAGTGGGAGTCGGTCGGGCTCGTCATCATGATCACACTCGTCGCGGCGCTCCTGATCCTCGGAATCGTCCGCACGGTGCTGAAGCTGCGCCGCCGGCGCGCCGGAGCGAGCACACCGGAGGCCGCTCCAGAGGCTGCTCCGGAGGCTGGGGAGAGAGAGGATGCCGATGGCTAGCCTCGGTCGCGCCAGCGCCATCATCGGGGCGGGCACGCTCTTCTCCCGGATCACGGGCCTCGTCCGCTCGCTCGTGCTCGTCGCGGTCATAGGCTCGTACGGCAGTCGCGCCGCCGACGCGTTCAGCGTCGCTGCGACGCTGCCGACGAACGTCTACGAGTTGCTCGCCGCGGGCGTGATCACGGGCATCATCGTGCCGCAGATCGTCAAGGCGGCGGCCCACAGCGACGGCGGATCGCGATACGTGTCGAAGCTCCTCACGCTCGGCGCGGTCGTCCTCATCGCCGCGACTGCGCTCATGATGGCCATCGCGCCGGTCCTGGTCTGGCTGTACGCCGCATCCTGGAAGCCGGATCAGCACGCGCTTGCCGTCGCGTTCGCCTACTGGGTGCTGCCGCAGCTGCTGTTCTACGGCCTGTTCGCGCTGCTGGGCGAAGTGCTGAACGCGCGCAAGGTCTTCGGCCCGTACAGCTGGGCGCCGACGGTCAACAACCTCGTCTCGATCGCCGGGTTCGGTGTCTTCCTCGCCGTCTTCGGCGGCCCGTTCACCGAGACGTCCGACTGGGATGCCGGCATGATCGCGCTCCTCGGCGGAACGGCCACCCTCGGCATCGCACTGCAGACCGTCGTGCTGCTGTTCTTCTGGAAGCGCACGAAGCTGCACGTGCGCCCCGACTTCCGCTGGCGGGGCATCGGATTGCGCCACATCGGCACGCTCGCGTGGTGGACCTTCCTCGCGGTCGTCGTGGGGCAGGTCGCCGGCATCGTGCAGAGCCAGGTCGTGACGCTCGCCTCGGGCACCGCGAGCGTGTCGGTCATGGTCTACGCGTGGCTCATCTTCATGCTGCCGCACTCGATCGTCGCGATGTCGATCTCGACGACGTACTTCACGCGCCTCGCCGAAGACGTCGCCGCCGGACGGTTCGACCGCGTCGGGCCGAACCTCGACGAGTCGATCCGGGCGATCGCCCTGTTCGCCTTCGGATTCACGGCCGCCATCGCCGCGGCATCCGTCCCGATCACCCGCGTCTTCACCAACAGCTCGGAGGGGGCCATCGCGATGGCCTGGGTGCTGTGCGCCTACCTCATCGCGCTCGTTCCGTTCGGGGTGCTGGTGGTGCTGCGCCGCGGGTTCTTCGCCTTCCAGGACACCCGCACCCCGTTCGTGTTCTCCTTCGTCCAGGCCGCCCTCGCCGCCATCGGAGCCGTGATCGCGGTGATCGCCGTGAACCTCGGCATCCTGCCGCTCGCCTTCCTCGCCGCGGCCGTCGCGCTCACCCAGTCACTGTCGACGTATGTGCAGCTTCCGGTCGCGCTGCGGCTGCTGCGGCGTCACACCGACACGAGTGCGCTCCGTCCCACGTGGCGCGCACTCGGCCGCTTCGCTATCGCCGCTGTACCCGCGTTCGCCGCGGGATGGGCCGTGTTCCTCCTCCTCGGCGGCACCGGCGGGTGGACGACGAGCGACCGGTTCCTGGGGGCGGCGGGAGGCGCGATCGTCGGCGCGGCATCCCTCGTCGTCTATGTCGCCGCCCTCGCCGTGCTGCGCGCGCCGGAGCTGGGTATCGCGACGCGGCTCGTGCGGCGGATCCTCGGACGTTGACGCGCGGGCGTTGACGCGGAGCGTCCGCCCTGTCATGGAATGCCCCGCGGCTACCATGGGTTCTACGTTTCGTGGCCCGACCTCGGGCCGCACGGAAAGCCCCGAATCGCCTCGGAAAGGCAGAGCAGTGCGACAGGTCATCATCATCGGTTCCGGGCCGGCGGGATTCACCGCCGCGATCTACGCGGCGCGTGCGAACCTCTCCCCGCTGCTCGTCGCCAGCTCCGTCGAGACCGGCGGCGAGCTCATGAACACGACCGAGGTCGAGAACTTCCCCGGGTTCCCCGAGGGCATCATGGGCCCTGATCTCATGGCCAAGATGCAGGAACAGGCGGAGAAGTTCGGCACCGAAGTGCTGTATCAGGACGTCGTGGAGCTCGATCTGGCGGGTGACGTCAAGAAGGTCACGCTCGGCAACGGCACCGTCCACGAGGCGGAGTCCGTCGTGTTCGCCACGGGTTCCGCGCCGCGCAAGATCGGCATCGAGGGCGAGCAGCGTCTCTCCGGCCACGGCGTCTCGTACTGCGCGACGTGCGACGGCTTCTTCTTCCGCGAGCAGGAGATCGCCGTCATCGGCGGAGGTGATTCAGCGATGGAGGAGGCGACGTTCCTGACGAAGTTCGCCTCGAAGGTCTACATCGTGCACCGCCGTGACGAGCTGCGCGCGTCGAAGATCATGCAGGACCGCGCCTTCGCGAACGAGAAGATCGAGTTCGTCTGGAACAGCGAGGTCGAGGACGTGCTCGGCGGCGATGCCGTCACCGGCCTGCTGCTGCGCGACACCGTCGACGGAACGACGCGAGAACTGCCCGTGACCGGGGTTTTCGTTGCGATCGGCAACGACCCGCGCACGCATCTCGTGCACGACCAGCTGCGGCTCACCGAGCACGGCACCGTCTGGGTCGACGGGCGCTCGTCGCGCACCTCCGTCGCCGGCGTGTTCGCCGCGGGCGACGTCGTCGACCCGACCTACCGGCAAGCCGTCACCGCCGCGGCCTCCGGCACCACCGCGGCACTCGACGTCGAGCACTACCTCGCCGCCCGCGGCGACGCGGGCCTCCCCGAGCGGGATGCCGCGGAGATCGACGGTCTCACGGATGCCGACGGCGACACCGCGGCGGACGCCGCCTGACACCACCTCCGGCGCCCCGGTCGCGGCCCCGGAACAAACCGGCTGCGTTCGGCGTTTGAGTTCAGCGAACCACCCCTAAGGAGAACATCATGACCGCGAAGGCCACGAGCGAGAGCACCTGGCAGCAGGACGTCATCGACGCGGAAGGCCCCGTTCTGGTCGACTTCTGGGCCGCCTGGTGCGGGCCGTGCCGCATGGTCGGGCCCATCCTCGACGAGATCCAGACGGAGAACGGCGACAAGATCACCGTCCTGAAGCTCAACGTCGACGAGAACCCCAACCTCGCGATGGAGTACCAGATCACCTCCATCCCCGCGATGAAGGTGTTCAACAAGGGCCAGGTCGAGAAGACGATCATCGGCGCGAAGCCGAAGTTCGCCCTCGAGCAGGACCTCGCCACCTACCTCGCCTGATCGCCGACGCTGCGGCGCTCCCGTTCATCGGTCGAGCGCCGCAGCGTCGTGCAACTTCGGTGGTCGGATGCCGCGCGCAGCTCCCGCCGGCGGTCGAGTGCCGCGCGGAGCGCGGTGTATCGAGACCACATCAGGACGCTTCGACGCGCACCGAGGCATCCCACGTGCGGTGCGGCTCGCTGCCGAGCAGTCGCCACACGGCACGCGTGAGTGCCGGGTAGTCGAGCGAGATCTGTCGCAGCACCCGGTAGTTGCGCGCGACGGTCGGGCGGTTGCCGCCGTCGGCGGCGATGTTCTCCGCGCGCAGCGTGAGGACGACCAGTTCGTCGACCGACGGGAGGTCCTCCATGAAGTCCCAGGGGTCCTCACCGTCGCGGATCCGCTCCTCGATGAGCACCGAAAGCTCATCGGATGCCTCGGCGCGCAGCACCTCGAGGCTGGCGCGTCGCGGGAGCGGTGGGCGGTCGGTCACCCGTCCAGCCTACGCTCCCGCAGTGGCGCCGTACTCGGTCTCGCCGATCTCCGCGAGGATCCGGTTGAGATCCTGAACGGTCGCGAAATCAATGATGACCTGGCCTTTTCTCGCGGACAGCGAAATCTTGACCTTTGTGTTGAGCCGGTCACCCAGCCGCTCTGCGACATCGTCGAGGTGAGCGCGGCGCGCGCCGGCCTTGGGTGCCGGGGTGCGGTGCGCCGCGGCATCCACCCCCTTCGCCGCCGCCTCCGCGGCGCGGACGGAGAGATCCTCGTTGACAATCTTGTCCGAGAGGCGCTGCATCGCCTCGACGTTGTCGAGCGAGAGGATCGCCCGCGCGTGCCCCGCGCTCAGCACCCCCGCCGCGACGCGCTGCTGCACCGGAACGGGCAGCTTGAGCAGGCGGATGGTGTTGCTGATCTGGGGGCGTGAGCGGCCGATGCGCGTCGCGAGCTGCTCCTGCGTGATGCCGAAGTCCTCGAGGAGCTGCTGATAGGCGGATGCCTCTTCGAGAGGATTGAGCTGCGAGCGGTGCAGGTTCTCGAGGAGGGCGTCGCGCAGCAGATCGTCGTCCGCGGTGTCGCGGACGATCGCGGGGATCGAGGTGAGGCCGGCTTCGCGCGATGCACGGGTGCGGCGTTCACCCATGATCAACTCGTACGCGCCTTCATCGTTGCGACGCACGACGACGGGCTGCAGGACGCCGAACTCGCGCACGCTATGCACCAGCTCAGCGAGGTCGTCCGCGTCGAAGTTGGTCCGCGGCTGCCGGGGGTTCGGCACGATCTCGTTCGGGTCGATCTCGATGAGCTGCGCGCCCGGGACCGTGACGAGATCGGCGTCGACCTCGGCCGTTGCGTGAGCGCCGTCCGTCACCGGGGCGTCCTCGGCGATCGCTCCGGTACCGGAAGGGCTTACGGCACCGGCGGCATCCGCGGCATCTTTCGCCGGTATCGACGCTCCGGGCGCTTTCACTGCGGTCGATGCCCCAGGGAAGAACACGTCGACCGGGCGGGACTCGGTGCTCTCGGTGGTCGGGATGAGGGCACCGATCCCCCGGCCCAATCCTGTGCGCTTCGCCATCAGTTGCCTTCCTCGTTCGCCTTGACTCGCTGTCGCTGCACCAGCTCGACCGCTGCTTCACGGTACGACACGGCGCCGACCGACTGCGGGTCGTACGCGATGACCGTCTGCCCGAAGCTCGGAGCCTCGGACACGCGCACCGTACGCGGGATGACGGTCGTCAGCACCTCGCTCGGGAAGTGCGCGCGCACCTCCTCCGCGACCTGCTGCGCCAGCCGCGTCCGTCCGTCATACATCGTGAGAAGGATCGTCGAGAGGTGCAACGTGGGGTTCAGATGCTTCTGAATCATCCGGATGCTCCCGAGGAGCTGGCTGAGGCCTTCCAGCGCGTAGTACTCGCACTGAATGGGGATCATGAGCTCGTCGGCCGCCGTGAATGCGTTGATCGTGAGCAGTCCGAGCGACGGCGGGCAGTCGATGAGGACGTAGTCCAGACGATCAGTGGATGCCGCGAGGTACTCCTCCAGCGCCGTGCGCAGCCGGTGCTCGCGGGCGACCTGGGATACCAGCTCGATCTCCGCGCCGGCGAGGTGGATCGTGCTCGGCGCGCACAGCAGGTTCGGGGATTCCGGGCTCGTCTGGATGATGTCGGCGAGGGGGAACTCGTCGATCAGGACGTCGTAGACGCTCGGGATGTCGGCCGTGTGCGGGACACCGAGAGCCGTCGATGCGTTTCCCTGCGGATCGAGGTCGATCACGAGGACGCGTGCTCCGAGTGTGGCCAGCGCCGCGGCGATGTTGACGGTTGTGGTGGTCTTGCCCACCCCGCCCTTCTGGTTCGACACCGTGAGGATGCGCGTCTTTCCCTCGAAATCGAGAGACACGGCATCCAGTGCCCGGCGTCGAGACGTGAGGTCCGCGAGTTCGCGCGCAATCGGGCTGTCATCGATAGAGAAGGGTGCGGGAGCGGTCGCGTTCTCCGATTCCTGCACCACGGACTCCTATCGTTTCGGGGACCATTCCACTGTAGTCGAGGCCTCTCCCCCTTCATCCCCGTTTCACGTGAAACACTCGCCGCTCAACCACGCCCCGGACTCCGGTGATCGAGTGCCGCGCGCAGCGTGGTATATCGAGATCACACCTCACCCCTCCCGACGATGTTTCACGTGAAACGCTTGCCCGCGGCAGAACGCTGTGGTTTCGATACGCCGCCTCCGGCGGCTACTCAACCACCGGGCGCGAGCCCCCTCGGTGATCGAGTGCCGTGCGCAGGGCGGTGTATCGAGATCACACCCCACCCGCCCGTCATGTTTCACGTGAAACGATTGCCCGCGGCAGAAGGCTGTGGTTTCGATACGCGCGGCTGCGCCGCGCTACTCAACCACCGGGCGTGAGCCCCTCGGTGATCGAGTGCCGCGCGCAGCGCGGTATATCGAGATCACGGCGCACCCTTCAGTCGGTGTTTCACGTGAAACACTTGCCGTGGCAAAAGGCTGTGGTTTCGATACGCGCGGCTGCGCCGCGCTACTCAACCACCGGAGTTCGTTGATCGAGTGCCGCGCGCAGCGCGGTGTATCGAGATCACAACGCACCCGTCGACTCATCGTCATGGGTGAATCGCTTGCGCGAAAGATCCGGCAGTTGGTCTCCGTGATACGAGATCAGCGCCTGTCTCTTGGCGCGACTCCACCCCTGAACCTGCTTCTCCCGCGCGAGTGCATCCGCCACCTGGGCGAACTCCTCGACGTAGACGAGCTCCAGCGGTCGTCGGCGCTTGGTGTACTCGGCGCCCTCACCGATGTCGTGCAACCAGAGCCGATGCTCGAGGTTGCGCGTACTGCCCACGTAGTAGGAGTGGTCTGCGCACTCGAGGATGTACATATATGCCAAGCCACGATGATGCGCGGGGGCGGCAGAGCCCCGTGGTGACGCCGATCAATCTGTGGAGAGATCCGACGATTGGTCGAATGTGGAGGAGTGGATGTGGTTTCGATACGCGCGGCTTCGCCGCGCTACTCAACCACCGACCCTCGGTGATCGAGTGCCGCGCGCAGCGCGGCGTATCGAGATCACAGATGACCACCTAGGTGATGTTTCACGTGAAACACTCCCAGCTATGAGAGGCAGTGGTTACGATACGCGCGGCTTCGCCGCCCTACTCAACCACCGACCCACGGTGATCGAGTACCGCGCGCAGCGTGGGGTATCGAGATCACAGCTGACCCCTCCCGATGATGTTTCACGTGAAACACTTCCCGCGATGAAAAGAAGTGGTTTCGATACGCCGCCGTCGGCGGCTACTCAACCACCGGGCGGATCCCCTCCGGTGATCGAGTGCCGCGCGCAGCGCGGCGTATAGAGATCACAACGCCGGAGAGACAGGGGGAGGAGATCAGCCGGCGGTCGCCCGGATCACACGGGTCGGTTCGGAGATGACACCCTCACCGACGACCTCGACGCGAACGTCTCGTAGCTTGTACTTGCGGATCGCCTTGTCGGCGGCGTCGATCTCGTTCTGCGCGTTGGCGCCCTTGAGCAGAATCAACTCACCACCCGGGCGCAGGAGCGGCGCGGTCAGCGGAATGAGCGTACGCAACGCGCTGACGGCACGAGCGGTCACGGCATCCAGAATGGGGCCGCGTGTCCAGTCCTCGCCGCGCGCACGGAGCACCTCGACATTGTCGAGACCCAGCGACTCCTTCTGCTCGGAAAGCCACGCGACACGGCGCTCCATCGGCTCGACCAGGACCCACTGCACATCGGGCCGCGCGATCGCGAGCACGAGACCCGGCAATCCCGCTCCGGATCCGATGTCACCCACGACACCGCCGGAGGGGAACAGCGGCGCGGCGATAGCCGAGTTGAGGATGTGCCGCGTCCACAGACGGGG
Source organism: Microbacterium sp. (assembly GCF_017305435.1). GTDB lineage: Bacteria > Actinomycetota > Actinomycetes > Actinomycetales > Microbacteriaceae > Microbacterium. Next base: position 550,288 of record NZ_JAFKIP010000003.1, on the reverse strand, counting down.
TGGCTCCAGGGGACCGATGAGCCCGCGCTCCTCGCCATGCTCGCCGAGGGCCGCCGCGAACAGGCGTGCGCGATCGATCTGCTCACCGAAGACCAGGGATGCCTCTGCCGGCTCCGTCTCGATCATCGCGATGTTTCACGTGAAACGCCCGGCATCAGCCGCGGCGAATCACCGTGTGCCGATCGGCGCCCTCGCCGTAGGACTCGGACACGAGCCCGCGCGCGGCGACGACGTCGTGGACCAGCTTGCGCTCGTAGCTCGACATCGCCGGCAGGGATGCCTGCGACGCCCCCTCGTCGAGACGGGCGATGGCACGATCCACCAGCTTCTCGAGCTGACGCTGACGCGCGTCGCGCGAACCACCGACATCCAGGATCAACCGCGAGAACCGCCCGGTCTGCGTCTGCACCGCGATGCGCGTGAGCTCCTGCAACGCCTGGACGGTGTCCGGCGATGAGATCAGCGTGAGCGCGTCCTCATCGTCGTTCTCGACCGACACATACGCGCGGCCCGCTCGCACATCGAGGGTGAGGTCGCCGTCGATGTCAGCGATGTCGAGAAGGCCCTCGAGGTAGTCGGCCGCGATATCGCCCTCCTGCTCGAGCTGCTCGACGCTCGTCGACGCACCCTCAGCAACGGGAACGGAGTCCGTTCCGGCCTGGTCAGTCGTGTTACTCATGGTCCTTCTCCCGCCCGTTCAGGACTCGTCCTGCGGCTTGTTCTTCTGTGCCTGCTTCTTCGCACGCTGCTTGCTGACCGGCTGCTGCCGCTTCGGCGCCTCCGCCTTGGCCTTCTGCGCCTCTTCGTACAGACGCTTCTGCTCGGCCTCGTACTTCTCCATCGGGATCACCTTGCCCGAGGCATCCAGGGCCTTGCCCTTTCGCGCCAAGCGCTCCTCACGCGCCTTCGCCGCATCCGAGCCCGGCGTGGGGAGGTTCCGGATAACGAGGAACTGCTGCACCATCGTCCAGATGTTGGACGTGAACCAGTAGAGGACGACGCCGAGCGGGAAGAACACACCCGAGAAGATGAAGGCGAGCGGCAGGATGTAGAGCATGATGCGCTGCATCTGGTAGGCCTGGCCGGTCTTGGCCTCGGGGGAGAGGTTCTTCGAGATGATCTGCAGCTGCGTGATGAACTGCGACGCGATCATGAGGATCACGAGAATCACGAGAATCGCGACCGTCGCCTCCCAGCCGTCCGGCTTCTGGCCGACGGCCTCGGTGAGGCTTGTGTGCAGGGGAGCGACGCCGAAGAGCTTGGCCTCGTAGAACTGCCAGGTGAGGTCCTTGCTGAGAAGGCCGACACCGCCCATGCCCCACTCCGCGTGCTTCTTCACGTCGGAGAGCGTGTAGAACATACCGAGCAGGATCGGCATCTGCACGAGCAGGGGCAGGCAGCTCGACACGGGCGTGGTGCCGTGCTTCTTGTAGAGCGCCATCGTCTCGCGGCTCATCGCCTCGCGCGACAGCTGATCCTTCTTACCGCGGTACTTCTCCTGAACTTTCCGCAGTTCAGGGGCGATTTCCATCATCTTGCGCTGGCTCTTGATCTGCCGCACGAACAGCGGGATGAGCGCGGAACGCACGACCACCACGAGACCGATGATCGACAGCACCCAGGTCAGACCGGCATCCGCCGGCAGACCCACGGTGGTGAAGATCCAGTGCCAGAACACGAGGATCGCCTCGACGATCCACTTGAACGGCCACATGATCGCGCTGAAGAAGTCCAGGCTGGTGCCCGGCATCGGCGTGGTCGGCGTCGGCACCACCGGGGTGGGCGTGGCGGCGGCGCGGTACAGAAGATCCAGCACGGATCAGTCCTTTCTGGGCGACGTACCCGCGGGCAGGCCGTCAGTGGAGGGCACGACGAAACCGTGCGGGGTCAGCTCGTGTCGGAAACTGCGGTGCAGCGGGACGTCGTCGACGCCTCCGCGTGCCCAAGGATGGCAGCGCGCGAGACGCGCGGCGGTGAGAGCAGAGCCCTTGATCAGCCCGTGCTGCTGGACGGCGCCGACCGCGTATGCCGAGCACGACGGGTAGTACTTGCAGACGTCGCCGTAGACATGCGAGATCGTCGCCCGATACCCGTGCAGGAGCGCAAGGCCCGCGTTGCGGGGCAGCAGCGGAACCGCGCCCAGGAGGTCGGATGCCATGAAGCGGCCGGTCCCGAGGGAATAGGACGGCAGCGTCGTGACGCTCACGCGGCCGCTCGCCTGGTCAAGCAGCGGACGACTTCCGAGCGCAGAGCGGCGAAGTCGGCGGATGCCGCGGACGGCAACGCGCGGATCACGACGTCCGCGCCGGCGGCGACATTCGGCAGGGCTTCGGCGCAGACGGCCTTCAGCCGACGCCGGACGGTGTTGCGGGTCACGGCCGAGCCCACCTGTTTGCTCACGATGAAGCCGAAACGTGCCGGGCGGTCGCTCGGCGACGACGCGGAGGAGGTGACCACGTACGTCACCGTGTGCGGACCGGCGCAACGGGACCCACCGCGGACGACGGCTTTGTACTCCGCCCCGCGGGTGATGCGATTCCCGCGCGCCAGCACCGCGAGGAGGTCAGGCCGAGAGCTCGGTACGACCCTTGGCGCGGCGCGCCGACAGGATCGAACGGCCGGCACGCGTGCGCATGCGGGCACGGAAGCCGTGCTTCTTGGCGCGGCGGCGGTTGTTGGGCTGGAACGTGCGCTTGCTCATGTGGATCACTCCGGATCGGCGGGTCACCCGAACGCTCTAGACCGGGGACACAGGTACAGGGGACTGCCCAGGTGGGCATAAGTCAACCTACTGAGGATACGTCGAGTCGCCCCAGACCTCAAACCGACAGGGACCGAAGGGATATTATCCACCGCCTGTGGATGAGCACTGGCAGGGACACGCGGGCCGGAACTACAGTGGATTTTGCCCTCGACGGGGTCGCTGACTACCGTGGCTCGGGTAGTTATCCACAGGGGGTTGCATGTCTCAGCACGACGTTCCGGATGTTCCGGTCTGGACCGCTGCGCGCGCCCTGCTGGATGCCGATGAGCGCGTGACGCCGCAGATGCAGGGCTTTCTCAGCCTCGCCGTCGCGCAGGGCGTGATGAGTGGAACCCTCTACCTCGACGTGCCCAACGACCTCACCGCGGCACAGCTCAACAAGCGCCTGCGCGCCCCCATCATGGAGGCCCTCGCCCGCGCCGAGGCCGAACCGAGCGCGACCTCTTTCCGGGTCGTCGTGAATCCCGAGCTCGCCGATGCGCACCTGACGGCGCCGATCCCGGTCCAGACCTCGAACGGGGTCGGTGCGCACCCGGATGGCACGGCACCGCTGTCCGGAACACTCGCCCCCGCGCCGATCTCACGCCCCGGCTCCGACGACGGACCCGACATCGCCCCCGGCACCTCGCGCAACGACACCCGGTTGAACCCGAAGTACTCGTTCGACAACTTCGTCATCGGCCAGTCGAACCGCTTCGCGCACGCGGCCGCCGTCGCGGTCGCGGAAGCGCCGGCCAAGGCGTACAACCCGCTCTTCATCTACGGCGACTCGGGCCTCGGCAAGACGCACCTCCTGCACGCGATCGGCGACTACGCGCTCAGCCTGTACAGCGGCATCCGCGTGAGGTACGTCTCGAGCGAAGAGTTCACGAACGACTTCATCAACTCGATCGCCAACAACCGGGGTTCGGCCTTCCAAGCGCGCTACCGCGACGTCGACATCCTCATGATCGACGACATCCAGTTCCTGCAGGGGAAGGCCGAGACGCAGGAAGCCTTCTTCCACACGTTCAACACCCTGCACGACCACGACAAGCAGGTCGTCATCACGAGTGACGTCCCGCCCCGCCACCTCACGGGCTTCGAAGACCGCATGCGCAGCCGGTTCGAGTGGGGTCTCATCACCGACGTGCAGGCGCCCGACCTGGAGACGCGCATCGCGATCCTCCGCAAGAAAGCGCAGTCCGAACGCCTGCTCGTACCCGACGAGGTGCTCGAGTACATCGCGACCAAGGTCTCCAGCAACATCCGCGAACTCGAAGGCGCCCTCATCCGGGTGTCCGCGTTCGCGAGCCTCAACCGCTCGACGCTCGACATCGCCCTCGCTCAGACCGTGCTCCGGGACATCGTCGACACCGACGATGCGGGCGTCATCCTGCCGACAGACATCATCGCCGCGACGGCCCAGTACTTCCGACTGTCGGTCGACGATCTCTACGGCTCCAGTCGCTCGCAGTCGGTCGCCACGGCGCGACAGATCGCGATGTACCTCTGTCGCGAGCGGACGAACCTGTCCCTGCCCAAGATCGGTCAGCTCTTCGGGAACCGGGATCACACGACCGTGATGTACGCATGCAAGAAGATCGCGGAGCTCATGAAGGAGCGCCGCTCGATCTACAACCAGGTCTCGGAGATCACGACGCAGCTCGGCCGCGTCTCGCGATGACCTCTCGCCGGGCGATCGCACCGCCCGCGACTTGACACCAGGCAACGGTGTGCTCAATCATGCGCGTTCTTCACAGTGTGGAGAGCCTGTGGATAACTACCCGTCGAATCGGGATGCCTGTGGGCGAATCCGTCCTCACTGTGGATGATCGACCGCACGTGCGGCATGCCCGCATCCCGCTCGCACACGGGCATCCGCAGCCCGCTCACAACTTACAGACGTGTGGTTCCCGCTCAACGAGAGGGATCGACGAGGTTATCCACACTTTCCACAGCTGTTAACACCATGACAGAGAACCATCTCAGAGAATCCGATTCGATCACCAGGTCGGCGGGACGCCCGACGCAGAAGCTCCCCTGCGAGAATCACGAGACCGGGCACTAGCATGGAGACGCCCGAGCCGACCCCCAGGGAGCCACAGTGAAGTTCCACGTGAATCGCGACGTCTTCAGCGAGGCCGTGTCATTCGTCGTCAAGCTCCTGCCGCAGCGCAACCCGCAGCCGATCCTCGCGGGCGTGCTGATCGAGGCCTCCGACGAGGGTCTGTCGCTCGCGGCGTTCGACTACGAGGCCTCCGCACGCACGACGATCGAGGCGACCGTCGACGAGCCCGGCACGATCCTCGTCCACGGCCGGCTGCTCTCCGAGATCGCGAGCCGGCTGCCGAACGCACCGATCCAGATCGAGGTCACCGAGGACGACGGCATCCTCCTCACGTGCGGCTCGGCACGGTTCACCCTGGCTTCGATGCCGGTGCAGGAATACCCCGCGATCCCGGAAGTCTCCGGGGAGTCCGGTCTCGTACCCGCGGACGATTTCGCGACGGCGATCTCGCAGGTCGCGTTCGCCGCGTCGCGCGACGACGTCACTCCCGTCCTCACGGGCGTGCAGCTCGAGGTGGCGGGGACGTCGCTGAGCCTCGTCGCGACCGACCGCTACCGCGTCGCCCTTCGCGACGTGCAGTGGGACGGTGGCACCGTGGCCGGCGACGAGTCCACCACGGCCCTCGTGCCGGCGCGCACGCTCACCGAGGTCGGAAAGACCTTCGCGCACTCGGGCGACATCCAGGTGTCGTTCTCGGGATCGGGAGACCGCGAGATCATCGCCTTCACCTCGGGCAACAAGACGGTCACGTCCCTCCTGATCAAGGGCAATTTCCCGCCCGTGCGGCGCCTCTTCCCCGAGCAGACCGACCACTACGCGGTCGTCGGCACGGCCGACCTCGCCGAGGCCGTGCGGCGCGTCTCGCTCGTGCTGGACCGGTCGGCGCCCCTGCGGTTCACATTCACCGAGGACGGTGTCTCGATGGATGCCGCGGGCACCGAGCAGGCGCGTGCCACCGAGTCGGTCGACGCGACCCTCACGGGAGAAGAGGTCACGCTGGGTCTCAACCCGCAGTACCTCCTCGAAGCCCTGGGCGCGGTCAAGAGCGAGTTCGCCCGCATCACGTTCACCTCGAGCGACAACGCCAACAAGCTGAGCCCCGTCCTCATCACGCCGCAGACGTCCGGAACCCCCGAGAGCTTCAAGTACCTGCTGCAGCCGAACCTGCTCCTGCGCTGACCCCGTTCCGGTGATCGTCGAGCAGCTGAGTCTCGTCGACTTCCGCAACTACGCGGTCGCCGACGTGAGCCTCGCCCCCGGCGCGAACGTCTTCGTCGGCCGCAACGGCCAAGGCAAGACGAATCTCGCAGAAGCCATCGGCTACTTCGCGACGCTCGGCTCTCATCGCGTCTCGCAGGATGCCCCGATGGTCCGCGATGGGGCCGATGCCGCGATCGTGCGCATGCGCCTGGCGTATGGCGACCGTCGCGTCCTGCTGGAATCCCAGCTGAACCGCACCGGGAGCAACAAGGCACGCGTGAACGGCGCACCGGTGAAGACGTCCGAGCTGCCCCGCTACGCGCAGGTCGTCCTCTTCGCACCGGAGGATCTGCAGATCGTCCGCACCGATCCGTCTGCGCGACGGCGCTTCGCGGATCAGCTCCTCATCCAGCGCGCGCCGCGCATGGCCGGCGTGCTCGGCGACTACGACCGGGTGCTCAAACAGCGGACCGCGCTGCTCAAGTCGGCGCGCGCCCGCGGCATCCGCGGTGACGCCCTGTCGACCCTGGATGTCTGGGACGACAAGCTCGTGGCGCTCGGGACCGACATCATCCGGGCGCGGCTGGCGCTCGCGGCGGATCTCGCCGGGCCGGTCGCTGCGGCGTACACCGCGATCGCCGGGGAGGATCACCGTCCCGAGCTCGAGTGGGCCCTCTCCATCGGGGGCGGCGATCCGGAGGACGATCTCGAGGCGCCGGCGGCAGGCGTCGCGACCGGAGAGACCGGTACGGGCGAGCCGCGCCGTACCTCCGCGGCTTCGCAGTCCGCGGAGATCCAGGCGCAGTTCCGCTCCGCGCTGGCCGACAAGCGGGCCTCCGAGCTCGACCGTGGCCTCACACTCGTCGGCCCGCACCGCGACGATCTGCTGCTGCGCGTTCGCGGACTCCCGGTCAAGGGCTATGCATCGCACGGTGAATCCTGGTCGGTCGCGCTGGCGCTGCGTCTGGCGTCCGCCGAGCTCCTGCGCGCACAGTCGCAGCTCGGTGACCCGATCCTCATCCTCGACGACGTCTTCGCCGAGCTCGACGCCGACCGGCGCGCGCGCCTGGCCGCCCTCGTGGAAGGCTACGAGCAGGTCGTCGTGACCGCGGCGGTCGAAGCCGATGTGCCGCCGGCGTTGCGTGCACGCACGGTGCGGGTCGTCGCCGGCACGATCGTCGCCGAGATCGCAGCCGAGGAAGGGGATGCCGATGACCGATGACATCCCCGAGACGGTCGGCACCTACCTGCGTCTGCGCGGCCTCGAGCCCTCGCCGCGCGCTGCCCGGCGCCGGCGGAAGCGCGCCGTCGACGACGAGGACAAGCAGCCGTTCGCTCCCGGTCGCGACCCGAAGGGCCTCGGCGACGCTCTCGCCGACCTCACCCGCCAGTCCGGCTGGGACACGCAGCTCGCTCGTGAGGATCTCGTGCTGCAGTGGGAAGAGGTCACCGGGGCGGAGACCGCGCGGCACGCGAATCCCGTGGCTCTCGAGGGCGGCATCCTCACCGTCCAGTGCGATTCGACGGCATGGGCGAAGAACCTCCAGCTCATGCGCGCGGAGATCGTCACCCAGTTGATGCGACGCTTCCCCGACGCGAACGTCCAGAACGTCCGTTTCGTAGGACCCGACGTCCCCTCCTGGAAATGGGGCCCCAGAGCCGTTCCAGGGCGCGGCCCTCGCGATACCTACGGGTGAGGGACGTCCATCGGCCTCCGGACCGATTTCACGGCGCCACAGGGCCGTTCAGCGGACGAAACCGACCGCGAACCGGATAGAATGGAACGTCCGCGAAATGCGGGCGCCTCGATCATCCGCCACGCCAGGAGCGCTCGAAACCTATGACATCCGATACCCCCGACAGCGTTCCCGAGGACATCCCCACCACGCAGCCCGCGCAGGCGAAGAAGGTCGAGAACGAGTACGGGGCCGATGCCATCCAGGTGCTCGAAGGCCTCGAGGCCGTCCGTAAGCGTCCCGGCATGTACATCGGCTCGACCGGTGAGCGCGGTCTCCACCACCTCGTGTACGAGATCGTCGACAACTCCGTCGACGAGGCACTCGCGGGGCACAACGACCTCGTCGACGTGACGATCCTCGAGGACGGCGCGGTCCGCGTGATCGACCGTGGCCGCGGCATCCCCGTCGACCCTCACGGCTCCGACCCGAGCAAGTCGACCGTCGAAGTGGTGCTGACGGTCCTCCACGCCGGCGGAAAGTTCGGCGGCGGCGGCTACGCGGTCTCCGGTGGTCTCCACGGCGTCGGCTCATCGGTCGTGAACGCGCTCTCCACGCGGTTCGAGGTCGAGATCCGGCGTCAAGGGTTCGTCTGGCGGCAGACCTTCGCCGACGGCGGCAAGCCCCAGGGCCCGCTCGCACAGGGCGAGAAGACCGACGAGACCGGCACGATCATCACGTTCTGGCCGGATGCCACGATCTTCGAGACCGTCGACTTCGACTACGACACGCTGCGCACCCGCTTCCAGCAGACCGCGTTCCTGAACAAGGGACTGCGGATCACGCTGCGCGACGAGCGTCCGGCATCCGCGTACGTCGTCGACGGTGAGGACGGCCAGGCGGTCGAGAAGCAGCCTTTCGACGACTTCCATTACGAGCGGGGTCTCGTCGACTACGTCGAGTACCTCAACAAGGTGCGCAAGGCCGAGATCGTCAACGACGAGATCATCGAGGTCGAGTCGGAGGACACGGAGCGCCACATCTCGCTCGAGCTCGCGATGCAGTGGACGACGAGCTATACCGAGAACGTGTTCACCTTCGCGAACACGATCAACACGCACGAGGGCGGCACGCACGAGGAGGGCTTCCGTGCGGCGCTGACGACGCTGATCAACAAGTACGCACGCGCGAACAACCTGCTCAAGGAGAAGGACGACAACCTCACGGGTGAGGACATCCGAGAGGGGCTCACCGCCGTCATCTCCGTCAAGCTCTCCGAGCCGCAGTTCGAGGGCCAGACGAAGACCAAGCTCGGCAACACCGAGGCGAAGGCGTTCGTGCAGAAGGTCGTCGGCGACCAGCTGACCGATTGGCTCGACCGCAACCCCGCACAGGCCAAGCGCATCATCACGAAGGCGATCGACGCGGCGACCGCGCGACTCGCGGCGCGCAAGGCCCGCGAGACCGCGCGCCGCAAGAGCGTGTTCGAGTCCTTCTCGATGCCGGAGAAGCTCAAGGACTGCACGAGCAAGGACCCGTCGATCTCGGAGATCTTCCTCGTGGAGGGCGACTCGGCCGGCGGCTCCGCGGTCTCCGGCCGCGACCCCGAGCGGCAGGCGATCCTGTCGCTGCGCGGCAAGATCCTCAACGTCGAGAAGGCGCGCCTGGACCGCGCGCTCGGCAACGCGGAGATCCAGGCGATGATCTCGGCGTTCGGGACCGGCATCGGCGAGGACTTCGATGTCTCCCGGGCGCGGTACCACAAGATCGTGCTGATGGCGGATGCCGACGTCGACGGCCAGCACATCACGACGCTCCTGCTCACCCTCCTGTTCCGGTACATGCGCGGGCTCATCGAAGCCGGCTACGTCTATCTCGCGATGCCGCCGCTGTTCCGCCTCAAGTGGTCGAACTCCGCCCACGAGTACGTCTACAGCGACCGGGAGCGCGACGCGCTCCTCGCCGCCGGCCTCGAAGACGGCAAGCGCATCCCGAAGGACAACGGCGTGCAGCGGTACAAGGGCCTCGGCGAGATGAACGCCAAGGAACTGTGGGAGACCACGATGGACCCCGACACCCGCACCCTCCGCCAGGTGACGATCGACGACGCGGCCGCCGCGGACGAGATCTTCTCCATCCTCATGGGCGAAGACGTCGAGTCGCGGCGCGGGTTCATCCAGCGCAACGCGAAGGACGTCCGCTTCCTCGACATCTAGTACCGGTGGTTGAGCAGCCGGCACGGCCGGCGTATCGAAACCATCGATCACCGAAAGCACACACATGACTGACGAAGAACGCCCCGACCCGACCGCGCACTACAACCACGGGAACATCGACCAGGTCGACCTGCAGGTCGAGATGCAGCGCAGCTACCTCGACTACGCGATGAGCGTCATCGTCGGCCGTGCGCTGCCGGACGTCCGCGATGGTCTCAAGCCCGTGCACCGCCGTGTCATCTACGGCATGTACGACGGCGGGTACCGCCCCGACAAGGGCTTCAACAAGTGCGCCCGCATCGTCGGCGACGTCATGGGCCAGTTCCACCCGCACGGCGACTCGGCGATCTACGACGCGCTCGTCCGGCTCGTGCAGCCCTGGTCGCTGCGCTACCCGCTGGCCGAGGGTCAGGGCAACTTCGGCACCCCCGGCAACATGGGTGCCGCGGCATCCCGCTACACCGAGACCAAGATGGCGCCCCTCGCCATGGAAATGGTCCGCGACATCGAAGAGGGCACGGTCGACTTCGAGCCCAACTACGACGGCAAGACCGAGGAGCCCACGGTCCTGCCGGCGCGCTTCCCGAACCTGCTCGTCAACGGCTCGGTCGGCATCGCCGTCGGTATGGCGACGAACATCCCGCCGCACAACCTGCGCGAGGTCGCCGAGGGTGCGCTGTGGGCGCTCGAACACCCGGATGCCACGCGCGACGAGCTCCTCGAGGCGCTGATGGGCCGCATCCACGGCCCCGACTTCCCCACCGGGGCGCAGATCCTCGGGACGAAGGGCATCCGCGAGGCGCAGCGCACGGGCCGCGGCTCCATCACGATGCGCGCCGTCGTGAACGTCGAGGAGATCCACGGTCGCACGTGCCTCGTCGTCACCGAGCTGCCGTACCAGGTCAACCCCGACAACGTCGCGGCGAAGATCCGCGACCTCGCCCGCGACGGCAAGCTGCAGGGCATCGCCGACATCCGCGACGAGACGAGCGACCGCACGGGTCAGCGCCTCGTGATCGTCCTGAAGCGGGATGCCGTCGCCAAGGTCGTCCTGAACAACCTGTACAAGCACACGCAGCTGCAGGAGAACTTCGGCGCGAACATGCTCGCGATCGTCGACGGCGTGCCGCGCACGCTCGCCCTCGACGGGTTCGTCTCGTACTGGATCGAGCACCAGGTCGAGGTCATCGTCCGCCGCACGCAGTACCGCCTGCGCAAGGCCGAGGAGGACGCGCACATCCAGCGCGGCTACGCGCTCGCGCTCGACGCGCTCGACGAGGTCATCGCGCTCATCCGCCGTTCGCCCGACGTCGAGGCGGCGCGCACAGGTCTCATGGAGCTGCTCGGTGTCGACGAGATCCAGGCCGACGCGATCCTCGCGATGCAGCTGCGCCGCCTTGCCGCGCTCGAGCGTCAGAAGATCCTCGACAAGCTCGCCGAGCTCGAGCGGCAGATCGCGGAATACCAGGCGATCCTCGCCGACGAGGAGCGCCAGCGCACGATCATCGCGGAAGAGCTCACGGGCATCGTCGACAAGTTCGGCGACGAGCGTCGCACGCACATCCTGCACGGATTCGACGGCGACATGTCGATGGAAGACCTCATCCCCGAGGAGGAGGTCGTCGTCACGGTCACCCGCGACGGATACATCAAGCGCACGCGCAGCGACAACTATCGCTCGCAGCACCGCGGCGGCAAGGGTGTGAAGGGTGCGCAGCTGCGCGCCGACGACGTCGTCGAGCATTTCTTCGTGACGACGACGCACCACTGGCTGCTCTTCTTCACCTCGAAGGGGCGCGTCTACCGCGCGAAGGGCTACGAGCTCCCCGAGGCGGGGCGGGATGCCAAGGGTCAGCACGTCGCCAACCTCCTCGCGCTGCAGCCGGGTGAGGAGATCGCGCAGATCCTCGACATCCGCGACTACAAGGTCGCGACCCACCTCGTGCTCGCGACGCGCGACGGCAAGATCAAGAAGACCTTCCTCAGCGAGTACGACACGAACCGTCAGGGCGGGATCATCGCGATCCGCTTGCGCGGGCAGGAGGAGGAGACCGGCGGCGACGAGGTCGTCAGCGCGCTGCTCGTCGACGACACCGACGACATCCTCCTGATCTCTCGGCACGGTATGTCACTGCGGTTCACCGCGACGGACGATTCGCTGCGCCCGATGGGTCGCGCGACGGAGGGCGTCAAGGGGATGAGCTTCCGCGAGGGCGATTCTCTGCTCTCGGCATCCGTCGCCGCGGACGACGCGTTCGTCTTCGTCGTCACGGAAGGCGGCTACGCGAAGCGCACCAAGGTGAGCGAATATCGCCTGCAGGGACGCGGTGGACTGGGCATCAAGGTGGCCAAGCTCAGCGAGGATCGGGGCGATCTCGCGGGTGGTCTGATGGTCGCCGAGGACGACGAGGTCTTGGTGGTTCTTGCCAGCGGCAAGGTGGTACGCTCTGCCGTGGCCGAGGTCCCCGCCAAGGGGCGCGACACCATGGGTGTCGTCTTCGCCCGCCCCGATGACGACGACCGCATCCTCGCGATCGCCCGGAACTCGGAGCGTACCCTGGGTGACGCCGACGAAGCGGCGAGCCCCGCGGACGAGACCACGCCCTCGACCCCCGAAGAGAGTGACACTGACGCATGAGCACGGTAGCCGACAAGCTGGCCAAGAAGTCATCGAGCAAGACGAGCGCGAAGCAGGTGCGCCTGCGCCTCGTGTACGTCGACTTCTGGTCGGCCGTGAAGCTGTCGTTCCTCGCTGCGGTCGCTCTGGCGATCGTGACGATCGTCGGTGCGTTCCTCGTCTTCATGGTGCTGCAGACCACGGGCATGATCACGCGCCTCGATGACCTGTTCAAGGCGTTCGACGACAACTTCGTGTTGAGCGACTACATCGGCCTCTCGCAGGTGATGGCGTTCTCGGCGATCGTCGCGATCCTGAACCTCATCGTCGTCACCGTCCTCGGCGCCGTCGTCGCGGGCATCTACAACCTCATGGTCAAGGTGACCGGCGGCCTGCTCGTCGGCTTCACCTCCAACTGATCCGCCTCACCCGACCACGCCGCTCGTCCCGAGCAGCGTTCCGATCAGCCACGTGACGGCGAGGGCGAGTGCGCCTCCGACGACGAGCCGCGTCACGGCCCGCCGCTTCGGCGCACCGCCGAGGTGCGCGGCGAGGGAACCCGTCAGCGCGAGCGCTGCGAGCACCGCGACGACGGTGACGCCGACCCGCAGCTGCGGAGGAGGCAGCAGGATCGCGAGAAGCGGCAGCAGGGCGCCCAGAGTGAACGAGATCGCCGAGGAGATCGCGGCGTGCCACGGATTGACGAGGTCGTCCGCGTCGATCTTCAGCTCGGCATCCAGGTGCGCCGACAGCGCGTCGTGCGCGGTCAACTCCTCAGCCACGCGCCGGGCGGTGTCGTCGCTCAGTCCGCGGCGCCGATAGATGTCGGCGAGTTCGGCGAGCTCTTCGTCAGGCATCGTTTCGAGTTCCAGGCGCTCCTTCTGGATGAGCGCGCGTTCGGTATCGCGCTGGCTCGACACCGAGACGTACTCGCCGAGCGCCATCGAGATCGCACCGCCGACGAGGCCGGCGAGCCCCGCCGTGAGGAGGGCGGCGCTGGATGTCGTGGCTCCCGCGACGCCGACGACGAGTGCAGCGGTCGAGACGATGCCGTCGTTCGCGCCGAGCACCCCCGCGCGCAGCCAGTTCAGACGCTGGCCGAGACTTTCGCTGTGGGCCTCCCCCGGATGCGGACCGCTCATGCGTCGAGTAAACCACGCCCACGATTTCAGGTTCGGCGTGGGATCGGGTAAAGTCTTGGAGGTTGACGGCGTCGATGCCGATCCCTCACGGGGCTATAGCTCAGGCGGTTAGAGCGCTTCACTGATAATGAAGAGGTCCCAGGTTCAAGTCCTGGTAGCCCCACCACCCCCTCCGGGGCCTTAGCTCAGTTGGTAGAGCGCCTGCTTTGCAAGCAGGATGTCGGGAGTTCGATTCTCCCAGGCTCCACAGTTTCAGACGAAGTCGAACTCCTGGCGGAGTTCGACTTCTTTGTCTTCGTAGGCTCGGCGAATCTCGGCTGCGCGTGTTTCCATGAGACCCCGGGGGTTGACATTGTCACGGTGACAAGGTGTGAAGTACGTTGAGGAGGTATCGAGATGGTCGAGATCACAACGGACACACCGGGAAACCGGCTGAGGACTGCGCTCAGGGACACCAGCGCATCTGCGCGCTTGCAGGCTGCTTTGGCAGCCGGCACTCGACCAGATGGGTCCTACATCGAGGTTCTCGTGGAGCGTTGCGAAGTGGAACCGGACTTCTTCGTCCGGGACATGCTGACCTGGGCGCTGACGAGACATGATCCTGCGATGACGGTGAAGGCCGTGCTGCCCGAGCTTCACTCCAGTTCCCCACAAGCGCGCAGTCAGGCGCTGCACACGCTTTCGAAGATCGGTGACCCCGCGACCGGGAACGCGATCACCGTGGACCTCCTTCATGACGAGGACGTTGAGGTGGCTCGCGCCGCATGGCGCACTGCTGCCGGGTTCGTCCCTCAGGGTGGAGAGGTCCTGCTGGCTCGGGAACTGGTCGGCGAGCTCGGGCGGGGAGACCGAGAGACGCAACGGAGCCTGAGTCGGGCGTTCGCCGTGCTCGGAGCGACTGTCGAATCGGTGATCGAAGACGCAGCTCGCGGTGAGAACGACGACGTGAGCGCGCATGCCGTGGCAACGTTGGCGATCATGGCGGACCCCGATGAAGGGTTTGACGCGGCGATTGCAGAAGCGAAGCGGGTTGTGGCTCTTCGTGGGGCGCCGGCAGTGCGGGAGCAGTAGTTGCTGATCGGCGAGGTGGCGCAGCGTTCGGGCATCAGCGCCCGGATGCTGCGCCACTACGACCGCATCGGCCTGGTGTCTCCCTCGGACCGGACAGCCGGTGGGTACCGGGAGTATTCCGAGAACGATCTGCGGCGACTGTTCCACGTCGAGGGATTGCGGTCGCTGGGGATGGGCCTCGCGCAGATCGCGGACGTGATCGATGACCGCGATTTCGATCCTGCCGTTGTGGTCTCCCACGTGATCAACCGCACACGGGAGCAGATCGATCAGGCTCAGGAACTGGTGCAGCGCCTCGAGGAGGTGCAAGCCACCGATCCGAAGACGTGGCATGACGTCCTTCGAACCATCGGACTCGTTCGAGGCTTGGAATCTGCGAGTCCTTCGCGCCGCCAGCAACTGGCGCTGGAGGTCACCGAAGCCGACCGGAGAGACATCCCCATACTCGTTGAGGCCATGCTGCGTGAGAGCACCGAAGACGCGGCGGGAGCCCTGCAATGGGCTATCGCGCGAAGAGGCGGGGATGACGCGGTCTCCGCACTCGCTCATGCGATGCAGTCCGACGAGAGCGATCGGAGGCGCCACGCCCTCGATGCACTCGTGAAGATCAACACCCGTGCCGCGCAACGGGTGATCATGAAATCCGCGAATCATGAGGATCCGCGCATCCGAGCACGTGCGATCATCACCCGCGCTCAGCACGGCAAGAGTGGGGCAATCCCTGCGCTGGTCGCCCTCATCAGCACGGGGCGGGATGATGTCGAAGCCGCCGACGCGCTCACGGAACTCGCAATCCGTGACGGGCACATCGATCAGGTCATCACCGCATTGTCGGCGGAGCTGGCGGCCTCAGAACCCGTTGCCCGTCGGCGCCTGGTCGCAGCGCTGACCGATCTCCCCATTGCCGCCACGAAGGACACGCTGCACATGCTGCTCGATGACGACGACCGCGCGACTGCGGTCACCGCCAGGTTCATACTCGACACTCGAACCGAAGACGACTCCGCGCAGCCGGCGTCCGGATGACGGCTAGGATCGCGGAATGGATCTGCGGGTAGCCGCCTATGCCGTCATCGTCGACGAGCGCGGGATGCTGCTCGCGCATTGGCACGAGGGGCCGCGCGCCGCATGGACACTCCCCGGCGGCGGACTGGAGGCCGGAGAAGACCCCGCCGACGCCGTCGTGCGCGAAGTGCGCGAAGAGACGGGGTTCGAGGTCACGGTCGAGGAACTCCTCGGCATCCATTCCCGCGTCATCCCGGCGCGGCAGCGCCTTGCGCCGGGCGCGAGCGGGCCGCTTCACACCCTCCGGATCGTCTACCGTGCGCGTGTCGTCGGAGGAGATCTGCGCGACGAGGTCGGCGGGTCGACCGACCGGGCGGCGTGGTTCACGCTCGACGCTGTCGAAAGGCTGCACCGGGTTCAGCTCGTCGACCTCGCGCGGGAGATGGCGGGCGTCTGATCTCGATACACCGGCGCTCCGCGCCGGCACTCGATCACCGGGGGATCGCCGGTCTGCGCCGGGACGGATCACCGGGGAGCGGCGGGCTGCGAGATGTCGGCGACCGTCGCGTCGTAGGCGGCGATGAGCTCGTCGGCGTCGACGAACAGGCTGTAGCCGTGCGCGCCGGCGCCCATCGCGATGCGACGGCCCGCGATCGAGGCGTCGGCATACACCGGCCAGTCGTGGGTGCTGCCGATCGGAACGATCGTGCCGCGTTCGTAACCGGTCGCCTGCAGGGCGAGCTCGGGTTCGGGTAGGCGGAGCTTGTTGACGCCCACGAGAGCCCGGAGCTTCGGCCACGAGATCGCCAGATCGCCGGGGATCAGGGCGAACAGGTAGCTGTCGTCGGAGCGCTTGACCACGAGCGTCTTCACGATGTCCGCCGGCTCGAGCCCCAACAATGCCGCGGCCTCGGCGAGGCTGGATGCCGCGGGCCGCTCACGCAGCTCGATGTCGAGGCCGCGGGCGGCCGCCGCGGAGCGCACGCGGTCGAGAGGATCGGGCATTTGTCACCATGGTTTCGATACGCCGCCTGCGGCGGCTACTCAACCACCGAAGGGGAACGGCGCCTGCGGCGGATGTTGCGGTTCGGTGATCGAGTGCCGGCACGTCAGTGCCGGTGTATCGAGATCATCCGGTCGGCTTCGAAGGCGACTCAGGCGTCGGGGGCGCGCAGCGGGTCGTCCGCGACCCACAGCTCGTCGTCGGCGCGCAGCGTCTGCCAGGCCGCGTAGATCACGCCGGCCGCCGCAGCGACGCCCAGCAGGATCGCGATGACGCCGCCCGCGCTGACACCCTTCTTCGGCGGTGCCACGACGAGCTGCTTGGATGCCTGCTTGCCGTACTTCTCCGCCTTCTTCTGCAGGGCGGCGAAATCGACCGACCCGAACCCGCGACCGGCGGCGAGGTCGGAGCGCTTCTCGTTCGCGGCATCCCACACGCTCAGCGCCGAGCCGATCACGGCACCGGCGGCAGGAACGATCTTGTCGTTGTAGACCTTGCGCGACGTCTTGACGCCCTGGTCGACGTACGGTGCGGCGTACTTCTCGTACGTGTGCTGCACAGTCGGCACGACCTGCTCGCGGTTGTAGTTCCCGAGCTGACGCCCCGCCTCACGCGCGACATCCCCCGCCTGACCGAGCAGAACCTGCTGTGACTCCCACAGCGTGCTCGCCTGGTCCTGAAGCTTGCGGAGTTCCTTCTTGCGCTTACGGCTGAGGCTCACGGTGCCCTCCCTGATCCGGGGTCGTTTCCCCCCATCTTGCCAGACGCCCGCGACCTCGGAAGGGGTTGACAGGTGGGAGAATACCCAGCATGACGATCCACACCGCCGTAGCCACCTTCCACACCAACCACGGCGACATTGTCGTCAACCTGTTCGGCGACCACGCGCCGCGCACGGTGCAGAACTTCACCGGTCTCGCCGACGGATCGCAGGCCTGGACGCACCCCGCCACCGGCAAGCCGGGCGAGGGCCCCCTCTACACCGACGTCATCTTCCACCGCATCATCCCGAACTTCATGATCCAGGGCGGCGACCCCCTCGGTCAGGGCGTCGGCGGCCCCGGCTACAACTTCGACGACGAGATCCACCCCGAGCTGAACTTCAACGCGCCGTACATCCTCGCGATGGCGAACGCGGGCCTGCGCCGCAACGCCATCACGGGCAAGGCCGAGGGCACGAATGGATCGCAGTTCTTCATCACGACCGACCCGACCCCGTGGCTGCAGGGCAAGCACACGATCTTCGGCGAGGTGGCCGACGACGCCTCGCGCGCAGTCGTCGACGAGATCGCCGCGGTGCGGACGGGTGCCGGCGACCGTCCGGTCGAGCCCGTCGTGATCAGCTCGATCGACGTCGTCGCCGTCTGAGAGCCGACGCCCCGTCACGTGAGCGATACCGCGTTCCAGACCAATCCGGACAACTTCTGCTACCGGCATCCGGACCGGCAGAGCTTCGTGCTGTGCCAGCGGTGCCTGCGCACGATCTGCCCGGAGTGCCAGACCCCGCTCCCGGTAGGTGTCATCTGCCCGGAGTGCCTTGCGGAGCAGCGGAAGCAGCACCAGGCGAACGTGACCCGGATGCCGCGCCGCCGCCCCCTCGCGCGGGCGGCGGCGAACGGCACGCCCATCGTCACCTACACGCTCATGGGCGTGACGATCTTCTTCTACCTGCTGGGGCTCATCCCCGGCGGCTTCGGGGATCTCGTGCAGGTCTGGCTCGCGTTCAACGGCCAGCTCGCCTATACGCAGCCGTGGCGACTCGTCACCGTGACGCTCGTGCACGCGAGCCCGTGGCACATCGCACTCAACATGCTGGCGCTCTGGGCACTGGGGCGCAGTCTCGAGCCACTCCTCGGAAGATGGCGCTTCCTCGCGCTATATCTGCTGAGCGCGGTAGGCGGCTCCGTGCTGACCGCGCTTCTCGCCCCATCGACGTGGGTCGTCGGAGCGTCCGGCGCGGTCTGGGGCCTCCTCGGCGCGATGTTCGTGATCGGACGGCACATCGGCGCGAACGTCACCGCGATCGCGGTGCTTCTGGGTCTGAACCTCGTCATCACGTTCCTGCCGGGCTCGGGCATCGCGTGGCAGGCGCACATCGGTGGCGGGCTCGTCGGCGCGCTCGTGGGTTTCATCTTCGCGCGCACGCGCGCCATTCGTCAGCAGCGCACCCAGGTGTGGCTGCTCGTCGCGGTGGCGGTCGGGCTCATCGCGTTGCTCGCGATCCCCCTCTTCCTCTACCGGTAGCGGCAGAGTTATCCACAGCTTCGTCCACAGATGGGGATGAATGACACCCGTGTAATTCACACCCCGTGGACGAGGGTGTGGACAGGGATCAGCGCCAGCGCGTCGTCATGAGGAAGCCGACGAAGGCGATGCCGAACCCGATCACGAGGTTCCAGCCGCCGATGCCGGGGACGGGCAGCGCCTGCCCGCTGAGGTAGAAGACGATCACCCAGAGAAGCCCGAGGATCATGAGGCCCAGCATGATGGGCTTGAACCACACCGGGTTGGGGGCGGCTTCGCCCTCCGTGCGCTCGGTGAGCTGCTCGTCATCCTTGCCAGATCGTGCCATGCGGAGATTCTACCTGCCAGCCTCGCCACAGCCACGCTGTGCGAGAATCCGACTATGGGCGAACCCGCGACGATCACGCGCCGTCGACACCGCGCGCCGCGCCGCCGCGCATCGTTCGTCGGTGTGCTCGGTGAGATCCTCATCACACTCGGCATCGTCGCGCTGCTCTATGTCGCGTGGCAGATGTGGATCGGCGACTGGATCATCGGGGCCGAGAAGCACAAGGAAGCCAGCGCCCTCTCGCAGAGCTGGATGACGGCGTCGCCGACGGCCTCCGATGCGGCATCCCCCTCGCCGTCGCCGACCGACACCGCCGCCCCCGTCGAGACGGTCGTCCCCGTGCAGACGCAGCCCGACCACGGCACGCCGTTCGGGGTGATGTTCATCCCGCGCTTCGGTCCGGCGTGGCAGTTCACGATCGCGGCCGGAACCTCGCGCACCGACATCCTGGATCAGGGCGAGATCGGGCACTACGCCGACACGGCCATGCCGGGAGACGTGGGCAACACCGTGTACGCCGCGCACCGGTGGACCTCTGGTGCGCCGTTCGACCCGATCGATCAGCTCGTCATCGGCGATGCGATCGTCATCCAGACCCCGGACGGCTGGTACACCTACCGCTTCCGCACGCTCGAGTACGTGCAGGACACGCAGGTCGAGGTGCTCCTTCCCGTTCCGCAGCAGGTCGGCGTCGCGGCGAACGGACGCTACCTCACCCTCACGTCGTGCGCGCCGAAGCTCAACATGCTCGAGCGGATCATCGCGTACGCCGTCTTCGACAGCTTCACCCCCACCGCCGCGGGTCCGCCCGCCTCGCTCGCCGCGCCGACCGTAGGAGCCTCGTCCTGATGTACGCCGCACTCTGGCGCCTCCTGCCCGGCCCTGCCTGGGTGCGGGTGCTGATCCTGCTGGTCCTCGTGGCCGCGATCCTCTACGGGCTCTTCTGGTACGTCTTCCCCTGGGCGCAGCAGTTCATCTCCCCGCAGGAGTCGACCATCGGTGGCTGACGTCCTCGTGGTCGACAACCACGACAGCTTCGTGCACACCCTCGTCGGCTACCTCCACGAGCTCGGAGCGACGACGCGGATGATCGAGGCGGATGCCGTCGTCGACCCCGTCGCGGAGACGGCCGGATGCAGCGGCATCCTCGTCTCGCCGGGTCCGGGGCGGCCGGAGGATGCCGGTGCCTCGATCGAGATCGTCCGGACGGCGGCGGCGCGCGGCATCCCGCTCCTCGGCGTCTGCCTCGGTCACCAGGCGATCGCCGTGGCGTTCGGCGCGCGGGTCACCCAGGCGCCGGAGCTCATGCACGGCATCACGAGCGAGGTGCTCCACGACGGCGACGGGGTCTTCACGGGGGTCCCCTCCCCCGTCACCGCGACCCGCTACCACTCGCTCGCTGTCGACGAGTCGACGCTCCCCCCCGAGCTCGCGGTGACGGCTCGGACGGCGTCCGGCGTCGTGATGGCTCTCGCCCACCGGGCACTGCCGCTGTGCGGCGTGCAGTTCCACCCCGAAGCCGTGCTGACGGAGGGCGGATATCGGATGCTGGGGAACTGGCTCACCCGGACCGGTGATCCGGAGCTGGCGCACGCCGCCGCACGCGGCGCGGCGCTCTCACCGCACCGACTCGTCGACTGACCGGCCGCCTCCAGGCGCGCCGATCCGGGCAGGCCCTGCGGGTCCGGCGGGTCCGAGGCGATGCTCTGCGCGTCAGGGGCGGCCGGTGCAGACCGTGAGCTCCACCGTCGAGTGGATCGGCACGTCGCCGGGAGCGAGCGACTGCGCCGCGACGGTCGGGTCACCGCGTCCGGCGGGGCAGGAGGGATCCTCCACGACGGAGGGCGTGAGCTTCACGTCGTCGGCGGTGAGGGCGCGCTGCGCCGCCTCGACGGTATAGCCTACGACATCGACGAGCGTCACCGATCCGCTCGCGACGACGAGGTTGACGGCGGTGCCGGTGGGGATCTGATCGCCCCCGGTCTGATCGGCGGAGATCACCGTGCCGGCGCTGAGCTCCGGATCGTTCCGCGTCGTCACGGACCCGAGCGCGAGCTGCGCGGACGTCAGCGCGGCGGTCGCCGCCTCGGTCGACAGCCCCGCGAGATCCGGCACCGTGCCCATCTGCTGACCCGTCGACACATACACCTTGACGGTCTGGTCCGGGGCGACGGTGATCCCTGCCGCCGGTTCGGTGCGGATGACGTTGCCGGCGGCGATCTTGTCGCTGCTCTCCTCCAGGCGGTCGGCCTGCAGGTCCTGGCCGTACAGCAGCTCGTTCGCGCGATCCCAGGACATGTCGATGACGTCGGGGACGACCCGTGCGTTGTCGGGGATCGTCGTGCCGGGGCGGCTCGAGATCACCCAGAACAGCACCGAGATCAGCACGACCGCGAGGACCGTGATCCCCGCCCAGATCCACGCGGCGGGAGGACCCGCCTGCGTGCGCTTCATCGTCGTGTCGGTCGAGAGCTGCCGCAGCGATCGGGCAGTCTCGGCCGCCTGGCGCGGGTTGTCGCCGTAGAGCTCGCTCGTGAGGGCGCCGACCTGCTTCTTGCTGGGAACGCGGCCCTCTGCCGTGGCATCCAGCGCCTGGCGGAACGCGCCGGCGTCCTGGTAGCGCTGGAACGGGTCCTTCGCGAGGGCGCGCAGCGCGACGGCGTCGAGCGACCGCGGCACGGTCTCCACGATCTCGGACGGGGCCAGCGGCGTCTCACTCACGTGCTGATACGCGACGGCGACCGGAGTGTCGCCTCGGAACGGCGGACGCCCGGTGAGCATCTCGTACAGCACGACACCGGTCGAGTACACGTCGGCACGGGAGTCGACGGGCTCACCCTTCGCCTGCTCGGGCGAGAAGTAGGCGGCGGTGCCGATGATCGCCGTCGTCTCCGCGACGGTCGACGACGAGTCGGAGACGGCGCGGGCGATACCGAAGTCCATCACCTTGACCTGGCCGTCGCCGGTCACCATGACGTTGCCGGGCTTGATGTCGCGATGCACGACGCCGGCGCGGTGCGAATACTCGAGCGCCTCGAGGATGCCGTCCGTGTAGCGCAGCGCGTCGGGGATCGGCACCGGCCCTTCGGCGATCACGTCCTTCAGCAGCCGTCCCGAGACCAGCTCCATGACGATGTACGGCACGGGATGGGTCGTGCCGTCGGCATCCGTCTCGCCGTCCTCGCCCGCGTCATAGACGCGGACGATCGTCGGGTGCGACATCCGTGAGGCGGCCTGGGCCTCCAGGCGGAACCGTGTGCGGAACGCAGGGTCGGCGGCGAGCTCGCGCTTGAGGATCTTGATCGCGACCTCACGGCCGAGCGTGACGTCCTGACCGCGATAGACGCTGGCCATGCCGCCACGCCCGATCAGCTCGTCGACCCGATAACGGTCGGACAGCACGCGCGACTTCACAGACACTTCTCCCCCTGGCACTCCGTCGCCAGCCTAACCGACCGGCCTCCGTACACGCCGTCAGGTCAGGGCGTCGCGGACGGCGTCGGCGTGATGGTCGCGACCGTCTGGGCCGAACTCGGCGACGTGCGCACGTTGCCCGAGCTGTTCTCGCACTCGACCGAGTAGTTCACGACGACCGTCCCGGATGCTCCGGCGATGACGACCGCGGGCTGCTGACCGATCAGGAAGGAGGCCTTGGTGCCGCCACCCGCCTGGAACGTGCCCCCCTCGACGCTGAAGACGTAGTTGGTCGGCGTGAAGCCCGCGGGGCACGAGTACCCCTGCCACGTGACGTTCAGCTCGCCGCCGGCCGCGACCGAGGTCGCACTGAGGGTCGGAGCGCCGGGCTGGGCCATCTCGGACTGCGGCCCGTAGACCGTGAGGGCGACAACCGTGCTGGGCGGCACGTTCCCGCCGCTCGGGTTGGTCCGGTAGACCTTGCCGATCTGATCCTCCGTCGATGCGGCGTCACCGTCGGTGCACGTCGCCTCTGCCGTGAAGCCGGCGGCGGTCAGGGCGCTCTTCGCTTCGTCGCAGGTCTTGCCGACGAGCGTGATCGCACCGAGGTTGATGTTCGCGGCCGTGGGAGACGGCGACTTCGACGGCGTCTGCGAGGGCGATTCCGACGGCGAGGACGACGACGGCGCCGGTGCGGGCTGCTGGTTCGACAGCAGCGCGAATACGGTCCCGCCGAGGACGAGCAGCAGCAGGACGATGAGGGCGACGAGCGGCCACGTCCAGGGGCTGCGCTTCTTCTTCGCGGGCTCTTCCGCGTCGGCAGTGAGCGCCGGCGCCGCAGCCGGTGCCGCGGCGGCCGTCGGAAGGATGCGCGTGGTCTCCTCGCCCCCCGTGCCGAGGAGCTGGGTGGCGGCGTCGAGGCGCCCGGCACCGGCGATCGCCGGGACGATCGCGATCGCGCCGGCGATGTCGCCGCGACGGAGCGCCGACGCCGCACGGGCGACGGCCGACGCCGTGGCGGGTCGGTCGTCGGGCTTCTTCGCGATCATCGACATCACGAAGTTGCGCACGGGCTCGGCGATCGTCTCGGGCAGGGGCGGCGGCGCGTCGTTGATCTGCGCCATCGCGATCGCGACCTGCGACTCGCCCGTGAAGGGGCGCTTGCCGGCGAGGCACTCGTACGCGACGATCCCGAGCGAGTAGATGTCGGTCGACGGGGATGCCGGGTGGCCGGAGGCCTGCTCGGGCGAGAGGTACTGGACGGTGCCCATGACCTGCCCGGTCGCCGTCAGCGGCACCTGGTCGGCGATGCGCGCAATGCCGAAGTCGGTGATCTTCACGCGCCCGTCGGGCGTGATGAGGAGGTTCCCCGGCTTGATGTCGCGGTGGACGAGCCCCGCCGCGTGCGCGGCCTGCAGAGCGGCTGCGGTCTGGGCGACGATGTCGAGCGTCTTGTCGGTGGAGAGCGACCCTTCGCGCTCGAGGATGGTCGACAGCGCCTCACCGGGCACGAGCTCCATCACGAGGAAGGCCGAACCGTTCTCCTCGCCGTAGTCGAAGACGCTCGCGATGCCCTCGTGGTTGACGAGGGCGGCGTGGCGGGCCTCGGCGCGGAAGCGCTCGAGGAACCCGGGGTCGCCCATGTACTCGTCCTTGAGGATCTTGATGGCGACCGTCCGCCCGATCACGTGATCGGTGGCCTCCCAGACCTCGCCCATCCCGCCGATCGCGATCCGCGAGTCCAGCTCGTACCGACCCCCGAAGCTCACACCTTGCGTCGGTCTCATCTGCTCAGCACCGCCTCTAGTACTTTCTTCGCGATGGGGGCCGCGATCCCGTTGCTCGTCCCGGACTGTCCGAGCCCTCCGCCGTCCTCGATCATGACCGCGACGGCGACCTGGGGGTCGTCCGCCGGGGCGAAACCGGTGAACCAGAGGGTGTACGGATCACCTGGTCCGTGCTCGGCCGTGCCGGTCTTCCCGGCGACGTCGACGCCGTCTATTCTTGCACCGCTCGCTGCGCCGTCGCTGACATTGGCGATCATGAGCGAGGTCATCGTCGCGGCATCCGCATCGCTCAGCGCGCGGCCGAACTGCGTGTCCTCGAAGGTCTGCTGCACGGTGAGGTCGGGGGCGACGACTCGGTCGACCATCCGCGGGTTCATGACGATCCCCTTGTTGGCGATGCCGGCGGCGACGAGCGCCATCTGCAGCGGCGTCGCCTGCACGTTCTGCTGGCCGAAGCCGGTGAGTCCGGTCTGCGCATCGTCGAGCGGTCCGGCGGGGTAGATCGAGGCATCCGTCGTCAGCGGGATGTCGAAGCGCGTGTTGAAGCCGTACTTCTCCGCCTCGGCACGGATCGCGTCGTCGCCGAGGGCGATCGCGAGCTGCGCCATCGGGATGTTGCAGCTGAGTCGCAGCGCCGTCGCGAGGGTGACGGTGTCGCCCGGGCCGCACGCTCCCCCGTCGAAGTTGTGGATCGTCTGCGACGTGCCGGGCAGGACGTAGCTGGAGGGGTTCTGGAACGTCGAATCGGGCGTGAACTGGCCCGAGGCCAGAGCAGCGGATGCCACGACGAGCTTGAACGTCGAGCCGGGCGGGTTGAGGCTCGAGCCGATCGCACGATTCCACAGCGGGTTCGTCGCGCTCGCGACCAGGTCGTCGTAGGTCGTGTTGACGGCGTCGGCATCGTGGACGGCGAGGGTGTTCGTGTCGTAGCTCGGGCTCGTGACCATCGCGAGGATGCGTCCGGTCTTCGGCTCGACGGCGACGACCGCGCCCTGGTAGTCGCCGAGGGCTTCGTAGGCCGCGCGCTGGAGGGCGGGATCGAGGGTCAGAAGGACGTTGGAGCCTCGCGGCGGCTGGCCCGTGATGATGCGGTCGATGCGGGAGAGGAACTGCGACCCGGCGGTGCCGGACAGCTCGCTGTTCATCGCGCGCTCGATCCCCGTCGCCGAGTTCAGCACGGGATTGATGTAGCCCGTCACGGGCGCCCACATCGGGGCATCCGTGTATTGACGCTGCCAGCTGTAGATGTCGTCCGACGGCACCGACTGGGCGATGACCTCGTCGCCGGCGATGATCGACCCGCGCTGGACCTCGAACGAGTCGTACAGGGCGCGGCGGTTGTGCTCGTTGTCGGCGAGGTCCTGCGCCTGCACGACCTGGATCCAGCTCGTCGCGCCGAACAGGGCGACGAACATCGCGAGCATGATGAGGCTGAGGCGCCGCAGTTCCTTTGTCATGAGAGCGCCTCCTTCACCCGATCACCACACGCGGGCGGGAGCGGACGGCGTCGGAGATGCGCAGCAGGAGCGCGACGATGATCCAGTTGGCGATGAGCGACGATCCACCGGCCGCGAGGAACGGGGTGGTCAGGCCCGTGAGCGGGATGAGGCGCGTCACGCCGCCGACCATGATGAACACCTGCAGTGCGATCGTGAAGGACAGGCCGGTCGCGAGGAGCTTGCCGAAGTCGTCCTGACCGGCGAGGCCGACGCGCACGCCGCGGCTCGTGAACACCATGTACAGGCACAGGATGGCGAAGACGCCGATGAGGCCGATCTCCTCGCCGAGGCTCGGGAAGATGTAGTCGCTCTGCGACAGCGGGGTGAGACCGGGGCGCCCCTGACCGAGTCCGGTGCCGATGAGGCCGCCGTGCGCGAGCCCGAAGATGCCGCTGACGAGCTGATAGCTCGAGCCGTCGACGGTGTCGGGGTCGAACGGGTACAGCCAGTTCGTGAACCGCGCCTGGACGTAGGGCAGGATGCTCGTCGCGGCGGCGACGCCGATGGCGGCGAGGGTCAGGCCGATCACGACCCAGCTCGTCTTGCCGGTCGCGACGTAGAGCATCGCGACGAACATGCCGAAGATGAGCATTCCGGTGCCGAGGTCGCGCTGGAGCACGATGATCGCCATCGCTCCTGCCCACAGCAGCAGCAGGGGGCCGAGTTCGCGCGGCCGCGGCCAGGTCATGCCGAGGAAGCGGGTGCCGACCGAGGTCAGCGCCTCGCGGGTGCGCACGAGGTAGCCCGCGAAGAAGATCGCGAGGCAGATCTTGGCGAGCTCCCCCGGCTGGAAGGAGAAGAAGCCGCCGATCGAGATCCAGACGTCCGCGTTCTGGTCGGTGCCGAGGCCGGGCACGAAGGGCAGGAGCAGCAGGAGGATGCCGGCGAAGCCGAAGACGTAGGTGTACCGCAGCAGCACGCGGTAGTTGCGCAGGGCGATGACGATCGCGACGGCCAGCGCGATCGCGATCGCGAGCCACGCGAGCTGGCGCGTGGAGTACGCCGCCCATCCCGAGTCGCCGTCCTCGATGTCGATGCGGTAGATCATCGCGAGCCCGAGGCCCGAGAGCACGGTCGCGATCGGGACGACGAACGGGTCCGCCTGCGGTGCGCGGTAGCGCAGCACGATGTGGAGGCCGAGGACGAGCACCGTGAGGCCGCCGCAGTAGTAGAGGAACGTCCAGTCGATGTGCCCCGTCGCGCCGAGCTGGACGAGGGCGACCGCGGATGCGTTGATGAGGAACCCGAACAGGAGCAGCCCCAGCTCGCGGTTGCGCTGCGTCTGCGGCATCCGGATGCGGCGCAGCGCCTTGATGATCGTGGTGTCGGCGGCGACGGGCGAGGTCGTGTCGGTCATGGCGAGCTCCCTTCCGTCGTGTCCGTCGAGCGCAGGGTGTCGACGATCTGCTGGGCGTCGGCGAGCGAACGGGCCGAGATCGTCTGCTGCACCGCGAGGCGCTGATAGAAGGGCAGGTCGACGAGCAGGATGCCGGTGTCCTCGTAGGGCGTCGACAGCGAGATCGGGCCGATGTCCTGCTGGATGCCGCGGTAGATGACCACGGAGTTCTCGTCCGACCCGACGAAGTAGCGTGTCTGCGTCCAGGAGTACGCGGCGGCGACACCGGCGAAGAGCGCGCCGATCACGACGATGAGGCCGACGATCCACCAGAGGCGGCGACGCCGCGAACGGCGGCGGTCCTCTTCGATGAGCTCCTCGAGGAACTCGGGGGCAGGCTCGAAGTGGGTCGGCTCGTTGGCGGCCTGCCGATTCGGGTGCAGCCAGCTCGTCCGGCCGGCGCGCGCCGCCGGCACCTCGATGCCCTGCGGGTTGGATGCCGAGCCGACGATCGTGGCGGTGCCGCTGAACATCGGGTGGCTGCCGCCCACGTCGACGATGATGACGGTGACGTTGTCGGGGGCCCCGGCATCCAGCGCCTGCTTGAGGAGCAGGTCCGCCGTGCGCCCGGGCGGGAGGTGCTGGCCGAGCGTCTTGGCCGTATGGGCGTCGTCGACGACGCCACAGAGGCCGTCCGAGCACAGCAGCCAGCGGTCGCCGGGCTGGGTCGGCATGATGAACGTGTCGACCTCGGGGTCGGGGTCCATGTCGCCGAGGACGCGCATGAGGACGGAGCGTCGCGGGTGGTAGCGCGCCTCCTCCGGCGTGATGCGACCCGAGTCGACGAGCCGCTGCACGAACGTGTGGTCGGTCGTGATCTGCGTGAGCGCGTCGTCGCGGTAGAGGTAGATGCGCGAATCGCCGATGTGCGCGATGACGGCGTAGTCGTCGACGAAGTCCAGTGCGCTGACCGTCGTGCCCATGCCCGCGAGCTCGGGGCGATCGGCGACGGTGTCGATGAGGACGGTCGCCGTCGAGGCGATGGCCTGCTGCAGCGCGTGCTCGGCCTCGGTGGGCGTCGCGAAGGGCTGGTCGAGGTCCTTCAGTCGGTGCACGGCGATGCTGGATGCCACATCGCCGCCGGCGTGGCCGCCCATGCCGTCGGCGACGACGAAGAGGTTCGAGCCGCTGTAGCCCGAATCCTGGTTGTTGGAGCGCACCTTCCCGGTGTGGGAGATGGCGGCGCTCGACCCCTCGAAGACCATGCTGACGCCGGGCTACTTCCGCAGCTCGAAGGTCGTCGCGCCGACCTTGATGGGGGCGCCGATCCGCACGGGGACGGGGCTCGCGACGCGCTCGCCGTCGTGCCACGTGCCGTTGGTCGAGTCGAGATCCTGCAGCATCCACTGGTCGCCCCACAGGAGCAGGCGCGCGTGGTGGCTCGACGTGTAGTCGTCGCGGATGACGAGGCCCGACTCGCTCGATCGCCCGATAGTCAGGGGCTCGCCGGTGAGCGGCAGTTCGAGACCGGCCTTCGGGCCGCTCGTGATGACGATGCGCGAGACCGCGTCGCGGGTGGCCTTCTGCGGGCCGCCGGTCGCCTGCGGGGGGCGCGCGGTGGATGCCGCGGGTCGGGCGACCGGTGCGACGGGGGCCGTGACATCGGCGGCCGATGCCGCGGGAGCGGCAGCCGGGGCCGGGTCGGGGAGCTTTCGCACCTTGACGCCGAAGAGGTCGGCGCGCAGGGAGTAGACGACCGCGAAGACGAACGCCCACAGCAGGATCAGGAAGCCGATCTGCAGCAGGAGCAGAGTGAGCTGACTCACGTGAGCCCGCCGATCCCGAAGGCGCGCGTCGCGTCGGCGGCGGAGGTCGTCGGGCGTGGCTGCGTCGCCTGCGCGATCACGCGGAAGGTGATGTCGGTGCGCCCGATCGTGATGATCCCGTCGGGGGGCAGCGGCGCCTCGGAGATCTTGCGTCCGTCGAGCTGGGTGCCGTTGGTCGAACCGAGGTCGCGGACCATCGCCCGCTCCCCGTCCCACAGGATCTCGACGTGACGACGACTCGTCCCGGCATCCGCGATCGTGATGTCGGCGTCGCTGCCGCGGCCGATGACCGTGCGGCCCTTGGTGAGGGGGTGGCGCTTGCCCTCGACATCCACGACGCCGCGCCAGGCGACCTGGCCGGCTGCCGTCTGCGAAAGGATGCGCAGGGTGCCGGTGGGCAGCTGCTCGTCGGCGGCGATCGAGATCGAGACGGGGCCCGCGAAGGAGAAGCCCTGCGCCTGCGCATGCGTCGTCACGAGGGTGTGCAGCTCATCGTCGAGCGTCGAACCGAGCGACCCCATCCGCTCGGCGTCGGCGGGGGCGAGGCGCACCTCGAACGTGTTCGGCGCGAGGATGCGGTCGCGGCTCACGACGGCGGCCTTGGCATCCAATTCGGTCCGCAGCGCCGCCGCGATCTCCACCGGTTGGATGCCGCTGCGGAAGGACCGTGCGAAGGCGCCGTTGACGGCGCGATCGAGACCCTTCTCGAAGCTGTCAAGTAGTCCCACGGGGCTCCTCTAGCTGGCTGGCCGGTGCGTACATGCTAGTTGCACACCCTGAACGAGAGCACATTCCGTGATTCTGAGGCGCCGCGCGCCCGTGATATCCTCGGGAAGTTGAGTTCCCGTCGATCGGGAGCGCAGCATGCGCGAGTGGCGGAATAGGTAGACGCGCTGGCTTCAGGTGCCAGTGCCCGCAAGGGCGTGGGGGTTCAAGTCCCCCCTCGCGCACAGTGTGATGTTCCAGGACATCGTGAACGGGTGAACCCCCGGTTTCGGGGTTTCACCCGTCTTTCGTTCTGCGCTGCAGCTGCCGTCGGTGCCGATGCTCAGGGCGTGGTGGACAGCTCGATTCCCGTGATCAGGACTCGGATGGCGAACTCGCGTCTGACCTGCTCGTCTGGGCCGGTCAGCAGCGCCGCAGACCGTGTGATGCGGGGGAACTGCTCCGGATCCGCGCTCTCATATGCGCTGCGCACATGCTCTCGTTCGACGTCACCACGTGCGCCGTCCCGCTGCGCGGTGCGTTCGATCGCGGTGGACGCGGCGAACTGGGCGATGAGGTCTATCGCCATCGCGCTGCGGTCGTCGGTGATGCCGCCGGCTTCCATCAGCATGAGTTCGTGTTCGGCGAGTCGGAGGGCGCCGGGAAGGATGGGGATCGTGCCGAGTGCGACGGCTCCGAGTCCGGGGTAGCTCTGCAGGACGTCGATCGTGTTGACGATCGTCTGGGTGAGGGCTTCCCGCCAATCGAGTCCGTGTGCGCCCGCGTCGACGAGCGGTACATGCGCGTATGCCGTATCGAGGACGTGCCCGAGAAGAACGTCGCGGTTCGCAAAATACGCGTACAGCGACGCTGGCCCGGTTTCGACCTGCTCGGCGACCTGCCGGAGCGTGACGGCCTCGACGCCGTGCGCGCGGATCAACGCCATGGCCGACTCGATGATCGACTGCCGGGACAGCGGGGCCTTCGCCGAGCGTCCGCGCCGCATCGATTCTTCGCGCTGTGACATGACGACAGCCTATTTGACACGAACAACGTTCGTGACGAATACTGTTCGCGAACGGTGTTCGTTATAGATGGAGGAAGCCATGTCTGTTCTTGTCGTGGGTGCGAGTGGTTCCGTGGGGAGCGCTGTCGTCACGGGTCTGGTCGAGCGGGGGGTCGAGGTGAGGGCGTCGAGTCGTACTCCGCAGAAGCTGTCGTTGTCAGCCGAGGTGAGGGTCTTCGCAGCGGATCTGAATGAGCCGGAGTCGTTCGCGTCCGCGCTCGAGACCGTCGACAGAGTCTTCCTGTATGCCGATCTGGCCGAACCGGAAGCATTGATCGCGGCGTTCGCCTCGGCGGGGGTGCGGCATGTGGTTCTTCTGTCCTCATCGTCGGCGACGTCTCCTGGCGCGTCGGAGGACTTCAACGGTTCGCGTTTCCTCCGCGTCGAACGAGCCATCGAGGAGTCGGGTCTGGCCTACACGTTCCTGCGACCGGGCGGATTCGCCAGCAACGCGGCGCGCTGGAGCTGGGGAGTCAAGGGAGAGAACGCGGTGCCACTGCCCTATCCGGATGCCGTGCAGGTGCCTATCCATGAACAGGACATCGCCGACGTCGCGGTGATCGCCCTGACGAGTGACACGCTGATCGGGCGTACGCCGATCCTGACTGGTCCAGACCGTCTCACCCTGCGTGATCAGGTCGCCATCATCGGCGAGGTCATCGGGCGAACCGTGGCCGTGATCGAGCAGACGGAGGCGGAGTCTGCGGCGATGCTGTCGCGGTACGTCCCCGAGGTGTGGGTGCGGCAGATCATCAAGGATTGGCGCGAAGCCGTCGGCACCACTCCTGTCATCTCCGATGAGTACACCCGCATCACGGGCGCGCCGTCTCGCACGTTCCGCACATGGGTCGAGGACAACGCCCGTCTCTTCCGCTGAGGTGCGTCTTGTCGGTCGTCGTGTCGTTGCTGCGTCCTCGTCCGGCTCAGGAGACGCCGTGCAGGTAGCGGAGCATCCGCTCGGCGCCGTCCGCGTCTCGGGAGGCGATGCACGCGCGCAGCCGTTCGTACCCGTCGTTGCGGCTGATCGGCCCGGCGAGGAAGGGATGCCAGCCGTGCAGGTTGCGCTGGATCGCGAGCGCGGCTTCGCGGATGACACCGATGAACATCGCGTTGCCCGTCGCTTTGGTCACCTCGATGAACATGTCGGTGGATGCCTCGAACAGCCCCAACGCATCGGCGCGGTGGGCGCTGTCGACCACGGCATCCGCGAGCTCGACGATCGTCGCGTGCTGATCCTCGTCGCAGCGCTGCAGCGCGATGCGCAGCGCATTGCCCATCAGGTACGCCGTGAACTCGCCCGTCTCCTCGCGGAGTCGATCGTCGGGTGTGGAGACGCGCGTGTAGCGGCCGACGGCGATCTCGACGAGGCCGAAGCGCTCGAGGCGCTGCAGGGCTTCGCGGATCGGAGTGCGGGACACGCCGAGCTGGAGAGCGAGATCGACGTCGCGCAATCGCTGGCCGGGGCCGAAAGTGCCGTCGAGAATGGCAGCGCCGATACGCGCATGCACCTCATCGCTGAGGATCATGCCGCCGGCGACCTCGATCGGGGAGAGGTGGGCGATCATCGCACTGGATTCTACGTTCGGTACTGATGACACCGAGACGCACCTTCTGTGAATCTCTGTCGCGGGGCATCGGTCTTCGGGTGCTCGAAGAGATCTCACGGCAGATTCCCATGTGATCCGAGGAGGACCCGCCCGATGAATCCGTACAGTGGTCGCAGCCACGCCGAGCGTGGCGTATCCGGGGGGATCCGTCGACGCCCGAGCGGCGCGCATCGCGCGAAACGCTCGGGCGTCGAATGGTATTCATGCAACGTTTGTGTCACCATCGCCGTCACAGTCCTGCGCGGATCGCTGTACCCAAGTACGGTTGAGGCGTCGGCGCGACTGCGTCGGCATCGCACGTCAGTAAGGCAGTCATGGCAACGCAGGGCACCGTCAAGTGGTTCAACTCGGAGAAGGGCTTCGGCTTCATCGCTCCCGATGAGGGCGGCGCGGACGTCTTCGCTCACTACTCCGCCATCGAGTCGAGCGGCTACCGCTCCCTCGAGGAGAACCAGCGCGTCGAGTTCGAGATCGCCCAGGGCCCCAAGGGCCTCCAGGCGGAGAACATCCGACCCATCTGATCCGGGTTGACGGCCCGCGTTCGCGCGGGCCGTCAGTCTTCGATCAACAGCAGGGCGCGCAGCGCGTCGACATCGTCGACGGCAGCTGTGGCGCCCTCGCTTTCGTGGGGCCAGCTGAAGCCCCAGCGCACGAAGATCACCGCGACGTCATGCGCGGCGCCGCCCTCGACGTCGTGGTGACGGTCGCCGATGAGCACCGGGCGACTCGTGTCAGCGCCCGCCGCCTGGAGGCGACGCAGCGCCTCGGCGACGATGTCCGCCTTGGACGCGAGCGTCTTCTCGTCGGGGGTCGACCCTGCCATCGCCTGCAGATGCGGAACCAGGTCGAAGTGCTCCATCAGCGCCACCACCTGAACCTCGGGCTTCGAGCTCGCTGTCGCCTGCGCGATGCCCGCGGCATCCAGGTCTCCGATCAGCTGCGCGATGCCGGGGTAGAGCTTCGCGCCCGTCGTGTAGCCGTCGGCCTTGCCGATCGTGCGGTAGTAGGCGACCGCTTCGGTGGCTTCGGCGGGACTCATGCCGACGTTCGTCTGGAACGAGTCGAACATCGGCGGCCCGATCCAGTGCACGAGCTCAGCGCGCGTCGGCGCGGGCTTGCCGAAGTGCTCGAGCGCGATCGTCAGGCGACGCAGGATGCCGTCCGAGGCATCCACGATCGTCCCGTCCACATCCCACAGCACGCACGTGAAGGGCGATCGCGAAGTCATCCCGCCAGCCTATCGGCGGCTCAGAACAGGCGCGGCGCGCCCGACTCGGTGCCCTTCATGCCCTCGTAGTCCAGCGTGACGCAGCGGATGCCGCGGTCGCCGGCCAGCACCTTCGCCTGTGGCTTGATCTCCTGCGCGGCGAAGACGCCCGCGACGGGAGCCAGGTGCGGGTCGCGGTTCAGCAGGTCGAGGTAGCGGGTCAGCTGCTCGACGCCGTCGATGTCGCCGCGCCGCTTCACCTCGACGGCGATCGTGCCGCCGGAGGGGTTGCGCAGCAGCAGGTCGACCGGCCCGATCGCCGTCGGGAACTCTCGCCGGACGAGCGTCAGCCCGTCGCCGATGACGTCGACCTGCTCGGCCAGCAGACGCTGCAGATCGGCCTCGACGCCGTCCTTCTGCAGTCCCGGGTCGACGCCCAGCTCATGCGCGGAATCGTGCAGCACCTCATAGATGCGCACGAGCAGCGCGTCCCCCGTCTTCGCATGGGTGACCCGCCAGTGCTCACGCACTCCAGCCGTCGCCGACTCGGCATCCGGTTCTTCGACGGTGAGCGTGCAGGGCGGGCTCATCCAGTTGAGCGGCTTGTACGAGCCGCCGTCGGAGTGCACGAGCAGCGAGCCGTCCCCCTTGTGCACGAGCAGGCGCGTCGCGAGCGGGAGGTGGGCGTTGAGGCGCCCGGTGTAATCGACGGAGCAACGGGCGATGACGAGACGCACCCGTCGAGTGTACGCGGGCGCGGGATCGGGTCGGGGCCGTCGCGCGGCACCGGCTGGTGACGGCTGGAGCCGAGCGCGCCGGTTGTTGCCGAGGTCGCCGGTTGTTGCGCGCGAAGAACCGGCCCTTTCGGTGGGATGCGGCGCACTCGGCGCGGGCGGCGCGCGCGGCGCGCGCGGCGCGGCGGCCGGCGCAAAGCGCGCGAATGCGCAGGCCGGGTCAGTGGTGCCCGGCGCCGACCTTCGAGCCCGCGATCGGCTTCGCGGCGCCCGACGCGAAGCCGCTCATGACGATGAGGCCGACGATGATCCAGAGGGTGTTGAGGATGCCGATCTGGTGGCTGATCCAGCCGAGCACCGGCGGGCCGCACAGGAACGCGACGTAGCCGATGGTCGCCGCCGCCGAGACGGATGCCGCGGCCTTGGCCGGGTCGTCCGCCGCCGCCGACATGCCCAGCGGGAATCCGAGTGAGGCGCCGGCGCCCCAGAGAGCGACGCCGACGAAGGCCAGCGGCAGATTCGGCGCGAGGATGAACACGATGAGGCCGATGCCCCCCGTCACGGCGAGACCGCGCAGCGCCCACACCCGGCCGATCCGGTCGACGAGCGGGCCGCCGACGGCGCGGAAGACCGTCATCGAGATCGAGAACACCGTGAGGAAGATCGCGCCGGTCGCCTCCGACTCGCCGTGTCCGTCGACGACCGCGATCGTGAGCCAGTCGTTGGCGCTGCCCTCCGCGAATGCCATGCCGAGGATGATCGCGCCGATCGCGTAGGTGCGCGGGTCGCGCCAGACCTCGAGCGCGGCATGCAGCCGCTCGCGGCGCGTCGAGGAGGAGTCGGCTGCCGCCGCTGCGGCGTGCGCAGCATCCGGGGCCGGCACGAAGCGCAGGGCGACGATCGTCACGGCGAGCCACACGACCGCCACGGTGCCCAGGTGCCACGAAGCGCCGACGCCCCAGGCGGCCATCGCGACGCCGATGCCCGCGCCGGCCACGGTGCCGAGGCTGAAGAACGCGTGGAAGAGCGGCATGAGGGTACGGCCGGTCGCCTGCTCGACGGATGCCGCCTCGACGTTGATCATGACGTCGGTCGCTCCGAAGCACAGGCCCATGAGCGCGAGGCCGATCGCGGCGAGCGGGTACGATCCGAGCGCATCGACGCCGAGCGCGGCGAGGAAGAGGCCCACGGCGACGCCCACGACCGTCACCGAGAGGCCGCGCTTCGCTCCCCACCGGGCGACGATGACGTTCGCCGACATGACACCGAGGAGCGAGCCCGCGCCCATCGAGAAGAGCAGCACCCCGACCTCGAAGTCGTCGATGCCCAGGTTCTGCTTGACCGCCGGCAGCCGCGACGCCCACGACGCGAACGTCACTCCGGACAGCAGGAACAGGGTGAAGACGGCGGTGCGCCAGGGCGCCAGGCGCGTTCCGGTCACGGAGGTGTCGAGAGTCACCCGGACAGCTTACCGAATCGATTCGACGAATCGTCGGCGCGGGCTAGCATGAGGTGATGACGACGACGCGACGCGCCACAATCTCCGACGTCGCCCGCGAGGCGGGCGTCTCGCCGTCGACCGCGTCCGTCGTGTTCAGCGGCAAGACGCCCGTCTCCGACGTGACCCGTCGTCGGGTGCAGGCCGCCGCCGCCGAGCTCGGCTACACGGGACCCGACCCACGTGCGGCGTCGCTGCGCCGCGGCCGCAGCGGCATCGTCGGCGTCGTCGTCGGCTCGAGTCTGAAAGACCTCTTCCTCGACCCCGTGCAGCGCCTGCTCATGGACGGGCTCGCCGAGGCGGTCGCCCCCCTCGGCGCGGGCCTCCTGCTCCTGCGCCGGGGCTCCGATGTCGACAACGCACCCTC
The DNA here is from genome assembly GCF_017305435.1 of Microbacterium sp. Lineage (GTDB taxonomy): Bacteria > Actinomycetota > Actinomycetes > Actinomycetales > Microbacteriaceae > Microbacterium. The sequence continues at coordinate 513,926 of NZ_JAFKIP010000003.1, read as the reverse complement.
GCTGATGACCGCTCCGGTCGACGCCGCCGTGCTCCTCAGCTGCGACAGCGCGACGCGTGACACTCTTCCCGAGGTCACAGCCCGCGGCATCCCGATCGTCGTCGTCGAGGGCGACGCGGGGCCCGGCGTCCCGCGCGTCGCGCTGGATAACCGCGACGCGCAGCGTCAGGCCGCCGAGCACCTGCGCGCGCTCGGGCACACCGACGTCGCGATCGTCACGCTGTGGCAGGACGAGCGCGCCACCCGCGGTTTCATCAGTCCGAGCGCCGCGATCGGCGTCGAGGTGACCCGAGAGCGCCTCGAGGGCGCACGCGACGTCTACCCGGACGCGCCGGCGCTCGCGACCGCGGCGAGCTCCATCGACGAGGGCCTCGCCGCCGGGCGCGTGCTGTTCGCCGACCCCGACCGGCGGCCGACGGCGGTCATCGCGCAGAGCGACCTGCTCGCCGCCGGTGTCATCCGCGCCGCCGAGGAGGCGGGGCTGCGCGTGCCCGCCGATGTCAGCGTGACCGGCTTCGACGGCGTCCCCGTGGACGGCCTCGCTCCGTACGAGCTGACGACGCTGGTGCAGGATGCCACGGGCAAGGGACACGCGGCGGGCCTCGCCGTCGCGGCTCTCCTCGACGGCGAGCGGGCGGCGTCCGTGCTGCTGACCTGTCGATTCCGCCCCGGGAACACCACCGCTCCCGCGCCCCGGTAGACTGAGAGTCCGACCCCCCGCGAACGTCAGGAGGCCAGTTTGCTCTTGCTCCTGGCTGCGTTCGCGGTGCTCCCGCTGGCGTTGCCATGGCTGGTCGGGCGGATCGGGTCGCGTGCGTTCCTGGTCGCCGCGCTCGTCCCCCTCGCGGGATTCGTGCAGGCCGCCGCGCTGACGCCGCAGGTGCTGGCGGGCGAGATCCCGACCGAGTCCTATGCCTGGGTTCCGCAGCTCGGCCTCGAGCTGTCGATGCGCATGGACACCCTCGGCTGGGTGATGGCGCTCATCGTCACCGGCGTCGGTGCGCTCGTCATGATCTACTGCCGCTGGTACTTCGACGGCAAGAAGGCGGGTGTCGGTCAGTTCAGCGCGGTGTTGCTCGCCTTCGCGGGGGCCATGTACGGGCTCGTCCTCACCGACGACCTCATCGTGCTCGTGATGTTCTGGGAGATCACGAGCATCCTCTCCTACCTGCTGATCGGTTTCTACCACGCCCGCGGCGCGAGCCGCCGTGCCGCGCTGCAGGCTCTGCTCGTGACGACCCTCGGTGGACTCGCGATGTTCGTCGGAGCCGTCATCCTCGTGGTGCAGGCCGGCACGAACAGCCTCTCCGCGATCCTCGCCGCCTACGCGGCCCCCGGGTCGACCCTCACCGGTCCCCTCATCGACACGGCGATCGTGCTGCTCCTCGTCGGGGCGCTCAGCAAGTCGGCGATCTTCCCGTTCCACTTCTGGCTGCCCGGCGCGATGGCCGCCCCGACCCCCGTGAGCGCGTATCTGCACGCCGCCGCGATGGTCAAGGCCGGCATCTACCTGATCGCGCGCTGCGCGCCGGCCTTCGCGTTCGCGGCGCCGTGGCGACCGATCATCATCACCCTCGGCATCTTCACGATGCTCCTCGGCGGCCTGCAAGCGCTCCGCGAATCCGACCTCAAGCGCATCCTCGCGTTCGGCACCGTGAGCCAGCTCGGGATGCTGACGGTCGTCCTCGGCTACGGGGAGCGCAACTCCGCGCTCGCGGGACTCGCGCTGCTCATCGGGCACGCGTTGTTCAAGTCGTCGCTGTTCCTCGTCGTCGGCGTGATCGACCGGCAGCTGTCGACGCGCGACATCGGCGAGCTCTCCGGCGTCGGCCGGCAGGCGCCGACCCTCGCGACGTTCTCGATCATCGCGATCGCGTCGATGGTCGGGCTCGCGCCCACGGTCGGCTTCGTGGCGAAGGAGGCCGCGCTCACCTCGCTCCTCGAGGGCGGCGCGCACGCCGAGGCGCTCATCCCGCTCATCGGGATCGTCCTCGGCTCCGTGCTGACGACGGCCTACGGCATCCGTTTCGTCTGGGGTGCCTTCTGGACGAAGAAGGACGAGTCCGGAGCGCCCCGCCCGGTCACCGAATGGCCCGACCCCCCGATCGGGTTCCTCGCAGCGCCGATCATCCTCTCCGCTCTGACGGTCGTGGGCGGCTTCGCGGCGCCGCTCCTCGACATCGCGTTCTCCGGCTATGCCGACACGCTCCCCGCCGCGGGCGGCGAAAGCGCCTACCCGTATCACCTCGCGCTCTGGCACGGCCTCGAACCGGCGCTGTTCCTCTCGCTCGGGTCGATCGCGGTCGGCGCCGTGCTGTTCTGGCTCACCTACCGCCGCGCTCCTTTGCGCCGCATCCTGCCGTTCTCCGCCGCCGACGTGTACAACGCGACGCTCCGCGTCATCGCCCGCATCGCGGTCTGGACGACGACCTTCACACAGCGCGGCTCGCTGCCGGTCTACGTCGGCACGATCTTCGTCGTGTTCGTCGCCGCCCAGACCACGGCGTTCGTCGGCGGCCTCGTCTCGGGCGCCGAATGGCAGATCTTCGTGGATGCCTGGCAGACGCCCATGCAGCTCGTGGTGGCGCCGATCATGATCCTCGCCGGCGTCATCGCGGTGCGTGCGCAGAAGCGCTACACAGGCGTCGTCCTCGTATCGGTCACGGGCCTCGGCATGGTGGCGCTGTTCGCGACGAGCGGCGCTCCCGACCTCGCGCTCACTCAGATCCTCATCGAGACGGTGACGCTCGTCGCCTTCGCGCTCGTGCTGCGGCGGATCCCGTCGCGCATGGGCGAGCACAACGCGTCGGTGTGGCCCGTCGCCCGCGCCGTGCTCGCGATCGCGGGCGGGGCGACGATGGCCCTCGTCGCCCTCGTCGCGACGGGCTCCCGCGTCGCCGAGCCGATCTCGACGGCGTTCCCCGAGCTCGCCTACGAGCTCGGTCACGGCAAGAACGTCGTCAACGTCGCCCTCGTGGACCTTCGCGGGTGGGACACGATGGGCGAGCTGTCCGTCCTGATCCTCGCCGCGACGGGCGTCGCGTCGCTCGTCTTCGTGACGCACCGCTCCGACCTGCTCTCGAGTGCGATCTCGTCGCTGCCGACCGGAGCCACGCGCACCCGCCGTCCCCTCGTCGAGACGGACGAGGGCCCGCGCCCGCGCTCGACGCAGCCCGGCAGCACGCGCCAGGCGTGGCTCGTCGGGGGCCAGCGCGTGAAGCCCGAGAATCGCTCGATCCTGCTCGAAGTGATCGTGCGCGTCCTCTTCCACACGATCATCGTCGTCTCGATCTACCTGCTGTTCGCCGGTCACAACCTCCCCGGCGGCGGGTTCGCCGGCGGGCTCGTCGCGGGCATGGCGCTCGTCATGCGCTATATCGCCGGCGGTCGGTACGAGCTGGGAGCGGCGGCCCCGACGGATGCCGGGCGCCTCCTCGGTGCCGGCATGACCCTCGCGATCGCGTGCGCCGTCGTGCCGCTCCTGTTCGGCGCCGCGCCGCTCACGAGCGCCGTGTGGGAGGCCGATCTGCCGGTCCTGGGGCACGTCGAGTTCGTCTCGTCGACGTTCTTCGACATCGGCGTCTACCTCGTCGTGATCGGTCTCGTGCTCGACGTCCTGCGCTCGCTCGGCGGCGAGGTCGATCGCCAGGCGCAGGAGCTGCGCGACCGCCAGGGAACGGGGGCGGTGTCGTGACCGTCTCCGGCGTCCTCATCGTGATCATGGCGATCCTCTACGCGGCGGGCATCTACGCGATGCTCGAACGCAGCCTCACGCGCGTCCTCATCGGCTTCCTCCTCCTCGGCAACGCGACGAACCTGTTCCTGCTCGTGGTGATGGGCCGTCCCGGCGTCGCCGCGTTCTTCGGCTCCGCGAACGGAGTGGATGCCGAGGACATGAGCGACCCGCTCCCGCAGGCCCTCACCCTCACCGCGATCGTCATCACCTTCGCCGTCTCGGCCTTCCTCCTCGCCCTCATCTACCGCTCCTGGCAGCTCGGCCAGGCCGACACCGTCCATGACGACGAAGAGGACGTCGCGCTGCGCGATCTCCGCGATCGCGGCGCGGTGGAGGAGGACGAGATGGATGACGAGACATCCATCGAGGACGAGGACGACGACGCGACGACCGACTTCATCGGAACGGACACCGCCCCCATCACCGTGCTGCATCACCGCGACCTCGACGAGATCCGCGACGACGCCCCCTCCGACCACCCGCAGTCCCGGCATCCCCGCGACGGGGGTGACGCGTCGTGAGCTCGCTCGTCCCGCTGCTCGTCACCCTGCCGCTCCTCGGCGCGGGCGTCGCGCTGATCTTCGGTCGCCGGCGCCGCGTGCAGGTCGGCGTCTCGATCGTGACCCTGACGCTCACTCTCGTCATCGCGTCGGTGCTGCTGTACGCCGTCGACTCCTCGGGGCAGGCGCTCGCCGTCTCGGTCGGCGGCTGGCCGATCCCCTTCGGCATCGTCCTCTACGTCGACCAGCTCGCGGCGCTCCTCGTCGTCGTCTCGAGCATCGTCCTGCTCGCCGTCCTCCTGTTCTCCGTCGGGCAGGGCGCGGCCGACGGCGACGATGACACCCCGGTCACGATCTTCCACCCCTCGTACCTCATCCTCGCGGCCGGCATCTTCAACGCGTTCATCGCGGGCGACCTGTTCAATCTCTACGTCGGGTTCGAGATCCTGCTCGTCGCCTCCTACGTGCTGATCACCCTCGGGTCGACGGAGTCGCGCATCCGCACCGGCGTCGTCTACATCGTCGTCTCGCTCGTCTCGTCGATCCTCTTCCTCGCCGCGATCGCCGCCATCTACGGTGCGCTCGGAACCGTGAACATCGCTCAGCTCGCGGAGCGGATGGGCGAGCTGCCGGATGCCACGCAGCTCGTCCTCCACCTCATGCTGCTGCTCGCCTTCAGCATCAAGGCGGCCGTCTTCCCGCTGTCGTTCTGGCTGCCCGACTCGTACCCGACCGCGCCCGCACCCGTGACCGCGGTCTTCGCTGGCCTGCTGACGAAGGTCGGCGTCTACGCGATGATCCGCACCGAGACGCAGATCTTCCGCGACAACGACGTCAACACCCTGCTGCTGGTCGTCGCCCTCGCGACGATGATCGTGGGCGTCCTCGGCGCGCTCGCGCAGGCGGAGCTCAAGCGCATCCTGTCGTTCACGCTCGTCAGCCACGTCGGCTATCTGGTGTTCGGCCTCGCGATCGCGACGCCTTTCGCGCTCGGCGCCACGATCTACTACATGGTCCACCACATCATCGTGCAGACCACCCTGTTCCTCGCGGTGGGGCTCGTCGAGCGTCGCGCGGGCTCGACTTCGATCCTCAAGGTGAAGGGGCTCATGAAGGCGGCGCCGGTGATCGCCGTGCTGTACTTCATCCCCGCGATCAACCTCGGCGGTCTGCCCCCGTTCTCGGGCTTCATCGGCAAGTTCGCACTCTTCGACGCCGCCGCTCAGGTCGGCACTCCGCTCATGTACGTCCTCATCGTCGGCGGCATCATCACGTCGCTGCTGACCCTGTACACGCTCATGCGCGCGTGGAACCTCGCCTTCTGGCGCGAGGACGTCGACCACACCGAGGAGACGGGCGTCGTCGAGCGCATCGAATACCTCGGCTCCGCTCCCGCCGCCGACGACCAGAGCGCGCGCCGCGTCATCCCGCGCATCATGACGGCGACGACCGCCGGGATGGTCGCCGTCACGGTCGCCCTCACGGTGTTCGCCGGCCCGCTTTACCAGCTGTGCACGAGCATCGGCGACGCGCTCCTCACGCCCGTGACCCTGGTCCAGCTCGAGCAGGAGGCCGGCCGATGAGCCCGACGATGAAGGCGGTCGCGGCATCCATCTGGCGTCAGCTGCCGTTCTTCGTGTGGCTCATCGCCCTGTGGATGCTGCTGTGGGGCCAGTTCACGGTGCTCGCGGCGCTCACGGGGTTCGTCGTCGCGGTCTTCGTGACGCGCGTCTTCCGGCTGCCGCCGGTCGAGCTGTCCGGGCGGGTGAACCTCTGGTACGGCGCGGTCTTCGTGGTCATGTTCTGCCTGGCGCTCGTGCGCGGCTCGCTGCTCGTCGCGTGGCAGACGCTCAATCCGCTGCGCTACCCCGGAACGGCCGTCATCGCGGTGCCGCTGCGTACCGACGACGACCTGATCATGGCGCACGTGGGCGTCACCGCGTCGCTCATCCCGGGATCGCTCATCATCGACGTGGACCGCGATCGGCGCATCCTGTACCTGCACGTCATCGGCGTCTCCTCCGAACGGGATGTCGATCACCAGCGTCGCGCCGTGCAGGGCTGGGAGGCGCGGATCGTCCGCGCCGTCGGCTCGCGGGCGCAGCTCGAGGCGATCCGCGCGCATGGCGCCCTGTCTCCGCGAGAAGGAGGTGCGGGGTGGTGAGCGTCCTCGTCGTCCTGATCTACGCAGTGCTGGGGATCGCGGGTCTGCTGACCCTGTGGCGGATCGTCTTCGGCCCGTCGATCCTCGACCGCGCGGTCGCGTCCGACGTTCTCCTCACCCTCATCATGTGCACCCTCGGCGCGGACATGGTGATCAATCACCACACCCGGAGCCTCCCCGCGCTCCTCGTCATCGCCGCGGTCGGCGTGTTCGGATCGATCGCGATCGCGCGCTTCGTCGCGAGAAGGGACAACACCCACCGATGAACGAGATCCTGGACGTCGTCGCCCTCGTCCTCGTGCTGATCGGGGCGCTGCTGTGCCTCACGGCATCCATCGGTCTGCTGCGCTTCCACGACGTGCCCACCCGTCTGCACGCGGCGACGAAGCCCCAGGTGCTCGGGTTCATCCTCATCTGCATCGCGGTCGCGCTCGCCCTGCGGGCATGGCCGGTGGTCGCGTTCCTCGTTCCGGTCGTGATCATCCAGCTCGCGACGGCGCCGCTGTCGGCGCACATGGTCGGGCGCCAGGCCTATCGCAACGGGACGATCGACGAGCGTTCGCTCTACGTCGACGAGCTCGCCGAGTCGCGCCGCACGCCGCCCGCCGCGGGCGGCTGATCCCCGCCCTCCTTCCGTCGACGTGTGGAGGCGAGGGTCAGGGGGCGAGTGAGGGCGTGCGGCGCACGCCGAACTCGTGCTGGAGCGCGCTGCGCGCGGCGAACCAGCCCGACTGGCCGTGCACGCCGGGTCCCGGCACCGTCGACGCCCCGCACAGGTACACGCCGGGCATCGGGGTGCGCCACGGGTCGAGGCTCAGGACGGGCCGGGCGAGGAGCTGCCCGAAAGTCGCCGCACCCGCCCCGATGTCGCCGCCGATGTAGTTCGGGTTGTCGACGGCGAGCTGCGCGGCGGTCGTGCCGCGCGCGGCGATCACGACGTCGCGGAAGCCCGGCGCGTACTCCTCGATGACGCGGGTCACCGTCTCGGTCTGATCGACGGTCGAGCCGGTCGGGACGTGCGTGTACGTCCAGAGCGCCTGCGCCTCCCCGGGCGCGCGGCTCGCGTCGAAGCGCGAGGGCTGCGAGACGAGCACGTAGGGGGATGCCGCGTGCCGTCCGGCGAGGACGTCCCGCTCCGCCGCGGAGATCCGGGCGCGGCTGCCGCCGAGGTGGATCGTCCCGGCATCCCGCAGCTGCTCGTCCGCCCACGGGACGGGACCCGACAGCGCGAACTGCACCTTCGCGGCGCCGCTGCCGTAGCGGAACCGCTCGAGCCGTCGCCGGTAGGCGGCGGGCATCCGCGCGCCGGCGAGGCGGATGAGCGCCCGTGGAGTGACGTCGAGGATGACCGCGCGGGCCGTCAGCTCGTCGAGGGAGGCGACCTCGTGGTCGGTGACGATCTCGCCGCCGTGCGCGCGCAGGTCGTCGGCGAGGGCGTCGGCGATCGCCTGCGATCCGCCGAGCGGGATCGGCCAGCCGCCCGCGTGCGCGTGCGTCTGCAGCGCGAGCCCGGCCGCCGCGGCGACGGGGCTCGGCTGTCGCACGATCGCGTGCGCGGCGACGCCCGTGATCATCGCCGGTGCGACCTCGCCCGAGAAGCCGGCGTTCCAGAGCGGGCTGCCCTGCGTGAGAGCGCGCGCGCCGAAACGGGCCGTGACGATCGGATGCGGTGGGACGCGCAGCAGCGCCGAACCGGTGAACCGGGCCACCTCGAGGGCGTGCGCGGCGAGCGGCGCGATCAGGCGGCGGTAGGCCGCACCGTCCCGCCCGAGACCGTCGACGGTGCGCTCGAGGTCCCGGTACGCGATGCCGGAGCCGCCCGGTCGCGCGTGCAGGGGGTGGGCGAACGAGATCTCGGGCGTCGCGAACTCCACCCGGCGGGTCAGCCCGAACGCACGGAAGAACGGAGATGCGACCGCGAGCGGGTGCACCGCCGAGCAGGTGTCGTGCCAGAACCCGGGCGCCACCGACTCGGTGGTGGACGCGCCTCCGCCGGCGTGCGCCATCCGCTCGTAGACGCGGACGCGCAGCCCCGCGCGGGCGAGTGTCACGGCGGCGGCGAGCCCGTTCGGACCCGAGCCGACGACCTCGACGTCGGTCATGCGGGAGCGTCCCGGTCGTCGTGGCTCTGGTCGTCACCCCGTGCGGCGGCCGCGGCATCCGTCGCCTGCGCGACCTCCGCGGCGGCATGCGGTTCGGGACGGCCCGGCGCCGGGCGCGGGACCGTCGGTCGCGCCGTGGCGTCGCCCGCATCGCGCTCGTGCCGACGCCCTTCGGCCAGGAACCTCAGGCGTCGCAGGGTCTCTTCGTTGCGCAGGTGGAGCACGGGAGCCCACGCGAATCGGGGCAGACGCCGCGCGATACCTGCGACGGGTTCTTCGCCCATGCGCACGACGCAACCGTCTCCGCGAGGCTTGACCTCGATCACGACGACCGCTCGACCGAGCGGACCGGCCTTCGCCCGCAGCCGCACCCGCCGCGGCGGATCCCACTCGACGACCTGGGTGTCGTCGTCGAAGAGCACGGGCCACGCGCCCAGCGAGTGGTACAGATGAGCGCCTTCCGCGGGCCACGCGGGATCGACGGCGCGCATTCGCGAGGCCCCGACGACCCACGCCGGGTAGAGCCATCCGTCACCGAGGACGGCGAAGACGTCGTCGGGAGAGCAGTCGAACGCGCGGACGCTGGCGGTCGCCATCGGGGGCCTCCTTCACCGGGGGTCCCTTTCGATCGTAGGCGAGGCCCGCGTCCGCGTCGGGGGGTTGACTCCGTCGCACCGCGCTCGCTCGCGCGCGATTCAGCCCCCTCTTCACGAGAGGACCCCCTGTTCACGGCGAACAGGGGGCCCTCTCGGCAACGAACGGCCCTCTCGGGCGCGACCGGGCCGCGCGACGGGGCTGGGCGCGACCGCGCCGCGCCGACCGGACGCCGGGACTACCCGATCAGGCTCGGCTGGAGGTCGCGCAGCGTCCGGCGGTGCGTCATCCGCGTGACGCCGATCGCCGCGAGCGCGAGCGCGCCCACGAGCCACGTGAGGAGGACCGCGACGTCGGCGCCCACGCGCGCGAGATCGCCGCCGTACATGAGCTGACGCATGGCATCCACGACGTAACCCATGGGCAGCACGTGGTGCAGCCACGCGAGCGGCGCCGGCAGCGTCTGCCACGGGAACGTGCCGCCCGCCGTGACGAGCTGGAGCACCATGAGGATGAGCCCCACGAACTGGCCCACCGATCCGAGCCAGACGTTCAGCGCGAGGATGATCGCCGCATACGTGAACGACGCGAACATGAGGATGCCGAGGGTCCCGAGCGGGTTCGCGAACGCGAACCCGAGGGCGAGCGAGAGCACGCCGAAGAGCGCCACCATCCCGACGGCGCCGAGCAAGGCGGGGGTCAGCCACCCCGCGATCGTCACGCGGATGGGTGAGCGCAGCGCGGTCACCGCCCGCCGCGAGATCGGCTTCACGATGAGGAAGAGCGCGTAGATGCCGATCCAGCCGGCGAGGGCCGCAAAGAACGGGGCGAGCCCCGCGCCATAGTCGCCGGCGGAGGTCAGCGCGCTCGAGTCGACGGCGACTGGGTCGGAGATGGTCTTCGCCTGCGCGTCGCGCGTCGCGGCGTCCGTGTCGGGGATCGCCGCGACACCCTGAGCGAGGCCGTCGCGCAGCTGCGCCGAGCCGTCCTTCACCTGTGCGGCGCCCGCCGCGAGGGAGGCGGCACCGGATGCCGCCTGGTTGGCTCCGTCCGTCAGCGCGCTCGCCCCGCTCGAGACCTGCGCGGCCCCCGCGGAGACCTGAGCGGCGCCCGCCGCGAGCTGATCGACCTGCCCGACCGCGGCCTGCAGGCGCGCGTTCGCGGTGCGGGCCGCGTCGCCGACCGGGTCGAGCCGCGCGAGCACGGCGTCGATCGTCGCCTGGTCCAGGCCCTGCTGGGCGAGGAGCGCGGCGATGTCGTCACGTGCCTGCGGCAGTGCGTCGACGACCTGCTGGCCGGCCGCGCCGGCGCGATCGGCGTATCCGTCGAGCGTCGCGGTGCCGTCGGCGACCTGCGCCGCCCCGTCCGCGACCTGCGCCGCGCCCGACGAGAGCGTGCCCGCGCCCTGCGCGAGGGCGGCGGTCCCCGTCTGCAGCTGTGCGCTGCCGTCGGCGAGCCGACCGGCGCCGTCGGCGAGCGTCGTCGCGCCGTCCGTCGCCTCGGCCAGCTTGCCGCGGATGTCGCTGAGAGCCGTGAGCAGGCGCGAGGCGGCCTCCTGACCGACGAGTTCGGCGACCGAACGCCGGATCTTCTCGACGGCCTGCGTGCCGATCGTGGATGCCAGGTAGTTGTTGGCGTCATTGGTCTGCAGGCCGATCGTGGCCTGGTGCGGAGTGTCGCCCGCGGCCGACGACAGGGCGGCCGAGAAGTCGGCGGGCAGCGTCACGACGAAGTCGATGTCGCCGTTCGCCAACGCCGTCGCCGCCTCGTCGGGTGTGAGCGTCTTCCAGTCGAAGGCCCCACTGTCGACCAGCTGATCGGTCACGCGGTCGCCGTAGACGGTGGCGTCCGCACCCGCTCCCGTGCCCTCGTCGAGGTTGACGAGGCCGACGGGCACCTCGGAGAAGTTGCCGTACGGGTCCTGGTTCGCCCAGAGGTAGACGCCTCCGTACAGGACGGGCACGAGCATGAGCGCGAGGAGGGCGATCACCGACATGCGGGTCGCCGTGAGGCGACGCAGCTCGGCGGCGATCATGGCGGGGATCTTCATCGGGCTCCCTCCCGGTCGGGGTGGGCGAGGTCGGAGTGGGCGAGGTCGGCGCCGGCAAGGTTCGTCCGCCGGCGGCTCGGCCGCACGCGGCTCGGCCGCAGGCGGGAGCGACTCCCGCGGTCGCCACCCGTCGCCGTGCTCGTCTCCTGCGCGGCGGTGAGCGCGGCACGGGATGCCTCGCCCGCGATCACGAGCACGGCGAGGCCGCGCGCGGCGAACTCCTCGGCGAGGCTCCACCACGCGGACGGGTCGCCGCCATGACGATCCGGGGCGACGAGGACGAGACCGTCCACGCGCGGGCGGACGGCGGCGAGCTCGAGGAGGATCCGGATGCGCTCGCGCGGCGCGAGGTCGCCGATGGGCAGGCGGGAGAGCCCGCGCAGCCCGTGCTCATGCAGCCAGCGGCGGGCGGAGATGGGGTCGGCGGGGAGCCCCGCGAACATGAGCTCCTCGCCCACGACACCCGCCACCGTCACATTGGGAGCGGGGTCGCTCACGTCGGGCGCGTCGACGAGCGCGACGCGGCGGCGGAGGTCGGAGACCGCGCGGCGGCCGGCCGCGCCGTCGATCGACACCGCTCCGGCGTCGGGGGCCATTCGGCCCGACGCGATGAGACCGAGCACGGTGGGGCGCTGCTCGGTCTCGGCGGTGGCCAGGGTCGCCCGGCCGGAGGAGTAGGTGAGGGATGTCGGCGGGAGCGCGGCATCCCGCCGGCCCTTGGCGACGCCGTCGAGCTCGACGCGCATCAGCGGGCGCTCCGCGCCGCATCGCGGGCGATGTCACCGATGACGTCGGAGTGCGCGGCGAGCAGGTCCTCGGCCTCGCGCCAGGAGAGGCCCGCGATGCTCAGCACGGTGCGGACGGCCAGATCGGTCGCGGCGGGTGAGGCGGCGTCGATCCGGCTGACCGCGAGACGCGCGGCCTCTTCGATGAGGCGCGCGAGCGTCGGCGCGGCGATGTCGGTGCGGAGGGTCCCTGCCTCCTGCCCGCTGCGCACGATCGCGGCGACCGTGCGGCGGAGCGGCGCGAGGGCCGCCGCGGTCTCCTCGACGTGCGCCTCGGAGAGGGCGAGCGCCGCGGCGACCTGCACGTGCGCGGCCTCCGTCCAGAGAGTCGCGGTGAGGCGTGCGAGGGCGAGGCGGGCGTCGGGCTCGTCGACGGAGGCCGCGATCGCGTTGAAGCGCTGCGATCCGGCGCTGATGAGTTCGGCGAGCAGGGCGTGGCGGTCGTCGAAGTGCCCGTACAGGGCGCGCCGGCTGAGCCCGGCGGCGCGCGCGATCTGGTCGATCGACGCCGAGGGATCGGTGGCGAGCGTGGTCGCGGCGGCGCGGAGGATGCCGGCGCGGTTGGCGGCGGCATCCTTCCGGGGGCGACGGAGCGAAGCGGTGGTGGTCACCGCTTCAGTGTACGGAACTTGCACACGTGTGTGCAAGTTCCGCCCGTACGCGAAGGGTCAGTCCGCGCCGAAGTCGTACATCGCCGACTCGGATGCCGCCTCGACGGCATCGGCGAGGGCGACGCCCTCGGCATCCGTCGCCTCGGCGTGCTCCGTGATCTCGCGCGACTCGCCGCTGGACAGCTCGCCGACGAGCTCGGCCGTCGCGCCGCCGATGAGTCCGAGCCCGGCGTACTGCTCCAGCCGCGCCCGTGAGTCGGCGATGTCGAGGTTGCGCATCGTGAGCTGGCCGATGCGGTCGACGGGACCGAACGCGGCGTCGCCGACGCGTTCCATCGACAGCTTCTCCGGACCGTAGGAGAGGTTCGGGGAGGTCGTGTCGAGGATCGTGTAGTCCTCACCGCGGCGCAGACGCAGCGTCACGGTGCCCGTGATCGCGGAGCCCACCCAGCGCTGAATGGACTCGCGCAGCATGAACGACTGCGGCTCGAGCCAGCGGCCCTCGTACATCAGGCGCCCCAGGCGCCGCCCCTGCTCGTGGTAGGTCGCGAGCGTGTCTTCATTGAGGATGCCGTTGACGAGACGCTCGTACGCGATGAACAGCAGCGCCATGCCGGGCGCTTCGTAGATGCCGCGCGACTTCGCCTCGATGATGCGGTTCTCGATCTGGTCGCTCATGCCGAGGCCGTGACGGCCTCCGATGGCGTTGGCCTCCTGCACGAGCGCGACGGCGTCGGCGAAGCTCCGGCCGTTGATCGCGACGGGGCGGCCGGCGTCGAACGTGATCGAGACGTCCTCCGTGGCGATCTCGACCGACGGGTCCCAGAATCGCACGCCCATGATCGGCTCGACGGTCTCGAGCGAGACGTCGAGGTGCTCGAGGGTCTTCGCCTCGTGGGTCGCGCCCCAGATGTTGGCATCCGTCGAGTACGCCTTCTCGACCGAGTCGCGGTAGGGGAAGTCGTGCGCGACGAGCCACTCGCTCATCTCTTTGCGTCCGCCGAGCTCGGTGACGAAGTCGGCGTCCAGCCACGGCTTGTAGATGCGCAGGGCCGGGTTCGCGAGCAGACCGTAGCGGTAGAAGCGCTCGATGTCGTTGCCCTTGTAGGTCGAGCCGTCGCCCCAGATGTCGACGCCGTCCTCCTTCATCGCGCGGACGAGCAGCGTGCCGGTGACGGCGCGGCCGATCGGCGTCGTGTTGAAGTAGGTGCGCCCCCCGGAGCGGATGTGGAACGCGCCGCAGGCGAGGGCGACGAGCCCTTCTTCGACCAGCAGCGGCTTGCAGTCGATGAGGCGCGAACCCTCCGCGCCGTACTGCAGCGCCCGGCCCGGGATCGAGGCGATGTCGTCCTCGTCGTACTGACCCAGGTCACCCGTGTAGGTGAAGGGGATCGCGCCCTTGTCGCGCATCCACGCGACGGCAACCGAGGTGTCAAGACCCCCGGAGAAGGCGATGCCGACGCGCTCGCCGACGGGCAGGGACTGGAGGACCTTCGACATGGGGCCCAAGTCTACCGAGGGCGAGCGTTATCGAATCGATGGACCGCCTCCGGTGCAAGTCGCGGATAGGCTGGACTCGGTAGAGACATCGGCCAGATCCGCCAGGCACCCTGGTTGGCCAACATCTGCATTCTTGGGGAATCTTGGGGAGAAGACGCATGCGCACGCACGCACACGACGACCGACGGCGCGCACGGATCGGGGGAAACCGCTTCGTCGCGGGACTCGTCGCCGTCTTGATGGGACTCGCCGGCGTCGTCGGCGGGATCGCGCCGGCAGCGGTCGCCGCCCCCAACCCGGCGATCAAAGTCGGGGTCACGACCCTCACCGGCCCGGCGCCGGGCCAGCTCACCGTCGGCGACGTCGCCACGCTCAGCGGCACGTGGGACGCGACCGACGCGAACCCGCAGCCGGGCGACTCCTTCACGATCGGCCTGCCCGCGGAGTTCGACTTCCCCGAGGCGATCACCTTCCCGCTCGTCGGCAGCGATGGTGAGGGCGGCACGATCTCGTTCGGGACGTGCATCACCGACCCGGCCACGAGCATCGCAACCTGCACGCTCAGCAACGAGGTCGTGGGACGCGACGACATCAGCGGCACCTGGGAGTTCGACATCGAGGCCGTCGCGGCGACCGAGGAGAAGGACGTCGTCTTCGATCTCAACGGTGCGCTCGTGCCCGTCGAACTGCCCGGTGGTGGCGGCATCGACAGCGGGATCGTCCTTCCGGGGGAGGTCACGAAGTCGGGCGTCATGAACGCCAACAACTGGTCGATGACGTGGACTCTCGACATCCCGGGTGCGAACCTCGTCGCTGCGGGGAACCAGGTCGCGCACGTGACCGATACCCTGGGCGCCGGTCACGTGCTGTGCGACCCGATCGGCTTCACCGTGCAGACCGTTCGCGGCTCGACGGTCGTCGACGTGACGTCGATCGCGACGCTCGACGGCGCCCCCGGTGACACGTCGTTCGCCTTCGATCTCGCGGGTCCGTTCGACGCGAACGTCACCTACCGCGTGACGTACCAGACGTGTACTCCCGATGGTCAGATCGACCCCTCGGGCACGACGTACGACAACACCGCGCAGATCCAGGGCTGGGGTGCGGCCGGCGAGGGTGTCGGCACGGTCACCAACAAGCCGTGGGCACAGGGGATCGGAAAGTCCGGCAGCGTGCTGGGCGGCGCGAACCGCGACGGAAAGATCGCGTGGCAGATCGTCGTCCCGGGGTCCGCCCTCGTCGGAACCGACACGATCAACCTCGTCGAGACGCTCGGCGGCGGACACCAGGTCTGCACGGACGGATCGACCATCTCCGGCATCACCGTCGTCGAGCAGTATGGCCCGAACCCCGGCAACGCCCCCGGCCTCCGCCAGGACATCACCGGCAAGCTCTCGAAGACGGTCAACAGTCAGTCGACCTCGGGTTTCGATGTGACCTATACGATCGACGACCCGACGCTCGTGTTCAAGCCGTCGGACTGGCGCTACATCATCAGCTACACGACGTGCGTGACCCAGGCGGACCTTCCGAACGGCGGCACGGCCTACGAGAACTCGGCGTCCGTCAACGGCACGCCCACCTCCGGCACCGCGACGGTCCCCGGCCGTAACGAGGGCAAGAACGGCAACATCAACTCGTCGATCGTCACGCTCGACGGCGTCGAGCACATGCCGCAGACGACTCTCAACTGGTCCATCACGATCCCCGGTCAGAAGATCGAGGACATCCAGAACGAGCTCACCTTGACCGACGTCCTCTCGTCCTCGCAGACCGTGTGCGAGGCGGGCGATCCCAGCGGTGGTCTCGCCGCGCGCATGAACCTCACCGTCCAGGCGCGTGACCAGATCAGCGGCGGCGGTCTGGCGACGGTGGATCTCACCTCGGACACCCAGGTCGCCGAGAACGGCGGCACTCTGACCTTCACGATCCCCGCGAAGAACCTGCCGATCCCGACCGGCACGAGCGATGGCTTCAGCCGCGAATACCAGTACGTCGTCACGTACACGACGTGCACGACGAGCGGCGGGATGGATGCCGCGGGCACGACCTACAGCAACACCGTGACCGGCGGCGGCATCGAGCAGACCAAGACCGTCACCCAGAACAACAAGGGCAGCGGTACCGGCACGGGCGTCGCCAAGGGTGGTGTCGCGGTGAGCAAGACCCTCGCCGACACCGCCGGCGCCGCATTCGTGCCCGCCGGGACGGCGTTCACGGTGCACGTCAAGGAGGTCGACCCCACCGGCACGACGCAGAACGAGTACGACCTGTCGGTGCCGCTCGACGGCACTCCGGTGAAGTCGCTCAACGCTCGCGGTACGGGCTGGACGCTCGTGCTCAGCGAGCCCACGTTCCCGTCGGTGCCCGGCGTCACGTTCGGCACCCCCGTGTTCACCGCGTCGCCCGGCGTCGTCCCGAGCGAAGACGGAACGACGGCGACCGCGACGATATCGCCCCGCACGAACGTCGACGTCTCGCTCACCAACACCGCGCAGCTCGGTTCGGTGACGCTCACCAAGAGCGTCACCGGCGGTGCCGCGGGTCTCGTCGACGCGGCCAAGACGTACTCCGTCACGGCGAAGATCAACACGTCCTCACTCGGAGCGAACGTCCCGGCGCAGCCGGACCGCACGTTCACCGTGACGGCGGGGACGCCGGTGACCCTCGACAAGCTCCCGATCGGGGCCGTCGTCACGTTCAGCGAAGTGCGTCCGACGGACGATGACCAGCTGACGTGGGGAACGCCCGTCTTCGACCCCGCGACGGTGACCGTCACGGCGCAGAACGCGACGACTCCTGCGACGGTCTCGCTGACCAACAGCGTCGAGCGCACGCGCGGCACCTTCACGCTGACCAAGGCCGTCACGGGCGCCCAGGCGCAGAACCCCGCCGTCCCGGCGACGGTGAGCGTCACCGCATCCTGGACCGAGGAGGGCGGCACCGCGCAGACGTCGACGCTCACTCTCCCGACGAACGGCACGTCCGTGCCGTTCGGGCAGAACCTGCTCATCGGCACCAAGGTGACGCTGACGGAGACGCCGCTCTCGGATGGGTCGAGCATCGCGTGGGGCGCCCCGGTGTGGTCCGGAACGGGAGTCGAGGTCCAGGGGACGTCGGCTGTCGTGACGATCGGGCGGAACGCAGAGGCATCCGTCACGCTCGAGAACCATGCGGCCACCTCCACGGCCGGGATCAGCCTGATCAAGGGCATCGCCGGCGCCGCGAAGGACGAGGTCGATCCGTCGACCGAGTTCCCGGTGACCGCGACCTGGCGGGATGCCGACGAACAGCTGCAGTCGCGCAACCTCCTGATCAACGCGGTCGAGCCGACGCCGCTCGGCGTGCAGCTGCCGGCTGGCACCGTCGTCACCCTCACCGAAGGAACGTCTCCGGCGTTCCCGACGGTCGTCTGGGGTTCGGTCGTCATCTCCGGAGACGGAGTGACCTCGACGGGTGAGCGCACCGCGACCGTCGTCGTCTCCGATCAGCAGAGCGCCACGACGCTCGTCACCGTCACGAACGAGGCGAACTGGGCGCCGGGGACGTTCTCGGTCGCCAAGACCGTGACGGGCGTGTCGCTGAACGACGCCGACGTTCCGCCGACGGTCTCCGTGCTCGCCACGTGGTGGGAGGGCGATGAGCGACACAGCGAATCGTTCGATGTGCCGACCGACGGCACCGTCACCGAGTTCCCGACGATGATCCCGCACGGCACGGAGGTGACGCTGACGGAGGCGGGCCTCGACGACAACGAGCGATTCACGTGGGCGGTGCCGACCTGGAGCGGCGAGAAGGTCGTCGCGAGTGAGGATGGCTCCGCCGTCGTCACGATCGGCGCGGCGACCGTCGCCGAGGTGGGCCTCGAGAACACCGCGATCCCGTCGCTCGGGAGCATCGTGCTGACGAAGAGCCTCACCGGCGAGGGGGCCGGGGCATCGGCGTCGACCGCCTTCCCCGTGACCCTCACCTGGACGGATCTGCTCGGCGAGCAGCAGACGCGCGAGGTCACGATCACGGCGGGCACTCCCGTGACCGTCGGCGACCTCCCGCTCGGAACGGCGGTGCGCGTCGAGGAGAAGAGCACGACCCTCGCCGAGCGCGTCGTGTGGAGCAGCACCACGTGGAGCTCGACGAGCGACGACGTCACGCTGGTGACCGACCAGGGCAGCGCCGTTGCGACGATCGTCGTGAGCGGCGAGCCGGGGACGAGCGCCGCGGTCTCCCTCGCGAACACGCTCGGCCTGACGCCGAAGCTCCCGGTCACCGGTGGGCAGCTGTGGACGGCGGGCATCTTCGGCGGCGCGACCCTCATCCTCGGGGGTGCGGCGATCCTCCTGATCAGACGTCGACGCCACACGGTGTAATCCGACCGGGCGCGCGGTCCAATGGTGCCGCCCTCCTCACTGACCACCTGTCAGTGAGGAGGGCGGCACCTCGCCGTCTCACACCGCGGCGGCGGTGGTCGACGCCTCGTCGACGGGGATGCCGCGGCGCCGGCCGACCCACACCGTGAAGGCGCCGACCGCGACGATGGCGATGGCGATGCCGATCGAGTAGAGCGCGACGCCGCCGTATCCCCACGGCTGCACGTTCGGATTGAGGAACGGGTACGGGTACCACCAGGCGTTGCCGGTGCGGAAGTCGTGCAGGAGCGGTCCGCGGATGAGCGTGTACGCGAGCCACACGAGGGGGAAGACGACGACCGCCCCGAGGGCTGACCACCCCAGCGCGCGGCGACGCGGCGCGAGCAGCACGTCGAGCAGGAGGAAGATCGGCGCCCAGACGTGCAGGATCTCGTTCGACCACGGCACGGTTGCGCCTTGCGGCAGCGGGATGTTGCGCAGCAGCAGGTTGTAGACGATGCCGGTGATGATCATGTACGTCGAGACGCAGACGAGCACGGTCGCGAAGCCGCGCGACTCGACCGCGCTCTTCCCTGCCGCGCCCTCCCCTCCCGTGCCCCGCAGCATCAGGATGCCGCCGATGAGCAGCACGACGACCGCGAGCGCGTTGGACAGGATGGTGAAGAAGCTGAAGAAGTCGATGATCGTGGGGGCCACGGGCCATCCCTTCTCGATCGAGTTCGTCGTCGAGCGGATCAACTGGGCGACGATCGCCGCGACGATGAGGGCGGCGACGGCGAGACGGAGTAGGGACCAGAGGCGCGGATTCACGAGTGCACCATAGCGCGCCGTCGGCACCCTTTCCGGGAGCGTCGCGGCGTCGCTAGAGTGAGCGCACCTGGGGAAGACGCCGCACACGATACGGACGAGAGGGCCCGATGAGCGCACCCGACCACCGCGACAGCGCGACCGAAGCCCCCGCAGACCGGCCGCGACGCCGGCGCGGCGGCCTCGGCATCCAGTCGAAGCTCCTCATCATGCTGCTCGGCGTGAGCCTCGTCTCTGCCGTCGTGGTCGGAGTCATCGGTTACATCAGCGGGCGGGAGTCCCTGCGCGACGCGGCTTTCGAGCAGCTCACGACGGTGCGCGAGCTGCGCGTCGCGGCGATCGAGACGACGATGGCGACGCAGGCCAAGGGCGTCACGCTGAACTCGCGCAACCTGAGCGCGCAGACTGCGTCGCGCGCGCTCAACGCCGGATTCGACGACCTGCAGAGCCGCACGCTCACACCCGAGCAGGAGAGCGCGCTCGAGAGCTACTACACGGACACCTTCATCCCGCAGCTGGAGGAGCGGACGGGGGAGACCTACAGCCCGACGGCGTTCATTCCGACATCGCCCGCCGGAAAGTGGCTGCAGTACCACTACACCGCGCAGTTCACCGACTTCGACGCTGCGCTGAAGGTCGATGACGCCGCCGACGGGGGAACCCCGTTCTCGACCGCGGCGCAGCAGTACGGCGACTACCTCTCCCGACTCGTCGACGAGGTGGGCTACGAGGACGTGCTCTTCCTCAATCTCTCCGGCGACGTCGTCTACTCGGCATACAAGGGGATCGATCTCGGCACGAACCTCGATGACGGACCCTTCCGTGAGTCGCTGCTGGCGCAGGCGTACAAGGATGTCCTCGCGACGAACAGCGTGCAGACGGTACGGGTCACCGACTTCGAGCGCTGGATCCCGTCGCTCAACGTGCCCACGGTCTGGGTGCTCTCGCCGATCGGCAACGACACCGGTATCACCGGTGTGCTGGCCGCGCAGATCTCGCTGGACACCATCAACGCCACCATGACCGGTGATGAGAAGTGGGCCGACCAGGGCCTCGGGCAGACGGGAGAGGTCTACCTCGCAGGGGAGGACCACCTCATGCGCAGCGCGTCGCGCGAACTGCTGGAGGATCCGGAGAAGTACCGCGCCGACGTCATCGCGAACGGGACGTCGCCGGAGATCGCCGACCGCGCGGTCGCGGTAGGCGGCACCGTACTCATCCAGCCCGTCAACACCACATCCGTCAATGCGGCCCTCCGTGGCGAGACCGGGACGGCGATCTCGACCAGCTACCTGGGTGGGGAGAACCTCACGGCGTACGCACCCGTCGACATCGACGGCGTGCACTGGGTCGCCGTCGCGCGCATGGACACGTCCGAAGCCTTCGCCCCGGTCGTCGACTTCACCCGCAACCTGGTGCTCTCGACCCTTGCCCTCCTCCTCGCCGTCAGTGTGCTCTCACTCCTCCTCGCGCAGGTGTTCACGCGGCCGATCCGTCGCCTCGGCGACGCCGTCCGCAGAATCGCGGGAGGCGATCTCACCGCGCAGGTCGCGACCGGGTCGCGTGACGAGTTCGGTGACCTCGGCGCGGCGTTCAACGACATGGCCTCCAGCCTGCGGCTCAAGCAGGAGCTCATCGACGAGCAGCAGACCGAGAATCGGCGACTGCTGCACGCGCTCATGCCCGAGTCTCTCGCCGAGCGGTACAAGGCGGGTGAGCAGGCGATCGCCGAGCAGCACGAGAACGTGTCCGTCGTGTACGCCGAGCTCGTCGGGTTCGACGACTACGCGCGCGGCCTCGACAACGGCGAGGAGGTCGCGCAGCTCAACGTGCTCATGCGCGGATTCGACGAGGCGGCGCAGAAGGTCGGCATCGAGAAGGTGCGGACGCTGCGGGGCGGATACCTGGCATCCTCCGGCCTCGTCGTCCCCCGCGTCGACAACGTCCGTCGCGCCGTCGACTTCGCCCTGCAGATGCGCGATGTGATCGATCGGTTCAACGCGCAGAACGGCTCGTCCATCGGATTGCGTGCCGGCGTCGACACCGGAACGGTGACGAGCGGTCTCGTGGCGCGGACGAACCTCGCCTACGACCTGTGGGGGGATGCCGTCAGCATCGCATACCGCGCGCGGAATGTGAGCCCGGCGCCCGGGATCTACGTGAGCCAGACCGTCCGCGATCGGCTGCAGGACACGGTCGGCTTCGCCGCCGCGGGGTCCGTCGAGGTGCGCGGCACGCAGCAGCAGGTGTGGAGGGTCGAGCAGTGACGCTCGACGGGGGCCTGATCTGGGGTGCCGTCGCCCTCGCCGTCGGGGTGCCGGTGCTGCTCGTCGTGCTCACCGAAGTGCTCGCCGTGCTGCAGCGGCGGGGGTCGCCGGCCGCGGCGCCGGTACGCCTCGTGCGCAACTGGATCGTCCCGGTGGGAGGGCTGTTCGGTCTCTTGGCCTTCGCGCTGCGGTCCGAGGCCGACCAGGTGTGGACGCGGGTCGTCGCCACGGTGCTCGGGTTCCTCGTGATCCTCCTCATCCTTTCGGCGTTCAACGTCGCGCTGTTCGGCAACGCCCGAGCGGGCTCGTGGCAGGAGCGCATCCCGACGATCTTCGTCGAGATCGTGCGCCTCCTCCTCGTCGTCGTGGGTCTCGCGCTGCTGTTCTCGTGGGTGTGGAACGCGGATGTCGGCGGCCTCATCGCGGCGCTCGGCGTCACCGGCATCGTCGTGGGTCTCGCGCTGCAGAACGCCGTCGGCGGGGTGATCTCGGGGCTCCTCCTGCTCTTCGAGCAGCCCTTCAAGATCGGCGACTGGCTCGCCGTGGGCAGCTGCGAGGGCCGCGTCATCGAGGTGAACTGGCGCGCCGTGCACATCGACACGGGTGCCGGCATCCAGATCGTGCCGAACTCGACGCTGTCCGGCGCGTCGTTCACGAACAAGTCCCAGCCCGCGGGGGCGTACTGGGTCAGCGCAGGTGCGAAATTCGCGACCGACGATCCGCCGCAGGAAGTCATCGCGCTGCTCGTCGAGACCGCCCGGAACCTGCCGATGCGGGTACCGGGTCTCGAAGCGACCGCCAGCTACGGCGGCGCCGGCGGGTACACCGTCTTCATCCCGATCACGGGGCCAGGCCTCGCCGGCGACGCGTTGAGCGTCTACCTCTCCTGGCTCTGGTACGCGGCACGGCGGCGTCGGTTCGCCCTCGACGGCGATGCGACCGATCCGATCGCCGAGCCGGAGCGTCTCGACGAGGCGATCGCGGCGCTCGCCCCCGCGCTGCACCTGCGCCCGGAGGACGCGGACCGCCTACGCGAGACCTCGCGCCTCGAGCGGTACGGCCTCGGCGAAGTGATCGTCCCCGCCGGTATCGTGCCCGACGAACTCGGCTTCGTGGTGTCGGGGAGGGCGGTGTTCCGCGTGACCGTCGGCGACATCGTCGTCGATGCGAGCGACGCCGGCCCCGGCGAGATCGTCGGTCAGACCGCGCTCACTCGCGAACGCACGCAGGCGGCGGCCGTCGCCGTCGACGTGGTGACGCTGCTGGTCGTCCCGCTGGCCACCCTCGACGATCTCGTGCGTGCGCGGCCGCGGCTCGCCGCGGACATCGGCGATTCGCTCGAGCTCAAGCGCGCGGCCGCCACCGAGGCGCTCGCGGCCGCGGGGATCAACATCGGCATGCTCACCGAGCGCTGAGCGTCGCTCACACGCGCGCGACGGCGAGGGGCTCGGCGAGCGGCTGCTCGATGAGCCGGACGAACCGGGATGCCGCGGCGCCCGCGTGCGCACCGAGAAGCGCGCTCACGGTCCACTCCGGACGATCGCGCTCGGGGAGGTCGAGCACGCGCAGACGAGCCGCCTCGGGCTTCTGCGACACATGCTGCGGCACGATCGCGATGCCCAGGCCATGGTCGACGAACTCCAGCACGGTGTGCACATCGTCGACGCTGATGCGCACGCGGCGTTCCAGCCCGCGTGCGGCGAAGGCGGCGTCGGCGAGCCGCCGGGCGCCCCAGATCGGGCGGAAGTCCACGAACTCACGGCCGGCGAGATGCTCCCACGACACCTCGCTCTCACCGGCGAGGGCATCGGCGGGGTGGACGACCACGACGAGCGGTCTGCTGCCGAGCGCGATGCGCCGGCACCCCGGAGCGGGGTCGGTCGCGGCGACGAACGCGATGTCGAGCTGCCCCGACCGCACGCCCGCGGCGAGCTCCTGCGATCCGGCCTGCGTGTAGTGGATGTCGACGGCGGGGAACCGCGCATGGAACCGTTCGAGCAGCGCACACGGGTCCACGACGCCGAGACACTGCTCGGCACCGACGTGGAGCGAGCCGGTCAGCAGCTCCGCCGCGCCCAGAACGGCGTCGCGGCCCGCGGAGATCTGCGTCAGCGCCTGGCGAGCGAACGGCAGCAGCGCGCGCCCGGACTCGGTCAGCTGCACGCTGCGCGTCGTCCGGGCCAGCAGTTCGACGCCGAGCTCGTCCTCGAGGGAACGGATCGCAGACGACAGGCCGGACTGCGACACCCCGCACAGCGCGGCCGCGCGGGTGAAATGGCCCTCTTCCGCCACCGACAGGAAGTACTCCAGCTGACGCAGTTCCATTCATGACCTCCAGTGATCGAAGTTACAGCATTCACCTGTTGGACCGATCGTCCGCGGATCCGTATCGTGATGCACGTGAAACGCGTGCCTCTGGGAACCACCGACCTGACCGTGCCGAACGTGGCCCTCGGCCTCATGCGGATCGCCGACCTCGATGACGACGCGATCCGTGCGCTCGTCCGGACCGCGCGCGACGCCGGCATCGACTTCATGGACCACGCCGACATCTACGGCAACGAGCTGCACGGCAGCGAGCGTCGTTTCGCGGAAGCCCTCGCCCTCACGCCGTCGCAGCGCGAGGAGTACACGATCCAGAGCAAGGCCGGCATCCGCCGGGAGAACGGCGTCGCCTGGTTCGACTTCTCCTACGACCACATCGTCGGCACCGTCGAGGCGGCGCTCGAGACGCTGCGCACCGACTACCTCGATGTCCTCCTGCTGCACCGCCCCGACGCGCTCGTCGAGCCCGATGAGGTCGCCCGCGCCTTCGACCACCTCGAAGAGTCGGGCAAGGTGCGTCACTTCGGCGTCTCCAACCACACCCCCGGGCAGATCGAGCTGCTCCGCCGGTCGGTGCGCCAGCCCATCGTCGCCAACCAGGTGCAGCTGTCGATCACGCACGCCCCGATCATCGCGCAGGGTCTCGCGGCGAACATGCAGGGCGTCGAACAGTCGCACACGCTCGACGGCGGCGGTCTCGTCGACTACTGCCGCCTGCACGACATCACCCTGCAGGCGTGGTCGCCCTTCCAGGCCGGGTTCTTCACGGGCGTGTTCCTCGGCTCGCCGGAGTACCCCGAGCTCAACGCGGTGATCGACCGACTCGCGGCGAAGTACGACGTGCCGCCCATCGCCATCGCGGTCGCCTGGATCACTCGGCATCCCGCCGGCATCCAGGTGGTCCTCGGCACGACGAAGTCCGAGCGCGTCGCCGATGCGGCGCTCGGTTCCAACATCCCGCTGACGCGCTCGGAATGGTACGAACTGGTGGCCGCGGCCGGCTACCGCGTCCCCTGAGCCCCGCAGACCCCCCCAGCCCCGCAGACCCCCAGCCCCGCATCACCGCAGTAAGGAAACACGCACATGGTCAACTACCGATACCTCGGCAACAGCGGACTGAAGGTCTCTGAGATCACCTACGGCAACTGGGTCACCCACGCGTCACAGGTCGGCAACGAGGCCGCGATCGCGACGGTGCACGCGGCGCTGGATGCCGGGATCACGACGTTCGACACGGCCGACACCTACGCCAACACGGCCGCCGAAGAGGTGCTCGCCGAGGCGCTGAAGGGTCAGCGCCGCGCGTCGCTCGAGATCTTCACGAAGGTGTACTTCCCGATCGGACCCATGGGCCCGAACGACACCGGGCTGTCGCGCAAGCACATCTTCGACGGCATCCACGGGTCCCTGAAGCGGCTGAACGTCGACTACGTCGACCTATTCCAGGCCCACCGGTTCGACTACGAGACCCCGCTCGAAGAGACCATGCAGGCGTTCGCGGACATCGTGCGCCAGGGCAAGGCCCTGTACATCGGCGTCAGCGAGTGGACCGCGGAGCAGCTGCGGGAGGGGGCGGCGCTCGCGAAGGAGCTGAAGTTCCAGCTCGTGTCGAACCAGCCCCAGTACTCGATGCTGCACCGCGTCATCGAAGGCAAGGTCGTGCCGGCGTCCGAGGAATTGGGGATCTCGCAGATCGTCTGGTCGCCGATGGCGCAGGGCGTCCTGTCGGGCAAGTACCTGCCCGGTCAGCCGGTTCCGCAGGGATCGCGAGCGACCGATGAGAAGAGCGGCGCCGACTTCATCAAGGGGTTCCTGCGCGACGAGGTGCTCACGGCGGTGCAGAACCTGAAGCCGATCGCGGCCGACGTGGGGCTGACGATGCCGCAGTTGGCGATCGCGTGGGTCCTGCAGAACCCGAACGTCGCGGCGGCGCTCGTCGGCGCCTCGCGCCCCGAGCAGCTCGCCGACACCGTCAAGGCGTCCGGCGTGGTGCTGGAGCCGGCGGTCATGCAGGCGATCGACGACGCGCTCGCGGGGGTCGCCGAGGTCGATCCCGCTCGGACCTACGAGGTCTCGCCCGCGACCCGCCTGTCCTGAGGCGGTTCGCGTCTGCGCGGCATCAGGCGGAGGGTGTCGCGGCCCCCGATAGACTGAGGCGTAACCGTCCGATAAACGGGGGAGTGAGCCCATGCCAGGCATCGTGATCGTCGGAGTCCAGTGGGGAGACGAGGGCAAGGGCAAAGCCACCGACCTCCTCGGTGATCGCACCGACTGGGTCGTCAAGTTCAACGGCGGCAACAACGCCGGCCACACGGTCGTGATCGGTGACGAGAAGTACGCGCTGCACCTGCTGCCGAGCGGCATCCTGAGCCGCGGCGTCAACGCCGTCATCGGCAACGGCGTCGTCGTCGATCTCGAGGTGCTCTTCGGCGAGCTCGAAGCCCTGCGCGCCCGCGGGCTCGACACGTCGCGCCTCAAGATCAGCGCGAACGCCCACGTGATCACGCAATACCACCGCACGCTCGACAAGGTCACCGAGCGCTTCCTCGGCAAGCGCATGATCGGCACGACCGGGCGCGGCATCGGCCCGAGCTATGCCGACAAGATCAACCGGGTCGGCATCCGCATCCAGGACCTGTTCGACGAGAACATCCTGCGGCAGAAGGTCGAGGGCGCCCTCGACCAGAAGAACCACCTGCTCGTGAAGGTCTTCAATCGGCGTGCGATCACCGTCGACGAGGTCGTCGACGACCTGCTCTCGTACGTCGAGCGGCTGCGCCCGATGGTCGCCGACACGGGGCTGCTCCTGGGTGAGGCGCTGGATGCCGGTGACGTCGTCGTGTTCGAGGGCGGCCAGGCCACGATGCTCGACGTCGACCACGGCACCTACCCCTTCGTGACCTCCTCGTCGGCGACGGCGGGCGGCGCGTCGACCGGGTCGGGTGTGGGTCCGAACCGCCTCGACCGCATCGTCGGCATCGTGAAGGCGTACACGACGCGCGTGGGGTCGGGCCCGTTCCCGACGGAGCTCTTCGATGAGCAGGGCGAGTGGCTGCGCAAGCGCGGCTTCGAGTTCGGCACGACGACGGGGCGCCCGCGTCGCGTGGGCTGGTACGACGCGCCCATCACGCGCTACGCGACGCGCGTCAACGGCATCACCGACCTCGTCCTGACGAAGCTCGACATCCTCACGGGGCTCGAGCAGATCCCCGTGTGCGTCGCCTACGACGTCGACGGGGAGCGCTTCGACGAGGTGCCGGTCAACCAGAGCGACTTCCACCACGCGACCCCCATCCTGGAGTACTTCCCGGGGTGGCGGGAGGATATCTCCGAGGCGCGCACGTTCGAGGAGCTGCCGCGCGAGGCGCAGGACTACGTCCTCGCACTCGAGGCGATGAGCGGCACACGCATCTCCGTCATCGGCGTGGGCCCCGCGCGCGACGCGGTGATCGTCCGCCACGACCTCATCGACTGAGTTCGGAGCGCTCGTGAGGTTCTGGGTCGGCGGCTACACGGCGGATGCCGCCGGTGCCGCCGGTGCCGCGGGTGTCGCCGGTGCGGCAGACGGCATCGGCGTGCTGCACGCGGGGGCGGTCGACAGCCCGCTCGCGAGCGGCGACCTCGCCTTCGCGGGGGTCGCGGCATCCGCCCCCTCGCCGTCGTGGATCGCCGCGCACCCGACACTCGACGTGCTGTACGCCGCGCAGGAATTCACCGGCACCGTGCGCGCATTCGTGCGCACGGGCGAGGAGACGTTCGCGCCGCACGGCGCCGCGGTGGATGCCGGTGACGCGGTCTGCCACGTCGCCGTCGCACCCGACGGGTCGTCGCTCATCGCCGCGTGCTGGGGTGACGGGCGGGTCGTGCAGTATCCCCTGGGGACGGACGGGCGGATCGGGGCGGCACGCGTCGCGGCTGCGGCCGAAGATCCCGCCGCCGAGGCCGGCACGCCGGCCCAGCTGGCCGAGCTGTCTGCGCTCGCCGGGATGACGGGCTTCACGGCCCTCGGCGACCTGCCGCTCTTCGGCGCGGAGGCGCAGGCCGCCATAGAGGAGGACGGCGCGGACGGCTCCGATGCCGCGCCGACAGCACCGGAGCGGGTGTCGCGCGCCCATCAGGCGCGCTTCCTGCCCGGCGGTGTCCTCGTCACGACGGACCTCGGATACGACCTCGTCCGCTTCTGGACCGCTGGCGCGGCCGGGCTTCGCCTGACCCAGGAGGTCACCCTGCCGCGCGGCAGCGGACCCCGTCACGCGGTGTGGCATCCGAGCGGGCACCTCTATGTCGTGACCGAGCTCTCGCTCGAAGTGTTCGTGCTCGCCGCCGACCCGGCTGCGCCGCCCGCCTCGCGGTGGCGGATCGTCGGCGGCGCTCCGCTCGCGGCCGGCGTGACGCCCGGGTCGGATGCCGCCGCCGAGATCGCCCTGACCCGCGATGCGCAGTATGCCGTCGCGGGCATACGCGGCAGCAACGCCCTCGCGACGTTGCGAGTGCGCGACGGAGGTCGCACACTCGCCCCCGTCGCACTCGCGGAGGCGGGCGTCGTCTGGCCGCGCCATCACGTCATAGAGCGCGACACCGTTCTCGTCGTGGGGCAGCGGTCGAACGACGTCGCGGCACTCGCGCTCGACGAGCGCACGGGTGCGGTCGGCCGCGTGCGCCGTCGCGCGGAGGTACCATCGCCGACGATGCTCCTCGCCGCCCGCGCCTGAAGCGGCCCCTGAGCGCAGAGACCAGCGGAGGCCTCAGACCGCGGCATCCTGCTTCGGGATGAAGACCTTCTTGATGATGAGCAGGATCGACGCGGTCACCGGGATCGCGACGAGCGCGCCGAGCAGGCCCATGAGCGTGCCGCCGACGAGCGCGCCGATCACGACGAGCGAGCCCGGCACCGCGATCGCCTTGTTCATGACGCGCGGGGTGAGAACGTACGCCTCGATCTGCATGTAGACGAGGTAGGAGGCCGCGAAGATGAGCGCCGACAGCGGGCTCGCGAAGAGGGCCACAACGCTCGCGACGCCCCAGAACAGCACGGTACCGACGAGCGGGATGATCGTCAGGCAGAACGCCACGACCGCCAGCAGGGCGGGGAACGGCAACCCGAGCACGCTGTAGAGGATGAACGTGACGACGGCGTTGAAGAAGGCGAGCACGACCATCCCGCCGAGGTAGCCGCCGACCGACTCCGTGATCTCCTCCGTCAGCTCGCTCGTGAGCGGGCGGGTGCGGGCGGGGACCATGCGGTAGAACGCCCGCTTCATCTCCGGCAGCGTCGCGAGGAAGTACAGGCTCAGCACGATGATGATGATGAAGCCCGAGATCGACGTCCCGATCGAGATGCCGATCTGCAGCACGCCGCCGCCGATCGTGGCGATGTTGCCGGGGTCGGTGAGGAACTTCTGCACCTCGGCGAGCAGCTGCGGCACCTGTGGACCGAACTGCGTCTGCAGCCATGCGTAGAGATCGGTCTTCCGGAAGGCCCCGACCATCGACGGCAGATCGGTCACGAACTGCGCGATCTGCGACACCACCGTCGGGATGATGAGCCACAGGATGCCGACGAGCACGACCGCGAAGACGAAGTAGACGATCACGATCGCCCACGCGCGCTTCGTGCCGTGCTTCTCGAGGCGGCGGACGAGCGGATCGAGGCCGAGCGCGGCGAAGAGGGCGAACGCGATGTAGATCCAGATCGTGACGAGGCTCGAGATCGCGGCGCCCAGCGCGAAGGCGGCGAGCCCGCCGAACGTGAGGAAGAAGCCGACGACGAACGGGCGGTTGAGGTTCGTCAGCACGCGCGTTCCGCGATCCTCCGGCGTGGGGAGGTGCGCCGGTGCGCCGGGCGTCGTCGTGGATGCCGCGGTGGCGGGGCGCTCGGAGCGTCGTGACTTCATGCGTCACACTTTAGGGGCGATAGGGTCGATCCCATGAACGACGCCGCCGATCCGACCGCGACATTGCGCCGCTTGCGCGGCTCGATCGACAACATCGACGCGGCCCTCATCCACATGCTCGCGGAGCGCTTCAAGGCGACGCAGCAGGTCGGTGTGCTGAAGGCCGAGTACGGGATGCCGCCCTCCGACCCGGCGCGGGAGGAGCAGCAGATCGCGCGGCTGCGGCGGCTGGCATCCGATGCCGACCTCGACCCCGAGTTCGCCGAGAAGTGGTTCAACTTCGTCGTCGCCGAGGTGATCCGCCACCACACCGCGGCGGCCGAAGGCGCGTAGCCTCTCGCCCTCGGCCGAGTGTCCAAGACGCGCGGACGGTCGGCTCTTCGAGTCCGCATGTCTTGGACACTCGCGGGCGGGCGGGCGGCGGGCGGACGGGCGTCAGGGCGTCGCGCGGCGCAGCGTCGCGAAGGCGATGGCGCCGACGGCGACGGCACCGGCGAGCATGCCGACGATGAGCGAGGGCACCGTGAGCCCGGCCATCCATTCGCCGACCGGGATCCAGGCATCCATGCGGCCGATCAGCCAGAGCGCGGCGACGAGGAGCAGCCCGAACCCGACGAGGACCACGGTGAGCCCGAGGGCACCGGTCCGCTTGTAGATCGTCGAGCCGAGGAAGCCGATGACGAACAGCAGGAGCGCGCAGGCCGCGTAGAACGCGCCGGCTGCGAGGGGCCCGGCGCGCCACACCCAGTCCAGGTAGAAGAAGTAGCCGTTGAGGCCCCACCCGCCCGTCGCCTGCTCGATCGCACCGCCGACGACGAACACCGCGCCGAGGATGAGGGCGGTGCCGACGGCGGCGAGCATCGTGCCGAAGAAGAACTCGCGTCGCGTGATGCTCAGCGCCTGCGAGAAGGGAAAGGTGTAGCTCAGCGACATGATGCCGACCGCGAAGAAGTACCAGATCGGCGCCTGGCTGCCGCCGCCGTACTTCGCGCCGTCGTAGGGGATGAGCGCGAAGATGATGATCGACATGGCGAACGACGCGCCGAGGATGATCAGCGGCAGCCACACGAACGTGTACCTGTTGACGAACTGCAGCCGTGTGACGCTCAGCGTCCTGTTCATCGGAGCGCTCCTTCCTCGTGGGCGTCCGCGGACGCGTTCTGGGTCGTGCGGACGATCAGCTGCTGCAGCGAGACCGGCGAGATCTCCACGCCGTCTCGCGCGAGGGCAGCCCGTTCGTCTGTGGTGATCGGGCCGAGGACCGTGATCGCGGCGACGCGGCCGAGGCTCTCGCGATGGAGGACCTCGCGGCCGGCGGCGAACGCCTCGACAGCGTCCGTGTCGCCGGTCAGGACGGCGGCGCGGCCTCGGACGGCGTCGGTCTCCTCGTCCATCACGACGCGCCCGCCGTCGACGACGATGACGCGTTCCAGCAGGTTGGCGACCTCGTCGATCAGGTGGCTGGAGAGGATGACCGTGCGCGGGTGCTCCGCGTAATCCTCGAGGAGCCTGTCGTAGAAGATCTGCCGCGCCACGGCATCCAGCCCCAGATACGGCTCGTCGAAGAAGGTGATCTCGGCGCGCGAGGCGAGGCCGATGATCACGCCGACTGCGGACAGCTGGCCGCGCGAGAGCTTCTTGATGCGACGCTTCATCGGGAGGCGGAACTCCGCGACCAGTCGGTCGGCGAACGCCTGGTCCCACCGGGGGAAGAACATCGCGGCCATCCGCAGCGCGTGGGTGGCGTTGGCGTCCTCGGGGTAGCGCTGACTCTCCCGCACGAAGCAGATGCGGCTGAGGACCCGCGCATTCTCGTACGGCGCCTCGCCGAACACACGGACGACGCCGCTCGTCGCGAAGTTCTGCGCCGTGAGGATCGACATGATGGTCGTCTTGCCCGCGCCGTTGCGCCCGAGCAGACCGTAGATCGTGTTCTCCTCGATGGAGAAGCTGACGTCGTCGAGTGCGAGGGCGTCGCGGTAGCGCTTGGTGAGGTGCTGCACCTCGATCACGGAGGTCATCGTGCGTTCCCTTCAAGGTGGTCGGTGGCCGCGCGCTCCAGCACGAGGCGCGCAAGGTCGTCGGGGCCGAGGCCGAGAGTGCGCGCCTCGGCGATCAGCGGCTGGATGTAGCGGTCGGCGAAGGCCGACCGTCGTTCGGCGAGGAGCGCCGCGCGGGCGCCGGGAGCCACGAACATGCCGATCCCGCGCCTCTTCACGAGCACGCCCTTGTCGACGAGCATGTTCACTCCCTTCGCCGCCGTGGCGGGGTTGATGCGATGGAAGGCGGCGAGCTCGTTGGTCGAGGGGGCGCGCGAATCCTCCGGCAGTGCACCGTCGAGGATCGCGTCCTCGACGTTCTCCGCGATCTGCAGGAAAAGCGGTTTGCCCTCTTCGATCACGCGCGCCTCCATCCGGGTTCAGTGGTTAGTTACTCAACTAAGTAACCACAGAACCCGTGTGTCGTCAACCCTTCCGCCGAGTGTCCAGAACACGCGGACGGTCGGCGCCCGGTGTCCGCGTGTCTTGGACACTCGGCGGGGGCGGATTGGGCGGGGGCGCGGCGGGGCGGGGCGGGCGGGGGCGGGTTGGGCGGGTCAGTCGGCGGGGGCGTCGGATGCCGCGGCATCCAACGGGAGCGCGACCTTCTTCTCCAGCACCACGATCGCCTCGTCGGAGACGACGATGAGCCCGTCGAGCTCTTCGCGCACGCGCTTGTAGGCGACCTGGCGCTCAGCGGGCGTGGCCGCCCCGTCGACCGCGACCGACAGGAGCTTCTGCGCGGTCGCGAGGCGCTTGCGCTCGGTCTCGGTGAAGTCGGAGTCGCGGAGCCGGCGGGCTTCGCGCTCGGCGACGTCGAAGGCGACCTCGTAGTCGGTGACCGCGCTCGCGTACGCGGCGAGTTCGGCGTCGGTCGGGTGCGCTTTGGGTGACGTGGGGCGGAGCCGGTCGGCGGTCTTCTTCGCGCGGAGGAAGGCGGCGGTCAGGGGTTGACGGCCGTCGCTGATCGTCGGGTAGGCGATGAGCTTCGCGACATCCAGCTCGTAGTCGAGCCAGCGCGCCGTGACGGCGTCGTGCTCCGCGAACAGCTTCTCCAGCTGCGGCTGGGTCGGGGAGGGCTTCGTGATGGGCTTCGGCTCCGCCGCGTGCGCGACCTGCTTGGGCGGCGTCGCGGCCTTCAGCGCGGCCTTCGCCTGCAGGATCTCCAGACGTCGCTTGTGGCGCGACCGGGCACTGAACTCCCAGCGCCGCGCGAAGCCGCCGGCGACGGCTATGACGGGGAAGGCGAGCCACCAGTAGTCGCGCGCGAAGGCCCAGAACTCATCCACGCGGTCAGCCTACGCGTGGTCGTCGCGGTCATCGCCGCGTGTGTCGCGCGGACCGCCGCGGCCCCCGCCGTCGGGGCCCCCTGAGGCGCCGTCACGTGGTCGCGGGGCGGTGGCGCGGGCGAGCGCTTCGGCACCGCGGGCGAGCACCGTCTGGGTGAGGTTCTGCGCGATCTCCTGCGCCGTGATCACCCAGTCGGCGGGGCGCGGCGAGTCGGGTCCGGGGCCGGCGGGCGCCGATCCGGCCGCGCGCGCCCGCCGCCACGCCTCGGCCTCCGCCGCTTCGAAAGCGTGGTGCAGGCGCGCCACGGCGTCGCGGTACGCGCCGAACTGCGCCGGGGTGATGCGCGCGGTGGGGGCCGCCGGCCGCAAGGCGCGTGCCGTGCGGTGCGCGGCGAGGAAGGCGGCTGTCTGCGGCACCCGCGCATCGCTCATCGCCGGGAACGCGAGCTGACGCGCGGCATCCGTCTCGTATTCCATCCACCGAGCCGTGACGGCGTCGTCGGCGGCCATGACGCGGGCGAGCGGCAGGTGCGCCGGGTCGGACGAGCGCGCGGCGAGCGCTGCCCGGTCGGCGGACAGGTTCGCGCGCCGCGCGCGGAGGGTCGCGGCCGCCGCCCGGGTGTCGCGCTGTGCGGCGTCGAGCGCGCGGCGCGCCGCGGCGACCTCGTCGGGGCCGGTGTATCCCGCGGTGCGGGCCGCCTGTGCGCGAGCGAGCTCCGCCCGCGCGACGCGCACGCCGTGACGGGATGCCTGGGCCTCCTGCTGGGCCGTGCGCAGCGCCTCGCGCGACGCGTCGTACGCGAGTCGACGCGCTTTCGCCGTGCCGCGCTGACCGCGCAGCCCGAACCAGCCGAGGGCGCCCGCACCGATCACCGTCGGTCCGATCCACCAGAACTCGGCGAACACCGCGAGGAACGGTTCCACCCCTTCATGCTATCCAGCATGCCTGAACCTCGGCCGGGCGCGGGCCCGCGTCACCTTCGCGAGCGTCCAAGACACGCGGATGCC
This sequence comes from Microbacterium sp., assembly GCF_017305435.1. Lineage (GTDB taxonomy): Bacteria > Actinomycetota > Actinomycetes > Actinomycetales > Microbacteriaceae > Microbacterium. The sequence continues at coordinate 479,888 of NZ_JAFKIP010000003.1, read as the reverse complement.
GGGGGTGCCGCGTCCGCGTGTCTTGGACACTCGATGGAGTGCGGGCGCCGGGACGCGGGCGAAGCGGGGTCGCGCGCGTCAGCCGAAGATGAGCGCGAGCACCGTCGCGCCGCCGCCGACGAGGATCAGCGCGCCGATCACGACCCACGCGACGATCCGCGTGCGCCGCGTGCGCGCCTCGTTCATGCCCTGGTACTCGTCCTGATCGGTCATGGTCCTCAGCCTAGGGGTGTCGTCGAGCGGGTTCAGACGGCGGGTTCGGCGATGACGGAGCCGAATGCGGCGGGGAGCGTCGCCTGCGAGATCGCGCGCAGCTCCGGCACGGTGAGCGTGAAGACGTCCTGCACCTCGAGCGCGGGCTCGTCGCCGTCCGCGGCGGGATCGGTCACGCCGATGCGCAGCACGGGGTAGCCGCGGCCCTCGCACAGACCGCGGAACTTCACGTCCTCCTCGCGCGGCACCGACACGATGACGCGGCCGGTCGACTCCGAGAAGAGGGCCGTCGCGGCATCCACGCCGTCACGCTCCATGATCTCGCGCAGCCACACGCGGGCACCGACGCCGAAGCGCATGACGGCCTCGGCGAGGGCTTGCGCGAGGCCGCCCGAAGACAGGTCGTGGGCGCTCGACACGAGCTCCTGCTGGGATGCCGCCTGGATGAGCTCCGCGAGGCGACGCTCGGCCCCGAGGTCGACCGCCGGGGGGCGGCCCCCGAGGTGGCCGTGGACCGTCCCCGCCCACGCCGAACCGGACAGCTCGGTCGCGGTGACGCCGAGGAGGTAGATGTTCTCGCCGGCATCCTGCCACCCGCTCGGGATGCGCCGGGCGACGTCGTCGATGATGCCGAGGACGCCGACGACCGGGGTCGGGAAGATCGGCACGTCACCGGTCTGGTTGTAGAAGCTGACGTTGCCGCCCGTGACGGGCACGCCGAGCTCGAGGCACGCGTCGGCGAGACCGTCGACGGCCTGGCCGAACTGCCACATGACCTCGGGGTTCTCCGGCGAGCCGAAGTTCAGGCAGTCGGTGACGGCGGTCGGCACCGCGCCCGTGACGGCGACGTTGCGGTAGGCCTCGGCGAGGGCGAGCTGCGCGCCCGCATACGGGTCGAGCTGGCAGTAGCGGCCGTTGCAGTCGGTCGCGATCGCGAAGCCCAGGCCCGACTCCTCGTCGACGCGGATCATGCCCGCGTCGTCGGGGAACGACAGGGCCGTGTTGCCCATGACGTAGTAGTCGTACTGGTTGGTCACCCACGCGGTGTCGGCGAGGTTCGCGCTGCCGAGGAGCGCTTCGAACTGCGCACGCAGCACGGCGGGGTCGTCGGTGCGAGGAAGGGCCGCGGCGGAATCGAGCTGCAGCGCGTCGATCCAGGTCGGGTAAGCGACCGGGCGCTCGTAGACGGGGCCGTCGACCGCGACGGTCGACGGGTCGACGTCGACGATCTTCTCGCCGTGCCAGAAGATCTGCAGGCGTCCGTCGCCGGTGACCTCGCCGAGGACCGACGTCTCGACATCCCACTTCGACGTGACCGCGAGGAAGGCATCCAGCTTCTCGGGCGCGACGATCGCCATCATGCGCTCCTGCGACTCGCTCATGAGGATCTCCTCGGGCGTGAGCGTGGGGTCGCGCAGCAGCACGTTCTCGAGGTCGACGCGCATGCCCGACCCGCCGTTGGCGGCGAGCTCGCTCGTCGCGCACGAGATGCCTGCAGCACCGAGATCCTGGATGGCCTCGACGAGCTCGCCCTTGTAGAGCTCGAGGCAGCACTCGATGAGCACCTTCTCGGCGAAGGGGTCACCCACCTGCACGGCGGGGCGCTTGGTGGGGCCGCCGTCGGCGAAGGTGTCGGATGCCAGGATCGACGCCCCGCCGATGCCGTCGCCGCCCGTGCGCGCCCCGAAGAGCACGACCTGGTTGCCGGCGCCGGTCGCGTTGGCGAGCTTGATGTCCTCGTGGCGCATGACGCCGACCGCGAGGGCGTTGACGAGGGGGTTGCCCTGGTAGACCGCGTCGAAGACGGTCTCGCCGCCGATGTTCGGCAGGCCCAGGCAGTTCGCGTACGACGAGATGCCCGACACGACGCCGTGGACGACGCGGGCGGTGTCGGGGTGGTCGATCGCACCGAAGCGCAGCTGATCCATGACGGCGACCGGGCGCGCGCCCATGGAGATGATGTCGCGCACGATGCCGCCCACGCCGGTCGCGGCGCCCTGGAACGGCTCGATATAGCTCGGGTGGTTGTGCGACTCGACCTTGAAGGTGACGGCCCAGCCCTCGCCGACGTCCACGACGCCCGCGTTCTGGCCCATGCCCACCATGAGGCGGGTCTTCATCTCGTCGCTGACCTTCTGGCCGAAGCGGCGCAGGTAGATCTTCGACGACTTGTACGAGCAGTGCTCCGACCACATCACGGAGTACATCGCGAGCTCGCCGCTGGTGGGGCGGCGCCCGAGGATGGTCTTGATCTCGGCATACTCGTCGGGCTTCAGACCCAGCGCCGCGTACGGCTGCTCCTTCTCGGGAGTCTCTACGGCGTGCTCGACGGTGTCGGCGACCTTCTCGGCGAATTCGGGGGTGCTCACGCGGCTGGACTCCAAGACTCGGGATGCCGGCGGGGGATGCCTCAAGTCTAGCCGGGAGGGTCTGCCGTTCTCCCGCGGTTCATCGCCGCTGCGGGTTTCGTCGGCGCGAATCGTCGGTCGTGCCGGTTTCGTCGGCGCGAATCGTCGCTCCAGACGCCGGAAGCGACGATCTGCGCCGACATGTCAGGCGTCGTCGACGCCCAGGACGCCGATGCCCGTCGCCTCGTGGCTCGGCTCGGATGCCGAGTCGGGCGCGGTCGGCTCTTCGCCGGGCTCCTTCTCGGTGCTGGGCTCGGTGAGGTCGTCGGCCCCGGGCTGCGCCGCCCGGTCGGGGTCGGCCGCGTTTCCCGCGGCGCGCGCCGCTGCCTCGGCCGTCGCGTCGTCGGGATGGGTGGAGTTCGGATCGGACATGGTCATCTCCTGTTCGGCCGCCTCCGCGAGGGCGGGCATCGTCCGACGAGTCTGCGCCGCGTGCGGGCGTCCGTCAGGGGGCTTGACAGGGTGGCGCGAGGTTGGCGCGAGGGGGCACGGGTTGGGGTCGCGGGTGTCGGAACTCGGTCGTAGAGTCGGGCCATGACCGGACTCACGCCGTACCTGCACTTCGACGGGGGCGCCCGTGAGGCGCTCGAGTTCTACCGCGACGTCTTCGGCGGAGACCTCGTCATCCACTCGTACGGCGACTTCGGGCGGGGCGACGGGCCGGCGGATGCCGTCGCGCACGGCATGCTCCAGGGTGCGGTCGAGCTCTTCGCGTCGGATGCCGGGCCGGGGGAGGAGCCCCTCGCGCTCCGCGGCATCCTGTTCTCACTCCTGGGCATGGCGGAGCCGGCCGAGCTCGAGCGCTGGTTCGCCGCGCTCGCCGAAGGCGGGGCGGTTCTCGATGCGCTCGCGCTCAAGCCATGGGGCGATCACGACGGCCAGGTGCGCGACCGGTTCGGGGTCACGTGGCTGATCGGGTACCAGGGGTAGGCGGTGACCGTGCCGGGTGCGCCGGCGGACGCCCTCCGCGCACGCGCCGCGGATCTCGACGCGCTGCTCAGTCGGCTCGATGCCGATGCCGCCGCCGTGCGCGCGGACCGCGCCGACCAGACCGCTGACGACGAGCACGATCCGGAAGGGTCGACGCTGTCGGGCGAGTGGCAGCGCATCGAGGCGCTGCGGCGGGCGGCGGCGTCCGAACGGAGTGAGGTGGATGCCGCGCTCGCGCGGATCGCGGCGGGGACGTACGGGGTGTGCGTCGTGTGCGGCGCCGGCATCCCCGCGGGCAGACTCGAGGCGCGACCGTTCGCGACGACGTGCGTCGCCTGCGCGGCGTGAGAGCCGGGCGGTGCGGCGTGGGCATTCCGTGAGGGTTCGCGACGGGCTGTCGGCCGCATGAGTGTGATCAGCGGCGGCGGTTCGCGGGTGTGAGCTCGTGCATGCCGTAGCTGTTGTCGTCGGGGTTGACGGTGACGCCGGGGGCGACGATCGCGTCGATCCGGTCGAGCACTTCGGTCCGCAGGGTGAGCGACGCGGCGGGAAGGTACGACTCGAGTTGCTCCATCGTGCGGGGACCGACGATCGCGGCGGTGACCCCGGGGTGGTTGATCACGAACGCGATCGCCATCTCGATGAGCGTCAGGTCGTTCTGCTCGGCGAGGACGGCGAGGTCTTCGACGATGTCGAGCTTGCGCCGGTTCGCGGGGCTGTTCATGTCGAACCGCGCCTTCGGGCGTGCGTTCGAGGTCGGGGCGGCTGCGGCATCCTTTCGCCACTTGCCCGAGAGCCAGCCACCGGAGAGCGGGCTGTAGGTGAGGGTGCCCATTCCGTGCCGCTGCACGGTCGGCAGGACATCCTCTTCGACGCCGCGGACGAGGATCGAGTAGGGCGGCTGCTCCGTGACGAACCGTTCCAGACCTCGTGACTGCGAGGCCCACTGCGCCTCCACGATCTGCGAGCCGGAGAACGATGACGAACCGAGGTAGCGGATCTTGCCCTGGTGCACGAGATCCGAGAGCGCCCCGAGGGTCTCTTCGATGTCGACGGCCGGGTCGGGCCGGTGCACCTGGTACAGGTCGATGTAGTCGGTGTCGAGGCGTCGCAGGGAGTTCTCGACCTCGCGGATGATCCAGCGGCGCGATCCGCCGCGCTGGTTGGGGTCGTCGGCATCCATCGGCATGAAGAACTTCGTCGCGAGGACGACATCGTCACGCCGCCCCTTGAGTGCCTTGCCGGTGATCTCCTCGGAGACACCGGCCGAGTAGACGTCGGCGGTATCGACGAAGTTGATGCCGGCATCGAGGGCGGCGTGGATGATGCGGATGCTGTCCGCCTCGTCCTCGTTTCCCCACGGGCCGAACATCATCGCGCCGAGGCACAGCGGGCTGACCTTGACGCCGGTGCGTCCGAGGCTGCGGTATTCCATGAGCGTTCTCCTTCGGTTCAGGCTTCGTCGATCACGACGTCGAACATGGCGTCGCGGGGCTGGTCGGGATCGGGGCCGCCGCGCACGCCGGTGTCGAGTGCGTCGATGCGGGCGAGCTCCTCCGTGGTGAGCTCGAAGTCGAAGACGTCGAAGTTCTCGGCGATCCGGGTCGGGTTGATCGATTTGGGGATGACGGAGCGGCCCTGCTGGATGCCCCAGCGCAGCATGACCTGTGCGGGGCTCTTGCCGTGCGCGGAGGCGATTGCGCCGATCGTGGGGTCGTCCATCACGCTGCGCTTCCCGTCGCCCCAGCCGGGGTAGAAGGTGATCCCGCCGATCGGCGACCAGGCCTGGGTGAGGATGCCGCGCGCCGCATCCGCGGCCTGCACGGCGGGCTGCGTGAAGTACGGGTGCAGCTCGACCTGGTTGACCGCGGGGATGATCTCGGTCTCGGCGGCGAGCCGGTCGAGGTGGTGGGGCATGAAGTTGCTGACCCCGATCGCGCGGACGCGTCCGTCGGCGTACAGGGTCTCGAGCGCACGGTAGGCCGCCACCGTGGTGTCGAAGCGGGTGGGAGCGGGCTGGTGCAGGATGAGCAGGTCGAGGGTGTCGACGCCGAGCTTGCCGGTCGCCTTCTCGAACGCGTGCAGCGTCTTGTCGTACCCGAAGTCGCTTACCCACACCTTCGTCTCGAGGAAGATGTCGTCGCGCGGGACGCCGGAGCGGCGAATGCCTTCGCCGACCTCGCGCTCGTTGCGATACGCGGCAGCGGTGTCGATGTGGCGATAGCCAACGCGGAGGGCTTCGGCGACGGCATCCGTCGTCTCCTCGGGCGGAGACTGGAACACGCCGAGCCCGATGGTGGGCAGGGTGACGCCGTTGTTCAGGGTGAGAGTGATCATGCGGGGTTCTCCTGTTCTGCGAAGACGCGCTTCGCGACGGTGACGGCGGACATGGCGTGCGGCCAGCCGGCGTAGAAGGCGAGGTGGACGATGGTCTCGGTGAGCTCGTCCACGGTGAGCCCGTTCGCGCGGGCGCGCTGCAGGTGCCCGACGAGCTGCTCGGTGGAGCCGTTGGCGATGAGGGTCGCGACGGTGATGAGGCTGCGGTCGCGGGTCGAAAGGCCGGGTCGCTCCCAGATATCCCCGAAGAGGACGCCGTCGGTGAGTTCGACGAGCTTGGGGGAGAAGTCGCCGATCGCCTTCTGGGCGGCGGTGAGGTTGTCGGTCATGATGGTTCCCTTCGGACGCGGGCGGGAGCGGCCGCGGACGTTGCACTGCCGGCCGCGCTGTCCACGGTAGGAGCGTCGCCGTCGGGCCGGGAGGGGCTGACAGTCCCTCCCTCTCGATGCCAGGGGCGCGTACCGTCGATGCCATGGACCACCGCAGTGAAGTGCGCGAGTTCCTCTCCACGCGCAGAGACCGCATCGCTCCCGACCAGGCCGGGCTTCCGGCCTGGGGTGGCAATCGGCGTGTACCCGGCCTCCGCCGCGAAGAGGTCGCCCTCCTGGCCGGCGTGAGCGTCGACTACTACACACGCATCGAGCGGGGCGACCTGTCCGGCGCCTCCGATACGGTGCTCGACGCCCTTGCTCGCGCACTGCAGCTCGACGAGGCGGAGACCGCGCACCTGTTCGACCTCGCCCATACGGCGAACGCGTCACCGGTCGCGCGGAAGCCGCGGCGGCGCGCCGACGGCATCCGCCCCAGCATCCTGCGCCTGCTGGATGCCATCACCGATGCCCCGGCCATGCTGCGCAACAACTACTTCGACTACGTCGCAGCGAATGCACTCGGACGCGCGCTGTACTCGCCGGTGTTCGCGGAGCCCGAACCCAACAGCGCCCGCTTCGCGTTCCTCGACCCTGCGGCTCCCGACTTCTACGTCGACTGGGACAAGAACACGCAGGACCTCGTCGCGACGATGCGCGGCGAAGCAGGGCGCAATCCGTATGACAAACGCCTCACCGACCTCGTCGGCGAACTGTCCACCCGCTCGGAGCGGTTCCGCGCCCTCTGGGCCGCGCACAACGTGCGCTACCACCGCACCGGCGTCAAAAGACTCCGGCACCCTGTCGTCGGCGAGCTCGAGCTCACCTACGAGGCCTTCGAACTCCCCGCCGATCCTGGACTCACGCTCTCGACCTACACCGCCGAACCCGGGTCACCTTCCGCCGACGCGCTCCGGATGCTCGCGAGCTGGGCCGCGATGACGGCCACACCCGACATCGTCCGAGCGCCTGCGGAGCGCAGCGCCGAGTGACCGCATCTCTTGACACGCGGCATCCATCGCCGTAACGTACAACCAAATGGTTGTACAAAGTGAATTGAGCGACGATGAGATCGACCGCGTGTTCCACGCGCTCGCGGCGGCGACGCGGCGCGACATCCTGCGGCGGACGATCGCGTCCGAGCAGTCCGTGTCGGCGCTCGCTGCAGAGTACGAGATGTCGTTCGCGGCGGTGCAGAAGCACGTGGCCGTCCTCGAAGCCGCTCAGCTCGTCGTCAAACGCGCCGAAGGGCGCGAGCGCCTCGTCCGCGCAGACCCCGCCATGATCGCCCGCGCCCGCGCGCTGCTCGCCCGCTACGAAGAGCTCTGGCGCGCCCGCATCGATCGCCTCGATGCGCTGCTCGCCGACCCCCGCACGGCCTCACACGAAGGAGAGTGACATGCCCGTCACCGACATCACGACCGACCCCGAGAACCTCACGATGACGCTCACGGCGGATGCCGCGGCATCCGTCGACCGGCTCTGGCGGGCGTTCACCGACCCGACCCAGCTGTCGCGCTTCTGGGGCCCTCCGGGGTGGCCGGCGACCTTCACGGCGTTCGACCTGCGCCCCGGGGGCCGCGCCGAGTACCACATGACGAGTCCGCAGGGGCAGCGCTCCGGCGGGGCGTGGGAGGTGCTGAACGTCGACGAGGGCCGGTCGTTCGAGGTGCTCGACTCGTTCGTGGGGGAGGACGGCGAGAAGCTCGAGGGGTTCCCCTCGATGCGCATGGTGTTCGCCTTCGAGGCGACGGATGCCGGATCGCGCCTGGTCAACACGACGTACTTCACCTCGGCGGAAGCGCTCGAGCAGGTCGTCGCGATGGGCGCCGTGGAGGGCTCGCGCATGGCGATGAACCAGCTCGACACCGTCCTGCAGGATCTGCGCGACTACGCCGAGGGCAAGGGCACCCGCACCGAGATCCTCGACGACCAGCACGTGCGCATCACGCGCCTCATCGACGGCCCGCGCGAGCTCGTGTGGCGCGCGCACCACGAGCCGGAGCTCCTGAAGACGTGGCTCCTCGGGCCCGATGGGTGGCAGATGATCGAGTGCGAGGTCGGCGACACCTACCGCTACGTGTGGCAGCAGGGCGACGACGAGGCATCGCGCTTCGGCTTCGAGGGTGAGACCGTGCTCAGCGAGCCGACGTGGCGCGCCGTGACCACCGAGAAGATGATCGGGATGCCGGGGCCGTCGACCCTCAACGACCTGCAGCTCTACGAAGAGGACGGCGCGACGCTCCTCACGCTCCTGATCGAGTACCCGGATGCTGCGACGCGCGACATGATCCTCGCGACCGGCATGACCGACGGCATGGAGGCCTCGTACGCGCGGCTCGAAGAGACGGTGCTCGCGGCGCGCTGACCTCGCGGCCGCCGCCGCGGTTCCCCGCGCGAAAAGCAGGCTGGATCGACATCTTCCGAGGCCGTGGGCCCGCAGGAGGTTGATTCAGCCTGCTTTCGTGACGTGTGCGGCTCCGCACGCGCCGCGCAGGCCGCGCGCCTCACTCGAGGACGAGGCGATAGCCCATGCCCGACTCGGTCAGCAGGTGCCGCGGCGCGGCCGGGTCGGGCTCGAGCTTCTTGCGCAGTTGCGACACGTACAGCCGCAGGTAGCCCGTGTCGGCGACCTGCTCGGTGCCCCAGATGTCCTTCAGGAGGGTCTGGCGCGTCACGAGCGCGCCGGGATGCCGCGCGAGAAACTCCAGCATGCGCCACTCGGTCGGGGTCAGGTGCACCGCCGCCCCCGCCCTCGTCACGATCTTCGCGACGAGGTCGACCGTCACATCGCCGAAGCGCACGACCGGGTCGGCCCCGACCCCCGCGACCGGCGTCGAGCGCCGCGCGAGGGCGCGCAGCCGCGCAAGCAGCTCGTCGATCTGGAAGGGCTTCGTGACGTAGTCGTCGGCCCCGGCATCCAGCGCATCGACCTTGTCGGCCGAGCCGGTGCGCCCCGAGACGACGATGATCGGGGCGTCGGTCCACCCGCGCAGCGCCGCGATGACGCCGATGCCGTCGAGATGCGGCATCCCGAGGTCGAGCAGCACGATGTCCGGGTGGGCCTGCGCCGCGAGCGTGACCGCAGCGGCCCCGTCGGCGGCGGCCACGACGTCGTAGCCGTGCGCGGCGAGCGTGATCCGCAGCGCGCGCACGAGCTGCGGATCGTCGTCGGCCACGAGGATCTTCATGCGTCCGATCCTTCCGCAGGGAGCGATGCCGCGGCAGCGTCCGCGCCGTCAACAGGCTCAGAGACCGGAAGCTCGATCACCATCGTGAGTCCGCCTCCGGGGGTGTCTTCGGGGGTGAGCGTGCCCCCCATCCCCTCGGTGAATCCGCGCGACAGCGCAAGGCCGAGGCCGAGCCCCGTCGTGTTGTCCGTGTCGCCGAGGCGTTGGAAGGGCGAGAACGCGTCGTTGCGTCGCTCGGGCGGCAGTCCGGGACCGTGGTCGATGATGCGGATCTGCGCGCGCTCGCCGAGCCGACTCGTCGTCAGCCGCACGCGCGTTCCCCCGCGCGGCTCATACCGCAGCGCGTTGGCGAGCACGTTCACGAGGACGCGCTGCAGCAGCACGGGATCGGCGGCGAGGGGAGGCAGCTCGTCGTCGAGAGCGAGGTCGACGTCGGCGGGCCCGAGCCCCAGTTCATCGACGGATGCCGCGACGACCGCTGCGGCATCCGTCGGCGCGAGCGACACCGCCAGCACGCCTGCCTCGACGCGCGACACGTCGAGGAGGTCCGTGACGAGCGAGGTGAGCGTGGTGAGGCTCTCGTCGGCGGTCGCGAGGAGTTCCGCGCGGTCGGATGCCGACAGGCCGGGCCCCGCCGCACGCAGTCCGCCGATCGCCGCGACCGCCGCCGCGAGCGGGCGCCGCAGGTCGTGGCTCACCGCCGAGAGCAGAGCGCTGCGCACCTGATCGGCTTGAGCGAGCACGTCGGCGGCCTGCGCGGACTGTTCGAGACGCCGCTGCTCGAGCGCCCCCTCGAGCTGGGTGACGATGACCTGCAGGAGGCGGCGTTCCGCGGCATCCAGCGGAGCGCCGTGCAGCTCGAGCGAGGCATCCGTGCCGACCGGGATGACGGTGGGTTCGGCCTCACCGCGCTGCCCGCCCTTTTCACGGGAGCGCGCCCGCAGCGGCTCGCCGTCGCTCGCCACGGTCTCGCCGTCGACCACGAGCCGCACACCGGCGAGAGAGAACGCCTCCCGCGTGCGCGTGACGAGCGCGGGGATCGCGCCCTGACCGCGCAGGACGCTGCCGGCGACGGTCGCGAGCAGCTCCGACTCCGTGGCGCGGCGGCGTGCGAGACGGGCGGCGCGCGCCGAGCGGTCGACGACGACGCTCACGAGGATGGCGATCACGACGTACAGCACGAGTGCCCACGTGTGCCGCGGGTCTGCGACGGTCACGGTGTAGAAGGGCCGCACGAAGAAGAAGTCGAGGGTGAGCCCCGACATCACGGCCGCGAAGACGGCGGGCCAGATGCCGCCCGCGAGCGCGACGACCACGACGAGCAGCTGGTACGCGAGCACGTCGGTCGTGATCGTCTCGTCGGTGCGGAACGAGGCGAGCAACCACGTGAGCAGCGGGCCGCCGATGAGCGCGACGGCGAAGCCCGCGATGCGGCGGCGCACGCTCAGCGCCGTGCCGGCCAGGCGCGGCAGCGCCAGCCGCCCGCCCGCCGCGGAGTGCGTCACCATGTGCACGTCGATGTCGCCCGACTCGCGGATGACGGTCGATCCGATGCCCGGGCCCGTGAGAGCCGCCTGGAGGCGGCCGCGGCGGCTCACCCCGACGACGAGCTGGGTCGCGTTGACCGAGCGCGCGAACTCGACGAGCGCGCGAGGCACGTCGCTGCCGACGACCTGATGGTAGCTGCCGCCGAGCTGCTCGACGAGGGTGCGCTGGGCGGCGAGGGCCCCAGGCGTCTCGCTGAGCAGCCCGTCCTGGTTGTCGACGTGCACGGCGAGCAGCTCGCCGCCCGCAGACCGTGCGGCGATCCGGGCTCCGCGGCGCAGCAGCGTCTCGCCCTCGGCGCCGCCGGTGAGAGCCACCACGACGCGCTCGCGCGCCTGCCAGGTGCCCTCGATGCCCTGCTCGGCGCGGTACGTCTTCAATGCGCTGTCGACCTCGTCGGCGAGCCACAGGAGGGCGAGCTCGCGCAGCGCCGTCAGGTTCCCGAGGCGGAAGTAGTTCGACAGAGCCGCATCGATCCGCTCGGCGGGATACACCTGTCCGGCGGAGAGTCGATCTCGCAGGGACTGGGGCGCGAGGTCGACCACCTCGATCTGATCGGCGGCGCGCACGACGGCATCCGGCACGGTCTCGCGCTGCGCGACCCCGGTGATCTGCTCCACGACGCCGCCGAGCGATTCGATGTGCTGCACGTTGACGGTCGTGATCACGTCGATGCCGGCATCCAGCAGACTCTCGACGTCCTGCCAGCGCTTCTCGTGGGGCGATCCCGGCGCGTTCGTGTGCGCGAGTTCGTCGACGAGCGCCAGCCGCGGAGCGCGCGCGATGACCCCGTCGAGATCCATCTCCTCGAGCTCGACGCCGCGGTGGCTGACGATCCGGCGGGGCATGAGGGGCAGCCCCTCGATCTTGGCGGCGGTCGCGGCCCGGCCGTGCGTCTCGACGACGGCGACGACGACGTCGATGCCCTCCTCGAGCAGTCGCCGCCCCTCCTCGAGCATCTCGTACGTCTTCCCGACGCCGGGAGCCGCCCCCAGCAGCACCCGCAGTCGGCCCCGTCTCATGGATTCACCCTAGTTTCCGCGTCATGCGCCGTCAGCGGGCGAGCGCGTCGAGCGCGACGTTCAGCTCCAGGACGTTCACGCGCGGCTCGCCGAGGTAGCCCAGGTCGCGGCCCGTGGTGTGCTCCGCGACCAGACGCGCCACCTCCGCGCGCGAGAGCCCGCGGGCATCCGCGACGCGCGCGATCTGCAGGTCGGCGTACGCGACCGAGATGTGCGGATCGAGTCCCGAGCCGGATGCCGTCACGGCATCCGCGGGCACGTCGCTCTCCGCGACGCCCTCGCGAGCGGCGACGGCAGCCTTGCGCTCGCCGATCGACGTGACGAGGTCCGCGTTCTGCGGGCCCCAGTTCGAGCCGGAGGAGGCGCCGCCGTCGTAGCCCTCGCCGGCAGCGGACGGGCGGCCCTGGAAGTACTCCGGCAGTGCGTTGCCGTCCGCATCGGTGAACGACTGCCCGAGGAGCGCGGAGCCGACGACGGTGCCGGCCGAGTCGGTCACGGTCGAGCCGTTCGCCTGCCAGGGCAGCAGGAGCTGCCCTACGCCGGTGATCAGCAGGGTGTAGCCCAGCCCGAGGGTGAGCGTTGCGACGACCATCGCGCGCAGGGCGACGCCCGTCGTGCGCAGGAAGGTGCGGGTGGAGGACATGAGAGGAACCTTTCGCGATAAGGGCGCGGTGCAGGCGCGGTCAGAAGCCCGGGAGGAGGCCGACGACGAGGTCGATCAGCTTGATGCCGATGAACGGGGCGATGACGCCGCCGAGGCCGTAGATGAGGAGGTTGCGGCTGAGGGTCTGCGAGGCGCTCGTCGGACGGAAGCGGACCCCGCGCAGCGCGAGCGGGATCAGGAACACGATGACGATCGCGTTGAAGACGATCGCGCTCGTGACCGCGGACGCCGGGGAGCTCAGCTGCATGACGTTCAGCGCCGCCAGGCCGGGGAAGACCCCCATGAACATCGCCGGGATGATCGCGAAGTACTTCGCGATGTCGTTGGCGAGCGAGAACGTCGTGAGCGCGCCGCGGGTGATCAGCAGCTGCTTGCCGATGCGGACGATCTCGATGAGCTTCGTCGGGTCGGAGTCGAGGTCGACCATGTTGCCGGCCTCCTTCGCGGCCGACGTGCCGGTGTTCATCGCGACGCCGACGTCGGCCTGCGCGAGCGCGGGCGCGTCGTTCGTGCCGTCGCCGGTCATCGCGACGAGGTTGCCGCCCGCCTGCTCGCGCTGGATGAGGGCGAGCTTGTCTTCGGGAGTGGCCTCGGCGAGGAAGTCGTCGACGCCGGCCTCCTTCGCGATCGCGGCCGCCGTGAGCGGGTTGTCGCCCGTGATCATGACCGTGCGGATGCCCATCGCGCGGAGCTCCTCGAACCGCTCGCGCAGACCCTCCTTGACGATGTCCTTCAGGTGGACGACGCCGAGCACCGTGGCGGACGGCGCGTGCGCAACTCCTTCGATCCGAGGGGTGAGGGTGGCGACCACCAGCGGAGTTCCGCCGCTTTCGGCGATGCGGTCGACGGATCGAAGGAGTTGTGCACGCTGCGCGGCGGGGAGCGCGATGCCCTCGGCATCCAGCCACGCGAGGACGGCGGATGCCGCGCCCTTGCGCACCTGTGTCCCGTCGGGCAGGTCGAGCCCGCTCATCCGGGTCTGCGCGGTGAACGGCACGCTGACCGCCCCGGCGGGCTCGTCCAGCCGGATGCCCTGCCCGGCGGCCAGTTCGACGATCGACACGCCCTCGGGCGTCGGGTCGGCGAGCGACGAGAGCGCGGCGGAACGGGCGAGGTCGCCCGCCTCCACTCCGGAGAGAGCGACGAACTCCGTGGCCCGGCGGTTGCCGTACGTGATCGTGCCGGTCTTGTCGAGCAGCAGCGTCGAGACGTCGCCCGCGGCCTCCACCGCGCGCCCGGACATCGCCAGGACGTTGCGCTGCACGAGGCGGTCCATGCCGGCGATCCCGATCGCGGAGAGCAGGGCGCCGATCGTCGTCGGGATGAGACACACCAGCAGGGCGACGAGCACCGGGATCGACACGGGCGCCGCCGCGTACGACGCGATCGGGTTGAGCGTGAGCACGACGACGACGAAGACGATCGACAGGCTCGCGAGCAGGATGCCGAGGGCGATCTCGTTCGGCGTCTTCTGCCTCGCCGCGCCCTCGACGAGCGCGATCATGCGGTCGACGAAGGTCTGCCCCGGCTTCGAGGTGATCTCCACCACGATGCGGTCGGAGAGGACGCGTGTGCCGCCCGTGACGGCGGAGCGGTCGCCGCCGGACTCCCGCACGACGGGGGCGGACTCGCCGGTGATGGCCGACTCGTCGACCGTCGCGATGCCGGAGACGATGTCGCCGTCCCCGGGGATCAGCTCGCCCGCGGTGACGACGACGACGTCTCCGAGCGTCAGCTCGCTCGAGGCGACCTCGCGCGTCTCGGCGCGAAGAGCCCCGGCATCCGTCGCCGCGTCGTAGCGGATGACCAGACGCGCCTGCGTCGTGGTGCGGGTCTTGCGCAGCGCGGACGCCTGCGCCTTGCCCCGCCCCTCGGCGACGGCCTCGGCGAGGTTCGCGAACAGCACGGTGAGCCACAGCCAGATCGCGATCCCCCACGTGAATCCGAACGGCACGGGGGTGCCGCCCGAGGCTTCGGGGCCGCCCAGGAAGGGCTCGGCGATCGCGATGGCCGTCGTCAGCGCGGCACCGACCCAGACGAGGAACATGACCGGGTTCCGCCAGAGCGCCGCCGGGTTGAGCTTGCGCACGGCTCCGGGGAGTGCCTGGACGAGCTGCGCCGCGCCGAAGGCGCGTGGGGCGGCGGCCGGGGCATCCACCGGTCCGGCGGTGTCGAGAGCGGTGATCGAGGTGGACATGTCAGAGCAGCCCTTCCGCCAGGGGACCCAGCGTGAGAACGGGGAAGTAGGTGAGTGCCGTGATGACGACGGTGACGACCGCGAGGAGCGCGGCGAACTGCGGCCGGTGCGTCGGGAGGGTGCCCGCCGTGGCCGGGACCCGCTCCTGAGCGGCGAGCGAGCCGGCGAGGGCGAGTGCGAGCACGATCGGGATGAACCTGCCGAGGAGCATCGCCACCCCGAGCGCGGTGTTGAGCCACGGTGTGTTCGCCGTGAGCCCCGCGAACGCGGAGCCGTTGTTGTTCGCGGCCGAGGTGAACGCGTAGAGCAGTTCGGACAGGCCGTGCACGCCGGGGTTCCAGATCGACGTCGACTCGATGTCGGCGCGCACGCCCGGGATCGCGAAGCTCAGGGCGACGCCGCCGAGCACGAGAGCCGGCGTCACGAGGATGTACAGGCTCGCGAGCTTGATCTCGCGCGGCCCCATCTTCTTGCCGAGATACTCCGGCGTCCGCCCGATGAGCAGCCCGCCGACGAAGACCGCGATGACCGCGAGCACGAGCATGCCGTAGAGGCCCGTGCCGACGCCGCCGGGGGCGACCTCGCCGAGCATCATGTTGAGCATCGGGATCATGCCGCCGAGCGCCGTGTACGAGTCGTGCATGGAGTTGACGGCTCCCGTGGAGGTGCCGGTGGTGGATGCCGCGAACAGCGTCGACGCCCAGATGCCGAAGCGCGCCTCCTTGCCCTCCAGGGCTCCGCCGGCCAGCTGCGGAGCGGCGCCCGCCGCCTGCAGCTCGAACCACGTCGTCAACGCCACGCCCGCCGCCCACAGCGACCCCATGACGGCCACGATGGCGTAGCCCTGGCGGTCGTCGCCCACCATCTTGCCGAAGGCGCGCGGCATGGCGAACGGGATCGCCAGCAGCATGATCACCTCGAGCACGTTGGTCCACGGAGTCGGGTTCTCGAACGGGTGCGCCGAGTTCGCGTTGAAGAACCCGCCGCCGTTGGTGCCGAGTTCCTTGATGGCCTCCTGCGAGGCGACCGGGCCGCCGGGGATCACCTGCGTGCCGCCCGTGATGGTCGGAACCGTCTGGAAGCCGGCGAAGTTCTGCACGACGCCGCCGATGAGCAGGACGATCGCGGTGATGATCGCGAGCGGCAGCAGGATGCGCCCCACGGCCCGGACGAGGTCGACCCAGAAGTTGCCGATCGTGGACGATCCGCGGCGGGCGAAGCCGCGCACGAGCGCGACGGCGACCGCGATGCCGACCGCCGCCGACACGAAGTTCTGCACCGCGAGCCCGGCGAGCTGCGCCGTGTACCCGAGCGTCAGCTCGGGCGAGTAGGACTGCCAGTTCGTGTTGGTCACGAACGAGACGGCGGTGTTGAAGGCGAGGCCCTCCGGTACGGCGGGCAGCCCGAGCGAGTACGGCAGGACGGCCTGCAGGCGCTGCAGGGCGTAGACGAACAGCACGCCCATCACCGAGAACAGCAGCACCCCGCGGGCGTACGCCTGCCAGGTCTGCTCGGCCGAGGCATCCACGCCGATCACGCGGTAGATCCCCCGCTCGACGCGGGCGTCCTCGGTGCGGGTGAAGACACGGGCGATCCAGTCGCCGAGAGGCTTGTAGAGGAGCGCGAGGGCGAGGATCACCGTGGCGATCTGGAGGAGACCCGCCCAGATCGAGGCGGCATCGGTCCCGGCCATCAGAACCTCTCCGGGTTCACGAGGGCGATCACGAGGTAGACGACGGCGGCGACGCCGAGGACGGCGGCGAGGGCGGAGAAGACGATCATCGGAGCTTCTCCACCCCCTTCGCGATGAGCGCGACGAGGCCGAAGAGGGCGAGCGTCACGAGGAGGTAGATGAGGTCGATCACGGCATCCGATACAACTCTCCGGTGGATGCCGCAGCCCTCGTCCTCACGGTTTCCATACGCCGCCGCACCGTCTCCTCACGTGTTCCGCACACGCAGCGGCCCAATCGGTACTCAGTGTTGCGGAGTACCAGTACTCATGCTTACTATGTACCAGTAGTCATCAACACTGAGTACTGGAGGAACGGTCGATGGGCAGACAGACCACCGAGATGCTCAAGGGCGTGCTCGAGGGCATCGTTCTCGCGATCCTCGCGCGGCATCCCGCCTACGGCTACGAGATCACCGCGTGGCTGCGCGACCAGGGCTTCTCGGACATCGCCGAAGGCACGGTCTACGCGCTCCTGCTGCGCGTCGAGCAGCGCGGGCTCGTCGACGTCGAGAAAGTGCCCTCCGAGAAGGGGCCGCCGCGCAAGGTCTACACGCTGAACGCGCAGGGCGCGGCTCAGCTCGACGAGTTCTGGAGGACGTGGAGCTTCCTCGCAGACCGACTCGACCGGCTCCACACACATGACGACCAGAAGGAGAACTGAGATGTCCTGGATCGAGAAGCTCACGGGTTCGCTCGAGCAGAAGAAGCAGTACAAGCAGGCGATCGCCCGCATGGAGGCCCTGCCCGCGCCCTACCGCGACGCCGCGATGGCCTACCACCGGTACTTCATGTACTCGGCGGGCTTCCTCGACGGCGACACCATGGTGACGCTGTTCGCAGACTTCGCCGACCTGTGGGATCGCGCCGCCGCGGATGCCACGCCGCTGCGCGACATCGTCGGCGCCGACCCGGTCGAGTTCGGCGAGGAGTTCGTGAAGGCCTACTCCGGTCGTCAGTGGATCGACAAGGAGCGCACGCGCCTGACGGATGCCATCGCGAAGGCCGAACGGGAGCAGTCATGACCACCGCGATGCTCGATGACGCGGCGATCCGCGTCGCGGGCGTCGAGAAGTCCTTCGGCGACCTGCACGCGCTGCGCGGGGTCGACCTCGCCGTGCGACGCGGCAGCATCTTCGCCCTGCTCGGCAGCAACGGCGCCGGCAAGACGACGCTCGTGCGCATCCTCTCGACCCTCGTGCAGGCGGATGCCGGCAGCGCCAGCGTCGACGGGCGCGACGTGGCATCCGATGCCGCCGCCGTCCGCGCGTCGATCAGCCTCACGGGACAGTTCGCCGCCGTCGACGAGGTCCTCACGGGGCGCGAGAACCTCGTGCTCGTCGCCAGGCTGCGCCACCTTCCCCAGCCGGGGCGGGTCGCCGACGACCTGCTCGCGCGCTTCTCGCTCACCGATGCCGGAGCGCGCCGAGCCGGCACCTACTCGGGCGGCATGCGCCGCCGGCTCGACATCGCGATGAGCCTCATCGGCGAGCCGCCGGTCATCTTCCTCGATGAGCCGACGACGGGGCTCGACCCCGAGGCCCGGCTCGAGGTCTGGCGGACCGTGCCGCGCTCGCCGAGCGCGGCACCACGGTGCTGCTCACGACCCAGTACCTCGACGAGGCCGAGCACCTCGCCGATGCGATCGCGATCCTCCACGAGGGCCGCATCCTCGTCGAGGGCACCCTCGCGGAGCTCAAGGCCCTGCTGCCGCCGGCCACCGTCGAGTACGTCGAGAAGCAGCCGACCCTCGAGGATGTGTTCCTCGCGCTGACCGCACGTGCGACCGAGAAGGAGGTCTGATCATGACAACGCACGTCGTCGCCGACACGGCGACGCTCACCGGGCGATCGCTGCGCCACATCCTGCGCAGCCCCGACACCATCATCACGACCGCCGTGACCCCCATCGCCCTCATGCTGCTGTTCGTGTACGTCCTGGGCGGCGCGATCGACACCGGGGGAGCGAGCGGGTCGTACATCGACTACATGCTCCCCGGCATCCTGCTGATCACGATCGCGTCGGGCATCGCCTACACGTCGTACCGGCTGTTCCTGGACCTCCAGGGCGGCATCTTCGAGCGGTTCCAGTCGATGCCGATCGCCCGCTCGTCGGCGTTGTGGGCGCACGTGCTGACCTCGCTCGTCGCGAACCTCGTCTCGCTCGTCCTCGTCGTCGGCGTGGCGCTCCTGATGGGGTTCCGCAGCCTCGCAGGCATCGCGCAGTGGCTCGCCGTCGCCGGCATCCTGGCCCTCTTCATCCTCGCTCTGACGTGGGTCGCGGTGATCGCGGGGCTCGCGGCGAAGACGGTCGACGGCGCGAGCGCGTTCAGCTACCCGCTGATCTTCCTGCCGTTCATCAGCTCGGCGTTCGTCCCGACGGCGACGATGCCCGGCCCGGTCGCGTGGTTCGCCGAGCACCAGCCCGTGACGCCGATCGTGAACGCGATCCGGGCGCTGCTCGCCGGCGAGCCGGTGGCCGGCGATCTGTGGGTCGCGCTCGCCTGGATGCTCGGCATCCTGCTCGTCGCGTACGTCGTCGCGATGCTTCTGTGCCGCCGCCGCAGCCGCTGAGCGGCGGAGGCGCCGAGGTCTCAGGGCTTCGTGCGGCGCTGCGCCTTCGCGGGGCGGATCGCGGGGACGTCCCCCACGATCGGCACGGGCGCACGGTGCATCCGCGGCCCGTAGCGCGCGATGAGCCCGACCATGACCTGCAGCTTGTTGCGGGGGCCGAGGAGGCTCGAGATGTGCACGAACAGCCACACGAACCACGCCGCACGGCCCGTCAGCGGAACGATCCTCCGCAACAGTGGCACGCGCTGCAGGAAGCGGAGGCGATGCAGCACCGGGAGGTTCGCGACGCCGGGGACCTCGCCGATCGCCGAGCGCCGGCCGATGATGGCGAGCTGGCCCTTGTCGTAGTAGACGAACGGCTCGGTCGGCCGGCCCTCCAGCAGGCGCACGATCTGGCGGGCCACGTGCTCGCCGCCCTGGATCGCGGGCTGGGCGAGCTGCGGGAAGTCCTGCGGGGTCTTCGCGACGTCGCCCGCGGCGAACACGCCGGGCAGGCCCTGCACCTGCAGGTCCTCGCCCACCAGGATGCGGTCGTCGCTCGCGAGCGGCAGGCTCCACTCGCGCACCTCTTCGTGCGGTGCGACACCGGTCGCCCAGATCGTGAGGTCGGAGGGGAGCACGGTGCCGTCCGAGAGACGCACGGCGTCGGGGCAGACCTCGTCGACCCCGGAGCCGAGCCGAAGTTCGACGTGACGTCGCTGCAGCTGCGTCGCCGCGTAGGCCCGCAGCCGCGGGAGGAACGGCTTCAGGATCTCGCTGCGCTGCACGAGCGTGATGCGGAACGCCTCGCCCTCGAGCTCGGGGTAGGCGGGCTCGAGGCCCTGATCGCGGAGTTCCGCGAGGGCGCCGGCCATCTCGACGCCGGTCGGTCCGCCCCCGATGACGACGACGGACAGGCCCTTCGTCCGGTCCGCCGCGGCCGCCGCCTTCTCCAGCCGCGTGAACAGCGCGTCGCGGATCGCGATCGCCTGCGACCGCGAGTACACCGCGAACGAGTTCTCCTTCGCGCCCGGCGTGCCGTGATAGGCCGTCGTGACGCCGTTCGCGATGAGGAGGTAGTCGTACGCGATCTCCTGCCCGTCGAGCAGGCGCACGTGGCGGGCATCCTTGTCGATCTCCATCAGGTGCTCGTGCACGATGTCGAGGTTCGGCTGGGCGATGCGCAGGCTCCGCAGGAAATGGGTGACGTCGCCCGGGTTCAGCCCGCCCGTCGCGACCTGGTACAGCAGGGGCTGGAACGTGTTGTAGACGCGGCGGTCGATGAGCGTGACGCGCACGGGGGCTGCGCGCAGCGCCCGCGCCGCGTTGATGCCGGCGAACCCTCCGCCGACGATGACGACGTGCGGCAGGTGCGCCGTGGCGAGGGTGTGGCTCATGCCTTGGCGATCGCGTCTTCGAGGGCGACCCAGGCGAGCATCGCGCACTTCACCCGCGCCGAGAACTTCGAGACCCCCGAGAGGGCGGCGGCGTCGCCGTAGACGTCCTCGTCGAGCTCGAGCTGCCCGCGCGATCGGAGCGCCTCGCGGAACCCCTCGATGAGGGCGACCGCCTCGGCGCGGCTGAGCCCCTCCTCGGCGACGAGGTCGGCGAGCATGGATGCCGAGGCCTGCGAGATCGAGCAGCCCCGCCCCTCCCACGTGACGTCCGCGATCGTCTCGCCGTCAACGCGCGCGCGCAGCGTGATCTCATCGCCGCACACGGGGTTCTTCTGGTACGACTCGCCGATCCTTCCCTCACCCGCCGAGGCCTCGCCCGCCGAGGCGTCGGCGAGGCCGAAGTGCTGCGGATGCTTGGAGTGGTCGAGGATCAGCTCGCGGTAGAGCGCATCGAGCTCGTTCATGGGTTCAGACTCCGAAATAGGGACGGATGCCGCTGACGGCATCGAGGAGGACATCCACATCGTCGGGGGTGTTGTAGAGGGCCGTCGAGGCGCGCACGGATGCCGTGACACCGTAGCGCGCGTGCAGGGGGGCCGCACAGTGGTGGCCGACGCGCACCGCGATGCCGCGCGCATCGAGGAACTGGCCCGCGTCATGCGCGTGCACGCCCTCGACGTCGAACGACCACAGCCCGACGCGCGGGGCGTTGCCTGCGCCCGCGGCATCACCGAGCAGGCGGATGCCGGGGATCTCGGCGAGCCCCGCGCGCATGCGCTCGGCGAGCATGACCTCGTGCGCGTGGATGCGCTCGAGACCGATGCCGTCGAGGTAGCGCACGGCCGCCGCGAGACCGATCGCCGGCCCGATCGGCTGCGTGCCCGCCTCGAACCGCTGCGGCGGGGGCAGGTACTGCGCGCCCTCGAGGGTCACGGTCGTGATCATCGACCCGCCGGTGAGGAACGGGGGCATCGACTCGAGCACCTCGGCGCGCCCATAGAGCCCGCCGACCCCGTAGGGGCCCATCATCTTGTGGCCGCTGAACGCCGCGAGGTCGACGCCCAGCGCGGGCAGGTCGAGCGGCAGGTGCGGGGCCGACTGGCAGGCATCCATCACCGTCACCGCGCCGACGGCCTGCGCGAGCGCGATGAGCTTCTCGACCGGGTTGATGATGCCGAGCACGTTCGAGACGTGCGTGAAGGCGACGATCCGGGTGCGCTCGCCGATGAGCTCGGCGGCGGCGTCGAGGTCGAGGGTTCCGTCGTCGTGCGCGGGGATGTAGCGCACGGAGGCGCCCGTGCGGGCGGCGAGCTCCTGCCACGGGATCAGGTTCGCGTGGTGCTCGATCGCGGTCGTCACGATCTCGTCGCCCGGGCCGAGGCGGAGCGCGGCGCCCAGCGAGTACGCGGCGAGGTTGAGGCCGAGCGTCGCGCCGCTCGTCCAGACGAGCTGCTCGGGAGCCGCCCCGACGAAGCCGGCGACCGTCGCGCGGGCGTCTTCGAACAGCTCCGTCGCCTCGGCCGCGAGCGTGTGCGCGCCGCGGTGCACGGCGGCGTTCGCGTGCGTGAGGAAGTCGCGCTCGGCATCCAGCACCGCCAGCGGCCGCTGGCTCGTCGCGCCGGAGTCGAGGTAGACGAGCCGGTGCCCGTTCACCTGTTCGGAGAGGATCGGGAAGTCTCGCGCGAGGGCCGCGGCATCGAGCGGATCGGTCGCCGCGGCGGCGGGGGTCTCGGAGGTCGCGGTCGTCACCCTCCTAGGCTACGCCTCGCGCGCCGGCCGGGCGCGGGGTGGCGCGGGCTGGGGTCGCGGCATCCGCCCCTGTACGGGCCCCGCGACCCTTCGGCGGCGAACAGGTGGCGCGGATGGCGGGGTCAGCGTGCGTGAGCCCGGCGATCGCGCCACTTTTCTGCGCCCGCGCCCGCGGCCTTCGACGGGTCGCGGGCTACGGCTGGTCGTCGGTATGGGCGACCAGGCCGTACGTCGTGACGCGGCCCGCGCGGTCGTCACCCGGGAGCGGCCGGGAGCGGCGGCCGTAGATGACCTCGGACGAGTCGAGCAGCCACGGCACGAGCGTGATCTGCACGCCGTGCACGAGCATGAGCTGCTGCGCGATGCGCCGCGCGCGTCGGTTGTGCAGCACCGACTCCCACCAGTGCCCGACGATGTACTGCGGCAGGTAGACGGTGACGACGGAGGAGCCGTGCTTCTCGCGGTACTGCGCGATGAACTGCGCGAGCGGCGCCGCGTACTGGCGGTAGGGCGACTCGATGACGAGCAGCGGGATGGGCATGCGGTGGAAGGCCCAGTCGTCCTGCACGACGCGCGCGTCGTCGTTCGTGACGGCGATGTGCACCGCGATCGTCTTGTCGTGCTTCGCCGCGAGGGCGTAGTCGAGGGCCTTCGCGACCGGTTTCTGCAGCTTGCCGACGAGGACGATCGCGACATCGCCCGACGCACCGAAGTGCACGTCGTCATCCATCTCGATCTCGTGCTCGACGTCGCGGTAGTAGCGGTGCACGCCGACCATGAGGAAGGACAGCACGGGGATCGCCAGGAAGACGAGCCACGCGCCGTGCGTGAACTTCGTGATCGTCACGATGACGAGCACCACGACGGTGAACGTCGCCCCGAGGGCGTTGATGAACAGACCCGTGTACGCCTCGCGGCGAGCGGATGCCGCCTTCGGCGAGAGCAGGCGCAGCTCGCGTCGCCAGTGCCGCACCATGCCGATCTGCCCGAGCGAGAACGAGACGAACACGCCGATGATGTACAGCTGGATGAGGGTCGTCAGCTTCGCCTGGAAGATCACGAGGACGAGCACGGCGGCCAGGCCCAGGATGATCATGCCGTTCGAGTAGACGAGGCGGTCGCCGCGGGTGTTGAGTGCCTTCGGCGCGTACCCGTCGCGCGCAAGCACCGACCCCAGCAGCGGGAAGCCGTTGAACGCGGTGTTCGCCGCGAGGAGCAGCACCGCCGCGGTCGCCGCCTGCACGATGAAGAACGGGATCGAGTTCATGCCGAACGTCGCCGCGGCGACCTGCGCCATGAGGCTCGGCTGCACCGCGCTCTGACAGTCGAACCCGATGAGATGGCACGGGTTCTCGGCGTAGTGCACACCCGCCACCAGGGCGAGGAGGGTCAGCCCGGAGAACATCAGGATCGCGATCGACCCCATCATGACGAGAGTGGTCTGGGCGTTCCGGACCTTCGGCTTGCGGAACGCGGGGACGCCGTTGGAGACCGCCTCGACGCCGGTGAGGGCGGAGCATCCGCTCGAGAAGGCGCGCAGGATCAGCAGGATGAGCGCCGCCTGGCTCAGGTCCTCCGCCTGCACCGCGAACTGCGCGCTCTCGGCGACGGGGGCATCGCCGAGAGCGATGCGGATGAGCCCCGTCACGATCATCACCATGACCGATCCGATGAACAGGTACGTCGGGATCGCGAAAGCGGTCGACGCCTCGCGCACGCCGCGCAGGTTCACGAGGATGATCAGGATGACGAAGCCGACCGCGAGCTCGACGCGCCACGCGTCGAGTCCGGGAAGCGCGGAGATGATGTTGTCGACGCCGGATGCCACGGACACCGCGACCGTCAGGATGTAGTCGACGAGCAGCGCGGCCGCCACCACGACGCCGGCCTTCTCGCCGAGGTTCGTGCGGGCGACCTCGTAGTCGCCGCCGCCGGACGGGTAGGCCTTGATGAGCTGCCGGTAGCTCAGCACGACGACGACGAGGAGCGCGACGACCGCCGCCGCGACCCACGGGCTGAAGGCGAGGAACGCGGTCCCGCCGATCAGCAGGATCATGAGGAGTTCCTGCGGAGCGTACGCCACCGAGGACAGGGCGTCGGAGGCGAAGATCGGCAGCGCCATCTTCTTCGGGAGCAGCTGACCTTCGAGTTCTTCGTTCGTCAGCGGCTCGCCGATGAGGATGCGTTTGGCGATCGGGGTCTCGTCCGCCGCCGCGCGGTCTTCGGCGTGATTGTCATCGGTCACGGCGTCGGACATTACGCGCCCGGCGGTCCGTGCGCAATGCGGCTGCCTGCGAGGATCGTGACATGGGCAACGAGGTGTACTCCGCAGCGGTCGCGATCGGCCTCGGCGTGCTCGTCGGCACGGCGCTGTTCGTCCCCTTCGTCGCGGTGAGCTATCGCCGCCGCGGCCGCCTCACGCTGGGTCGGTTCCTGCTGTGGGCGGCCGCCCTCGTCTACTTCCTGGCCATCTGGACGTACACGCTCCTTCCCCTCCCCGACGCCGACGCCTACCGATGCGCGGGCGTCAACCTCGACGTGCTCGCGTTCGTCGACGATCTGCGCTCGGCGCACGGCCCGACCGACGTCGCCGTGATGCAGCTCGCACTGAACGTGCTGCTGTTCCTGCCGCTCGGGTTCTTCCTCCGGGTGCTCGGCGGACGCGGCATCCTCGTCGCCTTCGTCACCGGGCTCGGGGTCTCGCTCGTCATCGAGACGACGCAGCTCACCGGCGTCTGGGGTCTGTATCCGTGCGCGTACCGCGTGTTCGACGTCGACGACCTGCTCACGAACACCGTCGGCGCCGTCCTCGGGTCCGTCCTCGCGCTCGTCGTGCCGCGGCGACTGCGCGGCAGCGAGGTGATGGATGCCGCAGCGCTGCCCCACCCCGTCACGCGCGGCCGGCGCCTCCTCGCGATGGTCTGCGACGGGCTCGGGACGCTTCTCGTCAGCGGCGCCGTCGGGATCGGCGCGCAGGTCGTTCTCGAGTACGTCGTGCGCGACCACGCCGCCGTGGTCGATGGGACTCTCGCACAGGTCGCCGCGAACGTCGTGCCCATCGCGATCTGGGGTGTGATGGTGCTCGCGACGGGGCGGACGGTCGGCGACGCCGCCGTCGAACTGCGCTACCGCGGTGGGCCGGTGCCGCAGCCGCTCGCGCGGCCGCTGCGTTTCGTCGGCGGCATCGGCGGATACCTGCTGCTGTCGCTCGTGCCCGGGGGATGGGCGGCCCTGTCGTGGGTCTTCGCCGCGGCATCCCTCATCGCGACGTTCGCGACGCGACAGGGCCGAGGGCTCCCCGGCCTCCTGTCCGGCCAGGACGTCGTCGACGCGCGTGCCGGCGCCGGGGAGGGAGCCCGGCCTCAGGAGCCGGCGGCGAAGTAGTACAGGACGGCGGTGACGGCGGAGCCGTCCGTGTCGACGACCATGCTGTACTCGACGGGCGGGCCGGCCTTGGAGCGCGCGAGGTCGAAGACGAACCGGATCGATCCGGCGCTGCCGCGCGGGATCTCCTTGTCGGGGCGGGCCGCACGCACGGCATCCACCGTGCTGCCGATCGAGACGCCGTGCTCGGCGGTCATCTCGATCTTCCCGACCTCGTTCCGCGAGAAGGTCGCATAGGAGGGCTGCGTGAAGGTCGCGCGCTGCGCGCCGCCCGTGCCGTCGACCATGTCGTACAGCAGGAACCCGTCCCACTGGTAGATCGTGTAGTCGGGGTAGGACGAGCCGTCGCCCGCCTCGACCCGCTGCGTGGGGGCGGTGCCGAACGCCTTCGTCAGCGCGGCGACGGCGCCGTCGGCCTTATCGCGCCACTGGTAGGTGAACGCGGTCTTCTTGTTCGCGTCGACGAGGGTGAATCCGGTGCCGGCGAGCTGCAGCGCGACGGGGGCGCCGACCTCGTCGGGCGACGACGTCGCGCTGCGTGTCGGCTGCGCGGTCGGGGCGGACGTCGCCGGGTCCGACGCCGGCGGCGTCGTGGGGCTCGCGTCGGACGACGGGCGGGTCAGGGCGATACCCAGGGTGACGACGACCGCGACGAGCAGGACGCCCGCGATGACCCCGAGGATGAGCGGCGTCCGCGAGCCGCCGTCGCCGCCCTCTCGCGCCTCGCGCGGGGGCTTGGGGGGCTTCGGGGGCTTGGGCGGGCGCGGCTCGCGGCGCGGGCGCGGCGCGGGCGCCTCGTTGCCGCTCGGCTCGGGGGCCTCGGGAAGCCCGAGATCGGACCAGCTCATGCGAGGAACTCCCGTGCGGCGACGACCAGGGCATCGACGCCGCGCTCGATCGTGGGGTGGAGGACGGGTGCGAAGGAGGGCGAGTGGTTCGTCGGGATCTCCTCGTTCACGGCGCCGCGGGCCACCGCGTCGGCGTAGACCGCGGGGTCGAGGCCGCCCCAGAACCAGTACACGAGCGGCACGCCCGCCTCGCGGGCGAACCACGAGACGTCCTCGCTGCCGGTGAACATGCCCGGGTCGACGACGCTGCCCTCGCCGAACGCGCGCGACCAGGCCGCGACGAGGCGGGCCGTGGCATCCGCGTCGTTGATCGTCGGCGGCAGGGAGTGGAGCGTCGTGATGACCGGCTCCTCGGTCGCGCCGGACGCCGCCGCCTCGGCGCGCACGACGCGCTCGACGCGGGCGAGCACGTCGGCGCGGGCGTCGTCGTCGGGGTAGCGCAGGCTGAGCTCGAGCGTCGCCTCGGCCGGGATGATGTTGTTCTTCAGTCCCGCGTGGATCGCGCCGACGGTCACGACCGCCATCTCGCGCGGGTCGATCTCGCGCGACACGATCGTCTGCAGGCGCATGACGGTCGCGGCGGCCATGACGACCGGATCGATCGTCGCGTGCGGTCGGGAGCCGTGCCCGCCGCGGCCGAGAAGGCGCACGGTGAGGCCGTCGGAGGCGGCCATCTGGGTGCCGGGTCGCACGCCCACGACGCCCGCCGGGAGCGGTGTGAGGTGCTGGCCGAGGACGATGTCGGGCGTCGGGTAGGCATCCATCACGCCGCCCGCGATCATCGCCTGCGCGCCCGCGCCGTACTCCTCGGCCGGCTGGAACACGGCGACGACGGTGCCCGACCACTCGTCCTTCGTCGCGACGAGCCGCTCGAGCGCGCCGAGGAGGGCCGTCACGTGCATGTCGTGGCCGCACGCGTGCATGACGGGCACGTCGGTGCCGGCCGGGTCGATGCCGCGGGCGGTGGAGGCGTAGGCGAGCCCGGTCTTCTCCTCGACGGGGAGGGCGTCCATGTCGGCGCGCAGCCACACCACCGGGCCGTCGCCGTTCCGGATCGCCGTGGCGACGCCGGTCGTGCCGAGCCCTTCCGTGTAGTCGAGGCCGAGGGCCGCGAGTTCGCGGGCGATGACGCCGGCCGTACGCGTCTCCTGGAACGACAGCTCGGGGTGGCGGTGCAGGTCGATGTACAGGGCCTCGAGATCGATGCTCACCCTCCGACCCTAACCGTGTGGTGTCGGGGCTGCGCTGTGCATAAGTCCTTCGATCCGGCTCGGAAGGGGCAATCGAAACGGTTCGGGCGGCGTTTTCGGAGCGGCGTGGAGGAGTTGTGCACGCGCGATGCCGCCGTCAGCCGGGCGGAGGGGCGGTCGTGCCGCGGGTGACGAGGGCGAAGGGCAGGGACGCCTCGGCATCCGGGGCGGCGGCGTCGCCCGCGACGGCGGCGAGGATCGCGTCGCCGGCCCGCTCGCCCTGCGCGTGCGGGAACTGGTCGATCGTCGTGAGGGAGAAGAGGCCGGCGAAGTCGTGCCCGTCGACGCCGATCACGGAGAGGTCCTCCGGCACGCGCAGGCCGAGCTCGCGCGCCGCCGTCAGCGCGCCGTACGCCATCTCGTCCGAGGCGGCGAAGATCGCGGTCGGGCGCCGCGGATGGCCCGAGCCGCCCGTGTCGCCCAGCAGCGCCGTCGCGGCGCGGCGACCGCCTTCGACCGTGAAGTCGCCCTCGACGAACGTGCCGACGGCCCCGGCATCCGCCATCGCGGCCTCGAACCCCGCGCGCCGGCGCGTCGGGACGTCGTACGCCGGATCCGACGGACCAGCGGGACCGACGCTCCGCCCGATGTGCGCGATCTCGCGGTGGCCGAGCCCGAGCAGGTGCTCCGTCGCCACCCGCCCGACGGCGGTGTCGTCGACGCGCAGTCCGCCGAGCTCTCCGCGCGGCAGGCCGAGCCCGACGACGGGCAGCTCGAGCGCGTCGAGCGCCGCGACCTCGGCGTCGGTGAGGACGGCCGACAGCACGACGACCCCGTCGACGCGCCCCCGGCGGAGCGTCCGCTCGAACAGCCGCTGCCGCTGGCCCGGGTCGTCGGTGACGTTGTAGAGGGTCATGTCGTAGCCGCGCGGGGCGAGCCGCGACGCGATCCCGTCGAGGACCGTCGCGAAGAACCACTTGTCCATGAGCGGAACGATGACGCCGATGTTCTCGGCGCGGCCCGAGGCCAGCGACGACGCCGACGCGGATGCCACGTACCCGAGCGCGTCCGCCGCGGCGCGCACCCGCGCGCGGGTCGCCTCCGACGTCCGCCCGCGTCCGCTGAGGGCGCGCGAGACGGTCGCCGTGGAGACGCCCGCGGCGCGGGCGACGTCGTCGAGGCTCGTCACGGTCAGTCCACGAGCATCCAGACCGCGACATCGACCGGCAGGGAACCGCCGTCGAACGGCTCGCTGGCGACGAGCACCGTCCCGGACGGGAGGGGCAGCGGCGCGTCGGACGCGTTCGCGATGACGGTCACATTCCCGTTGCGGAATGCGATGACGTCGTCGCCGTAGCCGTTCAGCCAGGTGAGGTCTCCCGCGCCGAGCGCCTCGGCGCGTCGCGTCGCGAGGAGCGTGCGATAGAGCCACAGCGTGGAGTCGGGATCGGTCTCCTGCACGTCGCGGGCGAGGCGCGCCCACTCCGCGGGCTGCGGCAGCCAGGACGCGCCCGACGGGCTGAAGCCGTAGGCGGGGGCCGCCGCCGACCAGGGCACCGGCACGCGGCATCCATCGCGCCCGTAGCGCTCGCCGTCCGTGCGGAACCAGGTCGGGTCCTGCCGGGCGTCGCCGGGCAGGTCGACGACCTCGGGCAGCCCCAGCTCCTCGCCCTGATAGAGGTACGCCGATCCGGGGAGCGCGAGCATGACGGTCGTCGCGGCGCGGGCGCGGCGCAGGCCCACGGCGGGGATCGGCTTGCCGGGCGAGTCGGGGCCGATGCCGTGCCCCTGCGGGTTCTCGGCCGTGAGAGCGAGGCGCGACGCGTGTCGCACGACGTCGTGGTTCGACAGCACCCAGGTGGCCGGGGCGCCGACCGCGGGGAAGGCGCGCAGCGACTCCGAGATCACCTCGCGGATCGCCGCGGCATCCCACTCGGTCATGAGGTAGGGGAAGTTGAACGCCTGGTGCATCTCGTCCGAGCGCACCCACTCCGCGGTGCGATCGACGGTCGGCAGCCACGCCTCGGCGCACAGGGCGCGATCGCCGTCGTACTCGGCGAGCACGCGGTGCCAGTCGCGGTAGATCTCGTGCACGCCCTCCTGGCCCCAGTACGGCGACTCGTCGTGGCCGCCCATGCTGTCGCCCAGGGCGACGACGGGGAAGTGATCGGGGAGGCCGTCCGTCTTGACGAGCCCGTGCGCGACGTCGACGCGGAAGCCGTCGACTCCGCGATCGAGCCAGAACCGCAGGATGCCGCGGAACTCCTCCTGCACCTCGGGGTTCGCCCAGTCGAAGTCGGGCTGGCTCGCGTCGAACAGGTGCAGGTACCACTGGCCCGGCGTCCCGTCGGGGTTCGTCGTGCGGGTCCACGCCGCGCCGCCGAAGACCGATTCCCAGTTGTTGGGCGGCTCGTCGCCGGCCGGTCCCCGACCGTCGCGGAAGAGGTACCGCGCGCGGGCGGCGCTGCCGGGCTCGGCGGCGAGCGCCTCGCGGAACCAGACGTGCTCGTCGGAGGAGTGGTTCGGCACGAGGTCGACGATGACGCGGATGCCGCGGTCGTGGGCCGCGGCGAGCATCTCGTCGAAGTCGGCGAGGGTTCCGAACAGGGGGTCCACGTCGCGGTAGTCGGCGACGTCGTAGCCCGCGTCGTGCTGGGGCGAGCGGTAGAAGGGGCTGAGCCAGACGGCATCCACCCCCAGCGACCGGAGGTCGTCGAGGTGCGTCGTGATGCCGGGGAGGTCGCCGATGCCGTCGCCCGTCGCGTCGGCGAACGAGCGCGGGTAGATCTGGTAGATCACGGCGGTGCGCCACCATTCAGCGCCGGGGCGGCTCCGGCCGATGGGGGCGAGCCGGCCGATCGCGGCCGGCGGAGTCAGGGGGGAAGAGGTCTGCTGCGACGTCATGCGCCCAGTGTAAGCGCTTACGCAACCCGAGGGGAAGCGTACGCTGGACCGGTGACCACCGAGGCCCTCGCCCGAGCCGAGTCGCTCATCGCGACGATCCCCGACTTCCCCGACCCCGGCATCCTCTTTCGCGACATCTCGCCGCTGCTCGCGGATGCCGCCGCGATGCGCGCCGTCGTGGATGCCGTCATCCGCCCGTTCGCCGACGAGTTCGACGTCGTCGCGGGTGTCGAGGCGCGCGGGTTCCTCCTCGCCGGCGCGGTCGCCGTCGCTGCCGGCGTCGGCATGGCTCCGATCCGCAAGGCGGGAAAGCTCCCGCGGCCCGCGGCATCCGTCGACTACGCGCTCGAGTACGGCACCGCGGCGATCGAGATGTCCGGCGACCTCGCGCCCGGGACGCGCGTTCTGCTCGTCGACGACATCCTCGCGACGGGGGGCACCCTGCGTGCGGGGCAGCAGCTGCTCGCCGAGCTGGGGCTCGTCCTCGCCGGCACCGCCGTGATCATGGAGCTCGGGGGGCTCGGCGGGCAGGCGGCGTGCGGGCCCGTGCACTCCGTGTTCCGCGTGTAGGGGCGTTCCGCGCGGAGGTCTGGGACAATCGGTTTCGAGCGATCTCCGACAGAAGGGCTCCCGTGAGCACTGCGACCTCCGAACCGACCGTGATGCTGGCGTCGAAGACGCTCGCGCACATCCATCTCGAAGGTCAGGTCGACGAGGTGTTCGCCTCGACCGAGGACGCGCTGCGCGCGCGCATCGTGGAGGCCATCCGGCAGATGGCGGCCTCGGCCGGCGAGCCCGTGACGGCCATCGTCGTCGACGGCGAGGTGCGCTGGCCGCTCATCGTGCACCCCGACGGCACCTTCATCGAGGCGACCGCCCTCGCCGAGACCGCCGACGGCGAGCCCGCGTCCATCCCCGCGCCCGTGCCGTTCGCCGAGACCAC
The DNA here is from genome assembly GCF_017305435.1 of Microbacterium sp. Taxonomy (GTDB): domain Bacteria; phylum Actinomycetota; class Actinomycetes; order Actinomycetales; family Microbacteriaceae; genus Microbacterium. The sequence goes on along the minus strand of NZ_JAFKIP010000003.1, from coordinate 448,315 downwards.
CCCTTCCCGTCCAGAAGCCCCCCTTTCGACGGGTGACGACCGGCCCTCTCGTGAAGAACCGGCTGTCTCGGCGACCCCCGCCCCGCCGCACCCCGCATCGAACCCGGCCGCGGCCCCGGCGCTGCGCAGCGACCTCGCCCGGCGCGAGAGCGCGCAGCGCGATCCGATCGCCCGCGCCACCCCGACCGTCGATGACCTGCTGAACTCGCGCGCCGACCGGGCGAAGCCGCGCGCGACCGAGGGCTGGCAGGGGGCCGTCCGCCGGGCGACGGGCGGGGCGATCTCGCCGCACCCCGGCAGGGCCGAGCAGTCCCGCCTCGATCGCGAGCGCACGGTGCAGCGGCGCCTCGACGGTCCGCGCACGATCGTGATCCTCAACCCCAAGGGCGGCGCGCACAAGACCACGTCGACGCTGCTGCTCGCGGCGACCTTCGGCACGCAGCGCGGCGGGGCGACGCTCGCATGGGACAACAACGAGACCCGCGGCACCCTCGGCTGGCGCGCGCAGAACGCCCCGCACCACCGCACCGCGGTCGACCTGCTCGAGCACCTCGACTCCTTCGCCGAGCCGAGCCAGGCGAGCCTCGCCGCCCTCGACACGTACGTGCGCACCCAGGTCGACGCGCGGTTCGACGTGCTGGCATCCGACGAGGATGCCGCGGCATCCTCCACGATCGACGCCGCCGCGTTCGACCGACTGCACGGCGTGCTCTCGCGCTACTACCGGCTGCTCATCGTCGACACCGGCAACAACATGCGGGCCTCGAACTGGGTCGCCGCGGTCGCCGCGGCCGACCAGCTCGTGATCGTCTCGACCGTGCGCGAGGACACTGCCGCGAGCGCGGCGTGGCTCCTCGACGGCCTGCGCGAGAAGGGCTTCGACCACAAGATCGACGAAGCGGTGACGATCCTCGCCGCACCCTCGGCGAAGCCCGACCGCAAGCTCGCGGAACGCCTCGAGCGCCACTTCGCTCAGGTCACCGGCGCCGTCGTGCACGTCCCGTTCGACGCCGCGCTCGTCGACGGCGGCCCGATCGACTTCGATGCCCTCTCGCCCGAGACGCGCGACGCGTGGCTGTCGGTCGCGGCATCCATCGCCCAGCGCCTCTGAGCCCGACGATCCGCCGGGGATGCCGCGGCGTCAGTCCGCGTCGACCGCGAGCCGCCGGCGGTCGCGAGAGCGGCTCGCGATGCGGCTGAGGGCCTCGGGCGTGACGCCCAGATACAGGGCGAGGTCGCGCTGTGAGATCCGACGAACGAGCGGCGACTCGTCGCGGAGCACCTTGAGGTAGCGTTCCTCCGCGGTCAGTGCGAGATGGTCGTTCAATCGCAGCGTCCGCAGCAGGATCAGCTCGGCGAGCAGACGGATGGCGAGGGTCGACCACGCGCGGTGACGCTCCGCCAGCTCCAGCGTCATCGCGGCGTCGAAGCGGAGCGCCGTCGTCGGCACGAGCGCGGTGAGCTTGCCGTCGCCGTGGCAGGGTGCTTCCGTCCCGTCATCCGGAAGCGTCGGGACGGCAGCGGCCGCGGACAGGAACGCGAGACCCGCCACGATGTCGCCCGCCCGCGGAAAGGAGACGATCCGGGGGCGTCCCGTCGTCATGGTGACGGTCGCCTTGAGGAGGCCGGACGTGATGATGTGGATGCCGGGGGAGTCGTGCTCGTACGTCGGCAGCTCCTTGCCTGCCGCGCCGGAGCACAGCTGCGCGCCCGCCGCGAACCGCTCCCAGTCGGGAAGGGCCGAGCCGGCGCGCCGCTCGAGTTCGCGGCGCACGGGGAGAAGCTCCTCGGGGTGCGCATCGCGCGTGCGGAATCTCGGCATGTCGTCTCTCCGTCCCGCATCCGCGGGCACGTTCTCATTCTTGCGGACGGTTCTACCCGAACCACCACCATCACTGCGTGTGACGCGACGAGCGCCGGAACATTACGCGGCTTCGTCTCGGTATTGATCTCGATCAACACTCGCCCGCCTCGGAGTTGATCGCGATCAATGCTTCCGCCGTGCGGGGGATGCAGCGCCGTCGCCGTCCCCTACTTTCACTTTCGTGCATGCGCGGATCCGACCGTGCTCGCACAGCGACGCTCCGCCGTGGAGGGACACGGTGTGCGATGGCGTTCGCCTACTTGGGGAGGGGACCCTGTGATCAGCATGCCTATCGGCCGCGCACGCTCTCGTGCGCGCGTCACCGATCCGACGTCGACGGCGTCGGCATCCATCCGACACACCGCGAAGCTCGTGGTCGTCGCCCTCATCGCGGGACTTCTCACCGTGATGGGCGTGTCGGCACCCGCGCTCGCCGCCGGGTCGGTCAACGTCACGATCGTGCCGTCCGGCGAGACCTACGACGGCACGCAGGTGTTCGAGGCGGGCACCGATTACACGCTCAACGTGCAGTACGGGAAGATGGCGAACGGCCAGCAGGTACGCATCACCGCGCCGGCGGGCGTGACGATCCCCGATTCCTCTCTCGTGGTGCCCCCCGGCAACACCGCGGTCTCGTCGTTGACGCGTGACGGCGCTGACATCGTCCTCACCTTCGCGAACCCGTTCCCGTCGAGCATCGATCAGGGACTGCTCGGCCTGAAGTTCCGCTTCGACACGGTCACCGAGTCGGTCAAGACCGACGTGCCGTGGAAGGTCGACGGCACGCCCCTGACCTCGACGGTGATCATCAAGAAGCCGGGTGACCAGTTCGAGAACGTCACGCCCGGCGCGTCGAAGAACGCCGACGGTTCCGCGTTCGACGCGATCTCGTCCAAGATCTCGGTCACGAACGGCCAGGTCGCGATCGATCCGTCCGCAGCATCCACCCCGATCACCTACGCGGTGCACGCCGAGACGGCCGCTGCGGCCCCCGGCTTCACGATCACGGACACACTCGGCTCGTACCTCGAGCTCGTCGGCGGCACGGGTTCTGCGACGCTCACGACGTGGGATGCCTCGGGCCTCAACAAGACCACGACGACTCTCGCCGCCCCCGCGGTGACCGACGGCGCGACGAGCCTCACCTTCACGACCGACCTCCCCGCCAACTCCGTCCTCGACGTCACGTACCAGGCGCGCATCGACTCCGCGCAGCTCGGCGCTCTGCGCGACGCGCTGCAGGCGAAGTACGACGCCGTGAAGACCACGGGCGGCGACTGGAAGATCGCGCTGTCGAACTCGGCGGTCATCGGAAGCTTCGGCACGAAGACGGCGACGGGCCAGGTCGGCGGCAACGTCGCGGGCCCGTGGACCCCCGACCTGTGGGCCTTCTCGAAGTACGGCTGGCTGACCGACGGCCCCGACTCGCAGTGGGTCACGACGTCGTCGACGTCCGCTCCGTACGTGTTCGACTCGCCCGTGAAGGTGATGTGGGCGCTCAACGCGAACCTCTCGCAGTGGGACGGCTCGACCCCCGAGCGCACTCTGGGTCAGAACGTCGTCATCACCGACCAGCTCCCCACCGGGCAGGCGTGGAACACCGCGGACGCGAGCTTCATCCAGCTGATCAACGCCAGCTCGGGTGCGACGCTCCCGCTGACGGCGGCACCGGCCGGTACCACGGCCGCGCAGATGTCCGGGGGCGCCTTCGTCGACCAGTACCTCGTCGACGGCGACACGCTCGTCGTGAACATCGGCACGGCCGCGCGCAACCTGCGCCTCCAGGCCAAGGCGATCATCTCGAGCGTCGATTACCGGTGGAACAGCACCGCCGAGATGCAGTCCTACCTCGCCGCGAACACGGCGAGCTTCGACTGGAGCACGACGGAAGACGCCGTCAGCCGCAACGCCGGTGTCTACCTCACCGGCAAGCCGACCGGGCCCGTGCCGAACGACGCGTTCTTCACGAAGAGCACGAGCGACCAGACCGTCGAGGTCACGTCGGGCGAGGCCGCGTGGGTGCCGTACCAGTTCAACGTGGGCAGCGCGCCCGGCAAGATCAGCGAGACGACCATCGTCGACCACATCGACCACAGCGTCTTCGACGTCACGAGCGCCAACCTCGAGGAGATCCGCGCGACCATCAGCGGCTACTTCAACGCCAACGGGCGTGACTTCTACAGCAACATCGCGTGGTCGACCGGGCTCGACTCGAGCGACTTCGCGCTGTCCCTGAACGCCGACGGCGACCTCGTCATCCAGCCGAGCCAGGAGCTGCTCGACTTCCTGACGAACAACCCCTGGTCGGACACGCAGGGCTGGCGCGTGGCGCTGAAGCTGCCGACGAAGAAGATCGACGGCACGCAGACCATCCAGGTCCGCAATGACGCGTCGCTCCTCGGTTCGAAGCACGGCATCGAGTTCATCTCGAAGACCGAGTCGTACGCGACGACCTGGGGCGACGAGCTCGAGGTCCGCAAGTCGGTCTGGGATGCCGCGAACTCGCAGTGGACGACGAGCGTGCGCGTTCCGCTGAACGATGACGGCTCGATGACCCAGGACACCTTCACCTACAAGGTGCAGGCGATGCCGCACGGCGACTACGCCAACGTGACGATCATCCCGATCGCCGACGTGCTCCCCGCGGGCGTCGACTTCGTCGGGTTCGCCGACAGCGCCACGAGTGGCACGTCGACCACGACCAAGCTGCTGCCCGGCAACCTGCAGGCCAGCTACGACTCGGCATCCCGCACCATCACGATCAAGAACCAGGACGGCACGCTGCTGACCAAGCAGCAGTCGATCGACACCTACATCCGGGTGAAGGTCACGTCGTTCACGGCCGACACCGGCATCACGAACGTGGTGTCCGGCAACCCGGCGACGATCGTGCCGACCAACGACTACCCGCTGAACGTTCTGAAGAAGGACGCGACGAACCCCACCAAGGCGATCACCGACGCGAACGCGCAGTTCGAGGTCAAGGACTCCGACGGCGCGCTCGTCGCGACGGCGCAGGTGAAGGACGGCGTGCTCGTCGTCTCGGACGGCCAGGGCGGCACGAAGGCGCTCACGGTCAAGAAGCCGGGCTCGTACACGATCACCGAGAAGAAGGCTCCCGCCGGCTACACGCCGACGACCGAGGTCTTCACGGCGGTCGCGAACACCGACGGCTCTTCGCCGCAGGTGGTCATCACGAACGAGCCGATCGTCGACTACGCCGTGGGTGACCGCGTGTGGATCGACGCGAACCGTGACGGGCTGCAGTCCGAGGGCGAGCCCTCGCTCGAGGGTGTGCAGGTCGACCTGCTCGACTCCGCGGGCGCGGTCGTGAAGACGACCTCCACCGACGCGAACGGCCTGTACCTCTTCGACAACCTCGTCGCCGGTGACTACCGCGTGCGCTTCACGCTGACCGACGCGCAGGCCGAGATGTACGACTTCACGACGGCGAACGCGTCGGGGACGTCCCCCGCGTCGACGCCGGACGCGACCGACTCGGATGCCGTCGTCTCGGCCGACCCGAAGGTCGCGACGACCCCGGTGTTCACGCTCGCCGCGTCGAACCCGGCGCTCACGAAGTCCTACACCGACCAGACCGTCACCGCCACCGAGGGCATCGACCCGACGTGGGATGCCGGTGTCGTGGTGAACAAGGTCTCCATCGGCGACTACGCCTGGTGGGACGTGAACCGTGATGGTCTGCAGACGGCGGGCGAGCCCGTCGTGCCGAACCTGCCGGTCAGCCTGACTCTCGACGGCACGGTCGTCGCGACGACGACGACCGATGCGAACGGCTACTACGCGTTCGCGAACCTGCTGCCGTCGACGGAGTACGTCGTCACGTTCAGCACGCCCACGGGCACGGTGAACGACGCCGCCGTGTTCTTCACGACGCAGAACGCGGGCGGTGACGCCAGCAACAGCAAGACGGCGGACCTTACCGACTCCGACGCCGACCCGGCGAACGGCACGGTCACGGTCACGACGCCCGACGCGGGCTTCAACCTGACCGCTCCCGGACAGGCCGACAACCCCGGCATCGACGCGGGCTTCGTGCAGTACAACCTGTCGCTGAAGAAGACGCTCGACACCGCGGGTCCGTTCGCCCCGGGTCAGCAGGTGACGTACACGCTGACGCCGCACAACGACGGCCCGGTCGCGGCGCTCGCCGGCTGGTCGGTCACCGATGTGCTGCCGGCGCAGCTGACGCTCGTGTCGATCACGGGTGAGGGATACACGTGCGACCCGGCGACCGCGACCTGCGTCGCCACCGAGGCGCTCGGCGCGGGCGTGGACGGCGCGACGATCACGGTCGTCGCGACGATCGGCGCCATCTTCTCGGGTGTCGCGAAGAACGTCGCGTACGTGTCGCCGTCGAAGGACGACGTCGCGGAGACGAACCCGCTCACGAAGCCCACGCTGTCGACCGACACCAGCGCGACGACGACCGACAACGACGCGCAGGCGCAGCTGGAGGTCCCGAAGGTCTCCATCGGCGACTACGTGTGGTGGGACGTCGACCGTGACGGCACGCAGAACGACGACAAGCCCGCCGCGGGCGTGACGGTGAACCTGCTGCTGAACGGTGCGCAGGTCGCGACGACGGCGACGGATGCCGACGGGTACTACTGGTTCACGGATCTGCTCCCGAGTACGCAGTACACGGTGCAGTTCGTCAAGCCCGAGGGCACGACCTTCACGACGCAGAATGCGACGAGCGCGACGGACAACAGCCCGTCGACCGACCTCACGGACTCCGATGCGAACCCTGTCGACGGCACCGTGACCTTCACGACGCCGGCGACGGGCTCCAACCTGCCCGGCGCGCGGAAGACCGACAACCCCGGAATCGACGCGGGCCTCGTGAAGTACAACCTGAAGCTCACCAAGACGCGCACCACCACGGAGACCGTCTACAAGGGCGACACGGTGACCTTCACGCTCACCCCGAGCAACGACGGCCCGGTCGATGCGCTGACCGGCTGGTCGGTCACCGAGGTGCTGCCCGCCGAGCTCACGCTCGTGTCGATCGCCGGCGACGGCTACGACATCGCGGGTGCGACCGCGACGAGCCGCACGGTGCTGAAGGCCGGCGCCACCGGGAACCCCATCACGGTGACCGCGACGGTGAACCAGAACCTCTCGGGTGACGTCAAGAACGTCGCCTACGTGAGCCCGGCGCCGACGGATGCCGTGGAGACGAACCCGCTCGGCACCCCGCCGACGAACACGACCGACACGTCGACGTCCCCGACGGACAACGACGCGGAGGCCCCCGTGAAGGGTGCGTCGCTCGTCTCGATCGGCGACTACGTGTGGATCGACGTCAACCGCGACGGCGTGCAGAACGACGGCAACCCCGTGAAGGACGTGACGGTCAACCTGTACAAGGCCGACGGCACGACCCTCATCGCGACGACGAAGACCAACGCCCAGGGGTTCTACTCCTTCGGCGACCTGCGTCCGAGCACGGACGTCGTCGTGGAGTTCGTGAAGCCCGACGGCTACTCGTTCACGAAGCAGAACGCCGGCGAGAGCGACAGGAGCGACTCGGATGCCGATGTCGCCACCGGTCGCGTGAACGTCACGACTCCGGCATCCGGCGGCAACTCGCTGACGGCCCCGGATGACCCGACGATCGACGCCGGTCTCGTGAAGTTCAACCTCACGTTGACCAAGGCGATCACCTCGAGCGGCCCGTACTACGAGGGCTCGACGGTCACGTTCACGCTGACGCCGCACAACGACGGCCCGGCGGCCGCGCTGAAGGACTGGTCGGTGGTGGAACTGCCGCAGACCGGCCTGACGATCACGGCGCTCGACGGCGGCGAGGTCTACCGCTGCGACGTGAGCCTGCTCACGTGCGTCTCCCGCGGTGGACTCCCGGCGGGCACCGACGGCGCGCCCATCACGGTCACCGCGGTGATCGCGGAGAACTTCGTCGGCGAGCTCAACAATGTCGCCTACGTCGTGCCCGCCACGACGGACGTGCCGGAGACGAACCCGCTGCAGCGCCCCGAGAACGCGCTGGTCGACACGAGCGCGACGCCGACCGACAACGACGACTCGAAGCGCATCACGGTGGACTCCCTCGTGAGCGTCGGCGACTACGTCTGGTGGGACAACGACCGCGACGGCGTGCAGGGAGAGGACGAGCCGCCCGTGTCGGACGTCACCGTCAACCTCCGCGACGCCGAGGGCACACTGCTCCGCTCCACCACGACCGATGACAACGGCTACTACGCGTTCGACGACCTCGTCCCCGGACGTGACTACGTCATCGAGTTCGTGAAGCCCGACGGCACGTCGTTCACGACGCAGAACAGCGGCGAGGGCGATGCGCTCGACTCGGATGCCGATGTCACGACCGGACGCGTCAGCATCACCGCTCCCGCGTCGGGCACCAACCGCACCGAGCCGGGTGAGGCCGACGACCCCACGATCGACGCGGGTCTCGTCGAGTACGACCTCACCGTCACCAAGGTGCGCCTGGGCGACGAGACGGTGGAGTCCGGCAAGACCGTGACGTTCACGCTCACGCCGCACAACGACGGCCCGTCCGACGTGCTCGCCGGCTGGACGGTCGCCGACCAGCTGCCCACGGGGCTGACGCTCGTGTCGATCACCGGCGAGGGCTACACCTGCGCCGACGGCACCTGCACGGCATCCGATGTTCTCGCCGCCGGCCAGGACGGCGAGCCGATCACGGTGATCGCGAAGGTGGGTGCGGGTGTCACCGGCACGCTCCTGAACGTCGCGGTGGTGGCACCGTCGGCGACGGATGTGCCGGAGAAGAACCCGAACAACAACACCGATGACGCCCCCGTGAAGGCGGTGGCGCCCCCGCTCGCGGTGACCGGTGGTTCGGCATGGGTGTGGGGCACGGTCGGAGGGATCGCCCTCGGCCTCCTCCTGCTGGGTCTCGTGCTCCTGATCGTGCGCCGGGGGGCGCGCGCTCGGTGAGCCGAGCGGGCTCCGGTCGCACCCACGGTCGGTCGGAGCCCCCGCGAAATCCCCGTCGCGGAGCGTCTGCCCGGGCCTCGTGCCCGGGCAGACGTGCGTCCCGACTCCGCGCGGGTGCGCGGCGGCGGTGGGATCAGGGCAGTGCGGCGCCGAGCTCGACGGGGCTGCCCTCGATGTTGCCGACGATGCCCCGGATGATCCCCACGCCGTCCGTCCCGCGAAGGCTCTCGTACCATGCGGCGGTGGCCGCCGCGTCGTAAGCGTGCGTCTCTTCTCCGCGGCGCCGCGCCCGGAGGACCAGCTCGCCGGCGCGCTCGACCCTGATCGCCTCGTAGCGACGGAGCGTGTCCTCGACGCCGAGACTGTTGGTCGCGAAGGCGATGCCGAGGGCGAACGCGTCCTCGAGCGCCGAGCACGCCCCCTGACCGATGTCGGGGGCCGTGTTGTGCGCGGCGTCGCCGAGGATCGCCACCCGACCCTTCGTCCACGTGGGGAACGGGGTGATGTCCCAGATCTCGACCCGGTTGAGGGAGACCGCCGGGTCGATCGCCGAGATCAGCGCCTGGACTCCCGGAGCCCACCCGTCGAAGGCCTTCACGAGAGGGGCCGTGCCGTCCGCCCGGTCGTAGGGGATGCCGGCGGGCTGGGGCACGTCGAACCAGAAGTAGAAGCGGCCCCCGGCGATCGGCATGACCGCCGCACGCTTGCCGTCGGCGACGTAGGTCGTCCAGGCATCCGGCGCACCGATCGTGGTGTCCACCCGGACCAGACCGTTGAAGTTCGTGTAGCCGGAGTACTCGCGCACGATCTCGGGAGCGCCGTCGGGCTGCACGTAGGCGCGGGTGAGCGAGCGGGCGCCGTCCGCCCCGATGACCATGTCCGCGGTCTCCGTGGCGCCGTCGGCGAAGGTCACGGTGACGGATGCCCCGTCGTCCGCGAGCGCGACGACCCTCCGACCGAGGTGGATGGACTCCTCGCCGAACGTGCGCATGAGGAGCGCCTGCAGGTCGGCACGGGCGACGGGGTACGGCTTCTGGCCCGTCCGTGTCGTCACGGTTTCGAGGGAGAAGTCGCACAGGACCTCGCCCGTGCGTCCATCGCGGTAGGCCATCGTCGCCATGTCGCCGCCGAGGGCGGCCACCTCGTCGCGGAGGCCGAGCCAGTTGAGCACCTTCACGCCGTTCGACCACAGCGACAGCGCGGCGCCCACGGGCCGGTTCTCCTGCATCTTGTCGTAGATCGCGACGTCGTGCCCGAGCCGGCGCAGGGCGATGCCCGCGCTCGTGCCGCCGATGCCCGCGCCGATGATGATGACCTTCATGGCGGCACGCTAGGGCGGGCGTGTCACGGGCGCGTTTCTCGACGGGTGCCGAGGTGTTACAGCCCGCCCGGAGGGCCGTCAGCTGCCGCGATAGGTCGTGTAGGCGAACGGGCTCAGCAGCAGCGGTACGTGGTAGTGCGGGCGGTCCGCCACCGTGAACGCCACCGTCACGGACGGGTGGAAGGCCGCCGTTCCCTGCGCGGCGAAGTGGGCGCCGGTGGCGAACACGAGCGCGTACTCGCCCGGCTCCAGGACGTCCGGGCCGAGGGCGAGGCGGCCGTCGGCATCCGTCCGGCCCATCGCCAGAGCGATGCCGGCAGCATCGCGGAGCGACACCTCTACGCCGGATGCCGGGGTTCCTGTCGAGGCATCCAGGATGTGCGTCGTCACGTGCGTCATCCGACCGTTCCTTCCAGGCGCAGCAGCGCGATCTGCCGCAGCTGATCGAGCGCTTCGGCGATCTCGGTCTCGTCGTCGTTGCCCAGTCGTCGGTCGAGATCGGCGCGCAGCTCCTCCGGGCTCCGCCCGGCGGCCCGGATCAGGAACACGCGGCCGAAGCGCTCTTCGTAGGCTGCGTTCCCCGCGGCGATGGCCGTGGCCGTCGCCGCCTCGGCGGATGCCATCGACGCCTGCTCCGCCCGTGATGCGTTCGCCTCGGCGCCGGATCCCTGCGGCCTCTCGCCGATCCGCGGGTGCTGCGCGAGCGCGGTGTCGAGGTCGAGAGCCGTCCACTCCCGCGCGAGCGCATCGGCGTGCGCGACGAGGGCCGCGCGGGTGCCGTAGGGGCGACCGGCGACCACGGCATCCACCCACCGGGGGATTGCCGCCCACACGGTGACGGTGCGGGCCGCGGCGGCCGCGTCGAGAGCGTCGAAGTCGGCGATGGTCACGGCGGGTGTCGTGGTCATCGAGCACCGTGGCGGGCGGAAGCGCGGCTCATGCCCAGATCGTATCGGCCCTGCGGGACGCGGCTCGCCGTGGAAACACGGGCGAAACGACACCTCGGTAACGTCGGACGGGTTCTGAGGGAGGCGGCGCTGTGGCAGCTGTGCGGGTGGTCCGAGCCGAGCGGGCGTGGATCGACGGCGCGTTCCGACCTGCCGAGGTCCGGCTCGCGGACGGTGTGATCACGGAGATCCTGCCGGGGGGAGCGGCTGATGCCGCCGACGTGATCGTCCTCGCCGGCGACGAGGTGCTCCTGCCGGGGCTCGTCGACTCGCACGTCCACCTCGACGAGCCCGGTCGCACCGACTGGGAGGGCTTCGCCACCGGCACCGCCGCCGCCGCCGCGGGCGGAATCACGACCGTCTTCGACATGCCGCTGAACTCCGTTCCGGTGACCACGACACCCGAAGCGCTCGCCGCCAAACGGGCCGCGGCAATGGGCAAGCTCGCCGTCGACGTGGGGTACTGGGGCGGCGCGGTTCCGGAGAACCTCGGCGCCCTGCGCGCTCTCGCAGATGCCGGCGTCGTCGGCTTCAAGTGCTTCCTGGTGCCGAGCGGCATCGACGAGTTCGGTCACTTGGATGCCGCGGGCGTCCGCGCCGCGCTCCGCGAGCTCGCCGCCTTCGACGGCCTCCTCATCGCGCACGCGGAGGACGAGGGACACCTCCATGCCGCGGCCACGGAGGTCGGCACGGGCGCGGACGGCGCCCTCGGACGGGGCTACGACACGTTCCTGCGCAGCCGTCCGCCCGTCAGCGAAGAGGCGGCGATCGCGACCGTGATCGACGCGCTCGCCGAGACCGGCGGCCGCGGCCACATCGTGCACGTCTCCGACGGCGCTGCGCTCGAACTCGTCCGGCAGGCGAAGGCCGACGGCATCCGCCTCACGATCGAGACGTGCCCGCACTACCTCACCCTCGCCGCCGAGGACGTCCCCGACGGCGCGAGCGCCTTCAAATGCTGCCCCCCGATCCGCGGCCGCGCGAACCAGGACCTCCTGTGGGAGGGCGTTGTCGACGGGACGATCGACGCCATCGTCAGCGACCACTCACCCGCGACCCTCGCCCTCAAGACCGCCGGCGGCGGCGACTTCGGTCTGGCGTGGGGCGGGATCGCGGGCGTGCAGACCGGGTTCGCGAGCGCCTGGACCGAGGCTGCGCGCCGCGGCATCTCGCTCGAGAGCCTGCTGCCGCTGTTCACGACGGGGCCCGCGCGCATCGCCGGCGTGCCCGGACTCGGCGAGATCCGGGTGGGGGCGCGCGCGAACCTCACGATCGTCGCGCCGCAGACGGAGTGGACCGTCGACGCGCAGCGGCTCCTCTACCGCCACAAGCTCTCCCCGTGGGACGGGCGGCGCCTCCGCGGCGTCACCTCGACGACGATCGTCGGCGGCGAGATCGTCTACCGCGCCGGCGACGGGGATGCCCGGGCGCGGCCCGGCATCGAGATACTGATGGAGGTGCCGGCATGAGCCCGACGGAGATCCTGCAGCCGGGCGTCGGCCCGATCGGCGGCGAGCACTACCTCGCCGCCTCACCGCAGACCGTCCTGTGGGGGCGGCTGCCGTGCGCCGCCGACGCCCCCGTGCTGACGGTCGCATCCGGCGCGACGGTGACGATCGACACCGTGAGTCACGAGGGCATCCTGCCCGATCAGGGGCAGGACCCCCTCGCCTACTTCACGGGCCACGGAGTCACGGCCGACGCCGTGCTCGCGGATGCCGTCGAGATCGCCGCGACATCCCCGCGCGACCCGCTCCTCGACGGACCCCACGTGATCACGGGACCGGTCTTCGTCGAGGGCGCCGAGGTCGGCGACCTCCTGAAGATCACGGTCGAGCGTCTCCTCCCGCGCGTGCCTTACGGCGTCATCTCCAACCGGCACGGCAAGGGCGCCCTCGTCGGCCTGCTGCCGCGCGGGCCCGCGAACGTCAGCGTCTTCACGCCCGTGGACGGCGGGACGGGCGTGCTCCCGATCGCAGACGGCGGTGAGCGGATCGTGCGCTTTCCGCTCGCGCCGTTCCTCGGCACGATGGGGGTCGCCGTCGCGGGCGACGAGCGGCCGCACTCGGTGCCGCCGGGGGCTCACGGGGGCAACATCGACATCAACCTGCTGGTCGAGGGGGCCGTGCTGTACCTGCCGGTGCAGGTGCGGGGCGCGCTCGCCTACGTCGGCGACCCGCATTTCGCGCAGGGGGACGGCGAGGTGGCGCTGACCGCACTCGAGGCATCCCTCCGTGCGACGCTCCGCTTCGAGGTCGTGCCGCGGGCCGAGGCCATCGCCGCCTTCGGCGAGGTCACCGGACCCCTGGTCCGCACGGGCGAGTACCTCGTGCCCACGGGGCTCGACCCCGACCTGAACGAGGCGATGCGCGCCGCCGTCCGCGCGGCGCTGGAACTGCTCCAGGCGCGCTACGGCATGGCCGAGCACCTCGCCTACGCCTACCTCTCCGCGGCGACCGACTTCGACATCTCGCAGGTCGTAGACATCGTCTGCGGTGTGCACGCGCGGATCCGCGAGGCCGACTTCGCCGCGATCGTACCCCCGGGGTCGGGCGCATGACGGGCCTCCCCGCCACCGTCCTGATGGCGACCGGAGGGGGCCGATGACCGACATCCCGGCCGACCTTCGGATGGCCTTCGACGCCTACGAGCGGGCGCTCATGGACGACGACCTCGACGCGCTGGATGCCGCGTTCGCCCCCGGCGCGGCGACGCTGCGCGGCGACGGGGCGGGTCTCCTCGTGGGGCACGACGAGATCAGTGCCTTCCGCGGTTTCCGGGGCGGCGTGCCGGCGCGCGTGATCGAGAGCGTCGAGTATCGGCCTCTCGGCGACGGCATCGCCCTGCTCGTGTCGGTGTCGCGCTTCGTCGCGGGCGGGCGGGGGCTGCAGACCCAGGTGTGGCAGCTCGTCGACGGGCGGTGGCTCATCACGGCCGCGCACGTCACGCCGCGCAGCGCGGCGTTCGATCGCGCCGTGTGGCGCACGGTCGGCGATCCGCTCTACCAGGGCGCCTGGGAGGGCCCGCTCGCGGGGCTCACGGTCGCGGTGAAGGACCTGTTCGCGGTCAAGGGGTATCGGATCGGGGCGGGCAACCCCGCATACCTCGACTCCGCGCGCGCCGAGACGACGAGCGCGCCGGCCGTCGGCGACCTGCTGCGTGGCGGCGCGTCGCTGCGGGGCATCGCCCGCACCGACGAGTTCGCGTACTCGATCGCGGGCGACAACCCGCACTACGGCACGCCGCCCAACGCCGCCGTGCCCGGCGCGCTGCCCGGGGGATCGTCCAGCGGGCCGGCATCGGCGGTCGCCCTCGGCCACGCCGACATCGCCCTCGCGACCGACACGGCCGGTTCCGTGCGGGTACCCGCCTCCTACCAGGGGCTGTGGGGTCTCCGCACGACCCATGACCTGGTGCCCCGGCAGGGGCTCCTGCCCCTCGCGCAGACCTTCGACACCGTGGGCTGGCTGACCCGCGACGGCGCGACCCTCCAGGCGGTCGCCGACTGGTGCCTGAGCTACGACGGTTCGGGCTCGACCGAATCGGTGCTGGGCGCCTCCGGCGACGACCTGCCGTGGCGCTTCCGCGTTCCGGCCGAGGCCCTTGCCGCCGCGGAGCCGGCGACCCGCGCCGCGTTCGAGGCGTTCGTCGCGGCATCCGCTCTGCCGGTCGAAGAGGTCTCCCTCGGCGACCTCGACGGCTACCTCGTCCCGTTCCGGACGGTGCAGGGCGCCGAGGCCTGGCGCAACAACGGCGAGTGGCTGCGCGCCCACCCCGGCGCGACCGGGCCCGCCGTCGCGGAGCGCTTCCGCGCGGCCGCCGCCGTGACGCCCGCCGACGAGGCATCCGCTCGCGCCGCCCTCGCGCCGCTTCGCGAGGCGCTCCACGCCCTCGTCCAGGATGCCGTGCTGCTGCTGCCGACGGTCCCGGGACCCGCGCCCGCCCGCAGCGCGTCGGGTGCGGACGTCGAGGCCGTGCGCCAGAACACCCTGCGGCTGACGACCCCCGCCGCCGTCGGCGGACTGCCCGCTCTGTCGGTTCCGCTCCTCCGGGTCGCTCCCGCCTCGGATGCCGCCCGGACCCGGCCGCCCGCCCCGGCCCCCGTCGGGGTCAGCCTCATCTCGCGTGCGGGCACCGACATCGCCCTCGTGCGCCTCGGGCGCGCGCTCAACGCCCTCCATGCCCTCCACGCCCGATCGAGCGAAACGGACTCCGCATGACCGACGCCGCCCCCGTGCCCCCGACCTCGCTCCCGGCCGAGTTCCCCACGTCGATCGACCCGCCGGCACGCCTTCTGATGGGTCCGGGCCCCATCTCGGCCTACCCGAGCGTTCTGCGCGCGATGTCGGCCCCGCTCGTCGGGCAGTACGACCCGTTCATGACGGCGACGATGACCGAGACGCAGGAGCTGTATCGCGCGGTCTGGGCGACCGGCAACGAGGCGACGCTGCTCGTCGACGGCACGAGCCGCGCCGGCATCGAGGCGGCGATCTTCTCGCTGGTCCGCCCCGGCGACCGCGTGCTCGTGCCCGTGTTCGGCCGGTTCGGGCACCTGCTCGCCGAGATCGCCGAGCGCGCGCTCGCCGAGGTTCACACGATCGAGACCGACTGGGGTCAGGTCTTCGCACCGTCGGTCATCGAGGAGGCGATCGTGCGGGTGCGCCCGACCCTCCTCGCCCTCGTGCAGGGTGACACCTCGACCACGATGAACCAGCCGCTCGAGGACATCGGCGAGATCTGCCGCCGCCACGGCGTGCTGTTCTACACCGATGCGACCGCCTCGCTCGGCGGCAACGCGTTCGAGGCGGATGCCTGGGGGCTCGACGCCGCGACCGCGGGGCTGCAGAAGTGCCTCGGCGGCCCCAGCGGCTCGGCGCCGATCACGCTGAGCCCACGCGCGGTCGAGGTGATCCGGTCGCGCACGAAGGTCGAGGCGGGCATCCGCGAGCCCGGTGACGCCTCGTCCCCCGACTTCGTCCGCTCCAACTACTTCGATCTGGGACAGATCCTCGACTACTGGGGACCCCGGCGCCTCAACCACCACACGGAAGCCACGAGCATGCTCTACGCCGCCCGCGAGTGCGCGCGCGTGCTGCTGCTCGAGGGTCGGGATGCCGTCATCGCCCGGCACGCGCTCGCCGGGCGCGCGATGCTCGCCGGCGTCGAGGCGCTCGGGCTCGCGGTCTTCGGCGACGTGGCCCACAAGATGAGCAACGTCGTCGCCGTGGAGATCCCCGACGGGGTGCCCGGGGATGCCGCGCGCGCGGTGCTCCTGGAGGATTTCGGCATCGAGATCGGCACGTCGTTCGGCCCCCTGCACGGGCGGGTCTGGCGGATCGGCACGATGGGCTACAACGCCCGGAAGGATGCCGTGCTCACGACCCTCGCGGCGCTGGAGGCGGTGCTGCGGCGCTTCGGCGCGCCGGTCCCCGCCGGCGGCGGTGTCGAGGCCGCGGCCGACGTGTTCGCCGCGGGAGCCGCCGCCAGGGCGGTGCCCGCTCCGGAGGGCCCGTGACCGAGGCATCCCTCCTGCGCGCCGCGCCCGACGCGATCGCGACCGCCGCCCGCCGGGTCATGGCGCGGTGCGACGAGCTCGCGCGGGTGAGTGCCGCCGAGGCATCCATCGAGCGCGTCTACCTCTCGCCGGAGCACGCCCGCGTCAACCGCCTCGCGGCGGAGTGGATGCGCGAGCTCGGCATGCGCACCTGGCAGGATGCCGCGGGCAACCAGGTCGCCCGCATCGGTGACCCGTCCGCTCCGGCACTCATGCTCGGCTCGCATCTCGATACGGTGCTCGACGCCGGTCGCTACGACGGCATCGCCGGGGTGCTGATGGCCCTCGAGGTCGTGCGGCTGCTGCGCGTCCCGGTCGCCGGCTCCGGGGCAGACGGCACCGGGGCGGACGGCGCCGGCGGCTGGACCGTGCCGCTGCCGTTCGCGATCGAGATCGTCGCGTTCTCCGACGAGGAGGGCACGCGGTTCGGCAAGGCGCTGCTCGGCTCGTCGGCGGTGGCCGGCACCTGGAACGACGCGTGGTGGGGCCTGACGGATGCCGGCGGCGTGAGTCTGCGCCGTGCGTTCCTGGAGTTCGGGCTCGATCCCGGCCGCATCGGCGAGGCCGCGCGAAGGCCCGACGAGCTCGTCGGGTACCTCGAGGCGCACATCGAGCAGGGGCCCGAGCTGGACCGGGCGGGCGAGCCGCTCGCGGTCGTGTCGTCGATCGCCGCGGCGCGCCGATTCCAGCTGGTGGTCGAAGGCGAGGCGAGACACGCGGGCGGGACGCCGTACGACATGCGTCGCGATGCCCTCTTGGGTGCGAGCGAGGCGGCTCTCGCCGTCGAGCGCCTCTGCGCGGCGGAGCACCACATCGTCGGGACGGTGGGCCAGTTCGAGGCGTTCCCCGGAGCGGTCAACGTGATCCCGGGCGAGGTGCAGTTCTCGCTCGACCTCCGCGGCGAGTTCGACGGCGAGCGCGACCGGGTCTGGGACGCCCTCGCGCGGGAGCTCGACGCCATCTCGGGGCGCCGCGGCCTGCGCTGGCGCGCCCGCGAGGTCCACAGCGCGCCGGCCGTGTTCTGCGCGCCGCTCCTGCAGGACGTCATCGAAGGCGGAATCCGGTCCACCCTCCCGCCGCGCTCCGAGGAGCCTCCGGTGATCTTCAGCCGTGCCGGTCACGACGGCATGGCGCTCGGAGCGATCGCCGACGTCGGCATGCTCTTCCTGCGGAACCCCGACGGGGTCAGCCACCACCCCGACGAGGCGGTCTCGGCGGGGGACGTCGCCCACGGCATCCGGGCCCTCGCCGAGGCCGTGCTCCTGCGCGGCACCCAGCGCGCCTGACCGCGTCCGGGCACTGGCCGTCGGCCGCTCAGGGCCGGACGGGCAGGGCGATCGCGCCGGTCATCTCGGCCCCGGGCGAGGCGTCCGAACGTGCCGGCGGGACGTAGTCGCGCAACCGGCCGAGGGCTTCCGTGGCCTCGGTGGCGACGACGAGCATGTCGGTGTAGCGCGGGTGGGTGAAGCCGCGGTCGCGCATGTTCGCGACGAAGGCGAGGAGCGGGTCGAAGTAGCCCGCGACGTTCAGGACGCCGACCGGCTTCTCGTGGATGCCGAGCTGCGCCCACGTCCACTGCTCCGTGAGCTCCTCGAGCGTCCCGGGGCCGCCGGGGAGGGCGAGGAAGGCATCCGCCCGGTCCGCCATGATCATCTTCCGCTCGTGCATCGTGTCGACGAGGATCAGTTCGGCGAGGTTCTCGTTGACCTCCTCGCGCGCCTGCAGCGCCCGCGGGATCACGCCGGTGACCTCCGCCCCCGCCGCGACCGCGGCATCCGCGACGGCGCCCATCAGCCCGACGTGGCCGCCGCCGTAGACGAGCGACATCCCGGAGGCGCCCATCGCCGTGCCGACCGCGCGCGCCGCATCGAGGTACACCGGGTCGAAGCCCGGCGAGGATCCGCAGAAGACCGTGACCGTGAACCGTGACATGTCCCGACGCTAAGTGCCGCGTGTTTCCGCACCGTGACAGCCCGGAAACATCCCGTCACTAGCGTGGCGGCATGTCGCTGCTCGTCCTCCATGCCCGTCTCATCACCATCCCCACGGGGTCGCTCGATCCCGGGTACGTCGACGGCGGCTGGATGCTCGTCGGTGACGACGGACGCATCGCCGCCGTGGACTCCGGCGAGCCGAGCGGCGCGATCCTCGCCGGCGCGGACGAGACGCTCGACGTCGCGGGCGCCTTCGTCGCGCCCGGCTTCGTCTCGAGCCACTCCCACCTGTTCACGAGCGGACTGCGCGGGCTCGGGGTGGCCGACACGCTCTACGGATGGTGCGACGCGATGCTCGGCACGACAGCGCACATGACCCCCGACCAGATGTACTGGTCGACGCTCCACGGCGCGCTCGACTTCCTGTCGAACGGCGTGACGACGGCGTACAACTTCACCGATCCGCTCCAGGCGTGGGAGTCGATGGTCGACGGCAAGCGCACCGGCACGGCGGGGCTGCGGGGCCTCGACTACCACTTCCGTCAGGCGGAGGGCACCCGCGACGCCGGCATCCGGTTCGTGGATGCCGCGGGCATGGACGTCACGGCGGGCGCGCCCGACGAGGTGTTCGAGCGCTTCGCGGCCGAGGTCGCCCACACGCGCAGCTTCGACCCGGACTACGCGCTCGGCGCGTCGATCATGGGCCAGGTGCAGTGGTCGCCGCACCCCGAGGCGGCGGAGTTCGAGGTCGAGGCGATGCGCCGCCACGGGGTGACCAATCAGGCGCACCTGCTCGAATCTCCCGAGGCGGTGCCGCACCAGCAGTCGAAGTTCGCGCTCTACCGGGATGCCGGGGCCCTCGAACGCGGGCTCATGCTCGGGCACTTCATCCAGACGACGCCCGAGATCATCGAGCAGGCGGTCGCCGGCGGCGCCTCGATGTCGTGGCAGCCCGCGTCGAACGGTCGCCTCGCGTCGGGCGTCGCGCTCGTCCCGGAGATGCTCGAGATGGGGATGAAGGTCGGCGTCGGCCTCGACGACCAGGCATGCACCGACGTCAGCGACCCGTGGCAGAACATGCGGATGGGCATCTACATGCAGCGCGCCCGCACGCAGGACCCGTTGTCGATGATGCCCGAGCTGATGCTCCGCCTGCACACGCTCGGCGGCGCGGAGATCATGGGCGTCGCCGACCGCGTCGGCTCGCTCGAGGTGGGGAAGTTCGGCGACTTCGTCGTCGTCGACCCGCGGATGCCGGACGTCGGGCCGCTCTGGCATCCCGTCCGCTCGTACGTGCTCGCGATGAGTCCCCGGAACGTGAAGGCGGTCTACGTCGGCGGCCGGCTCGTGAGCGGCCCCGGCGGGATCTCGACGAACCCGCTCGCGGAGGAGGCATCCGCCAAGGTGCACGAACTCCCGGCCGCCGTCGTGCCGCTGCGCGGCCACCCGCACTGAGCGGGCCGAGGCGTACCGTATTCAGTCTGCGTGCAGGGCCGGGGTCTCGGCTCGCGCGGAAACGCGGGGCGGCGTCGCGGTGCCAGGTTCGCGGAGACTGAATACGGTACGGGCCCCGGCGGTCAGGCGACCGACGTCGCCATGCCCATGCGGGTGAGCACGACGTTCTCGAGGATCTGCACGACGTTGTAGAGCACGAGGGTGATGATCGTGATGAGCGCGATCGCGCCCCAGAGCTGCGTGAACTGGGCCTGCGCGTTGAACTTGAGGATCGCGCCGCCGATGCCCGTGCCGGTCGAGAGCCACTCCGCGAGGAGCGCGCCCGTCACGGCGGCCGGGACCGACACCCGCATCGCGGCGAACACCGACGGCAGCGCGCCGGGCAGATTGACCTTGCGCAGCGCCATGAATCTGCTCCCGCCGTAGACGTGCACGACATCGAGGCTCTGCTGACTCGCCCGGCTGAGGCCGAACAGGACGTTCGCGAGCGCCGGGAACAGCACCACCACGGTGCCGATGACGGCGACCGACGCCGTCGTGCCGCGCCCCGTGATGAGGATGATCACGGGGGCGATCGACACGAGCGGGATCGTGCGCAGGAGCAGCACGAGCGGCATGACGCCGGCCTCGATCGCCTTCGACAGGCTGAACAGCACGGCCAGGACCACTGCGACGACCATGC
The DNA here is from genome assembly GCF_017305435.1 of Microbacterium sp. Taxonomy (GTDB): domain Bacteria; phylum Actinomycetota; class Actinomycetes; order Actinomycetales; family Microbacteriaceae; genus Microbacterium. The sequence continues at coordinate 427,592 of NZ_JAFKIP010000003.1, read as the reverse complement.
CGACGACGAATCCGATCACCGAGTCGAGGAGCGTCTGCCCGAGAAGGGGGAACAGCTGGTCGCGGTGGGCCGCCGCCTTCTCGTCCGTGAAGAGGAACGCGAAGACGTCGATCGGACCCTTCGCCACGTAGGGGGAGATGCCGGTGAGGCTGACGACCCCCTGCCACAGCAGCAGGAGGACGGCGAAGGTGATCACGGCATTGCCGAGGGACCGGCCGAAGGAGCGTACGACGGCACGGCGACGGTCGGCGCGCAGCCGAGCGAGTGCCGCGGCATCCGCCTCGAGCGCGATCTGCGTGGTCGGCTGCGCCGGCGGATGCAGCGCGTCGATCGTGGGATTCGTCGGCATCAGACGGCCTTCCCCGCCACCCAGGGCGTGACGAGTCGGATGATCAGGCCCACGATGCCGTAGGCGGCGAGGGCGAAGACCGCGCACAGCAGGAAGACCGACCAGACGCCGGCCGAGTCGAGCTGACCCTGCAGGCGGATGAGGGTCGGGCCGACGCCCGCGGTGATCGCGCCGAGGTACTCGCCGAGCACGGCGCCGAGGAAGGCGGTGGGGACGGCGATCTGCAGGGCGTTGAGGATCGAGGGCAGCGCCGCGATCAGACGGACCTTGCGCAACTGCGTCCAGCGGCTGCCCCCGTACACGCGCACGACGTCGAGCGCCGACCTGTCGGCGGCCTTGAACCCGAGGATCGAACCGACGACCGTCGTGAACACGCACACGAGCGCGGCGAGGAAGATCGCCGTCGCCGAGGGCGCGCCCGGGCTCTTGGCGCCACCGAGCACGACGACCGAGATGCCTCCGATCGCGACGATCGGCAGGCAGTAGCTGACGACGGCGATCTGCGTGATGACCGTCTCGGCCTTCGGGAACAGCAGCACGACCGTGGCGAGCACGAGGGCGATGCCGTTACCCCACAGATAGCCGATGCCGGCGGCGGCGAGCGTCGGGGCGAACACGCTCCAGGCGCCCGCGATGTTGCCCTGCACGAACAGCCAGTCGAAGACGGCGAGCGGCGACGGCACCGGGGTGAAGGTCGTCCCCTCCTGCTGTTGAAATGCGGTGAGCGAGAAGACCCACCAGATGAGGATCAGCGCCACGCCGCCGATGACGCCGGCGAGCCAGCCGGGAATGCGCGTGCGGGTCATCACGCCTCCGCTTCGGCCCGCCCGTCCGAGCCGAAGAGCAGCTCGGATGCCTGGTCGACGTACGCGTGGAACTCGGGGGTGCGCATGATGTCGGGGGTCCGCGGGCGCGGCAGGTCGATCTCGATGATCTGCTTCACGCGGCCGGGGCGCGGCGACATGACGGCGACACGGTCGGCGAGGAAGATCGCCTCGCTGATGCCGTGGGTGACCAGGAGCGTCGTCGCGGGCTTCTCGGTCCAGATGCGCAGCAGCTCGAGATTGAGGTTCTGCCGCGTCATGTCGTCGAGCGCGCCGAAGGGCTCGTCGAGCAGGAGCACCGACGGCTTCAGGACGAGGGCGCGCGCGATCGATGCGCGCTGGCGCATGCCGCCGGAGAGCTGTGACGGCTTCGCGTTCGCGAAGTCCTTCAGGCCGACGAGGCCGATCAGCTCATCGACGTAGGCCTTGTCGACGCTCTTGCCGGCGACCTCGAAGGGGAGCTCGATGTTCTTCCGCACGCTCCGCCACGGCAGCAGCGCGTGGTCCTGGAAGGCGATGCCGAGCTCGCTCTTCGCGCGCAGCTGGTCGGGCGTCTCGCCGTCGACGAGCGCGACGCCCGTCGACGGGTGCTCGAGCGAGGCGAGGATGCGGAGGATCGTCGACTTGCCGCAGCCCGAGGGGCCGAGGAGGGCCAGGAACGACCCCTTTTCGGTGTGCAGATCGGTGTCCTGCAGCGCGGTGAGCGATTTTCCCCCGCGCAGCGAGAAGGTCTTGGAGAGGCCGGTGATGTGGATGCCGGTGCCGCTGGTGGTGCCGCTGGGCGAGTTCCCAGCGGCACCGGCATCCGTGTTCGTCAGATTCGACATGGTTCCTGTGGCGCAGTGGTGTTACGGCAGGTACTTCACCAGGTCGGGGTTCTCGGCGTAGATCTCGTCGATGATCGACGTGTCGAACAGCTTGTCGGCCGTGAGGTCCCAGCCGGACGCCTTGAGGGAGGCGAGCGTCTGCTTCTTCAGGGCGTCCGAGATCGTGAACAGGCCGTTCGCCTCGGTCTCATCGGTCGAGATGAGCTTCGCCTGGGCCTCGATGCCGGCCTTGACCTTCGCCGGGTCGAGGTCGCCGAAGGTGAGGTCGCCGGCCGCGGCCGACTCGTTGTAGTGCTCGGTGACCTTGGTGACCGTGGCGTCGACGGGCTCGGTGAAGGTCTTCGCCCAGCCCTTGATCTCGGCCGTCAGGAACGCCTTGATGAGGTCCTTGTTCTCCGCCAGGTACTGGTCGGTGACCGTGAAGGTCTCGGCGACGTAGGGCAGCCCGTTCTCCGCGTAGGCGAGGTTCGTGACCGGGTAGCCCGCCATCTCGACCGTGATCGCCTCGTTGGTGAGGTAGGCCATGAAGCCGTCGACCTCGCCGTTGATGAGCGGGGTCGGGTCGAAGTCCACAGGGACGACCGTGACCTCGCTCGGGTCGATGCCGTTCGCGTTCAGGAGCGCGGCGAACACCGAGGCGTTCGAGTCCTGCACGCCGATCTTCTTCCCCTTGAGGTCCGCGGGGGTCTTGATGTTCCCGCCGCTCTGGAGCGACACGATCGTGAAGGGGTTCTTCTGGAACGTCGCGCCGATGATCTTCAGCGGGGCATCCTGCTCGGCGACCGCCGCGCCGACCGATGCCGCGTCGCTGAGCGCGACCTGGACCGTGCCGGAGAGCAGCTTCGCGACGCCCGTGTCCGGGCCGGCGATGCCGGTGACCGTGCCGAAGCCGGCCTCGTCGTAGTAGCCCTCGTCGTAGGCGTAGTACTCGCCGGCGAACTCCTCGTTCTTGATCCAGGAGTACTGCACGCTGATGTCGCCGTAGTCGGCGGCCTCGCCGGAGCCCGAGGCGGCCGGGGTGCTGGAGCCGGAGCAGGCGCTCAGGGCGAGGACGGCCACGGCGGCAGCGGCGAGAGCCGCCCCGATCCGTCCGGCGCGTCGCGATGCTGACGATGTCATGGTGCCTCCTGGTGCTGTGGTCGATCCGTCACGGACCGGTCGGAGATGCGAGAGTGCGCGGCGCCGTCGTTCGGGAGTCGGGCGTGCGGTGTCGCACCTGAATGGATCGACGATAGGGATCGCACGTTTCGGACAGACGGGTGCTCTGTTTCCCGTCCGTTACGGAGATCTCCGCGCGCGGCATCCATTTACATCGCCGACACATCCGTGGTGTTTGCTGTCTCCACGCACGACGGAGGAGGCGCGATGGACCTGCCCACGGTCACCGGCTATCGTTCCGCGCGCACGCCCGCGGATCTTGCCCTGGAGCCCGGCGAACGCTTCCTCGCGGGCGGCACCTGGCTCTTCTCCGACCCGCACCCGGATGTGACGGGCCTCGTCGATCTGACGACGATGGGGTGGACGGCGCTCGAGGAGAGCGCCGCGGGGCTGCGCGTCGCGGCCACCTGCACGATCGCCGAGCTCGCCGCCTACCGGGGCGCCTGGCGGGCCCAGCCGCTCTTCCTCCAGAGCGCGTCGGCGCTCCTCGCGTCGTTCAAGGTGTGGAACGTCGCGACGGTCGGCGGCAACATCTGCCGAGGGTTCGCGGCTGCGGCCATGACCTCGCTGTGCACCGCCCTCGACGGGGTCGCCGAGGTGTGGATGCCGGGCGGCGACGCCTACCGGGTGCCGGTCGCCGAGCTCGCGACCGGCAACGGCACCACGGCCCTCCGTCCGGGTGAGGTGCTCCGCGCCGTCGACCTCCCCGCCGCGGCCCTGCGCGCGCGCACGGCGCTGCGCCGCATCGCGCTCGCCGAGCGCGGGCGCTCGGGTGCCGTCGTGATCGGTCGCCTCGACGAGGACGGTGCAGCGGTCTTCTCCATCACCGCCGCGACCGAGCGCCCCGGCATCCTGCGCTACGACCGACTGCCGGATGCCGGGGCGCTCCGCGCCGACGTCCACGCGCTCCCCGGCTACTACACCGACCCTCTCGGGGCGGCGGACTGGCGCCGGCACGTGTCCGCGGAGCTCGCGGACGAGATCCGGGCGGAGCTCGCCGCATGAGGGTCGAGATCGCATGAGGTTCGAGATCAACGGAGATCCTGTCGACGCCGATCCGGCGCCGGGCCAGTGCCTGCGCACCCTCCTGCGCGCGCAGGGTCGCGTCGACGTCAAGCGCGGGTGCGATTCGGGCGACTGCGGAGCATGCTCCGTCCTCGTCGACGGCGCTCCCGTGCACTCCTGCATCTTTCCCGCCCAGCGGATCGCGGGGCGGTCGGTGACGACCGCGGCGGGCCTCGGGGGTCCGGGGGCGCTCTCGCCGATGCAGCAGTCGTTCGTCGACCACTTCGGGTTCCAGTGCGGGTACTGCACGGCCGGCATGGTCGTGACGGCCTCGACCTTCGACGAGGACGACCTCGACGATCTGCCGCAGCTGCTGAAGGGCAACCTGTGCCGGTGCACCGGCTACCGGTCGATCGACGAGGCCGTCCGGGGCGGCGTCGCACGCGGCGCGCAGAACCTCGGCGCGACCGGCATGCCGCCCGCCGAGCGCTTCGGCGCCGGCGACCTGATCGGCCGGTCGGTGCACCCGCCCGCCGCTGAGCGTGTGGTCGCGGGCCTCGAGCCGTACACGTTCGACCTGGACCCGGACGGCGAGTTCGGCGGCGCGCTCGTGCTGCGGGTGCTCGGATCGCCGCACGCGCACGCCCGCATCACGGCGATCGATACGCGGGCGGCCGAGGAGCTCCCCGGCGTCGCACTCGTGCTCGATCATCGCTCGGTGCGGACGCAACGGTTCTCGACCGGGCGGCACGAGCACCGCGAGGACGATCCGGACGACACCCTGGTCTTCGACGACGTCGTCAGGTTCGTGGGCCAGCGCGTCGCGGCGGTCGTCGCGGAGACGGCCGCGATCGCCGAAGCCGCCTGCCGCCTCATCCAGGTCGAGTACGCGCTCCTGCCCGCCGTCTTCGACCCCGAGGAGGCTCGGAGCCCGGGCGCGCCGCTGCTGCACCCCGAACGGACGCCCGCCGACCGCGTCGACGACGCGGCCCGGAACGTCATCCTCGGCATCCACGAGGGGTTCGGCGACGTCGACGCGGCGATCTCCACCGCGCACGCGACGGTCACCGGCACGTGGCGCACCGGGCGGATGATCCACGCCCAGCTCGAGACGCGCGGGGCGCTCGGGCGGCTGGACGAGGACGGCCGGCTCGTCATCCGCACGAGCTCGCAGGTGCCCTTCCTCGTCCGCGACGAGCTCGCGCTGCTGCTCGGCCTCGACCGGGATCGCGTGCGGGTGCACACCGCCCGGGTGGGCGGCGGCTTCGGAGGCAAGCAGGAGCTCATGTGCGAGGACCTCGTCGCCCTCGCCGTGCTGCGGACGGGTCGCCCCGTCGCGTACGAGCTCAGCCGGCGGGAGGAGTTCGAGCGGACCGCGGTGCGGCATCCGATGCGCATCGCCGTCACGCTCGCCGCGGACGCCGACGCGCGCCTCACCGCCATGAAGCTCGACGTGCTGTCCGACACCGGCGCCTACGGGAACCACTCCCGCGGCGTGCTCTTCCACTCCTGCGCGGAGTCGATGAGCCTCTACGCGTGCCCGGCAAAGCGGCTGGATGCCGAGGTCGTCTACACGAACAACGTGCCCTCGGGAGCCTTCCGCGGGTACGGGCTCGGACAGGTCATCTTCGCGATCGAGTCGGCTCTCGACGAGCTCTCCCTCGCCCTCGACATCGACCCGTTCGAGCTGCGTCGCCGCAACGTCGTGCGTCCCGGCGATCCGCTCAAGCCGCACCACGACGAGCCGGAGAGCGACCTCGTCTGGGGGAGCTACGGACTCGACCAGTGCCTCGACCTCGCGCAGGAGGCCCTCGCGCGGGGCAACGGCGTGAGCGCTCCCGACGGCTGGGCGGTCGGCGAGGGCATGGCCGTCGCGATGATCGCGACGATGGCGCCGTACGGACACATCTCGCACGTCACCGTCACGGTGGGCACCGACGGCCGGTACCGCGTGGGCATCGGCACGAGCGAGTTCGGGAACGGCACGACCACGGTGCACACCCAGATCGTCGCGACCGACCTGTCCACGACCCTCGACCGGATCGACCTCCACCATTCCGACACGGATGCCGCGCGCCACGACACGGGCGCGTTCGCCTCCGCCGGGATCACGGTGGCGGGTAAGGCGCTGCACGCCGCATCCCTCGCCCTCGTCCGCGTCCTGCGCGAGACGGCGGCCGCGATCACGGGCATGCCCGCCGAGGAATGCACGGTCGAGCCGGATGGGGTGCGCGTCGCCGGAGCGGCAGGTCGTCTCTTGGGTTTCGCCGAGGTGATCGCCGCCGCGCCCGCCGAGTACCGCCACGGTGACGGCATCCGCACGGACGGCAGCGAGCTCGGCGATCAGCGATCGCTCGCCTTCAACGTGCACGCGTTCCGCGTCGCCGTCGACCCGCGAACGGGCATCGTCCGCATTCTGCAGTCCGTGCAGGCGGCCGACGCGGGCACCGTGATGAACCCGGAGCAGTGCCGCGGCCAGATCGAGGGCGGCGTCGCCCAGGGGATCGGGTCGGCGCTCTACGAGGAGATCATGATCGGCCCCGACGGCGCCGTGCTCAACCCGGCGTTCCGGGTGTACCGGGTGCCGCAGTTCGGCGACATCCCGCCGACCGAGGTCCTCTTCGCCGACACGAGCGACGACCTCGGCCCCTTCGGCGCCAAGTCGATGAGCGAGTCGCCGTTCAACCCGGTGGCGCCCGCTCTCGCGAACGCCGTGCGCCGTGCCATCGGCGTGCGCCCCTACGAGACTCCGATGTCGCGCGATCGCGTGTGGCGCCTCGCCGCCGGGCACAGTGCAGCCGGGCACAGTGCAGCCGGGCACAGTGCAGCCGGGCACAGTGCCGCCGCCGAAGGGCGGATGTGAGCATGCGGGACATCCTCGATGACGCTCTGCGCTGGCTCTCCGGCGGTGCGCCGGTCGCGATCGCCACGGTCGTCGGCATCCGCGGATCGGCGCCCCGGGGACTCGGGGCCGCGATGGTGGTCTCCGCGGACGGGCAGGTGCGGGGGAACGTCTCGGGCGGGTGCGTCGAGACGGCAGTGGTCACGGCATGCCTCGACGTGATCGAGACCGGTGTGCCCCGGGTCGACGGCTACGGCATCGCGGAGGACGACCTCTTCGCCGTCGGCCTCATGTGCGGGGGGAGCATCGACGTGCTGGTCCGGCCGGTGCATCCCGGGAGCCCGGAAGCCCGAGATCTCGCCGTGCTCGCCGCCGGCGAGGCGGTCGCCCACGTGCTCTGCGTGCGCGGCGAGGGGGTGGGCGCGGCGCGTGCGATCCGGCATGCCGAAAGCGGCATACACCGGGACGCCGCCGCGATCGCTGCTGCCGATGCCGGGGGAGACCGGCCCCGTCTCATGGGGTACGACGCCGACGGATGCCGCGCCGAGACCGGCACCGCGATCGCGGTCGAGTATCTCGTGGTGCCGTTCGCCGGGCCGCCGCGCCTCGTCGTGGTGGGCGCGGTTCAGCAAGCCGTGGCGCTCGCCCGCCTCGGTGCCGCGACAGGTTGGGCGGTGACGGTGCTCGATCCGCGCGACGCGTTCGCCGCGCCCGGCCGGTTCCCGGGCGCGGAGGTCGTGGTGGACTGGCCGGACCGCTGGCTCGAGAGCGCCGCGCTCGACGGGCGCAGCGCCGTGTGCGTGCTGAGCCACGACGAGCGCATCGACGCCCCCGCCCTGCGGGTGGCGCTCCGCGGCCCCGCGGGCTACGTCGGAGCGATGGGGAGCCGCCGCACGCACGACGAGCGCGTGGCGCGGCTGCGCGTGGCGGGGGTGACCGAGGAGCAGCTCGAGCGCCTCCGCTCGCCGATCGGCCTGGACCTCGGCGGCCGTTCGCCCGAGGAGACCGCGCTGTCGATCCTCGCGGAGATCGTCGCCGTCCGGCATGGAGCGAGCGGGCGGCCCCTCAGCGAGCTGCATGGGCCGATCCACGCGGACGCGCCCACGTGAGCGGCCTCTGCGGGATCGTGCTGGCCGCGGGCGCCGGCACGCGCTACGGCGGACCGAAGGCGCTCGCCTTCGAGCCGGCCGAGGCGGCGGGGCCCCGCGGCCCTGCGGCCGATCCGGCGCCCCGATCGTGGCTGCTGCGCGCCGTGGCGGCCCTCCATGCCGGTGGATGCCAGACCGTCCTGGTCGGCCTCGGTGCCGAGGCCGCCGCGGCGGAGGCGATCCTGCGCGATGCGGGGGCGGATGCCGAGGTGGTGACCGTGGCCGACTGGGGGGAGGGTGTCGCGGCGACCGTCCGGGCGACGCTGCGCCGGGCCGCGCAGACTCCCGCTGCGGTCGCTGTGCTCGTGACGGTCGACACCCCGGAGCTGCCTGCCGCTGCGGTCGCGCGCGTCGCGGCGGGCGCAGGTGTCGAGACGATCGCTCGCGCTTCGTACGGGGGGAGTCCGGGGCATCCTGTCGTCGTCGGCCGTGCGCACTGGGAGGGCGTCATCGCCGCCGTGCGCGGCGATCGCGGCGCGGGCGTCTATCTCGCGGCGCGCGGCGCCCGCGCGGTCCCCTGCGACGACCTGTGGTCCGGCGCCGACCGCGACACCCGCGCGGGTGTCTAGCGCCGGCGGCGTCAGGCTGCGGCGGAGGCGAGTGCGGCGATCGCCGACGTGAAGAAGCTGAGGCCGTCGAGGCCCGAGCGCATCGCTGCGGGGGTGTTCGGGCCGAAGCCGGGCTCGACGGCGTGCTCGGGATGCGGCATGAGGCCGACGACGTTGCCCGAAGGGTTCGTGATGCCGGCGATGTCATCGAGCGACCCGTTGGGGTTGACGCCGACGTAGCGGAACGTGACGAGGCCATCGCCCTCGATCTGCTTCAGGGTCTCGGCCGAGCAGATGTAGCCGCCGTCCGCGTTCTTCAGCGGGATCGTGATCTCCTGCCCGATCTCGAACGCGTTCGTCCACGCGGTCGACGCGTTCTCGACGCGCAGGCGCTGGTCACGGCGGATGAACTGCTGGTGGGCGTTGCGGATCAGGCCGCCCGGCAGCAGGTGCGCCTCGACGAGCATCTGGAAGCCGTTGCAGATGCCGAGGACGGGCATGCCCTTCGCCGCGGCATCCTTCACCTCGGTCATGATCGGGGCGAGGGCGGCGATCGCCCCGGCGCGCAGGTAGTCGCCATAGCTGAATCCGCCGGGGAGGACGAGCGCGTCCACGTCGTCGAGGTCGTGCGAGCCGTGCCAGAGGGCGACGGGCTCGGCACCGGCGAGGCGGATGGCGCGCTGCGCGTCGCCGTCGTCGAGCGAGCCGGGGAACGTGATGACCCCGATGCGTGCGGTCACCGGGCGGCCTCGGAGGACGCGACCTCGATGCCGACGACATCCTCGATCACGGCGTTGGAGAGGATCTCCTCGGCGATGGTCTTGACGGCCGCGAGGGTCTCCTCCGAGGTGTCCGCGACCGTCAGCTCGAAGCGCTTGCCGATGCGGACGCCCTCGAACCCGGCGTGGCCGAGGCGGGCGAGGGCGCCGGCGACGGCCTTCCCCTGCGGGTCCAGCAGCTCGGCCTTGGGCATGACGTCGACGACGATGGTGGGCATTCGAGGCTCCAGGAGTCGCGGGAAGGGGTGCGACCAGTCTATCCGGACGGAGCCGTGATCGAATCGTGACCATTGATCATGGGAGCGCTCCCTTGCGTTCTTGGGAGCGATCCCATACCGTAGGTCCGGTCGGATGAGAGCGCTCCCACACCTGCAGACGCAGGATCAGCGGCTCGCCCGATGCAGCATCCTCGCACCCGCACACCACAAAGGAGTGACCGTGAAATCACGCGCACTGCGTCGCATCGGCTTCGTGACCGGCGCACTGACCACCTCCGCCCTCGTGCTCGCCGGCTGTGCCGGTTCGAGCGGAGGAGCGGCGACCGCCGACCCGAACGAGAAGGTGACGCTCACCATCGCGACCTTCAACGACTTCGGCTACACCGACGAGCTGCTCGCCGAGTACTCCAAGGAGCACCCGAACGTCACGATCGTCCACAACAAGGCCGCGACCTCCAACGACGCGCGCGCCAACTATTTCCAGAAGCTCGGCAAGACGGGCCTCGCCGACATCGAGGCGATCGAGATCGACTGGATGCCGGAGGTCATGAAGTACTCCGATCTGCTCGCCCCCGTCCCCGACAGCCTCAAGGGCCGCTGGCTCGACTGGAAGGAGAAGGGTGCGACGGATGCCGACGGCAACCTCATCGGCTACGGCACCGACATCGGCCCCGAGGGCGTCTGCTACCGCTCCGACCTGTTCGCCGCGGCGGGCCTGCCCACCGACCGCGAAGAGGTCGCGAAGCTCCTCGAGGGCGACTGGGCGAACTACTTCAAGGTCGGCGCGGACTACACCGCCAAGACCGGCAAGGCGTTCTTCGACTCCGCCGGCGGCACGTACCAGGGCATGATCAACCAGGTCGAGTCGGCGTACGAGAACCCCACCAGCGGCGAGATCGAGATCGCCCCCGACGTCGAGAAGATCTACAACGAGGTCCTCGATGCCAGCGCGACGCAGTCCGCACACCTCGGCCAGTGGTCGGATGACTGGATGGCGGGTCTGTCCAACGGCGCATTCGCGACGATGCTGTGCCCGGGCTGGATGCTCGGCGTCATCTCCGGCAACGCGAAGGACGTCACCGGGTGGGACATCGCCAACGTCTTCCCCGGCGGCGGTGGAAACTGGGGCGGTTCGTACCTGACTGTCCCCGCGAACGGCAAGAACGTCGCGGCAGCGCAGGAGCTCGCCGATTGGCTCACGAGCCCCGACACGCAGCTGAAGGCGTTCGAGAACGCGGGCACGTTCCCGAGCCAGCTCGAGGCGATGAAGAGCGACACGCTCCTCGGCTCGACCAACGAGTTCTTCAACAACGCCCCCGTCGGCCAGATCCTGACCGACCGCGCGAACGCCGTGACGGTCTCGCCGTTCAAGGGTCAGTTCTACTTCCAGATCAACGACGCGATGCAGAAGGCTCTGACCCGCGTCGAAGACGGCACGCAGGACAAGGCGACGTCCTGGGCGCAGTGGAAGAGCGAAGTCGACGCCATCAAGTGATCCCCGCGGTCGCCGGGCGAGCGCCCTGCTCGCCCGGCGACCGCTCTCATGAAAGGAGCCTGATGTGACCGCGACCGCCCCCTCCCGGCCCACCAAGCGCATCGGCTTCGGCAGCACGCTCAGCTCGTGGGACCTGAAGCTCTCGCCGTACCTCTACATCTCGCCGTTCTTCATCCTGTTCCTCATCGTCGGCCTGTTCCCCCTCGGCTACACGGCCGTGATCTCGTTCATGGACTGGGATCTCGTCCGCAACTCCGGCCAGTTCGTCGGGTTCGACCAGTACGCGACCGTCCTCAGCGACCCGAAGTTCTGGATCGCGCTGCGCAACACCTTCAGCATCTTCCTGCTGTCGAGCGTGCCGCAGCTGCTCTTCGCGGTCTTCATCGCCGCGATGCTCGATCAGAACATCCGCGCGAAGACCTTCTGGCGCATGGGCGTCCTCCTGCCCTACGTCATGGCCCCCGTCGCCGTCGCCCTCATCTTCTCGAACATGTTCGGCGACCAGTACGGCATCATCAACACCTGGCTGGGCTCGATCGGCCTCGACCCGGTCAAGTGGCATTCCAACGCCTTCGCGAGCCACATCGCCATCGCGACGATGGTGAACTTCCGCTGGACGGGCTACAACACCCTCATCCTCCTCGCCGCGATGCAGGCGATCCCGCGCGACTACTACGAGGCGGCCACGGTCGACGGCGCCGGCAAGATCCGCCAGTTCTTCGCGATCACGCTGCCGAGTCTGCGACCGACGCTCATCTTCGTCATCATCACCTCGACGATCGGCGGCCTGCAGATCTTCGACGAGCCGCGCATGTACGACCAGTTCGGCACGGGCGGCGCGAACTCCCAGTGGCTCACGATCACGCTGTGGCTCTACGACCTCGGCTGGGGCCAGTGGAACTTCGGTCGCGCTGCGGCGCTCGCCTGGATCCTCTTCCTCATCATCCTCGTGATCGGCGTCCTGAACCTGTTCATCACCCGCAGTCTCGTCCGCGACGAAGGCGGCCGCGGCACCCTCACCCGCGCCCAGCTGCGCGCCGCGCGGCGGGATGCCAAGGCATCCGTCGCCGCAGGCCGTACCGCCGCGCCCGCCCCCACGCCTGTTCCGAATCCCACGCCCGTTCCGAATTCGGAGGTGTCCCGATGACCGCTCTCGACATGAAGCCGGTCGCCGTGCAGGACGAGGGCGCGGAGCGGCAGAACAAGCGCCCGCGCCACATCAAGGGCACGCGCCCCGGATGGTTCATCTACGCCTGCCTGGGCGTCGTGATGCTCGCGAGCATCTTCCCCTTCTACTGGTCGCTGCTCATCGGATCGGGTGACTCGTACACGATCCGCGACCCCGACATGTCGTGGATCCCGGGCGGCAACTTCTTCGCGAACGCCGCGAAGGTCGTGAACGACCCGGCCGTGAACTTCTGGATGGCGCTGTGGAACTCGATCCTGAGCTCTGCGCTGATCGCGGCATCCGTCGTCTTCTTCTCGACGCTCGCGGGCTGGGCGTTCGCGAAGCTGCGCTTCCGCGGGTCGAGCTGGCTGCTCGTCTTCGTCATCGCGACGATGGCCGTGCCGACGCAGCTCGGCGTCGTGCCGCTGTACATCCTGTTCAGCGACCTCGGCTGGACGGGACAGCTCGGCGCGATCATCGTGCCCGCGCTCGTGAGCGCATTCGGCGTGTTCTGGATGACGCAGTATCTGCGTCAGGCCGTCCCCGATGAGCTCATCGAGGCCGCCCGCGTCGACGGGGCGAGCTCGTTCCGCACCTTCCTCACCGTCGGCCTCCCCGCCGCGCGCCCGGCGGCGGCGATGCTGGCCCTGTTCACGTTCGTGTCGGCCTGGAACAACTTCTTCTGGCCGTTCATCGTGCTCGATCGGCAGAATCCGACGCTGCCCGTCGCGCTCTCGCTCCTGCAGTCGAATTACTTCGTGGACTACTCGATCGTGCTCGCCGGCGTGTTGCTCGCTACCATTCCCCTGCTGATCCTGTTCGTCTTCGCCGGCAAGCAGCTCGTCAGCGGCATCATGCAGGGCGCGGTCAAGGGCTGACGCCCGCCGCACCGTCGGAAGGACTTTCATGACCGACTCTCCCCGACCCTTCGGGACCGATTTCCTCTTCGGGGCCGCGACCGCCGCCTTCCAGATCGAGGGCGCCGCCTTCGAAGACGGGCGCACCGCTTCCATCTGGGACGCGTTCTGCCGCGTTCCGGGCGCCGTCATCGGCGGCGACACGGGCGATGTCGCGTGCGATCACTACCACCGCTACCCGGCGGATGTCGCGCTCATGAAGGAGCTCGGCCTCGACACCTACCGCTTCTCGGTGTCGTGGTCGCGCGTGCGCCCCGACGGCGGACCGGTGAACCAGAAGGGGCTCGACTTCTACAAGCGGCTCGTCGATGAGCTGCGCGAGAACGACATCCTGCCCTGGCTGACGCTCTATCACTGGGATCTGCCGCAGGCGATCGAGGAGCGCGGCGGGTGGACCGTGCGTTCGACGGCGGAGCAGTTCGCCGAGTACGCGCTCGACGTGCACGACGCCCTCGGGGACCGTGTCGCCAACTGGACGACGCTGAACGAGCCGTGGTGCTCGTCGTTCCTCAGCTATACCGCCGGCATCCACGCGCCCGGCCGGTACAGCGTCACGGACGGCGTGCTCGCCGCGCACCACCTCCTCCTCGGCCACGGTCTCGCCGTGCGGGAGCTGCGGGCGCGGGATGCCGCGCTCAGCCTCGGCATCACGCTGAACCTCACGGTCGCCGAGCCGGTCGACCCGGCATCCCCGGCCGACGTCGACGCCGCGCGCCGCATCGACGGACAGTTCAACCGCTGGTTCCTCGACCCGATCTTCCGCGGGTCGTACCCGGCGGACGTCGTCGCGGACATCCGTGCCGTCGCGCCCGAGGCGATCGACGCGCTGGATGCCGCGACCGCCCCCGGCGACCTCGAGACCATCGCGGCGCCGCTCGACGCCCTCGGCGTGAACTACTACCACGGCGAATTCGTGGGCGCAGCTCCGGACCCGCACGCGCCTGCGTCGGGCGACGCCCCCACGGCGCGACGGGTCGAGTCTCCGTTCCCCTCGCACGACGGCATCCACTGGCACGACCGCGGGCTCCCGCGCACGAACATGCACTGGGAGGTCGACCCCGCCGGGCTCACGACTCTCCTCGAGCGGGTGTGGAGCGAGTATGCGGAGTCTGCCGGCACCGTGCTCTACGTCACCGAGAACGGCGCCGCCTACGACGACGTCCTGGTCGGCGAGGGGCTCGATGCGCGGGTGCACGACGACGAGCGGGTCGACTTCCTCAGACGGCACCTCGGCGCGATCCTCGATGCGCGGGATGCCGGGGTCGACGTCCGCGGGTACTTCTACTGGTCGCTGCTCGACAACTTCGAGTGGGCGTGGGGGTACGACAAGCGCTTCGGCATCGTCCACGTCGACTACGACACCCAGGAGCGCACCCTCAAGGACAGCGCGCTGGAGTATCGTCGGGTCATCGCCGCCCGTGCGATCGACGTCGCCGCGGCATCCGGCGCCACCGCCCCCCGAAGTGAGGTACCCGCTCCGTGAGCATCGACACACCGAGGGCGGCGGCGACGATCGAAGAGGTCGCGGCCGCCGCCGGTGTGTCGCGCTCGACGGTGTCGCGCGTCGTCAACGGCTCGACGGCCGTGAGCCCCGCGGCCCTCGCCGCGGTCGAGCGGGCCATCGCGGAGCTCAACTACGTCCCCAACCGGGCGGCGCGCTCGCTCGCATCGCGCGCCACGATGGCGATCGCGCTCGTCGTGCCGGAAGACACGACGCGGTTCTTCGGCGACCCGTTCTTCGCCGCCGTCGTGTCGGGCATCAATGCGCGCCTGAACCGCTCGGACTACGTCCTGAACCTCATCATCGCGAGCGACGATCCGCGCGACAAGACCGCCGCGTACGTGCGCAGCGGCGCCGTCGACGGGGCGATCATCGTGTCGCACCATACGAGCGACACGTTCATCGATCGCATCGCGGCATCCGTGCCGGTCGTCTACGGCGGGCGCCCCTCCCGCGCGCGTGAGAACGACTACTACATCGACGTCGACAACACCGCCGGGGCGTATCAGGCGACGACCTACCTCGTCGAGAAGGGCTTCCGGCGCATTGCGCACATCTCGGGCCCCGTCTCGATGCCCGCCGGGATCGACCGTCTCGCGGGCTTCCGTTCGGCACTGGCCGACGCCGGGATGGTGCCCGTCGCCGTGGAGGACGGCAACTTCACGGCCGACGGCGGCTCGGCGGCCATGGCGCGGATCCTCGAGTCCGGGGCATCCTTCGACGCCCTCTTCGTCGGGAGCGACCTCATGGCGCGCGGCGCGCTCGCCGTTCTGGGGCGCGCCGGGATCGACGTGCCGGGCGACGTCGCGATCATCGGCTTCGACGACTCGCCCGTCGCGACGGCCGTGCAGCCGAACCTGACGACCGTGCGTCAGCCGTCGCACCGGCAGGGGCAGCAGATGGCCGACGTGCTGCTGTCGCTCCTCGCCGGGGGGACGCCGCCGCACGTGACGGTGCTCGAGACCGAGCTGATCGTCCGCGACTCCGCCTGAGCCCCCGCTCGCCGTCGCTCGCCCGTCGCTCGCCGAGTGTCCAGGACACGCGGTGCGGCGGCAGTCGCAGTCCGCGTGTCCTGGACACTCGGCCGCAGGGGTCGGCGGCGGGCGGATGCCTCAGGCGAGGGCCGCGTGCAGCTCGTTGTTCCACGGGTCGGCGAAAGTCATCGTCCGGCCGTCGTCGCGCACGGCCACGCCGTGATCGCGCAGGCGTTCGGCGAGGGCGCCGAGGCCATCGGCATCCGGCAGTGCGAGCTCGACGCGGCCGAGTCCCAATGCGGGCATGCGCGGCCCCGCTCCGCGCGAGTTCCACACGTTCATGGCCATGTGGTGGTGGTACCCGCCGGCGCTCACGAACAACGCCGTCGGCAGGGATGCCGTGGTCTCGAACCCGAGCGCATCGACGTAGAACGCGCGGGCGCTCGCCACGTCGCCGACCGAGAGGTGCACGTGTCCGATCGCGGCGGCGTCCCCCGCGGTCGACCCCTCGGTGACCGCCTCGGTGAGGTGCTGGGAGAGGAAGGCGTTCGGGTCGAGGTACAGGGTGTCCATCTCGACCTGACCGTGCGTCCACGACCATTCGGTGCGCGCGCGGTCCCAGTACAGCTCGATGCCGTTGCCCTCGGGGTCGGTCAGGTAGAACGCCTGACTCACGAGGTGGTCCGCACTCCCGGTGAAGGTGTGCGGAGCCCGCCGCGCCACCGAGTACAGCGCCGCCGCGAGCGCCGCCTGCGTCTCGAACAGGATCGCGGTGTGGAAGAGCCCGGCCGACCCCGTCGGCGCGTGGCGCAGCGCGGGGTCGTGCCGCAGGATCACGAGCGGCCGGCCGGCGCGGCCGAGCGTGACGGCATCGCCCTCGGCATCCTGCACCTGCAGGGTGACGACGTCACGGTAGAACGCCGTCTGCGCGTCGAGGTCGCCGACCCAGAGGGTGACGGCGCCCATCGCGGTGGCGGGGGCGAGCGTCGTGGATGCCGAGGCAGCGTCAGTCATGTGTACCTACAACTACCCTGTGGTGGACGGTATTCCTCGGGTCGTCTGGGCAGCCGGCTGGGTCGTCTGGGCCGCCCGGGGGCGTCGCCTACTCGGGGTCGCCGCCGAGCGGGCCGATGGGCACGATAGGGCCGCCGTCGTCTGCGCCCGTCTTGCGCCAGCGGGCGATCGCGTTGCCGCCGTGGTAGATCACGAGCGCTGCGACCGTGCCGAGGACGATCGCGGAGAACGTCAGCGCTCCGAGATTCATCGTGAACCCCGCGATCGCGATCACGAACGAGACCGCGACCGTGTACTGGTTCACCGGGCGCGAGAAGTCGACCTGGTTGTCGACCCAGATCTTGATGCCGATGACGCCGATGAGGCCGTACAGCGCCGTCGTCGCGCCGCCGATGACGCCGGCCGGGATCGTGTTGATCACGGCGCCGAAGGCGGGGGAGAACGACAGCAGGATCGCGAACGCGCCCGCGACCCAGTACGCGGCCGTCGAGTACACGCGCGTCGCTGCCATGACGCCGATGTTCTCGCCGTACGTCGTGGTCGCCGAGCCGCCGAACAGGCCCGCGAGCGTGCTCGCGACGCCGTCGGCGGTGAGCGCGCGGCCCGTGTGGCGGTTGATCGTGGGGTCGCCGGTCATGGTCGCGACGCCGCGCACGTGGCCGACGTTCTCCGCGATGAGCACGAGGATGACGGGGAGGAAGATCGGCAGGAGGCTCCACGAGACCGGGTCGCCGAAGGCGGGGAAGTGGAACTCGGGCAGTCCCACCCACGGTGCGGCGCTGATCGCCGTGAAGTCGACCTGACCGGTGAGGGCGGCGACGACGTACCCGACGATCACGCCGAGGAAGATCGAGATCCGGCCGAGGAAGCCGCGGAACAGCACGCTGAACAGGATGATCGCGGCGAGCGTGACCGTCGCGACGACCGGCTGCAGGGTGAAGTTGTTCCACGCGGCCGGCGCGAGGTTGAGACCGATGAGGGCGACGATCGCGCCCGCGACGACGGGCGGCATGAGCTTCTCGATCCATCCCGTGCCGACCTTCTGCACGAGGAGGCCCACGAGCGCCAGGAGCACGCCCGTGACGGCGACGCTCACCATCGCCTGCGTGATCTGCGCGGTCGTCTCGAGGGTCTTGCCGCCGTTGTAGGCCTGGATCGGGGCGATGAACGCGAAGGACGAGCCGAGGTAGCTCGGCAGCTTGTTACGCGTCAGGAGGAGGAACAGGATCGTGCCGACGCCCGAGAAGAACAGCGTCGTCGTCACGGGGAAGCCCGTCAGGATCGGCACCAGGAACGTCGCTCCGAACATCGCGACGACGTGCTGCGCGCCGATCGCGATCGTTCCGGGCCAGCTCAGTCGCTCACCGGGAGCGACGACGGCGCCGGGTGCGACGGTGCGGCCGTCTCCGTGCAGGGTCCAGATGGGCATGCGGGTGCTCCTCGTCGATCGGGTGGATGCCTGGGATCAGGCTACCTGGGAAACTGCTGTGAGCGCGGAGGCGCGAGCGGTCTCCTCGCCGAGGCGACCTGCGCAGTCTTCGCGCCGAGATAGCCCATTGTTGTCGAGTGCGCCCCTTGTCGACCGTGAATACCGGGCCCCGTGGGCAACGACCGGCGCACTCGGCGCGGGGCGGGGCAGGGGGGGTGGCGCGGGGTGTCGGACGCTAGGCGGTCAGCGTCTCGAGCAGTTCGCGGTACTTCGCGGCAGTGCGCTCCACAATCTCGGCGGGGAGCTCGGGCGGCGTGCCCTGCTGGTCCTCCCCACGCCCACTCGACGCATCGCTGGCGCGCTGCGTCGAGCCTCCGGGCGCGTGGGCCCAGTTCGCGGCGAGCCAATCGCGCACGATCTGCTTGTCGAAGCTCGCCATGCGCGCGGCGGGGGTCTCGCCCGTGGCCCAGGCCGCGGCATCCCAGTAGCGCGACGAGTCGCTCGTGAGCACTTCGTCCGCGAGGGTGAGCGTGCCGTCCCGGTCGACGCCGAACTCGAACTTCGTGTCGGCGAGGATCAGCCCGTGGGCCTCGGCGGTCGCGGCGGCGCGACGGTAGATCTCGAGCGACGCGTCGCGCAGCTCGGCGGCGCGGTCCGCTCCGACGAGCTCCTCCGTGCGCGCGAACGAGATG
Organism: Microbacterium sp.; assembly: GCF_017305435.1. GTDB lineage: Bacteria > Actinomycetota > Actinomycetes > Actinomycetales > Microbacteriaceae > Microbacterium. Next base: position 408,704 of record NZ_JAFKIP010000003.1, on the reverse strand, counting down.
TTCTCGTCGTGCTCGCCGAGGGGCGCCTTGTAGGCGGGGGTGAAGAGGGGCTCGGGCAGGCGGTCGCCGTCCTGGAGGCCCTCCGGCAGCGGAATGCCGCAGACGGTGCCCTCGGCGCGATACTCCTTGAAGCCGGAACCCGTGAGGTAGCCGCGCACGACGCACTCGATCGGCAGCATGTCGAGCGACCGTACGACCATCGCGCGGCCCTCGACCGGTGCGGGCGCGGCCTCCCCGGTGAGGTGGTTGGGGATCGCGCGCCCTCCGTCGGCGCCGGCGAGCTGGTCGAACCACCACAGGCTGAGGGCGGTCAGCAGCGCGCCCTTGCCGGGGATGCCGGGGCTCAGCACGTGGTCGAACGCGCTCACCCGGTCGCTCGCGACGACGAGCATCCGGTCGTCGTCGTCGTCGTCGTCGCCGTCGTGCCCGTCCGCGCCGCCGGACGGGCGGTAGAGGTCGCGCACCTTGCCCGAGTACACGTGGGTCCAGCCGGGCAGGTCGAGAGCGTCGGTCACGCCTCCATTATGGTCGCCGCTCCCGCGCCAGCGGATTCCTGAGCATAGGGGATTCATCGTTTCGCCATGGTCCGCGCAGAAAGCCGTCGCCCATGCTGATGACATGATCCCGGAACCCGACCACACGCCCGATGGCCCGCGGTACGAAGGGCGCACGCTCGATCGCCCCGACGACGAGGTCGTCGACCAGGGCGCGGGCTTCGATCTGCGCACCCTCGTCTCGCGTCGCGGCATCCTCGGGATCGCGGGCCTCGGCGTCGGCGCGGTCGCGCTCGCCGCATGCACGGCGGTGACGGATGCCGCGGCATCCCCCTCCGCGACGCGAACGGCGACCCCGACGCCCACTCCGACGGCGACCCCCACGCCGACTCCGGCGGCGGCGACGCCCCTTCCGGCGGGCGAGATCCCCGACGAGACCGCGGGCCCCTACCCGGGTGACGGGTCCAATGGCCCGGATGTGCTGGAGCAGTCCGGCATCGTCCGCTCGGATCTGCGTTCGTCGATCGGCGGCGGTGCGACCGCCGACGGCGTGCCGCTGACCTTCACGCTGCGCATCACCGACATGGCGAACGGTGACGCGCCGTTCGCCGGCGTCGCCGTCTACGCCTGGCACTGCGACGCGCAGGGGAACTACTCGATGTACTCCTCGGGCGTCGAGAACGAGACCTACCTGCGCGGCGTGCAGGTGACGGATGCCGCGGGCCAGGTGACCTTCACCTCGATCGTGCCCGGCTGCTACTCGGGGCGCTGGCCGCACATCCACTTCGAGGTGTATCCGTCGGTCGATCTCATCACCGATTCGGCGAACGCGATCTCGACGTCGCAGCTCGCCTTCCCCGAGAGCATGCTCGGCGGCGTCTACGCGCTCCCCGCCTACGCCGGGTCCGCGGAGAATCTCGCGGGCGTCTCCCTCGCGACCGACAACGTGTTCGGCGACGACGGGGGAGCCCTGCAGATCGCGACCGTGACGGGGGACACGTCGGCGGGCTTCACCGCGATGCTCACGGCGCGCGTCGACACGACGACCGCTCCGACGGGCGGCTCGATGCCAGGCGGCGGTCCGGGCGGACGCTGACGCTCAGCCAGAGGGAGGCCGGGCAAGAGGCCGGGCGGGCGGCGTGATCTCGTCGACGAACGCGAACGCCTCAGCGACGACGTCGGGCCAGAGGTCCGCGGCATCCGCCCCCACGAACACCCACTCGCGCATCGCGCGCTCACGCATGACCATGCGTTCGGCCCGGCCGCCGGCTTCGAGCTCGGTGACACGCGCCTCCGGCAGCTTCGCGATGAGACCGCCCCGGTGACCCTGGAACGCGAACACCTTGCCGCGCACGCGCAGGCCCTCGCTCCCGAACATCGGGCCGATGTCGACGTCCTCGTGCGCGAGGTAGAGCGCCGCGATCTCCTCGAAGACCTCGTCAGCGTCGATCGTCATGGTCGGACGCTACCGCGAGCGCCCGACATCCGGTATAGTCCACATGGACTAATCGAGATGGAGTAATCGTGAAGGATGCCGCTGCCCGCCTCACCCCCCTCGGGGTGATGGTGCTCGCGCTGCTGCGCGAGGGCGACATGCACCCGTACGAGATGATTCGCCTCATGCGCCATCGGCACGACGACCGCATCGTCCCGGTCACGAACGGCACGATGTACCACACGGTCGCGCGGCTCGAACGTCAAGGGCTCATCGCCGAGGTCGGCATCGACCGCGACGGCAACCGGCCCGAGCGCACGACGTACGCACTGATGGATGCCGGCGGCGAGGCCGTCGAGGGATGGGTGCGGCGGGAGCTCACGGAACTCGACCATCCCGTCGAGTTCCGGGTCGCGCTCGCCGAGGCGCACAACCTCGCTCGCGACGACGTCCTGACGCTGCTGCGCACGCGGCTCGCCGCACTGGCGGAGGCACGTGACCAGCACCGGAACGGCCGTGCGAAAGCGCTCGCCGCCGGCACCCCCGAGCAGTACCTCATCGAGGTCGACCGGCAGGGCGCGCTCCTGACGGCCGATCACGACTGGCTCGCCGCCTTCCTCGAGCGGCTGAGCTCCCCCGACCTCGTGTGGGGAGCACACGAGAACGACGCCCGCTACCTGGCTCAGCGAGAGGCCGCCCGGCGATGACCGAACCGACCACCACACCCGCGACGAACACCGACCCCACCCCGGCGCACGGACCTGCCCACACCGAGCGGAGCCCGTGGCCCGCACTCTGGGCGCTCGTCATCGGGTTCTTCATGATCCTCGTCGACACGACGATCGTCTCCGTCGCGAACCCCGCGATCAAGGCGGCGCTCGACCCGTCGACGAACAACCTCGACAACGTCGTGTGGGTGACCTCCGCCTACCTCCTCGCGTACGCCGTGCCCCTCCTCATCACGGGTCGCCTCGGCGACCGGTTCGGGCCCAAGCGCGTCTACCTGGTCGGTCTCGCGATCTTCACGCTGGCGTCCCTCGGCTGCGGCCTGTCGGGGACGCTCGAGATGCTCATCGTGTTCCGCGCGGTGCAGGGCCTCGGGGCCTCCCTCATGACGCCGCAGACGATGGCCGTCATCACGCGCACCTTCCCGGCGAACCGCCGCGGCGCTGCGATGGGCCTCTGGGGCGCGACCTCGGGCGTCGCGATGCTCGTCGGTCCGCTCGCGGGAGGCCTCCTCGTCGACGGCTTCGGCTGGGAGTGGATCTTCTTCGTGAACCTCCCCGTCGGCGTCATCGGCTTCGTGCTCGCCTGGATCCTGGTCCCGAACCTCGAGACGCACGAGCACCGCTTCGACATCCTGGGCGTGTTCCTCAGCGCGATCGCGCTCTTCCTCATCGTGTTCGGCCTGCAGGAGGGCGAGCACTACGACTGGGCGGCGTGGGTCTGGACGATGATCGTCGTCGGCATCCTCGTCATGGCGCTGTTCATCTGGCAGCAGGCGAAGACGAAGAGCGAGCCGCTCGTGCCTCTGGGCCTCTTCCGCGACCGCAACTTCTCGGTCTCCAACGCCGCGATCACCACGGTGGGCTTCATGGCGTCGAGCATGTCGCTGCCGCTCATGTTCTTCGCGCAGCTCGCGCGCGGTCTGACGCCCACCGAGGCGGCGCTCCTGACCGTGCCGATGGCGGTCCTCGCGGGTGTCCTGGCGCCGTTCGCCGGGCGACTGCTCGACCGCGTCGACCCGCGGCTGCTGCTCGTCCCGGGCCTGCTCCTCACGGCGATCTCGCTGTTCTGGTACGCCGCCCTGATGAACCCCGACACCGAGATCTGGGTCTTCCTGCTCCCTTCGGCGCTGATGGGCATCGGCCAGTCCGGCATGTGGGGGCCGCTCGCGACGACCGCGACGCGCAACCTGCAGCCGCGGCAGGCCGGTGCCGGGTCCGGCATCTACAACACGACCCGTACGATCGGCTCCGTGCTGGGTTCGGCGGCGATCGCCGGCTTCATGCAGAACCGACTCGAGGCGAACCTGCCCGGCGCGGGCGATGCCGGTGGCGATTTCGGAGCGGGCCAGCTGCCCGATGTCGTCGTCGGGGGCTTCTCCGACGCGATGGCGCAGTCCATGCTGCTGCCCGCGTGCGTGCTGCTCGTCGGCGTCGTGGTGGTGCTGTTCACGCAGCGGCCCGCGCACCTCGCGAAGCGCTGACCCGGCACACCTGACGAGCACCCCGCCTGAGTGGCGCCTGGCAATCTCCGGAACGGTCGGGGCGAGAGCATGACAGCGCCTCGAACCCTTCCTAGCGTGGAGTGATGAGAAGAACCGGCATCCTCCCCCTGCTCGTCGTCGGCCTCGCCGTGACGGGATGCGCTGCGACGGCTCAGACATCGTCCGAGCCGTCGCAGACGTCGGCCACGGCGTCCTCGACGCCCTCCGCCCTCGAACCTTCCCGGAGCGCGGCGCCGGCACCGACCGCCGACCCCCTCGAGATCGCGCGCGTGACCTTCGACAACACGGCGACACCGTCCGTCTCGTCCGGCGTCACCGGACCGTCGCTCGCCACGGGCACGTTCCGGATCGAGGGCGACTGCGAAGGCGAGTCCTTCGACTATCGACTGCGCGATGCGGCGATCGACGGGTCGGGGCGCGACCTCGCCACGGGCACGATCACGTGCGGCTCCGCCGACCCGAAGGCCGCGCCCGTGTTCGACGCGAGCACGGGCGGTCCGGTGCAGTTGAGCCTGGAGGGCGTCGACGCCGACTCGGGCTGGGTGCGCGCCGTGCTGGTCGAGTGACGGCGCGGGCTCAGTCGGCGACGCGGGCGGCGATGTCGCGGCGGTAGTGGCCGCCCTCGAGGGTGATCTCGCCGAGCGCGGCGTACGCGCGCTCGCGCGCCAGCGCGAAGGTCTCGCCCGTCGCGATGACGCTCAGCACGCGCCCGCCCGTCGAGATGAGGTCGCCGCCGGGGGCATCCGGGCCCGCCGTCGCCGCGTGCGCGAGGTGCACGCCGGCGGTGGATGCCGCCGCCCGCAGCCCCTCGATCGGACGGCCCGTCACGGGCGACTCCGGGTAGCCCTCGCTCGCGAGCACGACGGTGATCGCCGGCGCGGGCGAGAACGTCGGCTCCGGCTCGTCCTCGAGGGTGCCGGATGCCGCCGACATCAACAGCCGCGACAGCGGGCTCTCCAGGCGTGCGAGCACCACCTGGGTCTCCGGGTCGCCGAAGCGCGCGTTGAACTCGATCACCTTGATCTCGGTGTCGGCGCCCTCGCCGGTGAGGCGTGCTCCTCCGCCCGTGAGAATCAGGCCGGCGTAGAGCAGTCCGATGAAGGGGGTGCCCTCGGCATCCAGCTGTCGGATGACGGGCTCGGCCACCTCGGCGGTGACGCGCTCGATGAAGGCGCGCTCGCTGCCGAACCGGTCGGCGAGCCACGGCAGCGGCGAATAGGCCCCCATGCCGCCCGTATTGGGCCCGGCGTCACCGTCGTGGGCGCGCTTGAAGTCCTGTGCGGGGGAGAGGGCGCGCACCGTGTCGCCGTCGCTGACGAAGAAGAGCGACACCTCGGGGCCGGAGAGGAACTCCTCGACGAGCACGGGGCCGGCGTCGAGGAAGGATTCCGCATGGGCCAGCGCGGCCGCGCGGTCCTCCGTGACGATGACGCCCTTGCCCGCGGCGAGGCCATCCGCCTTCACGACGTAGGGGGCGCCGTAGGCGTCGAGCGCGGCATCGACCTCGGCGCGCGTCGCGGCGCGTGTGGCGCCGCCCGTGGGGACGCCCGCGGCATCCATGATGCGCTTCGCGAACGCCTTCGAGCCTTCGAGTGCCGCTGCGGCCCTGCCCGGGCCGAAGACGGGGATGCCGCGCTCGCGGAGCGCGTCGGCGACCCCGGCCACGAGGGGTGCCTCGGGGCCGATGATCACGAGATCGATGTCCTCGTCGTTCGCGTACTCGGTGACCGCACCGGGATCGTTCGCATCGAGACGCGGCACGAGCGTCGCGTCGGCGGCGATGCCGGCGTTGCCGGGCGCCGCGAAGAGCTCGTGGCCGCCCTCCCGCTTCAGTGCGAGGAGGATGGCGTGCTCACGGGCACCGGAACCGAGGACGAGAATGCGCACGCGGCCAGCCTACCGAGCCGGGGCTGCGCGCCCGGGCGTACCGTATTCAGTCTCCGCGGTCTCGGATCCGGCGGTGGGGACCGGGATTCCGCGGTCGGCGGTCGGGGCGCGGACCGGGCGGACTGAATTGCGAACGCAGTAGCGTGGAGAGCATGGCCCGCAGGATCACGACGGACGACGGGCGCGCAGCGCTCGCGGCGGTCGGGGCGGCGCGCGCGGACGGGCAGGCCCTGCCGCGCGCCGAGACGGCGACGGCCGTGCGGTACCTCCTGCAGCTGCTCGTCGAGAAGGCTCCCGGCGGCACGGTCGAAGTGCGCGTGCCACCGTACGGCGCGGTGCAGGTGATCGAGGGTCCGCGGCACACCCGCGGCACGCCGCCGAACGTCGTCGAGACGGATGCCGCCACCTGGATCGACCTCGCGACGGGCGCGGAGGGGTGGGGGGATGCCGCGGCATCCGGTCGCATCCTCGCGTCGGGCACGCGAGCCGATCTCGCCGATCTGCTGCCGCTCCGGCCCTGATCATCCCGACCGCTGCGTGCGCCGGAGGCGACGAGAGAGGATATGGTGAAGATAGGTAAGGCATCCCTTACCTCGTTGTGTACCGCGCGGCGCGGAGCGCCATCGGCCGCGGTCGCCGCCATTCCACCCTTGCTGGAGCCCGCATGCGCTCGTCGCTGACCGTCCGCCACGCCCTCGCCGCCGCCGCGCTCGTCGGCGCTGTCGTCCTCGCCCCCGCCGCGGCGCACGCGGCGAGTCCCGTGCCGACGGCGGCCTCGGCATCCGATGCCTGCACGATCTCCGACGCTCAGCTGACGTGGGGCTTCAAGGAGTCCTTCCGCTCGTACATCTCCGGCACGATCGCGCACGGCCAGTGGGAGCCGATCGACGGCGCGACCTACACGACCCCCGCGTTCTCGTGGTCGACGGCGACGGGCTCGACGGTGACGGGCACCGCCGCCGCCGCGGGCGCGCCGGCCGAGGCGGCGCTGACGGGCGGCATCCGTTTCACGGGGCATGACGGCCTCCTCGACACGACGATCGCCAACCCGACCCTCGTGATGGACACCCCGACGCACGCGATCCTGCGCCTGGACGTCTCCGGGGTCTCGATGGAGGCCGCCCTCGCGGGCGACAAGACGGCGACCACCGTCACGCAGGTGCCCTTCGTCGACATCGATCTGAGCGGCGCGACCGTCACCCCGACCGCCGACGGTGTGACGATCACCGCAACGGATGCCCCGACCGCCATCACCGCCGACGGGTACGCCGCGTTCGGCAACTACGAGACCGGCACGGCGTTCGACCCGATCACGATCGAGCTCGCTGCCGCGTGCGCGACGGATGCCGCGGCATCCAGCCCCGAGGAGTCCGCGACGCCGATCGCCGCCGTCGTGGACGACGCCTCGGATGCCGCCGGCGACAACGCCGCGACGCTGTGGGGCATCGGCGCGGGCGTCGTCGCCGCGCTCGCCGTCGTGGGCGCCGTCACGGCCGTCGTGCTGCGCCGCCGGAAGTCGGTTGCCCCCGACGTCGACGCGGACCGAGGCGCGCAGGCGTGAGTCGCTTCCCCCGTCGACGCCCGCTGCACCGACGCCCCGTGCTTAGAGGCCCGGTGTTTCGAGGCCCGGTGTTTCGAGGACCGGTGGCGGCGGTCGCGCTCCTCGCCGCGGCTCTCGTCCTGAGCGCGTGTGCCACGGGCGGCTCCGGTGCCCATGGCGGCGCCGACGCCGCCGAGACCGCGACGGTCGCACCGCGGGTGCCCCTGTCGGAGCTCACCCCACTCGCCGATCCGCGCGCCTACGAGGGCCCGTCGACCGCCGTGCTCGCGCAGGCGCAGATCGACCCCGTCGCCGAGGACCCGCCGCAGAGCCTGCCCGTCACCGTCACCTCGCACGACCTGACGGGCGCGCGCGAGGTCACCGTGACCGACACCTCGCGGGTCATCGCGATGGACCTCTCCGGCTCGCTCGCGGCGACCGTCGCGGGGCTCGGCTTCGCCGACACGCTCGTCGGCCGCGACATCTCGACGACGTTCCCGGGCTCCGAGGACCTGCCGGTCATCACATCGAACGGCCATTCCGTCAACGCCGAGGCCGTGATCGCGACGCGGCCGACGCTCGTCGTGACCGATGGCAGCATCGGCCCGACCGACGTCGTGCAGCAGCTGCGCGACGTCGGCATCACGGTCGTCTTCGTCGAGGAGTCCTCCTCGTACGCGGGTGCCGCGCAGCTCGCCCGCGACGTGGCGGGGGTGTTCGGCGCGCCCGCGGCGGGCGACCTCCTCGCCGAGCGCATCGCGTCGCAGGTGGAGCGCACGACGGCGGACATCGCGCGCTTGGCGCCGGCGAATGCCGCGGACCGCCCGCGCATCGTCTTCCTGTATCTGCGCGGATCGGCCGGCGTCTACTACCTCTTCGGGGAGGAGTCCGGCGCGGATCAGCTGATCTCCGCGCTCGGCGGCGTCGACGTCGCGGGCGAGCTGGGCTGGCGCGGCATGCAGCCGCTCACCGACGAGGCGATGGTGGCCGCCGACCCCGACCTCATCCTCGTCATGACGGACGGGCTCGCGTCGGTCGGCGGCGTCGATGCGCTCCTCGCGGACAAGCCCGCGATCGCCCTGACGTCGGCGGGCCAGCATCGCCGGTTCGTCGACATGGCCGACGGGCAGATCCTCTCGTTCGGCCCGCGGTCGGCCGACGTCCTCGATGCGCTCGCGCGCGCGATCTACGCGCCGGACGCCGAGGCGGCGGCGGGCGGGGCGGATGCCGGGGCCGCGGCCCCTCGAGAGGGCGCTCGATGACGGCATCCACCGCCTCGCCCTCGGCGCCGCAGGCCTCGCCCGCTGCGCGCCCCGTGGCCGCGCGCACCGCGGGGACGCGCCGCCGTGTCCTGGCGTTCGGGGTGGCCGGCGTGCTGCTCGCGGTCGGCGTCGTGCTCTCGGCCGGGTCCGGGCAGCTGCCCATCGGTCCGGCGGAGGTCGTCGGATCGCTGCTGCGCGGCCTCGGCATGCCGAACGCGTGGGCGCCGGACGATGCGCTGATCGAGCAGACGCTGTGGCAGATCCGCTTCCCCCGGGTCGTGATGTCGCTCCTCGTGGGAGCCCTGCTGGCCGTCGCCGGCGCTGTCATGCAGGCGATCTTCGCCAACCCGCTCGCCGAGCCGGGGGTCGTCGGGGTCTCGTCGGGTGCGGCGGTGGGCGCCGCCACGGCGATCACGCTCGGCCTGTCGGCGTTCGGGGGGTTCACGATCGCCCTGTGCGCCTTCGCCGGCGGCCTCGCGGCCACGTTCGTCGTCTATGCGACGGCGCGTGCGAACGGCCGCACCGAATCGGTGACGCTCATCCTCACCGGCATCGCCGTCAACGCCTTCACGGGTGCGGCGCTCGCCGTGCTGATGTTCGCCGGTGACACCGCGTCGCGCGAGCAGATCGTGTTCTGGCAGCTCGGCTCGATGAACGGCTCGCGCTGGCCCGAGGTCGCCCTCGTCGCGGTCGTCGGCGCCGTCGCCGCCACCGCGACCATCGCCCTCGCCCGCCGCTTCGATCTGCTCGCCCTCGGCGACCGCACCGCCGCGCACCTGGGGGTGCGCGTCGAGCGGCTGCGCATCGTGTCGATCGTGCTCGTGGCGCTGCTCACGGGCGTCGCCGTCGCGTTCGTCGGCATCATCGCATTCGTCGGGCTCGTCGTGCCGCACATCGCGCGCATGCTGCTCGGGCCCTCCAACCGCACGCTCCTTCCGGCGGCGCTCCTCGGCGGAGCCGTCGTGCTCGTCTACGCCGACCTCCTCGCGCGGACGGTCATCCCGTCGGCCGACCTGCCCATCGGCATCCTCACGTCGCTCATCGGCGGGCCGTTCTTCTACTGGCTGATCCGTCGCGGGCGTCGCCGGGCGGGAGGGTGGGCATGACCGCGGCGTTCGGCCTGCGCGGCGTCGGCTACCGGATCGGTCACGGCGAGGGCGCGGCGACCATCCTCGACGACATCACCCTCACCGTGCCGTACGGTCGCGTGCTGGCGCTCGTCGGGCCGAACGGCGCGGGGAAGTCGACGCTCCTCGGCATCCTCACCGGCGACGCGGCCGCGACCTGGGGCGAGGTCACTCTCGACTCCCGACCGCTCTCACAGTGGTCCTCGCGCGAGCTCTCCCGCACCCGCGCGGTGCTGATGCAGTCGAACCAGGTCGCCTTCTCGTTCACGGCGCGCGACGTCGTCGAGATGGGTCGTGCGCCCTGGATCGGCGCCGCGAAAGGCACGGCGAACGCGGATGCCGATGAGCGCGTCATCGCGCAGGCCCTCGACCGCGCCGACGTGGCGCACCTCGCTGATCGGGCGTTCCCATCGCTGTCGGGCGGGGAGAAAGCGCGCGTGTCGCTCGCGCGCGTGCTCGCGCAGGACACCCGCGTCGTGCTGCTCGACGAGCCGACGGCCGCCCTGGATCTCCGCCACCAGGAGGACGTCCTGCGGATCGCCCGGGCGCTCGCGGCCGAGGGGCGGGCGGTCGTCGTCGTGCTCCATGACCTGTCGCTCGCGGCGGCGTACGCCGACGAGGTGGCGATCATCGAGGCCGGCCGCCTCGTCGCGACGGGGGAGCCCGCCGCCGTGCTCACGGAAGAGCGCATCACCGCGGTCTATCGGACGCCCGTGCGGGTGCTGGCCGACCCCGACACGGGGCGTCCCGTGGTCCTGCCGCGTCGCACCGCGTGATCATTCGCACGCATGGACGCCTGGTTAGGTTAGGCTAAGCTCATTCAAGACTGGACGTTTCCCGTACGTCCGCCTGCTTTTCCCTGTATCGACGCACTGGAGGATCCCTCGTGGAACAGAACAGGAGGCCGTCGCTGAGACGCGCCTTGGCCACACTGCTGACCGGCGCCCTCGTCGGCGCTCTCGCGATCGTGGGCGTCGCGGCGCCCGCGCAGGCGGCGGGACCGGGAGTCACCGTCCCGGTCGTTCCTCGTACGGGAGCCACGGTCGCCGTGTCGGGCACCGGATTCGACTCGTCGTCGTTCGGCATCTATCTCGGCGTCCGCGCCGCCGGCAGCGCGACCGACACCTACACGGTGTGGATCGATGACACCAACACGGTGGGAACGCTGCCGGGGCTGGGCGCGACGGCGCCGATGACGGTGGACGGGTCGTTCACCGTCGAGGTGCCGATCCCGGCCGCAGACGGGACCGCCTACTCCATCGTCACGCGCGGTGCCCACGGGCAGCCGATGCCGCAGAACGAGACGACCACACCTGTCGTCTACGAAGCGGAGGCCGTCGCCACCTCGACGACCCTCACGGCGTCCCCGGACGGCGGCGCCGTCGCCGGATCGACGGTGACCCTCCGCGCCACCGTGTCGCCGACCGCGTCCGGCACCGTCACCTTCTCGGACGGGGCGACCGTCCTCGGCACCGGCGCCGTGAACGGCTCGGGCATCGCCGAGCTGTCCACGACGACGCTCGCGGTGGGTGGACACACCCTCACCGCCGTGTTCGCGCCGACGGACCCCGTCGCCTTCACGGCGTCGAGCTCGTCGGGTCTCGCCTACGCCGTGACAGCGCGTCCCGCCATCGCGACGACGACGACGCTCGCCGCCCCGACCCCGGCGACGCGCGCACTCCTGGGTGCGGACGTCACCCTGACCGCGACGGTCGCCGCGGCATCCGGTGCGGACGCGCCGACCGGCACCGTCGAGTTCTTCCAGACGCCGGCCGGCTCCACGACGCCGGCATCCGTCGGCACGGCCTCCGTCACGGCGGGCAGCGCCACGCTCGTCACCGCGGCGCTCACTGCCGGCGGCCACGCCTTCACGGCGGTCTACTCGCCGGCCGACGGCACGTTCTCGGGCTCGTCGAGCGCTGCGAGTGTCAACTACGGCATCGTGGACACGCGTACTCCCGCGGCGTACGTGCCCGCGGCCGATGCGCTGGAAACCGTCGGCGCGAGCGCATCCTGGGCCTTCTCGGCGTACAGCAACGCCACGAGCGGCGCGGGCGCGTGGGCCAAGGCGGCCGACGGCGAGAACGTCACGGCGACCACCGGCGGGACGTTCGAGTTCTCCAACGGCGTCGTCACGGCGGATGCCGGTGGGGCGCGCATCTCGTTCGACGGCTGGTTCCGGATCACGCCGAACGCGGGGTACGGCGCCACGTTCACCGATCCCGTCCTCTCGCTCCGCGCCGACGGCTCGGGCGTCTGGACGGCGGATGTCACGACCTTCGGCGACGCCGGCTCGGTCACCCACGACGACATGGTCTTCGCCGTGTTCTCCGGCGCCACGGTCGGCGGTCCGGGCTCGGCGGTCGACACGACGATCGCACTGCAGTACGCGAACGCCGTCGCGCAGGGTTCGTTCAACGTCGCCTACGCCAACTCGTGGCCCGCGGGCTTCGTGCTGGCTCTCGACCCGCGCATCCAGAGCTACTTCTACCAGACGAGCACGAGCGCGGCGAACCTCACCAAGCCCGCCTCCGCGGTGAAGCTGACGTTCGACTGGCCCGAGGTCGAGGCCACCGCGACGTCGCTCACGGTCGCCCCCGCGACCCGCGCCCTGGTCGGAGAGGACGTGACCCTCACCGCGACCGTCACGAACACGGATGACGCGGACGACACCCCCTCGGGAGCGGTCGACTTCTTCAGCGTGGCGGCGGGGACCGCGACCCGCGTGTCGCTCGGCTCGTCGGACCTCGAGGGTGGCGTCGCCACGCTCACGACCGACGCACTCACGGCCGGTGGACACACGTTCGTGGCCGTGTACACGCCCGACTCGGCCGCCTTCGCCGGCTCCGAGAAGGCGACGACGGCCAACGTCGGCATCGTGGATGCCGCGCAGCCGGTCGCCTACGTCCCCGGTGCCGATGCCGTCGTCTCCGAGACGGCCGCCACGGCGAGCTGGGCCTGGTCGGCTTACGCCGCCGGGTGGACCAAGGTCGCGACGGGCGACATCACGGTCGCGGATGGTGTGTTCCAGTTCGCGAACGGCGTCGTCACGGGCGATGCGGGCGGCGCGGTCGTGCAGTTCGACGGCACCGTGCGCGTCGAGGCGTACGCGGGCTTCTTCCCGCCGAACGGACAGTGGGTCGAGCTCGTCGACCCCGCTCTGCACCTGAAGGCGGACGGCTCGGGCGTCTGGGTCGCCGATGTGCGCTCGGGGGCCGGTGCGTACAGCGCGAGCGCCACGACGCGACTGGTCGTCGGGACGTTCTCCGGTGTCCAGAACGTGGGCATGGCGACCGACGGGGCACGGACGGTCGCGTTCGACTACTCCGGCGCCACCGCTCGCGGCACCTGGCACGCGGACTACGCCAACTCCTGGCCGAACGCGTTCGTGCTCGCGGTTCCCAGTGCCATCCAGTCGTTCTACTACCAGAGCGGCACGTCGGCGGCCCAGGCCACCAAGCCGGCGGCGCCGCTGACGGTCGATTTCGACTGGCCCGTCGTCGCTGAAGACACGACGACGACGCTCGCGGTCGCCCCGGCGACGCGCGCCGTGCGCGGGTCGGACGTCACCCTGACATCGACGGTATCGCCGTCGACGGCGACGGGAACGGTCGAGTTCTTCGACGCGGGCATCGGCGGCGCACCGGTCTCGCTCGGCACCGGAGTGGTCACGGCGGGCGTGGCGACGCTTACGACGGGCGCCCTCGCCGCCGGCGGTCACGCCTTCTCAGCGGTGTACACCCCTGACTCGGTGTTCTTCACCGGCTCTTCGTCGAGCACGACCGCGAACTACGGCATCGTCGACACGGCGATCGACGTCCCGGTGGCGCCGACGTCGGGCACCGCCGTCAGCGGAGTCACGGCGCGCTGGAACTGGTCCGCGTACGCGTCGGGCTGGACCAAGGTCGCGTCGGGCGACGTCAGCGTCGCGGACGGCACGTTCGTCCTCTCGGGCGGTACGGGCATCGTCGGCGACGACGGCAGCATTTCGCTGGCGTTCACCGGCACGCTGCGCGTCGAGGCGTACGGAGGCTTCTTCCCGCCGAACGGTCAGTGGGTGGAGCTCGTCGATCCGACTCTCGTGATCGATGCGCGCGGGGCCGGCACCTGGTCGGCGGGCGTGCGCAGCGGATCCGGAGCCTACGCGGCGTCCGCGACGCAGCGCCTCGTCGTGGCGACCCTGACGGATGCCCCGCTCCCCGACTTCTCGAAGGCGAGCGTCGACACGTCGTTCGCGTTCGACTACGCCGGGACGGTCGCCGCAGGCACCTGGTCGGTCAAGAACGGCACGGCGTTCACGGATGCCTGGACGAACGAGTTCATCCTCGCCGTGCCCTCCGCGATCCAGGCGTTCTACTACGCCTCGGGCGCGCAGGCCGATGCGACGAAGGCGCCCGCTTCGCTCTCGCTGGCATGGAGCACCACGCCGGTGATCACCGTCGAGGGGACGCCGCGCGCCGGCGGACAGCTCACGGTGACGGGTACGGGCTTCACCTCGGGACAGAACGTGCTCGTCGAGGTCCACTCGACGCCGTACGCACTCGGTTCGGCGACGGTCGGTGCGGGGCGCGGGTTCTCGGTGACCGGCACGCTCCCGGCGGACTTCCCGACCGGCGCGCACACGGTCGTCGCGATCGTGGACGGCACGGAGCTCGCGAGCGCCCCGGTGACGGTCGCCGCGGCGGTCCCGGCGCCGGCCGTCGAGACGGCTCCCGTGGCGACGTGCACGGCGCAGGCCGTGTCTGGCGCGTCGTTCAGCTGGGGTGTCAAGGAGAGCTTCGTCTCCTACGTGAACGGTCCGATCGCGAAGGGCTCGGCGAGCATCTCCTGGGGCTCCGGCTCGGGGGCCTACAACACCTCCGAGAACCTCGGTCGCGTGAACTACGGCGGCTCGGCGGTGTTCACCGGTCACGGCGGCATCCTCGACCTCACGCTGTCGAACCCGACGGTCCAGGTGAACGGCACCGGCTCGGCGACCCTCTCGGTCGTCGCGAACGGGTCGCGCGTCACGATCGCGACGCTGTCGCTGCCTGCGGCATCCGTCTCCGGCAGCGCGATCTCGTGGCGGAACGCCTCGGCGACCCTCACGAGTGCCGGCGCCGCGCTGTTCAGCTACAACGGCAACGCGTTCTACCCTGCAGGCACGGCGCTCGACCCGGTGTCGTTCACGTTCCCGCTGGGTGCGGACGTGCCGTGCGACACGTCGACGTCGGGTGAGCTCGCCGCGACCGGCGGGCAGCCGCAGGACGGCACCGTGTGGTTCGGTCTGGGCCTGCTCGTCCTGGGCGCCGCGCTCGTGGTGGCGCGCCGCCGCCGCACGCTGATCGGCTGACCGCCGCTCGGCACGCGCACCGCACGGATCCCCGCTCTCGTCACGAGGGCGGGGATCCGGCGTGCCCGGGCGCGTGCGAGCGGTGGGACAATGGAGGCATGAGCGAACCTGCCGAGCACGCGGTGCACCGCATCGAGACGGCGCGCGTTCGACGCAGCCCGCGCTACGCGATCTTCTGCGTGCTGGGCGCCGCCCTCGGCATCCTCGTCGCCCTCATCCTGACCTTCACCTTCGACGGGACCGCTGAGCAGAGCCCGTCGACGCAGGTGCTCTACTCCGCATCGCAGGTGTTCGGCTTCCTCTGCCTCGTCTGCATCCCGGTCGGTGTCGCGGTGGGCTTGGTCGTCGCCCTGATCCTCGACCGCAGCCTGTCACGCCGCACCCGCGAGGTGCGCATCGACCACGAGCGCGTCGAGCTGACCGACTGACCCTTCCGGGTGCGAACCCGCGCCCGCCGTGATCACGCCGCCCGGGTGCGGCGGGTCAGGCGATGTCCGCGATGATCGGCGCGATCGCGGTGTCGAACGCGGCGACGTCGTGCCGCAGGCCGTCGGTCACCGCGACCGTGAGCGCGCCGATCCACCAGACGCCCCGCTGCGTCAGCGGCAGCACCTGCACGTTCAGCTCGAACGAGTGCGCGCGACGCCCGGAGGAGCGCTCGTGCTGCGCGATCGCGCTCGCGTACGCGCGGTACGAGGCGCCCGTCCCGACCGACTGGCGGTAGCGCTCATTGGCGTCACGGGCGTACGCGACGGCATCCGCCCCCAGCGGCAGGATCGCAGCGTGCAGCTGCGCGAACCCCTCCGTCGGCAGGGCGACCAGCATCTCGAACCCGTCGACGAGCTCGAGCGGCACGGGCGACGGGTGCGCCTGCGGCTCGACCGTCATCTCCCACAGCGCCCGCCACTGCCGTTCGAGCGCGCTCAGATCGACGTACCCGTCGGATGCCGCGGCGAAGACGCCACGCAGGTGCGGCAGCTCCTCGGGGTGGCGGATGCCGAGGGCCTGGCGCAGGTACAGAGCGACGAGCACGGGAAGCCCCGCGTCCTCGCGCACGACCCACGACGGTGCCTCCGCTGCCATGCCGCCATCCTAGGGATGCCGCGTCTCCCCGCGCGCGGGACGGTCGCGACGGGTCGTCGACGCAGGACGTCGGCGCACATCGTCGCTTCCCGCCCGCGAAGCGACGATTCGCGCCGACGATCTCCCGCCGCAGGGGGCGATCTGCGCCGACATCTCCACCCGGTAGGCTGTTCGCGTGGCCCATGCCCCACAGAACCCCTATTCCGAAGCCGGCGTCGACACCGCGGCGGGAGACCTCGCCGTCGAACTGATGAAGTCGGCCGTTCGGCGTACCCACGGCCCCGAAGTCCTCGGCGGCGTCGGCGGTTTCGCGGGACTCTTCGACGCGAGCGCGCTGCTCGGCTACACGAAGCCCCTGCTCGCCACGAGCACCGACGGCGTCGGCACGAAGGTCGCGATCGCACAGGCCATCGACAAGCACGACACGATCGGTCAGGACCTCGTCGGCATGGTCGTCGACGACATCGTCGTGGTGGGGGCGAAGCCCCTCTTCATGACCGACTACATCGCGTGCGGCAAGGTGTTCCCCGAGCGCATCGCCGACATCGTGCGCGGCATCGCGACCGGCTGCGAGCTCACCGGCACCGCCCTCGTCGGCGGCGAGACCGCCGAGCACCCGGGCCTTCTCGGCATCCACGACTACGACGTCGCGGGCGCCGCGACCGGCATCGTCGAAGCCGGGGCCGTCCTCGGCGCCGAGCGCGTGCAGCAGGGCGATGTCGTCCTCGCCCTCGCATCCAGCGGTCCGCATTCGAACGGCTACTCGCTCATCCGCCACATCGTGAGCCGCGCGGGCATCACCTACGCGTCGGATGCCGCGGACTTCGGTCGCACCTGGGGTGAAGAGCTCCTCGAGCCCACGCGCCTGTACACGCGGCCGCTCCTGCGCCTGCTCGAGGCCGTTCCCGGCGGCATCCACTCGCTCAGCCACGTCACCGGCGGCGGCATCGCGGCGAACCTCGCCCGCGTGCTGCCGAAGGGCTCGTGGGTCGACGTCGACCGCGCGACCTGGTCGCCGGCACCCGTCTTCCGTGTGCTCGCCGACCTGGGCGGGCTGAGCCTGGAGAGCACCGAGGCGACGTGGAACCTCGGCATCGGGTTCTTCGCCGTCGTCGCCGCCGACCACGCGGATGCCGCGATCGCGGCGCTCCGCGCGGACGGCATCGCCACGTGGCAGGTCGGAGTCGTGCGCACCGGAGTGGTGCCCGAGGACGCCCACGGAGACTTCGAGCAGGGCGCGAAGGGCGTCGATGGCGGCGCCGTGCGCCTCGTCGGCTCCTATCCGGCGTCGAACTGAGCGTGGAAGAGGACTGAGCTACACCCATGTGCGGAATCGTCGGCGTCGTCTCGCAGGGGAACGTCAATCAGGAGATCTACGACGCTCTCCTCCTGTTGCAGCACCGCGGTCAGGATTCGACCGGCATCGCGACGGCCGAGCCGAACGGCGTCTTCCACCTGTTCAAGGCGAAGGGTCAGGTGCGCGAGGCGTTCCGCACGCGCGACATGCGCGCGCTTCTCGGCACGATCGGACTCGGCCACGTGCGCTACGCGACGAAGGGCACCGCGTCGAGCGAGGAAGAGGCGCAGCCGTTCTACGTCAATGCGCCGTACGGCATCGTGCTCGTCCACAACGGCAACCTCACCAACACCCGTGAGCTGACCGACGAGCTCTTCCGCAAGGACCGTCGTCACCTCAACACGAGCTCCGACACCGAGCTGCTCGTCAACGTGCTCGCGAATGAGCTGCAGGCATCCATCGGCGGACTCGAGCTCGACCCGGCACAGGTGTTCCAGGCGGTCTCGCGCGTGCACGAGCGCGTCGAGGGGTCGTACGCGTCGATCGCGCTGATCGCCGGCTACGGGCTGCTCGCCTTCCGCGACCCGTTCGGGATCCGCCCCCTCATCCTCGGCACCCGCCAGGACGAGAACGGGCGCTACGAGTGGGTCGTGGCATCCGAGTCCCTCGTGCTCGAGAACGGCGGGTTCGAGGTCGTCCGCGACGTCGAACCGGGGGAGGCCGTGTTCATCGACCTCGAGGGCCGCCTGCACACGCAGCAGTGCGCGGCGGACCCGAAGCTCGTGCCGTGCTCGTTCGAGTACGTGTACCTCGCGCGCCCCGACTCGATCATGAACGGCATCTCGGTGTACGAGGCGCGGCTGCGCATGGGCGACCGTCTCGCGGACACGATCGCGAAGTACACGCCGACGGGCACGATCGACGTCGTCATGCCGATCCCGGACTCGTCGCGACCGGCCGCGATGCAGGTCGCGCGCAAGCTCGGCATCGAGTACCGCGAGGGCTTCTACAAGAACCGCTACGTCGGCCGCACCTTCATCATGCCGGGGCAGGCGGTGCGCAAGAAGAGCGTGCGGCAGAAGCTCAACGCGATGTCGAGCGAGTTCAAGGGCAAGAACGTGCTGCTCATCGACGACTCGATCGTGCGCGGCACGACCTCCAAGGAGATCATCCAGATGGCGCGGGATGCCGGGGCGCTCTCCGTCACCTTCGCCTCGGCCGCGCCCCCCGTGCGCTTCCCGCACGTGTACGGCATCAACATGCCGTCGCGGCACGAGCTCGTCGCACACGGACGGACGATCCCCGAGATCGCCACGGAGCTCGGCGCGGACTACATGGTCTACCAGGAGATCGACGATCTCAAGGCGGCGATCCTCGAGGGCGCGCCGGACGTCGAGGACCTCGACATGAGCTGCTTCGACGGTCGCTACGTGACGGGCACGGTCTCCGAGGAGTACCTCGCCTGGGTCGAGGGCACACAGGAGTCCTGACCGCCCCGCTCGCTGCGCCCGCACCGGTTGGCCGGAGACCCTCGTCCCACTTGAGGTGCCGGTTGTCCCACTTGCGGTGACCCATGTCCCACTTGCGGTCGTTCTTGAGGCCGGATGCCAGCCACTTTTGGGACATGGATGCCGCGTGCGGGACATAGTCCCCCCTTTGTGGGACATGGGTGGCAGTTGTGGGACAGGGCGCCTCTCGTCCCACTTGAGGCGCCGGTTGTCCCACTTGCGGTGACCCTTGTCCCACTTCTGGTCGTTCTCGAGGCCGGATGCCAGCCACTTTTGGGACACGGTCGCCGCCGCGCACCGCCGCCGCCCGACCATGAGCGCGGGCATAGGCTTGGGGAGTGACGGAAGCCCCCACACGACCCCTCTGGCGGGGGCGCGCTCTCGCTTTCGCCGGCATCGTGCTCGTGGCCTTCTCGCTGCGGTCCGCGGTCGCCGCCCTCTCACCGATCCTCGCCGAGGTCAACGCCGACCTGCACGTGCCGACGTGGGTGATCGGCCTCATCGGGGCGGCTCCGCCCGTGTGCTTCGCCGTCTTCGGCATCGTGACGCCGATGCTCGAGCGCCGGTTCGGGCTGGAGCGGCTCGCCGCGGCATCCATGCTCATCGCGGCCACGGCGATGGTCGTGCGCGCGCTCGCGGGCGACGGCGCCGTCCTGCTCGTCGGCACGGTCGTGCTGTTCGCGGCGGTGGGCGTCGGCAACGTCGTCCTGCCGCCCCTCATCAAGGCGTACTTCCCCGACCGCACGGGCATGATGACGGCGCTGTACTCCTCGCTCCTCGCCGTCGCCGCCTTCGTGCCGCCGCTCGTGGCGGTTCCGGTGGCGGATGCCGCGGGCTGGCGGTTCTCCCTCGGGCTGTGGGCGGTGTTCGCGGTCGCGGCCATCGTGCCGTGGGTCGCGATGCTCGTGCGCGAGCGGCGCTCCACCGCGGCCTCCACCGCGGCATCCGCCGTGCTGCTGACGACGGGAGCGATCGACATCGTGGAGGAGCCCGCGCCCCGGGTGCTCGGCCGCCTCGTGCGGGTGCCGCTCGCGTGGGCGCTCGCGCTCACGTTCGGCGTCTCGGCGGCGAGCGTCTACGCCTGCTTCGCGTGGCTGCCCGTCGTCCTCGTCGACCTGACCGGAGTGGACCACGCCTCGGCGGGCGCGCTGCTGTCGCTGTTCGGAGCGATGGGGCTGCCCTGGTCGATTCTCGTGCCGATGGCCGTCACGCGGTGGAACCGGGTCGGCGTCGTGTACGGCGTGGCGCTCGTCGCCGGCGTCGCGGGCGTTCTGGGAATGGTGCTCGCGCCGACCGCGGCGACGGTGCTGTGGGTCGTCCTGCTCGGCACGCCGCAGGGGCTCTTCCCCGCCGTCCTCGTGATGATCCAGCGCCGCTCACGCACGCACGAGGGCGCCGTCGCCCTCTCGAGCTTCAGCCAGAGCATCGGCTACGCCGTCGCGGCACTGTTCCCGCTCGGGTTCGCGGTGCTGCACGAAGCGACAGGGGACTGGCGCGGGGCTCTCGTGAGCCTCGGCATCCTGTTCCTGTTCACCATCCCGGCGGGGATCATCGTCACGCGCACGCGCACGATCGAAGACGAGTGGGAGCGTCGCTACGGCGCGTGGTGACGGTCAGACGCGCGCGGCGTCCTCGTCCTCGTCTTCGTCCTCGTACTGGTCGGCCCACTTGTCGACGTACGGGTCGTCTTCGTGGTGACCGAGCTCCTTCTCGAGCGCGGAGTAGTTCACGTTGTACGTGTCGTACTTGAGTTCGCGAGCGATCTTGGTGTGCTTCGCCTTCTGACGGCCACGCCCCATGCGAGACCCCCTCATTTCTGAAGTCACGGGTGATGCGGCTACGGTTCGCATCTACCCGGTGCATCCGATGCATCCGCGATGCATTCCGATTCGGCCAGGGGCCGGGAAGAGTAGCATTCAGGATAACACGGGGCCCTGCGACCCTCGCGGTTCTGCGGTCCCGACGGCGCGATTCGAGCGGAGAGTGCGACATGGCTGAGGCAGGCGCGGGGGAGGTTCCGCTGCACGCGGTGATCGTCGGCGTGATCCCCGACCAGTCGGCGCGGGTTCTGAAGGAGGCTGCGCGCTACGCGAAGCTCTTCGGTGCGCCCCTCATCGTGGCCCACGTCGACATCACACGCTTCGTGACCTATGAGGACCCCGACGGCTACGTGCACTCCGCGCCGATCGACCTCGACGCCGCGACGGGGCAGGCGCAGCTGGCCGCCGTGACGGATGCCGCGACGGCGATCCTCGGCGGCCCGGGCGCGCCGGACTGGTCGGTGCGGCAGCTCGTCGGCGACCCCGCACTGGCCCTCAAACACCTCGCCGAGCAGGCGCAGGCGAGGCTCATCGTCGTGGGCACCCGGCGCCGCGGATTCGGGGAGTCCGTGCGCGAGTTCTTCACCGGCTCGGTCGCCGCACGCCTCGCGCACCGCCAGTCGCGCCCGATCCTCGTCGTGCCGCTGGAGGATCCCGCGGGCGACGACGAGGAGCTCTGGCCGGACCTCCACGAGGGCTGAGGCCCGAAACCGATCACGAGAACAGAGCGGAGCGGGCTGACCCGCTCCGTCTCGCGCGTGACGGGGGCACGTTCTCCGGAGCGGCGATCGCGGCGGCGATCGGGGGCGCGACTCAGGCGTGCGGGCGCCGCCGCGCGACGGCCGCTGCGACCAGGACGACGCCGACGAGGAGGGCGACCACGCCGCCGCCGATCGGCAGCCAGGGCACCGCCCCGCCCGATCGGGGGAGCGCACCGGTGCCGGCACCCTCGTCACCGTCCGTCTCACCCGGTGAACCCGCACCCGGTGAACCCACACCTGGGGAACCCGCACCCGGTGAACCCGTCGGGGGCGTGTCCGTCGATCCTCCGGGGGGCGTCGTCTCGCCGCCTGCCGTCTGCCGCACCCCGACGGCGACGCTCGGCGGCGCCGAGACGGTGCGCGCGGTCGCCGCTGCGGTGACGTCGACCATGAGGTACCGCACGACGTCGCCGGGCTCCGACACGGTCACGGCTCTCGTGGCGACCGTGGCCACGCCGGAGGCGGACGCACCTGCGACGAGGCGCAGGACGATCGGGTCGGCTCCGTGCAGGGTGACGACACCGCCTGCGGTGTCGTAGTCGACCCCCGCGAGCGCGGTGCCGTCTCGCGTCTGCCATGCGATGTCGATGCTCTCGCCGACGGGCAGCGTCGGCGCCCGGAAGGTCACCGACGCCGGAGAGCCTCCGACGGCGGGCGTCGCCGTCGCGAGGACCGCCAGCGGGTCGTCGTCGGCGATGCGGAGGTCGCCCGACACGCTGGCAAGGCGGGTATCGGTGCTGTCGGCGGTCAGGCGGATGGTGCGGTCGCGCTCTGCGACCGTGTTGCCGCGGACCGTGAGCGGCACGGTGGCGGTCGTCTGCCCTCGGGTGATCACGACCGTGGTGTCGAGCGGCGCGATGTCGACGCCGACCGTTCCGGTGCCGTCTCCGGCCCGGACCCGCACCGGAACGTCGATCGCGGCGGCGCCCGACAGCGTCACGGTGATCTCGCGGGCGGTCGGCGTCGCGTCCCCCTCGGCGACCGACGACGGGCCGAGGGCGATGACCGGCGTCGGGTCGACATCCGTGACGACGACCTCGCCGATCTCCGAGCCCAGGGCCGCGTTCGCCGAGACGCCCGTGATCACGAAGGACAGCGTGCGGTCCGCGCCCCAGATGCCGTCGGGGGCGGGGAGGCTCAGTGGCACGTCGACGTGGATCGCCCCCGCGGGCACGGTGACGGTGCCGGTCTGATCGCCGAGGCTCCAGGCGACCTGGAGGTCGGCCGTGGCGGCGCGGTCGAGCTCGATGCCCGTCGTCGCCGTCCCGCCCTCGGGCCCCGATGCGCCCGTCGCCGACACCGTCACGCGCGGCTGCGGCGGGGTCCAGCCTGTCTCGGTGATCGTGTCGGTCGGCAGCACCAGGGCGTAGCCGTTCCATGTCGAGGGCTCGGAGTGCACGACGTAGCCGTCGATGTTCAGCGCCGTGGGAGTCTCCTGCGGAGCGGGGTTGTCGGGCACCGGATGGCCGAGCGATCCGAACGTGTTCTCGCCCGACCAGGTGATGAGCCGCCCGTCGGCGAGCACGAGGTGGTGGTCGGCACCGGCCTCGACGTCGACCACGAACCAGTCGTCGGGCAGAGGCACGCGGTGCAGGATGCCGGGCGGGCACAGCTCGGGCGTGCACCCCGGCATCCCGTTGACGGCGCCGTCCCACGTCTTCACCCACGCCGACCCGTCGGCGGTGACGACCCACCACTCGTTGCCGTTGGTGTCGACGTCGACAGCGGGGTCGTCCGGGCCGAACGACCCGAACGGCCGCAGGACGTTGTCGGTGTACTCCGACCAGCTGGTCCGCTCGGCACCGCACGCGACGACCGAGCCGTCGGCGAGGCGGAAGATCGCCGAGCCAGGGTTGTTGCCCGATCCGTCGGCCTGCACCATCGTCGCGAGAGCCGAGGTCAGCGCGGGCTCGGCGACGGCGACGAACGACGACGGTCGATAGCCCCATCCGGTGGCCGCACACTGACGCGCTCCCCACTGGTAGAGCGTTCCGTCGTCCGTGCGCGCCAGGCCCGCCCCGCCCAGCTGCCAGACGTCGGTGACCCCGGTCAGCGGGTCGAGGCTTCCGTCGTCGTCGGCATCCGGCCCGAGCACGTAGTCCGGGTAGTTGCGGCCCCACAGCGCGGTGCCGGCGCCGAGCGATCCCCCGTTGATCTCATCGCCCCACGACACGACTCGGCCGTCCGCCATGCGTGCGTACGTCGCGCCCTCGCCCCGGGTCAGCTGCGCGACGCCCTGGAGGTGACCCGAGGCGCTGCCGATGCCGTAGACGTACCGGCGGGGATCGTTGTTGTCGACGGCGACCATGTTGTTGCCGCCGTATCCGTAGCCGTACAGGTCGCCCTGCCGGGACAGCCACCACACAGCGCGGAAGTACCCGCCGATCTGCGCGACGTCGCCGGCCTGGTTGTCGTAGCGGCGCGGCGTGGCGTCGTCGCCCCGAGGGTTGCCTGGCCACGCGCCCCACGTCCAGAGCTCGCCGCCGACGCCGAGGTCGGTGCCGAGATCGGGCGTGGCGCTGTTGCAGTCGTCGTCCTTGCCGTTGAGGAGCACCTCGAGGCGACCGGGGTGCACATCGCCGTCGGCGTCGTCGCAGTCGGCGGCGGCGTTGTCGGCCCAGCCGTCCCCGTCGCGGTCGGGGTCGGTCACGCGCACGCGCCACGCGTGCTGCCCGAGGTTCCCCGGGTGCGGGTCCGACGCGGTGGCGACGATCGTGTGCGCTCCCCGGTCGGAGCTCGCCGCGACGTAGTCGAAGGTGTTGCCCGTGGCGCCGTCCACGGGCACGCCGTCGACGAGCCAGGTATAGGTGAGCGCGTCGTCCTCGGGGTCGTGCGCGCTGATCGAGAACGTCGTGGGTGCGCCGACGACAGCGGATGCCGCGGGCTTGCCGTTCCCGTCGAGCGGCGTCGCGGCGTCGATGACGGGCGGGAGGTTGCCCTCGCGCACGTCGATGAGGGCGTGTGCCGTGACCGGTGCGGCCCCGGGGCGGGTCGCGAGAGCCGCGACGACGCGGAGGCCCGCCATCCGGTACGTGGGCGTCACCGTCGAACCGGTGCCGTCGTCGAAGGTGCCGTCGGCGTCGAGGTCCCACGAGACGGTCGCGCCGGCGGATGCCGTGGCCGAGAGCTCCAACGGAGACCCGACCGAGCCGACGCCGGGAATGGCGAGGGTGAGCGTGGGGACGGCGGCCGGCGACCCGGCATCCGTCGACTCGTCGTCGGCGATGATGTCATCGGCGAGCGCGGTGAGATCGGCGGCTGCTGTGCTGAGGTGAGCGGCGGCCGCCGTCTGAGCGGCGACGGTGTCGCCCACGACGCCGAGGTTCATGAGCGGCGCGGTGATCGTGCCGGCGATGCCTGCGCGCTGCTCGTCGAGGTAGGCACCGCGTGCGCCCACACCGATCCCCGCATTTCGCAGCGCGCGGTCTTCCGCGGCGCTGTAGCCCGACGTGGACTGGCGGCCGATCGCGTTCGCGCGGCTCTGCGTGTGCGCGTCGAGGTCCGGGATGACGGTGCGGACGGCGTCCCAGAAGTCCGACAGCAGGCCCGTTGTCGTCGCCGACGAGTCGGCCAGCGCCTCGGCGAGGGCCGCAGCCGAACGCAGCTGGGCGACGGCGGCCGCGGCATCCCCCGCCGCCTGCGCGCCCTGGTAGCGCTCGACGGCCCGCACGAACGCCTCGCGCAGGGCGACATCGCGTTGCAGGGCCTGGCCGAGGGAGGCGGCCCGGTCGAGGATCGCGCCGCCCCCCTGCACGGCGGGGACGGGCAGATCGACGGCGGCGCTCGTGGGTGTCGTGAAGTCGTCCCGCGCCGGATCGGCGTACAGACCGAAGTAGGACTTCGCCTGGTTCGCGATGAGGCTTTTCACTCCGCCGAAGAGCCGGTCGCGGATCGAATCGCCGCCGAAGCCCCAATAGTCGGCGAGCAGACCGAAGCACGCGCCGGTGTCGCCTCCGGCGCACTCCGCCTGATCGAGGATGTCTCCCGCGGTGGCCGCCCACTCCTGGATCTCCTCCGAGTCGGCCCAGATCTGCACGAGGTCGAGGCAGTCGCCGGCATCCAGCTCGGCGCAGCCGGCGATGGAATCGATGTTGATGAGACTGTCGAAGAGCTTGCCGATCTGCTGCCAGCGCCCCCACTCGGTCTCCGCATCCGTCTTGAGGGCACGGATCGCGTCGTCGATCGGCGGCAGCTCCGTCGAGAAGTCGACGTGCACGGCGTCGGCGTACAGAGCGTCCTCATCGGGGTCGAAGACGCCGTCCTGGCAGGTGTCGTAGACGATCGAGTAGGTGCCCTCACCGAGGCTGCCCGACGGCTGGGTGATCGCGAGGATCTGCTCGATGAACGCCGAACCCGGCTGCACGACGGTGGTCGGCGATCCGCTCGCGTCGACGAGAGGGCTGCCCGCGGCAGGCGCCGCGACGGTGAGATAGAGGTCGGATGCCGCATATCCCCAGTCGCGGATGCCGTCCTCGTGCGCGCAGCGCGTCCAGAACTGCAGGCGCCCGTCGATCCGCAGCACGGCGTTGGCTCCGAGGGTGACCTCGGCGCCGCCGCCGGGGAGCGTGAGCGCATCGTCGGACGCCGCCGCCGGGGCGGCCGTCACCACGCCGGCCGTCAACAGCACGGCGGCCGTTGCCGCCGTCGCGGCGAGTCGCATGGTGAATCGGCGCATCCTCGAGGCCCCTTCTCGCAAGGCATAGTCACAGCGACGATAGGGCTGGGCACGCCGCGGTGTCAGTGTCGCGGCGGTGCCAACTTCGTGCCGGCAGGCGCAGGCGCAGGCGCGGCCGCCGTGCGTGCGGCGACGCGCTCGCGGGCTTCGCGGAGGAGCCGGAACCACGTGAGCCGACTGACGTGCAGTTCGTCGAGCGCCTCCGCTTCGGTGACCGGCGAGGCCGCGTACGCGAGGTCGAGCACCGTCCGCAGCCGCCGATCACGGGGGTTGTCCCCGAAGACAGCGCTCAGCAGCGCCTCGCGCTCCGAAGCGAGATCGTGCCGTCCGAGGAGCTCCAGCGCGTCGGCAGCGGGGGCCGCCACGCCGAGTTCGCTCAACACCTGCGCTTCGACGAACCGCGCGACATCCCAGGGTCGGAAGTCCGTGAGGACCACGGGGCGGCCGCGCGCGCTGGCCATCATGCGGGTGATGGGCTCGACCGACGGCAACGGACGCCGGTCGGGAGCGGGGAAGTGCGCGACGACGGCGGTCATGTCGGGGCGGCCGTGGCGCGCCACGAGGGCGGCGGCGCCGAGGCGGGATGCCTCGAGAAGGTCGTCCTGCGGGGCATCCGCGAGCATGCCGATTCCGGCATACGAGGTCGCGAGGTCGATGCCCTCCCGGAGGGCGACGTCGAGGAGGCTCGCCGTCACCGGTCCCTCATCGCGCAGCTGCGTGGCGGGGACGAACGCGGCGAACAGCACCGGTTCGCCGTCCGAACGGCGGACGACGATCCACAGCCGACCCGGCTGTGCGGACCACCTCCGCACTTCGTGCACGTCGAGGTTCTCGTCGAACCCGTGCCGGGCGGTGAACCTGTCGAACTCGCCATCGGCCGGGAGGTCGACGTAGTGGTTCGGGCCGGGGCGGTTCGAGATCGCGTCGCGCAGGACGGGATGCTCGACGAACTGAGACAAGTCCATCAGCGCAGCCACCTCCCCCAGGCGTGCCCGAGTCCCGAGGTGGCGGACGATCCGTACGGTGAGCTCGCGGAGGCGATCGGGCTCACTGCGCCGCATGCGCTCGCGCACCGCCGCGGCGAGGACGTCGTGCAGCACCGCGCGCTGACCCATGCTCTCCACGACGGGGAGTGCGAGGAGCGCCGGCATCCCCTCGCGGGTGGCGCGCCCGGGGAGGGCGGCGGCCAGGAGGCGCGCATCGACCGAGGGTGCGATGGCGGCGACGTCGATCAGGTCGGCTGCGGCATCCAGCGTGGACCGACCGGTGAGCCATGCGACCAGACGCTGTTCGAGCTCACCCGCACTCGGGACCGACCCTGTGCCCCCGGTCGCGTCGGCCGCAGCGGGGTCGACGGAGGCGACGGTCAGGGCCAGCGGTGAGCCTTTCGCCCATCGGATGATGTCGGCGGAGTGCTCGTCGGCGACACCGCGCAGACCGAGGAGGCGCGCGCTCTCCGACGTCGACAGCGGCGGCAGGGCGAGATCGACGAAGATCGCGTCGAGGCCGTGCTCCCGCCAGGTCGGGTCCGGCCGGTGCCGTCCCGCGACCACGATGCGCCATCCGCCGCCGAGGCTGTCGAGCAGGCGGTCCCGTACGGCGGGGAGGGCCCCGCCGAGTGCGTCCGCCTCGTCGACGAAGGCCACCCCCGTCGCCTCGCGCCCGGATGCGGCGGCGACGGCCGCGAACGCCACATCGACGGGACGCCGTCCATCGATGTGGGCGGTCGCGAACCCGTGCACGCGGGCGCGCCGCGTCATCTCGCGGACGAGCGCGGACTTCCCCGAACCCCCGGGGCCGTGCACGAACAGGACGCGGCTCGTCGCTTCGGCATCCAGCAGCTGCCGGAAGACCCGCAGCTGCTCCTCGCGGCCCACGAAGCGCGCCGCGTCGGCCGCATCGGCGACACTGCGGAGCGTCGGTTCGCGCGTCATGCCTGGGATGCTATCGCCCGCCGCCGGACGGGCACACGGGCTGATGGCCGTGGCGTCCTGTATGCGGCATCGCGGGATGGTGTGCACTTTCTCAGGAGTCGCGCGCCCACCACCGTGGCTCAGCCCTCGGGAAGTCCCCGTCGTGGCGACGGACGGGGAAACCCGCTCCTGAGAAAGTGCGCGCCACTCGTGCCCGCGGCCCGCAGCCGGCCCGGCCCCCGATCTCAGCCGCGGAGGGCGCGGGTGAGGTCGTGCGCCGCCTCGTCGAGCGCGCGGGACAGGTCGTCGATGACGGATGCCGCGAGCGCGCCGCCGCGCGCGACGTGCGTGCGCAGGTCGGCGCGGACGTTCGCGCGGAACTCCGCGACGAGCGCGTCGGCGCGGCGCAGCTGCTCGCGGGAGTCGGTGCGTGCGGCATCCTCCGCGCTCGAGGATGCCGAGGCGCGGTGCTGCGCGGCATCCCCGTCGGCGCGTGCGGCGGCGGCGAGGTCGGCGCGCAGGCTCTTCATCGCCTCGCGCACGCTTCCGCGCACCTCGTCGGCGATCAGGCGCACGCTGTCGGCGAGACCCGCTTGGATGCCCTCGAGGTCTCCCGCGCGTGCGGCGAGCTCGGCCCGGCCGGCCTCCGTGATCGCGTACACGGTCTTGCGGCCGTCGACGGTCTTCGTGACGAGGCCCTCGTCCTCCAACTTCGCGAGGCGCGGGTAGATCGTGCCGGCACTGGGCGTGTAGGTGCCGCCGGTGCGGTCCGAGAGGGCCTGCATGAGGTCGTAGCCGTGCCGCGGCGACTCGTCGAGCAGGCTCAGGAGGTACAGGCGCAGGTCGCCGTGCGAGAAGACGGGCGCCACGTCAGTACTCCTCGCCGATCGGCGCCGGAACGTCGGCCGGGGCGAGCGCCGCGCGGCGCAGCACCGTGACCGCTCCCGACACGGAGTTCGCACGCACGTCGGCGAAGCTGCCGCTGAGCTCGCCGACCGAGTCGGTCCAGTTCGTGGGCCCCGACGCCGAGCGCTTGACGCCGTCGACGAGGACGCGGCCGCTCACGGACCGCAGCACGTAGTTGGCCGGAAGGCCCTCGTCGAGGCGGACGGTCGTCTCGCCCGAGACGGTGTTGACGTTCACGGCATCCACACGGCCCGACGAGTCGACCATGACGTCGCCCGAGACGGTGTCGGCGCCGGCCTTGCGGATCGTGCCGGTCGCCGCGACCTCGCCCGACACCGAGTTCGCGCTCAGTGTGCCGTCGAGGCCGCGGATCTGCACGTCGCCCGAGACGGCGTTGACGGTCAGGTCGCCGGTGAGGCCGTCGACGATGATGTCGCCGGAGACGGTGTTGAGGCGCGCACCCGACGCGAGGCCCGACACGAGCGCGCTCGCCGACACGACGCCGAGCGTCAGAGCGACGTCGCGGGGGACGGCGACGGAGATCTCGGCCTTCGGGCCGCCCGAGCCGAAGTTGCGGAACACCTCGAGGAAGTTGTCCCAGCGCAGCTGGGGGTGGTCGATCTCGACGACATCGCCGGACGTCTCGATACGCAGGTCCTTGATCGTGACGCTGTGCACCTCGATGCGCACGCCCGGCTCGTCATGGGCGACGACGTCGATCTGGCCGCCGACGAGGCCGACCTTGAGCTTGCGGATGCCTTCCAGGTCGATCACGCGGTTCTCGCCCGGCTTGATCAGCCACTTCTCGTCCGACATGTGTTCCTCCGTCTGGATGTGCGCGAGTCGAGATATATCGCGTTAAGGCGAGAATAACACGATATATCTCGACTTTCCATCATCTCTGAGAGAGTTCGGCTTGACATTGACGCAACGTCAACCTTTAGCGTGGCATCCATGAACGATTGGTCGATCCAGCAGATCGCGAAGCTCGCCGGGACGACGAGCCGGACCCTCCGGCACTACGACGACATCGGACTGCTGACGCCGACGGGGGTCGGGGCGAACGGCTATCGCCGCTACGACAGCGCCGCCCTCGTGCGCCTGCAGCGGATTCTGCTGCTGCGGGAGCTCGGGCTCTCGCTGCCGCAGATCGCCGAGATCCTCGCCCGGCCGGCGGCGGAGGAGGACGCGCTCGCGCACCACCTCGCCTGGCTGCGTGCCGAGCAGCACCGCCTCGGCCGGCAGATCGCCGCCGTGCAGTCGACCATCACCGCATTGGAGAAAGGGGAAGAGCCCATGGCGAAGGACATGTTCGACGGGTTCGATCACACGCAGTACCGCGACGAGGTCGCCGAGAGGTGGGGCGAGCAGGCCGCCGCCGACTCCGACCGCTGGTGGCGGGGCATGGATGCCGCGGCGCAGGGCGACTGGAAGGCGCAGACCGCGGCGTTGAACGCGGCCTGGCAGGAGGCCGCCGCGCGTGGAATCGACCCGGACGGGGTGGAGGCGCAGGCGCTCGCCGCACGGCACGTGGAGTGGCTCCGCGGCATCCCCGGCACCCCCGCATCCGATCCCTCCGGTGACGTCGCCGGATACGTGCGCGGTCTCGGCGAGATGTACGTCGCCGACGAGCGGTTCGCCGAGGGCTACGGGGGTGTCGAGGGCGCGGCATTCGTCCGCGCCGCGCTCGCCGCCCACGCCGCGCGCATCTGAAAGCCCGGGAGACGGGACGTGCGTCCGTGGCTCCCGCCGATCCGCGCTGACTACCATGATCCGCACGGCATCGACGAGTCGTCGTGTCGCGCGGAGGGGGGACCTGGATGCCGAAGTGGCTGGCGGGCGCGGACATCGTCGACGGACCGGTGCCGCTCGCGGTGTGGGGTCTGACGATCCTCGGCATCCTGATCCTGCTGGCCCGGCCGCCGCGTGCCGCGTGGATCGCCCGCTGTCTGTTCGGGCTGTTCGCCGGCGCGGCGGTCGGTGTCGGCGCCGTGCTGGTCGCGGACGCGGCCGGATCCTTCGGCGAGAGGCTCCCGCTCACCGTCACGGTGTGGGCGGGTGCGGGCCTCGGCGGGGCCGGTCTCGCGATCGCGAGCCTGTGGGGTGTCACGCCGTGGCGGAGGGTCGTCGCGGTCGTCGTCGCGATCCTGACGGTGCTGTCGACGGTGATCGGGATCAATGCCTCGTTCGGCATCAATCGGACGCTCGGGGCGCTCTTCGGGGTCTCGAGCCTCGATCAGGTCGACGGGCTGGACGGTCCGCATCCGAGTCCCCGCGTGTCGCCGAGCGGTCCGCTGTACGCGCGGTGGACGCCGCCGGCCGACATGCCCGCGCAGGGGAAGGTCGGACTTCTCAGCGGGGCGAGCGCCATCCCCTCGTCGGCCGGGTTCACTCCGCGCGACGCCTCCATCTATCTTCCGCCCGCGGCTCAGGTGCCGGACGCCCCGGCGCTGCCGCTCGTCGTCATGATGATGGGCCAGCCCGGCAACCCCGACCCCTCCTTCATCCAGACGGCACTGGACGCCCTCGCCGCTCAGAACAAGGGCCTCGCGCCGATCGTGATCGTCGCCGACCAGCTGGGCGATCCGAGCCAGGACCCGCTGTGCACGGACTCCTCGACCTACGGTGGGGTCGCGACGTACATCAACACGGACGTCGTCGCGTACGCGAAGAGCAGGTTGAACATCATCCAGGACCCGGCCTTCTGGACGATCGCGGGATACTCCAACGGGGGCGCGTGCGCGTTCATCTGGGGGACGCAGCATCCCGACATCTGGGGGAACATCATCTCGATCTCCGGCGAGCCGTACGCCGGATCCGAGGACCCGAACGCCGCGATCGCGGGCGTCTACGGCGGCGATCAGGCGGCGTTCGAGGCGAACAAGCCCGAGGCGTGGATCCAGAAGAACGCCGGAGCGTTCGCGGGGCACGTCGCCGTGTTCACCGCCGGAGAGAACGATCCCGTGTACGTCGCCGCCGCTCAGGCGAGCGCGCAGCTCGCGCAGAATGCCGGATTCACGGCCACCTCGTACATCGTCCCCGGCGCGGGGCACGTGCAGGACGCTCTGAACGGCGGACTGCCGAAGGCGTTTCAGACGCTGTACCCCCGGCTCGGACTGTCCGCCCCGTAGCGAAACGGCCCCGGGCGCGGCGACGGCACACGAAACGGCCCCAGCGATGCCGGGGCCGTTTCGCGTGTGCAGACTGCCGCGCCGCGGCGTCAGGCCCTGCCGCCGCGCACGACGCGCAGCAGGAACGCGATCAGCGCGATGACGCCGACGATCAGCGCGACCCACAGCAACCAGTTGAGGGCGGCGTTCATGCCGCCGACGATGGCGAGCACGATGGCCACGATGATGATGATCAGGAGGGCGATGTTCACGGGGGAACTCCTTTCGTTCGGGCGGCTCTTGTGAAGCGGCCCGGGGCTCCGGGGACGGCGGAGCCACCCCGACGCTACCGCCGTCGCTCTCACTTGCCGCCCCCCTTGCGGCGGGTGAGAGCGATGCGATAGGGCCGATGTATGCCGAGAAACGAGACCCCTGCCAGCATCAAGGATCCCGAGCTCTACGAGGAGCTCCGAGCGGAAGGCGCGTCGAAGCAGAAGGCGGCCCGCATCTCGAACGCCGCCGCCCGCGACGGTCGCTCGGCCGTCGGCCGCCGCGGCGGCGAATCTGGCTCGTACGAGGACTGGACCGTCGCCGCGCTGCGCGCCCGCGCCAAGGAGCTGGGTCTCCACGGCTACTCCGGCAAGCGGAAGGCCGAGCTCGTCGACATGCTGCGCGAGGACTGATGCCGAGGCTGAAGACCGTCCGCCCGGGCACCGACCTCGGCTACACGCGCACACGCTCGGGGAGCGGGTTCCGGTACACGGATGCCGACGGTGCGGCGCTGCCCGCCGCCGAGCGCGAACGCGTCGTCGCCCTCGTGATCCCGCCGGCATGGACGGACGTCTGGATCAGCGCGGCATCCGACGGTCACATCCAGGCGACGGGCGTCGACGAGGCGGGGCGACGCCAGTACGTGTATCACCCGGACTGGTCCGCGGGGCGCGACAAGGGCAAGTACGCCCGCGCGCTGCAGCTCGCCGCCTCGCTGCCGCACGCGCGCGCTCGGGTCACGGCGTCGCTGCGTCGCGACGACCTCGATCGCGAACGGGTGCTCGCGACGGCGTTCCGGCTGCTCGATCAGGCGGCACCGCGCGTCGGCAGTGCGAAGTACCTCACGCGTCACGGCAGCCGCGGCCTCACGACGCTCCGCCGCCGGGATGCCGCCGTCGACGGGGCGATCACGAGCCTGCGCTTCCGCGGCAAGAGCGGCAAGCGGCAGAGTCTCGACATCGACGACGCGGAGCTCGCCGTGGTCGTCGCGGGCCTCGCCTCGGGCCGCCCGGCGGCTCCCCTCCTCGCCTACATGCGCGGCCGGCGGCGGGTGCCGCTCACGCCGAAGGATGTCAACGCCTATGTGCGGGCGATGACCGGGGGGACGTTCACGGCCAAGGACTTCCGCACCCTCCGCGGCACGATCCTTGCCGCCGACGCGCTCGCACGGCTGGGTCCGCCCGGCTCGAAGCGCGATCGCAAGCACGCCGAGGTGTTGGCCGTGAAGGCCGCCTCCGACGCGCTCGGGAACACCCCCACCGTCGCGCGGGGCTCATACATCGACCCGCGGGTGTTCGCGAGGTACCGCCGCGGCGTCGTGCTCGACACGACCGTCTCGCCCGAGTCGGCGATCCGTGCGCTGATCCTCGGGTGAGCGGGCCCGCGCCCGGAATGTCGTCGCAGATGGTCGCAATCTCCCGCTGAGGCGACGATCTGCGCCGACATCTCCGCTGAGGCGGCGATCTCGTCGGGTAGCCTGCGGTCATGGCCCGCGCCGCATGGTTCTCACCTGTCGTGCTGATCCTCGTGATCTGCGGCGGGGCGGCCGGGGTCGCCGCGCGTGCGGCGCTGACCGTGCCGTTCTCGGCGGGCGCGCATCCCCTCCTCGTCCCCGCTCTCACCCTCGTCATCAACCTCGCGGGAGCGCTTCTGCTGGGTGTCGTCGTCGGGGCGCTCGACGACCGGCATCCCCGGTGGCGCTCGTTCCTCGGTACGGGTGTGCTGGGCGGATTCACGACGTACAGCGCCTTCGCGGTGCACGTCGTGACGATGGGAAGCTCCGCGCCGCTCGTCGGGCTCGTGCTCGCCGCCGTCACGATCTTCGGCGGCGCGCTCGCGGCCGCCGCAGGCCTCGGTCTCGGTCGGCGCATCGCCGGGCGGCCGGGCGAGATCGAATCCCCGGAGGAGGCCGAGTGAACGCGCTCGAGGTCACGGCCCTTCTCGTCGGCGGCGGACTGGGTGCGGGGGCGCGCTATCTGCTTGACGGCGCCATCATGCGCGGGCGCCGCGCCGCGTTCCCCCTCGGCATCCTCGTCGTGAACGTCCTCGGGTCCTTCCTGCTGGGGCTTCTCACCGGCATCCCCCACCTCGCCCTGGTCTGGCTCACCATCCTCGGCACGGGCGTCCTCGGCGGCTTCACGACGTTCAGCGCCGTCGCCGTCGAGACGGTGCTGCTCGCGCAGCGCGGGCGGCGCGACTGGGCGTGGGTGAACCTCGTCGGCACGCTCGTCGTGTGCGTCGTCGCGGCCGCGATCGGGTTCACGATCGGCGGACTCTTCCCCCGCTGACGGATGCCGCGATGACGGATGCCGTGTCGGCGTCAGCTCGTCGCGCCGGGGCCGATCGCTCGCACCTGGACGCCGAGGCGGCTCCGCCAGTCGCGGATGACCTGCTTCTGCGCGTCGTCGCACTCGACGCCGTAGCCGACGCTCACGTCCCAGTAGCTGGAGCCGCTGTCCCAGACGCGGCTGTCGAGGGTCCAGCCGTCGAGGAAGGTCAGCGCGAAGCAGTCGGCCATGGTCTCGGGGTCGCCACCGAAGGCATCCAGAGCCGTCTCCGTCGGCTCGGGGTTGGCGAACTGCAGCACGTGCGCGAACTCGTGGTACGCGACGCCGGTGCGGATCCGATCCGTCATGTACGGCTCCGCTTCGGCTGCGACGTCGACGTGCACGACGCGCGGGTCGAGCGCCCGCACGCACGCGATCGCGTCGGCGGTGCTGCAGACGTCGTCCAGCGACCAGCTCACGTACCCCTGGCCGAGCGCGTCGAGGGCGGCTTCGTACGCGCTGCCGGACGCGTTGACGGATGCCGCGGCCGCCGCCTCCGCGCGCTCCGCGGCGAGGCGCGCCCGTGCGTCCTCGACGGCGCGGATGCTCGTATCGAGACCCTCGACATCCCACCGACGACTCCACGCCTGCCAGGTCAGCGAGTCGTAGGAATCCCAGGGGATCACGGATGCCATCGGCATCCCGCGCATCCCCTCGACCTCGCCGAGGAGGCCTTCGACGGCGGCGCCGAACGCCTCCTTGCGGTCGATGAGCTCGCGCTGCTCGTCGAGCTGCTGACGCTGGTCCTCGATCTCGCGCTGCTGGTCGTCGATCGTCGCCCGGTCCTGCGTGCGCTCGACATACAGCCAGGCGGAGACCCCGACGACGGCGACGAGCAGGGCGCCGAGGATGCTGACGGCGACGATCCAGCCGACGGCCCGGCGCGGGGGCGCGGGCGGGGGGACGGGCGCGGGAGCATCGGCGACGACGGGATCTGACACGCGGACGCCCTTCCTCGAGGTGCCGCCAGCCTATCTCCGCCGTGGCAGGGGAATCCCTTCGCCGACGCATCGCATGCGAGAATGACCTCGATACATCCGTGTATCGAAGCGTCGAGCCGCCATCGGGCGGGAACGGCGCCGGAATCGCTTCCCTCAGCAAAGGTCCTCCGTGTCGAACCTCGCCGTCCTCAGCCTGAAGAACCGCGCCCTCATCGCGCTGATCACGATCGTCGCCGCGATCTTCGGCGGGCTCGCCCTGACGAACCTGAAGCAGGAACTCATCCCGTCGATCGAGTTCCCGCAGCTGTCGGTCGTCACGACATACCCGGGTGCGTCGCCGGAGGTCGTGAACAACGACGTGTCGACACCGATCGAGACAGCGATCCAGGGCATCCCCGGTCTCGAGTCCACGACGGCGACGAGCACGACGAACGCGTCGATCATCCAGGCGTCCTTCACCTACGGGACCGATCTCGCGACGGCCGAGCAGAAGATCCTGCAGGCGATCAACCGCATCAAGTCGACGCTGCCGGACGGCGTCGAGCCGAACGTCGTGTCGTTCTCGATCGACGACCTGCCGGTCATCTCGCTCGCCGTGACGGGCTACGACGACGCCGACACGATCCAGTCCCAGCTCGAGGCGAGCGTCATCCCCGATCTCGAGGACGTCAAGGGCGTGGCCGCGGCATCCATCGTCGGCGGCCAGGGCCAGCGGGTCACGATCACCCCCGATCAGGCGAAGCTCGCGGCGGCCGGGTTCTCGCAGACCGCCATCACCGATGCGCTCGACCAGAACGGCGTGCTGTTCCCCGGCGGGTCGGTGACCGAGGGCGAGCAGAACCTCACGGTGCAGACCGGCGCGAAGATCACGTCGGTCGATGAGATCGCGTCCCTCCCGCTCGTGCCGTCGAACGCCGAGCAGATCGCCGCGGGCACCCGCACGATCGGCGACGTCGCCACGGTCGCCCTCGCGAAGGACCCGGTGACCTCCATCTCGCGCGTGAACGGCGAGAGCGCGCTGACGATCTCGATCACGAAGCTCCCCGCGGCGAACACGGTCGACGTGAGCCGCGCCGTCACCGAGCTCCTGCCGAAGCTCCAGGACGCGATCGGCACCCAGGCCCAGTTCACCGTCGTCTTCGACCAGGCGCCGTTCATCGAGCAGTCGATCGAGTCGCTCGCGCAGGAGGGCCTGCTGGGCCTCGTCTTCGCCGTCCTCGTGATCTTCGTGTTCCTCCTGTCGGTGCGCTCGACGCTCGTCGCGGCGATCTCGATCCCGACGAGCGTGCTGATCACCTTCGTCGGCATCCAGGCGTTCGGCTACTCGCTGAACATCCTCACGCTCGGCGCCCTCACGATCGCGATCGGCCGCGTCGTCGACGACTCCATCGTCGTGATCGAGAACATCAAACGGCACTACGTGGGCGACGCCGACAAGGGCGACGCGATCCGCCTCGCGGTGCGCGAAGTGGCCGCCGCGATCACGGCATCCACGATCACGACCGTCGCCGTCTTCCTGCCGATCGCATTCGTCGGCGACATGACCGGCGAGCTCTTCCGTCCGTTCGCCCTCACCGTCACGATCGCGATGACCGCGTCGCTGTTCGTCGCGCTGACGATCGTGCCGGTGCTGGCGTACTGGTTCCTCAAGCCCGGCAAGGAGGTGCAGGATGCCGCGGGCAACCCGATCGACCCCGAGCACCCCGACGCGCCGCCGACGCGCCTGCAGAAGGGCTACCTCCCGATCCTGTCGTGGACGCTGAGGCACTCGTGGGTGACCCTCCTCGTCGCCGTGCTCGTCCTCGGCGGCACCCTCGCCGCCGCCCCCTTCATGAAGACGAACTTCCTCGGGGACAGCGGGCAGAACACGTTCACCGTGTCCCAGAGGCTCGCCCCGGCGGCGTCGCTGGATGCCGAGGACGCCGCCGCGCAGAAGGTCGAGCAGGCGATCCTCGGGGTCGAAGGCATCAAGACCGTGCAGACCTCGATCGGCTCGAGCGGTTCGGCGATCCGCGACGCGTTCGCCGGCGGCTCGTCGGGCATCACGTACTCGATCACGACCGAGACGTCCGCCGATCAGGAGAAGGTGCGCCAGGAGGTCGAGGACGCGACATCCGCCCTCGCCGACGTGGGCGACATCACGGTGTCGGCCGGCCAGGGCGGGTTCGCCTCGAGCAACGTCGAGATCGACGTCACCGCCCCCGCCGCCGACACGCTGCAGACGGCGACCGATGCCGTCGTCGCGGCCCTGCAGGGCAAGGACGGCATCGGCCAGGTCACGTCGAACCTCGCCGCCTCGCTGCCGTACGTCGCCGTGACGGTCGATCGCGCCAAGGCCGCGTCGCTCGGGCTCTCGGAGGTCACGGTCGGCGCGCTCGTCGCGAACACGATGCAGCCGCGCCAGGCCGGCACGGTCGAACTCGACGGCACCGCCGTCACGGTCTACCTGCAGGCGGCATCCGTCCCCGCGACGATCGACGAGCTGAAAGCGCTGCAGATCCCGACCGCGGCCGGTCCGCTGGCCCTCGACCAGGTCGCGACCGTGGCCGAGAGCCAGGGCCCGACCTCGATCACGACGCAGCGCGGGCAGCGCACCGCGACGGTCACGGTCACCCCGTCGACCGACAACCTCAACACGGCCAGCGCGACGGTGACGGCGGCGCTGAAGAACCTCGACCTGCCCACGGGCGCCGACGCCGAGATCGGCGGCGTGCTCACGCAGCAGCAGGATGCCTTCGGTCAGCTCGGCCTCGCGATGCTCGCCGCGATCCTCATCGTGTACATCGTGATGGTCGCGACGTTCAAGTCGCTGCGCCAGCCGCTGCTGCTGCTCGTGTCGGTGCCGTTCGCGGCGACGGGCGCGATCCTGCTGCAGATCGCGACGGGCGTGCCGCTCGGTGTGGCATCCCTCATCGGCGTGCTCATGCTCATCGGCATCGTCGTGACGAACGCGATCGTGCTGGTCGACCTCGTGAACCAGTACCGCGAGAAGGGGTTGTCGGCGCATGACGCCGTCGTCGCCGGCGGCTCGCGACGCCTCCGCCCGATCCTCATGACGGCGCTCGCGACGATCTTCGCCCTCACTCCGATGGCTCTCGGCATCACGGGCCACGGCGGGTTCATCTCGCAGCCGCTCGCGATCGTCGTGATCGGCGGGCTCATCTCGTCGACGGTCCTGACGCTGCTCGTCCTGCCGACGCTGTACAACCTCGTCGAGGGGGCGCGCGAGCGTCGGGCCGCTCGGCGCGAGGATCGTGAGGGGATCGACCTCACGCCCGTCGACACGACCGACCTGCACCCGCGCCGCGCGCTGCGCGAGCAGCACGAGGGCTGATCGGCGACACGCTGCCGGTGCGGTGATTCAGACCTGCAGCGGCTCGGGCTGGTCGGCGACGCCCATGAACCGGATGAACACCGCGAGCCATCCGAAGATCAGCGCGAACACGATGATCTCGAACGCCGTGAGCCCGAAGTAGCCGACCGCGAACAGCACGATCGACACGACGAGCGCCGCGAGGAACGCCCACGACGAGAGGAAGTAGGCGCGCGGCATCCGCCGCACGATCCACGGTCCGCCGACGAGCAGCAGCAGGAACATGAGCGCCATGCCGGATGCCGACAGGTTGTGCAGCAGCATGTTGACGTCCACGGGGAAGATCCCGACGCACGCGAGCATGACGCCCATGACGGCGAGGGCCGTCGTGACGATGCGCGTGCCGCGGGGAGACTCGCCGAGCGCGGCCAGGTCGTGGCCGACGTACAGGGTGAAGGTCGTCACGAGCAGCCCGCCGGCGATGAGCGTGCCGTTGAAGAGGAAGCTCGACAGGTCGTTGAAGGTGCCGAGCTGGCTGAAGTGGTACTCCCACCACTTCGGGTCGCTCGTCGTCAGCATCGCGGAGACCGTGCCGATCGCGATGAACGCCACGAGGAGGCTCGTGAGGCGCTGCGTCGTCATCCGCGACGCCGACAAGTAGGCGAGCCAGGCGGCCATGCCGGCGGTCACCGCGAGGAGGACGGTCGTCCAGAACGCGTTCAGCTCGACGCCGATGAACGAGCGCGCGAGCACGGCGAAGATCGCGATCGTCGCGATGGCCGCGAGCGAGACGTGCGCGATGACGACGGATGCCGTCGACAGCGCGTACCGCCAGTTTGCGATCTCGCGGCGCCACTCCTGCCCGTCGGTGGTCCGCGCCCGCCAGTAGCCGACGGCCGAGCTCACCGCCGCCGCCGCGGCGGCGGCACCGCCGGCCCACACTGCGAAGCTCGCCGGCCCCCACAGATTCGCCGTCGCGTGCACGAGCCCGAGCCCGAGTCCGAGCGCGCCGCCCGCGATGCCCGCGATCATCGCGGCGAGGATCGCCTCGGATTCGGCGCGGAGAGTGGCGTGCGGGGCGGCCGATTCGGTCGAAGTCGCGGGCATGGGGTCAGTGTAGGGCCGGCGCGGAGGGCGGAAGTCACCCCCGTGCGTGGCGGCGGGCTGGGCGGAGGGAGTCTCCCAGACTCGCCCGGTAGACTCGTGCGGTCGGCTCTGGACGCCGCGCGTGTGCGCGGATGGGTTCGTGAGTGCTTTGTGAGTCAGGGGCCGATGGTGAGCGCCGATCGGCGCGCATGAACCATCACTGAATGGCCCCGGCCGATGAACGCCCGGGCAGCCCGCCTCGCTCCTCTCCGCTGTCGCGGATCTCGCTGCATGGGTGGGTGCTGTTCTCGTGCAAGCAACCCAGAAGGACACCCGATGCCCAAGAACAAGAAGCCCGCCGGCGGGAGCCGCGCGCAGAGTTTCGAGCCGCGTTACGGCGCGAAGAAGACCTCCTACCAGGACGCCAAGCGTCGCCCGGGCCAGTCGTCCGCCGGCACGCCCGGCTCGAAGAGCCCGAATCACCGCGGCTATCGGCCGGAGGCGTCCACCGACGCCGGTGCTCCCGCCAAGAAGCAGCGCTGGAACGCGCAGGAGCGCGCGGGGCGCGACGAGGCCCGCGGCATCCGTTCGCACTCCGCCGGGCGCGAGGACCGTCCGCGTCGGGATGACCGGCCTGCGCGGTCGTACGACGATCGTCCTGCCCGGTCGTACGACGACCGCCCCGCTCGGTCGTACGACGACCGCCCCCGCCGGGATGCTCGGCCGGCGCGTGACGATGCGCGTGCACAAAACTCCTCCGATTCGGGACGGGAGCGCCCGAACCGGCGTGATTTCGGCCAGAACGGCTCGGATCGCCGGAGTTCCGACCGTCCCGCCCGCTCGTACGACGACCGTCCCCGCGGCGAGCGTCAGCCACGCGACGACCGTCGGACCTTCGGCGACGCCCGCCCGTCGTTCCGCGACGACCGCCCCCGCCGCGCCGTCGACGACCGTCCGCGCCGCGATGACCACCGGTACGGCGACCGGCGTGTGCAGAACTCCTTCGATCCGGGCTCGGAACGCCCGAATCGGCGTGATTCCGGCCAGAACGGCGCGGATCGGAGGAGTTATGACCGCCCCGCCCGCGATGACCGTCCCCGTCGGGACGACCGCCCGACCCGGTCGTACGACGACCGCCCGCGTCGGGACGCCCGCCCGGCCAGGTCGTACGACGACCGTCCCCGTCGGGACGACCGCCCGGCCTATGCCGGGAACCGCTCGGATTGGCACGCCGACGCGAAGGATGCCGCGAAGCGCAAGGCCTACGAGGAGCACGCCGACACCGTGCACGAGAAGCTCCAGGCCGAGGCCATCCAGGCCGAAGAGGTCGCGGGCGTGACGTTCGGCGCCCTGGGGCTCGGCGACAACATCGTCCGCGCGCTCGAGGGACTCGGGGCGGCTTCGCCGTTCCCGATCCAGGCAGCGACCATCGCGCCGATCCTCGAGGGCAAGGACGTCCTCGCGCGGGGACGCACCGGATCGGGCAAGACGATCGCGTTCGGCGCTCCGCTGGTCGAATCGATCCTGCGCAGCCAGGCGGGCAAGCGTCGCGAGTTCGGCCGCAGCCCGAAGGCGCTGATCCTCGCCCCGACGCGTGAGCTCGCCCTGCAGATCGACCGCACGATCCAGCCGATCGCACGGAGCGTGGGCCTCTTCACGACGCAGGTGTACGGCGGTGTGCCGCAGG
This sequence comes from Microbacterium sp., assembly GCF_017305435.1. Lineage (GTDB taxonomy): Bacteria > Actinomycetota > Actinomycetes > Actinomycetales > Microbacteriaceae > Microbacterium. The sequence continues at coordinate 366,700 of NZ_JAFKIP010000003.1, read as the reverse complement.
CGCGCCAGGTCGGCGCGCTCAAGAAGGGCGTCGACATCGTGATCGGCACACCGGGCCGCATTGAAGACCTGCAGGAGCAGGGCAAGCTCGATCTCTCGGAGATCCGCATCGTCGTTCTCGACGAAGCCGACCACATGTCGGAGCTCGGCTTCCTCGAGCCGATGCAGCGCCTTCTGCGCCTCGTGCCGGCGGAGGCGCAGAAGCTCCTCTTCTCCGCGACGCTCGACCGCGAGGTCGCCGCGCTCGTCGACGAGTTCCTCGTCGAGCCGGCCGTCTACGAGGTCGCCGGTGAGGACCAGGATTCCGGCACGATCGACCATCGCGTGCTCGTCATCGACCATCGCGACAAGGCCGAGATCCTCACGAGCCTCGTCGACCGCAGCGGCAAGACGCTCGTCTTCGCCCGCACCCGCGCGTACGCCGAGATGCTCGCCGAGCAGTTCGACGACGCCGGCATCAAGGCGGTCGCGCTGCACGGCGACCTCAACCAGGCCAAGCGCACGCGCAACCTCGAGCGGCTGACCTCGGGGCGGGTCGATGTGCTGGTGGCGACGGATGTCGCGGCGCGCGGCATCCACGTCGACGACATCGATCTGGTGATCCAGGCGGATGCCCCCGACGAGTACAAGACGTACCTGCACCGGTCGGGCCGTACCGGGCGGGCCGGGCGCAGCGGCACGGTCGTGACCCTCATCACCCGCCAGCGTCGCCGCCGCATGACCGAGATGCTCGATCGGGCCGAGATCGACGCGCCCTTCGAGGATGCCCGCCCGGGAGACGACCTCATCGAGGAACTGGCCGGACGTCAGGTGGTCCCCGCGTAGCGCCCCTGCCCGCGAGAACACACAACAGCACCGTTCCCGACTGGGATCGGTGCTGTTGTGCGTTCTCGGGCGTGGGGGAACACTGATCGTGTCGGATGCCGGGAGGACAATCGGACCGTGATCGAGATCCGCCTGCGCCCGTGGCGCGACGATGACCTGCCGCTCCTCGTCGCCGCGAATGCGCCCGAGATGACGGCACACCTGGGCGGCCCCGAAGCGCCGGATGCCGTCGTGGCCCGCCATGAGAAGTACCTCCGGCTGGTGCGCGATCCTGCCTACGGCGTGCAGGCGATCGAGTCTGGCGGTGTCGGTGTCGGCGTGGGCGGGGTGAACTGGTGGCCGTCTGAGTGGGAGGGTGCTCCGGTCACCGAGATGGGATGGTTCGTCGTGCCGGATGCCCAGGGCCAGGGCATCGCCGCGCGCGCCGTGGCCCTCGCGATCGCGGATGCTCGCGCGCGTGCCGGGCACCGCACGCTGGTGGCGTTTCCCGCGGTGGACAACCTCCCGTCGAGCCGCCTGTGCGCGGCATCCGGGTTCCTCCGCCGCGGTGAGGCCAAGCTCCCCTACCGGGACACGGTTTTGCGCGTCGGGGTCTGGGCGCAGGACCTCGACGGCTGAGCCCCCGACCGTCAGAACAGCCGGGCCTCGCCCGCCCCGGCACCCACCTTCGCTCGACCCGTCGTCCGGACGGGCCCCGGGCGCGGCGGCCGGCTCTCGACGTCCTCCTCGGCGCCTCCGGTGAGCCGGTGCCGGCGCAGGAGCGGGCGGACGCGCGCGACGAGTTCCTTGCGGTAGCCGTCCGGCGCGTAGGCGGATGCCCCGGGGTACAGCCCGCGGTACAGCGGCACGAGCTCGGGTCGGGTACGGGAGAGCCAGTCCCAGAACCACTCCTTCGCACCGGGCCGCAGATGCAGCGCGCCGAACACGACCCGGGCCGCCCCCGCGGCGCGGATACGGGCGAGGGCGTCGTCCACTGCCCGCGTCGAGTCGGTGAGGTGAGGCAGGATCGGCATCAGGAACACCGTCACGCGGAACCCGGCATCGGCGGCCGCCCGCACCGTCGCGAGCCGCGCCGCGGACGTGGGTGTGCCCGGCTCGAGGGACTGCTGCAGCGCGTCGTCGAAGACCGCGATCGACATCGCGATCGAGACGGGGACGGATGCCGCGGCATCCGTCAGCATCGGCAGGTCGCGGCGGAGGAGCGTGCCCTTCGTCAGGATCGAGAACGGGGTTCCGCTGTCGGTGAGGGCCGCGATGATCCCGGGCATGAGCGCGTAGCGCCCCTCGGCACGCTGGTAGGGGTCGGTGTTCGTGCCGAGCGCGACCGGTTCACGGGCCCAGGTCGGCTTCGCGAGCTCGCGTCGCAGCACGTCGCCGACGTTCGTCTTCACGATGATCTGCTGATCGAAGTCCTGGCCCGCGTCGAGATCCAGGTAGGTGTGCGTGTTGCGGGCGAAGCAATAGGCGCACGCATGAGTGCAGCCCCGATACGGGTTGACCGTCCAGTCGAACGGCATCGCCGACCCGCGTGGCACATGGTTCAGCGCCGACTTCGCGCGCACCTCGTGGAAGGTCATCCCCTGGAAGGCGGGTGTGCGGACCGAGCGCACGAGTGCACCCAACGCCTCGAGACCCGGGAGCGCCGCAGCGTCCGTCTGTTCGAGAGTCTGTCCGTGCCACCGCATACGATCAGTGGAACAGAGATTCGAAAATCGCGCAAGGGGGTGCTTCGTGAAGATGGAGAGATGATCGCTCTCGGCGAGGTCACGGCTGCGCACGTCAGAATGGGTGGGTGATCCCTCCCGAGCCGTTGCCGTCTCGACGCGCGCTCCGCGCCGAGCGCGAGCGTGCCGATGCGGATGCCGCGGCGACGCCGGGGGCGGAGCCGAGCGCGCGCACAGCCGCGCAGGCCGTGTCCGCGGGAGCCGCGGCGGGCGCCCTCGCGGACGGCACCCGCCGAGCGCGCGTCGCCCGGCCGCGCACGCGGCTGCTCGTCATCGCCGCCGCGGCGATCCTGCTCATCGCCGCCGTCGCGGCAGCGGTCGCCCTCGGCGGGCGCGGCGGGTCGACCACGGCGGATGCCACGCAGCAGACGCGCGTGGACCCCGTTCCCGCGGTGACCTCCCTGCCCGTGCCCGCGCAGTCCGCGGCGACCGTCGTGGCGGCGGGGTGCGACGACCCCGCGGTGTCGACGGCGTTGGCCCAGGGGTCGGATGCCGACGTGATCGCCGCCTTGGGCGGCGCGACCGCCTTCCGCGACCTCGTGGCCACGGGGTCGGCGCCGTGCGTGAACCTCGCCGATCCCGTGCGGGAGTGGGTCGTCGTCAACAAGCAGCGTCCCCTGAGCCCGCTCGAATGGGAGCCCGACACCGTCGTCGCCCCTGCCGACATGCAGCGCACCGTCGACGGGCGGCTGCGCCCTGCCGCGGCCGATGCCCTGACGGCGCTGGTCGCCGCCGCGCAGGCCGAGGGCGTCGGCGCGATCGGCCTCAACAGCGCCTTCCGGTCGTTCGACTCGCAGACACGCACCTACAACGGCTACGTGAACTCGCTCGGGCGGGAGTCCGCCGACCTGCAGAGCGCCCGCCCCGGCTTCAGTGAGCACCAGACGGGTCTCGCGACGGACGTCGCAGCCTGCGACGGCGGCTGCGGGGCGATCGAGTCGTTCGGCGGCACGGCGCAGGGCGCCTGGGTCGCCGCGAACGCGTGGCGGTTCGGCTTCATCGTGCGCTACGAGGACGGCTACACGGCCATCACCGGGTACCAGGCCGAGCCTTGGCATCTGCGCTACATCGGCCCGGAGCTCGCGCAGGTGTATCACGACGGCGGATTCCACACCCTCGAGGACTTCTTCGGCCTTCCTCCCGCGCCCGACTACGTCGACTGACAGCCCGCGACCGGATGCCACGACCGGTGAAACCCAGTACCATGGATGCCGGGACATCGTCCCCCCACGTCAGGCTCGACGACGAGACACGGAAGGCAGGCGCAGCATGGAGCGCAACATCTACGACGAGGACCACGAGGCGTTCCGCGACGTCGTCAAGGAGTTCGTGAAGCGCTACGCCACCGAGGAGAAGCGCAAGCAGTGGGAGGCCGACGGCGAGGTCGACCGCGCCACGATGCGCGCCGCCGGGGACGCCGGCATCATCGGCCTCTCCGTTCCCGAGGAGTTCGGCGGCGCGGGCATGCTGCAGGACTACCGCTTCCGCGCGATCGTGCTCGAAGAGGTGATCGGCGCGGGTCAGGGGTCGCTCGCCGGCGCCCTCGGCATCCAAGACGACCTCGCCGTTCCCTACATCGTGCACATGGGCACGCAGGAGCAGAAGGAGAAGTGGCTGCCGGGCATGGCGACCGGCGAGATCCTCGGCGCCCTCGCGATGACCGAACCCGGCGCCGGCAGCGACCTGCGGGGCATCAAGACGACGGCGAAGAAGGTCGACGGCGGCTACCTCGTCAACGGCGCGAAGACCTTCATCTCCTCCGGCAAGACCGCCGATATCGTCGTCACCTTCGTCAAGACCGGCGAGGGGAATCGCCCGGATGCCTTCAGCCTGCTGATCCTCGAAGACGGGATGGAGGGGTTCGATCACTCGAAGAAGCTCGAGAAGATGGGCTTCCACGGCTGGGACACCGCCGAGCTCAGTTTCACCGATGTGTTCGTGCCCGAGGCGAACCTCATCGGCGGCAAAGAGGGCCTCGGCTTCATCCAGCTCATGATGAACCTGCCCCTCGAGCGCCTGTCGATCGGGGTCGCCGCGGCTGCCGCCGGCGAGGCTGCCTTCGCCTGGACGCGCGACTACGTCATCAGCCGCGAGGCGTTCGGCGAGCGGATCGCCGACTTCCAGAACACCCGCTTCCGTCTCGCCGACATGGCGACGACGGTCGACGTCATGTGGGCCTACATCGACCGCGCGATGGAGCTCTACGCGGACGAGAAGCTGACGGCGGAGGAGGCGGCGAAGGTCAAGTTCTGGGCGACCGACCGCGAGGCGGAGCTCCTCGACATCGGCGTCCAGCTGCACGGCGGCTACGGCTACATCACCGAGTACCCGATCGCCCGCGCCTACCTCGACGCCCGCGTCCACCGCATCTACGGCGGCACGAACGAGATCATGCGCGACCTCGTCTCGCGCCAGATCGTCGGCAAGCGCTGACCCGCTGACCCGCTGACCCGCGCCGCGCGCACCGCCTGCACCGCCGCCCGCGTCTCGAAAGCAGGCTGGATCGAGCGGGTCGGGCGCCGCGAGGCGCGGAACGGTCGGTTCAGCCTGCTTTCGCGACGCCCGGAACCTCGGCGGGTCGCCGGCGGGCGAGTCGGGCGACCCCGGCCGCGCGCAGGCGGTCGGCGATCACGATCGCGAGGAACGTCCCCGCGACGCAGGATGCCGCGCACAGCGCGATGAACCCCACGACGAGACCGGGCGCCATCGCCCACAGGTCGAACGACTGCGCCGCGAGCAGCGGGTAGGAGACACCCATCGCGAGCGCTCCCGCATAGTGCAGCCACGTGCTCCAGCGCCGGTACAGCGTCACGAGGAACGGCAGCTCGGGGAAGAACGACCAGAACAGCGTCGTCAGGATCGCGCTCGCGGTGTAGAACGGTGCGAGCACGAGGCCGGAGATGAGGCCGACGAGCAGGCCCGCGAACGGGCGCTGCAGGAGCCGCAGCGCGATCACAGCGGGCATGACCCAGAGCCCCGCGATCGCGACCGAGGCGAAGGGCACCGTCGCGAAGAGGGCGACGGAGAGCCACCATCCGACCGCCAGGACGATTCCTCCCGCGACGCCGATCGCGGCGCATGTGAGCAGACACGCCGTCGTGACCTTGCCCATCAGCGGCCTCCCGCCGGCTGCGCCTGCTCGGACTTCGGGGCGGGAGATGCGGCGCCCACCCGCCAGTACCCGATGAAGCTGATCTGGTCCTTGCCGAGCCCCTGGGCGACGAGGTGCCGCCGTCCCGCGGTCGGCAGTGACTGCTCGCCGACGATGAAGGCGTGGGTGTCGGATGCCGGGGCCGGCAGCTTCTCGAGCTCCGCGAGCGCGAGCGATCCGGGCTTCTGCGCGGCATCCCGCACCAGCCACCTCACCTCGATGCCGGCGGGGGCGTCGAACGGCAGGACGTCCTCGGCGGACGGCGCCTCGACCAGCGCGATGCCCGTCGCAGACGACGGCAGCGAGGCGCAGATGCCCGCCACGGCGGGCGCTCCCGTCTCATCCGCCACGAGCAGCAGGTTCTCGACACCCCGGGCGGGGTTGAAACGCAGCCCCTCGTCGATGATGACGACGGACTCGCCCGGGGCGGCGGCATCCGCCCACCGCGAGGCGGGCCCGGCGGTGGGCCCCGAGCCGTGCAGCACGAAGTCGACGTCGATCTCGGGCCCTCCCGACTCGCCGACTACACGGTGCGCGCGCACCGTGTAGTTGCGCATCACGGGGCGCACGCCGTCGGGGATGCGCAGGTACTTGAGATACCCGAAGATCTTGTTGGCCTTCGCGGGGATGCGCTCGAGGCCCTCGTCGCCGCCGTCGCCCGAGTGGGGGAGGAAGAGGCGGAACCACTGGTCGTAGCCGAGCGCGGTGAAGCGTGCGATGTCGCCGCCGCCGAGGGTGATGCGCATCCAGTGCGGGCTGAGCCGCTCGGTGCGCAGCACCTCGAGGCGCAGCAGCTCCTGCGACGTGGGGGCGACGAGCGCGGAGATCCGAGCCATGCGAGGGTCCTTTCGAGGGGGAAGGGGCGCCGGGGGCGGGGACAGCGCCCGCTACAGGGTCCAGGGGAAGAGGGCGACGAGGATGCCGGCGCTCAGGATCCAGAACAGGGCGACGAACACGGTGTCCCGAACGCGCCACGGCACGAGGTGGCGCTCGGTGCGGTCGGGGTGGGCGCCGAAGGCGCGGGCGTCCATCGCGAGCGCGACCCGCTCGGCGTGCCGGATCGCACCGGCCAGGAGCGGCACGATGTAGCCCCACCAGCGCGCGAGCGCCGCGAACGGGCCGCGCCCGCCGTGCGCCCCGCGCACGCGATGCGCCTGCCGGATGACGTCGAGCTCGTACCCGAAGCGCGGCACGAACCGGAAGGCGGCGAGGGCCGTGTAGCCGATCCGGTACGGCACCCGCAGCTGCTGCACCGTCGCGCGCACGAGATCGGGACCGTTCGTCGTGAGGCCGGCGAGGAGGGCGAGGCTCACGATCGCCGCGAGCCGCACGCCGGTCGCCATTCCCACCGCGAGGGCTCCGCCGTACAGCGACCAGCCCCCGATCTGCAGCACCGTCACGGACGTGTCGACACGGGAGGCATCCGTCCACACCGACATGCCGAGGCCGAGGACGAGCGCCGCGCCGGGGATCGCGACCGCCAGCACGAGCGCGATGCGCGCCGTGAGCCGGGCGCCCGCGAGGAGGACGAGGTACGCGATCACGAGGAAGGCGAGGGGCGTCGCGAGGTCGCGCACGAAGACGAGGAGGAGCATCGCGGGCAGCGGCGCGAGGAGCTTCGCGAGCGGGTTCAGCGCGTAGAGGAACCGGCCGGGCGCCTCGACGCGGGCGTAGGGATCGAAGGTCGCAGTGGTCACGGTGCGGCCTCCGGGGTGACGGTCGGCGCCGGGGTGACGGTCGGCGCCGCGGTGGCGGTGGGATCGGGGTTCGGCAGGTCGGCGAGGCGCGTGACGCCCGCGAGCTGCGGGTGCCGCGTCATCCCCGAGAACGCCCGGCGCAGCGGCGGCTGCCGCAGCCCCGCCGTCCGCAGGAAGGCGTCGTCGGCGAACACGTCGTGCGTCGCGGCATCCCGCAGGATCCGTCCGTCGCCGACGACGATCGTGCGGTCGGCGTACTCCGTGACCAGCTGCATGTCGTGGGTGACGACGAGCACCGTCGTGCCCTCTCGGCGCAGGCTGTCGAGGAGGCTCAGGAGCTCGTCGGCGCGCGCGCGGTCCTGACCGAAGGTCGGCTCGTCGAGCGCGAGGACGGGCGCGCCCGTGACGAGCGCCGTGCCGACCGACAGCCGTCGCTTCTGCCCGCCGGAGAGGAGGAACGGGTGCACGTCGGCCTTGCCGTCGAGCCCGAACCGGCGCAGCACGTCGGTCGCGCGGGCGCGCACCGCCTCGTCGGGCACGTGCTGCTGACGCAGGCCGTGGGCGAGCTCGTCGAAGACCGTATGCGCGATGAACTGGTGCTCGGGGTTCTGGAACACGAACCCGATCCGTCGCGACAGCGTGCGCAGATCGGTGCGGGCGATGTCGGTGCCCGCGACCGTGACCTGCCCGCGCGGGATGGGCACGACCCCGGCGATCGACTGCAGCAGGGTGGTCTTGCCCGCGCCGTTGGCACCGACGATCGCGACGAACTCGCCCGCGTGGACGTCGAGGTCGACGCCGTGCAGGATCTCGGCCCTGCCGCGGTGCGTCCGCAGGCCTCTCACCCGGATCAGCGGTTCGGAAAGCAGGCTGGATCGACTGTCGGCACCGGCCGCAGGGGCAGAAGTCTCGATCCGCCCTGCTTTTCGGACGGAAACGGTCGCGGACGAGGGGGCACCCGCCGCCTCGAGCGCAGAGCGCAGCTCGTCGGGGTCGATCGGGAGCGGATCGAGGGCCCACCCCGCCGCGCGCAGGCGCAGTGCCGCGAGCGTCGCGACCGGCAGCCAGACTCCCATCGCATGCAGCTCCTCCGCGCGGCCGCGCAGCACCTCGTCGACCGTGCCGTCGGCGTGCGTGCGACCGTCGTGGTCGAGCACGACGACGCGATCGGTGATGCGGGCGGCGGCGTCGAGGTTGTGCTCGATCAGCACGATCGCGCGGTCGCCCGCGGCGACGAGCTCCTCGAGCGCGGCGTAGACCTCCTCGATGCCCTGCGGGTCGAGGTTCGCGGTCGGCTCGTCGAGCACGAGCAGCGGCGACCCCATCGCGAGCGCGCAGGCGATCGCGAGGCGCTGCCGCCCGCCCCCCGAGAGCCGGTCGGGGTTCTCGGAGCGACGGTCCCACAGCCCGACGCGGCGCAGGGCGTCTTCGCTGCGGGAGAGGACCTCGTCCACCGGCATCCGCAGATTCTCCGGGCCGAACGCGACCTCATCGAGGAGAGTGCCGGTCACGAGCTGGGCGTCGGGATCCTGGAAGACCATGCCGACGCGCGTCGACAGCGTCGCGACCGGAGTGTGCTGTGTGTCGAGTCCGTCGACGAGCACCGTGCCGGAGAGGGACGCGGGGACGGCGTGCGGGATGAGTCCGTTGAGCGCGAGGGCGAGTGTGGACTTGCCGGCGCCGCTCGGTCCGAGGAGCAGCACGACCTCGCCGCGCGCGACCGAGAAGCTCGCCGCAGCCGGCGTCGGCGTCGCCGCGCCTTCGTGGCTGATGCCGACACCGCGCACCGCGAGGAGGAGCGGTGCGGTGTCGCCGGGCTGCCGGACGGTCGCCGCTCCGGAGACGGTCGAGGCCACGGGTGTCCCAGCTGATCGGAGGAAGGGGTCGGGGACAGCTTAGGCGACCCTAACCTGCACAGCCAACCTCGGGCCCGTCCCACTTCGGGCGCACAATGTCCCACAAACGGCTGTTTCCGCGCCCCGAAAGCAACCACAAGTGGGACACGGTGGGCTGCCGCGCGGCTGGACCGGGTCAGCGCCCGCCGGTGGTGCGTGCGACCCCCGCGCGTCGCAACGAGGCGCCGATGCCGAGCCCGACGGCCGTCCATGCGACGGGGCCGAGGACCGACAGCGCGAGGTACGCGATCTGCGCCCACAGCGGCAGCACGCTCATGTGCGCCGCGAAGAAGACGACGACCGCCACCAGCACGCCGATGACGACCGCCGAGATGAAGAAGCGCCAGGCGCCCCAGGAGCGGTACCGCGTGAGTGCGGCGACGCCTTCCTGGATGCCGCCGAACAGCAGCGCCGTCCCGATGAACCGCCCCGCCCAGGCCGGGTTGAAGGCGCTGGCGACGATCGCCGCCATGACGTGCGACAGCACGGCGACGAGCGGCAGGCGGAGCACTTCCTGCGCGATGATGCCCGGCAGCACGTGCGCACCCAGCAGCAGCCCGTACGCGAACGGGATCGCCGCGAGGACGACGGGGGTCAGCAGGCCTGCGATCCCGCCGACGATGCCCGTGGCGACACCGATCGCCGCGCACACGAGGAGAACGCGCGTCGTCAGGATCGGGTTCCGGGCCACGGGTCCAGCGTACCGGCGCATGCGGGCGCGCCGGCCGTGAAAAACAGCGATCGTGCAGACGGGTGCTCAGCGGCCGGGTGACGGACGGCGACGCTGAGTGAGCCGGACGGCGGGGAGCGGCGGCGCGGGGATGCGCTCGGCGCCGTGGCCCGTGACGTGACCGAATCGTTCGAGGGCGCGCGCGGGATCCTCCCAGGCATCCCGCGCCGCCACGATCTCCTCGTGCGTGCGCCCGACGAAGTTCCACCACATGACGATGTCGGCCTCGAACGGCTCGCCGCCGAGGAGGAACAGCGTCGTCTCACGCTCGGCGCGCACCTCGATCGTCCCGCGTCCGACCCCGAGGTAGAGCAGGCTCTGGTCGGCGAGCGGTGTGGATGCCTCGGCATCCGTCGCGACCTCCGGAGCCCCGCTCACGCCGACGAGGGCGTACTCCCACGCCGGATCCAGCGGCAGCGAGACGGATGCCGCGGCAGGAACATGCACCTCGACGCCCGCGATCGGCGTGTACATCGTCGCGGGGGAGGACGCGCCGGCGAACGCGCCGACGACGACGGTCGCCCGGGCGCCGCCGCCGAGGTCGACGACGGGGAGGTCCTCGTGCCGCTCGAACGCCGGCGCGCCGTGCCGGCGCGACTCCGGGAGGGCGACCCACAGCTGCAGTGCGTCGAGGGGGACGGCGTCGTCGCCGACCGAGTACTCCGAGTGGGCGATGCCGGCACCGCTCGTCATGAGGTTGAGTGCGCCGCGGCGCACGATGACGTCGCTGCCGAGCACGTCGCGGTGGCGCACGTCGCCCACGAACGGCCAGGTGACGGTCTGCAGCCCGATGTGAGGATGCGGCTCGACGCGCATCTTCGCGGTCTGCGGCCCGAATCGGTCGAGGAAGCACCAGGCGCCGACCATCGGGAGCGGCCGTTGCGGGAGGCTCCGATGCACCGACATCCCGCGGACGCCGCCCAGCGGCACGTCGCGCGCCTCCAGCAGCAGCGCGCGCGGCCCGTCGCAGACCACGGGCGTCTCGGTCTCGAGAGGCCCGCTGTCCAGGCGCGTCATCGTCGGTCCGTCATCCGCGGCCGATGCCCTCGTCGGACGGTCCGCGCTCGATGGTCGGCGCGTGCTCGGCGACCTCGACATCGCGCTCGCGCCAGTGGATCTTCAACCCCGGCACCTCGTGCTTCTGCAGGTACGTGACGACGAACGGGCACACCGGCACGACCGTCTCGCCGCGGTCGGCGGCATCCTCCATCGCGGCCCGGACGAGCGTCGTGGCGAGGCCGCGGCCGCTGAAGGCCGGGTCGACCTCGGTGTGCGGGAAGACGAGGCGGCCGCGCGCATCCGGGGCGAACTCGGTGAACCCCGCGACCGTGCCGTCGACGACGATCTCGTACCGCTCGGCCGCATCGTTGCGCACGACCTCGATGTCGCCGTCGTTCCGGGTCTCGTCAGTCATGCTGCCTCCTTCGTCGGGGATGCCTCCACGCTATCCCGGCCCGCCGTTCGGCGCACGGGCGGGGCGGGCGGGCAGCGGGTGGGGCAGACTCGAGGGGTGAGTTCGTCGCTGCCGCTGATCGAGGCCGTACCGCCGGGGGCGTCGGCGGATGCCGCGTACGATGGCTTCGTCCGCTGGGCGGGCGGGCGCGGGCTCGAGCTGTACCCCGCGCAGGACGAGGCCGTCATGGAGCTCGTGTCGGGAGCGCACGTGATCCTGTCCACTCCGACGGGGACGGGGAAGTCGCTCGTCGCCATCGCGGCGCACGCCGCGTGCCTGGCATCCGGGGGTCGCTCCTATTACACGGCCCCGATCAAAGCGCTCGTGAGCGAGAAGTTCTTCGCGCTCGTCGAGATCTTCGGCGCCGCGAACGTCGGCATGGTCACGGGCGACTCGTCGGTGAACCCGGACGCGCCGATCATCTGCTGCACGGCCGAGATCCTCGCGAACGTCGCGCTGCGCCAGGGGGCGGATGCCTCGGTCGACCAGGTCGTGATGGACGAGTTCCACTTCTACGGAGACCCCGAGCGAGGCTGGGCGTGGCAGGTGCCGCTGCTCCTGCTGAACCGCGCGCAGTTCCTCCTCATGTCCGCGACGCTCGGAGATGTGTCGGCGATCGCCGACGACCTCGCCCGCCGCACCGGCCGCGCCGTCGCGGAGGTCACGGGGGTGGAACGCCCCGTGCCGCTGCACTTCTCCTACGAGCGACGTCCCGTGCACGAAGTGCTGACGATGCTCCTCGACGAGCGCGAAGTGCCCGTCTACATCGTGCACTTCGCGCAGGCGGCGGCCCTCGAGCGGGCGCAGGCCCTGGCATCCCTCTCGCTCACGACGCGCGCGCAGCGCGACGAGATCGCCGAGGCGATCGGCGCATTCCGCTTCACGACGGGGTTCGGCAAGACGCTGTCGCGGCTCGTACGTGCCGGGATCGGCGTGCACCACGCGGGCATGCTGCCGCGCTACCGACGGCTCGTCGAGACGCTCGCGCAGCGGGGACTGCTGAAGGTCATCTGCGGCACCGACACGCTCGGCGTGGGCATCAACGTGCCGATCCGCACGGTCGTGATCACGGCGCTCAGCAAGTACGACGGCACGAAGATGCGCCAGCTCACGGCGCGCGAGTTCCACCAGGTCGCGGGCCGCGCCGGCCGGGCCGGGTACGACCCGTACGGCAATGTGATCGTGATGGCGCCCGAGTGGGAGATCGAGAACGCCGTCGCGCTGGCGAAGGCCGGCGATGATGCGGCCAAGCGCAAGAAGATCGTACGGAAGAAGGCGCCGACGGGGGTCGTCAACTGGGGCGAGGGGTCGTCAGAGCGCCTCATCGCCGCGCCGCCGGAACCCCTCGTGCCGCAGCTGAAGCTGACCGCGGCGATGATGATCAACGTCATCGGCCGCGGCGGCGACGTGTTCGGGAACGTCCGCTCGCTCGTGTTCGACAACCACGAGCCCCGTGCGCGGAGGTACGCCCTCGCGCGTCGGGCGATCGCGATCTTCCGCACGCTGGTGGACGCCGGGATCGTCGAGATCGTCCGCGACGGTGCGGGGCCCGCACACATCCGGCTCACGATCGACCTGCAGCCGAACTTCGCCCTTAACCAGCCCCTGTCGCCGTTCGCGCTCGCCGCGATCGGGCTGCTGTCGCCCGACGATCCCGGCGACGACGTGCAGAACTCCTTCGAATCGGACCCCAGTACCGCGGAATGCCCCGAACCGGGCGAATCCGGCGCGGATCGAAGGAGTTCCGCACGCGCGACCGTCGGCACGGGCCAGTACGCCCTCGACGTCGTGAGCATCATCGAGGCGACCCTCGACGATCCGCGCGCGATCCTGTCGCAGCAGGAGTTCAAGGCGCGGGGAGAGGCGGTCGCCGCGATGAAGCGCGACGGCATCGAGTACGACGAGCGGATGGCGCTGCTCGAGGCGATCTCCTACCCGAAGCCCCTCGACGAGCTTCTCGCGCAGTCGTACGAGGTCTTCGCGTCGAGTCAGCCGTGGGTGCGCGACTTCGCGCTGAGCCCGAAATCGGTCGTCCGCGACATGTTCGAGCGGGCGATGTCGTTCGCCGAGTACGTGTCGTTCTACCAGCTGCAGCGCAGCGAGGGCCTCGTGCTGCGGTACCTGTCGGACGCCTATCGCGCGATCCGTCAGACCGTGCCCGCCGAAGCGCGCACGGACGAGCTCATGGACATCATCGAGTGGCTCGGCGAGCTCGTCCGCCAGGTCGACTCGAGTCTCGTCGACGAATGGTCGGCGCTCGTGGACGGCGCCGCGCACCTCCCCGAGGACGACGCCCCCGTCGTCCCACCGGCACCGCCATCGATCCTCGCGAACCGTCGCGCCTTCACGGTCCTCGTTCGCAACGAACTGTTCCGCCGCGTCCAGCTCGCCGCCATGCAGGACGACGACGCGCTCGTCGCCCTCGACCCCGACGCCCGCTGGCCGGAGGCTCTGGATGCCTACTACGACGAGCACGACGAGATCCTGACCGGCGGGCCCGCCCGCTCGCCCCGGCTGTGCGCGATCGACGAGTCCGCCGCCGCGAGCGGGGTCTGGCGCGTCGAGCAGACGATCGACGACCCGGCCGGCGACCACGACTGGCGGATCCGTGCGGAGGTCGACCTCGAGGCATCCGTCGACGAAGGTGCGGCGATCGTCCGCGTCCTCGAGGTGGTGCGACTGTAGGCGGAGTGTCCACAGCCCGCTCCGGATGTCGGGCGGCGCGGTTAGCCTGGGGGAGTGAGCTCGCAGACCCTCGGTGACCCGTACGACGATCCGTACGCGGATGTCCCGTGGGATGTCGACGCGCTGACGCCGCCGGACGACGACGAGACCGCCCCGCCGCCCGAGTTCGACGGCTACGCGGGCGCGCTCGCGCGGGCGACGATCGCCTCATCGCGCGAGACCGGCACGCCCCGGCAGCCCGGAGCAGCGCCCGCGGCATCCCCCGTCTCCGTCCCGGCCCGTGCTCGCCTCGGCCGCGATCGCACGGGCGAAGACGCGCGCGCCGTCCTGAAGGACGTGTTCGGCTACGACGACTTCCGCGGCGACCAGGCCGCGATCGTCGATCAGGTCGTCTCCGGCGGGGACGCGCTCGTCCTGATGCCGACCGGTGGCGGCAAGTCGATCACGTACCAGATCCCCGCGCTCGTGCGCCCCGGTACGGGGCTCGTCGTGAGCCCCCTGATCGCCCTGATGCACGATCAGGTCGACGCCCTCATCGCGAACGGCGTCAATGCCGCCTACCTGAACTCGACCCAGTCCTCCGCCGAGCGGGCGAGCGTCGAGCAGGCCTACCTCGCGGGCGACCTCGACCTCCTCTACGTGGCGCCCGAGCGGCTGAGCGGCGCGGCGACGACCACGCTCCTGCAGCGCGGCACGCTGAGCGTCATCGCGATCGACGAGGCCCACTGCGTCAGCCAGTGGGGCCACGACTTCCGCCCCGACTATCTCGCGCTCGGCGACCTCGCGGAGCGCTTCCCGGGTGTCCCGCGCATGGCGCTCACCGCGACGGCGACGCGCGCGACGCACAAGGAGATCACCGAGCGCCTCGACCTGCCGGACGCGCGTCACTTCGTCGCGAGCTTCGACCGCCCGAACATCCAGTACCGCATCGAGCCCAAGGTCGACCCGCGCCGCCAGCTCCTGCAGTTCATCCGGGCGCAGCCGACCGGGTCGGCGGGCATCGTCTACGCTCTCAGCCGCAAGTCGGTCGAGCAGACGGCCGAGTACCTGCGCACGCAGGGTATCGACGCGCTCCCGTATCACGCGGGGTTGGATGCCGGGGTCCGGGCCCGCAACCAGGGCCGCTTCCTCCGTGAGGACGGCGTCGTGATGGTCGCCACGATCGCGTTCGGCATGGGCATCGACAAGCCCGACGTGCGTTTCGTCGCGCACATCGACCTGCCGAAGTCGGTCGAGGGGTACTACCAGGAGACCGGCCGCGCCGGTCGCGACGGCGAGCCCTCGGTGGCGTGGATGGCGTACGGCCTGGGGGATGTCGTCCAGCAGCGGCGTCTCATCGACCAGTCACCGGGTGAGCGCGCATACAAGCAGCGCCTCGGCCAGCACCTCGACGCGATGCTCGCGCTCTGTGAGACGGTGGCGTGCCGCCGGCAGAACCTCCTCGCGTACTTCGGGCAGGAGTCGGGGCCCTGCGGCAACTGCGACACGTGTCTCACGCCGGCCGACACCTTCGACGGGCTGGTTCCCGCGCAGAAGCTCCTCTCCACGATCATCCGCCTGCAGCGCGAGCGGAATCAGGCTTTCGGGGCGGGTCACCTCATCGACATCCTGCGGGGGGCCTCGACCGAGCGCATCCGCCAGCAGAAGCACGATGCCCTCTCCACCTACGGCCTCGGTGCCGACCTCAGCGATCAGGACTGGCGCAGCGTCATCCGGCAGCTGCTGGCCGGCGGCATCGTCGCCGCGCAGGGCGACTACGGCGTCCTCGTCCCGGGGGAGCGGGCGGGTGACGTGCTGCGCGGCGAGGCCGCGGTGCCGCTCCGCCGTGACGTGCTGGGACGCTCGGGGGGAGCGTCGCGGGTGCGGAAGGCCGCGGCATCCGACACCCTCGTCGACGGGGATCGCGACCTGTTCGAGGCGCTGCGCGCGTGGCGGGCGGGCATCGCGAAGGAGCAGGGCGTCCCGGCGTACATCGTGTTCGGGGATGCCACGCTCCGCGCCCTCGCCGAGCAGCGCCCCGCTTCGATGGTGGACCTCGACGGCATCACCGGCATCGGTGCGAAGAAGCGCGAGGCGTACGGCGAGTCCGTCCTCGAGGTGATCGCCGCCGCAGTCTAGAAACCTAGTGCTGTTCGGTTTACGATGGCGGGATGAGCAACGAAGCCTCCGCCCCGGCGCCCGGCGCCATCGTCGACCCCGCGGGCACGCCCCGCGACATCCCCCGCGACACGACCGCGCGTCCCTGGCTCGACGCGAGCCTGCCGACCGACGAACGCGTCGAGCTGCTGCTGCGCGAGATGACCGTCGAAGAGAAGGCGGGACTGTTCTTCCAGACGATGATCGCGATGGGTGAGGACGGCGAGCTTTCGCCGGGCGACGCGAACTTCGGCATCGCGTCCAACGAGGACTACGTCGCCGGCCGGCACATGAATCACTTCAACCTGCTCATGGTGCCGAGCGACCCGACCCTCATCGCCCGCTGGCACAACCGGCTGCAGGAGCTCGCGGCATCCACGCGCCTCGGCATCCCCGTCACGATCTCGACCGATCCTCGGCACGGCTTCAGCGAGAACCCTGGCGCGGCGCTGCTGGCCGGCCCGTTCTCGCAGTGGCCCGAGCCGCTCGGGCTCGCCGCCACGCGCGACGCCGAACTCGTCGAGCGCTTCGGCGACATCGCCCGTCGCGAGTACACGGCCGTCGGCATCCGCGTCGCCCTGCACCCGCAGGTCGATCTCGCGACCGAGCCGCGCTGGGCACGTCAGCTGCAGACCTTCGGTGAGGATGCTGCGCTGACCGGCGAACTCGGCGCCGCCTACGTCCGCGGCTTCCAGGGGGAGAGCTTCGGCCCGGGCTCGGTCTCGACCATGACCAAGCACTTCCCCGGCGGTGGTCCGCAGAAGGACGGCGAGGACCCGCACTTCGACTACGGACGCGAGCAGGTCTACCCCGGCGGGCAGTTCGAGCACCACCTGACGCCGTTCGAGGCGATCTTCGCCGCCGGCGGGCGCCAGATCATGCCCTATTACGGCATGCCGATCGCCACCGAGTACGAGGAGGTCGGCTTCGGCTTCAACAAGGGCGTGCTCACGGGGCTGCTGCGCGAGCGCTTCGGCTTCGACGGCATCGTCTGCACCGACTGGGGGATCATCACCGACCAGCCCATCATGGGTACGGACTTCGCCGCGCGTGCCTGGGGCGTCGAGCACCTCACGCCCGGCGAGCGGATGGTGAAGGTGCTGGATGCCGGTGCCGACCAGTTCGGCGGCGAGCACGACCCGTCGCTGCTGATCGGTCTCGTCCGCGACGGCCTCGTCGCCGAGGAGCGACTGGACGTCTCGGCGCGGCGCCTGCTGCGCGAGAAGTTCGAGCTCGGCCTGTTCGAGGACCCGTTCGTCGATGAGGGGGAGGCCGCCGCGATCGTGGGCGCCCCGGAGCACCGCGCGGCAGGGCTGGATGCTCAGCGCGCATCGATCACGGTTCTGTCCTCATCGGAGGCCCTGCCGTTCGCCCGCGGCGCGAAGCTCTACGTCGAGGGGATCGATGCCGAGGTCGCCGCGCAGTACGGCGAGGTCGTGGCGTCGCCCGCAGAGGCGGACGTGGCGATCCTGCGACTGCAGGCGCCGTACGAGCAGCGGAGATCGATGTTCGAGAACTTCTTCCACGCCGGTTCGCTCGATTTCCCCGCGGAGGTGGTGGAACACGTGCGCGAGATCGCGGCCGCCGCGCCCACCGTCGTCGATGTGTTCCTGGACCGCCCCGCGATCCTCACGCCCCTCGCCGAGGCCGGCGTCGCCCTGACGGCGAACTGGGGCGCGCACCCGACCGCCCTGCTGGACATCCTCTCCGGGGCGGCGCCCGCGACCGGGCGGCTCCCGTTCGACATCCCGCGGTCGATGGCGGCCGTCGAGGCATCCCGCCCGGACGTCCCGTTCGACACGGCCGACCCGCTGTTCCGCTTCGGCCACGGCGTCGCACTGTGACCACACCCATGTCGAGTGAGACTGAGTCTCACTCGACATGGGTGTCGGTCTCATACAAGGAAGCGTGCACACGGGTGTGCACGGGTTTGTAGCTCGTGCGCAATCCGTTTGCGGGACGGTTGTGACACTCCTACGGTCGAGAGTGATCTTCTCTGTCCGTCTCCTTCGAGAGGTGCTCCCATGACCGACGCCGCCGTCCGCGAGAACATCCACCCCAAGAAGCCCGCCACGAGCAAGCGCACGCCCGCGGGCGGGGCGCCCGCCGCCCCCCATTCGGCGGAGGAGGCGCACGAGCCGCGCATCGACATCGACGCGGTCACCGACCTCCTTCTCGGCACGTGGGGCGAGACACGTCGTGAGGCGCGCGAGATGATCAAGGACCCTGCGTTCTGGCGCATCGACGGCCAGCCCATGCCGGAGCACCGCGAGCGCGTGCTCAGCCAGCTTCGGCTGCTCGTCGAGAACAACGGCTCGCGCCGCGCCTTCCCGAAGGAGTACGGCGGCCTCGAGGACAACGGCGCGAACCTCGCCGGATTCATGGAGCTCGTCCTCGCCGACCCGAGCCTGCAGATCAAGTCGGGCGTGCAGTGGGGCTTGTTCGGCTCGGCCATCTACCAGCTCGGCACGAAGAAGCACCACGATGCGTGGCTGCGCGACGTCATCGAGCTCGAGCTGCCGGGCGCGTTCGCGATGACCGAGACGGGGCACGGCTCCGACGTGGCATCCATCGGCACGACCGCCACCTACGACCCCGATACCGAGGAGTTCGTCATCCACACCCCCTTCCGCGGGGCGTGGAAGGACTATCTCGGCAACGCCGCTCTGCACGGGCGCGCCGCGACGGTGTTCGCCCAACTCATCACGGGCGGCGTGAACTATGGCGTCCACTGCTTCTTCGTACCGATCCGCGACGAGGCGGGAGCGATGCTCCCCGGCATCCAGAGCGAGGACGACGGGGTCAAGGGCGGCCTCAACGGCATCGACAACGGCCGGCTCGCCTTCGACCATGTGCGCATCCCGCGCTTCAACCTGCTGAACCGCTACGGCGACGTGGCATCCGATGGCACCTATTCGTCCGAGATCCCGAGCCCAGGCCGGCGCTTCTTCACGATGCTCGGTGCGCTCGTGCAGGGCCGGGTCTCGCTCGACGGGGCCGCCACAACGGGGACGGCGCTCGCGCTCTACATCGCCCTGACCTACGCGAACCAGCGCCGGCAGTTCGACTCCGGATCGGGCAGCGACGAGGTCGTCCTGCTCGACTACGGCAAGCACCAGCGACGCCTGCTGCCCCTGCTCGCGCAGAACTACGCGCAGTTCTTCTCCAACGACGAGCTGCTGCGCAAGTTCGACGCCGTCTTCTCGGGGCGCACCGACACGCCGCAGGAGCGCGAGGACCTCGAGACGCTCGCCGCCGCCCTCAAGCCCCTCTCGACGTGGAACGCGCTGTCGACCATCCAGGAGACCCGCGAGGCGTGCGGCGGTTCCGGCTTCCTCGCCGAGAACCGCATGGTCGGCCTGCACCAGGACCTCGACGTCTACGTGACGTTCGAGGGCGACAACAACATCCTCCTGCAGCTCGTGGGCAAGCGGCTGCTCGCCGACTACGCGAAGCAGTTCAAGGGCGCGGATGCCGCGAAGCTCGCCTCGTTCGCCGCGAAGCAGACCGCGGGCAAGGTCTTCCATGGCGCGGGCCTCCGCCGGCTCGGCCAGACCGTGGCCGACTTCGGTTCGACGGCGCGGTCGGTCGAGCTGGGCCTGCGCGCCGAGCAGCAGCACGAGCTGCTCGCGGGGCGGGTCGAGCAGATGATCGCCGACATCGCGGCGCGGCTGCGCCCGGCGTCGAAGGCGTCGCCCGACGAGGCCGCCGCGATCTTCAACGCGAACCAGGCCGAGCTCATCGAGGCCGCGCGCGCACACGGCGAGCTGCTGCAGTGGGAGGCGTTCAGCGATGGCATCGCGAAGGTGGAGGACGCGGGCACGGCGCAGGTGCTGACATGGCTGCGCGATCTCTTCGGCATGCATCTGATCGAGAAGCACCTCGCGTGGTACCTCATCAACGGGCGCCTGTCGACGCAGCGCGCGGCATCCGTCTCGCGCTACATCGACCGGCTCGCGCTGCGGTTGCGCCCGCACGCGCAGGATCTCGTGGATGCCTACGGCTTCGCCCCCGAGCACGTGCGGTCCCCCATCGCGTCGGGCGCCGAGCAGGCGCGTCAGGACGAGGCGCGCGCGTATTACGCGGACCTCGCCGCGTCGGGGCACGCCCCGCGGTCGGAGAAGGCGCTGAAGAAGAAGTAGCCCCGGGCGCCGACGCCCGTCACGAACTCCGCAGTCTGTCGCGAACTCCGCACCGGTCGCCGCGATCAGCTGCGGAGTTCGGCGCATTCTGCGGAGTTCGTGCGACGGCGCGATGCGGTCGCTAAACTGAACGTGTTCAGAATTGGCGATGAGGGTGGGCAGCATGGATGCCAGGGGTGCGGGTCGAGTCGTCGTCGCGGGAGCCTCGGGGTTCATCGGGCGTGCGGTCGTCGCCTCATTCCGCGAGTCCGGCGACGAGGTGACGACGATCGGACGCGGTTCGGGGGCCGATGCGGCATGGGGTGACACGGAGGCGATCGCCGCGCTCGTCGACGGCGCCGATGTGCTCGTGAACCTCGCCGGGAAGTCCGTGAACTGCCGTTACACGGATGCGAACCGCGACGAGATCCTGCGCTCGCGCGTCGCGACGACCCGGGCGTTGCGTGCGGCGGTGGCCGCGGCATCCGCTCCGCCGCGCGTCTGGCTGAACGCGTCGACCGCGACGATCTACCGGCATCGGATGGATGCCGCGAACTCGGAGTCATCGGGCGAGATCGGCGAGGGGTTCTCGGTCGACGTCGCGACGAGCTGGGAGGCCGAGTTCTTCGCGGGGGAGCTGCCCGCGACCAGGCGCGTCGCGCTGCGCATGGCCATCGTGCTGGGCGACGGCCCGGCGACCCGCATGCTCGTGCGGCTGGCGCGACTGGGCCTCGGCGGTCCGCAGCGCGACGGGTGGTGGCCGCCGCATCGCCGCTATCGCGGCATCGGGCCACGGCCGACCGGGGACGGGCGGGCTCCACGTCACGACACGCGCGGCCGGCAGCGGTTCAGCTGGGTGCACGTCGACGACGTGGTGAGAGCCGTGCGATTCCTCGCCGAACGCAGCGAGATCGCGGGCCCCGTCAACGTGGTCGCGCCCGCGGCATCCGACAATCGCACGCTCATGCGGACGCTCCGCCGCATCGTTGGCGCCCCGTTCGGCCTCCCCGCCTTCCGGTGGATGCTGGAGCCGGCGATGTGGGCACTGCGCACGGAGCCGGAGCTCGTGCTCAAGAGCCGATGGGTCACGCCGGAGCGCCTGATCGATGCCGGGTTCGCGTTCGCCCACACCGACCTCGACGAAGCGCTGCGCACCGTCGCCGGACCGCGAGACGTTCGCCGGCGCGGGCGCACCGATGTCGCCGGATAACCTGGCGTGATGGATGACCTTCGCCCTGACCTCATCCGCGGGCCCGACGGCCTCGCCCGATGCCGGTGGGTCGGTGACGACGCCGAGTACCGCCGCTACCACGATGAGGAGTGGGGGCGGCCGCTCCACGGCGATCGGGCGCTTTTCGAGAAGATGTCACTCGAGGGGTTTCAGGCAGGACTGTCGTGGATCACGATCCTGCGGAAGCGCCCGCGCTTCCGTGAGGTGTTCGCCGGTTTCGAGCCCGAGGCGGTCGCGGCGTTCGACGACGAGGACGTCGAACGCCTGATGGCGGATGCCGGGATCATCCGCAATCGCGCCAAGATCCTCGCGACGATCGGCAACGCCCGCCTTGCCGCGGCGATGGCGCCGGGCGAGCTCGACGCCCTCATGTGGTCGTTCGCGCCGACGCCACGCGCGGTGGCTGACCGGCCGGCAGCGTTCGGCGACGTGCCGGCGACGACCGCGGCATCCGACGCCCTCTCGAAAGGGCTCAAGAAGCGCGGGTTCCGTTTCGTCGGGTCGACGACGATGTACGCCCTCATGCAGTCGGCGGGGATGGTCGACGACCACCTCGTCGGCTGCCACCGCGCGGGCTGACCCGGCCGCCGTGCCGCGTCGCCGCCGCCCGTCACCGCGCCGATGTGTTCAGTATTCAGTCCGCACGGCGGCGCGCGCCGCGCCGATCCGCGGATTCGCGCGACGCGCGCAGCGTGGGTCGTGCGCGGAGACTGAATACGGTACGCTCCCGCGCCGCTCCGCGTCGCGCCGGCCCGCGCCGCGCCGCCGCGCGGGGGCCGGGTCAGTCCGGTACGACCACCTGGCGTGCGGTGGAGCGTTCTGCCCACGCTGTCGTCACGTCGTCGAGTGCCACGACCTGCGCATCGACGGCGTAGTCGCCGCGCATGATCTCGCGTGAGAGCGCGGGGAGCTCGGCCAGAATGTCGCGCGGGGAGACCGAGCCCTGGCCGCTGCCGACGATCCGGAGGTTGCACGCGCGCAGGGCCGCTGACGGGATCGGGGACTCGAGGCCCGTCATCGAGCCGATCTGGACCCAGGTCAGCGCCTGGCTGTCGTCGGCGCGTGTGGGGACGATCGCGCGGAGCGCCCTCGCCGCCCACGGGCCCCACAGATAGTCGAGGACGACGTCGACGTCCCGACCGATCGCCGCGAGGTCCGCGTCGACGGTCGCGCTGCCGAGATCGATCAGCGTGTCGGCGCCGAGAGCGGGGAGGGTCGCAAGGCGCACGGCGTCGCGTCCGGCGGCGGCGACGTGCGAGGCGCCGAGGCGGCGGGCGATCTGAACGGCCAGACGCCCGGCGCTTCCCGTCGCACCCATGATCATGACGCGTGCGCCCGGGGTGAACTCGATGCGGCGGCGGAGCGCGATCCAGGACGACATCGCGGGATTCATCGCTGCGGCGATGCGCACCGGATCGATATCGGGAGGAAGGACGACGCTGCGGTGGGGATCGATGGCGACCTGCTCCGCCATCGCGCCGCTCTCCGTGACGAAGTAGCGGAGAGCGCCGTCGCCGTCGCGGGCGACGCCGTCGATGCCGGGGATCAACGGCAGATCCTCGGTGCTCGTGTAGTGCGATCCGTCGGCCTGCGACCGCACGCGAGGGTGCAGCGCGGAGGCGAGAACGCGAGCGATGTGCTCGCCCGGGCCGGGGGTGGGCACCGGCACCTCGGCGAGGTGAGGGGCTGTGTCGAAGGATGTGACGACGGCGGCGCGCATGACAATCTCCTTAACTAAGTTAAATGGCGTTCCCGATCATTCCTTAACGCCGTTAAGCTGTCAAGCATGGCGAAAGGCATCACCCGCGAACGGATCGTGGAGGCCGCCCTCGATGTGCTGGACGAGGGCGGCATCGAGGCGGTGACGCTGCGGGCCGTCGCAGCCCGCCTCGACGTGCGTGCGCCTGCGCTCTACTGGCACGTGCCCGGCAAGCAGCAGCTGCTCGACGAGATGGGCACAGAGATCCAGCGCCGCGTGCAGCGCTCGCTTGCGGCGCTCGACCCCGACACGACCTGGGTCGACGGGCTCCGCGCCTACGCCGGCATCCTGCGCCGCGAGTACCTCGCGCACCGCGACGGCGCGCGCACCTTCAGCGGCACACGCCTGACCGACCCCGAGGTGCTGCGCGCGCAGGAGCCGTGGCTCGAGCGGTGGTCGTCGGAGGGGCTCCCCGTAGCGGAGGCGATGGATGCCGCGGAGATCGTCACCTCGTACGTGGTCGGCTTCGTGATCGAGGAGCAGGAGCGTGCCCAGTCGGAGGCCGCCGATCCCGAGCGCTACTCTCTCGCCGTGCGGGATGCCGCGCTCGGCGGCGACGCCCCGCTCGTGGCCAGCGTCGCACACGATCGGGGCGAGGCCGGATCGCGCTTCGCGCGGCAGCTCGAGATCGTGCTCGACGGGCTCGCCGCCTCCTCCCGTCGAAACCCGCCGCCGCCGTCACCGCCGCCATCGCCGCCGCCATCCCCCGGCGGCGCATGACTCGCGGCAGACTGTGCGCATGGCATCCACACCCGAGACGCACAGCACCGCCCGCATCGCCGACGCGCACGAGGTGATCCGGGTCGTGGGCGCGCGGGAGAACAACCTGCAGGGGATCGACGTCGAGATCCCCAAACGCCGCCTCACCGTGTTCACCGGCGTGAGCGGTTCGGGCAAGTCGAGCCTCGTCTTCGGCACGATCGCGAACGAGTCGCAGCGCCTCATCAACGAGACCTATCCGACCTTCATCCAGCAGTTCATGGGCCAGCTGAGCCGCCCCGACGTCGATCGCCTCGAGAACATCAGCCCCGCGATCGTCGTCGATCAGGAGCGGATGGGCGCCAATGCCCGATCGACCGTCGGCACGGCGACCGACGTGCACGCCATGCTGCGACTGCTCTTCAGCCGCATCGGTCATCCGCACGTCGGCTCTCCGCAGGCCTTCTCGTTCAACGTCCCGTCCGTGTCCGGGGCGGGCGCCATCACGATCGCGACGGGCAAGGACAAGGGCAAGAAGGAGCGTCGGTCGTTCGAGATCACGGGCGGCATGTGCCCCGAGTGCGAGGGCCTCGGCCAGGTCAGCGACATCGACATCGACGAGCTGCTCGACCGCTCGCTGTCGCTCCGGGAGGGCGCCATCACGGTCCCCGGCTACACCCCGGACGGCTGGATGGTGAAGGGCTACTCCGAGTCCGGCTTCGTCGACGGCGACAAGCCGATCGCCGACTTCACCGAGCAGGAGCTGCACGACCTCCTCTACAAGCAGGCGACGAAAGTCAAGATCGCCGGCATCAACATGACCTACGAGGGCCTCGTCCCGAAGGTCACCAAGTCGATGCTGCAGAAGGATCGCGACAGCCTGCAGCCGCACGTGCGGGCCTTCGTCGACCGCGCCGTGAAGTTCATGCCGTGCTCGGCATGCGGCGGCACACGCCTCAACGAGGGCGCGCGCTCGTCGAAGATCGCCGGGGCCAGCATCGCGGATGCCGCGTCGATGCAGATCACGGATCTCGCCGCCTGGGTGCGCACCATCGACGATCCCAGCGTCGGGCCGCTCCTGCAGACCCTGCAGCAGACCCTCGACTCGTTCGTCGACATCGGGCTCGGGTATCTGTCGCTCGACCGCGCGAGCGGCACGCTCTCCGGCGGCGAGGCGCAGCGCACGAAGATGATCCGCCACCTCGGCTCCGCGCTCACCGACATGACGTACGTCTTCGACGAGCCGACGACGGGTCTGCATCCGCACGACATCCAGCGCATGAACGAGCTGCTCCTGCTCCTGCGCGACAAGGGCAACACCGTGCTCGTCGTCGAGCACAAGCCCGAGGTCATCGAGATCGCCGACCACGTGATCGATCTCGGGCCCGGCGCGGGGCGCCATGGCGGACTCATCACCTACGAGGGGGATGTCGCGGGCCTGCGCGCCTCCGGCACCGTGACCGGGCGCCACGTCGACCACCGGGCCGCGCTCAAGCCCGACACCCGCACGCGCCGCGGCGCGCTCGAGATCCGCGGCGCCAGCCTGCACAACCTCCGCAGTGTCGACGTCGACGTGCCCCTCGGCATCCTGACGGTCGTCACGGGAGTCGCGGGGTCGGGGAAGTCCTCGCTCATCCACGGCAGTCTCGCCGGTCGCGACGAGGTCGTCGTGGTCGATCAGGCGCCGATCAAGGGCTCGCGGCGGTCGAGCCCCGCGACGTATACAGGCGTCCTCGACGAGATCCGCAAGCTGTTCGCGAAGCAGAACGGCGTCAAGCCCGCCCTCTTCAGCGCGAACTCCGAGGGCGCTTGCCCCGCGTGCAAGGGGCTCGGCGTCATCATCACGAACCTCGGATTCACGCAGAGCGTCGAGACCCGGTGCGAGCTGTGCGAGGGCTCGGGTTTCAGCGACGCCGTCCTCGAGTACACGGTCGAGGGCCGCACGATCGCCGACGTGCTCGCGATGTCGGTGGAAGACGCGATCGCGTTCTGCGCGGATGCCGGGCTGAAGGGCACGGCCGCGGCGACCCTCGCCCGCATGAACGACGTGGGCATCGGCTACATCACGCTCGGCCAGGCGCTGAACACCCTCTCCGGTGGCGAGCGGCAGCGCCTCAAGCTGGCCATCTCGATGGCGAAGAAGGGCGCGATCTACATCCTCGACGAGCCGACGACAGGCCTCCATCTCGCCGACGTGGCCGGCCTGCTCGCACTGCTCGACGCACTGGTGGATGCCGGCAACTCGGTCATCGCGATCGAGCACCACCAGGCGGTCATGGCGCACGCCGACTGGATCATCGACGTGGGGCCGGGAGCGGGCCGCGAGGGCGGATCGGTCGTGTTCGAGGGGACACCGGCCGAGCTCGTCGCGCGCGGCGACACCCTCACGGCTCAGCACCTCGCCCGCTACGTCGGAGCGTAGGTCGCCGGGCGACCGACGGCGTCAGGCCCGCGAGTGCCCCAGGACCTTCACGATGATGCCGCGACGGCGCAGCTCACCGATCGCGTGGCTCTCCTCGTCGACGGTTCGGCCCAGGGCGTGCTTGTCGGCGACGACGACGACATCGCCCTCGACGAGGCGTCCGAACAGCCGCGTGAGGCGTTCCGACCACGTCTCGCCCGTCTCGGGGGCGGGGTGGCGGAAGCCCTCGATCGGCACGCCGAAATCGGCCAGCGCATCGCGCTGCGCGATCACGGAGGGCAGGTCGTCGCGGGCGACGACGAGCCCGACGAGGCGTGAGCCTGCCGGGCGGGCCGCCCACCAGTCCGTTCCCGAGACGATGACCGGCACGGCGGAGGTCACGGCGGGGAGGGCGACGGACTCGGCGTAGTCCGCGGGCGCGCGGCCGTCACGAGGCGCTGCGTCCGCGGTCGCGTCCGGGGTGGCGTCGGGGTGGGGGGTGCTCACGGCATCCATTCTGGCTCACCGCGCCGCGTCGTCGTCACTCTTCCTCCTCCTCGCGGCGCAGCTGGATGCTCAGCTGATCGGCGTCGAGCTGTGCGAGCGCGTGGCGCAGCGTCGCCGATGAGTACGACCCTTCGCGCGAGACCGTCACGAGGCGGTCGCGCATCGCCTCGATCATCGCAACCCGCAGATCGATGAAGCCGGCGGCGCTGATGTCGGGGTCCTCCGGGGGCGGCGCGGCCATCCGGTCGGCGAGCTTCTCGAGAACGTCGGGCGGATACGGCTCGCCCGTGGCGTCGGCGAGGCCGGGCGTGCGCAGGGCGTCGAGCGCCGCGGCGCGCAGCTCGGCCTCGAGCCGCTCACGCTCCTCGGCGGCGGCGGGCCCGTCGGCGACGGATGCCGGCATCTTCAGCATGCGGATGACGGCGGGCAGCGTGAGCCCCTGCAGCATGAGGCTGACGAGGGCGACGAGGAATGCGACGAGGATGAGGAGCTCGCGAGCGGGCGTGCCCTCCTCGAGGGTCTGCGCCGCGGCGAGGGTCACGACGCCGCGCATGCCCGCCCAGACGATGACCGTGCCGTCCTTCCAGCCCAGCGGGGATGCCTGGTAGTAGTCGAGGTCGTTCATCGCGCGGCTCACCCGCGTGCGCATCGACTCCACGCGCTGCTCGACCGCGCCGGGGTTGCGCGACCCCGGCCCGGCCACGGTGAGGACGGCCTTGCGCACTCCGCGTCGCCACCGCCACTGCCACGGCCGTCGGGTCGCGCCGAGCCGCGGACCGCCGCCGTGGACGTCGTCCGCGATCGCGGCACGTGCCTCGCCCTGCGCGGCGGACGTCCGCGCGGCCGGATCGAAGGCAGCGGGATCCAACGCAGCGGAACCGAACGCGGCCGGATCGAACGCATCGAGGCGATCGCTGAGGGATTGCAGCCGGTCGCGCTGCACGGCGCGGGCGCGTCGGCCGAGGAGGGCGACGAGACCCGACACGTAGAGCGCGCGCACCGCGAGCACGATGGCGAGCGCGGCGAGGGCGAGTGTGATCGCGACGCCGAGCCCGTTGTGCTTCTGGAAGTTGGCGCCGACGATGTCGCGCAGCTCGAGCCCCATGATGAGGAAGACCGCGCCCTCGAGCAGCAGCTCGACGGTGTGCCAGTTCAGCTCATCCGACACGCGCTGCTCGGGCGTCGACCAGCGCGCCGCGCCCTGCCCTGTCGTGATGCCCGCCGCGACCGCCGCCACGAGCCCCGATCCGCCCAGATGCTCCGTGGGCAGGTAGGCGATGAACGGCACGATGAAGCCGATCGCGGTGTTCGCGACGGTGTCGCCGATCCACCGCCGCAGGCGCAGGTGGAGGAGCCCGACGGCGACGCCGATCACGACGGCGATGAGGACGCCCCACGCGAAGGCGCCGATCGTGCCCCACAGCGAGAACCCGGCGGCGGACGCCGCGACGGCGCTGCGCAGCAGCACGAGGGCGGTCGCATCGTTGAGCAGGCTCTCGCCCTCGAGCATCGTGATGACGCGCGGCGCGATGCCGAGCTTCTTCGCGATCGAGGTGGCCACGGCATCCGTCGGGCTGAGGATCGCGCCGAGCGCGACCGCCAGCGGGAAGTCGAGCTCGGGGATCGCGAGCCAGAACAGGAGTCCCAGCGCGAGCGACGAGATGACGACGAGGAGGACCGCGAGCCCGGCGATCGGGACGGCGTCGCGGCGGAACTCGACCGCCGGCAGCCGCACCGCCGCGGCGTACAGGAGAGGCGGGAGGATGCCCGCGAGGATGAGCTCGGGCGGCACCGAGAAGGACGGCAGCAGGAGCGAGGCGACGAGGCCGATCGCGACGAGGATCAGCGGGCCGGCGACCCCGAGCCGGCGCGCGAGCACCGTCGAGACCGCGATGACGGCGACGCCCGCGATGAGCCAGGTGAGGTCCTGCACCGCCGGCTCAGATCAACCCGAGTGCCCGGACGGCGTCGCGTTCGGCGATGAGCTCCGCGACCGACGCGTCGATGCGCGCGCGGGCGCGGCCGTCGATGTCGAGGCCCGGGACGATGCGGTATCCCGACCCGTCGCTCGTGACGGGGAATGACGAGTACAGTCCCTCGGCGACCCCGTACTCTCCGCGGGAGAGCACGGCCGCCGACGTCCATGCGCCATCCGCTCCCGTGCCGAGCACGCTGTCGCGGATGTGGGCGATGGCCGCGTTCGCGGCGGATGCCGCCGACGACGATCCGCGCACCGAGATGATCTCCGCCCCGCGCTTGGCGACGCGCGGCACGAACTCGTCGTCGAGCCACGCGGTCGCCGCGTCCGCCCCGCCGAAGCGCTCGGCGAGCACGGCACGCGCCGGACGCTCGTCGATCGTCGCGTGGTCGACGTCGGGGAACTGCGTCGCGGAGTGGTTGCCCCAGATCGTGACCCCGCGGATGTCGGCGACCGGTGCGCCCGTCGCCGCCGCCAATTGCGCGAGCGCGCGGTCGTGGTCGAGGCGGGTGAGGGCGCTGAAGCGATCGCCCGGGATGTCGGGGGCGGATGCCGCGGCGATGAGCGCGTTCGTGTTCGCGGGGTTGCCCACCACGACGACGCGGACGTCAGCGGCCGCGACCTCGTTCAGCGCCGCACCCTGCGGGCCGAAGATGCCCGCGTTGGCGGCCAGGAGGTCGGCGCGCTCCATCCCCGCCGACCGCGGCCGCGCACCGACGAGCATCGCGATGTTCGCGCCGTCGAACCCGACGCGCGGGTCGTCGGTGATCTCGACGTCCTGCAGCAGCGGGAACGCGCAGTCCTGCAGTTCGAGCGCTGCGCCCTCCGCGGACTTCAAGCCCTGCGGGATCTCCAGCAGCCGCAGCCGCACCGGTCGGTCAGTGCCGAGCATGGCGCCGGACGCGATGCGGAAGAGGAGGGCGTAGCCGATCTGGCCGCCTGCGCCGGTGACGGTGACTGTCGTGGCATCCATGCCCTGAGCTTACGGGCGTCGAGCCCACGGCTGCGCGATGCCAGGCGGTACGGTGAGGCCATGACGTTCAACAGCAACGCCGATGTGAGCGGGAGCGGCGCGAAGCGGCGCGGTCCCGGCGGCGGCGTGATCGCGGGAGGTGTCGGCGGTCTCGGCGCGATCGCGGTGATCCTGCTCCAGATCTTCACGGGCGGCGACTTCTCGAGCCTCCTCGGCGGGGGTGGCGGGCTGCAGGCGGGCCCGGGAACCGAGTCGGAGATCCAGAACTGCGAGACGGGCGCCGACGCCAATGCGAGCGTCGACTGCCGCCTCGCGGCCGGGTCGAAGGTCATCAACGAGTACTGGGCGACGCAGGTCCAGGGGTACCGCCCGCCGCAGCTCATCATCGTGGACGGATCGACGCCGACCTCGTGCGGCACGGCATCCAACGCCACCGGCCCCTTCTACTGCCCGCCCGAGGAGACCGTCTACATCGACCCGACCTTCTTCGACGTGCTCGAGCAGCAGTTCGGCGACCAGGCCGGGGAGCTCGCCCAGCTGTACGTCCTCGCGCACGAGTACGGCCACCACATCCAGCAGATCACGGGGATCTTCGATCGGTACCCGAACAACGGGACGGGTCCCGAGAGCAACGGGGTGCGGACGGAGCTGCAGGCCGACTGCTACGCGGGAGCCTGGGTCGCGGATGCCTCGGGGCCGACCGACGCGCACGGCGTCGCCTACCTCCAACGGCCGACCGAGGCGCAGATCCGTGACGCGCTGGATGCCGCGGCCGCCGTCGGCGACGACCACATCCAGCAGCAGTCGTCCGGCGTCGTGAACCCGGAGAGCTGGACGCACGGCTCGAGCGCGCAGCGTCAGCGGTGGTTCGCGACGGGCTACCAGGGCGGACCGCTGTCGTGCAACACGTTCGACGTCTCGGGGCGCGACCTGTGACGCCCGCCGGCGACCACCTCGACGACATCCTGTACCCGCCGATCGAGCCGTACGAGACCGGGTTCCTGCTCGTCGGCGACGGGCAGCGCGTGTACTGGGAGCAGTCCGGCAACCCCGACGGCAAGCCGGTCGTGTTCCTGCACGGCGGGCCCGGCGGCGGCACGTCGCCCTGGCAGCGGCGCTTCTTCGACCCCGACCGCTACCGGATCGTGCTGTTCGACCAGCGCGGCTGCGGCAGGTCCACGCCGCACATGAGTGCACCGGATGCCGACGCCCGCTACAACACGACGTGGCACCTCGTCGCCGACATCGAACTGCTCAGGCGGAACCTCGGCATCGAACGCTGGCAGGTCTTCGGCGGCTCCTGGGGATCGGCGCTCGCCCTCGCCTACGCCGAGTGCCACCCGGGGTCCGTCACCGAGATCGTGCTGCGCGGCGTCTTCACCCTCCGCCGCCACGAGCTCGAATGGTTCTACGAGGGCGGCGCATCGGCGCTCTACCCCGACCTCTGGGAGTCTTACCTCGCGCCCATCCCCGTCCTCGAGCGCTCGCGCATGATCGAGGCGTACCACCGGCGGCTGACCGACCCGGACCCCGCTGTGCACCAGCCCGCCGCGCACGCGTGGACGGCATGGGAGGCATCCACCCTCACGCTCGAGCCCGACGAGGGTCTCGTCGACTCGATGACCGAACCCGCGCACGCGCTCGCGTTCGCGCGCATCGAGAACCACTACTTCCTGAACGGCGGATGGTTCCGCGAGGGGCAGCTGATCGAGGACGTCGGAGCGATCCGCGGCATCCCGGCGGTCATCGTCCAGGGGCGCTACGACGTGTGCACGCCGATCATGACCGCGTGGGACCTGCACCGTGCGTGGCCCGAAGCGGACCTCGTCGTCGTGCCGGATGCCGGGCACTCGGCCACCGAGCCGGGCATTGCCCGCGCCCTCCGCGCCGCGACCGACCGCTTCGCCTCGGAGTAACCCCGCCCGTGTCCCACTCCGGGCGGGGGTGTCCCACTCCGGGCGGGGGTGTCCCACTCCGGGCGGGGGTGTCCCACTCCGGGCAGGGGTTGTCCCACTTGCGGCAGAGCATGTCCCACAAACGGCTGGTCTGGCCCTCCAAAAGCAACCGCTTTTGGGACATGGGATGCCGCTCTCGCGGGCGACGCCGGCCGCCTCACCCCTCGACTGCTAGAGTGGAAGCACTTGCAGCGCCGATCCTGGCGCTCTCGCGTCGTAGAACGCTTCCCTCGCCGCCCGGCCCCGACCGGATGATCGGCTGACATTCTTCGTACGGCGACCCTGTGCGCATATCCCGCAGAGGCCACCGATCCGGGCAGCACGCCCAGAAACATCCCTATGTCTGACATCACTTTCCGCACGCTCGGCGTGCCCGCCCCCCTGGTCGACGTCCTCGCGAAGGACGGCAAGACCTCCGCCTTCCCGATCCAGGTCGACACCCTGCCCGACACCCTCGCCGGCCGCGACGTGCTCGGCCGCGGCAAGACCGGCTCGGGCAAGACCCTCGCCTTCTCGATCCCGCTCGCCGCACGCCTCGGCGGAGCGCTCGCCGGCGGCTCCCGTCGCGCCGGTCGCATCCTCGGTCTCGTCCTCGCGCCGACGCGCGAGCTTGCGACGCAGATCAACGCGACGCTCGAGCCGCTCGCAGCCGCCTACGGCATGAAGACCACGACGATCTTCGGCGGCGTCAACCAGAACCGCCAGGTCGCGGCCCTGAAGGACGGCGTCGACATCGTCGTCGCCTGCCCCGGCCGCCTCGAGGATCTCATGAAGCAGGGCTTCGTGAAGTTGGATGCCGTGGAGATCACCGTCATCGACGAGGCCGACCACATGGCCGACCTCGGCTTCCTGCCGTCCGTCACGCGCATCCTCGCGGCGACGCCGACGAGTGGGCAGCGCATGCTGTTCTCCGCGACGCTCGACAACGGCGTGGACAAGCTCGTGAACCGGTTCCTCGAGAACGAGGTGCTGCACTCGGTCGACGAGGCGCACTCGCCCGTCGCCGCGATGACGCACCACGTGTTCCACGTCGCCGGCGCCGACGAGAAGAAGGAGCTCGTGCGCACGCTGGCGTCGGGCACGGGCCGCCGCATCCTCTTCATGCGCACGAAGCACCACGCCAAGAAGCTCGCGCAGGCGCTGACCGCGCAGGGGATCCCCTCGGTCGACCTGCACGGGAACCTGTCGCAGCCGGCGCGTGACCGCAACCTCGCGGCCTTCGCCTCGGGCGCCGCGAAGGTGCTCGTCGCGACGGATGTCGCCGCGCGCGGCGTGCACGTCGACGACGTCGAGCTCGTCATCCACGTCGACCCGCCCATGGAGCACAAGGCGTACCTGCACCGTTCCGGCCGCACGGCCCGCGCGGGTGCCGAGGGCTCGGTCGTGACCGTCGTCATGCCCGGCCAGGAGAAGGACGTCAAGGACCTGCTGCGGAAGGCCGCGATCACGGCGACCCCGGTGCGGGTCAGCGCGACGTCGCCCGAGGTGACCGAGCTCGTCGGCGAGGTCGCCCCGTACGTCAAGCCCGAGCCCAAGGTCGAGCAGCCGCGACGCGGCGAGGGCGGCGGCCGCAGCCAGGGTGCCAACGCGCAGCGCAAGCGCGCCGCGCGCGAGGCCGGCCAGGGCGGCTCCGGCCGCGGCCAGGCGGCGGGCGGTCAGCCCCGCAAGGACCGGTCGGGTCGCCCCGCCGCCGAGCGGACGGGTCGCGCGTCCCAGACCGCGGCCGCGCGGACCGAGGCGCCGCGGGCGCAGCGCCCCGCCCGTGACCACGGCGCAGCGTCGCAGGCGGCCCCGACGACGGGCAACCCCCGCACCTCGGGTCGCCGCGCCTCCCACACGGGCGGTGCGGCCGGCGGCAAGCTCATGGTCGGCTCGGTCGTGCGACAGAACGGCGCTCAGCGCCGCTCGGGTCGCTGACCCGTCGCAGCGCACTCACGAGAACTCCTCCGAACCGGCCGTGCCGGCGACCCGCCCCGCTGAATAACGCGGGACGGGGCGCCCGTCCCGCGCGGATCGGAGGAGTTTTCGCGCAGCTCAGGCCTGCCGTGCCCCGCGGATGAGGTCGGCCGCGCGCTCGCCGATCACGATCGCGGGTGCGTTGGTGTGGCCGCGGATGACCGTCGGCATGATCGAGGCATCCGCGACGCGAAGCCCCTGCACGCCGCGCACCCGCAGCTCCGGGTCGACGACCGATGTCTCGTCATCGCCCATCCGGGCCGTTCCGACGGGGTGGTAGAGGGTGTGCGAATAGCGGCGCAGGGATGCCTCGGCCCGCTCGGTGGGCGTCATCGTCTCGCCGCCTTCCGGCTGGACCCATCCGCCGGTCGTGACCGCCCCGAGCGCGTCGGTCGCGATGAGCCGTTCGCATTCGGCGAGGCCCGCGAGCATCGTCGCGGCGTCGACGCCCTCCGGGTCGCTGAGGTACGCGGGGTCGATGACCGCGGCATCCGTCGGATCTGCCGACGCCAGCCGGATCGTGCCGCGGCTGCGCGGTTGCAGCAGGATCGCGCCGACCGTCACGCCCTCGGCCGGCAAGGGGACGAGCCCCTCGCCGACGTAGGGGGCGGCCGCGAAGATTATCTCGATGTCGGGCAGGCCCTCGGCCGCCCCGGTCTCGTCGGCGACCGACGTGCGCACGAACCCGTACGCCTCGGCGACGTTCGACGTGAGCATGCCGCGCCGCCGGGTGAGGTAGCGGGCGAGCTCGGCGGGCTTCTCGGCGCCGTAGAGCGTGCCGTCGGATGCCGCGGGCGCGAGCCCGGCGACGAGGTGGTCCTGGAGGTTCTCGCCGACGTCGGGGGCGTCGACGAGCACCTCGATGCCGTGGGATGCCAGGTGGCCGGCCGGTCCGATGCCGCTCAGCATGAGCAGCTGCGGCGTGTTGATCGCGCCGCCCGCGAGGATGACTTCGCGCCGCGCGCGGGCGTGGCGGGTGATCCCGGCGATATCGACGTAGACGCCGGTCGCTCGGGGCAGCTCACCGGGGTCGGTGGAGAAGGTCACGCGCCGTACGAGGGCGTCGGTCACCACGCGGAGGCTCCCCCTGCCGCGCCTGCCGCGCCGGCGGAGCTCAGGGCGCCCGAGTGCGGGGCGCAGGTACGCGTCGGCGGTCGACGCCCGCGCACCGCGGTGCTGCGAGACCATCGTCTCGGAGAAGCCCTGTCCGTGCGGCAGGTTCGCCTCCGTCACGGGGTGGCCGAGTTCGCGGGCGGCGTTCAGGAACGCTGCGGTGTGCGGGCGGGGGTCGCGCTGGCGCGACACCGCCTGCGGGCCGCCGCGGCCGAGCGAGGGGTCTGCGGCATCCTCGGTGTCCTCCACGCGGAGGAAGTACGGCGCGAGCGCCGTCCACGACCAGCTCTCGCCCGCGACGGCGGCCCAGGCGTCGTAGTCGGCGGCGAATCCGCGCACCCACATCATCGCGTTGAGCGAGGACGAGCCGCCGAGCGTCTTGCCGCGCGGCCAGTAGATCGTGCGCCCCTCGAGGGCGGGCTGGGGGACGGTGTCGTAGTTCCAGTCGTACCGCCCGCGGAAGAGCTTCGAGAACGCGGCGGGCACATGCAGCTCGAGCGCCCGGTCGGCGGGTCCCGCCTCGAGCAGCAGCACCGACACGTCGGGGTCTTCGCTCAGCCGTGCCGCGAGGGCGCTCCCCGCCGACCCCGCTCCGACGATGACGTAGTCGGCCGTCCAGTCGCGCAGGTCCCGGCGCCGGCCGCCCAGCCCGCGACGGCTCACGCGCCGAAGGCCTTCACCAGCACGACCGACATCGCAGCCCAGTTCCCGTCGATGCGGAACCGCGTGAAACCCTCGCACACGGCCGCGCCGGTGCGTGACGTCACGAACCAGGGCGGCTTCGGCAGCACCGACAGCCCGTACCCGCGCACCGCCGAGGTCGCCGACCGCGGGAACGGGCGGAAGGGTCCGCGCACGACGGTGCGTTCGACGCGGTCGAGGAGGAACGCGTTGTGCACGATGCCGATGCCGCTCGGGGCGTCGTCGAGCGTGCCGCCCGGGTAGGCACCCCACGTCGCGGTCGGCGTGAGGAAGCCGAATGCCGTCCAGGCGTTGATCGCGACCGTGCCGTAGTGCAGGTCGGCGATCGCCCGCTCGAAGCCGGCGCCGAGCACGGACTGCGACGCGGGGTCGATCAGCACGTTCGCACCGAGCGTGCCGGTGAGTCGGTCGTTCGCGTGGGCGATCGCGCCGTCGAGGAACTCCTGCCCCGTCCCCGGGAGCGCGACGACGCCGAGCACGGGCGAGAAGTACTCCGTCGTCTCGACGGCGTTCGCGTCGGCGGGGGAGGCCTCGACCAGTGCGCGCGTGCCGTCGCCGCACCACGTGGCGTCGGGGTAGGCCGCGCGCGCGGCATCCAGCTTGTCGGAGCTGTGCGGGTACCAGACCGGGCGCGCGGGTGCGCGGTCGTACGCGGCGCGCAGCTCGGCGAGGAACTCCTCGCGCTGCGGCCAGTCGCGGCTGAGGAGGACGACCTGCCCCGCGATGCAGTTGTGGCCGCTGTTGTGCAGGCGCATCGTCACGACGTGCTCGGCCTGGTAGCGGAGGTCCGCGCGCGACCACTCGCCGGGGACGACGATGATCGGGGAGACTCCACCGAGTTCTGCGGTGATCGGCACGGACAGACCGGGAACGATCGCACGGAACGTCGCCTCGGACCCGGTGATGTGCACGTGCGAGATGTCGGGATGCCGCGTGAGGTACGCGCCCACGTCGCCGCCGCCCGAGACGATCCGCAGGAATCCGGGTTCGATGAGCGGCGCGAGCGCGCGCTGGAAGACCGGTACGAGCGCGTCCTGCGTGGGGTTCACCTTGAGGATCGCGACGCGGTTGAACGCCATCAGCTCGTACAGCACGTCGAGGTACGGGATCGAGGTGATGTTGCCCGCGCCGAGGACGAGCCCGACGCCTCCCGATGCCGTGGGATGCCGCTGCCCGAGCCCCGCCGCGCTCCGCGCCTCGGCGGGCGTCACGCCCGGCTCCAGCCACACCTCGGTCTCGTAGCCCGACAGCAGGAGGCGATCGGTCGCGGTGAGGGGCGAGGTGTGCACGACCGTCCGCCCGCCCGGGGCGGTGCCGGTCTTCACTCCGGCGAGGGGCGACCGTCCGTCCGCGAGCGCGCCGAGCGTGTCGGCGTAGGCGTCGACCGCGACGAGCGCCGCGTACGGCCCCGACAGCCATTCCTCTCCGCGCAGCGGATGGCCGGGGGCAAGGCCCTTCGTTGTGGATGCCGCGTCCGCCCACTCCTCCGCGACGGCGGCGGTCGTGGCGCGCACGCGACGCAGCAGTGCGCGGCGCTGCGACAGCGTGAGCAGACTCCAGGTGCGTGCGCCGGTCTGCAGCTGCGTGATCGCCTCGTCGAGCGGCGCGTGCTCCGTCGTCGTGGTCACTTCCCTCTCCTTCGAATGGATGCCAGCCGGAACGGGTGCCAGGTGGAATGAATGCCAGGGCGGGTGCCGGGCGGACTTTCGGGAGACCGCCCGACACCCGCTGTGCACAGCCTACGGCTGAAGTGGCACTCGGTTCCCGTGAGATTGCTCCTCGATGTCATCGCGGCGCAGTCGATAGCGGGCGAGGGGCACGAGGCTCGCCACGACGAGCGCCGCGGGCAGGACGCTGAAACTCAGGACGATGCCCGCGATCGCGGCATCCGGCTGGGTCACGCTCGCCCCCGCCACGCGCTCGACGTAGCCGGTCGCGGCGAGAACGATCGCGAGCACCGTCGCGCCGAGCGCGAAGCCGGTCGTCTCGCCGGCGGTCCAGACACCGCCGAACGCTCCGGCCCGGCCGGGGCCGTGGGTGCGCGCGTCGTGGCTGATGACGTCGGGAAGCATCGCCATCGGCAGCGACTGCATGCCCGCGTACGCAACGCCCGCCGCGGCGACCGACACGTAGATCCAGCCGCCGGGGGCCCATAGCGCGGCGACCGTCGAGAGGGCCGCGGCGGCGAACAGGATGCCGGCGGCGGCGAACGAGCGCTCCTTGCCCGCTCGCCGGGCGAGGGCGCCCCACGCGGGGGCCGCGACCAGAGCGGGAGCGATCAGGGCGACGAAGAGCAGCGTCACGGCATCCTCCGAACGCAGCACCCACGTCGCGAGGTATTGCGCTCCGGCGAGCATGAGGCCCGTCGCGAGCGCCTGCAGCACGAACGTCAGCAGCAGCGCGCGGAACGGCTGACTGCGCCGGAGCGTGTCGAACGCGGAGCGGAAGTTGTCGCGGATGCCGCCGGCCGGCGACGAGGCGTCGGGGCCGACCCGGTGCGCGGGGGCGACGCCCGCGGCATCCGCGATGAGTTCCGCCTCCTCCGCCGTGCTCGTGCCGCCGGCGGCCATCGCCGAACGGGTGCGCAGGCCCCGGCGGGCGACGGAGGCGGCGATCAGCATGCCGATGCCGATCGCGACGCCCGAGACGACGCCCATGACGAGGTACCCGGTCGTCGGATCGCCCGTCGCCTTGCGCAGCAGCGGTCCGCCCGCGCCGAACAGGAGGATCGCGAAGGTGAGGACGACGACGCGCCACGTCAGCAGACGCGTGCGCTCGTCGTACCGGTCGGTGAGCTCTGCGGGGAGGGCGATGTACGGCACCTGGAAGAGGCTGAACGCCGTCGCGGTGAGGAGGAACGCGACGAGCACCCAGGCGGCGCCGATCGCGGGCGCGAGGCCGGGCGGCACCGCGAAGGTGAGGGCGAAGAGCACCGGCAGGCTCACCCCGCCGATCACCATGAGACGTCGCCGTGACCCGTGCCGGCGCAGGTCCTCGTCGGTGAGCGCACCGACGACGGGGTCGATGACGACGTCCCACACCTTTGCCGCGGTGACGATGATGCCGGCCATCAGAGCTGCGACGCCGAGACTGTCGGTCAGGTAGTACGTCAGGACGAGGCCCGGAAGCGTCGCGAAGCCGCCCGTGCCGATCGAACCGGCGGCATACGTCGCGATCGTACCGCGGCGCAGGCGCGCGTCACCGCGCCGGGGTGCGTCATTGCCCATGCCGCTCACCCTAATGGGCGCGACGGGCGGTCCCAGGGGAGTGGGGTCAGATCAGCGCGAGCTCGCGCAGCTTGGCCGCCACGTCGTCGTTCGACGGCTCGACGTGATGCGTCGCATCGGGGTAGACGACGACAGGGATGTTCGTGCGGCCCGAGATCTCACGCGCCACCTCGGCGGCGGAGGGGTCGGCTTCGAGGTCGACGTAGGTGTACGCGACACCGAGGTCGTCGAGCTGCGCCTTGGTGCGGCGGCAGTCGCGGCACCACTCGGCGCCGAACATCGTGATCGTCGAGGCGGGGGAGTCGGAGGTCATGATTCCAGCGTACGGCCGCTCGCCTGGGGGATGGCCGGTTTCGCGACGGTCTGTGCCACGCGCTTCTTCGGCGCGTAGACGAACAGGGCGTGGTAGACGAACCGCACCACGAACGCGGCGGCGAGAGTGATCGCCGCAGCGAGCACGCTCGGGATGTGCGCGCTCTGGACGAGCAGCGCGAGCACCGGGATCCGCACGATCGCCTCGGCGCCGTTGAACGTGAACGACTTGATGAACCGCAGCCACATCTGGCCGGACTCGGCGCGCATGTCCGCGAAGACGAGGTACTCCAGCAGCAGGAAGTTGCCGATGATCGTCACGACGCTCGCGATGATCGCGGCGGGCAGGTAGTCCATGCCGAGACGGATGAGGCCCCACATGATGACGAGGTTCGCGATCGCTCCGACACCGCCGACGAGGGCGAACGCCGACATGCGGCCGAAGCGGAGCATCGCGAGCTGCGTGAGGAACCGCATACCCTGCGCGAAGCTCGCCTTCGACTCGCCCGCGTAGCGCGAGGCGAACGCGAACGGCACTTCGCCGATGCGGAGCTGGCGGCGCGCGAGGATCTCGAGCAGGATCTTGAATCCGCGCGGGCGGAGGTCGCCGATCTCGACGGCGTCGCGGTCGACGAGGAAGAAGCCCGTCATCGGGTCGGTCGTCCCGTGGAGCTTCCGGGGGAACATCGACTTGGTGAGGAGCGTCGACGCGCGCGAGACGGCGGTGCGGGTGGCGTTCGCGAGGCCCCCGGCTGTGCCGCCGGCGACGTAGCGGGATGCCACGACGATGTCGACGTCGCCGACGGCGGCGCGGTCGAGCATGCGGGGGATGTCCTCCGGCGGGTGCTGCAGGTCGCCGTCCATGACGAGGCACCAGCGGGAGTCCGCGGCGTGGAAGCCGTCGACGACGGCGCCGCCGAGGCCGGCGGTCGGCTGGTCGCGGTGGATGAGGCGCACGGGGAAGTCCGCGGCATCCGCCGCCTGCCGGATGAGGTCGGGGGTGTCGTCGGTCGAGTCGTCGACGAAGAGGATCTCGAATGACCGGCCGCGCAGCGACGCGCCGACGCGGCGGACGAGCTCTGCCACATTGGGACCTTCGTTGAAGGTCGGAACGATGACGGTGAGATCCATGGGGGCTGCTCGCGTTTCGCCGGCGGAGGGGGACTCCTCAGCGTAGCGAGGGCCACCTGCGGCTGTCCCGAGTGTGGTCTGTCAGTTCCCTATGTGCTAGCGATGCGTCATCACCCGGTCATCGCTCGTCCACCTGGCCGTCAGCCGATGAGCTTCTTCACGTCGGGCACGCCCATTCCGTAGTTGATGCGGATGCACGGCAGCGTCATCTTGTCGGCGCCGACTGTCACGTACCCCTGCTCGATCGTGCGCGCCATGTCGAAGCCCGCCATCCGCAGGCCTTCGTGCGAGCGTTCGTCGTTGTGACCGAACGGGTAGGCCATGATCTCGTGCGAGGCGGCGACGCTCACCCCGATCCCCTGCAGCGCGGCGGCGGAGGCCTCCATGTCGGCCGCGATCTCCTCGGGCGAGAGGTTCACCATCTGGCCTTTGCCGTTGGCGCCCGCGGTATGCATGTTGTTGGTGTGCGAGCGGGACAGGACGAAGCGGTTCTGCTGCGCGGCCCCGTCGCCCGTGATGTCGAACGACGTCACCATGAGCTGCAGCTGCTCGTTGATGGGCGAGGCCATCGTGAGCCACGTGGGGTCGGCGTCGTCGTCGGTGATGATGACGGAGTGGTCGGGCAGGTACAGGGCGCCGTCGATGAAGGCGCTCAGCTCGTCCCACGTCGGGAGGTAGAACGCCGAGTCCTTGATGTACTGCATCGTGGCCCGGTAGTCCTCGATGTAGGAGTAGTTGCCGCGCAGCCAGCCGTCCTCGCCGCCGGGCTTGTCGGTGAACTGGTGGTACATCATGATCGGGATGCGCGCGCCCACCGCGGCCGCGGCGGCCGCGGTCGTCCAGGCGCCGTAGAGCGTCTTCTGCTGGTCGGTGCAGCTCACGAGGTCCGAACCGTTGACCCTGACCGCCGGGTTCGACGCGCCGGTGGCCGGATCGGCGGATGCCGCGGCAGCGGACGCCGCGTCGGCGTACCACCCGGCGAAGGCGCGCCCGTCGGCGCGGGGGATCGGCAGCCGATCGTACAGGCGGTCCTGGATCTGCAGCTGCGGGTCGATCGTCGTCCCGTCGAGCTGGAAGGAGACGGCGCAGGCGCCGGGCTTGTCGGCGTTGTCCTTCAGGAGCTGTTCGGCTGCCGTCAGCGGGGTGGGCGTCGGGGTCGGGGTCTCGACCTGTGCGGGGGTCTGCGTCGCGGCATCCGTCGTCGTCCCCGTGCCGCAGGCCGACATCGTCGCGGCGGAGAGGACGAGTGCCCCCACCATGACTGTGCGCATCCACGGCTCGAGCTGCCCGCGACGTGTGCCCATGTTCTGTCCCCCGGTCCGCGGCGCACGCGCGCCGCGGCTCATCATAGGGGCCGGATGCGGCGAAATGCCGTCAGGCCGGGTGATCCTCGCGATTCGTTGATGCAGGATGTCTGGTCGGGTGCCGTGGACCGGGTTCGGCGGGGTCGGTGCGTGGCACCATCGGTCCATGGTCTTCACGATCCGAGAGCCGCAACGGGCCGATGCGCCGACGATCGCCGACCTCCACGTCGCGACGTGGAAAGAGGCATACGCGCACCTGCTTCCCGCCGAGTACTTCTCTGACGACTACGTCGAGAAGCGGCACCGTATGTGGCATCACGTGCTGTCCGAACCGCGGGACGACATGACGATCCGTCTGGCCGAGGTCGATGGGGAAGCCGTCGGGTTCGCGTGGACCGGCCCCGGGGAGGGGCGGGAGGGTGAGGAGCCGCCGCGTGATCGGCTGCTGTACGCCCTCTACGTGCGGGCATCCGAATATGGGACGGGCGTGGGGCAGGCTCTGCTCGACGAGGTGCTCGGGTCGGAGTCGGCGATGCTGTGGGTCGCGAAGGAGAACCCGCGCGCGACGGCGTTCTACCGGCGCAACGGCTTCCGCTTCGACGGGGTCGAGCAGACCGATCCGCACGCGCCTCTCATCACCGACGCGCGGATGGTGAGGTAGCCGGGCTGCGTTCGGACGGTCACTGCGTGCGGCGCTCGGCGAGGATGGCGCCGACGTCGCGGTGGCCGCGTTCCGTGCGCCGGTGCGTCTCGATGATATCGAAGCCGGCGGCATCCAGGACGGCGCTCAGAGCGGTCGCCGGCCAGCGATAGGCGCGGATGACGGCGTGGTCGAAAGGCTCGATCTCCGTGCCGTGGAAGAAGCCGAGGAGCAGTGTGCCGCCGGGGCGCAGAACGCGCGCGAACTCGGCCAGCGGAACGGGGATCCGTGACGGCTCGTGATGGATGGTCGAGAACCAGGCCAGGATGCCGCCGAGGGAACCATCGCGCTCATCGATCGCGTCGATGTCTCCGATGTCGATGGTGGTGTCGGGATAGGTGGCACGGGCGTGTGCGACGAACTCCGGGGCGATGTCGATGCCGCGCACATCGAGTCCGAGCCCGCGGAGGTAGTCGGTCCAGTGGCCCGGCCCACAGCCGGCATCGAGCACGCGACCAGCGGCCGTGCGCGCCCACGTGTCAACGAGTTGCCGGTCGCTCGGATGCACGGCATCCATCGACCCGAGGGCATCGGCGTACTCGGCGGCGCGGGTGGAGTACGCGGACGCCACGCCCGGTGTCGAAGGAGGCTGCACAGGGACAGTCTCGTCGATGCAGCAGCCCCGACTCAGATCCGCTCGATGCCGGCGTGCCCCTGCGCCCGTCGACCGAACACGAACCACGCGATCGAACCGACGAACGGGAACAACAGGGCGACCAGAATCCAGATCGCCTTCTCGGCGCCCGACGCCTTCGAGGCACCGATGCTGACCAGCGCGCCGACCCACAACGCGAGCGAACCGATCACCAGAATCAAGATGAGCACGTGCGGCAGCGCCAGACGGCGCCCAGTACGGTCGGAATCATGAGCACCTTCTTCCTTGCCCGCCACGGCGAGACTGTCTGGCACGCCGACCACCGCTACGCGGGGGTGTCGGATGTCGCGCTCACCCGGCATGGTCTCGGGCAGGCGGCGGCGCTCGGCGCCTGGGCTGCGGATGCCGCGCTCGACACGATCGTCGCCTCGCCGCTGTCGCGTGCGTCGCGATCGGCCGCGCCCGC
Organism: Microbacterium sp.; assembly: GCF_017305435.1. Lineage (GTDB taxonomy): Bacteria > Actinomycetota > Actinomycetes > Actinomycetales > Microbacteriaceae > Microbacterium. Next base: position 323,275 of record NZ_JAFKIP010000003.1, on the reverse strand, counting down.
CGCCGAGACGACGGGTATCGATGTCCGCGTGGATGCGCGGCTGGTCGAGATCGACTTCGGGGTGGGTGAGGGGCTCACTCCCGAGGAGCTCGCTGAGCGCCACCCGGCCGAGTGGGACGCCTTCCGGCGGGCCCCGGCATCCGTGCCCCTGCCGGAGGGGGAGAGTGGGCGCGACGGCATCCGCCGTGCGCTCCCCGTCTTCGACGAGCTGACCCGCGAGAAACCCGACGGACGAGTGCTGATCGTGGCGCACGCGACTCTGCTGCGGCTGCTGATTTGCGAGTTCGCCGGCATCGACCCCGACGGCTATCGCGACCTGTTCCCTGTGCTTGGCAACTGCACCGTCACGACGCTCGTGTACCCCTGGACGCCCGAGGGACCGGTCGGTCCCGGGCGCCCCAAGGCGCGCCTGCTCGGCTTTGACGTGCCGCCCTCGCGCGCCGGGGCCTGACTGTCAGCGGGGGCGGGGTAAAGGTGGCGCGTATAGCCGCTTCCGCGCTCTGGAAGTGGCAATATGCGCCACCTTTCGTCGCCGGCACGGCATCGGCGACCTGATCGGTGCCGCCCTCGGAGAAGCCCCTCACCTGGGCAAAGCAAAACCCCCGCCATGTAGAAGCTAGGCGAGGGTTTCTGGGACCGTTGTAACGACGGTCCGTGTGGCTCCGACGGGCGTCGATCCCGTGACCTCACGATTTTCAGTCGTGCGCTCTACCAACTGAGCTACAGAGCCGCATGGCATCCGAAGAGCCATGTCGTAGACGAAAGGCCCTCTGCTAACAAAGGGCCCGTCGCTATGAGCGACCCTGACGGGACTTGAACCCGCGACCTCCGCCGTGACAGGGCGGCACGCTAACCAACTGCGCTACAGGGCCATGCGTATTCAATTGTGTGTCGGAGAGTGACCCCAACGGGATTCGAACCCGTGCTACCGCCGTGAAAGGGCGGCGTCCTAGGCCGCTAAACGATGGGGCCGAGCGAACCCTGCGGCTCACGCTTACCGAGGGTCAAGCATACGAGATCCTCGGTCAAATCGGAAATCGAGGGCGTGGGCTCCGCCGCCCGGGCGCGTCGAGAGCGAGGATGGCGGAGAGTGTGGATGCCGCGACGAAGCGTGAGAACCCTGGGCAGACGCCGCGAATGTTGTTAGTGTGACTGGTGTTGTGCGTGTGATTTCTACACCCGAACGCGCGCACGCGGCATCCGCGCAGCACGAACGCGACAAGCAGACCGAGAGGGCGGGCACGGTGATGAACGAGGCCGGATCGGCGGAGGACTGCGGCTGCGCGCCGAGCCCCCGCGAACTGCGTACCCTCAAGAACCCGGTCTCGCGTCGCATGGCCATCGGCTTCGGTGGGCTCGGCGTCCTCGGGATCGGTGCTCTCGCACTCGGCCTCGGCCCGGCGGCCTTCGCGGCCGACTACCCGTCGTGGGACGACGTCCAGAACGCGAAGAACAACGAGGCCGCCAAGGCGTCTGAGATCACCCGGATCGAAGGCCTCATCGCCGCGCTCCAGGCGGATGTCGCCGCCAAGCAGGCCGAGGCGCAGCGGCTGGCCGACGAATACGTCGCCGCCCAGATCGCTTACGAGACCGCCGTCGACAAGGCGAACGCGCTGCAGTCCCAGGCGGACGCCGAGTCCGCGCGTGCGACGGCGACCGCGCAGAAGCTCGGACGCCTCGCCGCCCAGCAGTACCGCAACGGCGGCGACGACGCCGCACTCGAGCTCTTCTTCTCCGGCTCGGCAGCGAGCGCCGACGACCTCCTCGCCAAGCTCGGCACGATGGACCGCGTCGTCGCGGCGAACAAAGGCGTCTACGCGGATGCCGTCAGCGCCCGCAACAACGCGCAGAACCTCAGCAACCTCGCGCAGGCCGCCCGCGACGAGCGCGATCGCCTGCAGCAGGAAGCCCAGCAGAAGATGGTCGCCGCCCAGGACGCAGCGCAGGCCGCACAGGCCGCCCTCGACGCGCAGACGCAGAACCTCGGCACCCTCCAGGCGCAGCTCGCCGCCCTCAAGGACGAGACGGCCAAGACCGTCGCCGACTACGAGGCCGGTGTCGAAGCCGCCCGCCAGGCCGAGATCGCCCGTCAGGCCGCTCTCGCCGAAGAGCGCCGCAGAGCCGCCGAAGAAGCCGCGAACAACGCCAACAACGGTGGCGGAGGAGGCGGTGGCGGTGGTGGCGGCGGAGGTCAAGCCGGCACGGGCGGATGGGTCCGCCCGGCATCCGGCTACATCTCCTCCTGGTTCGGCGCCCGAGGCTCCGTCTGCGGAGCGAACGGCTGCACGAGCAGCGGCCACCGCGGCATCGACTTCGCCACGGGCTGCTGGTCGCCGATCTACGCCGCGGCATCCGGCACGGTCATCTTCGCCGCCTACACCAGCGACTGGGGCAACTACATCAAGATCGACAACGGCGGCGGCATCGTCACCGGGTACGCCCACATCGTGAACGGCGGATTCAACGTCGGCTACGGCCAGTGGGTCAACGCCGGTGACGTCATCGCGTACGTCGGGGCGACCGGACTCGCCGACGGCTGCCACCTCCACTTCGAGGTGTACCAGTGGGGCACGCGCATCGACCCGGCGCCCGTCCTCCTCGACCACGGCATCAACGTCTACTGACGTCCGACGCCCCCGAACGCAGAAGAGCGGATGCCGAGGCATCCGCTCTTCCCGGCTGAACCGGTCAGATGGTCTTCGGCGCGTGCCCCTCGCCCTGCGTGGCGGTCTGCGCGCCCTCGTCCTGGAAGCGCTGGAAGGCCTCGGCGACGAGGCGCTCGGCCTCGGCGGCATCCGCCCACTGGTCGACCTTGACCCACTTGTTCGGCTCGAGGTCCTTGTAGTGCTCGAAGAAGTGGCCGATCTCGCCCTTGGTCCACTCGTCGAGGTCGTCGACGTCCTGGACGTGGTCCCAGCGCGGGTCCTTCGCAAGCACGGCCACGACCTTGTCGTCACCGCCGGCTTCGTCGAGCATCTTCAGCACGGCGACGGGGCGCACCTTGGCCATGACGCCCGGGTAGAGATCGCGGTCGAGCAGCAGCAGCACGTCGAGCGGGTCGCCGTCCTCGCCGAGCGTGTCCTCGAAGAAGCCGTAGTTGGCGGGGTAGCCCATCGGGGTGAACAGGACGCGATCGAGGAACACCCGGCCGGTGCCGTGGTCGACCTCGTACTTGACGCGGCTACCGCGCGGGATCTCGATGACGGCGTCGTATGCGCCCATGCTGGTGCTCCTTCGGAAGGTCTGGGATGGCCGGGTCCAGCCTAGTCGCGCGGGCCCGGCGTACCGTATTCAGTCTGCCCGCGCTCGGGGCGTCGCTCGACGCCCGTCATTCCGGGGTTCAGCCGCTCGCGCGCACGCGGGGAGACTGAATTGCGAACGGGGCAGGGGGATAGCGTGGGGGTGTGGATGCACCTGACCCGCGCCCGAGCCTCGACCCCGCCACCGCCGAGATCCGCCGTGCCGTGCGCGGAGCGCTCGCTACGGTCGACGGGCCGATCCTCGTGGGCCTTTCCGGCGGGGCCGACTCCCTCGCGCTCGCCGCGGCGGTCGCGTTCGAGGCCCCGAAGGCGGGTCTCGCCGCACGCGCCGTCGTCATCGACCACGGCCTGCAGCCCGGGTCGGACACCGTCGCCGCCCGCGCCGTCGCCGCGGCGCACCAGCTGGGGCTGGACGCGCACGCCGTGCGCGTCCAGGTCGCGCCGCCCACGGAGGGCGGCGGGCCGGAGGCCGCCGCCCGCGATGCCCGCCGCGCCGCGCTCCTGGACGCCGCCCGCGACGCGGGCGCCGTCGCGCTCCTTCTCGCTCACACGCTCGACGATCAGGCCGAGACCGTGCTGATCGGCCTCGCCCGCGGGTCGGGCGCGGCGAGCCTCGGCGGCATGGAACCCGACCGCATCGAGGAAGGCACCCGCATCCTCCGCCCCCTGCTCGGGGTGCACCGCGCGATCACCCGCGCCGCATGCGCCGCGCAGGGGCTCCCCGTCTGGGAGGATCCGCACAACCTCGACCGCCGCTTCCTGCGCGTCCGCATCCGTCAGGACGTCATGCCGGTCCTCGAGGCGGAACTCGGCCCCGGCATCGCCGACGCCCTCGCCCGGACGAGCGACCAGCTGCGCGAGGATGCCGCGGCCTTCGCCGACATGATCGACGAGACCATCGAGGACATCGTCGAGCACGTCGAAGCGGGCATCGCGATCTCGGTGCCGGCACTCGCCGCCAACCCTCCGGCCCTCCGCCACCGCATCATCCGGCACGTCGTGGCCAGCGAGTTCGGAGTCTCGTTGACGCGCAGTCAGACCCTCGAGGTGGCGCGTCTGGTCACCGACTGGCGCGGACAGGGCCCCATCGACCTGCCCGGATGCCGCGCGCAGCGCATCGGCGCGCGCCTCGCCTTCACCGCGTCCTGACGACTGTGGGCGTGCGGCCCCTACTTGTTGTTGCCGCCGAGGAGGCCCCCGAGCAGTCCGCCGATGTCGAAGCCGCCCCCGGCCTTGGGCGATGCCCCGCCGCCCAGCAGCCCGCCGATGAGGTCGCCGATCCCGCCGCCGGACCCCTGAGCGTCCTGCGCCGCGCCCGACTGCTGGGACTTCTGTCCGGAAGCCAGCATGCCCATCACGACCGGCGCGAGCATCGGCAGGAGCTTTCCGAAGTCGATCCCGGCGGTCTGGGTGTCCTGCGTGAGCGTCTGCGCGACCTCCTGCTCCTTGCCGCCGAAGACGTGCTGCAGGATCTTCTGACCGTCGGCGGTGTCGACATCGTCGACGGATGCCGGGACCGTCGCATCGGCGTGCTTGCCGAGGGCGGCTTCGATCGCCGCCGAGCCGCCGGCCGTCGCCGCGTTCTGCTGCAGACCGCTCAGGATCGCGCCGCCGCCCTGCGTCACCGCTTCCTTCGCGGTCGCCGGGTCGACGCCGAGCTTCGACGCGATCTCGTCGATCGGCAGTGCAGCGAGAATGTCATCGAGTCCAGCCATGGCCGGCTCCCTCCGCTCGTGCCGGGCACCATCGCCCGAACAGCGCCAGCCTATTGCCGCCCGCTCCGTCGGCGGCAGTGCCGAATGCCTAGAATCGATGCATGCGCGCCGCCGAGATCTCGGATCAGCTGACCACCGTCCTCGTCACGGAGGAGCAGATCCACGCGAAGCTCGATGAGCTGGCCCGCGAGGTCGAGCGCGACTACGCCGGCAAGGACCTCCTCCTCGTCGGCGTGCTCAAGGGCGCGGTCATGGTCATGGCCGACTTCGCACGTCGCCTCGCACGCGACGTCACGATGGACTGGATGGCGGTCTCCTCCTACGGCGCCGGCACCAAGTCGAGCGGTGTCGTCCAGATCCGCAAGGACCTCGACACCGACCTCACCGGCAGGCACGTGCTCATCGTCGAGGACATCATCGACTCCGGTCTGACCTTGAGCTGGCTGCTCGAGAACTTCGCGGCCCGCGGCGCGGCATCCATCGAGATCCTCGCGCTCCTGCGCAAGCCGGAGGCGGCCAAGGTCGAGATCGATTCCCGCTACGTCGGCTTCGACATCCCGACCGAGTTCGTCGTCGGGTACGGCCTCGACTACGACGAGCGCTACCGCAACCTCCGGGACGTCGCGGTGCTCGCCCCGCACGTCTACGCCTGACCCATTCCGCCGTGGGCGAATGCACAGTCACGCCATAGTGAGCGCGGGGTAGCCTGAGCGGACCATGGATTTCAAGAAGCTCACGCGCAACCCGTTCGTGTACGTGCTGCTCATCGGCGCCCTGCTCGTCCTCGGCGTCTCGCTCATCACGTCGCTGACCGGCGCCAAGCAGGTGACGACCCAGGAGGGCCTGACGCTCCTCAAGGGAGGCTCCGTCACCGAGGTGACGACCACCGACGGCGACCAGCGCGTGGACCTGACGCTCTCCAAGCCCTTCGAGGGCGCGACGCAGGTGCAGTTCTACTACGTGGGCGCGCGTGCCGGTGAGGTCGTCTCGGCGATCGAGGCCGCGAACCCCTCCGACGGCTTCAACGACGTCGTGCCGCGCACGACCTTCTTCGAGAGCATGATCTCGCTCCTGCTGCCGCTGCTGCTGCTGGGCCTGCTGTTCTGGTTCTTCTTCTCCGCCGCGCAGGGCGGCAACAGCAAGGTCATGCAGTTCGGCAAATCGCGCGCGAAGCTCGTGACGAAGGAGACACCGACGGTCACCTTCGACGACGTCGCCGGCGCCGACGAGGCGATCGAAGAGATGCAGGAGATCAAGGACTTCCTGAAGGACCCGGCGAAGTTCCAGGCCGTGGGCGCCCGCATCCCGAAGGGCGTGCTGCTGTACGGCCCTCCCGGAACGGGCAAGACCCTGCTCGCGCGCGCCGTCGCCGGCGAGGCGGGCGTGCCGTTCTACTCGATCTCGGGCTCCGACTTCGTGGAGATGTTCGTCGGCGTCGGCGCGAGCCGCGTGCGCGACCTCTTCACGCAGGCCAAGGAGAACGCCCCCGCGATCATCTTCATCGACGAGATCGACGCCGTCGGGCGCCACCGCGGCGCGGGCATGGGCGGCGGTCACGACGAGCGCGAGCAGACGCTCAACCAGATGCTCGTCGAGATGGACGGGTTCGACCCGAAGGTCTCGGTGCTCGTCATCGCCGCGACGAACCGCCCCGACATCCTCGACCCCGCGCTCCTGCGCCCGGGCCGCTTCGACCGCCAGATCGGTGTCGACGCCCCTGACCTCAAGGGCCGCCAGAAGATCCTCGAGGTGCACGGCCGCGGCAAGCCGCTGTCGCCCTCCGTCGACCTCTCCGTCGTCGCGCGCAAGACGCCCGGCTTCACGGGCGCCGACCTCGCGAACGTCCTCAACGAGGCGGCCCTCCTGACGGCGCGCTCGAATGCGCAGCTCATCGACATGCGCGCCCTCGACGAGGCGATCGACCGTGTCATCGCGGGCCCGCAGCGTCGCACGCGCGTCATGAGGGACAAGGAGAAGCTCATCACGGCCTACCACGAGGGCGGCCACGCCCTCGCCGCCGCGGCGATGAACAACACCGACCCTGTGACGAAGGTCACGATCCTCCCGCGCGGCAAGGCGCTCGGCTACACGATGGTGCTGCCCCTCGAGGACAAGTACTCCGTCACCCGCAACGAACTGCAGGATCAGCTCACGTACGCGATGGGCGGCCGCGTCGCGGAGGAGATCGTCTTCCACGACCCGACGACCGGGGCCTCCAACGACATCGAGAAGGCGACCTCGATCGCCCGCAAGATGGTGACCGAGTACGGCATGACGACCGAGGTCGGCCCCGTCAAGCTCGGCCAGTCGTCCGGTGAGGTGTTCATGGGCCGCGACATGGGCCACGGCCGCGACTTCTCGGAGCGCATCGCCGAGCGCGTCGATCAGCAGGTACGCCTGCTCATCGAGCAGGCCCACAACGAGGCCTACCAGGTGATCAACGACAACCGCGACGTGCTCGACCGCCTCGCGCTGGCGCTCCTCGAGAAGGAGACGCTCGACCACCTCGAGCTCGCCGAGATCTTCACCGATGTCAAGAAGCTGCCGCCGCGCCCGCAGTGGCTCTCCAGCCAGGAGCGCCCCGTGTCGTCGCTGCCGCCCGTCGAGGTGCCGCGTCGGCAGGATGCCGGGCTCGCGGCATCCACGTCGGCCGAAGCCGCCTCGGCTCGGGCCGCGACGGACGCGGCTCCGGCCCACCGCCCGGCCGGTCAGGCCCGCCCGGCGACCGCCTGAGGGCCCGACCGCCTAGGCTCGGAAAAGTGCCTGTCGATCGAGAACGCGTCGCCGCCGCGGTGCGCGAGATCCTCGCGGCGATCGGAGAGGATCCCCATCGCCCGGGGCTGAAGGCGACCCCGCAGCGCGTCGCCGACGCGTACGCGGAGTTCTTCGCCGGCGTCGGCGAGGATGCCGCGGCCCCCCTCGCGCACACGATCTCGGTCTCGCGCGGGCCCGCCCCCGACACGCTCCCGTCGGGTGCCGTCCTGCTGCGCGACATCCGGTTCCGCTCGGTCTGCGAGCACCATCTGCTGCCGTTCGCCGGGCGCGCGCACATCGCGTATCTGCCGGGCGAGCAGGTCGTCGGGCTCGGGGCGCTGCCGAAGGTCGTCGAGATCCTCGCCGCGCGCCCCCAGGTGCAGGAGCGGCTCGGCGAGCAGATCGCCGACACGATCGCCGGCGCTCTCGATGCGCGCGGGGTCGTGGTCGTCCTCGACGCACGCCACGAATGCGTCACGATGCGCGGCGGCCGCCAGCCGGATGCTGCGACGGTCACGATCGCGGCCCGCGGCGATCTCGCGGAGCCCGCCGCCCGCGCCGAGATCATGATGCTGGTGGCCGGCGTGAGTGAAGCGGGGCGCTGAGATGACCCTCGTGATGGGCATCGTCAACGTCACTCCGGACTCCTTCAGCGACGGGGGACGCTACCTCGACGCGGAGGCCGCGATCGCCCACGGGCGGGCGCTCCGCGCGGCCGGAGCGGACCTCCTCGACGTCGGCGGCGAGTCGACCCGGCCGGGCGCGCAGCGCATCGATCCCCTTCGCGAAAGCGAACGGGTCCTGCCCGTCATCGCGGCGCTCGCCGGCGACGGCGCGATCGTGAGCGTCGACACGATGAACGCCTCGACGGCGATCGCCGCGGTGGATGCCGGGGCGCGCATCGTCAACGACGTGTCGGGCGGGCTCGCAGACCCCGGGATGCTCGCCGCTGTCGCGGCATCCGGCGCCGATGTCGTGCTGCAGCACTGGCGGGGCCCTTCGGACGACATGTACGCCCAGGCGGAGTACGGCGATGTCGAGGCCGAGCTCGCCGCCGAGCTCGAGGAGCGCATGGCTGCCGCCGGTCGGGCGGGGATCTCGCCCGACCGGGTGATCCTCGATCCGGGCATCGGGTTCGGCAAGCGCGGCGACCAGAACTGGCAGACGCTCCGCGGCCTCGAGAGGATCGTCGCGATCGGGCCGCGCGTGCTCGTCGGCACGAGCCGCAAGAGGTTCCTCGCCGAGCTGCTCGCGACCGGCGTGCCGGCAGAGGTCACCGAGGCCCGTCGCGACCTCGCGACCGCGGTGACGAGTGTGCTCGCGGCCCGCGCCGGAGCATGGGCGGTGCGCGTGCACGACGTCGCTGCGACGCGCGACGCGCTCGCCGTCGCGCGGGCGTGGGAACGGGGAGGAGCCTGAGATGGACGTTCTGGACGAGATCACACTCACCGGCGTGCGCGCCTTCGGCTACCACGGCGTCTACCCCGACGAGCGCCGGGAGGGTCAGGAGTTCGTCGTCGACGCGACGATGTACCTGAGTACGGCGCGCGCGGCGGCATCCGACGACGTCGCCGACACGATCCACTACGGCGAGGTCGCCGAACGCATCGTCGCGCTCGTCGCGGGGGAGCCCGTCAACCTCCTCGAGACGCTCGCGGCACGCCTCGCCGATGACCTGCTCGCCCGCGACGCGGTGCGCAGGGTGACGATCACGGTGCACAAGCCGCAGGCGCCCATCGCGGTGCCCTTCGGCGACGTCGCGGTGACGATCCGCCGCGCGCGCACCGACGCCGCTCCGAGCGTCCGGACGGGAGAGGGCCGATGAACCGCCGACTCGCGCAGGGCTACCAGGGCGATGCGCACGCGTCGACGCGCCCCGAGACCGTCGCCGTCGTCGCCCTGGGGGCGAACCTCGGCGATCGCGCCGCGACGATCGACGAGGCGCTCCGCGATCTCGGACGGATGCCGCTGACGACCGAGGTGCGCGCTGCGGCGCCCGTCGAGTCCGTCGCGGTGAAGCCCGACGGCCCGGATGCCGAGGCCCCCGCCTACCTCAACACGGTCGCCCTCGTGACGACGCGCCTCGCGCCGAGCGTGCTGCTCTCCTACCTGCATGCGATCGAGGCGCGGCACGGCCGTGAGCGGCGCGAGCGCTGGGGTGATCGCACGCTCGATCTCGACCTCATCGCGTACGGCGACGTGCGCAGCGCCGACCCCGCGCTCCTGCTGCCGCATCCGCGCGCCGCCGAGCGCGACTTCGTGCTGGGCCCGTGGCTCGTCGTCGACCCGGATGCCGTGCTGCCGGGCGCTGGCCGCGTGGACGAGCTGCTGGCGGCGCTGCGAGGCCGCGGGGCAGCCGGCGACGCGAACGAGCAGACGGGAGGGCGAGCGTGAAGCGCACCGGCACGGGCGTGCTCGTCGTCGCGGCTGTCGTCGGCGCCGTCGTCGGCTTCCTCGTCGATCAGCTGCTCACGGGCGCCGGACGGGCGACCTTCACGCCGTCGCTCCTCCTCCCCGTGCTCCTCATCCTCCTCGGGGCCGCCGACATCGCCCTCGCCCTGCCGATCCGCCGCTCGGTCACGGGCGCCGATCCGCGACCGGTCGACCCGTTCCGCGCCGTGCGTGTCGCGATGCTCGCGAAGGCCTCGAGCATCGTGGGCGCCGTCATCGGGGGCATCGCGGTGGGCCTTCTCGTATTCCTGCTCACGCGGCCGGTGACCCCCGTAGGCTCGGTGGTGACGGTCGCGGCGACCCTCGTCGCCGCCGCGGTGCTGCTCGTGGCGGCCCTCGTCGCCGAGCATCTGTGCACCATCCGGAAGGACGACGATGACGAACAGCCCGGCCCCCCAGAGCCCGGACTCGGACTCTCCCATCACGACTGATCCGGTCGGATCCGCTCTCGACATCGACACCTACGACGCGCTCCTCGAGCCGCGCGGCGCCGCGCGACTGCCGCTGCGGCTCGCGGTCGGCGACGGGGTGTGGCACCAGATCTCGCGCCGGTATGTCACGGTGCAGCTGATCTCGACGGGTGCCTTCCTCGCGCTCGTCGTCGCCGTCGCACTCGTCCTCGCGCTCGTCCTGCACCAGACGTGGGTGTGGATCCCCGCCGGCGTCGTGATCCTCATCACCGTGTGGACCCTCGTCATCCTGCCGCGCCAGGCGCGCGCGTACGGCTACCAGCTGCGGGCCGACGATCTCGTGTTCCGCCGCGGCATCCTGTGGCAGCGGATGGTCGCCGTCCCCTACGGGCGGATGCAGCTCGTCGACATCACGCACGGGCCGCTCGACCGCGGCTTCGGCATCGCGCAGCTCAAGCTCGTCACGGCGGCCGCCGCGACCGGCGTCACGATCCCGGGGCTCAGCCAGGAGGCCGCGGAGAGCCTCCGGGACACCCTCATCGCCGTCGCCGAGACCCGTCGGACGGGGCTGTGAGCGACCCGGCGACGCCCGTCGGCGCGGGGGAGGCAGCCGCGCCTGCCGAGCCGGCTGCTCCGCTTTCGCCCCGCGCCGTCGCCGACGTCCGCTCGCCGCTGAGCGACGGCGAGTGGCATCGACTGCATCCGCTGACGCCCGTCCTGCGCGGCGGGCTCTTCCTCATCGTCGTCACCGGGTTCGTCATCGCGAACCTCCGCGATCGCATCGTCGCGTGGCTCCTTCCCGGATTCGACGACTGGGAGAGCTACCAGCAGGACCCGGTCGACTACGTCGTCACGAACAACCTGCTCCTCGTCGCGGGGCTCGTCGTCCTCGGCATCCTGCTCCTCCTCTTCGGCATCTTCTGGCTGTCGTGGCGCTTCCACACCTTCCGCATCACGGGCGACGACGTCGAGGTGCGCTCGGGGGTGTTCTTCCGCACGCACCGCCGTGCGCCGCTCGACCGCGTGCAGGGCGTCAACCTGACGCGCCCGATGGTCGCTCGTCTGCTGGGAGCCGCCAAGCTCGAGGTCGTCGGCGCGGGGGCGGATGCCGGGGTCAAGCTCGAGTACCTCTCCACCGCCAACGCGGAGGCAGTCCGCGCAGACATCCTGCGCCTCGCGTCGGGCCGTCGGCTGGCCGAGGCCCGCGCCGCCGAAGCGCGTGCGGGCGGCGCCACCGGCCGCACCCGGGCCGCCGCCGGTGTCGTGACGGCGGGGCTGTCGGGCCTCATCGACGGCGTGGATGCCGCGGACGACCTCGAACCGGCATCCGTCGTGCACATCCCGCCGGGGCGGCTCATCGCCGCGCATCTGCTCTCCGGCTCGACGCTGTGGCTCCTCGCGCTGATCATCGCGCTGATCGTCGGAGCGATCGTGGGGACGCCGTGGGTGCTGTTCGCGATCGTGCCTTCGCTGCTCGGTTTCGGGGCGTACTGGTTCCGGCGGATCACCCGGTCGCTGCGCTACTCGATCGCACCGACGCACGCGGGCGTGCGCGTCACGTTCGGCCTCTTCACGACGGTCACCGAGACGCTGCCACCCGGGCGCGTGCACGCCGTCGAGGTCTACCAGCCGGTGCTGTGGCGGCGGTTCGGCTGGTGGGCGATCCGCGTCAACCGGCTGTCCGGTCGGTCGGCGAACGACGCGCAGTCCCTGCAGCTCGCCGAGGTGCTGCCGGTCGGCACCCCCGCCGACGTCGAGCGCGTGCTGCGCCTCCTCCTGCCCGGGCTCTCGGACGAGGAGGTGGCGGGGCTGTTCGCACACGGGCTCCTCGGGTCTTCGCGGCGGAGCGATGACCCGTTCGCGACGACGCCGCGCCGCGCGCGCTGGCTGCGTCCGCTGTCGTGGCGGCGCAACGGCGCCCTGCTCGCTCCGCAGGCGCTCCTCCTCCGGCACGGTGTGCTGCGGCGGGCGCTCGTGATCCTGCCGCTCGCGCGCCTGCAGTCGGTGCGGATCAGTCAGGGCCCGGTCGATCGCCCGTTGCGGCTCGCCAATCTCACGGGGCATACGGTCCTCGGCCCCGTGTCGGGCACGCTCGGCGTGATCGATCGCGACGCCGCGCTGGCCGTCTGGGAGCGCACGGCGGATGCCGTCGTCGCGGCCTCCGCGGCCGACCGCTCGCACCGGTGGAGCGCGGTGGATGCCGAGGTGCCGTCCGGCCCCGCCGACTCCGGCCCGGCCGGCTCTGGTTCGGCCGACGAGCACGCACGGGAGGAGCTCTCGTGAGTCAGGCGAGCCGTCTCGGCGTCGGGCTCGTCGGTGCGGGCCGTGTGGGCCCCGTGATCGGCGCGGCGCTCGCGGGTGCGGGGCACGCCCTCACCGGGATCACCGCCGGCTCCGACCCCGATCGCGTCGAGGCCGTCCTTCCCGGAGTGCCCGTCCTCGCCGCCGACGAGATCGTCCGCCGCAGCGAGCTCGTGATCCTCGCCGTCCCGACGGCCGAGCTCGCGGGACTCGTGGCGGGTCTCGCCGAGCTCGGTGCATGGCAGCCGGGCCAGCTCGTGCTGCACACGTCCGCGGCGCACGGCACCGGGGTGCTCGCGCCGGCGGCATCCCGCGGCGCCATCCCGCTCGCCGTGCACCCGGCGATCACCTTCACGGGGACCTCGATCGATCTGCGGCAGCTGCGTGACGCCTTCGCCGCCGTCACCGCACCTCCCGCCGTGCTGCCGATCGCGCAGGCGCTCGCCGTCGAGCTCGGCTGCGAGCCGGTCGTCGTCGCCGAAGGCGATCGTGCCGTGTACGGCGAGGCGATCGCGACGGCGACCGAGTTCTCGGCATCCATCGTCGGCCAGGCGGCGCGGCTCTTGCGGGATGCGGGGGTGAGCGCGCCGGGGCGGTTCCTGACGCCGCTCGTGCACTCGACGGTCGACCGCGCGCTCGTCGAGGCGGGCGACGGGGCGCCGGAGGACGGCCTGGCACCTCGGTAGAATCGGGGCTATGACCGACGCCCCCGCCGTAGCGGACCCGACCGCCGACCTGCTCGCCGACGACGTCAGTGAGCAGAAGGCCGTGCGTCTCGTCAAGCGCGAGCGGCTGCTCGCCGAGCGGGTGGATACCGCGGGTGGCGCCTACCCCGTGAGCGTGCCCGTCACCGACACGATCGCGGCTCTGCGCGAGCGTTACGCCGACCTCGAGGCGGGCGCCGAGACCGGGGTGACGGCGTCGGTCGCGGGGCGCATCGTCTTCAGCCGCAACACCGGCAAGCTGTGCTTCGCGTCGCTGCAGTCGGGTGACGGTGCGCGCATCCAGGCGATGGTCTCGCTCGCCGAGGTGGGTGAGGAGTCGCTGCAGGCGTGGAAGGAGCTCGTCGACCTCGGCGACCACGTGTCGGTGACGGGCCAGGTGATCTCGAGCCGCCGCGGCGAGCTGTCGATCATGGTCTCGTCGTGGGCGATCGCCTCGAAGGCTCTGCTGCCGCTGCCGAATCTGCACTCCGAGCTGTCGGAGGAGACGCGCGTGCGCTCTCGGTTCCTCGATCTGATCGTGCGCGATCAGGCCCGCGAGACGGTCATCGCCCGCTCCAAGGTCAACGCGTCGCTGCGTCGCACGTTCGAAGGCCACGGGTTCCTCGAGGTGGAGACGCCCATGCTGCAGGTGCAGCACGGCGGGGCGGCGGCGCGGCCGTTCGTCACGCGGTCGAACGCGTTCGACGCCGACCTGTACCTGCGCATCGCTCCCGAGCTCTTCCTCAAGCGCGCCGTCGTGGGCGGCATCGACCGGGTCTTCGAGATCAACCGCAACTTCCGCAACGAGGGGGCCGACTCGACGCACAGCCCCGAGTTCGCGATGCTCGAGGCGTACGAGGCGTACAGCGACTATCACGGCATCGCCGACCTGACGCAGGAGCTCATCCAGAACGCGGCGATCGCCGTCGCCGGTTCGACGACCGTCACGTGGGCGGACGGCACGGCGTTCGATCTCGGCGGTCAGTGGGACCGCATCTCGATGTACGAGTCGCTGTCCGCGGCTGCAAGTCGCGCAATTGGCGGCGCTGCGCCGCTTCGCATCACGCCGGAGACCTCGCTTGCGGACTTGCAGGCGCTCGCCGCCGAGGTCGGGGTCGAGGTGCCCGAGAAGGTCGCGACGCACGGCAAGTACGTCGAAGAGCTGTGGGAGCACTTCGTCAAGGGCGGCCTCGAGCGCCCCACGTTCGTGATGGACTTCCCGCTGGACACCTCGCCGCTCGTGCGTGAGCACCGGACGATCCCGGGCGTCGTGGAGAAGTGGGACCTCTATGTGCGCGGCTTCGAGCTCGCAACGGGGTACTCCGAGCTCGTCGACCCCGTCATCCAGCGTGAGCGCTTCGTCGAGCAGGCGAAGCTCGCGGCGCGCGGCGATGACGAGGCGATGCGCGTCGACGAGGAGTTCCTGCGCGCGCTCGAGCACGGCATGCCCCCCACGGGCGGCATGGGCATGGGGATCGACCGGCTGCTCATGGCGATCACGGGCCTCGGCATCCGCGAGACCATCCTCTTCCCGCTCGTGAAGTAGCCCCGCGGTGGCGTTCTCGCTGTGGCTGACGCTGCTCGTCGCGTGTGTCGTGATCAGCTTCACGCCGGGGGCCGGCGCGATCAACACCATGGGCAACGCCCTCAACCACGGGTTCCGCCGCGCGATCTGGGGGATCCTCGGCCAGCAGGCCGCCCTCATCGTGCACATCGCCGTCGTCGCGCTCGGCGTCGGCGTGCTCGTCGCGTCGTCGCCCGTGCTCTTCAACGTCATCCGGTACGCCGGCGCGGCGTACCTCGCGTATCTCGGTCTGCGCCTGATCCTGCGGCGCCCCGCGCGCGAGGCGGAGGGCGTCGAAGCCTGGGACGACGGGAATGCCGGGGATGCCGAGGGGACGGCCGCTCCGACGGAGTCGCGCTGGTCGATGTTCCGTCGCGGCCTGTGGGTGAACCTGCTGAACCCGAAGGCCATCGTGTTCTTCCTCGCGTTCCTGCCGCAGTTCATCCGGCCCGCCGACCCGCTGCTGCCGCAGTACGCGACGGTCGCCGTGACCGCTGTCGCCGTCGACATCGCCGTCATGTGGGGCTTCTTCGCCGTCGCCGCGCACGGCTTCCGGCGGTTCACGCGCACCGCGCGCGGGCAGCGCACGATCGACGTGATCTTCGGCATCCTCTTCCTCGCCGTGGCTCTCCTCCTCGCTCTCCTGCACTGACGCGCTCGCGTCCCTCACCCCGCGCGGAACGCCCATTCGGGCAGGTGCCCGGCCTGCACGAAGGAGTGGACGATGTCGGCCAGGCCGTGGTGCGGGTCGATCGCGAGCGCGCTCCGTGCGTAGCGGTGCGCGTGCGACGACCGGCCGAGCGCCCACGAGAGCCACGCGCACACGGCGAGCGGACCGGGCCGGTGCTTCTTCGGCAGCAGCGCAGCGACCTCGCGCACGACCGCGAGCGCCGACTCCAGCCGCGCGCGGTCGGGTCGCGGCGCGTCCCCCCACATGACGAGCGCCAGGTCGACGGGATACTCCTCGCCGTCTTCCCAGCGGCGCTGCGCGTCGGAGGCGATGTCGCCGCCCGACTGATCGGTGGCCCACTGCACGAGCGCGATGTCGCGCAGGCCCGGTCGGCCGAGGCACCAGCCGAGCATCGCCGCGCGCATGGGCGACTCCGCCGGGCGCCAGGCGAGCGCATGCTCGAAGAGGGCCGGCAGGTCGTCGAGTTCGCACGCCGCCTCGAGTGCGCCGGGATCGATCCGGGGCGCCGCCCGCCCCATCGACGGGATGCCGCAGATCACCTCGAGCGCCGTCGTCAGCGACCGCATCGCGAGCCCCACCGCGCGTCGCGCCGGCTGCCCGACACGCGGCAGCACCGCTCCGGCGCTCTGGTCGCCCGTCGAGGCGCGCCGTCCGGAGCCGGCCAGCACCTCGGCATCCGCGTCGCGCGCACGCAGGTCGGCCAGGGCCCGACCGCCCGCAGGCAGGTCGGGGTCGTCGTGCGATCCCCAGCCGTCGGATGCCACGGTCAGCGCATCGAGCAGCCGCAGACCGCTCGCATCGGCGTGGAAGCTGACCGCGTCCATGACGGCGGCGCCGGGGAGCTGCGTCCCGCCCCCGATCGCGGCATCCGTGTACACGATCGCGACGAGCGCGTCGGCCTCGTCGACGCGGCAGATCATGCCGATCGCCGTCGATGCCACGGCGTCGACGCCGGGTTCGTCGGCGTCTTCCGGCGGCAGGTCGAGGCGCATCGCCCCGAGGCTGCGCCCCCGCGACATGGGGACGAGGACGAGGCTCTGCGTCGGCGTGAAGCCGCACAGTCCCGGGACGAGGGAGAGGAAGTGGGCCGCATCGGCGGCTTTGACGGTGATCGACATGGCACGAGGGTGCTCGCGCCGAGGAGCGCGTGGGAGCGGCGATGCCGGATCCGTGGACAGATCCGCGAAATCGCCGATTGTGGATAACTTCCGTACGATGGATGCCATGGACTCCTACTGGGCCGCCGTCATCTGGTCGCTGCTGCCGACCGTCGTCGTGCTCGGGCTGTTCATCTTCGTGCTGCGCTCGATCCTGCGGATGGATCGCACGGAGCGGCGCGCGTACTCGAAGATCGAGGCCGAGGAGCGCGCCAAGCGCGGACTCGCCCCGCAGGACGGCGACCAGCGCGCCGCGTGACCCTCACGCCCCACGCCGTGCGTGACGTGGGAGTCCGACCCGCCCGCTACGCTGAACCGACCGAATAACCCGGACGAACAGCCCGGACCCGACGACGGGGAGCACGCGTGGAACAAACGGGGTGGGCACTCGTCTGGGTGATCCTCGTCTTCGTCACCGACGTGACCGTGCGCATCCTCGCCGTCATCTTCGTGCCGCGGAACCGTCGCCCCACGGCGGCGATGGCGTGGCTGCTCGCGATCTACTTCATCCCGATCGTCGGCGTGCTGCTCTTCCTCCTGATCGGCAACCCGCGCCTGCCGCGCAAGCGCCGCCGCAAGCAGGAGGTCATCAACGAGAGCATCCGGACGATGAGTCACGGGCTCGACCTCGGGACGCTCCGCCCGAACGCTCCCGAGTGGTTCCGCGCGACGGTGCGGCTGAACCGCAATCTCGGCGCCATGCCCATCTCGGGCGACAACGGTGCGACGCTCATCTCGGGCTATCAGGACTCGATCGACGCCATGGCGTCCGCCATCCGTGAAGCGACCGAGTACGTCCACGTCGAGTTCTACATCCTGCAGGCGGATGCCACGACCGACGGGTTCTTCGCCGCGATGGAGGAGGCGGCCGCGCGCGGAGTGAAGGTGCGCGTGCTGCTCGACCACTGGGCCAACCGCGGCAAACCGTTCTACAAGCAGACGCTGAAGCGGCTGACCGACATGGGTGCCGACTGGCATCTGATGCTGCCCGTGCAGCCGTTCCGGGGCGCGTACACGCGCCCCGATCTGCGCAATCACCGCAAGCTCCTCGTCGTCGACGGAAACGTCGCGTTCACGGGGTCGCAGAACGTGACCGACTCGACGTACAACCTGAAGAAGAACATCCGGCGCGGCCTGCACTGGGTCGACATGATGACGCGCGTGGACGGGCCGGTCGTGGCATCCATCAACGCCGTCTTCCTCAGCGACTGGTACAGCGAGACCGACGAGATCGTCGATGACATCGAGCTGTTCCACGTACGGCCGGGAACGGGCGATCTCGACTGTCAGATCATCCCCTCGGGGCCGGGCTTCGAGTATCAGAACAACCTCAAGCTCTTCATGTCGCTGCTGTTCGCAGCGCAGAAGAAGCTCATCATCGTCTCGCCCTACTTCGTGCCCGATGAGGGGCTGCTCCTCGCGATCCAGACGGCCTGTCAGCGCGGCGTGCACGTCGAGCTGTTCGTCTCCGAGGAGGGCGACCAGGCGATGGTCTATCACGCACAGCGCAGCTACTACGAGGCGCTGCTGCGCGGCGGCGTGAAGATCTTCATGTACCGGAAGCCCTTCATCCTGCACTCGAAGTCGATGTCGGTCGACGACGACGTCGCCGTCATCGGCTCGAGCAATATGGACATGCGCTCTTTCGGTCTGAACCTCGAGATCTCGCTGCTCGTGCGCGGTGAGGAGTATGTGCAGCAGCTGCGCCGTGTCGAGGACGAGTACCGCGCCCTCAGCCGGGAGCTCACGCTCGAGGAGTGGATGAGGCAGCCGCTGCGCTCGACCGTGCTCGACAACCTCGCGCGGCTGACGTCCTCGCTGCAGTGAGACGATCCGGTCCGCCGCGACACTGTTGGACTGGATGCCGCTCGACGTGGCGTCCGCGCACTCGATTACGCAAGGATGACACCATGACCACGGCACGCCGCACTTCGTCCCTTCTCGCCCTGCTCGGCGCGGGAGCCCTGCTCCTGGCCGGATGCGCCTCGGGGGCGGCGACTCCCGCTTCGAGCGGCAGTGCGAGCGAGACGCCGATCGGCGGCGAGATCCGCACCGAGGCCGGATGGCTCGACGGCGGGCGCTTCATCGGCATCGTGACCGACGGCTCCTCGACCTGCATCCCCACGGCGACGGATGCCACGGTCCAGGCCGACGGCACCCTCGCCGTCACTCTCGACAACGGCCCCGCCGACAAGGCCTGCACCGCGGACATGGCACCGCGCGTGAGCCTCGTGGCCGTGCCCGAGGGCGTCGACCCCACGAAGGATCTCGACATCGTCATCACGATGGCGCAGGGTGGCCGAGGAGACACCGACCTCGACGGCCTCGACCCGTCGCAGGTGAAGACGGGCGAGACCGATTATCTGCCGTCCGCCGGGTGGGTGGATGACGACCAGATCGCGATCCTGACGTGGGGCTCGTCCTCGTGTGCACCGGTCGTGAGCGCTGTCACGGCGGACGGCCCCAAGAACGTCGCGGTGACCTTCGCCGATCTCGGCGACAAGCCCTGCACGATGGACATGGCGCCGCGCGCGACGCTCGTGTCGGTCGTGGGTCTCGGCGTCGACGACGACGGCACGACGGTGACGCTCTCGGGCGGCGACGCTCAGTTCGCGACGCCCGTCGCGGTCGCCGTCATCGGCTGACGCCCGGGATTCGTCGGCGCAGATCGTCGTCACGATCACGATCGTCGGCGCAGATCGTCGCCATCTCAGTGAATAGCGACGATCTGCGCCGACGTTTTGCGCGTGCGCGCAGAGCGCATCCAGGTCCGCGCGCGACCGGCACGTGCGTGCGGTGGTCCACTTCAGGTCCGCCCCGATCAACTTTCGCCCCTCTTCTGCTGCGCATCATCGTTACGGCACCACTGCCGGTGCCGGTGACGAAGGAGTTGCGTGGCGATGATGCACGAGTCCGCGGTCGAGCTGTCGCGCCGCATCCGAACGGGTGAGCTGACGGCGACCGAGCTGATGACGGAGGCGATCCGCGCCGCCGACGCGGTCGACCCCCAGATCAACGCGCTCATCTGGCGCGACGACGAGGCGTCCCTCCGGGATGCCGCGGCCGCCGACGCCGAGCTCGCCGCGGGCATCGGGGTGGGGCCCTTCCACGGCATCCCCCTGCCGATCAAGGAGCTCACGTGGGTCGCCGGCCAGCCGGGGACGTTCGGTTCGCGCGGAGTCAGCGATGCCCCGCGCCCGGTCAGCGATCTCGTCGTGGATCGGTTCCGTGACGCGGGCTTCGTGCTCTTCGGCCGCAGCAACTCTCCCGAGGCCGGCCCCATGTCGGTCACGGAGAACTCCCGGTTCGGGGTCACCCGCAACCCGTGGAACGTCGACCGCTCCCCGGCGGGCTCCTCCGGCGGCGCGGCGGCCGCGGTGGCGGCGGGGATCGTCCCGGTCGCCCACGCGACGGACGGCGGCGGGTCGATCCGCATGCCCGCATCGGCGACGGGGCTCGTCGGCCTGAAGCCCTCCCGCGGACGCGTCCCGGCGCGCGTTCCCATGTGGGAGCACTCGATCGTGGAAGGCGTCATCACGAGGCACATCGAGGACACGGCGGCCATCCTGGACGCGATCTCGGCTCCCGATCCCACTCTTCCCTACGCCGCGCCGCGCCCGCCGCGCCCGTTCGCCGACGAGGTCGGCCTCGATGGCCCGCGCCTGCGCATCGGTCTCCTCCTCGACGCGCCGAGCGGAGTGCCGGTCGACCCGGAGTGCCGGGCCGCCGCCGAGGACCTGGCACGCGCCCTCGAGCACCTGGGTCACACGGTCGAACCCGTCCGTCCCCTCCTGCACTCCTGGGAGGCGGTGCTCGGCTTCGTCGACGTCATCATCAACTCCTGGCTGTGGACCACGCCGTACGAGGATGCCGAGCTCGCCGAGCCCTACATCCGCGCCCGGAGGGAGCGCGCCCGCGCCCACACCGGCGGTGATTACGCGCTCGCCGCGATGCGCCTCTACAGCGAGAACGTCGACATCCTCGCCCAGTGGGGGCGCGACTTCGACGTCCTCCTGACGCCGACCATGGCGACCACCCCGCCCCCGGTCGGTGTCGTGCTCGCCGAGGCGAACGCGGCGTTCGACGGGCCCCGGCTCACGGAGAACCAGATGATCGCGTTCACCGCGTTCGCCAACATCACCGGGCAGCCCGCGATCTCCCTCCCCGTGCGCATGAGCGCGGCCGGCCTGCCGGTGGGTGCCCAGCTGATCGGGCGACCCTTCGGCGAGGGAGAGCTGATCCGCCTCGCGGCGTCGGTCCAGGAGCACTTCGGCTGGACTCGCCGCCATCCCGCCGTCGCCGGCGTCGCCGGCTGACCATCCCTCGCACGACATCCCTGCACAGACCCGAACACACCGCACGAACACACCGCACACCCGAAGGAGAACCTCCCATGTCCACCCGTTCCCGCGCAGCGTGGCGCGGCCTGCTGATCGCCGGCATCGCCGCCGGCGCGCTGCTGCTGAGCGCCTGTTCCTCGCCCGCCACCGCCCCCACCGTCGCCTCCAGTGACGCCGCCGGCGGCGGCGTTCCGGCCGACGTCAGCGCCGCCGTCGCGGCCGCCTACGAAGGCACCTCCGGCCCTCTTCCCGACTCCTCGCCCGTCGTCTCACCGGGGCACCGGCTCTGGATCGTCTCGGCGTTCCAGCAGGTCCCGGGGCTCGCCTACCTCTCCGCCCAGCTGGGTGACGCGTCGACCGCACTGGGATGGAGCTCCAGCGTCTGCGACGGTCAGAACAACGCGAACGGTGCGTGGGCGACCTGCATCCGTCAGGGTGTCGCGTCGGGTGCCGACACGATCGTCCTCGTGAGCGTCGACTGCGCCCCCGTGGCACAGGCGCTCGCCGAGGCGAAGGCCGCGAAGATCGCGATCGCCGGGATCTCCTCCTTCGACTGCTCCGACCCGAGCCAGGGCGGCGGTGAGGCGATGTTCGACACCCAGCTGCAGTACGGCGAGGGCATCGACGGCATCGCGGACTTCTTCGAGCAGAGCGGCAAGCTCCGCGCGGACTACGTCATCGAGAAGACCGGCGGGGCGGCCAAGGTGCTGCACGTCGAGTTCAAGGGCGTTGCGATCGGCGACTACATCTCGAAGGGCTTCACGGAGGAGCTCGCCGCCAAGTGCCCGGGCTGCGAGGTGGTGGGGACCGTCTCCATCACGCCCGCCGACATCGCCCAGATGCGCCAGAAGTTCGAGACCGGAATGCTGCAGGCCTCCGACGCGAACACGATCGTCGTCGACCTCGGCTTCATGCTCGCCGGAGGCATCCAGCAATCCCTCGTCGCCAGCAATGCGGGCGATGGTCGCGTCATCCTGGGCGGCGAGTGCACGCAGGACGAGATCGGCTACCTGCACGACGGGGGCGGCATCCAGGCCTGCATCGCGATCTCGAACGGGCGCGCCGCATGGTCGCTCGCCGATCAGCTGAACCGCTTCTTCAACGGCGAGGATGCCGTGAGCGACGGCATCGGCTGGACCCTCTTGGATGCGGCATCGCCCAACCTGCCGGCGGCCGGCCAGAACTACGACGGACCGCTCGACTACCGCGCGGGATACCAGGCGCTCTGGAAGCTCCCGTGACCGACGACGCATCCGGTGCCGGCGGGGGTCTTCCCGCCGGCGCCGCCGGCATCACCGACATTGCCGTTCGCCACGGCCGCCCCGGCGACGTGGTCCTCTGCGGCGAACGGCTGTCGAAGACGTACGCGACCCGCGTCGTGCACGAGGTCGATCTGGAGCTGTCGACCGGGCGGCTGCACGTTCTCGCCGGCGGCAACGGCTCGGGCAAGTCGACGCTGCTGAAGATGCTCGCAGGTGTCGTGACGGCGGATGCCGGGGGTACGGTCGTGCTCGGCGGACGCCGCATCGCGGCCGAGTCCTACTCGCCCCGCGCGGCCCGGGCGGGCGGACTCCGCTTCGTCCATCAGGACCTCGGGCTCGTGGATCAGCTCAGCATCGCCGAGAACTTCGCGCTCGAGGGCGGCTATCCGCGTCGGCTGCCGGGATGGATCGATGACCACCGTCTGCTCGAGCGCACGAGCGAGGATCTGCGCCGCGCGGGGCTCGCCTTCGACCCGCGTCTCCCCGTCGCCGCCCTCCGCCCCAGCGATCGCACGCTCGTCGCGATCGCGCGGGCACTGCGCGATGACCCGGATGCCGAGGCATCCGACGCGCCGTTGACGCTCATCCTCGATGAGCCGACCGCGAGCCTGCCGATCACCGAGGTCGACCGGCTGCTCGATCGGCTCGACACCCTTCGTGCCGCCGGGCACGGGATCGCGCTCGTCACCCACCGCCTCAGCGAGGTGATGCGGATCGCGGACGACGTGACCGTGCTCCGCGACGGACGCGTCGTCGGCACCGGGCCTCTCGGCGACTTCGACGAAGACCGCATCCTCGCTCTCATCGCCGGCCACGTCCCCGAGCGGCTGACCCGGCAGGAGCGCGACACGACCAGCGCGCCCGTCGTCCTCGGCGTCCGGGGACTGACCGCCGGAGCGCTCCGGGGGATCGACCTCGACGTGCACCGCGGCGAGATCGTCGGGGTCGCGGGGCTGGTCGGGTCCGGGCGCACCACACTGCTGCGCGCTCTGTTCGGCGATCTGCCGGCGGCGGGAGAGGTCTCGCTCGACGGCGCGCCTATCCGCATCCGCACCGCGGGGGATGCCGTGGCCCACCGCTTCGCCCTCGTGCCCGAAGACCGCACGCGCGAGGCCGCGTACCTCGACGCCTCCGTCTGGGAGAACCTGTCGGCCGCGAGCCTGGCGCAGTACCGCACGAGGCTCGGCGTCTCGGCGCGCCGCGAACGCCGAGCGGCTCCCGCGCTGATCTCCCGGTTCCGCGTGCGCACGCCGTCGGTGGAAGCACCCCTCGCGGCGCTCTCCGGCGGCAATCAGCAGAAGGTGGTCCTGGCCCGCTGGCTGCAGACCGAACCGCGAGTGCTGCTGCTGGACGAACCGACCCAGGGCGTCGACGCGGTCGCGCGCGACGACATCCATCGCACGGTGCGCGACACCGTGGACCGGGGCGCCTGCGCGGTCGTCGTCTCCAGCGACGTGGAGGAGCTCGAGCAGCTCTGCGATCGCGTCATCGTCCTGCACGGCGGCCGGCTCGTGCAGACCATCACCGGCACCCGCGTGCGCAGAGACATCCTGACCGCCGCCATCCAGCAAGAGAACCGAGTCGCCTGATGACCACCTCCGCCTTGCCGTCGCCCCTCCCTCGTTTCGCGCTCGGGGCCGTCGTCGAACGATTCGGCCTGCTGATCCTCGTCATCGCGATGGTCGTGCTGTTCTCGGCGCTGCCCACCTCCGGCCCCGCGTTCCGCAGCGTCCTGAACGTGCAGACCCTCGTCGCGAACCAGGGCGTCGGGCTCGTGGTGGCGATCGCGCTGCTGTTCCCCCTCGCCGCCGGCTACTTCGACTTCTCGGTCGGAGCGGTCGCCTCCGCGAGCTGTCTCGTCACCGCCGCCTGCACCGCCACTTACGGGCTGCCGCTGTGGGTCGGGATCCTCCTCGCCCTCGTCTTCGGCGTCGGAGTCGGGGCCGGCCTCGGGTGGATGGTCGCGTACCTGGAGGTGAACCCGTTCATCTCGACGCTCGGGGCGGCCACCCTCCTCGGCGGAGCGATCTTCGCGTACACGGGCGGCCTCCAGATCACGAGCGGCATCCCCCGCGAGCTCACGGCGGTCGGCTCGGGGCAGGTGTGGGGCGTGCCGACGATCGCACTGGTCGCCGCGCTCATCGCCCTCGTGGCCTGGTGGCTCATGTCCCGCACGATCTTCGGCCGCCGGCTGTACGCGGTCGGCGCGAACCCGCGTGCGACCCAGCTTCTCGGCGTCGACGTGCGTCGAATCCAGTTCCTCTCGTTCGTCGCCTCCGGAACGGTCGCCGCACTGGCCGGCGTGCTGCTGCTGGCGCGGCAGGGCGCGGCGACGTCCGACAGCGGCATGACGATGCTCTTTCCCGCGCTGACGGCGGTGCTCCTCGGCACGATCGTCATCCACGTGGGACGGCCCTCCGTCCCCGGGACGATCATCGGGTTGCTCTTCGTCGCGGTGCTCGTCAGCGGCCTCACGCTCGTGGGCGCGCCCGCGTGGGTCGGCCAGGTGTTCAATGGTGCGGCGCTCCTGATCGCGGTAGCCTTCGCGAGACTCGCGCGAGCGCGTGGAAGGGCCGCGCGGCGCTGAAGGAGGCTGCGGTGAGCACGGCGGATGCAGGGGGCGTCGCCCGTTCCGAGCGGCTGCTGTTCGGCTGGCTCCAGTCCGGCGGCGAGAGCTTCGACCGCGCCGTCGACACCAGCGACGCGATCATCGTCTCGACCCTCGACGGGAGCGAGCCGCAGATGGGCCCCCGTCAGCAGCTCGGCATGCTGGAGATCGCCATGATCACCTCGCAGGGCGTCGACGTCGAGCCCTTGCCCACCGCGCGTCAGTGGCGGGGCGTCGTGCTGGGCTATCTCGTGGCCGGCTCCCTGCGGGTGTCCCAGGAAGGTCGCGCGGTGGACCTCGAGGCGGGTGACTTCGTGCTCTACACGAGCGCTCAGCGCTACCGCATCACGTCGCCGGGGTATCACGAGTACCTCGTCGTCCGCATCCCCACCTCGTCGATCGCCCTTCGGTACAGCATGTTCACCGACGTGGTCGCCACCGACCTCTCCGACGTTCCGTCCGCCCCTTTCCTGCGTGCCGCGCTCGCGAGTCTCGCCACCCCCGGATTCCGGCCGAGTCTCGCGGCGGGGGCGCACATCGCCGACGCGCTCGTCGCCGCGGCCCATGCCGTCGTCGCGGACGCGCGCCGCCCGGGATCGGCGACGGTCATGTCGCTGTTCCACACGTTCCTGCTGTGGATCGAGGAGCACCTCACCGAAGACGAGGTCTCGGCGGATGCGATCGCCGGAGCCCACTTCCTGTCCACGCGCTATGTGCGACGCGTGTTCGCCGCACACGGCGCAACCGTGTCGGCCGTGGTCCGGCAGCGCCGACTGGAGCACATCCGCACCGAGCTCCTCGATCCCCAGCAGGTGCGGGTGCCGATCGGCGAGATCGCCTCACGGTGGGGCATGCGGGATGCCGCGGTGTTCAGCCGGACCTTCACGCAGCAGTTCGGGGTGTCCCCGCGCCGCTACCGCGCGCTGCATCTGCATCAGGGCGAAGTGCGGCTCGCGTCGGCGTGAGCAGGGCATCACGCCGACGGCGAACACGGGCATACCGGCATCCATCGCTCGTTAGCCTCTACGTAGATGCCAGAAGTCTCGGCATCCGGAGGAGCTGACATGTTCGAGAGATTCACCGACCGCGCCCGTCGCGTCGTCGTCCTCGCCCAAGAAGAGGCGAAGATGCTCAACCACAACTACATCGGGACCGAGCACATCCTGCTGGGCCTGATCCACGAGGGCGAGGGTGTCGCGGCCAAGGCGCTGGAGAGCCTCGGGATCTCTCTCGACGCCGTGCGCGAGCAGGTCCAGGACATCATCGGCCAGGGCCAGCAGCAGCCGACCGGCCACATCCCCTTCACGCCGCGCGCCAAGAAGGTGCTCGAGCTGTCGCTGCGCGAAGCGCTGCAGCTCGGCCACAACTACATCGGCACCGAGCACATCCTCCTCGGCCTCATCCGCGAGGGCGAGGGCGTCGCCGCTCAGGTGCTCGTCAAGCTCGGCGCCGACCTCAACAAGGTGCGTCAGCAGGTCATCCAGCTGCTCTCGGGCTACCAGGGCAAGGAGCCCGCGGGCGTCGCGGCCGGTGCCGGTGAGCAGAACCAGCAGTCCGCCCAGGGGGGCTCTGCAGTGCTCGACCAGTTCGGCCGCAACCTCACGCAGGCCGCGCGCGACAACAAGCTCGACCCCGTGATCGGACGCGAGAAGGAGATCGAGCGCGTCATGCAGATCCTGTCGCGCCGTTCGAAGAACAACCCCGTTCTCATCGGTGAGCCGGGCGTCGGCAAGACCGCCGTCGTCGAGGGCCTCGCGCAGGCGATCGTCAAGAACGACGTCCCCGAGACGCTGAAGGACAAGCAGGTCTACTCGCTCGACCTCGGCTCGCTCATCGCCGGCTCCCGCTACCGCGGTGACTTCGAGGAGCGCCTGAAGAAGGTCACGAAGGAGATCCGCACGCGCGGTGACATCATCGTCTTCATCGACGAGATCCACACCCTCGTGGGTGCGGGCGCCGCCGAGGGCGCGATCGACGCGGCATCCATCTTGAAGCCGCTCCTCGCCCGCGGCGAGCTGCAGACGATCGGCGCGACGACCCTCGATGAGTACCGCAAGCACTTCGAGAAGGATGCCGCGCTGGAGCGCCGATTCCAGCCGATCCAGGTCGCCGAGCCGTCGCTGCCCCACGCGATCAACATCCTGAAGGGCCTGCGCGACCGCTACGAGGCGCACCACAAGGTGCAGATCACCGATGGCGCGATCGTCGCCGCCGCGAACCTCGCCGACCGCTACATCAGCGACCGGTTCCTGCCCGACAAGGCCATCGACCTGATCGACGAGGCCGGCGCGCGCCTGCGCCTGTCGATCCTCTCGAGCCCGCCCGAGCTGCGGGAGTTCGACGAGAAGATCGCCAAGGTCCGCGAGGACAAGGAGCTCGCCTCCGAGGAGCAGGACTTCGAGAAGGCCGCGAGCCTGCGCGACGAGGAGAAGTCCCTCCTCGCCGAGCGCCTGCGCCTGGAGAAGCAATGGCGAAGCGGCGACGTCGCGACCCACGCGGTCGTCGACGAGGGCCTGATCGCCGAGGTGCTCGCGCAGGCGACCGGCATCCCCGTCTTCAAGCTCACCGAGGAGGAGACCAGCCGTCTCGTCTTCATGGAGAAGGCGCTGCACCAGCGCGTCATCGGGCAGGAGGAGGCCATCGCGGCTCTCTCCCGCACGATCCGCCGTCAGCGCGCCGGGCTCAAGGACCCGAAGCGGCCCTCGGGCTCGTTCATCTTCGCGGGCCCCACGGGCGTCGGCAAGACCGAGCTCGCCAAGGCGCTCGCCGAGTTCCTCTTCGACGACGAGGGCGCGCTGATCTCCCTCGACATGTCGGAGTTCGGCGAGAAGCACACCGTTTCGCGGCTGTTCGGCGCCCCTCCCGGGTTCGTCGGCTTCGAAGAGGGCGGCCAGCTCACCGAGAAGGTGCGCCGCAAGCCGTTCTCGGTGGTGCTCTTCGACGAGATCGAGAAGGCCCACCCCGACATCTTCAACTCGCTGCTGCAGATCCTCGAAGAGGGTCGCCTGACCGACGGTCAGGGCCGCGTCATCGACTTCAAGAACACCGTCATCATCATGACGACCAACCTCGGTTCGCAGGCCATCGCCGGCGGCCCGGTCGGGTTCCAGGTCGAGGGCAACGCGCAGACGACGTACGAGCGGATGAAGGGCAAGGTCGACGAGGAGCTCAAGCGCCACTTCAAGCCCGAGTTCCTCAACCGCGTCGACGACGTCATCGTCTTCCCGCAGCTGAACAAGGACGAGCTCCGTCAGATCGTGGGCCTGTTCACGAAGCGTCTGAGCGAGCGTCTGCTGGACCGCGACATGACGGTCGAGCTGACGGACGCCGCGAAGGACCGCCTGATCGAGATCGGGTTCGACCCGACGCTCGGTGCCCGGCCCCTCCGCCGTGCGATGCAGCGCGAGGTCGAGGACCAGCTGTCCGAGCGGATCCTGCACGGCGAGCTCAACCCCGGCGACCACGTCAAGGTGGATGCCGAGGGCGGCAAGTTCCTCTTCGAGCACGGCCCGCGCGGTGAGCGCGTCGCCGTCGGCGTGGGAGCGGCCGGCGAGATCGAGGCCACGCCCGACATCGTCGCGGGCGGCTGATACCGGTCTGACGGAGAGGGGGCGGATGCTGCGGCATCCGCCCCCTCTCCGCGTCCCGAAAGCAGGCTGAACGGTGCGGTCAGGGTCCTTCGGGCACTCGGGCGGCGGTTTCAGCCTGCTTTCGGAACGCTCGCGCGACGCACGAGGTAGGCGTCGACGTCGTCCTCGGAGTCGAGGACGAAGCCCTGCCGCTCGTACAGGCGTCGAGCGGGGCTGCCCTGCAGAACGTTGATCCGCACGGTTCCGGACTGCTCGCCCAGCACCCGTCCCAGCACGGCGCCGCCGATGCCTCGACCCTGAGTGGCCGGGGCGAGATAGAAGTGCTCGATCCAGACACCATCGGCGGCCGGTCGGGCCGCAATGCTCCCTGCGTCGGCCCCGTCGATGACGATGATCCATGTGACGCGAGCGTCGAACGCGTCGAGGAATCGCTGCCGCACCCGCACAGGATCGAAGACTCCCAGGCGTTCGAGGTCCGGCCGCATCACCTCGGCTCGCAGTTCGGCGATCCACTCGGCATCCGCCGCCGTGCTCGCGCGCAGCGACCAGCTCACGCGTGCTCGCCCCGCGGCGCGACGTCGACCTGCACGCGTAGGGTCGAGCGCTTCGCCTTCGTGAAGATGATGCCCTTCACAGGGGAGACGTCGCCGTAGTCGCGTCCCCACGCGACCGTGACGTAGCGGTCGTTCGCCCACTGGTTGTTCGTCGGGTCGATCGCGAGCCACTGGCCCTCATCCGCGGCGTCGCCGGCGGCATCCACGTCTCCCGCGTCTCCCACGCGCGGCAGCCACACCGCCAGCCAGGCGTGCGAGGCATCCGCCCCGAAGACGCGCTCCTTGCCCGGTGCCGGCTCGGTCGCGAGATACCCGGAAACGTACCGTGCCGCGACGCCGTTGCCGCGGAGGCACGCGAGGGCGACATGCGCGAAGTCCTGGCAGACGCCCGCGCGCTTCCGCATCGCGTCGGCCACCGTCGATGTCACCGTCGTCGCGGTCTTGTCGTAGGTGAAGTCGCGGAAGATCCGTTGCATGAGGTCGGTCGCGGCCTCACCGAGGGGCCGGCCCGGCGTGAGCGACTCCGCGCCGTACGCCGTCGCCTCCGGCACGTGTCGCGCGCGCGTCGACTCGAGCGCGTACTCCGTCGCGCGCCAGGCACCCGGCACCTCCGGGTGCAGCAGCGGACGCGCGTGCTCCCACGGCTGTGCGAGAGCGGCCTGATCGTAGACGGGGTCATCCACCACCACCTCGCTCGACGAGGTGATCGTGAGCTCGGCGTGCGGATCGGTGACGTGGAAGTAGGTCGACGAGTTGCCGAAGTAGTCGCGGTCGGCCGAGAGGTCGCCCGGCTCGGGCGACACGATGACATCGGATGCCTCGACGCGCTGCCAGGGCAGGGGCCGCGGCACGAGGTGGAACTGCCCGACGCTGTCCTGGACGGGCTTGCTGTACGTGTACGCCGTGCGATGCCACACCCGGTAGGCCCTCATGCGCGGCTCTCCATCACTTCGATGAGCGACAGCTCCGAGAGGGGCACGGCGGGCGGCCCGCTCTCGAAGTGCAGATGGCGCACCGCGTCGGAGAGGCGCTCGAGCTGCTCCGTCACCTGCGCGAGGAAGTCGACGAGCACGTCCCGGCGGCCCTGGGTCGCGGCGCCGAGCGAGGACACATCGGCGGCCGCGAGCTCGGTCTCGAGGTGGTCGAGGAGGCGCTCCGCGCGCGTCGAGCCCGTCGAAGCCGGCATCGCGGCCAGGTGCGTGCGCAGCTCGTCGAGCGCGAAGCGCAGGGAGCGCGGGTTGCTGCGATCGAGCAGGAGGAGATCGAGGACGTCCGCCGCGCGCACCGATCCGCGATAGCGCCGGCGGTACGTGACGACGCTCTCGGAGGCGATCAGCACCGCCTCCAGGACGTTCCGCGCCGCACGCCCCTCGCGCCGCTCCGCGAAACCCGCCGTGAGAAGTTCGCACAGCTGCAGGCCCCGCTCGAGGTAGCGGCCCGCCTCGATCATGTGCCACCCGGTGTCGCGGATCATGTTCGCCGTCACGCCGTAGAGCGACAGCATCGCGGCGAGCATGCGCCCGCCCGATTCGGCCGTCCGGTGCGGGTGGGCGGAGCTGCGCAGCGCCCGCGTCGCCCGATCGATGTTCGCGAACACGCGCCACGTGTCACCCGACAGCTGATCGCGGACGCCCTCCATCGCCTCCCGCAGCCGGGCGACGCCGTGCGCCGCCGACCCCGGACGCGCGGCGTCGAGAAGGAGCGAGCGGAACTCCGCCTCGGGCTCGAGCGATCGCATGCCGGCGAGGCGCGCGAGGGCGTCCAGCAGCACGCGCGGACTCTCGGCGATGACGCCCGCCGCGTACGCGCCCGGCTGGTCGAGCTCGGCCTGCGCCGCGAGCAGCAGCCGCAGCAGGTCTTCCGTGCGTTCGGCGTACCGGCCGGTCCAGAACAGGTCGGCGTGGGCTCGGGGCGCGAGCGGGGGGGTCGAACGCGCCGTCGGCAGCGGGGCGATCTCGGTGAGATTCTGGTCGGGGTCCGTCTCGGCGCTCTTGAGCACCCACACGTCCTTCGCGCGCGGCGGCGCGTCGGGGTGCGCGCGCACGCTCGCGAGCCCGCCGACGAGCGGACGGTAGGCGGAACCGTAGCGGAGCGTGAAGGCGCGCAGCGTAAGCGGCTGCGATGCCGCGCGCGGCTGAGCGCCCGAGGCATCCCACACCGGCGTCTGCGAGAGGGGCAGCTGATCCTGGCCGACATAGCGGTGCGGTGCCGCGGCGATGCGCGCGGCGAGTTCGTCGATCGGCGTCGCGGTGACGGACCGGCGGGGTTCGTCGATCGCGCGGACGAGGAGTGTCGGATCGCCCGCCGCCAGACGGTCCAGGACCAGGGCGCGGGATGCCGCGTCGCCGCACCACCACGTCGGCGCGGACGGCAGTCGCAGCTGTTCGCCGAGCAGCAGCTCGCACGCGTCGGCGAGGTAGGGCATGAGCGCGGGGTTCTCGAGAACGCCCGCACCGAGCCCGTTGACGAGGCGCACGGTGCCGCGGCGGACCGCCTCGGTGAGCCCCGCGACGCCGAGGCGCGAGTCGCCGCGCAGCTCGAGCGGATCGCACCAGGCGGCATCCACCCGCCGGATGATGACGTCGATCCGATCGGTGGGCCGCTTGTCGGGCCAGCGCGCGGGCTTCATCCACACGTACCCGTCGCGCACGACGAGGTCGCTGCCCTGGACCAGCGGGAAGCCGAGCGCGTTCGCGAGGAACGCCTGATCGAACGCCGTCTCGCTCAGCGTGCCGGGGGAGAGGACGACGACGCGCGGGTCGTCGACGGTGTCGGCGACCGAGGTCAGCAGCGCCGCGCGCAGCGCCGCGAAGTACGGGTCGATGTGGTGGAGGGTGCTCTCCTGGAAGAGATCGGGGAGCACCTGTGAGATCACGCGCCGGTTCTCGGCGGCGAATCCGAGCCCGGAGGGCGCCTGCACGCGGTCGGCCAGCACGCGCCATTCGCCGTGCCCGTCGCGGCCGAGGTCGACGGCGGAGAGGAGCAGCGGATGCCGGTCGATCGCGCTCGTGCGGGCGAGGGGGCGGAGGAATCCGCTGTGCCCGAAGATCACCGCCGACGGCACGATGCGCTCGCGCAGGAGGCGCTGCTCGCCGTAGACGTCCACCAGGATCGCGTTCAGCAGTTCTGCGCGCTGGGCGAGTCCGATCTCCAGCGGCGCCCACGACGGCGCGTCGAGGACGAGCGGCATCGGATCGAGCTGCCAGGGCTGCGCCCCGCCGTCCGTGTCCGGATCGGCGCGGACGTACGAGACGCCGTCGTCGGCGAGGAAGCGCGTGATCTCGCCGTCGACGCGGAGCAGATCGTCGGCGGTGAGGGCGAGGGCGTGCTCGGCGAGCGCCTTCCATCCCGACCGCAGCGCGCCGCCCTCGTCGACGACCTCGTCGTAGCGCTGCTCGCCGGAACCCGCGAACGCGAGGGTCGGCTGCGACACGGATGCCGCGTAGTCGCGCAGCACGCTCACGGCGCCTCCCCTCGGCGAGAGCTGCGACGCGTCCGTGGCGGGTGCGCGGACGTCGCCGGCTCAGGCTCCAGCGTAGGGGTCGCGAGGGTGGGGACGGCGCAACGGCAATACAGTGGGTGCGTGACCGCCTTCACCGTCCGCGCCGCGCGCACCTCCGACGTGCGCGGCATCCTGGGCCTTCTCGATCCGTGGGTGCAGCGACGGATCCTCCTCGGCAAGGACGTCGTCACCGTCTACGAGGCCGTGCAGGAGTTCGTCGTCGCGGAGTCGGACGGCGAGCTCATCGGCTGCGGCGCGCTGCACGTCATGTGGGAGGACCTCGGTGAGATCCGCACGCTCATCGTCGCCGACGGCTGGCTCCATCACGGCGTGGGCGGCGCGGTCGTCGCGCACCTCGAGGAGAAGGCGCGCGCGCTCGGCCTGTCGCGGCTGTTCTGTCTGACGTTCGAAGTCGACTTCTTCTCTCGACGCGGCTTCGCGCCGATCGGCGAGCAGGTCGTCGACCCCGACGTGTACTCCCAACTGCTGCGCTCACCCGACGAGGGTGTCGCGGAGTTCCTCGACCTGGCGCATGTCAAACCGAACACGCTCGGCAACACCCGCATGCTCAAGCAGCTCTGACGGCGCGGGCCGCATAGCCTGGACGGGTGAGCACCCGTCGACCGACCGAGGCCGTGCGCCGTCGCCCGTCCGCCGCCGTGTATCGGCGACGACGCCTCGTCGCGGTGCTGATCGTCCTCGCGATCGTCATCGCCGTCGTCCTCGCGATCTGGCAGCCCTGGAAGGGCGCCGCCGGCGGGACGGGCGCGACCCCCGCGCCGACGGGGACCACGGCCAGCATCTCGCCGACCCCCTCGGCGACGACGCCCGCGGGTGAGGCGACGACCGCGCCCGCGGCCGACCCGGCACCCTCGGCATCCGGCACCGACCCCGCGATCCCCGCCTGCACGACGTCGGACATCTCGGTGCTGGCCGTCACCGACAAGGATTCGTACGGCGCGGGGGAGCAGCCCCAGCTCTCGATCTCGCTGTCCAACACCTCGAGCACGCCGTGCCTGATCAATGTCGGGACGGCGACGCAGGCGTTCGTCATCACGAGCGGGACGGACACGTGGTGGCGGTCGACCGACTGCCAGAGCGAGTCGAGCGACCAGGTGGTGCAGCTCGCCGCGGGGCAGACCGTCGGCAGCGTCACGCCGCTCGTATGGGATCGGACGCGCTCCTCGGTGGACACCTGCGATTCGACGTCGCGCCCCTCCGCCGCCGCCGGGTATTACCACCTGCAGGTGTCGATCGGCGGGATCGTCGGCGCGGACACCAAGATGTTCGAGCTCCAGTGATGCCGCGTCGGCGCCCGCACACGACATTCTGAGAGCATTCTCATCCGCCGTGACCCGCGAGCGGGCGACAGTCTGAATGCGGGTGCGTACGCTGGATGTAGCTCCTCGGCGGATTCCCCGCTGTCCCCAGCAGTGGTACCCGATGCCGCTCCCCAACGGCTCGATCTCATGGACGTCTGCTGAGTGAGCGTGGCCCTCTCGATCCTCCCAGTCCCCAATGTGGCGATCGAGAGGGCCCTCTCTTTTGCTTCTAGGCTGGATGCCATGGCCGGCAAGAAGCGCGCGAAACCGCCCCTGGAGTTCCGCAACACGCAGCTGGCCGACGCCCTGCAGACGCAGGACATGGCCGCGCTCGCCTTCGCGCTGCGGCACGGGCCGACGGTCGTGCCGCTCCTGCGCCCCGGTCAGCGCGACGACCCCCGCGACGGCGGCGAGGTCTGGACCTATCGCGACCCGAACACGGGTGATGTCGCGCTGCTGCTGTTCAGCGACGCGACCCACAAGCCCGCCGCTCTCCCGCCGGCGGTCGGCCTGCAGTCGCCCGGGTGGCTGCGAGCGTTCCTGGGCGTCCACGAGGCCGAGATCACCACGGTGTTCTTCGACATCGCGGGGCCGCATCCGATGCAGGCATCCCCGGCGGACCTCATCGCGGCGCTCGACGCCTGACCCGGCGGCGCTGCCCGCCTCAGAACGAGGGCTCGTCGCCGCGCGGGATCGGATGCAGGCGGGCGAGGTCGCGCAGCGCGCCGCGCAGGTCGGTGGATGCCGTGTCGACGACCGACCGGTAGCCGAGGCGCGCCGCCTCGGCGCGCCTCTGGTCGTGCTGCGTCACGGCGCGCACCTCGCCGGCGAGGCTCAGCTCGCCGATCGCGACGAGCTTCGCGGGGTTCGGTCGGTTCGAGACCGCGCTCGCGACGGCGAGGGCGATCGCGAGATCGGCGGCCGGCTCGACGAGGCGGACGCCGCCGACGGTCGAGACGTACACGTCCTGATCGGACACGCGGATGTTCGCACGCTTCTCGAGCACGGCGAGGATCATCGCGACGCGCGCGCCGTCCACGCCGCTCACGACACGACGCGGGTTCGGTCCCGACCCCGGCAGGGTCAGCGCCTGCACTTCGACAGGCAGGGCGCGCCGCCCCTCGAGCGCGACGGTGACGCACGTGCCCGGTTCGCGCGAACCGTGGCCGAGGAACAGCGCGCTCGGGTCGGGCACCTCGGCGATGCCGTGCTGCGTCTGCTCGAAGCAGCCGACCTCGTCGGTCGCGCCGAACCGGTTCTTCAGGGCCCGCACGAACCGCAGCGACGTCTGTCTGTCGCCCTCGAAGTGGCAGACGACGTCGACGAGGTGCTCGAGGATGCGGGGACCCGCGACCTGGCCGTCCTTCGTGACGTGGCCGACGAGGATGACGGGGAGGTTCCGCTCCTTCGCGACGCGGATGAGGGTGGATGCCACTTCGCGCACCTGGCTCGGGTGGCCGGCCGATCCGTCCACGAGGCTGGACGCGACCGTCTGCACCGAGTCGACGACGAGGAGCTCAGGGGCGGTCTCGTCGACGTGGCCGAGCACGGTCGCGAGGTCGGTCTCGCTCGCGAGATAGAGCTCGTCGTGCAGCGCGCCCGTCCGCTCGGCCCGCAGGCGCACCTGGCCGAGCGACTCCTCCGCGCTCACGTACAGCACCCGTCGGCCGGCCGCGGCCGTGCGCGCGGCGACCTCGAGCAGCAGCGTCGACTTGCCGACGCCCGGCTCGCCCGAGAGCAGGATCGCGGCGCCGGGGACGATGCCCCCGCCGAGCACGCGATCGAACTCGCCGACGCCGGTCGTGCGGCGCGGCGTCTCGCGCGTGTCGATCTCGGTGATGGGGCGTGCCGAGCGGGTCGGTGCGAGCGCGGCCACGGATGCCGCGGCGATGCCGGTCGGTGTCGCCGCTTCGACGACGGTGCCCCACTGCTGGCATTCGCCGCACCGGCCGACCCACTTGACGCTCGTCCAACCGCATTCGGTGCAGCGGTAGGCGAGCGTCGTCGCTGCGCGTTTGGATGCCATGGCTCCACGCTAGCCGCGGCTTCCGACATGGCGTCCCTTTTCCCGCGAGGGCAGAAGGGGGTCAGCGCAGCGAGTCGGCGACCTCGCGCAGCGCGTCGGCGGAGTGGTGGAACAGTTCGAGCTCGGAGGGCGAGAACGTGGTCTCGCGAATGGGCTGGGCTCCCACCGCGGACAGGACCGAGGGCACCGAGAGCGCGACGCCGCTGACGCCGTGGAAGTCCTCGAGCACGGTCGCGACGGGCATGACGGTGTGCTCGTCACCGAGGATCGCCTCGACGATGCGCGCGCCGGAGAGGCCGATCGCGTAGTTCGTGGCGCCCTTGCCCTGGATGACCTTGTAGGCGGCATCCCGCACATCGACGGCGATCTGGTCGAGCTCTTCGACGGTGAAGCGGGGCTGGCCGTCGAGCGGCTGCCATTCCAGGATCGGCACCGTGCCGATCGTGGCGTGCGACCACAGCGGGAACTCCGTGTCACCGTGCTCGCCGACGATGTACGCGTGCACGCTCGAGATCGAGACGCCCGCGCGCTGGGCGATCTTCCAGCGCAGGCGCGAGGTGTCGAGGACCGTGCCCGAACTGAAGACGCGCTCGCGCGGCAGGCCGCTGACCTCCTGCGCGATGACCGCCATGACGTCGGCGGGGTTCGTGACGACGACGAAGATCGCGTCGGGGGAGCGCTCGAGGAGGTCGGGGACGAGTGAGCGGAGGATGTTCGCGTTGATGCCGGCGAGGTCGATGCGCGTCTGCCCGGGCTTCTGTGCGGCGCCGGCGGTGATCACGACGACGTGCGAACCGGCGGTGACGTCGAGGTCGGCGCCGCCGATGATGTCGCTGGAGCCGGTGAACTGCGAGCCGTGGGCGAGGTCGAGGACCTCCGCCTCGACGCGCGCGGCGGCGATGTCGTAGAGCGCGACGTGGCGCGCCGATTCGCGGATGAGGGCGGCGTAGGCGACGGACGAGCCGACTGCTCCAGCGCCGACGACGGTCAGTTTCGAGTTCTCGATCACGCTCATGCGTTCAGTCTGACAGTGCGCGTGACCCCGTGCCACTGCCGTCCGGCGGGCGTGGCGCCCGCCGCGTCGGATTGCGTACCCCGATCGCCGAGATCACCGATCCCGCGACGAGGAGCGCCCCCGTGACGAGTGCGACCCGGTGGAACCCCGCGAGGTCGAGCGCGCCGCCGATGATCGCCGACAGCGACGCGATCGCGAGGAGGCCCGCGACGCGCGCGACCGCGTTGTTGACCGCCGAGGCGATCCCCGAGCGGGCCGGGTCGGCGGATCCGAGGATCGCCGCCGTCAGCGGCGACACCGTGATCGCGAGGCCGAGGCCGAGGATGATCATCGCGGGGAGGACCTGCCACCAGTAGTCGAAGTCGGTGCCGACGAGGAGCAGCAGGAGGCATCCCGCCGCCATGACGAACGGGCCGACGGTCATGAACAGGCGCGGCCCGAGGCGGCCGGACAGGATGCCGATGCGTGAGCTCAGTGCGATGACGAGGATCGTCGCGGGCAGGCTCGCGAGGCCCGCGAGCGTCGCGGAGAGGCCCGCACCCTGCTGGAGATAGACGGAGACGACGAACCCGTTGAGCGAGAGCGCGGCGTAGATGAAGAGCGTCGCGAGATTGCCGGCGGAGAAGGTGCCGCTGCGGAACAGGTCGAGCGGCAGGAGCGGGGGCGACGCCGTGCGCTGGCGCAGGACGAAGCCCGCGAAGAGCAGGATGCCGAGGCCCAGCGATCCCCACAGCCACGGCGTCGCGGGGCCGCCGGCCGCGGTCGGGAGCTCGATCAGCGCGAGCACGGCGAGCCCGAGCCCCGCTGTGCACAGGGCCGCGCCGATCCAGTCGATGCGCGCGTCCGGGCGCCGCTCGTCGCGGGTGTCGAGTCGTGGAAGGAGGGCGAGGGCGACGCCGATCGGCAGCACGTTGATGAGGAAGACCCAGCGCCAGGAGAGGTTGTCGACGATGACGCCGCCGAGGAGCGGGCCCACGATCATGGCGCCGGTCGTGAGTGCGGTCCACAGCCCGATCGCTCGCGAGCGCACCGGCTCGGCCATGGTCGACGTGATGAGCGCGAGCGAACTCGGCACGAGGAACGCGCCCGCGACGCCCTGGAGGGCGCGAGCGGCGATGAGGAGCTCGATCGACGGTGCAGCGGCGACGGCGACCGACGCGACGCCGAAACCGATGAGACCGATCCGCAGGACGAGCAGGCGTCCGTAGGCGTCGCTCGCCGCGCCCGCGACGAGGATGAGCGCGCCGAGGGTCACAAGGTAGGCGTCCACCGCCCACTGCTGTGTGGACAGTCCGCCGCCGAGCTCGCGCGCGATCGCGGGGAGCGCGACGTTCACGACGGTGCCGTCGAGGAAGGCGACGAACGATCCCAGCACCGCGATCGTGACGACGAGGCGCTGCTGCGGCGTCATCCGATCGGTCATGGTCCCACGCTAGGACGTGGCGCCGACACCGTGGGGTGAGCCGGTGATCGGTCGGATCGGTGGGATCACGCCGGTTCGCGGCATCCGCCGGACTGTCGTAAGATGGTCGACGGTGACGTGTCCGAGCGGCCGAAGGTGCAACTCTCGAAAAGTTGTGTAGGGTAACCCCCTACCGTGGGTTCAAATCCCACCGTCACCGCCATTCTCCCAGATCAGCCCCTGCTTTCGAGCGGGGGCTGATCTGCGTTCGGGCGCCCGTGCTCGCGCCCGCGTAATAGTTGACCGGTATCGATAGTCGACAAAGCGCAACTAATGAGATATGGTTGACGCCGATCAACTTTCAGCAAGGAGCACGACCCCTCTTGACCGCCGTCACCGCATCGCACCACACGCATCATTCCCCGCAGCGCACCCCGCGCGAAGTCTTCACGGCCATCTCCGGCCTCATCGTCGGCATGTTCGTCGCGGTGCTCTCGGGCACCGTCGTCTCGACGTCCATGCCCGTCATCATCGCCGACCTCGGCGGCACCCAGTCGCAGTACACCTGGGTGATCACCGCGAGCCTGCTGGCGACCGCCGTCTCGACCCCGATCTGGGGCAAGCTCGCCGACCTCGTCGACCGCAAGATCCTCATCCAGCTCTCGCTCATCCTGTTCACGGTCGGCACCGTCATCGCCGGATTCTCGACCGACACGAACATGCTCATCGCCGTCCGGGTCATCCAGGGCATCGGCGTCGGCGGCCTCATGTCGCTCGTGATGATCGCCGTCGCGCTCATCATCTCGCCGCGCGAGCGCGGCAAGTACATGGGCGTCGTCGGCGGCATCATGGCCCTCGGCACGATCGGCGGCCCGCTCCTCGGCGGTCTCATCACCGACTGGTGGGGCTGGCGTGCCAACTTCTTCGTGGGCGTGCCGTTCGCGATCGTCGCACTCGTGCTGCTGCAGTTCACTCTGCACCTGCCCAAGCCGCAGCGCGCGAAGGTGTCGATCGACTACCTCGGCATCGTCCTCCTCGCTGTCGGCGTATCGACCCTCCTGATCTGGGTGTCGATGGGCGGCAGCCAGTTCGCCTGGGACTCGGGCACGAGCTGGATGCTCGGCGTCGTCTCCATCGCCGCGATCATCGCCTTCGTCACCGTCGAGTTCTTCGTCGCGGAGCCGATCGTGCCGATGTCGCTCTTCCGCAACCGCACCTTCACGCTCTCGGTCCTGGCATCCATCGCCATCGGCGTCTCGATGTTCGCGACCTCCGTCTTCCTCGCGCAGTACTTCCAGCTCGCGCGCGGCGCGACGCCGACCGAGTCGGGCCTCATGACGATCCCGATGATCGTCGGGCAGATGGGCGCGTCGATCGTGATCGGCCAGCTCGTGAGTCGGTTCGGCAAATGGAAGGGCTGGATGCTCACCGGCTCGGTGCTCACCCTCATCGGTGTCACCCTGATGTCGACGCTCCGCTACGACACGGCGTTCTCGCTCGTCGCGGTGTACATGTTCGTGCTCGGCGCGGGCCTCGGCATGGTGATGCAGAATCTCACGCTCATCGTGCAGAACGACACCCCGCCGACGCAGCTGGGCGCGGCATCCTCGAACGTCAACTTCTTCCGCACGATCGCCGGCACGATCGGCGTGACGGTCATGGGCTCCATGCTCGCGACCAAGGTCACCGACTACATGACGGATGCCTTGACCGGCTTCACCCCGTCGAGCCAGGCCGAGATCGACGCCCTGAAGGCCCTCGGCTCGGGTGACGTGCCCAAGGTGTCGGCGCTTCCCGACTCCATCCGCGCACTCGTCGAATCGGCGTACGGGCACGGCATCGCCGATGTCTTCGTCATCGCGATCCCGCTCGCCGTGCTCGCGATCATCGCGATCGCGTTCGTGAAGAACAAGCCGCTGTCGACCAAGACCGCCGCCGAGCACCTGCGTGAGCAGGCCGAGGAGTCGGCGATCGGGGTGGCCGAGGCCGAGGTCGGCGCCTCCACCCCGACCGAGGCGATCCGGCTGCAGGCCGAGGGCGCGGATGCCTCCGTCTCCACCGGGCGCGTCGGCATCCTCACCGACGACGACGCGGAGCGCGGGCGCTGAGATGACCACGGCAGCGCTGGGCGGGGTCGACGAGGTCGCGCACAGCGA
Organism: Microbacterium sp.; assembly: GCF_017305435.1. Lineage (GTDB taxonomy): Bacteria > Actinomycetota > Actinomycetes > Actinomycetales > Microbacteriaceae > Microbacterium. The sequence goes on along the minus strand of NZ_JAFKIP010000003.1, from coordinate 282,491 downwards.
CGACCTGGACGCGTCGCTGGGCGAGTTCCAGCTGCGCCTGAGCATGATCTTCGGTCGTGCTCGGGCGCAGTGGAAGGAGTCCGCGGCCCGCGTCCACCCCGATCTCCAGCCTGCCGGGTACAAGCTGCTGGCGTGCATCGCGCGGAGCGATCGGGCGAACGCGCATCAGCTCGCCGAACTGTTCGAGATGGACAAGTCGGTGATCAGCCGTCAAGTGCGCGCCCTCGAGGACTGGGGCCTCATCGTGTCGCGCCCCGACGACCGCGATGCGCGGCAGCGGGTGCTCACGGCCACCCCTGCAGCCCAGGCCGCGCTCGCGGACGTGCGGGTCGAGTACGCCGCGCGCCTGAGAGAGGTGCTCGCGCATCTCGCCCCCGAGGAGCTCGACGCGGCGGGCAAGGTGTTCCGCTGTCTGTCGGAGATGTGACGCGGCGCGGCCCGATCCGGGCTCGCACCGCTCTCCCCGTACACTTGCGGTCATGAGCGCGACCTCCGATCGGGATGCCGCGATCGCCCGTCTCGAGCAGGACTTCGGGGCGCTCTTCGCGCGCATCCGCGTGAACTGGCGTGAGGCGGCGGCGACGGTGCACCCGGATCTGCAGCCGCTCGGGTATCGCGTGCTCGTCGCGATCGCCGACGGCACGGTGACGTCGGCAGGGGAGATCATCGAGCGGTTCCAGACCGACAAGTCGGCCGTCAGTCGTCAGCTGCGCCAGCTCGAAGAGCTCGGCTTCGTCGAGAGCCGGCCAGATCCCGCCGATCGGCGGGCCCGCGTCCTGGCCGTCACCGACCTCGCCCGCGAACGCATCGCGGTGGCGCGCAGCGACCGCGAGGCCCGCCTCGGGGCGCGGTTGGATGCCTGGAGCGCCGACGACCTCGCGCTCGTCTCCGCCCTGCTGCGCGACCTCGCCCGCTGACGCGCGAGCCACGCGCGCGATCCGCGCCGCCCAGCGCTACCCGGTCTCGGGCGCGCCGAGTCGCGCCAGGATCTGACGCGCGAGCGTCATGAATGCCGCCGTCGCAGGAGAGATGGAACCCGTGCGCCGCGTGACGAACGCGTAGTGCTCCTCGACGGAGGGGACGAGCGGCGCCATGTAGAGGCCGCGCTCCGCGATCACCGAACGCCCGACGTGGTACGAGACCAGCGAGTCCCCGACGCCCTGGGCGGCGAGCTCCAGGGCGTGCGTCTGGAACTCGACCTCGATGATCGGCTCGAGCCGCACGCCGGCCGCCTGAGCACGCTCGAGCAGCGAGACGCGCAACGGGTCGTCCTGTGACCATCGCGCTTCCGAGAGGATCAGGGGACGCGTCGCGAGGGTCGTGATATCGATGGGCGTGCGCGTGTGCTCGGGGTTCCGTGACACGTAGACGACGTGATCCACGAACACTCCAGGCGTCAACTGCAGCTGACGGTCATCGATCGGCAGCTGGACGATTCCGGCTTCCAGATCGCCGGCACGCACCGATTCGGCGACCTCGGACGAGTTCAATCCGGTCACCTTCACCCGGACCGCGGGGTACCGCGCGTGGAACTCCCGGATCAGATCGGTTAGCAGGTAGAGGTGGGCGCTGTTGAAGGTGCCGAACAGGACCGTGCCCTCTTCGAGAGACCGGACGCGGCGGCCGAAGTCGGCGATCTCGCCCGCATCGGCGAGCGTCTTCTCGGCGAGTGGCACGAGCTGTTTGCCCACGTCTGTGAGGAGCAGGCGCCGTGACGTGCGGCTGAAGAGCTTGAGCCCGAGGCTCGTCTCCAGCACCGAGATCTGCTCCGAAAGGCTCGGCTGTGCGATGTGGTGCTCGGCGGCTGCGGCGGAGAACGTTCCCAATCGCGCCGCCGTCAGGAAGTACTGCAGCTGGCGGATCGTGGGGTGCGACATGGTCCTCATCTCAAGGAACTTCCTATAGTCAGCATACTGGTTTGAGGATTGTCCTTGGTCTTCCTCGATGGTCGACTTGTCCTGCACGACGACGAGACGACCGAGAGGGCACACGTGGACACGACGACCAAGCCGGTGGCATTGATCACCGGGGCCTCCAGCGGCATGGGGCGCAGCGCGGTAGAGGTGTTCCTCGACCGGGGGTACACGGTCGTGGCCCTCGATGTCGCGTCGGATGCCGCGCCGCCGGCAGCCGACGCGGGCGACCTCCTCCCGATCGTCGCCGACGTCCGCGTTCGTGACGACGTCGCCGCCGCACTCGAGGCGGTGCTGGCACCGGGACGGGCCATCGACGTCGTCGCCAACATCGCCGGCGTCTACCCGCCGACGACTCTCGCCACCTACGACGACGACACGTACCGGCGGATCTTCGACATCAACGTCCTGGGGGTGCTGAACGTCATCGCGGCCGCCCGACCTCGCCTGCGGCGTGGCGCCTCGATCGTCAACTTCGCGTCCGTGGACGCCTTCACGGTATCGCGCGGCCAGCTGCTCTACGGCGCCTCGAAGGCCGCGGTCGTGATGCTGACGAAGTCGCTCGCGCTCGAGCTCGCGCCCGACGGCATCCGCGTCAACGGCATCGCCCCCGGATGGGTCGCCACGCCCGGCAACTCCGCGACGGGCCGGATGGAGGCGGCCGCCGCGTCGATCCCCCTCGGCCGCGTGGCGACCCCCGAGGAGATCGCCGCATGGGTCTGGCTCGTCTCCCAGCCCGAGTACGGCGCCTTCCTCGACGGCGAGACGATCGTGCTCTCGGGAGCGGATGTCATGCGATGAGCACCGTCGTGATCACCGGCGCCGCCCGTGGTCAAGGAGCCGCGCACGCCGCCGCGCTCGCCGCCGCGGGCTATGCGCTCGTCCTCACCGACCGCATGGACGATGCGGGTGAGGAGGTCGCCTCGACACTGCGCTCATCCGGCGCCGACGCCCGCTACTACTCGCTCGACGTCGCCGACGAGGGCGGATGGGGCACTCTGGCGACGACGCTCGAACGCTCGGGTGCGCATCTCGTCGGGCTCGTCAACAACGCCGGCATCCTCCGCTACGGCACGATCGCCGAGACGGATGCCGCCACCTGGCTGCTGCACGACCGGGTGAACGCTCTCGGCGCCTTCCTCGGCATCCGCGCCCTCGCGCCGCTCATGACCGGCGGCGAGGGCTCGATCGTCAACATCTCGTCGACGGCGGCGCTCGTCGGCTCGGCCGGCTACGCCGCCTACTCGGCCTCCAAGGCCGCGCTGCTCGCACTCACCCGCGTCGCGGCCGTCGAGTACGCGCCCGCCGTCCGCGTCAACGCGATCTGCCCGGGCGGTGTCTCGACGCCCATGAACGACGACGAGCCCATCGGCGGGACCTCGTCGACGGCGCCGCTCGCCCGCCGCGCCCGCCCTGAGGAGATCTCGCCGCTCGTCACCTACCTGATCTCGCCCGCATCCGCGTTCGTCACCGGCTCCGTCCTGACGATCGACGGCGGACTCACGGCCGTCTGACCCCTCCGACCCGCGCTGTACCCGACCATCAAGAAAGCAGGAAGCCATGCCCCGCACCACCCGCGCCCGCGCGCTCACCGCGCTCGTGTCCGCCGCGTCCGTCGCACTGCTGCTGTCCGGCTGCGCCGGCGCAGCCGCACCCGCCTCGACCGTCTCGGCGGACTGCACTCCCGCTCACGAAGGACTGACCACCTTCACCCCCGGCACGCTCACCGTGGGAGTCCCGGAGAACCTCCCGTACACCCAGACCAAGGGCACGGATGCTGCGGGGCTCGAGATCGACGTCGTCCGCAAGCTCGCGGAAGCCGAGTGCCTCGCGCTCGCGTTCGTCCCGATCACCTACGCCAACGGCATCCCGATGATCAGCGAGCAGCACCGCACGGACATCATCACGGGCGGATGGTACGTGACCGAGGCCCGCGCGCAGCAGGTCGGCTTCACGAGCCCGACGTTCTTCGACTCGATGGGCATCATCTCGAAGGACGGCATCGACACGGTGTCCGGGCTCGAGAGCGTCGGTGCCGTCGGCTCCGGGGCGGGCTTCTCGTGGGAGGCCGACATGTCCCGCATCCTCGGCGGCAACTTCAAGACCTACCCCGGCACGGCGGAGATGAAGCAGGACCTCATCAACGGGCGCATCCAGGCGGCACTCGACGGCTACGCGGTCGCCACGGTGGCCTACGCCGACACCGACTTCGTGGTCAAGCCCGCCGCCGAGGACGACCGTGTCGCCATCACGACCGAGCAGCCCATGATCGCGTTCCCGATCGACAAGGACAACACGGCGCTCGCCGATGCCTTCAGCGCGCTCATCGACGGATTCCGCGCCGACGGAACGCTCGCCGAGCTCAACGCGAGCTACGGTCTGCCCGACTCGCTCATCGTCCCCGCGGACAAGGCGGCGACGTCCATCCGCTGACGCATCGCCCGGGCGGGGCGCCGCGCCGACCGGCCGCCCCGCCCGCGGCATCCCTCCCATCGGCCGTCCCGGCCCCGAATCCGAGGAGTACTCGTGGCACGACCCCTCATCACCCAGGCGAACGAGCTCGCCATCGCGGGCGTGACGATCGAACAACTGTCGAAGAGCTTCGGCGACCATCTCGTCCTCGATGACATCTCGATGACCGTCACTCCAGGCAGCGTGACGGCCCTCATCGGTCCGTCCGGGTCCGGCAAGAGCACGCTGCTGCGGTGCGTCAACCTGCTGGAGACACCGGATGCCGGGACGATTACGGTCGGCACGCAGACGATCCACGCCGGGCGCCGCGTCACCGATCGGGATCTCCTGGCCTTGCGCCGGCAGGTGGGCATGGTGTTCCAGTCGTTCAATCTCTTCCCGCATCTGAGCGTCCTGCGCAACGTCGCCTTCCCGCAGGAGAAGATCCTCGGCCGTTCCCGCGAGGAGGCGGAGGCTCGGGCGCTCACCTTGCTCGAGCGCGTCGGGCTCAAGGACAAGGCGCACCAGCACCCGGGGCGATGCTCCGGCGGCCAGCAGCAGCGCATCGCGATCGTGCGGGCCCTCGCTCTCAACCCGCGCGCCATGCTGTTCGACGAACCGACGAGCGCCCTGGATCCCGAGGTGGGCGTCGAGGTGCTCGCCGTCATGCGGGAGCTCGCCGAGTCCGGCATGACGATGATCGTCGTCACTCACGAGATGCAGTTCGCTCGCGACGTCGGCGACCACCTCGTGGTGATGGCCGACGGGCACATCATCGAGGAGGGCGTTCCGCGCGAGGTGATGGCCGACCCGCGCGAGGAACGGACCCGGCGGTTCCTCAGCGCCGTCCTGGAGCGGTGAGATGACTGGCGTGGACATCGGCGGCGCGATGCTGCTCGTGCTCATGGGGCTGCCGATGACGCTCCTGGTCACCGCGCTCGCCTACCTCATCGGGCTCGTCCTCGGCATCCCTCTCATGCTCGGGCTGCGCTCCCGGATCACTCCGTTCCGGCTCTTGCTGCGCTTCGTCGTGGACATCATCCGCGGCGTGCCGCCGATCGTCTGGCTCTTCCTGATCTACTTCGGCGTGCAGGTCGGGACCATCAGATTCGATTCGCTCTCCGCGGCGATCGTCGGCCTCGGCCTCATCTCCAGCGCCTACCTCGCCGAGATCTACCGCGGTGCGTTCGCGACCGTGCCGCGAGGGCAGTCCGAGGCCGCCGCGGCGCTCGGCTTCGGCTCCGTCACGACCTTCGCCCGCGTGCTCGTGCCGCAGGCGTTCCGCACGGCGCTGCCGTCGATGGCGACCTTTCTGCTCTCCCTCCTGAAGGACTCCTCGATCGCCTCGACGATCGGTGTCGCGGACATGGTCTTCCAGGCGACGATGTTCGCCCGGCAGAACCCCGCCGTCGCCGGCATCGTCCCGTTCGTCCTCGCCGCCGCGGTCTATCTCGTCGTCTCGCTGCCGATCGCCATCACGGCGCGCCGGCTCGACACGAAGCTCCGGAAGGAGGCGATCGCGTGATCGATCTCGCCGAATACCTGCCACGTCTCGGGCAGGGCCTCGTCGTGAGCCTCCAGCTGACCGCGCTCTCGGTCGTCTTCGGGTACCTCATCGGGCTGCTGTTCGCGCTGGGCGTGTCGGCGCAGCGGGGCTGGCTGCGCTGGCCGTGCCTCATCCTCGTCGAGATCGGTCGCGGCATCCCCGCTCTCGTGGTCCTCTACATCGTGTACTTCGGGCTGCCCGCGCTGGGTGTGCTCTTCGAGAACTTCTGGGCGGCGGTGCTGGGCCTCACCTTCACGGCTGCGGCGTACTCCTCCGAGATGATCCGCGCCGGCATCCAGTCCGTCGCGTCCGGTCAGCGGGAGGCGGCGGCCGCGCTCGGCCTCACGCGCACGACGACATTCGTGCGCGTCGTGCTGCCGCAGGGGCTGCGGGCGTCGATCCCTGCGCTCATGGGGCTCGCGATCATGTCCTTTCAGGGGACCTCGCTCGCCTACTCGATCTCGGTGAACGAACTGATGAGCCAGGCGTACCAGGTCAGCACGATCACGTTCCAGTACCTCCTCGTCTACGCCGTCACCGGCCTCATCTACGCCGCGATCGCCGTACCGACCACCTGGCTGTCGGTGTGGGTCGAACGCCGACTGAACAGGGGGTACGCGTGAAGACGCTCGTCTGGCTGGAGGCGACGGCGGGTGCACCCGAGCTCGCCCCGCTGTGGGAGTTCCTCGCGGATCGGGTCGACGCGCTGGCAGAGGGGCGGGTCGCGACGCGGGTCGTCCACGCCGGAATCGACGCGGGCGGCATCCGGACGGCGCCCAACCGGCTGCTGAGCGATGCCGCAGTCCTCGCACGCGCCGTCGAGGTGGATGCCGGGGACGCGGCGGATGCGCTCGTCATCGGCTGCTGGGGCGCGCCGACCTCGGCGGTGCGCGCCGCCGTCGGGATCCCGGCGACGGGGCTCGCCGACGCGAACGTCCGGGCCGTCGGGTCGCTCGCGCGCCGCGCCGTCGTGGTCACGGTGGCGGAGAGCCTCGTCCCGGTGTTCGCCGACGAGATCGACGCCCTCGGGTCGGCCGGCTTCCTCATGGACCGGCCGGTGCGGGCGTACGCCCCCGAATCGACCCACCTCGACGTGCTGCGGGCGATCGAGGACCCCACCGACCTCATCAGCCGGTTCGACGCGACGGCCCGGCGTGCCGTCGACGACGGCGCCGACGCGATCGTCGTCGGCTGCGGCTACCTCGCCCCGATCTTCGCCGCCCACGGCTACACGGCGGTCTCGACCGCCGCCGACGTGCCGATCCTCGACTGCAATCGCATCGCCCTCGAGCACGCCCTGCACCTGCGCACCCTCGCGGATGCCGGCATCGCGCCGACCGCCCGCGGATACCTGCGGCCGGTCCACGCGCGGCACCGGGCGCTCGCCTCGGCATCCCATCGTCTTCTCGGCTCGACGCCGCTGCCCATCCCCCAGGAAGGAACCACCCCATGACCGTCTACTGCGTGATCGGTGCCGGCGCCGCCGGTATGTCCGCGCTCGTCCAACTCACCCAGGCCGGCTACGACGTCGACTGCTTCGAGAAGAGCGACCGCGTCGGCGGGCACTGGAACACCGACTACGACGCGCTGCACCTCATCACGTCGCGCGACATGACCGGCTTCGAGGGCTTCCCGATGCCGACGGACTACCCCTACTTCCCGCGCCGCGACCAGGTCCGCGACTACCTCGGGTCCTACGCCCGTGAGCACGGCCTGTATGAGAAGGTCCGGTTCGGCGTGGAGGTCGTCGCGGTGTCGCCGCGCCCGTCCGCCGGTCCCCTCGGCTCCGCCGGGTGGACGGTGACGCTGTCAACGGGGGAGCGGCGGGACTATGACGGGGTGTTCGTCGCCAACGGGCACCTGTGGGATCAGAAGGTTCCCGCGATCGGCGCGGATTTCACCGGCACGCAGGTGCACTCGGGCTCATACCGGAACCCGTCCGACATCGCGGGGCGCAGGGTCCTCGTCGTCGGCGCCGGCAACTCGGGGTGCGATCTTGCCGTCGATGCCGCACAGCATCGGTTCGAGGTCGACATCGTGATGCGTGAGGGGATGTTCTTCCAGCCCAAGTCGTACTTCGGGGTGCCGCGGCAGGAGATCGCCTGGCTGGCCGGATTCTCTCCGGAGGAGCAGGACTTCCTCGCGCGCATGCTCGCGAAGGTGTCGATCGGCGAGGCGAAGGACTATGCCGGGATGCCGGCGCCGAAGGCCGCGACCCTCGCGGAGGGCAAGGCGGTCGTCAACGACCTGCTGCTCTACTGGGTGCAGCACGGACGGGTGCACATCCGCCCCGCGATCGACCGGATCGACGGGACGACGGTCCATTTCTCCGACGGCACGAGCGGCGAGTACGACACGATCCTGTGGGCGACGGGGTTCCACGTGTCGCTGCCGTTCCTCGACGAGACGCTCCTTGAGCGACGGGCGGCCGTGCCGCTGAGATACGGTGGCGGGATCGTACCGAAGGGCCTCGAGAAGCTGTACTTCATCGGGCTGACGGCCCCCCGCGGTCCGCAGCTGCCGATCTACGGCGTTCAGACGAAGCTCGCCATCCGGATGCTCGATCTGCACGAGCGTGCGGGCGGGTTCGCTCCGCTCGCGGCCTACCTCGGCGAGCTGCAGGATGCGGACGACCGTGTCGACATCGTGCGGCTCACGTGGCTCGAGCAGCTCGCCGATACGGAGCGACTGCTCGATGCGTTCGCGCTGTCGCGGGCGGGGGCTCTGTCCACGGCCGGATGATCGCGCGGTCTAGGCTCATGCCATGGATGCCGCGGCCTGGACCTTCCTCATCCTCGGCGTCGCGATCGTCGCGTTCGTCAGCGGCCGGGTTCCGCTCGCCGTCGTCTCGGTCGGGGTCGCTCTCGCTCTCTGGGCGACGGGCGTCCTCACGCTCGGCGAGGCGCTGTCGGGGTTCGGCGACCCGACCGTCCTCTTCATCGCGAGCCTCTTCGTCGTGAGCGAGGCGCTGGATGCCACGGGAGTCACCGCCTGGCTGGGTCAGCAGGTCGTGACGAGGGCGGGCACCGGGCGCGTGCGCCTCACGGTCGTGATCGGCGCGATGGTGGCGGTGCTGTCGGCGTTCATCTCGATCAACGGGGCCGTCGCGGCTCTGCTCCCGGTCGTCGTGGTGGTCGCGGTGCGGGCGGGGCTCGTCCCGTCGAAGCTGCTCATCCCGCTCGCCTTCGCCGCGAGCGCCGGCTCTCTGCTCACCCTCACGGGCACGCCCGTGAACATCGTCGTCTCCGAGGCCGCGGCGGCGGCCGGCGGCCGGGAGTTCGGCTACTTCGAGTTCGCACTCGTCGGCATCCCGCTCGTCCTCCTCACTGTGGCGACGGTCGCGCTCGGCGGCGATCGCCTGCTGCCGGCCCGCACACCGGAGCACTTCGGAGACGCCGCGGACCCCAGTGAGCTCGCCCGCGCGCTGCGTTCGAGCTACGACGTCTCCCTCGAGACGGGGGCGCTGTTCAGCGCGCGGCAAGGCGTCGCCGAGATCCTCGTCGCGCCGCGCTCGCGCCTCATCGGGCGCACCGTCACCGTCGGGATGACGACGCGCGACGACGGCCTCGTCATCCTGGGGCTGCGCCGAGGCGAAGACGATGGCGCGGGCGCGACCCGCACGACGGGCAGCGGGACGCTCACGCTCCAGGCCGGCGACGCCGTGCTGGTCCAGGGGCCCTGGGGTGCGTTGACGCACTACACGCGGTCGGCGGACGTGATCGCCGTGACCCCGCCGCAGGCCGTGCAGCGCGCCGTGCCGCTCGGCCGCGGGGCCAAGCGCGCGCTCGTGATCCTCGGGGTGATGATCGTGCTCCTCGCGACCGGACTCGTGCCCCCTGCCGTCGCGGGCCTCCTCGCGGCGGGCGCGATCATCCTCACCCGCGTGCTGACCGTGCCGCAGACCTATCGCGCGATCGAGTGGACCACGGTCATCCTCATCGCCGGCATGGTGCCACTCTCGGCGGCCTTCATCGCGACGGGCGCCGCCGCGCGGGTCGCCGACGTCGTCCTCGGGGCGATCGGCGACAGCGCGCCGCAGCTCGCGCTGCTCGTCCTCTGCGTCGTGACGATGGTGCTCGGCCAGTTCATCTCGAACGTCGCGACCGTCCTCATCGTGACGCCGATCGCGGTCGCCATCGCGCAGAGCCTCGAGCTCAGCATCCTGCCGTTCATGATGGCGCTCACGGTCGCCGGCGCCGCGTCGTTCCTCACGCCGATCGCGACGCCCGCGAACCTCATGGTCCTGCAGCCGGGCGGGTACCGCTTCGGCGACTACTGGCGCCTCGGCATCCCGCTCATGATCGTCTACCTCGCCGTCGCGGTGCTCTACGTGCCGCTCGTCTGGCCGTTCTGACGGCGGTCAGTCCGCGAGGCCGAACAGCTGCAGCGGGTGGGTCAGGCGCCACCACGGGTCGGGGTCGGGGATGTCGGCGGTCAGGCGTGCGCCCGTCGACGCCGCCCCGAGCGGACCCTTCGTCGACACGGTGCCGACCTCGGCGTCCGCCGCGCGGGCGTCTCCGAGCGACAGGTCGGATGCCACGGGAGCCGCCTGCGTGTTCCACAGCAGCAGGGACAGGTCACTCGTGGTGACGACCTGCGACGTCGCCCCCCACGCCGTCGTGACGGTGCCGACGATGGTCCCGGTCGGCAGCACGGTCGGCACGGAGGCTTCGGCTGCGACGTCGCTCAGCAGGCGCGCGGTCTCGCTGTCGCGCGCCGCGTCGTCGGGTTGCGCAAGCGCCACCGCGTACACCCGCAGGGTCGCGTCGCCGACGGGCTGGACCTTCGCGGCGAGCAGGTTGTAGAGGTCGGTGAGACTGCCGGTCTTCAGGCCCACGATCGCCGGATCGGCGAGCAGGTCGTTCGTGTTGACGACCTGGCCGGCGCCGGGGAGGTCGACGACCGGGGTCCGCACGATCTCGGCGATGACGGGGTTGGCGAGCGCGAGGCGCGCGAGCGTGATGAGGGATGCCGGGTCGGCGGTGTTCGCCGGATCGATCCCGGTCGGCTCGACGACGGTGATGCCCGGCAGGTTCTTGCGATCCAGCCACGCACGTGCGGCTTTCGCGAACACGGTGTCGGTCGGCCAGATCGTGCTCGCGAGGCGGTCGGTGTAGTTGCCGGCCGATCCGATCAGCATGCCCTGCAGCATCTGGTACTGGCTGAGGCTGCCGTCGACGGGGGCGTCGAGCGCGGACTCGTCCTCGGCGAGATAGTCGTAGTAGGTCTCCTGGTCGCTCTCGCCGAACGCGAACGACGGGCCGCTCTCGCCGACGGCGAGGGGCATCTGATCGAGCACCATGAGCGCCGTCACGAGCTTCGTGATGCTCGCCATCGGCACGGCGTCACCGGTCGATGCGGGTGTCGCGTCGATCCCGGCGACCCCGACGGCGGCGGCTCCCTGCGCCGGCCAGACGATCGCGGTCGGGGCTCCGACGAGGTCGGGGAGGGCGACCGGAGCGATCTGCGGCGCGACCGCCCAGAGCGGCCACAGCAGTGTGGTCGCCGCGTACGCGCCGATGACGCCGAGGCCTGAGAGGATCGGCACGACGACGCCGGGTCGCAGGGGCGAGCGGTGCGGCCGCCGCGCGAGCAGGTCGGGTGCGATCTCGGTGCCTGGCGTCGTGCGGAGGGCGACCGTGCCGTCCTCGAGCCAGCCGAGGGCCTGCCGTCCGCGCGCGTTGCGCACGACGACGGCATCGGTGCCCGGCGCCACGGCGTTCTCGTCGGTCGTGGCCGCCACCGACTCGCGATGCGCCCGCCGCGAGGTCACGGGGGCGTCCTCGATGGTCACCCGACCAAAGTTACCCGGTCCACGGCTATACTCATCGTCACACCCACGGGAGTCCGGTAAGCCGGGCTGAGAGGAAGCGATCCACGCTTCGACCGTCGAACCTGATCCGGATCATGCCGGCGCAGGGAGGAGAGAATATGCACGCGTCTGCGTCCCCATCCACCGTCCGCTCGTCGGATGCCGCCAGCGGCGCCCGACCGAACGGCCCCCGTTCCGGACGCCTGCGCTGGCGGGTCGTCGACATCGTCGTCGCGAGCGTCATCGGCGTGGCATCCGGCCTGATCTTCCTGCTCTGGAACATCGGCTACCTCGGCCCGAAGACACTCCTCGAGCCGCTGCTTCCCGGCCTGCAGGGCCTCCTCGACGGACCGTGGCTGTTCGCGGGCGTGCTCGGTGCGCTCATCATCCGCAAGCCCGGCGCCGCGATCTACACCGAGACGCTCGCGGCCGTCGTCTCGGCGCTCGTCGGCAACCAGTGGGGCGGGTTCCTCACGCTCGAGGCCGGCCTCGTGCAGGGCCTCGGCGCGGAGATCATCTTCCTCGTCTTCTTCTACCGTGCGTGGAGTCTGCCGGTCGCGATCCTCGCGGGCGCGGGCGCGGCGCTCGCGGGCGGCATCAACAACCTCATCCTCTGGTACGCCGGAGCCGATGCCGCGTTCACCGTCATCTACCTCATCAGCACCACCGTCTCGGGTGCCGTCATCGCGGGTGCCCTGTCGTGGTTCCTCGCGCGCGGCATCGCCGCGACCGGCGCGCTCGATCGCTTCGCGTCGGGCCGCGAGCGGCGCGAGCTCGTCTGACGGGATGCCCGGCTCCACAGCAGCCTCGCCCGCAGCCCCACCCGCGCGCGTCTCCGCGCGCGGGTGGGGCTGGCGGCATGCGTCGCGTCGGGCGTGGGCGCTCGCCGGGGTCGATCTGGAGATCGACCCCGGCGAGCGGGTCCTGCTCCTGGGTGCATCCGGGGCGGGCAAGTCGACGCTCCTGCACGCGCTCGCGGGCGTGCTGGGCGGGGACGAGGAGGGCGAGTCGCGCGGGGAGCTGCTCGTCGACGGCGAGCCCCCCGCGGCCGCGCGCGGTCGGTCGGGGCTCGTCCTGCAGGATCCCGACGCGCAGGTCATCCTCGCCCGCGTAGGCGACGATGTCGCGTTCGGGTGCGAGAACCTCGGCATCCCGCGCGAAGAGATCTGGCCCCGCGTGCGGCAGACGCTGGATGCCGTCGGTCTCGACGTTCCTCTCGACCGCCCGACCAAGGCGCTCTCCGGAGGGCAGAAGCAGCGCCTCGCGCTCGCCGGCGCGCTCGCGATGCGGCCGGGCCTGCTGCTCCTCGACGAACCCACGGCGAACCTCGACCCGGCGGGTGTCGCCGAGGTCCGTGACGCGGTGGGGCGCGTGCTCGATGCCACCGGCGCGACCTTCGTCGTCGTCGAGCATCGCGTCGACGTGTGGCTCCCGCTCGTCGACCGCGTGATCGTCCTGGGCGCGGAGGGCGTCGTCGCCGACGGCGCGCCGGACGCCGTGCTCGGCACCCGCGGAGCCGCGCTCGCCGCCGCGGGGGTCTGGGTCCCCGGCATCCCGCCTGCCCTGCCGCCCGCGCCGGAACGTCCCCCCGGGGAGGTGCTGCTGCGCGGGCGGGGTCTCGCCGTCGCGCGCGTACGGGGCGTGCCCGTCGCGTCGGGCCTCGACGTCGATGTGCGCGCCGGCGCCGCGCTCGCGATCACAGGCCCGAACGGCGCCGGCAAATCGACGCTGGCCCTCACGCTCGCGGGACTGCTGCCCGCCGCCGCGGGCGGCGTGGTCGCCGCCGAGACGCTGGATGCCGGGGCCGGCGACAGCCCGATCCGCTGGCGCTCGCGCGAGCTGCTGACCCGGATCGGGACGGTGTTCCAGGACCCCGAGCACCAGTTGCTGCGCACGACCGTGCGGGACGAGCTCGAGGTCGGCCCGCGGGCGCTGCAGCGGTCGGCGCGGGGCCCGAGCGATGCGCAGATCGCGGCCCGCACCGACGATCTGCTCGAGCGGCTGCGGCTCACGCCCCTCGCCCGTGCGAACCCGTACACGCTCTCCGGGGGCGAGAAGCGCCGTCTCACGGTCGCTGCGGCCCTCGCCACCTCGCCGCGCGTCCTCGTGCTGGACGAGCCGACGTTCGGTCAGGACGCGCGCACGTGGGCCGAACTCGTCGCCCTCCTCGCGGCCCTGCGCGACGAGGGGGGTGCGATCGTCGCGGTCACGCACGACGAGGCGGTCGTCGCGGCGCTGCACGCGGAGCGGTACGCGCTCACCGGGCCGGCGGGGACGGCCGCGGGGGAGGCGCCGTGACCCTCCTCGACACCCGCGCGCGAACGGGCGCCGTCGCGCGGATCAACCCCGTCGCCAAGCTCGCCGCGAGCGCGCTCATCGCGGTGCCGCTGATCCTGACGCTCGACCCGGTCTCGGCGGCGGTCGCCCTCGTGCTCGAGTGCGTGCTGTTCGTCTTCGCAGGGCTCACCTGGCGCGAGTTCTGGGTGCGCACCTGGCCGGTGTGGCTCGCGGCGCCGCTGACGGCGCTGACGATCGCACTGTACGGCGAGGCATCCGGCGAGATCTATCTGGAGTGGTTCGTCGTGCGCGTCAGCGAGGGGTCGTTGGCGCTCGCGCTCGCGGCATTCCTGCGGGTGCTCGCCGTCGCGCTGCCCTCGGTCGTCCTGTTCGTCACGGTCGATCCGACCGACCTCGCCGACGGGCTCGCACAGGTCGCGCACCTGCCCGCGCGGTTCGTGCTCGGAGCGCTCGCGGGCCTCCGGATGGTCGGGCTCTTCCTCGACGACTGGCGTGCGCTCGAGCTCGCCCGGCGGGCGCGGGGCGTCGCCGACCGCGGACGCATCCGGCGTTTCGTCGGCATGGCGTTCGCGCTGCTCGTGCTCTCCATCCGGCGGGGGTCGAAGCTCGCGACGGCGATGGAGGCGCGGGGCTTCGGCGCGCCCGTGCCGCGCACATGGGCGCGGACGTCGCGCTTCGGGGCCGCCGAATGGGGCCTCCTCGCGATCGGCGCCGCGATCTCGGCGCTCGCCGTCGGGGCGGCGGTGCTCGCCGGCACGTGGAACTTCATCCTCGGTCCGCGCTGAGTGGCGCTGAGTGGCGCTGAGCGGCGCAAGCCGCGCGAGCGTGCGCGGCGAGATCAGCGCCGCGTCGACCGCGCGGGTGCAGAGCTCACGAGGGCGCGGGCCACGCCCTCGTCGACGACGAGGTCGGTGACGAGCGCGGCCGCGAGCGCGCCGCGCAGCGCCGTCAGCTTCGAGAGGCTCGACACGATGCAGACGCGGCGGGGAATGCGCCGGATCGCCGTGAAGCTCGGCCCGCTGGAGCGTCGGTTCAGGTCGATGCCGTCACTCGATCCGTCTTCGCGGTAGAACACCGTCGCGCAGTCGCCGACGATGCCGTCGCGCAGGAGCGCGCGGGAGTCCTCGCCGGTGAGGTAACCGCCGGAGTAGACGTGCGAGGGCACGTCGGCGCGCGGCGAGCCGAGGCCGAAGATGAACATGCCGATGTCGTCCTGCGCGTCCAGCACCCGGCGGATCGACCGCTCGCGCCACATGAGGTCCTTCGTGTGCGGGTCGTCGAAGAGCGCCGGCACGGGGAACAGCTGCACGTCGGCGCCGAACGCATTCGCGAAGCGCTCGAGGATCGACGACGCGTACGGCAGCCCCGAGGTCATCGGGTTGGCGGCGCCGTTCATCTGCACGACGTGCACGTTGTGCAGCCGTCGCGCGGGCAGCTCGCGTGCGACGGCGGAGACCGTCGCCCCCCACGCGATGCCGATGCTCATGTTGTCGTCGGCGAGGGTCGCGACACGGCGTGCCGCCGAGCGGGCGACGCGGGCGAGGCGTTCCGCGTCGCTCGCGCGCACGGGCGTCGGCACGATCTCCGCCGTCACGCCGAACAGATCGGTGATCCGCTCGGCGAGGCTGTCGATGCCGTCCTGCGGTGAGTGCACCGTGATCTCGACGAGCCCGATCTCGCGCGCGTGGGCGAGGAGGCGCGAGATGGAGGAGCGGGAGATCCGCATCTCGGTCGCGATGTCCTCCATCGTGAGTTCCTGCACGTAGTAGAGGTGCGCGGCGCGCAGCGCGTCCCGTGTGCGCACGTTCGTGACGTCGTCGGACTCCATCGGGGCTCGCCTTCCTGCACGATCGTGCTCTTTTTCCCGGTGGTCGCACATTCGTGCAAGGGGACTTGTGCGAACGTGCGCAGTTGCTCAAGTGTAGGACGCGTCACCGAGGAAAGGATCGACGATGATCGACACGACACAGCTCCGTCCGAGCGTCCGGGCGCTCCGCGAGCGCCCCGAGGCCGATGTCCTCGTCATCGGCGGCGGCATCAACGGCGTCGCGACGTTCCGCGATCTCGCGCTGCAGGGGGTCGACGTGGCCCTCGTGGAGCGCGGCGACTATGTGTCGGGTGCGTCCTCGGCATCCAGCCACATGGTCCACGGCGGTGTGCGCTACCTCGAGAACGGCGAGTTCCGACTCGTGCAGGAGGCCGTCGTCGAGCGGAACGCGCTCGTCCGCAACGCGCCGCACTTCGTGAAGCCGCTCCCGACGACGATCCCGATCCACAAGACGTTCTCGGGCATCCTCACGGCTCCCTTCCGTCTCCTCTTCACGCACGGTCGCGGCAAGCCGCGCGAGCGCGGGGCGCTGCTCATCAAGGTCGGGCTCACGATGTACGACACGTTCTCCCGCGACGGCGGCTCGGTGCCGCGGCACACGTTCCACGGCCGCAAGGCCTCACGCGAGCGTTTCCCCGACCTCGACGACCGCTTCGCCTACACCGCGACCTACTACGACGCATCGATGCACGATCCTGAGCGCCTCGCCCTCGACGTCCTGCGCGACGGTCAGCAGGAGGGCGCCGCGCGCTCGGCGAACTACGTCAGCGCGGTCGGCGCGACCGGCAGCGCCGTGACCCTCCGCGACGAGGTCTCCGGCGAGGAGTTCGCCTTCACCGCGAAGGTCATCGTCAACACCAGCGGTCCCTGGACCGACCTGACCAACACCGCGCTCGGTGCGCCGACCCGCTTCATGGGCGGCACGAAGGGCTCGCACATCGTGCTCGAGAACGACGAGCTGCTCGCGGCGACCCGCGGCAACGAGATCTTCTTCGAGGCATCCGACGGCCGGATCGTCCTCATCTACCCGCTGAAGGGGCGCGTCATGGTCGGCACCACCGACATCGACGCCGATCCGACGAAGCCGGTCGTGTGCACCGACGACGAGATCGACTACTTCTTCGACCTCATCGCGCAGGTCTTCCCCCGCATCGCCGTCACGCGCGAGCAGATCGTCTACAGCTTCTCCGGCATCCGTCCGCTTCCGCGGCACGACGACGTCGCCCCCGGGTTCGTCTCGCGCGACTACCGCGTCGAGCAGGGCGACCTCGCCGGTACACCGGTGCTGAGCCTCGTCGGCGGCAAGTGGACGACGTTCCGGGCGCTGTCGGAGCATGTCGCGAACGACGCGCTGACACTCCTCGGCCGACGCCGCACACAGTCCACGGCGAACCTCGCGATCGGCGGGGGAGCGGGTTACCCGAAGGATGCCGGGGCGCGGGCCCGCTGGATCGATGCCCACCGCGGCGCTCACGAGGCGGCGTTCGCCGACCGCATGCTCGAGCGCTACGGCACCTATGCAGCGGAGCTCCTGACCGCCCTTCCGGTCGCGCAGCATCCTCTCGAGCACGCCCCCGGCTACTCCCGCGAGGAGATCGCCTTCCTCGCGGAGCGCGAGGAGGTGGTGAACCTCATGGACCTGCTGCTGCGCCGTACGTCGGTCGCGTTCGTCGGCGGCATGACGCCCGAGACGCTCGCGGAGATCGCGGATGCCGCAGCGCCCGCCCTCGGCTGGGATGCCGCGCGCACACGCACCGAGATCGAGGCGGCCACGGCGAGTCTGCGCGACGCGCATCGCGTCGACCTGGGCCACGCGGGGGTCGCCGCCCTCACCCACTGAGGCGGGGAGCGCACGCGCTCCCCGCCCACGACTCCGGCGCGGCCTGACGCCGGTCCCTCCTCAGGCCACCCACGAAAGGTCAATGTCGACATGCAAGACGTCAATCTGGGGCTCTACTTCCTGTCCGAGATGGTCGGTACCGGGATGCTCCTCCTCCTCGGTGGGGGTGTCGTCGCGAACGTCATCCTCAAGGGGACGAAGGGCAACGGCGGCGGCACGCTCATGATCAACTGGGGCTGGGGACTCGCGGTGTTCGCCGGTGTCCTCGTCTCGGCGTATTCCGGCGCGCAGCTCAACCCCGCCGTCTCGATCGGCCTGCTCATCGCAGGCAAGATCACGTTCACGCACTTCCTCGTGGCGATCGCCGCCCAGTTGGTCGGCGCCTTCCTCGGTGCCGTGCTCTGCTGGCTCGCGTACAAGGACCACTTCGACGCCGAGCCCGACCCGGCGACGAAGCTCGGTGTGTTCTCGACGGGTCCCGCGATCCGCTCGTACGGCTGGAACCTCGTCACCGAGATCATCGGCACGTTCGTCCTGGTCTTCGTCATCTTCGCGTTCGCCGACTACGGCGACGTGCAGATCGGCGTGCCGGGCGGCCTCGGCCCGCTGACGGCCGTCCCCGTGGCCCTCCTCGTGGTCGGCATCGGCGCATCCCTCGGTGGCCCGACCGGCTACGCCATCAACCCGGCGCGTGACCTCGGCCCGCGCATCGCGCACGCGATCCTCCCCATCAAGGGCAAGGGCTCGAGCGACTGGGCGTACTCCTGGGTGCCCGTCGTCGGTCCCCTCATCGGCGGCGCGCTCGCTGCGCTGGCCTCGCCGGTCCTGCTCCACCTCGCCGGCGCCTGAGCGGGCGCCGGATCCCTCCCGACCAGGCAACAGACAAGGAAGTCACTCTCATGGCTCAGTACATCATCGCCCTCGACCAGGGCACCACCTCCAGTCGCGCCATCATCTTCGACAAGAAGGGCTCGGTCATCTCCGTCGGCCAGAAGGAGCACGAGCAGATCATGCCGCGCGCCGGATGGGTCGAGCACGACCCGATCGAGATCCGCGACAACATGCGCGAGGTCATCGGCGTCGCGCTCGGTCGCGCCAACCTCACGCGGCACGACATCGCCGCGATCGGCATCACGAACCAGCGTGAGACGGCCGTCGTGTGGGACAAGAACACCGGCATCCCCGTCTACAACGCCATCGTCTGGCAGGACACCCGGACGCAGCCGATCGTCGACCGGCTCGCCGGCGACGAGGGCGTCGAGCGGTTCAAGGACATCGTCGGTCTGCCGCTGGCGACCTACTTCTCGGGCACGAAGATCGTGTGGATCCTCGAGAACGTCGAGGGTGCGCGCGAGAAGGCGGAGGCGGGCGACCTGATCTTCGGCACGACCGACACGTGGGTGCTGTGGAACCTCACCGGGGGTCCCGACGGGGGCGTGCACGCGACCGACGTGACGAACGCGTCGCGGACGCTGTTCATGGACCTGCACACGCTGCAGTGGCGCGAGGACATCCTCGCCGAGTTCGGCGTGCCGCTCTCGATGATGCCGGAGATCCGCTCCTCCTCGGAGGTCTACGGCGAGGCCCGCGACACGTCGCTGCTGCGCGAGACGCCGGTCGCCGGCATCCTCGGCGACCAGCAGGCGGCCACGTTCGGCCAGGCGGCGTTCGACGCGGGTGAGAGCAAGAACACCTACGGCACGGGCTGCTTCCTGATCTTCCAGACCGGGACCGACATCGTGAAGAGCGAGAACGGGCTGCTGACGACCGTCGGCTACAAGCTCGGCGACGAGCCGGCGCACTACGCACTGGAGGGGTCGATCGCGGTCACCGGGTCGCTCATCCAGTGGCTGCGCGACCAGCTCGGGATCATCTCCTCGGCGCCCGAGGTCGAAGAGCTCGCCCAGAAGGTCGAGGACAACGGCGGCGTGTACTTCGTGCCCGCGTTCTCGGGGCTGTTCGCGCCGTACTGGCGCCCCGACGCGCGTGGCGCGATCGTCGGCCTCACCCGCTACGCGAACCGCAACCACATCGCCCGCGCGGCGCTGGAGGCGACCGCGTTCCAGACCCGCGAGGTGCTGGATGCCGTGAACGCCGACTCGGGCGTCGACCTCACCGAGCTCAAGGTCGACGGCGGCATGATCGCCAACGACGCGCTCATGCAGTTCCAGGCCGACATCCTCGGAGTGCCGGTCGTGCGGCCGGTCGTCGCGGAGACGACGGCGCTGGGCGCGGCCTACGCGGCGGGCCTCGCGGTCGGGTTCTGGAACGACCTCGACGAACTGCGGGCCAACTGGCAGGAGGACAAGCGCTGGGAGCCCTCGGGCGATGTCTCGGAGCGCGAGCGTCAGCTGCGCCTGTGGAAGAAGGCCGTCACGAAGTCGATGGACTGGGTCGACGACGACGTCCGCTGAGCGGGGCTGAGCCCGCCGCCGCCGCCGCCGTCGTGCGGGCGAGCGGGCGGGGCCGGTGAACTCCGCAGAATGTCACGTACTCCGCAGCCGAAGGTGGATCCGGCTGCGGAGTACGTGCGTTTCTGCGGAGTACGTGCACGAGCTGCGGGGTGGGGGTGGATGCCTCGGGCGTCACCCGCGCGCATCGAGAGCCGTGACGAGCCGGTGCGGCGCGGACGCCCGGTACGAGGCATCCAGCAGTTCGCCGACCTCCGCCCAATCGGTCGACGGTCCGAGGTCGAGCGCGAGCCAGCCGTGCGGCCACAGGTACGCGGGCTCGAAGAAGCGGCCGTCCTGCCGGAGCGCGGGGTCGTCGGCGGGGTCAGGTCGGAACAGGAGCGCCGTGTCGTGGCGGCGGCCCGTCTCGCCGCGCGGCGCGCCGCCGTAGTAGGCGAACACCTTGGTCGTGAAGAACGTCGGCCGCCCGTGCGTGATCTTCTCCGCCGCCTCCGGCAGCGCGAGCGCGATCGCGCGGACACGCGCGAGCACCGGGTCGGCGTCGTCGAACATGATCGGGTGGGTCATGGGGCCATCCTGCCGCGTGGTTAGGTCGCGTTCCAGAGGGCGCGGTAGTAGCCGAGACGCTCCTCGTCGGGTTCGATGCCGTACGCATCTGCGAGAGCACGCTCCCATCCGGGTCCGTAGCTCCACGTGGTGCTCATTGCGGCGACGGCGATATCCGCCCAGCGATCGGCGACGCCGAGTGCGCCGAGATCGACGTGCGCGAGCGCACGCCCCTCGTCATCCAGCAGCGTGTTGGGCGCGCACGCGTCGCCGTGACAGACGACGAGCAGGTCGATCGGCGGGGGTGAAGGCAGAGCGTCGGTCACGTGGATGCCCCGCGCCGCGGCCTTCGCGATTCGCGTCGGAACAGACCAATCGAAAGGGCAGTCGGCAACCGGGAGGGCATCGTGCAGCGCGCGCAGCCCCGCGCCGATCGCGCGCACAGCAGTCGGCGGGTCGAGGAGCCAGCGTGGATCCACGGCTGAGAGGCCCGGCAGGGCGCGGGTCACGAGCCATTCGTCTTCCCCATCGTCGTCGAACTCGAGCACGTCGGGCACCACCGTGTACGCCGAGGCCCAGCGCAGACGTTCGGCCTCGGTGGACATCGAGGTCTCGTTGTGCAGCGGACCGAACTTGATGTACCGGTCGTCCTCCGCTCGGAACGTCACGCCGCCGACGCCGTTGATCCAGACGGGGCTGACCGCCGCACCGCGCGCGAGTGCGCGGACGCGCTCGGGGACGGCGAGATCCGGGGCTGGGACGCTCACGTCGCGTCCGCCGCCCGCTCATCGGCGCGCTTGACCTCGAGATCCATGCGCTCCAGTGAACGCCGTATCGTGCAGTCGCGCCACCCTCCTTCTCTTCGTGAAACTGGGTTTCTGCACTTTTGATACTCGATCTCATCGCCTAGGCTGGTCGGGAGTTCGAAGGAGAGCACACATGGACATCAGCGGAGCATCCGCGCTCGTCACGGGTGGCGCCAGCGGTCTCGGGTTCGCGACGGCGCAGCGCCTCGCCGCCGCCGGAGCGCACGTCGTGATCGTCGACCTGCCGTCCTCGCCCGGCGTCGACCGTGCGGCCGAACTCGGCGGCACCTTCGCCGCCGCCGATGTCACCGATCCGGATCAGGTCGCCGCGGCCGTCGCCGCCACCGGCGCCGCCGGGCCGCTCCGCGTCGTCGTCAACTGCGCGGGGATCGCGCCGCCCGCGAAGGTCCTCGACCGTGACGGAGCCCCCACCGACCTTGCGCACTTCGAGAAGATCGTCCGGGTGAACCTCGTCGGGACGTACAACGTCATCGCGCAGGCGTCGGCCGCGATGGCTCGGACCGAACCGACAGCGGGAGCCGGCGGCGGAGACCGCGGAGTCATCGTGAACACGGCATCCGTCGCCGCGTTCGACGGTCAGATCGGGCAGCCCGCGTACTCGGCATCCAAGGGCGGCGTCCACGCCATGACGCTGCCGATCGCGCGCGAGCTCGCGCGCTACGGCATCCGCGTGTGCACGATCGCGCCGGGGATCATGGAGACTCCGATGCTCGCGGGCCTTCCCGAGGCTGCGCAGGCGAGCCTCGGAGAGCAGGTGCCGTACCCGCAGCGCCTCGGACGCCCGGACGAGTACGCGTCGCTCGTGCTCGAGATCGTCCGCAACGGCTACCTCAACGGCGAGACGATCCGCCTGGACGGCGCGATCCGGATGGCGCCGAAGTGATGGTCGCGCCCGCCCGACTCACTCGAGCCGCCTGGCCCGCCTGACCCGCCTGACCCGCCCAACCTCTTCGAACCGCTCGACCGCTCGAACCGCCCGACCCGGAGACCCGCCGATGACCGACTCGATCCTCTACCGCCGCGAGGGCGCGCTCGCGCGCCTGACCTTCAACCGCCCCGCGTCGCTCAACGCGATGGGGTTCGAGATGGGCCGTCGCTGGCGCGATCTCGCGCACGAGGTGACCGCCGACGACACGGTCGGTGCCGTGCTGTTGGATGCCGAGGGCCCCGCCTTCTGCGCCGGCGGCGATGTGCTCGAGATGGCCACGAGCGGGGCCGGCGGAGCCGACGTCACGGCGATGGCGGAGATCATCCACGACGGCATCCGCACGTTCGTCGAGTCGGCGACGCCCGTCGTCGCCGCCGTGCAGGGGGCGGTCGCGGGCGGTGGCCTCGGGCTCATGCTGACGGCCGACTACGTCGTGGCGAGTCCGCGGGCGAAGTTCGTCAGCCGCTACGCCAACATCGGGCTCACCCCCGACCTCGGCGTCTCGACCCTCCTCCCCGCGGCGATCGGCCAGACCCGCGCGCTGCGTCTGCTGCTGCAGGACGAGACGATCGACGCCGCCACGGCGCTCGACTGGGGTCTCGTAGCCGAGGTCGCCGACGACCCCGGCGCCCGTGCCGCCGAGGTCGCGCACTTCTGGCTCGCGGGCGCGACCGCGGCCTTCGGTCAGGCGAAGCGCCTCGTGCGCGCGGGTGCGCGGCGAGCGTTCGAGGGCAACCTCGCCGACGAGGCGCGCTCGATCGGCGCGGCTTTCGACACCGCCGAGGCTCGCGCGCGCGTCGCGGCCTTCGCCGCGGCATCCCGCAAGAGCGCCGCCGCACCCCCGCCGCTCACCTGACCGTGTCCCACTTGTGGCTGGTTCTCGCCTCGCAAACCAGCCACAAGTGGGACAACCCCCACCCGAAGTGGGACGACCCGCACGAAGTGGGACAACACCACACACGCACCCAGAGGAGAACGCATGACCACGCTCGCCGGCAAGACCATCCTGATGTCGGGCGGCAGCCGCGGCATCGGGCTCGCGATCGCGCTGCGCGCGGCACGTGACGGCGCGAACATCGCACTCATCGCGAAGACCGACACTCCTCACCCGAAGCTCGAGGGCACGGTGCATTCGGCGGCCGAGCAGATCGAGGCGGCGGGCGGCCGCGCGCTCCCGATCGTCGGCGACGTGCGCGACGACGACACCGTCACCGAGGCCGTGCTGAAGACTCAGGGCGAGTTCGGCGGCATCGACATCGTGATCAACAACGCCTCGGTCATCGACCTGTCCGGGTCGCTCGAGCTGGCGGCGAAGAAGTACGACCTCATGCAGGACGTCAACGTCCGCGGCACGTTCATGCTCAGCCGCACTGCGGTGCCGATCCTCAAGGATGCCGAGAACCCGCACATCCTCTCCCTCTCACCGCCCCTGAACATCACCCCGCGGTGGCTCGGCGCGCACACGGGGTACACCCTCGCGAAGTACGGCATGACGATGGCGACGCTCGGGATGGCGGCCGAGTTCGCGAAGGACGGCATCGCCGCGAACAGCCTGTGGCCCGAGACGACGATCGCGACCGCGGCCGTGCAGTACGCCCTCGGGGGCGACCGCATGATGAAGGTCAGCCGCACGCCCGAGGTCTACGCCGACGCCGCCTACGAGGTTCTTCTCAAGCCGGCTCGCGAGTACAGCGGGCAGACGCTCATCGTCGAGCAGGTGCTGCGGGATGCCGGGGTCACCGACTTCTCCGGCTACGCCGCGACCCCCGGCACGCCCGACAGCGAGCTGTTCCCCGACATCTTCCTCTGAGCCGGCGGCCGTCCGCGGCGCGGCCGTCCGCGGATCGAGGCCGGGCGCCGCCCGCGGTTGCCGAGTGTCCAGGACACGCGGTCGCGGTACCCGCGGCATCCGCGTGTGTTGGACACTCGGCGGGGTCGGCGGCGGGCGGGGCGGGGCGGGGTCGGCGGCGGGCGGGGCGGGGCGGGGTCGGCGGCGGGCGGCGCGCGTCAGACGAGACCGAGGCGCACGAGCGCGCCGTGCACGCCGTCGTCCAGCACGCCCGTCGTGACGAGGTCCGCCTTCGCCTGCAGCTCGGGGTCGGCGCCGCCCATCGCGACGGCGGTGCCGACGACCGCGAACATCTCGACGTCGTTCCAGCTGTCGCCGATGCCGACGGTGTCCGCGGCATCCCGCCCCAGCGCCTGCAGCACTTCGAGGATCGCCGAGCCCTTGTTGACGCCGAGCATCGCGATCTCGCCGTTCGAGCCGCCGGGCATCGGGATCGACCCGGGGATCACATGGAACGTGTCGCCGAGGTCCTCCTCGGCGCGGTCGAGGGTGTCCGAGCTCGTGCTGATGAACGTCGCCTTGACGACCTGGTCGAGGTCGACGTCCGCGATCGGGCGGTATCCGATCATCGGTGCGGGCTCGTCCTCGTCGAGCCCGAGTGCGCGCAGGTCCTCGGCGTGGCGCTCGCGCCGCTGGCGGAAGAACTCCTCGGCGATGCCGGCGACGCCGCTCGACGCATACACGCCCTCGTCGGTCTGCAGGAAGTAGTGGATGCCGTGGCCCTCGAAGTACGCGATCATCCGGTCGACCGCGGCGCGCGGCATGAGGTGCGCGGCGAGGCGCTCCTCGCTGCCGTCCTCGCCGAGGCGCACGGCGAAGGCGCCGCCGTTGGTGATCGCGCCGTCGAAGCCGATCGCGCGGACCGACGGGTGGATGTCGCCCGCCGACCGGCCCGTGCACAAATACACCAGGTGGCCGTTCCGGCGTGCCGAGCGGATCGCGGTGACCGTCGATGGGGCGATGACCGTTCCGTGTTCGAGGATCGTCCCGTCGACGTCGATGAACACGATGCGCTGAGAGGAGTCCGTGGAAGTCACATGCCCCATCCTTTCGTATGCCGGTGAACGGATGCTGAGGCCTCAGATCAGCCCGTTGCGCACGAAGGCGTTGTAGACGCCGTCGTCGTCGATCGCCGTCGTGACCTGGTCGGCCAGCGCCTGCACCGCCGGCGCGGCATTGCCCATCGCGATGGACGTGCCGCACACCTCGAACATCTCGGCGTCGTTCCAGTTGTCCCCGATGCCGATCGCGTCGGCCGGGTCGATCCCCAGGTGGGCGAGCAGGGCGAGGATCGCCGCGCCCTTGTGCACGCCGCGCGGCGCCACCTCTCCCGACGCCCAGAACGCGACCGGAATCGTACCGCCGACGACCGCGAACTCGGCGGCGAGTTCCGAGAGCGCGCGCTCCGCGGCATCCCGATCATCGGTCACGAACACGAGCTTCGCCATCTGAGCGTCGTCGAAGTCCGCCGGGTCGTGGAACACCTTCATCGGGATCGCCGTGCCCTCGAGCTTCGCGGCCATCATCTCGGCCAGTCCTTCGCTCGCGAAAAGCTGGTCGTACGACTGGAAGTACGAGTGGATGCCCAGGCGCGCCAGATATCCGCGCAGTCGCGCGACCTCGGCCGGCGAGAACAACGTGCCGGCGACGATCTCGTCGCCGACCGAGGCGAACGCGCCGCCGTTGCTGACCGCGCCGTCGAAGCCGATCTCCTTCAGCTCGCCCTGAATCTCGGCCATGCCGCGGCCCGTGCTCAGGAAGACGAGGTGCCCGCGGGCGCGGGCGGTGCGGATGGCGGCCACGGCGGATGCCGGGATGTAGTGCCCGTCCTGCATGATCGTGCCGTCGACGTCGAGGAAGATCGCCTTCGTCGTCATATCGCTCCTAACCGAATGCGCGAGGGGTCGCGACACGCGGTGACCGCGCACAGCGCAGCCGCGTGTCGCGACCCCTCGCGAGGTGGTGGTGGTGGTGGGGTGAGGTGGAGGTCAGCTGTCCAGCGATGCGCCGTTCGTGCGGATGACCTCGGCATACCAGTCGAACGACTTCTTCTTGTAGCGGTCGAGGCTGCCCGAGCCGTCGTCGTTGCGATCGACGTAGATGAAGCCGTACCGCTTCGACAGCTGCGCCGTGGATGCTGAGACGAGGTCGATGCAGCCCCACGTCGTGTAACCGAGCACGTCGACGCCGTCGGCGATGGCTTCGCCGACCTGGACGAGGTGGTCGTTCAGGTAGGAGATGCGGTAATCGTCGACGACGGTCTTCACGCCGTCGACCTCGACGAGCTGGTCCTTGGCGCCGAGCCCGTTCTCCACGATGAACAGCGGCTTCTGCCAGCGGTCCCAGAACTGGTTCAAGACGATCCGCAGGCCCACCGGATCGATCTGCCAGCCCCACTCGCTCGCCTCGAGCGTCGGGTTCGGCACGCCGCCCATGATGTTGCCCTCGCCCTTCGCCTGCAGCGCGGGATCGGCGGTCGCGGCGACCGACATGTAGTAGCTGAACGACACGAAGTCGACCGTGTTCTGCAGGTCGTCGCGGTCCTCGTCGGTGATCTCCAACTCGATGCCCTTCTCGCGGAGGGTCCGCAGGAAGTAGCCCGGGTACGCGCCGCGCGTGTGCACGTCGCCGTAGACGAGGTTCGAGTGGTCGAAGTCCATGACCGCGAGAGCATCGGCCGGCGACGGGCTCAGCGGGTAGACCGGCATCGACAGCACCATGCAGCCGATCTGCGCGTTCGGGGCGACCTCGCGGGCGATGCGGGTGGCGCGCGCCGAAGCGACGAGCTCGTGGTGCATCGCCTGGTAGAGGGTCTGCTCGGAGAGTTCGTCCTTCGGGGTGTTGATGCCCCCCGACATGAACGGCGCGTGCAGCAGCGAGTTGATCTCGTTGAAGGTCAGCCAGTACTTCACGCGGGCGCCGAAGCGCTCGAAGAGCGTCCGCGCGTAGCGCTCGTAGAAACCGATCATGCGGCGGTCGGTCCAGCCGTCATACGTCTCGGCGAGGTGCAGCGGTGTCTCGTAGTGCGAGATCGTCACGAGCGGCTCGATGCCGTGCTTCTCGAGCTCGTCGAGCAGGCGGTCGTAGAAGGCGAGGCCCTCTTCGTTCGGGGTCTCCTCGTCGCCGAGCGGGAAGATGCGACTCCACGCGATCGAGAAGCGGTACGTCTTGAACCCCATCTCGGCGAAGAGGGCGATGTCCTCCGCGTAGCGGTGGTAGTGGTCGATGCCGACGAGCTTGAGGTTGTCCGGCGTCGGCTCCGCGACCCGGGGGAAGATGCCGCCGTCGGGCAGGACGTCCTGCACGGACAGTCCCTTGCCGCCCTGGTCGTACGCTCCCTCGAGCTGGTTCGCGGCGGTCGCGCCGCCCCAGAGGAAGGTCGCGGGGAAGGTCGGGGTGGTGCTCATGATGTCATCCGTTTCGTGTGTCTGCGTCGTGGAGAGCTGGGGTGGGATGCCGGGGGCGCGGGGCTTCACCGCGCCCCCGGCAGGTCGGTCGCCTCCCGCGTCAGCGGGTGGCGAGGGCCGATTCGACCGAGACGGCCGTGAAGAGCGGCTCGCCGTGGGCGATGGGGCCCGACGCGGCATCCGCGATCTCGGGGTAGAGGTCGGGGTTGGTGACGATCACGGGGGTCGTGAGGTCGTACCCGGCCTTCTCGATCGCGTCGCCGTCAAACTCGACGAGCAGGTCGCCCGCCTTCACCTGCTGGCCGCTCGTGACCTTGACCGCGAAGTGCTCGCCGTTCAGCTTGACCGTGTCGATGCCGACATGGATGAGCACCTCGGCGCCGTCCGCGTGGCGCAGGCCGAACGCATGCCCCGTGGGGAATGCGGCGACGACGGTCCCGTCGAACGGGGCGTAGACCGCACCCGAGCGGGGCAGGATCGCGACGCCCTTGCCGAGCGAGCCGTCGGCGAAGGCGGCGTCGCCGACCTCGGCGAGCGGAACGACCGTTCCGTCGAGAGGCGACAGGATCACGACGTCGTTGGCGGCGTCGGCGCCGGCGACCTCGACGGTCTCATCGACCGCGGGCTCCTTGAAGAAGGCGACCGTGAGAGCGAAGGAGAGACCGATCGCGACGAGCAGGCCGAGGCCCATCATCACCATGTTGCCGTTGCCCAGGAGCGCGGTGACCGCGAGGCCCGACGGGACGATGAACGCCGTCGAGAACACGCCACCGAGCGAGATGATCGCACCGCCGAGCGCACCGCCGACGATGCCGAAGGCGAAGGGGCGCTTGAGGGGCAGGTTGATGCCGTAGATCGCGGGCTCGGTGATGCCGGCGAGGAAGCCGGAGATCGTCGCGGGGGCAGCGAGCGAGCGGGTGTTCTTGTTGCGGGTGCGCACCCACACGCCGGCGACGGCGGCGGCCTGCGCGAGCACGGCGGCGAACACGGGGGCGATGAGCAGCATCTGACCGGTCGTCTGGAACTCCACCTGGAAGAGCGGCACGAGGCCCCAGTGCAGACCGAAGATGACGAACACCTGCCACAGGCCGCCCATGATCGCGCCGCCCAGCCACGGGGCGACCTCGAAGACCCAGCCGATCGCGCCGCCGATGCTGCGACCGACGATGTCGGAGATCGGGCCGACGACGACGAAGACGAGCGGCACGGCGACGAGCACGACGATCATCGGCGTGACGAAGCGCTTGATCGCACTCGGCAGCACCTTCATGAGCCAACGCTCGGCGTGGCTCTGCAGCCAGACGATGATGATGATCGGGATCACGCTCGACACGTAGCTGACCATCGTGAACGGGATGCCGAAGAACGTCAGGTCCGGAGCACCGACGACGGCGGTGATCGTCGGATACACGAGCGCGCCGGCGATCGCGAGCGACGTGAACTCCTGCGCCTTGAAGTAGCGCGCCGCCGTGATCGCGAGGGCGAGCGGCAGGAAGTTGATGAAGGCATCCGACAGGGCGTTGAGGACCAGGTAGGTCGAGCTCGTCGGGTCGATCCACGAGAACGTGACCGCCGCCGAGAGGAACGCCTTCAGCAGGCCGGTTCCGGCGAGGGCCCAGAGCACGGGGGTGAAGATCGAGGAGATCATCTTGATGAAGCGGTTGAACAGGTTGCCCTTGTTCTCCGGCTCGCCCGCGGCCTGCGCCGCAGCTCCCGCCCCGCCGATGCCGGAGATCTTGCCGATCTCGGCGAACACCTCGGGCACGTCGTTGCCGATGACGACCTGGTACTGGCCGCCGGCCTGTGCCGTCGTGATGACGCCGGGAACGGCCCGGATCGCCGCGGCATCCGCCTTCGACTCGTCCTTCAGCACGAAGCGCAGCCGCGTCATGCAGTGGACCAGCGAGGTCACGTTCTCTTCGCCGCCGACGCCCTTCAGGACGTCTGTGGCCGTCTTCGCGTAATCCGCCATCGGATTCGCCTTTCTCTGTGTGAGGGTCCGGGCATCGCTGCCCGGGCAACAAAAAAACCTGGACTCGATTCATCGTGTGAACGATGAGGTGAGTCCAGGTTTCGCCCGCTGATGCGGTAACGATCCTGAGGATCTGCCGTCAGGATACCACCGGTCGGAGGTTTTCGCCAGGGCCGATCTGCGACTTGAGTCTCTCGATGTGGACGATGAGGTAGAGCACCTCTTCGTCGGTGAGCTCCGACTCGGTCGCGGCCCGCACGTAGTCCTTCACCTCGGTCGCGATCTCGAACGACGCCGGGTAGGAGTGCTTCGCGAACTCGAAGAACGAGGTGTCATGACTGCGCAGCATGGTGCGCGAGACGAGCCGCTGCAGGAGGAACTGCACGTGCAGGACGAAGCGTGCGTAGTCGAGGCTCTCGGTGTCCAGATGCACGCCCAGTCCGTTCTCGACCGTGATCACGACGTGCTGCACGCGCCGGAACAGCAGGGCGGCGGTGCCGTTCGGCTCGTCGCGGGTGGCGTTGAGCAGATGCATCGTGAGGAACACCGACTCCTCGGGCGGCAGCGGCCTCTCCAGCGCCGTCGCGATGGACGCGGCCATCTCCGCGGCCGCGGCGAACTCCTGCGGGTGCAGGACGCGCAGCTCGGGCATGGATGCCGCGGGGATGCGCACCCCCTGATCCAGCCGCTCGAGCACGAACTGGATGTGGTCGATCACCGCGATCGTGAAGCCCCGTCCGAGGGCGCGGCCGAGTGTGCGCTCGGCGCCGTCGACGGCCCGGCTCACCGCCTCGAGCACGGGGTAGGGCACCTCGGCGAGCAGGCGCAGCTCGTTCTCGGCGCCGTCTCCGGCGTCGAGGATGAAGGTCTTCTCGACGCGGGCCGGGTCGATGGCATCCGTCGGCTTCAGCCCGAACCCGATGCCCCGTCCCATCAGGACGCGCTCACGTCCGGATTCGTCGATCTGGATGACGACGTTGTTGTTCAGCACTTTGTGCACTGCGACGCCGCCCATGCCCAGAAGTCTAGGGCGGCCCCGGGGCGCCCGGCCGGGCGTGACGGGAGGAAAAACCCGCAGACGATACCGTGGGCGACGTGATCGATGCGCGAGGGCGGGATGCCTGAACTCAGTGCCCTCGGCTGGGCGGTGCTCGTGCTCGGTGCCGCCGTGATCGGCCTCTCGAAGGCGGCGCTGCCCGGAGCCGGCACGGTCGCGGTGGCGCTGTTCGCCGCCGTGCTGCCCGCGAAGGAGTCGACGGGCACGATCCTCCTGCTCCTCATCGTCGGCGACGTCTTCGCGCTGATCAGCTACCGGCGGCACGCCGATTGGCGCACCATCGTGCGCCTCGCCCCGGCCGTCGTGGTCGGCCTCGTCATCGGCGCGGTGTTCCTCGGGTTCGCGTCGGACGTCGTCGTGCGGGTGACGATCGGGGTGCTGCTGCTGCTCGTCGTCGGGATCACCCTGTGGCGTCGCCGAGCGGTCGCCGCGGTCGTTGCCGAACCGAGCCGCGTCGCCGCGGGGCTCTACGGGAGCGTCGGCGGCTTCACGACGATGGTCGCGAATGCCGCGGGCCCGGTCATGTCGATGTACTTCCTGGCGGCGCGCTTCCCCGTGCAGGCGTTCCTCGGCACATCGGCGTGGTTCTTCGCGATAGTGAACGTGGCGAAGCTGCCGTTCTCGATCGGGCTCGGCCTGATCGGTCCGGGCGGCCTCCTCATCGACCTCGTGCTGGCTCCCGTGGTGATCGCGGCGGCCTTCGTCGGGCGCGCGATCGCACGGCGCATCGACCAGCGGCTGTTCGAGCGGATCGTCATCGTGCTGACCGTTGCGGGCTCGCTGTACCTCTTGCTGCCGCGCTGAGGCCACGCGCCCCGGCATCCGTCCAGTCGCCGCCGGTACCCTGGGATCATGACTGAACCGGGCCCCGTGCGCACGACGACTCCACGCCCCGCGCGCCAGGTGCGTCCTCGGACAGAGGGCTGGACCCAGAGAGTGGATGCCGAGGGCAAACCCCTCCTCCAGTTCGCGGCGCCCAAGAAGGGCATGCCGCCCACCCACCTCGCCGACCTCACGCCCGCTCAGCGGGTCGAGAAGGTGAAGGAGCTCGGGCTCCCGGGCTTCCGGGCGAAGCAGCTCGAGAAGCACTACTTCCAGCACTACACGGCCGACCCGGCGCACATGACCGACCTGCCGGCATCCGGTCGCGGCGAGCTCGTCACGGGCCTCCTGCCGCACCTGCTCACCGAAGTGCGCCGCCTGCAGACCGACCGCGGCGACACGATCAAGTTCCTCTGGAAGCTGCACGACGGCGCGCTCGTCGAGTCGGTGCTCATGCGCTACCCCGGCCGCATCACGCTGTGCGTGTCGAGCCAGGCCGGCTGCGGCATGAACTGCCCGTTCTGCGCGACGGGGCAGGCGGGCCTCACCCGCAACATGTCGGCGGGCGAGATCATCGATCAGGTCGTGCGGGCGAACGCGGCGATCCGCGCGGGGGAGCTGGGCCCCGCGGAGCACCCCGACGAGCGCGTCACGAACATCGTGTTCATGGGCATGGGGGAGCCGCTCGCCAACTACAACCGGGTCATCCAGGCCGTGAAGACCATGGTCGACAAGGATCACGGCCTCGGCATGAGCGCGCGCGGCGTGACGGTCTCCACCGTCGGACTGGTGCCGGCGATCAACAAGCTCGCCGACGAGAACATCCCGGTGACCTTCGCCCTGTCGCTGCACGCGCCCGACGACCTCCTGCGCGACGAGATGATCCCGATCAACTCGCGCTGGAAGGTCGACGAGGCGCTGGATGCCGCGCACCGCTATTTCGAGAAGACGGGCCGCCGCGTCTCGATCGAATACGCCCTCATCAAGGACATGAACGACCACGCCTGGCGCGCGGACCTCCTCGCCCAGAAGCTCAACGCACGCGGTCACGGCTGGGTGCACGTCAACCCCATCCCGCTGAACCCGACCCCCGGGTCGGTGTGGACGGCGTCGGAGAAGGACGTGCAGCGCGAGTTCGTGCGCCGGCTCAACGAGGCCGGCATCCCGACGACCCTCCGCGACACCCGCGGCAAGGAGATCGACGGCGCCTGCGGTCAGCTCGTCGCCACCGAGGAGGACCGCGCCGTCGCGGCATCCGTCCCCGTCGACTGATCGCGTCACATCCCGTCGCTCGGCCCGCGGCATCCACCGTCGCCGCTAGCGTGGGGTCATGGTCAACTATCGCTATCTCGGCAACAGCGGCTTCAAGATCTCGGAGATCACCTACGGCAACTGGGTCACGCACGCGTCGCAGGTGGGCGACGACGCGGCGATCACGACCGTGCACAAGGCGCTGGACCTCGGGATCACGACCTTCGACACCGCCGACACGTACGCCAACACGGCGGCGGAGGTCGTCCTCGCGAAGGCCCTGAAGGGGCAGCCGCGCGAGTCGCTCGAGATCTTCACGAAGGTGTACTTCCCGATCGGACGCAAGGGCGCGAACGACACCGGGCTGTCGCGCAAGCACATCTTCGACGGCATCCACGGGTCGCTGCGCCGCCTCGAGGTCGATTATGTCGACCTGTACCAGGCGCACCGCTACGACTACGAGACGCCGCTCGAAGAGACGATGCAGGCCTTCGCCGACATCGTCCGCCAGGGCAAAGCCCTCTACATCGGCGTGAGCGAATGGACGGCCGAGCAGCTGCGCGACGGCCACGCGCTCGCTCAGCAGCTGGGATTCCAGCTCGTCTCGAACCAGCCGCAGTACTCGGCGCTGTGGCGCGTGATCGAGGAGAAGGTGATCCCGGCGTCCGAAGAGCTCGGGATCTCTCAGATCGTCTGGTCGCCGCTCGCCCAGGGCGTGCTCACCGGCAAGTACCTGCCCGGCCAGCCCGTGCCGGAAGGATCGCGCGCGACCGACGAGAAGAGCGGCGCCAACTTCATCAAGCGGTTCCTGCGGGATGACGTGCTCGAGGCCGTGCAGAAGCTGACGCCGATCGCCGAGGAGGCCGGCATCACGGTCGCGCAGCTCTCGCTCGCGTGGGTGCTGCACAACCCGAACATCGCCGCGGCCCTGGTCGGAGCCTCGCGCCCCGAGCAGCTCGAGGACACGGTCAAGGCGTCCGAGATCGTGCTCGAGCAGTCGGCCTACGACGCGGTGAACGCCGCGCTCGCGTCCGTCGCGGTCTCGGACGGATCCGCGACGTACACGGTCTCGCCGAAGACGCGACTCGTCTGAACCGCCGTGGCGGTGACGAGCGCCGGCATCCTGCTGCACCGGGCACTCCCGGACGGTGAGGTGGTGGTGCTCGTCGCCCACATGGGCGGGCCTTTCTGGGCGCGCCGCCATGAGGGCGCGTGGTCGATCCCGAAGGGCGAGTTCGATCCGGCCCGCGAGACGGCGATCGATGCCGCGCGCCGGGAGTTCCGCGAAGAGCTCGGCGTCGACGCGCCTCCCGGGCCGTACGCCGAGCTCGGCACCTTCGCCTATGCGTCCGGCAAACGGGTGACCGTGTTCGCGGCGGACGGATCGGCGTTCGCGGCATCCGACCCGGTGTTCGTGTTCGGGGAGTTCGAGATGGAGTGGCCGCCGCGGTCCGGACGGCGGCAGTCGTTCCCCGAGGTCGACCGCGCGGAATGGGTGGGGCTCGCCGAAGCCCGCTCCCTTCTGGTCGCGGGCCAGCGCCCGGCCCTCGACCGACTGGTCGGGATGCTGGGCGTCGGCGGTTCCTGACCTCGGAGATCGGGCGCACCGGGCGTGGGTGCAGCGTGCACAACTCCTTCGATACGGTCGAGAGGCGCCCCCCGAATCGTTTCGCCCTGCCTGTGCGTGTCGAATCGAAGGAGTTGTGCACCGGCGATGCGCGGGCTCAGCGCATTCTCAGCGCTTCTTGGACGGCGCCGCGCTCACATCGAGGGCCGGATGCAGGCCGCCGAGGCTCGACCACGCGCTCGCGGTGCCCTTCGCGGCGTGATCGGCGCCGCGCACGGCGCGCTCGTCCGCCCACTCGTTGAGCACGTGCCCACGGTGCCCACGCACGTGCTCCAGCACGACGTCGGGGAGACCCGCCGCCCGCCGCGCGTCGCGGGCGGCGATGAGCTGCTCGAGCAGGTCGCGGTTCTTGGTCGGGGCGCCGGTGGAGGTCTTCCACCCCCGGCGGCGGTGGGCGTCCATCCACGAGGAATACGTGTCGATGGCGTACTTCGAGTCCGCCTGCACGACCAGATGCGGGATGCCGGCGTGATCCTCGATCGCCTTCAGCAGCCCCATCAGCTCGCCGATGTTGTTCGTCCCGACCGGGATCGCCCCCGCCGCCCACTGACCGTCCTCGCCGACCCAGGCCCAGCCGGTCGGTCCGGGGTTGCCCTTGCAGGCGCCGTCGGTGGCCACGGTGTACGTTTCGGCGGTCTCGCTCACTCCTCGACGGTAGTCGATGACCGCGCCGTCGTCGCCGCGGTCATCCCGCCGGCGCGAGCTCCCGTCGGCGCATCGCGGCCACGGATGCCGCGGTCAGCGCCACGACGGCGATGACGATCCACCACAGGCCGCCCGCGTCGATGCCGTCGGTGGTCGGCGACGGAGCTGCGGCGAACGGGGACACCTTCGTGGCGGACTCGGCCATGCCGAACAGCGGGCCGAACAGCCCGATCATCGCCGCGACCATCACCAGCACCCAGCCACCCGCGATCGTCAGGCGCGGTGCGAGCACGAAGATGAGCGCCGTGAGGCCGACGAAGACCCAGGCCGCCGGCAACTGGCCTGCCGCCGCGATCGCCGCGTCACGCACGAGGGTGCCCGTGTCGTCGGTCGTCAGCGCGCCGAAGACCGCCCCGGCCGTTCCGGCGACGAGGGTCAGCGCGGCGGCGACCATCGCCACGATGAGGTAGTCCGCGAGCCACCGCACGCGCGAGATCGGAGTCGCGAGCACGATCTCCGCGGTGCCGCGCGTCTCCTCCCGGCGCGCGAGGGCGATCGTCTGCACGCCCGCGCAGGCGGCGAGGATGCCGAGCATGAGGAAGAACACGACGACGATGCCCCGTTCGAGGTCGCCGCCTCCGCCCGCGAGCTTGTCGAGCACCTCGGCGACCGACGGGTTCTGGCCCCCGATCTGGTTCGCGACCGCCCCGAGCGACGTCGCGAGGACGCCCGTGAGCAGGCCGCCGACGACCCATCCGACAATCGACGCGGTCGACTGCCGGGTGATCAGCGCCAGGTTCGAGCCGAAGTCGGCCCGTGCTCGCGCCCGACCGGTGCGCTCCGCGACGAACGCGCCGCCGATGTCGCGCCGCGATTGCAGCGCTGCCGCGGCGGCGATGAACAGGGCCGAAGCGATGCCGAGCAGGCCGACGGGGCCGGCGGCATCGGCGTCGAAGGCGCGCACGTTCTCCGCCCAGCCGAACGGCGACAGCCAGGTCACCCACGAGCTGTACATGCGCGTGAGATCGTCGCTGGGGGTGCCGAGCGTGTTGCCGATGCCCGCGAGGACGAACGTGCCCACGAGGACCCAGACCGCGAGCGCGTTCGCTCCGCGCGACGTCGGCATGAGCTGCGCCGCGACGAGGCCGACCCCGAGGAACACGACGCCGACGAGGGTGCACGAGACCCCGACGAGCACCGATCCGGTCACGGCCGCGCCGTTCGCGAGGAACGCCGCTCCGACGAGGGCGCCCAGGGCGATGTTCGCGACGATGCCGTGCACGAGGGTCGCGACAAGCGGCATCCACCGCCCCGCCGGCGTCGCGGAGAGGAGCTCCAGGCGTCCGTCCTCCTCATCGCCGCGGGTGTGCCGCACCGCGAGGAACGAGCTCATGAGCGCGGCGAGCAGGAGCAGCCACGGCAGCAGCAGGAAGACGACCATCTGCGACTCGCCGGCGCCGGAGGGAAGGCCGCGGAAGAGCAGGATGACGGGGTTCGCCATGACCGTCGCGAGGAGCGCGGTGCGCTGCTCGGCGTCTCCGTAAGAGGTGACGACTCCCGCGAAGCCGGATACCGCGAGGGCCGCCGTGCCGCCGATCCACAGGATCAGCTGCACCGCATCGCGCCGCAGGCGCTGTCGCAGCAGGGGCAGGAGGGTGCTCATCGCTGCGCGCGCTCCCCGATCTGATCGCCGCGGCGGATGGGCGGCGTGCCGGCCGGATCGCCGTAGTGGCGCAGGAACAGCTCCTCGAGCGACGGCGGCGCGATCCGCAGGCCTTCGACGCCGAGGGCGCCGAGCCGGGGGAGGGATGCCGCGACCGCGTCGCTCGGCAGTGTGAAGCTGACGCGGCCGGCATCCTCCGCCACATCCTCGGCTCCCGGCACGGTCGCCGCCGTGGTGACGTCGACGGCCCCGCCCGCGATGAAGGAGACCTCGGTGCGGGTGAGGTGGCGCATGTCGGCGAGGGTTCCCGAGTCGACGATCCGCCCGGCGCGGATGATCGAGACGCGATCGCACAGCAGCTCGACCTCGGAGAGGATGTGGCTCGACAGCAGCACCGTCGCGCCGACGGCGCGCACGCGTGCGATCTCGCTGCGGAAGACGACCTCCATGAGGGGGTCGAGCCCGCTCGTCGGCTCGTCGAGGACGTAGAGGTCGGCGGGCACGGCGAAAGCGGCGATGAGTGCGACCTTCTGACGATTGCCCTTCGAGTACGCCCGGCCCTTCTTGCGCGGGTCGAACTGGAACGCGTCGTTCAGGCGCCGGACGGATGCCGCGTACTCGGCGCCGCGCCCCCCGCCGCGGAGGCGGCTGAGGAGGTCGATCGCCTCGCCGCCGGAGATGTTCGGCCAGAGGCTCACATCCCCCGGGACGTACGCGATGCGCCGGTGCAGCTGGGCGGCATCACGCCACGGATCCGTCCCGAAGACGCGCGCCTCGCCGCTCGTCGCCCGCGCGAGCCCCAGGAGGATGCGGATCGTCGTCGACTTCCCGGCGCCGTTCGGGCCGAGGAATCCGTGCACCTGACCGGCCTCGACGCTCAGGTCGAGTCCGTCGAGAGCATGGACGCGGCGGTAGTGCTTGTGGAGCGCACGCGTGCGAATGACAGCATCCATGAGGCTGAGAGTACGCCTCCGGTGTGCGATCAGATCCCTGCGATCAGATCCTCTCGATGACCGTGGCGTTCGCCATGCCCGCACCTTCGCACATCGTCTGCAAGCCGTAGCGGCCGCCGGTGGCCTCGAGCTGGTTCACCAGGGTCGCGAGCAGGCGCGTCCCGGACGAGCCGAGTGCGTGGCCGAGGGCGATCGCGCCGCCGCGGGGATTGAGCTTCGCGGGGTCGGCGCCGGTCTCGGCGAGCCACGCGAGCGGAACCGGAGCGAACGCCTCGTTGACCTCGAACGCGTCGATGTCGCCGATCGACAGGCCCGCACGGGAGAGGACCTTGGCGGTCGCCGGGATGGGGCCGGTCAGCATGTAGAGCGGATCGTCGCCGACGACGGAGAAGGCGGAGAAGCGGGCGCGGGGCCTGAGCCCCAGGGCCTTCGCCTTCTCCGCCGACATGATGAGCGCGGCCGAGGCGCCGTCGGTGAGCGGAGACGAGTTGCCGGGCGTGATCGCCCACGCGATCTGCGGGAAGCGTTCGGCGTAGTCCTCGCTGAAGAAGGAGGGGTTCAGCCCGCCGAGACCTGCGGAGGTCGTCGTGGCGCGCACGGTCTCGTCGACGGTGTGCGCGCGGAGGATGCCGTCGGCATTCGTCACGGGGACCGGTACGATCTCGCCGGAGAACAGGCCGTTCCGCTCGGCGGACGCGGCCCACGCGTGCGACTGGGCCGCGAAGTCGTCGAGCTGCGCGCGCGAGAAGCCCCACTTCGCCGCGATGAGCTCGGCCGAGACGCCCTGGTTCACGAGCCCTTCGGTGTACCGGGCGCGGAGCTTGCGGCCCGAGATGTCCTGCCCGAGGGTCGATGCGCCCATCGGCACGCGGCTCATGGATTCGACGCCGCACGCGATGACGACGTCCTGGGATCCGGACATGATCGCCTGCGCGGCGAAGGCAGCCGCCTGCTGGCTGGAGCCGCACTGGCGGTCGACGGTCGTCGCGGGCACGTGCTCGGGGAAGCCCGCTGCGAGAACCGCCTGGCGCGTGACGTTCGTGGACTGCTCACCCGCCTGCCCGACGCAGCCGCCGATCACGTCGTCGACGAGGGCCGGGTCGACACCCGTGCGCGCGACGAGCGCTTCGAGCACCGTCGCGAGCAGGTCGACGGGGTGGACGCCGAAGAGGGCGCCGCCCGGCTTGCCCTTCCCGGACGCGGTCCGGATGACGTCGACGATGACGGCTTCGTTCATGTCTCCAGGATGCCGCACGGAACTCGCGCCCGCGCGGCATCCCCTCGACGGATCCGAGAGGTGCGGCGCCTCTCAGCGCACGGGCGCCTGCGAAGCCCGATGCTCCACCCCGGCCAGGCGCAGCCACGTCTCGACGACGGTGTCAGGGTTGAGCGAGACCGACTCGATGCCTTCCTCGACGAGCCACTCGGCGAGGTCGGGGTGGTCAGACGGGCCCTGACCGCAGATGCCGACGTACTTGCCGGCCGTGCGGCAGGCCGCGATCGCGAGCGACAGCAGCTTCTTCACGGCCGGGTCGCGCTCGTCGAAGGTCGCCGCAACGAGCCCCGAGTCGCGGTCGAGCCCCAGCGTCAGCTGGGTCATGTCGTTCGAGCCGATCGAGAACCCGTCGAAGAACTCGAGGAACTCCTCCGCGAGCAGGGCGTTCGACGGCAGCTCGCACATCATGATGATCTTCAGATCGTTGAGCCCGCGGCGCAGGCCGTTCTCGGCCAGCAGCTCGACGACGGCGTGCCCCTCGCCGACCGTGCGCACGAACGGCACCATCACCTGGACGTTCGTGAAGCCCATCTCGTCGCGCACGAACTGCAGCGCCTCGCACTCCATGTCGAAGCACGCGCGGAAGTCGGGCGAGATGTACCGGGATGCCCCGCGGTAGCCGAGCATCGGGTTCTCCTCGTGCGGCTCGTACAGCTCGCCGCCGACGAGATTGGCGTACTCGTTCGACTTGAAGTCGCTCAGCCGCACGATGACGGGCTCGGGCCAGAACGCCGCCGCGATCATCGAGACCCCCTCGGCGACGCGGCGCACGAAGTAGTCGCGCGGCGAGTCGTAGGCGGCCGTCGCGGTCGCGATGCGGCTCTGCAGCTCGGTATCCAGGGCGTCGAACTCGAGCAGCGCCTTCGGGTGGATGCCGATCTGGCGGTTGATGATGAACTCGAGCCGCGCGAGGCCGACGCCCCGGTTCGGCAGACGCGAGAACGAGAACGCCTGGTCGGGCGTGCCGACGTTCATCATGATCTTGACGGGGGCATCCGGCATGGAATCGAGGCGCGTGACCTCCTCCTCGAACGGCAGGATGCCGCGGTACACGAACCCGGTGTCGCCCTCCGCGCACGAGACGGTGACCTCGTCGCCGTCTCGGATCGTCGTCGTGGCATCCCCCGTTCCGACGACGGCGGGGATGCCGAGCTCGCGTGCAATGATCGCCGCGTGGCACGTCCGACCGCCGCGATTGGTCACGATCGCGCTCGCGCGCTTCATGATGGGCTCCCAGTCCGGGTCGGTCATGTCGGCGACGAGCACCTCACCGGGCTGGAAGTCCGCCATCTGGTCGAGGCTGCGGAGCACCCGGGCGGGGCCGGCGCCGATCCGCTGGCCGATCGCCCGGCCGACGGTCGCGACCTCGCCGCGCGCGCCGAGCACGAATCGGCGCGTCACCCCGGCCTCGACACGGGAGACGACCGTCTCGGGCCGCGCCTGCAGGATGTAGATCCGACCGTCGATCCCATCCTTGCCCCACTCGATGTCCATCGGGCGCCCGTAATGCTCCTCGATGACGAGCGCCTGCCGGGCGAGCTCCACGAGATCGGCGTCGTCGATCGAGAAGCGCCGGCGGTCGTCCGCCGCGACGTCCTCGAAACGGGTGGAGGCGCCCGCCTCGGTGGCGTCGGTGTACCTCATGGCGATCGCCTTCTCGCCGACCGAGCGCTTGAGCACTGCGGGGCGCCCGGCGCGGAGCGCCACCTTCGAGACGTAGAACTCGTCGGGGTTGACAGCGCCCTGCACGACCGCCTCGCCGAGCCCGTAGGAGCTCGTGATGAAGACGGCCTCATCGAACCCCGACTCGGTGTCGACGGTGAACATGACGCCGGCGGCGCCCACGTCGGAACGCACCATCTTCTGGATGCCGGCCGACAGGGCGACCTCGTCGTGGTCGAAGCCGTGGTGGGCGCGGTAGGCGATCGCGCGGTCGTTGTAGAGCGAGGCGAACACGGAGCGGATCGCGGCGAGCACGTTGTCGATGCCTGCGACGTTCAGGAAGGTCTCCTGCTGGCCGGCGAAGGAGGCATCCGGCAGGTCTTCCGCGGTCGCCGACGAGCGCACGGCGAAGGATGCCTCGGGGTGCGCGCCCGCGAGCTTCTCGTACGCGGCGCGGATGTCCGCCTCGAGGTCTGCGGGGAACGGCTGCTCCTCGACCCACGCGCGGATCTGCGTGCCCGTGTGGGTGAGCGCGGCCACGTCTTCGACATCGACCCCGCGGATGATATCGGCGATCTGCTCTCTGAGGCCCCCCTCGGCGAGGAAGGCACGGTACGCGTCGGAGGTCGTTGCGAACCCGCCCGGCACGCTGACGCCGAGCGAGGAGAGATGCGAGACCATCTCGCCGAGCGATGCGTTCTTGCCACCCACGGCGGGGAGGTCTGCCATGCCGAGCTGGTCGAACCAGAGGATGCTGCTCATGTGTCGGGCCTTCCGTGAGGTGAGGCGCACCGGAGGGGTGCACGCCGGGGGAGCCGCACCGGGTCAGGTGCGGAGTTTGAGGGACTGCATGATGACGGCGGACATCTCCTCGACGCTCTTGGTCGACGAGTTGACGAAGGGGATGTGCGTGCGGCGGTAGAGGTCCTCCGCGCGGCGGAGCTCGAGCGTGCACTGCGCGAGCGAGGCGTACGTCGAGTCGGGTCGGCGCTCGTGGCGCACCTGGCTCAGGCGGAGCGGCGTCGTCGTCAGCCCGAAGCAGCGGGCGGCGAAGGGCGCGATCGGCCGGGGCAGGCCCTCGGTGGGGAAGTCGTCGTCGGTCAGCGGGTAGTTCGCGACGAGGAGCCCGTACTGGAGCGCCAGGTACATCGTCGTGGGCGTCTTGCCGCACCGCGAGGGGGCCACGATGATGACGTCGGCCTGATCGAGCGCACGCATCGACTGCGCGTCGTCGTGCTCGATCGCATACTCGACGGCGCGCATGCGCGCGAAGTACTGCTCGGTGTCGCCGACGGTGTGGAACGAGCCGAGCTGCTCGGAGGCCGTCGTGCCCAGGGCCTGCTCGAGTTCGGTGAGGTGCCCGCCGAGGAGGTCGATGTGGGTGGCGCGGGCGCCGCTGAGCACGCGCGCGACGGCGGGGGACCGGACGGTGTGGAAGACGATCGGCTGCGCCCCGGCATCCGCGGCGCGATCGATTTCGCGGAGGGCCGCCGCGGCGCCCTCCGCCGAGTCCACGAACGGGATCGTGTGGTGGCGGAACGTCACGCCGGGGAAGTTGACCAGCAGCGCGCGGCCGAGCGTCTCCGCGGTGATGCCCGTCGAGTCGGAGACGAAGTACGCCGCGCGCGGTGTGGCTTCGGCCGGAAGCGCCGACGGTGAACGGGGGGTAGGTGCCGCCATGGTCCGACGCTACGAAAAGTTCGGACCTCTCTCCCCCGATTCAGCTACACAAGAATCGAGGAACTTTCGAGTGGGAAAGGAAGAGGGGATGCCGAGGCCCCAGCCCCCGGCATCCCCGGCTCTTCCGCGTGCGGATCGCGAACGCGGATCAGATCTGCGAGCGCGGCCCCGGCTCGACGATCTTGTTGAACCCGGTGACGGGCTGGTTCTCGTCGAACGAGACGATCGGCCGTCGGAAGCCGCGCGTGAGGAACACCAGGTAGAGGAGGCCGAGACCCGTCCAGATGAGGCCCACGATGAGCGCGTGGTCGTCGAGGTTCACCCACAGCAGGCCCGTGAGGAGCATGCCGATCGCCGGCATCACGATGTACGTGAAGACGTCCTTCGGAGTCTTGCGGCGTCCGCGACGGACCGCGAAGTATGCGATCACCGAGATGTTGACGAACGTGAACGCGATGAGGGCGCCGTAGTTGATGTAGTCGACGATCTGGTCGAGCGTGAACGCGATCGCCGCCAGGCACACGATGCCGGTGAGGATGACGGTGAACACCGGAGTGTGCGTGCGCGGGCTGACGTAGCCGAAGAACCTCTTCGGGAGGACGCCGTTGCGGCCCATCACGAGCAGCATGCGCGCGACGGAGGCGTGCGAGGCGAGCCAGGATGCCAGGGTGGCCGCGAAACCGGCGGCGGTGAGCACGGCCTGGAGCCACAGGCCGCCGACCTGCGAGCCGATCTCGGGGAGCGTCGAGTCGGAGATCGCCTCTTCGGGGAACGCCTCGTACGACGGGAAGCGCAACTGCGTGAAGTACGCCGCGACGAGGAAGATCGCGCCGCCGATGAGCACCGTGAGGAGGATCGCGCGCGGCATGATCTTCGGCGTCTTCGCCTCCTCGGCGTACATCGTCACGGCGTCGAAGCCGATGAACGAGAAGCACACGACCGTGGCTCCCGCGAGGACCGCGCCGAAGGAGACCTCGGGGTGGATGAACGGCCGCACCGAGGCGATCGTGCCGGCGCCCGCACCCTGCAGGAGCTGGACGGCGACCATCACGACGAAGACCGTCATCACGATGATCGAGAAGACGAGCAGGATCATGTTGACGTTCGAGGTGCCCCGCATCGTGACGTAGATGATGCCGGTGACGCCGGCCGTGAACACCACGACCCAGATCCAGCCGGGCACGTCCGGGAAGAAGGCCTCCATGTAGCTGCGGAGGATGAGTGCGTTGACCAGCGGGAGCAGCAGGTAGTCGATGAGCGAGGTCCAGCCGACGAGGAAGCCGAGGCTCGGGTGCATCGACTCGCGCACGTACGTGTACGCGGACCCGGCGCTCGGGATCGCGCCGACCATCTTGCCGTAGCTGATCGCGGTGAAGCCCATGACGATCAGGGCGACGGCGTACGCGGCGGGGACGACGTTGTTCGTCTCGACGGCGACGTTGCCGAAGGTGTCGAAGATGACGGTCGGCGTCATGTAGCCGAGGCCGAGGCCGACGATCGACCAGAGGCCGAGTGTGCGGGCCAGGTTGGGTGTGCGGCGGGCGGTTGCGGTGCCCGCGAGTGACTCGTTCGTGATGACCTCCATGGACGTCGGCGCGGTGCGCGAAGGTGTCGGGTGATCGAACATTAGGGGCGCTGCGTTTCCGATGTGTAGCGTTCGTGTCTCACCGGATGACACGGCGCGGCCATGTCCGGACGGTTCGACCGGAGGAGGTGCTCGATGCGGACGATCGGTGCGGAGGCCGCTCAGACGCCGCGGCGGCCGTCGGTGCGCTCGAAGATGAGGCTCGTGTTCGTCGCGGCGACGATCGAGTGCGTCGACAGATGATCGGTGACGAACGAGCGGAGGTCCGCGCTGTCGCGCCCGCGGAAATGGATGACGAAGTCCTCCGCGCCCGCGACGTAGAAGTACTGCGCGACGTCGGGGTGCGCCTTCAGCTCCTCCGCGAAGCGGGTGAGCTGGGCGCGCGCACCCGGCCGGATGCGCACCGAGACGAGTGCCTCGGTGCGGTAGCCGAGCGCCGCGGGATCGACCTCGACGGTGAAGCGGCGGATCACCCCGCGCGACACGAGTCGCGCGATGCGCGCGTGCACGG
This sequence comes from Microbacterium sp., assembly GCF_017305435.1. Taxonomy (GTDB): domain Bacteria; phylum Actinomycetota; class Actinomycetes; order Actinomycetales; family Microbacteriaceae; genus Microbacterium. Next base: position 238,131 of record NZ_JAFKIP010000003.1, on the reverse strand, counting down.
TCGAGGCGGCGACGTCCAGGTGCTCCGCGAGGCGGCTGAGCGGCTGGCGCGCATCGATGCGCAACTCGTCGACGAGTCGGAGATCGGTGGCATCCATCGAAGGATTCGTCGCATCATGCGCCATGTACCGATCGTAGTTCGATGAGTCCCGCCGATTCCACCGAATCTGCGACGACTCTTGTCGGCTCCCCTCGCGCCTGTCATCGTTCACTCCGCGCCGCCTCGATCGAGGCCGCGCGGAGTGGAGGAGCGCGCGCATGATCATCGGTGTCCCGGCAGAGATCAAAGACAGCGAACGCCGCGTCGGCATGACGCCGACGGGCGTCGACGAGCTCGTCGCGCGCGGCCACCGCGTGCTCGTCCAGTCGGGTGCCGGCGCCGGGTCGGGCTTCTCCGACGACGCCTATCGTGCGGCGGGCGCCGAGGTGGTGGCGGGCGCCGCCGACGTGTGGGGAGCGGCGGAACTGCTCGTCAAGGTCAAGGAGCCCATCGCCTCCGAGTACGGCTATCTGCGCGCGGACCTCACCCTTTTCACCTATCTGCACCTCGCCGCCGCGCCCGCGTTGACGCAGGCGCTGCGGGATGCCGGGACCACCGCGATCGCGTACGAGACCGTCCAGCTCCCCGACCGGTCGCTGCCCCTGCTGGCGCCGATGAGCGAGATCGCGGGGCGCCTCTCGGTACAGGTCGGAGCGCAGCAGCTGCTCGGCCCGGCCGGCGGTCGCGGCATCCTGCTCGGCGGCGTCCCGGGGACGCCCCGCGGCCGCGTCGTCGTCATCGGCGGCGGCGTCGCGGGCACGCACGCGGCGCAGATGGCCGTCGGGCTCGGCGCGCACGTGACGATCGTGGACGTGTCGATCCCGCGCCTGCGCGTGCTCGACGAGCAGTTCGGCGGGCGGGTGGACACGCGCGTGTCGTCGCGGAGCGTCATCTCCGATCTCGTCGCCGACGCCGACCTCGTCGTCGGGTCGGTGCTCGTGCCGGGCGCCGCGGCGCCCAAGCTCGTGACGCTCGACATGGTCGAGCGGATGCGGCCCGGGTCGGTGCTCGTCGACATCGCGGTCGATCAGGGCGGCTGCTTCGAGGGCACGCACCCGACGACGCACTCCGACCCGACCTATCCCGTGCACGACGCGATCTACTACGCGGTCGCGAACATGCCGGGCGCAGTGCCGCTGACCTCGACCCTCGCGCTCACGAACGCGACTCTGCGGTACACGCTTGCACTCGCCGATCAGGGCGTGGATGCCGCGCTCGAGAGCGACGCGTCGCTGCGCGCCGGGCTCTCGATCCGCGGCGGCGAGGTCATCGACGCGCGCATCCTCGGCTGATTCCGGCTGATCTGGGCTGATCCCCGGCTGATTCCCGCCGGGTCTTCCGTCGGGTGGGCGTTCCGTATTCAGTCTCCGCGGAGCGGTCACCGCGGGCGGCCCGCGGAATTCCGGGGGAGAGGGCCGGGGCCGCGCCCGGGCAGACTGAATACGGAACGCCCGCCCGCCCGCCCGCACCCTATGCTGACGCGCATGACCGACGAATGGCTGCTCGCCCGGCCCGAGATCGACCTGGACGAGGCTCGCGCGCTCGCGCGCCTCGCGTACGGCGTGGATGGTGAGCTGCACGAGCTCGGCAGTCAGCAGGACCGCAACTTCCTCGTGACGGATGCCGCCGGCGCGGGCGTGCTGCTGAAGATCTTCCACCCCTCGGTGCCCGCCGAGGCGGTGGCGCTGTATCTCGCGGCATCCGATCGCCTCCGGGATGCCGGGATGCTGACCCCGCGCGTCCTGCCGACCGCGGACGGCGCGCGCGTGACGTCCATCGCGTGCGACGACGGCGCGACCGCGATCGTCGCCGCGTTCGAGATCGTCGACGGCGAGCCGCTGTCGGACGTCGCGACCGTCGACGGCGCCTACGCCGACGAGCTGGGCGAACTGGCAGGAGATGTCGTCGCCGCGTTCGCCGCGCTCCCCGAAGCGGGTGCCGACCGAAACCTCCAGTGGGAGCTCGGCAACGCCCTCGCCGTCGTCGAGCAGCTCCAGGGCGATCTGCCGGACGATCGGCGCGAGCTCTGCCTCGCCGCCGCGCGCGGCGCGGCCGCCGAGCTCGCCGCCGTCGCGGGAGCGCTGCCGCGCCAGATCATCCACGGAGACGTCACCGCGGACAACGTCATGCGAGACCGGCGCGGCCGGCACTGGGTGATCGACCTCGGCGACACCGCGCTCTCGTGGCGGGTCGGCGAGCTCGCCGTGCTGTGCGCGGACCTCTACGGTCGCACCGGCGACCTCACGATCGTCGGCCGCGCCGTCGCTGGTTTCGACCGCGCTGCGCCGCTCACCGACGACGAACTGCAGGCGCTCTGGCCCCTCGTGGTGCTGCGCGGAGCCGTGCTCGCCGTCAGCGGGTGGAGCCAGCTGCGCATCGACCCGGGCAACGACTACGCGCGCGAGCGCGTCGAGCACGAGTGGCGGGTGTTCGACGCGGCGCGCCGGGTCGCGTCGGCGGATGCCGAGCTGCAGCTGCGTCTCGCAGCGGGCCGGCCGCATCGCCGCGGGCTGATCTACGCCGCGCTGCTCGCCGCGGACGAGGATGCTGCGTCCGCGGCGCCGGCCGTGCTCGATCTGGGGGTGCGCAGCCCGCTGCTCGATCGGGGCCGCTTCCTCGAGCCGGGCATCGAGACGGCGCTCGCCGGCGCCGCCCTCGCGAGCCCCGACACGACCGCGGTGGCGGCACGGTTCGGCGAGGCGCGGCTCAGCCGCCTATCCGCCGATGTCACTCACCCGGCGGCGACGCGCGCGCGGGTGGTCGAGATCTGGACGGCGGCGGGCGCCGGCACCCATGCGCCCTTCGCGGGCATGCTCACCCGGGGCGACGGGTTCATCGAGCTGACGGATGCCACGGTCGTGCTCCGTATCGCCGGGGTCGCCGGCGACCCGGTCGCGCCGACGGGGCCGGTGGCGGCCGGGACCCCGATCGGCACGGCCCTTGCAGGCGACGACGGGCTCGGCCACCTGCTCGTCTCCCGTCGCCTCGCGGGTGCCGAGCGCGACGACCTCTTCGCCGGCGCCGAGGACGAGTTCGAGCGCCCCGGGGCCGCCGATCCGTCGGCGATCCTCGGCATCCAGCCCGCCCCGGATCCCATCCGGGCAGAGCGTCGCGCGCGCCGGCGTCGCGAGAACGCGATCGGGGCAGCGGCCGAGCGCTTCTACGCCGAGCCGCCGCAGATCGAGCGAGGGTGGCAGGCGCTCCTCATCGACACGCGCGGGCGCGCCTACGTCGACCTCGTCAACAACGTCACGGCGATCGGCCACGCCCACCCCGGCTTCGCCGACCGCGTGAGCCGCCAGCTGCACCTGCTCAACACGAACTCCCGCTTCCTCTACGACGCCTATGCGGAGTTCGCCGAGCGGCTCGTCGCGCACGCACCCGATCCGTCGCTCGACACCGTCATCCCGGTCAACAGCGGGTCGGAGGCCGTCGACCTCGCCCTCACCCTCGCGCGCGTCGCGACCGGCAGCCGCGACGTCATCGCGGTGCGCGAGAGCTATCACGGCTGGACGGCCGCCGCCGACGCGGTGTCGACGTCGGCGTTCGACAACCCCGCGGCCGCCGCGTCGCGCCCCGAGTGGGTGCACCTCGTCGACGCGCCCAACGCCTATCGCGGCCCTCATCGCGGGCCGGATGCCGGGGCGCAGTACGCGGCGGAGGTCGCGGCGCTCGCCGCCCGCCTCGCCGACGAAGGCCGACCCGCCGGCGCGTTCATCTGCGAGCCCGTCCTCGGCAACGCGGGCGGCGTGATCCCGCCCGAGGGGTACCTCGCCGCGGTCGCCGATGCCGTGCGCGCGCACGGCGGGCTCTTCATCGCCGACGAGGTGCAGGTCGGCTACGGCCGCCTCGGCGCGGCGTTCTGGGGCGCGCAGCTCCACGGCGTCGTGCCCGACATCATCGCCGTCGCGAAGGCCGCCGGCAACGCCTACCCGCTCGGGGCGGTGCTCACGCGACGCGAGATCGTCGACGCGCTCGCGCGGGAGGGCACGTTCTTCTCCTCGGCGGGGGGCACACCCGTGAGCGCCGTCGCCGGGTCCGCGATCCTCGACATCATCGACGGCGAGGATCTGCAGCAAAACGCCGCCGATGTCGGCGGTGCGATCGCGGACGGCGTCCGGGCGCTCGCCGAGCGGCATCCGCTCATCGGGGCCGTGCACGGCAGCGGGCTGTACCTCGGGATCGAGCTCGTGCGGGGCCGGGAGAGCCTCGAGCCCGCGCGCGCCGAGGCGGCGGAGGTGTGCGAGCGGATGCTGCGTGAGGGCTTCATCGTGCAGGCCGCCTCCGAGCGGCAGAACGTCCTGAAGGTCAAGCCTCCTCTCGTGCTGACCGCCGATCAGGCTCGTGCGTTCGTCGCCGCGCTCGATCGCGTGCTGACCTCTTTGTATACCTGAGAGAGAATAAGGCGCCCGCCGCTCCCGTGAGCGGGGATCTTTGTATACACTGACCTTCCAGGAGGTCACGGATGCGCGCGAGCGATCGGGCATACGCCACGCTGCTGGACGAGATCCAGTCCGGCGCACTGCGCCCCGGCACCGTGCTCGGCGAGGTCGAGCAGTCCTCCCGCCTCGGCGTCAGCCGGACCCCGCTGCGTGAAGCGCTCTCGCGCCTCACTGCCGACGGACTCGTCGCCCAGGCATCCCCCCGCGTGACCGTCGTCACCGACATCGACGCGGGCGACATCCGCGCCCTGTTCGAACTGCGCCGCGCGCTCGAGGAGACCGCGGCGCGCGCGGGCGCCACCCGGGGCGACCGCGAGGTCTTCCGCGCCCTCGCGAGCGAGTTCGCGGCGACGGATGCCTCGGCATCCCCCGACGCGTACTACGCCCTGATCGCCCGATTCGACCGAGAGCTGGATGCCGCCGTCGCGAACGACTACCTCACGGCGGCGCTGCGGAACGTCCGCACCCACCTCGTCCGCGTGCGACGGCTCGCGCGCGACAACCCCGATCGCCTCGCGGCATCCGTCGCCGAACACCGCGTGATCGCGGCGGCGATCGCCGCGGGCGACGGCGAGCTCGCGGCGCACGCGACCCACGTCCACCTGCACAACGCCCTCACGTCGATCCTCGACACCCTGCACGTCATCTCGTCCGACACCCCGGAGGCCACCCCATGACCGTCATCCATCACGTCCGCGTCCACCGGAGCGAAGAGAACCTCGCGCGGGAGGACCAGCTCGCGTACGAGATCGCCGAGGTCGCCGCCGACCCGGTCGCCGTCGACGCCGAGGTCGTGGAGATGATCATCAACCGCGTGATCGACAACGCGTCCGTCGCCGCCGCCTCGCTCACGCGCGGGCCTGTGACGGCGGCGCGCAGCCAGGCCCTCGACCACCCGGTGTCGCGGAACGGCCATGGCGGCACGGTGTTCGGCGAGCCGAACGAGACCGTGTCGAGCCCCGAGTGGGCGGCGTGGGCGAACGGCGTCGCCGTCCGCGAATTGGATTACCACGACACGTTCCTGGCGGCGGAGTACTCGCACCCGGGCGACAACATCCCGCCGATCCTCGCGGTCGCCCAGCATGTCGGCGCGGACGGCGCGGCACTGGTGCGCGGCATCGCGACGGGCTACGAGATCCAGATGGACCTCGTGCGCGCGATCTCGCTGCACAAGCACAAGATCGACCACGTCGCCCATCTCGGGCCGTCGGCCGCGGCCGGCATCGGCACGCTCCTCGGTCTCGACGTCGAGACGATCTCCCAAGCCGTCGGGCAGGCACTGCACACGACGACGGCCACGCGGCAGTCGCGCAAGGGCGAGATCTCCACGTGGAAGGCGCACGCCCCCGCCTTCGCCGGCAAGATGGCGGTCGAAGCCGTCGACCGTGCGATGCGCGGGCAGACCTCGCCGAGCCCCATCTACGAAGGCGAGGACGGCGTCATCGCGTGGATGCTCGACGGCCCGTCCGCGAGCTACGACGTGCCCCTCCCCGCGCCGGGCGAGCCCAAGCGCGCGATCCTCGACTCGTACACGAAGGAGCACTCGGCCGAGTACCAGGCGCAGGCGTGGATCGACCTCGCCCGCAAGCTCCACCACGAGGCATCCTTCGACCCCGCGGATGTCGCGTCGATCGTCCTGCACACGTCGCACCACACGCACTACGTGATCGGCTCGGGCGCGAACGACCCGCAGAAGTACGACCCCGCTGCCTCGCGCGAGACGCTCGACCACTCGATCCCGTACATCTTCGCGGTCGCCCTGCAGGACGGCGGCTGGCACCACGTCGACTCGTACCTGCCGTCGCGTGCTGCACGGGAGGACACCGTCGCGCTCTGGCACAAGATCACGACGGCGGAGGATCCGGAGTGGACCCGCCGATACCACTCCGAGGACCCGGACGAGAAGGCCTTCGGCGGGCGCGTCGAGATCACGCTGCAGGACGGCACCGTGATCACCGACGAGATCGCCGTCGCCGACGCGCACCCGCTCGGCGCTCGTCCGTTCGCCCGCGAGAACTACATCGCGAAGTTCCGCCTGCTCGCTGAGCCCGTGCTCGCGCCGGAGGAGATCGAGCGGTTCCTCGACCTCGCCCAGCGTCTGCCGGAGCTGACGGCCGCCGAGGTCCGGGAGCTCAACATCGTCGCGAAGGCGGGCGTCTTGGCATCCGTCACCAGCCCGAAGGGGCTCTTCTGATGCTGTACGCCCAGACTCCGGCCGCCGAGAAGCGACGGCTGCTGCGCGAGCGGCTCGCCGCGGGCGAGCTCCTGCGCTTTCCCGGTGCGTTCAATCCGCTGAGCGCCCGGCTCATCGAGCGGAAAGGCTTCGAGGGCGTGTACATCTCGGGCGCGGTGCTGTCGGCCGACCTGGGCCTGCCCGACATCGGCCTCACGACGCTCACCGAGGTCGCCGGGCGTGGGCAGCAGATCGCCCGCATGACCGAGCTCCCCGCGATCATCGACGCCGACACCGGGTTCGGCGAGCCGATGAACGTGGCCCGCACGATCCAGACGCTCGAGGATGCCGGGCTCGCCGGCACCCACATCGAGGATCAGGTCAACCCGAAGCGCTGCGGACACCTCGACGGCAAGCAGGTCGTCGACCAGGACACCGCGCTGAAGCGCATCCGCGCGGCCGTCGACGCCCGCCGCGACCCGAACTTCCTCATCATGGCGCGCACCGACATCCGCGCCGTCGACGGGCTCGCCGCCGCGATCGACCGCGCCAAGGCGCTCGTTGACGCCGGGGCCGACGCGATCTTCCCCGAGGCGATGGCCGATCTCGGTGAGTTCGAGGCCGTGGCATCCGCCGTCGACGTCCCGGTCCTCGCCAACATGACCGAGTTCGGCAAGAGCGAGCTGTTCTCGACCGCCCGGCTGAAGGATGCCGGGGTGCAGATCGTCATCTGGCCGGTGTCGCTGCTGCGGATGGCCATGGGGGCGGCGGGCCGCGCGCTCGATACCCTGAACGAGGAGGGGCACCTGACCTCGCAGCTGGATCAGATGCAGCACCGCGCCGACCTGTACGACCTCCTCGACTACGAGGCCTACAACCACTTCGACCAGAGCGTCTTCAACTTTCAGATCACGAGGGAGTGACCCATGACGGACATCAAGAAGGGCCTGGCCGGCGTCGTCGTCGACTACACGGCCATCAGCAAGGTCAACCCCGAGACGAACTCGCTGCTGTACCGCGGGTACCCCGTGCAGGAGCTCGCGGCGACCCAGCCGGCTGACGCCGTCGCCTACCTGCTGTGGAACGGTGAGCTGCCGACGCCGGAGCAGCTCGAGGCGCAGCGCGAGGAGGGCCGGCCGTGGCGCGCGCTCGCGCCCGAGGTGAAGGCCGCGATCGACGCTCTCCCGCTCGATTCGCACCCGATGGACGAAGTGCGCACCGCGGTCAGCGTGATCGGCGCGATCGACCTCGCGGGTATCGACAACGTGCTGGATGCCGTGGGCACGATCGAGCAGAACCGCGCCCGCAGCCTGCACCTGTACGCCGCGCTGCCCGCGATCGTCGCCTACGGCCAGCGCCGTCGGCACGGGCTCGAGCCGATCGAGTGGCGCGAGGACCTCGACTACGCCGCGAACTTCCTCTGGATGGCCTTCGGTGAGGAGCCCGAGCCCGTCGTCGTGGATGCCTTCAACCGCTCCCTGGTGCTCTACGCGGAGCATTCGTTCAACGCCTCGACGTTCACGGCGCGCGTCATCACGTCGACGCTCAGTGATCTGTACTCCGCCGTCACCGGGGCGATCGGCGCGCTCAAGGGACCCCTGCACGGCGGCGCCAACGAAGCCGTGATGCACATCTTCGACGAGATCGGCGAGGCCGCGAACGTGACGGCGTGGCTCGACGACGCTCTCGCATCCAAGCGCAAGATCATGGGCTTCGGTCACCGCGTCTACAAGCGTGGCGACTCGCGCGTCCCGACGATGCAGGCGGCGCTGTACAGCCTGGTCGACCACTATGACCGGCCCGACGTGAAGGAGCTCTACGACACCCTCGAGAGCGAGTTCGTGGGCCTCAAGGGCATCTACCCGAACCTCGACTACCCGTCCGGCCCCGCGTACAACCTGATGGGATTCGACACGCTGACCTTCACGCCGCTGTTCGTCGCGGCGCGCGTGGCGGGCTGGACGGCGCACATCATGGAGCAGATGGGGTCCAACGCCCTCATCCGGCCGCTCTCCGAGTACAACGGGCCCGACGAGCGCCACATCGAGGGCTACACCCCCGACACGGCCACCCTGCGGGTCGCGGAGCGCCCGGAGGAAGCCGCCGACTGACGTGCGGGACGAGAACGGCTCCGGATGCCAGGCATCCGGAGCCGTTCTCCGTGCGGGGTGGGTCAGACGCTCGCGCGCCCGCTGCGCCGTCGCGCGACCAGTACGAGACCGGCGGCGAGCAGGATCGCCGCGAGCACCGTGACGAACCCGATCGGGAACGTGCCGCCGGTGGCAGCGAGGCTGCCATCGGCGAGGACGGTCACGGGGAGCCGCACCTCACCCGTGCCCGACGTGAGCACGAGCGTGTGCGCGCCGGGGGTGAGGTTCGCCGGCACGGTGACCGTGAACGAGACGCGCCCGTCCGTTCCCGCAGCGGGGATGCCGGTGATCACGATCGGGTCGCTGAACAGCGTCGCCGCGAGCTGCTGAGCGGGCAGCAGTCCGGCCACGTTCACCGTGAACGACTCGCCCTGCAGGACGCGGCCCGTCCCGTACGTGATCGCGGCGGCCTCGAGTGCGGCGCCGAGCTCTTCGGCGGTCGGTCCGCCGGTGCTCGGAAGGTCGCCGCCGCCCGTGCGCACGACCGCGCGCCCGAGCGGTGCCGGGTCGACGACGTCGTGCGCCGCGAAGTACGCGACCGTCGCCTGCAGGTCGACCTGGCCCGTGTCGGTGCGGTCGGTGCCCTGCGCGAAGGTGACGAAGTTGTCTCCACCCGCCGCCAGGAACGAGTTGGTCACGACGGTGAACCGGTCGCTCGCGGCGATCGTCTTACCGTCGAGGCTCATCGACGCGATGCGCGTGCCGCGCGGGGCAGTCGGGTCGTACGTGTACGTGAAGCCCTCCGACACACCCAGGTGCAGCTTCGGTCGCGACGAGCCGTCCGGCTGCCACTGCTCCTCGAGCACCGCCTTCAGCTGCGCCCCGGTGAGGGTGACGGTGACGAGCGTGTTCGCGAACGGCTGCACGTTCGCCACGTCGCGGACGGTGACGGTGCCGTCGCCGACCTTGATGAGGTCGGCGCGCAGGCCTCCCGGGTTCATGAGGCCGATCTGCGCGGGCGTCCCCGCGTAGTCCTCGTTCGAGGTCGCCCACAGGTACAGGTCCGCGACGGTGTTCCCGAGCGAGGACTCGACGCCCCGATCCGAGCCGCCCGTGCCACCCCGCAGGATGTCCGCGCTGATGGCGCCGACCTCGACCGTGCCCTTCTCGTTCGCGACGGACACGGCGTCCGACACGATCTTCGCGACCGCGGGGTCCGCCGGGTAGGCGGCAGCGCCGTTCACGACGAGTGGAACCAGCGACGGCGTGACGGAGACGAGCTCCTTCGTGGTCGAGTCCACGGTCAGGTCGAGCTTTCCGAGCGTCGTGCCGTACTGGTGCGCCTGGATCACCGGGCGCTCGCCGCCGGGGCCGGCGACCTCGCACGCGAACGACTGGTGCGTGTGGCCGGTGACGATGGCATCCACCGCGGCGGATGCCCCGCGGATCAGCTCGCCGAACGCCGTCGTGTCACCGGCGACGGCCTCGCAGGACGCCGTCGCGGGGCCTTCGTGCGTGAGCAGCACGATGACGTCGGCGAGGTCGCCGTCGGTGATCTTCGCCGCGACGCGATTGACGGCCTTGAGCTGGTCGCCGAACTCGATGCCGGCGATCCCGGTCGGGGTGACCATCGCCGCGGTCTGCTCGGTGACGGTGCCGATGAAGGCGATGCGCACGCCGTCGACGGTCTCGACCCGGTACTCGTCGAGCGCCGGCGTCTTCGCGCCCTTGAGGTACACGTTCGCGCCCAGGGAGAGGTGGCTGCCGCCGAGGGCCGGCGTGACCCGGTTCTTGAGGTCGTCGAAGCCCGCGTCGAACTCGTGGTTGCCCACGGCGCCGACGTCGAGACCGGCGGCCCTGAGCGCCTGGATCGTCGGGGTGTCCTGCTGGATGAAGGACGTGAACGTGGATGCCCCGATGTTGTCGCCCGCCGAGACGAACAGCGTGTTCGGGTTCTGCGCCTCGAACGCGTCGACCGCGCCGGCGAGCACGGCGGCGCCGGCCTCCTTGTTGGCGAGGTTCTGCTCGATGCGCCCGTGGAAGTCGTTGATCGTCAGCACCTGGATGTCGGTGAGGCCGTTATCGATCGCGAAGAGGGTCGTCGTGCCGGAGACCTCGTTCGCGACGGCGAGCAGCGGCTCGCCGGTCGTGGACTGCTCCGCGGGGATGAACGTGACGCCCTCGGCGCCGAGGTCGAGCGATGCGGCGCTCGGCTCTTTGCCCGCCGTGAAGTCCCGGTTGTTGACGTAGGTGACGAAGGTCGCGGCGGCGGGGTCGGTGATGTCGTAGACCATGATCCCGCCGACCCGCTCGAGGCCGACGAATGCGTAGGTGCGGCCGTTCACGGCGCCGATCGCGACGTTCTCGGGTTCGGGGCCCTTCGCCGCGCTGCGGGTGTCGAACCCGGTCTCGTCGTGGCCCGAGTTGAAGTAGTCGGGGATGGCGTCGGCGATGATCTGCTCGAACCCGTCGCCGGAGTCGAAGACCTGCTCGCCGGCCGTCGTCCAGATCGAGAAGGAGCGCCCGCCGTAGCTGTAGAGCTCGCTGTAGCAGTCGGCACCGTCGGCGATGCCGAGGTCCGTCGCGATTTTGAGGCGTCCGAGCTTGGCGTCGGCCTTGGAACCGGAGAGCGGGCTGTCGGCGCAGACCGCGGCGAGCCCCTTCTTGCCGAGGTCCTTCACGCGGGCCTCGTCGATGTACGAGCCCCACTCACGCGCGTCGCCCTCGTTCGCGGTGACGAGGTAGGTCTGCCCGGCCGCCTGGTAGGACGCGATGCCGTCGGGCATGTACACGCCCTTCAGTCCCGGGTAGGTGGCGATGTCGATCGCCGAGTCGCGGTCGCTCGCGTCGAGGCCGTTGCCCGCCACACCGTGATCCTTGAATCCGAGCGAGTACAGGTCGGTGACGGATGCCGAGGCGAGGTCGATGACGGCGATCGCGTTCGCCTCCTGGATCGCGGCGTACGCCGTGCCGCCGTCGATCGTGATGTACTCGGGCTCGAGGTTGCGGCTGACGCGGTTCGCCGCGAGCGGGCGCTCGCCCTGGTCGGGCGCGGCGACGTCGGGGCCGAAGACGCGGACGTCCGCGGGGAGGTTCTCGCCTTCGTAGGCGCCGAAGCCGGCGAGGCGCACGTCGCTCTGCGACGGCGCCGCCTTCCCGGCGGGGAGGCTGACGACGCCGACCGAGCCCTCGGGGTCGAGCGAGAAGTCCGCGGCGGGTTCACCCTCGTTCGCGACGACGGCGTACCGGCCGTCCTTCGAGACCGTCACCATGTCGGGGAGGGCGCCGACGGTGACGCTGCCGAGCACGGTGGGGGCTGCGGCGTCCGCGTCGAAGAACACCAGGCGTCCGGGGTCGGTCTTCACAGGGTTCTCGAGCGCGATGACGCCGAGGCCGTCCGCGCGCACCGCGACCGAGTTCGCGATGCCGTCGGAGGCGATCTCGTAGAGCTCCGCGGGTGCGGTCGCGTCGGAGTAGTCGAGCACGGTGACGGCGCCGGCCTGCGCGTTCACGACGAAGAGGCGGTCGCTGTGGGCGGCGACGATCTCGGCGGCGGATTCGCCGAACACGCCGGTGGCGTGCGTCCCGATCGGGGTGAGCGAGATGGCGGCATCCTCCGCCGCGTGCACGAGCGGCACGGCGGGGTCGGGCGCGGCGAAGGCGGGGGAGGCGAGCGGTGTCAGGGCGAGCGTGCACACGAGTGCGGCGGTGGTGACGGCGCCGATCGTGCGACGCCGGACAGGCGAAGGCATGGATGTCCTCAGGTCGTATGGGCAGGGTGCCTTCTGCCTAACGATCTCCGGTGGCGCGGGCGTGACCCGCGGGTGAACGAACGGGTGGTCCGTGCCCTCCGGCGCTCGCCGCGGCGGACGGTCGTCACGTACACTGAGCAATGTGCCCTACCCGGCGCTGACGAAGATGTCGATTTGTCTCACGAGGACGTGACTGCATGAGCATGACTGCCATACCCACTGCGCTCTCCGCCGAAGAGCGGGATGCCATCCTGGACGCCGTCCGCGAGTTCGCGCAGACGCGGCTCGCGCCGGGCGCGCTCGATTGGGATCGGCGCAAGCACTTCCCCCGGGACGTCCTCGCCGAGGCGGGCGAGCTCGGCCTCGGGGCGCTGTACGTACGCGAGGACGTCGGCGGCACGGGCCTGCGGCGCGAGGACGCCGCGGCGATCTTCGAGGCGCTCGCGATGGGCGACCCGACGATCGCGGCGTACATCACGATCCACAACATGGTCGCGTGGATGATCGATCAGAACGGCACGCCCGCGCAGCGCGAGCAGTGGCTGCCGCGGCTGGCGACGCTGCGCGACCTCGGGGCGTACTGCCTCACCGAGCCCGGCGCCGGGTCGGACGCCGCGGCGATCACGACGAGCGCGATCGCGGACGGCGACGAGTACGTGCTGACGGGCGTCAAGCAGTTCATCTCGGGCGCCGGCGAGGCATCCGTCTACGTCGTCATGGCGCGGACGGGTGCGCCCGGCGCTCGGGGCATCACGGCGTTCCTCGTCCCGGCGGATGCCGTGGGCCTGAGCTTCGGCGCGAACGAGCACAAGATGGGGTGGAACGCGCAGCCGACGCGGCAGGTGATCCTCGACGAGGTGCGCGTCCCGGCATCCGCCGTCCTCGGCGAGCTCGGCGGCGGGTTCCGCATCGCGATGAAGGGCCTCAACGGCGGGCGCGTCAACATCGCCGCGTGCTCGATCGGCGGTGCGCAGTGGGCCCTCGACCGCGCCATCCGCTATGTGCACGAGCGCTTCACGTTCGGCGAGGCGCTCGCCGAACGCCAGTCGGTCGTGTTCGCCCTGGCCGACATGGCGACGGAGCTCGTCGCCGCGCGGGCGCTCGTCGAGCGGGCCGCGCGTGCGATCGACGAGGACGCCCCCGACGTCGCCGTCCAGTGCGCGATGGCGAAGCGCTTCGCGACGGATGCCGGGTTCGAGGTCGCCAATCGGGCGCTGCAGCTGCACGGCGGGTACGGATACCTGCAGGAGTACGGCATCGAGAAGGTCGTCCGTGATCTGCGCGTGCACCAGATCCTCGAGGGGACGAACGAGATCATGCGCGTCGTCATCGGCCGCGGCATCGTCGGCGCGTGATCGGCGCCGACGAGGCTGGAAGACTGACGCCATGACCGATTACGAGACGATCCTCGTCGAGACGCGCGGGCGCGTCGGCTGGATCACCCTGAACCGTCCCGAGGCCCTCAACGCCCTGAACACGCAGGTCATGCGCGACGTCGTCGCCGCCGCCGAGGCGTTCGACGCCGACACCGCGATCGGCGCGATCGTCGTGACCGGCAGTGAGCGGGCGTTCGCGGCGGGCGCGGACATCAAGGAGATGGAGCAGAAGTCGGGCCGCGAGATGCTCATGGACGACCATTTCGGCGCCTGGGCACGCTTCGCGGCGGTCCGCACGCCGGTGATCGCGGCGGTCTCGGGCTACGCGCTCGGCGGGGGATGCGAGCTCGCCATGATGTGCGACATCATCCTCGCGGCCGACACGGCGCGCTTCGGCCAGCCCGAGATCACTCTCGGGGTCATCCCGGGCATGGGCGGCACGCAGCGACTCGTCCGTGCCGTCGGGCCGTACGTCGCCGCGGATCTGGTGCTCACGGGGCGCCTGCTCGATGCCGCCGAGGCCGCCGAGGTCGGACTCGTCTCGCGTGTCGTCCCGGCATCCGAGCTCGTCGCGGAGGCGGAGAAGGTCGCGGCATCCGTCGCCGAGAAGTCGCTCGTCGCACTCTTCGCCGCGAAGGCGGCGCTGGATGCCGCCCTGGAGAGCTCGCTCGCCGAGGGTCTGCGGTTCGAGCGGCAGGCGTTCTCGGGCCTCTTCGACACCGAGGACCAGAAGGAGGGCATGGCCGCCTTCCGCGAGAAGAGGGCGCCGCGGTTCAGGAATCGCTGACGGTGGCGACGGTGATCCGCCGTCTCACACAATCTGAAACTGCGTCTCATCTCCTATGATGGGTACAGCGCGAAGGAGATGCGATGAAGATCGTGGTGCTGGTCAAGGAAGTCCCCGATACCTACGGTGATCGGAAGCTGAGCCTGGAGACGGGGCTCGCCGATCGCGCCGCCTCGGAGCGCGTCCTCGACGAGATCGGCGAACGCGCCCTCGAGGTCGCGCTGAGCTACGCCGACGCGAACCCCGGAACCGAGGTTCAGGTCGTGTCGATGGCGGCGGAGGCATCGGCCGCGACGATCCGCAAGGGTCTCGCGATGGGCGCGGCATCCGCGCTGCAGGTCGTCGACGAGGGTCTCGCCGGGGCCGATCTGGGGATCACCGCGCGCGTCCTCGCCGCAGCCGTGCAGCGGGCCGGATTCGACCTCGTCATCACGGGCAACCTCTCCACCGACGGCTCGGGCGGAGTGATCCCCGCGATGCTCGCGGAGCACCTCGGCGTCGCCCAGGCGACGGCGCTGTCGGCCGTCACGATCGCGGAGGGCGAGGTGTCGGGCACGCGTGCGACGGATGCCGGGACGGCCCAGGCCACCGCGACGCTGCCGGCGGTCATCTCGATCACCGAGGCGCTGCCCGACGCGCGGTTCCCGAACTTCAAGGGCATCATGGCGGCGAAGAAGAAGCCGTTCGAGACGGTGTCGCTCCAGGGCCTCGGGGCCGACGTCGACCCGGCATCCGCGCCGCAGTCGATCCTCACCGCGGTGAGCGAGAAGCCGCCGCGCGGCGCGGGCGTGAAGATCACCGACGAGGGCGATGCGGGCGAGAAGCTCGCGGCATACCTCATCGAGAACCGACTGGCGTAAGGGGCACACCATGGCGGAGTTCGCTGCGGATTCGATTCTGGTCGTGCTGGACGTCACACCGGGCGGCGCCCTGGCGTCGTCGTCGGCGGGGCTCCTGGGAGCCGCCGCCGAGATCGGCACGCCCGTCGCGCTGGTCGTCGCCGCGGACGAGGCGCTCGCGGCGCTCGCTGCGGCGGCCGGTGAGCTGGGCGCTCCGGTGGTGCTGACGGCTGCGCTCGGCGGCGCAGGCGGGGCCGACGACGCGCTGACGGTGCCGATCGTGGATGCCGCGGCATCCGCCTACGACCTCGTGCAGCCCGATGCGGTCCTCGTGTCGAACTCGATCGAGGGGCGCGACGTGGCGGGGCGGCTCGCCGCGCGGCGATCGCTCGCGCTCGCGGTCGACGCGGTCGGTGTCGCGCGCGACGAGGAGGGCGTCCTCGCGCAGCACTCGGTCTACGGCGGGGCGTTCAACGCCACGTCGGCCCCGACGTTCGGCGCACTCGTCGTGACGGTGCGGCAGGGTGCCATCGACGCGCGTGCGGAGGCCGTGGCATCCCCTGTCGTCGAAGAGCTCGCGGTGGCGGCATCGGGGCTCCCGGCGGCGCGGATCGCCTCGTTCACGGCGGAGGTCGCGACCTCGTCGCGCCCCGAGCTGCGCGGCGCGGCGAAGGTCGTCTCGGGCGGGCGCGGCCTTGGCTCGGCGGAGAAGTTCGTGCTCGTCGAGGAACTCGCCGACGCGCTGGGTGCTGCGGTCGGAGCGTCGCGCGCGGCCGTGGATGCCGGGTACATCCCGTATTCGCACCAGGTCGGGCAGACCGGGGTGTCCGTCGCGCCGCAGCTGTACGTCGCGCTGGGGATCTCGGGCGCCATCCAGCACAAAGCGGGCATGCAGACCGCGAAGACGATCGTCGCGATCAATAAGGACGGCGATGCGCCGATCTTCGAGATCGCCGACTACGGCATCGTGGGCGACGTGTTCCAGGTCGTGCCCCAGCTGATCGCCGCGCTCAACGCCAAGAAGGCCTGATGGCGTCGTCGGGTTCGGGGTCCACGCTGCGCCGCGGCCTGCCCCGCGTCGCCGGGGGAGAGCCGTGGCCCCCCGCGGGCGCAGCCGATGCTGCAGATGTGGCCACTTCTGCTGCGCCGGAGAGCGCCGCCCGACAGATCGGGACACTTCTGCAGGGCGAGGCTGCGGCCCTGCGCCGCGGCCTGCCGCGCACGCCCGGCGGCGAGCCGTGGCCGCCGGGTGGCGGTGCTCGCGCGGCACACGATGTTGCCTCGGCGGGGTCGAACCCGCAGGTACTGATTTCCGAGACGGATGCCGCGCCGGCTCTCGCGACGGCGCCCCCCACCTCCGAGGCATCCACCCACAGCGTGCCCTCCGACACGGATGCCACGGCGCTGCGCCGCGGACTGCCGCGCACGCCCGGCGGCGAGCCGTGGCCGCCCGGCGGAATCCTCGCGCGCGTGGGCGACCCCGCCGCCGCTCCCACCGCGAACGAGGGCGCCATCTCTCTGCCGGGGCGCCAGGAACCTCAGGCGCCGCTGCAGGAAACCGGCGCCGAACAGGCGGATGCCCCGGCCGCACCCGCGCGAGCAGCCGTCGCCGTCTCCGCGGCGCCGGACGGACCGCGGCCGCCGCTGCCGTTCACGCAGACGGTGTGGCCGGGACGTGCGGCATCTCACCGCCCCGCCCCGCCTGCCGAGCCGAAGCGCTACGGCCCCTTCACGAAGGCGCAGTGGGCGGGGGCGATCATCGTCGGCGGCGCGGGACTCCTCTTCGCTGCCGGGATGGCAGTCGTGTTCGTCCGCTGGTTCCTGAGCCTCGAGTTCATGCAGGACTTCCTCGTGACCTATCCGGGCGAGTACCACCTGCCCGAGGGGGCGCCCGTCGGCATCCCCGCGTGGCTCGGCTGGCAGCACTTCTTCAATGTGTTCCTGATGGTGCTGATCATCCGCACCGGCCTCACGATCCGTACCGAGAAACGCCCCGCCGTCTTCTGGACGCCCAAGCGGAACAAGAAGGGCAAGGTCAGCCTCACGATCTGGTTCCACCAGTCGCTCGACCTGCTCTGGATCGTCAACGGGTTCGTCTTCGTGGCCCTGCTCTTCGTCACGGGCCAGTGGATGCGGATCGTCCCGACGAGTTGGGAGGTCTTCCCCAACGCGTTGAGCGCCGCGCTGCAGTACGTCTCGCTCGACTGGCCGACCGAGAACGGCTGGGTGAACTACAACTCGCTGCAGCAGCTCGCGTACTTCTCCACGGTGTTCATCGCGGCGCCCCTGGCGATCGTGACGGGCTACCGCATGAGCGGTCTGTGGCCGAAGAAGAACGCGAAGCTCAGCGCTGCGTACCCCATCGAGTGGGCGCGCAAGGTGCACTTCCCCGTGATGCTGTACTTCGTCGTGTTCATCTTCATCCACGTCGCGCTCGTCCTCGCGACGGGCGCCCTGCGGAACCTCAACCACATGTACGCCGCCCAGGGTTCCGTCGACGGCGTCGCTTACGCCGACAACTGGACGGGGTTCTGGATGTTCGTGGCATCCCTCGCGGTCATCGCTGCCGCATGGATCGCGGCGCGCCCCCTCGTGCTCGCCCCGATCGCCAGACTGTTCGGCACCGTCAGCGGGCGTTGAACCGTCGTGGCGGCGACACTGCACGACGTGGCACGGCGGGCCGGTGTCTCGATAAAGACGGTCTCCAACGTCATCCACGATCACCCGCACGTGCGCGCCGAGACCCGGGAGCGGGTCCGTGAGGCGATCGCGGCGCTGGACTACACGCCGAATCTCACCGCGCGGGGGCTGCGCTCCGGCAGGACCGGTGCGATCGGGCTCGCTGTCCCCGACCTCGGGCTGAGCTACTTCGCCGAGCTCGCCGCCGGCACGATCGAGGCGGCGGAGCGCGCGGGCGTCGTCGTGCTCGTGGAGCAGACGGGCGGGCACCGCGATCGCGAGCTGGCGCTCCTGCGCAGCCCGCGCCGCAAGCTGACCGACGGCCTGCTCTTCAGCCCGCTCGGAATGACCGCGGACGATGTCGGGGCGTTGCGGACCCCCTACCCGATGGTCGTGCTCGGCGAGCGCATCTTCGGCGGTCCGGCCGATCACGTGACGATGCGCAACGTGGCGGCCGCTCGCGCCGCCACTCAGCACCTCATCGATCTGGGGCGTCGCCGTATCGCGGTGATCGGCGCCCACGCGGGCGATGTCGACGGCTCGCCGGGACTGCGTCTTCGTGGCTATCGCGAGGCGCTGGATGCCGCGGCGATCCGGTTCGATCCGGAGCTCATCCGACCGGCGCCGATCTGGCAGCGCGCCAACGGTGCGGCCGTCGTGCGCGCGCTGATCGCCGACGGTGTCCCGTTCGATGCGGTCTTCGGACTCAACGACACCCTCGCCCTGGGTGCCATGCGCGCGCTGAGCGAGGAGGGGATCGGGGTGCCGGGGCGCGTCGCCGTCGTCGGGTTCGACGACCTCGACGAGTCGCAGTACGCCGTCCCCTCGCTGACGACGATCGATCCGGGTCGCGAGTGGCTGCCACAGGCCGCGGTGTCGACGCTCCTGGAGCGGATCAGCGGCGACTACGCAGGGGCGCCGCGTCTGCTCGAAGCGGAGTATCGCCTCGTGGTGCGAGAATCCGCCCCGGCGACGGGCGCGCATCCGACCTGAGCGGCCGCATTGACAACCGCTCGGTGCGGCTTCAAGATTTACTACGACGTCCAATTACAACGTTTACCTATCCCCAGCGCCGCCGTGCGCTGCGATCCGAAAGGTCACCATGCCCACTGCGCGCATGACTCTGAGCCCCGACGCCGTCGTGGGCACCGTACGCCGCGAACTCTTCGGCGGTTTCGTCGAGCACCTCGGACGACACGTCTACGACGGCATCTACGAACCCGGCCATGAGAGCGCCGACGCCGAGGGGTTCCGTGAGGACGTCATCGAGCTCGTCAAGGAACTCGGCGTCTCGACCATCCGCTACCCCGGCGGCAACTTCGTCTCGGGTTTCCGCTGGGAGGACAGCGTGGGCCCGCGCGACGAGCGCCCGCGCCGCCTCGACCTGGCCTGGCACTCCACCGAGACCAACGAGGTCGGCCTGCACGAGTTCTCGCACTGGCTGGAGAAGGTCGGCAGCGACCTCATGCTCGCGGTGAACCTCGGCACCCGCGGGACGCTCGAAGCGATCGACCTGCTCGAGTACTGCAACCTTCCGGGCGGCACCGAGATCAGCGAGCGACGCATCCGCAACGGGCGCGGCGAGCCGTTCGACGTGCGCGTGTGGTGCCTCGGCAACGAGATGGACGGCCCCTGGCAGCTCGGCCATCGCTCCGCGGAGGACTACGGAAAGCTCGCCTCGCGCACCGCCAAGGGCATGCGGCAGCTCGACCCCGGCATCCGGCTCGTCGCGTGCGGCTCTTCGAGCGCGCACATGCCGACGTTCGGTGAGTGGGAACGCGTCGTCCTCACGCACACCTACGACGACATCGACCTCATCTCCTGCCACGCCTACTACGAAGAGCACGACGGCGACCTGGGGAGCTTCCTCGCGTCGGCGGTCGACATGGACGGGTTCATCGAGACCGTCGTGGCGACGGCTGACCACGTGCGCGCCGTGCGTGGCAGCGACAAGCAGATCGACATCTCCTTCGACGAGTGGAACGTCTGGTACCTGTCGCGCTTCGAGAACGTGGACAAGATCGAGGGCATCGACAACTGGCCCGTCGCGCCGCGACTGCTCGAGGACGTCTACTCGGTGAAGGATGCCGTCGTGTTCGGCAATCTGATGATCTCCCTGCTGAAGCACGCCGATCGCGTCGCGAGCGCTTCGCTCGCGCAGCTCGTCAACGTCATCGCGCCGATCATGACGGAGCCCGGTGGCCCGGCCTGGCGTCAGACGACGTTCTTCCCGTTCTCGATCACGTCGCGACTGGCGAAGGGCGTCGCGCTCAAGGTCGACGTCAGCGTCCCCACCTACGAGACCACGCGCTATGGCGCCGTTCCGCTCGTCGACGCCGTCGCTACGCATGACGCCAATTCCGCGGAGAGCGCGGTCTTCCTCGTGAACCGCAGCACGACGGATGCCGTGGTGGTCGCCGTCGACGTGTCAGCGCTCGGTGCGAGCGAGGTGCGTGAATCGCACACCCTCGCCGATACCGACCTCGATGCGGCGAACACGCTCGAGAACCCCGAGCGGGTCGCGCCGCACGTCAATGAGTCCGTCCGCCTCGCCGACGGCCTCCTCACCGTGACGCTGCCGCCGGTGTCCTGGACGGCGCTGGCGCTGGCGTAAGGCCTGACCGAGGGGTCGCGACGCGCCGCGCGAGGGCGCGAGGATGCCGCGTGTCGCGACCCTTCGCGGAGCGCGAGGGCCGGCCGGGTCAGCGGACGAAGCGGACTTCGGTCAGGGTCTCGCCGAGGAACGGCTCGGTGTGGGTCGCGCCGTCGAGGGCGAATCCGTTGCGCGTGTAGAAGCGGTGCGCGCGCGGGTTGTCGTCGGCGACCCACAGGTAGAGCGGCTCGCCCTCCTCGACGGCAGCGTCGAACAGGCGCTGGCCCGTGCCCGTGCCGTGGAACGCATCGAGCAGGTAGATGAAGTACAGCTCCCGGCCGCGCGGGGCGTCGCGATCGCGCGCGGGGCCAGACCCGACGAAGCCGACGATCTCGCCGTCGGCGAGCGCCGCGAACATCTTGAATTCGGGGCCCTGTGCGGCCCAGTGGGTCCACAACTCGGCGAGGCGCTTGGGTGAGACCTTCTCGAGAGCGGCCTTGCTGATCAGGTGGTCGTAGGTCTCGTGCCAGCAGGTGGCGTGCACCCGGCCCAGGGCCTCGGCATCCACGTCGCGAACAGGACGGACGACGATGTCGGTCTTCAGCTCGGCTTCCATGGCCAGACTCTACGTCCGGCCCGCGCACACGCCAAATCGGGGAGGGCGGGTCTCCCCGGAGTGCCCACGTGAGTATGGCGCAGATATCACGGCCGGACCCTTCACCTTCGCGCCAAGACGGATTCTCATGATTCGGTCCCATCTCCTGTGCGCTGCTCGGGCAGCGTGATTCTCGTTGCGGCCCTCACTCGAGATATGGGAGACACGCCATCGGTGGCGGGCCCGGGTGCACCGCTCTCACCTCAAGCGTTGAGCACGACCTTGAGCGCCTTGGTCTCGGCGGCGCGGCTGAAGGTGTCGTAGGCATCGAGGATCCTGTCCAGCGCGAAATGGTGGCTGATGTAGCCGCCGACATCCAAGCGACCTTGGGCGAGCAGCTTGATCAGCATCGGCGAGGTGTTCGTGTTGACCAGACCGGTGCGGATAGTGAGGTTCTCGCTCCAGAGCCTGTCGATCGGGAATGTCACGGGAACGCCGTGCACCCCCACGTTCGCGACGTTGCCACCCGCGCGGACGATGTCGAGTGCCATACCCCACGTGGCCGGGGCACCGACTGCCTCGATGGCGACGTCCACTCCCAGCCCGTCGGTGAGCGCCAGCACCTGCTCCTTCCAGTCGGGATCGGTGGAGAGTACCCCGTCGGTGGCGCCGAAGTGCTTGGCCTGCGCAACGCGGTTCGGGTCGAGGTCTATCGCGATCACCCGGCTGGGGCCGTACAGCGACGAGGTCGTGATCGCGGCCAGGCCCACCGGACCCGCGCCGATGACGGCGACGACATCGCCCGGCTTTACCTCGCCGTTGCGCACGCCGATCTCGTGACCGGTCGGCAGGATGTCGCTGATCAGCACGGCCTGCTCGGGTACGACTCCGTCGGGGAGCTTGTGCAGGGACGTGTCTGCGAACGGCACGCGCACGTACTCGGCCTGGGTTCCGTCGATCAGATGCCCGAAGATCCAGCCGACGCCCGGAGCGCCCTCGTCGGACTGGCAGTGCGAGTAGACGCCGGCGCGGCAGTATGCGCAGGTTCCGCACGTCGACACGCACGAGATGATCACGCGATCACCGACGGCGATGTTGGCGACCGCGTCGCCGACGGCGGTGACCACTCCTACGCCCTCGTGGCCGAGAATACGGCCTGGCTCCACGGCGGGAACGTCGCCCTTGAGGATGTGCAAGTCCGTGCCGCAGATCGTGGTGTGCTCGATCTTGACGACGGCATCCGTCGACTTCTGGAGGACCGGGTCGGGAACCTCCACCCACTCCTTCTGGCCCGGCCCCTGGTAAACGAGTGCTTTCATAGTGCTTTCTCCTCTATCTTCTCGAGAGTCCGTCTCGCTCTTCGTCGGCGGCCGCCGACGCGCCTCAATCGGGCTCGGTCATGCCTGAAGCCGCTTGCGCTGCCGGAGCACGTGCTCCGGCAGCGCACCCCCCGGGATCTCGGCGATCATTAGTGTCCCCATTGGTGCGTCGACCTCCGTGCCCTCCCAGAACTCCGGCGCGAGCTCCGCGGCGACGCCCGGGATCGACTGCACCTCGTCGCCACAGCGCAGTGCCAGTTGCCACCGGTGATGCTCGGCCACCCCCCGAAGCGGCCCGTAGCACTCCAGCGACTCCCCGACGGCGGCGCCGCGTCCGTCGAGCAGCACGGTGTCGATCGGCACCTCCGCCAGGCGACGTAGCCAGTCCGCGTAGTAGACCGAGGCGTTCTCGAGGTCGTCGACGTCTGCTTCGGCATCGACGCCGGCGAGTCGCGCCGTCTCGGGCAGCCACACGCCCGGCGACGGCAACTGCAACACGAGGGGAGACGACGCGGACGCCGCCACTACCCCGAGCAGCTGCACGACGGCGTCCCGGATCCGGTCGTCCCCGAGCATTGTTCTCAGCGCGTACCCGGCTCGCGAACGGACGGCCATCGCCTCGATCAACTCCGGGCGCTCCCGAAGCAGGTGGCGAACGAAGGCTCCGACGTCGACCAGTGTGCGGTCGGGGCGCAAGAGCGCGCCGAGCTGGCCGAGGAAGCGTGCGTGCTCGTTCGGCTCCCACGGAATCTCTCCGCCTTGCAGCAGCACGGCGCGACCGTAGTCGAGCGCATCGATGACGAGGACCGGGTGGCCGGTCTGGCGGCCGGCCACCCCTGGGAGGACGTCGCTCACGACTTCCTCGCGACGCGATCGCCGTACTTGTCCTCGAGCTCGCGCACGCGCGCCTCGAGCTCCGAGATCTTCACCTCGCGCTTGTCGGGCATGAGGATGATGGGCAGCTCGTCCACCGGGGCGACCACGCGCCGCCTTCCGTTGATGTCGAACACCGTCGCCGTCAGCTCGTCAGTGTCATCGCCCCACGCGCCGT
Organism: Microbacterium sp.; assembly: GCF_017305435.1. Classification (GTDB taxonomy): domain Bacteria; phylum Actinomycetota; class Actinomycetes; order Actinomycetales; family Microbacteriaceae; genus Microbacterium. Next base: position 214,396 of record NZ_JAFKIP010000003.1, on the reverse strand, counting down.
AGTACAGGAGCTTCTCCGGCGGCTCGGGCTGGACGAACTCCTCGACGAACTCGGCGTAGGGCTTGCCCCGTCGCAATCTCGCCGCGCGCGCCTCCGACCGCAGCTGCTCGGTCGCCGTCACGTCGAGGCGCCGGGTCTCGGCACTCCACTCGACGGCGAAGATATCGCGGGCGACCTTCTGGCTGATACGGCCGAGCTCGAGGTCTTTTGCGACCGCCTGCGGTTCGCGGTCGAGCGGGTCGCCATAACCGCCGCCCGCGCCCTGAGAGATCATGTACAGCTCGCCGTCTTTCGCGACGTCGAACTGCAAGCCCATGTGTGCGGTCTTGTACTGGCCGCCCTCGAAGGGCTGCTCGTTCATGATTCGCTCCATTGACAGGTCGAAGGAGCCGGGCTTGGTGCGGAATTCCTCGTACGCGTTGATCCCCTTGACCATCGCGAGCGGGTAGGTGCCGCTGCCGTACCCGCCGAACTGGCCGTAGATCGACGAGAACTTCGCACCCGACGTCACCGTCATGAAACCCCACAGGGGAGTGCCCTCGCTGGCGACGATCATTTCGTAGCCCATGCCGCCGGTGTGCTTGCCGAAACCCATGTTGTCGCGCACGAGACGCTTGGCCACCAGCTGCATGAAGGGAACTTCCTCTTCCATCACCTCCTGCTCGGCGGTGTCGGCCATCGCGCAGAACAGCGGCGAGATGGCATCCTCGCCGTCGCGGAAAGCTTTGGCCCCGCCCGGCATGCCGTTCAGATCGGCGCAGAGGTTCCCCAGCTGGTCGCCGTGCTGGTTCACGCCACCCCACAAGAACGTGTTGATCTGGTTGAACCAGGGCGCCAGCACGTTCGAGAACTTCTCGGGGTTCGAGAACTGCAGCTTTGCCCACGGAGCCTGCAGCGCGGAGAAGCCGCGGAAGGATGCCTGAAGCGACTGCCCCATGGGGGCGTCGTAGGAGGCATCCGCCCAGGTCCCCTCATCGGAGATGATCGTGATCGGGCTCATGGCGGAGGTGCACCGCGGAAGGTCGGGCCACCAGAAGGCGAGGATCGCCTGCATCATCATCGACTTGACCGAGCACAGCGGCGAGTTCATCGCCCGATTGAGGATCTCGGGCCCCGTCCCGCGCAGATCGATCGTCATCTGGTCGCCGGCGACGGTGATGGCGCACGCGAACTTCAGCAGGACGTTCTCCTTCAAGGTCGAGTCCATGAACTGGTTGAAGCGCACCGTGCCGTCGGGCAGCTCCTTGATGCGGCGCCGCACCTCGGCCTCGACGTCCTCGACGGTGATCCGTAGCGCCGCGACGAAGGTGTCGACACCGACTTCATCGATGATCGCGTCGATGCGCTGCATGATGCGGGTGACCGAGGCGATCTTCACTTTGAGGTCTGCCAGCTGCAGCTTCGGGTCGCGCACCGAGTGCTGCAGGAACGTCAGCAGGTCGCGCCGAAGCTCGCCGCCCTCGACGATCTTGAAGGGGCTCATCCGCAGTCCGTCGTCGAAGGGAGTTTCCGAGCCCGACGGCATGCCGCCGGGCTCGCACGCGCCGTTCTCGCCCTCGTGGATCGTCGCCGCCACCCAGGCGAGTATCTCGCCGTCGCGGATGATGGGCATGATCATCGACTGGTCGGTGTTGTGCACATTGCCGTAGCGGGCGTCGTTGTGGATGAATCCGTCGCCTGGGTGGATCCCGACGGTGGGCTCGTCCTTCCAGTACTTCATGATGTAGCGGATCGGATGGTGCAGGATCGCCGAGAACGCGATCACCCCGTGGCACGAGAGGTAGGTGACGTCGCCTTCAGCGGTGTAGACCGCCGTGGTGAGATCGCCCCATTTGGCACCCGGTGCCGCCCCCTGCGCCTCGCACATCTCGAAGCCTTCGTCGAGGGCCGCCGCCAGACGCTTGCGGATGCGGTCGACTTCGAGCGGGTCGACCCCGCGCGAGATGTACTGGTTCTCGATCGCGGTGCGCGGCGCGATATGGTGCGAGCGCATGATCTCGGGGTCGGGCCCGAGGAACAGCGTCGTGTCGTCCATGAACTTGTTGACCCACTCTTGCTCGAGCGGGCTCAGTCCCACCGGTGTCGGGGCGGGCTGGTCGATGATCGTCATTGATGTCTCCTTGACTCAGTGCATGCGGGTTGGGGTCGGCGGCGTCAGTCTCGAAGGAACCACACCGCTCCCTGCTCGATCGGCTCCAGTCGCCACCCCGGCTCCACCAGGTAGGTGGTGTTCTCTGTGGTGACGATCGCCGGGCCCGGGATCACGCGGTCGCGCCGCAGCGCTGTCGCGTCGTAGAGGGGTGCGTCGACGGGCGCGTCGAGCGTGGTGATGTGGATGCTGCGGCGTCCGATCGGCTCGGGAACTGTGCGCTCGGCGTCGTCGTCCAGCGCGGTGAACTCCACCGTCTCGCCCTCGACGAACGACGCCACACGCACCGTGCCGATACGGATGCCGGCCTCGGGTGCCGCGCAATTCGACCCGAATCGGTGGCTGTATACGTCGCCGAAGACCTTCGCCACGTGCAACACGTCGCCCACGCTGGTGATGCGGTTGATGTCGAGCGTCACCGCCTGAGTGAGCAGTTGGTTGCCGTAGCGCATATCGAGCTCGAGACGGTAGCGCACCTGGCTCGGGTCGAAGCCCTGGCGAACGAGGTCCTCGCGCCCCTTCGCCTCGAGCTCTTCGACAATCGCGTTGAACTCGTCGTACTTGTCGAACAGCACGCGGTTGGTGGCGTTGTACAGCGTGATGTGCGCGCCTCGCTCGTGGAAGTGCATCTGGTTGAGGTTGCCCGCGCCCAGCGCGCTGAACACCGACGAGAAGGGCGGCGCGAGAACGCGGCGGATGCCGGCCTTCTCGGCGATCCCGCAGGCGTGCAGCGGCCCGTTGCCGCCATAGGCGAGCATCGTGAAGTCCTCCGGCATGTAACCCCGAACCCGCAGCTCCTTGGCGATGCCGAGAGCCATCTGCTCGTCGACGCCCTTCTTGATCTCTTTGGCCGCCTCGATGACGTCCATGTCGAGCGGGTCGCACAGCTCTTCCTCGATCGCGAACCTCGCCCGCTTCGGGTTGAGCTTGATGAAGCCGTTGGCGTAGTTGTCGGGATCGAGGTAGCCGAGCAGCAGGTCGGCGTCGGTGACCGTGGGTTTGAGGCCGCCGCGGTCGTAGCACGCGGGCCCGGGCGAGGACCCGGCGGACTCGGGGCCGAGCTTGACGCCCTTGTGGATCCGATCGAAGCTCGCGATCGACCCGCCCCCGGCCCCCAGCGTCAGCAGGTGCACCATCGGCACCGACACCAGCCACCGATCGATCGTCGGCTGGAAGTCGTAGTGCTTCACCCCGCCCTGCGGCACGAGGCCGATATCGAATGAGGTGCCGCCCATGTCGGTGGCGATCACCCCGCCGATGTCGGTTTTGGCGGACAGGTGATCGGCGGCGCTGACGCCGGCGATCGGACCGGAGTGGATCGTCTGCAGCGCGTCGGTAGAGTTCATCTGTGCCATGCCGCCGGAGTTGTGCACGACGAGCATCGGCTTGTCGTAACCAGATCCGCGCAGGTTGTTCGCCAGCTGTCCGAGAGCGTGGAACATCGTCTCGTGCAGGAACGCGTCCACGATGGTCGACGTCGCGCGCACGTACTCGCCTTTACGGCCGGAGACCTGGTGCCCGAGCAGGATCGGGATCGCCCCGAGCTCGTGCGGCGGGTACTCCTCGTGCAGGATCTCCTGGATGCGCAGCTCGTGCGTCGGGTTCTCGGTTGCGTTGGTCAGCGAGACGACGATCGCCTCGGCCCCGGCATCCACCAGTTGGCGCACCTGCTCGCGCACGTCCTGAGCGTCCAGGGGTGCGACCACCCCGCCGGCGGAGTTGACCCGTTCGCGCACGGACCGGATCAGGTGGCGCGGCACCAGCGGCACCGGGCGCTCGGCGGCGGGCAGGTTCTGCTGCATCGAAGGGTCGAGCCCTTCGCCGTAGCCGCGGCCGCGCGAGAGCGGGATGGTGTCCTCGAAACCGTGCGTGACGATCGCAGCGACCCGCGGTCCTTTCCGCTCGATGAGTGCGTTGGTGCCGAGCGTGGTGGCGTAGCGCACCGAGTCCACGCCCGACAGCACCGTGTCACGATTGAGTCCGGCACGGTCGCAGGCGATGTCGAGCGCTTCGTTGAAGCCCAGTGCGAGGTTGTGGTGCGTGGTCAGCGCCTTCGCTTCGATGTACGAGTCGTCCCACACGAAGAAGCAGTCAGTGAATGTGCCTCCGATGTCGACAGAGATGCGACGCATCAGCGAACACCCCCCTCGGCCAGTCGCGCCTTCAGCGTGCCGCCTCCGGTGTGGCGCTCGACGTCTTCGCCGGGGCCGTAGGCGATCACCGTCTCGGGATCGACGCCGCGCTCTTCCCATTGCGCGCGGATCGCGTCGATGTCCCACTCCATGTCGTGCACCGGCGGATGCCCCGGCGGCACGTACTCGGTCTCGAGCTGGGTCGCACACGTCGGGCAGTAGTACTCGAGGATTCGGCAGTACTCGGGGTCGGGCGAGAAGGTGTACTCGTAACGGTCCGGGTCGAGGATCGGCTGGTGGATCTCCCGGGGGTCACGGTCGTAGACGAGGGTGCCCTCTTTGTAGTTTCCGCGCGCATCTCCGAAGTCGTGGTCGCAGCGACGGCAGTGCCAGCGCTCATCATCGAAATCGATATACAGATACTCAGTCATCGGGATCTTCATGTGTTCCTCTTTCGTCTTTGAAGTTGAGGTGTGCGGGTTGGCGGGTCAGCGGGTGTCTTCGAGAAGCAGGTCTCCGGCGGCACTGACGCGGAAGTCCCACCCCTCCAGCACGCGGGCTGTGAAGAAGGGACCTTCGACGATCGCGGGGCCCGAGGCGGTGGCTCCGGGTGACAGGTCATCGAGGGTGAAGACGGGAACGTCGTTGACCGTGTCGGCTGCCGAACGCACCGCTCGCACGCCTTGCCGCTGTGCGGGCGCGGCGGGGACGGCGACGTCGTCGGGGAGGGATGCCTGCGGCAGCGCTGCGGTGATGTCGAGCCGCAGAAGTAGCCCATGACCGGCCGCGGGTTCGGGGAGCGCCTGCGGGTCGTAGTCGACGGACTCGACGTGCTCGCCGGCGGCGTCTTCGATCTCGACGCTCCATCGCAGATCGCAGTCTTCGATCGGGTAGCCCTCTTGGAAGATGTCGCGCTCGGCGCGCGCGGTGAGCGCGGCCTTCTGCTCCTCGACCGCCTCGACCGAGCGATCCGAGATCGTCGCCTCGTAGCTGCGGCCGAGGTTCGAGAACCCGATGCCGAACGCCGAAAACACCGCCGCCATCCGCGGCACGATGACGCGGCGGATTCCGGCGAGGTGCGCCGATCCCGCCGCGCTCATCGGGCCGGCGCCACCGAACGCGGCAAGTGTCGTGCGCGCGGGGTCGTCGCCGACGAACGCGTGGAAGGCGGCGGCCATGCGGGCAAAGTACGCCTGCTCCATCTGCACCAGGGCCTCTTCCAAGCTGATGCCGAGCGGCTCGGCGATCGTGGAGCGGATCACGGCCTCGGCGCGTGAGGCGTCGAGGCTGAAGTTGCCGTCGAGATAGGTGGAGGGGTCGAGCACGCCGAGCAGCAGATTGACATCGGTGATGGTTGCGCTCGTGCCACCGAAACCGAAGCTGGCGGGGCCGGGCGCGGCGCCGACGCTTTCGGGGCCGACGGTGATCTCGCCGTCGACCACCCGGATGATGCTGCTGCCGCCGACGCCGCTGGAGTGCACCTCGCTGAGCGGGTACGACACCGGCACACCTTCGATGCGGCCACGTCGTGTCGTCGCGATGGTTGCATCATCGACGATGCCGACGTCGGTGGTGGTGCCGCCGACGTCGACCATCAGCACGCGAGCGAGGTGGTAGGCGTCGGCGAGGGCTCGAGTGCCCTCGAGGCCGCCGCGCGGGCCGGAGGAGTATGTCTTCAGAGCGACCGACTTCGCGACGCGAGAGGAGGCGCCGTCATTGCGGTACACCAGCAGCGGGTGCTGCACTTTGTAGTCGCGCAGGCGGTCTTCGGTGTTGTAGAGGAATCGCTCCATCGTGGGGTGCAGGAACGAGTTCAGCAGCGCCGACCACACCCGGCGGTCGCGACGGCTGTCGTCGACGAACTCCCACGAGTACAGCAGAGGAACGCTCCCGAGCAGGTGGCGAGGGAAGGTGCGCAGCAGGATCGTTCGCAGGCGACGCTCAGTGATGCCGCGGTCTTGACCGACGGCGATGACGATGCGCGCGGCCCCTGCGTTGATCAGGGCGTTGACCTCTTTCACCGCGGCCTTCTCGAGCTCATCGTCCGACAGCCCCGTGTCGACGACGCCCACGCGACGGCCGATGATGTCGTCGAAGAGGTCGACCTCTTCGACAGTGTCGCGAAGGTCGTCGATGGTGCCCCGATCGTCGACGATGAGGCCCAGATCGGGTCCACGGCGCATCACCAAGGCATTCGTGCCCTGCGTCGTCGAGTAGCGGATGTGTCGTGTCTCGTGCAGCACCCGCGTGAGGGCGGCTTCTCCGTAGAGGTTCGTGGACGCCTTCTCGATCCCGTCGAACAGGCACTGCGAGAGGTCGTGGGGCGTGGTGAGCGTCTTGGTGAAGGTGAACTCCGAGCCATCCCAGACGCACACGTCGGTGAGGGTGCCGCCATTGTCGATGTTGATCAGCTTGTTCATTCCAGTGACTCCGTTGTCGTCGTTCGGCTTTGTCGCCGGGTTCCGATCGTGACTCGTGTCTCACCTCACTGGGGTGTCTCAAATCGAGACACCTCGCCCCGGCTGCTGCGGGGGATAATGTCGGAATCTCGGAACTTCCGGGCACGATGGCGTGCGGATCGACATGAATGAGATCAGACTGAGGCGGCTTCAGGTTGCGGCCGCGCGGGCGGACTTCCTCGCCGGCGACGAGCGCGCCGACAGCGACGTACGATCCGTGATCGCGGCGTCGTGGCGCAGGAGCCGCGCCATCGGCCTCGATGCTGGCGCCACCAGTGCGACCTTCTATTCCGACCCGCTCGTGGATACGCGGCTGGTGCGTCTCTCGCGCCCCATCCTCGATCGCGTCGCCGATGAGGCGTCCGAACTGGCGCTGAGTATCGCGCTCACCGACTCGAGATCGCGGCTGCTGCTCCGACTGGACTCGGAACCGCGAATCGGCCGACTCCTGGACGGCGTGCAGTTCGCTCCCGGGTTCGAGTACGGCGAAAGCACGATGGGGACGAACGGCATCGGCACCGCGTTGGAGTCGGGCCAGCCCGTCGAGGTGCACGGGCCGGAGCACTTCAGCGAGCGGCTCCAGGCGTTCTCCTGCACCGCCGCGCCGATCCGCGACCCGGTCACGGGTCGCGTGGAGGGCCTATTGGACGTGACCTGTCTGTTCGAGGACTCCACGCCACTGCTGCGCTCTCTCGTGCGCAGCGCCGCTCGCGAGATCGAGCGCAACCTGCTGATGGACCGCGGTGAGGACCAGCACGCCGTGTTCGACGCGTTCGCCCTCGCCACCTTGCGTGCCCGTTCAGCGGCGGTCGGGGCGGTCGGCATGACGATGATCCTCGCCGACCAGACGATGCACGAGAACTACACCCCCGAAGAACAGGAGGTGCTGCGCAGCCACGCGCGTTTCCTCGCCGAGCGCAGCGAGGCGGCCGTCGAGCAGATCGCGCTCGACGGTGGGCGCCTCGTGACGCTGCGCGCCCGCGCGGTCGAGGCCGCCGGACGCACGATCGGGGTCGTTTATGAGGCCTATGGGACACGAGGGGACGAGTTGGCTCTCCCGCACCCGGCGGGGACCTGCGCCGCTCCGGAACGGCGTGTCCAGGGTCCACAGACTCGCCCCAGTCGCACGCCGGCGTGGCGGCGCGCAACGGACGAGATCGGCGCGGCGCTGCGGGACGCCAGCCCCCTGCTGGTGCTCGGTGAGCGGGGAACAGGCCGTGCCACTGCGATCGTGCAGTCCTTCGCGGCGCAGCGACCCGAGGCTCCGCGGCTGATCCTGGATGCGTCACAGCCGGGCGTCGCCGAACGAGCGCGCGCGCAACTCGACGCTGCGGGGCGCCCCGCGCTCCTGCTGTTGCGCAACATCGACGCCGCGGAAGCGGCCGACGCCACGGCGCTCATTACGCTCATCGCGGGCGCGGGCCAGCGTGATGGCGTTGTCGTCGCGGCGACCTTCACGTCGGAACATGGGTCCGGCGGAGAGGGCTCTCCGCTTATTCGGTCGTTCGCGACGTGCGCAGTACTGCCGCCCCTGCGTCACCGACTCCCCGACCTGCCCGAGATCGCCGCGCAGATGCTGGCAGACCTGGGCTCGCAGCGCACCCTGTCGATTCACACTGAGAAGGCGCTCTCCAGGTATGAGTGGCCCGGCAACCTGACGCAGCTGCGAGCCGTGCTCCAATCGGCGTGCGCGCAACGGCCGGTAGGCCCCATCCGAGCCGAAGACCTTCCTCACGTGCTCTTCGCCGAGGTGGATCGGCCGGCGGGCAGCCTTGAGTCGGCGGAGCGAGACGCGATCATCACGGCGCTGCGCGGCAGCGAGGGGAATCGGGTGCGGGCGGCGGAACGGCTCGGCATCAGCCGCGCCACTCTCTATCGCAAGCTGCGGCAGTACAGCATCACGGTGTAAGACCGGCGAAGACGACACGGACGTCACGACGCTCCGAAGGGCTCATCGCGAGATCGCTGTCGGCCTCTGTCGACCTGGTTGGGGTGGTGCACCACCTCGACCCAGGCCATGTGTCTTCCCTGTCGCCCGCAGACCTCGCCGAATCGGACTGCAGCGAGCCTCACCGGAGATATGCGGAGACACGCGCTAGTCTCCGGCGAGTGAATGTGTGGTGGCGGACTCTCCTGACGATCTGGCGCGCGAAGACCCTGCTGCGCCGCCGCGGGCCGATCGCGCCCGACTCGGTCGGCCGGGTGCGCCTGACGACGCTCCCGACCGACATCGACCTGCTCATGCACATGAACAACGGGCGCTACGCCTCGCTGTTCGATCTGGGGCGGTTCGACCTTCTCATCCGCACCGGACTGTGGGATGCCATGAACGGGCGCGACTGGTACGCCGTCGTCGCGAGCGAGTCGGTCGTGTTCCGGAAGTCGCTCGAGCTGTGGCAGCGTTTCACGGTCGAGTCGCGCATCCTCGGGCACGATGACAAGGCGGTGTACCAGATCCACCGCGCGGTCGTCGGCGGCGAGGTCTATGCCGAGATGATCGTGCGCGCCCGGTTCCTCCGTAAGAGCGGGGGCGTCGTCAACACCGACGAGCTGTTCGCTGCGCTCGGTCGCCCCGACGACACCCCGCCGCTGCCGCAGTGGGTGATCGACTGGGCGGCGGGTTCCGCCCTCCCCTCGACGAAGTCTCCCGCCCCGAGCGTCTGGGAGTAGCCGGGACCCTCCTCGGCCTCACGCCCGCGCGGCGGCGAACGCCTCCGCGATCGCCTCCTGCACGAGGTGGATGCCGGGGCGCCCCGCGCTCGCGCGACGGGTCGCGGTGAAGATCTCTCGCACCGGGTCGCCCGGCAGTGCTCCGAGCGCGATCGGCGCCCGCGCGCCGACGAACAGCAGGTCGGGGAGCATCCCGACGGCGCGGCCCGCAGCGATGAGGGAGACATGCGCGCCGAGGTCGGCGAGTTCGAACCGGACGTCGGGCTCGAATCCCGCCGCGCGGCACTGCTGCACGGCCCAGTCCCGCGCAGCGGTGCCGGCGGGCTCCATGACCCAGGGATGCCCCGCGAGCGCAGCCAGCGGACGGGCCGCGCCGCCCCCCGTCCCCCCGCGCGCGGTCGCGAGGCGCATCGGGTCGCTCCCGAGGACGTGCCGCTCGAGGTCCGGGCGGTGAGCGCGCGTGAGCCCCGGGTACTGCTCGGCGATCGCGAGATCGAAGCCGCGTGCCGACAGCTCGAACAGGCCCTCTTCCGGCGGGACTTCGGACAGCTCGACGCGGAGCGCCGGCGCCCGCTCGGCGAGGAGGGTCAGCGCGGCCGGCACGATCGTGCGCGCCGCCGTCTGGAGCACGGCGACCCGCACCGGCGCGATGCCCGGCTGCAGCAGCTCGAGCTCGGCGCGGATCTGCTCGTCGGCGTCGAGGGCGCGGGCGGCGTGCGCCGCGAGCGCCGCGCCGTGCTCGGTGAGACGCACGCGCCGCCCGTCGGGGGCGAGCAGGGCCACGCCCGCCTCCCGCTCGAGCAGGGCGAGCTGCTGCGAGATCGTGGACGGGCTGTAGGCGAGCGCGTCGGCGACCGCGGCGAGAGTGCCGCGCAGAGCGAGTTCGTGCAGCAGACGGAGGCGGCGCAGCTCGAACACGGTCCCTCCTCGGCATCCATCGAGAAAATCGAGCGATATCAGTCATGGATGATCGCTTTTCCCGAACTATACGCGTGCCGCATCCTGAACGGATGACGACAGTGCAGGCTGGGACCGTGACCCACGAAGACGCCGCCCCGAAGCTTCCCGATCAGGCCGTCGCGCTCGCGCAGCGCTGGGTCGCCGAGTCCGCCGACGTGCCGGTCGACCCCGCCGCCGAGCGACTCGCCGGCGTGCTGAAGGACCCGAACGGTCTGCCCTTCACGATCGGATTCGTCGACGGCGTCATGCGCCCCGAGTCGCTCAGCGCCGCGGCATCCAATCTGCAGCGCGTCGCCCCGCTCGTCCCCGACTTCCTGCCGTGGTACCTGCGCGCGGCCGTCCGCACGGGCGGGGCCGTCGCGCCCGTGCTGCCGAGCCCCGTCGTGCCGATCGCCCGTCGCGTCCTGCGCGAGATGGTCGGCCACCTCGTCGTCGATGCGCGCCCCGACAAACTCGGCCCCGCGCTGGCGACCCTTCGCGGGTCGGGTGCGCGGCTGAACCTCAACCTCCTCGGCGAGGCGGTCCTGGGGGAGAAGGAGGCGCGGCGACGGCTCGACGGCATCCACGACCTCGTCCGTCGCGATGACGTCGACTACGTGTCGGTCAAGGTCTCGGCGATCGCGAGCCACATCTCGATGTGGGCGTTCGACGAGACGGTGGATGCCGTCGTCGAACGCCTCCTGCCGCTCTACCTCACCGCGGCGTCGAACGGCACCTTCCTCAACCTCGACATGGAGGAGTATCGCGACCTCGACCTCACGATCGCCGTGTTCACCCGGATCCTCGAGGACCCGCGCCTGACCGGCCTTGAGGCGGGCATCGTGCTGCAGGCGTACCTCCCCGACGCCCTCCCCGCCCTCCGGCAGCTCACCGCGTGGGCGCAGGAGCGCGTCGACGCCGGGGGCGCGGGCATCAAGGTGCGGCTGGTGAAGGGCGCGAACCTCGCGATGGAGCACGTGGATGCCGTCATGCACGGCTGGGAGCAGGCGACGCACGCGTCGAAGCTCGACTCGGATGCCTCGTACCTGCGCTGCCTCGATGAGGCGCTGCAGCCCGCCCACACCCGCGCGGTGCGGATCGGCGTCGCCGGCCACAACCTCTTCGACATCGCATACGCGTGGCTGCTCGCGGGGGAGCGGGGCGTCCGCCCCGACCTCGAGTTCGAGATGCTGCTCGGCATGGCCCAGGGCCAGGTCGACGCCGTCGCGCGCGAGGTCGGTCACGTCCTCGTCTACGTCCCCGTGGTGCGGCCCGACGAGTTCGACGTCGCGATCAGCTACCTCGTACGGCGGCTCGAAGAGAACGCTTCGAGCGACAACTTCCTCTCCGCGGTCTTCGAGCTCTCGAGCGACGAGGCGATGTTCGCGCGCGAGCGCGACCGGTTCCTCGCGTCCGTGGAACGCGCGCACGACCCGTCGCTCCCCGTCGGGCCGAACCGCCGCCAGGATCGCACCGCGGCGCCGGCGCCCGCCGCGCCGTCGCTCACGCGTCCCGGCGCCGAAGACGGCGACCTCACGCAGGCGGTCCTGTCGATCGCGCGCGCAGCCGCGCGCAGCGAGGACGACGACGTCGCAGAGCCCGCCGGCTTCGGCGACGACTGGGTGGAGACGGCGGTGTTCTCCGCGCGTGAGTCGAGTGCCGTGGCATCCGGAGCCGCCGGCTTCGCCAATGCGCCGGACAGCGACCCCGCCCTCCCCGCCAACCGGGTGTGGTCCGCCGAGATCCTCGCGCGCGTCGAGACCTCGACAGCGGGAGACGACACGATCGCCGCCGCCCGGTTGGACGCCGAGGATGTTCTCGACACGGTCGTGCAGCGCGTGCGCGGGGCGGCCGAGGAGTGGGGCGCGCGCCCCGCCGTCGAGCGCAGCGCGGTGCTCCAGGCCGTCGCCCGGGCGCTCGAGACGCGCCGCGGCGAGCTCATCGAGGTCGCGGCATCCGAGACGGGCAAGGTCTTCGCCGAGGCCGACGTCGAGGTGAGCGAGGCGGTCGACTTCGCCGATTACTACGCCGCGACCGCGAAGGAGCTCGATCGCGTGCCCGGCGCCGTCTTCGTGCCCGCGCGCCTCACGGTCGTGACGCCGCCGTGGAACTTCCCCATCGCGATCCCGGCGGGCGGCGTCCTCGCAGCACTCGCGGCCGGTTCGGGCGTCGTGTTCAAGCCGGCCCCTCAGGCGCGCCGGTGCGCCGCCGTCGTCGCGGAGGCGATCTGGGCGGCGCTCGACGACGCCGGCATCCCGCGCGACATCCTGGCCCTCGTCGACATCGACGAGGGCGGGCTCGGACGCCAGCTCATCGCGCACGAGGGTGTCGACCGCGTCATCCTCACCGGATCGTGGGAGACCGCGGCGCTCTTCCGCTCGTGGCGTGCCGACCTGCCGCTCCTCGCCGAGACGAGCGGCAAGAACGCCATGATCGTCATGCCCTCGGCCGATCTCGACCTCGCGGCATCCGACCTCGTGAAGAGCGCCTTCGGCCACGCCGGCCAGAAGTGCTCGGCGGCGTCCCTCGCGATCCTCGTGGGTCCCGTCGCGCGCTCCGCGCGCTTCGCGCGGCAGCTGGTGGATGCCACCGAGTCGCTCCGCGTCGGGCCGCCCTCCGACCCGCGCAGTGAGGTAGGCCCGGTCATCGAACCCCCGCGGGGCAAGCTCGCATGGGCGCTCACGACGCTCGATGAGGGCGAGCAGTGGCTCGTCGAGCCGCGCCTCGTCGAGGACGCGCCCGCCGAGTATGCCGAACGGCTCTGGCGCCCCGGCATCCGCACGGGGGTGAAGCCCGGCTCACGTATGCACCTGGAGGAATTCTTCGGACCCGTCATGGGCGTCCTGCATGCGTCGTCGCTCGCGGAGGCGATCGAGCTGCAGAACGCCGTCGCCTATGGACTGACGGCGGGCCTCTACACGCAGGATCCGGCCGATCTCGAGCTCTGGCTCGACGAGGTGCAGGCCGGAAACCTCTACGTCAATCGCGGCATCACGGGCGCGATCGTGCAGCGTCAGCCGTTCGGGGGCTGGAAGCGCTCCTCGGTCGGCGCGGGGACGAAGGCGGGCGGCCCGAACTACCTCGTGGGGCTCGGCTCGTGGCGGGCCACGTCGGGCGGAGCACCCTCGTCGACGCTGCACCTGCGCGGGCTCGACACGCGCATCACCGACCTCATCGAGGCCGCCCAGCCCTCCCTCGACTACGAGAGCTTCGAATGGCTGCGCCGGGGAGCGCTGTCGGACGCCGTCGTGTGGGATCGCGAGTTCGGCCGGGTGCGGGACGTCTCGAGGCTCGGTGTAGAGCGGAACCTCTTCCGCTACCGGCCGGTCCCGGTGGCGGTGCGGGCGACCGGGGATGCCACGTGGCAGTCGGTCCTCCGCGTCGTCGTCGCGGGCGTGCGTGCGGGAGGGGGGTTCAGCCTGAGCGCTCCGGTGGGCCTTCCGGGCCCGGTGCGCCGTGCGCTGGGCGAGCTCGATGTGCCCGTCTTCATCGAGACGGATGATGAGTGGATCACGCGCGTGCGCCACGAGCGCGACGCGGGGGGCACCGGGCGGGTGCGGATCGTCGGGCGAGCGGGCTCGCCCCACGCGTCGGTGACGCTGCAGGATGCGCTCGCCGCCGCGACCGCCGGCGACCCCGACCTCGCGGTGTACGCGAACGAGGTCACGACCGCGGGGCGCATCGAGCTGCTGCCCTTCCTCCATGAGCAGTCCGTGTCGATCACGGCGCACCGCTTCGGCAACCCCGACCACTGGAGCGAGGCGGTCATCTGAGCTCATCGGTTTGATGGATGGCATCCATCAAACCGCCGCCGAAAGAAAGAACTTATCTTTCTGGCGCGCACGTTCGGGGCGAGTCAGCATGTGAGTGGCGCATCTGGGGAGCGCCGATGGCGACAAGAGGACGACCGCATCGCGGAGCCACTCGTCCGCTGTCGTTTGACACACCGGGGGGAGTGTCGCTCTGGGGTTGGGGGTACTCGGCTCCAGAGCTCCCGCCCGTGTCGTCAGCGGGCGGTCTCGGCGCCGGCGGGGACTGCCGTCATGAACTCGTTGACGAGCGCGCGCACGCCCAGGGCGAACAGCGTCCACTCGCCGGCCGGGATCTCGTCGCCGTTGGTGGACTCGTACCGCGGGTGCTCCAGGCCTTCGAGCGCGCGGATCGCGAACCCCTCGCCCATCGCCGCCATCGCCTCCGTGAAGTCGGTGATCGTCAGCGGCGACTTCATCCGCAGCCCGTACGCCTCCATCAGATACGCGTAGAACTCCGCGAACGCCGCAATGGACTCGCGGTGGCGTTCGTTCGCGGCATCCCGCAGTTCCGGCCACGTCTGCGCCGTCGTGCGCAGCGCGAGCGAGATCAGGAACTGCTGTGTGTCGAGGACGGTCGTCGGGTCGTCCGCGTCGGCATCGGCGACCGTGGCGCGCACGTGCGCCTGCGCAGCGGCGCGGATGACGTCGTCGCCCGGGGCGCCCGACGCGATGAGGTCGTCGACCGCCGTGCGGACGTAATCCGCGGGGCCGCTCAGACGCAGCTGCACCATCGAGACGGCGAGGTCGCGCTGGTAATCCTCCTGGTCGCCCCACAGGCGGTACGCCGCGCCCGTCGTGAGACCCGCCCGTCGCAGCACCTCCTGCAGGCGGATGTGCTGGACGCCGGCCGAGACCCCACGCTCCAGCAGCATCTGCATCCCCACCCGCAGCAACAGTGCGCGGGTCTCGTCTCCCGAGCGACGCCCCATGCAGAAGAAACCTACTCTCCACCGCTCCGCGCCCGATAGGCCCCGTCTGGCAGAATGGATGCCGGCGTGCCCGCCCCGACCTCTCCTCGCCGCACCCACGGTCGATTCGAGCGTCGACGGGCCTCTGGACAGCGTCCGCCGCCTGGGATCCACGCCCTGGGACTCACACCCGGGGAAGCAGACGAGGACAAGAGGAGCGAGATGTCCACCTCTCCGGAGTCGACGGCCGCGGCCGCGCACCCCGCACCCGAGCGCATCGCGCAGCACCGCCGTTATCTGATGTGCCGGCCGGAGCACTTCACGGTGAGCTACACGATCAACCCATGGATGGAGCCGCAGAACCCCACCGACACGGCCACGGCGCTCGCGCAGTGGCAGACGCTCTACGACACCTACGTCGCCCTCGGCCACGACGTCGAGCTCATCGATCCCGTTCCGGGCCTTCCCGACATGGTCTACACGGCCAACGGCGGGTTCGTCATCGATGGGACGGCGCTCGGCGTGCGCTTCCGTGTCGAGGAGCGCCGCGGTGAGGAGCGCCCGTTCATGGACTGGTTCGCCCGCCACGGACTCGAGGTCGTGGAGCCCGTCGAGATCCAGGAGGGGGAAGGCGACTTCCTGCTCGTGGGCGACGTGATCCTCGCGGGCACGGGCTTCCGCTCCGTCGGCGACAGCCACCGCGAGGTCGCCGAGGTGTTCGGGCGCGAGGTCGTCTCGCTGCGCCTCATCGACCCGCGCTTCTATCACCTCGACACCGCGATCTCGGTGCTCGATCCCGTGGAGGGCCCCGGAGGCGTCGAGAAGGCGAACATCGCCTACCTGCCCACCGCGTTCGACGACGAGTCGCGCCGCATCCTCGCCGAGCGCTACCCCGACGCGATCCTGGTATCCGACGCGGACGGCGCCGTGTTCGGTCTCAACTCGGCATCCGACGGCCGCAACGTCTTCGTCTCGCCGCGCGCGACGGGCTTCCAAGCCCAGCTGCGCGAACGCGGCTATAACCCCGTTCTCGTCGACCTGTCCGAGCTGCTGCTCGGCGGCGGCGGCATCAAGTGCTGCACACTCGAACTGCGAGGAAAGTCATGACCCCGGCCTCCGACGACCTCACCGCGGACTTCATCCGGGCGGAGGAGGCGCACGTCGCGCACAACTACCACCCGCTCCCGGTCGTCGTCGCGCACGGCGAAGGGGCCTGGGTGACGGATGCCGTGGGCAAGCGCTACCTCGACCTCCTCTCGGCCTACTCGGCGCTGAACTTCGGTCACCGGCATCCTGCGCTCGTCGCCGCTGCGACGGCGCAGCTGGGGCGCGTGACGCTCACGAGCCGGGCCTTCCACAACGACCAGCTCGGGCCGTTCGCCGCGGCGCTCGCGGAACTCTGCGGCAAGGAGATGGTGCTCCCGATGAACACGGGCGCCGAGGCCGTCGAGACCGGCATCAAGGTCGCGCGCGCGTGGGCGTACCGGGTGAAGGGCGTGCCGGCCGGCGCAGCGAAGATCGTCGTCGCCGACGGCAACTTCCACGGTCGTACGACGACGATCGTGAGCTTCAGCGACGATCCGCAGGCGCGCGACGGGTTCGGCCCCTTCACGCCCGGCTTCGTGTCGGTGCCGTACGGGGATGCCGAGGTCATCGCCGCCGCGATCGACGAGAACACCGCGGCGGTGCTCGTCGAGCCGATCCAGGGCGAGGCGGGCGTGGTGATCCCGCCCGAGGGGTACCTGCGGCGCATCCGCGAGGTCTGCGACGAGAGGAACGTCCTCTTCATCGCCGACGAGATCCAGTCGGGCCTCGCGCGCGTCGGCACCACGTTCGCGTGCGACCGGGAGGGTGTCGTCCCCGACGTGTACCTTCTCGGCAAGGCGCTCGGCGGCGGCATCGTGCCGCTGTCGGCCGTCGTGGCGGACGCCGACGTGCTCGGGGTCATCCGACCCGGCGAGCACGGATCGACGTTCGGCGGCAACCCGCTCGCCTGCGCCGTCGGGCGGCAGATCGTCGACATGCTCTCCTCCGGAGAGTTCCAGACGCGCGCGCAGGCCCTTGGGGAGCACCTCGAGGGGGCGCTCGGCGCGCTCGTGGGAGCCGGGGTCACCGGCATCCGCGTCGCGGGCCTCTGGGCGGGCGTCGACATCGACCCGGCCGTCGGCACGGGGCGTGAGATCGCCGAGAAGCTGCTCGCCCGCGGCGTGCTCGTGAAGGACACGCACGGTCAGACGATCCGCATCGCGCCGCCCCTCGTCGTCCGCGCGACCGAGCTCGACTGGGCCGTCGAGCAGCTGCGCCTGGTGCTCGCCGGCTGACCCGCCCCGCTGCGCCCGCGTGCGGGTCAGGCGACCTGGACCCGCACCTCGTGCCACCCGGTCGCGCCGTCGGGGACGACCCCCGTGACGGTCGAGGTCTGCGTCTCACCGGTCGCCGAGATCGCGCGGCAGCGGAGGGTGTGGATGCCGCTCGTCGCCCGCCAGGGCAGCGACCATTGCACCCAGGTGTCGCCCGAGACGGCCGACGCGAGCGTCGCGGCCTGCCACTCCCCGTCGTCGACCTGCACCTCGACGCCGGCGACGCCGACGTGCTGCTGCCAGGCGACGCCCGCGATGACCGCGTCACCGGCATCCACCGCCGTTCCCGCGCGCGGCACGTCGATGCGTGACTCGAGCTTCACGGGGCCGCGCGGCGACCATCCGCGATCGGTCCAGTACGCCGTCGCGTCCGCGAAGCGGGTCACCTCGAGATCCACGACCCACTTCGTCGCCGAGACGTAGCCGTACAGGCCCGGCACGACCATCCGCACGGGGAAGCCGTGCTCCGCCGGCAGCGGCTCGCCGTTCATCCCGACCGCGAGGATCGCCGCGCGGTCGTCGGTGAGCACGTCGAGGGGAGTGGATGCCGTGAACCCGTCGATCGACGTCGAGAGCACCATGTCGGCGTCGGCGGCCGGCTCCGCACGGGCGAGGAGCGCGCGGATCGGGTAACCCAGCCACACGGCGTTCGAGATGAGGTCGCCCCCGACGTCGTTCGAGACGCACGCGAGCGTCGTCACGCTCTCCTCGAGCGGGAGGGCGAGCAGCTCGTCCCACGTGAGCGTCACCTCGTGCGCGACGAGTCCGTGGATGCGCAGCCGCCAGTCGGCGGGGTCGATCTGCGGCACGACCAGCGCCGTGTCGATGCGGTAGAAGCTCTCGTTCGGGGTCACGTACGGGGCGAGGCCGGGGATGCCGAGCTCCGCAGCCGCGGGGACCGCGACCGTCGCGACGGGCTGCGGCAGGCGGACCGCGGCACGCACCGCCGACGCCGCCTGGCTGCTCGCGCGCACGATCCCGCCGCCGACGAGTGCGATCGCCCCCGCGACGGTCGCGACGCCCGACCAGAGGAGAAACGTCCGGCGATCGGCGCCGCGGCCGTCCGGATCGGCACCGGCTACCGGGGTCGCCGGGCTCACCGCACGGGCGGTGCCGCGCGCGCGTCGCGCGAGCGCGCCCAGGATCAGCGCGGCGGCGACGCCGGCGACCACCGACGGCACAGCCCAGATCGGGGATGCCTGGGCGCGCGTCAGAGCGGCGGCCACGCCGACCGCACCGAGAGCGAGGGCGGCGACACGCCCCCACGGCGGGCGGCGCAGCTCGAGCCACCCGGCGGCGCACGCGACCGCGAACAGGGCGATCGCGATCCCGGTGAGCAGGGCCGCTTTATCGTTCGTGCCGAAGAGCGAGATCGCGGCGTCCTTCGCCCACGCCGGAGCGGCGTCGATCAGCGCGCCGCCGATCGAGGCGACCGGGCTCGACGACGGCGTGATGGCGAGGGCGGTGAGTTCACCCAGCCCCGCCCCGAGCGTCACCGCCGCGACGCCCGCGAGCGCGCCGAGGTGCGCCGGAGCGGCGGCGCTGTCGGTGTCCATGTGCGGAGCCTACGACCGTCCGGCGTGTGCGGGGTGGGGGTCTCGTGCGAACGAGGGATGCCGGGGCATCCGACACACTCTGGAAACACGCCCGCGACTAGGCTCACTGCATGGGTGATCTGTTCGACGGCTACGGCTCCACGCTGGCGCCGCGCAAGACGGTGTCGGGCGTACCCGCGTTCGACGAGATGTTCGAGCACCCCGCGCACGCGGGCCAGGAGGCCCCCTCCCGCGCGGCGTACCGAGAGCTGTACCAGGCGCTCGCGCAGCTCACGCAGGAGGAGCTGCGCGGCCGCACCGAGTCGCTCGCCAGCTCGTACCTCGCACAGGGCGTGACGTTCGACTTCGCGGGTGAGGAGCGGCCGTTCCCGCTGGATGCCGTGCCCCGCATCATCGACTACGACGAGTGGTCCCGCGTCGAGGCGGGTGTCAAGCAGCGGGTGCGCGCGCTGGAGGCGTTCCTCGACGACGCGTACGGCCACCAGTACTGCGTGCGCGACGGCGTGCTGCCGGCGGCGCTCATCGCGAGTTCGCAGTACTTCTACCGCCAGGCGGCCGGCATCCACTCCGCCAACGGTGTGCGCATCCAGGTCGCCGGCATCGACCTCATCCGCGACGAGCACGGCGAGATGCGCGTGCTCGAGGACAACGTGCGCGTGCCCTCCGGCGTGAGCTACGTCATCTCGAACCGACGTGTCATGGCGCAGACGCTGCCCGAGCTCTTCCACTCCATGCGGGTGCAGCCGGTCGGCGATTACCCGAACAAGCTGCTGCACGCCCTGCGCAATTCGGCGCCGCCCGGTGTCGAGGATCCGAACGTCGTGGTGCTCACGCCCGGCGTCTACAACTCGGCCTACTTCGAGCACACCCTGCTCGCCCGCCTCATGGGCGTCGAGCTCGTCGAGGGCCGCGACCTGCAGTGCCTCGGCGGCAAGGTCTTCATGCGCACGACGCGCGGCCCCAAGCGGGTCGACGTCATCTATCGCCGCGTCGACGACGACTTCCTCGATCCGCTGCAATTCCGTGCCGACTCGATGCTCGGCGCGCCGGGCCTCATGCTCGCCGCACGGCTCGGCAACGTCACGATCGCGAACGCGGTCGGCAACGGCGTCGCCGACGACAAGCTGCTCTACACGTACGTGCCCGACCTCATCCGCTACTACCTGTCCGAGGAGCCCCTCCTCGGAAACGTCGACACGTGGCGCCTCGAGGAGCCGGCGGCGCTCGAAGAGGTGCTGGACCGCCTGCACGAGCTCGTTGTGAAGCCCGTCGACGGCTCCGGCGGCAAGGGGCTCGTCGTCGGGCCGGATGCCTCGCCCGCGGAACTCGAGAAGCTGCGCAAGAAGCTCATCAAGGACCCCCGCGGGTGGATCGCGCAGCCCGTCATCATGCTCTCGACCATCCCGACGCTCGTGGAGGACGGCATGCGGCCGCGGCATGCGGACCTGCGCCCCTTCGCGGTCAACAGCGGCGACGACATCTGGGTGCTGCCCGGCGGGCTCACCCGGGTCGCGCTCCCCGAGGGGCAGCTCGTCGTCAACTCGTCGCAGGGCGGCGGATCGAAGGACACCTGGATCGTCGGCGGCGACGCGCCGCAGCGGAGCATCCGGGGACCCCACGAGTCGGGCGGCCTGGCGAGCCTGGTCGCCGACCAGGCATCCGTCACGCAGGCGATCCCGATCATCTACGACCCGCAGGCGTCGCCCGCCCAGGCCCCGCGCGACGCCGGCCCGCTCTCGGAGCAGCAGGAGCAGCAGCAGCAGGGGCAGGTGGCATCGTGCTGAGCCGCATCGCCGTGTTTCGATACGCGCCCTGCGGGCGCTACTCAACAACCGAAGGAGGCCGCGATGCTTAGTCGCATCGCCGAATCTCTGTTCTGGATCGGGAGGTACATCGAGCGTGCCGACGGCACGGCGCGGATTCTCGACGTGCACCTGCAGCTCCTTCTCGAAGACCCGTGGATCGACGAGGACACGGCCTGCCGCTCGCTCATGGGAGTGATGGGGTCGTTCCCCCCGCCGGCGACCGCGGACGTCACGCGCGGCGACGTGCTGACGAGTCTCGCCGTCGACCGGACGAACCCGTCGAGCATCGCGTACGCGCTGCAGTCCGCCCGCGAGAACGCGCGTCGCGCGCGAGAGATCGTGTCGACGGAGATCTGGGAGACCCTCAACACGACCTACTCGCGGATGCCGCGGCGGATCAACAACGAGAAGGCGCACGAGTTCTTCCAGTGGGTGCGCGAGCGTTCGGCCCTCGCGATCGGGGTGACCGACTCGTCGACGAGCCGTGACGAGGCCTGGCAGTTCCTGACGCTCGGGCGCGCGATCGAGCGCACGGACATGACGGCGCGCCTCCTCGCGACACGCGCCCTGACCGAGGCATCCGGCCCGTCCTGGACGACGATCCTGCGTTCGTGCGGCGCCTACGAGGCCTACCTGCGCACGTATCGCGGGATGCCGAGCGCCGCGAACGCCGCCGAGTTCCTGCTGCTCGACCGCCTGTTCCCGCGGTCGGTGATCCACTCGATCACGGTCGCCGAGAACTGCATGAGCGCGATCGACCCCGTCGCCGATCGCGTGGGCCACTCGAACACCGTGCTGCGGGCGCTCGGCCGCATCCGCAACGACCTCGAGTACCGCCCGATCGAGGAGATCCTCGCGGAGCTGCCCGAGCACATGGAGCAGGTGCAGAAGGTGACGCGTCAGGCGTCGGAGGCGATCCGCGACCGCTTCTTCCCGACGCACGCCGAGCCCAGCTGGATCGGAGAGACCTCATGACCCTTCGCCAGACCGTCGGTACCGTCCGTCGGCTGCGTATCGAGCACGCGACCGGGTTCACCTACCCGGGCGATGTCGGGGCCTCCTACAACGAGGCGCGCATGCTGCCGGGGTCGACGGACGCGCAGTTCGTGCTGAGCTCGCAGCTCGACATCGAGCCGTCCACGAGCGTCAACTACTACACCGACTACTTCGGCACGCGCGTCGCGGCGTTCGACGTGCTCGCGGGGCACAGTGCGCTCGACATCACGTCCCGCTCGCTCGTCGAGGTGCGGCCCCGGCCCATCGAGTTCGCCGACATCGCGTGGGACCGTCTGGAACGCGAGGCGGGGCGCTCGATCGCGACCGTCGAGATGCTCGGGCAGTCCGCACGCACGGCGCCGCACCCCGAGGTCGCCGACATCGCGCGCTCGATCGCATCGCAGCACACCGACCCGGGGCGGGCGGCCATCGCGATCGCCGGAGCGATCGGCGACGCCGTGGAGTACATGCCCGGCGTGACGGGCGTCCATTCGACGGGCGCCGAGGCGTGGGTCGAGCGCAAGGGCGTCTGCCAGGACATCACCCACATCACGCTCGGGGCGCTCCGGGAGGTCGGCATCCCGGCGCGGTACGTGTCCGGCTACCTGCACCCGAGCGCGCACCCCGAAGTCGGCGTGCCCGTGACGGGTGAGTCGCACGCGTGGGTGGAGTGGTTCGGCGGCGATTGGCAGGGCTACGACCCGACCAACGGCAGCGAGATCGGTGACCGGCACGTGCTCGTCGGGCGGGGTCGCGACTACAACGACGTGCCGCCGCTCCGCGGTGTCTACGCGGGCCCGGTGAAGGGCGAGCTGCACGTCCAGGTGACGATCACCCGCGAGGCGTAGCCTCGCAGCCGTCGGTCCCTGAGTAGCCGCGTGCAGCGCGGCGTATCGACGGGGATTCGCGAGGCGTAGCCTCGTAGGCCGCCCCTAGACTCGCCGTATGGCATCGGGATGGCGCGCTGTGCAGAAGGCGAGCCGTCGCGCCGAGCTGCTGCGGGCCGCCGCCGGGCTCTTCGCCGAGCGCGGGTTCGCCGCGGTCTCCACGGTGGAACTCGGGGATGCCGTGGGTATGAGCGGCCCTGCGCTCTACAACTACGTCCGCAGCAAGGATGAGCTGCTGCAGGAGCTGCTGCAGGGAGCGAGTGAGC
Source organism: Microbacterium sp. (assembly GCF_017305435.1). Taxonomy (GTDB): domain Bacteria; phylum Actinomycetota; class Actinomycetes; order Actinomycetales; family Microbacteriaceae; genus Microbacterium. Next base: position 191,457 of record NZ_JAFKIP010000003.1, on the reverse strand, counting down.
AGCTCGTCGCGGGTGCACGGGAGATTCTGGCCGAGAAGCTGACCCCGCTCGAGACGCTCGTCGCTCTCATCGGCTTCCACATCGACTTCGCCACGAGCGAGCCGGATATCATCCGCATCCAGGATCGTGAGCTCGCCCAGCTGCCCGTCGAGGTCAACCGTCGTGTCCGCGCGCTGCAGCGCGAGTACGTCCAGAACTGGGACGGCGTGCTCGCTCGCCACCGATCTGACCTCTCCGGGCCCGAGCGTCAGGTGCGTCTTCTGGGGACCTTCGGCCTCCTCAACTCGACGCCGTACTCGGCACCCGCCACGCATCGCGACGCAGGACGGATCCTGGGGGACATGGCGTTGCGGTCTCTGATCGAGGGGTGAGGCAGCACTTGTCCGCGCGGGATAGCACGCTCCCTGTTTGCTATCTGGCGGGATCATGAGGAGTCGAGGGGCGCGGCGAATCATGGGATCACGCCCGACGTCGACGTCGGGACTCTGCGTACCGAACAAGGAGGATCGGTGTGACTGTTCTCGCTGAGGGCTTCAATGCCTTCGAAACCAACAAGCAGCCCGAAGGCGAAGTAAAGTTCCTGGGCTCCCCGCAAGACGTCATCGCCCTGCTCTCGAGCGGCAAGTTGAAGGACCACATCCTGCTCGTTCGCGGCGGGACCACGACGTTCCTGTCCCCCGCGCTGAGCATGGGCGCGATCGGCATCATCACGATGTCGGGTGCGCCCGAATCGCACCTCGGCATCCTGTCGCGCGAGTTCCAGACTCCGTGCGTCATGACCGCCCACCTCACCTCGAGCGACTCGCGCTACGAGGTCGGCAACACCGATGAAGCGCATTTCGAGGAGATCCGCGCAGGCCTGGAAGGCAAGCGCGTTCGCCTCGAAGTGGACGACTCCGAGACGGGACGCGTCGTCGAGGTCTGATCGACGGCGCGCAGACCACCACACGAAGAAGTGAGGAACAGGACATGACGATGCAGTTCGAGGCCGGACAGAAGGCCACATACAAAGACCGCTACCGCGAGGAGGACGACGGGCTCCGCTTCCAGGACCTCGAGTTCGTCGGCAACTTCGTCGGGCAGGAGCCACTCAAGGACGGCATCCTCGGCGACAAGGTGCAGAAGCAGCGCGCGAAGTCGAAGGTGCTCGAGAAGGTCAGCCGCGAAGAGGTCCTCAAGGACCAGTTCACGATCGACGAGCTCAACGACCTCAACAACTACCTGGCCTGGAACATCTGGGATGTTCTGGTCATGCGTGCCACAGAGGGCGTCTCGGGTATGATCCCGCGGCAAGAGTACGAGATCCTCGCCTTCATGCACGAGTTCTACCGCTGGCCCGAATTCCTGCGGAAGACGACCGACGAGGTCGGCGCCGAAGGCGTGCTCGAGATCGGCGCCTCTGCCCGCCGGGAGATCGGCACGAAGATCAACGCGGTGCACGACTGGTCGATTGGCGCGGTCGGCTTCGGCATGGGCCGATGCGGCCTGCTCGCGCTGGAGGCGATCAAGGCCGACGACTATGTCGCCGAGAGCAACGACATCCTCAAGTTCATGCAGCGCGTGCTGTGGGGCAAGAAGCAGGACGGCTACCTGCTGAACTCGCAGGACCGCTACCGCTGCACCATCCACGACGACGACTTCCTGCAGCCGATCATCTCCCAGGTGGAGCAGCTCGAGCCGGGGAGTCCCGCGCACGACTCGTTCACGCGCTTCAACGCCGCCGCCGAGCTGCTCTCGTTCCTCGACCATTTCGACTGCCGCCTCGGACTCGGCGACACCGGACCGTACGAGCTCCCCGACGGGAACATCCTCATCCTTCGGGACCTGTTCGTGAACGAGGCCGAGTACCACTGGAGCGATGTCTGCGAGGATGAGGGGCTGCCCCACGCGTACACCCTGGCTATCGTGCTGGACGCGAACGCCATGGGCCTGCAGGAGATTCGCGTCAACGACATCGGCACGACCTTCACGCGTCCGAAGAACTACATCCCCTACATCGTCGGGGGCGCGGTCTTCGCGCGGGAGAAGTGGGACACCCCGATGGGCGAGGTGCGCAACATCCCCATCGCCGATCTCGGCACGGACCTCGAGAAGATCCAGCGCGCGACGCTGAAGCTGTACCGCAAGGTGTCGACGATGTCCAAGCGCGAGCTCATCTGGGCCGGCCACGACGTCTACTACTACGGCATGATCCTCCCGCACCTCCGGAAGGCCGGTACGTGGGACCGCGCCGTGAACGAGTGGCAGATCAAGGAAGTCGACCAGCGCGTCGCGAACTACTACTACGACATCCAGAAGCGCGGATTCGCGCAGGAGACGGTGCCGCTGAAGATCTTCTCCGGAGCGGGATACCTCCCCTTCGGTGAGAACGCGGACATCCGGGCGTCGAAGTACGCGCAGCTGTTCTGACGCCTCGCCGGCCCGACCGACACAGACCCGGTGCGGCCGCGGACGGAAGAACCCGCGGCCGCACCGTCATCCCTCTTTCGCACTCCCGATCCCGGAGGCCACGATCGTGACCGACACCCTGACCGACACCGACTACACCGTCCTCAACGCCGTCGCGCTGAAGAAGATGGCCACCGCCGCGCAGATCGCCGCGGCGACGGATGTGGCCGAAGCCGAAGCGCGTGCCGCGCTGGATCGCCTCGCCGATCAGGGATCGCTCGTCATGGTCGGCGACGCGGCACTGCCGAGCGACGACGCCACCGAGCAATTGGCCCAGGCGGCCGCCCAGCGATACGCGCAGTTGCGCGAGGACCCCGAGGTCCACGAGATGGCCGAGCGGTTCGAGGTCGTCAACTCGCAGTTCCTCCAGACGATCAGCGCGTGGCAGCTCGTTGAGGTCGGCGGCAAGAAGGTCGCCAACGATCACGCCGACGCGGACTACGACGGCAAGATCCTCGACCGGCTCGACAAGCAGGTCGCGCGCCTCTCCCGCCTGATCGAGGTGCTGGAGGCTCGCGATCCCCGCTTCCACGCGTACGTGCGCCGGTTCGCGGATGCCGGTGACGCCGTCAATCGCGGCGATGTCGACCTGGTCTCTTCGCCCGTGCGCGATTCGATCCACAACGTGTGGTTCGAATTCCACGAAGACCTCCTGCGCACCCTCGGGCGCGCCCGGAAGGAGTGAGCGTGGTGGCTACGGCGACCGGAACGGTCGCGTTCGACACCGACCTCACCTACTTCGTCGCCGACGCGGGGACCGACGACCGCGCACTCCTGGGCGGCAAGGGCTCGGGCCTCGTCTCGATGACGCGCCGGGGTCTCCGGGTGCCGCCGGCATTCGTCCTCGCAACCTCATGCTGCGCGGCCTACCTCCGCGAGCGGTCGCTCCCGGAGGGCCTCGTCCGCGACATCCATCGCCGCCTCGCTCAGGTCGAGGCGGCGACGGGACGCGCCTTCGGCGGTGCCGACGACCCGCTTCTGCTCTCGGTGCGCTCGGGGGCGCCCATCTCCATGCCGGGGATGATGGACACGGTCCTGAACCTCGGCCTCGACCGGAACGCCGCGATCGCTGTCGCGCGCCGCTCGGGCAGCGCGCGGTTCATGGCCGACATCCTCGCGCGATTCCATGCGATGTACGCCGAGATCGTGCTCGATGCGATGGAGCCGCCTGCATCTCCCGTGGATGCCGTCCTTGACGAGCTCGGCGAGGATGCCGAAGCCGGCGCCGTCTACGACGCCGTCTGGCGCCGCCTGCAGGATGAGCTGGAGGCGGCGGGCGAGGACACCGTTCCCGATGACCCGCACGAGCAACTCCTCGGCGCGATCGCCGCAGTGTTCCGGTCGTGGAACACACGGCGTGCGATCACGTATCGCGAGCTCCACGGCATCGACCACGCGATGGGGACGGCCGTCGTCGTCCAGACGATGGTCTTCGGCAACCGCGACGAGAATTCCGGATCGGGTGTGGTGTTCTCTCGGAACCCGGTTACGGGCGAGCCCGGCCTCTACGGCGAATACCTCGCGGCGAGTCAGGGTGAAGACGTCGTCGCCGGCATCCGCACCCCTGAACCGGTCGCCTCCCTCGCCGCGCATCAGCCGGAGCTGTTCGACGAGCTCCGCAGCACCGTCGCCGCGCTCGAAGACGCGCATAGAGATGTCCTCGACATCGAGTTCACCGTGGAGTCGGGAGTCCTGTACTTCCTTCAGGTGCGTTCGGCAAAGCGCACGGCGCCCGCGGCTGTCCGCATCGCCGCGGACTTCCTGCGCGACAACGGGGATACGGCGGCATCGATCCTCGAGACCGTCACCCTCGACCACATCCGCGGCGTCGTGCGCCCCGCCTTCGACGAGAAGGCCGTCGGTGCGGCTCGCGCGTCGGGTGACCTGCTGGCCGAGGGCATCGGCGCATCCCCCGGGAACGTCAGCGGCATCGTCGCCCTGGATCCTGACCGTGCGGGCGAGCTTGCGCGTTCCGGCGAGTCGGTCATCCTGGTCCGCGAGGTGACGAGCCCGACAGATCTGCACGGCATGATCGCCGCCGCTGGCGTCGTGACCGCGACCGGGGGCGCGACATCGCACGCGGCGGTCGTCGCGCGCGCCCTCGGCAAGACGTGCGTCGTCGGTTGCGCCCCGCTGTCGATCGACGGAGACGTGCTGCGCGTCGGGGACCGTTCCCTCCGCGAAGGAGACTGGGTCTCTGTCGACGGCGGCACCGGCGAGGTCTACGCCGGGCGGATCCCCGTCGTCGATGCGCTCACGGGCAACGCCGACCTCGACGCCGTGATGGCGTACTGCCGCGCGATCGCAGGCGTCGACCTCCTCGCGCGCGCCGCAACCGCGGAGGAGATCGCCCGCGCCCGCCACCTCGGCGCCGTCGGCGTGGTCGTCGCGGCGGCGGATGCGCTCGCGACGAGCCCCGAGCTCACCGACATCCTGCGCGAGATCGGCGCGCCCGAACCGGGTGAGGCGGGGCTTGCGCGGCTGTCGGCGGTGATCGAGACGGCGTTCGCGCCGCTGTTCGCCGCCGCCGGCGACCTGGAGTTCGGCGTGCGCGCCATCGACTTCCTCGTCGACGAGACGAGCGAGCTGCTGCAGTCCGTGGCGCTCACCGATGTGCGCCCGGAGCTGGCGCTGCCGGTCGGGGTTCCCGCGCTGCTCACCTCGCAGCTGCGCGGTCTCGCCGCGGCTCGCGGACACATAGAGGGCGAGGGAGGACCACGCGTCCACCTGTCGGTGCGGAACGTGTCGGATGCCGGTGAAGCCGACGCGATCGTCGCACTCGCCGAGCCGTTCGCGCCCGCCGTCGTGCCCGGTGCGTACATCGCGAGCCCGCGTGGCGCCCTCGCCGCGGCATCCCTCTCAGAGCGTCTGGACCCGATCTGGGTGGAGTTACGTCTCCTGCAGGCCGCGATGCTCGGGCTGCCGCCGCGCGTCCTGCTGACCGCGCAGCCCCTCGAACGCTACGTGGCGTCGGGGCTGCTCAGCTCCGATCCGCGGCACGAGATCGACCCCAGCGTCGAACCGCTGCTGCAGTCGGTGGCGGACGCGGCCGCGGAAGGCCCCGGTCATCGCATCGGCTGGCGTGTCAGCGGGCCTGTCTCGGAATCGATGCTCGCGCGCCTGCGGAAATCGGGCGTCACGCGGATCGCGGTCGACGTCGACGAGGCGGGCCCGGCGTTGCTGGCGCTGGCGAAGGCGGCCGTCGCAGACGGGCGCGCGGCCGGCACGGGACTCGACCGCTGATGGGCGTCTGAGCACCGGCGAGCGGGGCTGCTCAGAGGCTCGCGGCGCCGGGTTGCTCGCTCAGCTGCAGCATACGCAGCGCGAGGTCGGCGCGCATGCGGTCGTCGTGCCTGGTGAGATCGAGGGCGCTCAGTTCGCTGATCTGCGCCAGTCGATAACTGAGCGTCTTCGGGTGGATGAAGAGAGCGTCCGCGGCCCGGCGCTGGGAGCAGTCGTTGTCGAAGAAGGCCCGCAGGGTCTGTACGAGCGAGCCGTCGTGCTTGCGATCGTACTCGCGCAGCGGTCCGGTGACATCGTCGACGAACGTCTGCAGGTCGGGATTGTCCCCGCCGCTGCCGAGGAGCAGGCGCACGATGCCCAGCTCGTCGTAGAGCGAGAACTGGCCCGGTCGCATGCGTCGCGCGCCGTCGAGCGCGGTCACCGCCTCGCGGTAGGCCGTCGGCAGCATCATGAGGTCCGTGTATGCCGAGCTCGCCCCCCACGTCATCCGCAATCCCGGAAGCGCGGTAGCCGCCGCCTCGCGGAGCGCGCCGACCGTTTCTCGCGCATCCGCGGCCGTCTCGGTGCCGACGATCGCGACGATCCAATCGCCGCGCATGCTGAGCAGTCGCATCCGACGCGCGGTGTCGCCGGCGCGGACGGCCCGCAGGACAGCGCGTCGCGCGTCCTCATGCGCGGCGTTGTGCCAGCCCTTCTCGCGGGCGAGCTCCCCGAGGTTGTCGAATCCGCCCTGCACGACGCGGTGCGCGCCGTGCAGGGCGATGCCGAGCTCCGAGGCGCGGCTCAGCGCCGCGGAGCGGTGCTCGGGCGGACCTTCGACGAGATCCCAGACGATCTGCTCGTAGGCCGCGTTGCGGGCCTGGCTCGCCGCGCGCTGCTCGAGACGCGCGAGTGCGCACGCCATGGCGACCTGGGCCGCCGCCGCGGCCATCGCTTCGTCCGATTCCGTCCCGCCGACGAGCACGACCCAGCCGATCTCCTGGTCGCCCGAGACGACGGGGTGCGTCCACGCGGTGCGGTCTCCGCCGACCGAATGCCGGGACGCGGCTCGGCCCGTGCGCGAGCCCTGCACCGCAGGCACGACACGGGTGATGTCGTCGTCGCCGAGGTCGCCGGCGCTCGCTTCGAGAGTGCCGTTGCGACGTACGTAGGCGGCGCCGCACGAGAATTCGTCCGCGACGGTACGCATGATCTGGTCGAAGGCGCCGGTGCGATCGAGCACGACACGCACGAGCGCGTTCTGCAGGCGTGACGTGCGGTCGAGCAGCGCCACTTGGTGCTCCATCGCCTCGTGTGCGGCGCTCAGTCGCGCAAGCGTCACCTTCTGCAGGTCGTACAGGCGGGCATTCTCGATCGCGATCGTCGCGAGCGAGCCGAGCGCGATCATCCGCCGCACGTCCGTCTCGGTGAAGACGCTGTCGCGTCGACGCCACACCTCGAGCACGCCGATGACGTCGTCGTGGGCGAGGAGCGGGACGGCGAGGGCGGAGCGCGTGTCTTCCTGACCGGCGAGCGGAATGAAGTCGGCGCTGATCGTTCGGTCGTCGGCATAGCTGTCGACGACGCCGTGTCGACGCTGCTCGAAGACGAGTCCGGCGAGCCCTTGACCGCGTTGCATGCGTAGGTGCGCCGTCTCGACCATCCGGTGACCGACGCACGCGGTCATCTTGATGACATCGCCGTCTCGCAGCAGGACGCCGCAGATATCCGAGTCGAGGAGCACCAGGGTGCGGTTCACGATCGACAGCAGCACCTGCTCGAGGTCGCGCACCTCGAGGATCTCGTGCGCGACGTCGGACTGCGACTCGGCCTCAGCGGTGGTCGCATCGAGGTCGACACGATATCGATCGCGCTCGGCGATGAGCCGAATCCACGACTCGATCGCTCGGACCGTCTCGGACGTGTCCTCCCGGGCCGCTTCGGGGCCCGGGACCCGCACCACCCGCACGCCTTCAGCGAGTTCGGAAAGTGCGGCTCCGCGCCCGACGAGATCGGTCCAGCGTCGCCCGTCGCACAGCGCGATCGACCACCCGCCGCCGTAGGCGTCCGTGAGAGCGGATGCCGCGATGAGGGCCGCTTCGTGCACGTTCGCCGGCTGCGTCGTCACCGTGCGCAGCACGACGCGAGCGCGGTCGACGCCGGGCGCGTTCGTCGCGGTGTCGGTCATCCTCGACCTCCTCTCGCCCAGGCTACAACTCGATGACGGCCTTGAGTTCGGTCATCGCCGCGGCCCGTGCGTACAGGTCGCGCGCTCCCGCCAGCGGCGCGGAGCCGCTGATGACGGCGCTCGGGGTCAGCAGCCCCGCGGTGACGAGCGGCGTGAACCTGTCCCGATCGCGGATGGCGTCGCCGACCGCGAACGACAGCGTCACCTCGCGCACGAAGGCCTCGCGCACGGGTGCGTCCCACCGGTCGGTGTGGGGGACGCCCACCGAGCAGATCCGGCCGCGGGAGCGGACGAGGCTCAGCGCGGCATCCAGCCCGTGCGCGCCGCCCACGCCGTCGATGACGACATCGGCCCCGCGACCCGAGGTGATCTCGTGAACCACCCCGACCGCCTCGCCGGGGGAGACCGCGGTCGCCCCGAGCGCGGCGGCAACGTCGCGCCGCCCGGCGTCGGGTTCGCTGATGATGACGGGACCGGCTCCGGTCGCCTGCGCCACGAGGCTCGCCACCTGCCCGACGGGGCCGCCGCCCGTGATGACGACGGTCTCCCCGTGGCGGAGTCCCGCGCGCTCGAGCGCGGCCCAGCCGGTGGGAACGAGGTCGCCGAGGAAGACGGCGTCGCGGTCACTCACGCCATCGGGAATCTCCGCGAGGACGGTGTCGGCGAACGGTACGCGTACGTATTCGGCCTGCCCCCCGGGCAGCGTCTGCCCGAAGGCCTCGCCCGTGCCGAAGAAGCGGCGCTCCGGACAGTGCCAGTGGGCGCCCTCACGGCACCACCAGCACAGGCCACACGCAGTGTAGTCGCAGGCGACGACGCGCATGCCGGGGCGGATGCCGCGGACCGCAGATCCGACCGACTGGACCTCGCCGACGAACTCGTGGCCGAGGATGGTTCCGCGCGGCAGCCGCCCGGGCTCGCGGAGAAGCCCCAGGTCGGTGCCGCAGATCGCGGCAGTGGTGACGCGGACGATCGCGTCGGTGTCGCGCCCGAGTGTGGGCTTGGCGGCCTCGACGACGTCGACGGTCCCGTCGCCGAGAGCGATGACGGCGCGCATGTCACCCGCCCATCACGGCGGCGGGGAGTTCGCTCACGCGTACCCGGATCTTCGCGGCCGCTTCGCGTAGCGCCACGGTCTCCGCGGCTTCCAGCGGAAGAGTCACGATCTCGGCGAGGCCAGCGCGAGCCAGTCGCACGGGGAGGCCCACGTACACCCCGTCGATGCCGTACTCGCCGTGGGGGCGCACGGTCGCCGAGAGCAACGCGCCGTCGCCCCGGATCATGCTCTCCACCATGCGGGCCGCGGCGAGACCCGGGGTGATGAAGGCGCTGCCCTTGCCGAGGAGGCCGACGACCTCCGCGCCCGAGTTGCGGGCGCGGTCGACCGTCGCGGCGAAGCGGTCGCCCAGCCGAGCCGACGCCGTGTCGGAGCCGATGCGGGCCTGGCTGGAGGGAAAGACCATCTCGTCGCCGTGGCTGCCGAGCGCGATCCCGCTGACCGCGTCGGCGCGTCCGTCCGAGGCGAGAGCTGCGAGAGCCTGGAACCGGGCCGAGTCGAGGAGCCCGGCCATGCCGATCACGTGCGTCTCAGGGAGGCCGGAACGGCGCCAGGCCAGTTCGGTCATCTCGTCGAGCGGGTTCGTCACGACGACGATGACGCCGTCGGGTGAGATGCGGCCCACCGCCTCGGCGAGGGTTCCGACGATCTCGGCGTTGGTCGCCGTGAGGTCGGTGCGGCTCATGCCGGGCTGCCGGGGGCGACCCGCCGTGATGATCGTGTAGTCGGAGCGGCCGGCGGCCGCGATCGATGACTCTCCGCGGATGCGCGACGCGAAGCCGAGCAGCCCTGCCGCATGGGTGAGGTCGAGCGCGACGCCGCGGGCGAGACCCTCGACGACGTCGACCAGCACGACCTCGTTGACGAGGTCGGTTTCGGCCAGGCGCATAGCGGCGTGCGTTCCGACGTTGCCCGCGCCGACGACCGTGACGCGGGCGACCCTTCCGCCACCGGCTGCCGGGGGTGTCCGCGATCCAGCGCTCGGTGCTGCCGGGGTGGAGCGGCCGCGAAGTCCCGGGTATGGTGCGCCGCGCCGGAAAAGCGCGGGCACGGGCGGGGAGGGGAGTGCGCCGCGCGCGGAGAGGTCGACGCGTGGCAGGGAACCCCGCGGTGCGCTCGGCGCGGCGGGTACGGCGGAGGGGGCGCCGGGTACGCGCGGCGACGAGGGCGCGGCTTCGACGATCTCGACACCGAGCTCCGCCGCGCGATCGCGCGCGAGCGGCGTGACGCGGTCGCCGGCGTTGACGACGAGCCGACCGAATGGGGCGGCTGCATCGACCGCGTCGGCGCCGAGGATGCTCATCGCCGGCCCTCCTCGACTCCCGTGATGTCGGCCAGGGCGGCGACCGCCGCCTCCATGGCCGTGCGGACGTCCGATTCGGTGCCGGAGAGGAACATCCGGCCGAAGCGACCCACGGCGCGGATCTCGATGACCTTGATGTTCGCGGCCTTCTCGGCTTCGTTCGCGGCCAACGCCACGTAAGCCGCGGGGGCGCACTCGAGGATGAACAGGCTGTCGCCGGGCATGAGGAGCGATCCCTTGCGCCACTTGTTGAGCAGCTGCGCCTGGTAGGGGTGCACGTTCGTGATGAACTGCGTCGACGAGACCTGCGGCTTGATGCGATCGCTCTCGGTGAGGCCCAGCGTGTCGAGGATCGCCTGGCCCGAGGCGAGCACCTCGGCCTGCTGCTCGGAATGGATCTCCAGCAGGCCGTACTCGCGCTCGACGATCTGCAGGGCGGGCCGCACGCCCGCGGCCTTCAGAGCGATGTCCGCGGCGCGGAAGACCTCGTTGCCGGGGGCCATCTCGATGAACAGCTCGGCCATTCCCGCGATCGGCACATCGCCGGGGCTCGTGGCGGCGACATGCGCCGCGCACTGCGGCTGCATCCGGTCGATGAATGCATACGTGCGAAGCGAACTCATAGCAGGGTCCTCGCGATTCCGACGGGGGTGATGAACAGGGAGTGGGGGTAGGTGTGCACCTCGCGGCCGAGCTCTCCCGCGATGATCTCGCGGGCGCCGTCGACCATGACGGCGCCGCCCGCGAGATGCACGGGAAGGTCTCCGGCATCCGGGCTCATGGCGGCGATGGATGCCGCGATGCGCTGGATCCCGGGCTTGAGGATGCCCCGGTAGGACGCCGAATCGGTGCGCTTGCGGCGCTCCGCCTCGGCGACGTCGACGCCGAGGCCGCCCGCGAGGATCAAGTCGAGGTGCGTCCCGCCGCCCGGGCGGTCGTCGACGCGAACGAGCTCGCCACCCCGGAAGATGCCGACACCCGTCGATCCGCCGCCGACGTCCACCAGCACGCCGTCGGTGAGGCCGAGTGCGGCCTGCGCCGCGGAGACCTCGTCGAGAAGGACCACCTCGTCGATCCCAGCGGACTCGAGCACGAAGCGGCAGGCCGCCGCCTCCGACGTGGGGACGCCCGGCGGATAGGCGACGCCCGCGCGGGTGATCTCTATGCCGAGCGCCGCTTCGGCATCCGCCTTGAGCGATGCGGTGGCGTCGCGCGCGCCGAAGAAGTCGACGACGACGCCGTCGCGCACCGCTGCGGTCGGCCGGGCGTCGACCCACGCGGGGCCGCCGTCAGCGTCGACGACGACGATGACGCACGTCGCCGTACCGAGGTCGATGCCGACGGCGGCGGGCTGCGCCCCCGCGATCGCGTGCCGGAATGCGGCCGCCGCGCGGTTCAGGAGCGCGTCGGCGCGGGCGCTCGCGTCACCCTCGTCGCTCTGCGTGGAGGCGGGTCGGTCGGCCACGACGGCGCCGATCACGCGAACACCGAACGCCAGGGGCGCACTTCGTGGGCGACGCGCTTGACATTGACGAGGTGCAGAGGGGTGACGTTATCGGAGCAGATGGAGCCCGACCACGTGCCCGTGCCGAGCTGGAACGAGGGGTCCATCTCGCATGAGTACCCCATGCCGCCGAACAGTGCCGGGCTGTTGACGATGATGCGCCCCGCGGGCAGAGCCGCGAAGTTCGCGAGGACGTCGGGATCGGTCGCGTGCACCGCGACGGAGTGCCCTTCGCCGCCGAGAGCGAGGATCTCGCGCGTGCGCCGCCAGCCCGCCTGCGCGTCGGGTTCGCTGTACACCGAGAGGACGGGGCCGAGGATCTCGCGGCTGAGGAACTCGTCCTTGTGTACGCGGTCGAGCCGGGCGGCCAGCACCTTCGTGCCCGCGGGAGCACTGAACCCGGACAGCTCGGCGAGACGGTTCGCCGACTGGCCGACGGCATCCGGGCGCAGACCGCCGCGTTCGTCGAAGATCGTGCGCGTCAGCTGCTTCTGCGCGTGGGCGTCGAGCCAGAACGCGCCTTCGGCCTCCATCGCGCGGAACAGCTCGTCGGCGATCGCGTCGTGCGCGACGACCGACTGCTCCGCGACGCACGCCGTGCCGTTGTCGAACGACTTCGACGCGATGATCATCGTCGCCGACTCGTGCACATCGGGCGTTGATGCGTCGACGTATGCCGGCACATTGCCCGCGCCGACGGCGATCGTCGGCTTGCCGCTCGAGTAGGCCGCGGCGACCATGCCTGGGCCGCCCGTGGCGAGCACGAGCCGCACGGCCCGATGCCGCATGAGTGCAGCCGTCGCCTCGAGGGTGGGCGTCGTGAGGCATCCGATGATGCCTTCCGGTGCCCCAGCCTTGATCGCCGCCTCCGCCATGATCTCCGCGGCCAGGTTCGAGCACTTCGTGGCGCGCGGATGCGGCGCGTGGACGATCGCGTTGCCGGCCTTGACGGCCGCGAGCGACTTGAACAGCACGGTCGCCGTCGGGTTCGTCACGGGGATGATCCCCGCGATGAGGCCCATCGGCGAGCCGATCGCGGTGACCTTGCGCTCCTCATCGACCCACAGGACGCCGACGGCCCGCCGCTCGAGCATCCAGTCGGCGACGAATCCGGTGTTGAAGCGGTTCTTCACCACCTTGTCTTCGTAGACGCCGTAGCCCGTCTCGTCCGCCGCGAGCCGTGCGAGCTGCTCGGAGGCGGCGTAGCCCGCCTTCGACATCGCTCGCACGAGCTCGTCGAGGAAGCCCTGATCGGCATCCTCGAGCGCCTTCGCGGCCTGCGCCCCGGCATCCGCTTTGCGGCGCACCTCCGCGAGGGCCTGAAGATCGGCATCCAGCGTGATCGTCATCTCATCTCTCCGTCTTTCGTAGGCACGCGTGTGCCCGGTTCATCCCTACGTGAGTGCGCGCCGGGCGGCGCTCACTTGCCGCGGACGATGATCGAGAGGATGTCCTCGGTCTCGTCGTGCGGACGGGGGATGACGTGGACGGAGACGACCTCGCCCGCCTTGCCGGCGGCGACGGCCCCGGCGTCGGTGGCGGCCTTGACGGCGCCGACGTCCCCGCGGACGAGGACCGTGACGAGGCCTCCGCCGATCTCGCGCGTGCCGACGACGTGGACGTTCGCAGCCTTGACCATGGCATCCGCCGCCTCGATCGCGCCGACGAGTCCCTTGGTCTCGATGAGACCCAGCGCGCCGATGCGCTGCGGGGTCGTTTCGGTTGCAGCCATTTGTCTGTTCCGTTCTCTTGCGTTTCTTCTGGTGGATCGTCTACTTGCTGTAGACGACATCTCCGGCGTCGATCACCGAGTCGGCGATGGCGACGACCGCGCAGTCGACGACCGTGCCCGAGGTGGCCTGCGCTTCGCGCGCGGCGCTGCCGCTGACGCACAGGACGACCTCGCCTCGCCCTGCGCCGACGAGGTCGGCGGCGACGAACGGCTCCCGGTTCGGGTCGCCGGGGAGCATCGGCTCGATGATGAGGAGCGTCAGCCCCGCGAGCGAGGGGTCCTTGGCGGTCGATACGACCTGACCGGTGACCTTTCCGAGCCTCATGTGCTCGCTCCTTCGCGTGCGTGTCGGACTCATCCGACGCCTTCGTCGTGGTGGACGGTCCCGTCATCGGGACGCCTTCACGCTAGGTCCGCGCCGGCTCATCGTCGGTTATCCCGTTCGGATAGCACATCCCGAGGTCGTTATCCCCCTGTCGCGTTTGCTCGCAGCGTCGTGGCGCGGGATGCTGGCACCGGGCGTCACCGCAGATGCCCCCGCGCATGCACCGCGCACTCGACGAGGAGGACCCGCGTGATCACCGATGCCGACGCCGATTTCCATGAGCCGACCAGCGACGGCCAGACGTGGGCGGAAACCAACTTCTTCGGCTGCTACGTGCCGGGAGCGACGCCCGACGCGGCGCCCATCAACATCGGGGTGTACGCCCTGTTCCGCCCGAACGCGGGTGTCGTGATTTCGACGGTCCACATCAACTCGCGTTTCGTCGACCAGCCGTGGCAGGGCGACTTCTGGGACGCGCAGCACCACCTCGCGATCCCCGAGCCGCGGAACCTCCGCGACTACACGCTCGCCAACGGGCTCAGCGTGAAGACGATCGAGCCGAACCGCGTCTGGGACGTCGCGTACTCGAACGGCCGCAACGTCGATCTGCACTTCCGCTACACGGCCCTCATGCCCGCCTACGACATCTCCGACCCCGCGCAGGACCCCATCACCGCGGCGCAGCAGGCCGACACCTCCTTCGCGTGGGGCGCCGCCTACAAGGGGCACTTCGACCAGACCGGCCGCTTCGAGGGCGAGCTGACCTTGCGCGGCCAGAAGCACGCGATCGACTGCGTCTCGACGATGGACCACTCCTGGGGTCTGCGCGACGAGCACCAGGGCCACAACATGACGTGGCTGCACGCGCACTTCTCGAAGGACTTCGCGATCCACGGCATCTTCGACCTCGACCATTCCGCCGGCCCCGACACCCCCACCGAGGGCGCCGTCACGCACGGCTACGTCCTCGACCACGGCGAGGTCTACGGCATCCGAGCGGGCCGCAATCGCGTCATCCGCCAGGGCTTCTACGCCAAGGCGCTCGAGATCGAGGTCGAGGACGTGCGCGGCAAGACCCACCACCTCACGGGCTTCGGACGCACGAGCTTCCCGTGGCAGGCCGGACCGGGCACCGTCGGCTACAACGTGCTCGCCGAGTGGCGGCGGCGCGACGACGCGGATGCCCGCGGGTGGGGCGAGATCCAGGAGTTCGTCGGCCCGCAGTTCCTCACTGACCTGTACTCCGCCCGGGCGGCTGCGGCGGCGTCGGCCGCCGTCGACGGCGCACACTGAACCGGATCGACACGAGCATGCCCGCGCAGCCCGCCACCAGGATCGTCTTCGATCTCGACGGCACCCTCGTCCAGACGCGGGTCGCGTCGTGGGAGGTCTTTCAGGGTGTCCAGGAGGAGTTCGGACTGGGCATCGACACCGCCGAGGACTTTTTCTCGCACTTCGAGGGCAACTTCTTCGCGTCGATCCGCGCTTTCTGCGAGGACGAGAGACTGGCGGATGCCGTCATCGACCGCTTCTTCGAGAAGCTCGAGTCCGACTACCGCCCGACGCTCGTCCCGGGGATCGCCGACGTGGTCCACGCGCTCGCGCCGCGCGCCACCCTCGCGGTGCTGTCGTCGAACGCGACGAGTGTCATCCGGCGGGTGCTCGACGAGAACGGCCTGCAGTTCTGCTTCGCGCACGTGTTCGGCGGCGATGTCGAGCCCGACAAGAGCGCGGGGCTGAGGCGGTTCCTCGCCGACGCCGCGCAGGGCGTCGGTCGTCGGTGCTCGCCGTCCTTCGACGAGGGGTCTGCGGACGCCGAGGCGGCAGCCTCCGACACGGTGCTCGTGACCGATACGGTCGGCGATGCCGAGGCGGCGCTCGCCGCGGGAGTGCGGGTGGTGGGGGTCAGTTGGGGAATGCACTCGGCCGACCGGCTGCGGGCGGCGGGTGCGGAGTTCGTCGCGGTGTGGCCGCAGGAGCTCATCGCGTATCTCGCGCCCGCGGGCACGGCCATCGCGTGCGAGGTCATCGTGCCCGCCGCCCCGGACTCTGCCGCGGTGGCGCCAACCGGGGGGGTGGGTGCAGCCGTTTCCCCGCAGATCGCGACGCCGGCGGACATCCGTCGCGCGCGGCGCCTCGGGGCGGCGGGCCTCGCCGCTCTGCGCCCGGGCGCTGCCGCAGCGCCGAACTGCGGATGCGCCCCGATGGCGCTCCCGCACGCCGTCCCTCCCGCCGAGCGCGGGTCCGGCGCGACCATCGAGCTCGCGGCAGCGATGCGCGCGATCACGAGTGCGCCGTGAGCACGATCGCACGGCATCTCGATCTCGAGGGGGCGTTCAACGCGCGCGCATTCTTCGCAGCGAGTTCCGCACAGCCCTGGCTCGTGCGGTCGTCTGCGCTGCACGAGCTGACGCCCGCCGGGGCCGAGGTGCTGCGCGCGTTCGGGGTCGTGCGTGTCATCGACCTTCGCGAACCGGGCGAAGGCGCTGCCGGCGCCCACGAGATCGAGGTCGCCGCCCTGCCCGTCTACCGCTTCCCCGGAAACACCGTCCCCATCGACGGCAACCTCGAGCAGCTCATGCAGCAGGTCATCGAGACGCGGGGCGAAGTGCTCGCCGAGATCGTGGATGCCGTGGCATCCGCCGAGGGGCCCGTCGCCGTGCACTGCACGATCGGGAAGGACCGCACGGGCCTGATCGTCGCTCTCGTGCTGTCGGCGGCCGGAGCGACGGAGGCCGACATCATCGCCGACTACGCGCTGTCGGGCGATCAGGTCTACCCACACCGGCGCGAGTACGTCGAACAGATGCTCGCGTCTCGGGACCTCGGCGAACGTGAGATCGCGGAGGCATGGCGGTTGAACGTCGAGAGCCCGGCCGAGGTGATGGAGTACATCCTCGCGTTGCTGAGGGCGGAGGGCGGTGCGGCGGAATACCTGCGTGCGCACGGTCTGAGCGCGCACGCGCTCGCCGCGCTCCGAGCTCGTTCCCGCGCGTTCGGCTGAGACCCGCGCCCCGGCGTCGTCAGCGGCGACCCCGCACGAGTTCGCATGCCTGTCGCAGGATCGGTTCGTCGATCATGCGCCCCTCGAAGCGGAAGACCCCCGGCTGCCGGGTCGCCTCGTCGAGCACGCGCGCGGCCCAGGCGCGTTCTTCCTCCGTGGGCGCGTAGGCGGCGCGGATGACCTCGACCTGCGTCGGGTGGATGCAGGCGGTCGCCTGGAAGCCGGAGGCGGCGGCATCCTCGGCCTCGGCGCGAAGCCCGTCCGTATCGGCGATGTCGATGTGTACGGCGTCGATCGCGACCTTCCCGAACGCGCGGGCATGCAGCAGCACCGTCGCGCGCGCGTGTCGGGCGACGTCGCGGTAGCTCCCGTCGGGGAAGCGGCTCGTGCGACCCGTCATGCTCGCGATGAGATCCTCCGCACCCCACATCATGCCGATGACGGCGGGGTGCGCGGCGATCTCTGCGGAACGCGTGACGCCCAGGGCGGTCTCGCACAGGGCGATCACACGGAAGGCGTCATCGCTCGAGGCGAGCGCGTCGACCTGCACCGCGCTCTCGGCCTTGGCGAGCATGAGGGTCGTGAACGCCGTCTGCCGCACGGCCTGCAGGTCTCGCGCGAACTCCTCGGTCGTGGCGGGATTGACGCGCACGATCGTTGTGGCCGGGTCGAGGGATGCCGCGGATGCCGCCGCGACGAGAGCCTCGCGCGCCCGGGCCTTGTCGGCGGGGGCGACGGCGTCCTCGAGATCGATGATGACCGTGTCGGCCGCGGCCGCCGCTTTCGCGTAGCGCTCGGGCCGGTCCCCGGGGCAGAACAGCAGTGCGGGTCCGGCGATCACGGGGCATCCTCCGTCGCCCCGGGAACGCACAGCATGAGGGTTTTGCGCGTGGCCTCGGCGACGACCTCGCCGCGCTGGTTGCGCATCGTATGCGCGAACTCGACGATGCCCTGACCGGGCCGCGACGACGACGGACGCTTGCCGGCGATGAGGGTCTCGGCGTAGAGCGTGTCGCCCACCCGCACGGGCGCGGGGAACCGCACCTGATCGAACCCGAGGTTCGCGACGATCGTGCCCTGCGTGAGCTGCGCGACCGAGAGCCCGACCATCGTCGACAGCGTGAACATCGAATTGACGAGGCGCTCGCCGAACTCCGTCTCCGCCGACCAGGCGGCATCCAGGTGCAGCGACTGCGTGTTCATCGTGAGCGTCGTGAAAAGCACGTTGTCGGCCTCGGTGACGGTGCGTCCGGGGGCGTGCACGTAGACCGCGCCCTCGATGAATTCCTCGAAGTAGAGCCCGCGCTGGGTGATCCGCGCGGGAGCCATGCCGCCACTCATGCTTCCTCCGTCTCGATTGTCGCCACGACGCCTCCGCGTGCGACCTGGTCGCCGACGGCGACCCCCAGCCTCACGGTACCGGCGACGGTCGCGCGCAGCACGTGCTCCATCTTCATCGCCTCGACCGCGACGACCGCGTCACCCACCTCGACGTGGGCGCCGTCGCTCACCGACACCATGACGACGGTGCCGGGGAGGGGCGAGACGAGGGTCGGGGAGGCATCGGATGCCGCGTCCGCCCCGTAGGCTGCGCGATGCTCGCGCACGAGGGTGGCGTCACCCTCGCCCGTCAGCCAGACGCCTCCCGGGACGGGCGCGGTCGGGAAGGAGCGCCCGAGGCCGCCGATGCTCACCGTCGCCCGGCCGCCGTCGAGAGTGACCGCGGCGGCCTGCGGGTCGCCGTCGCCGACCGCAACGCGCAGGCCGGTATCGGCTGGCGATGCCCACACGCGGACCTCTTCGCGCCGCGCCGGTGTCTCCAGCTCGAACACGCTCGGTGCCGCAGGGCCGAGCCGCCAACCGTCGACGCGCGTCCACGGTCCGGTCGGCTCGCTCGGTGCGCTCGACCCGGAGGGCCCGGTGGCGGTCGACGACGCCTGCTGCGTGTGCAGGATGAGGGCCGCTTCGGCGAAGGTCCGCTCGGATGTCTCGGGGAAGGCGAGGTCGTCGAAGACGCGTGCGATGAGGCCGGTGTCGAGGTCGCCGGCGGCGACCTCGGGGCGCTCGAGCAGGAGCTTCAGGAAGGTGAGGTTCGTCTTGAAGCCGAAGATCGCGGTGCTCTCGATGGCGCCGATGAGCCGGGCACGTGCCTCCTCGCGGTTCGGCGCCCACGCGATGATCTTCGCGAGCATCGGGTCGTAGTCGGTCGAGACGTCCAGGCCGCCTTCGAGCGCCGTGTCGACGCGGATGCCGGGGCCCGACGGGTGCACGACCCGCTCGACGTGCCCTCCCGTGGGCAGGAACCCGGCGCGCGGGTCTTCGGCGTAGACGCGCACTTCGATGGCGTGGCCGTTCAGCCTCACATCGTCCTGGCCGAACGGCAGGGGTTCGCCGGCCGCGATCCGCACCTGCAACTCCACGAGGTCGAGGCCCGTGATGAGCTCCGTCACGGGGTGCTCGACCTGCAGACGCGTGTTCATCTCCATGAAGAAGAACTCGTCCGGGCTGTCGCCGGGCACGATGAACTCCACCGTGCCGGCGCCCACGTACCCGACGCTGCGGGCCGTCTCGCACGCGGCCTGGCCGATGCGCGCACGCGTTGCCTCGTCGAGGAGCGGCGACGGTGCCTCCTCGACGACCTTCTGGTGACGACGCTGCAGCGAGCACTCGCGCTCGCCGAGGTGCACGACGTTGCCGTGTGCGTCGGCGAGGATCTGCACCTCGATGTGCCGCGGTGTCGTGACGTACCGCTCGAGGAACAGGGTGTCGTCGCCGAAGGACGCCGCCGCCTCGCGCCGGGCCGCGGCGACCGCCGCCGCGAGCTGCGCTTCGTCTTCAACGACGTGCATGCCCTTGCCGCCGCCACCCGCGGAGGGCTTGATGAGGACGGGGAAGCCGACGCCTGCGGCGCCGGCGATCAGCTCGTCGTCGGTCAGGCCGGGGCGGGCGAGGCCCGGCACCGTGGGCACGTCGCGCACCTCGACCGTCTGCTTGGCCGAGATCTTGTCGCCCATGATCTCGATCGCCTCGGCGCTCGGGCCGATGAACACGATGCCGGCCTCGGCACACGCGCGCGCGAACGCGGCGTTCTCGGCGAGGAAGCCGAAGCCGGGGTGGATCGCCTGCGCGCCGGTCTGGTGTGCGGCATCCAGCACCCGCTCGATCGAGAGATAGCTCTGCGCGGCCGCGGCGGGTCCGAGCCGCACGGCTTCGTCGGCGAGGCGCACGTGCACGGCGCCCGCGTCGGCGTCGCTGTAGACCGCGACGGAGCGGATGCCGAGGCTGCGGAGCGTGCGGATGATGCGCACCGCGATCTCGCCGCGGTTGGCGATGAGAACCTTCGTGATGCGGGTGGAGGCGGTGGTGGTCATTGCGATCACATCCGGAAGACGCCGTAGCCGGCATCGGCCATCGGGGCGCGGGAGACGACGTCGAGGGCGAGGCCGAGGATGTCGCGGGTCTGCGCCGGTTCGATCACGCCGTCGTCCCACAGGCGCGAGGTCGAATAGTAGGGGCTGCCCTGGCGTTCGTACTGCTCCCGGATCGGCTGCTCGAACGCGGCCCGCTCTTCGTCCGTCCAGGGTGTGCCGGCGGCATCCAGCTGTTCCGCCCGCACCGTGGAGAGGACGGATGCCGCCTGCGGCCCACCCATCACCGACACCCGCGCGCCCGGCCAGAGCCAGAGGAAACGCGGCGAGTACGCCCGCCCGCACATCGAGTACGTGCCGGCGCCGAACGAGCCGCCCACGACGACCGTCAGCTTCGGCACGCGGGCGCACGCGACGGCGTTGACCATCTTGGCGCCGTGCTTGGCGATGCCGCCGTGCTCGTACTCGCGCCCGACCATGAAGCCCGTGATGTTCTGCAGGAACAGCAGCGGAATGCCGCGCTGATCGCACAGCTCGATGAAGTGCGCCCCCTTCATCGCGGACTCCGCGAACAGGACGCCGTTGTTGGCGACGATGCCGACGGGGTGCCCGTGGATGTGCGCGAAACCCGTGACGAGGGTGTCGCCGTATTCGCGTTTGAACTCCGTGAATCGGCTGCCGTCGACGAGTCGGATGATGATCTCGCGGGCGTCGTAGGGAGTCGTCAGCTCGACCGGGACGACGTCGGTGAGCGTCTCGGGGTCATGCAGCGGCGGGTCGGCGGGGAGCTCGAGGTCGTACGGCAGCGGCGCCGATCGGGGGAGCGTGGCGACGATCTCCCGGACGATCTCGAGCGCGTGGTGATCGTTCTCGGCGAGATGATCCGTGACGCCTGAGACTCGCGAGTGGGTCACGCCGCCGCCGAGCTCCTCGGCGCTCACGATCTCGCCGGTCGCCGCCTTCACGAGCGGCGGCCCGCCGAGGAAGATCGTGCCCTGGTTCCGGACGATGACGGTCTCGTCGCTCATCGCGGGCACATAGGCGCCGCCGGCTGTCGACGAACCCATGACGGCGGCGATCTGAGCGATGCCGTCGCGGGACATCCGCGCCTGGTTGTAGAAGATGCGGCCGAAGTGGTCGCGATCGGGGAAGACCTCGTCCTGCATCGGCAGGAACGCGCCGCCCGAGTCGACGAGGGAGATGCAGGGCAGCCGGTTCTCGGCGGCGACCTCCTGCGCGCGCAGGTGCTTCTTCACCGTGAGCGGGTGGTAGGTGCCGCCCTTGACCGTGGCGTCGTTGGCGACGATCATGACGTGGCGGCCGGCGACCAGGCCGATCCCAGCGACGACGCCGGCGGCGGGCCAGTCGTCGCCGAGGTCGCACGCGGCGAGCGGCGCGAGCTCGAGGAAGGGCGAGCCCCGATCGAGCAGAGTGTCGATGCGGTCGCGGGCCAGCAGCTTGCCGCGAGCGACGTGCCGGGCGCGGGAGGCCTCGGGGCCGCCGCGGGCAATCCGATCGGTCCGTTCACGCAGATCGTCGATGAGGTTTCTGTACGCCGTGGTCACGGTCGTCTGTGCGGTGACGGCCATCAGAGCCCTCGCCCGTTCGCGCGGAGGCGGCGGTGGAGTCGCCATGCGGCCGGGAGTGCGAGCGCCGCGAGGGCAGCCTTGATCGCTCCGCCGAGGAGGAAGGGCCACACGCCCCACGCGAGCGCCTCGGCGAGGGTCGGGGGGTTCCCGCTCGCCGCGAGGATCACGCCCAGGTACGGGACGCCGATGACGAAGGGAACCACGGTCGCGGCGGTCGCGGCGGCTGCTGCCTTCGGCACGCTGCGATCCCATCCGCGGTCGGCGAGGAGCCCGGCCAGCCAGGCCGCGGGGATGAATCCGATCACATATCCAAACGACGGCGACAGCACGCTCAGCGGTCCCGCCGTCGGCCCGGCGAAGACGGGGATGCCGAGGAGCCCGACCAGGCCGTACGCCGTGAGAGTCGCTGCTCCCCGACGGGCGCCGAAGGCGGCGCCGACCAAGAGGACGCCGAGCGTCTGCCCCGTGATGGGCACCGGCACCATCGGCACGCTGACCTTGGCGAGCAGGGCGATGAGGGTGATTCCCGCCGTGACGGCGATGATCTCCCGTGCCCATCGTCGCGGCCGGTCGGAGATGAGCGTCGACGCGAGGGAACGCGTCGGCGCCGCAGGGACGGATGCGGTGGCCATGTGGGGCTCCTTCGCCCGATTATCGATCAGTAACTGGAATTCAGATTACTGATCGGTAATCGGATTGTCCAGGTCCGCGCTGAGTGGCAGGGCGCGCCGCGGTGCACGACGTGCACGCACGGCGCCCGCGCGCGAGAATGTCCGAATGAGCACGACTGAGGATCGCCCGGGGTCCTACTGGTACGCCGACGACGATGCGCGTTCGACCTCCGTCATGGAGGCGATGCGCTCCTACCGGGCTGCCGAGGTCGCGATGCGCCGGCGCACGCAGCAGTCGATGGACATGGGGGAGAACGAGCTCCTCGTGCTGCGCTTCCTGACCCGTGCCCAGCAGCAGGGCGACCGTGTGACGCCGGTCACGCTCAGTCGGTACCTGGGCATCACCTCGGCATCCACGACGGCGCTCCTCGATCGCCTCGAGCGCAGCGGTCACATCGCGCGGACGCCGAACCCGGATGACCGTCGGAGCGTGCTCATCTCGTCGAGCGAGAAGTCGGATGCCGAGGTTCGTCACACCCTCGGCGCGATGCACGAACGCATGATGGCGGTCGTGCGCGGGATGAGCGTCGAGGACCGCGCGACCGTCATCGGGTTCCTCGACGACATGCGCGAGGCCGTCGACACGATCGACGCGTGATCGGGGCGACCGGGAGCGTTCGCACGGAACCGAGCTCGACCCGGCTCAGGCGAAGCTGCGTTCCCGGCGACGGGCTGGGGCGATGTCGTCCGCGGCCTCTGTCACGGCGTCGAGGAAGCCGATGACGACAGCGCGCTCCGCCACGCTCAGCGCGTCGATCGCGCGGCCGACGCGGTCGGCGAAGGCGTCCACGACGTCGGCGACTTCGTCGACGGCACGGTCGGTGGGCGCGATCAGGATGCTGCGGCGGTCCGTCGGGTGGGTCCGCCGCTCGACACTGCCCTGACGCTCGAGGCGATCGATCAGCGCGGTCGTCGAGGCCGAGCTGATGCCGAGGTGACGCGAGATCTCGCTCGGCTTCACGTCGAACCCGTCCCGGCGGCGGGTGAGGAGGAGCTGCAGGATCCTCAGTTCGTTCTCGCCCAGGGAGGTCGTCGCGCGAATGCGCTGATGCATCTCCGCCTCCGCGGCGCGAACGCGCGCCAAGGCGGTCCGCACGTCCTCCGTGCTCTCGGATGCCCCCATGACCTCACCCCCACGTCTCGGTTCCGCCAATATATCTCAGAATCGAGGTAGCTCCTCATGTATCTCGCTTGACTAACTACTTATCTTCGGAATAACCTTCTTCGCAACCGACGAGAGGAGTCAGCATGGGCCGTCTGTACTACGGAAACAGCACCGAGGCGATCGCCGTGGACGATCGTGAGCTCGCCCACCTCAAGATGGTGGCGACCGCCAAGCTGCGCCGCTCCGAGGGTTTCGCCGTCTCCTTCTCGTCCGCCCGACACGGCCGGTCCACGGTCTGGGTCCACTGCGCGATCCCGCTCCGCTTCGACTTCGACGATGCCGAGCCGATCCGGCTCGACCCCGCCCACGTCAACGAGCTCGCGCAGGCGGCGGCATCCACGATGGGCATCGTGATCGACCTGGATGCCGCAGCGCGCGCCGAACGTCCCGAGCTGGCGGTCGTGGCATGACGAGCGTCCTGCCGCCGCGCACGATCGGCGGCGCACGGGTGACGTGGGTCCGCGTCGAGTCGGGCTTCCATGTCGCATCGCGCGCGGGAGAATATGTCGGGTACACCGAACGCACGGGCGACGGCCACTTCGTCGGTTTCGACGGACGGTCCACGCCGGTGGGTCGCTACACGACCTTGGCTGATGCCCAGCGCGCGGTCGAGACGGCACCGTCGGGATCGCCGACAGCGTTGTCTCCCCGCGCCGAAGCGGGCTTCCACCTCGCCGCCGCAGTCACCGGGGTCATCGCGATCGGCACCTTCGCCACCGCTGTGCTGACGTTGCCGGTGGTCTGACGCCAGGCTCCGCGTCAGAGCGACGCGGAGGCGGCGCCCGCGACCATCGCCTGTTCCGTACGCTCCTGCAGGTATGCGCAGATGCCGGCCAGCTCGGCGAGGTCCGCCGACAGTCGGGCGACGCTCGCGGCATCCAGATCGAAGGCGTCCGAGCGGGGCTCGAAGGTGACGACCCAGTGCGGCCCGCGGTCGTCGACGACCGCCTGGATGTACGTGACGGTCGATGCGTTGCGCAGCGAGACGACGACCATGCCCGATTCGGGGCCCGGCGTGAAGTCCTTCTCCAGGACGGTGACGACGATCGACTCGCTCGGGTGCGATGACAGGTAGTCATCCACCCAGCTCTGCACGGTGGCCTTGTTCCGGTACGGCATCCACCCTCGATTCGTCCCGCGTCGTGAGCCTGGTCGGCAGCGTGCCGGATGGCACTGTGCCCATTATGCCTGCTCGTGGACGGGGCCCCCTCAGGAGGTTTCCGCGCCGGCGTCAGCGCGGATCGAAGCGCGTCGGTGCGTGCGTGCGACCGACGAGATCGCGCAGTGCCTCGAGGGACCCGGTGACGAGACCCGCCGCGCGCGCCTGCACGAGGACGTTCCCGAGCGCCGTCGCCTCGACCGGCCCCGCGAGGACGGGCAGCCCCGACCGGTCGGCCGTGCGCTGGCAGAGGAGGGTGTTGAGCGCGCCGCCGCCGACGATGTGGATCGCGCGCACGTCGACTCCTCCGAGACGCGCGGCCGTCGCCACGGCGTCGGCGAACGCCTGGGCGAGCGATTCCACGATCGCGCGCGTGTAGCCCGCGCGCGTCGCGGGTGCGGCGACGCCGTGCTCGGCGCACCACGCGTCGATGCGGGCGGGCATGTCGCCCGGGGGCAGGAACCGCGGGTCGTCGACATCGAAGACGGGGACGGTGGATGCCGGGACCTCCGCCGCGGCATCCAGCAGCGTCGGCAGGTCCTGCGCGTGGCCGCCCTGCTCCCAGCCGCGCACCGTCTCGCTGAGGATCCACAGCCCCATGACGTTGTGCAGCAGCCGAACCCGGCGGTCGACCCCGCCCTCGTTCGTGAAGTTCGCGGCGAGGGCGGCCGGGGTGAGGACGGGCCGCTCGACCTCGACCCCGACGAGACCCCACGTACCGCACGAGATGTAGGCCGCGGCCTCCGGCTGCATGGGCACCGCGACGACCGCCGACGCGGTGTCGTGCGAGCCGACCGCGATGACATCGGCCTGGCCGCCGAGCGCGGCGGCAACGTCGGCGCGCAGCGGGGCGAGACGTTCGCCGGGCGTGATCAGGGGCGCGAACAGGCCGCGCGGGATGCCGAGGCGCGCGATGAGCGCGTCGTCCCACGTGTGATCCAGCCAGCGCAGGAGCCCCGTGGTCGACGCGTTCGTGACCTCGGCGCGGGCGGCGCCGGTGAGCCAGTACCCGATGAGATCGGGGACGAGAAGTGCCCTGTCGGCGAAGCCGAGGACATCGGCCGGTTCGCCGGCGAGCTGGTACAGGGTGTTGAACGGCAGGAACTGCAGTCCGTTCCGCTCGAACAGCTCGGCGTGCGGCATCCGCTCGTGCACCGCCGCGACGCCGCGCGCCGTGCGCTCGTCGCGGTAGTGGAACGGCTCGCCGAGGAGGCGCCCGCCCCGGAAGAGGCCGTAGTCGACCGCCCATGAGTCGACCCCGATGCCGGCGAGGTCCGGCGCCTGCCGGAACGCCTCGCGCAGCCCGCGCAGGGTCGCGCCGTAGAGCCCCAGGATGTCCCAGTGCAGGCCGTCGCCGGCGCGCACCGGGTCGTTCGCGAAGCGCGCGACCGTCGTCGTCTCGACCCGATCCGGCCCGACATGCCCGACGATGACCCGCCCGCTCGTCGCGCCCAAGTCGACCGCCGCGACCGCACCCGCCGTCATCGCAGGAACGCCGCCGCGACGCCCGAGTCGACGGGGATGTGCAGGCCCGTCGTGCGCGTGAGCTCGGGGCCGGTGAGGACGTACACGGCATCGGCCACGTTCTCGGGCACGACCTCGCGCTTGAGGATCGTGCGGTTCGCGTAGAACTGGCCGAGGTCCTCCTCCGCGACGCCGTAGGTCGCGGCGCGGTTCGCGCCCCAGCCCGACGCGAAGATGCCCGAGCCGCGCACGACGCCATCGGGGTTGATCCCGTTGACGCGCACGCCGTACTCGCCGAGTTCGACCGCGAGGAGCCGCACCTGGTGCGCCTGATCGGCCTTCGTCGCCGAATAGGCGATGTTGTTGGGCCCGGCGAACACCGAGTTCTTCGACGAGATGTAGATGATGTCGCCGCCGAGCCGCTGCGCGATGAGCACGGATGCCGCGGCCTTCGACACGAGGAACGAGCCCTTCGCCATGACGTCGTGCTGCAGGTCCCAGTCCTTCTCGGTGGTCTCGAGCAGGGGCTTCGACAGCGAGAGGCCCGCGTTGTTGACGATGAGGTCGACGCCACCGAACGCGAGGACGGCGGCGTCGATCGCGGCCTGTACGGCGCCCTGATCCGCGACGTTCGCCGCGACGCCGATCGCGACATCGCTGTTCCCGAGCTCAGCCGCGGCGGCCTGCGCCTTCTCGAGGTCGAGGTCGGCGACCACGACGCACGCACCCTCGGCGGCGAGGCGGGTCGCGATCGCCTTGCCGATGCCCGATGCCGCGCCGGTGACGAACGCGATGCGACCCTGGTGGGTCTTGGGCCTCGGCATCCGCTGCAGCTTCGCCTCCTCGAGCGCCCAGTACTCGATGCGGAACTTCTCCGCGTCGCTGATCGGGGTGTAGGTCGAGAGCGACTCGGCGCCGCGCATGACATTGATCGCGTTGACGTAGAACTCGCCCGCGACCCGGGCGGTCTGCTTGTTCGCGCCATAGCTGAACATGCCGACGCCCGGAACCAGCACGATGAGCGGGTCGGCGCCGCGGATCGCGGGGGACGAGGCATCCGCGTGCGCGTCGTAGTACGCCTGGTAGTCCGCGCGATACTCGGCGTGCAGCTTCTGCAGGCGCGTGATCTGCTCATCGAGCGGGGCGGATGCCGGCAGGTCGAGGATGAGCGGCTTGACCTTCGTGCGCAGGAAGTGGTCGGGGCAGCTCGTCCCGAGGGCGGCGAGCTCCGGCGCGCGCTCGGATGCCAGGAAGTCGAGCACGATGTCGGAGTCGGTGTAGTGCCCCACCATCGGCTTGTCGGTCGAGGCCATGCCGCGGATCGTCGGCGCGAGCGCCGCGGCGCGGGCACGCCGCTCCGCCGCGGGCAGCGCTTCGTACTCGGGACGGACACCGCCGAACGGGTCGGCCGCGCCGTGCTCGGCGATGTACGCGGCGGCGGTGTCGATGATCCAGAGACTGTTCGCCTCGGCATCCTCGCTCGTGTCGCCCCACGCGGTGATGCCGTGGCCGCCGAGGATGCAGCCGATCGCGACGGGGTTCTGCGCCTTGATCTCCGCGATGTCGAGGCCCAGCTGGAAGCCCGGACGACGCCACGGCACCCAGACGACCTTGTCGCCGAAGATCTTCCGCGTGAGCTCCGGCCCGTCGGCGGCGGTCGCGATCGCGATTCCCGAATCGGGGTGCAGGTGATCGACGTGCGCGGCATCCACGAGGCCGTGCATCGCGGTGTCGATCGACGGGGCCGCCCCGCCCTTGCCGTGCAGGCAGTAGTCGAAGGCGGCGACCATCTCGTCTTCGCGATCGATACCCGGGTAGACGTTCACGAGGGCGCGCATCCGGTCGAGCCGCAGCACGGCGAGGCCTTCGGGCTTCAGCGTGCCGAGGTCGCCGCCCGAGCCCTTGACCCACAGCAGCTCGACGGGCTCACCCGTGACGGGGTCGATCTCGGTGCCCTTGGCCGACGTGTTGCCGCCGGCGTAGTTCGTGTTCTTCGGGTCGGCGCCCAGGCGGTTGCTGCGCGCGATCAGCGCGGCGGCGGTGGGATTCACGGTGGGATTCGTCATCTCAGGCACCCCATCCCGCCTGCACGCCACCGACGCGCTCCTCGGCGATCCTCTGCTGGTAGCCGGATGCCAGGTATGCCGCCATCGGGTCTTCGGCCAGGCCCCGCGAGGCCCGCCACGCGGCGAGCTGGGGGCGCACGTCGGTCTGGAAGGCATCCATCAGGATCGCGTTCGCGGCGAGCACGTCGTTCTCCTGCTGCGCTGCGGCGAGGGCGTCGCGGTCGATGAGGAGGGCGCGCGCGGTCATCTCCTGGACGTTGAGCACGGAGCGGATCTGGCCCGGGATCTTGTCCTCGATGTTGTGGCACTGGTCGAGCATGAAGGCGACGTCGGGGTTGTTCAGGCCGCCGCCGCGGATCACCTCGGCGAGGATGCGGAACAGCTGGAACGGGTCGGCGGCGCCGACGATCAGGTCGTCGTCGGCATAGAAGCGACTGTTGAAGTCGAACGAGCCGAGCTTGCCGAGGCGCAGCAGCTGCATCACGATGAACTCGATGTTGGTGCCGGGGGCGTGGTGCCCCGTGTCGAGGCACACCATCGCCTTGTCGCCGAGGGCGGCGACCTGCACGTAGCTCGTCCCCCAGTCCGGGACGTCGGTGTGATAGAAAGCCGGCTCGAAGAACTTGTACTCCAGCACGAGGCGCTGGTCATCGCCCAGGCGTGCGTAGATCTGCTGCAGCGAGTCCTGCAGGCGGTCCTGACGCGCGCGCATGTCGTTCTGGCCGGGGTAATTGGAGCCCTCGGCGAGCCAGATCTTGAGGTCGCGCGAGCCCGTGGCATCCATGATGTCGATGCACTCGAGGTGGTGATCGATCGCCTTCTGACGGATGCACTCGTTCTGGTGGGTGAGCGCGCCGAACTTGTAGTCCTCGTCCTGGAACGTGTTCGAGTTGACCGTGCCGAGCGTCACGCCGAGATCCTCGGCGTGACGGCGGAGCGCCGCGTAGCCATCGACCTTGTCCCACGGGATGTGCAGGGCGACGGCGGGCGCGAGCCGGGTGAAGGCGTGGACCTGCGCGGCATCCGCGATCTTCTCGAACGGGTCGCGCGGTGTGCCCGGCGTCGGGAACACGCGGAAGCGAGTGCCCGAGTTGCCGAACGCCCAGCTGGGGAGCTCGATCGCCTGGGCTTCGAGGGCGGAGAGGTGCTCGGCAGTCAGAGTGCGAGTGCTCATGAGGGGGTGCTTTCTGTGAGCTGGTCGTGCAGGTTGAAGACTTCGACGAGGGCGGTGGCGGCCTGATCGGCTCGGCCTCCCTCGTTCGCGGGAGGCAGGTCGGTGAAGAACTCGGCCATGGATGCCTCCCAACGGGTGGCCACGTCGGAGGACGCGAGGTACGCGCGGGACGCCTCGTCGTCGTCGGTCTCGTACGAGCCGAACAGGGTGGCGTTCTCGCGGTCGAGGAAGATCGAGTAGTTGCGGCGGCCGGATGCGGCGATCTCGGCGAGCATCTCGGGCCAGACGGGGCTGTGCCGCGCGATGTACGCGTCGATCATGTCGGGGCGCACCGTCAGGCGGAAGGCGACGCGGGTCATGTCACTCCTTCGTGAGTGTCGCGATGTCTGTGTGTGAAACGATCCAGACGCGGATCTCGACGACCCGTTATGAATCGTTTCAAACGATAGTGTGGACGAAACGATCCGTCAAGCGCGACGAGGAGGTGCCCCGATGGCCGTCAGCGTGAAGGATGTGGCCGCCGCGGCATCCGTCTCCGTCGGGACGGTGTCCAACGTCCTCAACCGGCCGGACAAGGTGGCGCCCGACACCGTGGCGCGCGTGCAGGCGGCGATCGACCGACTGGGCTTCGTCCGCAACGACGCGGCCCGCCAGCTGCGCGCGGGGCGGAGCCGGTCGATCGGTCTCGTCGTGCTCGATTCGGCGAACCCGTTCTTCGCGGAGGTGGCCCGCGGGGCCGAGGAGAGGGCGGCCGCCGACGGTCTGTCGGTGCTCCTGGGCAACAGCGACCAGTCGCCCGAGCGCGAAGCCGCGTACCTCGACCTCTTCCGCGAACAGCGGGTGAACGGCGTCCTCGTCACGCCGAGCGGGCTCGATCCCGCCGCCGTACGTCGCCTGACCGACGCCGGAGTGCCCGTCGTCCTCGTCGATGCCGCGTTCGCGGGCGGCGAGGTCGCGTCCGTCGCCGTCGACGACGTCGAGGGCGGTCACCTCGCCGCGCAGCACCTGCTGGCGCAGGGGCGGCGCCGACTTGCGTTCGTGGGCGGGCCCCGCGGCATCCGTCAGGTCGCCGATCGCCTCGCCGGAGCGCGTCGTGCGCTCGAGGCCGTGCCGGATGCCACGCTCGAGGTGATCGAGCAGGGCGCGCTCACCGTCCTGCACGGGCGTCGCGCCGGCGAGGACATCGCCCGGCGCCGCGCCGAGGATCGCCCGGACGCCGTCTTCTGCGCGAACGATCTGCTGGCGGTCGGGGTCCTGCAGGGGGCATCCATTCTGGGGGAGATCCGCGTTCCGGAGGACCTCGCCCTCATCGGCTACGACGACATCGACTTCGCGCAGTCGACGGTCGTGCCGCTGTCGTCGATCCGGCAGCCCGCGCGCGAGATCGGCGCGTCCGCCGTCGAGCTGCTGCTCGAGACGATGGCGGATGCCGCGGCGGCGCCCGCCTCGCCGCGCTCGCCCCGCCAGGTGCGCTTCCGCCCGGAACTGGTGGTGCGGGCTTCGAGCGGCGGCTGACCGCCGCGCTGGTCCGGGGTGTCAGCCCGTCGCCGTCGAGCGCCGGACGACGGGCTCGGGCTGGAACACCGTCTGGCGCGGGATGAGCTCGCCGTCGTCGCACTCCTCGAGGAGGATCCGCAGCGCCGTCCGTCCGATCATGCCGCTCGGCTGACGGATGGAGGAGATCGGCACGGCTGCGGCCGCGGCGAAGGAGATGTCGTCGAAGCCGATCAGCGCGATCTCGTGCGGCACGAGCATGCGCCCGTCGACGACGAGCGATTGCAGCAGCCCCAGCGCGACCAGGTCGTTCGCGGCGAACATGGCGTCGGGCCACTCGCGGCGCGGTCGCGCGAGCACCCGCCGGCCGACCGCGACGCCCTCCTCGACCGTCATCGCAGCGGTCGAGAGCACTTCCAGTTCGACGCGCTCCAGCGCGTTGTCGATCGCGACGCGCGCACCGGCGATGCGATCGGTGACCTGGCGCATCTCCATCGGTCCGCCGACGAACGCGATGCGCCGCCGCCCCGTCTCGATGAGATGCTCGATCGCCATCCGGCCACCGGCGACCGAGTCGACCGAGACCGAGGAGAATCGGCTCGCGCCACCGAACCGGTCGACGAGCACGGCTCGGATGCCGCGGGAGCGCAGCCGCTCGAGCCGCGGCAGGATGTCGCCGTAGGGCGAGATGAGCACGCCGCGCACCTGCTGCTCTTCGAAGAGATCGAGGTACATGCGTTCGCGGGTCGTGTCCTCGTCGGTGTTGCCGTAGAGGATCGCGATGCCGTGCCGGGATGCCTCGTCCTCCGCGCCGCGCACGACATCGTTGAAGAACGGATTCTGGCCGTTCAGCACGACGAACCCCACGGTCGTCGAGACGCCCCCGCGGAGCTTGCGTGCCGCATCGTTGCGCACGTAGCCGAGGTGATCGATGGCTTTGAGCACCCGGTCGGCGGACTCGGCGGACACCGTCTCCGGCCGGTTGAGCACGTTCGACACCGTGCCGACGGAGACGCCCGCGGCATCCGCGACGTCTTTGATGCTCACCGCCATGTGGGCCCCTCCTCTCCTCCGACCCGCCCTTGGGTCTCGATCCCTGCTGCGACGCGCCGTTTCCGATCCGTGACTTGACCGCGTGCTGTGCGATGCCTACAGTATCCATGAATCGAACCTGAATCGATTCATTCTTCATTCAGAACCTCAACGAGGAGGAAACCGTGCCGACACCCGACGCACCCGTCGTCCTCGAGCTCTCGAAGGTCGTCAAGTCGTTCGGCGCCGTCGTCGCCCTCCGCTCCGGCAGCCTGCGGCTTCAGGCGGGCTCGATCCATGCGCTCATCGGCGAGAACGGCGCCGGCAAGTCGACGCTCGTGAAGATCGTCGCGGGCCTCTACCGACGCGACGGCGGCGACTTCCGGCTGGAAGGCGAGGAGGTCGACTTCACCTCCACGGCCCAGTCGAAGGCCGCCGGCATCGCGGTGATCTACCAGGAGCCGACGCTCTTCCCCGACCTGTCGGTGACGGAGAACATCTTCATGGGCCGCCAGCTGGTCGGCCGGTTCGGCCGCATCGACCGCAAGGCGATGCGCCACGAGGTCGAGCGCCTGTTCACCCGGCTCGGCGTGCAGATCGACCCCGACCGCCCGGCCGAGGGACTCTCGATCGCCGATCAGCAGGTCATCGAGATCGCCAAGGCCGTGTCGCTGGACGCCAAGGTCCTCATCATGGACGAGCCGACGGCGGCCCTCTCGGGCGTCGAGGTCGAGCGCCTGTTCACGATCGCGCGGAGCCTGCGCGA
The DNA here is from genome assembly GCF_017305435.1 of Microbacterium sp. GTDB lineage: Bacteria > Actinomycetota > Actinomycetes > Actinomycetales > Microbacteriaceae > Microbacterium. The sequence continues at coordinate 158,726 of NZ_JAFKIP010000003.1, read as the reverse complement.
CGAGGGCCGCGGGCTCATCTTCATCTCACACCGCTTCGACGAGGTCTTCGCCCTCTGCGACACCGTCACCGTCATGCGCGACGGCTCGTACATCGCGACGACCCCGATCGCCGACACGACGCCCGCCGAACTCGTGCGCCAGATGGTCGGCCGCGATGTCACGGATCTCTTCCCGAAGCAGGATGCCACGATCGGCGATCCCCTCCTCGAGGTCGAGGGACTCACGAGCCCCGGGGTGTTCCACGACATCAGCTTCACCGTTCGCTCCGGCGAGATCGTCGGGCTCGCCGGCCTCGTCGGCGCCGGCCGCAGCGAGGTCGCGCGCGCCGTCTTCGGCGTCGACGACTACCGCGAGGGCACCGTCACGATGAAGGGCCGGGCGGTGCGCCGCGGCCGCCCGACGGAGGCGATGCGCGCAGGGCTCGCACTCGTCCCCGAGGATCGTCGCAAACAGGGCCTCGTCACCGACTCGGGAGTCGCCCGGAACATCACGATGGCGATCCGCCGCCAGCTCGCCCACTTCGGCCTCATCACGAACGGCATGGAGAACCGCGCCGCCCGTGAATGGGCGAGCCGGCTCGAGGTCAAGTCCCATGCGCTCGACACCGTCGCCGCGACGCTCTCCGGCGGCAACCAGCAGAAGGTCGTCCTCGCGAAGTGGCTCGCCACGAAGCCCGACGTCCTCATCATCGATGAGCCCACCCGCGGCATCGACGTCGGCACGAAGTCGGAGGTCCACCGGTTCCTCTCCGAGCTCGCCGGCCAAGGCATGGGCATCCTCATGATCTCCTCCGAGCTCCCCGAAGTGCTCGGTATGGCCGACCGTGTCCTCGTCATGCGCGAGGGCCGGATCACCGCCGAGATCGACCGCGCGGACGCCACCAGCGAGAACGTCATGTTCGCCGCGACGCACGCATCGGAGCATCACGCATGACTTTCACATCCACGACCCGCATCCCCGTCTCGGGCCTCACGAAGCGCATCGGCACGCTCGGCAAGGCGCGTGAGGTCGGCATCCTCATCGCGCTGTTCCTCGTGGTGATCGCGGCGACGGCGAAGAACCCGTCATTCCTCTTCTCGCCCGACGGATGGCGCGACCTGCTGCTGACGCCGTCGATCCTCGTGCTCGTCGCGATCGGCCAGGCGATCGTCATCATCACCCGCAACGTCGACCTCTCGGTCGGCTCGGTGATGGGTCTGTCCGCTTACCTCACCGGGCGCCTGTTCATCGACGCCCCGAGCCTGCCGATCCCCGTCGTCGTCGTGCTCGCCGTCCTGTTCGGAGCGCTGCTCGGCCTCATCAACGGTGCGCTCGTCGCGTTCGCCCGCGTCCCCGCGATGGTGATCACACTCGGCACGCTGTATGCCTACCGCGGCATCAACGTCATGTGGGCGGGGTCGACGCGTGTCAACGCCTCCGACATCCCGAGGGAATTCCTGGCCGTCGGCACAGGACAGATTCTGTGGATCCCGATCCTCGCGATCGTCGCGTTCGTCATCCTCGCCGCCGCCGCCTGGTACATGCGCAACACGCGCGGCGGGCGGGAGTACTACGCGATCGGCTCCGACCCGGCGGCCGCCGAACTGTACGGCCTGAAGGTCACGCGCCGCGTGCTCAGCGCCTTCATCCTCTCCGGCGCCCTCGCCGGCCTCGCGGGCGTCTTCTACGTCGCGCGCTACGGCACCGTGAGTTCGCAGGCCGGTGCCGGCTGGGAGCTGGATGCCGTCGGCGCGGCCGTCATCGGCGGCGTCGCCATCACCGGTGGCGTCGGCACCGTCTGGGGCGCCGCGATCGGCGCGATGCTCCTCATGACGATCAACCGCGCTCTGCCGATCCTCGGCATCCCCGATTTCTGGCAGCGCGCCGTCGTCGGTGTGCTCATCATCGGCGCCATCGTGCTCGACCGTGCTCTCGCGGTGCGGCAGAAACGGCGCCTCATCGAAGCGAGGGACCAGTCATGACCGCCGCGACGACAGCGACGACCTCCACCAACCGGGTCTCGCGCGACTTCGAGAAGCCGCTCTGGCGGCGCGTGCTGATCACCCGCGAGAGCGCGATCGTGGCGCTCCTGGTGGTCGTGACGATCTACGCCATCGTTGCGGTGCGCGGGTTCGGTCAGCCGATCACGCTGAACTACCTGCTTCTGGATGTCGCTCCGATCCTTCTCATCGCCCTGCCGATGACGCTCATCATGATCACGGGCGAGATCGATCTGTCCGTCGGCAGCATGGTGGGGCTCGCGAGCGTCATCACGGGTGCCGGAGTACAGGCCGGACTGCCGTTCGAAGTGGCTGCCGTGCTCGCGCTCGCCGTCGGTCTCATCGGGGGAGCGTTCAACGGCTTCCTCGTGACGGTCGTCGGTCTTCCCTCCCTCGCCGTCACGATCGGAACGCTCGCACTCTTCCGCGGCATCGCGGTGGGTGTGCTCGGAACGACCGCCGTCACCGACTTCCCGCCGGCCTGGACGGCCCTCGCGAAGGCGAAGATCAGCGGCACGACGATCCCGTACATCATGGTGCCGTTCCTGATCCTGCTCGTGATCTTCATCATCGTTCTGCACTTCACACCGTTCGGTCGCGGCATCTACGCCATCGGCCTGTCGAAGGATGCCGCGCGGTTCTCCGGCATCCACGTCGAGCGCACGAAGTTCCTGCTGTTCGCCGCCGCCGGGCTCGTCTCCGCCTTCGCGGGCATCTACTTCACGCTCCGGTTCGGCAGCGCCCGTGGGGATAACGCGACCGGCCTCGAGCTGCAGGTGATCGCAGCGGTGGTCCTCGGCGGCGTGTCCGTGTTCGGCGGTCGCGGTCAGCTCTACGGCGTGGTCGCCGCCGTGCTCCTCATCGGAGTACTCTCCAGCGCTCTGCGTCTCGCGAACGTGACCTCCGACGTCATCAACGTCATCACCGGCGTCCTGCTCGTCGTCTCGGTCGTCGGCGCGAGCGTCCTCGCCTGGCTCCAGAAGATCCGGCGGCGTCCGCGCCGTCTCACCCCCGTCGCAGCGACCACAGCATCATGACGCAGCTGCGCTCCCGACCGGCGGCACCCGCCGCGGTCGTCCACACGAAAGGAAAGAAACAATGACGTTTGCACGCAAGCGTGTGGCCGCTGTGGCCGCCGTCGCGGTCGCCGCGGCGCTCGCCCTCTCGGGTTGTGCCGACACGGGCACCACCGGCGGCGGCGGTTCGACCGGCGACGCCGGCTCGGGCGGCAGCGACAACCTCGCGATCACCTTCCTGCCCAAGAGCCTCGGCAACCCGTACTTCGACACGTCGAGCAAGGGTGGCAAGGCCGCGGTCGAGGAGCTCGCCGGCACGTTCGCCGAGGTCGGCCCCGCCGAGTCCACGCCCGACGCCCAGGTGAGCTACATCAACACCGCGACCCAGCAGGGCGTCGGCGCCCTCGTCGTGTCGGCGAATGACCCGAAGGCCATCTGCGACGCGCTCGACGAGGCCCGCTCCGCGGGCGTCAAGGTCGTCACGTTCGACTCCGACACGAACCCCGAATGCCGCGACCTGTTCGTCAACCAGGCGACTTCCGACGGCATCGCGAAGGTCCAGGTCGACCTCATCGCGAAGCAGATCGGCGACGCCGGCGAGATCGCGATCGTCTCCTCGACGGCCAACGCGACGAACCAGAACGCGTGGATCGACAAGATGAAGGCGCTCCTGGCCGCGGACCACCCGAACATCCAGCTGGTCGACGTCGTCTATGGGGACGACGACGAGCAGATCTCGTTCGACAAGACCGCGGCCGTGCTGCAGTCGCACCCGAACCTGAAGGGCATCATCTCGCCCACGACGATCGGCATCTCGGCCGCAGCCCGCTACCTCTCGACGTCGGACTACAAGGGCAAGGTCGCGCTGACCGGCCTCGGAACCCCGAACCAGATGCGCGAGTACGTCAAGGACGGCACCGTCACCGCGTTCGCGCTGTGGAACCCGGAAGACCTCGGCTACCTCGCGGCGTATGCCTCGGCGGCGCTCATCAAGGGAGAGATCACGGGCAAGGAGGGCGACACGTTCGAGGCCGGCAAGCTGGGCTCGTTCACGGTCGGCGCCGACGCCACGGTGCTCCTCGGCGACCCGTACGTGTTCGACAAGGACAACATCGACGACTTCGACTTCTGAGTCGAGATCGGAAGAAGCGCCCCGGTTCGCTCGAACCGGGGCGCTTCTGTGCGTGTGTGACGGTGCTCAGTCGGCACGCGCGAGCGTGGCGACCCAGGCCGTCAGGTGCGCGAACAGCGGAGCGGCGGCGTCGATGTCGAGCCCGCGGGGGTCGGCGCCGAAGATCCCGTGGAGGGGGTGGTCGCCGTGATGACGGCCGTGACCGTACGGGTCCTCGCTCGCGGGTGCGGGGTGGGTGGCGGCATCCGGCAGCAGGTCGACATGGACGAGCTCGGGCGCCACGGCGTGCAGCACGAGGGATTCGAACCGACCGGCGTGATCGGGGAGGACGGGCGGCTCGGGGGCCTGCCCGAGCGTCCGGGCGACGGCGCGGAGCCCGCTCCCGCGTGCGTTCCAGCGGTCGGCGACGCGCTCGATGAGCTCGCGCTGCGCGTCGGCGAAGTGCCCGCTGAACAGGATGGCACGGTGGACGCCCAGTTCGTCGAGGCGGGCGAGGGCCTCGCCGAGGAGCGCTTCGATGGCGTCCGGACGGTCGCTCATGAGCGTCCACGGGTAGCGGGCGTGCTCACCGCCGACGGCCTGATAGTACGGCGGCAGCACGACGCCGCCGTGCTGCTCGGCGGCGGCGAGGCAGAGGCCCTGCGCCGTCAAGGCGTCGAGCCCGATCGGCAGGTGCGGGCCATGGAACTCGAGCGAGCCGAGCGGCAGATAGGCGACGGATGCCACCGCGAGGCGACGTTCGATCTCGTCGGGGCTCAGCCGCTCGATCGCGGCGGGGGACGGTGTGCTCATACGTAGAAGTTCCTTCTCCACTCGAAGCCGGCGAGACGCTCGTGCAGGCCGTCGGCCAGACCGCGGCCGTCGGCGAACGACAGGTTCCGGGCGATCCGACGCTCGGAGGTCATGCCGACGATCGCCGTGGAGACGGCGGGGTCGTCGAGCACGAACCGCACCGCCGCCTCGTCGAGGCCGTCGTAGTCGCGCGCGGTGATGCGTTCGATCTCCTCGACGCGGGCGAGCGTCTCGGTGAACCGCTCTCCGCGGAATATCGTCTTGAGGACCGAGCCGTCTTCCCACGTGTCGTAGGTATCGGCCGTCCACGCGCCGCTGAGCGCGCCCGAGTCCAGGGCCACGCGGGCGATGATCGCCGTCTCCGACGCACGCGCCGCGGGGAAGAGCTCCCGCTCGGGCTGCTGTTCGAAGATGTTGTAGATCACCTGGATCGAGTCCACGAGGCCGGATGCCGCGAGTGCGACCCCCTCGTCGGGGCGATAGTCGCGCAGCGAGACGCCGATCCGGTCGATCAGGCCTTCGCTCTGCAGGGCGCGGAGGGTCTCCAGCCACTCGAGGTCGCGCAATCCGCCCGGCATCCAGCAGTGCAGTTGGTAGAGGTCGATCCGATCGACGCCGAGGCGGCGCAGCGACTGCTCCGCCTGCGCGCGCAGATACTCGGGACGGTACGCGGCGGCGATGTCGGGGTCATCGACGGACGGGTGCGGCCACTGCGGCGGCTGGACCTTCGTCGCCACATGGATGCGCTCGCCGCGCCACTGGGCGAGCGCCCGGCCGACGACCTCCTCGCTGTGGCCCGAGCCGTACATCTCAGCGGTGTCGACGAAGTTGATGCCCTCCTCGAACGCGCGGTGGAGAGTGCGGATGGAGGCCGCATCGTCGACGGCGCCCCACTGCCCGCCGAGCTGCCACGCGCCGAAGGCGACTTCGCTGATCTTCCACCCGGTGCGTCCGAACGGTCGTCGATGAACGGTCATGTGCTGGTGCGCTCCTTCACGCGTGCGGGCGCAGCTTCGTGCGCAGGGTCCCCTCGAATCTATGGAGGGGACGCGTGGCGGCGCCGGATGCCGAAGCGCAGAAACATGGACAGGACGATCACCCTCGTCGCGGGACCGCTGGTCAGGGACGCAGCGTCGCGCGCGCGAACTCGCTCGGCGCGACGCCGAACGCGCGGCGAAACGCACGAGAGAAGTACAGCGGATCCGCGTAGCCGACGAGCTGGGCGACCTCGCTCACACGCAATCCGGTCGTCCGCAGCAGGGTCGCCGCCTCGCGCAGGCGCAGCTGCCGGATCCACGCTTGCATGGACTCGCCGGTGTGCCGGGTGAAGAGTCGCTGGGCCGTCGCGGGGCTGCACCGTGCGGATTCGGCGACGCGCGCGACGGTGAGCGGCTCGGCGACGTGGTGGCGGATGAACGTCATCATCAGCTCGAGCGAGCCGGGAAGGAGCGCCTGGTGCGTGTGGGTGCGCGACCAGGCCGCGTTTTCGGCGAGGACGAGATGACCGAGCGCGCGGAAGTACGCCTCGTCATAGGGGCCTTCGCCGAGCCGTTCGATCGCGATCGTGCCGAACTCGGTGATGCGACGCGCGGCTGCGTTGCGCATCGACGACAGCCCGGGCCGGAACTGGGCGGCATCGCCGTGGCGCGCCGGATCCTCCAGCAGGGGATCCCCCGGCAGGAACGCGACGCGGGGCACCACGGGGGCGTTGCGATCGTGCCGCGGCACGACGTGGAGGGTGCCGATGTGGAACGGACCCCGCGTGTGCGCGCGGTACTCGACGCGGTGGTGCCAGGGGAGGCGCACCACGTGCTGAGCGTCGACCGCGAAGCGCTGCCCGCCTGCGAGGATCTCGCCGCCGCCGCTCACGATCCATACGAACGAGACGCTCATGACGTGTTCGTTGACGATCCGCTCGCCCGAGGCGAACCGGTACCAGTTCGCCCCGACGACGACCGGGTCGTCGTCGGGGCGAAGGGAGGTCACGAGGTCGATGCTAGCTCCGGGGTCAGGCCGGCGCGGCGATCGCGGCGGCGCCGTCGAGACGGACGATCACGGACCCCGCTTCGTACACCGCGACGGGGTGCGCGAACGGCTGCGGGCGGAGCTGCTCGGCATCCACGAGCGCGATGTCGGGGAAGTGCTCGAGCAGCGCGGTGATCGCCTCGCGGATCTCGACGCGCGCGACCTGCTGGCCGATGCAGCCGTGGATGCCGTAGCCGAACCCGATGTGCCCGAACGCGTCCCGCGACGCGTTGAAGCTCTCCGGGTCGTCGCCCCAGTGCGCGGGGTCGCGGTTCGCGGCGACGGGCGAGACCGACACCGAGGTCCCGGCGGGGATGAGTGTGCCCTCGACCTCGACGTCCTCGGTCGCCGTGCGTGCGAAGAGGGTCACGAACATCGCGCCGGCGCGCATGAACTCCTCCACGGCGGGGCGGATCCTCTCCGGCTCCCCTCGCAGCGCCGCGAGCTGGTCGGGGTGCGTGAGCAGGGCGACGGATGCCGTCGCGATGAGATACGCGACCGAGTCGCGGCCGGCGCCCATCAGCAGGCGCAGCAGCCCCTCGATCTCGATGCGGTCGAGGTCGGGGTTGGCGAGCAGGTCCGTGATGACGTCCTCGCCGGGGTCGCCGGCGCGCTCCTCCAGCAGCCCGCGGATGAAGTCGTACTTCTGCTGCGCCGTGGAGGGCTCGACGAACAGCGCGACGAACGTGTCGAAGTGGTGCTCCGGGATGCCGATGACGTGGCAGTGCGTCCGCGCCGAGATGTGCATGGCGTAGTCGCGCCACAGATCGACCTCGGGGCCCTTCTCGCGCAGTCGTTCGATCTCGGCGGCGACCATCGCATGGATCCACGGCTCACGCCCCCGCGCCTGCCGCACCGAGAAGCGGGGCATGACGGCACGGCGCAGCTTCGCGTGCTCCGCGCCGTCGAGATTCAGCAGGTTGAGCTCGTCGGAGGCGCGACCCGCCTCGTCGAGCTCACCGGGCAGCTCCAGCGGGACGGCCTCCGCCTCGGCCGTCGGCGCGTGCCCGCTGTCACCGTGGGCGGTCGCGTCGTCGACGGCGGGACCCACCGGCATCCGACTCGGGCGCATGCTGAAGCGCGGATCCTGCAGCACGCTCACGACGGCGTCGTAGCGCGTCGCGACGAGTCCCTCGTGACCATCCTGGAAGTCGAGCGGCGAGAAGGCGCCCTCCTCCCGCCAGGCGGCGAGCTGGGGCGAGGGCTTCAGTGGAGTGCCGTCGCCCGGGAGCGAGCGGGCGTGGAATGGGCAGGCAGCGGGGATCGACATCGATCGTCCTCCTTCGGGATGGGTGTTGAGGTCAGAGTGCGGCCGTAATCGGCGCGGCGGGGATGTGGATGGCGGCGCGCGCAGCGCGGAACGCGCGCGGGGTGGCGTTCCAGCCGACGACCCCACGCAGTTCGCCGTCGTCGTCGTGACTGCCGTAGAGGCGTCCGCGGGCGTCGTCATCGCCCGTGATGTCAGCGAGTGGCCGGGTGGTGTCGAACCAGCCGTAGGACTGGATGCGCGTTCCGTGGATCTCGGACCAGAACAGCGGCACGGGCGCCGGGCTCTCCGCGCCGTGCGCGAGACGCAGCGCCACCGAGAGCGCCTGCTCGATCGCGTAGCTCTGATGCTCGATGCGCCGCGGTGCGCCGGTCGCCGGATCGGTCCACGCCGCCACGTCTCCGACGGCCCAGACGCCCGGCACCGCGCGACCGACGACATCGCACACGACGCCGTCGGCGAGGTCGAGGCCCGCACCGCTCAGCCATGCGACCCGCGGGGAGCCGCCGATCATGGCGACGACGAGATCCGCCGCGCGCTCGCCGCCGCCCACGAGACGCAGGTGCGAGGTTCCGGATGCCGAGGCATCCATCGACTCGATCTCGGTGTGCAGGGCCAGTTCGACGCCGTGCTCCTCGTGCAGCCGGATCAGTTCTTTCGAGAGCAGGGTGCCGACGCCGCCGAAGCCGAGCGCGCCGGAGCGTCCGATGAGGAGGGTGTCGGCGTCGTGCTTGCGTGCGGCCGATGCGATCTCGGACCCGAGGATGCCGGAGCCGACGACGGCGACGCGACGCGCGCTCCGCAGGCGCTGACGCAGTGCGACGGCGTCGTCCATCGTGCGGAGCATGAGCGCCCCGGGCAGCGTCGGATGGCGGCGGGGCTCCGTACCCGTTGCGATGACGACCTCGTCGTAGGCGAGCGCGCCGTCGGTGGTGTGCACCGTGCGGGCGGCCACGTCGAGGCCGATGGCGGTGCACCCCGTGCGCACCTGGATGTCGAGTCCGTCGAGCTCGGCCGCGGTGCGGATCGCGGCGTCGGCCGGTTCCCACTCGCCCATCAGGATCTGCTTGGACAGCGGTGGGCGGGTGTACGGCAGGTGAGGTTCGTCGCCGACGAGGACGATCTCGCCGGCGAAGCCCTCCTGGCGCAGGGTCTCGGCGACCGTGAGGCCGGCGATGGATGCGCCGACGACGACGATGCGGCCGGTCACGGCGCGGTCAGGGCGATCGCACGCGCCGGGCACAGGCGCGCGGCCTTCGTCGCGGCATCCAGGTCGGCGCCCTGCGGCTCGGCCTCGAGCAGCAGCACGATCCCGTCATCGTCCTGATCGAACACGTCCGGTGCGACCAGCGCGCACTGACCTGCCCCGACGCAGGCGCTCGTCTGGACCACAACGCTCATCGGTACTCCTCTGTACTCGGTAGAACAATGCGGTCAATTCAAGTCGGACCTCGCCGTGATTCCCATGCAAACCGCGGTCAGAATATGGACAGAACGCTCACGCGCGCCGTGTGCGATCGGGCGCGACCTCGGGCACGTCGATGTCGGGGACGTCCATCTCGGGGAGGCGGATCGGCGTCGTCCCGGCGACTTCGTCGCTGAACTCCTCCGGGGCGACCGCGGCGACGACGGCGATCGGGCGCGTCTCGTCGAGAGTGAGGACGAACCGACGTGAGTCGTTGCGGTGCAGCCGGCCCGAGTACAGGAGCCAGCAGAACCCGATCGCGAAGGCGACGAGGCCCGCGACGCCGCCGACGCTGATCGCGACGCGGGGGCCGAACGTGTCGGCCACCCATCCGGCGATGGGTGCGCCGATGGGCGTCGAGCCCATCAGGATCGCCATGTACAGCGCCATCACGCGTCCGCGCAGCGCGGGATCGGTCGTTGTCTGCACGTACCCGTTGGCGGTCGTCATCATCGAGACGGTGCAGAACCCGACGAGTACGAGCATCGCGGCGTACAGAACGTACAGCGGCATCGTCGCCGAGACCAGCGAGACGACGCCGAAGCCCCCGGCGGCATACATGACGACGCGCATCCGGGCGCGGTCTCGGCGCGCCGCGAGCAGGGCTCCGGCCAGCGAGCCGATCGCGAGCACCGAGCTGAGCAGGCCGTAGCCGTCGGCGTTGCGGCCGAATTCGATCGCCATCGTCGACGCGAAGATCGGGAAGTTCATGCCGAACGCGCCGATGAGGAACACCATCGCGAAGGTCACCATGAGGTCGGGGCGCCCCCGCACGTAGCGGAAGCCATCGGCGAGACGTGCGGCTCCGGGAGCCTTCACGCGGGGCACGAGCTCGCCGGCACGGATGACGGCGAGGGCGATCAGCATCGCGAAGAACGTCAGTGCGTTGACGAGGAACATCCAGCCCGCGCCGACGAGGACGATCATCACACCGCCGATGGCGGGGCCGATGAGGCGTGCCGTGTTGAAGGATGCCGCGTTGAGCGCGACGGCGTTCGACGCGTTCTCCCGTGCGACGAGGTCGGAGACGAAGGCCTGGCGGGCGGGGCTGTCGAACGCGTTCGCGACGCCGAACATGAGCGCGAACATCCACATCAGCGGGAGGGTCATAACGTTCGTGAGCAGAAGGACGCCGACGGCGATGCCGAGCAGCATGAGCGACGACTGAGTGACCATCAGCAGCTTGCGCCGGTCGAACCGGTCGGCGACCCAGCCCGTGATCGGCACGAGTACGAGCGGTGGGCCGAACTGCAGCGCCATCGTCACGCCCATCGCCGTCGCGTCGTTGTCGGTCAGCTGCGTCAGCACGACCCAGTCCTGCGCCGTCGACTGCATCCAGCCGCCGATGTTGGACACGAGCGCGCCGATGAACCACACGCGGTAGTTGAAGAGCGACAGCGAGCGGAACATCGAGCCCCCGCCGCTCATCGTGCCGCCACCTCCCGCATGAGGTCGGCTGCCTGCCGGAGCAGGTCGCGCTGCTGCGGGCTGAGCTCGGCGAGGGCCTGCTCGAGCCACGAGTCGCGCCGGCGCACCGTCTCGGCGACGACGGCGCGGCCCTCGTCCGTGAGAGCGATGTTGACCTTCCGGCGGTCGGTCTCGTCAGGGGTGCGGGTCAGGTAGCCGGACTCTTCGAGGCAGTTGACGGTGCGATTCATCGACGGCGCCGTCACGCGCTCCCGGTCGGCGAGCTCGCCGAGCGTGTGTGCACCGTGGACGTTCAGTGCCGCGAGCACCGCGAACTGCCCGTCACTCATCGTGTCGACCGCGCGCTGCGAGCGGAGCCGCCGCGCGAGGCGGAAGGTCGCCATCCGCAGCGAGGATGCCTCGGTGGTGGTATCTGCGGGTGTGTGCGGCGAGCTCATTCTTTTCCTTAGCATAGCTCATTAGCCTTGCTAAGGAAACCGCCGATGCGGCCGCCGACTCGGTGATCGAGTGCCGACGGGTCGTGGGGTCGTGGAATCGGTGATCGAGTGCCGACGCGCAGCGGCGGTGTATCGAGATCACAAAACTATCGAACAAAGAGAGTATTCTCTCTTGCCCCCTGTTGCATTTCTGTAATACAATTGATCTATTGGCGATCGAGCCCTGGAGAGGGGCGCCTCGGTTCTGGAAGATGCCTCCAGACACAGTCCGTCTGACGTGTCCGGAGGTCCCCATGGTCGCTTTCTCGCCCCGCGAAGAGGCCATGGACGCTGCGCGGAGGCCGGGCGTCGTCGATCCGCACTGGACGGAGCTGTCCGCGCTGGTGTCACGCGCGGAGCGGAACCGCGCGGAGATGTCTCGGCTGCAGGCTGAACGTGCCGAGGTGTGCGCAGCGGCGCTCGATCTCGTGGCGTTGCGGGTCGGTCAGCGGCGCGCCGCTCGCCCCGGCGCGGGCGGGGAGGTGGGCGACACGATCCCGCTGCGTGAAGTGCTCGCCGAACTCGCCACAGTGCTGCACGTCAGCGAGCGCACGGTGTCGAACTGGCTGGGCGACGGGGCCGCGCTCGTCGGCACCTATCCCGCCACCCTCGCCGCTCTCCGAGAGGGGCGGATCGACGAACGCCACGCGTCCGCGATCATCGATGCCGGGATGCCCCTGCGTCCGGAGAACCGGGAACGCTACGAGGAGGCGATCCTCCCCATCGCCCAGAACGAGACAGCCTCCGCGGTGCGTGACTATGCCCGCGCGATCGCCGCACGCCTTCAACCCGACATCGTCGAAGACAACCGGCGCCGCGCGTTCGATGGTCGGCGCGTACGCACGTTCGACCTCGACGACGGCCTCAGCCGGCTCCTCCTGGACGCCCCCACGACGCTCGTCCGCGGCATCTACGAACGCCTCACGACGATGGGCATTGCGCAGGGCGAGGTGGATGCCGAGGCATCCGACTCGGCGTCGACCGACACCTCTGCGGACGCGAGCGTGAGCGACCTCGATCAAGCCCCCGACGAACGCACTCTCGACCAGCGCCGCGCGGACTTCATGTGCGACCTGCTGCTCGCTGGCGCGCCCGCAGCCGTCGGCGACGCCGGGCTCGGCGCAATCCGCGCGACCGTACAGATCACGATCCCGCTGCTCACGCTCGCGGGACTCGATGACGACCCCGCCCTCCTCGACGGCACGACTCCCATCGACCCGGGCACCGCCCGCGCGCTCGCCGCCGCCGCACCCTGCTGGCACCGTGTCATGATCCATCCGGTCACCGCAGAACCCCTGCGGCTCGACGTTTATCGCCCCGGCACGCACCTCCGCCGCTTGATCGCCGCCCGCGATCAGCATTGCCGATGGCCCGGATGCCGCCGCCCCGCGCATCGCGCGGACATCGACCACACCGTTCCTTTCGCCGACGGTGGGCGCACCCGCCCCGACAACCTCGAGGTTCTCTGCAGGAGCCACCACACGCTGAAACACGCCTCCCCCTGGCGAGTCATCCAGTGCGGGGGCGGAACACTCGAGTTCGTCTCGCCCACCGGCAGAATTCACCGCAACGATGCTCCTCCCGTCGTCGTCGCCCGAGCCGCCCCATCGCGTGGGGCGTCGCTCTTCACCACCGCTCGCGACCCCGCCGACGTTCCACCGTTCTGAAGTTCAATCGTGGGAGTCGACCTGGCCTGTGCTCCGCGACGACGATGACTCCACACCGGGGTGCTCCCGCCGCGACGCGCGCCCCAGCGGGATCGTCGCAAGCAGCCCGATCGCGAGGAACCCGGCGGCGGTGAAGGCCGCGAGCCGCGTGCCGTCCGAGAAGGCGGCTTTGGCGTCGGCCGCCGCATCCGCGGTCTGCGGGTTCTGTTCGAGCCCGGCGATCGCGGCGCCCGCGCTGTCGACGACCGACGACACGATCTGATCACGCTCGGCCGCCGGGAGGCCGCGGTCATCCAGCGACGACGACAGGATGCCGGCCGTGGACGAGAAGAGCACCGTCCCGAGGATCGCGATGCCGAGCGCCGACCCCACCTGGCGCGCGGTCGACTGCGTCCCCGACCCCTGCCCCGACAGCTCGACGGGCACGTCCTGCAGGATCACCCCGGTCAGCTGCGCCGTCGCGAGGCCCACCCCGAATCCGTAGACGAACAGCGCGGGCAGCAGCCACCCCCACGCGGCATCCGGTCCGACGACGAGGCCCACCCAGGCGATGCCGACGATCTCGGCCACGAGCCCCACCCGCACGATCAGGACGGGGCTCACCTTGCCGCTGGATGCCCCGGCGAACCCGCTCGCGACGAAGGACCCCACCGCGAGCGCGATCAGCACGAGCCCCGTCTGCAGCGCATCGAAGCCGAGCACGAACTGCAGCCAGATCGGCAGCGACAGGATGATGCCGAACTCGCCGAGCGCGACGACGAGCGCGGCGAGGTTGCCGCTGCGGAACGTCCTGATGGAGAAGAGCTTCGGGTCGAGCAGCGTCGCCAGCCCGGCGCGCGAACGGTGCCGCGCCCACAGCAGGAACGCGATGAGCGCGAGGACGCTGATCGCGAAAGCCACGGGCACCGGTGAGAGATCCCACGGCCACGTCCAGCCGCCGAGCGTGAACGGGTCGTTCACCGCCCACCAGCCGAGCGTGCGTCCCTCGATCAGCCCGAAGACGAGCGCACCGAACAGCGCCACCGACAGCACGGCGCCGATGACGTCGATGCGACCGGCACCGCCCTCCCGCGACTCCGACACCGTCAGCAGCACGCCGATGAAGATCAGGATGCCGAGGGGCACATTGATCCCGAACGCCCACCGCCACGAGAAGTCCGTCGTCAGCCACCCGCCGAGGAGCGGCCCGACCGCCGCCATGCCCCCGATCGTCGAGCCCCACACGGCGAACGCGATGCCGCGCTCCCGACCCCGGAACGTCGCGTTCAGCAGCGACAGCGTGCTCGGCAGCATCATCGCGCCGCCCACGCCCTGCACGAGTCGCGCTGCGATCAGGAGGTCGCCCGACGCCGCGAGACCCGCCGCGACGGATGCGCCCGCGAACAGCACGACGCCGGTCAGCAGCATGCGCCGACGCCCGAATCGGTCGGCGAGGGACCCGAAGAGCAGCAGCATCGACGCGAAGACGAGCGTGTACGCCTCCTGCACCCACTGCACCTGCGTCGACGAGATCTTGAGGTCGTCCACGATCGCGGGCACGGCGACGTTGACGATCGTCGAGTCCACGATGATGAGCGCAACCGCGAGGCTGATGAAGACGAGGCCGACCCAGCGGCGCGACGAGAGATCCTTCACAAATCGCTAGTTTAGCTAGCGAAGTCATCCGATGTAAGAGGGTATCTGCGTCACTAGACTCACGCCATGTCCACCCCCTCCGCAGACGGCAACGGCACCGAGCGCGCGTTCACCGATAGTTACGGCATCCGCATCGTCTTCGATCACTACGCGGCCGCGGCCGAACCTCGGGGCGTCGTGCAGCTCCTGCACGGAGTCGGCGAGCACGCCGGCCGCTATGGAGCGCTGATCTCACGGCTGACCGGCGCCGGGTTCATCGTGTACGCCGACGACCACCGCGGTCACGGACGCACGGGCCTCGGCCAGCACGGCGGCGACCATCGGAAGCTCGGCACGCTCGGCCCCGGGGGCCTGCGCGCCGCCAAGGAGGCGTGCGGGCAGCTCACGGAGCTCATCCACAGCGAGAATCCCGACCTTCCGCTCGTTCTCATCGGACACTCGTGGGGATCCTTCCTCGCGCAGATGCTCGTGAACGAGCACGCGGATGCCTACGATGCCGTCGTCCTGAGCGGTTCGGCCTTCCGGTGGCCCGGTTCCCTCAACGCGGGCGACCTCAACGCCCCGTGGAAGGCGCCCGGCGCGATGGGCACCGAATGGCTCTCGTCCGATCTCTCCGTCGGTCGTGCCTTCCTCGACGATCCGCTGACGACGACCGACTCCGTGCTCAAGCTGTTCGGCCCGGTCGACGGGCTGCGACTGTTCGGCAGGCCCGCCAGGAACCTCCCGCGCGACGTCCCGGTGCTCTTGATGGTGGGGCGCGATGACACGGTCGGCGGTCCGCGCAGCGTCCACCGGCTCGCCAATGCGTACCGCACGCGCTCCGGGCTCACCGACGTGACGACGCTCGTCTACCCGGGGGCGCGGCACGAGATCTTCAACGAGACGATCTCGCAGCAGGTCTCCGACGACCTGCTGGCATGGCTCGACGCGCGCTTCCCGATGCGGGGGTGATGGAGCTCACGTGAGGCCGACGGTCACGGAGGGCGGCGACGACGCGTGCGCCCTTCTCGATGAGACGCTCGTCGCGGTGTTCTCGGGCGACGCGGCAGCGCATCTGGCGCGGCTCGAGTCCGCCATCGCGCAGCTCGACACCGACGATCCGGGCGGCGCCGAGCGCAGAGCCCGCCTGGGCGTCGCGGCGGCGATGGCTGCCGTCATCGCCTGCCGGTTCCGCGCGGCAGCCGATCACGCGGCCGCCGCTGCTGACGCGTCGTCTGGTGGCAGCTCCGCTGTCGTCCGGATGGGTGGCGCCGCGGTGCTCATGACCGACGCGATGGTCGGCACGGCGCATGCGGAAGAGCGGGGGATCTCCCTCGCGGCCCTGCGCGTATCGACGGCATCCGACGCGGGCTCCGGGTCGTCGCGTCGTCGTCGCGACGACCTGCTCACGCGCTACCTCCTCGCCGAGGCGGCGCTCAGCGTCGCCGCTTTCGATGTCGCCGAACAGCTGATCGAGGAGTCGGGGCTGGCTCCGGGCCAGGTGACCGCGCCCGGCGAGGACGACGGCCGCATCGACGGCGCCGCGCTGACACTGCAGCTCCTCCGGGCGCGACTGCACGCGTTCCGCGGCACGTCCGGCCAGGCCCGCGACATCCGCGACGGGTTCATGCGCCACGGGGAAGGCGTGCCCGCTCGTGCCCTCGTCGTGCTGGACGCGATCGCCGCCTACGGCAATGCGCAGATCGGCGACCGGCGGAGCTTCGAACGGGCATCCGCGGAGGTTCTCCTCCGGGCGCGCGGTGACGTCAACTATCTGAGCGTGGGTTCGTGCCTCTATATCGGGTGGGGGATGCGGACACTCGGCCAGCTGCAGGCGTCCGCGGCGCTCCTCGCCGCCGTGGGCGGCACGGATCTGTCGCGCTGCAAGCTGTGGGACCGGGCCTTCGCGTACGAGATCATCATCCTCGCGGCGGCCCAGCGCGGCGACCTCGCGCGTGCCGAGGAGCTGCTCGATCGCGCCACCGAGCTCAGCGGCTACCTCGTCGCGGCATCCGCCGTGGCCCGGTCGCAGGGGGCGATCGCCGCGATGAGGGGCCGGTTGGACGAGGCACGCGCGCACGCCATCGCGTCGGTGGAGCTCGACGAGGCGCTCGGCTCGCACATCGAAGCCCTGCGCGGCCGTCAGCTGCACGCGAGCCTCGACCCCGACCCGGTCCGGGCCGCGGCGGCGCTCCGGGAGATCGCCTCGGAGGCCGACCGGCTCGGCGTCGAGTCCGTCCGCGCGCTGGCCGCGCGGGAGTGGCGCCGGCTCGCGGCCGCCCACACCGGCCTCGTCGGCGACCTCAGCGTGCTCAGCTCTCGCGAGCGTGAGATCGCCGCCCTCCTCGCGGAGGGCCACAGCAACCCCACGATCGCCCGGCTGCGTTTCCTCTCACTCGGAACGGTGAAATCGCACGTCGCCGAGGTGCTGGCCGTGCTCGGTGTCCGGTCCCGGGTGGAGCTCGCCGCCCGCTTGGCCGGAGCGCCGGTCGCGGGAGACGTCGCCGACCTCAGCCCGCGTCAGCTCGAGGTCGCTCGCCTGGTCGCGGCGGGCCGGCGCAATGCCCAGATCGCCGATCTCCTGGGCCTCAGCGAGCGCACGGTCGAGAAGCACGTCTCGGCGATCCTCGACCGTCTCGACGTCACCTCACGCGCGGCGATCGCGGCGCGCATCCCGCCGGGGGCACCGACCTCGTAGGCTGGAATCATGCACGGGGAGTACAAGGTTCCGGGCGGGAAGCTCGTCGTCGTCGATCTCGAGGTGACGGACGGCCGCATCGCCGACTTCCACCTTGCCGGAGACTTCTTCCTCGAACCCGACGACGCCCTGCAGGACATCGACGCCGCGGTCACGGGCCTGCCGGTGGAGACGGATGCCGCGGGCATCGCCGCCGCCGTCCGCGCCGCACTGCCCGAGGGTGCCCAGCTCCTCGGCTTCACGCCCGAGGCGGTCGGCACCGCCGTCCGCCGCGCGCTCGTCACCGCGCCGGGGTGGAAGGACTTCACGTGGGAGATCGTCCACGAGAAGGCGGTGTCGCCACGCATGAACCTCGCCCTCGACGAGGTGCTCACAGGTCGCGTCGGCGCGGGGCTGCGCAATCCCACACTGCGGATCTGGGAGTGGAACGAATCGGCGGTCGTGATCGGCTCGTTCCAGTCCTACCGCAACGAGGTCGACCCCGAGGGGGCCGCCCGCCACGGCTACGACGTCGTGCGGCGCATCTCCGGCGGCGGCGCGATGATGATGGGCGCAGGGTCGATCGTGACGTACTCCCTGTACGTGCCGGCATCCCTCGTCGCGGGTCTCACGTTCGCCGACTCCTACGCGTTCCTCGACGACTGGGTGCTGCAGGCGCTGCGTTCCCTCGGTGTGGATGCCACGTATCAGCCGCTCAACGACATCGCCTCGTCGAAGGGCAAGATCGGCGGCGCCGCCCAGAAGCGGCTCGCCGGGGGCGGCGTGTTGCACCACGCGACGATGTCGTACGACATGGACGGTCAGGTCATGACCGAAGTCCTCCGGATCGGGCGCGAGAAGCTGAGCGACAAGGGCACGACGTCCGCGGCGAAGCGGGTCGATCCGCTGCGGTCGCAGACCGGCCTGCCGCGCGAGGCCATCATCGAGCGCCTCAAGGACACGTTCGCGAACCTCTACGGCGCGCAGCCCGGTCATATCACCGAAGAGGAATATGCCGAGGCCGAGGCGCTCGTGGCGTCCAAGTTCGCGACGGATGCCTGGCTGCACCGCGTTCCGTGACCGTCGAGATCATCCACGGCGACAATCTCGAGGTCGCCCGGTCGCTGCCGGACGCGAGCTTCACGCTCGTCTACCTCGATCCGCCCTTCAACACCGGTCGGTCACGGACGCGCACCGACAGCGCCGCGCCGCGCACGGGGGAGCGCGGGACGCAGACGGGCTTCCGCGGCACCGGGTACGCGCGTCTGCGGGGCGGCGTGCGCGTCTACGACGACCGCTTCGACGACTACGAGGCCTTCCTCGCGCCGCGCCTGCGCGAGGCGCGGCGGCTGCTGACGGACGACGGAACCCTGTACCTGCACCTCGACTACCGCGAGGCGCACTACGCCAAGGTCCTGCTCGACGCGCTCTTCGGACGCGAGTGCTTCCTCAACGAGCTCATCTGGGCGTACGACTACGGCGCCAAGTCGAAGCGGCGCTGGCCGACCAAGCACGACACGATCCTCGTGTACGTCAAGGATCCGGACCGCTATTGGTTCGACTCCGACGCCGTGGACCGGGAGCCCTACATGGCTCCCGGGCTCGTGTCGGCCGAGAAGGCCGAGCGCGGCAAACTCCCCACCGACGTCTGGTGGCACACGATCGTGCCGACGGGCGGCGCGGAGCGGACGGGTTATCCCACGCAGAAGCCCGAGGGGGTCCTGCGGCGCATCGTGCAGGCATCCAGCCGCCCCGGAGACCGGGTGCTCGACCTCTTCGCGGGCAGCGGGACGACCGGGGCGGTGGCGGCGGCCCTCGGACGCGATGCCGTGCTGGTCGACGACAATCCCGAGGCGATCGCCGTCATCCGCCGGCGGATTCCGGATGCCGTGATGAGATCGGGCGACCCGCAGGGCTAGTCTGATTCCCGAACGTCACACGGTATTGAGGTGGAAGGCTCGAGGAGGAGCGCGATGGGTCCCGAAGAGTTCGTCGACGTCGACACCGTCTCGGGCCGCGTGCGCGGCCGATGGCGCGAGATCCCCGACTCGAACGCGCGATCGGCCGCGTTCCTCGGCATCCCGTTCGCGCAGGCGCCCGTCGGCGAGCTGCGGTTCGCGGCGCCGGAGCCGGTGCCCGCGTGGGAGGGCGTGCGCGACGCGCTCGCGTTCGGTGCGACGGCTCAGCGCGGCGACCCCGGGGTGACGCTCATCCCCGAACCGAGTGTGCCCGGCGACGCGACGCTCAACGTCAACGTCTTCACCCCCGATCCGACCGCGACGGGTCTGCCCGTCCTCGTCTGGATCCACGGTGGCGGCTTCTTCGCCGGTTCGCCCGCGAGCCCCTGGTACGACGGCCGAGCGTTCAATCGCGACGGCGTCGTGACCGTGTCGCTCTCGTACCGGCTGGGGTTCGACGGCTTCGGCTGGATCGACGGCGCGCCCTCGAACCGCGGCGTCCGCGACTGGATCGCCGGCCTCGAGTGGGTGCAGCAGAACATCGCCGCGTTCGGCGGCGACCCGGGCCGTGTGACCATCGCGGGGCAGTCGGCCGGCGGCGGCGCCGTGCTGACGCTGCTCGGGATGCCGAGCGCGCAGCACCTCTTCCACGGAGTGTGGTCGCTGTCGGGCGCCCTCGCCGACGTGTCGCGTGAGCGGGCGATCGCGCTCGCCGAGAAGCTCGCGACCGCTGCGGGCGTCGCCTGCGACCGCGCCGGTTTCGCGACCCTGTCGGAAGAGCGTCTGCTCGAGGTGCAGCGCGCCGCGACGGCGATGACGCCGGCCGCGATGTCCGAGATGATGACCACCGGGCTGGGGCTCGGCCCCACCGTGGACGGTGACCTGCTCACGATGTCGACGGTCGACTCGCTGCGTGCCGGCGTCGGCGCGGACAAGCCGCTCGTCATGGGGACGACCGATGACGAGTTCACGATGGCGCTGATCGGTCAGGAGAAGCTGATGCGCTGGATTCCGCGCCGGGTCGTGCTCGGCAGGCTCGGGCTGACCGGCACCGTTCGCCGCGACTATCTCGCGGCGAACGCGGATGTCGCGAAGCTCAGCACGGCCCGCGTCGCGGGCAGGTATCTCACCGACCGCATGTTCCGGGCGCGGCTGCCGATCATCGCCGATGCGCGTGGTGACGCGCCGTCGTGGGCGTACCGGTTCTCGTGGCCGTCCGGCGCGTTCGGCTTCGCCGAGCACTGCCTCGACGTGCCGTTCTTCTTCGACTGCCTCGACGGCCCTGCCATCGAGGCGCTCGCGGGCCCGCAGCCGCCGCAGGAGCTCGCCGAGCGCATGCACTCGGACGCGGTCCGCTTCGTGGTGTCCGGTGCGGTGCCGTGGCCGCGCTGGGTCCCGGACGAGACGGCGCGGGTCTACGACGTCCCCGTGCGCGACCAGGGGGATGCCTACGCGTCGGTCGCGCCGCTGCGCTGAGCCGTCAGAAGCGTGAAGACGGCGTCGATCGTCGCCGCCATATCGACGTCGGGGTCGAGCATCCACTGCAGCTGCATGCCGTCCGCGACGGCCTGCAGGATGCGGGCGAGCGTCTCGGCGTCGACGTCGGAGGTGAGCGCGCCCTCCCGCTGGGCGCGCTCGAGCGCGTCGACGTAGAGGACTCGCAGTCCGGCGCCGCGCGCGAGGAAGTAGTCGTGCGCGGGGTGGGCGGGGTCCGCGGCATCCACCGCGAGTCGTGAGAAGAGGTGGACGAGCCCGGGGACGTCGGTGTTGTGGCGCACGACCGCGACGTAGCCCTCGTGCAGCTCCTCGGCGGTCGCGCTGGTCGCATCGACGCCGCCGAAGAGCGCGGCATCCACCTCATCGCGCTTCCGCAGGATCTCGGTGAAGAGCTCCTCCTTCGAATCGAAGTAGTGCAGCAGCCCCGCCTGGCTCAAGCCGACGGCGTCGGCGATCGCACGCACCGAGGCCCCCGCGTAGCCCTCGCTCGCGATGACGTCCAGGGCGCGCTCGAGGATCTCCTCGCGCTTGGCGATTCCTTTCGCGTACGAGCCGCGTCGTTTCTCGCTCATGGGAAGAGTTAAGCGAAGAACGGTTGATTTTCAAAACCTAGTGTCATATGGTTTTCGCGGTGGCGCTCAGGGTGAGCGCCGAGAGGACTTGACGACGATGTCAGATTCGCCCACCGTGCCGTCCGCACCGATGACCGAGAACACGTTCATCGCACAGGCTTCCGGGCAAGACGATCCGCCCGCTCCCGTGAAGGGTCTGCGGCGACTGCTGTGGTGGATCTTCCCCGCGAACGTCGCGGTCTTCATGGTGTGGGGTGCGGTCCCCGGCATCCTGCTGCCCCACCAGGTGACGCTCGCGTTCGGCGAGGCGAATCAGGCGAACGTCGCGAACCTCGCCATCATCTCGACGATCGGCGCGTTCGCCGCGATGGTCGCCCAGCCCATCGCGGGCCAGATCTCCGACCGCACGCGGTCGCGCTTCGGGCGCCGCGCCCCGTGGATCGTCCTCGGCGCTCTCGCCGGCGCGCTCTCGCTCATCGGGCTCGCGTTCGCGTCGACCCTCGTCGGCTTCATCATCGCCTGGACGCTCGTGCAGATCTGCTACAACTTCGCCCAGGGCCCGCTGTCGGCGATCATGCCCGATCGCGTCCCGCAGGCACGCCGCGGCACGTTCGCCGCGATCACCGGGATCGGCCTCATGGTCGGCGCGATCGGCGGCCAGATCGTCGGGTCGCTGTTCTTCAACAGCATCACCGCCGGCTACATCACCTTCGCGGTGCTGTCGGTCGTGATCCTCACCCTCTTCGTCGTGGCCAACCCCGACCGATCGAGCACGCGCATCACGCCCGAGCCGTTCAGCCTCGGCGAGTTCCTGCGCACGTTCTGGGTGAACCCGGTCGCGAACCCCGACTTCTTCTGGGCGTTCACGGGGCGCCTTCTCCTGTACACCGGCTACTTCGCCGTCACGGGCTACCAGCTCTACCTGCTGCAGTACTACTTCCACGTCGACCACCCCGAGACCGTGATCCCGATGCTGGGGCTCCTGAGCCTCGTCGGCATCATCATCTCGACGGCGGTCTCCGGGCCGCTCTCCGACCGGGTCGGCCGCCGCAAGCCCTTCGTCTTCGGCTCCGCCGCGTTCGTGAGTCTCGCGTTCCTCCTGCCGTGGATGTGGCAGGACATCACGGCGTGGATGATCATGACCTTCATCGCCGGCTTCGGGTTCGGCATGTTCCAGGCCGTCGACACCGCCCTCATCAGCGAAGTGCTGCCGTCGGCGAAGTCCTTCGCGAAGGATCTCGGCGTCGTCAACATCGCCGCGACGCTGCCGCAGACCCTCGCCCCCGCCGTCGCCGGCGCGATCGTGCTCGCCGTCGGATACGCGGGGCTCTTCCCCGTCGCGATCGTCCTCGGTATCCTCGGCGCCCTCGCCATCTGGCCGATCAAGTCCGTCCGCTGACACGCCTCCACGAAAGGAACCGCCCATGGCCGACATCTCGGCATCCGACCTCACCCTCGAGGAGAAGGCGTCGCTCACCAGCGGCGCGAGCTTCTGGTACACCAAGCCGATCGATCGGGTGGGGCTGCCGGCGATCATGCTCACCGACGGCCCGCACGGCCTGCGCAAGCAGCGCGAGGGCGGCGACCACCTCGGGATGGGCGACTCGGTCCCCGCGACCTGTTTCCCGCCGGCTGTGGGTCTCGGTTCGTCGTGGGATGTCGATCTGATCGAGCGTGTCGGCCGCGCGCTCGGCGCGGAGACCTCGATCGAGAACGTCGCGGTGCTGCTCGGCCCGGGCATCAACATCAAGCGCTCGCCGCTGTGCGGCCGCAACTTCGAGTACTTCTCCGAGGACCCGATCGTCTCGGGCGTGCTGGGAACGGCCATCGTCCGCGGCATCCAGTCGCAGGGCGTGGGCACGTCGCTCAAGCATTTCGCGGCGAACAACCAGGAGGAGGACCGCATGCGGATCTCGTCCGACGTCGACCCCCGCCCGCTGCGCGAGATCTACCTGCGCGGCTTCGAGCGGGTCGTGAAGGATGCCCAGCCGTGGACCGTCATGTGCGCCTACAACAAGATCAACGGCGTCTACGCGTCGGAGGACCCGTGGCTGCTGACCCAGGTGCTGCGCGATGACTGGGGGTACGACGGGGTCGTCGTGAGCGACTGGGGCGCTGTCAACGACCGCGTGAAGGGGCTGCCGGCGGGCCTCGACCTCGAGATGCCGTCGTCGAACGGCGTCACCGACCGCCAGCTCGTCGCCGCGGTGCACGACGGATCGCTCGACGAGGCGGCGCTGGATGTCGCCGCGCAGCGCGTGATCGACCTCGTCGAGAAGGCGCAGGCCGGCGCCGGGCGCGTCTCCGGTCCGCTCGACGTCGACGCGCATCACGCGCTCGCCCGCGAGGCGGCGGGTCGCTCAGCCGTGCTGCTGCAGAACCAGGAGGGCCTGCTCCCGCTGCGCCGTGACGCGAAGCTCGCCGTCGTCGGCGCGTTCGCCGAGAAGCCGCGCTACCAGGGCGCCGGTTCGTCGATGATCAACCCCACGCGCCTCGACGACGCGCTCACCGCGATCCGGGCGGCGGCGGGCGGTGACGTCGCGTACGCGGCCGGCTTCTCGGTCGCGCCGGGAGCGACGGATGCCGAGCAGACGGCCCTCCGCGAAGAGGCCGTCGCCGCGGCATCCGGCGTCGACACCGTCGTGCTCTTCCTCGGGCTCCCCGCACGCATCGAGTCGGAGGGGTACGACCGCACCGACATCGACCTGCCCGCGGAGCAGCTGGCGCTGCTCGACGCGCTGCTCGAGGTCACCCCGAACATCGTCGTCGTGCTGTCGAACGGCGGCGTCGTCGCGCTGCCGTTCGCCGGCCGCGTGCCCGCGATCGTGGAGGCCTGGCTGCTCGGTCAGGCCGGCGGCTCTGCGACCGCCGACGTCCTGTTCGGTGATGTCAACCCGTCGGGCAAGCTCACCGAGACGATCCCGCTGCGGCTGTCGGACACCCCGGCGTACCTCGACTTCCCGGGAGAGTTCGGGCACGTCCGCTACGGCGAGGGACTGTTCGTCGGGTACCGCTGGTACGACGCGCGCGGCCTCGATGTCGCCTTCCCCTTCGGACACGGGCTGTCCTACACGACCTTCGCGTACGGGGATGCCTCGGCATCCGTCGGCGCCGACGGCGATGTCGTCGTGACGGTGCCGGTGACGAACACGGGGGCGGTCGCCGGTCGCGAGGTCGTGCAGGCGTACGTCGCGCCGGTCGCCTCGGCGGTGCAGCGCGCGCCGCGGGAACTCAAGGCTTTCGCGTCCGTCGCGCTCGAGCCCGGGGAGACCCGTTCGGTCTCCCTGACGGTGCGTCGCGACGACCTCGCCTACTGGGACACGCGCGTCGACCGCTGGGTCGTCGAGGGCGGCGAGTACACGGTCGAGGTCGCGGCGTCGAGCCGTGACGTCCGGTCGACGGTGACGGTCGCGATCGACGGCGACCAGGTCGTGCTGCCGCTCAGCCGCGAATCGTCGATGGGCGAGGTCCTGGCGCACCCGATCGCCGGCCCGATCATCCAGGCCGCGATCGCCCAGATGATGCAGGGCATGGAGGGCGTCGCCGACATCATGCCCGAGGGCGTCGATCCGACCGCGATGATGGCGTCGTTCCCGTTCGGCCGCATCTCGATGATGGCCGGCGACGCGGCATCCCCCGAGATGATCGACGGCCTCATCGCGATGGCCAACGCCGGGGGCGCCCCGCAGGCCTGATCTCGTCGCGCGGTCACGCGCGCAGGAACGCGAGCAGCGCCTCGTTCACCTCGGCGCCGTGCGTGCGCAGCAGGCCGTGCGGGGCGCCGTCGATCTCGACATAGGTGAGCGGCGTCGCCTCCGGCACGAGTTCGCGGAACCGCCGCGCGGTCTTGTCGATCGGCAGGATGTTGTCGGCCGTGCCGTGCAGGATGAGGGTCGGCACGGTGATCGCGGGGATGTCCCCGCGGAAATCGGTCGGCCACGTCAGGGGCGCGGCCGCGATCGCGGCGTTCCCCGCGAGGCCCGCCACCTGCACCGAGGCATCCACCGCCTCCTGCGAGATGCGGGAACCCAGATTGTCGTCGAGGTTGTAGAAGTCGCGGAAGAACCCGGTGAGGAACGCGTACCGGTCCTCCGCGACGGCGGTCGCCGTGCCGTCGAAGTACGCCTGGTCGCCGGCGCCGTCCGGGTTGTCGTCCGTGATGAGGAGATACGGTTCGAGCGAACCGAGGAAGGCGACCTTCGCGACGTGGCTCGCGCCGTAGCGCGACAGGTACCGCGCGATCTCGCCCGTTCCCATCGAGAAGCCGACGAGCACGGCGTCTTCGAGCTCGAGATCGTCGACGAGCGCGTGCAGATCGGCCGCGAACGTGTCGTAGTCGGAGCCCGTCGCCGTCTTCGTGGAGGCGCCGAACCCGCGCCGGTCGTACGCGATCACGCGGTACCCGGCATCCAGGAGAGCCCGGCTCTGCAGGTCCCACGATTCGCCGTTCAGCGGGAAGCCGTGGATGAGGACGACGGGCTGAGCGTCCGCCGGTCCGTGATCGGTGTAGAAGATCTCGATGTCGGCCGAGTTCTCGGTGCCGACAGTGATGAAGGCCATGGTCCGACGCTACCCTCGCTCACGCGTCGCGGCGAGCCCCCTCCGACGGACGCACGGTGAAGATGTGCGGTGCGCCGAATCCGGCCTCGGCGAACGCCGCCTCGACCGCCGCGGTCACGTCGGCGACGAGGCCCGCGTCGACGAGGGCGATCGCGGCGCCGCCGAAGCCGCCGCCGGTCATCCGCGCGCCGATCGCGCCGGCGGCGCGTGCCGCCTCGACCGCCGTGTCGAGCTCGGGCACCGAGATCTCGAAGTCGTCGCGCATCGAGGCGTGCGAGGCATCCAGCAGTCCCCCGATCGCGCGGGGGCCGTCGGCGCGGAGCGTCGCGACGGTGTCGAGCACGCGCTGATCCTCCGTCACCACGTGACGCACGCGGCGGAAGGTGACGTCGTCCATCAGCTCCTGCGCACGCGGCAGGTCGGCGACGCCGAGGTCGCGCAGCGCCGGAACGCCCATGATCGCCGCGCCCCGCTCGCACGCGGCGCGGCGCTCGCCGTAGCCGCCGGTCGAGTGCGCGTGGGTCACGCGGGTGTCGATGACGAGGAGTTCCAGGCCCGCGGGGGCGAACCCGAGGTCCGTGACCTCGGCATCCAGCGTCCGGCAGTCGAGGAACGTGCCGGCGTCGGTGCGGCCGAGGAGGGATGCCATCTGGTCCATGATCCCGGTGGGGGCGCCGACCGCCTCGTTCTCGGCCCGGCGTCCGACCTTCGCGAGCGCGACGCGGTCCTGGCCGAGGCCCCAGACGTCGTTCAGGGCGACCGCCGTCGCGCCCTCGATCGCCGCGGACGACGAGAGCCCCGCGCCGACGGGCACGTCGGAGCGGAAGACGAGGTCGACGCCCGGCACGGATGCCGCACTCCGCCTCGTCGCCCGAAGGAGCGCCCACGCGACGCCGAGTGGATAGCGCGCCCATTCGACGACCTCGTCGCGGCGGCCGGGGAAGAGGTCGTCGAGGTCGGCGAGGGCGACCTCGACCGGGTCCGGGTCGAACGACGACGAGACGCGGATGCGGCCGTCGGCGCGCACCGCGAGGTCGACGCTCGTGCGGTACTCGATCGCGAACGGGAAGACGAAGCCGTCGTTGTAGTCCGTGTGCTCGCCGATGAGGTTGACGCGGCCGGGCGCTGACCAGGTGCCTTCGGCTCGGGCAGACCAGGTTGCGGACGTGGGCGTGCTCACAGCGTCACTCCTTCGACGGCTTCGCGAAGCCGGGTGGCGGCGGTCTCGGGGGGGACATCGCCGATCCAGGCGCCCATCGCCGCCTCGGAGCCGGCGAGGTACTTGAGCTTGTCGGCCGCGCGTCGCGGGCTCGTCAGCTGCAGGTTGAGGCGGACCGTGTCGCGGCCGACGTGCACGGGGGCCTGGTGCCACGCGGCGATGTAGGGGGTTGGGGCCCCGAGCACGGAGGCTCCGCCCGACGCGTCAGCGGCGGGTGGAGTGTGCTTGGGGAGTGTGTCGTAGAGCGCGTCGATGCCGCGCAGCAGCCGCAGGTAGAAGGGGGCGAGTTCGTCGCGCTCGGCATCCGTCAGCGCGGCGAGATCGGGGACGTGGCGGTGCGGCAGGACGTGCAGCTCGATGGGCCACCGCGCCGCGAACGGCACGAACGCGGTGAAGTGCTCGCCGCGCAGGACGACGCGCGGGCCGTTCTGCTCGAACTCGAGGATGCGCTCGAAGAGGTCCGGCGCGGTGCGGTCGATCGAGTCGAGCAGGCGGAGCGTCCGCGGTGTCACATACGGGTAGGAGTAGATCTGCCCGTGCGGGTGGTGCAGGGTGACCCCGATCGCCTCGCCGCGGTTCTCGAACGGGAAGACCTGCTGGATGCCGGGCAGCTGCGACAGAGCGGCGGTGCGGTCGGCCCACGCCTCGATGACGGTGCGCGCGCGGGTGACCGTCTGGGTGCCGAACGAGCCCGTGTGCTCGGGGGAGAAGCAGACGACCTCGCATCGGCCGACGCTCGTGCGGGTGCGGCCGAGCCCGAGGTGGGCGAGGTCGTCGAGCCCGCGCGGCGGGTCGGCGGCGACGGGGGCGTCTCCCGTGGCTTCGGCGATGCCCGTGACCTCCGCCAACGCGGGGCCGAACGACGGCGAGCGGTTCTCGAAGACCGCGACATCGTAGGACGACGGGATCTCGGACGGGTTGGTCGGTGTCTGCGGGGCGAGCGGGTCGAGCTCGGCGGGCGGGAGGAAGGCGCGATTCTGACGGGCCGCGGCGACCGAGATCCAGTCGCCGGTGAGGATGTCCTGGCGCATGGTGGCCGTCTCCGGGCGGGGGTCGAGCGTGCGGGCATCGACCGCGCGCGCGGCGCCGGGGGTCGTACCCGGGTCGTCGAAGTAGATCAGCTCGCGCCCATCGGCGAGGCGGGTGGGCCGCTTGACGACGCCCCCGCCGAGGGGGAAGGCGGGCAGATCCTGCGTGCGAAACTCCGTTATGTTCACGATCACACGGTACCTCAGCGAACGTGTTATCGTCAACACAACCCGATTCGAAGGAGTTTCGTCATGGCGGCAGAGCAACCGGGCGCCACGCGGGCGCCGAGACGAGCCTCCATGGCGGATGTCGCCGCCGTCGCGGGGGTGTCGTCGCAGACGGTCTCCCGCGTCGTGAACGACTCGCCGCGGGTCGACCCCGCCACGCGCGCCCGCGTCGAGGCGGCGATGGAAGACCTCGGCTACCGCATGCATCGCGCGGCCCGGGCGCTCCGCACCGGCCGCACCGACACGATCGGGCTGATCGTGTCGACGCTCGCCTCCGTCGGCAATTCCCGCATGCTGCAGGCGCTCGCCGACGCCGCGGCGGCACGCGGGTTCGCGCTCACCGTCGTCACGGCGGCGGGCCGCGAGGCCGTCGCCGAGGGCTTCGCGCGCCTGCGCGACCAGGGCGTCGACGGCGCCGTGATCCTCAACGAGGCGACGGCGCTCGCGCGCGGGCTCGACGTTCCGGAGGGGCTCGCCCTCGTCGTCGTCGACGCGCCGGCCGACGATCGGGCCGCCGGAGCGCCGCGGTTCGTCACGGTGCAGACCGACCATGCCGCCGGTGCCCGGGCCGCAACCCGCCGGCTGCTCGCTCTCGGGCGCGGCACGGTCCATCACCTCGCGGGGCCGTCGGGGTCGTTCGCGGCCGCGGAGCGCGAACGCGGGTGGCGGCAAGAGCTCGAGGCGGCCGGGCTCGCCGCGCCGGAGCTGGTGCGCGGCGACTGGACCGCGGCATCCGGCTTCGCGGCCGCATCTGCGCTCGGCGACGGCGTCCCGGCGCTCTTCTGCGCGAACGATCAGATGGCGCTCGGCGCGCTCCGCGCCCTGGCCGACCGCGGACGGCGCGTGCCCGAAGACGTCGCCGTCGTCGGGTTCGACGACATTGCGGATGCCGCCGACTACCGTCCGCCGCTCACGACGCTCCGGCAGGACTTCGACGGTCTCGGCCGTGCGGCGATCGCGTCGCTCGTCGCGCGCATCGAGGGCGACCCCGTCGCGCCCGTCCTGCTCAGGCCGGAACTCGTCATCCGGGCATCCGCGTAGGAACTACGCAAGATGTGACGAACTCCGCAACCGATCGCGTGTCCGGCTGCGGAGTTCGTGTCATTCTGCGGAGTTCGTGGCCAGCGCAAACTTTGAGCTGGGGCGGACTCAGTTCGCGGCGCGGCGGGCCTCCCAGCCCGTGCGGACCATCTCGTCCACCGTGTAGCGGTTCTGCCACTCGAGGTCGCGCGCGGCGAGCTCGCCGGTCGCGACGATGCGGTCGGGGTCCCCGGCTCGACGCGGGCCGATGACGGGCGTGAACGGGATGCCGGTGACCCGGGCCATGGCATCCATGATCTCCTTCACGCTGAGCCCGTTCTGCGAGCCGAGGTTGTAGGCCGGCTCGACGGGCGCACCCGACTCGAGGCGCTGCGCGGCGACGACATGGGCGGCCGCGATGTCCCCGACGTGAACGTAGTCGCGCACGTTCGTGCCGTCGGCGGTGTCGTAGTCGTCGCCGTTGATCTGCGGCGTCTCGCCCGCGAGGAGCTTCTCGAACACGATCGGGAAGAGATTGTGCGGGCTCGTGTCGTACACGGTCGGGTCGGCGGAGCCCACGACGTTGAAGTACCGCAGCGACGTGTGCCGGAGGGGCGCGTCGGAGGATGCCGTGGCCGTGGCCTGGTCGCGCAGCAGCCACTCGCCGATGAGCTTCGACTCGCCGTAGGGCGACGCCGGGCGCTTGGGTAGATCCTCGGTCACGAGCGGCACGTCGGGGGTGCCGTAGACCGCCGCGGAGGAGGAGAACACGATGTTGTGGACACCGGCATCCGCCATCGCCTGCAGGACCACCCGCGTGCCCTCGACGTTCTGCGCGTACGTGTGCAGAGGGCGCTGCACCGAGACGCCCGCGTACTTGAAGCCCGCGACGTGGATGACGCCCGTGACGTCGTGCTCGCGGAGCGTCGCGGCGAGCAGTTCGCCGTCGAGGATCGTGCCGCGCACGAACGGCACACCGCCGGGGACGAACCCCGCGTGCCCGCTGGAGAGGTCGTCCACGACGACGGGTGCGATGCCCGCCGCCTGCAGTGCGCGCACCACGTGCGCTCCGATATAGCCGGCTCCGCCGGTCACAAGCCACGTCGTCATGTCATCCATCCTGCCCGATGCGGGCGGTCACTCCTCGCGGTGCCCGAGGTCGGGGGCGGCGACGAAGGCGGCGACCGATGCGACGACCTGGTCCAGTTCCAGCACGACGATCTCGTTCGCGCCGGCGCGCGTGACGGGGCCGGGCACGTAGAGCGTGCGCTGCGGTCCGGCCGCCCAGTAGCGCCCGAGGAAGAACCCGTTGACGAACACGTAGCCCTTGCCCCATGCCGCGGTGTCGAGGAAGAGGTCGGATGCCGCGTCGAGGGCGAACGCGCCGCGCAGAGCGGTCCGGCCGGCGGCCGCGCCCGAGCCGGCGGCCGCTCGCGGCGCCGCGAGGTCCGCCGCGATCCGCTCGACGTCGACGAGCGTCGCCGACCAGCCCTCGAGCTGCCGGCCGGCGAGCGTCACGGGACCGATCAGACCCTTCTCCTCGCCCAGGCGGTGGTCGTAGTTGACGCGGCCCTGGTCCTCCACGACGACCGTGAGGCGCACGCCGCGCGGGATCGTGAGGGCGCGCTCGTGCAGCGCGCGCGAGAGGCGCCCGACGGTCACGCCGTCGACGGCGACCCAGGCCAGGTCGCGCACCTCCGCGAAGACGAGCGGCGCCGCGTCGGCGGTGCCGAAGAGCTCCTCCGGCAGGGTGACGTCGTAGCGCACGAGAGGGCCGAGCTGACCCAGGTCCTCGAAGGTCGGCGGCACGGCAGCGGCCCCGGCATCCGCGGCGGGCGTGGGGAGCCAGTCGCCCGTCGCCGTCAGCGGTACGTCGAACGCGGGAGCCGTCGGCCGGACGGGGACGGACTCGGCCGGCACGGGCGCGTACTTCGCGATGACCTCGCGGAACGCGTGGAACTTCTCC
Source organism: Microbacterium sp. (assembly GCF_017305435.1). Classification (GTDB taxonomy): domain Bacteria; phylum Actinomycetota; class Actinomycetes; order Actinomycetales; family Microbacteriaceae; genus Microbacterium. The sequence continues at coordinate 127,139 of NZ_JAFKIP010000003.1, read as the reverse complement.
GTCGCGAACCCGGACTCGTCGAGCGGCGCGTCATAGTCGTACGACGTCACGATCGGCGCGTAGCGGCCCTTGTCGTTCGCGCCGTTCGTCGTGCCGAAGTTGGTGCCTCCGTGCAGCATGTAGATGTTGACCGACGCGCCGGCGGCGAGGAGCGCGTCGAGTTCGGCGGCGGATGCCGCGGCGTCGGTCGTGTGGTGCACGCCGCCCCACCAGTCGAACCAGCCGTCCCAGAACTCGGAGCACATGAGCGGTCCCGTGCTCTGGTGCTCGCGGAGGGTGGCGAGACGCTCGGTCGCGCGCGACCCGAACGAGCCCGTGCGATGAAGTTCGGGAAGGCTCCCGTCCCGGAGCATGCCGGGTTCGGGCTGGTCGACCGTCGTGAGGGGCACCGTGATGCCGGCGTCGCGCGTCACCCGCACGAGCTCGCGCAGGTACTCGGCATCCGACCCGTACGCCCCGTACTCGTTCTCGATCTGGACGAGCACGACATTGCCGCCGCGATCGATCTGGCGCGGCACGACGATCTCGTAGACGCGGCGCAGGAACTCCGTGACCGCCGCGAGGTACTGCGGCTCGCTGCGGCGCAGGCCGATCCCGGGGGTGCTCGTGAGCCACACCGGCAGGCCGCCGTTGTGCCACTCGGCGCAGATGTACGGGCCGGGGCGCACGATCGCGTGCATGCCCTCCGCGGCGACGAGGTCGAGGAAGCGTCCGAGGTCGTTCGCACCCGTGGCATCCCACTCGCCGCGGACGGGCTCGTGCGCGTTCCACGCGACGTACGTCTCGATCGTGTTGAGCCCCATGAGGCGCGCCTTGCGGATGCGATCGGCCCAGTGGTCGGGGTGGATGCGGAAGTAGTGCAGCGCGCCGGCGATGACCCGGTGCGGGGCGCCGTCGAGGAGGAAGTCGGAGGCGCCGATGGTGAAGGTGGTCACGATGTCTTTCGTTCGGTTCTGTTCGTTCGGCGGGCGTCTCGATCGTGGAACGCGACGAGGGGCGGGCCGGATGATGCGACCCGCCCCTCGCGTGCGATTACTTGTTGACGCTGAAGCCCTGCTCGTTGCCGTAGCTCACGAGCTGCTTCTGCCAGGCCGCCAGGCCGTCGTTCAGGTCACCCTTCGACGCGTAGGCCTGGCCCACGGTGTCGCCGAAGATGCTGTTCGCGTAGACCTGGAAGGGGAGGTACTGCCAGCCCTTGCGGACGTCCTGGGACGCCTGCACGAGCACCTGGTTGATCTGCTGGCCGCCGAAGTACTCCGACTTGGCGTTCAGGAACGCGTCCGACGTGAGGTCGGCGGTCGTGGACGGGAAGCCGCCCGACGCGGAGAAGATGTCGATGCTCGCCTGGTCGTTGTTGAGCCACTTCAGGAACGCGGCCGCGAGGGCCGGGTTCTGGCTCTGCTTGGTCACGGCCTGGCCGCCGCCGCCGTTCTCGGCCGACACCGCGGTGCCGTCGTAGGTCGGCATCGGGGCGACGCGCCAGTCACCGGCGGCGTCGGGCACGGAGGCCTCGAGGTTCCCCGGCATCCAGGCGCCGATGATCAGGGTCGCGATCGAGCCGTCGCCGAGGCCCTTGAACCACTCGTCGCTCCAGCTGGAGGCGTCCGAGAGGAGACCGCCCGAGACGAGCTGGTTCCACGTGTTCGCCCACTTCTGCGAGCCCTCGTCGGCGAGGTCGATCGTGACGTTCGTGCCGTCGACCTGGAACGGCTGTCCGCCGGCCTGCCAGATCATCGAGGTCGCGAAGCCGGGGTCGCCGGTGTCGTTCGTGATCTTCTTCGTCGGGTCGGCCGCGGTCAGCTGCTTCGCCGTCGCGATGTACTCGTCCCACGTGGTCGGCACGGTGAGCCCGTACTGGTCGAACACGCTCTTGTTGTAGAACATCGCCATGGGGCCCGAGTCCTGCGGCAGGCCGTAGATCTTGCCGTCGAAGTCGACGGAGTTCCACGTGGATGCCGTGTAGTCGCCCTCCAGGTCGCCGAAGCCGTACGAGGAGAGGTCGAGCAGGCCGTCGGTGAGGGCGAACTGCGGGAAGGCGTAGTACTCGATCTGCACGACGTCGGGGGCGCCCGAACCGGCCTTGATCGCGTTCTGCAGCTTGGTGTACTCCTCGGTGTTGGTGCCGGCGTTGACGACGTTCACCTTCACGTTCGGGTACTGCTTCTCGAAGGCGGCGGCCTGGTCCTCGGCGGACGGGGTCCACGACCAGTACGTGATCTCGCCGCCCTTCTCCAGGGCTGCCGCGAGGTCGTCGGCCGAGCCGGAGCCGGACGTGGAGCCGCCCGACGAGCACGCGGCGAGCGATCCGCCGACGAGGGCGGCGGCGGTCGCGACGATCGCGACGCGGCGCAGCACCGAGCCAGTGCGCAGGTGTGACATGGGTGTTCCTTCACTTCGTTGTTGTGGATTCCGGGGCAGGACGCACCGGCGGTGAGGGGGAGTGCGGGGTCAGGCAGTGCCCCTCATCACTGCTTGACGCTTCCGGCGCTGAGTCCCGACTGCCAGAACCTCTGCAGCAGCAGGAACGCGACGACGATGGGGATGATCGACAGGAGCGACCCCGTGATCACCAGGTTGTAGATGGGCTGGGCGGCGGCGCCCGTGGCCTGGGCGTTCCACTGGTTGAGGCCGACGGTGAGCGGGTACCAGGCCGGATCGCTCAGCATGATGAGCGGCAGGAAGTAGTTGTTCCAGGTCGCGACGACGGTGAAGAGGACCACGGTGACGATGCCGGGGGTCAGGAGCTTCATCGAGATGGTGAAGAAGGTCCGGAACTCACCCGCCCCATCCATCCGCGCGGCTTCCAGCAGCTCGGTGGGCACCGCGTCGGCGGCGAAGACCCACATGAGGTAGAGGCCGAACGGGCTGATGAGGGAGGGGATGATGATCGCCCAGGGGGTGTTCGTGAGCCCGAGCTGGCTGAACATGAGGAAGGTCGGCACCGCGAGCGCCGTGCCCGGCACCGCGACGGCGCCGATCACGACGGCGAAGACCGCCTTCCGGCCGCGGAAGTTGTACTTGGCGAGGCCGTAGCCCGCCATCGTGGCGAGGATCGTCGCGCCGCCCGCGCCGACGACGACGTACAGCAGGGTGTTGCCGAGCCAGCGCAGGAAGATCCCGTCACGATAGGTGAAGGTCTCGACGATGTTGTCCCACAGGTGGAAGCTGTCGCCGAACCACAGGCCGAACGTCGTGAACAGGTCGCCCTGCTCCTTGGTCGCGTTGATGACGAGCCAGAAGAGCGGCAGCAGTGTGTAGAGGATGAACAGGCTCATCACGACCGTGAGCACGACGGACTTCCGCCGGGCGAACGGTGTCGAGCGGGCGAGCGCGGGGGCGGTCATCGCATCTCCTGACGGGAGCCGCGCAGCTGCACCACGTAGGCCACGATCGCGGTGATCAGGCCCATGATGATGGCGACGGTGGCGGCGTAGTTGTACTGCTGTCCGGCGAACGACAGGTTGTAGGCGTACATGTTCGGCGTGTAGAACGTCGTGATCGTGTTCGGTGCGAGCGGCTTCAGGATGTTGGGCTCGTTGAACAGCTGGAAGCTGCCGATGATCGAGAAGATCGTCGCGATGACGATGGATCCGCGCAGCGCCGGGAGCTTGATCGAGAAGATCGTCCGCCACGTGCCGGCCCCGTCGAGGGCGGCGGCTTCGTAGAGGTCGCCCGGGATGGTCTTCAGCGACGAGTAGAAGATCAGCATGTTGTAGCCGACGAACTGCCACGTGACGATGTTGCCGATCGAGACCATCATCCATTCCGGGACGAAGGGCTTCAGCACTTCGCCGCCGAGGAGGTCGTTGAGGTTGCCGACGAGGCCGAACTGGTCGCCGTAGATGTAGCCCCACATGAGCACCGCGACGACGGCCGGGACGGCGTAGGGCAGGAAGATCACGATGCGGTAGAAGCCCGATGCGTGCAGGCGCGCGCTGTCGATCGCGAGTGCGGCGGCGAGGGCCAGCACGAGCATGATCGGCACCTGGATGAGCAGGAACAGCAGCACGCGGACGAAGCCGTCCCAGAGCTTGGGGTCGGCGAAGGCCGCCCCGTAGTTCTCGAACCCGACGAAGGCGTTGCCGCCGATGATCTGCTCGCGGAAGAAGCTGAGGTAGAGCGAGTAGACGAGCGGTGCGAGGAAGACGAGCGCGAAGACGATCGCGAAGGGGGCGACGAACAGCCATCCCCTCTGCTCGACGCTGACGCGTCGTCTGCGGGTGCTCCGCAGCCTTTCGGGTGGTGCTGCCGTGGTCGTCATCGTCCGATGCCTCTTCTATGAACGCAGGTTCCGCCGGCCTCGACCGGAGGATGTTGACGTAAACATAACTCGCTTCGGGCTAGCATGTCAACGTCAACATCACGGAGGGGCCGGACATGGGCGAAGGCGCGTCGACGACGACGGGTGAGGGCCGCACGCGGCGACGCGAGGTCTCCATGGCGGATGTCGCGGAGGCGGCGGGCGTCTCGGGCCAGACGGTCTCGCGCGTGGCGAACGACCGCAGCAACGTCGATCCCGACACCCGAGCACGCGTTCTCGAGGCGATGAACCGCCTCGGCTATCGCCCGAACAGCGCCGCCCGTGCGCTTCGCTCGGGCCGCTTCCACTCGATCGGCGTCATCATGTTCTCGCTGTCGAGCTATGGAAACACGCGGACTCTGGACGCCGTGGCATCCGTCGCCGCCGCCGAGGGCTACTCGCTCACCCTCATCACCGTCGCCTCGGCGACCCAGTCCGACGTGTCCGGTGCGTTCGTGCGCCTCCGGGAGCACGCCGTGGATGGGGTCGTGATCCTCATCGAGACGCACCGGATCGACGAGTCCGAGCTCGCACTGCCGAGCGGCCTCCCGGTCGTCGTCGTCGACTCCAACGCCGCCTACGCGTACCCGATCGTCGACAACGACCAGGCGCAGGGGGCTCGGCTGGCGACCGAGCATCTGCTCGATCTCGGTCACGAGACGGTCTGGCACGTGTCCGGCCCGCGCGAGTCGTACGCGGCCGAGCGCCGCATCGTCGCCTGGCGCGACGCGCTCGAGGCGCGCGGCGCGAGGGTCCCGGAGGTCGCGGTGGGGGACTGGACCGCGGAGTCCGGCCACCGGATCGGTGCGTGGCTGGCGGCGGATGCCGAGGTCACGGCGGTCTTCGCGGCGAACGATCAGATGGCCCTCGGAGTGATCCGGGCGCTGCACGAGGCGGGACGCGCCGTGCCCGCGGATGTCAGTGTCGTGGGCTTCGACGACATGCCCGAGTCGGGCAACTACTGGCCGCCGCTCACGACCGTCCGCCAGCACTTCGCGCGTGTCGGCGAAGCCGCGATCCGCGCGCTCCTCTCCGAGATCGACGGCGAACGCGCACAGCAGCTGACGCTCGTCCCGACTGAGCTCGTCCTCCGCGAGAGCACGGCCGCGCGCGGCTGAGTCGTCCGCGCGAGCGCGGACGACTCGATCGTCCTCGGACGTTGTGCCGGCGACGCGTCGTCCGATAGGGTGCGTGTTGACGTCAACATGTTGACGTCAACACGAAAGGAATGACGATGACGTCCCACCGCCTCCTGTCGCTCGTGTGCGCCGGAGCCCTCGCCGCGAGCGGCCTCGTCGCGGGAGCCGCAACGGCATCGCCCGCCGTATCGGTCGCTGCTGCGGCGACGACGACCACTCGGATCACGCCGAACCCGACCACCCCCGGCGAGCCCTTCGAGGGCTGGGGGACGAGCCTCGTGTGGTTCGCCAACGCCACGGGAAACTACCCCGCCGACGTGCGGCAGGACCTCTTCGACGCCGTCTTCGGCGAGGAGGGTCTGAACCTCAACATCGCGCGCTACAACATCGGCGGCGGGAACGCGACGGACGTGCCTTCGTACCTCCGCCCGGGCGGCGCCGTGCCGGGGTGGTGGAACCCCGATCTCGACGCGAGCGACGGGCAGGGCGAGATCACCTCGACGTACGCCGATCGCGATCGCTATGCGGCCGCGTGGAACGGCGAGGACCCGGCATCCTACGATTTCGACGCCGACGGCGCGCAGCGCTGGTGGATCGACGCGCTCAAGGACAAGGTCACCCACTGGGAGGCCTTCAGCAACTCACCGCCGTACTTCCTCACGGAGAGCGGCTTCGTCTCCGGCGGCATCAACAACGCGACCAGCGAACAGCTGCCGACGAGCAAGATGGACGACTTCGCCAGCTACCTCGTGAACGTCGTCGAAGAGCTCGAGCGCGCCCACGGCATCCACTTCGACACCCTCGACCCGTTCAACGAGCCCAACACGAACTACTGGCAGACCCGCATCCCCGCGGGGTCGCAGTGGCCCACGAGCGCCAGCCGTCAGGAGGGCGCCCACATCGGCCCTGCGCGGCAGGACCAGATGATCCAGGTGCTCGCCGAGCGTCTCGCGCAGCCGGGCACGACGACGGACGTCAAGATCTCGGCGATGGACGAGACGAACCCGTCGATCTTCGTGCAGAACTGGAACGGCTGGTCCACGCAGTCGAAGGGCCTCGTCGACCAGCTCAACGTGCACACGTACGGCACGGGCGACCGCCTCGTCGCCCGTGACATCGCCAAGGCATCCGACAAGCCGCTCTGGATGAGCGAAGTCGAAGGCGACTGGGACGGCACGGGCTTCAACCAGACGAACATCGAGAACGGGCTCGGCATGGCCGCCCGCATCGTCGACGATCTGCGCGAGCTCGAGCCGAGCGCGTGGGTGTTCTGGCAGCCGGTCGAGGACCTCTACAACATGCAGCGCGTGGAGAAGCTCAACTGGGGGAGCGTCTTCATCGACTTCGACTGCAACGCCGACGGCAACTCGGAGCGACGGCTGGCGGCGGGCGAGGCCGACCCGTCGTGCAAGGTACTCACAAATGCGAAGTTCAACACCGTGCGGAACTTCACCCACTACATCCAGCCCGGTGACCGCCTCATCCCGACCGACAACACGCAGACTACGGCGGCCCTGACCGACGAGGGCGTGACCCTCGTGCACATCAACTCCGATGCCGCGGAGCGCGACGTGCAGCTCGATCTCTCCCGCTTCGGCGAGATCGCGCCGGGCGCGACCGTCACCCCGATCGTCACGACGCAGTCGTCTGCGCAGGACGTCACCGATCACGCGCTCGTCGCCGGCGCCCCCGTCGCGGTCGACGCAGCCACGAAGTCGGCGACCCTCACCGTGCCGGCGAAGTCGGTGACGACGTTCATCGTGACCGGGGTCTCCGGTGTCGCGGCGGATGCCGCGGTGTTCGAAGACGGCGAGACGTACCAGCTCATCGGCGTGCAGAGCGGCAAGGCGCTCACGGCGGGGGCGGGCCTCGCGATCCGCACGAGCGGCGTCGATGCGGCATCCGCGACTCCGCAGGCGTGGACCGTCGAGTCGATCTCGGGTGCGGGCACGAACCGGCACCGGATCGCGCTGAAGAACGCCGACGGCCGCTATCTCGGCGTCGACGGCACGAGCACGCGCCTCGTCACGGCCGCTGCCGCGGCGGACGACCCCTCGCTGCAGTGGATCCCCACGACGACCGACGGAAAGACCTGGTCGCTGCTCAGCGTCAGCGCCGAGCGCGTGCTCGACGTCAACGGACAGGGCACGGCGGACGGCACCACCGTCGGCACGTGGACCTCCAACAACGGCGGGAACCAGCGCTGGACGCCGGCATCCACGCGTGTCGAGGGCATCGTCCCCGTCACGGCGGCGACGGTCGTCGGCGAGGCGCCCGCCCTCCCCGCGGCCGTGACGCTGCAGTATCGCGGCGGCGTCACCCGCACGGCATCCGTCGAGTGGGATCTCGCCGGCGCGGACTTCTCCGCCCCCGGCACCGCCCGCGTCACCGGCCACGGCACCGACATCTTCGGCGCGCCGTTCACGGGCGCCGTCGCCACGATCGAGGTCGGCGCGTACGCCGCGACGCGGCCCGTCTCGCTCACGACCTATGCGGGTGCGACGCTCGCGCACGTGCAGGCCGCCGCGCCCGCCTCGGTTCCCGCCGAGGTGCGCCTGGGCGGAACGGCCTATGACGCGCCGGTCACGTGGGAGTGGGGCGACGTGACGGATGCCTCCTTCGCGAACACCGGCGTCGTCTCGGTCCCCGGTACGATCACGACCGGCGACGGCACGGTCGCGGCGACGCTCAACGTCATCGTGACCGCCGCCTCGGAGCGCAACGTCGCTCCCAACAGCCGCGCATCGGCGACGTTCACCGAGAGCGCGAGCTACAGCGTCGACCGGACGAAGAACGGCGTGACGAGCGACAAGGGCTGGTCGAACTGGCGCTCCGGCACGAAGAACGCCCAGGACACCCTGACCTACGTCCTCGCGGGCACCGAACAGGTCGGCCACGTGAAGGTCTTCTTCTATCGCGACGGCGGCACCACGTGGGCGCAGACGCTCCGCGTCGAGCACCGCACCGCGGGCGGCGAGTGGGTCGCGGGCGAGGAGATCGACGTGCCGGCACCGGCGACCGGTGCGCCCGTCGTCGATGTGCCGCTCGGCGGGGTCACCGCCGACGAGGTACGCGTCGTGCTGCAGGCGCGCCCGGCGACGCACATGATCGTCTCCGAGGTCGAGATCTACGGTCTCGCCGCGGCGCCCGCGGGCATCGCGGACCTCGCCCGCCTCGTCGTCGGCGGGAACGGGGTCGACGGGTTCGCCGCCGACCGCCTCGACTACGACGTCGTCACGCCCGGCTCGGCGTGGCCGCAGGTGTCGGCGGTCGCCGTCGACGCGGACGCACGTGTGCAGGTCGTGCAGCCGGCGGACGGTGCGGGTGTCGCGACCGTGACGGTCACGGCGCCGGACGAGACGTCGAAGACGTACCGTGTGGCGGTGCAGCGGACGACCGTGCTCGGACAGGTCTCGATCACGGGCACGGCGGAAGTGGGGTCGCAGCTGTCGGCCTCGGCCCTATCGGTCGACCCCGTCGGTGCGACGCTCGCCTACCAGTGGACGCGCGACGGCGAGCCGCTCGCGGACGCGACGGCGCCGACCTACACGGTGACGGCGGCGGATGTCGACCGCGAACTGCGGGTCGCGGTGACCGCGGTGGCGGAGGGATTCGTCACGGGCGACGCGGTCGTGTCGTCGCCGATCGTGGGCGTCGCGGCACCGACCGGCCCGGGCACGGGTGAGCCGGGCACGGGTGAGCCGGGAACGGGGTTGCCCGAGACGGGCGGGCCGGGCGCACCGGCATCCTCGGCGCTCACCGATCAGACGCGAGGGCCGGTCACCGCACCGTCGACCGTCACGGCGGGCACGGCGTTCACGGTGGGCGTCGGCGCGGGGCGTGCCGGAGCGTCGGTGGATGCCTGGCTGTTCTCGTCGCCCGTGCACCTCGGCACGCGCACGGTCTCCGCGGCGGGCGAGATCTCCGTGACGATCCCCGCCGACACGGCACCCGGGGCGCATCGCCTCGCGGTGACGGATGCCGACGGCGCGCTGATCGGCTGGGCTCCCGTGACGGTGCGGGCTCCCGGCGACCTCGCCGCGACCGGCGGTCAGCTGGATGCCGTGCTGCCCCTCGGCGCGCTCGTGGCGCTGCTCGCGGGTCTTGCCCTGACGGTGGCCGTCCGCCGTTCGCGCCGGGCACGGGTGCACTGAGAGGCGCCCCCGCGACCTCGAGGAGCGGGATCTCTGCTGAGACGGGATGCGATGCGTTCCGTCTCAGCAGAGATGTGCGTTGATCAGACCCCGCCGAGCGCTTCCGCGACGACGGCGCGGGCCTCGGCCTGCACCTCGGCGAGATGCTCCGGCCCGCGCAGGGACTCGGCGTAGAGCTTGTACACGTCCTCCGTGCCCGACGGGCGCGCCGCGAACCACGCGTGCTCCGTCTGCACCTTCAGGCCGCCGATCGCGGCGCCGTTGCCGGGGGCGTGCGACAGCTTCGCCGTGATCGGCTCGCCGGCGAGCTCGGTCGCGGTGACCGCGTCGGGGGAGAGCCGGGAGAGCGCGGACTTCTGTGCGGGCGTCGCCGGGGCATCCACCCGCTGGTACGCCGATGCGCCGAACTCGGCCTCCAGCTCCGCGTAGCGCTGCGACGGCGTCTTGCCGGTCACCGCGAGCATCTCGGAGGCCAGCAGGCACAGCAGGATGCCGTCCTTGTCGGTCGTCCACACGGTGCCGTCGAAACGCAGGAACGACGCTCCGGCCGACTCCTCGCCGCCGAAGGCGACGGAGCCGTCGAGCAGTCCCGGAACGAACCACTTGAATCCGACCGGCACCTCGAGGAGCCTCCGCCCGAGCGCCGCGGCGACCCGGTCGATGATCATCGACGACACGAGCGTCTTGCCGACCGCCGCGTCCGCCGGCCAGCTCGGTCGGTGCCCGTAGAGGTAGTCGATCGCGACGGCGAGGTAGTGGTTGGGGTTCATGAGCCCGGCATCCGGCGTCACGATGCCGTGCCGGTCGGCATCCGCATCGTTGCCGGTGAGGATGTCGTACTCGTGGCGACGCGCGACGAGGGATGCCATGGCCGAGGGCGACGAGGGATCCATCCGGATCTTCTCGTCCCAGTCGAGGGTCATGAACCGCCACGTCGGGTCGACCTCGGGATTCACGACGGTGAGGTCGAGCCCGTACCGCTCGCCGATGAGGGCCCAGTACTCGACCGAGGCTCCGCCGAGCGGGTCCGCACCGATCCGGACCCCGGCGCGACGGATCGCCTCGACGTCGATGATGTTCGCGAGATCGGCGACGTACCCCTCGCGGAAGTCGTACGTGCCGAGGCCGTCGGCGTCGATGTCGGCGAAGCGGGTGCGCGTGACACCCTCGAGCCCGGCGGCGATGAGGGCGTTGGCGCGGTCGGCGATCCAGCCCGTCGCGTCGGTGTCGGCGGGGCCGCCGTGCGGCGGGTTGTACTTGAAGCCGCCGTCACGCGGCGGGTTGTGCGACGGCGTCACCACGATGCCGTCCGCCCGGCCCGAGTCGTCGGCGGCGCGCCCGCGGTTGTAGGTCAGGATCGCGTGCGAGAGCGCGGGCGTCGGCACCCACGAGTCGCGGGAGTCGACGCGGACGTCGACGCCGTTCGCGACGAGGACCTCGACCGCGGTCCGCTCGGCGGGCAGCGAGAGCCCGTGCGTGTCGCGCCCGAGGAAGAGCGGGCCCGTGATGCCCTGCGTCGCGCGGTAGTCGACGATCGCCTGCGTCGTGGCGAGGATGTGGTCCTCGTTGAAGCTCGTCGAGAGCGACGACCCGCGATGGCCGCTCGTGCCGAAGGCGACTCGCTGCTCCGGCACGGAGGCATCGGGCTTGCGATCGTAGTAGGCGGCGATCAGCTCATCGATGTCGATGAGGTCGGAGGCTTCTGCGGGCTGTCCTGCGCGGCTCATGTCCACAGTCTGTCACTGCCGGCGCCGGCCTGCATCGACCGTGCTCAGGCGCGGCGTCAGCCTCGGTGGAGGACGGATGTCGCGGGGGCGCCGCCGATCTGCGACACGAGGGTCAAGGTGTCGCCCGCGCATGTGTACGACGCGTCGGTGACGGGCGCGCCCGCGATCTCCTGGGTCACGGTGCCCGCATCGGTCTCCGCGCCGTTGATCGTCGCCGAGACCTGCAGCCCATCGGTCGACTGGTTCGCCGTCGTGATCCGGTCGGCCGTCGCGGAGTAGGTGCCGGTGATGTCGCCCCCGATGGTTACGAGGATCGTCGTGCCCGACACGGCGGCATCCAGCTGTACCGCCGGCGTCCAGGTGAACGCGCCGTCCGCGCCCAGCGCGAGGGTCGCCGAACCCTGCGGCGTGAAGGTCACTCCGGCGCCGGCCAGAGCGCCGTTGACGTCGGCGTAGAAGCTCTCCAGCTCGCTCTGGCCCATGTTCCACGTCCCGACGAGGCACGCCGCGGCGTCCCCCGACGGGGAGGTCGCGGGCGTGGCCGACGCCGTGCCGGATGCCGAGGCGGAGGGACGCGCCGACGCGCTCGACCCCGACGGGCTCGGTGAGGCGGACTCCGGCACGCACGCGCTCAGGCCGAGCGTGAGGACGGCGGCGACGGAGACCGCGGCGACGGGGAGGAGACGGCGGAGGCGGGGAGTCGTCATGTCGTTCAGGATACGTGGCGCCCGCCGAGGTCGGGAGGCGGTCGCGCGGCTAGGCTTGAGCCTCGTGAGCCTTGATTCCGCCGCACCCGACACCACGCGGACGCGCCGCACGTACAGCTATCTCGGGCCGGCCGGCACGTTCACCGAGGCGGCGCTCAGCCAGGTGCCCGAGGCGCGCGATCAGATCTGGCGCCCCGTGCGCAACGTCGGCGAAGCGCTCGCGGACGTCGTCGACGGGCGCTCGGATGCCGCGATGATCGCGATCGAGAACTCCGTCGACGGGGGCGTCTCGACGGCGCAGGACGCGCTCGCCACCATGCCGGGCCTCCGGATCGTGGGCGAGTACCTCGTGCCGGTGAACTTCGTGCTCGTCGCACGCCCGGGCACGCGCCTCGAGGACGTGAACCTCGTCGCCGCCCACCCCGTCGCGTATGCGCAGTGCCTGCGGTGGCTCTCGAAAGAGCTGCCCGAGCACGCGCACATCCCCGCGGCCTCGAACGTCGCGGCGGCGGTCGGGATCATCGACGGCGTGAGCGATGCGGATGCCGCGATCGCACCCCCCGGCATCCTCGACCACTACGACCTCGAACTGCTCGCCGAGCGCATCGGCGACAATGCGAACGCCGTGACACGGTTCGTGCTCGTGAGCCGCACCGCCCCCGCACCCGCACCCACGGGGGCGGACAAGACGTCCCTCATCGTCGAGCTGCCCGAGGAGTACCCGGGTGCGCTGCTGGAGCTGCTCGAGCAGTTCGCGACGCGCGGCATCAACCTCTCGCTGCTCGCCTCGCGCCCCATCGGCGACGCGCTCGGGCGCTACCGGTTCGTGATCGACGCCGACGGGCACGTGCAGGACGAGCGCATGGCCGATGCGCTGCTGGGCCTGCGCCGGTTCAGCCCGAAGGTCATCTACCTGGGGTCGTACCCGCGCGCGGACCGCGCGATCGTGCACTACCCCGAGCGTTACTCCGACGACGTCTTCCTCGAAGCGCGCGACTGGTTGCGCGGCCTCATCTCCGGCGAACCCGAGGCCTGACCCCTCGCCTCGCGCGGGGGTGCCTTCGTTTCGCGCGGGGGTGCCTTTGTTTGCGTCCACGTGGTGTTCGGCGCCAGAACGAGTGCACCCTCGGCGGAAACGAGTGCACCCTCGGGAGGGAGGGTCAGGCGGCGAGGAGTTCGAGCGTGCGGGTGCGGCCGGTCGCGGCATCCATCGGCTCGGCGGCGTAGGCGCCGGCGACGGGCGAGATCATGATCTCGTCGACGCCGTGCGCCGCGGCGAACGCGGCGAGGCGGCCCCGCTGTTCCGCGCCCTCGCCGACGAACCAGCGGCGGCGGAGCGCGTCGATGAGCGGTGCGGCGAGGCGATCGGAGCCCTCGGCATCCTGCGCCTGTTCGACGGTCTCGAGCGCGACGAGCGGGCGTCCGCCGCGCAGGCGCGCCATCATGCGGGCCTGCGGCAGCATCCGCTCCTCGGCTTCCGCCGCGGTGTCGGCGACGACGGCGTTCGCCGTGAGGAACGTGCGGGGAGCGGTGAGGTGCGCGGACGGCTGGAAGTTCTGCCGGTACAGGTCGAGTGCGCGCTCGAGGCCGTCGCCGGAGAAGTGGTTGGCGAAGACGTACGGCAGGCCGAAGGCCGCCGCGAGCTGCGCCGAGTAGTCCGACGAGCCGAGCAGCCACAGTTCGGGAGCCCCGGTCGCCGCGGGCGTCGCGTGCACGCCGTAGTGGTCCTCGCCGTCCGGGCGTCCGGCGAGGCGGTAGCCCGCGCCCTCGGGGGAGGTGAGCGCGAGGATGTCGCGGATGTGGTCGGGGAAGCGGTCGACGTCGCTCGTCGTGCCGCTCATGCGCAGCAGCTGCGTGATGACGGGGTCGCTCCCCGGGGCGCGCCCGATGCCGAGGTCGACGCGGCCCGGCGCGATCGCCTCGAGCGCCGCGAACTGCTCGGCCACGACGAGGGGCGCGTGATTGGGCAGCATGACTCCGCCCGAGCCGACGCGGATGCTCTTCGTGCGCGCTGCGGCGGCGGCGGCGAGGACCGGCGGGGTCGTCGAGGCGACGGCCGGCATGTTGTGGTGCTCGGCGAACCAGTAGCGGCGGTAGCCGAGCTCGTCGGCGCGGGCGGCCAGCGCGAGCGAGGCGGCGACGGCCTGCGCACTGGTCTGGCTGGTGCGGACGGGGACGAGATCGAGGACGGAGAGCGCGGGAGTCATCCTTCACCCCAACGCTGCGCGCCCCGCCGCCATTCCGCACGCCCGCGAGTGTCCAAGACACGCGGAGCCCCGGCGCGCCCCGTCCGCGTGTCTTGGACACTCGGCGCAGGCGCGCGCAGGCGAAGGCTCGGCGAAGGCGCAGCGGGCGGACGCTGGGTCAGGCGCGCTTGACGACCTCGTACGCGGCGAGAGCCGCCTTCCGGGTCTCGGCGAGGTCGACGATCGGCTCCCGAGCGTCGTCGTCGACGGCATCCGGCGCCCACTCGCGGATGTACCGGCGGTCGGGATCGAACTTCTTCGCCTGCAGTTCCGGGTTGAAGATCCGGAAGTAGGGGGCGGCGTCGGCGCCCGACCCGGCGACCCACTGCCAGTTGAAGGGGTTCGATGCGGCATCCGCGTCGACGAGCGTGTCCCAGAACCACTCCTCGCCGCGGCGCCAGTCGATGAGGAGGTTCTTGACGAGGAAGGATGCCGTGACCATCCGCACGCGGTTGTGCATGTAGCCGGATCGCCAGAGTTCGCGCATCCCGGCATCGACGAGCGGGTAGCCGGTCTCGCCGCGCTGCCACGCGCGCAGTCGCGTCGGGTGCAGGCGCGGCCACGGGAACGCGTCGAACGCGGAGCGCAGGTTCTTCGTCGCGAGCTCGGGGAAGTGGAAGAGGATGTGCCAGGCGAACTCGCGCCAGCCGAGCTCGGAGAGGAAGCCGCCGACCGGCGCATCCGACGACACGGCCGCGTGCCAGATCGCGTGCGGGCTGAGCTCACCCCAGCGCAGACGCGGCGACAGGAGCGAGGTGGCGCCGCCGGCGGGTTCGTCGCGGGCGCGGTCGTAGTCCGCGGCATCCTCGCGCAGGAACTCGTCCAGGCGCGCCCGCGCCGCGACTTCGCCGGGCTGCCAGCGCTCGCGCAGGCCCGCGGCCCAGTCGGGCGCGGTCGGCACCAGGCCCCAGTCGTCGAGAGCGTCGGATGCCGGGTGCCGCCCGGGCCTGCGGAGCTCGCGCGGCTCGGGCAGGGGCTCCCGCGGCGGCGGGAGCTGGCGGCACGCGTTCCAGAACGGCGTGAAGACGCCGTAGGGCGTTCCCGCTCCCGTCCGCACCGTCCACGGCTCGAAGAGGACGGATGCCGCGAACGACGACACCTCGATGCCGTCCGCGCGGAGCGTCTCCTTGAGCCCGGCGTCGACGCCCCGTTCCGCGCCGCCGTAGCGCCGGTTCCAGTACACGGCTCCGGCGCCCGCCTCCTGCACGAGGGCGGGCAGGACGTCGGCGGCGGCCCCGCGGCGGAGGACGAGCGCCGAGCCCTTCTCGCGCAGTCGCTCGCCGAGCTCGGCGAGGGAATGGTGCAGCCACCAGCGTGCCGCGCCGCCGAGGGGTCGGATGCCGGGACTCTCCTCATCGAGGAGGTAGACCCCGATGATCGGCTCGTCGCGGTCCACGGCGGCGCGCAGCGCGGGGTTGTCGGCGAGTCGCAGGTCGTCGCGGAACCAGACGAGCGAAGGCGAGGGCATGGAGACTACCGGCCGGGCGCGGGGTGCCCGGCCGGGACGGCGAGGCGGAGGGCACCGGCATCCACTCGCGCGCTCACCGCGGTCGCCTCGCCGAACTCGTCGCCGTCGAGCTGGATCGGCTGCGCCGCCGCGGCGGCGAGCTCGACCCCGGCGCCCTTCGCGTACCGCACCGAGTTGTCCTTCGTGCGCAGGCGCAGGATGCGCCGGCCGGCGCGGAACTTCCGCAGCACGCTGTTGTCCCACGCGACACGGCGCCAGACGGCGAGCCAGCCGATCGGATTCTTGGGCTGGAAGATGACGACGTCGAGGTCGCCGTCGGCGACGGATGCCTCGGGGATCAGCTCGAGACCGGCCGGCAGCGACCCGCAGTTCGCGAACAGGACGCTCTGGATGTGCGCGCGATGCATCCGGTGCCCGAGCACCTGATACATGATCGGGAAGGGCTTGGCCTTCACGAGGGACTTCGCGGCGCCGTCGACGTACGCGACCCAGCCGACCTTCTTCTTGAGGTCGCCGCGCGTGTTCGCGATCATCGCGGCGTCGAGGCCCATGCCGCCCATCACGACGAACGCGTGCTCCTCGTGACTCCCGTCCGGACGCACGAGTCGCGCCCAGCCGACGTCGATCGCGTGCACGTCGCCCTCGAATGCCGCCGCGACCATCGCGGCCGGGTCGGCGAGCGGCAGGCCGAGGTTGCGGGCGAGGAGGTTTCCGGTGCCGCTGGGCACGATCGCCAGCGGCACGCCGGAGCCCGCCATCGCCTGGCTGACGGCGCGGACGGTGCCGTCGCCGCCCGCGACGAGGACGGCCGTTGCCCCGGCATCCAAGGCTTCGCGCGTCACGCCGTCGCCGAGGTCGTCCACAGTCGTCTCGTAGAAGAGCGGCTCGGCCCAGCCTGCGCGGGAGGCGTGGTCGGTCACCTGCGCGCGCAGCGCGTCGGCATCCACCTTCGTCGGGTTGTAGACGAGCGCCGCGCGCTTCGTCGACGCGGCGGGCTCGGGGGTCGTCGCGCTGTCGGCCGGGGGCATGTCGCCACGATACCGGTGCGCGTCGGGGGCGGCGCGACCGAAGGCGCGCTCTGGTGCCGACGCACGCGAGATGGGACCATGGGGCGCATGCCGGAGTTGCCCGAAGTCGCCGCTCTCGCGGGCTTCCTGCGGGAGCATCTGGTCGGGTCTCGGATCGTGGGGATCGAGCTCGAGGAGTATGGCGCCCTGAAGACCCGCGACCGTTCCCTCGACGAGCTGGCGGGCCGGACCGTCAGCGGCATCCGGCGTTTCGGCAAGCACGTCGCGATCGACACCGACGGGCCGTCGCTCGTCGTCGGGTTCGGGCGGGCGGGGTGGATGGCGTGGCCCGATGCGGATGCCGCGGACGGCGCCGCGCCGGTCATCGCGCGCATGGCCCTGGAAAGCGGCGCCGTGCTGCAGATCACGGATGCCGGCGCGTGGCTGTCGCTCACCCTCTCGGTCGCGGACGACGCCGGAGCGCTGCCCGCGCTCGCGAAGCTTGGTCCCGACCCGGCATCCGCCGACTACGCGACCGAAGATCTCGACCGCGTGCTCGTCGGCAGGCGCAAGCAGCTCAAGGCGCTCCTGCAGGAGCAGGAGTCGCTCGCCGGCATCGGCAACGCGTACTCCGACGAGATCCTCCACGCCGCGCGGCTCTGGCCGCTCACGCACGCGGCGGACCTCGATGCGGGGCAGCGCGCGTCGCTGTACGAGGCGATGCGCGGCGAGCTCGCAGCGGCGTTCAGGGCGCGCGAGGGGGTGCCGATCGACCAGCTCAAGGCGCGGAAGGTCGCGGCGATGCGCGTGCACGGGCGCAGGGGTGCGCCGTGCCCCGTGTGCGGGAACACCGTCGCCGACCTCCCCGGCTCGAAGGGCGCCGCGCAATACTGCCCGACGTGTCAGCCGGAGCCTTGACCTCAAGCCCGCCGTCGGGTGTATGGCACCTAACTAGACTGTCCGGGTGATCGATCTCGTTCTCCTCCGCGACAACCCTGACCTCGTCAAGCGCTCGCAGGAGGCGCGCGGGCAGTCGCCGGAGACGGTGGATGCCGCCGTCGCGGCCGATCGTGCGCGTCGGGCCGCGATCACGGCGTTCGA
The DNA here is from genome assembly GCF_017305435.1 of Microbacterium sp. Taxonomy (GTDB): domain Bacteria; phylum Actinomycetota; class Actinomycetes; order Actinomycetales; family Microbacteriaceae; genus Microbacterium. The sequence continues at coordinate 109,290 of NZ_JAFKIP010000003.1, read as the reverse complement.
GGAGCTGCGCGCGGAGCAGAACGCGCACGGCAAGCTCGTCGCGAAGGCGCCGAAGGAGGACAAGCCCGCCCTCGTCGCGCAGGCGAAGGACCTCAGCGACCGCGTGAAGGCCGCGCAGACCGCCGTCACCGAGGCCGAGGCCGAGGCCGAGACCGCGCTCGCGCGCATCGAGAACATCGTCATCGACGGGGTCCCGGCCGGGGGAGAGGACGACTTCGTCACGCTCCGCACGCACGGCGAGCCGCGCGCCTTCGACTTCGAGCCGCTCGACCACCTCGCCCTCGGCGAGAAGCTCGGCGCGATCGACATGGAGCGGGGCACCAAGGTGTCGGGCTCGCGCTTCTACTTCCTCACCGGGATCGGCGCGCGCCTCGAGTACGCGCTCATGTCGCTCGCGCTGCAGCGCGCGGTGGATGCCGGGTTCATCCCGATGATCCCGCCGACGCTCGTCCGCCCCGAGGTCATGCGGGGCACGGGCTTCCTGGGTCAGCACGCGGACGAGGTCTACAAGCTCGAGGCCGACGACCTCTATCTCGTCGGGACGAGCGAGGTGCCCCTCGCCGGCTATCACATGGGCGAGATCCTCGACCTGGCATCCGGCGCCAAGCGCTACGCCGGCTGGTCGACCTGCTATCGCCGTGAGGCGGGTTCCTACGGCAAGGACACGCGCGGCATCATCCGCGTGCACCAGTTCAACAAGCTCGAGATGTTCGTCTACACGACCCCGGAGGATGCCGAGGCGGAGCACCTGCGGCTCGTCGCGCTGCAGGAGCAGATGCTGCAGGACCTCGGTCTCAGCTACCGCGTCATCGATGTCGCTGCCGGCGACCTCGGTTCGTCGGCGGCGCGCAAGTACGACGTCGAGGCGTGGGTGCCCACGCAGGGCGCCTATCGGGAGCTCACGAGCACGTCGAACTGCACGAGCTACCAGGCGCGTCGGCTCGACGTGCGCTACCGCCCGGCCCCGGATGCGAAGACGGGGCCCGTCGCGACGCTGAACGGCACGCTCGCGACGACCCGTTGGATCGTCGCGATCCTCGAGACGCACCAGCAGGCGGACGGATCGGTCGTCATCCCCGAGGTGCTGAGGCCGTACCTCGGCGGGCTGTCCGAGGCGAGGCCGGTCGCGGAGTCGACTCCGTGACGGGCGCGGGCGAGGCGAAGCTGCCGCCGACGGGCTCGATCGAGATCGTGAAGCCGCGGAAGGTGGCGGACCTCGTCGAAGAGATCGCGGCGGATGCCGAGGATCCCACCGTTCCCACCGAGCCGCTCCTCATCGCGCTCGACGTCGACGGGACCGTGCTGCTCGAGGACGAGACGCTCAGCCCGGGCGTCGTCGAAGCGATCGCTCACGCGCACCGCGCGGGGCACGAGGTGATGCTCGCGACGGGGCGGTCGTGGGAGGGGACCCGCGGCATCCAGCACGTCCTGGCGCTCGCTCCCGAATACGCGGTCTGTTCGAACGGGGCCGTCATCATGAAGCGTGCGTCGGGCGACCTCGGCGAGGAGAGCCTGTACGAGCGGTTCCACGTCGAGACGTTCGACCCGACCGAGGTGCTGGCGCACCTGCGCGATCATCTGCCGCGCGCGAAGTACATGGTCGAGCTCGCCGACGGGGCGCGGCTGTACACCGAGCCGATGGATGACTGGAACCTCGTGCACGCGCGCCGGGTGACCTTCGCGGAGCTGTCCGCGCAGCCCGTCTGCCGCGTCGTGGTCGTCTCGCCGGACGAGTCCGACGAGGACTTCCTCTCGCTCGTCGAACGGATCGGGCTCACCAAGGTGTCGTACGCCGTCGGGTGGTCGGCCTGGCTCGACATCGCGCCCCAGGGCGTCGATAAGTCGACGGCCCTCGAGAAGGTGCGCACCTGGCTCGGCGTCCCGCCGGAGCGCGTTCTCGTGATGGGCGACGGCCGCAACGACGTCGGGATGTTCCGCTGGGCGCTGGAGCACGGCGGGCGGGCGATCGCGATGGGCCAGGGTCCCGATGAGGTGCGCCGCGAGGCGGGCGAGACGACGGCATCCGTGCACTCCGGCGGCGTCGCCGACGTGCTCCGCGCGCTCTGACCGCGCGGGTACCCGGCATGCATGCGGCGTGTTCTGCCGTGCCGTTCAGGGGCCGCTCAGGCGCGCGCGGGAAGATGAGGGGTCGCCTCGACTAGACTCGCCCTGCTGTACGGGAGGGTTGTCCGAGCGGCCGATGGACCTGGTCTTGAAAACCAGTGGGCAGCAATGTCCCGTGGGTTCGAATCCCACACCCTCCGCTTTTCGTCGAAAGGACACCCGTGAGCGCACGCAGTGATCGCGCGCGACGGACGCCCGTTGCACGGCACGGCATCCTCCGCTCCCCGAACCCGTTCCTGCAGGTGCTCACGGTGCTCGGTGCGATCGTCGCGGTCGCCGTCATCAGCGTGAGCGCGGTCGGTGCGTTTGCGGTGTGGGATGCCGCGCGCGCCGTCGAGGCGGCCGGTGTCTCGATCGGCGACGACGATTCGCAGCTGCCCCCGTCGATCGGCGAGATCGAGGGCGGCGTGAACATGCTGCTCGTGGGGACTGACTCGTGTGAGGGGCCGAACACGGCTCTGTCGGGCGCGTGCCAGGCGGGCGACACCGACGGCGAGCGCAACGACGTCACGATGCTCGTGCACATCTCCGACGAGCCGCGGCGGGTCACGGTCGTCTCCTTCCCTCGCGACATGATCGTCCCGATCCCGGCGTGCACGGGGGAGGACGGCACCCAGTATTCGGCGATGAGTGCGCAGATGCTGAACGTCTCGTACATGTACGGCGGTCTGGCGTGCTCGGTGGCTACGGTCGAGCAGCTCACCGGTGTCGACATCACGTACGCCGCGGCGATCCGCTGGACGGGCGTCATCAGCATGTCCGACGCCATCGGCGGCGTCGACGTCTGCGTCGCGGACGACATCAGCGACGATCACACGGGCCTCAACCTCACGGCCGGTACCCACACGCTCCAGGGCGTCGAGGCGCTCCAGTTCCTGCGCATCCGCCATGGGATCGGCGATGGTTCGGACCTCGGCCGCATTTCGAACCAGCAGCAGTTCATGAGTTCGATGGTGCGGAAGCTCCAGTCCGGCGGCGTGCTCGGCAACCCCGCGACGCTCCTGAACCTCGCGACAACCGCCGTGCAGCAGGTGACGAACGGGCAGCTCGTGCTGAGCAACTCTCTGGCCAACCCGCAGCGCATGGTGCAGATCGCGATGGCCGTGCGTTCCGTGCCGTACGAGGACATCGCCTTCGTGCAGTACCCGACCGCCTATGCCTCTGACGGTTCGCGCGTCGTGCCTCTGACGGATGCCGCGTCGGTGCTCTTCGACGCGCTCGCCGCCAACCAGCCGTTCCAGCTGACCGGGTCGACGAGCGACGGCTACGGCACCGCCGTCGTCGGCGAGGCGGACCAGGCGCCGGCCACGCCGTCGGCGACGCCGGACCCGACCGCGACGGATGCCGCGGCGCCGGATGCCGGGACGGATGCGGCGGCGACGGAGACCCCGGTCGCGCTCCCGCCGACCATCACCGGCCAGACCGCCAAGCAGGTGACCTGCACGCAGGCACAGCGCTGATCCTTCGGCCGTCCAGCGGCTGTCGTGGTTCGGCGGGAGCGTCGGCACCGGTTATGATTGCCGGGTGCGTTCGCACGGCTTCGGCCGTTGGACGCCTGGAGACGTCGCATAGTCAGGCCTAGTGCACCACCCTGCTAAGGTGGAGTCCCCTTACGGGGACCGAGGGTTCAAATCCCTCCGTCTCCGCGAACTGAAATGGCCCGAGATCCCTTGAAAACACTGGGATCGCGGGCCATAGCTTTCTCATAGAGTTGCCTGCTTGCGTAAGATTTGCGTAAAGCCGCACGAACTCGCTCTGTGATCCCTCTTTTGTCAGATCCCGATGCCGGGGGCCTCGGGAGGGAGCACAATCGGCGGCTCGCTGGGCCGGTAGATCGGTCGCCGTGGCTCTTGCCAGCGGCGTTCTGACGGAAGACTGCCTCGGCGCGGGGGGGGGCAAGCCTGACCCCGTGGATGAGCAGGACGGTGCGCTGACGCGCCCCACGCCATGGGCGGGTGGCGTGCTTGGCGGTCGGCACCTCATCGTTTACATCTTGGAAATATCGGTGGAACGCCACCGACTCGTCTATCACTTCTGATAGACATGACGCTATCGTGATGATGTCAAAGCGAATGCGATGACCCGGTAGCGATCAACGAGGACACCACCAGGAGGAACGATGAAGCACACTTTGATGCGCCTAGCGGCGGTAGCCGCCGCCGGGGCGATGGCCGTGACCGGCCTTGTCGGCTGCAGCAGCGACGGCACGGGCGGCGACGTAGGGGGTGCGGAGACCATCTCCGTGGGCTTCTCCCTCAAGACCCAGGATGCGCCCTATTTTGTCGCGCTCGGTGAGGCGATCAAGAAGCATGGCGAAGAGATGGGATGGGACGTCTCCGTCCTGGATGCCGGGAACGACGTCCAGCAGGAGGCGTCCAACCTCGAGACCTTCATTTCCCAGAAGAAGGACGTCATCTTCATCGACCCGGTGGAGCCGGAAGCGGCGTTGCCGAGCATCGCGCTCGCGGACGAGGCCGGGATCCCCGTGATCGCGGTGGACAATGCAGCAGCTGAAGGCGCGAAGATCGTGACGAACGTCTACGCGAACAACCCCGAGAACGCCCGGCTTGTCGGTGAGGCCTACGCCCAGAGCACCACGAAGCCCATCGAAGGTGTGATTTTGAGCGGCTCGAAGGTGGATCTCGGGAGCTACCAGCGTCGAGTGGGCCTGCTCGCCGGGTTCATCGAACAGCGCACCGGTCAGCCGGCCGCAGACGCCCTCAAGGAAGCCGAGGAGTTGGAGCAGACACTCAAGGACACCGGATCTGCGGCCTACCCCGACGCGCAGCTCAAGATCGTGGCACAAGGCTTCGGCGACTGGTCTGAGGACGGCGGCCTTCAGGCGATGGAGGACATCATCACTGCGCACCCGAACATCACCACGGTCTTTGGCGAGAACGACGACATGCTCTTCGGAGCGATGACCGCGCTGGCGAACGCCGGCAAGGACGACGTGGACATCGTGGCAGCTGCCGACGGCGCCGCCAAAGCGCTCGCCCTCATCGCGGACGGCAAGTACTTCGCCACTGGTCTGAACAGCCCCGACCTCATCGGCGAGACCGCCGTCGACATCGCGGCTCAGATCCTCTCGGGTGAGAAGACCGCTGACGACTTCGACTTCGTGACGCTGACAGAGGCCGTCGCGATCACAAAGGAGAACGTCGCCCAGTACATGGACCGAGGGTTCTGAGAGGCCCCGGGACGAAGCGATGAACGACAACACAGAGCACATGAGCGGCAGCAGGGCGCCGGTGGTGGAGATGCGGGGCATCTCCAAGCAGTTCGGTGGCATCCACGCGCTGAGCGATGTCGACCTGTCGCTTCGTCCCGGGGAGATCCAGGGCCTTATCGGCGAGAACGGAGCCGGCAAGTCCACACTCATCAAAATCCTTGCCGGCGCCTACCGGCGAGACAGCGGCACAGTCGTGGTGGCGGGAGAGGAGATCCACGCGGTCTCCCCGCGCACTATGCGAGACCACGGTATCGCCATCATCTACCAGGAGTTCATGCTGGCTCCCGACCTCACCGTCGTGGAGAGTCTGTTCCTGGACGAGCTGCACCAGAAAGGCCGCCCGTACATCAACTGGCGCAGTCTGGAGCGACGCGCGTCGACTCTCCTCACAGATATTGGCTTCGGTCACATCGACCCGCGACAGAGCATCCAAGAGCTCACGGTGGCTGAACAGCAGATCGTGGAGATTTGCAAAGCGCTGGTGGGTTCGCCTCGCGTGATTGTCTTCGACGAGCCCACCGCGGTACTCACCGCTTCGGAGTCGCGCGCCCTCCTCCAGCTGATCCGCAAGCTCAAGGAGGAAGACGTGGCAATCCTCTACGTCTCACACCGGCTCAATGAGCTCTTCGAGATCTGCGACCGGCTGACCGTGCTCAAGGACGGGCGGCTGGTGGACAGCAGGCCCACCGCAGACGTCACCGAGGAAAGCCTCATCAGGATGATGGTGGGGCGAGACCTGCAGCAGATGTTCCCGCCGAAGGACCGTGTGCCCGGCGCCGAGATCCTCCGAGTGGAGAACCTGCGGGCAGGGTCGCGCGTCAAGAACGGGTCATTCACCGCCCGTTCCGGCGAAATCGTCGGCTTCGCCGGACTCGTCGGATCCGGGCGCACCGAGCTCATGCGTGCGGTGTTCGGAGCCGACCGAGCAACCTCCGGGACGGTGTCGTTCGAGGGTGAGCGCTTGCATGTGCGCGGTCCGAGGGGGGCAGTCAGCCGCGGAATCGGTCTCGTGCCGGAGGACCGCAAGCATCAAGGACTCGTGCAGGAGCAGAGCATCCGCTTCAACACGGCGATGGTCGGGCAGACGGCTGTCGGCTTCATCAACCCGCGGCCGGAGGGCCAGCGGGTGCGGGACCTCCTCGCCAAGCTCGACACGAAGTACGGCTCGATAGAGGACCCGGTCTCGTCGCTGTCAGGCGGGAACCAGCAGAAGGTGTCCGTCGCCAAATGGCTCGCGAGAGAACTCAAGCTCATCATCCTCGACGAGCCAACGCGAGGAGTGGACGTCGGAGCCAAAGGCGAGATCTACAAGAACATCGGGGCGCTTGCTCGAGAGGGATTCGCGGTGATCGTCGTGTCCTCCGAGCTCCCCGAAGTCATCGGACTGTGCGACCGGGTCTACGTCATGCGCGAGGGAGAGACCGTCGCCGAATTGACGGGCTCCGACATAAACGAGGAAGAAATCATGCAGCACGCCATGGGAGTGAAGCGGGAAGACCGTGCCTAAGACGACCATCAACATCAAACAAGTTCTCATCAGGAACAACATCTTCATCATCTTCGTGATGCTGATTGTCGCGTGCGCGTTCATGTCGGACGCGTTCCTGGACCCGATGAATCTGCGAAACATCCTCCTTCAACAGGCGGGGCCCATGCTGGTCGCGCTGGGGATGCTGTTCGTCATCCAAGCGGGCGGCATCGACCTGTCGGTCGGGTCGCTGATGGCTGTGGGCGCGACGACGGCCGCGGCGCTGATGAGCGTCGGAGTCAACGTCTGGCTCGCCGTCGGCGCGGCCCTGCTCACGGGCCTGGCATTCGGCGTGATCTCGGGCGCCATGGTCGCCTTCGGGAAGGTCCAAGGCTTCGTCGCCACCCTCGCGGTGATGACCATTGCCCGGGGCACGTCCTACCTCATCACCAACGGCCGGCCCATCCAGATCGAGCAGAACCTCAACGTGCTGGCCAGCCCGCAAATGGGATACCCACTGATCTGGATCACGGCGATCGTCGTTATCGCCTGCCTCTTCGTCCAGCGCTTCACCGGCTACGGGCGAAAGGTCATCGGAATCGGCAGCAACGAGACCGCACTTCGCCTGGCCGGTGTGCGGACAAAGGGCTTCGTGCTGTCCACCTACGTGCTCTCCGGCGTCTTCGCCGCCGGTGCCGGCGTATTCCTCGCGTCGCGGACATCCACGGCCAGCGCAGGAATGGGCATGGGCTCAGAGCTCGACGCCATCGCCGCGGTCGTCATCGGCGGCGCCAGCCTGGCCGGCGGTCGCGGCTTCGTGATGAACACCGTGGTCGGGGTCCTCATCCTCGGACTCATCAGCAACATCATGAACCTCATGGGCGTCCCGTCGTACCCGCAGGACATCATCAAGGGCGTCATCATCGCCGCCGCGGTTCTGCTGCAAGTCGCCACCGGGCGAAAGAACACCCGCTAAAGCGAAGGAAACGAATCAGATGATGCATCACTTGGAAACCGTCGAAGGCCGCGCCCTGCCGGGAGGAAGCTACTCCCTCGCCGTCGCCGACGAACACACCGTGTACCTCGCAGGCCACTTCGGCAAGAGCGCCGAAGGCGAACTGCCCGAACGGTTTGAGGACGAGGTTGCTCTGGCACTGGATAACTTCGGGGCCACCCTCGCGGAGTACGGCCTGAGCTTCGCGGACGTCGCGCAGGTGACGTGCGTGCTCACCGACGTCGCCTCCTTCGCTGAGTTCGACCGGGTGTACCGGACGCGGTTCACCGCGCCCTTCCCCGCCCGCATGACCTACGGGGTCGCGCTTGCAGGCGGGCTGCGGTTCGAGATCATCGGCACCGCGGTTCGCGGCGGCGCCGGCAAGGCGGCAACACGCGCATGACCAGTTTCGTCATCACCAACGGCACCGTCGTGACCGAGGACGGCCCTATCGACACCGACATCCTCGTCGACGACGGAGTCATCGCCAGGCTTGCGCCCCCCGGCAGTGCGAGGGCCGAGTCGGTCATCGACGCCTCAGGACTTGTGGTGCTCCCCGGTGGGGTAGATGTGCACACGCACATGGACTCCCCGTCAGGCCTGGGGCACACCACCGATACGCATCAGACGGGAACACGAGCCGCAGCGGCCGGTGGGACCACCACCATCATCGACTTCGCCCCTCAAAGCAAGGGCGAGCCTCTGCCGGCCCTCTACGAGCGGTGGTCGGAGAAGATGTACGGTCAGTGCGCGGTCGACTACTCCTTCCACGCCACCATCTCGTCCTGGTATCCCAGCATCACCACCGACATGGCGTCACTGGTGAACGATGGGATCAGCTCCTTCAAGGTCTACATGGCCTACAAGGGCGCGGTCATGGTCGATGACCGTCAGCTCTTCGAGGTTCTTCGCGCCTCCGCATCCCAGGGAAGTCGCATCTGCATCCACGCGGAGAACGGTGACGTCATCGACGCCATCTCGCAGCAGCTCGTGGACGAGGGCAAGACCCTGCCGCGATACCACAAGCTCGCCCGTCCCTCCGCGACAGAGGCGGAGGCGGTGAACCGGGCCATCATGATCGCGCGACTCACCGACTCCGCCCCCTACTTCGTCCACCTCTCCACCGAAGAAGCGGTCGACCGCGTGCAAGAGGCGCGAGCCGAGGGGCTTCCGGTGTCCGCGGAGACCTGCACGCACTACCTGTCGCTTGATGACTCCGTGTACGACTCCGACGACTTCGACGTCGCTAAATACGTTCTCACCCCGCCGCTGCGAACCCGACGAGACCAGGCGCGGTTGTGGAAGGCACTGGGTGAGGGTGACCTCTCCGTCGTCTCCTCCGACCACTGCCCCCTGTGCCTGGTGGGTCAGAAGGACAAGGGGCGGCACGACTTCCGCGACATCCCCAACGGCGGGCCCGGGGTGGAGAACCGCGTGCTCGTGACGTACTCCGAGGGTGTGGCCAAGGGCCGGTTGACGCTGGAGAAGTTCGCGCAGGTCATCGCCACGGAACCAGCGAAGACATTCGGCCTCTACCCCCGTAAGGGGGCCATCCGGGTCGGCGCGGACGCCGACCTCACTCTCCTCAACCCCGACTCCACCACCGTCCTGTCCGCGGAAACGCAGACGCAGAATGTGGACTACAACCTTTGGGAAGGGTGGGCGGTGCGCGGACGCATCCACAGCGTGTACTCGCGCGGTGTTCTCGTCGGCTCCGACGGTCGCCACGTGGGGCCAGATCATCACGGCCAGTTCATCGAACGAGCAGTGAGGAGCTGAGGTGTCCGAGAAAGCAGTGGCAGTCGTCGGTGCAGGGGCGGTAGGCCTTTTCACCGCGTACGAGCTGACCAAGCGGGGCGCGGACGTCACCGTCTACGAGCGCCAGCCCCTCGACGAGCTGCGCAATGCATCGTGGGGGAACGCCGGGCACATCGTCCCCGTAATGTCGGTTCCGCTGACGAGCGTGGCGAACATCACCTCAGTCTTCAAGAGCGTGTTCCAGCGCAACTCCTTCATGGTGCTGCCGCGGACGGTGAGCATGCGGTCGGTGGAGTTCCTGGGAAAGTTCGCGATGAACAGCCGCCAGGGCAAGTGGCTGCGCTCCGTTGAGAGCCTCGTGCACATCGACCGCCTCGCGCTCAGCGAATTCGAGCGGGTGCAAGACGAGGGCCTGGCGCTCAGCTTCGAGCGCGCGCCGTTCGTCTCAGCGTTCCGCACCCAGCATGCCGCGCACGCTCAGATCTCCGACCTCCTACAGGTCACCAGTCGAGGGCTCGAGCTCGACATCGCTCTCCTCGACGAGGCGGAGCTCTTCCGGCGGGAGCCGTTGGCCCGAGCAGAGGGACGCTTCGGAGTCGTGCTCGAAAACCAAGGTCTTGTGCAGCCGCCCGTGCTTATGGAGACCCTGCGTGCCGAACTTGCCGGCAGGGGCGTGGAGTTCGTGAGCGCGTCCGTGGAGTCGGTCGACCCGGTGGGGGGCGAAGGTCCTTCCTCCGGCATCCAAGTGCTGACGACGAGCGGAACACAAAGTCGCTTCGACCAGGCGGTGATCTGCAGTGGCGCGTGGCTGGATGACCTCACCACGATGCACGGCGTGGGCCCACGGGTCCTTGCCGGCTTCGGCTACTCCCTCCGCGTCGACGTTCCCGATCTGCCCCAGGGGATGCTCTATTTTCCGGAGGCGAAGATCGCGACGACGCGAATGGGTGATTCCCTGCGGATCTCCACCCTGATGCAGATCGATGACCCGAATGGTGCATTCTCGCCTCGCGGGGCGCGCCGCCTGGAGGAGAACGCCCGCCGCGTCCTGCCGATGGCCCACTGGAATTCGGTTCGCGAGGTGTGGCACGGGGGTCGACCCATCTCCAGTGATGGCATGCCCATCGTCGGACAGACCCGAACGAAGAACATCTACGTCAACGGAGGCCACGGGATGTGGGGAGTGACGCTCGGGCCGGTCTCGGGCCGCCTGCTCGCCGAGGCCATGGTCGAGGGCAGACCCGATATCGACCTAGCCGGATTCAGCGCCACAAGGTGAGAGAACCCATGAACATCCTTGTCGTCAACCCCAACACCTCACCCGAGATGACGCGGACGATCGAAGCCGCCCTCGCAGAATTCGATGAGGCGGTGTCTATCGACGTGCGGAACGTCCCATGGGGGCCGCTCTCCGTCGAAAGTGAGACAGACAACATCATCGCGGCGAGCGCGGTCATCGACACGGTCTGGAACGCGAAGGACAAGTACGACGGCTTCGTCATCGCCTGCTTCGACGACCCCGGCCTGGAAGCCTGCCGAGAACTGGTGCCGCAGCCAGTCGTCGGCATTGGAGCCAGCGCCCTCCTAGCGGCTAAGGAGGCCGTAGAACGCGTCGGCGTCATCGTCGTGGACACGCGAGTGGTGCCCCGAGTCGCCGCGCACTGCGCCCGGAACGGACTCGATTCTGACCGAGTGCTCTTCGGCAGCCTGGACGGGACGGTGGTCGAACTCAACGCCGACAGCGCGGAAGTCACGGCACGGTTCGCCCAGGTGGCCGATGACCTCCTCGCGCGCGGGGCACAGTGCCTCGTCCTCGCCTGCGCGGGATTCAGCGACCAAGCCGAACGCCTCGAACGCAGGACCGGGGTCCCGGTCTTCGACGGCAACCTGTTCGGTGCGGAGAGCGTGCGCAGGTTGGTCGAGCGCGGTCACCGCAACACCGACACCGTCGCGCCGCAGCCGTTCACGGGAGACAGAACCGCCAAGCCGGCCTGGTCGGCGACCGCAGGAGTGGAAGAGAGAGCACAGCTATGAGTCGCCGCATGATTGTTGGAGCCGCGCAGATGGGTCCCGTCGAGAGGCGGCACACCGCGGACGAGGTCTCCGAACGCATGGTCGCCCTCCTGGAGAAGGCATCGGCGCGCGGTGTCGAGCTGCTCGTCTTCCCGGAACTGGCAAGCGTGCCGTTCTTCCCCCACTGGGTCATCGAAGATCGCGAGGAGCTGCTGAGCTACTACGATCTGGACACGCCATTCGCGCGCGTCGCCCCGCTGTTCACGCGCGCCGCCGAACTCGGCATCGCGGTCGTGATGGGCTACGCAGAGCGCACCAATGAGGGGCGTCTGTTCAACTCCAGCGTGCTCGCAGACGAGCACGGGGACGTCGCACTGAAATACCGCAAGGTCCACCTCCCCGGCTTCGGGGAACCCCAGCGCGCCGAGCATCAGCTCCTGGAAAAACGCTACTTCGAGGTCGGGGACCTGGGATTCCCTGTGGTCGATTGGAAACGGACACGGCTCGGCCTCGCCATCTGTAACGACCGCAGATGGGCGGAGACATACCGGATGCTTGCGCTCGCGCGAGCGGAGATCGTCTGCATCGGCTACAACACACCCGTCAAGACTCCGCATCTGCCCGAGATCGACACCCTCACGGAGTTCCACAACCACCTGTCCATGCAGGCCGGCGCGTACCAGAACTCCCTGTGGGTCATTGGGGTGGGAAAGGGGGGCGTCGAAGAGGGCGTCGAGCAGATCGGCGGCTCCGTTATCGTGGCCCCCAGCGGTGAGATCGTCGCCCTCGCTAGTTCGCGTGACGACGAAGTAATCACCGCGGATATCGATCTCGACATGGTGAAGAAGTACCGTCGAGACGTGTTCAATTTCGCCCATCATCGGCGCCCCGAGCACTACGGCGCGATCACCGCGCCTGTTGACCCTCGCTGGTCAGACGACGTGCGACGCGTCGGGGCACTTCCTGGTTCGGACGACGATGGCGCTTAAGGAGTCCGCGCGCGCGGATGCCCGACCCGCGCGCGCCCCCGCGGAAGAGGGACACTTCTCTCCGGAGACCGTCTCGGTGTTGGAGATACTGGCCGTAAGCGCCGAGCCGAGGGGCGCGCGGCTTGTCGCGCGAGAACTGCAGGAAGCGGGCTACTCCATCAGCGAGCCCACCGTCTCACGCCTGCTCACGAAGCTGGACGAGTCCGGGCTCACCTCCGCAGCAGGCGGGAAAGGCAGAGTCCTCACCGAACGTGGCCGCATCCTCGTTGAGGAAATCATCCGCAACAGAAGCCGCGGGGAAGGACTCTCCGGGGCGCTGGACATCCAGCACGTTGACCAGTTGCTCGATCTTCTCCGCGCACGGCGGGGACTGGAACGGGAGGTGATCCTGCTCGCCACCGAGCGTTGCACTGAGGAAGACTTCGCCGACCTCGAATCGGCGCTGAGCGACCACCGGCGCATGGTCGCCGGCGAGTCGTATGAGGGGTACGTCGCGAACCACTTCCACAAGCTCCTCGTGCGGTGTTCCCGCAGCACCCTTTTCGAGGCCTTGAGCACTGTCGTGCTCTATGACGCCCTCGATGCCCTCGACCCGCTCCTTCTCGTCGTCACGTCACTGCACGGGACCGTTCACGACGCGCCGGATGAACACCGGGCCCTTCTCGAGGCGATGCGACGGCGGGACGGGGCAACAGCGCAGGCCCTGCTCGATGAGCACCTGTCGCGTCTGATTGAAGAGGTAGAGGACTTCAAGAGGCGTGACCGCGAGGGGCTCTTCGCGAACCTGCTCTCCCTGACACACGGAGGGTCGTAAATGCCGCACTTCGTCCGAGGGCGCACCGATGAGGAGCAGCAGTGACTACCGAGAACTCCAGCGTCCTGTCCGGGCAACGCCTCGTGCCGCTGGCCACGCCCCAGAACGCGGATCACACGCTCGCGCTGCGAGAGGGGCTCCTGGGTGGCGGGTTGGGCATCGTCGAGGTCGGCCTGCGCAACCCGTATGCGATGAGAGCCCTCGCTGACCTTGCAGCGGGTGGGGATCTCATCGTTGGGGCCGGGACGGTGCTCGATGCCGCGCAGGCAGAGGCCGCGCTCGACGCGGGTGCCTCCTTCCTCGTTACGCCCGCATACGCGGACGACATCATCGCCGTCGCGCAGCGCCGGGGTGTCCCCGTTGTTCCCGGCGTTGCAACCGCGACAGAAGTGCTTGCCGCGCGTCGCGCTGGCGTACAGCTCGTGAAGCTGTTTCCCGCCAACCTCCTCGGCGGGTTGAGGCTCCTCGATGCGTTCCGGTCGGTGTTCGCGGACATGGCATTCATGCCCTCGGGTGGGGTTACGCAGCACACACTCGCCGAGCACCTCGCCCACCCGGCGGTGGCTGCCGTCAGCGGCAGCTGGCTTACGTCGAACGCAATGCTCGAGCGTGGAGCGGGCGCTGTCGCTGAGGCAGTGCGTGCCTCGGTGGCCATCGCGGAAGGAGTACCCCGGTGAGCGGGCTTGTCACCATCGGAGAGAGCCTCGCATTGGTCTACTCCACGAGGACCGGAGGGTTCGACACCGTCGGCGACGCTGGAATCAGCTTCGGAGGATCAGAGAGCAACGTCGCCATTGCCGCAGCGCGCCTTGGAGCGAAGACCACATGGATCGGCCGGGTCGGTGACGACGCATTCGGGCGGCGGATCGTGCGCGCCATTCGAGGAGAAGGCGTGGAGGTGGTCGCGACGGTGGATCCGGATGCGCCTACCGCCCTCATGATCAAGGATCGCCCGGCCCGCGGTCGGACTCGCGTGGTCTACTACCGAGGGGAGAACGCCGGCAGTCGCCTCACCCCCGAAGACGTGCCGGCGGGCTCTCTGTCGTCCGCCAGGATCTTTCACTTCACCGGCATCAGCCTGGCTGTCAGCGAAGTGCTTGCGAGAACCGTGCTCAACGCCGCGCGCGACGCCAAAGCGGCTGGGGCAGCGATTGCGTTCGACGTGAATCACCGCTCGCGGCTGTGGGCGGAGGACTCTGCGCGCGCAGCGTACCTCCATGCCTTCGCGCTGGCCGATATCGTCTTCGCCGGCGACGACGAGGCGGCAATCGCCGTAGGGCCAGGCGCAACGGCGGACCTCGCCTCCCGTATCGCCGCCTTCGGCCCCGGGGAGGTCATCATCAAGCTCGGCGAACGCGGGGCCTACGCGCTCGAGGGCGAGACGGTGTGCCAGCAGGATGCCTTCCAGGTCGAGGTCGCTGACACCGTGGGAGCAGGCGACGCCTTCGTCGGCGGTTACCTCGCGGAGCGACTCGAAGGCCGTGATCTTGCTCAGCGGATGCGCACCGCCGCAGCGGTCGGTGCGTGCGCCTGCCGTGGGGACGGCGACTGGGAGATGATGCCCACTCGTCGCGACATCGCCGAACTCATCGTCGAGGGCGATCCCGTCGCCCGCTGAAAACCCGTCGATGGGAAACCGTGCTCAGCGTCCGGCCCCTCGGGTCACCGTGAACCACCCTGGGGGTATGGCGTCTCCCTCGAGTGCGACGTCGTGTCCACCTCCGGGCTATAACTTCACGTCGATCGCCCGCACCCGCAGCGAGCGGCCCGCGTTCGATCTGAATCACCCTGACGAGGGGAACTCGCGGCGGGAACATCCGCGGGAACAATCGCGGTGAACCCGATGTGATCCAGTGCAGCACTTGAGAACTCGGACCCTTGATTTCACGCGGTTCTGTGACCCCAAGTGATCCCTTGTGATCCCTCTTTGCGAGGATTCAGGACCGGGGCGACGAAACGGCATCTGGGCGACGGGGAACACGACACACCTGGTCCGCGCCGAGCGTCTCCTTGCGGACTGCGGCCGTGCGGCACCCACAGTGGGGAGGCGTCGTGGGCCGCCTGAGCCCACGGCGCAAGCTCTCTCCTGAAGACCCCGGAACGATCACTGGCCGAGCCACATCGCCGGGGTTTCGTCTAGAGTCCGAGTCCGCCGCCGATCGGGAACTGCGGCTGGGTGGGGGCGGCGGCTGACGCGTGCGCCGCGCGGTCGAGTGCTGTGGCGACGTCGTCGAGGTCGTCGTCGAAGAGGTCGGAGTAGACGTCGAGCGTCATCGCCGCTGAGGTGTGTCCGAGCATCCGTTGGATGGTCTTGACGTTGGCTCCCGACTGGACGGCGAGGGACGCGGCGGTGTGGCGAAGATCGTGCAGAGTCATGAGGGGGAGTGCCGCTTCGCGCAGCGCTGTCTTGAACCACGACTTGGAGCCGTCGCTCGCTCGGGTGCGGCGCATGAAGCCGCCATCGGGCGCGGGGAAGACGAGCGCGTCGCGACCTCGGCCCGCGACGACGCGCGCGAGCTCGTCGAGGATGAAGCGTGGAACGGGTACGGCACGGGAGTCGTGCGACTTGGGTGTGCCCACGTGGAACTGTCCGTGGACCTCGACGGCGTTGCGCGAGATGTGCAGCCGGCCGCGGGCGAAGTCGATGTCCTCGACGCGCAGGGCTGCCATCTCACCCCACCGGATGCCGGTGTAGGCGAGAAGGAGGACAAGGAGCCGGTGCTCGCCGGATGCCTCCGCGAGCCGGCGCACTTGCGCGTGGGTGAGGTAGCCGTGGCGTCTCCTCGTTTTGCGGGGGAGTGCGATGCCGCCTTTGCGTGCCGGGTTGACGGCGATGCGCCCGTCGTAGACGGCGTCGTCGAGGATGCTGGCGAGTACGCCGTAGGTGCGGATGGTGACGGTTGCCCCGACCTCTTGGCTGAGGTCGGTGACCCAGGCGCGCACGTCACTGTGCAGGATGTCGGCAACCGACCACGCTCCCCACTTCGGTCGGACGCGGAGTCGCCAGGCGGTCTCGACGGGCGCGAACGATGACGGCTTCATCGAGTGGCGTTTGGATTCGAGCCAGACCTTGCCGAGGTCGTCGACTTTGATGCGTGCAGCCTGGGGGTCGACGAACCCGCCCTTCACGCGGGCGGTCTCGATCTCCGCAAGCCACAGCTCTGCGTCGCGCTTCCGAACGAAGCCGCGCTTACCGCCGTGCGTCCCGTCCGGCTTCCTGTAGCGAACTTCGTATCGCTTGCCCTGAGCGCTTGTGTAGGGGCGAATGCTACCCACCTGCCGGTCGACCGGCGTGGAAGTTCATGCCCTTGAGGCGTCCGGCGGCGCGGGCGTCGATGATCCATGCGGATGCCGTGCGGTGCGGGATGCCGAGTTCAGCCTGGATCAGCTTCGCAGGCGGCAGCCCTGCGAGGGCGGCGGTGCCGTAGAGCAACTCGATGGCATCCAATCGCGCCTCACTCACGCCGCGCTTGACGACCTCTGCCGCGACGGCTGGGGGCAGGATGCGGCCCTTGGCTGTGGTGAGCGCATCGACGCTGATCCAGGTCGCGAGGGGGTCGTCCTCGCGATCCAAGGTCAGGAAGATGCAGCGGGGCGCGGCGGCCTGCACGATCGCCTGGGTGCCGAGCTTCGCGACCGTCGGGTAGTTGACCTCGACGTCGTCGCGCAGCGCGGTGTGGGTCACCTCGCGGGTGACGTAGCGACCCTCGCCCGTAAGGTAGCTCGCGGTCAGCGACGTCCTGACGCCCGCGGCGTCATCCAAACGTGTCGCGACGAACGTCGGGACAATGCGCAGCGCGGACCCGACCGCCTGCGCGGCGTCACGCCAGGTGATGTCCTGACCGTCGGGTGTTCTCACGTCGACCTTCACCTCCCTAGTTTGCCTAACCGCGCGGCGCTTTCACATTCGCCTCTTGTGAAGAGTAGCAGATAGTGCTTCACTCATGTCTAACCAATCCGAACATGACACGAGAGAGGTGAATCATGGTCAGTGTTCTTCAGTTGCAGGTTGAGGATCCCGAGCACACGTTCCTCACGCCCCAGGAGCTTGCCGAGCAGCTCGGTCTGTGTGTGAGCAGGCTCAGCGCATGGCGGCAGCACGGGGGAGGGCCGGCTTTCGTCAAGCTGGGCCGCTCCGTCATCTACAAGGTGGCTGACATCGAGCGGTGGCTCGACGCGTCCACCCGATCGAGCACCTCGGATGCCCCTATCCCGCGCGGGAGGCGAGTGCCATGAAAGGCGTGGTGCTCTTCTCCACCGGCGAAGAGTGTCAGGGCTGCCGGCTCACGCGGATGTGCATGGATGCCGCGGGCATCCCGTATCGCGACATCGACCTCACTGACCCGGCCAACGCGCGGTACCTCGTCTACGTCACGCGCGTGCTCGGGCATGTCAGGGCGCCGGTCGTGGTGGTCGATGACGATCACCACTGGTCGGGGTTTCGTCCGGATCTGATTTCTGAGCTGCACGCCAGCGGGACGGGGATGTCGCGATGAGCGAGGAACCCTTCGCCGGCGACATCGTACAGGCGGAAGCGCTGATAGCTCGGTTGCGTGACCAGCTCGGCCGACTCAACGACGAGGAGGAAGACGCACGACGTGAGGCGCGCCGGGCGTACTCGCGCGCCTACTACGCGGCCCACCGTGACGAGCAGCGCGCGTACCAGAAGCAGCAGCGCGAGAAGCGCAAGCAGGCCGACCCCGAGCGTTACCGTGCGCAGCGGCGCGACGCCCGGCGACGCTGGGAGGCGGGACACCGCGACGAGATCAACGCCGCCAACCGCAAGCGCTACCAGGAGAACCGCGTCGAGGTCACGGAGGCCCGGCGGCAGAAGTACTGGGCCGACCCCGAGACAGCGCGCCGCAAGCGCCGCGAGTCCTACGCGACCCAGAAAGCGCGAACTGCCGAGGTCGAGGCAGCGCTGCCTCCGAGCGCGACGTACCGAGCCGAGCTGGGGATGCCGGTGTCCGGCCTGCATCCCGTGGCTTCGCAGACGAGGCGACGCAACCTGGCAGAGGCGAATGCGTTCTTCGCGCGGCCGCGGAGCGAGGCGGAGCTGAACCGCATCCGCACCGAGGGGTCAACGCCGATAGAACTGCTGGCCGCGTGGGAGCGGGACTCTCGCCGGGCACGCGCCGCACACCACGTCGCGACCCAGGGCGAAGAACTCGCACGGCTGCACGCCGAGCTCGCTCGCCTCGAGAAGCGTCGCAACCCGGGGCCGCGTGCCCAGCGCGAGGCCGAGGAGGCCCGCCTCGACGCCATCGGCCGCCAGGTCAACGAACGGCTGCGCCCGCGCGACCGACGCCCCGTCCAAACGGGCGACCCGGCCGCACCCCACCTCTACCTCATCCAGCACAACCAGACAGGACTCCAGCGATGAACACCACAACCGAATCCATCCAGCTCGACCGGGCCGTGGCGGAGGCGGTCATCTACCGCGTCGCCCTGAGCGCCTTCACGTACTTCCCCGGCAGGGAGGACCACGAACCCGGCTACTCACTCGCCGAAGACATCGACTGGTGCCTCGCACTGATCCCGCTCGTCGACCGCATCCGGAACCGCGGTCTGCGCGCGCAGGTCGAGCACGTGATCACCCATCCCGACGCGGATCGTCAGGCATTCATGCTCGCGATCCTCAATCTCACAAGTTAGGAGCAGCAGATGCGCGCGAGCGTCTTCCTGGCCCGCCATCGTGGCTCCGCCGACGCGCTCCGGAAGGGGCTTTCGCGGCATATCCTCCCTCGCTGCGCTCAGTCCGGTATTCCACGGTCCCCTTCACTCCGCCCGCCTCTGTCGCTCTCGAGGCTGGGTACCAGGCAGACGCCACCAGTGCAGTCACGTTCGAAACAGCCCAGGTGCGCCGAATGATGGATAAATTTCTCACGATGGATGCCGGGAAGGTGATCATCCTCGCGGCGAGCGTGGTCGGACTGATCTCCGTGATCGTGACAGTCCGTGCCGTCACCCGAGCAAACCTGCGGCGGGCGTGTTCCGCCGCGCTCGCCGGCGCGGCGTGCATCACCATCGCAGCCATCGGCGCCACCTGGCTCGGGCTCGACGCGCTTCGGGCGCTGGCCGGCTGAGCGCGTGAGGTTCAGCGGGAAAGGCCGATCGTAACGTCGGGCGCGGTGATCGACGGTGCTGCCGCGTCGACCAACGTGGGCCCGGCGGCACGGCGCAACCGGTCAGCTCGCTCAGCAATGGCAACCGATGCGTTGGCACGGGCGAGGGACTCCGGCGGCAGGACAATCCGCGGGAGCACCTCCTCCACGGCGATTCCCTGCAGCTCAAGGAGCACGTCAACGGTTGACCGGTCTAGTGAGTCATCAGTGATCGCGTAATCGGTCGCTGCGCGGAGCTCGGACAGCCAGCGCATCGCGGACGCATTCGTCATCGGCGTCGAGTGGGCCGCGATGAGCGTTCGGCTTGCCCCCGCGAATGCGCGTTCATCGGACCGGGCTGCGTCGAACAAGACCGTCCCGGCGTCATCGAACAGGCTGAGCTGATCGACCGCGGGAGTGGCCTCCAGGCCGCCGACAAGGGCCCTAACCGCGTTCCACGACTCGTCATGCGCCGAGAGGGCTGGGGGAGTGCTGGTGCGTCCCGCGCGTCTCTCCAAGAGGTGGCCCGAGGCAGCGGCGAGGAGACTCTGCGCTCGCGGCGTCGCTACGACGATTACCCGGATGGCGAAGCCGCCGCGGGAGAACGACTCAGCCAGCCGCAGCGCCGTAGAGGGTGAGCTGATCGATGTCTCCACGATGAGCGAGCGAGCCGTCTCACGCGCGTGTGTGAGTGCCTGCGCAGCCCAATACGCGGCTGGTTCAGACAGCAACGTCAGTGCGCGCGGCGAGCGTGACCGAACGAGGTCGGGGTAGCGCGGATGGAGCGCCTGCAGGGTGTCGGCACTGATCACTGCGCTGTCGGGAGCGTCAGATAGCACTCGGCTCGTTGCGCGAGGTGATCCGGAGCCGGGTTGACCGGTGACCACGGTGAGTGTGGGAGCAGGCGAGGCGTGTGCGTCCCCGAAGATGACCGGCAAGATGCGGCGCTCGAGCAGGTCACGCTGCTGCTCGTCGGTGAGTGACAGCTCAGCCACGATCGGCCGATCGCAGTTCGGTGAGGCGCTCGTCAAATCGCTCCCGTGCAGCATCCACGGCAGCGCGATCGAACCCGTCGACGGAACGTGCGTCTTGAAGCACATCGCGCGCTTCTGAGAGCGCTGGTCCAGATGTGCTGAGCAGCAGCGAAGCGACGGCATTCGCTGTTGCACGCATCTGCGTGTACGCGGCCGAGTCGCCCGCCCGCCATGCTGACCTCTCGACCGGCATCCTGCCTCCTGGCTGAAGTTTATCGGCGAACCGATCACGGGCGTCGCTGCCTCTGCTTCAGCCCAGGGTCGCTCCTTTTCTCCGGTTGCACGGGGCGCACAAGAGCTGAAGGTTCCGCATGGTGTTGGCTCCTCCCAACGAAAGCGGAATGATGTGGTCGAGTTCGAGCTCCTTCTGGCTATGGCAGTCGATGCACCGGCCTTGATCCCGCTGCCACACAGCGAGCTTGACGTCCTGCGGGATCGGCTCGCGGCGGACCTTTCGATCGAGCTCCTCTGTCATAGCCTGCAGGGCGTGCGCCCGCTCCAGTTGGAGCCGTTGACGGTTAGCCTGCTCGCTCACGAGGGTGCGAACGTCTGCCGATGTGAGCGCGAAATCATCGGTCAGGTAGGTCTTCTCCTGAAAGAGCCACACGTGGCTGAGGAAGTGGACGCCGATCTCTTAGGGCGCCGATCCGAAAGAGTCCGCCTCGCGACGAGCCGCAGCGTCCCAATACTCGCTCGGGAGTCGCTTCGCGAAATCGTTCGAGAGACGCGCTGGCTCCTGATTCGAAATCGCAACGAACGGCGCGCTCCTATCCGCGCGCTAACCGTTGACGGGGGCCAGCGGTCGGTAGACGATGTCTCCGGGCTGGCGCTGGGGCTAGTCCGTCGCGTCGGAACTCTCAAAACGCCACTACCGCATAGGGTCGATGCGCTCTGCGATCGCGATTGCGTCGACGAACGCTAGGTTGCATGCCCGGCAGACGTAGCCGCGTCGTGCAGTCTCGAGCACGGTGCCGCATTCCGGGCACCGAGGCTGCTGCGCGTCGTCGAACGGATCCACAAACGCGACGCTACGCCGACCAAGCGCGTCGCGCGAGCGGATCCGTATCCGCGCGGCGCGCGATGGTGGGACTTCCGCGGTCGTAGCGGATCCACAAATGGGCTCTTCGGACATCCGGTGGGGGTAGGGCTCGCCGGATGTCCGAAGAGCCATTTTGACCTGCCCCACGGATTCGGTTCCAGTCCGGGTCACTAACTCGCGGCGGGGATGTCGTTGATTTCGAGTGTCTCGTATTCGATTGGGGTGCGGTAGCCGAGAGCAGA
Source organism: Microbacterium sp. (assembly GCF_017305435.1). GTDB lineage: Bacteria > Actinomycetota > Actinomycetes > Actinomycetales > Microbacteriaceae > Microbacterium. Next base: position 87,479 of record NZ_JAFKIP010000003.1, on the reverse strand, counting down.
GTGTCGGCGCTGACGGTTGTGGAAGATCTCGATGTACTCAAAGATCGCGTTGGCGAGCTCGACCCTCGTCTTCCACTTCTTCCGTTTCAGCAGCTCGATCTGCATGGATGACCAGAAGCTTTCCATCATCGCGTTGTCCAGCCCGTCGCCGACCGATCCGAATGAGGGCAGCAGGCCTGCGGAGCGGATCTTCTCCCCGAAGAGCCACGAGGTGAACTGCGTTCCATGATCCGCATGCACGATCCCGCCCGGTGCTGGACGACGATTCCGGATCGCCATGTCGAGCGCGTTGATGACGAGGGTGGTGTCCTGCTTCGAGTCGATCGACCAGCCGATGATGCGGCGACTGTAGGCGTCGAGGACCGCGGCGCAGTAGACCCAGCCTTCGCGCGTACGGTGCTGCGTGATGTCCGTGACCCAGAGTTCGTTCGGACGCGGGCGGGCGAACTTGCGGTTCACGAGATCATCGGCGGTGACGACTCCTCGGAGTCGCTTGGTGCGGACCGGCCCGGGGAGCCCGTAGATCCCGGCGAGACGCATCAGTTTGTGCACCGTGCGCTCGCTGACGGTGACACCCATGGCCATGGTCAGTTCGGCGTGGACGCGGCGGTATCCGTATGTGCCGCGTGAGGTGACGTGCACTTCCCGGATCAGCCCGGTCAGCCATTGCCGGCGCAGCTCGGACTGGGTCAGCGGCTTCCGTTTGACACGGTAGTAGTGCTGCCCCGCGACCCCGAGGACGCGGCAGCAACGGTCGATCGGGATCCCGGCGTCGGCGAGGCGGTCGATCACCGGGAAGAGTCTTTTGGGCGGGGACGCTCCTCGTCGAGAAGCTTCGCCGCCTGCCGGACGATCAGCAACTCCATCTCGAGCTCTCGAATGCGGCGTCTCGCAGCTCGCAGCTCCGCCGATTCGGACGACGGGACACCCGGACGGCGACCGTTATCGATATCGTCCTGGCGGATCCAGTTCGAGAGCGTGACAGGGTGAATCCCGAGTTCGACGGCGGTCTGCTTGGCCTGCTTGCCGGCACGCACGAGCGCGACAGCGCGAGCACAAAACTCCCGCGGATAGGGACGAGGCATGAGGATGAGCCTCCCGGATCAGGCCACCAGTTACCCACCGAAACTGGAACCCTTTTCGTGGGGCAGGTCAAGATGTCACCTATCCCTGCAGCAGTCCCCAGCGCACGCCTGACCCGGGCGCGCGCCCTAGAAGGGCGCTGGGCCCTCCGCGGGAGGGCACCGGACCATCCGCGGGAGGGCGCCGTACTACCCGCGGGCACCCCACCCCATCCGCCCGAGCGCGCGCCGAACTAACCCAGGGAGACCACCGGGCCCGACGATGCACCGGCGCGGGTGGATCCGCGCACGATGACCCGGGGTGCGGGCGCCGTACGGCGGGGCACCGGCGCGTCGTCCAGCAGCGCGACCAGCATCGCCACGGCGATCCGGCCCATCTCCGGCAGGTCGAGGTCGAGGGTCGTCAGCTGTGGGCTGCACGCGGCGGCACGGGGCCCGTCGTAGTTGGTGGCGATGCGCACGTCGTCCGGCACGCGGCGCCCGGAGGCCGTCACCGCCTGCATCGCCCCCACGGCGAACGCGTCGAGCGGGGCGTACACGGCGTCCAGGCCGGGCTCGCGGGCGAGCAACTCAGCGGTGACGCGGGCTCCCGCATCCGTCCCGTCCGAGGCTCGCGCCCGCGCGAGGACGATCTCGGCGTCGCCGCGACGCCATCCCCACGCCGCGAAGGCGTCGGGCAGAAGGGCCGACAGGGCGTGCTGCTCCTCGGAGACGATGACGCCGATACGTCGGGCGCCCTCGGCAACGAGGTGGTCGATCATCGTCTCGGCACCGGCGAGCCCGCGCTCGAGCACGCCGTCGGGAACGACGCCGCGGGCTTCTCCGATCGTCACCACGGTGATCCCCCGCGCCGACAGCGCCGCCCAGTTCGGGTCGTCCTCGCGCGGGTCGAGCACGATGGCGCCGTCGATGTCCAGTCCATCGAGGTGCTCGCGCGGGGCGCCCGGGGGCACGAGCAGCATGGCGTACCCGTGCGCGAGGCATGCCCGCGCGGCGGGGACGGCGAGGTCGATGAGGAATCCCATCTCGGAGTTCTCGCCGACGATCGACGGCGGCAGGGCCGACAGGATGGCGACCGTCTTGGAGCGCCCACCGCGCAGCCGCTGCGCGCGGACGTTCGGACGATAGCCCAACCTCTCGGCGGCAGCCGAGACCCGCGCGCGGGTTGCGGGGTCGACACGACCCTTGCCGGTCAGCGCGTGCGAGACGGTGGTGCGCGAGACGCCCGCTTCGCGCGCGACGTCGGCGATCCTGACCGAGCCGCGTGCCGATGTGCTCATCCCGGCGCCCTCCCTCGCTCATGCTAATCAGCCCCGGCCGCCGACGCCCGCGCCACGTGACGGTCGGATTCCCGCCGTGTAACAGTCTCGTTTCCGCGGCGGTCGGTCGCGCAGCGGCGGCGTAGGTTGATGCCAAATCGATTTGGCGTTTGCCATCGTCTCATGACCGACCCGCAGGAGTCCCGTGTACATCATCGACACCGACCCCGGCCTCGACGACGCCCATGCCCTGGCGATGGCGTGCCGGATGCTGCCGCCCGAGCAGCTGGTCATCACCACCGTCGCGGGCAACGTCGGCCTCGGGGCCGTCACCGAGAACGCGGCCTGGCTGCTCGAGCAGTGGGCTCCCGAGGTGGCGCTGTACGCCGGAGCCGCGCTCCCGCTCTCGGGCGCTCCGGTCGACGCCGCGCACATCCACGGTGACGACGGGCTCGCGGGATTCCCGCGCGAACGCGCGACGCGCCGGCCGCACTCCGAGCACGCGGCGGTCGCCATCGCGAAGCTCGCCCGACAGCATCCGGGCACCCTGCGGATCATCGCTCTCGGTCCGCTCACGAACCTCGCCCTGGCCATCGCGCTCGAGCCCGGGCTTCCCGACCTGGTCGCCGACCTCACGATCATGGGCGGCAGTCCCGCGCAGCACGGGAACGCCTCGCTCAACGCGGAGTTCAACATCTTCGCCGATCCGGTCGCCGCCGAGGTCGTGTTCGCGCGGATGCGTCACGTCACCCTGCTGACCTGGGATGCGTCGCTGGCGCACCGCTTCTCACGGGCCGAGCTCGAGGGATTCTGGGCGGGCGGCAGTGCGCCCGCGCGCACCCTGCGCGCGCTGCACGAGCACCGTATCTCGAACGATCCCGAGTACGCGGCGAACACGGACTTCGGCCGCCCCGACCCCCTCGCGATGGCCGCCGCCCTGGCGCCCGGGTGCATCGCATCCGCGCGCGAACACCGTGTGCGCGTCGTCCACGACGGCGGGCTCGCCCACGGCGTCACTGTGGTCGACGAGCGCGATGCCACCTCGGACCGCGCACCGGTGCGACTGATCGACGCGTTCCACGCCGACGCGCTCCGAACGGCGCTCACTGTGTGACCGCTCCGGCCTCCGGATCCCCCGAGGCCGGCCACAGACCCCCATCCGCTCCACCCGACACCGCACCCACACCATCGGAGGAACCATGCCTGTCCCCTTCATCCGCCCCGCCCGCCGCACGGCTCTCGCGGCCGGCGCCCTGCTCGCCGTCGCCGGCGTCGCCCTCGCCGGTTGCGCCGGCGGGACCACCACCGACGACGGCTCCGCGCAGACCCTCACGCCCGTCTCGATCCAGCTGGGCTGGACGCCCAACGTCGAGAACATGGCCACCATCGTCGCCGCCGAGAAGGGCTACTTCGCCGACGAGGGCATCGACATCACCCTGCTGCCCGGCGGCCCCGACGTGACGGCCGATGCGCAGGTCGCGGGCGGCAACGCCCTCATGGGCGTGCTGTCGGCGGAGGCTCTCGCACGGTCCGCGGCCGCGGGATCGGGCCTGGTCGGTCTCGCAGCGACCTACCAGACGACCTCCTCGGCGATCGTCACGCTCGCGGACTCCGGGATCACCGAGCCGAGCGACCTCGTGGGCCACACGCTCGGCATGTCGCAGACCGACCAGCCGGTGTACGACCCCTTCTTCCGGCTCGTGGGCGTCGACCCGGACCAGATCGAGCGGGTGATGGTCGGCTCCGACCCGGCAGCGCTCGCCTCGGGTGAGGTCGATGCGATCACCGGCACCCTCGCCAACCAGCCCGTCGCGCTCGAGCAGCAGGGTCTCGACGTGGTCAGCATCCCGCTGGCCGACTACGGCTACGACCGCTGGAGCGGCGTCTTCGTGTCGCGCGCGTCGTCGCTGCAGGACGATGAGGAGCGCTCGCTGATCACCTCGATGCTGCGGGCCGTGCGTCACGGCGCCGAAGACGCGGCCGCCGACCCCGAGGCCGCCGGCCAGATCGTGTACGACACGTACGGCGCCGACCTCGGTCTGGACCTCGACGCGCAGATCGCGGGAGCGAAGATCTGGGCGGAGCTCTCGGAAGAGAACATCGGCGAGCACGGCCTGCTGTATGTCGACGAGGCGGGACTCGCGCGGCTCCAGACGTTCTTCGACACCGTGGGCATCGACGCGGACACGTCCGAGCTGTTCGACCTGTCGGTCGAGGACGAGGCGTTCGAGTGACCACCGGCCTGAACGCCGCGCACGTCGGAAAGCAGTTCCGCACGCGCACGGGCACGGTCGAGGCGCTCCGTGACGTCTCGCTCAGCACGGCGGCCGGCTCCTTCACGGCGCTGATCGGGCCGTCCGGATGCGGCAAGTCGACGCTGCTGCGCATGTTCGCCGGACTCGAGTCCCCGACCGGCGGCTCGCTGAGCGTGCTCGGCGTCCCACCCGAGCGCGTGCAGGCGCAGCACGAGATCGGCGTCGCCTTCCAGGACTCCGCTCTCCTGCCCTGGCGGTCGGTGGAGGCGAACATCGCCCTGCCGCTGCAGGTGGCCGGACGGCGCACGGACAAGAAGGCGATCGCCGACCTCATCGCGCTGACGGGACTGGGTGGCTTCGAGCACGCTCGACCCTCGCAGCTGTCGGGCGGGATGCGGCAGCGGGTGGCGATCGCGCGATCGCTCGTGCTCGAACCCAAGGTGCTCCTGCTCGACGAACCGTTCGGCGCGCTCGACGACATGACGCGGCAGAGCATGAACCTGGAACTGCAGCGCATCTGGACCGAGCGCCCGACCACCACACTGCTGGTCACCCACTCGCTGGACGAGGCGGTCATGCTCTCGGACCGCGTGTTCGTGATGGCCGCCCGGCCCGGTCGCATCGTCGAAGAGGTGCCGATCGACCTGGACCGGCCGCGATCGGCGGCGCAGCAGCGGAGCCCGGAGTTCCACTCCCTGCGCGACCGCCTGTCGGATCTCCTGTTCGCCGCGCGGTCGGGAGCGGCCGCGTGAGCGTCGCCCTCCCCCGCGTCCGGCGCGGCGGGGGCGCGACCGGCGGCACGCTGCGCAGCCTCGCGCTCGGCACCGCGGTGGTGCTCGTCATCCTGGCCGTCTGGTGCGCCGTGGCGTTCGCGTTCTCCTCGTCGGGGATCGTGCCGTACCCGACGACGCTCGTCGCCCAGCTGATCGCCGATGCCGACCTCCTCCTGCGGGGAGCGTCGGTCACGCTGCAGATGGCCGGCAGCGGTCTGCTCGCCGCGGTCGCGGTCATGGTGCCGCTCGCCGCGCTGTGTCTGCTGATTCCGGTGAGCGAACCGGTCGTGATGCGGGTCGCGATCGTGATCCACGCCATCCCCTTCGTCGCGATCGCGCCGATCCTGATCGTCGCGCTCGCGCCCGACACCTCCCGCATCGTGATCACGGCCCTGCAGGTGTACTTCCCGCTGCTGGTCGGCCTGCTGCTGGGACTGCGGTCCACGGATTCCGCGGCGCTGGATGTGGTGACCGCCAGCGGCGGACGCAACCTCGCCCGGCTGCGCTTCGTTCGCGCGGCGAGCGCCGTCCCCCAGCTCGTCGCCGGACTGCAGATCGCCGTGCCGGCGGCGGTGCTCGGAGCGGTGATCAGCGAGTTCTTCGGGGCCGACAAGGGGCTCGGGGCGATCATCGTGAACTCGCAGCAGGCGTTCCTCACCGACCGCACCTGGGCGGTCGCGGTGTTCATCGGCGCGATCGCGGCGCTCGGCTACGGCGTCATCGCACTCCTGGCGCGCGTCCTGCTGCCGTGGGCCGGCCGCGGCGCCGGAGTCGGCACGGGCGTGGCCGGTTCCGAGACGTCCCGCCTGCCGCGGTGGCAGGCCCTCATCGCGGCGGCAGTGTCGCTCGTGCTTCTCGTCGGGTTCTGGCAGGCGCTGCGGTCGGTGTTCGATCTGCCGGCGTTCTTCACCAAGACGCCGGGCGAGATCGTGGAATTCCTCGTCGCAGGCAATCCGCTCACCGGTGAGCCGGCGTCGGCGTTCTGGGGCGCGTTCGGCGGCGGACTGGGACAAACGCTCCTCGATGCCGTCGTCGGGTTCGCCGTGGGCACCGTCCTGGCGGTCGCTGCGGCCGTGCTGTTCGCCGCCCTCCCGGCGCTCGGGCGCACGCTCATGCCCTTCGCCATCGTGCTTCGCTCCATTCCGCTGCTCGCCCTCACGCCGCTGCTCATGGTGGTGTTCGGGCGGGGCCTGCTGGGCGTGACGGTGCTGGTCACCCTCGTGACGTTCTTCCCGACGCTCGTCACGGTGTCGGCCGGACTGCGCTCGGCGCCCGACGGTGCGCTGGATGTCATCCGCGCGTCGGGTGGCTCGTCGTCACGGGCCGCCGTGCTGGTGCGCATCCCGTACGCACTCCCCTCGATCACCGCCTCGGCGCGCATCGCCGTACCCGCGGCGATCAGCGGTGCGACGCTGGCCGAGTGGCTGGCCACCGGCAAGGGCCTCGGCCAGTTGCTGACCCAGTCATCCATCAGCGCGGACTACTTCGCGCTGTGGGCGGCGGGCGTGCTGCTGGTCGTCGTCGCCCTGGTCGCCTACGCCGCCATCGGCTGGCTCGATCGGGTCGTGACCGCCCGGCTCGGCATCGCCGCCTGATCCTCCCCCGTCCTCCCAAACCTCAGGAGTCCCATGTCCACGCCCCGTTCCATCGATCTGCTCCTCGAGCACGCGTTCGTCGTGACCTTCGACGACGACCGCACCGTCCACCGCGACGGAGCGATCGCCGTGCATGACGGAGCCATCGTCGCGATCGGCGACACCGCCGACCTGCGCGCCCGGTTCTCACCCGCCGCACGCCGCGATCTGCAGGGGCGCATCGTCATGCCGGGCCTGGTCGACGCGCACCTGCACACGGCGCAGACCATGATGCGGGGACTCATCTCGACCCTGCGCCGATCGCGGGCGCTGCGGGTGCCGACCTGGCGGGAGTACCTGGTGCCGTTCGAGGCGGCTCTCAGCGAAGACGACGTCGAGCTGTCGGGGCTGCTGGCGTACTCCGCGATGCTCGCAACCGGGACGACGACGTTCTTCGAGGCCGGTGGCCCGCATCCGGAGGCGATGGCGCGCGCCGCCTGGCGCACCGGCATCCGTGGATCCGTGTCGGTGAGCACGATGGACGGCGGCGGGCGCATCCCGGGTTCGATGCAACAGACGACCGAGCGGTCGCTGCAGCAGAACATCGATGTCGTCGAGGCGCTGCCGTCGGCGGCGGACGGATCGATCCGGGTGACGGGTGGGATGTCGCTGCGGCAGATCATCGCGTGCTCGACGCCGCTCGTCGTCGACGTGCATCGCGAGGCACGCGAGCGGGGCGTCAAGGTGCACACGCACCTCGTCGAGGGCACGTACGAGATCGACTACGCGCTGGAGAATTTCGGCCACCGACCGGTGGAGTACCTGGAATCCATCGGGGTCTTCACGCCCGCGCTCCACGGTGCCCACTCGGTCCTCGTCGGCGACGAGGACATCACGGCGTTCGCGCGCGCGGGCGTCTCGGCGGCGCATTGCGCGAAGGGCAACTTCGGCATCGGCCCGGCTCCGGCGGTACGGATGTGGCGGCGCGGCGTCGACATCGGCCTGGGCACCGACGGCGTGGCGTCGCTCGGCACCCTCGATCTGTTCCGCGTCGCGATGATCGCGCGGGTCGGTCAGCAGCTCGTCGAGGGCGTGCACCGGCACAACCGCAACGAGATCGATCCCGCGGAGCCGCTCGAGATGGCGGTGCGCGGCGGGGCGCAGGCCATGGGCCTGGGCGCGGTGATCGGGTCGCTCGAGACCGGCAAGCGCGCGGACCTCGTCGTGATCTCGATGGACAGCCCGGATGCTGCCGGCTACGACTCGGAGGAGTCGTTCCTGTACGAGTGCGCCAGCGGGCGCGACGTCGTGGAGGTCTATGTCGAGGGCGCGCAGGTCGTCTCCGATGGCCGCGTGACGACGGTGGATGCTGCCGACATCAGCGCACGGGCCCGTCGCCGTCAGCGCGAGCTCGCCGACGTGATCGCCTGACCCGCGCGCTTCCCTTCCGCGGGGCTGCCACGCGCCTGCGCTACGTCAACCCGATCGCGCGATCCGGTCCGGCGGGCCTACGGTGCGCCTCAAGGACGGAAGGACGCGACCATGAGCGACGCGCAGCGGGGCAACACGAAGCACGGGCCGCGGCTCGACGAGCAGATGGAGCAGGAGACCCGCGGGATGGTGCAGGGCAGCCCGGGCGCCCCGCAGTCTCAGCGCCCGAACCGTCGGTACCCGCAAGGTCCGAGGTGTCGGCGTCGACACGTGCCGACGAACCCTCCTGCGGTGCGGGCGCGGAGTCCGTCTCGCGGTCTGCGGGGGCGCGTCGGATGCCGGCGGCTGCTCCGTTCCGGAAACGGGGTCCGTGACCTCGCCCGCCGACGGCGAGTCGGCCGGCTGCGCGGGCACGGAGGCCCCCGGCACGAACATCGCGAACCCGAACCGGGTCCCGACACTCGCGCGAGGAGTGACCGCGTTCGCGCCACCGGTGGTGATGCAGCGAAGCCCGTCGAAGTTCCCCGCAGAGGCACCGATGCTGAGCCTCCTTCGTGGATGGAACGTCGCGGGACCGGACGGGGCACTGTCGCCGCTGTGGACCCCCGTCGGTCTCGTGTCGAGCGTGGAAGCGACGGGCCGGGTCGCCCCTTCGAGGTTCAAGGTCACCGAAACCACCGACGCTTACGGGCGGATCACGGCCCCGCTCGACAGTCGGGTGAACCTCGTCAAGGGCGGCATCGCCCACCTGCTCATGCTGGTGAAAGCAGACGCGCCGGCGAACGGGTTCGCGTGGACCATCGGTGGGCTCACGGCCCGGCGGCAGAGCATCAACGAGCTCCACAGCGCCCGCGACTATCAGACTGGTGCGCTCCGGTGGGTGCACTCGGTCGCGAGGTACGAGTCCGGTGACTCGTTCGGTGCCTCGCCGACGCTCACGATCTGGTTCAACTACAACGGCATCAAGTCCGACCTGAACGTCGAGATCGAGGGAGTCTGGCTGTTCGCCGCTCCGTTCACGGATCAGCGACCGGAGTTCGACTTCACCGCGCCGCTGCTTTCCGCGGGGGCACCGTCACAGGGTGCGTGGGCGCGCGGCCAGAGGGTCGAGCACGGCGCGCCTTCCGCCAGTGGTAGCGCCGGCTGGGTCTGCACGGCGAGTGGAACGCCCGGCACATGGAAGTCGTACTCGGCTATCTCCGCATGATCGGTCGACGACTGTTTGACGTGGGGTCGGGGGTGACTCTTTCATTCCCGACCCCACCGGGGGATGGCTTCTCCGCCTCCGACACGACCAAAGCGGATGCGCAGACGGCGAGTGTAAGCCGCATGACCGGATGGGACATATTGGGTTCCCCCACGACTTTTGCGGTGAGGATCGCGATGAGCGCCCACATGGCCGGTTCGAATTCCGATCGCTTCCTCCACGCGGCTCGGAGCGCCCAGGCGACAATCGACGCGAAGAGAACGGTGCCCAGTATTCCGACATTCGACACGAGCATGGCGAAGAAGCTGGACGGGCGACTACTGCCGAGCCCGACCCCCAGACCGAACGTCTGCGCCAGTAGGTCGAAGGAGAACGAGTCCGCTGACGATCGAGCGAAGAAGGAAGATGATCGATCTCCCCGTTACGAGATCGAGCGCATAACTGGCTCTTCGGACATCCGGTGGGGGTCATGGGGTGAGTCCGCCGGCGGCGAGGAGCATGCGGAGTCGGTAGTTGTGGCGGTTGCGGTAGCCGCGGGCGAGGCGGCGGTGGAGCTCGATGATCCCGTTCACCGCCTCGGTGCCGCCGTTGTTCGCGCGGCCGGTGGTGAAGTAGGCCACGAACGCTGACCGCCAGCGGCGGAGGGTGCGGCCGAGGCGGGCGATCTCGGGGATCGGGCAGGTGTGGAACGTCTCGACGACCTGCTCGGCGATCCGCCGCCCGGCGGCGAGGTCCTTCTGGTGGTAGGCGGAGCGAAGTTGCTGCGCGCACTGCCACGCGACGAACACCTCGTCGTGCGCGGGGTCGGCCTCGATCGCGGCGGTGAGCCGTGCTCGCTGTTTCTCGGTGAGGTTCTCGGCGCCGGCGCGGAGGATGGTCTGGATCCCGTAGAGCGGGTCGCCCTTACGGCCGCGATGCCCGAGAGTGTCCTGCTGGACGCGCCGGCGGACCTCGTCAACGGCGGCGGTGCCGAGCTTGACGGCGTGGAACGCGTCGAGCACCGCGGTGGCGTCCTGCAGCTTGTCGTCGATCGCAGTCTTGTAACCCGCGAACGGATCGAGAGCTGCCACTCGCACGTTCTTCCGGAACGCGTCGCCACGATCACCGAGCCAGGAGGCATACGCCTTCCCCGATCGGCCCGGGACGAGATCCAGCAGCCGGGCCCGCGTCTTTCCGTGCTCGTCGCGGGTGAGGTCGACCATCCCGGTCAACTCCTTCGGGCCGCGCTTGCGGGGGTCGACGTGGTGCCAGATGTGCTCGTCGACGCCGAGCGTGGTGACGTTCTCGAACCGGGTCTCATCGACGGCCAGCTTGACGAGTTCGGGTTCGACGGCCCGCCACACCGTCTTCCACGACGTCCCGAGCTGCCGGGCCAGGCCCGCGATCGTGGCGTGCTCGCGACGCAGCTGCCCGATCGCCCAGCCGATAGCGCGCGTCGTGATCGACCCGCGCCGGGCAACCAGCGACGGCAGCTGCTCCTTGAACGTCTTCCGCAGACAGCCCTCGTCGTCGCATCGCCAGACCCGCTGCCGCCACACGATCCCTCCGCGGGCACTGTCAGTACGCGCCCCCGCCGGCGGCGACCCAAGGCCATCGCCGGTAGGGGCTGCGGCCTGGGCTCAGAAGATGTGCGCGTCGCTCGCGGCACGGAACGCTGCCCGGCGACGCTGTAGTTCGCGGTAGACGGTGGCCCGAGAGACACTGAACAGCTCGGCGATCTCGGTTTGGGTGTACTCGCCGCGGTCCTGGACGTCGAACATCAGCTTTCGCTGCGTTGTCGACATCTTCGGCTGCTTACCCTTTAGGTGACCTTTCGCGCGGGCGACCGCCATCCCCTCCTTCGTGCGCATGCTGATTAGGTCGCGTTCGAACTCGGCAACCATCGCGAGCACATTGAACAGCAACCGCCCCACTGGGTCGGTGGGGTCGTACCTGCTGCCGCCAAGACTGAGCGCGACGCCTTTCGTCGTCAGCTCGTCGGCGATGTCGCGCGCATCCTTCACGGACCTGGCGAGCCGGTCGAGCTTTGTGACTACGAGGGTGTCGCCTTCTCGGACTGCGGCGAGCGCTTCGCGGAGCCCTGGCCTGGCGCGGTTGGTGCCGGTCAGCCCGTGATCGACATAGATGTTCGAATCGAGAACCCCGAGCCGCAATAGCCCGTCCCGCTGCGAAGTGAGGTCCTGATCAGCGGTCGAGACTCTGGCATAGCCAATCTGTATTCCATTCATGCCATCGAGCTTGATCCCGGAGGTCGGCGGCGGACCCCGGTCGGATCCGTATCCGGGCGATGCGCAGTCAGGGGGTGTTGCGGGCGTGGCGTGATCGTGCGGGCGAGGGGAGGCGCCGTTCATTCGCGCAGCGACGACGATCGGCGTGACGTCTCCCGCGCCGCCGCCACGTAGCGGGCGGCCCGAGAGGCGGGGTCGCTTCCTCGGGCCCTCTACGTGAGAGGCAGATCGGTGAGGCAGGTGGGGTCATCCGCGCCAGTGGAGATGGGGGTGGTGATCGAGCCGTTCTCGTGCGTGATAGTGAGTGTGGCGTCGATGTCGCGGGGAAGCCACAGTCCGACGAAGCCGTTGCTGTTCGTCGTGCGTTCTTCGTCGAGCAGCACCTCGCCATCGTCGCCGACGACCGTGAGGTGGAGGGGCTCGTCGCCGAGCTCTCCGACGCAGGTGGTCAGACTGTGGAAGTAGCAGTCGTGCGTGGTGTTCCGGTACGGCGCGACGGAGAGGTAGAACTCGTCCTCGAGTGGGACGGAGGTCTCGGGCCCACCGTCGACGGTGAACAGCACGGCGTTCGGGCGCACGGATGCGATCAGGTCGTCGCGTCGGTCGTCGACCGGTGTCGCTTCGAGCTCGTCGATGACCTGGTGGATGGTCTGGTCGGGGAAACCGGCGGCGGCGAGTGGATCGGTGGTCGTACTGTCGGGGGTGGCGGCTGCGCAGCCGGTGACGAGGAGCAGGGTGGTCGCGAGGATCACGCCGAGGTTGGTTTTCGATGCGCGAGGCATGGCAGGGTTCACTTTCGTCGAAGGTTGTGTGGGCGCCCGGGGACGGGCGATGCGGTTGCCGGCGAACAGTCCCGGCGGGCCGCACTCACGTTCGACTGACTGAAAGCTCCCAGAGCGTGAGGGAGCGCGGCGCAGCTGCTCCTTCGGCGGGCGACGGCTGTCGTGCGCCGGGAGACAGCGCGCGGAACCAGGCTCGCGTCGGCACCACGCCCGCATGCACGGTGGGTGGCTGCAACGTCATCCCGCAGTGCACGCCCATCGCGGCGTGCGGGCTGCCGTTTCCATCCGGGCACACCGCGCACCCCGCGCAGTCCGAGAGATCCGGGGAGTGGGTGCTCTCGCTCTGCGTCGACATCGCGGGCGCGGCATCCGCGGCCGTCGCGGGAGAAACATGCAGGGCGAGGAGAGCAACGAGGACCAGCCCGATGACCGCGCACATGCTGCGCCACCGCGCGTAGCGGCGAGAGCTGGTGATCGCGGACGAGGTCATGACTCCCTCAGGATGTCACGACGATCGCGTGCCCCCACCCAGCCTTCTGACAGGAAAAACCAGCTGGCGGCGGGGTGGGGGTGAATACCCCGGTGGGGTACTCTGCGAACCAAGGAGATCTGTGGCCCTGGACACGACGCGAACTCGTCTGCATCCGCCGATGCTGTGGCGGTGGATGCTGTCGGTGTTGCTCGCGGCGCTGGTGATGGTGGGGCTGCTGGGCATGCACACGCTCATGACCGGGCACCCCGAAGCGCCGATGACGGCCGTTTCGAGCATCGGCGCCGAACACGGCCACGGCCCCTCGTCGGACACCGGTGTCGTCGCCGAGACCGCCTGTGCGGACTGCGCGCCCGGTGCGGCGCATGACGCGTTGATGGCGGCGTGCGTGCTCGGTCTGCTGGCGGTGGTGCTGTGGGCGGCGCGCTCCGGCCCCGGGGTCATCCGCGGCCGAAGCCGCGGGCCGAGCCCGCCGGCGCGTGTGGTCGGGGTGCTGTTGTCGGTACTGCCCCGTCCGCCGTCGCTGCTGGACCTGTCCATCAGTCGAACGTGAACCGACCGTCCCGGCCCTCGTGGCCGGGGCTGAGTCATGCCCGCACGCGGGCGAAGTTCACCGATCGATGGAGAAGGACCAATGGTTGTGAAGAAGTTCCGATGGACGGTATTGACCGTCGTGCCGCTCGCGGTGGCGGTGTCGCTGGCAGGGTGCGCCTATGTCGGCGGCGGATCGATGCCGGGGATGGGCCAGGGCGGGATGATGTCGCCCACGTCGCCGTCTGCCCAGGTCAACGCGGCGGACGAGATGTTCGTGATCATGATGATCCCCCACCACGAGCAGGCGGTGGAGATGAGCGACACGATCCTCGGCAAGGACGGCATCGACGATCAGGTGCAGGCCCTGGCGCAGCAGATCAAGGACGCGCAGGCCCCCGAGATCGAGCTCATGCAGTCCTGGCTCACCAATTGGGGAATGAGCTCCAGCGGCGACATGAGCGGGATGGGGCACGGTGACGGAATGATGTCCGATGGCGACATGGCGGCACTGGAAGCCGCCGACGGCGCGGAGGCGGCGCGGTTGTTCCTGGAGCAGATGATCGTGCACCACGAGGGCGCGATCGAGATGGCGCAGACCGAACTCGACCAGGGAGCAAACGAGGAGGTGATCGCGCTCGCGCAAGCGATCCTGGACACGCAGACTACCGAGATCGCCACGATGGAGAACCTGCTCACCCAGAACTGAGGAATCATTCCGAGGGTCTCGCCCTGTCGAACGCGAGACCCGTCGGAATACCCGAGGGGGGTATCCCGGTTGATGAATGACATGTCGGCAATCCGAGGAAGGGCACCCCGCCTGACGCCGGAATCATCCGACCACAGACCAGCGAGGAGGCTCGTCATGACCGATCCGCACGCACACCACCACGACCCATCACGGGGAACACGCGAGGCGCCGGTCGGCTCTCACGCCGCTGAGCACGGTGGCCACCACGTGAACGGCATGGACCACCCGGCCGGGCACGACCCTCACGGCGAGCATGATCACCCCGGTGGGCATGCCGGGCACGGGGCCGATCATGTGGCACGGTTCCGGCAGTTGTTCTGGATCAACCTGATCCTCGCGGTGCCGGTGGTCGCGTTCTCGAGCATGTTCGCCATGCTCTTCGGGTACTCGCTGCCCGACGCCCCCGGCATCAACCTGATCGCCCCGCTGGTCGGTACGGTCATGTACTTCTGGGGCGGCTGGCCGTTCCTGTCCGGCGCGGTCAGCGAACTGCGCGCACGCACACCCGGGATGATGCTGCTCGTCGGCGCGGCGATCACCGTCGCGTTTCTCGCATCCTGGGGCGCCAGTCTGGGCCTGCTGCACCATGAACTCGAGTTCTGGTGGGAGCTCGCGCTGCTGATCGTGATCATGCTCCTCGGCCACTGGATCGAGATGCGCTCCCTCGCCCAGACCACATCAGCCCTGGATTCACTCGCCGCGCTTCTGCCTGACGAGGCCGAGCGCGTCGACGGCGACCAGATCGTGACGGTTTCCCCCGCAGACCTCCGTGTCGGCGATGTGGTCGTGGTCCGTCCCGGCGGCAGCGTCCCCGCCGACGGCCGGATCGTCGACGGGCGGGCGGACATGGACGAGTCCATGGTCACCGGCGAATCACGCCCCGTCTCCCGCAGCACCGGCGACACCGTCACCGCGGGGACCGTCGCGACCGACTCCGGCCTGCGCGTCCAGGTCACCGCGACCGGAGACCAGACCACCCTCGCCGGCATCCAACGACTCGTCACCGACGCGCAGAACTCCACCTCCCGCGCCCAGCGCATCGCCGACCGCGCCGCCGGCTGGCTGTTCTGGTTCGCCCTCGGCGCCGCCGCGGTCACCGCCGTCGTCTGGACCCTCGTGGGCAGCCCGGACGACGCCGTCATCCGCACCATCACCGTCCTCGTCATCGCCTGCCCGCACGCGCTCGGACTGGCGATCCCGCTCGTGGTGTCCATCGCGACCGAACGCGCCGCCCGCGGCGGGGTGCTGATCAAAGACCGTCTCGCGCTCGAACAGATGCGCACCATCGACGCCGTCCTGTTCGACAAGACCGGAACCCTCACCAAGGGTGAACCCGTCGTCACCGCCATCGCCCCCACCGGCGGTCACGACGCCGACACGGTGCTCGCGATCGCCGCCGCGGCAGAAGCCGACAGCGAGCACCCACTCGCCAAAGCCATCGTCCGTGCCGCGCAACACCGTGGCCTCCAGATCGAGAACGTCACCGGATTCACCTCCTCCCCGGCGGTCGGCGTGACCGCCACCCTGGACGGTCACGAGATCCGTGTCGGCGGTCCCCGCCTGCTCGAAGAGCTCGGCGCATCGGAAGTCGATGAAGCGGCAACCTGGCGCGCAGACGGCGCAATCATCCTGCACGTCGTCCAAGACGGCGCCGTGATCGGCGGACTCGAACTCGCCGACGAAATCCGTCCGGAATCCCGCGAGGCCGTCGACGCGCTCCACAAGCTCGGCGTCGAGGTCGTAATGATCACGGGCGACGCCGAGGCCGTTGCCCACGCGGTCAGCACCGACCTGGGCATCGACCGCGTCTTCGCCGGGGTGCGCCCGGAAGACAAGGCCGCCAAGATCGGTGCGCTCCAGGCCGAGGGGAAGAAAGTCGCCATGATCGGCGACGGCGTCAACGACGCCCCCGCCCTCGCAACCGCCGACGTCGGCATCGCTATCGGTGCCGGCACGGACGTCGCGATCGCCTCAGCCGGCGTGATCCTCGCCAGCTCCGACCCGCGCTCCGTGCTGTCCGTGATCGAACTGTCCCGCGCCAGCTACCGCAAGATGAAGCAGAACCTCTGGTGGGCCGCAGGCTACAACCTGATCTCTGTACCGCTCGCCGCCGGCATCCTCGCCCCCATCGGATTCGTGCTGCCGATGGCAGTCGGCGCGATCCTTATGTCCCTGTCCACCCTCGTCGTCGCCCTCAACGCCCAACTCCTGCGCCGGCTGGACCTCGACCCCGGGGTAAGCACGCGCGCGATCCTAACGAGATAGCTCAGAAGCACACCCGGTACGCGGGATCCCTTCTCGGTCGGATGTCCTGACCCGTGGGTAGGCTGACCCTCAACATGAACAACGCACTTCGCGCCGCCCTAGCCTCATACCGCGATGAGCTTCGCAGTCAACACGCGACCGGGCACGCCAAGGAGCACGCTTATCGCCCCGCGCTGAAGACGCTCATGGAAGCATTCGACAACATCATCGCGATCAACGACCCCAAGAAGTCCGATCACGGGAACCCTGACTTCGTTTTCTTGCAGAAGGACAACTCCGCGATCGTCCGGGGGTACGCCGAGGCGAAGGACATCGACGTCAACCTCGACAGCGTCGAGGGATCAGAACAGATGGAGCGTTATCGCGGCTACGCGAACCTTTACCTGACGAGCTACCTCGACTTCCGGTTCTTCAAGAATGGCGAGAAGTACAAGACGATCGTCATCGGCACACGCACGCCAGACGGCCTTTCTTTCGATGATGAGGCGAGCGAGGCGCTGCTCCGGGAGATGGCGCAGTTCGTCGCCCTACCGCCTGAGAAGATCACATCGGGAAAGCGACTTGCAACCCTGATGGGCGCAAAGGCGCGGCGTCTTCGCGACGACGTCACGGACTTCGTCAAGAACGGCGATGTGGAGCTCACCAAGATCATGCACATGATCAAGGACCGCCTCGTGCCGGACATCGACGCAGCAAAGTTCGCCGACATGTACTCACAGACCCTCGTTTACGGTCTGTTCGTTGCGCGCTACGCCGACAGCACCCCGGGCACGTTCTCGCGCCAGGAAGCTCGAGATCTGGTGCCGAAGACGAACCCATTCTTGCGCGCGTTCTTCGATCACATAGCCGGCGCAGACTTCGACGACCGGCTCGCTTACATAGTCGACGAGCTCTGCGCGGTCTTCCGTGTGAGCGACGTGGAAGGGATCGTAACGAAGCATCTCAAGCTGTCGGAAGTTGCGAAGTCCGAGAAGGACCCGATCATCCACTTCTACGAGGACTTCCTCGCGACGTACGACCCGAAGATGAAGCGAGCCATGGGGGCGTTCTACACGCCAGTGCCTGTAGTTCGGTACATCGTGCGCCGCGTTGACGAAGTACTCAAGCTCCATTTCGGTATCCCCGACGGTTTGGCCGACACTGAGAAAGTCACCTACTCCCCTAAGACCAGCACGCATCCGCTCAGCGCACAGGCCGAGGCGGCACGCGCGCTGGCTGCAGCCGACGTGGATCTCGCCAGAGTGCAGGTGCTCGACCCGGCGGTCGGTACGGGCACGTTTCTCAACGAGACGATCAAGTACGTCCACACGCAGTTTGTGGACCAGCAAGGGCGTTGGCCTAAGTACGTCGACGAGGAACTTCTCCCTCGCGTTTATGGGTTCGAACTGATGATGGCTCCCTACACCGTCGCCCATCTCAAGCTCGGAATGACGCTGGCCGAGACTGGAGCCGGCAAGCCCAAGTCGCGCGTCAACGTCTTCCTCACGAACTCGCTTCAAGAGGGCCTCGTGTCTGAGCCAGGACTTCTTGAGTTCGGACTCTCTGAGGCCGTCACGGAGGAAAGCCAACTCGCGGCGGAGGTGAAGACCAACAGGCCCATCATGGTCGTGCTCGGCAATCCGCCCTACTCAGCGAGCAGCAACAACCGTACGAAGTTCGCGAACAGCCTTGTCGACAAGTACAAGGTCGAGCCAGGTGGTCACGGAAAGCTCGTCGAGGACAAGACTTGGCTCAACGACGACTACGTCAAGTTCATCGCTTTCGCCGAAGGCATGATTGCAAAAGCCGGTACTGGCGTCGTGGCTATGATCACGAACAACGGATACCTGGACAACCCGACTTTCCGCGGACTCCGATGGCACCTCCTACGGACTTTCGATGACATCTACGTGATCGACCTTCACGGGAACGCGAACAAGGGCGAGGTCGCCCCGGATGGGTCGAAGGATGAGAACGTCTTCTCGATCAGGCAGGGTGTCGGAATCATTGTCGCGGTCAAGACCACAAACAAGAGCGATCTCGCCACCGTGCATCACAGCGAGCTTTGGGGCAAGCGCGCTGCCAAGTTCGAGGCACTTATCAACGACGACCTCCATTGGCAGGAAGTGGCGCTCGACCCCGGGTTCCTGTTCTTCGTTCCTCGCGCAACTGTGGGCAAGGAGCAGTACGACCGCGGCATCGCTGTCGACAAACTCTTCCGCATTGGGTCCACGGGCATCGTCACCCGCGGCGACAGCTTCATCATTGATTCCAGCAAGAGCGTCATCGAGGACCGCGTCAAGAAATTGGTCGGGGGTGGGTACGAGGCTGCCGCGATGACCAAGGAGTTTGGTCTCGGCGATGCCTACGCGCCGTGGGCGCTCGCCAGGCGCGACGACGTGGAATTCGAGAGTGACAAGATCGTGCCCCTCGGATATCGCCCCTTCGATCGCCGATACACCTACTTCAGCAATAGGCTCCTGTGGCGGTGGCGTGAGGAGGTGATGATCCACTTTCTCGACCCTAAGAGGAACAACATCGGGCTCGTCACCACTCGGCTCCAGAAGGCGAACCCCGGCGCATTCGTGAGCGACTCGATGATCGGGCACAAGGTGTTCAATTCGTACGACTCGAACTCACTCTTCCCGCTGTACGTGTTCTCTGAGGACGGCGCGAGGGAATCTAACCTCGACGCGACCCAGGTGTCTGCGCTTGCCGCTCGGCTGCAGGCAATGCCAACGCCCGAGCAGGTGTTCGATTACGTCTACGGAGTGCTCTACACGCCCAAGTTTCGGGAGGCATACTCAGGCTTCATGGTGTCCGGGTTCCCGCGGATCCCCATCCCTGAGTCTGACGAGGCGTTCCAAGAGATCGGGCGTCTCGGTGCTGAGCTCCGTGAGCTTCACTTGCTCACCAAGAAGCTGCCGATCACGACCACGTATCCGGTAGCAGGCGACGATATGGTCCGTGAGGTCAAGTACGCCGCCGGTGCCGTCTGGATCAACAAGACGCAGTTCTTCGGAAACGTTAGCGAGAGCGCCTGGGGCCAATTCATCGGCGGGTACCGACCTGCCTACCAGTGGTTGCAAGATCGCCGCCATAGGTCCCTTACGAACGCCGACCTGACCCACTATCAGCAGATCATCCCGATCCTAGGGAGAACCGCTGACCTGATGGTTGAGCTGGAGGATGCCTCACCGCCCTACGGGGTCTCCTAACTCGCCATGACGGGCCGCGCCCGCACTGCTGTCGTAGCTCCTCAACCGGAGGGCCGCAATTCTGAATCTGACTGGATTGGTGGCTCTTCGGACTTCCGGTGGGGGTCATGGGGTGAGGCCGCCGGAAGTCCGAAGAGCCCGTTATCCGACGCATCGAAGCGTTACTCGAGAAATCCTCCGCGCTCCGTGACTTTCCGAGCGAGTTGCGTCGCGTCGAGCGCAGCGGCGATCGTCCAACGCATTCGCTCTGCGGGTTCCGCTTCGGCATGATCTTTATATGCCTCGATGGCGCGGCCCAGACCTTCGTCACTAAACATGGTCTCAAGCGCCACGCGCAGTTCTTCGAGCCCGGCCTTGGCGCCAGCGTCGAATCCAATTCTCAGCGCGCTGTCTTCGCTGCTCCTCGTCTGCAACGCCTGCAGGTAGATCGTGGTGAAGTCCATGAACTGGATCATCGCACCCGAACTCATCCGGTCGAACTCGAGCGCTCCGGCGGCGCGAATGCCGGTCCTTAATCGGGCGCGCTAGGAGCCGAGCCGCGCGTCTGATCGTCGTTGATATCCGACGGCACGCACGACCCGCCCGCAGCAAATCTCAGATGGCGTGCCTCAAATGAACGCGAAGCGCGAGGCTCGACCGATCCCGTCGTTCGAGCCGTCATCAACCGAGAGAACAATGCACGCAGGCACTTTCTGTGTAAGCACTCGCTACTTAGGCCTAATAAGCGTACTCTGAACTCATGCGAGGTGGCCTCGAACGGTGGAAGCGGGGTGTCGGATCGCAGGGAGTCCGGCAGGCGATGGCCTACGCGTTCAGGGGCAGCTGCGACTCGCACCTCCGTGCGGTGACCGGCGTCGAGGCGCTCGCCGGCTACAGCGGAGCGGATGCCGGGAGCGTCCAGCGCTTCACCGTCACCGACGGCAAGGTCACCGTCGGCGCTCTTGACGCGGAGGAGTTGCGGCGTTGGGTTGACGGCCACGATCCGATCACCGACGAGCTGCGCGGTCGCGACCTCACCCTGCCGACGGCCGACCTGATTCTCGACGGCACGATCAACGCACCAAAGTCCTACAGCATCGCCGCGCTCCTCCACCCGGAACTCGCGACCGAGTTCGAGGCTCTCCAAGACCGACTCCGCAACTCAATCATCACGACCTGGCAGCGCGATCTGAACGCGCGCCGCGGTGCCGGCGGACGCATCCGTGAGTCGCTTCACCGCATTGAAGTCGTCGAACTGCAGCACCGTCGCTCGCGCGCACTCGACCCGCACATCCATCGTCACCTGTGGCTCAATGTGAAGGTCCAGGGGCAGGACGGCAAATGGTCGAACGTCGACTCGCGCGTGGCCATGAAACTCCACACCCTCATCAACGCCGAGGGCGAACTGGCGGCACGCACCGACCCGCAGTGGCTGCGCGCGCTCGCCGACCACGGCTACACCCTCGACGCACACGGCGAGATCGCCGAACTCGCGTCGCTCGTCCGCCCGCTGTCGCGCAGGTCGACACAGATCGAAACGCACCGGGCGCGCCTCCTGGTCGAGTGGCGCGACGCGCACCCCGGCCAAGAACCCGACCACGCGATCTTGCAGCAGATCGACCGGCGCGCGTGGGCGACCGGCCGACCCCAGAAACCGGCCCCTCTCGAAGAGGACGAATGGGAGCAGCGCATCCGCGACGAGATCGCTGCCGTCGCCCCCGACGCGGTCGCCGACCGCGAACCCATCGCAACCAACCCGATCCCAATCGGAGCGCTCGACCGCGACCTGCTCGCGGCGAAGGCGATCGTGGATGCGGACGCGCGCTCCACCGGATGCGGCGGACGTTTCTCGCCCTACGACGTGCGAGCTGGCGCCACCCGGGCGGTCGCCGCTAGTGGGATCGTCAGCGGACGAGCGCACGTCCAAGAACTCATCGAGGACGTCGCCGCTCGCGCCCGGAAACTCACGGTCGACCTGCTTCCGGACCAGAGGGAATGCCCCGAGCATGTGAAGGTTTTCATGGCGGCATCCACCGCGATGTTGAAGGTTGACCTCGCAAACCGCTTCGACGTGCTCACGCACCAAGGAATCCTCTTCGATCAAGACGCCATCGAAGAGATCGGCGATATGCTCCTCGGCAGCGCCGCGAGCTTCGACCCTGGTCAGGTCGATTCGGCCGCGGCTATCGCGGGGACCGACCGGTTGGTGTCGGTGACGGGGCCGGCGGGCGCGGGCAAGACGACCCTTCTACGGGTCGCGCGCGTCGCGCTGAAGCAGCAAGGCCGAGGGATGATCGTCGTCGCACCCACGAAGAAGGCCGCCACCGTCGCCGGCCGCGAGATCGGCGCGACCGCAATCAGCCTCCACGCCCTCCTCGCCGACCACGGCTGGCGATGGGGTCGCGACGACGCAGGCGCCGAGGAATGGTCTCGGCTCGCGGTCGGCGACATGGATGCGCGTACAGGGCGCGCTTACCAGGGTCCCCGCCTCTACCCGCTACGGCCAGGTGATCGGGTGGTCGTGGACGAAGCGGGCATGGTTGATCTCCACACTGCGAACGCCCTCGCGGCCCTCGCGCAAGAGAGCGGCGCCGGCATCGCGATGGTCGGCGACCACCTGCAGGCCATGCCCGTCGGCCACGCCGGCGCGATGGCCTGCCTCACCCGCCGCGCGACCGCCGTCGTCGAACTCACCGCCGTGCACCGCTTCCACGACCCCACCTATGCTGCGCTAACGCTACGCATGCGCGAACCGGCATCCATCGACGATGCAGCCCGCGTCGCTGGCGACCTCGATGAGCGCGGACTCATCCAGCGCGTGGCCGATGCGGACGCCGCCCGCGCCGCGATGGTGTCGGCCTACTTCCGATGGGCGGGGGAGGGTAAGCGTGTCGCGCTCGTGACCGGAACGAACGACGAGGCGACCGCGATCAACGAGCAAATCCAGGAGCAGCGCGTGCAGCGGGGGCAGCTCGACCCGCGACGCATGTCGGTCGGGCAGGGCGAGCAGCGCATTCTCGAGGGCGACGTTGTCCAGACCCGCCAGAACGATCGCGGGCTGGGCGTGGAGAACCGCGCGCTATGGACGGTGCGGCGCATCCTGCCCGACGCGGTCGAGGTGGCGAGCATCACCGACAGCGCCGACGTCCGCCGCGTGAGCAGCGACTACGTCGGCCAGCACGTCCACCTTGCGTACGCGTCGACCGTTCACGGCATCCAAGGAGAGACGACGGATGCCGCGGTCGTTGGCCCCGGAGTGGATGCCGCGGGGCTCTACGTCGGTATGACCCGCGGCCGACTCCACAATGAAGCAATCGCGATCGCGCAGGATGCCGCAACCGCGCGAGAGCAGATCGCCGACAACATGATGCGGGGCCGCGTCGAGGTCTCGATCGACGACTCCCGCGGTGCGGCCCGCGTCGAGCTGGGGCGTGCCGCGCGGCCAGTGCCGTCGGCGGATGTCGCGGCGTGGAACGATCGTGCGCGACGACCGCTCGGTGCGCAGCCGAGCATCGATCTCATCGCTGCCCGGGCGGAGCGTCGGGCCTCGGAGCTCGCTGAGGAGATTCGTCGGGTGCGTGACAGTGGCGTCACCCCGTCGACCGAAGTACAGAACCGGCTGCGGGAAATGTCGGCTGACTACGGGCGGCGGATCGAACTCAGGGATGCCGCGATCGCTGAGCGGTACGTGCGCGAACAGCTTCCGGCATCCCGTCGGGTCGAGGAGGATCGTGCGCGGGCGACGCTGGCTGCCGCAGCAGACGCCGCCGTCGCCTCGCCAGGGAAGGACTCGATCTCGATTCGGTAGCTCGTCAGGCGTAAGTGTGGTGGACGTGCCAGCCGGTCTCGGATGGGTGGACATCAAAGACGAAGCTCTCGCCGGCGTCGTCGGTCGCCTGAAATCGCCACCCGTACAGTCCGTTTCGGGGAGCGGACGCGAACGCCCACACCGAGTCGCGGAGCCGGGTCGGCGTTTCGGACACCCTCCAGCGACGCCCCGCGAAGTACATCCGCGACGGCACCTCATCGACCAAACAGATGGTCACTTCCTGTTCGACGATCGGTGTCCTCATGGATCTCAATATCAGAACATAAATGCTACATTTGAAAGATCGCGATTACCGAAGCGAGATTAACGAAGAGTGCCGATCGAGGTAAGGCGAATGGGCGCGGACCGCTTCGAACCCCTTACTGCGCTGGGGCTGCAACTCGACATGCTCGCCGTCACAAGCGAAGCAAACTCTGAGACGGGTGCGCGTGGGTGGCCGCGTGGGCGGGCCTCAGGTCAATGTCCATGATCGTGGATGCCGGGGCCGGCGAGTGGTCCGATAATGCACCCACAAATTCGTTTCCAGGCGCGCGATCGATGGTGCCCCCCGGCGCATTGGGCGAGAGTGACGGATTGACTGAGCCATTGCGAGTCGATCGGTGGCGCGTCGAACGCGTCGATGCGACGCCGCGAAGTCGGACTTTGATGGCTTCCGCGCGAAATCGTGGATCTGCTTTCCGGTCTCTTGACGTGCGGTCGACAGCCCACTAGAGTCCAACTACTGACAAGGTTGTCAGGTGGCTCTAGAATGGAGATATCAGTGACGCTATTACCTGCCCGACAAGTGACCCGTCGGATCGCGATTGCGATCGCTTCGATGGTCACCGCGTCGCTCGCTCTCGCCGGCTGCGGCACGGCGGCATCGACTGAGGTGGTTAAGGATCAGACCACCTTCAACTACCTGACGTCTAGGCCGAGCTCGGACGGTGCACTGAGTGCCTTGAATGCCGTCGCTGATGCCTACAGTCAGACGGCCGAGGGCGCCGGCTTCAAGCTCACTGTCGAGAGCGTGGCCGACCGTCCGGCGTACCTCCAGAAAGTCAAGGTGCTCGCATCGAGCAATGCCCTCCCTGACATGTTCGACGCAGACCCGGAGCCGTACTTCAAGCAGATTGTCGACACCGGTGTCGTTGCGGATATTGGCGCGCTCTACAAGGAAGCGGGCGTCACCGACAAGTTCTTCCCGATATCCATCGACTATCCGAAGTGGCCCGACGGCACGCTCAACCTCATCACGCTCCAGGCCAACGCGGAGTACTTCTTCTACAACAAGGACCTATTCAAGAAGGCCGGAGTGACGCCCCCGCAGACTTTCTCCGAGATGCTTTCCGCCCTCGACGCGCTCCAAGGAAGCGGCATCACCCCCATCGCCGTCGCTGGCAAAGAGCAGTGGCCCTATTTTCGCTACATGTCGATGTATGCCTTCCGTCAGACGGGCAATGACTTCATCGACAGCCTCGCGGACGGCAGCGGTAGCATGGCCAGCCCTGCCGGTGTAGGCTCCGCCAAATTCCTGCAGACCCTGTCGCCGTACTTCCAGTCCGGATCAACCAATACCGACTACACGACAGCGGTCGACCTCTTCACGAGCGGGAAGGCTGCCATTCTCTACAACGGGACGTGGGAGTTGCCCTCGTTCGTCGATGAGAAGGACAACCTCAAGCCGAACATCGGGTACTTCAAGATGCCGACTCTGAGCGCGACCGACGCGGTGCCCGCAACTGACTTCTTCGCCAACTCGGGTATTGGCATCGCGCTCAAGAAGTCTTCCCTAAACGACTCGATGAGAGGGTTCTTAAACTACTTCTTCGAGAATTACGGGAATACAGCCTTCCACGACTTCAATGTCATCCCCTCGATCCGTCCGGACCTTGATAGCAGTGTGAGCGAACTGTACGCGAACATCATGGATGACATCGCGAACGTCAAAGACTTTGCAAGGGTATGGGACGTCATGCTTGACGCAAACTCTGTGAGTGTGCTTGGTCGTGCAGCGGGCGAACTCGTCGTCGGTCAGACGTCGCCAGAAGGGCTAGCTGATCAGGTCGACGAGGCATTGGCACAGCAGGGTCAGAGCTCCCAATGATCTGTCACAGTGCGGGGGCGCCAGTCGGCGCCCCCGCCACCGCTCCAGAGGCGCCAGGGACCCCTTTCGCGGACGGAGGAACTCTCGGATGATCGGACGTTCCCGGGTGACCCCGTGGCTATATGTTGCACCAGCGCTATTGGTGTTCACGGCCACGGTTACCGCCCCCATCCTCTGGTCTCTCTCGCTGAGCTTCTTCCGCTGGAATGGACTAGGCGCGCCCCAGTTCGCTGGTATGCAGAACTTCGGTCAGTTGTTCGTAGACGGGATCTTCCGCCAAGCCGTCGTCAACAATCTCGTATTCACTGGGCTTGGAACACTTGTCCAGATGGTCGTCGGGATGGTCATGGCGATTCTTCTGCTCTCCATCCGCCGGTTCCGGAACATTATCCGCGTCGCGTACTTTGTGCCGTGCGTTATCTCGTCGGTCGCGATCTCGCAGATCTTTGCGCAGCTGCTGTCCGCGAACCCTCCGGGCGTTCTTAACGCGATGCTTGGGTCGGCGGGTGCCGACACAGTGCCGTTCCTTTCGGATCCTCGCCTCACGTTAGTCATCGTCACACTTGTCGATGCATACAAGTTCTGTGCGATTTACATGGTGATCTACTACGCGGCATTCATGGCCGTCGATCGTGAGGTGCTCGAGGCTGCCGAACTAGATGGTTGCAACTGGTGGCAACAGTACGTCTATGTCAAGTTCCCGCTCGTCGCGGCCGTGGTCGCGTCGACAGTCGTGATGCTTGTGAGCGGCACATTGAAGGGTTTTGACGTCTCGTACATCTTGACGAACGGCGGGCCAGGTGCCTCCAGCGAGCTCGTGTCCACCTATCTCTACAAGACGATCTTCACGTCAGCCAACTTCGGCTACGGCAGTGCACAGAGCGTCTTCCTCGTCATCGAGTGCCTGATCATCGTCGCCATCTTGCGACGGTTGTTCCGACATGATCCGGAGGCCTGACATGCAAACCGCGACCAAGAGGCGGAGTCCGGCCAGCCGCCTCGTATACGTCTTCGTGGCACTCTTCCTTCTGCTGCAGCTCTACCCAGTTTTCTGGGTGCTGGCATCGTCGTTTAAGACTCCGGAGCAACTCGCCGGCGCCGCACCGTACTCACTTCCGACGAGTCTCTACTTCGGCAACTATGTGCGAGCATTTGAGGACTCTCAGATCCCTCTGTACCTGCTCAACAGCACGATCGTTGCTCTACTCACGATCGGTCTGACGATCGCACTCGGGGCGCCCGCCGCATTCGCCATCACCAAGCTCGGCTTCCGGGCTGGGCAGAAAATCCTGGGCTACTTCCTGTTCGGAATCATGGTGCCGATCTTCGTCGTGCTCCTGCCGATGTTCCAGGCATACGGAGTCCTGGGGCTGCGCGACAGCCTGTGGGCCGTGATCATTCCGCAGATCGGGTTCAATCTGCCCCTTTGCATCTACCTGTACACGACCTTCATGCGGTACATCCCCGATTCGTTGATCGAGGCGGCACGCATCGACGGCGCAGGGACCTTTCGGATCCTCACGCGGATCGTCTTCCCGCTGTCGGCGAACACGACGGTCACGATCATCACCTTCAACTTCGTGTTCGTTTGGAACGAATTCGTCTTCGCCAACACGTTCCTGACGTCTGTATCGAACAAAACACTGCCGATCGGGCTCAACGACTACGTCGGTGTGTTCGGCAAGACGGATTTCGGCGCAACGTATGCGGCGATCGTCGTGTCTCTCGTGCCCACCCTCATTCTCTACTTCATCCTCAACCGACAAGTCATCAACGGCATGGCCGCCGGAGCCGTCCGCGGATGACGACCTCACCACCCCGAATCCTCGAAGAAAGCGCGCATTACCCATGGAGCTGAACCTCGACACCCGCTGGCAGATCCTCCAAGACGTCCACGACAACGGCGAAGAACTGGGGCTTCCCGTCGGCATCGAGTTGACTGCCCTCGGGCATCAACTCTCCGAGTGGGAACCGCTACGGCACCTGCGGCACCTGCAGCTCGAGCTTGAGAACACCCCGTACTGGGGGCGGCGGCTGCGCTACTTCAACGACGCTCCGTGGTGGTACCTGAATGAGTTCGAGTTCGCCGATTCCGCGGCCGAGTGCGTGACACTGTCGTTCACGAATGTGGACTACTTCTGTCGAGTGTGGCTCAACGGCGAGTATCTCGGCGAACACGAGGGATACGCGACTCCGTTCTCGTTCGACATCACGGGCGTGATCCGCCACGAAGCCACCAACCGGCTCGTCGTCAAGGTGTGGTCGCCCTGGGACAGCGAGATCGAGAAGAACGCCCCTGAGCTGCGCACCTTCCGCGTGAAGCGAGATCTCGTCAAGGGCACGTACGAGCACGACGACACGCTCATCGCGCGCGACGTCAATCCCGTCGGGATCTACGGCACAGTACGGATCACCTCGACGCGAGGTGCCCGCTTCGACGGTGAACCGCGCGTATCGTACGAGCTGGACATGGACGCCCGTCAAGCAAGCGTTTGCTTCGCGGGCGAACTCGCCGCCGCCCCGGATGCCAAACTCGAGCTCGAACTCGTCCACCTGTCGACCGGCAAGACGATCGCTCATACGGCCACCCGCATCGCGGAGGGAGCTTTTGCCGCACGCTTCGACGCACACGGTGTGCGGCTCTGGACCACGTGGGATCGAGGTCATCCCCACCTCTACGAGCTGCGTGTCACGCTCGACGGTGTACCCCAGCGTCCGCGCCGGATGGGCTTTCGACGCGTCACCCTCGACCGTACACCGGGCCGCACCGCCTACTCGCTAAACGGCCACCCTCTGTACGTGCGCGGCACGTCCTACTTCCCGGACGTGTATGTCTCATCGCTGAGCCCGCAAAGATACCGGCGCGACCTGTTGGCGATCAAGGCGGCCGGTTTCAATGTCATCCGCGTCCATGTCCACGTCGAACTGGACAGCTTCTACGACCTATGCGACGAACTTGGCATCGCCCTATTGCAGGACTCCGAATACAACTGGACTCATCCCGTGAGCGACGCGTGGGCAGAGCGGATGGTTCGCATCTACTCCGACACGATCCTGATGCTCGAGGACCACCCCTCGCTCATCACCTGGATCTGTCTCAACGAGCCGGGAGTGGCCGACGTGCTGTTCGACGGGACGCCGAACAACCGGGCGATGGAGGTGAGCCCCGGGCCAGCGCTCGTCGACGCCGTTACCGCGCTTGACCCATCGCGCCCCCTCATCAAAGGCTCGTACTGCGAGGACGACCCGCTCAGCGGTGACAGCCACAACTACCTCGGGTCGCTCCACGGCGGCGAGTACACCGAGATCGACGGGACGACCGAGAAGCTCAACACCGAATTCGGTGTCGACGCGCCCGGGATTCGGAGCAATCTTGAAAAGGAGCCCGACCTCGAAAGACGCCTCGGGTCACTCCTGGATGGCCTGGAGCCCATCCAGGAGTACCAGTACCGGCTGTTGAAGCACTACATCGAGCACTACCGGCTGCAGAAGGACGCACCGAACACCGGATACGTGCAATTCATGTTCATCGACCTCTCGCCTCAGAGCTTCTACGGCGTCTACGACTGGTGGGGTGTGCCCAAGAGAGGGCTCGACGCCCTGTCGGAGAGCAACCAACCCACCGCCGTGATGCTCCGCGTTTCCTCCGGACGGGCCGACTCGCTCTGGTTTGTCAACGACACAGGCGATCAGCTGCCGCACCTCGTCGCCCGGTGGAGTCTGCGTGACGGGACAACGGGAGCGCTGCTCGACGAGGGTGAGTCCGTGCCGGCGAGCTGCGGTCCGGATGGCATCGTGCGGTTGGCGACGATGAGCATCGCTGCCAGTGAGACCCCCGTCAGTTTCCGCGTGAGCGTCTTCGATGGTGCTGATCGTGTCATCGCGGAGAACCGCTACGAACGGCTCTTCGATCATCCCCGTCGGCTCGAGGGGCATCCTGACCGGATGAGCCACGAGCTCGGGATGCGCCTTTATCACGCGTAGTGTCGCTCGGGCACGGCAGAATTCTCACATGAGTACTCATGAAGTTGCACTCTCGCGAGTCCGGCTCGGGCCTGTGCGTCCAACGATGACCCAGGTTGCCGAGCAGGCAGGTGTGTCACTTAAGACGGTCTCCCGAGTAATCAACAACGAGAAGTGGGTTTCGGAGCAGACCGCCAAACGCGTTCTGAGGGTGATCGCAGAGTTGGGCTATGAAGCAGACATACAAGCGGGGAACCTCAGACGGCTGGATGGGCTGACGCGATCGATCGGTCTCCTCGTCGGCGCTATCGACAATCCCTTCCACGCCGTGCTGGCGCGGGCCATAGAAGAGGAGGCAATCAGCCGTGAAGTCACTGTACTCATCAACAGCCTCGATCACGACGCGGAGCGCGAGCGTAAGGTGGTCTCCGGTTTTCTCCGACGCCGTGTCGACGGTCTGTTGCTGACGACCGCGACGCAGTCCCAGGAGTATTTGTCCATCGAACAGACGCACGGGACACCTGTGGTGTTCATTGACTCGATCCCGAAGGGCATCGCCGCCGACGCTGTGCTCAGCGACAGCAAGGAGGGCGCTTTCCTCGGTGCGAATCACCTGATCGAGCGCGGGCATCGCCGCATCGCCTACATCGATCTCAGCGAAGCGACGACCACCCTGAGGGAGCGGCACGAGGGGTTTCTCGCCGCGATCGCGGCGGCAGGTATCCCGGCATCGATGACCCCCACCGTTCTCACGGGACTGGACGCGTCGGAGGCGGAGCGGGCCATCGCGCATCTGCTGCGCTCGGACGATCCGCCCACGGCGATTTTCAGCGCGCATTACATCACGACAATCGGCGTCGTCCGTGCGCTGCAGCACGCAGACCGCCACCGCAGTGTCGCCCTCGTCGGGTTCGATGACCTGGCCTTCGCAGATCTCCTCGATCCGGGCATCACCGTCGTGACCCAGGACCCGCGGCGGATCGGCATTCGCGCCGCTGAACTCGTGTTCGACCGCTTAGACGGCAAATCCGCACCGCCCGCCATCCACCGCATCCCCACGACGTTGATCCCGAGGGGGTCGGGCGAGATCGTCCCGGCGGCGTAGCCGTATCGCTGTTTCTTGCACTGCGAGACGGAGATACATGTCGGGACTTCGCATCTGATACAGAGGCGGGCAGGAGTACGCTGACTCCTGCCCGCCTCTGTCGTGATGGCTCAGCGAGCAACCTCGGCGCCGGTGTACGAGACCGGTGCTGCTACCGGCCCCGTGGCGGATACGTCCGTAGCGGGGCCGTTAGCTTTTGGGGCGCGGTCGACGTTGACGTCGGCGAACTTCAGTGATGCGCCGACGTTGTCGGCGATCACATCACGCGTCTCACGCGTCGTGCCGGACTCTTCGTCGACGTATGTCCCGAACCGCAGCTCGCCGGCCACCACGACGGTGTCGCCTTTGTGCAGCGAGTTCGCGACGTGACGCGACTGCTGGTTGAATACGACGACCCGGTGGAACACCGTACCGGCATCCTCCCAGAGATTCGTCGCCTGGTTGAGGCGCCGATCGTTGACGGCCACGGTGAACCGGGCGTACTCGTTGCCTGATTCGCCGGTGCCGTACTCGGGGTCACCGGTGAGGTTGCCCTCGAGGGTGACGGGGATTCGTGTCGTCATCCTTCCTTCTCCTTTCTTAAGAGGCATCCGAAGGGACACCTCGGTGAGCGTGGGCCTGGCTGGTCCACGCGTCCCATTCCGCCACATCGGTCGCGGCCGACCATGAGCGGGGTTTTGTTTCGTTGTGGCCGCTCGCGCAGCCGGCCCCGGCTCGGCTCAGCCGTGGCGTCGCGAGTGAGAGTCGTTCGTGCCAGCCGATCGCGCCGAACCCGGCGTCGCTGGGATCGAACGCGGCCAGGTGCGCGACGTGCAGGGCGGAGAGTTCTTCCACGAGCGCGCCGTGTCGCCACCAGCAGTTCGGGACGACGCTGACGGGCACGTTGTACCGGACGGTGAACCACTCGACCCATTCGCGAAGGTTGTTCCACTCTTTGCGGGCGTCGGCGTCGGGCATCCGCCGCCAATCGACCGCGTGCGCGCCGATCGCATCAGACGTGCCTTTGTGCACGGAGAGCAGTTCGGCGATCGCGAAGGCATCGAGGTCCCGTTCGTTGTCCTCGTTCATGGCGCCACCTGATGCGTGAGCTTGGCGCGCACGCGCTGTAGCGCGAACTCGGTTGCTGCGCGCCGCGTGCGGTTGCGGGAGAGCACAACGTCGCGGTCGATCAGTCTGTGGACGAGCTCGTGACAGTACGGGTGCAGGGGCACGAGATCGGCGTGCGGTTCGAATGCGCGCCACGACCCGTCACCGGCAACCGAGACGCCGGCATAGTCAACGTGGTGCAGCTCAAGCTGCGAGCGCAGGGCCGGTCGGTCGCATGCGGCGCAGACGAGGGGGATGCCAAGTCGCTCATGTTTCGCAAACCACCGATTGCGGCGTGCGAACCAGGCCGGTGAGCGGAGAAACTCGGCGCGATAGCGATTGCGCGCGGTGGGTTTGCGACGGTTGCTCATTCTTCGGTCACAGCCTCGGCGATTTCGGGGCGGCGGCGCACGGCCTGGAAGACGGCCTGCTGGTCGGACTCGGTCTGCCGTTTGCCCGATTGGATTGTGCGCGCGTCGCGCCGTTCGTCCCACCCGGCAAGGTCGAGAAGCACTCCGCGACGGTTGCGGTAGGCGAGCAGGCCGATGGTCTGCGGCATCCGCCGAATCTCGTCGACCGACATCAGAGGGAGCCGCTCGTGCTGCTCGCTCGTCGTGTAGCCGGTGTCGCGGGTCGACCACGAGCGCTGCGTTCGCTTGGTTTCGCGCGTCCCCAGCAGCGCTTCAACGTCGCGCAAGTGGTCGACGTGTGACGCGCCGCCCAGAAGCACTTTCGCGGTCGCCGCGGCCCAGATCGTGTCTGCTTCCGCCCGTGACCATGCTGTCTCTGCTTGCGAGAGTGCTTGCAGGACAACGAAGCTGCAGATTCCGCGCCCTCCTCCGTCCGCCATGATGCGCGGAAGGTTGCCCCAGCGGAACATGTTGGCGATCTCGTCGAGAATCAGCCCCAGGGGGAGTGCGAGGCGAGCCCCGGGCGAGGCGAGTGCTTTGGCGCGGGCGACTTCGACGACGTCATCGAGCAGGGCACCGAGGAAGCCGCCCATCGCTGATGCTCCGGAGGCGGACCCGATCAGGTAAAGCGTGTTGGCGGCATCCAAGAACTCTTCCGGGTCGAACACCGGGTCTCCCGGCGCGGGCATGAGCGCTTCGCGAATCTTGGGCACGGCCAGGGGTGCGACGGCGTTCTGCACGCCGAACCAGATGGAGGAGACGATCTTGTCGTCGCCGGAGAGGGTGGCTTCGAGGTTGTCGCCCCATTCGGGTGCGCCGTCGGCGCGCAGCACGTCGACGGCGGTGCGCGCGACCGCGGGGCTTGTGCCCCAGTTGTAGACGTCCTTGATGGTGCGGCCGCCGACCGCCGCAGCGTGCAGGAGCCGGCTCAAGACGACCCCCGACGCTTGCGCCCACTCCGCGTTGGTGGTCGAGGTGCCCAGCGCGGTGCCGGTGATGATCGCGTTGCCGCGCTGCATTGCGACCAGCGGGTCCTCGCACCCGGCAATCGGGGAGACACGCAACGGGTGTCGCACCCCGGAGAGCCCTTGCGGGTCGAACACGTGCACAGTGCCGCGCTGTTCGCGCATGTGCAAGGTGGCGGTGAGGTTGTCGTTGGTGGTCGAGGTCGTGATCAGCGGGCCCGACCAGTCGATGATCGCGGAGATCAGCACCCGATACCCCTTGCCCGACCGCGGTGGGCCTTCCAAGGCGACGGAGTCTTCGATCGAGACGAACACGTCGCGCCCGCGCGAGCGCCCGACCCGCCACCCGACGTCGCTGGGTTGCGGGTGGCTGAGACCGGGCCGCAGCTGCTTCGCGCGACGCAACACGGCGCGGGCAGAGAGATGGGCGCGGATCTCGGATGCTTCGGCGAACCCGGCCCGCGAGCGCAAGTCCGCAACGAACGCGGCATCCGACTGCCGGTAGCGACGGTACAAGGCGAAGCCGACGATGGTCAGCGCCGCGACGAGCACCACGGCGGTGATGTCGACGATGCGGATCGCCGCCACCGGAAGCGCACAGCCCTCGGGCGGCGAATATGCCGCGGTGTCACCCGAGATCGCGAGCCAGAGACCGGAGAACGGGCTCACCGCCTTCGGCCTGGCTCCGCACGCGATCTGCGTCACGAACTCCGCGAGGAACGCGAACACCAACCCCAGCACCGCGGTGATCGCGATGAGGACGGCGATGGCCTTGCCGAGCATGCTCTCGCTCATGATTCGTCCAACCCTCGGGCAACCGCCGCAGCAACACGTATCCACGCGTCGCGCGTCGGCCCGCGCAGGTCGTCGAGCCGCAACGGCCCCGACCTCAGCGCCGCGTCGAACGGCACGGACTGAACCGCCCGCACCCCATCGGCGAACGCGTCGACATAGCTGCGGGCCACCACGCCGCCGGCGGGTTCAGGCTGCGTGACGACGACCACCGCGTTCTCGGCCAGGCTGCGGGAGCGTTCGTCGCGCTGCCGCAGCGCATCCAGCAGAAGCGACGCGGACTCGGCAGACTCCGGGGTGGTGATCGTCGGGATCACCAGCTGGGTGGCGCCGTCGATCATCCGC
Source organism: Microbacterium sp. (assembly GCF_017305435.1). Taxonomy (GTDB): domain Bacteria; phylum Actinomycetota; class Actinomycetes; order Actinomycetales; family Microbacteriaceae; genus Microbacterium. The sequence continues at coordinate 53,094 of NZ_JAFKIP010000003.1, read as the reverse complement.
AGCCACCGGTCAGCGGATTCGTCGTTGCCGGAGTCGAACACGATGATGCGGTAGTAGCGCGAGACGGCCTGCACGAGCAGGTCGAAGTCGTCACGCGAGATGCGCTGATCGGTGGCGAGCAGCTCCGGGTTGGAGCGCAGCACGTCGTACCGGTCCACGCTCTGGTGGTGCACGTACTGAGCGATGTCAGAGACCGACGAGCTCGCCTGAAGCAGACCGTGCGCGGCCGGGAGCAGGTCGCGGACGGTCGTGTCGTAGAGGCCGGCCTCGGTACGCCACCCGAGGGTGCCGCGCGTGTCATTGTTGTCCCACGCCAGCACCGTGCCCCCACCGAACCGTGCGAAAACGGCGGCGATCATGGCGGTGGTCATCGTCTTGCCGACGCCGCCTTTGCCGTTGACGACGGCGATGGTGCGGCATCCGGCCCACTGCTGCGACACGGCGTGCTCATCCCGGGCGCGCTGCTGCTGTGCACGCGAGGGCGGCACGATGAGCCCGATGTGGGCCAGGAACCCGCGCCAACCTGTCCGGGCGTGGCCTACGGAGACCGGTGTTGTGATGAACGAGGCGCGGTGAGGGGAGGGCTCCGGAGTGTCGTCCGGCGGAGCAGTCGGGGGTTCCGGAACCCATTCACTCACCTCCTCTCCTACGTGTGTGGGTGCACCCGCGCGTCGCCGGGTCGCGGGGGGTGCGACGACGGATCCGTCGGGGGTGACGAGCAGGTGGTGCTCGCCGCGGTCGCCCGTCGTGACCAGTTCGACTGCCGTCCGGTGTCGTCGAGCTTCGGCGGCGGCCCGATGGATGATGACCTGGCGGATGTCTTCGTCGGGGGATGCGGCGATCGGTTCGGTGCTGCCGTCCGGTGCGGTGAACGTCGCGCTAGGCCCTGTGACAAGGGCGTACGCGCGCGGCTGCGTGTCGATGCTCATGACGGTGTTCCCTTCGCTGCGGGAGTCAGCCAGCCGTCCAGGCTGGCATCCGGATCGTCTTCGGAGGTGTCCTCGTCGATAGGGGCCGGGGCGGGCCACAGCTCGTCCAGGTCGGGAATCATGAGGATGCCGGGCGGTTCCGGATCGTCCTGGTCGACGACGGCGTCGTCGGTCTTGAAGAGGCCGTACTCCCAGTCGGTGGAGGTGGCGAAGCAGTCCACGACGTACGCGTGCTGACCGACGTAGGCCAGGAACACGCCCATGCGGAGGTTGCGGGCATCGTCGGCGTGCGTCGCCGGCATGTTGAGCCGCTCACGCAGGCTGGCGGCTTCTTGGTGGTTCACCCGGAAGATGAACTTGTTCTCGATGTCGCCGATGATCGAGTACGCGAGGTTGCGTTCCTTCGACCCGGCATCGCCCACAGCATCTAGGTCGCCCATTTTGTGGAGGATGACGATGTTGCTGATGCCGTAGTGGCGCGACAGCTTCAGCCACTGCTGGAACATCTGCAGCGACGAGAGGTTCGTCATGTCCCGCCACCCCTCCTCACGGATCAGGTACCGGGTGCGCCGGGCGGTGCGGTCGGAGATGACGGCCTGGATCCACGACGTGGTGCACACCTGCGTGAGCTGTGCGACCAGCTCGCTGCGGGCGAACAGCTCCGACGTGTCGACGACGACGATCGGGGCATCGCTGTCGAACGCGACGGTGGAGGCGTCTTCGAACAGGCCGGACAGGTCGCCTTCGACGAACCGCCGCAGGACGAAGTGCGGCTGCACCGCACCCTCAGACAGGCGCCGGTCGGTGGTGTCGTCGACGATCGCGGCGAGTTCGTGGCAGACGGTGCGCAGTGTGGGCTGGTCGTTCGTGGTGCGGATGCTGCGTTCGAGCGCGGCATGCAGCGCGGCGTGCTCGACCGCGGTCAGGCGCGTGCCGCCGAGCGTCATCTCGACCAGTGACACGAGGGTGGTGATGCGTCGCTGGCGGACCATCATCTCGTGCTGCTCATCGTCCGTGCCCGAGCGGCGGGGGCCACGGTCGAGCGGGTTCAGCCGCGCCGCGCTGCCGCCACCGATGCGGATGACTACACCGCCCGGGATCGCCTCGGCGACCGCCACCCATTCACCCTTGGGATCGGAGGGGACGACGGCTTGGTGCCCGAACGCGAGGGACCGGGTGACGAGGGTCTTGACCGTTCCGCTCTTTCCGGCCCGGTACGCGCCCAGAACGAGGAGGTTGGTGGAGAAGGTTCCTCGGTCGGTGCTGTCGGCGTACGTCTCCCACGGCGAGAAATGCCACAAAGCGTCGGCGTTGAGGTCGACGCCGACGATGGGGCCCCGGTGGCCCAGGCCGGCGTCGGCGACGAACGGGTAGATCCCGGCGATCTGCCGCGATGTGGCGCTGTGCGGGGCGACGGTCGGGCGTGCGAGGTTCCAGTAGCCGTGCTCGGCGAGCCCCGGACCGAACGGGCCGGCGACCGCCGGTTCCGGCAGTGCGCGCTCGCGGCGCGACGTGGGGCTGGGATCGCCTGCGCGTGTGGCCCGCGAGACGTCGCGCTCCAGCGCGCGCCGTTCCTTCCGCGACAGTCCGGCGGCCTCGAAGACTGCTGCGTGCCGGGCCATCACTTCATCCCCAGCCCGATGGGCAGCGCGTTCACCATGAGAGCTTCAGCCTGCTGGCAGTAGAGGATCTGCGGTTCCATGCCCGCACGGGCCAGTGCGTTGCGCATCCCGGCGGATGCTTCGTCGAGCGCGGCCTCATCGGGGGCGCTGATCGTGAGGTAGGCGCCGTACCGGAACTCGCCGTGGCCGGCGACGATCTCTTCCTCTTGCCGTTCCAGTGCTTCCCAGTCCGCGGCATCCGCCGCCGACCCATCCCGGCCACGCTTCGCGCGGAGGACTTCGTTGCCGCGCCACACCTTCTTGTCGTCTTCGATCCGCTTCATCGCCTTCTTCACCGACACCGGCGTCAACACGATCGAGAAGATGTGGGTGATCGGCTCCCCGGTCCCAGGAGTTCTCGCGAACACGATCGGCTCGACGAACCCGACCGCGGCATCCGAGCGCGGCCATTCATGGATCCACATCGTGGAGTGCACGCCGGAGTCGCTGTACACGACGCCGTTGTTGCCGCGCGGTTCCTCGAGATACATCGGCCCGATCGCGGAGATGTCCACGCCCGCGTCGCGGTCCGGCCGGTTCTGCACGTTGGCGGCGAACTCGGGGTCGAAGGTGATGCGGGCAAGGGCCGCGACGTCGCGGGGCGACAGCCAGCGGCGCACAGTGATGCGCGCGGCGCGGAGGGCGTCGTCGAGGTTCTTCGCTTCCAGGGAGGCTAGCGCCTTGATCGCCTGCTCCCCGCCGCCGAGCGACTTCAGCTGCGGCGCGAGCGCGATGAGGTCGAGGGTGAACGTGAGGTAGTTGCGGTGGGAGACGGCGAACCGCTCGGACCCGTTCATGACAGCCTCGTAGTTGCTGGCCACGGGGGATGCGGCATCCAGGTCTCGCCGCGTGACGACCTCTTGGTAGTGGTCACGGGCGGCGCGAATGGTCGTCGGGATCGTCCGCTCCTGCAGAACGGCCCGCTTGATGCCGGGCCGCTGCGTGAACGAGGCGAGCACCGGCGACCACTGCTGCGCGAGATCGAACCGCTCGGGGACGTCCTTCATCAAGAACCCTTCGACACCGACCTCGGCCGTCACCGACGCGGAACGGTCGTGCGGGTTGTACACGCACGCGGTGCCGTCGAGCTCCCACAACTGCACCGACGCGCGGATGCCGGGGAGGTTGAGCGTGCCGGCAACGTGCGACCGCTCGGGACGGAAGGTGTGCTTGGTCGCGCCGACGGCATGGCGCACCTGTTTCATCACCCACAGCCCGAGTTGGCGGGGACCGGAGTCGTTGTGGATGCGGATGAACGCGAACGCCCCCAGGGGCAGGTAGAGCGGTGCACCGTAGAGCAGGCCGGGAGGGCCGAACCGGTTGACGCTGATGAGGATGATCACGGCGGCGATCGCCACGCAGGTGAGCTGCCATCCGTCCATCCCCATCACCACGCCCTGACGCGAGCGATGCGGCAGGCGGACGGGGTGCGCGATGTCATGAGTTGTCATGGCGAAGTCCTCTCAGTGCGCGAAGAAGGTGGTGACGTGGTCGGGCGGGCGTTCGCCCGCTGAGATGAAGTGGGGGGCGTTGCCTTAGGGGCGCTCCCCGTGCTGCCAGCGGCGGTCGCCGGGCGCGACGCGGTTGCCGTTGCTGCCCGGGATGATGTGGAGGGCGTGGGCGCACTCGGCTTCTGCCCGCCCGCCGAACTGCGGCCGACTGGCCCCTTCGCACTCGACCCGCCGCTGACGCTGGCCCGTGAGGCGCCGCTCGCGACTGCACCTGCCTTTGTCGCGCCGCCCGCCGGCAGCGCGGAGATGCGGCTCGGGACACGCGACACAGCACCCGCAGCGCGGGAGACGCCGCGCCCTGCGCCGGCACCGAGGCGCGAACCGACAGAGTCTGCGGTAACGGCACCGACGAAACTGAAAAGGCCGAACACAGCGAAAGGCGCGAACGCGACGAGCAGCAGGCCGACGATCAGGGGCCAGGCTTGGGGGTCCCAGATGGTCGACACGTCGGCCAGCCCGTTGATGACGAGGGTGAGGAACCCGATCGTGAGTGGCCCGGTGAGAAGGAGTACGACCAGCGCTGAGACATAGCGGACGACCCATTGCGGTCCGAGGCCACGCACGGGGAACAGCATCCATGCGATTGGGCCGACGGCGATGAGCGCGGCGAGGACGATGTTGCGGAAGGCGAACACGAGAAGCATGAGCAGCATGCCGATCATGAGGATCGCGTGGAGCACGAACGCGAAGAAGTAGTTGGCTCGACCGCCCGCCCACATCACCGATTGCAGGGTGCTGAACAGCCCGTCGGGGCCGCTGCGGTTCAGGACGTACCAGGTGAGGTCGTCGATGGCGTTGAGCAGGTGCCCCGTGAGCCACAGCGCGATCGCCGAGGCGGGGAAAGCGACGAAGCTGCGCACCAGGGTGCCAACGAGTTCCGCCCTATCGCCGGAGACGATCGCTGCCGCGACCGCCCACACCATCGCACAGAACAGGATGCCGAGGATCGCCCACTGCCAGAAGGACCACTCCCCGGCTGCCGCCGACCACAGCGTCGTGGAGGTATCGAACCTCATCGCCTGCGCGATCGCGAACATTGTCGACGTCGCGGTGATCGCCAGCCCGCGGCCCGCATTCTCGAACGTGACGCACACCACGTCGCCCAGCGAGCACCCGTACTCGACGAGCAGAGGCATCCCTCCGCTCGTCTTGATTGCGGGGATGTGATCTTCGAACGTCGTGCACACCGTTGCTCTCGTACCGCCGGCGTACACGTTGACGAAGCACTGCTGTGGCCGCACGTCGGTGGCATCCATCGGGGTGCAGCTGATCTGCGCGCCGGACTGCAAGCAGTCCACCGGGTATGCGGGAGCTGACCAGGGCTCGTTGCTCACGACGCTCGCGTTGTCTGCGATTGGTCGGGAGGTGTCTGCCGCGCTGGCAGGGGCGAGCGCGCCGAGCGCGAGTCCGATACCGATGAGGCATCCGATCAGGCTCGTGCGCACGGCGTTCATCAGAATCCGAAGTCGAAGTTGACGAACCATTGGAAGAGCCCGGATGCGGCGCCCAGGACCGCCGCGGCGATGAAGATCCACAGGATGTTTTCACCCGCCCAGGTGCGCATCCGATCGGATGCCAGGCCACGGAATGCCAGGGATGCGCCCGCGATGATCAGCATGATCAACACGACCAGCATGGCGCCGGCCAGGATGTACGACGCGATGACCTGGAAGCCGGCGAAGAACGGTGCCGAGAAGTCGGGCTGAATGTCGGGGACGTCCACGTCGAGGGGTGCTGTTGCCATGATGATGCTCCTATCTCAGAGGCAGGCCGAGCGCGGCCATGTACGGTTCGGGGTCCACGCGGACCCCGTCCTGGATCACTTCGTAGTGCAGGTGACAGCCGGTCGAGTCTCCGGTTGAGCCTTCAGCGCCGATGGGTGTGCCGGCGTGCACGGCGTCGCCGGCCTGGACGAGTTGGGAGCCCCACTGCAGATGCGCGTATCGCGTCTGGAGGCCGCCGCCGTGGTCGATCGTGATCGCATTGCCCCACCCGCCGGCGAGCGGGCCGGATTGCACCACCGTCCCGAGGCCGGCAGCGAAGATGGTGGCCCCGCACGGCTGGTCCATGTCGAAGCCCCGGTGATCGGAGTTGCAGTACGAGCACCCCTCCACCGGGTTGTACCCGTAGCCTCGGCCGACCGAGTACGGTCCGGCAAGCGGATACCCCCACTCGCCGGACGCCGCGGGTAACGCTGCGGTGCCGTGCTGCTCCACGGCAGCGGATGCCGACTGGCCCGCGATCATCATCGGGATCGCCAAAAGTGGTGTGAGCACCGCGAACGTCACCACGACGAGGATGACGACCGCCCCAATCGCGATCTTGCGGCCGGTCCTCGTGTTTGCGAGGGCTGCTGCGACCGCGACCGGGGCACCCATGTCAGGGCTCCAATGTCCCCGAGAACCAGCGGGCCACCTTGCAGTCCCCGGCCTGCTGGGCACTGTTGGGCGTGGGGATCGACTCCGGTCCGCACAGCACCTGGACGCTGACGCGGACTGTCTCGTCGTAGCTGAGCTCACCACCGGCGCCGTCAGTGCTCGTGTAGGTGAGCGTCACGTCGGCGGTGCCGATCGTCATGTCGCCGGTTTCGTCGCTGGGCACGGGCTCGAATTCGACGTCGCCGTCGACGCGAGCGAGGACACGGCCGCTCTCGTCGGCGAGCGAATCCCACCGGCTCTCGGGCAACACGACCGCTTGCCGCAACTCGAGCTTGGCGCCACGCATGACGTCGTCGCGTTCGGCCTGAGTCGCGTAGCGGGTGTCGGGTGTGAACCAGGTGTCGAGGTAGTCGAGCCATGCGTCACGGCCGCTCTTCGTGGTGTCGAAGGTGGATGCCGCGGCGAGAGCTGCACGCACGTAGGTGTCCGCGTCGGTGGTGATCGGCTCCGGCGTCCATCCCCGGTCGGTGACCGAGGGATCCACAGCCGCTCCGGTTGGCGGAGGGGGAGACGAGGTGCCAGGAGTTGTTGGCGCTGTCGTGCTCGTGCTGCCGGAGGGTGTGGGGACGGGCGCGTCGGAGCCGAGTCGCGTCACGATCAGCGCGACAAGCCCCACGATCAGGACGACGGCGCCGAGCACTGCCCACGCGATGTTTCGCTGCCTTGTGCTGGTTCTGGCCATCATGAGTCGCCCTCCTGAACTTTCAGGACGGCATCCGCGCGTAGGTCGGCTGACTCCCGCGAAGGACGCCGTGGCGGAATACTACGCACAAAAGCCCCAGATCGAGAGAAGTTTTTCACAACGCCAGATGGGCGGGGCGTGACAGTAGAGCGACGCTGCTCAGCGGCCGATGCGGCGTCTTGAATGCACGTTATGTGACGACGGCAGGGGTTGTCTGTCCCCCATTCGGCTGGATTTGACGCATTCGTGTCGCCTGACTTCGGCGGCATCCACGTCCTTGACATGAGGGAAGCGTATAACACTACACTCGAGATGTGAAGTGTTTTTTGATTCGCTTTGCTGGACTCGGCGGAGCGGGGCCGCGAGAATGGGCGGGTGCCTCGATATGCCCGCCCCGCGAACGGTGAGTACGCGGAGGACCCGATCAACGCCCTGGGAAACGCGATGCAGGCGACCATCATCGGTCACCTGCGGTCTAATCCTGGCCTCACCCGCGGCGAGATCGCCGAAGCCCTTGAGCTGAACAAGATGACCGTCGCAAACGGCCTCGAGAAGCTCGTCGACGCGGGGCTGCTCCTGGCTGACCCGCCGCGTGACGTCGCCGTGCGCGGGCAGCGGGTGCGCTACACCGTGGACGACGCGGCCGTCACGGAGATGGTCATGCGGCTCGGGCAGGTGCTGGGGGAGTTTTGAGGCTCTTCGCAGTTGAGGGTGTAGTCGAGGGGCGCCGGCTGGTTCGCGGATAGACGTCGAGGTCTTCCAGGATGGAAGTTCTCACACTCACCGTCCGCCGGAAGACCTCGACTTGCACCACCCTACGTTCGCGACCCCTGACCTCACCACGTTCTGCCGCCTCGACGAGCTCGGCCTCGAAGCCGTCGGACAGCTGCTCGAGCCCGACCGGGCAGTATTTGAGTGCCGCGTCGTCGACGACGATCCGTGGTGTCGGAAGTGCGGCGCTGAGGGTGTGGTACGGGACACGGTGACCCGGCCGCTCGCGCATGAGCCGTTCGGGCATCGGCCGACGACGCTGCTGGTCCGGGTGCGCCGCTACCGGTGCGGGCACTGCCGACGCACGTGGCGGCAGGACACGACGAAGGCTGCGGCGCCGCGGGCGAAGATCTCCCGCGGCGGAATCGGGTGGGCGCTCACCGCGATCGTGGTCGACCACCTCACCGTCACCCGAGCCGCAGCAGGCCTCGGGGTGTCGTGGCACACCGCGAACACCGCGATCCTCGCCGAAGGCAAGCGGCGGCTCATCGACGATCCCACGAGGTTCGACGGGGTGACCACGATCGGCGTCGACGAGCACGTCTGGCGACACACCCGGCTCGGCGACAAGTACGTCACCGTGATCATCGACCTCACCCCCGCGAGGAACAAGACCGGGCCGGCGCGGTTGCTGGACATGGTCGAGGGCCGTTCGAAGGCTGTGTTCAAGCAGTGGCTCGCGGCCCGTCCGAAGGAGTGGGCGAAGGCGATCGAGGTGGTCGCGATGGACGGATTCGCCGGCTTCAAGACCGCCGCCGCCGAAGAACTCCCGCACGCCGTCCCCGTCATGGATCTGTTCCACGTGGTCCGCCTGGCCGGTGACGCGCTGGATGTCTGCCGTCGCCGGGTCCAGCAGGACACCACCGGGCACCGCGGCCTCAAGGGCGACCCGCTCTACAAGGCGAGGCGCACCCTCCACACCGGAGCGAGCCTGCTCACCGATCGTCAGCGGACACGCCTGGACGCGGTGTTCGCGAGCGAGGAGCATGTCGAAGTCGAAGCGACCTGGGGCATCTACCAGCGCATCGTCGCCGGCTACCGAGAACCCGGCAAACAGAAGGGCAAGACCATGATGCGCGCCGTGATCGACGCCATCACCGGCGGCGTCCCGGCCGCGCTCGTGGAGGTTCGCAAGCTCGGCCGCACCATGCGCCAGCGCGCCGCGGACATCATCGCGTTCTTCGACCGACCCGGCACCAGCAACGGCCCGACCGAGGCGATCAACGGGCGCCTCGAACACCTCCGCGGCTCCGCCCTCGGCTTCCGGAACCTGACCAACTACATCGCGCGCAGCCTGCTCGAGGCCGGCGGATTCAGACCTCGACTACACCCTTGATTGCGAAGAGCCGGTTTATCCCGTCGCCGAACAGCAGTCCCTCGGGACCCTTGCCGGCGCACGCCTGTTCGATCATCGTCGCGAGACGATGAGGTCGGCGCGGGCGCCCGGCGCGAGCGTGCCCGCCGCGGGACTGATCGACGACCACGAGTGAGGTCCCCGCCCGTCAGGCCGGAGATCCCGCCTGCCGCCCCGGGCGTGGCCCGGCTCCCCGCGCCCGTGGCCGTACGCGACTAGCATCTTCGATATGACGAACCCATCGCCGGTCGAAGATATCCTGATCGGCAGCGAGAGCATCCGCCTCGGCCAGTTCTTGAAGTTCGCCGGCATCCTCGACTCGGGCGGTGATGTGAAGGAAGCCATCATCGACGGCTTCGTGACCGTCAACGGAGAGGTCGACCGGCGGCGCGGACGGCAGCTGCAGGCCGGGGATGTCGTCGGCTTCGACGGGCGCCGCGCTCGCGTCTGCCCCTGACCGGAAGGCGTCAGGCGACCCGCCCGCTCCGGGTCGAGCTCGCCACCTGCACCGGCGCCGGATGCGCGCGCTCGCGCGCATCCATCCCCGGCAGGCGCCCGAACGAGTACACGACGAGCACCACCGCGAAGGCGGGGAGCGCGAACCCGAAGGTCACCAGCACTCCAGGCCACGTGTACCAGGCCCACACGGTGAGCACCAGCACCGCCATCATCATCACGGTGCACAGGGGCCGGGCGATCACCATGCGCAGCGACGTGCGGACGACCCACCAGGCCCGCTCATCGAAGTTGGCGCGCACGACCCACGAGATCATGACGAACACGCCGTACAGCACGTTCACGAGCAGCAGCATGCCCGAGACGGCGACGCCCATCACGCCCATGTCGTTCGAGTTCGCGAGGTAGTAGTCCCACACGAGCAGCAGCCACACCGCGAGCTGGGGCCACCCGAACGCGTTCGCGGAACCGAGCTCGGCTCGCCACGCGCGGTGGAACACGGTCCAGGTCTCGCGGACGGTCCACGACCGAGTCTCATCCAGCGCCCAGGTGCGGAACGTCGCCGCTGACGCGGCGATCGAGGGGAAGAACCCCGCGACGACAAGCCCGAGCAGCGTGTGCGCGACGAACGCCACGTTCGCGACGAACACCGTCAGGATGGCACGGGCGAGCCGTTCGTAGCCGGTGGCGAGTCCCTTCATGATCGTCGCCTCAGCCTTTCACGGCGCCGATCATGACGCCCTTGTTGAAGTAGCGCTGCAACAGCGGGTACAACACCAGCAGGGGCACGCTCGCCACGATGATGACGCCGAACTTGATCTGGTCGGCGAACTGCTGCGCATCGCCCGAACTCTGCCCGATCGACCCGCCGGCGGCCTGTTGCGACTGGTTCGCCATCAGGATCTGCTGCAGCACGTTCTGCAGCGGCTGCAGCTGCTGGTCGCGTACGTAGATGAGGCCGGTGAAGAAGTCGTTCCAGTGCCCCACGAAGTAGTACAGACCGATGACCGCGATGATCGCGCTCGAGAGCGGCAGCACGATCTTCAGGAAGTAGCCGAAGTAGCTGAGACCGTCGATCTGCGCCGCATCGTGCAGCTCCTCGGGGATCGAACTCTCGAAGAACGAGCGCGCGATGATCATGTTGAACACCGAGAACGCGCTCGGCAGGATGAACACCCACATCGAGTTCAGCAGGCCCAGCTGCTTGATCAGCAGGTAGCTCGGGATCAGGCCGCCGCCGAAGAACATCGTGAACGCGAACAGGAACATGATGATCCGGCGCGGCTTGAACTCCCGGCGCGACATCGCGAACGCCGCCGGCAGCGTGACCAGCAGGTTCAGCGCCGTGCCGACCACCGCGTAGATGATCGTGTTGCGATAGCCGGTCCAGATGCGGCCGTCGCCCATGATCAGTTCGTATCCGCCGAAGCCGATGCCCTGCGGCAGCAGGGTGACCTGCCCCGTCGCTACGGCGCGGGGGTCGGAGAACGAGGCGATCACGATGAACCACAGCGGATAGATGACGGATGCCAGGATCAGCGCGATCAGGACGCCGATCACGATGTCGACGGCCCGGTCGCCGGGGGTCTTCTTGAGCATCCGGTGCTTGCCGCGCGGCGGTGTGCCGACGGCGTCGCCCTCGACCTTCGGTGCGAGGGTCCCGGTGGGGGAGAGAGGTGCATTGGCCATGATCGATCGTTCCTAGAAGATGCTCGTGTTGCTGGCGCGCTTGGCGATGTAGTTCGCCAGGATCAGGAACGCGAAGTTCACGACGGCGTTGAACAGCCCGATCGCGGTCGAGTACGAGAACTGATTTCCGAGGATGCCGACACGGTACGTATACGTGGAGATCACTTCGGACGCCGTGATGTTCAGCGTGTTCTGCATCAGATAGACCTTCTCGAACCCGACGCCGAGCACGCTGCCCATGTTGAGGATCAGCAGGATGCCGGCGGTGGGCAGCAGCGCCGGGATGTCGACGTGCCGGATCAGCTGCAGGCGACCCGCGCCATCGATCTTCGCCGCCTCGTACAGCGCCAGGTCGACCGACGACAGCGCGGCGAGGTAGATGATGCAGTTCCACCCGGTGTGCTGCCAGATCTCCGAGATCCAGTAGATGTGCGCGAACGCGCCCGGATCGCCGAGCAGGCTGACGTCACCGAAGAACCGTCCCATGATGCCGCTGCCGGGGGCGAGGAAGATCTGCAGGATCGCGACCATGACGACGGTCGAGATGAAGTGCGGCATGTAGGTGATGGTCTGGGTGAATCCCTTCACGCGGCGGCTGCTGATCTGGTTGATCAGGAGGGCCAGGATGATCGGGGCGATGAACCCCATCACCAGGGTCCAGAGGCTGATCGTGACGGTGTTCATCATGATCTGCCCGAACTGCGGGTTGTTGAAGAACTGCTCGAAGTACTTGAAGCCGACCCAGGCTCCGCCGGTCAGCCCCTTCGTGACATCGAACTCGCGGAAGGCGAGCTGGATGCCGTACATCGGGATGTACGAGAACACCACGATGAAGGCGATGGCCGGCAGCACCATGATCCAGAGCTGCCAGTACCGAGCGAAGTGCCCGCGCAGGCGGCTGGCGCGCGATCCCTTCGGTCGGGCTGTCTCGGCGACGGCCGAGACGACGACGGCCTTCTCGACGGCGCCGCGCGGGCCGGGGGCGACACCGGTGGCGAGAGTGTTCGACATGATGGTGCTCCTTGAAGCTCCTGTGGGGGACGAGGCGCCGGGCCTCATCGGTGGTGCGGGGCACGGCCACGCGCCCCCCCACACCACCGATGACGGCTACCGGGAGATCGTCGCCGTTCCGTCCGCGTTCTCCACGAACTGCAGACTCGGGTCGTTGAGCTCCGTGTTGAGGTCCACGTCGTTCTGCTGCATCACCGCGACGTATCGGTCGTAGGCCGCCTGCTGCAGCTCGATCTGCTGGTCGAGGTTGTTCTTCTGCAGGTCGGCGACGTACGAATCCCACTCCCCGTCGATGCCGCCCTTGGTGACCCACTGTGCGAACTTGCTCATCGCGGTCTGCGAGATGCCGGTGTTGTTCAGGGAGTACTGCCGGTTCTCGTCGGCCGTGAAGGAGACCCCGCCGTAGATGACGTCCTTGTTCAGGTCGATGTTGGCGAAGTCAGGGGCGTACGCGGTCTCGACGTTGCGCACCTCGAACTGCTCCGACGGGAGCGTCAGCTTCACGCCCGGCTGCACGAACCACCCCGGGGCTCCGTCGGACAGCGAGTTCTGGAACTGCCAGTCCGAGGCGTTCTTGGTCGCGTCGGCCGGCGGCAGCACCGTGTAGTCCTTGTCGCCGTTCTTCTGCACGGCGACGTCGAACGAGCCGTAGCGCGCCTGGATCCCGATGTCGGGAGTGTAGAACGCATCGACGAGCTTGAGTGCTGCGTCCTTGTTCTTCGCGCTCGCGGCCACCGAGATCTTGTTCGGGTTGTAGTTCAGCACGTCGCCGTTGAAGAACCACGTCTTCTTCGCGCCGGGGTCGCTGTCCGCCGTGAGGGACGGGAGCGTCATGTACTGGCTGGCCAGCTGCGAACCGAACATGTCGGACGGGGTCCACCAGAACGTCGCGCCCACGGTCGCCGTGTCTCCCTCGCCCTTGGCGGTGGAGGAGTACTTGGAGAAGTCGTGCGTGAAGGCATCCTTGGAGATGACGCCCGCGTCCCACAGCTCGTTCATGTACTGGATGAACTCCTTGTACTGCGGATCGGTGAGGTAGTTCTTCACGGTGCCGTCATCGGCGTACATGCCGTTGCCGCCCCCGGTCACCGAGATGCCGAAGCTCCCGAGCAGGACGTTCGGGTTGAACCAGCCCCAGCCGTCGGTGGACGGGGCGAGGAAGTCGAGGGGGATCTCGTCGGCCTGGCCGTTGCCGTTCGGGTCGCCGGTCTTGAAGGCCTCGAGCGTCGTCTTGAACTCGTCCCATGTGGTGGGGACGGGAAGACCGAGCGTGTCGAGCCACTGCTTGTTGATGAACAGGTGTGCGCTGGAGTTCGCCATGATGCCCGCGTTGACGCCGGGAGCACCGTAGATCTTGTCGTCCCAGGTGGACGCCACCTTCGCGTAGGGCGACTTCTCGAACGTCGAGGCGAGGTTCGGCAGCGAGTCGAGCTCGGCGCCGAGGTCGAGGAAGAGGCTGCCGTAATCGCCCCAGTCGCCGGCGCCGTAGCCGCCGATCGTCACGTCGGCGACCTCGCTGGCCGCGAGAGACGCCTGCTTCTGCTGCGTCCACGACGACTGCGCCGTCTCTTCCCACTTGATCGTGCACCCGCACGCCTCGGCGAGATCCTTGGTCCACGGCATCTCGTCCATCGGCTTGGCGCGGGCATCCTTGATGACCTGGACGGTGACGATCGGCTTGCCGGACGCATCCGTTCCGCTGTCTCCGGTGCAACCGGTCAGCGCGAGGAGTCCGACCACGCCGACCGCGAGTGCTGCCGTCGCCTTCGAATGGGAACTGCGGTGCATTGCTGTGCTCTCCTTCGAGTCTTGACCGCCCGCCCGCGAATCCCGTGCGATCGCGATCGCGCCTGGTGCACGGCGAGCAACCTTGCCGCCGCGCAGCGTGATCCCAACGGTCAGATTTAGCGCCTAAATCTAGGCGTTGGAAGGACAGTAAGCCATGCGCGGACGCGATGTCAACACGCGCCGCCCGGGTCTTTCGGCGCGGTCGAGCGAGGGGTGCGGGGATCAGGCCGACAGGGCGCGGGCGCGCAACTGCGCGATGGCGGTGCGCACCGCGCCGACGAGCACGACGTCGCGCCCGAGCGCCGAGGATTCCACGACGGGGGAGAAGGGGAGCAGCTGCGTCAGGCGCGCGCGCACCGCAGGCAGCAGCGGCGCCACGGTGTCCGCGACTCCGCCCGCCACGACCACGCGGGCGGGGTCGACGAACTGCGCGAACGTCGAGATCGTGAGCGCGAGGCGTTCGACGAGCACGGCGACGATCTCGCGCGCGACCTCATCGCCCTGCTCGACCGCGTCGAGCACTTCGCGCAGAACCGTCTCTTCCTCGCCGGGACGACGGTCGCCGAGGACCGTGTTCCGGCCGCTCACGTGTGCCGCATCGACGAGGAGGCGTGCGGCCAGGGACAGCCCGTACGGGTTGTCGACCGCCCGCACGTAGTCGAGGTAGGCCATCTCGCCCGCCGCGCCGTGCGCACCGCGCATCAGCTCGCCGCGCACGATGAGCCCCGCGCCGAAGCGGTCTGAGGACAGGAGGGCGATGAGCGGGTCCGAGCCTCCGGACGGATCGGCGGCGAACTCGGCGGTCGCGGCCAGGTTGGCGTCGTTCTCGATGGTCGTAGACCAGGGTGCCACCGCCGCCAGGCGCGTCAGGTCGATGCGGAAGTTCTCCCAGAACGGGTCGCCGGGGAGGGGCGCGCCGTTGCGGTCGACGGATGCGGCGACTCCGATGCATGCGGCGCCGACGCGCGAGGCATCCACCTCGGCCAGCGCGAGCACCTCCTGGATGCAGCCCATGAGCTGTGCGGTGCGGTCGAGGGGTGCCGGCATGTCGTCGTTGAGGTGCCGCACCCGCCCGAGGACGGTGCCGTGGAGATCCGCGACGACGCACGTCACCGAGCTGAGGCCGATGTCGGCGGCGACCACCAGGCGACGATGCGCGTTGAAGGCGAACCTGCGGGCCTGTCGACCGCGACCCGGCACCGCGCTGGGGGCGCGGTCTTCGACGACCCAGCCCAGCTCGCGCAGGTCGCTGCAGATCGCGAGCACAGTCGCGCGCGTCAACCCGGTGCTGTCGATGATCTCCGAGGCGGTGAGCGCAGCACCGTCGGGCGCATCCCAGATCCGGTCGAGGATGATCGCGGCGTTCTGGTCGCGCATCTGCTGCGGAGAACGCGCGACGATCCCGCCGATCGCGCCGGACTCGGCTCCCGCAGTTGACATGGCCCTCATCATGCACCAGATTATTTATTTAACGTCTAAATCTAAAGAGACCCGCCCGGAGGACCCCAATGACGTCGGACACCACCGTCACGCAGAAGATCGAACTGCCGACCCGTGAGGACGAGACCTGGTGGCGCCAGGCCGCCGTCTACCAGATCTACCCCCGCAGCTTCGCCGACCTGAACGGCGACGGCATCGGCGACCTGCGCGGCATCGCCTCGCGGGTGCCGTATCTCGCCGAGCTCGGCATCGACGCCGTGTGGCTCAGCCCGTTCTACCCCTCGGCGCTCGCCGACGGCGGCTACGACGTGGCGGACTACCGCGACGTCGACTCGCGGATCGGCACGCTCGACGACTTCGACGAGCTGGTCGATGCCCTCCACGCCGCGAACATCCGCGTCGTCGTCGACATCGTGCCCAATCACTCCTCCGACCAGCACGCCTGGTTCCAGGCGGCGCTGGCCGCCGGCCGCGGGAGTGCCGAGCGGGCGCGTTACATCTTCCGTGAGGGTGGCGGGGAACGCGGCGAACTGCCGCCGTCGGACTGGGAGTCGATGTTCGGGGGGTCGGCCTGGACCCGCGTCGCCGACGGGCAATGGTATCTGCACACCTTCGCGACCGAGCAGCCCGACTTCAACTGGGACAATCGCGAGGTCCGCGACGACTTCCTCACGACCCTGCGGTTCTGGGCCGACCGGGGCGTCGACGGGTTCCGTGTCGACGTCGCGCACCTGCTCGTCAAGGACCTGCCCGAGACGCTGCCCAGCCGGATGGAACTCGACGCGATGGATGCCGCGTCCGGTTCGCATCCGCTGATGGACCGCGACGAGGTGCACGATGTCTATGCCGAGTGGCGGGCGCTCTTCGACACGTACGACCCGCCGCGCACCGCGGTCGCCGAGGCGCACGTGTCGACCCCGGAACGCCGGGCGCGCTATGCATCGGCGCTCGGCCTGGGGCAGGCGTTCAACTTCGATCTGATGGGCGCCGACTTCGACGCGGCGCAGTTCCGTGCCATCGTCACCGAGAACCTCGCGCAGGCCGATCTGACGGGCTCGTCCTCGACCTGGGTGTTCTCCAACCACGACGCCACCCGGCACGCGACGCGCTATGGCCTGCCGCCCGCACGCGGCACCGGCCAGAAGGCGGGCACGGCCTGGATGCTCGCCGGTGCGCCGGCCGGCGAGATCGACCTCGCGGGCGGTGTGCGCCGTGCCCGCGCCGCCACGATGTTCCTCCTGGGTCTTCCCGGCAGCGCCTACCTCTACCAGGGCGAGGAGCTCGGACTGCACGAGGTCGGGGTGATTCCGGGCAGCCGGCGACAGGACCCCGCATACCTCCGTTGTGCCGACACCGGTGCCTGGAGCTTCGACGGCCTCGGGCGCGACGGCTGCCGCGTGCCGCTGCCGTGGCGGAGCGAGGGAGCGTCGTTCGGTTTCGGGCCGGGCGAGTCGCACCTGCCACAGCCCGCGTGGTTCGCGCAGTACTCGGTCGAGGCCGAGGACGCCGACCCGGACTCCACGCTCAACCTCTACCGGCACGCCCTCGCCCTGCGTCACCGACTGCAGAGCGCGGAGCACCTGGAGTGGATCGAGACCGCCGCGCGCGACGTCCTGCACTACCGCCGGCCGAACGGGTGGGAGATCGTGACGAACTTCGGTGCCGATGCCGTGGCCCTTCCCTCCGGCCGGATCGTCCTGGCGACCGGACCGGTGACGGACACGCTGCCGGGGGAGACCACCGTCTGGCTCGCCCCCTGATCGCCGCCCGTCACCTCTGAGGAGCGCTCCTTCACATGTTCCGTTTCGCTGTGCCCCCCGCCCCCGCCCGCCCTGCGTCCGTCGTCACCGGCGACGGATATCGCATCACCGTCCTGACGAGCCGGCTCCTGCGACTGGAGTGGTCGCCGACGGACACGTTCGTCGATCGTCAGACCCCCATGGTCGTGAGCCGTGACTTCGAGACGCCGGATTTCGAGGTCACCGAGTCCGATGATCTCCTAGAGATCCGCACCGAGCACCTGTATCTGGCATACGACCGGGGCGCGTTCCGTCCCGCCGGACTGTCGGTGAGTCTGCGTCAGCGTGCGCAGTCGGCCTTCTTCAGCACGTGGCACTACGGGGACGCGCTACCGTACACCGGCAGCGCGGACGGCAACCTGGGCGGCACGACGCGCACCCTCGACGGTGTCGACGGCGAGACGGCGCTGGATCCGGGCATCCTCGCCCGCTACGGGTTCGCCGTCGTCGACGACTCGTCATCGGTCGAGGTCGGTGACAGCGACTGGGTCCGCCCCCGACCCGCAGGCGGGACCGACCTCTACTTCTTCGGGCACGGCAACGACTACCGTGCGGCACTGACCGACTTCCACGTACTCACCGGCCCGACGCCGCTCATCCCGCGCGGCATCCTCGGGAACTGGTGGAGCCGTTACTGGCGGTACTCCGCCGACGGCTACCTCGCCCTGATGGACGACTTCGCAGCCGACGGCATCCCCTTCTCGGTGGCCGTCATCGACATGGACTGGCACCTCGTCGACATCGATCCCCGCCTGGGCACAGGATGGACGGGCTACACCTGGAATCGCGAGCTGTTCCCGGACCCCGAGCGCTTCCTCGCCGACCTGCACGAGCGGGGCATGCTCGTGACCTTGAACGTGCACCCCGCCGACGGCGTGCGGGCGCACGAGGACGCGTACCCCGCGATGGCGGCGGAACTCGGCATCGACCCGGCATCGCAGGTCGCGATCCCGTTCGACATCACCTCGCCCGCCTTCGTCGACGCCTACCTGCGGCACCTGCACCACCCCCTCGAGGAGCAGGGCGTGGACTTCTGGTGGCTGGACTGGCAGTCGGGCAGCGTGTCGCGCATCGCCGGGCTCGACCCGCTGTGGATGCTCAACGACATCCACTTCCACGATTCCGCCCGCGCGGGACGGCGCCCGCTCACCTTCTCGCGCTACTCGGGGCTCGGCAGTCACCGCTACCCGATCGGGTTCTCCGGCGACGCGATCACGACGTGGGAATCGCTCGCGTTCCAGCCGCGGTTCACGGCGACCGCCGCGAACATCGGGTACACGTGGTGGAGCCATGACATCGGGGGGCACATCGGCGGGATCAAGAGCAACGAGCTCACCACCCGCTGGATGCAGTTCGGTGTCTTCTCGCCGATCAACCGCCTGCACTCGGGGGCCGACCCGTTCCACTCCAAGGAGCCCGCGCGCTTCCCCGAGCCGTATCGCTCGGTGATGACCCGCTTCCTGCGGCTGCGCCACCTGCTGGTGCCCTACCTGTACACCGCCGCTTGGCGGGCGCACGCGGACGGTATCGGGGTGGTGCGGCCGATGTACCACGACCACCCCGACGACGACGCGGCCTACGGCGTGCCCGACCAGTACCTCTTCGGCGACGACATGATCGTCGCGCCGATCACCGCCCCCGCCGACCCGGTCACGCAGCTCGCGGCGATCACCGTCTGGCTGCCGCCGGGCGGCTGGGTCGACCTGTTCACCGGAGCGCGCTACGAGGGCGGACGCCGCCTCGTGCTGCACCGGAGCATCGACCACATCCCCGTGCTCGTGCGGCGCGGCGCCGCGGTGCCGATGCTCGCCGACCCGCGGGAGCACGTCGAGGTCAACCCCGAGACGCTCGTCCTGCGCCTCGTTCCCGGAACGGGCACGTCCGTCCTCTACGAGGACGACGGCTCCGCCGCGCCCGCGCTCGCGGACCGGACGACGATCCGGGCCTCGCAGACCCTGCGTCCGGACGGCTCGATCCTCGTGCGCGTCGAGGCGACCGGGCCCGCGGCATCCGCCGCGCGCACCCTCGTGCTGGATCTCGCCGGCGTCGCGTCGATCGGCGGGCTGAGCGTCGACGGGAGCCCCCGGGCCGACCGCGGCGACGTGATCCGTGTCGACGGCACTCTGGCGCCCGCGCTGCGCGTGCCGCTCGGGCGGGCGCACCTCGCGGCCGGTGTCGAGATCGAGCTCACCGAGGTGGCCGAGCAGGCGTACGATGCGCAGCAGGCGGTGTTCGAGATCCTCGACCGCGCCCAGATCGAGTTCGGTCTGAAGCACGCCGTGTATTACGGTTCACAGGGCGCGAGCGGTCTGGGGTTCAGTCAGTTCCTCGACACGCTCACCCTCCCGACGACGCTCCGCGGCGCGCTCGTCGAAGCCGTCGCGCAGGCCTGACCGGCGACGTCGCTCCGAACCCTCTTTCCGACAAGGCATCCATGACCTCCTCCCTCTCTCCCGTGACCGAGACCGTGACCCTCGTTCCCGACGCGAACTGGTGGCGGCAGGCGACCTTCTACCAGATCTACCCGCGCTCGTTCGCCGACGCGAACGGTGACGGCATCGGCGACCTGCGCGGCATCATCACGCGGGTGCCGTACCTGCGGCAGCTGGGGGTGGATGCCGTGTGGCTGAGCCCCTTCTACCCGTCGGCGCTCGCCGACGGCGGCTACGACGTCGACGACTACCGCGACGTGGACCCGCGGATCGGCACCCTCGCCGAGTTCGACGAGATGGTGACCGCCCTGCACGAGGCCGGCATCCGGATCATGGTCGACATCGTGCCCAACCACTCCTCGGACCGGCACGTGTGGTTCCAGGAGGCGCTGGCCGCCCCGGCGGGCTCGCCCGCGCGCGAGCGCTACATCTTCCGCGACGGCGCGGGGGCGGACGGGGAGCTGCCCCCCACCGACTGGCAGAGCATCTTCGGCGGCCCCGCCTGGACCCGCGTCCCCGACGGCCAGTGGTACCTGCACCTGTTCGCGAAGGAGCAGCCCGACTTCAACTGGGACAACGACGAGGTGCGCGCCGACTTCCGCACCACGCTGCGGTTCTGGTCGGACCGGGGGGTCGACGGCTTCCGCGTCGACGCGGCGCACGGTCTCGTGAAGGACCTGACCGAGCCGCTGCCCTCCGCCGCGCAGATGTCGGCCACCAACGTGCCGGGCAGGAACCGACTGTTCGACCGTGACGAAGTGCACGACATCTACGCCGACTGGCGTCGCGTCTTCGACCAGTACACCCCGCCGCGCATCGCCGTCGCCGAGGCGTGGACCGACACCGCCGAGCGCCGGGCGCGCTACGCGTCGCCCGAGGGGCTGGGGCAGGCGTTCAACTTCGACCTGCTGCAGGCGGGCTTCGACGCCGTGCAGTTCCGGAGGATCATCACCGAGAACCTGGCCCTCGCCGCGGCATCCGGCTCGTCGACGACGTGGGTGCTCTCCAACCACGACGTCGTGCGGCACCCCACCCGGTACGGCCTGATCGCCGGTTCCGCACCGGGCGAGGCCGCCGAGGCCGCCGAGGCCGTCGACACCGCGATCATGCAGGTCGGCGGCCGCGAGTGGCTGCTCGCCGGCGGGCCGGAAGACCAGCTCGACCGGGCGCGGGGCATCCGCCGTGCGCGCGCCGCGACCCTGCTGGAGCTGGCGCTGCCCGGCTCGGCGTACCTCTATCAGGGCGAGGAGCTCGGCCTGCACGAAGTCAGCGAGATCCCCGACGACGCCCGGCAGGATCCCGCGTTCTTCCGCAACAAGGGCGTCGAGGTCGGGCGCGACGGATGCCGCGTGCCTCTGCCCTGGACCCGCGGCGGCTCGTCGTTCGGGTTCGGCGACGCGGGTGCGCATCTGCCGCAGCCGGCCTGGTTCGCGGATGTCTCCGTCGAGGCGGAGGAGGCCGATCCCGACTCGACCCTCAGCCTCTACCGGGCGGCTCTGCGGCTGCGCCGTGAGCTCGAGTCGGAGGAGTCGCTGGAGTGGATCGAGACCGGCCGCGACGACGTCCTGCACTTCCGGCGTCCGAACGGTTGGGAGTCGATCACCAACTTCGGCACCGCGCCGGCCCCGCTCCCGGCAGGCCGGGTCGTGCTGGCCAGCGCGCCCGGCGTGCGCGATCTGCGTGGGGAGCTTCCTGGGGAGACGACGGTCTGGCTCACCCCGGAGGGCTGACCCGGCAGCCCGGCCGACCGGGCTGAGCCGGCGACGTCGTCAGAACTCGCACACCCGGCCGTCGTGGTCTCGGTCTTGGTACCACGCGTACTCGGGGTCGACTCCGGACTGGTAGAGGATGGCATCGCAACCTTCAGCCGCGTCGCCACCGAGATTCGACTTCCCGCGGGAGCACAGTAGTCCCCTCCGGGCAGCTCCTTCGTCGTCCCTCACCGTTCACGACGACAAGAGCACCCGGGGAGTGACACCACGCTACGGGACTCACGCGTGGATGAGCCGGCGACCCTCATCGGTCGGCCTCAGGCCGCACCCTGGTCTTCGAGGCCGATGATCCCGCCGGCGATCCCCTCGCGCGATCTGGGCTGGAAAATGAAAACCCCCCGGCCGATGGCCGAGGGTGTTTCCATGTAGGAGACGAGGGACCTTGTCCTCGTATTGGTATCAAGGATACTCCAGACTGGAGACATGCCCCAAGCGAAGACGACGGAGCTGATCGCCGGGGCGCTTCACGTGTCGAGGTTCGGCACATACGCGACGGCGACCGGTGGAGACATCGAGCGGGCTCTCCGGCTGTACTTGTGGAACGTCCAGCTGTCGAGCGCGTTTCACGCCGGCCTCGGACTGCTTGAGGTGTTGCTGCGCAACGCGATCGATCGCGAGCTCCGGGCGTGGAACGCGCAGCAGCTTCGTGCAGACGGAAGTCAGCACGCGGCCGAATGGCTGCTCGACCCTGCGCGCCCGCTGAACACATTGACGGCGACATCGCGAAAGACCGCGGAGGCCAACGCTGTCAGAGCGAGGGCTGCGCGTCCCGCCGGGCATCCTCGAAAGCACTCGCCGATCACACACGACGACATCCTCGCGCAGCTCACGTTCGGCGTCTTCGTGCGACTTCTGCCGGTGGACGATCCTGAGGACAAGACGTACCGTGCGCGCCGCGTGCTATGGGAGCGGGCCCTCATGCACCCGTTCCCTGGGGAAGGTACCAACAACGCGGATGATGTCGTCGCCAGCCGCGCGGACAGACTGCTTGCGCTGCGCAACAGAGTCGCGCACATGGAGCCGCTCTTGGCGGTGAATGCGAAGGCGCGTCACCGCGACGCCGTCCGTTTGGTCGGCGCTATCAATCCTGAACTGCAAGGCTGGTTCGCGGGCGTCTCTCGTGTCCGCGAGGTCGAACGGGAGCGGCCAGCATGAGTACGGGCGGTCGTTCCTGGCGCCGAAGACGTGAGTAAAATTTGCGTAAACCTGAGCCACTCCGAACGTCTCTGAACGTGGTCGAGCCGCACCAAAACTTGCGCCTGATCAGCCTGAAAGTGGTCGAGCGTGGCGGAACGAATTCGACCGTCGCCCCAAAAGTCGGAGTTCAAATCCCTCCGTCTCCGCCATTTTTCCCAGGTCAGGAGCCATTTCTACGGCTCGACTGTCGGGTGCTGGCGATCAGAGTCCGAGGCTCGGACCCTTCGAGGTGACCCCCAAGTGACCCCCGCTGTGGCCGAACTCTTCGGCGGCGGCGAGGCGGCGCACGTGGTCGCGGCGTTGGCCTTCGCCGAGGACGTGCGCGTAGACCCGGATCGAAGCCCTGCCGATCCGAGAGGCCGCGCAGCTTGTCCGCGACCGCGCCGCGCAAGCCGAGATGGAGCGGAACGCCGCAGAGCAGGCGAAGGTGCTCGCCGCGGCGCGGGCCGCGAAACGCGCCCGGCACCAACCGTCGAGCGACCACCGCCGCAGCGGGCCGGAGCGGGACTTCGGGCCGAGCCTGTAGTCGGACTCAGGGCTCTGTCATCGGTAGGCCGCGGCAGAATGCGTTCATTCTTTGAAACAGAGGGTGATGGCTGGTCAAGGACCAGCTGGCGGGGTAGTGATTGGCCGCTCGTCGTTCGTCCGTGGCTCAGCGTTCATTCGACGCTCTTTGGGGTTGTCCTTCTTCTGACTTGCCCGGATGGATGGCGGCGGCCGGCACGATCCACGTGGAGCAGATGCAAGAACGGATGTTGCCCGTTCGTTCCTCACGCCCTGTCGTCGCAAATCGACCAACGTCTCTGGGCAGTACACCTGGGGCGCGTACGTCGCTACCGTCACTGCCGAGGCACCCCAATGTACGTTGAGATGCCTCGGCCAGCCTTCTCCGGCTTACGTGGCGTCCGCGTTCGCCGCCTATCAAGCGAGAAGGTCCGGGCGGGAGCCGCCTCCATCACATTGTGAGAATTTGCCAGCTTAGGTTGTTGTTGAAGAAGGCGTTCAACCCGGCAGTGAAGACAACCGAACCGCACTGGCGTGAAGATGTCGAGGGCATTCCCGTGCAACTCGTTCCGCCACCTTCGCCGGGAATGATCGCGCTGAGGATTCCGGTCGCGTGAAGCTGATCATTGATCACTCGGAACGCTGGCCCACCGCTGTCGCCGTTGCCGGCGGCGGGCTGATTGAACGCCTGCACGGAGCGATACTGATTGGAGTACGTTGCCACGATGTTGCCGTTCAGATCGGTTACGGAGATGGTCAGTGGTCCGTGCGTAATCGTGTTGCTGCACACGGTGCCCGACTGCGAGCCGTTCATGCAGATGCTCTGATTGACCATGGGCACGCTGTAACCCTTCACCATCACCGCAGTGTTGGAGTTGTACGCTCCCACAAAGTTTGCACCGTAATACAGCACATCTCCCCGCAGCATCTTGAGGTCTGCACCGCCGGTTGCCGTCGATTGCGCGGTGCCGAAGTACGGGCTGTTGGAGTAGAGCCCTGAGTTCCAGACCTTCCCGGTCGTGCTGCAGTGGTCCGCGAACAGCATCCCGGTGACGCTGTAGGGGACCCCAGGCTGGATCACGGAAAAACCCGATGAGCACACGCCATACGAGCCGTTGGCGTTGGGGGTGCTGATCAGAGCCCCTCCAATATAGGGCTGAGTGTGATACTGCCGATCTGCCAGGACGGCCATCTCTCCCGGGATAACCTCGATCGGAAATTCTGAACCGAACTGCTGAGCAATGTTCGCCTCCACGGCGCGAGCGGCGACGTGGTCCGCTCCGACTACGGCAACCTCAATTCCTGAGCCATCCGCCTTCGCTCCAGCCCACGCGATTTTCTGGCCGTTGATGACGTGTGTGCGGGCGATTCGGTCCGCAGTCTCTCGCAACTCGTCTGCGTCATACTTATCGATCACGACCTCGAATTGTCCGCTAGGAAGGTATTCCCCGACGGCGGATGCGATCGCCTTCAGATCGCCAAAGGCGTGCACGACAACGATGACACGCTCACGGTCCCAAACGTAGTTGTTGAGGTCTTGGCGAATCGGCGATCGGTCGAGCGCCACGATGCCATCAGCCAGCTCGGCAGTTACGCCGTCGTTGTCAGCTGCCGCGAGCACCTCGTCGGGGAGATACTCAGAAATCTGCGGGGCAGAGACATCATCCGGTGAGCGGCCGTCTCCCGCGGCGGCTGACGACGCCCCGAAGGCCACCGCCAGCAACGCAGCGATACCAATAGCGGCGACCATTCTTCGACTCTTCATATTCGTCCTCTCCAGTCATCACTCGAACTGCCGACATTCTTAGGAAATCGGTTCGTCAACACGCGCAAAGCTCGCGAAGGCACCGCCTTGAAAAGTGGAGTTCTCCTACCTAGAGATGTCCGGCAGGCGAGGAATGGTTCCCGTCTGATCAGGGACGGGGTTGGCAACGCTGATCTATCGCGGTCTCGCCGCCGATCACGATGGGCCCGGACGAGGACGGGGTTGGCGTCGGTGAGGCGCTGACCGCAAGGTCGACACAAGGAGAGACCGAGTCGCTGACGTTGACGAGGATGAAGAACCCGCCCACTATTACGCCGGCAGCCGCTACTAGACCCACCGTCCAAATGGTGGGCTTGCGGGGCTTCGCGTGGCCAATCGGCCGAAGCTCAGCGCGGATACGATCAAGGACCGCCTCCTCGATCTGCTCCGAACGCGGCATGCGTTTGTCATCCCTCATGCGCGGCCTCCACCTCGAAGCGTAAGTGTTGGAGCTGGCCCTGCATGCGGGACTTCGCTCGGAAGAGTCTCGACTTCACGGTCCCGACGAGAAGCCCCAGCACGCGAGCTGCTTCGGGCATCGAAAGCTCCTCGATCAGGCAGAGGATGACAACGGCAGCTTCAGGTTCCCTCAGGTCACGCAAGGCCGCATGGATCTCGCGCGAGTGTCCTCTGTGATCCAGTACCCGGTCAACCTCATCGGCGTGGTCTGGTGTTGGGTCCGGCAGTGGAATTTTCGCGAGAAGGCGGCCGTATCGCATACTTCCGCGGCGACTGTTTCGGCAGAGGTGAGAGACCGTGACCATCAGCCACGGACGGGCCGAGTCATCAACGAAGCGAACGCGGCGGCGCTGCCGCCACAACTCAAGGAATGCTGATCCGACTACCTCCTCAGCATCTTCTGAGGAGCGGACAATGCTCAACGCCAGCCCATAGACCGCTGACTCGTGACGCCGGAAGAGGACGCTGAACGCGGACTCATCGCCAGAATTGACCAGACCGATCAGGTCGGCGTCAGTGCGGTCGTGATGAATCACCTTGCACATGCGAGCGGGTCCACGGTTCTCACGCTTCGAGGCTACAGGGCACTTCTCATCGCTCCCGCGGGCGGGATCAGTGTACCGACCCGTGAGTACGCCGCCCGGGGCCTTCCCTCGTCGTGGTCCTGTGGACAATGTCGTGGCGCCTCCGAAGCCGATTGCGAAGATCATGCGGTGGCTTCCTGCGGACAGCGACGATCCTTCGCGCACCGATGGTTGTCATGGTCGACCGGAGCTTACGAAGCTTGCTCCGCGCCGGTGTCCAGGAAGGCTTTCGCTTCATCAAGCGCAACGCAACGTCGCCCGCCAGATTCTGGCACTGATCGAGAACAGCCCCGACTGGTCGTCGGCCCCGCCGATGCCCACGACGTAAGCAGCCCTCGCCGTCACTCGGCGACGAGTTCGCCGGCGTGGCCGAGTCCGCGCCGAGTTGATCCTTCAATGGCCGGACGTACCGCGGTGGGCGGCGCGATCCGATGATCCGCACCTGGCATCTCGGCAAGTTTCCGTACGACCTCATCTACACGGTCCGCGAGCGCGAGCATTCGCGCTCGCCTACGCCCCCGAGGCGCGGCGACCGGGCTACTGGATGCGCCGCCTGGACGACTGGCCGGCCGCTCTCAGGAACGTTCGCCAAGTGACCCCCCGGTGACCCCGAGCCTCCCGAGGACGCCGATTGTCGCCGACTCTAGCGTGTGACGAGTGTGAGACGTGGGTAGCGCCGATACGCTGATTTCCCAGCGATCGCAACGGATCGCGGCGTCCGCCGGCTTGGAGACGTTGCACAGTCAGGTCTAGTGCACCACCCTGCTAAGGTGAAGTCCCCTTACGGGGACCGAGGGTTCAGATCCCCCTGTCTCCGCCATTCTTTTGCCTGATCAGACATGGTTTCTGCCTCGCGCGTACTGGGGCTCTGGCTGGTTCTTGCGCCGTTTAGTGTCCCGAAAGTGTCCCAATCCGGGACACTCTCGGGACACTGCGACCGTCGATTCGCGTCGGCACCGTCGGCGGACAGGTCTCAGATCCGCGTCGTGACGCGGAGAATTGGCTACGGCTCGGCCTCGACGTCTGCAGAGCACCACACCCGGTATAGGTGGTGCCCCTCATGCAAATCGGTGGTCAGTAGGCGCGCGCTAATGCCACCTTCATCGTGCATTTCATCGCGCGGGGCATACGAACTTAGCGAGAGTGCCGCGTCGAAGTCTCGAACGCTGCGGTCAAGTACCCCCTCAGGGAACCGCCGTTCGTCCTGTCTCCGCGTGTTCGATCCAACCCTTGGCTACCATCGCCGTATGGACTCTGGGGACGATGAGCGTATCCTGCGATACCAGCATCTAGAACCGCCCATTCCACTAGACCAGATGATCGAATCCGTCGACGTAGCGGACCATCCCGATGGTCAGGACGAGGGTTATCGATACCAGGAGTGGCTGATTCGCAACGCGCCCGGTTGAGAGCCCGCGCGGGCATCTTCACAGCTCACCTGATCCCGGGTTAGCATTTCGCCATGGTTCCCGGGCCGCCGGACGGTTCGCCTGACGTGAGGGTCAGGGACGCGCTGGTGGCGCTGCTCCTCTTGGGGCTCGCCGTAGTCGCCCCCTTCGTCGCGGCCGGAGTCTACGCCGACGCTCGCGGTGACTGGGCGATGTGGATCGGCCCCGAAGGCGTTAAGGGGTCGCCGACACCGATGTGGTTGAGTTTCGGCATGTGGTGCTTCCTGGGTCTCATGGGGCTGGCCGGCACGAGCTTGTTCGTCGTAGGGATCGTGCGCCACGTGCGCGCGCGTCGCTCGTGGGCGAAGGACAAATCAGAAGCCCGCTGATCGATAGCTTGCGCGCCCGTCACCGGATCGCTTGCAGCAGTGTCGGAGGCTGCGGCAAAGGTGGTGTCGCCTTCGCAGGTAGCGAAGACAGATCGATCGGAGAAAGTCGTGGCAGATGCCGAGATCAAGAACGTCCGCAAAGACCGGAGCGGGGACATCACAGATGTTGGCGTACGGGGGCAATGGGAGTGGTCGGTTGCCCAGGTCGTAGCATCGATCGAATCGCGTACCAACACGTTTTACGTCAACTGCCCGCAGCGCGCCAACGTCTATGTCGCCCAGACCTCCGGTGGGCGATAGTTCCTCAAAACGACGGCGGACACTACGACGAAGAACAATCTCGACAACCTGCCTCCGCTTTAGCTAGGGCCTGTACGCCGACTTCGACTCGGCTGTCGGCGCTGCTGCTGGTCCGCACGCCTGTGGGCCGGCTCACGCGCGGTGATCGACCGCCGAGCGTGCGATGGATATCCGCCGCGCGGGGGAGTCGCTGAGTGCGTGGTCTTAGTAGGTTGGGGGCATGGACATCGCTTCAATGCTGATGGGCGCTTCAATCGCTTCGGTCGCCTGGATCGCATTCGTGCCGTGGACCAAGCTGAAGAGACTGAAGGAGCTCGACGAGCGCTCTGGTGAGTGACGGGGCATGAGCGCCGCAGTCAGGGACGTCATGTGCGCTGTTTGATGCCATTGATTGAATAGCATCGAAGTCGGCGAGTCGCCGACGGTGGTGTTGAATCTCGATGTGACTGTGACCCGCAGCGAACTCGCGGACGCTGCGCGTGCCGGCTATCCGTCGCGCCGAATCCGGATCGGTCAGGCACTCATCTGGGCTGGGCGGGCGTACCTGTTGGCGCTGATCCTTGTAAGCGTCGTGTGCGGGTTTGCGGGACCGGCCTGGATCTCAGCGGACACCGCAATGATCTTCTTGCTCGTATTCGCAATTCTCTGGCCGTGGCTGTTGTTGCCGGTGACGTCGATTGCGCTCACTACCAGCGAAGGCGGCTGTCTCTACGGGGTCAGTGTGCTCGGCCGTCGCCGCGTGGCGACCGACTCACTGCGAGCCACGCGCGTGACCCTTCCCGGGCGCGGCTATTCCTCCTATGTGGCGGTGCTGCGAGATCACCGGCTTCGTCTCCTCATCGTCGTCGGGACAGGGATGTGGGAAGCCAGCCACTTCGATGAGGTCGCAGGACACTCGATTCCCGACCCAGACCAAACACGCCGAGCGCTTCTTCGATACCTCGCGGGGATCGCAGCGATGGTGGTCAGCGTGTTGATCGGCGTCACGATGATGGTCGTCATCGGAAACCTCCTCGCTCCCTGGGCAATTCACGCCAACTGAATCGACAGGGGCCCATGCCGTCTGCCAACACGGATACGGCGGCCGCCCACTGCGATAGCGGCCCGACTCGAAGGAGCGCGACGCGATCGCGCACGCAGGTGGACCGGCCAGGGTGCGCACCTCGGCAACCGAGGCATACCGCCGTATGCCCAGCACATGATTCGATCTGGTCAGCGTCGCTTATCGTCCTGTCGGCAGAGTGGTCGTTCTGAACGCGGCTCTACGGCTCATGTTTCGACGAGGCTTACCAGGCGCGTGCAGTCGCGGCTATACGCTGTGCGAATGACTCTCTCAGGTGAGCCGACAGTCCTCACTGGTCAGCAGATGCTTAGCGCACCGCGATTCTCCGCGATGAGCGTGGTCGGCTTCATCCTCGCCTTCCCAATCCCCGTCGCTGGAATCGTAGTGAGCATCATCGCTCTTGCTCGATCCCGCAAGACTGGAGACCGCAAAGGCCTCGCCGTGGCCGGGGTCATTGTCTCCGCCGTCGGCCTCTTGTTCACCATCGTCTGCCTGGCGATCCTGATCCCCATGGCCATGCAACTGATCGGAATGTGCGCAGAGCTAGGGCCGGGTACCCATCAGATCGAAGGTGCTACATACACCTGCGGCGCTTTCGGCTCTTCGGTCGTCTATCGCTGACCACCAACTCCGCGATACCTGGCCATGGGGCCTTGCCAACGGCGCAGTACGCCAGCCAAGCTGCAGACCACCCGCTCACGGACCGGCGTACGTGCGAAAACGCGGGCTCCACGTTTCTCATGGACTGGTTCGGTCTCGTCGGCCTCGATGAGTGCATCGAAGCGCGACCGACGAAGACCGTGGGTGGCGACGGATTCGATCTCGCGAACGAGGAACGCGATCTGTGCTTCCTCGTGAATATCGCCCATGGGTTCCTCGTCGAACAGGACGAACCTTCCACTCCAACGTGAACGACCAGTCGTAGTTCGCATACAAGGTCAGTGGCGCGCCGCCGACATTTGAGGGTGTGAAATCGCCGATCGTGAAATGCTGTGTTGGCCGCGCCGGCCTCGCAGAGATTCGGACCGCGGGATAGCTCGCGGTGACCTCCAGAGCGCGCCCGCGACTTCCCGTGTGCGGGCAACCGCACGGATAGGGATCGACGATTGTCGCCCTGCGCGCTGGCGGCGCACCCTGAGCGGATGGATGCAATTCAGATTGGACATGCCAGGGTCTCGACCGCGGATCAAGACCTCACCGCTCAGCGCGACGGATTCTTGCGTTTGGGTGTTCAGGACGCGAACATCTACGTCGATCACGGGATGACCGGAGCGAATCGCGCTCGGCCCGAGCTCCGAGAAACGCTCGCCGCAGTGCGCACGGGCGAGACGCTGGTCGTCACCAAGCTCGACCGACCTGCTCGTTCGTCGCGTGACGCCCGCGAAATCGCGGACGAGCTGACAGCTAAGGCGTCGCGCTGAGCCTGGGCGGGAGCAGATATGACCCCACGGATCCTGTGGGGCGGTTGTTGTTCAATGTGCTGGCGATGGTTGCCGAGTTCGAGTGGGGCCTCATCAGCATGCGCACGCGAGAAGGCATGGCCGTTGCGCGTGCGAAGGGACGGTTGAAGGGCAAGCAGCCGAAACTCACCGCGCCGCAGCGGAAGCTGCTGTTCGAGATCTGTGATCGGGTCTTCTAGACCACGAGCCGAGGGCACCTGCGGTGAATTGCCTCGCAAAGAGGCGCCCCGCAGATGCCACGGCCGCGAGGGTGCTGAGGTCAGAGCGATCGCCCGTCGAAGTCGCGCTGGTCAGGACCTGGCAGACTGGACGCATGCGTTCCTCCCGGGCACCACGCGTTGCGCGTGGCGTCGTCGTCGCGTCTGTCGCGACGTTCGCGGCGCTGCTATCGCACGTGGTCGCAGGCGGGGATATCCCGGGATGGGTGGGCATCGCCGCTCCTTGGATGCTCGCGGTCATGGTCAGCACCCTGCTCGCCGGCCGAGGTCTCTCGAGACTGCGCCTCGCTGTGAGCGTGATCGTAAGCCAGCTTCTGTTCCACACGCTCTTCGTGATGGGTGCGGTGTCCACATCTGCGTCGGGATCCGTGACGGCGGGGCATCAGCATCACACGGGGATGCCGGTGATTCCGAGCAGCGGCGATTCGACCGTGGCGGCGCTGTGCGCGGATCCCGCGATGTGGGTGGGGCACGGAATCGCTGCGGCGGTGACGATCGCGGTGCTGTACCAGGGGGAGCGCACGTTGCGGGCTCTGCTCGCGCTCGGCCATCGACTGCGTGCATGGGCACGCCGCGTCGTCACGTGCGACGTGATTCCCGCACTGCCCGTGACGCGCCCCGCCGGCATCGCAGACGCACCGGGCTGGATCGTCCGGCCGGCGGCACGCCTGTCCCTCCACCGCCACCGCGGGCCCCCTCTTTCGATCGCGCTCTGATTCCGCTCGGCCGACGGCCTGTCGGCTGGCTTCGCGTGCGCGCCGGCTGGGTGCGCGACCGATTGGTGGTGCCCGATGTCCCGTTCCCCGTCCCTGCTGTTCGCGTGCACCGTGGCGGCGGTGGTCGTGCTCGTCAGTGCGTCGCCCGCTGCGGCGCATGACGAGCTGATCTCCAGCACTCCCGCGTCGGGTTCCCAACTCGCCGAAGCACCGACGGAGATCTCGCTGACGTTCTCCGCGGACGTGCTCACGATCGGCGCCGCGGTGATCGTCGCGGATGATGCGGGGCGCGACTGGACTGTCGGGGAGCCGACGGTTCACAGCGGCACGGTGACCGTGGAGCTGGATGCCGGGATGCCCTCGGACGGGTACGAGATCCGTTGGCGGGTCGTCTCGGAGGACGGGCATCCGATCAGCGGATTGGTTCCGTTCACCGTGGGTGACGCGGCTCCGCTCACACGCACCCCGGCCCCCACCGACACAACGGCCACCACCGACACAACGGCCACCACCGACACAACGGAGAGCGCCGCGACCGATCCTGCCGTCGCGACGCAGGAACAGAGCACACAAGAAGACCAGGGAGCACTCCGCATTCTCCTGGTCGGCGCCGGCGGTGCACTCGCAGCGACCGCCGCGTACGCCCTCATTCACCTCATTCGCCGTAAGAAAGGCACTTCCTCATGAACACTCGCATCAAGACCGGCGCGCGCCTGAGCGCCCTGCTCGCCGCTGCCATCCTCGCCCTTTCCGGCTGCGCATCCACCGCGGCCCCCGAAGCAACGCCGACCTCGGCACGCGCTGGAGACGCCGTCACCATCACGGACGCGTGGGTCAAGGCTGCGGACTCGGGTATGTCGGCCGCGTTCGGCACCCTGACCAATGAGTCGGATGAGGACATCACGCTCGTGTCCGCCGAGT
This sequence comes from Microbacterium sp., assembly GCF_017305435.1. Taxonomy (GTDB): domain Bacteria; phylum Actinomycetota; class Actinomycetes; order Actinomycetales; family Microbacteriaceae; genus Microbacterium. Next base: position 20,358 of record NZ_JAFKIP010000003.1, on the reverse strand, counting down.
CGCCGGCATCCACCATGCTGCAGCTGCACGAGACCGTCGAGAACGACTCCGGTGAGATGGTCATGCAGGAGAAGGACGGCGGCTTCGTCATCCCTGCCGGGGGCAGCTTCGTGCTCGAGCCGGGCGGAAATCACATCATGCTGATGGAGCTCACCGCCCCGCTCGCAGCGGGCGATGAGGCGACGTTCACCCTCACGTTCTCGGACGGCTCGACCTACGAGTTCACCGCCCCGGTGAAGGACTACTCAGGCGCGAACGAGAACTACGAGGGCGACCACATGGACATGGACATGAGCCCGAGCCCCATTCCGAGCAACTGATGGCAGCGCCCGACTCGGGCGCCGGTCGATCGGGTTCGACGCGGCGACAGTTCCTCCTCGGGGGGACTGTCGCCGGCGTCGGCGCCGCTGCCGCCATCGGCATCGACCTCGCGCTCAACCCCTCCACCAGCACGGTCACCTCACCCTCCGCACCTTTGAACGGCGACGAGATCGTTCCGTTTCACGGCGCGCACCAGGCGGGCATCGACACGGATGCCCAGGCGCACGGCACCTTCATCGCGCTCGACCTCCACGACGACGTCGACCGCGACCAGTTGCGGCGCCTCATGCGCGTCCTCAGCGACGACGCCGAACGCCTCACCCAGGGGAGGGCAGCACTCGCGGACTCCGAACCGGAGCTCGCGTTGACCCCGGCGCGGCTCACTGTCACCTTCGCGTTCGGACCGGGCTTCGTATCCCGAGCCGGCAGAGAGGCGCCCGCGTGGCTGCAGCCGCTTCCCGCCTTCAGTGTCGATCAGCTGCGTGACGAGTTCAACGACGGCGACCTTCTGCTGCAGATCGCCGCGGATGATCCCCTGACCGTCGCGCACGCGACCCGGATGCTGCTGAAAGACGCGCGCAGCTTCGCGGACGTGCGGTGGACGCAGCAGGGATTCCGACGTGCCTACGGGTCGGTCGCACCCGGCACGACCATGCGGAATCTGTTCGGACAGGTCGACGGCACCACCAACCCGAAACCGGGCACGGCGCACTTCGATGACGTGGTCTGGTCCGGTGCCGGCTGGCTCGCCGGCGGCACCGGGATGGTCGTCCGACGCATCCACATGAATCTCGACAAATGGGACAGACTCGACCGACCCGGTCGGGAGCAATCCGTCGGACGCACTCTCACCAACGGCGCCCCACTGACCGGCACCGGCGAGCACGACGAACCCGACTTCGATGCGAAGACGACGATCGGCTTCCCCGTCATCCCCGAGTTCTCCCATATGCGCCGCGCCCGTCCCGACGACGAGAAGCAGCGGATCTTCCGCCGTGCGTACAACTACGACGAGCGGCCCACCGGAGCCGAGGTCTCCGAGTCCGGGCTCATCTTCGTCTCCTTCCAAGCCGACGTCGACGCCCAGTTCACCCCCATCCAGCGCAGACTCGACGAACTCGACCTCCTCAACGAATGGACCATCCCCATCGGATCAGCCGTGTTCGCTGTTCCGCCCGGCTGCGCGCCCGGAGGCTACATCGGAGAGACACTCCTCGCCTGATACCGGCACGCAGATCCCGTCAACCGCTCCTCGCCCGGACACGCTGACCGGAGTGGCCGCTACGGCCCGAGCTCACGGTTGAGGAGATCCTGATGCTCGGCGCGACGTGAGAGCCGCGCTCACGCGGACTCGGGGATCCGGGCGAGCGCCGCGATCAGCAGCTCGGCGCTCGCGCGTGCGAGCCTTGTGCGCTCGGCTGAGACCTCGAGGTCGGACATGAAGACGTTGCCGATCGCGATCGACATCACCCCCTTCGCGGTGCGCTCCACGTCATCGGGGCGCGCGGCGGGGTAGGCGGCGGACAGCGCGGCGACGAGCTCGGACTCGGCGCTCGCATAGGCGCTCACGACCACGGCGTGCAGGTCGGGGTTCGTCCGACCCGCGTCGACGAAGGCGAGGGCGGCGATGTTCGTCGCGTCCGGTTCGGCGAACTCGCCGAACAGATACTCCAGCGCACCGTCGACGGTGGTATCGGGCGACGGGAAGAACGAGCCCGGATGCCCCGTGGCACCCATGTCCGCACCCGGCTCGGGGACCTCGCCGAAGTACAGCAGGACGGCGGCGGCAGCCAGGATGTCGTCGCGATTGCCCGCGAAGTGGCGGACGTGTCCGCGCGCCATGCCGGCCTCTTCCGCGATGCGGTCGAGCGACGCTCCGGACATGCCGTGCCCAGCGATGCAGCGAATCGTCGCCTCCAGGATCTGGCGGCGACGGGCTTGAGCGACGGACGGGCGGGCCATGAGCTCCGATTCTGTCAGGCAAGTTGATAGTCAGACTTGACTATCAACAAGATCGACTCTACCGTGACCACAACGGATCGTGAAGGGACATGCAGTGACGCAGATCGTGAGAGTCGGGCCGGCGCCGGTCAGCCCGCTGGCGCAGGAGCACAAGGTGCGCATGCGCGACGGCATCCACCTGGCATCCGACGTGTACCTGCCGACGGATGCCGGGCGGGGCGCCGACGCCGAGCCGGGCGATACGATCCTCATCCGCCTGCCGTACGACAAGGCCGGCGCATACACCTTCATCCCGCTCATCGCCGAGTACTTCATGGCGGCCGGCTACGGGGTCGTGGCGCAGGACGTGCGCGGCAAGTTCCGCTCCGAGGGCGAGACGCTCCTCTTCGTCAACGAGGTCGCCGACGGCTACGACACGATCGAGTGGATCACGCAGCAGAGCTGGTCCAACGGCCGCGTCGCCATGTGGGGAGACAGCTACTACGGCTACACGCAGTGGGCGGCGGTGTCGTCCCAGCACCCCGCGCTGAAGGCGATCTCGCCTCGCGTCACCGGCACCCAGCTCGGCGAGCCGGTCCACCGCGACCCGGGCGATCGCACCCGCCGCGTCGAATGGGGCATCACCTACCTCTACCCGTTGACGTACTTCCACTCGCGGGACGCCTTCTTCTGGGAGCTCGACCCCGAGCGGCGTCCGTTCAGTGCTCAGGTCGAGGAGGTGCTCGAGCAGATCGGTTCGCGATCGATCTCCTACGACCAGTGGTACCCGCGCCCCGTGCACCTGCGGCGCTTCCCCCAGGGCAGCCCGTTCGACGCGCGCCCCGTGCCGACGCTGCAGACGATCGGCCTGTGGGACAACTGCGCGCCTCTGTCGTGGGCGGACGTCGCCGAAATCGAGCAGCGACCCGCGTGGGCGATGAACCACTTCCTGCGGATCGAGCCGATGGACCACGAGGCGTTCTACCTCGACGACCCCGCCGAGGCCCGCGTCGAGGAGCGCTCCGAAGAGCAGATCCGCGGCGACCTGCCGCGCATGCTCGACCCGACGCTCGAGTTCTTCGAGGTCTTCGTCCGCGGCAACGGCTCGGCCACCGACATCCCGCGCGTCACCTGGACGCTCGCCGGCACCGGGGAGGTGCACACCTCGGCATCCTGGCCCCCGCCCGGAACCACGCGGCACGCCCTGTTCGCGACGTCGGACGGCGGGCTCTCGCCGGTCGCCGCGCCGGGCGAGACGACGCTGACCTGGACCCACGACCCGAACGACCTCGTGCCCTCCAGCGTCGCCAACGCCTTCGCCTTCCTGCTCGACCAGCCTGACGAGGCACCCCTCGGTGATCGCGACGACGTCCTCGTCTTCACGAGCGAGCCGTTCTCGCGCGATGTCGACCTCGTCGGCGCGGTCGACGCGGCCGCCGTGATCTGCTCGGACGGCCCGGTCATGGACTTCTTCGTCCGCCTGCTCGACGTCGCCCCCGACGGCGCGGCCCTGCGCATCGCACGTGGACAGGTGCAGCTGCTCGAGGCATCCCACCCGACCGCCGTCGACATCGACCTCGGGCAGCTCGGCTACCGCCTGCGCACCGGACACCGCCTGCGCCTGCACGTCAGCAGCAGCGACTACCCCGAGTTCATCCCGCAGCCGGGCACCGGAGAAGACCCGTGGGCGGCCCTGCGCACCGAGCCCAACCGGCAGAGCGTCGTCATCGGCGGCGCGACCGGATTCACCCTCAACATCACGAGTCTGGAGCCGCGATGACCCTTCCTGCCCTGCCCGAGCCGCAGCTCGAGTTCGCCTTCGAGATCCGCGCCGGCATCGCACCGCACCTCCGCATCGGGCGCAGCGCCGACGAGGAGCTGAGCTTCACCCCGGTCACGGGCGGCACCGTCGCGGGCCCCCTCCTGAACGGAGAGGTGCTGAGCGGCGGCGGCGATTGGGCGGTCGAGCGCAGCGGAACGTCGCAACTCGAGGCGCGCTACCTGCTGCGCGCCGACGACGGCGCCGTCATCGACATCCTCAACCGCGGCTACTACCGCGCGACGCCCGAGGTCATGGCGCGTGTCGAGGCCGGTGAGAACGTGTCCGAGACGGAGTACTACTTCCGCACCGCGCCGGTCTTCCAGACGGATGCCCCGGCGCACCGCTGGCTCGCGGAGCACCAGTTCATCGGGCTCGCGCGCGATGAAGACGGTCAGGTCTGCATCCGGATCTTCGTGGTGCGATGACCGCGATCTCGCGAGGGCGCGCGGCCCGTTCAGATGCGCGGATGGGCGTCGATCGCGGCGCGGATGACGTCGCGCGTGTGCGTCTCCGTCCAGTGCTGGGGCGCGTCGACGTTCGCGAGGTAGGCGCCGCGGATGGCGAGGTAGGCGATGTCGGCGACGGCATCCGGCGCGACGAAGCCGCTCTCGCGTGCGGTGGCCCGCAGTGTGGCCAGGAGATCGTCGGCCTCTCTGCGCAGCGCATCGGCCAGGTCGGGCTCGAACTCGGCGTTCGAGACGACCTCGAGGATGAAGGTGCGCAGCACCGCGTCGTCGGCCGTCGCGGCGAGCTCCCACTCGACCAGCGCGAGGAAGCGGCCGGATGCCGGTGCCGCGGCGAGCGCGTCCTCGCGTTCGCGTTCCCACCGGTCGCGCGCACTGTCCAGCGCGTTCAGGATGAGCGCCGCCCGCGAGCGCACGTAATTTGTGACGAGCGTCGTCGAGCCGCCGAGCTGCGTCGCCACCGAGCGGATCGTCACGGCCTGCGTGCCGGCTGTGCGGGCCACGGCGATCGTCGCCGCCGCGATATCGGCCAGGCGCTGGTCGGCATCCACTTCTCTGGGCATGCCGCTCAGCGTATCCACCGCTGTAACACAAATGCAACATTGATGCACAACACTGTTGTACTACACTCGAATCGCTGCGCGTCATCGGTGACCGGCCGGCGCGCGACCCTGCGAAAGGACCCGCTATGAGAATCTCCGGCCCCCGCGCCAGCCTCGCCGCCATCGCCGTCGGCGCCACCGCGCTCCTGGTGCTCACCGGATGCACGTCGCGTGACGGCGGCGGCGAATCCCCGACCGCCGCCCCCGTCGACGAGTCCGCCGTCGTGGCATCCATGCCCGCCGGCACGAAGGACGTCGACGCGGTGACCTGGGCGCTCGTCGAGGGCGAGCCGCTCTCGCTCCTCGCGGGATCCGACTACAACTTCGTCGCCCCGAACATCTGCGAGAGCCTGCTTCGCGTCGAGCCCGACTTCTCGATCGGCGACGGCATCGCGAGCTCGGCCGAATGGACCGATCCCGTCACGTTCGTCATCGACATCCGCGAAGGCGTGACGTTCTCGGACGGAACGCCCGTCACCCCCGACGACGTCATCTACAGTCTCGGGCGGCACAAGGACAACGTCGCCGACGGCTACTTCGGCGCCTTCGTCTTCGTCGACTCGATGGAGGCGACCGGCGACTCCCAGGTGACCGTGCACTTCTCGGCGCCCGATGCCGACTTCCGCGCCGCGATCGCGAGCGGTGGCGGCGCCGTGCTCAGCAAGGCCTTCAGCGAGAAGGCGGGCGCCGCGCTCGGCACGTCGAGCGGCGGCATCCTCTGCGCGGGCCCGTACGAACTCGATTCCTGGACGCCGGGCAGCGAGATCGTGACCGTCGCGAACAAGAACTACTACGGCGGAGCGCCGCATGTGGCGAAGATCACCTACAAGTTCATCGCCGACGGCACGACCCTGACCAACGCGCTCCTCGAGGGAGAAGTCGACGGCGCGTTCAATGTGCCCCCGGCAGCGCGTACCGCGTTCGAAGGCTCGGACAAGGGGCACCTCGTGCTCGGGCCGTCGACGGCTTCATACTCGTTCGGGCCCACGCGCTCCACGGGTGCCGGGGCGAACCCCGAGGTCCGCCGGGCGCTGAGCATGGCGATCGACCGCGAGCAGTACATCCAGACGGTCTTGGGCGGTCTCGGTTACGTGCAGAACAGCTTCGTCGCGCCGTTCTCGTGGTCGGGCTCGCCGGCCGCCGACACCTACCAGGCCGCGTACGACGAGCTGCCCGCGCTGGCCCTCGATCTGGATGCCGCGAAGAAGCTCGTCGCGGAGTCCGGCGAGGACACGTCCGTGCCGCTGAAGATCGCGGTCCCCGCGGGCGCCAAGGAGCTGTCCCAGACCGCCGCCATCGTGCAGAGCGCCGCTCAGCAGATCGGGCTGACGGTGGAAGTCGACGAGCGGCAGGCCTCCGACTTCGCCGCGATCTTCGTCGACGAGAGCGCCCGCGAGGACATCGACTTCGTCGCCACGGTCGGCTACATCGAGACGCCGGGAGCGCTGCCGAACCCGCAGCTGTTCGCGCTGCCCGCCGACCTCGGCGGCATCTTCAACTGGAGCGGCTACGCGAACGACGAGGTCACGGCGCTGCTGCAGCAGGCGCGCACCGCGACCGACCCGCAGGCATCCGCCGACGCCTACGTGAAGGCGCAGGCGATCTTCGCGCCGGACATGCTGCAGGTCACGCTGGCGGGCGCCTATCAGACGCTGTTCATCAGCAACGAGCTCACGGGCGCCGTCACCTCGGTCGCGGCGTACTCGAGCCCGTGGGCGCTCCAGCTCGGCGGCAAGTGACAGACGGCGCGGCCGGGAACAGGGAAGGAGGAGACCGATGAGCGCGAACGTGCTGCGACAGCTGGCGGGCAAGCTCGGCGGGCTGCTGCTGACCCTGTTCCTGGCCAGCGTCGTCATCTTCGCGGCGATGCTGCTGACACCGGGCGATCCGGTGACGGCGATCGCCGGCGGGGTGCGTCCGACGCCGGAGATGATCGCGCAGATCCGCGCGCAGCACCACCTCGACCAGCCCGTGTGGGTGCAGTACCTGCTGTGGGTCCAGGGGGTGTTCACGGGCGACCTCGGCACGTCGTTCGTCTACAAGACGCCCGTCGCCGAGCTGATCGCGCCGCGCATCGGGATCACGCTGCTGCTCGTCGTCTACACGATCGTCCTCATCGGCGTGTTCGGCGTCGGGTCCGGCATCCTCGCCGCGACGCGCGGGCGTGCCGTCGACCGGACGATCCTCGTGCTCACCTCGGTCGGAGTCGCCCTGCCGACCTTCGTCGTCGCGATCGGCCTCATCTGGGTCTTCGGACGCGTGCTCGGCTGGTTCCCGGTGTACGGCGCGGGCAGCGGTCTCCTCGACAACCTGTACCACCTGACCCTTCCCGCCATCTCGCTCTCGGTCATGTACATCGCGTACCTGAGTCGCATCACGCGCGGCGCCGTCGTCGGCCAGCTGCACGCCGAGCACGTCGACACGGCCCGCGTGCGCGGCATCCCGCACAGCGCCATCTTCCGGCGGCACGTGTTCCTGAACGCCTCGCCGCAGATCCTCGCGATCTCGGGCGCGACGATCGCGGGGCTGTTCGCGGTGTCCGCGATCGCCGAGCAGGCATTCGGCATCGGCGGGCTCGGGTCGCTGCTGACCGAGGCAGCCGCGCGCAAGGATCTCCCCGTCGTGCAGGTGATCTCGCTGCTGCTCGTCGCGATCTTCGTCGTCCTCAACGCCGTCGTGGACGTCGTGATCGCCCTCATCGACCCCGATTCCGCCCGATCGAGGAGGCTCGCATGAGCGTCGCCCAGCTCGCCGGGGGCCGGGTGCCGCGCGTCGCGCGCCGCGCCGCCGCCCGTGATCCTCTGTTCGTCGCCGCCGCGGTCGTGGCGCTCGCGATCGTCGCGCTCGCCCTCTTCGGCCCGCTGCTCGCGCCCTACGACCCGAACGAGCTCTACGTGGGTCCGATCTCGGGTCCGTCGAGCCTCGCGCACCTGCTCGGCACCGACGACCTCGGCCGCGACATCCTCTCGCGCGTCATGATGGGCGCTGCCCCGAGCGTGTTCGCGCCGGTGTTCGTCGTCGTGATCTCGACCGTGCTCGGGGCCGTCGTGGCCATCGCATCCGCGTGGTTCGGCGGCTGGGTGGACGGCGTGAGCACGCGCGTCGTCGAGGTGATCTTCGCGATCCCAGGTCTCGTGCTGGCCGTGCTCGCGGTCGCGATGTTCGGCAAGGGGCTCGTCGCACCGGTCCTCGCGCTGTCGATCGCGTACCTGCCGATCGTCTCGCGGCTCGTGCGCGCGGGAGCGCGCTCCGAGCTCGGCAGACCGTACATCGCCGCGCTGCGCATCCAGGGCATCTCGTCGTTCGCGATCTGCTTCCGCCACTTGGTGCCGGCGCTCCTCCCGACCCTCCTTGCACAATCGACGATCGGATTCGGCTACGCCATGCTCGACCTCGCCGCGATCTCGTTCCTCGGCCTCGGCGCGCAGCCCCCGGCATCCGACTGGGGCGTCATGATCTCCGCCGGCCAGCCGGCCCTGCTGACCGGAGCGCCCGAGCAGTCGATGTACCCGGCGCTGCTCGTCGTGCTGACGGTGCTCGCGGTCAACATCCTCGGCGCGCGCGTGACCGCGTGGGCGGAACGGAGCGACGCATGAGCGACATCGTCCTCGAGCTCGACCACGTCGGGGTCGCGACGCCGACCGGTCGGCCGCTCGTGCACGACTGCACGCTGCAGGTGCGGGCGGGCGAAGCGCTCGGCCTCGTCGGCGAGTCGGGCTCCGGCAAGACGCTCTCCACGCGGGCGGTCGCGGGTCTCGTGCCCGACGGGTTCACCGTGAGCGGGACGATCCGCATCGACGGCGTCGACCTCGATACGCTCTCCCGCGCGCAGCTGCGCGCGGTCCGTGCGCGGCGACTCGGCATGATCTTCCAGACGCCGCGGGCGCATCTGAACCCGCTTCGCTCGATCGGCGACTTCATGACGGAGGCGCTCGTCGCCGTCGCCGGCGAGAAGCCGGATGCCGCGAACCGGCGCGCGATCGAGCTGCTCGACGAGGTCGGTATCGACAATCCCGGTCGTCGCATGCGGCAGCGACCGGGCGAGCTGTCCGGCGGCCTGCTGCAACGCGTCATGATCGCCGCGACCCTCGCGATGGACCCGCGGATCCTGCTCGCCGACGAGATCACGACGGCGCTCGATGTCACGACGCAGGAGGAGGTCATGGCCGTCATCGGCGACCTCCGCCGCCACCGCGAGCTCGCGATGCTGTTCATCACGCACGACCTGGCCCTCGCCGGCGCCGTCTGCGACCGGGTGACGGTCATGCAGCACGGCCGCACGATCGAGACGCTGTCGGCGTCGACGATGCGGGAGGACGCCACCGATCCGTACACGCGGCGACTGCTGTCGGCGACGCTCCCGGCCGAGCTCGAGGCCCCGGCCGCCGAGAGGGAAGAGCCCGTCCTCGCGGTGACCGGCCTGCGCAAGACGTTCCAGGTGCGCGCTGCGCGCGGAGGAGGGCGCGAGGAGTTCGTCGCCGTCGACGACGTCTCCTTCCGCCTGGGCGCGGGCGGCGCGCTCGGCATCGTGGGCGAGTCCGGCTCGGGCAAGTCCACGACGGCCCGCATCGTGTGCGGACTCGAGTCTGCCGATGCCGGCGAGGTCGCCGTCAAGGGCGAGGACTGGACGCGTGCGGCGCGCGGCACGACCGAGCGCCGCCGTCGCGCCCGCATCGCCCAGATGGTGTTCCAGGATCCGTATCAGTCGCTCGACCCCCGGCAGACGGTGCGGCAGTGCCTCACCGAGGCGCTCCGCGTCCACCGCCCGCGGGCATCCCGAGCCGACATCGACGCGCGGGTGGACGAGCTGCTGGCATCCGTCACCCTCGCTCCCGACCTCGCCGACCAGCGCCCGCGCTCGCTCTCCGGCGGGCAGCGCCAGCGCGTCGCGATCGCGCGGGCGCTCGCCGCCGACCCCGAGATCCTCGTCCTCGACGAGGCGGTCTCCGCTCTCGACGTCACGACGCAGGTCGAGATCCTGACGCTCCTCGACGCGATCCGCAGCCAGACCGGCGTCGCGCTGCTCATGATCTCGCACGATCTCCTGACCGTCCGGCGGCTGTGCGACCAGGTCGTCGTGATGCGCCGCGGACGCGTCGTCGAGCAGGGCCCGATCGCCGACGTCCTCGACCACCCGCAGACCGACTACACGCGAGAGCTGCTCGACTCGATCCCGCGCGAGGGCTGGCAGCCGCGGCGTCGCCGTCGCGACACGCGCACGGCGCCGCTGCCCTCCGTCGCGACCTCCACGCAGCGCATCATCACCCGCAAAGGAAAGAAATGACGTCCTCACGCTCTCTGTACGCCCTCGGTGTCGCGGAGCTCGCCGCCGCCGTCCGCACGGGTGCCGCGACCGCCGTCGACGTCGTCGAGGCGCACCTCGAGCGCATCGCCGAGGTGAATCCCGCCGTGAACGCGATCACGGTGGTCTTCGCCGATCGCGCGCGGGCGCTCGCCGCCGACATCGACGCGCGCATCGCGGTCGGCGAGCCCGTCGGCCCCCTCGCCGGAGTGCCGTTCTGCGTCAAGGAGAACATCGACCTCACGTGGTCCGCCTCGACGAGCGGATGGTCCTTCCTCGCCGACGCGGTGCCGGAGGCGGATGCCACGATGGTGCGCCGCCTGCGCGAGGCCGACGCGATCCCCATCGCACGTGGGAACATGCCCGACTTCGGCCTCCGGTGGGACACCGACAACGACCTGTTCGGCCGGACGCTCAACCCCTGGGATCCGGCGCGGGTGCCGGGCGGGTCGAGCGGCGGCGACGCCGTTGCTGTCGCGACCGGAATGGTGCCGCTCGGACTCGGCAACGACTACGGCGGTTCGCTCCGCCTGCCCGCCTATGCGGCCGGCGTCTGCGCCCTGCGCCCCTCGGCCGGGCGCGTGCCCGCGCCGACGGCTCAGACGCGCGAGCCCGTGTCGCTGACGCTCCAGCATTTCGCCGTGAACGGCCCCATTGCGCGGCACGTCGCCGACCTCGACCTCGCGTTCTCGCTCATGCACGGCGCGGATGGCGCCGACCCGCTCGTCCGGACCGTCGCGCACCCCTCGGCCTACGACGGCCCGCGCCGCGTCGCCGTCGTCCGTGATCCGCTCGGATGGGGCGTCGATCCGCAGGTCGCCGAGGCGATCGTGCGCGCCGCCGATGCACTCGTCGCGGCCGGCTGGGAGGTCGAGGACGCCGAGCCGCCGCTTCTCGAAGAGGCCGCGACGCTGTGGCGGCAGCTGTCGACGACGGAGATGGTCGGAGCGTTCCGGCCGGGCGGCCTGCCGGCTCCTCTCGGCGAGGGGTCGACGCGCTATTTCCTCGACAACGCGTCGGAGACGCAGTTCCTCGAGTCCGGCGAGGCGTACGGCGGGGCGTGGGCCTTCCGGGTCGTGATCGCGGCCGCGTGGGAGAGCTTCCAGCAGCGCTTCCCGATCATCCTCGGACCGGTGTCCGCACGACGGATGCCGCACATCGGCTTTGACCTGTCCGGCCCCGACGCGACGACGCAGCTGTGGCGCGACCACCGGCTGCTCGTCGCCGTGAACTTCCTCGGCCTCCCCTCGGTCGCCGTGCCCACGGGGCTCGACGAGGACGGGCTGCCGACCGGCATCCAGCTCATCGCCGCGCGCGACCACGACCACGTCGCGCTCGCCGCGGGTCGCGACGTCGAGGCGGCGCTCGGCGTGCTCACGCCGATCTCGCCGACCCGCGTGGCCGTCTCGTGAACCGGGTGGCGCAGACGACAGAGCCGGGCGCGCGCCGCCCGTTCGCCGACACGGTGTTCCGCGGCGGAGCCGTGTTCCTCGGCTCGGGTGAACCCCGGCACGGTCATGCAGTGGCGGTCTCCGACGGGCGGATCGTGGCGGTCGTGCCCGAGCACGAGGCATCCGCGCTCATCGGGCCGGCGACCACGATCATCGACCTGGACGGCGCCCTGCTGTCGCCCGGCTTCCAGGACGCGCACGTGCACCCCGTCGGGGGCGGCGTCGAGCTGCTGCAGTGCGAACTCAGCGAGGCGACGGATGCCGCGGACACGCTCGCGCGCATCCGTGCCTACGCCGATGCCCACCCCGGCGAGGCGTGGATCCTCGGCGGTGGCTGGTCCATGGACCACTTCGCCGGTGGGGCGCCCACGCGGCGCCTGCTCGACGAGGCCGTGCCCGACCGCCCCGTCCTGCTCGCGAGCCGCGACCATCACAGCTCCTGGGCGAATACCGCGGCGATCCAGGCCGCGGGGCTCGACGCCTCGACCCCGGACCTCGTCGACGGCCGCATCGAGCGAGAGCCGAGCGGTTTTCCCGCGGGGACGTTCCACGAAGGGGCATCCGCTCTCTTCGACGCCGCGCGGCCGGTGCTCGACGCCGATCTCGCCTACGCGGGACTGCTGCGTGCGCAGGACGCGCTCGTGGCGCTGGGCATCACGGGCTGGCAGGATGCGCTCGTCGGCGGCGACCTGAGCGGCGTCGATCCGCTCGACGGCTACCGGCGGGCGCGCGCCGAGGGCACCCTCAGGGTGCACGTCGTCGCGTCGCAGTGGTGGCATCGGGACCGCGGCGCCGAGCAGATCGACGACTTCATCGCCCGGCGGGCGGAGTTCACGGCCGATCCGGACGCCTCGGAGCCGACGCGCCTCGACTTCGGAACCGTGAAGATCATGGTCGACGGCATCGCCGAGAACCATACGGCCGCCATGATCGGCTCCTACCGCGACGCCCATGGCCACGACACAGGTGAGCACGGCCTGTCGTTCATCGACGCCGCGGCGCTCCGGGATCACGTGACGGCGCTGGATGCCGCGGGCTTCGCGGTGCACTTCCATGCGCTGGGGGATCGGGCCGTGCGAGAGGCGCTCGACGCGGTCGAGGCCGCACGCACCGCCAACGGGCCGGACGGGCCGCGCCACCACCTCGCGCATCTCCAGGTCATCGCGCCGGAGGACGTCGGCAGGTTCGCCGCGCTCGATGCGACGGCGAATCTGCAGGCGCTGTGGGCGTGCCACGAGCCGCAGCTCGACGAGCTCACCCTTCCGTTCCTGCAGGAGGGGGCCGAGGCGCGTCACTACCCGTTCGGCGAGCTGCACCGCGCCGGCGCGCGCCTGGCGGCGGGGAGCGACTGGCCCGTGTCGAGCGCCGACCCGCTCGCCGCGATCCACGTCGCGGTGAACCGGGTCGCGCCGGGCTCGGTCGCTCCGCCGCTGGGCGGCGTGCACCAGCGGCTCGATCTCGCGACGGCTTTCGCCGCCTACACGTCGGGGAGCGCCTACGTGAACCGCCGCGACGGCGACACCGGACGGATCGCGCTGGGGTACCGCGCAGATCTCGTCACGATCTCTCCCGACCCGTTCGGCCTCGACCCGACCGAGATCCACCGGGCGCGGGTGTCGTCGACCTGGATCGCGGGGGAGCGGGTCTTCGCGGCGACCGCAGGGGCACTCGCGGGTCCGCAGTGAGGCGAGCGGATGCGGGCGCGGGTCACCCTTCTTCCGGGAAGGCGGTCTTGTGGAGCAATCGAGCGAGCGTTTCGCGTTCCCGGTCGGTGAGTGCGGCGTGCGTCGTGCGCTCCGCCTCGAGGATGGCGACGCGCGCGGCGGTGAACAACGCGGTGCCCGCGGGCGTGGCCGAGATGACGTTGGCGCGCCGGTCGCGAGGGTCCGGGGCGCGATCGACGAGCCCCTTCGCCTCGAGGTCGTCGACGAGGGGCACGACCTGGCTGGGGTCGAGGCGCAGGAACTCCGCGATCTCGCGCTGGGTCATCGTCGCGGGAGCGCACGCCGACGCCAGCACCGAGTACGAACGCACGCGAAGGCCGAACGGCGCCAGCGCGGCGTTTCCGGCGACCAGCGACGCGGCGTTGGAGCGCGCCAGCAGGAAGCTCAGGTCGTCCATCAGCGGGCGCTCGTCGGCGGGCGAGTCGAGCGGCGCATTCGTCATGAGGGCGATTCTACAAGAATACTGAAGGTCAATGATTGACAAATTCAATTAAACCTGGTCTCATCGAGGAGAACAAGGGAGATCGCATGTCGCTCGCAGGCAAAGTCGCCGTCGTCACCGGATCGGGTCGTGGCCTCGGTCTGGCCTATGCGCAGGAGCTCGCGCGGCAAGGGGCAGCCGTCGTCGTCAACGACGTGGATGCCGCCACCGCCGATGATGCCGTGCGTTCGATCACGGATGCCGGGGGCAGAGCCGTCGCCGTCGCGCTGCCGGTCGGGCCCACCGAGACCGCGAAGCAGCTCGTCGAGACCGCCGTCCGCGAGTTCGGGCGCCTCGACATCCTCGTCACGAACGCCGGTGTGCTGCGCGACACGGTGCTGTGGAAGATGAGCGACGACGACTTCGACACCGTCATCGGCGTGCACCTGCGCGGCACGTTCACGTGCGTGCGCGAGGCCGCGACCTACATGCGTGAGAACGAGATCGCCGGCCGCATCATCTGCATCGGCTCGCCGACCGGCCAGCGCGGCAACTTCGGCCAGACCAACTACGCCGCCGCGAAGGCGGGCATCGTCGGCATGGTCCGCACGTGGGCGCTCGAGCTCAAGAAGGCGGGCATCACGGCGAACGCCGTCATCCCGGTCGCCGCGACCGCCATGACGGCGACCGTCCCCTACTTCGCCGCCGCCGTCGAGGCGGAGGCGGCCGGTGAGCCCATGCCCGCGTTCTTCCGCCACGACCTCGGTTTCGGCACGTCGCAGGACGTCGCGGGACTCATCGCGTACCTCGCGTCGGATGCCGCGGCATCCGTCACCGGTCAGGCGATCGGCATCGGCGGCGACCGGCTGCAGGTGTGGTCGCACCCCGAGCCCGCCGTGACCGAGTATCACGACGGCGGCTGGTCGTACGAGGCGCTCGCGGAGGACTTCCCCCGGCTCGTCGGCGATCGGCAGCAGTCCGTGGGCGAGCGGTTCCCCGCACTGCCCGACGACCTGCAGCGCTGACCATGGCCCGCTACGAACCCGCGATCGACCTCGAGAGCATCCGCGCGATCGACGTCCACGTGCACATCGAGGTCGACGACCACGGGCACACGTCGCTGCCGCCGGATCTCGCGGAGGCCGCATCGCGCTACTTCGCCGTGGGCGCGGGCCGGCCCGACCTGGACTCGGTCGCCGCGTACTACCGCGAGCGTCGCATGGCGGCGGTCGTGTTCACGGTCGATGCCGAAGCCCAGCTCGGCCAGCCGCCGCTGTCGAGCGAGGAGATCGCCGCGGGCGCCGCCCGCAACAACGACGTCCTGATCCCGTTCGGGTCGGTCGATCCGCACCGGCCCGACGCGGTCGACCGGGTGCGGCGTCTCGCCGAGGATCACGGCGTGCGCGGGTTCAAGTTCCACCCGACCGTGCAGGGATTCGACCCCTCCGATGAGCGCTGGCATCCGATCTACGCGGCGCTGCAGGAGGCCGGGGTCGTCGCCCTCTTCCACACCGGTCAGACCGGGATCGGCGCAGGCCTTCCCGGCGGCCGAGGGCTGCGGCTCGCGCTGTCGAACCCGATGCTGCTCGACGGAGTCGCCGCCGACTTCCCGGATCTGCAGATCGTGATGGCACACCCGTCGGTGCCGTGGCAGGACGAAGCGCTCGCGGTCGCGACGCACAAGCACAACACGTGGATCGACCTGTCCGGGTGGAGCCCGAAGTACTTCCCCGAGTCCCTCGTGCGCGCGGCGAACTCGTATCTGAAGACCCGCGTGCTGTTCGGCTCCGACTTCCCGCTGCTGACCCCCGACCGCTGGATGGCGGATGCCCGCGTCGACGAGGAGGCCGGCCTGTTCAAGTCAGAGGTCCTCCCCGGCATCGTGAAGGACAACGCCGCGCGGCTCTTGCAGCTCTTGCCGTCCCCTGGGCTCGGTGACTGACATGGCGGTCTCGTCGTCGGTGATCGGGCTCGACCCGTACGGCTTCGCTGCCGCGCACTTGAGCGATGCCGCGCAGCGCGCGCTCGTCGGGCTCGCCGAGACGCTCGACACCGACATCCGTCCCCTGCTCGCGGATGCCTGGGAGACCGCGACCATGCCGCCGGAGATCCTGCGCGCCCTCGTGCCGCTCGGGCTGATGCGCCCGGCCGGCGTGACCGACTCCGAGGCCGACTCGAGCATCTACTCGGGCTTCCGCAACTACGTGCTCGCGCGCACCGACGTGTCGGTCGCGACGCTGTACAACGCGCAGTCCGGGCTGTTCCGCTCCACCGTCCGTCACGGCGGGTCGGCCGAGCAGGTCGCGGGCCTCGACCCGCGCATCCGCTCGTTCGAGACGACCGGCGTGTTCGCACTGACCGAGCCCGAGCACGGCTCCGACATCGCGGGCGGGCTCGCGACGCGGGCGCGACGCGACGGCGACGAGTGGATGCTCAGCGGGGTGAAGCGCTGGATCGGCGGCGCCGACACCGCCGACGTCCTCGCAGTGTTCGCGCGCGACGAGGCCGACGGTGAGGTCAAGGCGTTCCTCGTGCCGCGTACCGCCGAGGGTGTGACGATCGAGGTGATGCGCGGCAAGGTGTCACTGCGGCCCATGCAGAACGCGCAGATCACGCTCGACGGCGTGCGCGTCGGCGAGTCCGACCGGCTGCAGCGCGTGAACGGATGGCGCGACGTCGCGCGCATCCTCCGCGTCATGCGGTCGGACGTCGCGTGGATCGCGACGGGGCTGCAGGCCGGTGCGCTGGATGCCGCGCTGCGCTACGTCGCAGAGCGCCCGCAGTTCGGTCGCCCCGTCGGGGGCTTCCAGCTCGTGCAGGAGAAGCTCGCCCGCATGCTCGGCAACCTCACCGCGTCGCTCGGCCTCGTCGTCCAACTGTCGGTGAGGCAGGATGCCGGGGAGTACGCCGACGAGAACTCCGCCCTCGCCAAGATGCAGACCGCGCGCCTGGCCCGCGAGACCGTCGCGCTCGCCCGCGAGGTCGCCGGCGGCAACGGCATCCTGCTCGAGCACGATGTCGCGCGCTTCTTCGCCGACGCCGAAGCCGTCTACTCGTACGAGGGCACGCACGAGATCACCGCCCTCATCGTCGGACGAGCTCTGACCGGCCTCTCCGCCTTCGCCTGAACCGAAACAACCGACCGAAAGGCCCCCACTCATGACCACGACCTACGCCTACGACGACGTCGCCGGCCTCGCCGGCACCGACCTCGGGGACACCGACTGGCTCGAGGTCACGCAGGACCGCGTGAACCTGTTCGCGGACGCGACCGACGACCACCAGTGGATCCACGTCGACCCCGAGCGTGCGGCCGAGGGACCTTTCGGCGGGCCGATCGCGCACGGGTTCCTGTCGCTGTCGCTCACCGTGAAGTTCTGGTCGGAGCTGTTCGACGTGACCGGCGTCACGACGCGCGTGAACTACGGTCTCGACAAGGTGCGGTTCGTCTCGCCCGTGAAGGTCGGCGCCCGCGTGCGGATGAATGCCGTCATCGCCGAGGTCACCGAGGTGCCCGGCGGCTACCAGTTCGCCGTCGACCAGACGATCGAGATCGAGGGCGGCACGAAGCCCGCCGTCGTCGCCCGCGGAATCTACCGCTTCTACGCCTGAGCACCGCGCGCACCGCACCTCGAAGGGGAGGACACCGATGGACAACCAGGGACTGGGGACGTGGATCTCGCGGCGGCGCGTCAAGTCGGAGGGCGACGTCGCCGTCGTCCACGGCGACACGGCGGTGCGGTATGAGGAGTTCGCGGCGCGCATCGACCTGCTCGCCGGCGCGCTCGCCGAGCGGGGCGTCCGCAAGGGGGACCGTGTCGTCTACCTCGGCAACAACCATCCCGACTTCCTGACGACGTTCTTCGCGTGCGGGCTGCGGGGGGCGATCTTCGTGCCGCTGAACACCCGACTCGCGCCGCGTGAGCTCGAGTACATGATCGACGACTGCGGGGCACGCGTGCTGATCCTCCACGAGGAGCAGCGCGCTCTCGCCCGCGCGGCGGCGTGGTCGAGCGGCATCGAGCATCGCATCGTCGTCGAGGGTGCGCCCGAGGCCCCCGCGGTCGAAGCACTCGATGAGGTGCTGGCCGCGGCATCCGTCCCAGGCGACGACGTTCCGGTCAGCCTCGACGATCCCGCGATGATCCTCTACACGTCGGGCACGACGGGGCGACCCAAGGGCGCCGTCCTCACGCATGGGAACCTGACCTGGAACGCCCTCAACGTCCTCGTCGACTACGACGTCACGAGCGATGAGCGGGCGCTCCTGATCGCGCCGATGTTCCACGTCGCCTCGCTCGGCATGGGCGCGCTGCCCACGCTCCTGAAGGGCGGGACCCTCGTCCTGCAGCAGAAGGTCGACCCGGGCGCGGTGCTCGCCGCGATCGCCGAGCACCGCATCACGAGCCTGTCCGGTGTGCCGACGACGTTCCAGCTGCTCGCCGAACATCCGGCGTGGGAGGCCACCGACCTGTCGTCTCTGCGCAAGCTCACGTGCGGCGGATCGGCCGTGCCGTCGCGGGTGTCCGAGGCGTACGAGGCGCGCGGGCTGCACTTCTCGTCGGGGTTCGGCATGACCGAGACCTCGCCCGGTGCGACGTCGCTGCCGTACCGCAAAGCGCACGATCACCCCGGGTCTTCGGGGCTCGCGCACTTCTTCACCGATGTCCGCGTCGTGGGGCCGGACGGGGCCGAGCTGCCCGCCGGGAAGGCGGGCGAGATCGAGATCAGCGGGCCGAACGTCATGAAGGAGTACTGGCTGCGGCCGGATGCCACGCGCGACGCGCACCGCGGCACGTGGTTCCGCTCCGGCGACATCGGCCATCTCGACGCGCAGGGCTACCTCGTCATCAGCGACCGGCTGAAGGACATGATCATCTCCGGCGGCGAGAACGTCTACCCCGCCGAGATCGAGCAGATCATCATGGAGAACGCCGCCATCGACGCCGTCGCGGTCATCGGCATCCCCGACGAACGCTGGGGGGAGGTCCCGCTCGCCGTCGTCGCGCTGCGCCCCGGCGAGCTGCTCGCCCCCGAGGAGATCCTGGCGCCCCTCGACGGCCGGCTCGCGAAGTACAAGGTGCCCCGCGGAGTCGTGTTCGTCGACGAGCTGCCCCGCACCGCGAGCGGCAAGATCCGCAAGAACGAGCTGCGCACTCAGTACCAGGAGCTGCCGGAGGGATCGCGCCCGACGAACGCCGCATCGACGCCCGCGCTGCCGACCCAGGTGGTGCGAACGCCGCGTGCCCGCTGAGGTCGACCCCGCGCGACTCGTGAGAGGGCGGTGGATGCGGCGATCACTTCTGGCACTCTCGGGGTGAGAGTGCTAATCTGGATGCGGTTGAGTCGAGTGGACTCAATCTTCGAATCGAGAGGAGATCACCATGGCCACTTACGACCCGTTCCGCGAATTCGACCGGCTTGCGTCGGGTCTTCTCGACCCGCGCCGCGGTCCGCGTCGCATGCCGATGGACCTGTACCGCGACGGTGACCACTACGTCCTCACGGCCGACCTTCCGGGTGTCGACCCGGGCTCGGTCGACATCGACGTCGACGGTCAGCTGCTCACGATCCGCGCCGAGCGCTCCGTCCCGACGGGAGAGGGTGTCAAGTGGATCACGCGGGAACGCGAGGGCGCGAGCTTCCTGCGCCAGCTCAGCCTGGGCCAGGGCGTCGACACCGAGCACATCTCGGCGACGTACGACAACGGCGTGCTGAGCGTCACGATCCCCGTGAGCGAGAGGGCCAAGTCGCGCAAGATCGAAGTGACGACGGAAGCTCGCTCTTCCGTCGTTCAGGCGCACGAGACCGTGCCTCAGGCCGTCGCGAGCTGACCGCCGCGCCCGCGTCGGGAACCGAGCCGCCCCGATCCATCTGCGACCGGGGCGGCTTTCCGCGCAGCCGCCTCATCGTCGCCCGCTCGATCGAGGGGCGCGAGGCATCCGTTTCGCCTCCTCGAGCGCCCGACACGCCCGGGATGCCGCACGGATTTGCCCGTCCGCTCCCCGCGGCGTAGTGTTTTACCTGTTCGCCCCAAAGGGAGAGCGAGCGGGCCGGAAGGCCCCGCCCCCTCAAGCAGTGAACAACCTCCACCCCAACGGAACTCTTCGGAGCGACAGGGCTCTCGGGCTCGGGGTGGAAGCCTCTCACTCGAGATCGTCGGATTTGACGGTTGGTTGGTGTGGGGGTAAGGTGGTGAAGTTGCCCTTCTGGGTTGGTCGTGAGGCTGGCTGGGGGGAGCGTTCGATCCTTGAGAACTCAACAGCGTGCACTTGTCAAATGCCAATTAACCTCGTTCCAGCTTCGGTTG
>NZ_JAFKIP010000002.1 GCF_017305435.1 Microbacterium sp. | reverse complement strand
TAGTGACTGTGACGCCGCCAGCATGGGTGGGTCGCGGTGACGAGATCGAAAGTGGCCACACGGTGACGAACAGCATCGTCAAGGGGTTTCTTACCTCGCCCCGACATGTAGTGTGCAAGATTTGCCGCCACTGAACACAGAAAGTCACACCGGAGCTTCCCAGACATCGCGCGGTGCGCACCGCGCGTTTGCTCGGCCTGCTCAGAATCGATCGTTTCCGGCACGGCCGGGTGCGCGCCACCTGCAACTGCGGAGGTCAAGTCCCTTGCCACATAAACAACTTCGTGAATACCGTCAGAGCATGCCCGAGGACAGGAGATCTGCGCTTCCCGTTCTTCCCGTCGATCGAACGCTCGAATTCCTCATGCGCGGGTACGCGTTCGGGCAGCATGGGTTCGATGCGGTAGGACGCGATGCGTTCACGACTCGCCTGATGGGGAGACTTTCGCCCGCGGCAGCGGGTGGGTGCGCTTCTTCTACGAGGGTGACCGATTTACTCGGGATCGGGCGATGCCTCGCTCGGTGAAGCACTCGTTGCAGGATGAGGGAAGCGTGCAGACCCTCGCCGGAGATGGGCACCGGAATCGTAAGGCACTTTTCATTGACGTGCTCGATGCGTCAGCTCGCATCGATCTGGATGGCCATGTCGCGGAGGCGTGGCAGAAGGAATGGGCCGCGGCGTCCGGAAACCGCGTATCTCTGCTGGAGTTGGCTGGGCGCGCTCTGACCGCTGGGGTGTGCACCTGGGCGGGAATTCCGCTCAGCGACCGCGACCTTGATCGAAGAGCGTCCGAGTTTGCAGGGATGATCGATGGCGCAGGCTCCTTCGGACCACGAAACCTGCGAGGACGGGCGCTCCGGCTGCGTACGGAAGCATGGGCGCGACAGGTGCTCCGCGACGCGCCGCCAGAGACCATCGCGGCCAGAGTGGCAGGTCATCGGGACGCAGACGGTCAGTCGATCGACGAGCGTACTGCAGCCGTGGAAATCCTGAACCTGCTTCGACCCACCGTTGCGATTGCGCGCTTCATCGTGTTCGCGGCTCTCGCGTTGCATCTTCATCCCGAATGGCGTTCGCGTGTCGCCGAGCACGAGGAGACCCGTCTCGCCTTCGCCCAGGAAGTGCGCCGCACTACGCCGTTTTTCCCCGTGGTCGGCGGGACCGCCGCGCGCGATATGGAATGGGACGGTGTCCGTTTTACGCGCGGTGATTGGGTGATCCTTGATCTTTTCGCCACCAATCGTGATCCTCAGCTCTGGTCAGATCCGTGCACCTTTGCTCCCGCCCGATTCATGTCGAGTGAGCCGCACCACAACGCGCTTGTGCCGCAAGGCGGTGGTTCTTACGAGGACGGCCACCGCTGCCCGGGCGAACCGGCGACAGTGGACCTCCTCGCTTCCGCTGTGGGACGGCTGGCCGCTGCGGAGTACACAGTCCCGGGCCAGGACTTTCGAGTCGACCTGCGGCGATTCCCGGCGCAACCCGAGGACGGGTTTGTGCTCATTCCCGCCTAACCACTGCGGGTGAACGCTAATGATCGAAACGTCGGTCCCGGCTCGGCCTGCTTCGTTCTGGTGGTCAGAGCCCGAATGCCCCGCCACCGATCAGGATGAAGATACCGAGGCCGATCAGAACGATCGGGAACAGTATGTGCTCCCAGCGCTCCAGGATTTCCGCGATCGGACGTCGGGTAGCGATGAACTTGGCGACGTACACCAGGACCGCGACGAGCGCGAGGAACACAACACAGTAGGCGACCACGGCGGCGGGTCCGACACTCAGGAAGACCGGCACGTAGACCCCGATGTTGTCCCCGCCGTTTGCGAAGGTGACTCCGGCTACAGCCCAGACGGCGACCTTTTTGCCTTCGATCTTGCCCTCATCGTCATCGTCGTCGTCGTGACGTCGACGCCATGCCTGCCAGGCCGCCCATAGCCCCAACCCCAAGGGGATCAGGCCGAAGTAGGGGATGACCTCTGGAGGCAGGAACGCTCCGGCGCCGAGGGCTACGAGTACGGCTGCGCCGAGAATACCTGCGAACCCCAGATACTGCCCGACCAGGATTCGAGCGGTCGTGCCCCGTTGTCCCGCGCCGCGGGCGAAGAACAGTGAGAGCACGATGATGTCGTCGATGTTCGTGGCAAGGAACAGGCCGATCGCTTGCAGGATGGAGAGGAAGATCATGCGGTCGCCTCCGTCGTGCAGCATTCCGGGGCCGCGCAGGAGGGATCGATGCACCCGGCTGCATGGTCAACGGCCAAGGTCGTGTCCAGCAGAGCGGTAAGCGCACGGGTGAGACGGGGGTCGGCGACCTCGTACCGGGTTCGGCGGCCCTCGGGCTCGGCGACGACGATGCCGCAGTCGCGGAGGCAGGTCAGGTGGTTGGACACGTTGGACGGACTGAGATCCAGCTCGCGGGCGAGTGCCGCAGGATAGATCGGGCCGTCAAGCAGGGTCATGAGAATGCGTGAACGTGTCGGGTCGGCCATTGCTCGGCCGAGCCGGTTCATCACGTCCAGACGATCGGTTATAGTCAGCACTCAATGAACATACACGCTTCGCTGTATGATTGCCAAACCGTTCCTTCCATATCGCGATGGGTGAAAGTTGTCACAGTTCGTGCGCCGTGAATCCTTCTTCGGCTTGTTCCTCATGCTGAGTGGCATCATCGGGGTGACGGCATCGATGGCACTGTCCGTCGAGAAGATCGAAAAGCTGACCAACCCCGATACGGGCCTCAGCTGCGACTTCTCCGTGTTGGTGCAATGCTCCGCGAACCTCGACAGCGCTCAGGGAGCCGCCTTCGGAGTTCCCAATCCGTTCCTCGGGTTGGTCGGGTTCGCGCTCGTGGTGTGTGTCGGCGTCACGGTGTGGGCGGTCCCGCACTTCGCGCGCTGGTTCTGGATGCTGTTCAATTTCGGTGTCGCCGGAGCTTTTGGGTTCGTGGTCTGGTTGATTGGGCAGAGCATCTACGTGCTGGGTACGCTCTGCCCGTGGTGTCTGGTTGTGTGGCTGACGACGCTCCCGCTGTTCTTCTTCGTGACGGCTCGGAACCTGCGTGAGGGCGTCTTTGGTCGCAGGGCAAGACGAGTCGGTGCGTTGTTGTGGCCGTGGATGACGCTCGTGACGGTCGCCGCATACCTAGTGGTCGCCGTGCTCGCTCAGCTCCGCCTGAATGTCCTGGCGAGCATCATTTAGCCCGAGGGACCCATATTCGACAGAAGCTACTTCTCGCGGGTGGAGGTCGTCGTCGGTTTGGAGCGCAACTGGGATCGGTGGCTGCGGAGCATCTGGAGGATACCGAGGCCGACGCCGATTCCGATGAAGATGTCGGCGAGGTTTCCAATGAAGAGGTTGCCATAGGCGAGGAAGTCGGTGACGTGGCCGTGACCGAATCCGGGAGGGGCGAATAGGCGGTCGATGAGGTTGCCGACCGCTCCACCCCAGACGAATCCGATCGCGATCGCCCACGCCATGGAGGTCGCCCGCCAGGCGGCATAGAACAGCACGATCGCTGCCGCGATTCCGATCACGGTGAACACCCATGTGCTGTTTGATCCGAGAGACATGATCGTGCCGGGGTTGAATGCCAGTTGCAGGCCCAGCAGGTCGCCGATCAGCGGAATGCGTTGTTCCTCGCTCAGCTGCCCGAGCGCCATGGCCTTCGTGCCCTGGTCTACGAGAGCCATGGTGAGCGCGACTAGGCACGCGACGGCTAGCCTCCGGCTCCGACTGCGCATCATTGTGCGCCTCGGCCCACGGAGGGGAGACTTTGGCAACGCCGCCAGGTGCAGTCCATTTGCACAGACGGCCATGGGGAGATATTGCGAAGCTCCGAAACGAGCAACGGTGTGGGCATGCGGTAATCCTGTCAAGTGGTAGAGGTCAGGTGAGGCCGGAGTAGGCGTGCAGGCCTTTGAAGAACATGTTGACGATGGTGAAGTTGAACAGGACGGCGGTGAAGCCGATAATCGACAGCCATGCGGATCGGGTTCCCCGCCAGCCACGGGTTGCGCGGGCGTGGATGTAGCCGGCGTAAAGAACCCAGATCACGAAGGTCCAGACTTCCTTAGTGTCGAATCCCCAGTAGCGGCCCCAGGAGTCGTTGGCCCAGATTGATCCGGCGATCAGGGTGAAGGTCCAGAAGATGAACCCGACGATCGCGAACCGGTACGCCAGAGACTCCAGTGCCTCCGCGGTGGGAAGCGTGCGCAGATACCCCAGGCCGGACCGCTTCGCGTCCTCACCACCCTTTCCTGACGCCCGTCGTTCTCGTCGGGCTTGCAGGAGTTGCGTGGCGGAGAGACCGCAGGAGATCGCGAACAGGGCCGTGCCGAGCGAGGCTACGAAGACGTGGATGATGAGCCACACGCTTTTGAGCGGGTCCATCAGCGGGGTGACTTCGACATAGAACGCAAGAGTCGCCCCGCCGAGGAGCAACGCGACCATGCCGATGAGGAAGGAGCCCAGGAAGCGTAAGTCGTATCTGCGGAGCACGATCAGGTAGACGGCGACGATCAGTAATGTCCCGGTGAGCGCGAACTCGTACATGTTGGCCCACGGGACCCGTTCCGCGGCGAGCCCTCGCCCGATGGTCCCAGCAAGGTGGAAGACGAACGCGAACCCGGTCAGGACGGTGCCGATGCGCGCCCAGAGCAGACGCTGCCGCTGCGCCGGACGGGTGCGGACCTCATTCAGCGCGGTGCGTCCAACGCCCGCTCCGCTGTGCGTGTCTCCGCCGCCCGCGGTCACGAGTGCGCGGGCCCGCTGGACCTCGTCGCGGCGTACCGATCGTTGCGCGAGGTCGATGGCGTAGGCCACGAACGCGAGGAGGTACACGGCGATTGCCGTCCACACCACCAGCAGGGAGATGCTGTCGAAGGTAAGGGATTCGGGGTCAGGCATCGGTCGCTCCTCGTGCGGTCTGGGGTCGGCAGTGATAGCGCCGGTGTCTGAATCCAGCGATGGTTAAACCCGTGATCGCACTGAAGGCGATCACGGCGGTGAGAGCACCGCCGAGCATGACGGCGGGGGTGAGGCCCTCGCGCAGCGGAACGCGGGTGATCGCCGCAGCCGCCTGGTCGACCCCGGCACCGTCGATGATCTGCCCGTCCGGGGCAATGACTTGGCTGGTGCCGACGGTGGAGATGTTCACGACGGCACGTCCGGTCTCGATCGCACGCATCCTGGCGAAAGCGAGCTGCTGAAGGTTCTCGTCGGTGCCGCGGAAGTCGGCGTTGTTGGTTTGGAACACGTAGACCTGAGCGCCATGGCGGGCTCCGTCCCAGATGACGGCGTCGTAGATGACGTCGAAGCAGATCGCGAGACCGACATCCACGCCATTCACCGTCACGATCGGAGGGTTCTGGCCGGGCGTGTAGTCGCGTTGGATCATTCCGATCAGGTCGGGCGCGATCCGCTCGTAGAACCATCGGTCCGGGACGTACTCGCCAAACGGGACGGGGTTGACCTTGTCGTGCAGCTGCGGGGTGCCTTGCCCGTCCCACAGCATTGAGGTGTTGAACACATCGCCGCCGCGCGCGGTGGCGGCGTTGGTCAGCAGCGGGGCGCCGACCCGGGCGACGAGATTGTTGAGGCGTCGAGCGGTGGCCGGGTGGGTGAGGGGGTCGGTATCGACGGCACCTTCGGGCCACACCAGCAGATCCATGCGTTCTCCCACCAGGGGTTCGGTCGCGGCCGTCTGCGCGGCAAGCACATCCCCTGGGGCACGGTCGTCGAAGTACCCGGAGGGCCCGTTGCCCTGCACCCATCCGATGTCCAACCGGCCGACATCCCCGGTCGGGAACTGCGGGACGATCACCAGGGCGGTCACGATTCCCGCGGCGGGGAGGATGCCGCGCAGGCGCCGGAACCCGCCGTACCGCCACCACTGCACGAGGCACGCGCACGCGGTGACGATCAGGAAGGTCAGCCCGGTCACCCCGACCCAGGACGCCGCCTCCGGCATTGGGCCGTTCGCCTGGGTCATCCCGATCCGCGCCCACGGGAACCCTGAGTATGGCCAGGACCCCATCGCGAGCTCCCGCACGCTCCACAGCCCCGCTACCAGCAGCGGCACCCCGGCAAACCATAGGACGGCGCGTCCGCTGGCGCGGTCGGTCCACCGGTACGCGAGAGCGATGGGGATCGCACCGACCCCGAATAGTACCGTTTCCAGACCGGCCAACGCCACCCACGGGACGGGTCCGAGGAAGGTCCCAACCCACATCAGGTGGGTGAAGTGGAACGCGGAACCGAAGGCCGTGCCGACCAGGAATGCGCCACCGATGCTGCGGCCGATCATCGTGCACAGCGCGATCGTGATGCTCACAAACGCGAGCGGCCACCACCCCACGGCGGGGAAGGACAGGTCCAGGAGCCCACCAGCAGCCGCAGCGACGAGGAGCGCCGCCCACAACGGCACCCCTCTTCGTGCGGAGGGGGCGGCGTCTGTCGGCGTGTCAGTCAGCGAGGGCGCGGTCGAGAGCATCGGTGAGATCCGTCAGCTGGGTGAGCTCGAGCTTTTCGCCGTCGAGGAAGAACGTGGGCGTGCCCTGCACACCCATCTGCTGCCCTTCGGCGAAGTCTTCCTCGACCCGCTCCCGGGTGGCGGGGTCTTCCACCGCCTGGTCGTAGGCGGCCATGTCCAGGCCAAGGTCCTCGGCGAAGCTGCGGAACAGGTCAGCTTCGGAGACTTGCTGCTCGCCCCACTCGGCCTGCGTCTCGAACATGCGGTGGTACATGTCCTCGACCCGGTCCTGCTGGGCGGCCGCTTCCACCGCGAGGGCGGCGTTCATCGAGTTGTAGTGGCTGGGGATCGGGTAGTACCGGAACACATAGTTGATCTGTCCGTCGTACTGCTCACGGATCTCTTCGACGTACGGGTAGAACGCCCCACATGCCTCGCATTCGAAGTCGAGGAACTCCACCAGGGTCGGCGCGTTCGGGCCGGCGCTGTCCAGGACGTGGGAGTTGCTGCGGGCACCCGGTAACGCGTCCGCGGCGTTGTCGCCTGCGGGCACTTGAGGGCGGGCGGAGACCGTGTAGATGATCGCGCCGATGACGAGCACGACCACGGCGCCGATCGCAATGAGGGTCACTTTCATGGGGGTCTTCATCGTGGGTTCCTTCGGCTGGGGGTCTGTGAGCTCGGGCGATCACGGGCGGCGAGGTGGGCGTTGCGGATGCCGGCGATCGCGTCGGGCAGCTGCGGGTCCTCCCCGCGCGCGAGACCGGCGTATTCCAGGCGCAGGGTGGGCTCGTCCGGGTCGCCGGTGACGGATGCTTTGATGAACACGCGGCGTCGGGGAACGAGAAGGCCGGTGATTAGACCCAGTGTGGCGAGGGTGGCGAAGGCGAGCACCCAAGGACCGCCGGTGTCGCGTTTGATGTCCAGCGACGCGAATCGCTTCACCGCCGCCAGGGGATTCGTGCCGCTGGACGCGTCCTCGAAGGTGACCGTGCCCCACCCATTGGGCAGGTCGGCGGTCTGCCCAGGAGTGAGCTGGATCGACTCGGCACCGCTCGTGCCGCCGGTGAGTTGGGTCATTCCGCTGGTGTCGAGGGTGTACACCGACCGGGGCACGCCGTCGTTGATGCCGAGGCTGCCGGAGAACACGTTGAAGGTGACGACCGGGTTCACCAGATCGGGATACACCGAGGTGAACGCCCCGGTGTCAAGAGCGCCCTGGGTGGGATAGAAGAAACCGACAAGCCCGACCTGTTCGGGAAGCCCGTCCGCGACCTTGATGATGCCAAGCGAGGTCATCATGCTGTCTTGCGGGAGGAACGGCTGCGACTCGCTGTACACGACCGCGCCCTCGGAGTCTCGGACGGTGATGGTGGGTGCATAGCCGTTGCCGAGCAGATAGACCCGGTCATTGCCGACCGTGATGGGGTAGTTCACGCGCACGCTTTCGGTGTCCTCGGTCCCGGCGCGGGCGTCGCGGATGGTGAGGTTCGCGGCGAAGTCGCCCGCTTGGCCGCCACCGGGTTCTCCCGGTGGCACGTAGCTGACGTCGAAGCTGTCGAGGGTCAGCGAGTACGGGTCCAGCTGCGTTCCGTCCACGAACCTGCCCGGGGTGAACGAGGAGTAGTCGTTGAGGGTGTTGACGAACGTGGTCCCCTCGACGATGACCCGCTGCCCGGTATAGGAGAAGCCGCTGGCGGCGAGCACGGCGACCAACACCCCGACCAGGGAGGCATGAAAAACCAGGTTGCCGGTCTCCCGGAGGTATCCTCGCTCGGCCGACACCGACCAAGACCGTGCGGTGTCGTACCGCTCGATGCGGTATCCGCGGCGGCGCAGATCGGCGGCTGCGGCGGTGACCGTGGCCGCCGCGTCCGCGGCGGGGTCCTCGGCCTTTGCCGGGACGTCTGCGAAAAGGTGGGCGCTCAGCCGGCTGAGCCGTGCCGGGGTGCGTGGTGGGCGGGTGCGGAGGGCTTTCCAGTGGTGACGGGTGCGGGGAATGATGCAGCCGATCAACGAGATGAACAGCAGCAGGTAGATGCCGGAGAACCAGGCGGAGTTGTACAAGTCGAACACCTGGAGCCCGTCGAGGATGGGGGCCAGTTCGGGGTTGGTTCGGAAGTATTGGAGGACCCCGTTGGGGTCCGCGGTGCGTTGCGGGAAGATGGACCCGGGAACTGAGGCGATGGCCAGCAGGAGCAGCAGCAGGATCGCGGTGCGCATACTGGTCAGCTGCCGCCATGCCCATCGCAGCCACTCGATGGGTCCCAGCGTCGGGGAGGCGACGGTGTCGGGCTCGTCCTGTTCGATGTGATCGGCGGGGCGCGAGGGGTCGGTGGGTGCCTGGTCAGAGAGGGAGCGTGACACTGAGCATCACCCCCTGCAGGACGGACATCAGCATCCCCCAGATGCCGGTGACCATCAGCACGCCCAGCGCGATGAGCAGGCTGCCGCCGATGATGTTCACCACGCGGATGTGACGGCGGAGGAAGGTGACCGAGCGGGTGGCCCAGCCCAGTCCGAGCGCGAGGAGGAAGAACGGGATGCCCAGGCCGAGGGAGTACGCCAGTCCCAGCAGCGCGGCACGGCCGGGGTCGCCGAGATTCCAGGACACCGACATGATCGCCGCCAGCGTCGGTCCGATGCAGGGGGTCCAGCCGATCCCGAGCGCGATGCCCAGCAGTGGCGCGCTGAGCAGACCCAGGTTGCCGCGGAAACGGGGGCGGAGGGTGCGTTGCGTGCGAGGGAACGCGCCGATGAAAACCAGGCCCAGAACGATGACGACGACCCCGAGCGCCCGGGTGAGGATGTTCGCGTACTCGAGGAAGAACAGTCCCGCGACGCCGCCGAGCACCGTGACGGTCATGAACACGAGGGTGAATCCGGCGACGAACAACGCCACTCCGCCGAGCAGCCGTCCACGGGCGGGGGCGGGGCTCTGTGTCGGGGAGGTGGAGAGGGAGGAACCGAGGTAGCCGAAGTATCCGGGGACAAGCGGGAGGACGCACGGGGAGACGAAGGAGATCAGGCCCGCAAGCATGGCGACGAGCACGGCCACCCAAAGCGCGCCGTCGAAGATGAACCCTTCGGCGCTCACTGGCTCTCCGCCAGCGCGTCCGCGACAAGGGTGGACAGGATCGACGCGGCCGGCAATTGCCCGATGATCCGCGCAGCGACCCTGCCCTGACGGTCCATCACCAGGGTCGTCGGCGTCGCCTGGATGGGGGTGACCGCGGCGAAGGCGAGCTTGGTCTTCCCGTCAACGATGTCGATCACGCTCGGGTAGGTGATCCCGTAGTCCTCCGCGAACGACACCGCGGTGGCGGGCTGGTCGTAGATGTTCACCCCGATAAACCCCACCCCTTCGGGCTGGTAGGTCTGCCACACCTCTTCCAGCAGAGGCGCCTCAACCCGGCACGGGCCACACGCGGCATACCAGAAGTTCACGACGTACACCTCGCCGGCGAACTCGTCGCTGCTGACCGGATTGCCGCGCTCGTCGACGCCAGCGAACACCACCGTCTCGCCACGCTTCTCTGGGGAGATCTCGACAATGCGCTCGTCAACGCTGGTGGAACCGGTGCCGTTGTTCGCCGTAGCGGCAAGCCCGTCCTGGGACGTGCACCCTGCGACCGCGAATACAGCGGTCGCGGCGAACATAGCGGCGGCCGCACGGAATGGACGCCTGGACCTACGATGGGCAACCGGGGGCACGGTGCGGGTGACGAGAGTCACCCGGAATGGGTTTGCCACGACGTTCTCCAATACCAGGACTCAACAGGCGGCGGTCTGGCAGCACCAGAATCCGCTCGCTCTCACAGGTGCGAGGGTGTTGAGTGGTGGATCAGGTTCGGTAAACGCGCAGTTGCGTAAGGGTAAGCACCGGCATCCGGGACGGCGGGACCGCGATCAACTCACGCACCATTCCTGCGACACGCTCGATGCTGTACGGGCGGGACGGTGCCCGCCAGGCAAGGACGACGAGCGTCAACGCGCACGCCACTCCCAACAGGCACAGGGCGGCACCGAGATCTCCGGCCCCACCGGCGTGCCCACCCGATGTCACCGCCGGGACGGCGCCCGGCTCGTCGGTGATGATCAGCTCACTGATCGACGCTCCTTGGGGGCCTTCGGTCTCCGAGTGCGTCGCGGCCCAAGAGCACGTCAGGAGTACCAGGACGAGTCCCAGCCCGACCAGCAGCCTCGCCACCGTCCAGCGCACGCGCGTAGCGATAGCGCGGTCAGCGCGGGCAGAGCGGATCATTGCGGACGTTCCTATGCTCGGAGATCAGGGAATCGGAATAGTCGACCATCAAACACTATCAGGTGTATAGTCAGCCGATGCTGACCCTTGCGTCTCGTCTTGATGTGATGAACCGTCTCGGCCGCGCGCTGGCAGATCCGACCCGCTCCCGGATTCTCCTGGAGCTTCTCGAAGCCCCCGGGTACCCTGCCCGGTTATCGGAGTCGCTGGCCCTGACGCGGACGAACGTCTCCAACCATCTCGCGTGTCTGCGCGGTTGCGGCATCGTGGTCGCGACCCCGGAAGGACGCCAGACCCGATATGAGATCGCGGACCCGCATCTGACCCGCGCAATCTCGATGCTCGTGGACACCGTGCTCGCTTACGACGACGGCGCACCCTGCACCGACCAGAACTGCGACGTGCCATTCTGCTGCGACACCACGGGAGCCGCACTGTGAGCGAGGAATGCTGCGGTCCCGACGAGCCACGCAAGACCAGCACGGTGCGCCGGATCGAACTGACCCGCCCGCTTACCACCGGTGACATCTGCTGCGGCCCCGACGACACCCACACAACAGGCCGTGCTCACGTCGCGGCGCGAAAGCATGAAGACGGCGACGCATGCTGCGGACCAGACCCCGCCTCCCCTGTAGACAAGGATGCGGAAGAGATCGAGGTGCGTCCGCCGTGGTGGCGGGACACCGCGCTGCTGCCCTCCGCGATCGCGGGCGTTTTCCTCCTCGCCGGATACATCCTCGAATGGACCGGGGTTCCGATCCCGGCCCTGATCCTCCAGGCAATCGCCCTGGTCGCGGGCGCGTACACGTTTGTCCCCGGTGCCATCCGACGGTTGCTGCGCGGCCGCCTCGGCGTCGGGCTGCTGATGACGATCGCCGCGGTCGGCGCGGTGCTGCTTGGCCACGTCGGCGAAGCCGCCGCGCTGGCGTTCCTGTTCTCCCTCGCCGAAGCTCTCGAAGACCGGGCAATGGACCAAGCCAAAGAAGGCCTCCGCGCGCTCCTCTCCCTCATTCCCGACACCGTGCGGGTCTCCCGCCTGGGCGGCGATTTCACCATCCCCGCAGCCGACGTCCGTGAACTGGACATCCTCGTCGTCGGCGCCGGCGAACGGATCGCCACAGACGGCGTCGTCGTGGAGGGCCAGTCGAGTCTCGACACTTCAGCGGTCACCGGCGAATCCATTCCATTGGAGGTCGGACCCGCCGACCCGGTCATCGCCGGCTCGGTAAACGGGTCTGCAACCCTCCGGATCGAGGCCACCGCAGACGGACGGGACAACTCCCTCACTCAGATCGTCGCGCTCGTCGAGCAAGCACACGCCCACAAGGGCGACCGGGCACGCCTCGCTGACCGCATCGCCCGCCCCCTCGTCCCGGCCGTGCTGATCCTCGCGGCCTTGGTTGCCCTGTTCGGTGTGCTCGTTGGCGACCCGTGGACGTGGATCGAACGAGCCCTTGTCGTCTTGGTCGCCGCGTCTCCATGCGCCCTGGCAATCGCGGTGCCCGTCACGGTCATCAGCGCGATCGGTGCGGCCTCGAAGTTCGGTGTCGTGATCAAGTCCGGCGAGGCGTTCGAGCAGCTCGGCACGATCCGCGCCGTGGCGCTGGATAAGACCGGCACCCTCACCCGCAACGAGCCAACCGTCGTCGACGTGCAACCCGCCGCCGAGACCGCCCGTGACGACCTCCTCGTCTGGGCGGCAGCCGTCGAGGCCACCAGCACGCACCCGCTCGCGGCCGCCATCATCGCCGCCGCACCCGGAAATACTGCTGCGATGAACGTGACCGAAGAGGCAGGCCACGGCATCAGCGGCCACGTCAACGGCCGTGTCATTCGCGTCGGCAACGCCCGCTGGCTCAACCCCGGCAAGCTCCGCGTCGCTGCCGACACCATGGCCGCCCAGGGCATGACCGTGGTCGTTGTCGAAACGGACGGGCAGACCGCAGGACTCATTGGGGTGCGAGACGAGTTGCGTCCAGAATCCGCCGAGACCGTACGGATGCTGCACGATCAAGGCATCGAGACCATCATGCTGACCGGCGACAACGACCGCACCGCCCGCGCGATCGCCCAGGAAGCCGGCATCACGGACGTCCGGGCCGAGCAACTGCCCAAGGACAAGACCGACGCGATCGTCGCCCTCGTCGCATCCCGTCCGACAGCGATGGTTGGCGACGGCGTCAATGACGCCCCCGCCCTTGCTACGGCGACGGTCGGGATCGCGATGGGCGTGAAGGGCTCCGCCGCAGCGATCGAATCTGCCGATGTCGCCTTCACCGGCCACGACCTCCGCTTGATCCCCGGGGCGCTCGATCACGCCAAGCGAGGCCGGCGGATCATGACCACCAACATCGGGCTGGCCCTTGCGATCATCATCGTTTTGTTCCCTCTCGCCCTTTTCGGCGTCCTCGGCCTCGCCGGTGTGGTCCTGGTGCACGAGGTCGCCGAAGTCATCGTGATCCTCAACGGCGTCCGTGCAGCGCGCCGCCCCCCTGCGCTGCGGCGACTTACCGAAAAGCCAATCTCTCGCTCAACATTCGTGCGGGTCTGACATTCATCTGCGACCTTCGCGCACCTATTAGGTGGGCTCGTTGATTCGACTCCGCGGTGCGCGGCTAGGCGCTTACACGCGCCTCGCGCTCCCATGCCTGTGTTGCCATCTGCACGGCATCCCACGGGGAGCCGAGCGGGGGCGTGTAGGAGAGGTCGAGGTCGCTCATTCCGGCCACGGTCATGCCGTGGTGCAGGGCGGTGGCGTAGGTGTCTACGCGCTTGGAGATTTCCGCGCCGCGGGTGCCGACGAGCTGCGCCCCGAGGAGGAGGCCGTCGCGAGTGTCTCCGGTGATGCGGATGCTGATGGGAGTGGCTCCGGGGTAGTAACGCTTGTGGTCGTCCGCGATCGCAGTGTGACTGTGTGGGGCATAGTCGGCGGCTGCAGCCTCGTGATCGCGGAGGCCCGTGCGGGCGGCCACGAGGTCGAAAACCTTCACGACCTGCGTGCCAAGACTCCCGGCAAAACGGGCGTCTCCGCCGATTGCGTTCTCCCCCGCGACACGACCCTGCTTGTGTGCGGTGGTGCCGAGGGGCAGGTAGGTGACGCCGAGGAGGCGGTGGTGGGTGACCACGCCGTCTCCGGCTGCCCACACGTTCGGCAGGCCAGTGCGCATGTGCTCGTCGACGACGACCGCACTACCCGCGCCCGTGGTCGCGCCAGCCGCGGTGAGCAGGCTGGTGTTGGGGCGGACACCAACGACCACGAGCACGAGGTCGGCGCTGCGGGAGAAAGTGTCACCGTCGCGGGTGCCGGTCACGGTGAGGCGGCCAGCGTCGCGGGTGACAGCTTCGATGCGGGTTCCGGTGAGGACGTCGACGCCGTGGCGGGTGAGTTCGTCGCGGACGAGGGAGCCCAGTTCGGGGTCGAGGGTGGAGAGCACTTCGGGACCGCGTTGGAGCTGGGTGACGTGCAGGCCGCGGACGGTGAGGGCTTCGGCCATTTCGAGGCCGACGTAGCCGGCGCCGACGATGATCGCGGTTTCGGGCTGGTGCTTGTCGAGGTAGCGCTCCAGGGCGAAGGTGTCGCCCATCGAGTGCAGCAGGTGCACGCCGTCGTCGGGGCCGAGCTGGTCAAGGCCGGCGATGCCGGCGGTGGACGGAGATGCTCCGGTGCCGACCATGAGCTCGTCGTACGCGATCGTCGATTCGGTGCCGGCCGCGTCGCGGACGGTGAGCGTGCGGCCGTCGACGTCGATGCCGGTGGCGAGGGTGTCCAGGCGCAGGTTCATGCCGGTGGCTTCGAGGTCGGCGTGCGTGCGGTGGGCGAGGGACTGCCAGGGCTGCACTTCGCGGGAGAAGTAGTAGGGGATGCCGCAGATGGAGAAGTTCGGGTAGGCGTCTGCGACTACGACGGTGACGTCGACGGAGGGGTCGAGTTCGCGGGCGCGCAGGGCGGTGGAGATGCCGGCGTCGCTTCCGCCGATCGCTACAAGGTGCATCAGGCTGTCCTCCTACGCTGTCGCGGTGGTCAGTTCGGAAAGTAGCTGCTGCACTCGGGCTTGGACGTCGTCCCGAATTTCGCGGACGGCCACGATGTCGAGATCTGCGGGGTCGGTGAGGTCCCAGTCGAGGTATCTCTTGCCGGGGTAGATCGGGCACGCGTCGCCGCAGCCCATGGTGATCACGGCGTCCGCTGCACGGACGACGTCATCGGTGAGAGGCTTAGGGAACTCTTCGTTCACGTCGATCCCCAGCTCCGCCAACGCTTCGACCACGACGGGGAGGATGCCTTGGCCGGGCTGTGAACCGGCGGAGCGGACGTGCACTCGGTCGCCGGCGAGGTGACGGGTGAGTGCGGCGGCCATCTGGGAGCGACCGGAGTTTTGTACGCACACGTAGAGCACTTCCGGGACGGGCTTGGGGATGAAGCCGCGGGACTGTGCCAGCGCGGTGAGTCGGTCGCGGGAGAACTTCTCGGCCAGTGATGGCAGGTGGGTGGTGACGGTCGCCGTGCGGGCGAGTGCGGTGTAGGACTCGAAAACGACGCGTTCGACCGTTTCCGCTCCCACCATGCCGGTGAATTGGGCAGTGAGACGTTCCGCGGCGCGGTGCAGTACTGAGTCCGCGGAGAGCAGAGCGTCTTGCCCTTTCTGCCAGGTCATGCGACACCACGGGCGGGGAGGAGCTCTTCGATGAGCGTTTCCACGCGTCGGCGGATCTCGTCGCGGATCGGGCGGACAGCGTCGATGCCCTGACCGGCGGGGTCGTCCAGCTCCCAGTCCTCGTACCGCTTACCGGGGAAGATCGGGCAGGCGTCTCCGCAGCCCATCGTGATCACGGCGTCGGATTCTTTGACGGCTTCGACGGTCAGAACCTTCGGGGTGTTGCCTGTGATGTCGATGCCCTCTTCGGCCATGGCCTCGACGGCGACTGGGTTGATCTGGTCCTTGGGGGCGGATCCGGCGGAGAGGACCTGGATGCGTCCTTGCGCGAGCTCGCGGAGGTAGCCGGCGGCCATTTGCGAGCGACCGGCGTTGTGCACGCACACGAACAGAACAGTGGGGGTATCAGACATGGTGGACTCTCTTTCGTGTCCTCGAAGCATAGAGGATCATCTATGTATCAGACTACAACGCCGAGTGAACGGCAAGTGACTCACCCTTTTTGAGGCGCGGTAGGAGATCGCGCACGCGAAGGTCGATGTCGTTGCGGATGGTTCTGAGTTCTGTCAGAGAGAGCCCAGCGGGGTCGGGAATGTCCCAGTCGAGGTGCGTTGCGCCGATTCGGGGCACGCAGATGTCGCCGCACCCCATCGTGACGACGATGTCGGCCGCCTCGAGGACTTCGGTGGTGAGGGGTTTGGGGAACTCACCATCGAGCGAGAGGCCGACTTCGTCGAGCACGGTGATGATGGATGATCGCACATCGTCTGCCGGCGCAGATCCCGCTGTATGCACGCGGATGTGAGGGCCGGCGAGCCGGCGGAGGACGCTCGCGGCGATCTGCGACCGTCCGGCGTTCTGTACGCACACGAAGAGCACGGTGACGTCGGGGTCGCGATGGAGCCGGTTTTTCAGGGATGCTTCAATCCGTTCGATGGCAAAGGTGGCGGTGCGGGAGGCCAAGAGGTGGTGCGGCGTTGACTCGGAGAGACGTGTATGAGCGTCGGACACGACCCTTCGCACCTTTTCACGGGTCAGGGTGCCGTGAAACCGCACGAGAAGATCACCCACCACGCGGTCCAGATCCGGCGGCGCAGAGGGTCGCTGGTCCGCAAGGGAAAGCAGTGCGGTGACCCTGTCACGATGAGGCGGGGCGATGGCGTACCACGTGCGCCGACCCTCGGGCTGGCGGGTCACGATCCCCTCATCCATCAACCGCCTCATGTGATGACTGACGGTCGGCTGCCGCAGGCCGAGGATTCGCGAGGTCTCTCCTACGAGGACTCGGCCGGTATCGGCCGTCGACATCAGTCGCAAGAGCGCCATACGGGTAGGGTCAGCAAGAACGGACGCGGTTCGGGTCGCGTCCGACACCACCGCATCCATAGATGAAAGTCTATCTTCAGGTAGGATCACAGTGTGACCTCTTCCCACGGCAGCCCCGCAGCAGGTGCGAGCGCACCGCTCGGCCGCTCCGCCGCGGAAGATCTCGCTCGGACGCTGCGAGCGGTGGCAGATCCGACGCGGTTGCAGATGTTGAGCGTCATTTTGGACTCGGAGTCTGGGCGTGCAACCGTAAAGCAACTGACCGACGCCCTGGGGTTGCGGCAGCCGACGGTCACCCACCACGTGCGCATCCTTGTGGATGACGGTCTCCTGGTCCGTGAGCCGGAGGGGAAGTACGTGTGGCTTTCGGTGGTTCCGTCTCGGCGTAGCGCGATCGAGGATCTGCTGCGGTGATCGAGCGTGCGCGGCACCGTGTCGGGCGCCCGCTGGATGACGATGCCGCGCAGGAACGTGCCGCGCAGGCCGCAGTGCTCGGCGATCTGCTTACGTTGCGGGTGCTGAGTGCTCTGGCCGCGGGTGCTCCGGCCGACGTGCTCTCCTCGTTGCTGCATGTTCCGGCTATCGAGGTGGAGGACGCGATTGCCCGGTTGTTGGCCGTGAACATCGTGCGCACTGACGAGGTGGGGGCACACGTGTTGCCGGCGGCATCGTGGGTGCGTTTCGGGCGTTTGTTGGTGGGTGATATGCCGGCCCTGCCCGAACCCGACACCGCTCCGACCGTTGCCGTGTTGCCGGCGGCGATCGCGACGGTCGCGCATGATTTGTCGTACCGGTTCGCTTCCACGTTCAGTAGCGAGACGGTGTCGCAGTATGTCGTGGAGAGCTACCTGCTGCTCAGTCAGAGAGCCCGGGTGCGGAAGCATTTGCCCTCGTTGACGGCACGATATGCCGCTGATCGTCTTGACGCTCTGGCGTCGGCGCAGGGTCTGGTGCTTCGCGGCACGCCTGAGGTGCTGTTCGTCTGTGTTCAGAATGCCGGGCGTTCGCAGATCGCGGCCGCGTATCTGCGGTATCTCGCGGGCGATCGTGTCCATGTGCGCACCGCGGGGTCGCAGCCAGCCGACGCGGTCCACCCTCGAGTCGTTGATGCTCTCGCCGAGGTGGGTGTTCCTCTCTCTGACGAGTATCCGAAGCCGTTGACGGACGAGGTCGTGCAGGCCGCGGACTTCGTGGTAACGATGGGGTGCGGGGATGCGTGCCCGGTGTACCCCGGTCGCCGCTACATGGATTGGGATCTTGAGGATCCGCTCGCCCTCGACGACGAGGGGCTGCGGGTGGTTCGTGACCAGATCCGAGGGCACGTTGAGGATCTTCTGGCCGAGATGGGGATGACGTCTCACGCGGCCAGTCGGTAGCCGATGCCGCGGTGGGTTTCGATCACCGCGTCCCTCGGGGCGCCCGTGAGCGCGGCGAACCGCGACCGGAGACCCGCGACCATGACCCTGATGGATGCTTGCCGTTGTGTTCCACCGCCGTGCGTGTCTGCGAGCTCGTCGAGTGTGACGATCCGCGGGTGGGACATTGCCAATGCCAGCAGGATGTCGAACTCTCTCGGGGTGGTCGTGATGGGTGTGCCGTACAGCTCGACCCGGTGCCGGTCCGTGTCGACCAGCAGCGCGCCCACCGCGACCGTGCTCGGCACCTCCACGGATGCGGGGGGCAGCTGTCGCAGCGCGGACGCGAGGCGTTCGGGGGTGAGGGGAAGGTCGACGACGCCGCCCACGCCGGCGGCGATCGCGGTATCTACTGTGGCGATCCCGGTGGAGGGATGTATTCCGAACAGCACCGTTGATTTGCTGGTGGCGATCGACAGTTCCAGGACGGCGGCGATGTCTTGGCAGGCCACGTCAGAGGACACCAGCAGGATCGTGTGCGGGTCGCGGATCAACTCCGTCAGCGCGCTGATGATGTCGGTTCGCCGGATTAGTGACGCACCGAAGTGGCGGAATTCGGCGACGGTTCCTCGAACCACGTGCGGGTCGGTGGACAGCACGACGACGCGTGCCGATCCGACCACTGGGTTCGTGAGGGTGCTCATCCGAACCTGCCGCTGATGTAGTCCTCGGTGCGCTGGTCCTGGGGGTGCTCGAAGATCTGTGAGGTGGGGGCGTATTCCACCAGTACTCCGGTTCGGTCTCCGGTGGTTTCATCTGCGAGGGCGGTGAAGAACGCGGTGCGGTCGGCGACTCGGGCGGCTTGCTGCATGTTGTGGGTGACGATGATGATCGTGTAGTCCCGGCGCAGATCGTGCATGAGGTCTTCGATGCGCATGGTTGCGATCGGGTCCAGCGCCGAGCATGGTTCGTCCATCAGGATCACGTCCGGCTGGGTGGCGATCGTGCGGGCGATGCATAGACGCTGCTGCTGTCCGCCGGAGAGACCGAATGCGGATTGCTTCAGCTTGTCTTTGACCTCGCCCCACAGCGCTGCTTTGGTCAAAGCTTCTTCGACCAGGTCGTCCATGCTCGACACCTTCATCCCGGTCACCCTGGGGCCGTAGGCGATGTTGTCGTAGATGGATTTCGGGAACGGGTTGGGTTTTTGGAACACCATGCCGATGCGGCGGCGCACTTCGATCGGGTCGACGTCTTTGGCGTAGATGTCGTCGTCTTGGAACAGCACCTGCCCTTCGACGCGCGCGCCATCGACGAGGTCGTTCATCCGGTTCAGCGAACGCAGCAGCGTCGACTTCCCGCACCCGGAGGGGCCGATCAGCGCGGTGATTTCGTTCTTTCCGAAGCTGAGGTTGACGTCGGTGACGGCACGGAAGTCGCCGTAGAACACGTCCACGTTCTCGCAGCGGATCAGCCCGCTCGGTGTTTCGCGCAGGTTCGGTTCTGGAGATTGGGCGTGGAACTGCGGGTGAGGGGTGTCCTCGGTTGAGGTGGCGATCGGGTCGCTCATGGCTACCACCGTTTCTGGTACTTGTTGCGGATGAAGATGGCGAGGGCGTTCATCAGGAGCAGAACGCCGAGGAGGAGCACGCTGGTGGCCGCGGCAAGCTCGTGGAAGCCCTCCTGAGGACGACCGGTCCAGTTGAAGATCTGGATAGGGAGGGTGGTGTACCCGCTCATGAGCCCGTTCGGGTCGAACGTGATGTAGACCAGCGCTCCGAGCACCAACAGTGGTGCCGCTTCCCCAAGTGCGCGGGAGAGAGCGAGGATTGAGCCGGTGGCGATGCTGGGCACGGACGCCGGAAGCACCTGCCGCCACACGGTCTGCCACTTCGTCGCACCGAGCGCGAGGGACCCGTCGCGGATCTCGTTCGGTACGGACCGCAACCCTTCTCGGGTGGAGATGATGATGACGGGAAGGATCAGTAGCGATAGCGCTAGTGCGCCGCCGATGACGATGTTCTTGTTCTGCACCTGTAGCAGGCTGAGGAATCCGAGGGCAAGCAGGCCGTAGATGATGGCGGGGACGGCGGCGAGGTTCTGCACGTTCAGTTCGATGAGCCGGTTGAACCAGCGCTTCTTGTCGGCGAACTCTTCGAGGTGGATTGCCGCGGCGATCCCCAGCGGCAGTGTCAGCACCGCGGTGGTCGCGATCACCCAGGCGGACCCGAGGATGGCAGGGCGGGCGCCCGCTGTTTCCGGGGTGGCGGATGGGTAGTTGGTGAACAGTTGCAGGGACAGCTTCCCCCACCCGTCCATCAGGATCGTGACCAGAAGAGTCGCGAGCACGCCGAACGCGACAAGCAGCGACAGCCACAGCAGGATGAGGAAGATCATCGGGCCGGGTTTCCGGTCACCGTGTGTCCCCGTCCCGAGGGGCGCGGATGCGCGGATCTTCGTCGGGGCGCTTCGGGTGGTGGTCATCAGTAGGCCTCTCGGAAGCGGCGAACGAACCGGATGCTGATGAAGTTCATCAGCAGCGTGATGAGGAACAGCAGCAGCCCGACCGCGAACAGGGTGTTGTATTCCAGGCTTCCCACGCGGGAGTCTCCGAGAGCGGCGTTCGCGATGAATCCGGTCATCGTCTGTCCCTGCTCGAGCGGGTTGGTGACGATCCGGGCCTGGCTTCCGGCGGCGATCGCGACGATCATCGTCTCTCCCACGGCGCGGGAGACGCCGAGGACGACAGCGGCGACGATGCCCGACAGGGCGGCGGGGAACACCACGCGAAGGGTGGTTTGCATCCGGTTCGCGCCGAGCGCAGCGCTGCCCTGACGGAGCGCACCGGGAACGGCGGACATGGCATCTTCGGAGATCGACGCGATTGTGGGGATGATCATGACACCCATGACGAGTC
Source organism: Microbacterium sp. (assembly GCF_017305435.1). Taxonomy (GTDB): domain Bacteria; phylum Actinomycetota; class Actinomycetes; order Actinomycetales; family Microbacteriaceae; genus Microbacterium. The sequence goes on along the minus strand of NZ_JAFKIP010000002.1, from coordinate 625,770 downwards.
CTGCGGCGAGGACGCTGAATGCGCCGGTGGGCAGCTGCAGCCAGTCGCGGAGCACGGTGGCTTGCACGAACTGGAGGGCGAAGAACCCGTAGACGACGGTGGGGACGCCGGCGAGGATCTCCAGCATCGGCTTGAGGATTTTGCGGGTGCGGGGCTTGGCGTACTCGGCGAGCATGATGGCTGCGCCTAGCCCGAACGGCACGGCGACCAGCAGGGCGATCACGGTCGTCCATAGCGTGGCGGAGACGAGGGGGATGACTCCGAAGGACGCGTCTGCGAACCGGGGTGCCCAGCGCGTGCCGAATAGGAAGTCCAGGACGGGAACCTCGGCGAAAAACGAGAGGGAGGGGATCAGTAGGGCGATCAGGATCCCGACCGTCGTCACGATCGTGAGTACTGCGGCTAGCCGGAGAACGAGTCTGATGAGGGCTTCGCCGGGTCGGCGGCGGCCGGCGAACTGGGTGCCTGGCCGGGGGCCCGAGGAAGTAGTCCTCGAGCCCCCAGCCTTGGTGATCACAGCGGTCATGGAGTGTCTCCGCGGAGGGGGCTCGCTCAACCGAGCGAGGCGAGTTCTTCCTGCGCGGTGGTGATCTGCTCCTCGGTCAGCGGCACGAACAGGGCGAGCGAGGCGATGTCGGCGGAGTTGGCGACGTAGAAGTCGACGAACTCCTTCACCTGCGGCTTGTCGGTGTACGCGGCGTTCTTGACGTAGATGAACAGCGGGCGCCCCAGCGGCGTGTAGGTGCCGTCCTGCACGGTCTCGGTGCTCGGGTAGACGCCGTCGATGGATGCGGCGATGATCGTGCCCTCGTTCTCTTCGACGTAGCTCAGGCCGAGGAAGCCGATCGCACCCTGGTCCCCGGCGACGCCCTGGATGGTGATGTTGTCGTCCTCGGAGGGGCTGTAGTCGGTACGGATCGCGCCGGTCTCCCCGTTCACCTCTTCGGTGAAGTAGTCGAAGGTGCCCGAGTCGGTGCCGGCACCGAACAGGACCAGCGGCACGTCGGGGAAGCTCGGGTCAACGTCGGACCAGCTGTTGACGACACCCTCGGATTCCGGTGCCCAGATCTTCGCGACCTGCTCCAGGGTGAGGTCGGTTGCCCAGTCGTTTTCCGGGTTCAGGATGACCGACAGGCCGTCGTTGGCGGCGACGATCTCGGTGTACTCGACGCCGTTCGCTTCACATTCAGCGGCCTCTTCGTCCTTGATCGGACGGGACGCGTTGGAGATGTCGGTCTCGTCGGCGCAGAACGCCTTGAAGCCTCCACCGGTGCCGGAGGTGGCGACCGACACGTTGACCGACGAGTCCTCTTCGCGGAACAGGTCCGCGGCGGCCTCGGTGAGGGGGGCGACGGTCGACGAACCATCGGTGGTGACAGAGCCGCCGGCCCCGCCTCCGCTGGCCTCTCCTCCGCCAGTGCTGCCGGCGGACTGTCCGCCGCAGGCACTCAATGCCAGGGCGGCGGCGGCGAGCGTCGCAACGGCAGCGAGCTTTGCTGTGGTCTTGTTCACGGGTGCGCTTTCCTTCGTGCCCGACATGGGCGTCAGGACCCGCCGGTGCAAGGCAGGCCAGATAGATGATCTTCTATCCGTTTCACATAGAAGCTAATCTATGTGAACGCGCGGTGAACGCAGCCCAGCTATTCGGAGGCGATTGCGATGCCGTCGTGGACCCGACGCCCCTCAGCGGTGAGGAGATACTGCTCGCCTCGACGAGCCACCCAGCCGAGATTCTCCAGCCGCCACAGAACCTGGCCGCTCATGCGGGGAAGGGCGAACCTGTGGCGGGGACTGATGGTGGGATGCTGCCGCGCCCATTCGATCGCAATGTCATCGAGGCTGATCGGTCCGTGGTTAGCAACGATGGCGAGGACGGTGCGGCGGACGCCGGTGAGGTGTCGGCGGATGAACTCCGCGTCGGGGGAACCGTCAGTCACGAGTCTGCCGCGCTTCTCCGCTCGATGAGGAGGGTGTCCCGCCACTGTCCCGCTTGGGCGCCGAGGCGGGACCGAGCGATTCTTTCCCGGCGGCCCACTACCCGGAACCCGGCCGCGACATGCAGTTGGAGGCTGGCGCTGTTCTCCGGGAAGATGCTCGACTGGATCGTCCAATACCCGGCCGACTCTGCGCCCGCGATGAACGCGGCCAACAGCGTTCGTCCCACGCCCTGACCGCGGTGGTCACGATCGACATACACAGAGTGCTCGATCACACCCCGATATGCTTCCCGGCTCGACACTTGCGACGCCGCCACCCAGCCGCGAACCGGGCCGTCGTCATCGGCGGCGACAAGACGGGGAGTATGCAGTTTGCTGGTGGTGAACTCTTCCCAGGTCGGCGGGTGCGTCTCGAAGGTCGCATCGCCCTCGTCGATTCCCTGCCGGTAGATCCTCTCCACGTCGGGCCAATCCGCTGGGACGAGGGAGCGGACCTTTGTCACGAACAGCAACCGCCGGCTGACCCGAGGTCCGTGGAGCAGACGCCCGTGGCAGGGAGAACCAGCTCGACCTGGGTGGCGGCAGCCATGTCGCCGGCCAGCCACGCGGTCACCGAACGGACCTGCTCGTATCCGGTCGTGAGCAGGAACGTGGGAGCGCGACCGTACGACTTCATCCCGACGATGAAGAACCCGCGCTCCGGGTGGGTGAGCTCGCCGAACCCGTGGGGCTCCACCGTGCCGCAAGAGTGCACGTTCGGATCGATGAGCGGCGCGAGCCGCTTGGGGGCCTCGACGATGTCGTCCAGCTCCAGGCGAACCTCGCGCAGCATGTCCAGGTCGGGCCGGAAGCCGGTCGCGTTGACCACGATGTCGGTGGTGTGCGTCACCACCTCTCCGTCTCGATGACCGATCAGTTCCACCGCGGCGCCTGCCTGGGCAGCACGGATGATCTCGAATCCGTCGACGAGATCGATGTCACCGCGGTCCACCGCGCGATCCACGCGCGCGCCCAGGTGAGCGCGCCCGACGAGTTCATCGTCCGGCGACGAGGACACCCGTACAGCCTGCGCATTGCGGATCAGCCAGGACACCGTCGTGCCCTGCTCCTCGCGGGCAAGTGACACCAGCCCGAGAAGTGTGTTCGCAGCAGAGTGCCCGGCGCCGACGACGGTGACGTGCTTGCCTGCGAAGTGGGCGCGGTCCCGGCCGAGCACGTCGGGAAGTGCCGGCATCACGTGGCCGGCGATCTCGCCCAGTCCCAGAAGTTCCAGCCCGCTGGAAGCCAACGAGTTCGGTGACGAATAGGTGCCTGACGCGTCGATTACCGCGCGCGCCGCAACCTCGGCAACGTTGCCTTCGGTATCGCGGGTGCGGATGACGAACGGTGTCGCATCCCGCCCGCGACTGCGCGTGCGATCCATTCCTTCCCGGGACACGGCAGTCACGTGCACCCCCGTCCGAATCCTCGATGCGATCTCCTCTAGCTGAGCCAGTGGGTCGACGTACAAGTCCACCAGTTCGGCTCCCGTTGGCGCCCGCTCAGGTGAGGGAAGTTCCCAGCCTCGTGCTTCCAGAAGGCGACGCGACGCCGGATCCACCAGGTGCTTCCACGGGGAGAACAGGCGAGTATGGCCCCACGCCCGAACGCTCGCGGCGACCGTCTCGCCTGCCTCGAGAACGATGAAGTCGATACCGCGCTCTACGAGATTCGCGGCCGCAGCCAACCCGACTGGTCCTGCACCGATGATCACCACGGGCAGCGTCGCCAGACGATCGCTCACAGCGACACGCGGCGTGAGATCCAACAAGGTCATGACCACTCCTTCATAACATCGACAAGCTTCGATGTTCATTCCTACTCGCCCTATAGATCCCTGTCAATATCGGCTATTGTCGATGCATGGTCACCACGCTCGACGTCACCGACATCACTGCCATCGCCGAGACCGGCGCTGATAGCTGCTGCACCTCGCTCGTTCGTGAACCGATGACTGTGGAGGAGGCCGAGGCCCTGGCTCTGACCATGAAGGCTCTGGCGGACCCCGCCCGCCTGCGGCTGCTTTCCATCGTTGCCGCATCCGAGAACTCGGAAGCCTGCGTGTGCGACCTGATCGAACCCATCGGCCTCAGTCAGCCGACCGTCTCGCACCACTTGAAGGTCCTCACCGCGGCGGGGTTCCTCACCCGTAGCAAGCGCGCAACCTGGGCCTATTTCACTCTCGTACCGGGGGCTCTCGACCGGGTATCGCGCTTCTTCGCCACCGCATAAGACTCAGCCGCTCCACGGAGAGCATCGACGTCTGTCGATATTCTGCTACGCTTCATATCGAAGTTCATCTATGAATGAGGAGTGAAGTGAGCACGACTATCGCGCCCGCCCGTCTGGGAACACTGGACAGATACCTGCCCGTATGGATCCTGCTCGCCATGGGCGCAGGTCTTGCCCTCGCCGTCCTCGCCCCCGGTTTCGGAGAATTCCTTCACGCGGCGTCGATCGGCACCATCAGCATCCCCATCGCCGTCGGACTGCTGGTCATGATGTATCCCGTCCTCGCCAAAGTGCGGTACTCCGACGCAGCGATCGTCGCCCGCGACAAGCGGCTACTGATCTCCTCACTGGTCCTCAACTGGCTCGTCGGCCCCGCGCTGATGTTCACTCTTGCCTGGCTGCTCCTCCCCGACCTCCCCGAATACCGCACCGGGCTCATCATTGTTGGCCTTGCCCGCTGCATCGCGATGGTCCTCATCTGGAACGATCTCGCCTGTGGGGACCGCGAAGCAGCAGCCTTCCTCGTCGCCATCAACTCCGTCTTCCAAGTGATCGCGTTCGCCGCTCTCGGCTGGTTCTACTTGCAGATCCTTCCCACCTGGCTGGGCCTCTCCACAACCAGCGCCGAGTTCTCCATCTGGGCCATCACCCTCAGCGTGCTCGTTTTCCTCGGTATCCCCTTACTCGCTGGGTACCTCTCCCGCCGCATCGGAGAACGCCGCCGCAGCCGCGCCTGGTACGAAACGGTCTTCCTCCCCCGGATCAGCCCACTCGCCCTCGGCGGCCTCCTCTTCACGATCGTCATGCTCTTCGCCCTTCAAGGGCAGCAAGTCATCGACCGTCCCCTCGACGTCGCCCGCATCGCCCTGCCCCTCCTGGCCTACTTCATCGCGATGTTCCTTATTGGGTTCGGGACTGGCAAGACCATCGGCCTGAGCTACGAACGCACCACGACGCTCGCTTTCACGGCCGCCGGCAACAACTTCGAACTCGCTATCGCCGTCGCTATCGGCACCTTCGGCGCCACCAGCGGGCAAGCTCTGGCTGGCATTGTCGGTCCCCTCATCGAAGTCCCGGTGCTCGTCGGACTTGTCTACGTCGCCCTCTCGTTGCGCGGTCGACTTTTCCCCGCCACCAACGAGGATCTTCACATCGATCGCCGACGCGTGCAGGACATCACCACTTGAGCCCTCGGCAGCAGCAGCACTGTTGCCCACCATTGAAGGAACACTCATGATCTGTTATAAACACGCCACTCTGGACATCGCCGTTCCCGCGGTTGCCGTCTGTCCTCACTGCGGCGCCGCTCTCTGCACCGAGCATCTCCACAAGTGCGAGAAGGAGTCATTCTTCAACAACGTCGTCGGCAACCCTCGCCAGCTCGCGCCCAAAAGGGAGATGTGCTGCGCTTCCTGCGCCCAATCCCAATGCGCGAGCTGACACCCCAACGCCACGGATTTTAGGAGAAGACCCCAAATGCCAAGCATTCCGACCGTCTTGTTCATCTGCCAGCACAATGCGGGCCGCTCCCAACTGGCCGCCGCGCTGCTGGAGCACCTGGCCGGCGATCGATTCACGGCCAAGTCCGCCGGCCTTTCCCCCGCCGAGGAAGTGAACCCCGCCGTGGCCGCGACCGTCGCGGAATTGGGGATGGACATCACCGATCGACTGCCGCGCGCGGTTACCCCGGGCGACCTGGAAGCCGCCGACGTCGTGGTACTGATGAAGCCCGGGCTGGCACTGCCGTCCGCACCCCGTGGGGAGGTTCTTGAATGGTCTTTCCCCAACCCGGAGGCATGGGACGCCGACGCGGTGCGGCCATTGCGCGACGCCGTATCCCACAAGATCAAGACCACGTTCCTCGCACGCTGACGAACGCTGAAGGCTTCCGCCCAGCATTGAATTCACAGCCGCGTCGCCGAGTAGGGAATCCAAGACGGTGGGCGTACTCGCCCTGTGCATGAGACTCCCGGTCGAAGCTGCAAACGTCAGCCTCGGCTTGTGCGCCGGAACCGGTGTGTCAGCACCGCGGCGGTGATCGCGAAGGCCGCAGCGGCGAGACCGGCCGGCACCAGGAGGTACGGCACGACGACGAGCATGGAGCGGCCCAGGAAGCTCTCCACAGGTATGAGGCTGGCCAGGGTGCAGATGAAGCTCACGAGGGCCTGGACGGTCCACTGGCGGCCACTGTAGCGGAGAACGCGCACTCCGGCGCCGTCGTGCCACCACAGCCGTAAGGCCTTGGGGATCTTCACGGCGCTCTCCTGTCGCTCGGTGGCTCTATTGTCGCGTACAACGCCCCGGCCGAGAGAGAGTGCGGTCGGGGCATTGCTGCGCATGGGGCTATTCCTCGCTCGGCGGCGGTTCGGTGCCGAAGGTGCCGCTCCGCAGGTCGCCAAAGTAGGTCGGTCCATGCGAATCCTCGGTGACCCGGCCGACGACGGGCGTCACGATGACCAGGTGATCGAGGACAAGTTGATCCCACACCATGCAGTCGCGGTAGACGTGGCCGCGGTATGCGCCGTCCACGCCGTCGACGATGCGGGGCAGCTCGGTGGCGTGGATCGGGAGCAGAAGCGAGTTCTCGGGCGTCAGGGTGATGCTGTGCTCGGCTTTCGGGGCAGCGGACTGAGCAGCGTCGAGCATGGCGTCGACGAGTCGCTGCACATAAGTTCGTGCGCTGCTCATGCGTCGAACCAGCGCACCACGCCGTTCGCGGAATGCGCGGCTCGGAGGGCTTCGGAGGCGGCGCCGAGCGCGGCGGCGGCCCGTTGGAGCTCGGCAGAGGCGGTGACGGTTCCTGTCGCCCCATCCCCTCGGTTGTCCTCGCCGGCGTAGTGCTCGCCGTCGACGACGCGTGAGTGCCAGGCCCCGAGCTGCTGACAGACCTGTTCGAGGTCGTCGACGGTGGCGACCAGCTCACCAAGAAGCGTGTAGGAATCGAACGGCGCCGGGACGTCTCGGGTCGAGTGCACGAGGATTCTAGCCTGGGATGAGAGGTCGCGGGCGACCTCAACCTGACGGTGTTCTTCGTTCACGGCCATGTTTCTTACCTTCTCTGACGTCACGGACACGGCCGGGGCGGTGGGGCCCCGGCCGTGTCGTAGGTGGCTACTGCTGGTCGTCGCGGGTGTTCCGGCTGATGGTGACGGTCGCGCGAGCGAGGTCCGCGCCGATGCTGTCGGCGTCGATGACGCGGCCATACTGCTTGTTGGCGTCCTCGCCCCAGCTCGACGTGTGCTCGCGGCCGGTGACGATTACGGCGTCGCCCTTGTGCAGGGAGGCGGCCGCGTTCTCGCCCAGCTCGAACCGGGCCTCGATGAAGTGCGTCGTGGGGGTGTCGTGGGCCTGCCACTTGTCCTGTCGGTACTCCCCCGTGTTCTCGATGACGCGGAGCTTGGTGATCTGGATGCTCCCGGCCTGCACGACCTCGGGGTCGGCGGCCAGGTTTCCGGCGATGGTGCGGACGGACATGGTTCTCTCCTATCGGTTGTTGGCGATCCGGTCGATGTGGTCGGGGCGGAAGCCGCTCCAGTGGTCCTCGTCGGTGATGACGACGACGGGTGCCTCGGTGTAGCCCAGGTCCTCCACGACATACGTGCGTGCCGCCTCGTCGTCCCTGATGTTCACCTCGACGAACGCGATCCCCTTGCTCGTCATCACGTTCTTGGTCAGCGTGCAGCGTGCGCATGCCGGGCCGGTGGTGTACACCGTGATCTGCTCAGCCATTGCTCTGCCCTTCTCCTTACCAACCGTTTCTCTTTGCCTTCCGGCAATCGAGGGATTAGCGGCGGGCGCAGCGGAGGGAGCAACGGACCGTGGAATACCGGACTGAGCGCAGCGAGGGAGGATATGCCGCGAAAGCCGTTGGCCCGCAGTGGAGCCGTCGTATCCTCGACAGCCGGACAGGTCAAAGAGTGCGTGAGAGTGTCTGCGCCGCGCAGCGGCTCCTTCTGCGGGCCGGCCTCCGTGTCGGCTCGCTGTGGTGTGCTGTCGTCGCATGATTGCGTCGGTTGAGCCGGTTAGCTCTCGTGGTCGTGCGGGGCGAGGTGCAGCCGGTAGGCCGCGGCGACGAGCGCGCTGCGCGAGGGCGCGCCGGCATCGGCGGTGAGCTCGTCGAGTGCGCGACGTTGGTCGCCGTCGAGGCGTAGCTGGATCTGGATGCCGCCGCTGCCTCGTGCGCGGCGGGCGCGGCGTTGCAGCGGGCCTGCGCTGTGCTCGGTGGGTGCGCTGGCGAACTCGGCGCGCAGCTGCTCGGTGGGGATGTGGTCGAGGGCGTCGACGAGGAGTTCGTCGTAGGTCTTGTCCGGCTCCCCCGCTGTCGTGGTGCGGGTCTTGGCGGCGCGGACAAGGGCGAGGATGTCGGGCTCGAGGTAGACGGCGACGTTCTGCACGCCCGCGTGCTGTGCCGCGGCGCGGCGAACAGCCGTCGGGCGTTCGGTGGCGGGGTTGGGCGTCGGCTTCTGCCGCGGGGCGGCCGGCTCGACTGCTACTGCCGTGTCGGCCGTCGCGGGGTCGGCGGGGCGGGTGTTCTTGGGTAGGAGGCCGCCGAGGCTGGCTGCGCGGCCGCTGCCGGAGCCTTTGAAGGCGTCTGCAAGGTTGGGGCGCTCGATCTGCGGTTCGCTCATGATGCGACGCTCACTTCCTGCTCGATGTCCGCGACGCGGGTCAGCAGCTCGCGGGCGATGTTCTCGTAGTCGGTGGCGAGTCCGGATGCGTCGCGGGCGTACAGCCCGCCCGTGGGGGTCGTGCCGCTGCGGAGGGCGCTGATGCGGGCTGCACGGTCGGTGATCGCGGCCTCTTCCAGCTCGTGGACGAGGAGGCCGCGCCGCCGGGCGTCAGCGGCGGCGCTGTCGAGGGGTTACCTGCTTAGCCGATGTGCTCGCGGTGGGTGCGCATGGCGGTCCACGCCCCACCAGTACTGCCGGACCGTCACCGGTGTGGGTGTCCGTATCGGTGGGGATCCGCGTCGAAAGCCTTGGCGCATCCGATTGAGCAGAAGTAGAACGTCGTGCCGTCGTGCTCTCGGGTTGCGGCGGCTGTCGCAGGGTCGATCAGCATCCCGCAGACCGGGTCCGTGACCAGTTCTGCGTTGTCGGTCGCGTCGCCGTTGTGGTGGTGTGTCATGGGATTCTCCTCGGGTTGGGGTCAGGCAGGGGGGACTGTCAGGATGCTGCAGCGGGAGCGGCAGGTGAGGGGAGGCGCAGCCTCTTGAGCAGGAGCGCGTTCACGGCGACGATGACGCTGGAGCCGGACATCGAGATGGCGGCGATCTCCGGGCTGAGCATGATCCCCAGCGAGGAGACGAAGACGCCGGCGGCGATCGGGAGGGCGACGGCGTTGTAGCCGATGGCCCAGCCGAGGTTCTGTCGCATCTTTCGGACGGTGCCTTTCCCGATCCGCAGCGCGATCGCGACGTCGAGAGGGTCGGAGCGCATCAGCACGACATCGGCGGTCTCGATGGCCACATCGGTTCCCGCGCCGATGGCGACGCCCAGGTCTGCTTGAGCGAGGGCGGGGGCGTCGTTCACGCCGTCGCCGACCATGGCAACCTTCTTGCCCGCCCGTTGCAGCTCGGCGATCCGTGCGGACTTGTCCTCGGGGAGGACTTCGGCGATCACGGTGTCGATGCTCAACAGGGAGGCGATCCGCTTTGCCGTGGGCTCGTTGTCGCCGGTGAGCATAACGACCTCGATGCCAGCCTCGTGGAGGGCCGTGACCGCTGCCGCGGCGGTCTCTCGCGGCGCGTCCGCCAGCGCGATCACCCCAGCTGCCTCGCCGTCCACCGCGAATGCGATGGCGGTGCGTCCGGTGGAGGCCAGTCCGTGGAGGGCTGCCTCGATGGGGCTGATGTCGATGCCCTCATCGGCCATCAGACGGGTGTTGCCCATCACCACGCGGTGGCCGTCGACGGTGGCGACAGCGCCGAGCCCGGTCACATTCCGGAATGCGCTGGCGGTGCGTCGGGGGATGTTGCGGGCGTCGGCGTAGGCGACGACCGCCCTGGCGAGCGGATGCTCAGATTCGCGTTCCGCTGCGGCCGCGAGGGAGAGCAGTTCGATGTCGTTCATGCCGATCGGCAGGTAGTCCGTGACTTCGGGTTCGCCCTTGGTCAGAGTGCCGGTCTTGTCGAGGACGACCGTATCGATATGGGCAGCGGATTCCAGGGCGCTGGCGTTCTTGAACAGCACGCCGCGTTTGGCGCCGAGTCCGGTGCCGACCATGATCGCAGTCGGTGTGGCCAGGCCGAGCGCGTCGGGGCAGGTGATCACCACGACGGTGATGGCGAACAGGATCGCTGTAGGCACTGGGGCGCCGATCAGCAGCCAGGCGAGGAAGGTGACCGTGCCGCCGATCAGGGCGACCAGGACCAGCCAGAACGCCGCCCGGTCGGCGAGGCGTTGCCCGGGGGCTTTGGAGTTCTGCGCCTCCTGGACGAGCGCGACGATCTGCGCGAGGGCGGTGTCGGCGCCGACCTTGGTGGCCCGTACCCGGAGGGTCCCGGTGGTGTTGACGGTGGCGCCGATCACCTCGGATCCGGGCGTTTTGAGGACCGGGAGGCTCTCGCCGGTCACCATGGATTCGTCGATCTCCGAGTCGCCTTCTTCGACGGTGCCGTCGGTGGGGATCTTCGCGCCGGGTCGGACCAGCATGAGATCGCCGGGGACGACGTCGGCGGTGGGCACCTCGACCTCTTCGCCGTCGCGGAGCACGACTGCGCGGGGAGGGGCGAGCTCGAGCAGGGTGCGGATCGCGTCGTTCGCCCCGCCGCGGGCGCGCATCTCCACCCAATGGCCGAGCAGCACGAACGCGGCAAGCACGGTGGCGGCTTCGTAGAACACTTCACCGCCGCCGGTGAGGGTGACCGCCACGCTGTACAGCCAGCCGGTGCCGACACCGACGGCGACCAGCACCATCATGTCCAGGGTGCGGGCTCGGAGCGCACGGAAGGCCCCATCGAAGAAGATCCAGGCGGAGTAGAAGATCACCGGCAGCGAGAGGATCAGCGAGAACACGTCATCGCGCAGCCCGAACGGTGCGGGCACGGTGAACCCCAGCACTTCCCGGCCGATCGGGGACCACAAGATGATCGGGACGGACAGCACGGCGGCCACGATGAACCGGTTGCGCATATCGCGGATCATCGAGGCCATGGACATTCCCGCGTGGCTTCCGCCGTGCCCCATCACATCCTGCATGCTGCGGTCTGCCATCTCGTGGCCTCCGTGATCCAGGGCTTGGCGTGGGACCTGATCCGCGGAGGTCTCGCCGCCCACAGGTGCGGGGCTGGTCATGGCGGCGTGATCGTGAGCCGGGGTCGTCGGGCCCAGGGGCCGTGCATCCCCGGGCGGCGGCACGTGTGGTTCGGTCGGGGGCGGGCGGTGGTCGGTGTGCGCCGGCCGGGTGGGGTCGTCGGCGGGATCGCAGATGTGCTCGGGGACGGACTGCCCGGCGCAGTGGTAGCCGCACTCGATGATCCACTGCCGCAGCTGATCCTGTGAGGTCAGCTCCGGGTTGTAGGTCACGTTCGCGGTCTGGGAGACCGGGTTCGCCTCGACATCAGTGACACCCGCCTGCCGCAGCAGGGTGGCCTCGACCGTGGCCTTTGAGGACGCCCAGGACAACCCCTCGACTTCCAACACCACGGTTCGCGTCGTGTTGCTCATGATCTTCTCTTCTCGGTGATCGGCGGACGTCGGGTTCATTGTGAAGCGTCCGTCCTGATGACAGTCCGCCAGGTTTTTCCGGCGTCGGTGGTTATGCGCACTCCGCCCTCGTCAGCGATGGCGACAGCTCCGTCGAAGCTGGCCGCGATTGCCGAGGCGGCGCCGGTGGCGTGCCCGGCGGTCTTCCAGACGGCCCCCTCGGTCGTGCTTCCGGTCCAGATCATGCCGTCCGCATCGACCCCGATGATGCCCTCCTCCGCTGTCGGGTCGGCCGTGATCACCAGAAGCGCCGGGGCGTTGGCGACCGCGGTGAAGGTGATGCCGCCGTCGCGGCTGACCATCAGACCCTCCGGAGTGGTGGCAGTGACCACATCGGCTTTCATCGGGTCGATGCTGATGTCCCGTGCCGTCAGCGGGCCAAGGTCCTCCCAGGTCTGCCCGGCATCACCGCTCGCGGCGAGGACCGCCCGGTCGGACGGAAGCCCGAGGAGGAAGTCGGGGGCGGCGGGGGTGGCGGCGAGAAGGTGGAAGTCGGTGACGCCTGCCAGCGACACCTGTTCCCAGCCGGCGTCGCTGTAGCGGACCAGGCCCACGTTGGGGGCAGTGAAGGTGTGGTCCTGGTTGGCCGGGTCAGGGTGGCCGGACGCGAGGATGGTGTCCGCGTGGACGGTCAGTCCCATCGCATCGAAGGTGGTCTTCCCGACCAGGGAGGTGTCGTCGGTCGTCGGGTCGACCCGGTAGACACCGGTGTGTGCGCCGACCAGCACCGCCCCGTCCGGGTCGAAAGCGACGTCGTGGACGTGCGGTATGAGATCGAGCGAGGTCTCATTCTCGGGTACAGCCGCGCATGCGGCGGCGGTCAGGACAACCGTGGTGGCGAGGCCAAAAGCGGCGAGAGTGCGTGTATGTGTCTTCATGGTGGCGGTCTCCCTGGGTCGGGGGTCGGCCGTCGGGTGCGGCCGGCCCCTGACGGTCAGAGTGTCGCGAGAATCTCCTCCATCGTGGTGATCTCGGTGGTCTGTGAGGCGATGATGGCCTCTGCGAGGGCGATCACGTCGGCGTTCTGGCCGTTCTCGACTTCGGTCTGCGCCATGTCGATCGCGCCTTCGTGGTGGACGATCATCTGCTCCAGGAAGAGGCGGGAGGCCTCCGCACCGGTGGCGTCCTGGAGGGCTTGCATGTCGGTGTCCGACATCATCCCTCCGTGGTCCATTCCGTCCATGTCCCCCATCGGGGTGCCCCAGTCATCGAGCCAGGACTCCATCAGCTCGATCTCCGGGCCTTGGGCGGCCTTGATCTGCTCGGCCAGGGTGATGACGCGCTCGTCGATGCCGTCCTTGGCGAGGATCATGTCGGCCATTTCAACGGCTTGTTCGTGATGGGGAATCATCATCATCGTGAACTGCATGTCGGCGTTGTTCACGTCGGCGGCCGGGGATGCGGATGCCGACGAGCCCATTCCGGGCATGTTGGGCATCCCGCCGCTGCCGGTGGCGCCGGCGCAGCCAGCGAGGGCGAGCAGGGCGGTCAGGGTGATCGCGGCGGTCGCCGCGGCACGGTTCTTCATGTGGTTCTCCTCAGTCGTCTGTGTGGCGCGCACGATCGGTGTGATCGCGCGCGAAAGCTCGGCTGCCCTTAACGGGTCAGCGAGCTGCCATCACGTTCGACTGATGCAAAGAACGAGAAGAGAGGGTGGTCGAGACAGCGCTGCCCGGCCGGCGACCATGAGGGGTCCGGCCCGGCCGAACACGACACCCCAGCTGACGCCAGCGCGGGGCAGGAGGAAAAGCAGCGATACGACCAGGAGGGCAAGGACGCACGCCATCGCGAGCATGGCTTCATGCCCCCCGCAGTCCGGGCAACCGTCGTCAGCCGGTGGCGCATCGTGGCCGTGGGCGGCGCCGGCTTCCTGCACGGACACGGCGGCGGCAGGCTCGGCGTGGGCTGTCGGGGCGGCCAGCGCGTGCATGGCGAGCAGCCCGATGATGAGCGCGGCGGTGAGGGCGATGAGCAACAGCACAGAATGACCCAGCCCGGAAGGGCCGCGACGCAGATGCTGCGCGAGAGTGATCATCGAGAACTCACCTCCTCCTCTTCAGGGTAATCGTCCCTGGCGGCCGGCGTGGAACCGCCAGCCGCCAGGTCTCAAACGTGCTGCGGTTCTCGCGCCACGGGTGCGGTCGGCACCGTCGGCGCCGACGCTGGGCGGAACCGCCGCAGGCGGAGGCTGTTGGTCACCACAAACACCGACGACAGGGCCATCGCTGCGGCGGCAACCAGGGGGTTGAGCAGGCCGAGCATCGCGATCGGGATCGCGGCGATGTTGTACGCGAACGCCCAGAACAGGTTGCCCTTGATGGTGCCCAGCGTCCGGCGCGACAGCCGGATCGCATCCGCGACAACCAGGAGATCGCCGGAGGCGATGGTTACGTCGCTGGCGGCGATGGCGGCGTCCGTCCCGCCCCCCATCGCGATGCCGAGGTCGGCCGCGGCGAGGGCGGCGGCATCGTTCACACCGTCACCGACCATCGCCACCACACGCCCCGCGGATTGCAGCTGCCGGATGGCGTCGAGCTTTCCTGCGGGGGTGACCCCAGCCCGAATCTCATCGATGCCGACCAGCCCCGCGATGTGCTCGGCGGCGCCGGCGTTGTCGCCCGTGAGCAGCACGGGACGCAGGCCCAGGGCGCGGAATCGGGCGATCGCGTCCGCGCTGGTGGGCTTGAGGGTGTCGGAGACCGCGACGATGCCGAGGAAGTCCCCGTCGCGGGCGACCGCGATCACCGTGCCCCCAGCAGCCTCCAGCACCTCAGCCTCACCGCGAAAACGGATCGGCAGATGAACGGACCACTGGTCCTCCACCCACTCCGGGCGTCCAGCCACGACGAGCGAGCCTTCCAGAACGGCCTGGACGCCGAACCCGGCGTGCGACGCGAACGACTCCGCCACCGGTGCCGCGCCACCATGAGCGCTCGCGATGGCCCGCGCGACGGGGTGTTCGGATCCCCACTCCGCGCCGGCGGCGATCCGCAGCAACTCGTCATCGGTAACGCCGGGCGCCGCCGAGACGGTGGTGACGGTCATCGCGCCCTGGGTGATGGTTCCGGTCTTGTCCAGCACGATCGTGTCGACCTGACGGGTCTGCTCAAGCACCTGCGGCCCACGAATGAGGATGCCCAGCTGTGACCCGCGTCCGGTGCCGACCAGCAGCGCGGTCGGAGTGGCCAAGCCCAGCGCGCACGGGCAGGCGATGATCAGCGTCGCCACCGCAGCAGTGAACGCGACCTCGACGGACCCACCGACCAGCATCCACCCGACGAAAGCGACGATCGCCAGGAGGATCACGATCGGAACGAACACGGCCGAGACCCGGTCGGCGAGACGCTGCACGCGCGCCTTGCCGGTCTGAGCGTCATCCATCAGCCGCTGCATCCGCGCCAGCTCCGTGTCCGCCCCGACCCTCGTGATCTCGACGATCAGGCGTCCGCCAACGTTCACGGTGGCGCCCACGACGCGGGATCCGACGGTGACCTCGACCGGCACGGATTCCCCGGTCAGCATGCTGGCGTCGATCGCCGAGGCGCCGTCGACGACGAGCCCGTCCGAGGGGATCTTCTCGCCGGGGCGCACCAGCACCCGGTCCCCGACGGCAAGCTGTGCGACCGGAACACGCTGCTCCACCCCGCCGACGAGGCGCGTGGCGTCCTTGGCGCCGAGTTCGAGCAGGGCGCGCAACGCCTCGGAAGAAGACTTCTTCGCCCGGGCTTCGGCGTACCGGCCGGCGAGGATGAACACCGTGACGAGGGCGGCGACTTCCAGGTAGATCTCCCCGCTTCCCGCTTCCGGGCTGCCGAAGAGGGTGAAGGTCATGTGCATGCCCGGCATCCCCGCCATCCCGAAGAACAGCGCATACAGCGACCACCCGAATGCGGCGATCACCCCGAGGCTGATCAGCGTGTCCATGGTCGCGGCGCCGTGGCGGGCATTCACGAACGCGGCACGGTGGAACGGCCAGGCGCCCCACACCGCGACCGGCGCGGTCAGGGTCAGCGCGAGCCACTGCCAGTTCGTGAACTGCAGCAACGGGATCATCGACATCAGCGCGACCGGCACGGCCAGGGCCGTGCTGATCAGCAGCCGGCGGCGCAGGGTAACCAACTCGACGTCGTCGGCAGGTGTTGCGGCCGATGTGGACTCATCGATGATCGGCGCGGGAAGCGCCGCGGAGTAGCCGGCGGATTCGACCGCCGCGATCAGCTGCGCCGTCTCCACGCCGTCGGCGTGCACGCGCGCCTTCTCGGTCGCGTAATTGACCGTCGCCTCCACCCCCGGGATCTTGTTGAGCTTGCGCTCGATCCGGGTCGCGCAGGATGCGCAGGTCATCCCCGAGATATCGAGGTCCACATCGACGGTGCTCATGCGGGTGTGCCGGCGAGGGCGTACCCCGCCTCCTCTACCGCGGCCCGCACGCGTGCGGCATCGATCGGCTCGGCGCTGTGGATCGTGACCCGTGAGGTTCCGCCGGCCTTCAGGTCGACCGAGACGTTATCGACACCGTCGATCGCGGAGATCTCCTCGGTGACGCTCATCACGCAGTGCGAGCAGGTCATCCCCTCAACCAGCACCTCAGCGGTGATCGTGGATGCGGCGGGCTGCGTGTCGGGGACGGATGCCGTGGCGCAGCAGCTGCATCCGGCGGCGGAGTCGGTCAGGCCCAGGTCGGTGCGCTCGTTCGTGGTCATGATGTGTGTCCTTTCGGTTCAGGGGTAGACGTCAGGAGCGGACAAGGCGAGCGATCGCCTCGTTCGCTTCTCGGATCTTCTCTTCGGCTACCGGGCCGCCTTCAACTGCAGCCTCAGCGACGCAGTGGGACAGATGATCCGCCAGCAGCGACAACGCGACCGTCTCCAGCGCGCTCGTCGCCGCCGACACCTGGGTGAGGATGTCGATGCAGTACTTGTCGTTGTCGACCATTCGCGCGATGCCGCGCACCTGCCCTTCGGCCCGGCTCAGCCGCTTGAGCAGATCATCTTTGTTTCCCGCGTAACCGTTCATGACTACATACTATACCCCCCTAGGGTATAGTAGGCGTTCTGTCACGCTCAGCGCGCGGGGGGCGAGGAAATTCTCACGCTCGCCTGCCAGCGGGAAGGCGCCGCGCGTCCGGGGGCGGACAGTCCAGAACTACTCGGTGGGGGTTTCGTTCGCGCAGCTTCGGTCTGCTTCTCCCGAGAAGGTTGGCACGGCTCGCGAGGCTGCCTCTTCCGGGGTGGTTGCCGGCCCGTTGGTTTGAATGTCGTCGATAAGCCAGTCCATCAGGAGGATCTCCCGTTTCTGCGCCTCGATAATCTCGACGGCCAGCTCGCAGACACGCACGTCTTGTATCTGTGCGCGCTCGGATCGGGTGATGGCGAGGGAGTGGTGCGGGATCATTGCGTTCATGAACGAGGTGTCGCCGACGGTAATCTGGCTGCGATCGAGAACCACGCCTCCGGCGATCAGGAGGATTCCGACGCCGACGATGGCGATGTTCGCCTTGGTGTTCTTGTACATGTTCAGCATCCAGGCGATCATCACGAGCACCATGGCGCCGCCCATGGTGATGGCCATGAACACCCGGCTTTGACTGAAGCGGATGTGGCTCCACTCCCATGAACCCACGAACATGACCCAGTACATGACGACCATGGCAGTGAGGATCATCGCCGCGAATCGCAGGTACATTGCAGCTGACGTGCGGGGCTTGTCGTCTTCCGAGTGTTGGTGATCTGAGGTGTGCTGATCGTTATCGGTTTTCGACATCAGAGGCGTCCCTTCTGTGCTCGATGTGACTCTCTACAGGCTGCGCAGCAGTTCCTCACAGGCCTGCTCGCAGCGTCGGCATGATTCCGCGCACACACGGCAGTGCTCGTGCATGTCTGCATGGCGCTCGCACTCGTCCGCGCACGCTTTACACGCCGATCGGCACGCCTCCACGGCCGCGCGGGTGATGTTCGCGTCGTACCCGGTGTGCCGTGACAGCACGCGCGCCGTGACCGCGCACAGGTCGGCGCAATCCAGATTGGTGCGAATGCACTTCGTCAGCTCCGCGACCATCTCCTCGCTCAAGCAAGCGTCCGCACACGCAGTGCAGGCCTGCGCGCACTCCACACACGCGTCGATACAACGCGCCAGCACCCTCTCATCCACATTCCCGAGACTCTTCGGGTAGGTGCGCAGCATGTCCTCGGTGACCGTCATGGCCGTCTCCTTTCGAAGGGGTTTGAACGCCGGTAACGTAAGCCGCTTGCCACGCGCCCAGTAAGGGCCTTGCAGACTCAACCGGGGTACGGTAACCCGCAATAGTCGATGGCCCCGGGGCCGTGTCGCCGTCGCACGGTCGCGGCTGAGGTGTGCGCGATGCGTGGGCTCGTTGGTCCCCGGCGAAGACGTGCGGTCGGTACAGCAAGCACTGTATAGTCATTGAGTGCTGACTATTGCGAATCGCCTGGATGTCATGAATCGACTGGGACGGGCTATGGCCGACCCGACACGATCGCGGATACTGATGACCCTGCTCGGCGGCCCGAGCTATCCGGCTGTACTCGCTCGCGAACTCGAGCTGTCCCGGTCAAATGTCTCCAACCACCTCACCTGCCTTCGCGACTGCGGCATCGTGATCGCCGAGCCCGAGGGGCGTCAGACACGCTATGAGATTGCTGATGGCCATCTGGCCGTCGCGCTCACCGCTCTCGTGGATGTCACCTTGGCGGTCGATGAGAACGCGCCGTGCGTCGACGCATCCTGCACGGTTCCCGGCTGCTGCGAGGTCGCACCGTGACGACGCTCACGCCTGAGCGACGGGAGCGGCTGCATCGTCGCGTGCGGTTCATCGTCGCCTTCACGATCACCTACAACGTGCTGGAAGCGGTCATCGCGATCTGGGCGGGTGTGCTCGCTTCTTCTGCAGCCCTCATTGGGTTCGGTTTGGACTCTGTCGTCGAAGTGCTCTCGGCGGTCGCGGTGGCGTGGCAGTTCACCCGGAAGGACCCTGAGCGGTGGGAGAAGGCCACGGTTCGCGCGATCGGGCTGGCGTTCTTCGCCCTCGCCGCCTACGTCACCGTCGACGCGATATTAAGTCTTGTCTCGAGAGACGCACCCGAGCACAGTCCGCGCGGCCTCGCGATCACCGCGTTGAGCTTGCTGGTGATGCCGGCGCTGGCCTGGTATGAACCGCGCACGGGCCGGGAACTGGGATCAAAGAGCGTCCTCGCCGACGCGAAGCAGCTACTGCTCTGTGTCTACCTCTCCGGCGCCGTATTCATCGGTCTGATTCTGAACAGCCTTCTCGGATGGTGGTGGGCCGACTCTGTCGCCGCGCTCGTCGTCGCAGCCCTCGCCGTCCGTGAAGGCATCGAAGCGTGGCGCGGAGACATCGAGTCTCCCTTCGAGGTCCTCAGTGAGATGAAATCGGAATAGCGTGTGCCCCGTCAAGCACGAGGCCCGGCCGGTAGCCCGTCCCGTCAGATGCTTGTCCGCACCGAGTCCGCAAAAAGTCCGCGGAAGCCCGGGCGCACAACTCCGCGGCTCCACTCTCCACAACCGAAGATCCGCGTAATTCCGCGATTCTCGCCCGCTCGCAACCGCTCGCAATCACTACGCTGCCTTCACCGACAATCGGGTGATGATTGACGCACAAAGGCGTATTCTCCACCCCGGTCGGATCAACCGAGGCGGGAGCTTCGGCGGGCCAGGATTAGTCAGCTGTCACCTTGGCAGTAAGCCAGGCAGCAACAGTGGACCGCCAACGCTCTCGGTCGGAGTTCCACGTCATCGTGTGATCTGAGTCGAAGATTTCGAGTTGAACGAGATCTGGACGCAGCACTGCGAGCTCGCGAGAGAGGGCCGACGGCGCCGAGCCGTCGTTCGTTCCGTGGAGGATCAGAGTAGGGGCTGCCAGCTCCTGCGCGCGTGCGATCCAGTCGAGATCGCCGAGAGGGATGGTGCCGGGCAGGCCGATTGCGCGCGCGAGCAAAGGCGATGTGAGCCACGGGATGGCGAGGAGCCCTGCCGCGGCGGGCAGCCCGGCGCGAGCGCAGTTCGCCTTGATCGTCGCGACCCAGTCGAGAACGGGCGACTCAAGCACGAGCCCGGCTATCAGCCGCCCGTAACGCGGCCGTGCAGCGAGTTGGAGTGCGACCTGTGCTCCCATTGACCAGCCGAAGAGAACGACGCGACGCGCGCCCTGATCGATGGCGTACTGGATCGCAGCGTCGACGTCGTCGACTTCAGTGGCGCCGAGGGTTGACCGACCAGTTCCGCGCCTTGGGCCTTCGCTATCGTTCCTGTAGCTGACGACGAGGGACGTGTAGCCCAGCTCGGTGGTGACTTGCACACCGCGCAGTGTTCCGGCTCGCGGGCTGCCGAGCCCATGGATGTGGATTGCCCACCTCGTTGACTGCGAGTCGCTGCGACCGATACGCCACGCTGGCGCGGGCCCCGACGGAGTGGGGATGGCAATGTCGTAGGCGCTGAGGCCCGCATCGACGGGCGTCATGAAGTAGATGCCGCTCCAGGATGCGGGCTCGTCGGCTGACGGCGTGAAGCCCGGTGCAGTTGCCGTCACTTCACGTGCGAGGCGCCGAGGCCCGCGATCAAGCACCTCGGCAGACAGCTGCACCCACTGGCCTCCTCGAAACAGCAGAGTAAACTCACCTGGGGACTCAGTTTGATGCGTTCGATCGAGCACGATTGCTCGCCGGTCGCCATCTTGTTCGACAGCACGGATGGCCAGTTCGAACCGGCGCGGGCCTGGAGGGGCGGTCAGCCGCCGCGTGATCACCAAACCGAGGCCCAACGATAGGGACGCTGCGGCCGCCATCACGCCTGCCAGCGCGATCGGGTTTCTCATGCCGCCCCTCGTTGAGAGTTACGCCGTGTGGCCGGTGCAGACGACGGGTGAAGTCGAGCTCCGTCTGTTCCGAGGAGATGCTGCTCCGCTCGTTCAAGGACGAGACGGTCATCTGCGCTGAGAGAGAACGACACGCGCGGGTCGATCATCGCGTCGCGAATCTCTACGACCTGTCTATGCAGCTGCGCCTCGAGGCGATCGGTTTGCACGGACGCGGCATCCGTCTGACTCAATCCCGGGCGAACGATCGTCGCCGCTCGCCATGCGGGCGACAGTTCCTTGATGAGCGTGCGTGTTCGCGCTGCCCTCCGGCGCGCGCTCAGGTAGCGCGCTGTCGGCTGCCCAGCGAGTCCGACGCAGAGGAAGAGGAAGGTCAACATGTAAAGCGGTCCATACGCGATAGACACGTCAGCCATCACGTCTGCACGCCCGGAAAGGTGTGCGATGTCCATGATGAGGACGACGACACAGAGAGCGACTCCGAGGATCGCGCCGACGACGAGACAGCCGGCCGGCAGACGCTGTAGACCAACGCTCAGCCGATACTGGCGACTCGCGAGGACTGCCATGGTGCCAACGACGATCCCGTAGTAGGTGAACTGGATCATGGAGTACGCAGCTGCGGCAGGCTGCGCTCCGAGATCAATCATGAAGTTGGTCGTCGTGGCGCCACGGTCGATGAGCAGAAAGGCGATCCCGACGCCGCTCAGCGCAACCAGGAGGGCAACGGGGCCCAGCGCAATGCGAACTGGGCCGGGCTGATACTCCCCCGCTTTCATGATCCCTCGGCCAAGGAAGAAGATCCCGACCATGAGCGCGCAGTCCCCGATGAGGGTGGCGACATTCGAGCCGCCGAGGAGTGCATCGATGAAGCGGTAGACCGCATCGACGTTGATCGTCATCGCGACCGCGATCGTGATCGCCGCGTAGGTGATGCTCCGCTCGGCTCGTCCGCGGCGCAAGATGAGCAGGCTCGCCACGAGCAGCCACATCAGCACCGCGACGAAGGTCTGCATCACCCGAAGATCTCGAGGTAGCGCGATTCGCCGTACACCGATCCTCTGATCGCCGCAGCGAGATGATCAGCCAAGGCCTCCGCCGCGATCTCGGTGTGAGAGTCCAAATCTTGACGAGTGAGTAGTCGACGCCGAGTCCGGGCGGGGATGTCGGGAAGCAGGAAGTCTTCCGTCGAACATTCGTCGTCTTCTCCATGCCCGAGGATCATGTGGGCGAACTCGTGCAGGACGAACTGCTGGCGATGGAGGACGGAGTCGCTGTGCGCGTGAAGGACGAGGTCTTCGTTCTCGGTGATGAGCCACACCGCGCAGATGCCATCGTGGTCGCCGAGATCCGCAAGTTCCACGATTCGGAGTGTGCGCTGCCGGTGATCCTGGATTGCCCCAACGAGATCGTCAAAGGTGAAGGTGCTACCCAGCGCAAGGTCTGCGACGGCCGTCGGCACGGTCTGCTCGATATTCACGATGTCACTCCCGTCCGGGGAGCATGTGCCGGTGGGGGGTCACAACGGACCGGCAAGGGCACTGCTCAGGTGTGTGTCATTTCCTCATCCAGGAATCTGCTGATCGCCTGAAGGGCCTTCGGGGAGATATCTCCCAGCGTGCGCGCGGCATAGGACTTCACCTTCGCGGCTCGCATCGCTCGCACAAGATCCAGCTGCGCGGTGACCTTGTCCGGGGTCGCTGCGCCGTCCTCCCCGAGCAGGAACGCGGCATCCACGTCGAAGAACGCAGCGAGCCCTTCGAATAGCGCGGGGTCTTGCACGTAGCGGTGACCGTTGACCATATATGTCCATCGAGATCTCGACAGGTTGATCCCACGCTTCTCGAGGAACGCCGCGATCTGGGCGTAGGTCGGTTCGGAACCCGACTCGGTGATCGCGACGTCGAGAAGCAGCCTGAGGCGTTTCGCGAGGTCTTCCGCGGCCACTTTGCTCTCGTCTTCTGTCATTTCGGTAGACCACCCTTCCCCTCGGGTGAGGCAAGGCTTGTCGTTTGTGAGCGCCCGTCGACGGGCGTTGAGCATGCTCAACGTACCCGTTGGGCATGCTCAAATCAACCGTTGCGCATGATCAATGTCGGTGCTAGAAACAACTCCAAAGCCATTTGAGCATGCTCAAAGAGGAGGTCATCGCCGGGGACGGTACAGAGGACTTGTCGGCACTCCACCCCCACACAGCCGGCCTGCGGGCGCGCCCGAATTTCGTGAAGCCGCCCCGCGCGAGCGTGAACAGTTATGCGACCGTCTCGGGTCGGTCGTTCGCGCGCTCGCCCATCGGCTCCGGTGAGATCGCGCGTACCTCCCACAGGAAGCCGCTCTGTCGGCTGATCAGAAGGAGGTGCCCACGCCATGACACACCAACCCCCCGCAGTCGGTTCCACTGAGGCGAAGCTCGAACGGCTGCACGCTCAGCTGGCGGATGCCGTGGGCACGCTCGTGACGGGCAACGACTGGGTGCAGGCTCTTGAGTTCGCCGCGCGATTCCGCTCTCGTTCGTTCAACAACACCATGCTCATCTGGGTGCAGCACCTTGCTGCGTTCGAGCAGGGCAGGGTCGCTGAGCCCACGCCGACGTACGTCGCGGGGTTCCGGCAATGGCGCACGCTTGGGAGGTCGGTCGCCCGCGGCCAGACCGGCTACCTGATCTTTGCGCCGATCCTCGCGCGATTCGCCTCCCCCACCCCACACGTCGCCGAGTCATGGCGTCGTCTTGCGCCTCGCGAGACCCCGAGACGCAACGACGAAGTGCGCACGCGGATGGTGGGCGTGCGGCCCGCATACGTATGGGATGCCTCGCAGACGAGCGGTGTCCCGATCCCCCATGCCCACACTCCGCATTTGCTCGCGGGCGAGGCGCCACAGGGTCTCTGGGATGGTCTTGCATCCCTCGTACGCGAACACGGGTACACGCTGCGCATTGTTGGGAGCGATCGCGCTCTCGGCGGAGCCAACGGCATGACCGACTACCTCACTCGAAGCGTTGCCATTCGGGGTGACATAGACCCCGCGGCGCGTGCGAAGACCTTGGCGCACGAGCTGGCGCACGTGATGCTGCACGGCCCTGACAACGCCGATGCCGTACTCCACCGCGGGATCGGGGAAGTCGAAGCGGAGTCCGTTGCTCTGATGATCGGAGCGGCCCACGGCCTCGACACATCGGGCTACACGATCCCGTATGTGGCGACATGGGCAACATCCGTCGAGGGAAAGACGCCGGTGGAAGTCGTGCAAGCGACCGGTGAGCGAGTCCGCACGGCAGCGGTCGCGATCCTCAAGGGGCTGCGCACGATGCAAGTCGGCTCGGGCGACCCTCCGGGTCTGACGAGGGAAGCGCAGCGGGGTGCACTTCAGACTCTCGTTGCTGGCCCGGTGGAACAGTTCGATGATGTCCGCCGCGTGAGGGTTCGGAACTCGTCCCCCGAATCAGCGTTCTCGGCCCGGGATCTGTGATGGACACCCTCGCCCTGTTCGCCGGAATGATCGGCCTCTCGCCGCGGGAAGGCGCCGCTCGATTCGCTGCGGCAGGAGTCCCGATCTTCCCCTGCAAGCCAGCGGAGAAGCGGCCGCTCACAGAGCACGGGTTCCGCGACGCGACCTCCGACGACCGCCAGATCGCCCGATGGTGGTCTCGATGGCCCGAAGCGAACATCGGCATGCCGACCGGGCGAGCTTCCGCCGTCGAGGTCGTAGACATCGATGTGCACGGGCGGGTGCGCGGATTCGCTGCCTTCGAGCTCGCTCGCCGGGAAGGTCTCGTGGATCGCTGGCAGGCGCTGGTGAAGACGGCATCCGGTGGGATGCACGCCTACTACCCCGCAGACCCTGATCGCGTTCAGGCATCGTGGCAGGCCGCCCGCGCCGGCATCGACTTCCGGGGTGAGGGCGGCTACGTCATCGTGCCGCCGTCGCAAGTGCTTTTCGAAGGCAACCGGTCTGCGTATGAGCTGATCGGCGCCGGACGCGGGCACGCCGTGTCAATCGACGGATCAGCGCTTCGACAGTTTCTCGACCCGAGGCCGACCCCTGCTGCGACGAGGCCTGTGGAGACACGCCGCGATGTTGACGCGGAGCGTCTCGCGGCGTGGCTGGCCGCACGGGCTGAGGGCGAGCGGAACCGCGCCCTGTACTGGGCCGCATGCCGGCTCGCCGAGAACGGCGTCACTGATCAGAGCGCGCGCAACCTACTCGGGCCTGCTGCGGAGCACGCGGGGTTGCATCAGGCTGAGATCCTGACGACCATCCGGTCTGCGTACCGAACGGTGGTGGGGCAGACGCCGCCCTTTCGCATCAGTGGTGGCAGCTCAGCATCCCGCTCGCTCAGCGGGCAGGTGATCTCGTGATCCCCGCTACGACGGAGCCGCGGTCAGGACGGATTGCCGTATGGACCGCGGTAGTCGGCA
Organism: Microbacterium sp.; assembly: GCF_017305435.1. Classification (GTDB taxonomy): domain Bacteria; phylum Actinomycetota; class Actinomycetes; order Actinomycetales; family Microbacteriaceae; genus Microbacterium. Next base: position 600,587 of record NZ_JAFKIP010000002.1, on the reverse strand, counting down.
CCGTGTTCATCGCTGTCGGTGCGTTCTGGTTGTCGTTCACCGCTCTCGCGGATCTCGCCCATGCGTCCGGCATCGCGGCGACGCAGGCGTGGGCGTGGCCGCTCATTGTGGACGGAATAATCGTCGTCGGAACCGTTGCCGTCGTCGCGCTCGCCGGACAGCGGGGTGCGTGGTATCCGTGGATGCTGCTCATGATCGGCGCTGCCGTATCGGTCGCCGCGAACTCGATCCATGCCGTCGTCGCGGCCGATGCCGATGTTCTTCCCGTGCTTGCAGCGTCGGTTGCCGCAGTACCGCCGCTGGTGCTTCTCGCGATCACTCACCTGACGGTCGTTCTCACCCAGCGATTCCGGCTTCACGTTTCCTCCACAGCAGAGACGTCACGAGACCTGTCCACAGAAGTCGTTCCGGTTCGCTCGCTGGTCGAGGTTCCGGAGAAGGGTGCCCGTAGAAGCGTTGCCGCGCTGATGCGTCAGCGCGGGATGTCGAACAAGGAGATTGCGAGCGCCACGGGAGTTCATCCGTCGACAGTCGGCCGGTGGTTCGCGGGGACGATCGGCACACCTGAGGTTCAGAAGGAGGTTACGTCATGAACGAATACGAGCGAGTCGAGCGACCCGGCCCGCCGCTTCGCGTGGACGCGTCCGAGCGTGAACGTGAACTCGTCGATAAGCGGTCACCCGAAGAGGTCTCCGAATTGGCGCGGCACGGCGATCCTTCGCTTGCGAGGCAGCCGCTGTCCCTATCCGGCGCTGAGCGGGTTCGAAGCGAGGTGGTCTGGATGCGACCTACGGAACTCGTTCCCGCCGTCACCGGGCGCGTCGCGGGCCAGGGAATCGACCTCGAGTCCTCGCTCGCCCGGCGAGCGCGCGCTTTCCCGACGCAGGGGGTCGCGGCAACTCGCCGCGCAATCCGAGAACGGGCCCTTCACCTACCGCCGGTGGAGGCGTTCGGAAACGGCCGCGCTGATCACGGGTCCGTCCGTCGTTCTGGAATCGGTCGGTAGCGAGGTTGCCATGTCGAGCCAGGGTTCCCGCTCAGATGCCGCCGCATCGGTGCACTCGCAGCGCCGTCCGGACTCCTCCGAGTCGGCGAGCGTGCCCGCCTTGTTCGAGAGCTCGGAGGGGCTGCGCGAAGTGCTCGAACGCCTCGCCGCGCAGGACCACGGCGCCTGGCGTCGCGACGCCGAAGCCGGAGCGCTCATGGAGTATGTCGTTCGGCGCTACGCAAAGCTGGCGCGCAAGCACGGACTCGATCCATGGGATGCCGCCGCGGCCGCATTCGACGCAATGCGCTCGTCGGCCGTGCGCAATGCCGACGACCCCTGGGCGGTAGTCACTCGGGCCGTGCAGGTGACGCTGATCGCCGAGGAACGGGCGAACGGCCTGCTGTGCTCGGTCTACCAGGCGCGCCGACCCGAGTTCTCGTCGTTCCATGACCCCGAGCGATTCAGCGACCGAGAGAACCCGTTGAGCGACTATCACCCGTCACTGCGTGTGCAGGGGGCCGGGGACGCGCTCGATGACGGCGGCTCTTCGGACGGCGCCGGGATTGGAGAGGCAGTCGAGAATGCGATCGCCTTCATGACCTTGCTCGGCTGGCCGCGCACGCCCGCGCGGACCGCGATGGAGTACATCTGTGCACGACTCAGTGAGGTCCCCTCGCGTGCTACCGCCTGGGAATCGCTCCGGCGCGACGTCCACGGAAGAACCCTCCTCGACCTGTCGTCCGCATCGTGGAACGGATTGCTCCGTGCTGTCCTCGGCAACCCGGAACCGGAGGTCGCCCGGACGACAGCCGGCCGCGGCATCCTGCTTCGACTGCTGATCGGTGAACCGTTGCGTTCGCTGCTGACGGATGACGATCTCGTCCTCGCGGTGAGTCTCGCCGCACCCGCAGATCGATCGAGGCGGTGACCGTGGGAACCAGAGTCGGCCACATCGAGCTCGAACGATCGATCGAGTCGATCGTCGTCGGGAAGCGGCACCGTACCGAATTCGGGGACATCGATGAGCTTGCCGAGTCGATCACCCGCGACGGACTGCTCCAGCCGGTCACCGTGACACCGGAAGGCGTCCTGGTGTGCGGTGCCCGTCGGCTCGAAGCGCTGAAGCGGCTGGGCGAGAAGACGATCAAGGTGTGGGTGAGGTCCGGGATCTCGGATCGGCTCGCCGAGCTGTTGGCAGAGCAGGCCGAGAACCTTCTCCACAAGCCGCTCACGCCGACAGAGGCGGCCTCCCTGTACACCGAACTGAAGGATCAGATCGCCGACGACGCGACTCGCCGGCAGTCCGCGACGCGTTTCAGCCGTCCGGATTCCCGGGATGGAAAAGACGGTGGTGCCACCGTGGCACCACCGCAATTCAAGTCAGGCAAGAGTCGCACCCAGGCAGCCCAGATGGTCACCGGAAAGGCGTCATACACCACGCTGGAACGCATCGCCGAACTGCAGCGCGTTGTCGCTGACCCCGGCGCCGACCCTGCACTGAAGGAGAAGGCGAGCGAAGAACTGCGGCTCATCGACGAGGGAGGAAGTGTCGCCGCGTCGCACGCGCGAATCCGGCAACTCCTCGAGCCGGAACCGCCACAACAGTTCGAGGACTTCGAAGCACCCGAGGACTTCGAGCCGCCCGACGAACTCGAGCAATTGGCAAACGCGGCTCTTGCGAGAGTCAAGGAGGCGAAGCGCGGCCGGCGGCCATCCAGGTCTCGTGGTGATACGGCACACGTCTTTCCCGTCCGCGCGTTCGTGCGTGTGTGGGAAGACCTGGATCTCTGGTGGACCCATTTCGATGTCGCAGCTGTGGCTACTGAACTGACGGACGAGCAACTCGAGCAGTTCGAAGCGACGCTCGCTTCGACCGTCGAGTTCTTCGCGGCGCTCCGCAGCGCACGTGTCCAGCGGGGACGGAAGATCGCGTGATGATCGCCGCGCTGCGCCCCCGGCGGCGCCTCGTCCTTTTCCTCTCGATCGGGTTCGGTGTGCTGGCGGCACTTGTCGGCGTTGGCTTGTACGGACTTGTACTGGCACCGTCGCCCAGCACTCCGACGACTGAGGTCGAGCCGCCGGCCCCGGCTGCCTCGAACGTCAGCCCTAAACCGAGCGCCTCGAGCGCAACGCTCCCCCCGATCCGCTCGACATCGGATGCCGAGGCCTTCGCGCGCGAAGCAGCAGGCGCGCTCGTCAATTGGGACTCCACCACGGACTTCGATCCGGCCGACTACGCACAGGTGATCGTCGACGCAGGGGATCCCTCTGGTATTGAGACCGCCGGGCTCGTCTCCGATGTTCGCACCTATCTGCCGACGGCGGAGGCGTGGTTGACGCTGCGCAGCTACGGCACGCGCCAGTGGCTGACCATCGACGAGGCGTTCGTGCCGGCATCCTGGAGCGACGCGGTCGATCAAGCGGCACCTGGTCAACTACTCCCCGGGACCATCGCGTACACGATCACGGGAACACGCCATCGCTCCGGCATCGTGGGGACGCAGGCTCAGGAGACGTCTCGACCGATCGCGTTCACACTCTTCATCGCCTGCGAGCCGAGTTTCGACGAATGCCGCCTGCTCCGGCTCTCCGAGGTCGACAACCCGCTCCGGTGACGGACGTCGCGCATGAAGAAGCTCGTCATCGCTCTCGCCGTGGTTCTGTTCACCCTGCCGTTCGCCGGCTTGATCGCGCTCCCTCTCGTCCTCTCCCCCGCCGCGCTCGCTGCCTGCCAGACATCCGGCCAGCTCGTCGTGACCGACGTGCCCGACACATTGACTGCGAAACGGAGCGACGGCGTGTCGGTGACCCTCGGGCAGGCACAACTCACCCGTGCCGCGACGATCATCACTGTCGGCAGCGGTATTGAGGGTGTGGGGCGGCAGGGGGTGCTGATCGGTCTGATGGCCGCGCTCACCGAGTCGACCCTGAGGATGCTGGCGAACGCCGCCCATCCCACTTCGCTCGGCATGCCCAACGACGGCGTCGGCAGCGACCACGACTCACTCGGCCTCTTTCAGATGCGCCCGACCTCCGGCTGGGGCACCGTCGACGAGCTCATGGATCCGGAGTACCAGGTGCGCGCGTTCTTCGGCGGAGCAGAAGGACCCAACTTCCCCTCTCCTGCGGGGCTCCTCGACATCGCGGGCTGGCAGTCAGCTGATCCCGGCTCGGCTGCGCAAGCTGTCGAGCGCTCTGCCTTCCCCGACCGCTACCAGGACTATCAGCCCGTCGCGGACGCCATCCTCGTCGCGCTGACCCGGCCGATCGCGTCGGGGGCTGGAGGCGGCGCACCTGTCGACTCCCTCCCCGAGACAACGCGAATCGTCTTCCCCCTCCCGAGCGATACGTGGGTGCGGTCCAGCGGGTACGGCGGGCGTACTGACCCCATGACCGGTCGACCCGCGTTCCATGCAGGAACCGACTTCTCCGCGGCAGACGGCACGCCAATCTTCGCGATCGCGGACGGGATCGTCAGCTGGGCAGGCCCGTATGGGGGTTACGGACAGCTGATAGTCATCGAGCACACGGTCAACGGACGGCGGGTGGCGTCGGCCTACGCGCATATGTGGCAAACCGGCGTACACGTGACGGTCGGCGAACGCGTCACCGCGGGGCACCATATTGGGGATGTGGGGGCATCCGGCAAATCCACGGGATCTCACCTCCACTTCGAGATCCGTCCCGGCGGTGCGTTCGAGCCGGCTATCGACGCAGACCCGTGGCTCGCCGAGCATGGGGCTGAAGGATTGGATTCCTCGACATCTGGCAGGACGGCGTGCGCGACGGGCGCACGGGCGTGACCGGAATGGACATCTTCCCCGACTTCGGAGCAGTTGGAGGTGCGGGTGACCTCCGCGCGATCGTCGGCGCTCTCCTCATGTATGTCCTGGTCTTCGCGGTGCTCGCGATCCTCGTCTGTGCCGCCACATGGGCTATTGCGTCGACGAGCGGAAACTACCAGTCGGCCATGAGAGCCCGTACCGGCCTTCTTGTCGCCGTCGGCGCAGCGGCACTTGCCGGCGCGGCGGTCGCCTGGATGAACTTCCTCATTGGGGTCGGCCAACAGCTCTAGCCAGAGTGCGTGCACGGACTGCGCGGGTCGACGGAATCTCGGGGACGCCGCACGCACCTTGTACGCAGGTTCGTTTCTGCGCAGACAAGGAGCACGACCGTGATCGACATCGTTCCCAACGGGTCGGGACTTCCCGGCATCGAGCAACTCCGCGTCATCGTCGGCGCAGTGATGACAGTCGGGCTCATTCTCGCCGTGCTCGCCCTCATCATCGCCGCTGTCGCGTGGGGGTATGGAGCCAACTCATCGAACCCCCATCTCGCCTCACGGGGCAAGCTCGGCGTTCTGGTGGCGTGCGGCGCGGCACTCATCTGCGGGGCGTCGGTCACGCTCGTGAACTTCTTCTGGGGTGTCGGTCAGTCCGTCTGAGCGAGACGCGGTCGATCGAGAGGAACGACGCGAGTGGGCGGAGTCTGCGATATCCCGGCGATCGCCGAGGTGTGCCAGACCGTCGGGTCGGGTGTCACGTCGCTCGTTGCCGCGCCCTTCGATTGGCTCGCCCATACGCTCGCCGCAGCCGCCGCGTGGTTCTTCGAAGCCGTCTGGGCGGTGTTCGACACGACCACCCTCGTCGACGTCACCGGTGACCAGTACACCCAGGTGTACAACCTGCTCTTCGGCGTCGCGCTCTTCGTCATGCTCGTGTTCTTCTGCCTGCAACTGATCACCGGATTGGCGCATCGCGATCCGACTGCGCTCTCCCGGGCTGCTGTGGGGCTCGGCAAGTCCGTGCTCGGATCGTTCGTCGCAATCGCCCTGACGGCGACGCTGCTGGAGGTCACGGATCAGCTGGCCATCGGGATCGTCCAGGCAACCGGAAACACGATGGAGGGAATGGGCGACAGAATCGCCCTGATGGCCGCCGGCCTGGTCGCGATCAACATCGCGAGCCCCGGCGTCGGCGCGATCATGACGATCTTCCTCGCAGGACTCGCGATCGCAGCCACCGCGATTGTGTGGTTCTCGCTCCTCATCCGAAAAGCCCTGCTCCTGGTGGCGATCGTGTTCGCGCCGATCGCACTGGCCGGATTCTCCTGGGATGCCACTCGCGGCTGGTTCGGCAAGTGGGTGGCGTTCGTTGTGGCCCTCGTGTTCTCCAAGCTCGTGCTTGTCGTCCTCTTCCTCGTCGCGATCAACCAGACCGCGGCGCCGATCGACCTTGATCTCGCCTCCATCAGCGATCCCGTGGCCGGAGTCGTACTCATGCTCGTCGCAGCCTTCGCGCCATACATGACCTACAAGTTCATCTCGTTCGTCGGCGTCGATATGTACCACGCGATGTCGACTGAACAGGAGGCTAAGGGCGCGCTGAATCGGCCCGTCCCCGTGCCAGTGAGCCCCGCGAGCGCGAAGTCGGCGAAGTCGATCCTCGACGGAGGTGGCGCCTCGAGTGGGTCGGCGCCCCCGGTGGCGACGAGCGCCGCTGCCAACACCCCTGGATCTGGTGCCAGCGCGGGTGCGTCTGGTGCAGCAGCGTCCGGCGCAGGAACTTCAGGCGCTGCGGCGGCCGCCGGCCCGGCCGCCGCAGTCATCGTCGGCGGTCAGGTGGTCGGCAAGGCTGCCTCCGTCGGACCCAAGCTCGGCAACGCCACCGGATCAACAGCCATGGGACATGCCGAGGGTGCCATTCCGGCAGACATGCCACCGGCACCGACGGTCTCGCCAGCTGCAGGGCAACCGGTCCCACAGCCGCGCACACAGACCCCGGCCCCGCGACCGATGCCGACTCCGCGCGAGAGGACGACAGCATGACAGCGAACAACGCCCCGCGCGCAAACCAACTGCACCCGGTTCAGTTCTCGCGTCTGTCCAAGCGGGGCGTGATGCTCGGCCTCTCCGTGGCACAGCTCGTGACACTCGCCGTCGGGCTAGTCGCATTCACGAGTGCGGTGTACATGGGCGGCGGCATCCTCTTCGGCCTCACGTCACCGATCTGGGTGACGAGCGTCGCTCTTGCCTTCGTTCCCGTGGGTGGTCGGAAGCTCATTGAGTGGGTGCCGATCTCTATCCGCTGGGTGTGGCGAAGCATCGGCGGGCAGCTGCGATTCCGCGCGGACTTGGTCAAGCCGCGCCCCGCGGGCACGCTCGCACTCCCCGGCGACGCCGCCGCGCTCCGCGAGTGGGTCGACCCCGAGACGGGCGCCGCCATGATCCAAGACCCTCATGCCCAGACCCTGACGGTAATCGCCGGCATCACGCATCCGGCGTTCGTTCTTCTCGACAGCGGCGAACAGGAGCGTCGGGTGGCCGGCTGGGGGCGAGTGCTCGGGACGGTCTGCCGGTCGGGCCGCATCGCGCGCGTGCAGATCTCCGAGCGCACAGTGCCCAGCTCCGGAAGCGGGCTCGCCGAATGGTGGGCCCGGCATGGCGTCGACGATGACTCTTGGCCCGCCGTCACGTACAAGGAGCTCATTGAGCGCGCCGGCCCTGCCGGCGAACGGCATGAGACGACAATCGCCCTCGCGCTCGACATGCGCGCGGCGGCCCGCCAGATCCGCGCCGCCGGGGGTGGCATGAAGGGGGCCGCGAGCGTACTGCGTCAGGAGATGACGACGTTCGTGGCAGCACTGCGGGCAGCCGACCTAACGCCCACAGGCTGGCTGAGCCCAGGCGAGGTCGCGGTCGTGCTGCGCTCCGCATACGATCCCGCAGCCGCTCCCGCGCTCGAGAGACACGGGGACATCGGTCGATCTCTCGCAACGGCCGGCCCCATCGCAGTTTCCGAAACCTGGGACCGGCTGCGTACCGACTCGGCCCACCACGCGGTTCTCTGGATCTCGGAGTGGCCGAGGTCACAGGTGTACCCAGGCTTCCTCTCCCCCTTGCTGCTGACCTCGGGCATCCAACGCACATTCACTCTGACGTGCACACCGGTACGTGCCGACCTCGCCGCGCGAGACATCAGGAGAAAGAAGGTAGGACTTCTCTCGGATGCCGCGCAGCGGGCGAAGGTCGGGCAGATCGAGGATGCCGCGCGAACCGCCGAATACAACGACGTCGTGCAGCAAGAGTCAGACCTCACGGCTGGTCACGGCGTGCTGCGTTTCACCGGTCTCGTAGCGGTGTCGGCGCCGAGCGTCGACGAGCTGGATGCCGCAGTCGCGGCGATCGAGCAGGCCGCCGTGCAAGCTGCCTGCGAAACACGGAGGCTCGTGGGTCAGCAGGCGCAAGCGTTCACCGTCGCCGCGCTGCCCCTGTGCCGAACCGTATGACGCGCGGGGACACCTCGCGCACCTGACTGACGACTTCTGTTGCAAGGGACACGCAATGCCTACATTTCAGGATCCTGTCGTCGATGGCGAGGAAGCATGTCACGCTCTGCGCGCTCTCGCGCACGCCACGCGCGCGTTCGATGACCCGGCACAGACGTACGAGGTGGTCGGGGACCTGTTGGGCGGCCTGAGGTCGCTCGAACAGGTGCTCGATCAGCTCGCGTTCGCGCACACCAGCTCGGACGCGATCGCCCGGACTGACGACGGCGATCACTGGGCAGGGGTGGAGGAAGCCCATGCAGCCGCCCTCGCGCTGCGCCGCGCGTCGACCCTTGTTGCTCGGGCAGGCCTGGCCTTGGATCGGGCATCTCAGCACTCCAGCCGAATTGCATGGCGATCCTCCGCCGTCGTCGCACCGCCGGTCTCGGAATCACTCGCGCCCCGCGTCAATCCGAACGACTCGTTTCAGCGCCCTGGCCCCTCCGCCATCCAGGGGTCTGGTGCGAAGGTTCACCGCCGCAACGGGATGTCGCTGTGAACGCGCAAGGGGGTGAGCGCATTCACACCACAACGCTCGTGGACCCGGCAGGCGAACGTAGGAAGGAGCGTCGTGCCCGACGAAAGGCATCCCAGCGTCTTAGTGCCGTCACTCGCGCTGCGGGCACCGAATCCGACCGTGCCGCGGTCGAAGCTCAGCGCGCGGATCTACGCGCGACGGCCTACCTGCCTGCCGCCGGGGAGTCGCGGCCCGCGGCGCTCCGAACCCCCGGCCGCCTGCGGATACCGCGCCACCAGGACACCAGTGCGACGCTCGCCGGAGCTTACCCGTTCCTCGCCGAAGGCGGACTCGGCTCGCAAGGCGTCTTCGTCGGCCAGGACCTCTACTCGGGTGCGTCATTCGTATATGACCCGTGGGTGCTGTACTCACGTGGGATGATCACCGCGCCGAACATCGTCCTGGCAGGGATCGTGGGCTCCGGTAAGTCATCGCTCGTGAAGAGCCTCTACACGCGCTCGATCCCCTTCGGGTCGCCGCGTCTACGTACCCGGCGACCCGAAGGGCGAACACACTGCCGTCGCCGAAGCGGTCGGTGGACAGGCAATCGTGCTCGGACACGGCATGGCGAACCGACTCAACCCGCTCGACGAAGGGCATCGCCCGTCTGGCGTTTCCGACGAGAGCTGGGCCGGTCAGGTCGCCTCTCGTCGCCGCGACCTCATCGGGGCCTTGACCGAAACGGTGATCGAACGACCACTCAGCCCGCTGGAGCACACCGCGATCGACCTCGCTCTCGCGGACACTGTGCGCTCATGTGAGACCCCGATTCTGCCGATGGTCGTGGAACGCATCCTCTCCCCGGACGTATCCCGACAATCCGACCGCCGCCTCGTCGAGGACGGCAGGGTCGTCGGGCATGCACTCCGTCGGCTGGTTGCCGGAGATCTCGCCGGACTGTTCGACGGTCCCAGCACCGTCACCTTCGACCCGACTCTGCCGATGATCTCCCTCGATCTGTCGCGCGTTGCCGAGAATACGACGCTCGTCTCTGTCCTCATGACGTGCTCCTCCGCCTGGATGGAATCCGCCCTCCTCGACCCTCACGGTGGGCAGCGCTGGGTCATCTACGACGAAGCCTGGCGCCTCATGTCGCATCCCGCCCTCCTGCGACGCATGGATGCGCAGTGGCGGCTCGCGCGCCACTACGGAATCGCGAATCTGCTCGTCTTCCACAAGCTCTCCGACCTCGACAACGTCGGCGACCAGGGCTCCGCCATGCGCGCGATCGCATCATCCCTCCTCGCCAACGCGGAGACCCGAATCATCTACCGGCAGGAAGCGGACCAACTCGGAGCGACTGCGACCGCACTGGGCCTCACCGGCACTGAGCAAAGCCTGCTGCCCGGCTTGGCAACGGGTCAAGGCCTCTGGCGGATCAAGGATCGTAGCTTCGTGGTTCAGCACCAACTGCATCCCGCGGAGCTTGCAGCATTCGACACGACGAGCCGGATGACGGAGGGCGTGAAATGACGACAGCGCACGCTTTACGACGATCCACCGACGCGATCCGCGTGCCAGCGGTCCTTCCCGTGATCACCATGACGATCTCGGCGGACGGCACGATGACCGTCGCCGTCGATGGGACGCCGTTCGAACCGCCTCGGTTCGGGGCACCCTGGGCCCGCGCGTCCTTTGCGGAAGTCATAGACACGGTCCTGCTCGCTCGCGGGTCGCCGGTGCGGGTCGTCGTCCACGAGGCAGACGGCACGATCTTTACCGATCTCATCACCCGGCCGCTGCAAGGCTCGGTCGCCCCGAGTGCGCCGCCGCAGGTCCGGGACGCAGGGTCGAGCGCTCAGGCGGGGCCACCGGCCGCACCCGCAGCACTCATAGATGCGACGCCCTTGATCGAGCCGCCTCGCGTTGTATACGGCGAAGAGGGATTCCTCCCGGGTGAAGAGGTAGCCCTAGCGATCATCGTGCGTCACATCAAGGCTTCTGCGGACGGGTCCGCTCGAGCGTTGCTGGAACCGGGGCTCTGCCGCGTGACCGCCGAGGGCGAGATTGTCCTCGTGGGGAGAATCTCCGGCACGTGTGTTTTCGGGATCGTCGCATGACGGGTCCCCACGGTGTCGGTGTCTCCGGTCCTGACGGGCTGACCAACGTCGCGTTGCTCGCTGTCAGCGGGGCCGTTGCGATCGCCGGCATCCTTCGTGTGGGCGGCAATCTCGCCGCCTTCCTATCAGGAGCGGAGCAGCCGACAGGTGGTCTGGCCGCGGGGCTCGGTGTCTTCGGCTCCCCCGCTGACCCGGGGGCGGCACTCGGATCTCCTGGGCTCAACGCCGTGGCGTACTGGGCTGTCGTCGTGGCGTTTGTGGCGCTGCTCAGCGTTTCGGGGTGGTGGGTCTGGCGCGTCATCCGAAACCACACTCGTCATTCCCGATCCGACCCGAACAGGATCGCCGGAATCGCGACCGCGGCCGACGTGCGCCGCGCTGCCTCCGATCGCGCGTTGCTGAAGCGCGCTGCCCACCTTCGCGCGTCCGTCGACAAGCCGCGATGCGAGGACGTCGGCTACCTCGTGGGAGTGGCGCGAGGAACGAAGGTGTGGACGTCGGTTGAGGATTCGATCCTCGTCATTGGCCCTCCCCGGTCGGGCAAGGGCGCCCACGTCGTCATCAACGCGATCCTCGACGCACCTGGCGCCGTCGTCACGACCTCCACCAGGCCGGACAACCTCACGACCACCATTCGCTCGCGGATGAGTCGAGGGCCCGTCGCCGTGTTCGATCCACAGCATCTTGCCCCGGGCGTACCGGCGGGCTTGCGGTGGTCTCCGGTACGCGGCTGCGAGCTCCCACTAACCGCGATGATTCGCGCCGCGGGGCTTGCGGCCGGTACGGGCCTGTCGAGCGTTGGGGTGGAAAACGGCGGCTTCTGGGAGGGCAAGACCCGTACGGCCCTTCAGTCGCTGCTGCACGCCGCGGCGCTCGACGGCCGCTCACCTGGTGAGCTCTTTCGCTGGACGCTCGATCCGGCCGCGGCGAAGGATGCCGTCGCGATCCTCACGTCCAATCCTGCGGCCGCGACGGGATGGGCCGAGTCGCTTGAGGCGATGATCGACGCCGACCCCCGCACGCGCGACTCGATCTGGCAGGGCGTCTCCCTGGCGTTGGCGGCTCTGGCTGACCCCCGTGTTCTCGACGCCGTCAGCCCGAGCGAGGACGAGCAGTTCGATCCGGAGACCTTTCTTCGACGCAACGGCACCCTGTACCTTCTCGCGACGGGCGCCGGCGCCGGCGCATCCTCCTCGCTCGTCGCCGCGCTGGTCGAAGACCTCGTCGAAACCGCGAGGCGCGTTGCCGCGAGATCCCCAGGCGCCCGCCTCGACCCGCCGCTGCTTCTCGCGCTGGATGAGATCGGCAACCTCGCCCCTCTGCCGTCGCTGCCTGTCCTGATGGCCGAAGGTGGAGGCACCGGTGTCACCACGATGCCGGTGCTTCAGTCGCTCGCGCAGGCCCGTCAGCGGTGGGGCGACAACGCAGCCACGGCGATCTGGGACGCGAGCATCGCCAAGATCGTGCTCGGCGGCGCCTCAGGGTCTAGAGACCTCCAAGACATCGCCACCCTGATTGGCGACCGCGACGAGGCCACCGACTCGATCACGATCGGTGAACGCGGTATGCGCTCTAACCAGCGATCAACGCGCCGGGTTCCGATCATGCCGCCCGACGTGATTCGCACGCTGCCGTACGGCACGGCGCTCCTGCTGCTGAGGTCGGCGCCGCCGATCGTCACGCGCATGCGCGAATGGACTGCCCGGTCCGACGCTGCAGAACTTCGCGCTGAACGGGCTCGAGTCGAGGAACAACTGCGGCGGGGATAGGCGACGCACCTAACGGGTGATGGCCGACATGCGGCCCCCTGGCAGGAGCATCCGATGACTATCCACACCCAGCAGTCTCTCTCCGGGTTCATCGCGTCGCAGCCTCAGCTCGCATTCAACGCGAAAGGCGAAGCCCGGTTCTGGGCGCGCATCGGGCAGGAGCACTTCGAACGCAACGAAGACGGCACATTCACCCAGACCGAGACCACCTACCACGACCTCGTGATGTTCCGGCGCAACGCGGAACGGGCGTACGCGATGTTCAACAAGGGCGACGTATTCATCGCCGAGGGCTACACGCACACCTCGACGCGGGAGCGCGACGGCGAAACGGTCGGGACCGAGGAGTTCGTCGCGAAGCGACTCGGGCACGACTCCGCGCGCACGAACTACATCCTGCAACGCCGCCGCAACGCGCTTCCCCCGGTGGCGGCATCCGCCCCGTCGACGGCAAAGCCCGCCGTCCGGCCCGTGGTCATCTGAGCGACTGATGACCGCCGACGAGCCCCTGCACTTTCCGGGCTACGAGTTCGAGCCACCGACGCCGGACGGCCCTGAAGGTGAGGTCGATGGCCTGCCGAGCGTGCCCCGCCCGGTGAACTGGAACGTGCTCACCTCGGATCGAGCTGCATTCGAGTGGGTGGAGCTCGACAGGTGGGTGAACTGGCTACGACGCACATACGGCCTCGGACCGTCGATCATCCCGCCGCTGTGGCATCGCCACTCCGAACTCGTTTGGGAGCTCTCCGCCCTGCACCTGCACTGGCTCTGCGCCTACGACGAGGAGCAGCATGGCTCCGCTCCCCTCGGCTGGCACCAGGACTTCGCCGAGGCGCGCGAGCGCCTGCACGACTGGGTCGCCGCTTGCGGCTCGCGCATCGACCGCGACCGGGCGACACGTCAGACCGCTTGGCCTGGGGAGGATCCCGCGCCAGCCGTCGAAGAGGCGGCGATCAAGGACCGCGCAGCCGACTTCCGTCGGTTTGTCGTCGAAGACGTCGCGCGCAGGCGGGCGGTCGAGGACGCGTTCATGGCGGAAGCCGAGGACTCGGATCATCGCCCATGAACCCACTCGGGTGAGGTTTGCGCGTGCCGCCCGTTCGACCAAGGATCACCGTGCAAGTCGGCGTACTGATTATACGATCCAAGTTGGAATCGCTGTTCGAGACTTTTGTGAACATCGCACGCCTGGTCCAGCTCAATCGTCGGGCTCGCCCGCTGACCGACCGTGTTGCGGGCTGCCGTGTCATGCGGGATGACGTCGTGCCGCGGGTTTAGCGCAGGATGCCGCGTTGTCTGGCTGCGGATACGGCTGCGGTGCGTGAGGTGACGGCGAGCTTGGTGAAGATGTGGGCGAGGTGGGATTTGACGGTGGTCTCGCTGACGAAGAGTTCTGTTGCGATGTCGGTGTTCGAGTGGCCAGCGGCGACGAGCTTGAGTACTTGCATCTCGCGACTGCTGAGGTTCGCTTGGGGTGCTCGCATGCGGCTCAGAAGTCTTGAGGCGATGACGGGCGCGAGGGCGCTTTCGCCTGCGGCGGCGGCGCGGACGGCTGCTGCGAGCTCGTGGGGTGGGGCATCTTTGAGGAGATAGCCGCTGGCGCCGGCTTCCACGGCTCCCAGGATGTCGGCGTCAGAGTCGTAGTTGGTGAGCACGAGGACATACGGGGCTGCGTCGAGGGCGCGGATACGCCGTGTCGCGTCGACTCCGGTTGTGGAGGCCTGGGCGCCGAACTGGAGATCCATCAGTACTACGTCAGGGTTGCTGTGTTCTGCGGCGAAAACCGCTTCGTCGGGTGTGGCAGCTTCCGCGATGACGTCTATGTCCTCCTCGAGGGCGAAGAGAGCCACCAGTCCAGCGCGGACGATGGGGTGGTCGTCGGCGATCAGAAGCCGGGTCATGTGGTCTGCTCCAGGGTGAGCTCGATGGTCAGCTGAGTTCCATGGCCAGGGTGGGTGTCGATGGCGAGGCTGCCACCGAGTTGTTCTGCTCGTTCGCGGGTCGCCTGGAGTCCGAACGAATCTGAGCGACCGCGCGATTCGGTGGATGCGAGCTGGGGGTCGAAGCCTTTGCCGTCGTCGGCGATGGTGAACTGCAGCCGTTCGTGATCTGCGGCGAGAGTGATCGTTGCGGTGGTGGCGTGTGCGTGCTGGATGACGTTGGCGATAGCTCCCTGCGCGATTCGCAGCAGCGCCGTCTGGACGTGCATCGGTAGATCGAGTGTGTCGGATACACGCACGTTGACGTGGAGTCCTTGCGCAGCCCATTGAGAGTCGGCGAGCCTCCGCAGCGCTCCGCCAAGGCCGCGGTCGTCAAGATCGGGTGGGGTCAGTTCACGGACGAACCGGCGTGCATCAGCAAGATTGCTGGCCGCCGTTTCTCGGGCAAGCCGGATGTGCTCCGCGCCAGGTCGGTCAGGGTCGGCTTTGTCGGCGGCGTAGAGCAGCATCTGGATGCTGGAGAGGCCTTGGGCGAGGGTGTCGTGGATTTCGCGAGCCAGCCGGGCGCGTTCGGCGAGGACTCCGGATTCGTGTTCGGTTGCAGCGAGCTGTCCTCGGGTAGCGAGCAGTTCATGCATGAGGGTCTCGCGTTGTTCCGCCTCTCGGGCCAGAGCCTGGTAGCCAAGACCGATCAGGAGGGCGACTCCCGCGCCGATCAGTGGGCCGACGACTCCCGCGAGACTCCATCCGTTATGGATGCCAAGCGCACAGATGGCAGTCACGGTCGCGACGGCGATCGCTGCAGCACCCCACCAGGGGCCGAGGAGATGGAGGTAGAGGAAGAACAGAGGAAAGACGAGGTACGCGGCTTCGGGTGTCAGCCATAACAGGACCACCCACTGGAGCGTGAGCGCCGCCAACCACAGCAGGCGCAGCACGCGGCCACTCCGACCCGTGGTCCTGGTCCTTATCGCCCCGACCCCGTATGTGGCGATCATCACCAGTGTGAGGACGATAGCGGCGAAGCTGCTCTCCGTCGGTGAAATCACCGCGCGGACGATGACCAGAACGGCGAGAGCGGCGAAAAGTACATGCAGCCCGGTGCGAAGACCCAAGAACACTGGGGTGAGCGCGGTGTGGGGCATGGACCGAATCTTACGCATGGCTATGACTGCGGAATCCTCCGAAAGGACGACTTTCCCAACCACCCTTCAGTCGGCAAAGCCTGTGCTGGCAGGCGATGAGATGGCAGGTCGAGAAAGGAAAAGTGGTAGGTGTCCCCAGGTCGGGTGACCGGAAAGGAATCTCATGTTCGTCGCGCTCCGCGACCTACGCTTCGCCCGCGGCCGATTCGTCTTGATCGGGTCGGTCGTTGCCCTCATCACCGTTCTCGTCGGCTTCCTCAGCGGCCTCACCGGTGGCCTTGCCGTCCAGAACATCTCCGCCGTCCTGTCGATCCCGGCAGATCGGGTGACCCTTTCTGCGCCCACCACGGACGGTGCGGCTGCAAGCTTCTCTGACTCCACCATCACCGAACAGCAGAAAACTGCTTGGGACACCGCGGCCGGCGTCACCTCGGCAGAACCTATCGGGATCAGCCAGACCCGGGCAGAGGCCGGCGACGCCCGCATCGCGATCGCCATCTTCGGCGTGCAACCCGGATTTAACGCCACCGCCCCCTCCCAGGATGGTCGGGTGAGCCTCTCCGCTCCCGCAGCCAAAGACCTCGACGTCGCTATCGGCGATGACGTGACAATCGCGGGGACCACGTACACGGTCGAAACGATCGCTGGCGATGCCTGGTACAGCCACACCCCGGTGGTGGAGATGACCCTGTCCGACTGGCAGACCTATTCGGCTGCCACTGGCAACCCCGATGCTTACGCGACGGTTCTCGCTGTCACCGGGTCACCGGACTGGGAGACCGTGGACACCGCGACCTCCACCGTCTCCCAAACCGTCCTGGGGTCGTTGACCGCGCTCAGCGCGTTCCGCTCCGAGATCGGGTCGCTTCTGCTGATGGTCACGATGCTGTTCGGGATCTCCGGCCTCGTCATCGGCGCGTTCTTCACCGTCTGGACCATGCAACGCAAGGGTGACATCGCCGTGCTCAAAGCACTTGGCGCAAGCACCTCCTCTCTCGTCCGGGACGCACTGGGTCAGGCGCTGATCGTGCTGCTGCTGGGGATAGGAATCGGGTTGGGAGTGGTCACCCTCTTTGGCACGCTCGCCGGTACCGCCCTGCCGTTCCTCCTGAATCCACTCACGACACTGCTGCCCGGCGCGATCATGATCACGCTCGGCCTCGCCGGAGCCGCATTCGCGCTCCGCTCCGTGACCTCCGCCGACCCCCTCACCGCCCTCGGGAGCAACCGATGATCCGCCTCGACAACATCACCCTCACCTTCCCCGACGGCGACAATCGCGTCACCGCCGTCAACCAGGTCAGCCTCACCGCTCACCCAGGAACCGTTACCGGCATCACCGGACCCAGCGGCTCCGGCAAGTCCAGCCTCCTCGCCGTCGCCGCGACCCTCATCCGCCCCGACAACGGGCAGGTCATCATCGACGACATCGATGCCACCCGCCTCAGTCCCGGCGAGGCGACTGAGACCCGCCGGGACAAGATCGGCATCGTTTTCCAGCAGTCCAACCTCATCCCGTCCCTGACCGCGCTCGAGCAGCTCTCCGTCATGAATGAGCTCGGCGCGCGCCACTCCCGCCGAAACCGTGGCAACGCAGCCAAACGCGCCGAGACGCTTCTGGACGCGGTCGGACTTGCCGACCACCGAGACAAACGACCCCACCAGCTCTCCGGCGGGCAACGCCAGCGAGTGAACATCGCCCGCGCCCTGATGAACGACCCCAGCGTGCTCCTCGTCGACGAACCCACCAGCGCCCTCGACCAGGAACGCGGTGCCAGCATCATCGAACTCATCCTCCGCCTCACCGACGAGTTGAACACCTCGACGCTGCTCGTCACCCACGACCTCGTCCACCTCCCCCAGATGCACGGCGTCGTCAACCTCGTCGACGGCGCACTCGTCGACACCGTCTCCGCGGCCGCCTAACCAGCGGCCCCAGCAAAGGAAAACTCCTTGGACCTTCTGTTCAGCATCCTGCACGTCGCCACCGCGGTCTTCATCATCGGCCCCATCGCCATAGTGCCCATGACCGGCCTCCGGGCGCTCCGCACCGGAGACACCGCCCGCGCAACGGCGTCACCGAAAGGCCTCCGCTTCCTGACCTACCTGTCCCTCCTCGTGATTGTCACCGGATTCGGAGTCATGGGTATGGCCGACCCAAAATACGACCTCTCCATCACCACCCCCTGGATTCTGGGATCCCTCATCCTGTATGTGATCGCCGTTGCGCTTACGCTCGGGATCGTCATCCCCACATACCTCCACCCGGAACGGCAGGGACCGAGGCAGCGCTACACACGCGTCGCGGTGAGCTCAGGTATCGCAACCATCTGCCTGGTCGCGATAGTCGTGCTGATGGTGTGGAAGCCGTAACACCGGCCGCGAACGCCCACAATTCGACGCTCACCAGTTGGCAGAACGGCTGTATCTCGCTGTCCACGCCGCTGCCCGCTCAGGGATCGATCAAAGCGTGATGTCGGGTCGCCGTTGGGCGTAATCGGTCGTGAGCCAGCGAAAGATCGTCAGCGATGATGTCGGGGAGGCAGCGTTGGCGCGGAGATAGCCCCGGCTTGCGAACTCGAGAGCGTGACGGCGCGGTTCCGTGTACACGTCGAGGGGAAGCATCCCGCCCCGGAACCGCGCGCGGGATACCTCAGCGACGCGCGCCCGTAACTCGACCTCATGATCGGTGAAGTACTCCTCAGCGACCGCAAGGATCTCGCGCACCACACGCCAGTTCTCCGAACGCTCCTGCCACGCGTGCACCAAGTCCGGAGGAGTCGGCTCGTCCTGATCTCTGATTCGGGCGATGTCCTCACCGCTCCGCTTCTGCGCGAAGAAGGCGTCGGCCGCTGCATCGTTGTGACGTCGCTCCGGCGCTAGGACCCGGTGAAGCCGACGCTCGGGCAACCCGGCACGCGCACGGCGACGCTGCAGGCGCCTTGTCTCGTTCTCGCGCTCACGATAGGTCGCACGTTGGTCAGGAGTGGGCGACCATGCCGGGTCGCGGCCGGCAGCCCGGGCCCGGTCGACCGCGCGGCGTCGAGCCTCGTTCGCCTTCGCTGGGTCTGCAGCCTCACGCGCCCGCCGCCGCTCGGCGATCGCGTCGCGGTTCCGGTGATAATAGTCGCGCTGAGCCTGCTTGTACGTCTCCGGGTGCTTCTGCTTGTAGCGCTCGCGCGCTTGCTGACGCTCCTCCGGGTGCTCCGCTGCCCACGCGCTTGCGCGATCGATCCCCTTCTGACGGCGCGCCTTCTCCTCCCGCTCGCGCTGAGCACGATCACGCTCCCGCTCGCGGTTCTTCCGGCGGATGTCCTCACGGTTCCGCTCACGGTACTCGGCGTAGTAGGTCGGGTGCGCGTCGTTCCATGCGTTCCGCTGCGCCGCCAGGCGCGCTGCCCGCTCGTCGTCGCTCGGCTGCGCGTCACTCATGGTGCTCCACTGCGAGAACTCCGTCGAGCTCAACGAGAGCCGTGAACAACTCCTCGCGCGTCGCGGTGGGGTCCGTGATCGCTCTTTCGAAGAGCGCACGCATCCGTTCCCGCTCGACGTCGGCCACACCGCCCAGCCGCGCGAGACACCATTCGATGTCGTCGGCGAGGCGGTAACTCGGATCATCGACCTCGATGCCGGGGTAGTACAGGAACGCGAGCACAGCCACGTGCTCGAGGACGGCGTCAGCGCGCTCACGATCGCTCATGGCATGAAGGTGCGCACCCAGCGCCCACGATTCACACGGCGATGTCTGCAGGTCGTTCTACCCTCATCCGTGTCGGCCGGAGGAGGAACCCTATGGTCGACCAGCGCCGGTGGCACCCGCTCCTGGCAGCGCAGGAGAATCCCACGGGCACCTGGAGCCTGCTCGACGCACACGACCGCGTGTACGGCACGATCGAGATCCGCCGAGTGAGCGACGACGACGTTCGCTACCGTGTCAGCTTCCGCGGCGCAGTCATCGGCTGGTCAAACACCCTCCGCCTCGCCTGCGAGCGCGTCCACGGCGAGTTCCTGCGGAACCACGGCCCAGATGGCGGGCCGATCGCGAGTTGGGGCACGAATGATCGAGGTCGACCGATCGAATAGCCACTAGGCCGCTTCGATGTCTTCCTCGTCGAGGAAGTCGAGCGCCAGATCATCCACCAATCCGTCGTCGGTCGAGAGCAGCGAAGTATCGGGGTTCACCCGGCGTAGAGTCCGTTCGAGGATTCCTGCCGGCCCCCGATCCACGCTGCGGTCGGGCTCGATGTAGTGCCCTTCTGTGATCGCTGTCGATCCGTGGCCGAGGAAGGTGGCGGCAGCGTCGGCGCTCGCCCCGCGCGCGATGACCGTTGCACCGGTCCGCCGATACCAGCGCAACGTGATCCCCTCCCCCGCGAGATCTGCCAACTCGAGGAACGCTCGGAAGGTACGTCGCACATTGAACGGGCTCAGTGGCTCGCCCGCACGATTGGCGAAGATGGTCCGTTCCGGGTCGGTAGTCAGGATGCCGGCCAGCCGTGCTCGAACGACGTCCGCAGCGAAATCGGGAACCGCGATTCGGCGGATAGAGTGCTCGGTCTTCGGGTGGTCTTGACGCACGGCGCCGCTGCCGGTGCGCAACACGACCGTCCCCGTCACCGAGATCGTCATCCCGCTGGGACCGTCCTCGACATCGCACACTCGGAGAGCGAGGCACTCGCCGATGCGCAGCGCGGTGCCGAGGAGCACCTCGATGATGTCGCGCACCTGCCCGTCGGGCTTGGGCCCTTTGACGTCGGGTCCGGTCCGCCAGCGACCCGCGGCATCGCGGATCGCGTTGATCTGCTCAACGGTCAACGCCTGACGCTCGCCCTTCGGCCGACGCAATGGACTTGTTCCCTGCACCGGATTCCGCGGGATCGCATCGTGCCGGAGAGCAAAACCGAAGAGTTGATTGAGAATCGTCCGCGAGTGGTGCGCACGAGAGAACGACACAGCCCTCTCAGAGCGGAGGAACCACTCCACGCGGCCCGTGGTGATCTCACCGAGCGAGAAGTGCTCGAACTGCGGCCGCACGCGGAGGCGGAGATCATCGCGGTAGTTCTTCTTCGTCCCGTCCGACAGCTCGCGCATCTCCAGATCCTCGAGCCACAGATCAGCGAGGTCACGGAAGGAGCTGCTGAGATCGAGCAGGCCTCCCGAACCGAAGCCCGGCCTGTCCAGCAGGCGCTCCTTCAAACGGGCTCGAGCGGCCGACTCCGTACGTGCAGCACCCGTCACTCTGCGCAGACGCCCGTCGGCGTCGCGAATGCGCGCCAACGCTACGTAGGACGCGCCTCGCCTGGTCACGCTAATGGTTCCGTACGAGCCGATCAGGGTGCGTGGCCGCCCGCCGTTCATGACGCACCGCCGGCGTGACGCTGCTCGTCGGCCAGCTCCATGCGCTGGACCCACGCGTCGATCTCGCTCTCACGAAACCTCAGCTGCGTGCCGACACGAAACCCACGGGGGCCACGACCCTTGCTCCGCAGGTCGTAGATCGTCTGCACGGAGACTTTGAGCTGCGCGGCAAGCTCAGCCAGCGACACGTAGTTCCCGTGTCCCGACTCTGAGGTGCCAACACCGTCCATACAGCGAAGGTGCGCGGGCCTTGCCGCGTACCTTCCAGATACTCCGAGAAGGTCCGAAAGCGCACTGCGGCGACCCGGCGAAGTGTCCAGTAAACGACTACCAAACATTCAAACTCCCTGATCAGGGAGTGAAGATTCGGTGCTTTACCGGGAGTTTTGGTGGACCTGAGGGGACTCGAACCCCTGACCCCCTGCATGCCATGCAGGTGCGCTACCAGCTGCGCCACAGGCCCATTCTCTGGGTCGTTACCGCTCCCGCGGCAACCCTTCGATGCTACTACATCGCAGCGGATGCCACGAACCGAGCCCCTACTCGGGCGCGTCGACGGGGACGCCCGTCGGGATGATGGGGCAGTCCGTCCAGAGCCGTTCGAGGCCATAGAAGACCCGCTCCTGCTCGTGGAAGACGTGGACGACCAGATCGCCGAAGTCGACGAGGATCCAGCGCGCTTCGTGCTTGCCTTCGCGCCGCAGACGCTTGACGCCCTGCTCGAGCATCGCCTCTTCCACGGCATCCGCGATCGCGGCGACATTGCGTTCGCTCGAGCCCGTCGCGAGCAGGAACGCGTCGACGAGGGGCAGCGGCTCGGACACGTCGAAGGCGACGAGATCCTCGGCGCCCTTGCTGTCCGCTGCCGCGGCAGCGATCTGGACGAGTTCGGTCGTGCGGGGCGATGCGGTCAACGGAAGGCTCCCGTGAAGAGGGCGACGATCAGCACGCCCATGAGGGCGAGCGCGAGCGCGCCGGCGGTGATGCCGAGGGCGATCATGAGGCGGCTCCCCTTCTCGGGGGCCGGCGGCTTGATGATGTCTTCGGCGCTCTTGATGGTGCTGATCGCGGAGCTCGCCGCGATCGGCGTGGGCGACGAGGTCGCGGGCAGCTCTCCGTCGACGAGGATCGCGTCGATCTCCTTGCCGTCCGACGATCCGCGCGACGTGCCCGTCGACCCGAACGACTCCGGAAGGCTGTAGGTGCCGGTGACGAGCACCTCACCGGTGCCCGCGATCGGCGAGGTGAAGGCCCCGGTCTCCGGAGTCTGCGAGAGGATCAGGGCGTTGGATGCCGCCAGCGATCCGGTGGCCGCGCTTCCGCGGGTGAGCAGCTGATCGAAGGATGCCGGCAGGTCGAGCTCCACGCCCTCTCCGGCGAGCAGACCCGACCCGAACGTCGGTGCGACGACCGCCCGAGGCTCGTCGTCGGCATCCCCGCTGTCCGCGTCCGTCGTCTCGGGTTCCACCGGGGCGACCTCGATGTCCGGAGACTCGCTCTGCGCCTCCGCGAGAGCCTCCGCGGCCGTGTCCGGGTCGGCGACGTCGACGCTGCCGGGGTCCTCCCGGGGGGCGTCAGCCGAATCCGGGTCCTCGTGCGCGTCGATGTCCTCGTCGACGACGGGTACGGACGCCGTACGCAGACGTTCCTGCTGGCGTGCCGCACGACGGGTCAGCGCGGGCGAACCGAGGTCGACGTCCTGCTCGGTCGGGGCGTCCTCGACCGTCACGGGCTCAGCGGCCCGAGGCAGCGGCGCGGCGACCGCGGCCGCGCTCTCCTGTGCCTGCTCGGGTGTGATGATCGGGTTCGATGCGGTGTTGCGCAACTCGCGCAGCTGACGCCGCGTCAGCTGAGGGGTGTCGGGCTGATCGGGTGTGCTCATGCCTCGCTCCGGTACAGGTGGTGCTTCGCAATGTATTGGACGACGCCGTCGGGGACGAGATACCACACCGGGTTTCCCGCACGCACGCGTGCGCGGCAGTCGGTCGAGGAGATCGCCAGAGCGGGGATCTCGAGCTGGCTCACGTTCTCCGTGGGCAGGCCTTCCGTGCTGAGCACGTGCCCGGGCCGCGAGACGGCGACGAAGTGGGCGAGATCCCACAGCTCGCCGTGATCGCGCCAGCTGAGGATCTGCTCGATGGCGTCCGCGCCCGTGATGAAGAAGAGCTCGGCATCCGGTCGCGCCTGCCTCAGCTCCCGCAGGGTGTCGATCGTGTACGTCGGTCCGTCGCGGTCGATGTCGACGCGGCTCACCGTGAAGCGCGGGTTGGATGCCGTGGCGATCACCGTCATGAGGTAGCGGTGCTCGCTCTCGGTCACCTTGTCCTTCTGCCACGGACGACCCGTGGGCACGAAGACGACCTCGTCGAGGTCGAAGGACTGAGCGACTTCGCTGGCCGCGACGAGGTGTCCGTGATGGATGGGATCGAACGTCCCGCCCATGACCCCGATCCGCGGGGCGCGCTCCGAAGCCATCCGCCTGCCTCAGTGGTGGCCGTGGCCCACCTGCGCCTGATCGACGGGGTGCGCCTTGGCGTAGGCCTCGGCCTTGTGAGCGTGACGGTTCGCCACGTTGCGGTACGACAGCGTGACGAAGCCGAGCGCGAGGAACACGACCATGGCGATCGCGCCGAAGACGAAGGTCTCGCCCTGGACGTTGCCGTGATGCTCCGCCGTCTCGGTGGCGAGGGCGATGATCGTGGCGATGGTCATTCGGGCTCCGTTCGGTTCGGGTGAGTCAAGTTTAGGCGGTTCAGGCGCGAATCTGCCCGGCGCCGCGCGCGAGCCACTTCGTGCTCGTCAGCTCCGGGAGCCCCATGGGCCCGCGGGCGTGCAGCTTCTGCGTCGAGATGCCCACTTCGGCCCCGAACCCGAACTCGCCCCCGTCGGTGAAGCGCGTGGACGCGTTGGCCATCACGACGGCCGAGTCCACCTCGGCGAGGAACCGCTCCGCATTGCGCTCATCGGTCGTGATGATCGACTCGGTGTGGTGCGTCGAGTAGCGGCGGATGTGGTCGAGAGCCTCGTCCAGGTCGTCGACGACGCGCATCGACAGATCGAGGCTCATGTGCTCGGTGGCCCAGTCGGCATCCATCACGGGCACCGCACCCGGTACGAGCGCGCGCACGTCGTCGTCGCCGTGGATCGTGACGCCGGCGTCTTCCAGTGCGGCCGCCACGGGCGGGACGAGGCGGTCCGCGGCATCCCGCACGACGAGCACCGTCTCGACCGCGTTGCAGACGCTCGGACGCTGCACCTTCGCGTTCACGACGATCTGCTGCGCCCATTCGAGCGGCGCCGACGCGTCGAGGACGATGTGGACGACGCCCGCACCCGTCTCGATGACCGGGACCGATGACTGCGTCACGACGGTCTCGATGAGTTGCGCGCTCCCCCGCGGCACGAGCACGTCGACGAGCCCGCGGGCCTGCATGAGCGCGTCCGCGCCGTCGCGTCCGAAGTCATCGACCGTCTGGATCGCCTCGGGGTCGATGCCGACGGATGCCAGTGCGCCGCGCATGACGGCGACGAGCGTCGCATTGCTCGACTGCGCCGCGGTCCCGCCGCGCAGCACCACGGCGTTGCCCGAGCGCAGAGCCAGGGCGGCGATGTCGACGGTCACGTTCGGTCGCGCCTCGTAGATCGACCCGATCACACCGAACGGGACAGACACCTTCTGCAGGTGGACGCCATTGGACAACGTGCGCTCGTCGAGGATGCGCCCAACGGGGTCGGGCAGGTCGGCGACGTCCCGCACAGCGGCTGCGAGGGCATGCACGCGGGCCTCGTCGAGCCGGAGGCGGTCGAGTAGTCCGGCCAAGAGGCCGTTCTGCTCGCCGCGGCGCAGATCCTCGGCATTGGCGGCGACGATGTCGGTCGCCGCGTCCTCGATCGCCGTCGCGATCGTACGCAGCGCATCCGCCTTGGCCGCGTCGCTCAGCAGTCCCACGCTGCGAGAAGCGGTCTTCGCGAACTCCATGCGCTCGCGCGCCGTCGTTGCGGTCATCGCCGGGGTAGTCATCCGCCCAGTGTAACGAGCCGACGGATGCCGAGTCGCACCGATCAGGACGCGGTCGCGGCGGTGCGGACGCTGCCGGTCGCGGCGCCGAGCGTCAAACCCGGCGTCGCATCGGGGTCGGGAGCGAACCAGGTGCCGACCGGTGCGCCGCTGAGCGCCTCGACGACGAGGTCGGCGCTCGTGACGAGCACTCCGATCCCGGCGGCTGACGCCAGCTTCGCGGCGGAGACCTTGGTCGCCGCTCCCCCGGTGCCGACGCTGTTGACGACGACGGAGCCGAACTCGAATCCGGCGAGATCGTCTCCGAAGGTGACGGTGTCGATCGGGAGCGCGCCGGGCTCGTTCGGCGGCCTCGTGTAGAGGCATTCGATGTCGCTCAAGAGGACGAGGGCATCGGCTCCGATGAGCTCGGCGACGAGGGCGGCGAGGCGATCGTTGTCACCGAAGCGGATCTCGTGCGTTGCGACGGTGTCGTTCTCGTTGACGATCGGCAGGACGCCGAGCCCCAGGAGGCGGTCCACGGCGCGGCGCGCGTTCGCACGGTGCGCGGCATTCTCGAGGTCGCCGGCCGTCAGGAGCACCTGTCCGGCGAGCATGTCGTGCCGATCGAGCGAGGTCTGGTAACGCCACATGAGGACGTTCTGGCCGACCGCCGCGGCGGCCTGCTGCGTCGCGAGATCCGAGGGGCGGCCCTCGAGGTCGAGAAACGGCAGCGCCGTCGCGATCGCGCCCGACGACACCAGCACGACCTGTGTGCCCTGCCCGCGCGCGGCGGCGAGGGCATCGACGATGGACTCGATGCGGTGGTGGTTCTCACCGCTGATCGACGACGAGCCGACCTTCACGACGACCCGCTGTGCCCCTGCGATCTGGGACCGTTCCTGCACGCTCACGCTTCCTCGTCGTCCTCCCCGGCGAAGCCGTCGTGGATGGTGCCCAGGCGCTCCTGCTCGAGTTCGGCGCGGGCTTCCGCCTTGGCATCCATGCGCTCGTGATAGCGCTCGCGGCGCTGCGACGTCGTGCGGCGCGGGTTGAGATCGAGGCGGGGGTCCGTGCCGCGCGGCGCCGTCATGAGCTCGGCCGCCGACGAGAGCGTGGGATGCCAGTCGAACACCACGCCGTCACCGTCGCCGATCACGACCGTGGAGCCGGCCTCTGCGCCTGCCCGATACAGCTCGTTCTCGACGCCGAGTTTCTCGAGGCGGTCGGCGAGGAAGCCCACCGCCTCCTCGTTCTGGAAGTCGGTCTGCTGTACCCACCGCACGGGCTTCGCGCCCAGGATGCGGAAGATGTTGCCGTATGTGCCGCCTTCGACGCGGATCTGGAACTCGCGCTCGGAGCCCTGCGGGCGGATGATGACGCGCTCGGGGGTCGGAGCCGCGGCCTGTTCGATGCGATGGCGCGCGACGATGTCCGCCAGCGCGAAAGTCAGCGGTCGCAGACCCTCGTGACTGACCGTGGAGATCTCGAACACGCGGTACCCGCGCGCCTCCAGATCGGGGCGCACGAGGTCGGCGAGATCCTTCGCCTCGGGCACGTCGACCTTGTTGAGCGCCACGAGCTGCGGGCGCTCGAGCAGCGGCACCTGCCCCTCGGGCACCGGGTAGTTGCCGAGCTCCTCCAGGATGACGTCGAGGTCGCTCAGCGGGTCACGACCCGGCTCGAGCGTCGCGCAGTCGAGCACATGGACGAGCGCCGTGCAGCGCTCGACGTGACGCAGGAACTCGAGCCCGAGGCCCTTCCCCTCGCTCGCACCCTCGATGAGCCCGGGCACGTCGGCCACCGTGAACCGTACGTCGCCGGCCTGGACGACGCCGAGATTGGGGTGGAGCGTCGTGAACGGGTAGTCCGCGATCTTCGGCCGCGCCGCGGAGACGGCGGCGATGAGGCTCGACTTGCCGGCCGACGGGAACCCGACCAGTGCGACGTCGGCGACCGTCTTGAGCTCGAGCTGAACGTCGCCCTCCCAACCGGGCGTGCCGAGCAGAGCGAAGCCGGGCGCCTTGCGCTTCGGATTCGCGAGCGCGGCGTTGCCGAGGCCGCCCTGCCCGCCGGGGGCCGCGATGAAGCGCGTCCCGGGGACGAGGAGATCGGCGAGGACCTCGCCCTCGGCATCCTTCACCACCGTGCCCACGGGGACGGCGAGCTCGAGGCCCTCTCCCGCTGCGCCCGACCGGTTGTCGCCCATGCCGAATCCGCCGTTGCCGGCGCTTCGGTGCGGTGAGTGGTGGTACGACAGGAGTGTCGTCACCTGGGGGTCGGCGACGAGCACGACGTCACCGCCGTGTCCGCCGTTGCCGCCGTCGGGGCCGGCGAGAGGCTTGAACTTCTCCCGGCGCACCGATACGCAGCCGTTGCCGCCCTTGCCGGCACGCAGGTGCAGCGTGACGCGATCGACGAAGGTCACCATGTCGGTCTCCTGTCCGGGAACGAACGAGGGGCGAGCCGAAGCCCGCCCCTCGCGAAGTGTGTATCGCTCTTACTCAGCCGCCGCCACGATGTTGACGACCTTGCGGCCGCCCTTCGTGCCGAACTCGACCGCGCCCGCCTCGAGGGCGAACAGCGTGTCGTCGCCGCCGCGGCCGACGTTCGCGCCGGGGTGGAAGTGCGTGCCGCGCTGGCGGACGATGATCTCGCCGGCGAGGACCTGCTGGCCGCCGAAGCGCTTCACGCCCAGTCGCTGTGCGTTGGAGTCACGCCCGTTACGGGTAGAGCTTGCGCCCTTTTTGTGTGCCATCTCGTCTTCTCCCGTGGCTTACTTGATGCCGGTGATCTTGACGCGCGTGAGGTCCTGACGGTGCCCCTGGCGCTTCTTGTAGCCGGTCTTGTTCTTGAACTTCTGGATCACGATCTTCGGACCGCGCTCCTCGCCGAGGACCTCGGCGGTGACCGTGACCTTCGCGAGCTTGTCCGCATCGGTGGTCACGGCGTCGCCGTCCACGAAGAGGACCGCGGGGAGCTCGATCTTGTCGCCGACCTTGGCCTGCTGACGGTCGAGCACGACGATCGTGCCGACCTCGACCTTTTCCTGCCGGCCTCCGGCGCGCACAACTGCGTAAACCACTTCACACCTGTTTCTTCTGTGGAGCGCTCGGCTCCGATTGTCTTCCGAGGCGAATCGCCTCTGACGAGTCTGCGGGCGCGGAGGCGGAACCTCGACGCACCAAGGGACTACTTTACCGGATGCGGGCCCAGCGGGCAAAAGCATCCGATGCGCGTGTCGCGGATGCTTACGATGGGGCGATGGTGATCCTGATCGACGACCCGCGCTGGCCGGCTCACGGCAGGCTGTGGGCGCATCTGGTGAGCGACACCGATCTCGCCGAACTGCACGCGTTCGCGTCTGCCCAGGGCATCCCGCATCGCGGCTTCGACCTCGATCACTACGACGTCCCCGAGGACGCGCACGCGCGTCTCGTCGCTGCCGGGGCGCAGCACGTGAGCGGGCACGAGCTCGTACGCCGGCTCATCGCGTCGGGTCTGCGGGTGACGGCGCGGGAGCGGCGTGCGCGAGCCACGACCCGCTGACGAGCGGATGTCCCGCGGATGCCCGCCGCCGGCCCGCGCCGCCCGGATCAGTCCTCCGTCGTGACCGGCGTCGCGTCGACCGGCGTACCGCTCAGCGCCGCCGTCGTGACGCGGCGCCGCCCCCGACCCTGACCGGGCGCCTTGGGCTCCGGGAGGGCGCTCAGCACAGAATCCAGGAGCAGATCCTTCTCCGTCTTCGCGGCCCCGCCTTCAGGGCGGTCGCTCTTCTCACTCCGAGCGCGCCCTTCGCCCCGCTTGCGACGCGGCTTCTTCACGCTCTCACGCGCCTCGACGACGACGTCCGCCGCGACCGGGCTCGACGCGGCATCCGCCACGGCCTCCCCCGTCGCCGGGTGAATCGTGGATGCCGCGATCGCCGCGAGCGCGGACTTCGCGCCCTCGGTGATGACGTGCGTGCCGCCGCCGTTCGCACCGGTCGAAGACGAGGAGCTCGTGGAGCGGGGGCGCCGCGCGTTCCCGGAGCCGTTCGTCACGGGCGCGCGGTGCTTCACGACCGGATCGTGGTGGACGATCACTCCGCGGCCCGCACACACCTCGCACGGCTCGCTGAAAGTCTCCAAGAGACCGAGGCCGAGCTTCTTGCGGGTCATCTGCACGAGTCCGAGCGAGGTCACCTCCGCGACCTGGTGCTTCGTCCGGTCGCGGCTCAGGCACTCGATCAGCCGACGCAGCACGAGGTCGCGGTTCGACTCGAGCACCATGTCGATGAAGTCGACGACGATGATGCCGCCGATATCGCGCAGACGCAGCTGGCGGACGATCTCCTCCGCCGCTTCGAGGTTGTTCTTCGTGACCGTCTCTTCGAGGTTGCCGCCCGACCCGACGAACTTGCCGGTGTTGACGTCGACCACCGTCATCGCTTCGGTGCGGTCGATGACGAGCGACCCACCCGACGGCAGCCAGACCTTGCGGTCGAGCGCCTTCTCGATCTGCTCGGTGACGCGGAACCGGTCGAACGGGTCCTGGTCCTCTTCGTACTTCTCGATGCGTTCGAGGAGGTCGGGGGCGACGCCCGCGAGGTAGGACGTGATCGTCTGGTACGCGTCCTCCCCCTGGATGAGCATCTTCGAGAAGTCCTCGTTGAAGACGTCGCGGACGATCTTCACGAGAAGGTCCGGCTCGGAGTGCAGCAGGTACGGTGCCTGCTGCGTCTCGACCTGCTTCGAGATGTGCTCCCACTGGCTCGTGAGACGCTGCACGTCGCGAGTCAGCTGGTCCTCGGTCGCACCCTCCGCCGCCGTGCGCACGATGACGCCGCTCGACTCGGGGAGGACCTCCTTGAGGATGCGCTTGAGCCGCGCACGCTCCGTGTCGGGGAGTTTCCGCGAGATGCCGTTCATCGCGCCGCCCGGCACGTACACGAGGTAGCGGCCGGGGAGCGAGATCTGGCTCGTCAGGCGAGCGCCCTTGTGTCCCACCGGGTCCTTCGTGACCTGGACGAGCACACGGTCACCGCTCTTCAGCGCGAGTTCGATGCGGCGCGGCTGATTGCCGGTCTCCACGGCATCCCAGTCGACCTCGCCCGAGTACAGCACCGCGTTGCGGCCGCGGCCGATGTCGACGAACGCCGCCTCCATCGAGGGCAGCACGTTCTGCACGCGTCCGAGGTAGACGTTGCCGATGAGAGAGGATTCCTGGCTGCGCGCGACGTAGTGCTCGACGAGGACGTTGTCCTCGAGCACCGCGATCTGAATCCGCCCGTTCTTCGAGCGCACGATCATGTCGCGGTCGACGGCCTCGCGGCGGGCGAGGAACTCGGCCTCCGTGACGACGGTGCGGCGGCGACCGGCCTCACGACCGTCGCGACGGCGCTGCTTCTTCGCCTCGAGACGCGTCGATCCCTTGATGCGCTGCGGCTCGGTGATGAGCTCCACAGCGCGCTGGCGCGGCTGACGCCCGCCACGGTCGGTTCGTTCCGTCCGCTCCGCGCGGTCGGCACCGGATGCCTCATCGAGGTCACCGATCGGCGCGCCGCCCCGGCGGCGGCCGCGGCGGCGCGCGCTGGAACCCGGGCCGGAACCCTGGTCCTCGCGGTCATCGCGATCGTCGTCGCCCGGGCGCGACGGCTGCGCGATGGGCTCGGGGGCGTAGAAGAAGAGCTGCGTGGACACCTGCGAGACGAACTCCGCGGGCAGCAGTCCGAGGGAGACCGCGGTGACGGGCTCCGGCGCCGCCGGTTCGTCCTCCACCGGCGCAGCCTGTGCCGCTGCGGCCTCGAAGGCGGCATCGGCCGCGCTCTCGGCGTCCTCGGCATCCGTCGCGATCTGCTCGGCATCGGCGACGACCGCCTCCTCGGCGACCTCCTCGGCGGCGGCTGCGTCGTCGACGATGCTCTCCGCGTCGGCCACCGCGGCGGCGTCTTCCGCCGCGTCGGCGGCCTCTTCGGAGGCGACGATCGCCTCCGCCTCCGCGACGACGTCGCCGTCGTCGGGTGTCGCGGGCGCGTCGGAGCCGAGAGCCTGGTCGGGCGTCAGCGTCTGTTCGGCGTTGTCGCGGTCGGAATCGGGGATGTCATTGTGCTCATCGGCCATCTCTGGCGTACTCCTTGCGGGGCGGCTCCGCGGGCCACTCCCGGCAGATCTGGCGGTCTCGCTCCGGTCCGGAGGTGCCGCGAACTCATACGGTCTGCAGCCTCACCCGCTCGGCGGCGGGGCTCGTACTGCGAAGGGCGTTCATCGCCCGAAGTCTTCGGTGATGCGCTGCGGCGCGGCCGCGGCGGCATCGCGCCCATTATTCCACTTTCCGCTCCGGAATGCGCGTGACGGCGCGCGGCGCCGCTGCGAGGCGCATTCTGAGCGCGCCGCAAAGGCACGGATGCCATAATCACGCCATGTCGTCGCGCACCATCGAGTCCCGCCCGAAAGCCCTCGCCGTGTGGCTCGTCATCGCGGGAGTGATCGGCTGGGGGGCGGCTTTCGCGCTCACGGTCGAGAAGTTCCACGCGCTTCAGAACCCGGGCTCCGGGCCGGCGTCGTGCGATTTCAGCATCATCGTGCAGTGCACCGCGAACCTCGATTCGTGGCAGGGCAGCGTCTTCGGCTTCCCGAACCCGATCCTCGGCCTCACGGGCTGGGTCGCGCCGATCGTCGTCGGCATGGCCGTCCTCTCGGGCGCTCGGTTCGCGCGCTGGTTCTGGCTCGCCTTCGCCGCGGGCATCACGTTCGCGTTCGGCTTCGTGCTGTGGCTCATCAGCCAGAGCATCTTCTTCCTCGGCACGCTGTGCCCGTGGTGCATGGTGACGTGGCTCGTCACGATCCCGACCTTCTACGCGGTCTGGGTGTACCTGCTGCGCGCCGGCGTGATCTCCGATGCCGCGCGCGTGCGTGCCGTCGGCAGCAAGCTCGCCGCGTGGGTGCCGCTCATGGCGATCGTCACCTACGCCGTCGTACTGCTCCTCGCGCAGCTGCGACTGGATGCCATCCCGCAGCTGCTCGACGTCATCTTCTGACGCGCTGAGGTTTCGTCAGAACCAGATCGCGAGTTCGCGAACGGCGGACTCGGGGCTGTCCGACCCGTGCACGAGGTTCTGCTGCACCTTGACACCCCAGTCGCGACCGAAGTCACCGCGGATGGTGCCCGGCGCGGCGGTCGTCGGGTCCGTCGTGCCGGCGAGCGAGCGGAAGCCTTCGATCACACGGTTGCCGGCGAGCCGGATCGCGACCGACGGACCGGAGAGCATGAACTCCAGCAGCGGCTCGTAGAAGGGCTTGCCCTCGTGCTCCGCGTAGTGCTGCGCGAGCAGATCGCGGTCGGGCTCGACGAGCTTGATGTCCACGAGCGCATAGCCCTTCGCCTCGATGCGCGCGAGGATCGCACCGGTCAGTCCGCGCGCGACGCCGTCGGGCTTCACGAGGACGAGGGTCTCTTCCGTGGACATGTCATTCTCCATTCGTGTCGCCTGCGGCGCGCTGCGCGTTCGCTTTGTCGAGCGCGCCTCCCTTGATCGTCGCATACGCGTACATCGCTCCGAAAACGAGACCGACGACAGCGAGCGCGGGCTCCAGGAACCCCGCCAGGACGATCACGAGCTGCCAGAACCAGCCGAGCGCGATCCCCCAGTCGTAGCGCACGAACGCCGAGGTCACGACGAGCAGCACGGCGAACCCCGAACCGAGCACGATCCCCCACCACGGCTCGATCCCCGCGGGGAGCGCCTTCAGCCCGTAGAGCACGAGCCCGCCGAGGAAGACGACGAGCGTCTCGCAGCCGAGGACCATGGCGGCGAGCGACTCCCGCGCACCGCGCCGTCGCCGCACACGTGGCGCCCGCCGCGGGGCATCCGCTGAGTCCGCGCTCACGCGACCCACCCGTCCTTCCAATTCTCTTCGGCCGCGAGCTGCAGCGCCTCGCCCGCCAGGACGACGCTCCCCGCGATGACGACGGCGCGGCGCTCGGATGCCGACGCCCACTCCCGCGCCGCCTCCGCGGCCTCCGCCAGGTCGCGGTGCACGCTGACCTGACCGCCGAGGCCCTCCACGAGATCGGCGATCGTGTCTGCCTCCGCGGCGCGATCCGAGTCGGGAGAAGTGGCGAAGACGTGCGTGGCCGCGGGCGCGATCGCCGCGACGATGCCTGCGACATCCTTGTCGCCGAAGACACCGAGCACGATGCCCCACTCGTCGAAGTCGAACGAGTCGCCGAGCGCCTGCACGAGGGCGCGCGCGCCGTGGGGGTTGTGCGCGGCATCCACGAGGACCGTCGGCGCGACGCCGACGAGCTGCAGCCGACCGGGCGAGGTGACCTGCGCGAGGCCGTCGGCGACGATGTCCGGAGCGAGTCGCTGGGTTCCGCCGCCGATCAGCGACTCGACGGCCGCGATCGCGAGCGCCGCGTTGTGCCCCTGGTGCGCGCCGTACAGCGGCAGGTACAGGTCGTCGTAGCCCCCGGCGAGGCCCTGGACGCTGATCTGCTGCCCACCGACGGCGAGGTGCTGGGCGGACAGCCCGAAAGCATCACCCTCGACCGCGAGGGTCGCTCCCCGCGCCGACGCCGCGCGCTGCAGCACGCTGAGAGCCGCGGGAGCCTGCGCGGCCGAGACAGCGGCGGCGCCTTCCTTGATGATGCCGGATTTCACGGTCGCGATCTCCTCGATCGTGTCGCCGAGCTTGTCCGCGTGGTCGAGGTCGATCGGTGCGAACACGGCGACATCCCCGTCCGCGGTGTTCGTCGAGTCCCACGAACCCCCCATGCCGACCTCGATGACCGCGACATCCACGGGAGCGTCGGCGAACGCGACGAACGCGAGTACCGTCAGGAGCTCGAAGAACGTGAGCGGCGCATCGCCGGTCGCCTCCATCTGTGCGTCGACGATGCCGACGAACGGTTCGATCTCCGCCCAGGCATCCGCGATCAGTCCGTCGTCGATCGGCTCGCCGTCGATCGTGATCCGCTCGGTGAACCGCTCGAGATGCGGACTCGTGAACAGTCCCGTGCGCAGACCCGTTGCGCGCACGATCGACTCGGCGATCCGAGCCGTCGAGGTCTTGCCGTTCGTGCCCGTGACGTGGATGACGCGATACGTCTTCTGCGGATCGTCGAGGAGTTCCAGTACCTGACGAGTGCGCTCGACCCGCGGCTGCACCCACCGCTCGCCCTGTCGGGTCAGGAGAGCCGCATACACGGCGTCCGCGCGCGTGCGGTCGTTCATGCCTGCACTCCGATCCGGCCGACGGACACGGTGAAGGGCGCCCGGTTGGCGTACGTGCCCGCGTCGATCACATTCTCGAACTCCACCGACTCGGTGGCGACCGAGCCCGCATCGATGAGGGTCTCTACGCGCGAGCGCACGGCATACGTGAGCGACAGCGTCTCGCCGGCGACGTCGGCCACGGAGAACGCGGATGCCATGGCGGATGCATCCGCTTCGTCGTCGAACAGCAGCGCGAGCGAGATCCGGTCGCTGACGTCGAACCCTGCCGCCTTGCGGGTGTCCTGCACGGCACGGATCACATCGCGAGCGAGACCCTCCGCCTCCAGCTCGGGCGTCGTCGTCGTGTCGAGGAGGACGAATCCGCCGCCCGCGAGGAGAGCGATCGCCGTGCCCTCTGCGACCCCGCCGGCTTCGAGGGTGAGTTCGTACTCGCCCTCGGCGAGGGCGATGCCGTCGACGACGACCACGCCGTCGTCGACGCTCCACGCGCCGGCCTTGGCGCCCGCGATGACGTGCTGCACCTGCTTGCCGAGGCGCGGGCCGGCGGCGCGCGCGTTGACCGCGAGCCGCTGACTGATGCCGTACTGTTCGGCCAGCCCATCGGTGAGCGGGACGAGCTCCACCTCCTTGACGTTGAGCTCGTCGCGCAGGATGTCCTCGAACTGGCCGAGCGCGTCGGCATGCTCGAGTGCGACCGTGAGGCGCGGCAGCGGCAAGCGCACGCGCTTGCCCTCCTTCTTGCGCAGCGCGTTCGCGACCGACGAGACCTCGCGCACGGCATCCATCGCGGTCCGGATCTCCGGCGACGCGGGGAACGCGTCGGCATCCGGCCAGTCCTCCAGGTGCACGCTGCGCCCGCCGGTGAGGCCCTGCCAGATCCGTTCCGACACGAGCGGGATCAGCGGCGCGGCGACGCGCGTGAGCGTCTCGAGCACCGTGTACAGGGTGTCGAACGCCTCGGTGGATGCCTCGTCGGCGGCATCCGCACCCACCCAGAACCGGTCGCGGGAACGGCGGATGTACCAGTTCGTCAGCGCTTCGGCGAAGTCGCGCAGGCGCGCGGCGGCGGTGGTCGAATCGAGTGCCTCGAGGTCGGTGGCGACATCGCGGACGACGTCGCCCAGGAGCGCCAGGACGTACTGATCGAGCACGTCCGTCGAGTCGGTGCGCCAGCGCGCCTCGTATCCCTGGCCGCCGGCCCCTCCCGCGGCGTTGGCATAGGTCGCGAAGAAGTACCACGCGTTCCACAGCGGCAGGAGGAACTCGCGGACGCCCGCGCGGATGCCCTCCTCGGTGACGATGAGGTTGCCACCGCGCAGCACCGACGACGCCATGAGGAACCAGCGCATCGCATCGGAGCCGTCGCGGTCGAACACCTCGCTCACGTCCGGATAGTTGCGCAGCGACTTCGACATCTTCTGGCCGTCGCTGCCGAGGACGATGCCGTGGCAGGCGACGCCGCTGAACGCGGGGCGGCCGAACAGCGCCACCGACAGCACGTGCATGACGTAGAACCAGCCACGGGTCTGGCCGATGTACTCGACGATGAAGTCGGCGGGCGCGTGCGTGTCGAACCACTCACGGTTCTCGAACGGATAGTGCACCTGCGCGTACGGCATGGAGCCCGAGTCGAACCACACGTCGAAGACGTCCTCGATGCGCCGCATCGTGGAGAGACCGGTCGGGTCATCGGGATTCGGGCGCGTCAGCTCGTCGATGTACGGGCGGTGCAGATCGACCTCCCCCGCCCCGTTGCGCGGCAGGCGTCCGAAGTCGCGCTCGAGCTCCTCGAGAGACCCGTAGGCGTCGACGCGCGGGTACTCCGGATCGTCGCTCTTCCAGATGGGGATCGGCGAGCCCCAGAACCGGTTGCGGCTGATCGACCAGTCGCGCGCCCCCTCGAGCCACTTGCCGAACTGCCCGTGCTTGACGTTCTCGGGCGCCCAGGTGATCTGCTCGTTCGCCGCGATGAGGTCGTCCTTGATGTCGGTGACCCGCACGAACCAGCTCGACACGGCCTTGTAGATGAGAGGGTTCCGGCACCGCCAGCAGTGCGGGTAGGAGTGCTCGTACGAGGCCTCGCGAAGGAGGCGACCCTGCGCCCTCAGCAGTCGGATGAGCGGCCGGTTGGCATCCATCCACAGCTCGCCGGCGACGTCGGTCACCTGCGGCAGGAACCGCCCGCCGTCGTCGAGGCTCATGATGAGCGGGATGCCGGCGGCCGCCGTCACGCGTTGGTCGTCCTCACCGTAGGCCGGCGCCTGATGGACGATGCCCGTGCCGTCCGTGGTCGTGACGTAGTCGTCGACGAGGATGCGCCAAGCGGTGTCGGTGCCCCACACCTCGGCATCCGCGTAGTAGTCGAAGAGCCGGTCGTAATGCACGTCGCGCAGCTCCTCGCCACGGAGCGTCCGCTCGACCGCTTCCGACGCCGCCGCCGCGCTCTCATAGCCGAGCTCCTTCGCGTGGTTCACGAGCAGGTCGGATGCCAGGAGGTAGCGGTGCGCGGTCGCCCCCTCGGCGTCGTCGCCGGCCGGGACGTCCGCCGCGCCGGCGGGACCGCCCGGGACGACGACGTACTCGATATCGGGGCCGACCGCGAGGGCGAGGTTCGTCGGCAGCGTCCACGGGGTGGTCGTCCAGGCGAGCGCGCGGACGCCGGTCAGCCCGAGGCTCTCGGCCTTCACCCCGACGAGCGGGAACGTGACCGTCACCGACGGGTCCTGACGCATCTTGTAGACGTCGTCGTCCATGCGCAGCTCATGGTTCGACAGCGGCGTCTCGTCGCGCCAGCAGTACGGGAGCACGCGGTGACCTTCGTACGCGAGACCCTTCTCCCACAGGGTCTTGAACGCCCACAGTACCGACTCCATGTAGCCCGTGTCGAGCGTCTTGTAGCCGCGTTCGAAGTCGACCCAGCGGGCCTGCCGGGTGACGTAGTCCTCCCACTGCTGGGTGTACTCGAGCACGGACTCCTTCGCCTTCGCATTGAAGGCGGCGATGCCCATGTCCTCGATCTCGCTCTTCTCCGTGATGCCCAGCTGCTTCATCGCCTCGAGCTCCGCGGGGAGTCCGTGCGTGTCCCAACCGAACACGCGATCGACCTTCTTGCCGAGCATCGTCTGGAAGCGCGGGAAGAGGTCCTTGGCATAGCCGGTGAGGAGATGACCGTAGTGCGGCAGGCCGTTGGCGAACGGCGGCCCGTCGTAGAAGACCCACTCTTCCGCGCCGCTGCGTTGCGCGATCGAGGCGCGGAACGTGTTGTCCCGGTCCCAGAACGCCAGGACCTCGCGCTCGATCTCGGGGAACCGCGGGCTCGGCGCGACACTGTCGGCGGCGGGTCCGAAGGCGGAGTTGCGGGGGTAGGTCATGTCTCTCCAGCAGGTGCGTGCGATGCTTCCTGCGAGGACGATCGTGCGACCGCGGTACCACCCCGCTTGTCCGCCGGGACGGACCACTCTCCTGCGGCGATGACGGGCCTGCCCCGCGCGGTTCTACCTCTCGGCGGACCGAGTCTCTTCCGCGAGCTCCCCGGTGATGGCCGGATCACAGCTGATCACCCCATCATACCGGGCGCCTAGGCTGGCCGGTATGACGCCCGTCCGCTCCCGATCCGGATCGACCGGCCCGCGTCCGCCCCGCACGGCGGCCCCCGATCTTCCCACGCTGCTCGACGCTCACGCCGGTCTGTCGCCCCGCGCGGACGTGATCGCAGCGCATATCGAAGGGCTGCGAGGTGACGTCTCGGCGGCGCATGGCCGCGTGGCGGAGTCGCGAATCGCCGGGGCATCCGTCGGTCGCATCGACCTCGGCGGCACGGCTCTCTCCGACGTCGCGATCACCGAGATCCGCGCAGCCGAGCTGAGCGCGAAGGATGCCTCGTGGCGTTCGGTCGAGATAGACGGAGGCCGGATCGGCACAGTCGACGCGCTGCGCGGGTCGTGGGATGCCGTCATCCTGCGCGGACTGCGCATCGACTATCTCTCCTTGGCTGCCGCCGAGGTCGCGGACTTGCTCGTCGTCGACTGCCAGATCGGCGCTCTCGACCTGCCCGACGCGCGGCTCGCGCGCGTGCGGTTCGAGCGGTCCCGCGCCGACGAGGTGGATACCCGCGGAGTGCGCGGCGACGACGTCGACCTGCGCGGGCTCGAGGCGCTCTCCTTCTCCGATCCGCGCGGGTTGGCAGGCTTCTGGCTCTCCCCGCGCCAGGCAGAGCTGCACGCCCCGGCATTCGCCCACGCGCTGGGTATCCGGATCGAGTCGTGATCCTGTCGACACCGCGGCTCGACCTGCGCGAGATGACCGACGACGACCTGCCCGCGCTCCGCGCGATCCTGCACGACCCCGTCGTCATGGTCGCCTACGAAGGCGCCTTCAGCGACGCCGAGTCGCTCGCCTGGCTCCGTCGCCTGCAGGAGCGGTATGCCCAGGACGGCTTCGGCCTGTGGGCGGTCGTCCTGCGCGAGACGGGCGGGATGATCGGCCAGTGCGGCATCACCCGGCAGAAGATCGAGGACGATGAGGTCATCGAGGTCGGCTATCTCTTCCAGCGGGCGCACTGGCGTCGCGGGTACGCGATCGAGGCTGCATCGGCCTGCCGCGACTGGGCGTTCCGCACTCTCGAGGCGGAGGACCTCTACGCGAAGGTGCGCGCGACCAACGTGCCATCCATGAACGTCGCGATCCGCCTCGGGATGACGGTGCGCCGCACCTTCACCACCCACTACCGCGGCGTCGACATGCCGCACTTGGCGTTCGCGCTCACGCGCGGCGAGTGGTCGAGGACCGTGCCCGGAGGTTCCTGAGGAGATGACAGATTCTGAGGACCGGACGCCCGGATATCGTCCTCAGCATCCGTCATCTCATCGGCATCCGACGCGGTGTCTGGGGACTGCGTTCACCGCATCAGGTGGAGCCCCTGGGCGACAGCGCGCATGACGAGGTCTTGCACCTCGTGCCAGCGGTTCACGACCTGGTCATATCCGACGCGGATGACGTGGTAGCCGAGGAGCAGGAGCTGAGCATCGTGGCGGATATCGCTGTCGCGCTGCGCACCGACGTGGGTGCCGCCGTCGATCTGAAGCACGAGCCGATCTCCGATGAGGAAATCGACGCGATGCCCCACGATCCACACCTGCGGGACGATCGGCAGTCGTAGCCAGACGAGACGCGGTGGGACGAACGACTCGAGCCCTGAGCCGTGGAACGGTGAGGCGCTGTCGCACAGGTTGCGAGCTCGCCCCCGGTAGGGCAGACGTCGCAATTCGGGCAGGGTGATCAAGCGGCGATCAAGGGCAGATTCCCAGATCGCGAGCGCTTGCTCGTGCTCGAGGCAGTCCGCGACGACGCCGAGCACGTTCTCGATGGGGTCGATGAGGGCGTCCGGATGGCGCGGCACGATAGGCCTCGCCCAGTGTGTCGTTGCGTGGCGCAGGCCGGTGGCCGACTCGACGCCGACACGCACGCCGCCCGCGTTCGGACTCGCGGCGACATGCGGCCGATCGCCCTGTCCAGGACCCAGAGCCCGAGACGCGAGGCCTGAGTGATGCATGAGAGCACGACACCATCACGAGCGGCGGCGATGAGGTAGGGGTCGGCCCCGGGCAGCGCGAGCCACCCTTTTCGAGGGCGCATCACCTCACCGCAGTCCACGGCGTGGCGAACCGCCCGCTCGCTCCAGCCCCGCTGCCGGACGACCCGCACCCGAGCAACACCGCCGAACCCTTGAACCGTTGATCCCACAGACATCACCACAGCGTGCCGCGTGGACGGAATCGGCAATGTGCGGAGCGGCGGATCGGTGGACAATCGGCCGAATCGCACGCCTGTGGAGAGGGCGATGGGCGGGGCCGGCCGGAGGTTTCTGAGGAGATGGCGGATTCTGAGGACCGGACGCCCGGATGTGGTCCTCAGCATCCGTCATCTCCTCGGCATCCGACGCGGATACCGGGCACCGCGCTGCCGACGCGCCGGTAGACTGAGCGCACAACCCACACTCAGGCACGCTCACACAGTGCCGCCAATATCGCTCGAGGAGACACCCATGGCCGACGCGCAGATTCCCGACAAGCCCGCACTGGAAGGCCTCGAGCAGAAGTGGGATGCCGCGTGGACCGCCGCGGGCACGTATCTGTTCGACCGTGCTGCCGCCGAGGCCGCGGGTCGCGCCGGCGTCTACTCGATCGACACGCCTCCGCCGACCGCCTCGGGGTCGCTACACATCGGCCATGTCTTCAGCTACACGCACACCGACGTCAAGGCGCGGTTCGAGCGCATGCGGGGCAAGACCGTGTTCTATCCGATGGGGTGGGACGACAACGGCCTGCCGACCGAGCGCCGCGTGCAGAACTACTACGGTGTCCGCTGCGACACGTCCCTCCCCTACGACCCCGACTTCACCCCGCCGTTCCGCGGCGACGCGAAGAGCCTCAAGCCCGCCGATCAGGTGCCCATCAGCCGCCGCAACTTCATCGAGCTGTGCGAGGAGCTGACCCTCGAAGACGAGAAGGCGTTCGAGGCGGTCTTCCGCCAGCTCGGCCTCTCCGTCGACTGGACGCAGACGTATCGGACGATCTCGGACGACACGGTCCGCACGAGCCAGCTCGCGTTCCTGCGCAACCTCGAGCGCGGCGAGGCGTACCAGGCGATGGCTCCGACGCTCTGGGACATCGACTTCCGTTCCGCGATCGCGCAGGCCGAGCTCGAGGACCGCGAGCAGCAGGCGAGCTATCACCGCCTCGCGTTCCACAAGACCGACGGCTCGGGTGACATCCACATCGAGACGACCCGCCCCGAGCTCCTCGCCGCATGCGTCGCGCTCGTCGCCAACCCCGGTGACGAGCGGTACCAGCCGTACTTCGGACAGACGGTGCGCACGCCGGTCTTCGACGTCGAGGTCCCGGTCCTCGCGCACCCGCTCGCGCAGCAGGACAAGGGTTCGGGCATCGCGATGGTCTGCACTTTCGGCGACGTGACCGACATCATCTGGTGGCGCGAGCTCGACCTGCCGAACCGCACGATCCTGGGTCAGGACGGCCGGATCCTCCCCGACGCTCCCGCCGCCCTCGCGACGGATGCCGCGCGTGCCGCCTACTCCGAGATCGCCGGCCTCACGGTCTTCAGCGCGAAGAAGAAGATGGTGGAGCTGCTCGAGTCCTCGGGCGAGCTGCTCGAGGTGTCGAAGCCCTTCAGCCACCCGGTGAAGTTCTACGAGAAGGGCGACCGGGCGCTGGAGATCGTGTCGACGCGTCAGTGGTACCTCCGCAACGGCGCGCGAGACGCGGCGTTCCGGGAGAAGCTGATCGCGCTCGGGCGGGGCATGGGGTGGCATCCCGACTTCATGCGCGTGCGCTACGAGAACTGGACGAACGGCCTGACCGGCGACTGGCTCATCTCGCGCCAGCGCTTCTTCGGTGTGCCGATCCCGGTCTGGTACCCGCTCGATGAGAACGGCGACCGCATGGAAGGCGCCGTCATCACGGCGGACGCCTCCTCCTTGCCGATCGACCCGACGAGCGACGTGCCGCCGGGCTACACGGAGGCGCAGCGTGGGGCCGCGGGCGGGTTCGAAGGAGAGAAGGACATCTTCGACACCTGGGCGACGTCATCGCTCACCCCGCAACTCGCGGGCGGCTGGCAGCGAGATGACGCGCTCTGGAGCGTCGTGGCCCCGTTCGATCTGCGCCCGCAGGGCCAGGACATCATCCGCACGTGGCTCTTCTCCACCATGGTGCGCTCCGCCCTCGAGGACGATCGCGCGCCGTGGACGGATGCCGCGATCTCGGGCTTCATCGTCGACCCCGATCGCAAGAAGATGTCGAAGTCGAAGGGCAACGTCGTCACGCCGGCGGACATCCTCGATCAGCACGGCACCGACGCGGTGCGGTACTGGGCGGCATCCAGCCGACTCGGCGCGGACGCCGCCTTCGACCCGCAGAACCCGACGCAGGTGAAGATCGGGCGCCGCCTCGCGATCAAGGTGCTGAACGCGGCGAAGTTCGTGCTCTCGTTCCCCGTACCCGAGGGGGCGCAGGTCACCCACGCCTTGGATGCAGCGATGCTCGCGACCCTCGACGTCGTCGTGCGCGATGCGACCGCGGCGTTCGAGGGGTACGACCATGCGCGTGCGCTCGAAGTCACCGAATCGTTCTTCTGGACGTTCTGCGACGATTACCTCGAACTGGTCAAGGAGCGCGCCTACAACCAGACCGACGCCGGCCAGGCGTCCGCTGCGCTCGCGCTCCGGCTCGCGCTCTCGACGCTCCTGCGTCTCCTCGCCCCCGTGCTCGCCTTCGCCGCCGAGGAGGCGTGGTCGTGGTTCGAGGAGGGCTCGGTCCACACCGCCGAGTGGCCGCAGCCGCTCGGGATCGACGGGGATCCGGCGGTGCTCAAGGTCGCGAGCGAGGCGCTCATCGGGATCCGGCGCGCCAAGACGGAGGCCAAGGCGTCCCAGAAGACACCTGTCGCGCGACTCGTCCTGCGGGCGTCCGACGCGGCGATCGCGGCGCTGACGCTGGCGGAAGGCGACCTCCGGGCCGTGGGCCGCATCGCCGAGCTCGACCTGCGGGGCGGCGGCGAGGCGCTCAGCGTCGAGGACGTCGAGCTCGCCGAAGCGGAGGCGTGAGATGCAGCTCGGAACCCGCTGGTCGAGCGGTCAGGAGCCGCCCGCGGCAGTCCCGGCGACTCTGCGTCCGCAGATCGCCGCCGTCGATCGCGCACTCCCCGCGGACGATCTGGGACAGCCGCGCCCGCGATGGACGCTGACCTTCCTGGAGGGGCGCCCGATCGCCGAACTGGACACGGGCGTGATCGTCGAGCTTCTCGCGTCGGGGACGGTCATCGTCCGTCACGATGATGAGGACGAGTTCGCCTGAATCACGGCCGCGGGCACGGACCGGTCAGCGGATGCCGAGCAGATGCGCCCGCGCCCGTTCGACCTCGCGACGCGCCGTGTCGGCGTCATGCGCCGCACGTCTCACGTGCGCCTCGGTCAGGATCCGTGCGCGCCGGTCCATCCTGTTCGCCACGCCCGTCGAGATCCATGTGGCGACGGTCAGCGCGACGCGCTCTGCCGGTGTCGGGCGCAGCCGGATCCGGGTGGACTCGATGAGCGCCATCAGCGTCCCTCCTTCGCATGTGGGTCGTCGATCGGGAACATG
This sequence comes from Microbacterium sp., assembly GCF_017305435.1. GTDB lineage: Bacteria > Actinomycetota > Actinomycetes > Actinomycetales > Microbacteriaceae > Microbacterium. Next base: position 557,109 of record NZ_JAFKIP010000002.1, on the reverse strand, counting down.
TCGAGTCGGATGAGGTACGGGCGCACGCCCTCGCCCACCTGATCGCGATAGAGCTCCACAGATTCGGTGATGATCTCCGAAAGACGCTGCGAGAAGTGATCGAACTGCGCCTTCGTGAGACGCGTCGTCGCCGTGGAGAGCTCTGCCGGGGTCTCCTCCCCCTCGTCGTCGCGCATCGATTGCGCGATGAAGTGCATCAGCTGCTCGTGGCGCTGGCGGTAGGTCTCCGTCACGACGATCTGTGAAGCCGCGCGGCCGGACGGAGTGCGCACGGCGGCGGGGGCCGAGATGCGGATCGAGCCGCGCGGGCGTTCCCACCACCGCTCTCGTGCACTCCCACGATCCGCCACCTCACGGATCAGGTCATGTTTCGCCAGGGCGCGCAGGTGGTAGCTCGTCGCGCCGCTCGACTCGCCCAGTCGTTCGGCGAGCGAACTGGCCGTCTGCGGGCCGAACTGACTGAGGATGTCGTAGATCCGTACGCGCATCGGGTGCGCGAGCGCTTTGAGCGCCCCGGCGTCCAGCACTCGGCTCTCACTCGCCTCCGGCCGGTGCGCCCGATCTTCCTCTGTCATGGCACGAGACTATCAACCCAAAGGACCCGTTGCAAGTATTCCTTTGCAAAGAAGTGGTGGCGATCGCGGTGCCCGTAGGCTGAGCGCATGGTCGACGCGAATCCCCTCCTCTCCCCTTCGGCACTTCCGTATCGGCTGCCCGACTACCGTGAGATCCGTCCCGCGCATTATCTGCCTGCGTTCGACGCAGCCTTCGCCGCCCACCGTGCGGAGATCGACGCCATCACAAGCCAGACCGAGCATGCGACTTTCGCGAGTACGCTCGTCGCGCTGGAACGAGCGGGCGAGTTGCTCGGCACGGTCGCGCGGACGTACTACACGGTCTCGTCCGCCGACGCGACCGACGAGATCCAGGAGATCGAAGAGACCCTCGCTCCGCTCATGTCGGCGCATCAGGATGCCATCACGCTCGACGCGGCGCTGTACGCGCGCGTCGCCGCCGTCTACGACGCCCGCGACGGCCTCGATCTCGACCCCGAGTCGGCCTACCTGCTCGAGCGGACGTTCCGTGAGATGACCCACGCGGGCGCCGCGCTCGACGCCGCCCAGAAGGCCGAGCTGACTGAGCTGAACACCCGTCTCTCGGTGCTCACGACGACCTTCGAGAAGAACCTGCTGGCCGACACCAACGACCTCGCCGTCGTCTTCGACGATGCGTCCGAGCTCGCCGGGCTCACGCCGGGAGAGCTGTCCGCCGCCGCGAACAACGCCGTGGAACGAGGGCTGCCGGGGCGCTACGTCGTCACGTTGACGCTGTTCACCGGGCATCCCTATCTCTCGACGCTCACGAATCGCGCGAGTCGAGGTCGACTCCTGGATGCCTCGCGCGCGCGAGGCTCCCGCGGGGGTGCGAACGACAACCGCGCGGTGCTGCGCGAGATCGTCCGGCTGCGGGCGCGGCGCGCTGAAGTCCTGGGCTACGCCTCGCATGCGGCCTACGTGACGAGCGACGAGACGGCCGGCTCTCCCGAGGCCGTCCAGGCGCTGCTGCGAGAGCTCGCCGCTCCGGCGGCGGCGAACGCGCGGCGGGAGCAGGCCGCGCTGCAGGCGATGGTCGACGCCGACGCCGAACCGTTCACGATCGAGGCGCACGATTGGGCGTTCTACACCGAGCGTGTGCGGCAGGCCGAATACGACCTCGATCGCACGGCGCTGCGGCCATGGTTCGAAGCCGGACGCGTACTGCAGGATGGCGTGTTCCGCGCCGCGACACAGCTCTACGGCATCACGTTCACCGAGCGCGCCGACCTGCCGGGCTACCACCCCGAGGTACGCGTCTTCGAGATCCACAACGAGGACGGGTCGGCACTCGGCCTCTTCCTGCTCGACCTCTACACGCGCGATACGAAGCGCGGCGGCGCGTGGATGAACTCGATCGTGTCGCAGTCGACGCTGCGTGGCACGGCGCCGGTCGTCGTCAACAACCTCAACGTGCCCAAACCCGCGCCGGGCGAGCCCACTCTGTTGACGCTCGACGAGGTCACCACGCTGTTCCACGAGTTCGGCCACGCTCTGCACGGGCTGTTCGCGACGGTGATCTACCCGCACTTCGCCGGCACCGCCGTCTTTCGGGACTTCGTGGAGTTCCCCAGCCAGGTCAACGAGATGTGGATCCTCTGGCCCGAAGTGCTCACGACGTACGCGCGCCACGTCGACACCGGAGAGCCACTCCCCCGCGAGATCGTCGAGAAGCTGCACGCGTCCGAGGCGTTCAACCAGGGCTTCGCGACGAGCGAGTACCTCGCGGCGTCATGGATCGACCAGGCCTGGCACTCGCTGAGCGCCGGCGAGGCCGCAAAGGTGACCGACGTGGCCGCCTTCGAGGCCGCGGCGCTGGCCGACATCGGCCTCGACAACCCACTCGTGCCGACGCGCTACTCGTCGACGTACTTCGCGCACGTGTTCTCGGGCGGCTACAGCGCCGGTTACTACTCATACATCTGGAGCGAGGTGCTCGACGCCGACACCGTCGAGTGGTTCAAGGACAACGGCGGACTGACCCGTGCGAACGGCGACCGCTTCCGGGCGCGGCTGCTCGGCGTCGGCGGGTCGAAGGACCCCCTCGAGGCGTACCGCGACTTCCGCGGCCGCGACGCCGAGATCGCTCCGCTCCTGAAGCGTCGGGGCCTCGACGCCTGACGAATCGCGTCAACGCGGCGGAAGCACGTCGTAGACGAGTCGGGCGAACTGGCCGGCCGCGTGCGCGGACACGAGCCGCAACCGGTCGGCCTCGAGCCGGCGCGGCAGCAGCGGCGCGCCGCCCGTGAGCAGGACGGGTGCGATCGACACCGCGATCTGATCGAGCGCGCCGGCATCGAGGAACTGACCCGCGAGCTCTCCCCCGCCGACGACCCAGACATCGCCCTCGCCCGCGGCGGCGCGGATAGCGGGCAGGGCATCTGAGACGGGTCCGGAGACGAACCGCACGTCGGCGCCGTCAGGAACTGGGAGGTCCCTTGTCGTGAACACGAAGGTCGGCTTCTCCCCGTAGAAATCGGCCCACCTTTCGGGGCAGGTCAGCAGATCCTCGTGCGCGAGCACCCATTCGTACGTCGTCGATCCCTCCACCAGCACAGCCGCGTCGGGAAACAATGATGGGTCGGGCTCGGTGCCGCCCTCGACCGCGAAGAGCCAGTCGAGCGAGTTCTGCTCGTCTGCGATCCAGCCGTTGAGCGAGGTCGCCGTGTCGAAAATGATCCGCCCCATGCCGGCCGACGCTACCGGATGCCTCCGACGCGAGGCCGCCCGCGTCAGGCGCTCTTGCGCTTGCGCTCCAGCACGAGGGTCGGCGCGGCGCCCTCGGTGACGGCGGCACGGGTCACGATGACCTTCGCGACGTCGTCGACGGACGGGATCTCGAACATGATCGGACCGAGCACGTCCTCGAGGATCGCGCGCAGCCCGCGCGCGCCGGTCTTCCGTGCGACGGCGAGGTCCGCGATGGCCATGAGGGCATCGTCCTCGAACTCCAGCTCGGCGCCGTCGAGCTGGAACATGCGCTGATACTGCTTCACGAAGGCGTTCTTCGGCCCCGTGAGGATCTCGATCAGGGCCTCCTGGTCGAGGGGAGCGACCGACGTGACGACGGGTAGACGCCCGATGAACTCGGGGATCAGACCGAACTTGTGCAGGTCCTCCGGCTCGACCTCGCTGAAGAGATCGAGCTCCTTGCCCTTCTCCTGCAGCGGTGCGCCGAATCCGACGCCGTGACGCCCGACGCGCGAGGAGATGATGTCCTCGAGACCCGCGAACGCGCCGGCGACGATGAACAGGACGTTCGTCGTGTCGATCTGGATGAACTCCTGGTGGGGGTGCTTGCGACCGCCCTGCGGCGGTACCGATGCGACCGTGCCTTCGAGGATCTTCAGCAGCGCCTGCTGCACGCCCTCGCCCGACACGTCACGGGTGATGGACGGGTTCTCGGCCTTACGGGCGATCTTGTCCACTTCGTCGATGTAGATGATGCCGGTCTCGGCCCGCTTCACGTCGAAGTCGGCGGCCTGCAGGAGCTTGAGGAGGATGTTCTCGACGTCTTCGCCGACGTACCCGGCCTCCGTCAGCGCCGTCGCATCCGCGACCGCGAACGGGACGTTGAGACGCTTGGCGAGCGTCTGCGCGAGGTAGGTCTTGCCGCACCCGGTCGGTCCGAGGAGCAGAATGTTGCTCTTCGCGATCTCGACCTCGTCGGCGCGCTGCTCGGCGGTCTGGATCGTGCCGTGCGCCCGAACGCGCTTGTAGTGGTTGTAGACCGCGACGGAGAGCGCCTTCTTCGCGGCATCCTGCCCGACGACGTACTCCTCGAGGAACGCGAAGATCTCGCGCGGCTTGGGGAGGTCGAAATCGGCGACGGTCCCCTCGCCGGCCTCCGCCATCCGCTCTTCGATGATCTCGTTGCAGAGCTCGACGCACTCGTCGCAGATGTACACGCCGGGCCCGGCGATGAGCTGCTGCACCTGCTTCTGGCTCTTGCCGCAGAAGGAGCACTTGAACAGGTCGGCACTCTCACCGATGCGAGCCATGACCACTCCTTCAGAGAACTCTCAGGGATTCGAGCCTAACCGCTCACGCCGACATCGCGGCGGATTGCGATGCGACGTGTGGATGGTCCGCACGCGACACGGCCCCGACGGCGGATTCCTTCCGCGCCTCGGGGCCGTGTCGTGCGGTGTCCGATCAGGAGGTCAGCGCCGCCGGAACGCGCTTGCGCGAGGTCAGCACCTGGTCGACCAGACCGTACTCGAGCGCTTCGCTCGCGGACAGGATCTTGTCGCGATCGATGTCCTTGTTGACCTGCTCCTGCGTGCGGTTCGTGTGCCGCGCCATGGTCTCTTCGAGCCACGTGCGCATGCGCAGGATCTCGGCCGCCTGGATCTCGATGTCCGACGCCTGCCCGTGCCCCGACTCGCCGACGGCGGGCTGGTGCATCAGGATCCGGGCGTTCGGGAGCGCGAGACGCTTGCCGGGGGCGCCGGCGGCGAGCAGCACGGATGCCGCGGAGGCAGCCTGCCCGAGCACGACCGTCTGGATCTGCGGCGACACGTACTGCATCGTGTCGTAGATCGCCGTCATGGCCGTGAACGAGCCGCCGGGCGAGTTGATGTACATGATGATGTCGCGGTCGGGATCCTGCGACTCGAGCACGAGCAGCTGGGCCATGACGTCGTCCGCGGACGCGTCGTCGACCTGGACGCCGAGGAAGATCACGCGGTCTTCGAACAGCTTGTTGTACGGGTCCTGGCGCTTGTAGCCGTAGGCCGTGCGCTCCTCGAACTGCGGGAGGATGTAACGGCTCTGCGGCATGAGAGCCGACTGGAGGCCCTGCGGGACGCCGAAGGCGGGGGTGTTCATTCTCATATCTCCTTCGGTCAGTTCGCGTCCGTACCGCCGCCGCCGACGACGTCGGTCGCGGATTCGCGGATGTGGTCGACGAACCCGTACTCGAGCGCCTCTTCGGCGGTGAACCAACGGTCGCGGTCGCCGTCGGCGTTGATCTGCTCGACGCTCTTGCCGGTCTGCGCGGCGGTGATCTCGGCGAGGCGGTTCTTCATCGAGATGATGAGCTGCGCCTGCGTCTGGATGTCGCTCGCCGTGCCGCCGAAGCCGCCGTGGGGCTGGTGCAGCAGGACGCGTGCGTTGGGCGTGATGTACCGCTTGCCCTTCGTGCCGGCGGTGAGGAGCAGCTGGCCCATGGAGGCCGCCATGCCGATGCCGACCGTGACGATGTCGTTCGGCACGAACTGCATCGTGTCGTAGATCGCCATGCCGGCCGTGATCGAGCCGCCGGGCGAGTTGATGTAGAGGTAGATGTCGCGCTCGGAGTCCTCTGCGGCCAGGAGCAGGATCTTGGCGCAGATCTCGTTCGCGTTGTCGTCGCGCACCTCCGACCCCAGCCAGATGATGCGGTCTTTCAGCAGTCTGTCGAAGACGCTCGTGGCGACAAGTGGTTCAGCCATGGATACTCCTGATTCCGGGTTTCCTTACGCCATCGAATCTACCCAGGCGGGCGGGGGCGCCCGGCCGTGTTCGCCGTCGGCGGAGCGCGTGTCGAGCCTCAGCGCCGGGAACGACGATGGGTCGGATGCCGAGGCATCCGACCCATCGTCATGCGACGTCGAGGCTTACTCGGCGTCGGCCTTCTTGGCGGGAGCCTTCTTGGCCGCCGGCTTCTTCGCGGCCGGCTTCTTGGCGGCGGGAGCCTCGGCGGCCGCGTCGGCGCTCTCGTCCGCCTTCGCGGCCGGAGCCTTCTTCGCGGCGGGCTTCTTCGCGGGCGCCTTCTTCGCAGGCTTCTCCTCGGCCGCGGGAGCGGCTTCACCCTCGCCGTCAGCGTCGTCCGCGACCGCGACGAAGCCGGTCAGGTCGACCGCCTTGCCGTTCGTGTCGACGACCGTGACCTTGCCGAGCGCGATCGCGAGCGCCTTGTTGCGGGCGACCTCGCCGACCATCGCGGGGAGCTGGTTGCCCTGCTGCAGCGCGTCGACGAACTCCTGCGGCGCCATGCCGTACTGTGCGGCCGACTGGATGAGGTACTGCGTGAGCTCCTCCTGCGAAACCTGCACGTCGTGCGCTTCGGCAAGCTTGTCCAGGATCATCTGGGTGCGGAACTGCTTCTCGCTCGCCTCGGTGACCTCGGCGCGGTGCTCGTCGTCCTCCAGACGCCCCTCGCCCTCGAGGTGCTGGTGCACCTCGTCCTCGACGAGCTGGGCGGGCACGGGGATGTCGGCCGCGGCGATGAGCGCCTCGACGAGCTTGTCGCGGGCGGCAGCGCCCTGCACGAACACCGACTGCTCGGCGACGCGCTCGGCCAGGCTGTCGCGCAGCTCGGCGATCGTGTCGAACTCGCTCGCCATCTGAGCGAAGTCGTCGTCGGCGTCGGGAAGCTCGCGCTCCTTCACCGCGGTGACGCTGACCGAGACCTCGGCCTCTTCACCGGCGTGGTCGCCGCCGACGAGCGTCGAGCGGAACGTCGTGTCCTCACCGGCGGTGAGCGAGTCGACGGCCTCGTCGATGCCCTCGAGCAGCTCACCCGAGCCCAGCTCGTACGAGACGCCCTCGGCGCGGTCGATCTCGACGCCGTCGATCGTCGCGACGAGGTTCAGCTCGACGAAGTCGCCCTTCGCGGCCGGGCGGTCGACCGTCACGAGCGTGCCGAAGCGGCCGCGCAGGCGGTCGAGCTCGGCATCCACGGCGGCGGCGTCGGTCTCGACCGGCTCGATCTCGACGGTCACGCCGGAGAGCTCGGGGAGGTCGAACTCGGGGCGGACATCGACCTCGACCTCGACCTTGAGGTCGCCGGAGAAGTCCTTGTCGCTCGGCCAGTCGATGACCTCGGCGGACGGGCGGCCGACGGTGCGGACCTCGTTCGCGGTGACGGCCTCGCGATAGAAGCCGTCGAGGCCCTCGCTCACGGCGTGCTCGATGACCGCGCCGCGACCGACGCGCTGGTCGATGATCGGGGCGGGAACCTTGCCCTTGCGGAAGCCGGGGATCTGGATGTCCTGCGCGATGTGCTCGTACGCGTGCGCGATCGAGGGCTTGAGCTCATCGGGGGTGACCGAGATGTGGAGCTTCACCCGGGTCGGGCTGAGCTTCTCGACGGTGCTGGTGACCATGCCTGTTCGTTCTCCTCGTGTTCGGTCGCGCACGGGCGCGTCCGGTCTGGGTCTGTGGGTCCTGTGTGATCGTGGGTGCCGTGGTCGGGGCGACAGGATTTGAACCTGCGGCCTCCCGCTCCCAAAGCGGGCGCTCTACCAAGCTGAGCTACGCCCCGGGCGCGCACGCGAGCGAGCGCCGAAAAACGGCCGTTGGTCAGTCTAGCCGACGCGACCTTGTAGACTCTTCCGGGTGCCGCTCCACAGCGGCTCCGGGGATGTAGCTCAATGGTAGAGCTTCAGTCTTCCAAACTGACGGCGCGGGTTCGATTCCCGTCATCCCCTCCACCTGTCCTCGCTCATCCCGCCGATTCGGCTGCGGCGTGGTTCGTGGAGTGCGCCCGGTAGATCTCGGCGTTCCGCAGGATGCCGGCCCGCTCTTCGTCCGTGAGCGCGCGCCGCACCTTCGCCGGGACACCGGCGACGAGCGATCCGTCGGGGATCTCCGCTCCCTCCAGCACGACCGCACCGGCGGCGACGAGGCATCCCGCACCGATCACGGCGCCGGAGAGCACGACGCTCCCCATGCCGATGAGCGTGCCGTCGCCGATCGTGCAGCCGTGCACGACGGCATTGTGCCCCACCGACACGTCGCGGCCGATCACGACGGGGTGGCCGGCATCCACGTGCACCGAGACGTTGTCCTGAAGGTTGCTGCCGGCGCCGAGGGTGACCGCATCGCTGTCGCCGCGGACGACGGCGTTGTACCAGACGCTCGCGCCCTCCTCGAGGGTGACGGCGCCGATCAGCCGCGCTCCGCTCGCGACGAACGCGGTCTCGTGCAGACGGGGCGTCGCCCCGGAGACGGACAGGACGGAGGCATCAACGGCGATCGTCATGCCGCCGACGATAGCCGGATACGGCGCCCGACGCGCTGACGTAAGCCCAGCCTTGTCTTGCTTGCGGAATGCCCGGGCCTGAGTAGCGTTGGATCAGACGAGGGGCGCGATACGCCCCGAACAGTGGAGGAGCAGAGCAATGACCAAGACGCAGACCATCTCGATGACGGCGACCGGCCCCGAGGCCGCGTCGAGCACCGCCCAGTTCCTCACGCCGGTCGTCCTCGGGCTGCAGGCCCTGGCGGTCAACGGCAAGCAGGCGCACTGGAACGTGCGTGGCGCCAACTTCATCGCGATCCACGAACTGCTCGACTCGGTCGTGTCGAACGCCCAGGGCTTCGCCGACCTCGCCGCGGAGCGCATCGTCGCCCTCGGCCTGCCGATCGACGCGCGCGTGCCGACGGTCGCCGAGAAGACCGGCGCGACGCAGGTGCCCGCGGGCTTCGCGCAGTGGCAGGACGAGATCGTCGCGATCGTCACCGACATGGACGCCGTGATCGCCGACGTGCAGGCCGCGATCGACGCGCTCGACGAGACCGACCTCACCAGCCAGGACGTCGCGATCGCCATCAAGGCCGGCCTCGAGAAGGACCGCTGGTTCCTCTCGGCGCACCTCGCCGCCTGATCGCAGCAGGAACGCACGGATGCCTCGGGCTCAGGCCCGGGGCATCCGTGCGTTCCGGAGACGGGCACTCAAGAGATATGAGTGAGACGCCCGGCGAGGAGCGTCGCCTGCACCTGCGTAGCGCGCAGGCCCGGTTCGTCGACCGCGAGCGGGTCGCGATCGATGACGACGAGGTCGGCGTCGTCGCCCGGCAGGAGCGTCGCGCGCGTGAGTGATCCTCCGGCGGTCGAGGCGGCGAGGGCCGCCCCGGCATCGAGCGACTCCTCCGGCCGCCACGCCGGGCGCCCGTCGCGCGTGCGGAAGACCGCTGCCGCCATCGCCGCCCACGGGTCGAGCGGCGCGACGGGCGCGTCCGAGCCGAACAGCAGGTTCGCGCCGGCAGCGGCGAGCGAGCGCAGCGGGTACGGGATGCCGGTCTGCCCCGACCAGATGGTGTCGGTCATGTCACGATCGTCGATCGCGTGCTCGGGCTGGACGCTCGCCGCGACGCCCAGGCGCGCGAACCTCGGAATGTCGGCATGGGCGACGAGCTGCGCGTGCTCGATCGTGCCCGCGGCGCCGGTCGTGGCGAACGCATCGAGCGCGTGGGAGTTCGCGACGTCGCCGATCGCGTGCACGGCGCACTCCAGGCCGGCGCCCGTCGCGCGCGTCATCAGCTCGACGAGGGCGTCCGGAGCGACCGTCAGAACGCCGTGGTTGTGCGGATCGCCCGGATACGCGTGCGCCGTCGCGGCGGTCCGCGTCCCCAGCGATCCGTCCGTGATGACCTTGAGTGCGCCGACGCGGACGAGACCCGCCTCGTCGAGCGCGTCGCCGGTCGCAAGCCCCTCCGCGATGGCCCGCTCGAGCTGCGGCGGATAGATCCCGAACCGGATGCGGGTCGCGTCGAAACCCGCATCCCGGCGGCGCGCCCACGCCTCGGCGTTCCAGGCCATGTCCAGGTCGACCACGCCGACGATGCCGCGGGATGCCGCGGTGTCGAGCGCGGCCGTGACGAGGCGGTCGCCGTCGAGCGGGTCGGCGGCATTGAGCCGGCGGGAGATCTCGAACGCGGGCTCCTCACGGAGGAGCCCGCTCGCGTCGGCCGCGAAGCCCTCACGGCGGAACGCGGCGCTGTTGAGCCACACGCTGTGCACGTCGGCGTTGATGAGATAGGTCGGCACGTCGCCGGTCGCCTCGTCGAGGAGGGCGAGAGTGGGCGCATCCGTCCAGAGCGCGTCGCGGAAGCCCGTGCCGACGCGACGCCCGTCCCTCAGCAGCGGGGCGCGCCGCATGATCGAGGCCGCGCCGGCAGCGGATGCCGCGTGGCCGAGCGGCTCGCGTTGCGCGACGAGCGCCCACTGCACCGTGTGCACGTGATGGTCCCAGAGCCCAGGGATGACCCAGCCGCCGCCGGCATCCAGGACGGCGCCGCGACGCGGAAGCGCCCGCGCGGGTGCGATGTCGGTGATCATGCCCGCCGCGAGATGCACGTCGACGACGTCGTCGCCGAAGGGATCGAGGCGATCCGCACCCGTCAGTCGCGCGTTCGCGATGACCGTGGGCTGGTCGCCGCGGATCACGACCGCGCCGCCCGGGCAGAGCGCAGCGCGTCGTGCGCACGCCGCATCTCGTTCGGCAGGCGCGGGTCGGCGTAGGCCCCGGCCCCGGCCTCGAGCTCGCCGATGATCGTGTCGACGACCTCGTCCGCGCGGTTCTGGCTGAGCTTCCGCTTCGCCACGACCTTCGTCGGCGTGAGGCGGAATCCGACCGTGCCGCGCTCGAGCCGCCGGACGTACTCCTCGTCGTTCGGCGGCTGCCAGAGCAGGCGCGGCTGCGGAAGGGAGCTCTCGAACCGCGCGACCAGCCGGTCGAGGACGCGCAGGTTCTCGTCGGGGGTCAGGATCTCGGGCGTTCCGCTCAGGTGCACCGAGACGAAGTTCCACGTCGGCACGTTCGGCCCTTCGCCGTACCATCCGGGTGAGATGTAGCCGTGCGGGCCCTGCACGATGACGAGAAGCTCGCGCTCACCGAGCCCGAGGATCGCATCGTCGGGCTTGCCGACGTGTCCGACGATCGTGAGGTCGTCGCGGTCCTCGTCGAGGAGGACGGCATAGTGCGACGCGACGAGACCGTCATCGGTCCCGCTCACGAGCGTCACCCAGGGGTTCAGCTCGATGACACGGCGAAGCTCCGCGGCATCCATCATCGCGAAGCTCGGGTTCTGTCTCATTCGACTCTCACTTCTGGCAGGACGGGCACCAGTAGAGCTTGCGGGCGCCCATCTCCTCGAGGACGATCTCCGTTCCGCAGACGCGGCACGGCAGACCTGCGCGGTGGTAGACCCAGTGGCGGTCGTCGCGGCTCGCCATCGCGCGGCGGTAGGCCTCGGGATCCAGGTCGTCCATCGTCATCATCTGTCCGGTCTCGACGCCGATGCGCAGCAGCCTCGCCCAGTCGCGCCAGATCGCGCGCACGAGCTCCTCGGGGACGAGCTTGCCCGGCGTGTGCGGGTCGAGGAGCGCCCGGTAGAGCAGCTCGGCGCGATAGACGTTGCCGATCCCGCTGACGACGTTCTGGTCCATCAGAAGGAGACCGATCGGCGTGGGCTTGCGACGGACGACCGAGACGAAGCGCTCTTCGCCCGCGGCGACATCGTCGACGAGCGGGTCCGGTCCGAGCTTCGCGATCGTCGCCTGGACCTCGTCGGGGGTCTGCAGCTCGCACGCGGTCGGTCCACGCAGATCCGCACACGTCACCTCGGTGAGCAGGCGCAGTCGCACCTGGCCGACGACGGGCGGCGGGAAGTCCTCGTCGTCGTCTGCGAGGCCCCGCGTCTGCTCGCTCATCCGCACGCGTCCCCGCGCCCGGCGCGGCGCGCCGATCGAGCTGAGGGAGTTCTCGCCGGCGGCATCCAGCACCGCATCCCCGAGGTCCGTGCCCCGCTGGTTGGTCTGGCCCATCCGCCCGTTCGCCGACGCGATCGTCGGATCGACGAGGATCTCCCCCGCGAAGTCCCACGCTCCGTACATCCCGAGGTGGACGCGCAGCCACAGCTCGCCCTCGAAGGCGAGGAACATCTGCTTGCCGACCGCACGGACCTCCACCGCCTCGCGTCCGTCGATCAGCGCGGCCCCCTCCGTGAAGCGGCCTTGTGGGCTGGATGCCGCGACCCTGCGCCCGACGACGTTGCGGTCGAACTGGCGCGCGATGCGATGGACGGAGTGACCTTCAGGCATCGGTGTCTCCGCCCATCAGCCGGCTTCGGGGTCGAACGCGTCCGCGGACTCGCCACCGTGGGGTGCGGGCGCGGAGTCCGGCCACCCCGCGCGGGGGTCGGGCAGGAGCGATCCGTCGCGCTCGAAGTCCGCCAGCTGCGCGATGCGACGTGCGTGACGCTCCTCGCCCGAGAACGGCGTCGCGATGAAACGGTCGATGAACGTCACCGCCTCCTCGAAGGTGTGCTGGCGCGCACCGATCGCGATGACGTTCGCGTCGTTGTGCTCGCGCGCGAGTTCGGCAGTCGCGATCGACCACACGAGCGCAGCTCGGACGCCCTCCACCTTGTTGGCGGCGATCTGCTCACCGTTGCCCGAGCCGCCGAAGACGACGCCGAGCGTCGGGATGCCGGAGCGCTGATCGCGCACGACGGCCTGGGCCGCACGGATGCAGAACGCCGGGTAGTCGTCGAGAGGGTCGTACTCGATGGGACCGTGATCGACGACCTCGTGGCCCTGGCTCGCGAGATGGTGCTGCAGCTGGGTGGAGAACTCGAGGCCGGCATGATCGGTCGCGATGTGGATGCGCATGCGTCCATCCTAGGGAGCCGTCCGTCGACGCGATCAGCGCACGATCCGCCTTTCGATATGATGACTTCATCATGTCATTGAATCGTCGTGAGAAGCCGCTCTACGAAGTGAAGGCGAACCTCTTCAAAGGGCTCGCTCATCCCTTCCGCATCCGCATCCTCGAGCTGCTCAGCGCCGCCCCGGAGTGCAGCGTGGCCGAGCTCCAGGAGCAGACGGGCCTCGAGGCATCCCACCTCTCGCAGCACCTCGCGGTGCTGCGGCGCCACCGCCTCGTCGTCTCGGAACGCCGCGCAAGCCACGTCTACTACCGCCTGACGGAGCCCTCGGTCGCGCGGCTCCTCACCGCTGCGCGCGAACTGCTCCTCGACGTACTCGCCGCCGACGGCGACCTCCTGCGCGACGCGCAGGCGCTGCCCGTCATCGGGAGCGCGCGGTGACGTGGGCATCCGTCCGCAGCTCCGCGCGGGCGCTGCTCCCCTCGCGAGGGGACTACGCACACGCGGGGCGCACGTGGCGCGGGGACCTCCTCGCGGGGCTCACGGTCGGCATCGTCGCCCTCCCCCTCGCGCTCGGATTCGGCGTCAGCTCCGGACTCTCGGCGGAGGCAGGGCTCATCACGGCGGTCGTCGCCGGCTTCCTCGCCGCCGTCTTCGGCGGCTCGCAGGTGCAGGTGTCCGGGCCGACGGGCGCGATGGTCGTCGTGCTCGTGCCGATCGTCGCGGCGCACGGTGTGGGAGCGGTCGCCGTCGTCAGCCTCCTCGCCGGCGTCATCGTCGTCGTCGCCGGCGTCCTGCGACTCGGACGCGCGGTGTCCTTCATCCCGTGGCCCGTCATCGAAGGGTTCACGCTCGGCATCGGCGTCATCATCTTCGCGCAGCAGATCCCGGCGCTCGTCTCCCCGCACACGCCCGCCGCATCCGAGCACAGCTCCAACGCGCTCGTCGCCGCCGCGCAGTCGCTCGCCGGCCTCGACCCGGCGTACCTGCTCTGGGCACTCGGTGCGGTCGCGGTCGTCGCCGCCTGCATGCTGATCGCGCCGCGCGTGCACCGCGCCCTCCCGGGATCGCTCGTCGGCATCGTCGTCGTGACGCTTCTGTGCATCGTTCTGCCCGCGCCGCTCGCGCGCATCGGCGCGCTTCCGGCGAGCTTTCCCGCGCCCACCCTGCCGACGCTCGATGTCGCGACGCTCGGCGCGCTCGTCGCCCCGGCGCTCACGGTCGGCGCCCTCGCGGCGATCGAGTCACTCCTGTCAGCCCGCGTCGCCACGACCCTCGCCGACACCGGCCCCTTCGACCCGGACCGCGAGCTCGTCGGGCAGGGTCTCGCGTCGATCGGATCGGCACTGTTCGGCGGGATGCCGGCGACGGGCGCGATCGCGCGGACCGCCGTCAACGTCCGCTCCGGCGGACGGTCGCGCATCGCCGCCATCGTGCACGCGGTCGTGCTCCTCGCCGTCGTGCTGGTCGCCTCGGGACCGGTGGGCGCGATCCCCCTGGCCGCGCTCGCCGGCGTCCTCATGGTCACGGCGGTGCGCATGGTGCATCTCGGAACCGTGCGCGCCCTCCTGCGCTCGACACGCGCGGACGCCGTCGCCTTCGTCGCCACCGCCGTCATCACGGTGTCGTTCGACCTCATCGTCGCCGTCGCGATCGGCGTCGTCTTCGCGGGGATCGTGGCCGTCCGGGGGCTCGCCCGCGCGTCCTCCGTGCGGCGCGAGCCGCTCGCAGGCCCCGCGCAGCCCGGCGACGGGCGCATCGCGGTCCTGTGCATCGAGGGGCCGCTCTTCTTCGCCGGCGCCGATCGCGTGCGCGCGGCGGTCGACGCCGTCGACGGCGTCGACGTCGTCATCCTGCGCATGAGCCGTGTGGAGCTCGTGGATGCCACGGGCGCCCGCGCCCTCGAGGAGATCGTGCACAGCCTCGAGCGCCGCGGCGTGACCGTGCTGATCAAAGGCATCCAGCCGCAGCATGACAGCCTCTTCCGCACGGTCGGCGTGCTCGCCGCACTCCGTCACCACAACCATCTCTTCGACGATCTGCCCTCCGCGATCGCCCACGCCCGCAGCCACGTGCGGCGGGAAACCGCGACCGCGTAGGCTGGACAGGTTGCCGTCGACGCCAGCAGCGCGGCGGTACGCCTCCACACCCTCACCAACGGGAGTACCTCAGTGCCTGGACAGAATCTCACCCGCACCGAAGCGCAGGAGCGCCGCGCGCTCGTCGACACGCACAGCTACGACGTCGCGCTCGATCTGACGAAGGGTGCCGAGGTCTTCGGCTCCCGCGCCGTCGTGCGGTTCAGCGCGACCCCCGGCGCGACGACCTTCATCGACCTCATCGCGCAGGGCGTCCGCGAGATCACGCTCAACGGCGTCACGGTGGACCCGGCGACCGCCTTCGCCGACTCGCGCATCCGCCTCGAGGACCTCGCCGCCGAGAACGAGCTCATCGTCGACGCGGATTGCCTCTACACGAACACCGGTGAAGGCCTGCACCGCTTCGTCGACCCCGTCGACGGCGAGGTCTATCTGTACTCGCAGTTCGAGGTGCCCGACTCGCGACGCGTGTTCGCCGTCTTCGAGCAGCCCGACCTCAAGGCCACGTTCCAGTTCACGGTGACCGCTCCGGCGGCCTGGAAGGTCGTCTCGAACTCTCCCACTCCCGAGCCCGTTCCGGGCGACGACGGCGCGGCGACGTGGTCGTTCGCGCCGACCCCGCGCATCTCGTCGTACATCACGGCGATCGTCGCCGGCCCGTACGAGGCCACGTTCTCCGAGCTGACGAGTGCCTCGGGACGCGTCATCCCGCTCGGCGTGTACGGTCGCAAGAGCCTGTGGCAGCACCTCGACGCCGACTACATCTTCGAGAAGACCCGCGAGGGGTTCGCATACTACGAGGAGAAGTTCGGCTACCCGTACCCCTTCGAGAAGTACGACCAGCTGTTCGTCCCCGAGTTCAACGCGGGCGCGATGGAGAACGCCGGCGCGGTGACCTTCACCGAGACCTACGTCTTCCGCTCCAAGGTGACGGATGCCGTCAAGGAGCGCCGCGTCGTCACGATCCTGCACGAGCTCGCGCACATGTGGTTCGGCGACCTCGTCACGATGAAGTGGTGGAACGACCTCTGGCTCAACGAGTCGTTCGCCGAGTGGGCGTCGACGATCGCGACCGCCGAGGCCACCGAGTGGACAGAGGCCTGGACGACCTTCAACGCGATGGAGAAGACCTGGGCGTATCGGCAGGATCAGCTCCCGTCGACGCACCCCGTCGTCGCCGAGATCAATGATCTGCACGACGTCGAGGTCAACTTCGACGGCATCACGTACGCGAAGGGCGGCTCGGTCCTCAAGCAGCTCACGAGCTGGGTCGGCATCGACGAGTTCTTCGCGGGCGTCGGCGCCTACTTCCAGAAGCACGCGTTCGGGAACACCGAGCTGCGCGACCTCCTCACCGAACTCGAGGCGACGAGCGGCCGCGACCTGTCCACATGGTCACGCAAGTGGCTCGAGACCGCGGGCGTCAACACGCTCGCGCCGGAGCTGAAGACGGATGCCGCCGGCACCATCACGCGCTTCGCGATCGTGCAGACAGCACCCGCCGACTACCCGACGATCCGCCCGCACCGGCTCGGCGTCGGGTTCTACGACCTCCAGGGCGACGCGCTCGTGCGGACGCACCACGTCGAGCTCGACGTCGACGGGGACCTCACCGAGGTTCCCGAGCTGGTCGGTCACGCCCAGCCCGACCTCGTCCTCCTCAATGACGACGACCTCGCCTACGCGAAGATCCGCCTCGACGAGCGCTCGCTGAAGACCGCGATCGCCCACCTGGGGAAGATCGCCGACCCGCTCGCCCGCTCGCTCGTCTGGGGCGCCGCGTGGGACCAGACGCGCGACGCCGACGCGTCGGCATCCGACTACGTCGACCTCGTGCTTGCGAACATCGGCGCCGAGACCGAGTCGACGACCGTCCGCACGACCCTCGGTCAGCTGCAGCTCGCCGCGAACTCCTACGTTGCGCCCGAGCGGCGCCAGGCGACGCGCGAGAAGGTGGCGGACGGCCTCTGGGCGCTCGCGCAGGCCGCCGAGGCCGGCAGCGACAGCCAGTTGCAGTTCGTCACGGGCTTCGCGAGCGCGGCCGCCACCCCCGCCCAGTGGGCGCAGGTGCGGGCGCTCCGGGACGGCGACGCGACGCTCGCAGGGCTCGAGATCGACGCCGACCTCTCGTGGGCGCTCCTCGTCTCCCTCGCCGCCGGTGGCGAGGTCTCGGCGGCCGACATCGACGCGGCGCTCGCCGTCGACAACACCGCGAAGGGCGGGGAGTTCGCCGCGCAGGCGAAGGCCGCGCTCCCGACGGTCGAGGCGAAGCGCGCCGCGTGGGCGTCGCTGATCGACTCGGCGGACCTCCCCAACACGGTCGTGCGCTCGTCCACGCTCGGCTTCGTGAACCCGAACGGGCTCGAGGCGCTGGCATCCTTCGTCGACCCGTACTTCGACATGCTGCTGCCCGTGTGGGAGAGCCGGACCTACCACATCGCCGAGTACCTCATCATCGGCCTCTACCCGGCTTCGCTCGCGAACACCGCGCTCCGCGACGCCACGCGTCGCTGGCTCGACGCGCACCAGGATGCCGCTCCGGCGCTCCGCCGCCTCGTGCGGGAGAACCTCGCGGGCGTCGAGCGCGCGCTCGCGGTGCAGGAGCGCGACGCGGCCTGAACCGTGCGATGACGCCGCTCTGCCGACGCCTCCTCATGCCCAGCGGGCGCTGAGGAGGCGTCGGTAGTATCGGAGCGATGCGCACCCCCCTCCAGACCACCCCGGACCCCGCGACGGGCTTCTCCTGGGATCAGGTCGGCCCGGATCTCCTGAACTTCCTCGCGGACGCGGGAACGAAGCTCCTCACGATCGCCGCGATCATCGTCGGCGGCCTGATCATCGCCTGGCTGATGCGCCGGCTCATCACGCGCGTCGTCAACCGGATCGTCCGGGGCGCGAAGGACAAGGCCGCCACCGACGACACCCGAGCCGTCGACAACTCGCCCCTCGCGCAGGTGCGGATCATCCAGCGCACCCGCACTCTCGGGTCGATCCTCAGCAACATCGTCAACACGACGATCGTCATCATCGCCCTGATCCTCGTGGTCTTCACGATCAACGCGAACGTGCTGGGCTCGTTCACCCTGCTGACGGCGGCGCTCGGCGCCGGCCTCGGTTTCGGGGCGCAGAACATCGTCAAAGACGTCCTCAACGGCATCTTCATCGTCGCGGAGGATCAGGTCGGCATCGGCGACGTCGTGGACCTCGGCCTCGCGACGGGCGTCGTCGAGTACGTCAGCGTCCGCGTCACGCACGTGCGCGACGTCAACGGCACGCTCTGGTACGTGCGCAACGGCGAAGTGACCCGCATCGGGAACATGTCGCAGGGCTGGTCGCGCGTGATCATCGACCTCGCCGTGCCCGTGGACGCCGAGATCGGCGACGTCGAGAAGGCGATGATGGATGCCGCGAAGGGCCTCGCGAAGGACCCGAAGTGGCGCACCCGCCTGATCGATCAGCCCGAGATCTGGGGGCTCGAGTCGATCAGCGGCGACGCCCTCGTCATCCGCCTCGTCCAGAAGACGCGCACGAATGCGAAGGACGACGTCGCCCGCGAGCTGCGCATGCGCCTCAAGCACGCGATCGACGAGCTCGGCGTCACCCTCCCCCAGCTCAACTCGATCGTCCTGTCGGGCACCGACGGGGCGCAACGCGTGCGCGGCGCGAATCCGCCGCGCACGAAGCCCACGCCCGTCACCACGGCATCCGACGCGAAGCCCGTGTGGAAGCCGCGTCGCACCCCGAAGAAGAAGGCGACGCCCGACCCTTCGACGCCCGTCACCGCGGCGCCCGACCCTTCGACGCCCCGCTCCGCGGCGCCCGATACGGAGGAGAAGCCGTGAGCGACTCATCGCCCGTATCGTTCTATGACGAGATCGGCGGCCACGAGACCTTCGTGCGCCTCGTCGACGCGTTCTACCGCGGCGTGGCGGCCGACCCCGTCCTGAAGCCGATGTACCCCGAGGAGGACCTCGGCCCTGCCGCCGAGCGCCTCACGCTGTTCCTCGAGCAGTACTGGGGCGGACCGACGACCTACAGCGCGCAGCGCGGCCATCCGAGGCTGCGGATGCGGCATCTGCCGTTCCACGTCAACCCCGACGCACGCGATCGATGGCTTCTGCACATGCGCGCCGCTGTCGACGAGCTCGGCCTGTCGCCCCTGCACGAAGCGACCCTGTGGGACTATCTTCAGCGGGCGGCCCACGCGATGGTCAATACGTTCGAACCCACGCCGGGCGCCTGAGGCCCGATCCGTCGACGAAGGAGTCGCCCATGCCCTCTCAGCATCACCACGCCGACGTCCTCGTGATCGGGTGGGGGCTCGCGGGGCTCGTCGCGGCGTCCGAAGCGGCTGCCGCCGGCAAGACCGTCGTGATCGTCGACCAGGAGTCGCGGGCCAACCTCGGCGGGCAGGCGTTCTGGTCCTTCGGCGGGCTCTTCTTCGTCGATTCTCCCGAGCAGCGTCGCATGGGCATCCGTGACTCGCTCGACCTCGCACGTCAGGACTGGTTCGCGACCGCAGGCTTCGACCGCGAGGAGGACCACTGGCCGCGCCGGTGGGCGGAGGCCTATCTCGCGTTCGCCGCCGGCGAGAAGCGCGCATGGCTGCGCGAGAAGGGCGTCGGCTTCTTCCCCGTGGTCGGCTGGGCCGAACGCGGCGGATACACGGCGACGGGACCCGGCAACTCCGTGCCGCGATTCCACATCACGTGGGGCACCGGCCCCGGCATCACGGCCCCTTTCGAGCAGGCGGTCCTGCGCGGTGAGGAGTCCGGCCGCATCACGATCCTCCCCCGTCATCGCGTGACGGAGCTCACGACCGACGCGGGCGCGGTGACGGGCGCCGGCGGCGACGTGCTCGAAGCGGACGACGCGGCACGGGGCGTCGCGACCTCGCGAGAGGTGGTCGGTTCGTTCATCGTCTCCGCGGGCGCCACGATCGTCGCCTCCGGCGGGATCGGCGGCAATCACGATCTCGTACGGGCGCAGTGGCCGGAGCGCCTCGGCACCGCCCCGTCGACGATGATCACCGGCGTCCCCGCCTACGTCGACGGCTCCATGCAGCCGGTGTCGGCAGCGGCGGGCGCCCGCCTCATCAACGGCGACCGCATGTGGCACTACGTCGAAGGCATCCAGAACTGGGATCCGATCTGGCCGCAGCACGGCATCCGGATCCTGCCCGGGCCGTCGTCGATCTGGCTGGATGCCACCGGCGCGCGCCTCCCCGTGCCGCTCTTCCCCGGCTTCGACACGCTCGGGACACTCGCGCACCTGCGCGCGACGGGGCACGATCACTCCTGGTTCGTCCTCTCGCAGAAGATCATCGAGAAGGAGTTCACGCTCTCGGGCAGCGAGCAGAACCCCGACCTCACCGAGAAGGATCTCCCGCTGCTCGTCCGCTCCCGCCTCGGCAAGGGTGCAGCGGGCCCCGTGCAGGCGTTCCTCGACCACGGCGCCGATTTCGTGGTGCGGCGCACTCTCGGCGAGCTGATCGCGGCGATGCAGGCGCTCCCCGGCGGCGATGCGCTCGATCCCGACCTCGTCCGCCGCGAGGTCGAGGCGCGTGATCGCGAGATGGACAACGACTTCACGAAGGACGCCCAGATCGCGATGCTGCGCTCAG
Source organism: Microbacterium sp. (assembly GCF_017305435.1). Taxonomy (GTDB): domain Bacteria; phylum Actinomycetota; class Actinomycetes; order Actinomycetales; family Microbacteriaceae; genus Microbacterium. The sequence continues at coordinate 536,416 of NZ_JAFKIP010000002.1, read as the reverse complement.
CGCGCGCCTATCGCGGCGACAAGCTCATCCGCACCGCCGCGCCGCACAAGATCCTCGACCCCGCCGCGGGCCCCCTCATCGCCGTCAAACTGCACGTGCTGACGCGGAAGTCGCTCGGCGGGATCGAGACGGACCTCAGCGGCCGCGCGCTCGGCGCGAGCGGCGAGCCGATCCCGGGACTCTACGCGGCAGGGGAAGCCTCCGGCTTCGGCGGCGGCGGCGTGCACGGCTACCGCGCCCTGGAGGGCACGTTCGTCGGCGGATGCCTCTTCTCGGGACGAGTGGCGGGGCGCGCCGCGGCGACGGCGCTCTGACGTAGGCGGGCGGTCACCGGGCTCACGCCACACGAGACGTCACCCCGCGCGGGGCGTCACGCCACGCCGGTCGCCCGCACCGCGGTGAGCCCGCTCCGGACGGTATCGCGGACGAGCACGTGGCCGCGCGACAGGCTGACGCGCACCCACGGGCCGTTCCGGCGGATCACCGCCGTCTCCTGGCCCGCGATGAAGCCGAGCGCGAACGCGGCGAATGCGACACCGAGCGGCAGCCCGGAGAGGTCTTCGTCGGCAGCCCCCCACACCGATGCGCGGACGGCGTGGACGGCGTCGTCCCCGGCATCCGTCGGCACGGCCTCCGTCACCGCGGCGATGCCCCACTGGGCCCGCGCCGCGAGCGTCGCGGCGGCGGTCTCACCCGAGATCTCCCACCCGGACCTCGGCGGCGAGATTCCCGCCCAGGGTGCCGTCACCGCGGAGTCGGGGAGGGCGAGCTCCGTCTCCTCCGCACCGCGGAGCGTCGACGCGTCGACGACGAGGTCGCAGACGAGCTCGGCATCGACGGGCACGACGCGCATGCCCAGCACCGTAGGCGTCGATTCGAGCAGCGTGCGCGGTGCGAGCGGCGCCGACGTCATCACGAGCAGACCGTCCTGCGCCTTGAGCCGCACGGCGCCGTCGCCGAGTCGCGCGGCGCGCTGCGCGAAGACGAGGGCATCGGAGGCGGTAGCGGCGTCGGGGAAGCGGAGCGCGTGAGGCATCCGCTCTAAACTACCAAGCGGGCGGCAGGGCATTCGGACCTGATCGCGAGGACGGGAGCACAGTGGGTCAGAGCGAGCGGGCGGACTTCGACCCGGTGACGATGATGCTCGAGGTGCTCGACCTCGACTCCGGCGCCGCACGCACGACGGAGGACATCTTCACCGGCGTCTCGCACCCGATGCCCACGGGGCGCATCTTCGGCGGCCAAGTGCTCGCGCAGGCGATCATCGCCGCGGACCGCACGACGGGCGATGACCGCGTGCCGCATTCGATGCACGGGTACTTCCTGCGGCCGGGCGATGCGACGCGCGGACTGACGCTGTCGGTCGACCGCATCCACGACGGCAGGTCGTTCTCGACCCGCCGCACGCAGGCCTACCAGGAGGGCGTGCCGATCTTCTCGATGATCGCCTCGTTCGAGCACGAAGACCCGGGCCTCGACCACCAGGCAGCGCCACCGGCGGGGATCACCGCCCCGGAGGACCTCGTCGCGGCATCCTCGGTCCACCCGCTCTCCCGTCGTCTGCTCGCCGACAGCCCCATAGAGGTGGTGCATGCGGAAGGCGGCATCTACGACGGCGCCGACGGAGAGCCCGTCGCCGCGCAGAACGTGTGGATGCGGACGCGTCGTCCGATCGGAGACGATCCGGCCCTGCACCGCGCCGTTCTCGCCTACATGAGCGACCTGACGATCCAGGAGTCCGTGCTCCGCGCGCACGGCGTTGCCTGGTCCCACCCCGGACTCAAGGTCGCAAGCCTCGACCACGCCATGTGGTGGCACCGCGCCGCGCGCGTCGACGACTGGCTGCTGTACGCGCAGGAGTCCCCGAGCGCGCGCGGTGGCCGCGGCCTCGCGACCGGGCGGATCTTCACACGCGAGGGAGCGCTCGTCGCGAGCGTCGCGCAGGAGATCATGGTGCGCGTTCCCACGGCGGGCTGAGGCTCGCCGCGATCGCCTGCGCGCAACGGTCACGTGACGCCCGATCAGCGGCGGACGAACACCACCGGCTCACCGAGGTACGGCGTCCATGCCTCGCGCATGCGATCGCTCAGACGCACCGGACGGAAGGTCTGGGCGTTCACGAGCACCACGGCCGAGGATGCCCGGGCGTAGAGCGTCTGCGCCCCGTCGCTGAGGGGGCTGTAGACCTCGTAGCAGACCTCCACGCTCGACCCGCCGAGCTTGCCGAACCACATCTGGACGTCGAGGGGCTCACGCCGGTAGGGCACCGGGGCGAGGTACTCGATCTCCTGACGCGCGATGAGCGTGAGCTCGCCGGCATCGAGTCCGGCGTCGATCACGGCGGTGTCCGGCGCCTCTTCACCGGCGATGGGACTCCAGAAGACGCGCACGCGCGCCTCCTCCAACAGCTTCAACATCGTCGCATTGTTGACGTGGTTGAAGGCGTCCAGATCGCCCCATCGGAGATGGATGGGGACGTGGATGCGGCGTCCGTCAGTCACGGGTCAGCTTGCGGTGCGTCGAACGGTGCGGGTTCGCGGCATCCGGCCCGAGGCGTTCGATCTTGTTGGCCTCGTACGCCTCGAAGTTACCCTCGAACCAGTACCACTTGTCCGGCTGCTCGTCCGTGCCTTCGTAGGCGAGGATGTGCGTCGCGATGCGGTCGAGGAACCACCGGTCGTGCGTGATCACGACGGCGCACCCGGGGAACTCCAGGAGGGCGTTCTCGAGCGAGGAGAGCGTTTCGACGTCGAGGTCGTTCGTCGGCTCGTCGAGGAGGAGGAGGTTTCCGCCCTCCTTGAGGGTCAGCGCGAGGTTCAGGCGATTGCGTTCACCTCCGGAGAGGACGCCCGCCTTCTTCTGCTGGTCGGGGCCCTTGAAGCCGAACTTGGAGACGTAGGCGCGCGAGGGGATCTCGGTCTTTCCGACCGTGATGATGTCGAGACCGTCGGAGACGACCTCCCAGAGCGTCTTCTGCGGGTCGATGTTGGCGCGGCTCTGATCGACGTAGCTGATCTTGACGGTCTCGCCGATCTTGAGGTCGCCGCCGTCGAGCGGCTCGAGGCCGACGATCGTCTTGAACAGCGTCGTCTTGCCGACACCGTTCGGGCCGATGACGCCGACGATGCCGTTGGGCGGGAGGCTGAAGCTCAGTCCATCGATCAGCGTGCGGTCGCCGAAGCCCTTGTGCAGCTTCTTGGCCTCGATCACGACGCTGCCCAGGCGCGGGCCCGCCGGGATCTGGATCTCCTCGAAGTCGAGCTTGCGCGTGCGCTCGGCCTCGGCGGCCATCTCCTCGTAGCGCTGCAGTCGCGCCTTCGACTTCGTCTGACGGCCCTTGGCCGAGGACCGCACCCAGTCCAGCTCGTCCTTCAGACGCTTGGCGAGCTTCGCGTCCTTCTTGCCCTGGATGTCGAGGCGCTCCGCCTTCTTCTCGAGGTAGGTCGAGTAGTTGCCCTCATAGCCGATCAGCCGGCCGCGGTCGACCTCGGCGATCCACTCCGCCACGTTGTCGAGGAAGTACCGGTCGTGGGTGATCGCGATCACCGCGCCCTTGTACGACTGCAGGTGCTGCTCGAGCCACAGGACGCTCTCCGCGTCGAGGTGGTTGGTGGGCTCGTCGAGGAGGAGGAGGTCAGGCTTCTGCAGCAGGAGCTTCGCCAGCGCGACGCGGCGCCGCTCGCCACCGGAGAGCTTCGTGACGGGTTCGTCGCCGGGCGGGGTACGCAGGGCATCCATGGCCTGCTCGAGCTGCGAATCGAGGTCCCAACCGTCCGCCGCATCGATCTCCTCCTGCAGCGTGCCCATCTCGGCCAGCAGTGCGTCGAAGTCCGCGTCGGGATCCGCCATGAGCGCCGAGATCTCGTTGAAGCGGTCGAGCTTCGCCTTGATGGCGACGCCCTCCTGGACGTTCTCGAGCACCGTCTTGGATTCGTCGAGCTCGGGCTCCTGCATGAGGATGCCGACGGTGAAGCCGGGCGTGAGCTTGGCCTCGCCATTGGACGGAGTGTCGAGGCCCGCCATGATCTTCAAGATCGTGGACTTTCCGGCCCCGTTCGGGCCGACCATGCCGATCTTCGCCCCCGGCAGGAACGACATCGTCACGTCGTCGAGGATCAGCTTCTCGCCCACCGCTTTGCGGGCACGGACCATGGAGTAGATGTATTCGGCCATAACGGGCCAAGTCTACGCGGCGGTGCCCCGCGTGATCACCAGTCGATGAGCCTCGTCTGGCCCACGAGGCAGGTGCCCCCGGGCAGCAGAGGGAGGACGACCGCCGTCGGGGCCGGCGTCGACGGACCCACCTGCCCCACCAGGCACTCCCCCGCCCACCGTACGGAGAACTGGATCGAGTCGGCAGGATTGCCGACCGTCGTCAGATCGTTGGTGACTTCCATCTCGCTCTTCGGGAATCCGACGGCGACGAGCGCATCGATGTAGGCGCGCCCTTGGAACCGCGCGTCCGTCGCGGCGATCTGATTCACCACCGCCGCGAAGATCGGCAGGTTCTGTGCCGCGCTGCCCTCGGGGACGAACACCGGTCCTGTGGGCGTGGGCGACGGGGTCGGGGTTGCCGACGGGCTCGACGCGGACGGCGTCGGCTCCGGGGTCGGCGTGCAGCCTGCGAGGAGCAGCGCGGCCGCGACGAGTGCGGAGGGGACGACGAGCCGGAGCGGGGCGGAAGCGGATCGGCGCACGCATCGAGTCTAGACGGCGCGGCGACGTGCCCTCGGCGTCGCCGGACGTCGCGTGATGGTCGCGCGGGCGTCAGAAGGGCGTCTGCTCCGCATCGGCAGGCGCACCCCAGCCGGCGGCGCCGACCAGCTCGCCGCCCGAGGCTTCCGAGCTCGCGCCCGCACTCCCCTCGTCCTGCTGCGCGTGCACGGTCGTCGTCCCGCGTTCCGCGGACGGCGAGTCCGACGCCTCCCGACCGAGAACTGCGTCCGCGGCGCCCGGAGCGGCCCACGAGGGCTCCGGCTCCGGCTCCGGCTCCGGCGCGGGTGCCTCACCCTGCCCGGCGAGTCGCGTCGTCTTGGTGAAAGTGGCGACGCCGAACATCAGATCGGGGCCGAGGCTCGACGCCTCGAGGTCCATGCTCGTGCCCGTGCGCCCGTTGGACTCCCACGGGCGAACTTTCAGCTTGCCGACCACGATGACGCGCTGCCCGCGTTCGAGCGACCGATAGGCATGCTCGGCGAGTTTCCGGAACACGGCGACGTTGTAGTAGTTCGTGTGCACGTCGGTCCACACGCCGCCGTCGAGTCGGCGTTCCGTGCTCGCGAGTCCGAACCTCACCATGGTCACCCCGCCGGCGACCTCGATCCGCTCGGGCGCCGATGTCAGATTCCCCGTGATGGAGATGGTGTCCGTCATTGCTTCATTCCTTTCGTATCGGTGACCGCACCTCCGTCAGGGCGGCCGCTCCGGCACCCGTGTGCCCTGTTCCGGATGCCGGAGCACGCCCAGCTTCGCGGGCGAAGAAGGCGCGCGGAGCTCCGGGGACGGCATCTGTGGACAGATCGGCGAATCGCGTCCCTGTGGAGAAGTCGATGGCATCGACAGGCGGTCCAGACGCGCCCGCAGCGATGTCGCAGGTCGGAGTTATGTTCGAGGAAAGGAGGTGGGAGATGTCCTTCATCGAATCGGAGATCGCATCTGGAGCGCGCGGGGTGGTTCTGCGGCGCGTGTCCCCGCGACGCTGGCGGGTGCTCGACCGCGCGGGACGTGTCCTCGGCCATGTACGGGCCGAGGACGCGCCACGTGGAACACGGTTCCACGCCGAGCGATTCGATCTCGCGGCAGCACGCATGCGCGAACTCGGTGCGTTCTGGACGGCGCGCGAAGCCGTGGAATGCCTGCGCTACCTCCGCTGAGAACGCGCCGCGCCGGTGCCCCGGTCAGACCAGGGCTTCGAGATAGTCGCCGACGGCGACGGGGGCCGCCGAACGTACCCCCGGCCACACATCGGCGAGGACGTCCACGGCTCGACGCAAGTCGGGGATCGGCGCGGTGAACGGCATCCGAAGGTGGCGGTCGTGCCCGCCATCGACGGCGAAGCGGGAGCCCGCCGACAGATACACGCCCTCGTGCCGCGCCGCGAGCACGAGACCGGAACTGAGGGGCGCATCGAGTTCTACCCACAGGGCAACGCCGCCTGCGACAGGAGGAACGCGCCACCGCGGTAGACGCTCCCGGAGTGCTTGGACCACGGCGTCTCGCCCCTCGCGCAGCAGCAGCGCGCGCTGCGCGAGCACATCCGGCATCCTCTGCAGGACGCGGGCGGCGACCGCCTGCTCGAACTCCGGCGTGCCGAGGTCTCGCGGCGGCCGCGACGCGACGAGGACCGAGATGAGGTCGCGGTCGGCCCGCACCCAGCCGATCCGCAGGCCACCCCACACCGTCTTCCCGAGCGAACCGATGCGGACGACGGGGACGTCGGCGAAGCTGAGTCCCGGGGAAGCCCCGTCGATCGCGAGATCCGCCGTGGTCTCGTCGACGATCAGCACGCTCCCGGCGCGCGCCGCTGCCGCCGCGTGCACACGCTCCTCCGCGTCGTCCATGCTGCGACCCGTCGGATTCTGGAACCGCGGCATGAGGTAAGCAAGACGAGGCGTCGTCCGCGCGAAGACCTGCTCCGCCCGATCGAGATCCCACCCGTCAGTCGTCGAGACCGGCACGCCCACCAGTCGCGCCCCCGCACCGCGCAGGGCCTCCGCCGCGTGCGGGTAGGTCGGGGTCTCGATGAGCGCACGGTCACCGCGCCGCAGGAGCGTCTGAGCGAGCAGATGGATGGCCGACTGCGCGCCCGTGGTGACCATCACCTCGTCGGGATCCGTCGGGACGCCCGATGCCGAATAGCGCGCGGCGACGGCCTCACGCAGCGCGAGCGACCCACGCACCTCGTACCCCGCGCGGGAGACGAGCGAGGCGGCATCCGCCGCCACCTCGCTCATGATCCCCGCCAGCCCCGGCCAGGCCGCCGGGCTCGCCTGCTGCAGATCGATGGCGTCGGCGCTCACGACGACACGACCCGGCTCTCGGCCGCGCACCGCCAGCGTCATGCTCCCCGAACCCCGCACGCTCGCGATGTGCGCGCTGCCGCGCAGACTGCCGTAGGCGGCCGCGACGGTGCTGCGGCTGAGACCCAGTGCGGCGGCGAGCTCCCGCTCCGCCGGCAACGCTGTGCGCGCGGCGATACGGCCGTCCAGACACAACAGTCGGATGCCGTCGGCGAGGGCTTCGTACGCCGGTTCGCGGGTGCGCCAGCCGCCGAGCGCGGCAGCGAGGGCACGAGCGCTGATTCGGGAATCCACGCGGCCACGATAGTCCAATTGGACTGGCGTCGTCAGTCCAATCTCGCGTTATCGTTCCTGCATGGCGCTTCGCATCACTCAATTGCTCGTCGGACTCGTGCTCTACGGCGCCGGCTGCGCGATCATGGTGCGCGCCGGGATCGGTCTCGACCCGTGGACCGTGTTCGCGCAGGGTCTTTCGCGGCAGACCGGCATCGGGATCGGCTGGATCACGAACATCGTCGGCTTCCTCGTGCTGTTGCTGTGGATCCCGCTGCGTCAGCGCCCAGGTATCGGGACCGTGGCGAACATCCTCCTCGTCGGCACGAGCATGCAAGCCACCCTCGCCCTCGTCCCGCCCGCAAGCGGCTTCCTCGTCCAGCTGCTCGTCTTCGTCGGCGGAATGCTCCTCGTGGCGATCGCGTCGGGGCTCTACATCGGCGCGCGGTTCGGCCCCGGCCCGAGGGATGGCCTCATGACGGGCCTCAACGCACGCTTCGGGTGGCCGGTCTGGGCCGCGCGACTGTGCGTCGAGGCATCCGTCCTGGCAGCCGGATGGCTCCTGGGGGGCACGGTCGGCCTCGGCACGATCCTCTTCGCCGCGGGCATCGGGCCGCTCGTGCACCGCACTCTGCCGCTGTTCGACCGTCGGCGTCGCCGCGAAGCGATTGCCCGCACGCACGCCCAGGCGTCGGCGACCTGACCGCGGTCGCCGACCCGAGCCGCTGCGCGCTCAGTGCTCCTGGAAGCGCGGCCAGTCCGAACCCGGCGGCAGATGACCGTGCAGTGCGCTCTTGGCGATCTCCATCGTCGGATAGGTGCCGAGACTCGCGTCGGCGCCGGCGATGGTGGCGATATAGCCGTCTTCCTCGCGACGGATCGTGCCGACGACATTGCCTTCGGCGCCGTAGGCGACCCACAGGGTGGACGAAGTGGTGCTCACGATGACTCCTCTCGTCGCCCACGACGCTACGCCTGCGCGTGCGCGGGCGGAAGAGCCGGGATGCCACGGCGAACGGTCGTGCCCCCGGCAGGATTCGAACCTGCGACCAACGGATTAGAAGGCCGTCGCTCTTCCACTGAGCTACGGAGGCGCCCCATAAGCGTAGCGGGCGCCAACTGCCCCGTCGGGACCCCTCGTTAGGATGAGTGCCATGGTGAATGCCGCGGAGAACGACCGCCTCGTCTGGATCGACTGCGAGATGACCGGGCTCGACCTCGAGGTCGACGAGCTCGTCGAGATCGCGATCGTGATCACGGACTTCGAGCTCAACGTCCTCGACCCGGGCTTTCAGATCGTGATCAAGCCGGACGACTCCGCCCTCGAGCACATGAACGACTTCGTCACGAAGATGCATGAGGCCTCCGGACTGATCGATGAGATCCCGGACGGGGTGAGCCTGGCCGAAGCGGAGTTCGAGGCGCTCGAGTACATCCAGCGCTTCGTGCCCGAGGGCAAGGCGCCGCTCGCGGGCAACACGATCGGCACCGATCGGATGTTCCTCGCGCGCTTCATGCCGCGCGTGGATCGCTGGCTCCACTACCGCAACGTCGATGTCTCGAGCATCAAGGAGCTCTCCCGCCGGTGGTACCCCCGCGCCTACTTCAACGCCCCCGCGAAGGACGGCGGCCACCGCGCCCTGGCCGACATCCGAGAATCGATCCGCGAACTCGCCTACTACCGCGAAGCGGTCTTCGTCGCGGCGCCGGGGCCCTCGACGGACCAGGCTCGCACCGCCGCAGCTGCCGCGGTGTCAACGTACGCCCCGAGCGTGTAATACAATCGTCTGGTTGCCTGGAAACAGGCGCATGGTGGCTATAGCTCAGTTGGTAGAGCACCGCGTTGTGGTCGCGGGGGTCGCGGGTTCAAGCCCCGTTAGCCACCCCACTTCCTCCCCCGACGGGAGACCCGGATGATCGAGATGGATGCCGACGCCTTCGATGCGCTCGTCACCGAGGAGCTCGACCTGCTGCCGGACGAGATGATCGACGGCCTCGACAACGTCGTCTTCGTCGTCGAGGACCGCCCCGAAGACGGCTCACTCGATGTCCTCGGCCTCTACGACGGCCTGGCCCTCACGGAGCGAGACCGCTACGGCGTCGGCGAACTGCCCGACCGCATCATCGTCTACCGTGAGCCGCATCTGCACGCCTGTGAAGACGTGGACGAGCTGCGCGACGAGGTGCACACGACGCTCGTCCACGAGATCGCGCACTTCTACGGGATCGACGACGCACGCCTGCACGAGCTGGGGTGGGCATGATGGATGCCGTGGCATCCGCACTCCCCCTCGAAGACCTGGTGCTCGACGAGGCCGCAGCGACATCGGGCCCGTGGCAGACCGTCGTCTGGAATGACCCCGTGAACCTCATGAGCTACGTGAGTCACGTGTTCCGCACCTATTTCGGGTTCTCGCGCGAACGAGCGGAACAGTTGATGCTCGCCGTCCACCATGATGGACACGCCGTCGTGGCGGAGGGCGCGCGCGAGCAGATGGAACTCCATGTGCAGGCCATGCACGACTACGGTCTGTGGGCGACGGTGCGCGAGGGCGGCGCATGAACACCCTGGTGATGGAGCTCTCCGTGCTCGAAGGCGCGCACCTCGCCGATCTCGTGGCACAGTTCCTCGAGGTGCTGGCGGATGCCGGCGACGGCGCCGTGCAGGACGACCCCGCGATCGCGCGTCTCGTCCCCGACGCCTATCGCGAGGATCCCGATGCCGCCGCGGAGTTCCGTCGCTACACCGAGTCCGATCTGCTTCAGCGTCGTCGCGCCGACGCCGACCTCGTCGCTCACTCCCTCGCGCACGCGGGCTTCGCGGTCGATCCAGAGATGCTCACGGATGCCGAGAGCGCAGAGATGCGGTCGCTGCACCTCGACGGCGACGCGGTCTCCGCATGGATGCGCACTCTCACGGCCATCCGACTCGTGCTCGCGACACGCCTCGGGATCTCGGATGACGCCGAGGATCTCCGCCACCCTCGCTTCGGCGTCTACAACTGGCTCGGCTACCGGCTCGAGGGGCTGCTCGACGCGATCGACAGCTGACCCCTCACGCCTTCCCTGCCCGCACGGTCAAGGCACATCGACGACGATCGTCGCGTGAGAGCGTGGATCGTCATCCGCGAGGTGGCGTGCCTCCTGCGCGGCCCAGCGATCCCAGTGCGGCCGATAGGCCTCTCCGTCGCGCGCCAGGGCGCGCGTGCGCCGCGCGTCCTGCGGCGACTCCAGCCAGACACTGATCGATGCACGCGCCGCAGATGCGGCGGTGATCGCCCCGCACCCTTCGGCGATCAGGGGCAGGTCCGCGCGCGTCGTCATCCACGCACCCGGTGCGCTCGCCGCCCAGTCCCACCGCCGCCAGTGCGCGTCGCGACCGGCGGAGAGCGGGTCGAGAATGGCGGAGGTGAGCGTTTCCGCTCCCGCGGCGAGCCCATCCCAGCCCGGGTAGATGTCGTCCAACGCGACGACCTGGACGCCGCCCGGCCAGCGCTCGCGCAGAAGGGAGGCGAGCGTGGTCTTGCCGGCACCCGACCGCCCGTCGATGAGGACGATCACGCGTGCTCCGTCGTGCAGGCTCCGGACGGCATCCCACACGTCTGCCGCCGCCCGTTCGAGCGCGGCGTCGAAGTCGTCAGCGCTTGAGGGCACGGATGACGCGGCTGAGCGCGCGACCGGCGACCCACACGAACGGAATCCCGACAGCGAGAAGAGACACGAGGTTCGGCTCGAACCGCACACCATCGCCCGTGCGGATATATGCGCCGACCGGAATGGCGACGCCGCCTCCGCCGCCCCCGCTGCCACCGGTGGGATCCTCACCCGCGCCGAACCCCGACCACGTGAGCGCGACCGGGACGAGCCGCACGCCGTCGACGTCCTGCTGTTCCCCGTACACGCTCGTCACGCCGAGCGATGCGGTCTGCTTGCCGAGTTCGAGTGCGAGATTGGGCATGCCTCCACCGTAGCCGCTGCGCCTCGCTACCGCGACGGCGGTTCTTGGCTCGGGAGCGCGGGGGGTCGGGGGTTGGTCGGCAAGGCGTTCACGTCCCGTCGCGGGCCGAGCACGCTCGCCCGTCCCACGGCGCCGGCGCCGAACCTGTCGCGGGCGCCGTCGAGCGCGGCGTCGACCCGGCGCCAGTCCGCGTCGTCGTCCCAGAGGGCGAGCACACCGGCACCGCTCGGCTTCAGGCGCTCCGCCCGCACGCCGATCAGACGTACCGGCTGCACGAGGTCGAGCTCGTCGAAGAGTGCGATCGCCGTCTCGCCGATCCGCTGACCGACATCCGTCGGATCCGCCAGCGTCGTCGACCGCGAGAGCGTCGTGAAGTCAGCGTAGCGAAGCTTCAGTGCAATGCCCGCGGCCTCCCAGCCGCCCGAGCGCAGCCGAGCGGCAACTCGGTCGGCGAGGCGGCGCAGCTCACTGCGAAGCGCCGCGCGTTCGGAGATGTCCTCGAGGAACGTCTCCTCGTGTCCGATGCTCTTCTCGGTCCGCTCCGTCTCGACGTCACGCGGATCGATCCCCTGCGCGAGCTGCCAGATACGCGCCCCGCCCGCGCGTCCGAGCGCGCGCTCGATGACGGGGCGCGGGGCGGCGAGGATGTCGGCAACGAGCCGGATGCCGCGGCCTTCCAGCGCCTCCGCCGCCTTCGGCCCGATCCCCCACAGTGCGCGCACGGGGAGAGCGGCGAGGAACGCGCGCGTCTCCGCCTCGCTCACGATGAGGAGTCCGTCGGGTTTCGAAAGCGTCGAGGCGATCTTCGCGACGTGCTTCGTTGCGGCGACGCCGACGCTGCAGACGAGCCCGGTCTCGGCCCGCACGCGTTCTCGCAGAAGCCTCGCGATCCGTCCGGGCGATCCCCACAGGCGGCCCGCGCCGGACACGTCGAGGAACGCCTCATCGATCGACAGCGGCTCCACGAGCGGGGTGATGTCGTGGAACATGCCCATCACCTGGCGCGAGAGCGCGCTGTACCGTTCGAAGTGCGGCGGAACGACGATCGCCTGCGGGCACAGTCGCAGCGCCTGCGCGACGTTCATCGCCGAACGCACCCCGTACCGGCGCGCCTCGTAGGTCGCACTGGAGACGACGCCTCGTCCCTCCATCCCGCCGACGATGACCGCCTTGCCGGCGAGCGACGGGTCGTCGAGCACTTCGACCGACGCGTAGAAGGCATCCATGTCGACGTGCAGGATGCGCGTCCCCGTGTCGTCGGCGTCCGGCGACGACACCCGCCGCCCGCTGCCGTCGCCCCGCCCCATGCGTCCATCCTCCCCCACGCCACCGACACGGGCGCGAGGGAGGACGCACGAGACTACTGGGCGGCGCGCTCCAGCACGAGCTCGCGGACGCGCGCGGCATCCGCCTGACCGCGCATCGCCTTCATGACCGCGCCGATGACGGCGCCGGCGGCTTGCACCTTCCCGTCACGGATCTTGGCGAGGACGTCGGGTTGAGCGGCCAGCGCGTCGTCGATCGCGGCGATGAGCGCATCGTCGTCGGAGACCACCGCGAGCCCGCGCGCGTCGACGACCTCCTGCGGCGTGCCCTCACCGGCGATGACACCCTCGAGCACCTGGCGCGCGAGCTTGTCGGTGAGCGTTCCCGCGTCGACGAGCCGCTGCAGATCTGCGACGGATGCCGGCGACACGAGTGAGGACGCCTCGACGCCGTCTGCGTTCGCGATGCGCGAGATCTCGCTCATCCACCACTTGCGCGCCGACGCCGGCGACGCGCCCGCCGCGACGGTCGCCTCGACCTCGTTCAGAAGGCCCGCGTTGACGACGCCCTGGAAATCGATGTCCGCGAAACCCCAGTCCGCCTTGAGACGACGGCGGCGCACCGCGGGCGGCTCCGGCAGCGCCTCCCGCAGGCTTTCGATGAGTGCGAGGGGCGGTGCGACCGGCAGGAGGTCGGGCTCCGGGAAGTAGCGGTAGTCATCGGCATCCGACTTGGGGCGCCCCGGCGACGTCGTGCCGGTGTCCTCGTGCCAGTGGCGCGTCTCCTGCGTGATCGATCCGCCCTCGGCGAGGATCGCCGCCTGCCGCTGGATCTCGTAGCGCACGGCGCGCTCGACCGAGCGCATCGAGTTCACGTTCTTGGTCTCGGTGCGCGTGCCGAGCTTCTCCTGGCCGCGCGGGCGGAGCGACACGTTCGCATCGCACCGGAGGTTGCCGCGCTCCATGCGCGCCTCGGAGATCCCGAGTCCGATGACGATGTCGCGGATCGCCCGCACGTAGGCGGCAGCGAGCTCCGGAGCGCGCTTCTCCGCGCCGAAGATGGGCTTCGTCACGATCTCGACGAGCGGCACCCCGGCGCGGTTGTAGTCGACGAGCGAGTACTCCGCGCCCTGGATCCGGCCCGTTGCCCCACCCATATGGGTGAGCTTGCCGGCATCCTCTTCCATGTGCGCGCGCTCGATGGGGATCTCGAACGTCGTCCCGTCGGCGAGCTCCACCTCGACCTGGCCCTCGAAGGCGATGGGCTCGTCGTACTGACTGATCTGGTAGTTCTTGCCGAGGTCGGGGTAGAAGTAGTTCTTCCGCGCGAATCGGCTCGACGGCGCGATCGAGCAGCCGAGCGCGAGCCCGAGCGAGATCGAGTAGCGCACGGCTGTCTCGTTCACGACCGGCAGCGACCCGGGCAGCCCCATGTCGACGGGCGCGACGAGCGTGTTCGGCGCGGCACCGTGATTGCGCTCGTGCGCCGGGTTCGCCGCGGCGGAGAACATCTTCGTCTCGGTGTTGAGCTCGACGTGCACTTCGAAGCCGAGCACCGGCTCGAAGCGCTCGAGCGCCTCATCGAAATCCATGAGTGCGGCCTTCGCCATCAGCGGTTCCCTCCGTCCGGTCCCTGCGCGTGTCGAAGAGCGGGTGCGCGATCCAGCAACGGCCCGCCCCACGAGTCGACGAGAAGCGCTTCGAGCGCTGCCCCCACCCGGTAGAGACGCGCGTCCTCGCGCGCCGGCGCGATGAACTGGATGCCGACCGGGAGTCCGTCCTCCTCGGCGAGACCCGACGGAATCGAGATGCCCGGCACCCCGGCGAGGTTCACCGGGATCGTGGTGACGTCGTTGAGGTACATCTGCAGCGGGTCGTCGATCTTCTCCCCGAGCCGGAACGCCGTCGTCGGCGCGGACGGGGTCGCGATGACGTCGACGTCGGCGAACGCCGCGTCGAAGTCACGCTGGATGAGCGTGCGCACCTTCTGCGCGCTGCCGTAGTAGGCGTCGTAATACCCCGCCGACAGCGCGTACGTACCGAGGATGATGCGGCGCTTGACCTCGTCGCCGAAGCCGACGTCGCGCGAGCGGGCCATGACGTCCACGACCGTGCCGCCGGGAACGTCCACGCGCAGCCCGAAGCGGACCGAGTCGAACTTGGCGAGGTTGCTCGACGCCTCCGCGGGGAGGATGAGGTAGTACGCCGCGACGCCGTACTCGAAGTGCGGTGCACTGACCTCGACGATCTCGGCGCCGTGCGCCTCGAGGAGAGCGAGCGAGGCACGGAACGACGCGGAGACGCCCGCCTGGAACCCGGAGTCGGGGAGCTCCCGGATCACGCCGACCTTCAGGCCCTTCAGCACCGCGCCGGTCGCGCCTTCGCGCGCCGCGGCGGCGAAGGAGGGCCAGGCATCTTCGAGGGATGTCGCGTCGTTGATGTCGTGGCCGCCGATGACGTCGTGCAGGAGCGCCGAGTCGAGGACGGTCCGCGAGACGGGGCCGACCTGGTCGAGCGACGAGGCCAGCGCGATCGCGCCGAATCGGCTGACGCCCCCGTACGTGGGCTTCATGCCGACAGTGCCCGTCACGTGCGCGGGCTGGCGGATCGAGCCGCCCGTGTCGGAGCCGAGCGCGATCGGGGCCTCGAAGGCCGCGACGGCCGCGGCCGAGCCACCGCCCGAACCACCCGGGATCCGGTCGAGATCCCACGGGTTGCGGGTCGGGCCGTACGCCGAGTGCTCGGTCGACGACCCCATCGCGAACTCGTCCATATTGGTCTTGCCGAGTGGCACGAGACCCGCTGCCCGGGACCGCGCGACGACCGTCGCGTCGTAGGGCGAGAGGAAGCCCTCGAGGATCTTCGAGCCGCTGGTGGACGGCATGTCGGTCGTGACGAGGACGTCCTTGATCGCGAGGGGAACACCCGCAAGCGGGCCGAGCTGCTCGCCCGCGGCACGGCGGCGGTCGATGTCCTCCGCGACGTCGAGCGCGTGATCGCTCACGTGCAGGAACGCGTGCACGTCCCCGTCGACGGCGGCGATGCGGTCGAGGTGCGCCTGTGTCGCTTCGACGGACGAGACCTCGCCGGCGGCGAGTGACGCCGCGAGCTCGGCGGCCGTGAGTCGGATGATCTCGCTCACTGCTCCTCCCCGAGGATCGCGGTGACCTTGAAGCGGTCCTGCGTGGCATCCGGTGCGTTCTGGAGCACCTGCTCGACGGTCAGCATGCCGCCGACGACGTCGGGGCGGAAGACGTTCTCGAGCGGGATCGGGTGGCTCGTCGCGGGCACGTCGGGGGTCGCGACCTCCGACACCTTCGCGATGTTGTCGACGATCGCGGAGAGCTGGCCGGTCAGGCGCTCCACTTCGTGATCGTCGAGCTGGATGCGGGCCAGCACGCCGAGATGGCGGACGAGATCAGGGGTGATTTCAGACACCACGACAGTCTAGTTGGGCGCTCCGCGCCCACCCGCGCAGGCCCGCACCGGCCCGCACCCCACGGCTAGGCTGACACGCGTGAGCACGTATGACCCGCCCCGCCCCTGGATCCGCAGCTACGCCGACGGGGTGCCCGCGGATCTCCCGGAGGTGTCCGGCTCGCTCCTCGACATCGTCGCCGCATCGGCGCGCGATTACCCCGACGCGCCCGCGCTCCAGTTCTTCGGCCGCGAGACGACGTATCGGCAGCTGCTGGATGCCGTGGAGCACGCGGCGGCAGCACTCAAGGCCCTCGGGGTCGGGAAGGGCGACACCGTCGCGATCGTGCTGCCCAACTGCCCGCAGCACATCATCGCGTTCTACGCGATCCTGCGGCTCGGGGCCATCGCCGTGGAGCACAATCCTCTCTACACCCCGCGGGAGCTGCGCAAGCAGTTCGAGGACCACGGTGCGAGGACGGCGATCGTGTGGAGCAAGGTCGTCGCGACCGTGCAGGAATTCCCCGCGGACCTGGCCGTGGAGAACCTCATCAGCGTCGACGTGACCCGTGCCATGCCGTTGTCCTTGCGTCTCGCGCTGCACCTCCCGATCGCGAAGGCGCGCGAGTCCCGCGATGCGCTCACCACGCGGACGAGCGGAGCCACCCCGTGGGAGAAGCTCTTGGAGGTCCCGGCGCTGCCGGCATCCTTCCCCGGGCCCGCCACCGACGACATCGCGATCATCCAGTACACCAGCGGAACGACCGGGACGCCCAAGGGCGCGGTGCTGACGCACCGGAACCTCCTCGCCAACGCGCGGCAGGCGCAGGCCTGGGTGCCGTCGATCCACCGCGGCGAGGGGTGCGTCGTCTATGCCGTGCTGCCGATGTTCCATGCATACGGCCTCACGCTGTGCCTCACCTTCGCGATGTCGATGGGAGCGCGGCTCGTGCTCTTCCCCCGCTTCGAACCGGCGATGGTGCTCGAGGTCACCAAGAAGCATCCCGCGACGTTCCTGCCGCTCGTCCCGCCGATCGCGGACCGGCTCCTGAAGGCGGCGCAGGCGGAGGGCGTGTCGCTCGCGGGCACGGAAGTGGCGATCTCGGGCGCGATGGCCCTGCCGCACGAGCTCGTCGTGCCGTTCGAGGAGGCGACCGGCGGCTATCTCGTGGAGGGCTACGGACTCTCCGAGTGCTCCCCCGTGCTCATGGCGAACCCCGTCGCTCCGAACCGTCGGCCCGGCACCGTGGGTCTGCCGCTGCCCGGCACGGAGTGCCGCGTCGTCGATCCCGACGATCCCACGCGGGACGTGCCCGCGGGCGAGCGCGGCGAACTGCTCGTGCGCGGGCCTCAGGTGTTCCAGGGGTACTACGGCAAGCCCGAGGCGACCGAGGAGGTGCTCGTCGACGGCTGGTTCCGCACGGGCGACATCGTGCAGATCGACGACGACGGCTTCGTGCGCATCGTGGATCGCATCAAGGAGCTGATCATCACGGGCGGGTTCAATGTGGCTCCCACCGAGGTCGAGAACGCGCTGCGGCAGTACCCGCACGTGGTGGACGCCGCCGTCGTGGGTCTCCCGAGCGAGCACTCGGGCGAAGAGGTCGTCGCTGCCGTCGTGCTCGACGGGGCAGCCGACGTCGACGTGGAGGCGATCCGCGAGTTCGCCCGCAGCATCCTGACGCCCTACAAGGTGCCGCGCCGGATCTACGTCGTGGACCAGCTGCCGACGTCGCTCATCGGCAAGGTGCTGCGTCGTCAGGTGCGCGAATCGCTCCTCGCGCTCACGCAGCCGGAAGGCTGAGGCACGCGAGCAGGCCCGATGCTCATCCCGCGTCGGGATCGAGCGCATCGAGGGCGGCGGGCCCCTGCTCGACGAGGATGCGGAACTGCGCCGCGTCGATGATGCGGATGCCGAGGTCTTCGGCCTTCGCGAGCTTCGAGCCCGCTCCCGGCCCCGACGCGACGAAGTCGGTCTTCTTCGAGACGCTCGAGGCGGCTTTGCCGCCCGCGGCGAGGATCGCCTCCTGCGCACCCTCGCGGGTGTAGCCCTCCAGCGAGCCGGTCGCGACGACGGTGACGCCCTCGAGCACACCGCCGGCGGCGACGGCGGCGCCGGGCCCGGGGTGCCCCGGGATCTCGAGCCGAGCCCCCGCGGCGGACCACCGCTCCACGATGTCGCGGTGCCACGGCACCTCGAACCACTCCAGAAGCGAGTCCGCGATGATCCCGCCGACCCCTTCGACCGCCGCGAGCTCGTCGCGGCTCGCCGCACGGATCGCGGCGACGGAACCGAACCACTGCGCAAGAGCGCGCGCCGCCACCGGCCCGACATGACGGATGTTCAGAGCCACCAGGAAGCGCCAGAGGTCTTTCGTCTTCGCCTTCTCGAGCTCGGCGAGAAGCGTCAGCGCCTGCGCCGACGGCTGCGGTCCGGTGAGACCGTCCTTCTTCTCGGCCGGCGAGGGGTTCCGCCGGAAAGGCGCGCGTCGCACCGGCATCCCGGTCTTCTCGTCGATCTTCTCCTCGCCGGTCTCGGCGTCGCGGACGACCACCTCGATCGGGACGAGCTCATCGAGCGTGAGATCGAACAGCCCCGCTTCGGTCTCCAGCGGCGGCTCTCTCGGCACGGTGGGCTGCGTCAGCGCGGCGGCGGTGACCTCTCCCAGCGCCTCGATGTCGAGGGCGCCGCGCGAGCCGATGTGCTCGACACGCCCGCGCACCTGCGCCGGGCAGGAGCGCGTGTTCGGGCAGCGCAGATCGATGTCGCCCTCTTTCGAGGGCGCGAGGGGCGTGCCGCAGGACGGGCAGTCGGCAGGCATGACGAAGGCGCGCTCCGTGCCGTCGCGCAGCTCGACGACCGGGCCGAGGACCTCGGGGATGACGTCGCCGGCCTTCCGCAGCACGACCGTGTCGCCGATCAGGACCCCCTTCGCCTTCACGACGTCCTGATTGTGCAGCGTCGCCTGCCGGACGACGGAGCCGGCGACGAGCGCGGGCTCCATGACGGCGAACGGCGTGGCCCTCCCCGTGCGCCCGACGGAGACGACGATGTCGAGGAGCTTCGTGTTGACCTGCTCGGGCGGGTATTTGTACGCGATCGCCCAGCGCGGCGCGCGGCTCGTGGCGCCGAGCTCGTCGTGCAGGGCGAGATCGTCGACCTTCACGACGACCCCGTCGATCTCGTGCTCGACGTCGTGACGGTGCTCACCGTAGTGCGCGACGTACGCGAGCACGCCGTCCACCTCGTCCGACGTACGGAAGTACGGGCTCGTGGGGAGGCCCCACGTCGCCAGCAGCTCGTAGACCTCGCTCTGCGCGTCCACGGGTGGCGCGGGCCACGCTCCGATCCCGTGCACGAGCAGCCGCAGCGAATCGAGTCGGGCCTGCCCCGCTTCGAGCTCGAGCCCCGCCTTCTTGTCGAGCTGCTGGCGAAGCCCACCGCTCGCGGCATTGCGCGGATTCGCGAACGCGGGGAACCGCCGCGCAGCACTGCGCTCGGACCGCTCTTCATCGACGCCGCGCGCACGCATGTCGGCGACGACGCGCTCGCGCATGCGCGCCTGCAGGCGGTTGAGATCGTCGAATGCCACGACCGGAATGTAGACCTCGCCGCGGACTTCGACGACGTCCGGATGCCCCTCGCCCGCGAGTCGCGTGGGGATCCCCGCGACACGGACGGCGTTGACCGTCACGTCCTCGCCGACCCGTCCGTCACCGCGCGTCGCGGCGGAGACGAGCACACCCCGCTCGTACCTGAGGCTGATCGCGAGCCCATCGATCTTGAGCTCGAGCAGCCATCGGACGGACCGGCCCGCCGCGTTCTGCGTCTTCAGGCACCAATCCCGGAGTTCGTCGGGTGAGAACACGTTGTCGAGACTCAGCATGCGCTCGGCATGCTCGACGGGAGCGAACATCGTCGACTCCGCCGCGCCGACGCTCAGGGTCGGCGAGTCCTGCCCCTGCAGCTCGGGGTAGAGCGCCTCGAGGTGCTCCAGGCGGCGCATCCACCCGTCGTAGGTGGCATCGTCGACGATTTCGGCGTCGCGGCCGTAGTACGCGTCACGGGCGCCGACGATCTGTTCCGTGAGGCGCTCGGCCTCGTCGTGCGCCTGCGCGAGGGTCAGATCGGTTTCCGGTGTCGGTGCCACCGGCTCAGTCTACGAATCGCCTCCGACATCCGTGGCCCCGGTGCCGGCCAGGAGCGAACCGATGATGCGCGCCACGACGTCGTCGTGCCACGCGCCGACGAGCGACCCGATGTCTACGACACCGATCGCAGCACCGTCGTGCGTGGCGACAGCGGGGATCGGGACGAGGTAGGTCGCGACCCGCAGCCCGTCCGCCGTCGTCTGCACCATCACCGCGACGTCGCGTCCCCCGATCATCGCGACGTGCGCGCTGTCGACCGGGTCACCGGCATCCCTCGCACGATCGACCGCGTCGCTCAGGAGATCGCCGGCTGCCCCTTCGCCGGGACGCCCGCGAACGTGGAACTGAGTGAGCATGTCGCCACCGCGCGGGAGGAACGAGGCCGCGCAGCCGCGTGTGCCTGCGACGAGCATCCACGCGGCGCCGACGTCGGGCAGCTCGAACGAGAAGCACGGCGTCGACACGAGGCCCGCGTCGTAGCCGACCTGTTCCTCCCCCGTCACCTCGACGAGACCCGAGGACGCCGCGGGTGGTGCCTCTCGGTCGGCCGCTCCCGTCAGGCTCACGGTCGTGAGGGCGCCCACGACGATCGCCGCACCGGCCGCCGCCATCCACCATCCTCGACGGGCTCCGGATCGCTCTTGTCCTGTCACCATCTCGCACCTCCGTGTCGTTTCCGTCACGGTAGGCACGTGGGGGCCGCTCCTCAGGCCCGCGGCGGCGATCTGTGGACAGATCCCGAGACCGGCCGCCTGTGGAGAAGGCGATGCGGCGACGTCAGGCGGGGAGAGGAACCGCAGAGACGGTTCGATCGATCGTGAACTGACCGATCACGCGGGTGCCGTCGTAGAGGACGGCCGTCTGCCCGGGCGCGACGCCCTCGAACGGCGTCTCGGGCACGACCGAGACACCGTCGGAGCCGACCTCGGCGCGCGCGGGCACCGGGTCCGCGTGCGCGCGGATCTGCACGTGACAGTCGAACGCAGTCGATGCCGGAGCGCGCCCGGCCCACGTGAACCGCTCCCCCGCGATCTCCGCCGTCGCGAGAGCGTCCTTCGGGCCGACAACGACGGTGTTCGAGACGGGGCGCACCTCGAGGACGAACCGGGGCTTGCCGTCAGATGCGGGCACGCCGAGCGACAGCCCGCGGCGCTGGCCGACCGTGTAGGCGTGTGCACCCTCGTGGCTGCCGACGACGGCTCCCGAGCGATCGACGATCTCGCCCGCGCGCGCGCCCACCTTCTCGGCGAGCCACCCCCGCGTGTCGCCGTCGGGGATGAAGCAGATGTCGTGGCTGTCCGGCTTCTGCGCCACCGTGAGACCGCGCGCGGCCGCCTCCGCCCGCACGACGGCCTTCGAGGGCGTCGATCCGAGCGGGAAGTACGTGTGCGCGAGCTGCGCCGCGGTGAGCACACCGAGCACGTACGACTGGTCCTTCGCCTCGTCGCTCGCGCGGTGCAGCTCCCGTCCGTCGGGCGTCTCCAGGAGCGTTGCGTAATGACCCGTGCAGACGGCGTCGAAGCCGAGCTCGAGGGCACGCTCGAGGAGCGCAGCGAACTTGATCTTCTCGTTGCACCGCATGCACGGATTGGGTGTGCGGCCGGCCTGGTACTCGGAGACGAAGTCGGCGATCACGTCTTCGCGGAACCTCTCGGAGAAATCCCAGACGTAGAAGGGGATGCCGAGGAGGTCCGCCGCGCGGCGGGCATCCATCGCATCCTCGATCGTGCAGCAGCCGCGGCTGCCGGTGCGGAGCGTTCCCCCCGCGCGGGAGAGCGCGAGGTGCACGCCGACGACGTCATGACCGGCGTCGACGGCGCGCGCGGCCGCGACGGCAGAGTCGACGCCACCGCTCATGGCCGCAAGGATCCGCATGCGTCCAGTCTACGAGCGCGCGCCTGAGCGGGCACCGGACGCCCGTGCGTAAGCCTCCGGCAGCGCCGCGAGGACCCCGTCGACATCCGCGTCGGTCGAGGTCCGTCCGAGGGTCAGCCGCAGCACCGACCGCGCGGCCCGCTCGTCACGCCCGAGCGCGAGGACGACGTGCGAGGGCTCCGCGACGCCGGCCTGACAGGCCGATCCGGTCGACACCGAGATCCCCGCCTGATCGAGGAGGAACAGCAACGACTCCCCCGCCGCGCCGGGGAAGAGCACGTGGACGTTCCCCGGCACGCGCCGGACCGGATCGCCCAGCAGCTCGGCGCGCGGAACGAGCTGCAGGATGCCGGCCGTAAGACGCTCTGCGAGAGCGGTCAGCCGCACCGCCTCGGCCTCCCGCTCGGCCGTCGCCTCCGCGAAGGCGGCGGCGAGGGCTGCGGCGCCCGCGACATCGGGACTGCCCGAACGGAGGCCGCGCTGCTGGCCGCCACCGTGGAGGACGGGCGCGAGACGCGCGTGCCGCGAGACCACGAGGAACCCCGTGCCGACCGGCGCTCCGAACTTGTGGCCCGATGCGCTCAGCGCGACCAGGCCCGCGGCGCCGGCGGCATCCCCCCGCCACGCGCCGAAGGACACCGGCAGGTGCCCGACGGCCCCCACGGCATCCAGATGCAGCGGGACGCCCGCGACGGATGCCGCCGCCGCGAACCCGGCGGCGTCCTGCACGGTGCCGACCTCGTTGTTGACGACGAGCGCCGTCGCGAGCGCGGCACCCGGCAGCGCCGCCGCGAACGCAGCGATGTCGAGGCGGCCCGCGCCGTCGAGCGGCACGGAGCGGATCAGCGCGCCCTGACCCTGCAGCCAGACGGCGGTGTCGAGGGTGGCGTGGTGCTCGCCGTCCGGGAGGACGACGGCCTCGCGGCCGTCCGCGCGCGCGTGCCACAGCCCCTGCAGGGCGAGGTTCACCGACTCGGTGCCGCCGCTCGTGAAGACGACCTCGATGCTCTCGCACCCGATGAGCTGCGCGACGGCGTCACGTGCGTCCTCGAGGCGTCGTCGTGCCGTCTGCCCCGCCGCGTGCACGGATGACGCGTTCGCACCGGCCGCGGAGGCCTCGATCCACGCGATGCGCGCACTCTCGCGCAACGGCGTCGACGCGGCGTGATCGAGGTAGATCATGATCCCTCCGCTGTGTCTCGGGGCGACCCGGGTGTGCGATGCGGCCCGCGCCCCGCCGCGTTACTACTGTAGTTCGCATGGCCAGCCCGAAGCCGCTCGCGCGTCCTGCGCTGCTCTCGCCCGCCCTCGACGACCTCGGCGTGACATGGGGGCCCGCCGGCGGCACGCTGCGCGTGTGGTCGGAAGCGGCATCCGCCGTCGATCTCGTCCTGGTGGACGCGACCGATCTCGACTGGATCACCGGCACGCTCCCGCTGACGCCGGTCGGCGGCGACGTGTGGGAGGTCACGACGCGCGACCTCCGCCCCGGGGCCCACTATGCACTCCGCGTCGACGGCCCCGCAGGCGCCCGCAACACGTTCAACAAGGAGACCCTGCTGCTGGACCCGTACGCACGCGGCCTCGCGCCCGTGCGCATCGGCGAGTGGCGCTCGGTCGTCGTGGACGGCACCTACGACTGGCAGGGCGTCGCGCGCCCCGAGACGCCCATGGATCGCACCGTCATCTACGAAGCCCACCTGAAGGGGCTGACGAAGCGGCATCCGGGCGTTCCGCCGGCCCTTCACGGCACGTATGCGGGACTCGCCCACCCCGCCGCGATCGACCACCTGCTCTCACTCGGCGTCACGGCGGTCGAGCTGCTGCCGATCCAGGCGTTCGAGACCGAGCCGCGCCTTCTGCAGCACGGGCTCAGCAACTACTGGGGATACAACACCCTGAACTTCTTCACGCCGCACGGCGCCTACGCGAGCGCCGATGCCGTCGCCGCCGGGCCCGACGCGATCCTGCGCGAAGTGAAGGACATGGTGCGCTCCCTGCACGCCGCCGGCATCGAGGTGCTGCTGGACGTCGTCTACAACCACACGTCCGAACTGGAGATCGGCGGCCCCCGCTCGAGCCTGCGCGGCATCGACAACGCGGGCTACTACCGCCAGCACGACGACGGCGCCTACATCGACGTCACGGGGTGCGGCAACTCCGTGAACACGTCGACGGATGCCGCGGCCCGGCTCGTCCTCGACTCGCTGCGCTACTGGGCGAACGAGGTGCAGATCGACGGCTTCCGGTTCGATCTCGCCCCCACGCTCGGTCGCGATGCGCACCACGAGTTCCAGGCCGATCACCCGCTGCTGCGTCGGATCGTCGACGACCCGCAGCTGCGCGGTCGGAAGATGATCGCGGAGCCGTGGGACGTCGGCATGGGCGGATGGCAGACCGGAAACTTCGGTGCGGGCTGGAGCGAGTGGAACGACCGCTACCGCGACCGGGTGCGCAACTTCTGGCTGAGCGATGTCGACTATGCACGGCGCGCGTCGACGCCTCCCGCGGGCGTCGGCGGCTTCGCGACGCGTCTCGCCGGCTCGTCGAACACGTTCGACGACGCCCGCGGCCCGCTCGCGGGGGTCAACTTCGTCACGGCGCACGACGGCTTCACTCTTCGCGACCTCGTGTCGTACGACGTCAAGCACAACATGGGCAACGGCGAGCAGAACCGCGACGGCGCCGACACCAACCGCTCGTTCAACCACGGCGCCGAGGGCTCGACGCAGAACCCCGCGATCCTCGCGACCAGGCGCCGGGCCATGCGCAACATCCTCGGCACGCTGCTGCTGTCCGCCGGCGTCCCGATGATCACGGCGGGCGATGAGATGGGGCGAACGCAGCGCGGCAACAACAACGCGTACTGCCATGACTCGCCTCTGACCTGGGTGAACTGGGACCTCGCGCCGTGGCAGGAGGACCTGCTCGCGCACGCCCGACGCCTCATCCGGCTGCGCCAGGAGAACCCGGCGCTGCGCCCGCGCCGCTTCGCGCATGCCGTGCACGCCGTCCCGAACGCCTCGGTCATCGACTGGTACGACGAGAACGGCGACACGATGTCGCACGAGCGCTGGAACGACCCCGCGCACCGAACGCTGCAGTACGACGCGCAGTCGACGCCCGACGTCGAGGCACCCAACCGGATCCTCCTCGTCATCCACGGCAACGAGCGCCCCACCTCGGTGACGCTGCCGGGGGCGCTCGGCGCCGAGCGCTTCGTGTCGCTGTGGTCGAGCGTGCCCGATGCCCCCGCCGACGACGAGCCCGTCTTCCTCCCCGGCGACCGGATCGAGATGCCGGGGACGTCTCTGCACCTGTTCCGCGTGGACGCCTGTTCCTCCCCGATAGCGGCGCGGTAGGTTCGAGACGTGGCCACCACGACTCGATCCGCACCACCCACCGAGGCGCTGCGCAGCACCTCACCGATCCCGCTGCGGCCCTCCGGCCCGGCTCCGGAGCACGCCGCACGGACACGCCTCGGCCGCATCCCGCTCTCACGCCCGCGCCCGTCGACGCCGGATCCGAGGTTCCGCCCATCCGCGTTCTCCGGCGAGGCCGTGCCCTTCCAGATCACGGCGTTCCGCGAGGGGCACGACCGCATCGGCGTCCACGTGCGACTCGTCTCGCCGACCAGGGCCGAATCGCTGCATCGGCTCGAGCCCCTGCACGACGGTTTCGACCGGTGGCGCACCACCATCGCTCCGCTCGAGATCGGCGTCTGGACGTTCCGTTTCGAAGCCTTCGCCGACGAGTTCGCCACCTGGCAGCACGCCGCCGATCTGAAGATCGCCGCGGGGGTGGATGCCGCGCTCATGCGCGAGTCGGGCGCGCTTCTGTTCGTCCGGGCCGCCGCAGAGAAGGACCGCAGCGCCGCCGAGGTGCGCGCGCTCAGACGCGCCGCCGCGGCCCTCCGGGATGCCGCAGCGAGCGACGACGCGGCGCTCGAGGTCGTGCGGGACGAAGCGATCGCGGCATTCTTCCGCGACCGTCCGCTCGCCTCGCTGCACACCGTCGGCCCCGACCTCGAACTCCTCGTCGAGCGCGAGCGCGCCGGCGTCGGCGCGTGGTACGAGTTCTTCCCGCGGTCCGAGGGCGCGAAGCGCCAGAAGGACGGGACCGTCAAGAGCGGCACCTTCCGCACGGCGGCGCGGCGCCTGCCCGGCGTCGCCGGCATGGGCTTCGACGTCGTCTACCTGCCGCCCATCCATCCCATCGGCCGGATCAACCGCAAGGGCCGCAACAACACCCTCGACGCCCTCCCCGGCGACCCGGGTTCGCCGTATGCGATCGGCGCCGCCGAGGGCGGCCACGACGCGATCCTGCCCGAGCTCGGGACGGCCGCCGACTTCCGCTGGTTCGTGCGGCAGGCACAGGCGCACGGCCTCGACGTCGCCCTCGACCTCGCCCTGCAGGCGGCTCCCGACCACCCCTGGGTGACGGAGCATCCGGAGTGGTTCACGGTCCTTCCCGACGGCACGATCGCGTACGCGGAGAACCCGCCCAAGAAATATCAGGACATCTACCCGCTGAACTTCGACACCGACCCCGCGGGCATCTACGCCGAGATGCTGCGGATCGTCCGGCACTGGATCGCGCAGGGCGTGAAGATCTTCCGTGTCGACAACCCGCACACGAAGCCCCTGCAGTTCTGGGAGTGGCTGATCGCCACGGTGAACGCCGACGACCCGGACGTGATCTTCCTCTCCGAGGCGTTCACCCGGCCCGCGGTCATGCAGAGCCTCGCGATGGCGGGCTTCCAGCAGAGCTACTCGTACTTCACGTGGCGGAACACGAAGGAGGAGCTCGAGGAGTTCCTGCAGTCGATCTCCGACGAGACGGCCGACTTCATGCGCCCGAACCTGTTCGTGAACACGCACGACATCCTCACCGAGTATCTGCAGTACGGCGGGCGCCCCGCCTACCGGATCCGCGCCGCGATCGCAGCGACCGCCGGGGCGACCTACGGCGTGTACGCCGGGTACGAGCTGTACGAGAACGTCGCACGGCCGGGCTCCGAGGAGAACATCGACAACGAGAAGTACGAGTTCAAGTTCCGCGACTGGGAGCAGGCGGAAGCCGACGGCGACTCCCTCGCTCCCTATCTGCGCCGCCTCAACGAGATCCGGCATGCGCACCCCGCGCTGCGGCAGCTGCGCGGCCTCACGGTCCACTGGAGCGATGACGACGCGATCCTCGTCTACAGCAAGCACATCGACGGGGCACTCACCGAGAACGGCGTCTCGGACACGATCATCGTCGTCGCCAACCTCGATCCGCACTCGGTGCGCCAGACGACGGTCCATCTCGATTCGTCGGTGTGGGGCATCCCGCGCGGAACGGAGTTCGAGGTCGAGGATCTCATCACCGGTGCCGTCTGGACCTGGAACCAGGATGCCTTCGTCCGGCTCGACGCGTTCGCGGAGCCCGTCCACATCCTGCACGTGAAGGAGCGCTCATGAGCACCGTCCCCGAGGGCATCCTCGACGCCGTCGCCGACGGCTCGTACTACGCACCCCACGACATCCTGGGTGTGCACGAGGGCGCCGAGGGATGGGTCGTGCGCGCCCGACGGCCGATGGCAACCACCGTGGACGCCGTCACCCCGACGGGCGCCCGGATCCCCCTGGAGCACGTCCGCTCCGGGATCTGGGAGGGTACGGCGACCACTCGACCGGATGCCTACGAACTGGTCGCGACCTACGACGACGCGCCCGACTACCGCGCAGACGACCCCTACCGGCACCTCCCCACTCTCGGGGAGATCGATCAGCACCTCATCCGCGAGGGTCGCCACGAAGAGCTCTGGAACGTGCTCGGTGCGCACGTCCACCACTTCGCGGGCGTCGACGGCGTCTCGTTCGCGGTGTGGGCGCCGGACGCTCGCGCCGTGCGCGTCGTCGGCGGCTTCAACGGCTGGGACGGGCGCTCGCACGCGATGCGGAGCCTCGGGTCCTCGGGCGTCTGGGAGCTGTTCGTCCCGGGCCTCGCCGCCGGCACGACCTACAAGTACGAGATCCTCACCCCGCACGACGGATGGATCATGAAGGCCGATCCGATGGCCCAGGCGGCCGAGGTGCCGCCGGCCACGGCATCCGTCGTCACGGAGTCCACGTACACCTGGGGCGACGACGCGTGGCTCACCGCACGCGCCGGGCGCACGCCGCTCGATCAGCCGATGTCGACGTATGAGCTGCACTTGGGATCGTGGCGACGGGGCCTCGGCTACCGCGACGCCGCTCAGCCGCTCATCGACTACCTCACCCAGGTCGGCTACACCCACGTCGAGTTCCTGCCCCTCGCCGAGCATCCGTTCGGCGGTTCGTGGGGCTACCAGGTGTCCGGATACTACGCGCCCACGAGCCGCTTCGGCAGCCCCGACGACCTCCGCTACCTCATCGACCGGCTCCACCAGGCGGGCTTCGGCGTCATCATGGACTGGGTGCCGGGTCACTTCCCGAAGGATGCCTTCGCGCTGGCCCGATTCGACGGGGCGCCCCTCTACGAGCACCCCGACCCCCGGCGCGGCGAGCACAAGGACTGGGGAACGCTGATCTTCGACTACGGCCGCAACGAGGTGCGGAACTTCCTCGTCGCGAACGCGCTGTACTGGTTCGAGGAATTCCATGTGGACGGACTGCGCGTGGATGCCGTGGCTTCCATGCTCTACCTCGACTACTCCCGCGAAGCCGGCGAATGGGAGCCGAACATCTACGGCGGACGGGAGAACCTCGAGGCGATCCGCTTCCTGCAGGAGGTCAACGCGACCGCCTACAAGCGCTATCCCGGCATCGCGATGATCGCGGAGGAGTCGACGAGCTTCCCCGGCGTCACGGCACCCACGAGCGCGGGCGGGCTCGGCTTCGGGTTCAAGTGGAACATGGGGTGGATGAACGACTCGCTCGAATACATCAAGCGCGACCCGATGTACCGCGCGCACCACGAGGGCGAGCTGTCGTTCTCCTTCGTGTACGCGTTCAGCGAGAACTTCGTCCTGCCGATCAGTCACGACGAGGTCGTCCACGGCAAGGGCACGCTCTTCACCCGCATGCCCGGGGACCACTGGCAGAAGCTCGCGAACATGCGGGCCTTGCTCGCGTTCATGTGGGGTCATCCCGGCAAGCAGCTCCTGTTCATGGGTCAGGACATCGGCCAGATGTCCGAATGGTCCGAGAGCCGGGAGATCGACTGGTGGATCCTCGACCAGCCGCCGCACCGGCAGCTGCAGGACTTCGTCGGCGCCCTCAACCGCGTCTACCGCAACCAGGCGCCGTTGTGGTCGCGCGACAGCGACGGCAGCGCCTTCCGCCGGCTCGGCGAGCCGCAGTGGAACCCGAACGTGATCGCCTTCTCCCGCGTCGACCACCACGGCAACACCGTCGCGGTGATCTGCAACTTCTCCGGCACTCCGATCGAGGACTACACGCTCGATCTGCCGGAGTCGGGCGCATGGGAGGAGCTGCTCAACTCCGACGCCGCCGCCTACGGCGGATCCGGCGTGGGCAACCTCGGCACGGTCCACGCCGACGAGAACGGGCGCGCGACGATGGTGCTGCCGCCGCTCGGTGTGCTGTGGCTCGGGCACCGCTCCTAGGGTGTGTCGCTATGACCATTGGAGGCTCGCGGCGACGCAGATTGCTGCGTGGTGCTTGGGGTCGGTCCTGTCTGACCACATCGGGATCTCGCGCCACCCCTTGAGAGCAGTACTCCAACACCAGGTCGCCGCCGACGGCTTCGAGTTACTTGCGTACGGTGCCGAACTTAGTGCTGTCGAGGTCACCGCGCTCGATCTTGGACACCTGCCGCTGACCCAGGCCGATGCGCTCGGCGAGCTCCTGCTGCGTCGAACCGAGTGCCTCACGCAGTCGCGTAGCTGGTAGGCCTGAGCCTCGCTGAGCGAGTTTGCCTTGTGGGCTTCGACGTGCTCACGGTCGACGGGGCGCTTCGCAAGCACATGTTCACGAGTCAGGGCCATGACGATCCTCATCCAGTCCGCTTTCGTGACACGTCTCGTTGCGGCACCGACTGGAACAGTTCGGCCCCATAAGCCGCCCTGTGGTTGCTTTGACCACCTTCCGTCAAGAAGCGAAGAGCGTAGGCAGCCTCGCTGCGGCCGCGAACTCCAAGAGCGTGATACACATCATGAAGGTGCCGCTTCACCGTTCCCGTGGCCACGACGAGGGCTGCGGCGATCTCGGCATTCGTTTCGCCCCTAGCGGCGCGTTCGAGCACCTCTCGTTGTCGTGTGGTCAGTCGTCCAAGTGGACTCCGTGTCGCTGTTGGCTTCGCTGGCATTAAGAGATGCTCCAACCTCGAAAGATCATCAGCGTGGTCGAGGTGTTGAACAGAAACTGGATAATCGGCGTGATCTCGAACCTGGGAGAGATGGAGGACAACTACCACTTGCTGGCGCAACATAGCCGCAACCTGTGGTGTCACGATCGTCGATTCGCCTAGTACTGTTTCGCTCCGCGAGAAGCCGTTGTTGGGGACTTCGCGGCACTTGCGTGCCCGAAACCCGAGCGCTTCGAGCTGATTCGTGAGTGCGTCCCCGAGCCAGCCAATGCGCGTCAATACGGCAACCCTGGGAGCGAACTCCAGCACGCCTTCTAGCCCCCACCACCTTCGGAGTGATCAAACGGGAGTTCGGTTCCCGACAAGGCCTCAGCAAGCCGTTTTCGGGCGCGCGAGTAGCGGCTCCTCACTGTCGCTGGATTGCGGTGAAGGATTGCCGCGGCCTCGGTCAGCGAAAAGCCCTCCCAGTGGACAAGGCGCACAATCTCACGGTCTATCGGGTTGAGCTGAGCAACAGCACCTGCGACCGTCTCTCGGAGATCGGTGATGTCTGACTCAGGCGAGTACGCCTGTACGAGCCGCTCATGGAGCCGATGACGACGACGAAGACCACGGATGTGGTTTGAGAGGACGTTGCGGGCGACGCCGAACGCCCACATGCGTGCAGCAAGCGGGTCGCTGGAGATCGTGTCGGCGTTTCTCCAGACGACCAGGAAGACCTCAGCGGCCAGGTCGGCGGCGTCATCTGCTGAACCGACTCGCCGAGCGAAGTACGCGAACAGGTCGCGACCATTCGCGGCGATGAGCGCCTCCGGGCGGGAGAGTTCGCTTCGGCGGAACAGCATCTCGAGGTCATGCTCGGCTTCGTCTCGAGCAACCACCTCAGTGCCGTTCCCATCGGCAGGTAGACGTCCCGACCGTCCCGACCCCCGGACCCACCAGGAACCCCTCAGGGATCTCCTGCACGATTACGGTGCTGATACCTCGTGAAACTGCCGACCGGTCGAGTTCATCTTGAGGGATTGCGGGGTCAACGCCGGCGGTACCGGGCTCGATTGGATGGGCGATCGCATAGTCGTAGCCTCGCTGCCCGATTCCCGACCAGTCATGCTGGGCTACCCATCTCCTGGCCTCTGAAGCGTCGACACCGTCCCACGCGTTCACTGCAAGCGAGTATGTGCATTCGATCTGGCGACCAGTATCAGTCGTGTAGACGATGGGAATGACTGCATCAGGCGTGAAGCTCGGCGCAAAGTAGAAAGCGCCGGCCGTAGCCGCTATCCCTACTGCCAACGTGGATACCGAGATGAGCACCCAGCGACGTGGCGAACGCGTCTTGGGCGCCAGCGCCTTCGCCTTCGCTCCATCGCTGAGGCGAGCCAGAACCGCATCAAGCACCTCGGGTGAGGTCGAGTTCTTCTCACGACCGATGGCGAGCAGACGGTCCAGTTCCTTGTCGTTCATGACGCCTCCCAGCGTGGTTCACAAACGACATGTCCAGCAAGGCACGATGCGTTGCATCTGCCCAGCAGATGTATCCGGAGATACATGCAGACGACGGATGACCTGGAGGAAGGTT
The DNA here is from genome assembly GCF_017305435.1 of Microbacterium sp. Lineage (GTDB taxonomy): Bacteria > Actinomycetota > Actinomycetes > Actinomycetales > Microbacteriaceae > Microbacterium. The sequence goes on along the minus strand of NZ_JAFKIP010000002.1, from coordinate 504,583 downwards.
GCGACAGGCGCCGACCCCGGCGCCCTGAATCAAGGGAGAAACATGGCTGACAACATGGCCCGCCGCACAAGGGGCCGGCGCGCAATCGCAATGTCCGTAGCAGCTGCAGCGTTCGTCACGGCGCTCGTAGGCGCAGGTGCCGCCCCGGCGATGGCTTGGGGCAACGTCACAGTGGGTGCCCCCGCGGGCTGCACAGGGAGCGCGTTCGGTAGTAGTTGGATTTCGGGGCCCACAGCCCACGCCGAGACTCGCGAGAGCGGCAACGTGTGTCTCGTGATCGTCCCAGTCAGTGCAGGTCTGCGCCACAACGGTGACTCCACGCTGTGGAACGGTTCAACGGGAGTGAGCTATGTTCACGTCACCGCTTCGCAGATCGCATACGGCTATGACGGCGGCTGGCACCGCTGGGGCGCGAAGGTCGCCAGTTGATCCACCGAATCTGGGTTCCGCCCTCCGCAGCCCTCGCCCTAGCCGTGGCTACGCTCCTGCTCGCAGGATGTAGCGGAACGGAAAGGGCTGCAGAGGGCGGAGCCGTCACGAAGGAACAGGTTCAGGCCACTGCCCAGCAGTACAAGGCAGACGGCTACCCCGCATTGGCCGCGCTTCTCGAGGACGGAGTTGTTGATTCTGACGACTACGGGGCAGCCGCGAACCTCTATACGTCGTGCCTCGAAAAACTTGGATACGTGCCCGGCGCGCCGCAGATCAACCCGACCACCTCCATGACCTACATCTACAACGTTCAATCCGACGGGCGGGACCCGAAAGTTGCCGCAACAGACGAGGAAACCTGTCGAGTACCGAACCTAAGCGTTGTCGAAGCGATCTACTTGAACACCAATGAACAACGAATCGACGAGTCCGTGCGGCGTGCAGCTCTGGAGTGCATGGCACAAAAGGGCTTCGACATCCCCGATTCCGCTAGAGATATCAGAGCATTCAGCGGCAATCCGGAAGCCGACGGGGGTGCCCAAAGAAGCGCAGCGGCAACCTGTATTACGGATGAGGCGCTGAAGCTCTTCCCAGACCTACCTTACGTCGGTGTCGCATACTGACCCGTCCGGCGTCGCTCAACGGTCCACTCGGCGTAGGAGAGCAAGGAACACGCTCATAATCCTGGTCGCCTGCTTGTGGATAGCCACTCCGATCATCGCAGTGGTCGCGATTTTCAGTCGGCTAGACGCGACTCGGCTGCTCGCCGTGCAGGACGTTTGGGTGCCGATCGAGGCGGACAGCGGCGAGCATCGTAGCCCCGTTGAGCTCTATCTTTCGTGGGAGTCGGACGACGCTCTAGTCGCACCAACGTGGTCAGGTACGGTCACCGATGTATACGTCGCAGCAGGATCTACGTTAACTTCCGGTGATCCTGTGCTGGCGCTAGATGGCACCAGACGCGTGGCAGCGGCAGTGGCTTCCCCACTTTTTCGCCCAATCTTGCCGGACACTCGAGGACAAGATGTCGTCAATCTCACCACTTTTCTGGCGAAGCAAGGGGTGAACATCAGCCCGTCAGACCGGCTCACGTGGTCATCTTGGCGAGAGATCACTGCGTGGGCTCAAGGAATAGGCGTTGACGTCAGCGACGGGCTGTCCGAATTCGACCCTGGATGGCTGGTGTACCTCCCTCGCGAATCTGTGCGGCTCGCCAAGGTTGATGTCTCCGTAGGCGCTCCCGCGCCGTCCGCAGGTGCGGCACTGGCAACCCTCGCTAGTACCGTAGTTGGGGCGCGCATCCTCGACCCACAGCGTCTAGACGGCGCGAAAGCTGACAAAGACAGCCCCTTAGACGAAGTTCAGCTGGAAGCGGCGGCGACACGCGCTCCTGCGGGCTCGCGGCTGTTGCTAGGCGCTTCCGAACTTCAGGTAGATGACGCCCGACAGGGCATCGCTGCTCAATCGCTCCCTGAAGTTGAACGGCTCGTGCTCGCCGACACGCTCATGGCGAGCGCAGTCCTCGAAACCACCAACGACAACCTCAGCATGACCGTCCCCGTATCCGCGATCATCGATGGGAAATGCGTTCTCCGGGAAGGTAAGACCGGAAGTGCAGAATCCGTGCCGATCACTCTTGTTCAAACAGAAGGGGGACTCGCCATCGTGCGGACCGAGCTCAGCATCGACGATCGAGTTCTGGCCAACCCAGACATCCGCGAAGTTTCGTGCAGCTGATCGGGGACAACCTGAGTATGCGGTTCGCTGACCGCACGCTCTTCTCGGAGTTGTCATTCTCATGGGCAGCTCCCGCGCTGGTGACAATCGTCGGACCCTCCGGATCGGGAAAGTCAACCTTGCTCAGCATCATTGCGGGATCGATCCGGCCCTCACATGGCACTTGCGATACCGATCCCCGCCACGACCCTATCCCGCGCACGGGATGGATCATCCAGAACAGCCCGCTCCTTACCTCTCGAACCGCTTGGGATAACGTCTCGCTCGGTCGGCTGATGAGTGGCGCCAGCCTCGAAGACTCCCGCAGACACGCATTGACTTGGATGACGCACCTATCAATCGAGCACCTACGCGACACGCCAGCACGCCGGTTGTCTGGCGGTGAGCGGCAGCGGGTCGCGGTGGCGCGCGCGTTAGCATCCGGATCCCACTTGGTGCTCGCTGACGAGCCCACATCATCGCTTGACGCTGACGCGAAGCACGTCGTTGCCGACGCGCTGAAGGCGTATTCACTCGCGGGCAACCTAGTGATTATGGCGACTCACGATCATGAAGTTGCGGCTCACGGATCCGAGACCCTCGCCATCGGTAGGTCAGCATGAGAGCACGAGAAACTCTAGGTGAAGCGGTGTCTTCCGTCGCAGCAAGACCGTGGCAAGCGGTACTGATGGCCCTCACCGTCGCCTTTCTCGGAGGCGGTGTCGTGTTGCTCCCCTGGCAAACAATCACTCGCGCTGAGGAATCGGTTGTACGAGACGTTGCTGATGGCCGAAGCGTCGTCGTGATCGGCGGGTCAGGCGCGTCAGTTGGATCGGATGAGTGTGACGCGCTCCGTAAGGTCTCCGCAGTGCGCTCGGCGGGCGCAATTCTAGGTCAAGCAGCCTCTGCGTTACGTCCGACCGTCGTTGATGTGACTGCTGGCCTACCTGCCCTGCAGTGGCCAAGTTCCTCGACACTCCCTGTGAATGTGGCGGTCGGTGTGGGGCAAGTCGACATCGGTCTCAGTACCGGCCGCACCAGCTCAACGCTTCCACGGATCGACTTCTTCGCAACCACGAGAGGACGAATCCCGGCGCTAGACTCGGCCGTTGTCGTCACGAGTCTTCGAGTCCAGACGGTGTCTGAGTGCTACGTAGAAGCTACGCCTGGTGCAGAACAGGCGGTCGCGCTATACGCCACATCCATGCTCACTTCATCGGCGGCAACTCAGGCGATCCCGCTCCGCACCGGACCCACCTCTGGAATAGAAGCACAAGCTGAGATCGACGCGAGTCCACACCTGATCCTCGTAGTGATCGCCTCGGCACTGGTTGTACTCATTGGATGCGGATCAGCTTGGAGCAGACGGCACGAGCAGGCGGTCTATCAGCAACTTGGAATCACCACGCTCGAGGTAATGACGATGAGCATCGTGGACTGGGTGCTAGTTGTCATTACGCCCACCGCAATCGGCGCCACGACCGCGCTCGCACTCATCGGTTCCTCGACGTCTGCTCAAGCCTTCTGCTACTCCCTTCTTTGCCTCGGGATGTTCGTCGCTGGCACCCTATTGATGCCGATAGCCCAGACGGCGCTGAGCTTCTCACTCGGACGTGCGAACGCCGGGAAGCTATGAACTCGATCAGCCCCGATCTGCGTCCGACAGCGGACTTGGAATAGCGAGTCGGACGCGTGGAGAGTCAACACCGCCGCCGCCGCCGTCAGCACCCTCGCTCTCGCCGCCGCCATCTTTCCCGCCCTCGCCGCCAGCCGCCGAGAACCCATCCGCGAACTACGGGTGCCGAAAGCGGTTGTCCGCCGCCGTCGCGTCGACGGTGGACGCTGCGCACGTGCTCGCGAAAGAACTCGTCGAGGCTGGCCTCGCGTGCGATCACTTCTAATGCCGTCACTGCCGGAGAGTCTTCCCGCCGCACCGAACCGTGAGCCAGATCTCGATGACGACTTCAGCTCCGGGCTGGACCCGCAGCGATGGGTCGCGAGCTATCTGCCGCAGTGGACGACCCCGGAGCGGGCCGGCGCGCACGATAAGGTCTCTCCCGCCGGCATCGAGTTGCGGATCGATGCCAATCAGCCCGATTGGCGCCCCGAAGACGCTCCGCTGCGCGTCCCTAACCTGCAAACCGGCGTCTAGTCAGGACGTGTCGACTCCGCTCTCGGGACCCATCGCCATCGCGACGATCTCTACGTCCGCACCGAGACACCCCAGAAGCTCCTCTTCGCACCCTCACGCGGACGACTCGAGATCACGATCTCCGCGAGCTGAGACGCCAACTGCATGGTCGCCGCCTGGCTCGTCGGAACCGAACACAGATCCCCCACGGAGTCCGGAGAGATCTGCATCTTCGAAATCGACGCGGACGCCATCGGGGAGACCAGCGTGGCCCGCACCGGAATCGAAGCACACCACGATCCGTACCTCACCACCGACATGACGGAGGTGACGACCGCCGTGAACGCATCCACTCCGCACACCTGGACCGTAATCTGGAATGACGGTGAGACCGTGATCGGATGCGAGAGCCGCGTGCTCCGGCGTATTGCACAGGCTCCCGACTATCCCCTATTCCTCATGATCGACCTCTTCGAGATCGGACCGCGCGGAGGCGCCTACCCGAAGTCAGCCACCATCCACCACGTCCGCGGATGGCAATTCAGAAGAGCAGGCTGGAAAGACGCCCGCGCGCGCGGATGACGCGTGCGTCGGCATCGCCGACGAGTCCGAACAGCTCGAGCAGGCGCTCTCGCACGGGCGCGCGGTCGGCGTCGGGCAGCGCGGCGAACAGGTCGAGCAGGCGCCCGAAGGCGTCGTCCACGTGTCCCCCGGCGAGATCGAGGTCGGCGACGGCGAACTGCGCATCCGCGTCGAGCGGTGCTGCGGCCGCGGCATCCCGCGCCGCCTGCAGATCGAGACCCTGCACCCGGTCGAGGAGGCGCACCTGTCCGAGGCCGGCGCGGGCCTCGTCGTCGCGGGGGTTCTCCGCCAGGGCGGCTTCGTACGCGGTGACCGCGCGGGCGTAGTCACCCGCCTCGATCGCGTCGTAGGCCTCCTGGTGATGCGGTGGCAGCGGGGGCTCGGCCTCTTCGACGGCCTCGGCATCCACGCCGTCCACGGGGACGACGCCCGTCACGCCCTGCTGCGCCGCGAGCTGCAGGAGCTGAGCGAAGACCTCGCGCACCTGCTGCTCGGGGACGGCACCGGTGAACAACGGCACCGGCTGACCGGCGACGAGAGCCACGACCATCGGGATCGACTGCGCGCGGAAGGCCTGCGTGAGCTGGGGGTTCGCGTCGACGTCGACCTTCGCGAGGACGAGGCGCCCGCCGGCCTCCAGCACGACTTTCTCGAGGATCGGGCTCAGCTGGGTGCACGGCCCGCACCACTCGGCCCACAGGTCGATGACGACCGGAACGGTGCGCGAGAGCTCGAGCACCTGGGGGAACGTCGCATCGGTGACGTCGAAGACGAGGGACGGTGCCGAGCCGGGCGTCGGCGCATCGGGCGCCGCAGGCGCCGCGGAGCGTGCACGCAGGGACGACAGATCGACGGCGCCGCGCAGGACGGCACCGCTGTTGCTCAGACGGGGGTCGCTCATCAGCCGGCCACCTTCGCGCTCAGGATGTTGGAGGAGTATCCCAGCAGCTGGATGCGCTCCTTGGAGCTCTGGCTGGGGACGAAGAAGAAGAGCTGATTCCCGTAGGTCGTGACGAACCCGGTCGAGGACTGGTCGACGCCGGCGAGAGTCTTGAGCATCGGACTCTGGTCGACCTTGATGACGGCGTCCGCGTTGGTCGGGGCGACGGTATCCAGGTCGTCGACCGTCACGGCGACGATCGCGCCCGAGTCGAGCGTCGCGAGTGCCACCGGCGCCGTCGTACCCGCCTGCGCCGAGAACGTCATGGTCCCCGTCTGCGCCCCCGTCGCATTGAACGCGGCCAGTCGGTCGGCGCGGCTCTTGTCGACCTGAGTGCGGAAGGCGTCGTCGGCGCTGTCGAAGAGGGCGGAGAACTCGCTGCCGTCTCCCTTCGTGAGAACGTCCGCGTAGGCGCTCGCAAGATTCTCCGGCGCGATCGCGAGGAACGGCGAGTCCTCGGGGATGGCGATGGCGCCGACGTACGCCGGGGCGAGATTCAGGTCGGCGTCGGAAGTGAGTCCTGCGAGATACGTGAGCTTGTAGGGCGACCAGGCATCCTGCTGGGTGATGCTCATGACGGTCGAGGCGCCGTCGCTCCCGGTCGGCGCGGCGACCGCGAAGAAGGTGCGGGGCCACTCGTCGTTGGCCTCGGGCAAGATCACCTGCAGCGTCCCGCTGGGGATGGCGGGGAGCGCCTGCTGCTCGGGAATGGCCGCGCGCAGCGTGTAGTTCGTCTCCCGAGCGGCCAGGGCCGTCCCGTCCAGGCGCTGCGCCGCCGCCGTGGCATCGCGCGCCTCATCGGCCTTGGCGACCTCGTCGGCGATGCGGCCGATGATGCGCTCCGCCTGCGCCTCGGTGACGACCGGGCTCTCCTGATCCTTCGGTGCGACGACGGTCGCGGAAGGGCTCGGCGTCGCGCTCGGAGCGAGCTGCGGCCAGGCATCCGCCGTGCAGCCGGTGAACAGCAGCGCGGAGACGGCGACGGCCGGCACGGCGACGAAGGCGCGCTTGCCGCCCGTCAGCCGGCGCCGCGTCGGCGTCGTACTGATGACGCCCTTCTCCGCGCTCGCGACGTCGATGGGCTCGGTGACGGGCAGGGGCAGGCCTTTGCGGCGCGGCCCGCGTGAGCGGCGGACGTGGCGCACGGCGAGGAGGTACAGCACGAGGCCCGCGACCAGCAGCACGCAGCCGAGCAGGATCAGCGGACCGGCCCACGGTGTGGAGTTCTGGATCGGCCACGTCACGGTGACGGTCGACGGCGCGGCGGCGACGCCATCCGACGCGACGAGCAGGCTCATGCCGGCCGGCAGCTGGAGCGTCTCGTCGAGGGTGCCGCTGCCGTCGAACTCGTCGAGCCAGAGATCCGAGCCCTGCGGGGTGAGCGCCGCCGCGGTGGCCGGGGACCCCGACGAGGGTGCGTCCGCGGACGCGGCGACGACGCTCGACGTCACGGCACCGTCCGCGATCGAGACGTCCACGTATTCGCTGCGTGCGAGCCAGGCGACGACGTCGGAGGTGCGGCCGTAGGCGGCGAACACCGGACCGGTGCCCTCGATGTGCACGGTCTGGGCGCCGGGGTGGATGCCGAGGACGTCGCCCTCGACCAGGAGGTACGGCGCATCGCCTTCGACATCGATCGCCTGACTCACCGTCGTCGGACCCTCGAAGACGGTGCGCTGGGCGATGCCGGCGCCGATCAGGAGGGCGGCCAGCACGAAAGCGGCCACAGCCCAGACGAAACGCACGAAACAACCTCCTCCGCCCGGAGTTCTCCCCCGGTGCGCATACGACGTTCCAGCGTAGCGAAAACGACCTGGGTGTCGCCCGGGAGGCGTGTCAACCCCCGGCGCTCAGAACATTCTCGCAGTAGCCTGCATCTCGTGAAGCTTCACCACCCGTTCCGCACCGCCCTCATCGCCACGCTCGGCGTCGGCGTCGGCATCCTTCTGATCTCCAGCGTCCAGTCGCTCTCCACGGTGCTGCTCTACGTCGGCACGGCCCTCTTCCTCGCGCTCGGCCTCGACCCGGCCGTCTCGTGGCTGGAGCGCAAGGGACTCCCCCGCTGGGCGGCGCTGCTCATCACCTTCGCAGTCGTCCTCGCCGTCTTCGCCGGGATCATCCTCATCGTGATCCCGGTCCTGGTCGGTCAGATCGCCCAGCTGGTCGCGCAGGTGCAGACGCTCATCTCCCGGATCGTCGACGGGTCGTGGGACCCGGCCGCCGAGCTGGGCGCGTGGCTGCAGTCGACCTTCCCGACGCTGAAGGTGGATGAGGTCTTCTCGGCCATCAGCTCCTGGCTCAGCTCTCTCAACTACGGACAGATCGGCGGCGCCGCGACCGGCGTGATCCTCGGCATCGGCGCCGGCGTCATCAGCGGGTTCACGGGCGCGATCATCGTGCTGATCCTGACGATCTACTTCACGGCATCCACGCCGAACCTCAAGGCGGCGGTGTACCAGCTCGTGCCGGCGTCCAAGCGCGGGCGGTTCATCGACCTGTCCGAGCAGATCACCGCCTCCGTCGGCTTCTACGTGATGGGACAGGTCACGCTCGGCGTCATCAACGGCGTGCTCAGCGCGATCTTCCTCACGATCATCGGCGCCCCGTTCCCCGCCGTCCTCGCGGTGATCGCGTTCTTCTTCTCGCTGATCCCGCTCGTCGGAACACTCACGGGTTCGGCGATCATCGTGCTCACGTGCCTCATCCCGGGGCTCGGATCACCGCTGACGGCCCTCGTCGCGCTCATCTGGTACGCGATCTACATGCAGGTGGAGGCGTACGTGCTGTCGCCGCGCATCATGAACCGCGCCGTCTCCGTGCCCGGCGCCGTGGTCGTCATCGCCGCACTCGCGGGCGGCTCGCTGCTGGGCCTTCTCGGGGCGCTCATCGCGATCCCCGTCGCCGCGAGCATACTCATCATCTACCGGCAGGTCATCATTCCGCGGCAGAACGAGAAATGACACCCTCCGCTACGCGGTCTCGCCGTCCCATTCGGTCGGCAGCGGCAGCGCGTCGGGGTTGACGGCGGCCACGATCTCGGTGAGCACGCGTCGCGTCTGCGACTCGCCCACCCAGAGGTGCTTGCCTCCCTCGACGGCGATGAGCGACGCCTCCGGCACGCCGGCGAACCGCTCGCGCGCCTCCGCCGGACGCAGGTAATCGTCCAGCTCGGGAACGAGGACGACCATCCGTCGACCGGTCCCCGCCCACGCGGCGACCTCGGCGTCGGTCGCGCGGTGCAGAGGCGGCGAGAGCAGGATGACGCCCTCGATGTCGTGATCCCGCCCGTATTTCAGCGCGAGCTCCGTCCCGAAGGACCACCCGACGAGCCACGGCCGCGGGAGCTGACGTTCGCGGACGAACTCCATCGCGGCGGCGAGGTCGAACGCCTCGGCTCGGCCGCCGTCGAAGGCGCCCTGGCTCGTACCGCGCGGGGAGGTGGTGCCACGCGTGTTGAACCGCAGCACGGCGAGGTCGGCGAGAGCCGGCAGGCGCGCCGCCGCCTTTCGCAGGATGTGCGAGTCCATGAAGCCCCCGGCGGTGGGCAGCGGGTGCAGTGTCACGAGCGTCGCGACGGCCTCCCGCTCGGCGGGCTCGGCGAGCTCGCCGACGAGGGTCAGCTCGTCGAGCGTCCGCAGTTCGATGTCGGTGCGCCGCGCCGGCAGCAGCACCGGTCCCCGGATCTCCATGTCAGCCGATCCTCCAGCAGTTCGTGTGCCAATGCCTCCGTGCGGCGAGGTCCGCGGCATCCCCCAGCACGCCGTCCGCCCGCCAGGCGACGACGTGTGCCGTGCCCGGCGTCACTTCCCGCCCGCACCCGGGGCACGTGTAGGACTTCTGCGCGGATGCCGCGCTCACCGGCTGGACCGTCCACGTGATGCCGCGGCGCACCTCGGTGCGCTTCCACCCGCTCAGCAGGCGATCGAGGGAGTCGTCGCCCGGATCGGGCCGGCGACGATTGGCGCGCGGCATGGCGTCAATACCAACCGGTGGACTGCGAGTGGTCCCATGCGCCGCACGGTGAACTGTAGCGCCCGCCGATGTATCCGAGCCCCCACGCGATCTGCGTCGCCGGGTTGGTCTCCCAATCGGAACCGGCCGAGGCCATCTTGCTGCCGGGGAGCGACTGCGGGATGCCGTACGCACCGCTGCCCGCGTTGTACGCGTTCACGCGCCAGCCCGACTCCTTGTTCCACAGCGCGACGAGGCAGGCGAACTCACCGTCGCCCCAGCCGCGCTCCTGCACCATCGCGTACGCGATCGCCTGAGCCGTTCCGGGGTCGGGGGACACGAACGGCGGCGTCCACCCGCTCGATCCGGACTCCGTCGCCCCGCCCGACGCGGACGGCGTCGGGGTCGGCGTGGGCTTCGGCGTCACATAGACCGAGTACGTGATGGCGTCGCGCCCGAGTCCGTCGCCGGAACGCGAGGCCGCCAGCAGGGACTGCGCGTCCGAGATCGTGGTGGCGTAGAGAGAGACCGGGTCGAGCTCCGTCGCGTCAGCTCGCGTGACCGTCGCGCTCAGCGGCCCGATGTAGGCCGCCGCGAGACCCGCCGCGGCCAGTGCGGCGAAGACCCCCACGACACCCCGACGGCGGGACCACCGCGGTGTCGGAGCCGAGACCGTGGAGCGCAACGCCGTACGAGTCGCCGCGGGGGCACCGCCGACCGCGCGCGGCGAGAGCTCGCGCGCCGAGGTGGGGGTCGATTCGGCGTCGGACGTCACAGTTCTCCGAGTCTACCGGGCTGCACGGGGACGGTCCACGGTCGTGTCGCGACGGATGCCGTGTCTCAGACGACGGCGAGCATCACCTCGACGACGGCGTCGAGGACGGCGTCGACCTGCGCCTCGCTATAGCCCCGCCGCTGCATGCGGAACGCGACCGTACGCACCTGATCGACGGTCACGGGCTCACCCGACTCGAGGAAGGCCGCGATCTTGTCCGCCACGATGTCGACCTCGTCGATGCGATACCCGTATCGGAGCAGGCCCGCGCGACGGAACCGCCGCTTCCGCGGACGGCTCAACCGGTCGAGGATCTCCTGCGCGAGGCGACGCGACTGCCCGACCCAGGCGCGCGCGCCCGCGCGGCCGAGCGCATTCTCGCGCTCGCGCGCGGCGAACGCATCCTCGATGCGCCCGAGCGCGGCATCCACGGCGCCGACCTGATAGCCCCGCTTGACGAGCGGGAAGGCGACCGTGCGCACGACGCCCGCGTCGACGTCCGCGGCGGACGGGTCCTCGAAGGCCGCGCGCGCACGCGCGAGGAAGTCGTCGACATCCTGCGGCCGGTAGCCCTTCGTGCGGCCCGACACGTGCGGGAACAGGGCGGATTCGGTCGTCATCTGATCGGTCATACGCTCACCAGGGGGAAGAACAGGAAGTACATCGCGAGTGCCGCCGCGGCCGACGGCAGGATGGAGTCGAGACGGTCGAGGACGCCCCCGTGACCGGGAAGCCACGAGCTCATGTCCTTGATGCCGAGGTCGCGTTTGATCATCGACTCGCCGAGGTCCCCCACCGTCGCGCAGCCGAGCATCACGATGCCGAACACGGCGCCGGCCCACCACGGGACGTGCAGGACGAAGATGCCGTAGACGATCGCGACCGCGACGGTCGTGAGGGCCCCGCCGGCGAAGCCCTCCCAGGTCTTCTTGGGACTGATGCGCGGCGCCATCGGGTGCGACCCGAACGCGAGACCGCTCGCATAGGCACCCGTATCGGCGGCGACGACGGCGATGACCATCCCGAGAAGCCAGTACTCCCCCTGATCCTGACGGAGCAGGACGAGCGTGAGCGACGCGAGGAAGGCCACGTAGATCGGAACGAACCCGGCGACGAGCACGTCGTCGAGGACGTCGCTGTAGCGGCGACCGTCGCGCGCGACCATCTGCGCCATCAGACGCCAGATGATCAGCGCTGCGACGCAGGCGAACGTCAGCACGATGTGCGTCCAGTGCCCGAAGAAGAAGCCCGCGAGCATGATGACGCCACCCGCGACCACCTGCGGCACGACGTCGACCCGCCGCCCCGCGGTCTGCAGGGCGCGGGAGAACTCGAACACGCCGAGCAGGCACACGGGGATGGCGAACAGCAGGAACAGCCACTTGATGAACAGGAGCGACGCGAGGACGGCCCCGCCGACGACGACCCCGATGAGGATCGCCATGAGCAGGTTGCGGCCCGTGCGCTCGTTGATGCGGTCCTGCACGTGCTCGAAGTCGGCGCGCGCCTTGTCGAAGTCCGCGCGGGCGCGATCGATCTGATGCTCGAACTCGCTGCGAGCCGCGCGCACGTGGTCCTGGAAGGCCGTCTGGTTGTCCGCGCCGCCCCGGCGGGCATCGGCGCGCGTGAGCGGCGTCAGCGGGGCATCCGAGCCTTCGGCGGGCTCACCGGAAGGATCGGTCATCGCGTCAGACCTCGAGGAGCTCGGCCTCTTTGCGCTTGAGCGCCTCGTCGATCTCGTCGACGTGCGCACGGGTCACGGCGTCGAGCTCCTTCTCCGCGCGCACGAGGTCGTCTTCACCGACCTCGCTCTTGAGCGCGTCCAGCTCGTCCTTGGCCTTGCGGCGGATGCCGCGCAGATGCACCTTGGCATCCTCGCCCTTCGTACGGACGAGCTTGACGTACTCCTTGCGACGTTCCGCCGTCAGCTCGGGCATCGTGACGCGGACGAGGTTGCCGTCGTTGGTCGGGTTCACACCGAGGTTCGGAACGTCCCGGATCGCCTGCTCGATGGCCTTGAGCGCCGACTTGTCGTACGGGGTGACGACGAGCGTGCGCGCCTCCGGAGCGTTCAGCGACGCGAGCTGGGCGAGGGGTGTGGGCGAGCCGTAGTAGTCGACCATCACCTTCTGGAACAGCGCGGGGTTCGCGCGCCCCGTGCGGACGGTCGAGAAGTCGTCCTTCGCGGCGTCGACAGCGCGGTCCATGCGCCCGGACGTGTCAGCCAGGATGTCGGCGATCACGGTCACTCCATTCGTTGTTGCGTCAGGTGACGAGTCTAGCGGGGGCGTCCGGTCACGCCGTGACGAGCGTGCCGATCCGTTCACCCAGGAGAGCCCGGGTCACGTTGCCGGCCGGCTCCATGCCGAAGACGCGCATGTCCATGCTGTTGTCCATGCAGAGGCTGAACGCGGTCGAGTCGACGACCTTGAGACCCCGCTGCAGGGCATCCTGGTAGGTGATCTCGTCGATCTTCGTGGCCGTGGCATCCTTCTTCGGGTCTGCCGTGTAGACGCCGTCGACGCCGTTCTTCGCGACGAGCACTTCGTGCGCGCCGATCTCGAGCGCGCGCTGCGCCGCGACGGTGTCGGTCGAGAAGTAGGGCAGGCCGGCGCCGGCACCGAAGATCACGACGCGGCCCTTCTCCATGTGCCGCTCCGCACGACGCGGGATGTACGGCTCGGCGACCTGCGTCATCGAGATCGCGGACTGCACGCGCGTCGCGGCGCCCGCCTGCTCGAGGAAGTCCTGCAGCGCGAGGGCGTTCATGACCGTGCCGAGCATGCCCATGTAGTCGGCACGCCCGCGGTCCATGCCGCGCTGGCTGAGTTCGGCGCCGCGGAAGAAGTTGCCGCCGCCGACGACGATGGCGATCTCGACCTGCTCCACCGCGGCCGCGATCTCCTGGGCGATCTGGCTGACGACATCCGGATTGACTCCCAGCTGCCCTCCCCCGAACGCCTCGCCGGACAGCTTCAACAGGACGCGCCGGCGTCCGGTGTTCTCATCGATCACAGGGGGGTTCCTCTCGTCACGTTGCAGAGTATCGCAGCGCCGTCCGTACGCGTGCGGGCATGGAAAAGGGGCCCGCATCCGTGAAGAATGCGGACCCCCGTCCAGACGTTACGCGCCGACCTTGAAGCGGGCGAAGTCGGTGATGGTCAGGCCGGCGTCGCCGGCGACCTTCGCGACGGACAGCTTGTTGTCCTTCGCGTAGTCCTGGTCGAGCAGGGCGACCTGCTTGAAGAACGCACCGACGCGACCCTCGACGATCTTCGGCAGCGCAGCCTCGGGCTTGCCCTCGTTGCGGGAGATCTCCGTGACGATCTGGCGCTCCTTCTCGACCTCGTCCTCGGGGACGTCCTCACGGGAGAGGTAGGTCGGGTTCGCGAAGGAGATGTGCTGCGCGATCGAGCGCGCCGTCTCGGCGTCTTCGCCCGTGTAGGCCAGCACCACGCCGACCTGCGGGGGCAGGTCCTTGCTGGTCTTGTGCAGGTAGATCTCGAACTTGTCGCCCGAGAGCGTACGCACGCGACGCAGCTCCACCTTCTCGCCGATGATCGCGGCCTCGTCCGAGATGAGCTCGGCGACCGTCTGCGATCCGGCGGGCGCGGCGAGAGCCGCCTCGACGGAGTCGGCGTCGACCGCGGCGGCCGCCTCGAGCACCTTGTCGGCGAGGGCGATGAAGCGCTCGTTCTTCGCGACGAAGTCGGTCTCGGTGTTGAGCTCGAGGATCGTCACCTTGTCGCCGTGCTGCGCGGCGGCGACGAGGCCTTCGCTCGTCGAGCGGTCGGCGCGCTTGGCGTTGCCCTTCGCGCCCTTCAGGCGCAGGATCTCGACGGCCTTCTCGAGGTCGCCGTCGGCCTCCTCGAGCGCCTTCTTGGTGTCGACCATGCCGGTGCCGAGCTGCTCACGCAGCGTCTTGATGTCGGCGATCGTGAAGTTTGCCATGGGTGGTGGCTCCTAAATCGGTGAAACTGGGGTGAGTTCGATGGATGCCGCAGCGGGACCGCCGCCGGGTCGGCGACGGCCCCGCGCAGCGGGTGTTGTCTTACTCGGCAGTCGCCGCGGCGTCGCCTTCGGCCTTGGCCTCGGCGCCGGCCTCATCGGCGGCGGACTCGGTCGCGATGGTCTCGACCTCGGCCACGTCGGTGACGATCTCGGCGGCGGGAGCCTCGAGGAGCTCACGCTCCCAGTCGGCGAGCGGCTCGGCCTCGGCGGCCTCGTCGGTCGGGTTGTGGCGCTGGATGAGACCCTCGGCGGCGGCGTCGGCGATGATGCGGGTGAGCAGGCCCACCGAGCGGATCGCGTCGTCGTTGCCCGGGATCGGGAACTGGAACTCGTCGGGGTCGGCGTTCGTGTCGAGGATGCCGATCACGGGGATGCCGAGCTTCTTGGCCTCGTCGATCGCGAGGTGCTCGCGCTTCGCGTCCACGACCCAGATCGCCGACGGCGTCTTCTGGAGGTTGCGGATGCCGCCGAGCGACTTGTGCAGCTTGTCCAGCTCGCGCTTCTTGAGCAGGAGCTCCTTCTTGGTGAAGCCCGAGTCGGCGGGGTTGTCGAAGTCGAGCTCCTCGAGCTCCTTCATGCGCGCGAGGCGCTTGGAGACCGTCTGGAAGTTGGTCAGGAGACCGCCGAGCCAGCGCTGGTTGACGTAGGGCTGGCCGACGCGCGTCGCCTGCTCGGCGATGACTTCCTGCGCCTGCTTCTTGGTGCCGACGAACAGGACCGTGCCGCCGTGGGCGACCGTCTCGCGGACGTACTCGTACGCCTTGTCGATGTACCCGAGCGACTGCTGCAGGTCGATGATGTGGATGCCGCTGCGCTCCGTGAGGATGAAGCGCTTGACCTTCGGGTTCCACCGGCGGGTCTGGTGTCCGAAGTGGACGCCGCTGTCGAGCAGCTGGCGAATGGTGACGACGGCCATGGCCGTTCTCCTTTGTTCTGGGTTTCTCGCTCGGCCGGTCGGCCGATGCACCTGGTGCCCGGCGCACGCCCGCTCGCCGCTGTCGCGGTGAGACCTCTGGGTGTGGATGCCGCGCCACCGGACGAATCCGATCGGCGCTCTGGGCACGCGTAGTCACCCCGACATGCGGGGTGCTCGTCCAGTGTATCAGCCAGGCCGGACGTCCGCCGTCATCCCCTCCTCCCCAACCGCGGATTCCGCCGCTCCGTCCACAGATTCCCCCTCGCCGTCCCGCACCGCTCGGAGCAACGCCACAGTGGGGGGCATGTCGGCACACTTCGCTCGCCTCGCGCGCCTCGGCATCCTGCTCGCCGTCGTCGTCTCCACCGGGGTCGCACCGCCCGGGCCGGGAGCAGCGGCCGGTGCCGCCGCCGCCTCGGCGATCGCATCCGGCGCGGAAGACGCGCTGGCGGGCTGGCTGTGGCCCGTGACGCCGCCGCGTATCGCGGCCCCCTTCGTCGCCCCCGCTCACGAGTACGGACCGGGACACCGGGGGATCGATCTCATCGCCCCGGTCGACACGCCCGTCCGCAGCCCCGCCGCCGGCGTCATCGCGTTCGCCGGTTCGGTCGCGGGCAGAGGGGTCGTCACGATCGACCACGGTGCGGGACTCGTCACGACCCTCGAGCCCGTCACCGCACAGGTCGCGATCGGAAACGCCGTCGCCGCGGGCGAGGCCGTGGGCATCGCCGATGCGGGCGGTCACGCGGCGCAGGGAACCATCCACTTCGGTGTCCGTCGCGACGGACGGTACATCAACCCGATGCTGCTGCTCGGCGCCGTTCCCCGAGCCGTGCTGCTGCCGTGCTGCGACGGATGAGTCAGGGCGCCGTGTTGCCCTCGCCGCTGACGGACTTCGAGCCGACGCCGGGGGCTGCGACCGCATTGCTCGCCCCCGTGATCTCGAGCGCGCCGATCGTGCTCGCGACGTCGACCGTGTTGCTGTTGCCGCGCACCGTCACTGTGCCGGATGCCTTGGTCTGAACGGCGTTTCCCTGGCCCTCCACCGTGAGAGCCGAGACCTCCCCCGCGACGACGACGTTGTTCTGCCCCTGCACGGCAAGGTCGCCGACCGCGGCCGCCGTCACGCGAAGCGTCACGCCGTTTCCCCCGAGGATGACGCGTGTGCAATCGTCCGACACGAGGAAGGACCCTCCGTCCGCGTTGACCGCCGCGACGCCGCCGGCGCAGCCGATGACGACCTCATCTGCGCCGGGCGCGCCGCCCTCGGGCGCACTCGTCGGCGTCCTCGTCGGCGTCGGCGTCATGGAAGGCGCGGCAGAGGTCTGCGCGGGGGACGCGGTGGCCGGCGCCGTCGGCACGACCGTGAGGCGCGCGCCGGGCTCGGCCGCGCAGGCCCCGAGCGCGAGGATGGCTGCCGCGACGACGGGCAGAAACGCGAGCGAGCGTCTTCTCATGCTGACAGGCTAAGCGAGGCGCGCTTCTCGCGCCCGAGAAACGGCCGTGCACGGGATCGCGAGGCGAGGGTCACGCGCGCGGATGAGCGAGTCGGTAGGCCGCCGTGAGCTTCTCCGCCGACACATGGGTGTAGATCTGCGTGGTCCCGAGGCTCGCATGACCGAGCATTTCCTGCACGGTGCGCAGATCCGCCCCGCCGTCGAGCAGATGAGTCGCGGCGGAGTGTCGCAGGGCATGCGGCCCCACCGTCTCGAGGCCGATCGCAGGCGCGAGAGCCCGCGCGACGATGTCGTACGCGGAACGCGGGCCGAGACGCCCCCCACGCGCGCCGACGAAGAGCGCGCGTGTCCCCGTCCCCCGCTCGACGAGCGCGCGACGACCACGCACGAGGTACGCCTCGAGGGCCGAGGCCGCCGGCCCCCCGTAGGGGACAACGCGCTCCTTCGCCCCCTTCCCGACCACACGGATGGTGTGACGCTCGTGATCGAGATCATCGACCTCCGCCGCGCACGCCTCCGCGACGCGGAGGGCGGAGGCATAGAGGAGTTCGAGGAGCGCGGCGTCCCGCAGTGCCTCGGCATCCCCACCGGCAGCACGCTGATGGGCACGCGCGAGGACATCGTCGAGCGCGTCGACGGTCGCGACTTTCGGCAACGACCGGCCCCGCTTGGGAGCGACGAGCCGCAGACTCGGGTCCGCGCGCGCGATGCCCTCCTCACACGCCCACGCGAAGAATCCGCGCACCGACGCGGTGCGCCGAGCAAGGGTTGCGCGCGACGCCCCGCCCTCAGTCAGGCGCCAGAGCCAGTCCCGCAGCGCCTCCAGGTCGATGTCGGCGACGTCGCTGTCACCCGCGGCGCCCTCGAGCGAACGCAGATCGGCGCGGTACGCGCGCACGGTCGCCGGAGACAGCCGACGCACCCGCGCGAGGTGCGCGCCGTAGCTTTCGGATGCCTCGGAGAGCCTCATCCCCTCAGCATGTCGCGTCGATCCCCCGATCGCGTCCAGCTGAGCAGAGTGTCACCAGAGTGTCGACGGCTGCGCGCCCGTCGCCTGGATCCATCCGTCGCCCCGTCGACGAGCCGCGCCGTCGAGTTCGAGCATGCCGAGGAGCGCGGCGGCCTCATCGAATCCGAAGCCCGCACGCCGCGCGACGTCGGCGACGGCACGGGGCGAGCGGGCACTCAGGGCGTCGAGGATGCGCGTGCGCTCACCCGTGTACCCCTCGTCAACCGGCGTTGCGCCGTCCGACCCGACCTCGCCCGCAACCCCGGCCTCCCCGATGAGGTCGCGGATGTCGGCGAAGGACGTGACGCACGTCACTTCGCTCTCCCGCAGCAGGCGATGGCATCCCATCGATGCCGCGCTCGTGATGGCGCCGGGAACGACGCCGACCGGTCGCCCGATCGTGAGCGCATGATGCACCGTGTTCTGGGCGCCGCTGCGCCAGCCTGCTTCCACGACGACGGTCGCATCGCTGAAGGCCGCGATGAGTCGATTGCGCGCCAGGAAGCGGTGCTTCGTCGGGGTCGTCCCGCACGGCACCTCCGCGACCACGAGGCCGTCGCGGGCGATGCGGTCGATGAGATCGCGGTGACCCGCCGGGTAGGCCCGGCCCACTCCCCCGGCCATGATCGCGACGGTCGCCCCGCCCGCGGACAGGGCAGCGCGGTGCGCGGCGCCGTCGATTCCGTACGCGGCGCCCGAGACGACGGTCACCCCGGCGCCCGCGCTCTCGGCGGCGAACTCGGCCGCGACGAACTCCCCGTACGACGTGGACGCGCGGGCACCCACCAGAGCCAGGGCGGGAGCGGAGCCCCGCAGGAGCCGTGTGTCGCCGCGCGTCCACAGGCACAGCGGTGCATGCGGTCCGAGGTCGGCGCAGCGGCCGGGCCAATCGGGGTCGTTCGGTGTGAGAAGGCCGACGCCCGACCGCCGCGCGCGCTCGAGAGCTTCCGCGACCTCGCCGCGCCGTGGCCGCCATCGGGCACGCCCGTCGGCGACCTGTCGCGCCGTGAGCTCCGCCGCCACCGGCGGCGTCCGGTCGGAGAACGCGACCTCGAGCGCCGCCTCGGCGCCGAGCGCGGCGACGAGCGCGCCCGCGACGCCGTCGCCCGGTTCGATGAGGGTCGACCAGGTCGCGCGAGCGTACGCATCGCGCGCCTCGTCGCCGGTGGACGCCGCGCACACCCCGGAGAGCTCGCGGGCGATCGCATCCAGGTCGGGCAGGAACTCGCTCATCCCTGCGCTCCCTTCTTGAGGTACAGGGCCCGACCGATGTCGGCGACGGCCAGCCGATCGCGTCCGGCGAGATCGGCGCTCGTCCACGCGACCCGGAGGACCCGGTCGTAACCGCGCAGCGTGAGGGCCCCGCGCTGCAATGCGGCATCCAGAGGCCTGCGGATCACCGGCTCGGGAGCGAGCGGCCCGTCACGCAGCCATGTGCCGGGCACCTCCGCGTTGGAGCGCCAGGGCGTTCCGGCGAGCCGCTGCGCAGCCCGCGCCCGCGCCTCCGCCACCTGAGCGCGGGCCTGCGCGGTCGAAATCCGCGTGTCGTCGCCCGCGCGCAACCGTGCCACGGCGACCCGCTGCATCGACAACTCGATGTCGATGCGGTCCAGGAGCGGCCCGGAGAGCTTCGACAGATATCTCCGGATCGCCAGTGACGGGCACCGGCACTCCGCTCGCGGCACGCCGTAGTTCCCGCACGGGCAGGGGTTCGTGGCGAGTACGAGTTGGAAGTGCGCGGGGAAGATCGCACGGAAACCCGCGCGATGGATCTCGATGCTGCCGGTCTCGAGCGGCTGACGCAGGGCATCGAGAGCATGCGCGCCGAACTCGCCCGCCTCATCCAGGAACAGCACACCGCCGCTCGCGCGCGCGATCGCTCCGGGACGCGCCGTCCGCGAGCCGCCGCCGACCAGCGCGCCCACGCTCGCCGAGTGGTGCGGTGCCTCGAACGGCGGCGTGCGGCTGAGGTCTACGACCGGGAGCCCGGCGAGCGAACGCAGACTCGCCGCCTGGATCGCCGCGTCGTCGTCGAGGGCGGGGAGGATGCCGGGGAGCCGACGAGCGAGCATCGTCTTGCCCGCTCCGGGCGGACCGCTCATCAGCAGGTGATGGCCTCCTGCCGCCGCGACGATGAGCGCCTCCACCGCGCCCTGCTGCCCGATCACCTCGTCGAGATCGGGGACGTCGGTGGCGCTCTCGTCGACGGATGCCGACAAGGCGACGGGTGCTGCGTCGAGATCGACCGCGTCGAGCTCGAGTCCGTGCCGACGCGCGACGTCGCGCAGCGAGACGGCCCCGAACACCTCGACTCCCGCGACGAGTTCGGCTTCCGCCCGGTTGGCGTGCGGGACGACGACGCGACGGATGCCGACGCGCGCCGCCGCAGCGACGGCGGGCAGCACCCCGGGAACGGGCCGCAAGCGACCGTCGAGACCGAGCTCGCCGATGTGTGCGGTCGTGCGCAGCGACGCGGCATCCATGTCCGCCTCCGTCGCCAGCGCGGCGATGGCGATCGCGACGTCGAGACCCGTCCCGTGCTTGGGGAGATTCGCCGGAGACAGGTTGACGGTCAGCTTCCGCCGCGGCAGCGGCAGCCCCGCGTTCGCGCACGCGTTGTGCACGCGCTGATGCGCCTCGCCGATCGCCTTGTCGACGAGACCGATGATCGTGAAGTTCGGCGTCTGGTTGGACAGGTCGGCCTCGACCTCGACGAGATCACCCTGCAGCCCCGTCAGGACGACGCCCCACGTCCGCCCGACGGTCATCGCAGGTCCACGAGATGCTCGACGAGGCCGGTGGCAGGGTCCTCGCCCGTGATGCCGATGACATCGACGCGCACACGGCGTCGGCGCGCATCGGCGGGGTGCGCCGCCGCCCAGGCGCAGGAGAGTCGCCAGAGCCGGTCGCGCTTCGCCGCGTCGATGGCGTCGAACGGGTGCCCGTATCCCTCGGTGCGCCGCGTCTTCACCTCGACGATGACGAGGTCGGCCCCGTGTGCCGCGACGATGTCGAGCTCACCCGCCGCGCAGCGCCAGTTGCGATCGAGGATCTCGTAGCCCTGAGCGCTCAGATGCCGCGCCGCACGGTCCTCGCCCTGTCGTCCGCGGATGTCTTTCGATGCCATACCCGGCATCGTGACGCGCAGGCACACGTCGTGGGCCGTGGCCAGAGCAATCTGTGGACGGATCCGGGAACCGGCCGTCTGTGGAGGAGTCGATGACCCTCGTCAGTTGTCGAGCGACAGTTCCTCGGGCAGCTGGAAGTCGCGGCGCTGCAGCTCCTCGACGTTGACGTCCTTGAACGTCAGGACGCGCACCGACTTCACGAACCGGTCCGCGCGATAGATGTCCCAGACCCACACATCGGTCATCGAGATCTCGAAGTAGAAATCGTGCTCGGTGTCGCGACGGACGACGTTCACGTCGTTGGCGAGGTAGAAGCGCCGCTCGGTCTCGATGACGTACTGGAACTGCGACACGACATCGCGATACTCCTTGTACAGAGCAAGTTCGAGCTCGCGGTCGTAATCCTCGAAGACTTCGTCATCCATGGTGCCTCCAGTCTAGGCGGGCGTCAGAACAGCGTCGGCGCGTCGGCGATCGCCCATGACGCGCGGTGGAGCGGGCTGAGGCCGTGCGAACGGATCGCGGCGCGGTGCTCGGCGCTCGCGTAGCCCTTGTTGCGCACCCACTGATAGGCCGGATGCTCGTCATGGAGCCGCACCATGAGGTCGTCCCGCGCCACTTTCGCGACGACGGATGCCGCCGCCGCCGACGCGCAGTCCCGGTCAGCCTTCACGATCGGGCGGACCGTCAGGCCCTCGCCGCCGGCGGGGGTGATGTAGTCGTGATTGCCGTCCAGGATGACGATCGCGTCCTCGGGGACGAGCCCCGGCGCGCGGAGGTCGGCGATCGCGCGCAGCGCCGCCAGACCGAGGGCTCGGATGATGCCTACTTCGTCGATCTCGGCGGGAGAGGACCAGCCGACCGCCGACGCGCACACCCACGCCGCCGCGCGCGCGGCGACCTCCGGGCGGCGGTGCTCGGCGACGAGCTTGGAGTCGCGCAGGCCCTCGGGGATGCGGCGACGGGCGCGCGCGGCATCCACCACGACCGCCCCGACGGCGACCGGACCCGCGAGCGCGCCGCGGCCGACCTCGTCGCACGCGATGACGAGCGCGTGGTCGCGTAGGAGCGCCCGCTCTACGGCGAGTCGCGGCGTCGCGACCGTCATCCGCCCGCGCTCGCAGGGACCCCCGCGAACACGCCGTGGTGGAAGTCGATCGTGCCGAAGCGCGAGAACGGCCACGTGATGAGGAAGGCACGGCCGACAACGTTGTCGAGCGGCACGAAGCCGTGCGAGGGCTGGTCGACGTTGTAGCGCGAGTCCTTCGAATGATCGCGGTTGTCGCCGAGCACCCACAGCGAGCCCTCGGGCACCGTGACGTCGTACGGGACGACCTGCGGCGCGCTCTGTCCGTCGGCGAGGTCGAGGTAGGGCGTCTCGTCGATCGGGGTGCCGTTGACCGTGACCTGCCCGAGGGCATTGCAGCAGACGACGTGATCGCCGCCGACGCCGATGATGCGCTTGATGAGGTGGTCCTCGCTGTCGGGGGCGGAGATGCCCACGATCGACAGGAGCCAGTCGAACGCCGCCACGAGCGGCGGCTGCTCCGGGGCGACCGTGACCGGCAGCCAGCCGCCCGGATCGCGGAACACCACGACGTCCCCACGCTGATACCCGCCGAAGCGGGGCGTGAACTCGTCGACGAGGATGCGGTCCTTCACGAGGAGCGTCTGCTCCATCGACCCGGACGGAATGTAGAACGAGCGCACGAAGAACGTCTTGATCACGAAGGAGACGAGCACGGCGACGACCACGATGACGAGGATGTCCCGCAAGAGCACCCAAAAGCCCCGCCGACGACGTGGCCGCAGCAGGCCGGTCTCAGAGGCGCCGGGCGCGGCCACGTTGTCGCTGGTCATGCACGTCCTTCTCGCCGGCGCACCGCGAGTCGGCGCGTGCCTCCACAAGCGTCGCACATCCCGACGCCCTCCTGTGCCGCGCCACGGCGGAATGCGACGAGCCCCGGGCGGCAGGATGCCGGCCCGGGGCTCGTCGGAGGACGGAGCGCGTCAGTTGTCGCGCTTCTCCTTGATCTTCGCCTTCTTGCCGCGCAGCTCGCGGAGGTAGTACAGCTTCGCGCGACGCACGTCACCGCGCGTGACGACCTCGATGTGGTCGATCACCGGGGAGTGCACCGGGAAGGTGCGCTCGACGCCCACCTGGAAGCTGATCTTGCGGACGGTGAAGGTCTCGCGCACACCGTCGCCGGAGCGACCGATGACGACGCCCTGGAACACCTGCACGCGCGAGCGCGAGCCTTCGGTGATGTTCACGTGCACCTTGACGGTGTCACCGGGCGAGAAGACGGGGATGTCGCTGCGGAGGGATGCCGCATCGACGGAGTCGAGGATCTGCATGATCGTCACTTCCTGCGACCGCCACAGGTCGACCGCGAGATGAATGGGAAAGGTGGTGTGCGCCCGCAGTGACGCTTCGCGTCACCGTGCTCCCCTGAGGCAGAGCCTTCGCCGGGCACAAACAACCATTCTGCCATGCCGCGCGGCGCCCGCCAAAACGCGACGGGTCAGGATGCCGGACCGGCGCCGTTCTCACGGATGACGATGACCTCGGCATCCGTTCGCGAAGCGCGCGGTTCCGCGGGGGCCGGCACGTAGCCGACTCCGTCGGGCGTCCGCAGGATCGCTCCGACCGGGCGCGCTTCCCGCCACAGCTGCGCCAAGACGCCCCAGAGCGCCGCCACGCCGACGACGACGGTGAGCGCGAACAGCGCCCACCACCACGGGTTCGAGAACACGCCGAGGGCGATGATGAGGACGTTCCATCCGCCGATCAGCGCGACATCGGTCCAGGAGACGGCGCGCTCTGCACGCGCGGTGCCCCTCGCCCGGATCAGAAGCGTCAAGATCAGTTGCCCGACCAGGACGATCGGCGCCGACAGCAGGACCCACAGGAGCGACAGCGGATTGGCACCGAAGACGATCCATCCGACGAACAGCCACGCGGGCAGCACGAACGCGGCCGGGATCAGCCATCGGTAGAAACCCCGACGCAGCCAGAACATCTCGCGCAGTGCCATGTGCTCGATGCTACGCCGGTCCAGCAGAATGGAAGCTGAGGAAAGGATCACGATGATCGAGCTGCGGACCCCATCTGAGATCGAGGCGATGCGACCGGCGGGCCGCTTCGTCGCGGAAGTCCTCGCGACGCTGCGCGACGACACGAAGGTCGGCACCAACCTGCTGGCCATCGACGCACGCGCCCACGAGATGATCCGGAAGGCCGGCGCCGAGTCCTGCTACATCGACTACCACCCGTCCTTCGGCGCGAGCCCGTTCGGCAAGGTCATCTGCACATCGATCAACGACGCCGTGCTCCACGGGCTGCCGCACGATTACGCGCTGCGCGACGGCGACCTCGTCTCGCTGGACTTCGCCGTGTCCGTCGACGGCTGGGTCGCCGACTCGGCGGTCTCTTTCGTCGTGGGCACGCCGCGCGACGAGGACCTCGCGCTCATCGACACGACGGAGCGCGCGCTGGATGCCGCGATCGGCGCGGCCACGGCCGGCGCACGCATCGGCGACATCTCGTACGCGATCGCCCAGGTCGCCCACGCCGACGGGTACTCGATCAACACCGATTTCGGCGGTCACGGCGTGGGTCGCGTCATGCACGGCGACCCGCACGTCCCGAACGACGGCAAGCCGAACCGCGGCTACCCGCTGCGCCCCGGGCTCGTGGTCGCCCTCGAGCCGTGGTTCCTGCAGACGACCGATGAGCTCGTGACCGACCCCGACGGGTGGACGCTCCGGAGCGTGGACGGGTCGCGCGGGGCACACGCCGAGCACACCGTCGCGATTACCGCGGACGGGCCGATCGTCCTCACCGACCGGTCGTTCCTCGGCGTCGACTGACCTCGGCGACCTCAGGGCGTGCTGCCCGCGCGGCGCCCACCACGGTCAATCGGGCAGGAGGTCGGGCCGTCGCTCGCGCGTGCGCTCCACCTGCTGATCGTGCCGCCACTGATCGATGCGTCCGTGGTTGCCGCTGAGGAGCACCTCCGGGACGTCGTAGCCCCGCCACGAGGCGGGCTTCGTGTAGGAGGGATACTCGAGCAGGCCGTCCTCGTGGGACTCCTCCACGAGGCTCTCCGGGTTGCCGACGACACCGGGAACGAGGCGTCCGATCGCCTCGATCATCGCCATCGCGGCGACCTCTCCCCCGTTCAGGACGTAGTCGCCGAGACTCACGAGGCGCACGCGGCCACGCGTCGCCGCGTAGCCGAAGACACGGTCGTCGATGCCCTCGTACCGTCCGCAGCCGAAGACGAGGTGTTCCTCCAGCGCCAGCTCGCGGGCGGTCGCCTGAGTGAACCGCTCGCCCGCAGGCGACGGGAAGATGAAGACGGGCGCAGTGTCCGCGGCATCCGCGATGCCGTCGAGCGCCTGCCCCCACGGCTCCGGCTTCATGACCATGCCCGCGCCGCCGCCGTACGGCGTGTCGTCGACGGTCCGGTGCCGATCGGTCGTCGCGTCGCGCAGGTCGTGGACGCGCACGTCGAGGAGGCCCTTCTCGCGGGCCTTTCCGAGCAGAGAGACTTCGAGCACGTCGAAGAACGTCGGGAAGATCGTGACGACGTCGATGCGCACGTCAGTCCTCGTCGGTGTCGGACCCGGATGCCGTCCCGTCGGCCGGAAGCCCGTCGGCCGGGACCTCATCGGGCTCGTCGTCCGGCAGAGCTTCGAAGAGTCCCGCCGGCGGCGTGACCTCCACGCGCCCGGCGGCGATGTCGACGACCGGGACGATCGCGGAGACGAAGGGAACGAGGATCTCGTCCTCGCCCTGCAGCGGACGCACGACGAGCAGATCCTGCGCGGGGAAGTGATCCACCCGCACGACGCGGCCGACGATCTCACCGTCGCGCACGACGTCGAGTCCCGTGAGCTGGTGGTCGTACCAGGCGTCGTCTTCTACGACGGCGCTCTGGTCCTGATCGATCCACAGGATCGCACGCACGAGCG
This sequence comes from Microbacterium sp., assembly GCF_017305435.1. Classification (GTDB taxonomy): domain Bacteria; phylum Actinomycetota; class Actinomycetes; order Actinomycetales; family Microbacteriaceae; genus Microbacterium. The sequence continues at coordinate 478,555 of NZ_JAFKIP010000002.1, read as the reverse complement.
ACTCGGCGGCGGAGCGGTCATCGACGCCGTCGAAGAACACGACGGGGTGGGAGTTCATCCAGCGGAACTCGCGCACGGTGAGCGATGCGCCGTGCCAGGGCGAGGCCTCGGGCACCTGGAGCGTGAAGACCGCTCCGGGCACGAAGCGCCCGTCCGGGTCGTCCGTGTACAGCTCCAGTTTGAGGGCGCCCTTCAGCCCGTGGGCTTTGACGAGGCGCCCGACGCGCAGCTGCGTGCGCGCGGGTTCGGCGGCGGTCATCTCAGTCGTCCGCGACGTCGACGCGCACACGGGCGCCGTCGGCGAGGGCGGAGACGAGCGTGCGCAACGCCCTCGCGGTGCGGCCGCCGCGCCCGATCACCCGACCTCGATCGTCGGGGTGCACGCGCACCTCGAGGACGTCGCCGCGGGGCGACGTGGAGGAACGGATGACGACATCGTCCGGGTGATCGACGATCCCCTTGACGATGTGCTCGAGCGCGGCGGACAGCAACGCGATTACTCGGCGTCGTCGGCCGCGGGGGCCTCGGCGTCAGCGTCGGGAGCCTCGGCGACGGGCTCCTCGACCTTCTTCTCGACCTTGGGCTTGATGACGGACTTCTTCGCCGTGTCGGCGACGAACTCCTCCTTCTCGCCGGCGACCTTCACGGTCGAGACCGCGTTCTTGTCGCCCTTGAACTTGCCCCAGTCACCGGTCAGCTTCAGCAGCGCGGTGACCTGCTCGGTCGGCTGGGCGCCGACCGACAGCCAGTACTGCGCACGCTCGGAGTCGACCTTGATGATCGAAGGCTCCTCGGTGGGGTGGTACTGACCGATCTCCTCGATGACGCGGCCGTCGCGCTTGGTGCGCGAGTCGGCGACGACGATGCGGTAGTAGGGCGCGCGGATCTTGCCGAGGCGCTTGAGACGGATCTTGACAGCCACAATTCTCCTGAATGGTGTTGGAAGTGATGAACGTCGCCTGGAGCGTGGGGTGCACACCCGGCGGAAGCTCTGCGGTGGACCTCCCCGCTGGATAGAGGGTCGAGCAGGCGGTCCAACCGTCCATTTTGCCAGATTGTGACGCGTCCCGCGAACCACGACGCCCGCGCGCCGCGCGGCGTGCCAGACTGACGCCATGACGGTGCCCTTCGCGACATCCGCCCGCTCCTCCGTGGGCGTGGAGTGGGAGCTCATGCTGGCGGACGGCCGCACGGGTGATCTCGTCCCGCGGGCACCCGACGTCCTCGCCGCGATCGGCGCCGGAGCGGACCACGAGCGGCACACGATCACGGGCGAGCTGCTGACGAACACGATCGAAGTCACGAGCGGGATCGGCGACACCGTCGCCGCCGTCATCGACGACATCGCCGACGCGATCGCGCAGATCCGCACCGTCACCGACCCGCTCGGCATCGAACTCCTCTGCGCCGGCAGCCACCCCTTCGCACAGTGGTACGACCAGGAGGTCACCGACAAGACGCGGTACCACAAGCTCATCGAGCGCACCCAATGGTGGGGGCGCAACATGATGATCTGGGGCATCCACGTGCACATCGGCGTCGAGGACGTGACGAAGGTGTTCCCCATCATCGGCGCGCTCGCGACATACCTTCCGCACTTGCAGGCGCTCTCGGCATCCAGTCCCTTCTGGGCGGGCGAGCGGACCGGCTACGCATCGAATCGCGCCCTCGTCTTCCAGCAGCTGCCGACCGCCGGCCTCCCCTGGCCCCTCACGGAGTGGTCGGAGTTCGAGGCGTACCTCGACGACATGGCGCGCACGGGCGTCATGGAGGATGCCACGGAGGTGCGCTGGGACATCCGGCCGGCGCCTCGCTGGGGCACGATCGAGGTCCGCGCGTGCGATGGCATGTCGACCCTGCCGGAGCTCGCCGCGGTCGCGGCTCTCGTCCAGGTGCTCGTCGAGCACTTCTCCCGCGAGCTGGACGCCGGACGCGAGCTGCCCGTCCTGCAGCCGTGGTTCGTCCGCGAGAACAAGTGGCGCGCCGCACGGTACGGGACCGATGCCCGCGTCATCGTCGACGCGCAGGGCACGCAGCGCCCCGTCGATGAGCACTTGCGGGAGACGCTCACGCGCCTCGCCCCCATCGCAGAAGAACTGCACTGCGCGCGCGAGTTCGCCTTCGTCGAGCGCATCCTCGACCAGGGCGGCAGCTCAGCTCGGCAACTGCTCGTCGCGGATGCCGCAGACGGCGACCTGCGCGAGGTCGTGGCGCACCTGATCCGCGAGTTCCGCGCGGGACCGCGGCGTCACGACGAGCTCGCCGGACTCTGACGGCGAGCAGATCGCCCTCAAAGAAATCGCACGGGCGCACCCCGTAGGGTGACACCGTGTCGACGCGAGCCGTTCCCGTCGCGACCGCGATCCTCGCCGTCGCCGCCGTTCTGCTCACCGCATGCGGCTCGGCCGGCTCTCCGCGTGAGGTTCCGGCCGCGCAGCCGGCGCCGCCCGCGCCCGCCTCGGGCGTGACCGCCGGGGCGAGCACGGCGACCGGCACCGAGCGCCCGGGGCTCGTCGTCACGATCGGCGACTCGATCATGGCCGGGCTCGGACTCGACCAGGATGACGCCTGGCCGGCGCTCCTGGCATCCTCGACCGGCGCCGACATCGTGAACCTCGGGTGCAGCGGCGCCGGATTCCTCGCCGTCGGAGACTGCGGCACCGACTTCGACGGTCTCGTCGACGACGCCATCGCACTGTCGCCCGACCTCGTCATCGTGCAGTCCTCGGACAACGACCTGGATGCCGACGAAGGCGAGATCACCGACGCCACGGCATCCGCGATCGACCGGCTGCACGCGGCGCTGCCGAGCGCGCAGATCGTCGGCATCGGCACCCTGTGGCATCTCGACGAGGTCGAGCCGGAGGAGGTCGGCTGGTCCTCCGTCGCCCTTCAGGACGCGGTCGAGGCCGACGGCGGGGTCTTCGTCTCGATCGGACAGCCCCTTCGCGACCGCCCCGAACTGCTCCAGTGGGACGGGGAGCACCCCAATGCCGAGGGCCAGCAGGTCCTCAGCGAGGCCGTCGCGGCGGCCCTCGGGAGCGCCGGCGTCATTCTCTGACGCGCGCCGCACTCGCGACGCTCAGCCCTTGCCGAAGAGCTTCTGGATCTCGGCGAGGTCGGCCTCGCTCGGCTGCGCGCCGCTACCGCCGAGGCCGAATCCCGATCCGGTCGGCGCCGCGGGCGCTGCGGCGATGCCCGCGTTCTCTGCGGCGCGCTTGGCGGGGTTGCCCGACCGGGAACCCGACTTGGCCTTCTGCTTGTTGCCGCGCTTGGCGGACGCGCCGGGCTTGCCGCCGAGCGAACCCATGCCCGGGATCGAGGGCACACCGCCGCGGGCGACGGTCTTCATCATCTTCGCCGCCTGCTCGAAGCGCTGCACGAGCTGGTTGACGTCGGTGACCGTCATCCCCGATCCGCGGGCGATACGGAGGCGGCGCGAGCCGTTGAGGACCTTGGGGTTCCGGCGCTCCCCCGGCGTCATCGAGCGGATGATGGCTTCGGTGCGGTCGATCTCGCGGTCGTCGAACTGATCGAGCTGCTGCTTCATCTGGCCCATGCCCGGGAGCATCCCGAGCATCTTCTTCATCGAGCCCATCTTCTTCATCTGCTGCAGCTGGTCGAGGAAGTCCTCGAGCGTGAAGGACTCGGTCGCGAGCTTCTCCGCGACCTTGCGGGCCTCCTCCTCGTCGAAGGCCTGCTGGGCCTGCTCGATGAGGGTGAGGATGTCGCCGAGGTCGAGGATGCGGCTCGCCATGCGGTCGGGATGGAACGCTTCGAGGTCGTCGAGACCTTCACCCGTCGACGCGAAGATGATGGGGCGGCCCGTGACGGATGCCACGGACAGCGCCGCACCGCCGCGGGCGTCGCCGTCGAGTTTGGAGAGCACGACGCCGGTGAAGTCGACGCCGTCCTGGAATGCCTTCGCGGTGTTGACGGCATCCTGACCGATCATCGCGTCGATGACGAAGAGCACCTCGTCGGGGTCCGTGGCCTTGCGGATGTCGGCGGCCTGCTTCATGAGTTCGGCGTCGACGCCGAGGCGGCCGGCGGTGTCAATGATGACGACGTCGTGCTGCTGGCGGCGTGCGGTCTCGACGCCGTCCTTCGCGACTTTCACGGGGTCGCCGACGCCGTTTCCGGGCTCGGGCGCGTAGACGGCGGCGCCCGCCTGCTGCGCGACGACCTGGAGCTGGTTCACGGCATTGGGGCGCTGGAGGTCGGCGGCGACGAGCAGCGGCGTGTGGCCGTCCTTCTCGAGCTGCTTGGCGAGCTTGCCGGCGAACGTGGTCTTTCCGGATCCCTGGAGGCCCGCGAGCATGATCACCGTCGGCGCGGTCTTGGCGAACTGCAGCCGGCGCTGCTCGCCGCCGAGGATCGCGACGAGCTCCTCGTTGACGATCTGGACGACCTGCTGGGCGGGATTGAGGGCGCGATTGACCTCGTCGCCGAGGGCGCGCTCGCGCACCTTGGCGGTGAACTCCTTGACGACGACGAGCGCGACGTCGGCATCCAGGAGCGCCCGACGGATCTCGCGGACCGTGCCGTCGACGTCCGCGGGCGTCAGCTTGCCCTTCGTCCGGAGGTTGCGGAAGGTCTCAGTGAGCCGGTCGGAGAGAGTGCCGAAAGTCGCCATGATGGCTCGATTCTACCGGCGCACCTTCCCTGCCCGGCACACCGCGAAGCGCTGCAGGAAGGTGGCGCCGTCGCTCGGCCTGGCCACGTCAGGCGACGGATGCCGCGGCGAGGGCCTCGTCGAGGACCTCGCAAAGGTCGCGGCGGCCAGGTCCGGACGCCCAGGACCACACCGCGGCGAGCACGGCGGAGGCCGCGGCGCCGGCGCGGACATCGGCCTCCAGACGCAGAGCCCCCTCAGCGAGGAGCCGATCCGAGGCGGCCCGGGCGAGCCGGCCGGTGCGGAGCGCGCGCTCGTCGTCGAGATCGCCCGCGATCCCCATCGCCTCGGCGTTCGTAATCGCGAGTGCGAGGCTGTCCGGCGCGAAACCCGCCACGAGGCCCTGCAGGGCGGTTCGCACCGGCGCAGCCGCGCCGAGTGCAGCGACCGCGGCATCCAGCCGCTCGTCGAACCCGCCCCACAGCACGTCGGCCTTGGAGCCGAAGTAGTTGAAGAAGCTGGAGCGACTCACTCCCGCGCGCCGGGTGATCTCCGCGACCGTCGTGTCGACGTAGCCGCGTTCGAGGAACAGCTCGCACGCGGCCTCGGCGATCGTCTCGCGAGACGTCGCGCGTGGGCGGCCGGTGCTCATCCCGTCAGCGTAGCCCGGTGTGTGAAAAGCAGGCCCGCTCGGACGCGACGTGGGCGTATCTCCCCGCGATTGACGTTTCGCCCTGCTTTTCGAGCGACTCGAGCCGCGGAGACGACGCGCCCGAGGGAAGCTATTGTTGGACGCGGTACACAAACCGATGAGAAGGAGCGTCATGCTCGACGTCCAGACCGTGGGACTCGCCCCCGCCTTCATCCCTTACCCCGATGCGTGGGCACGACAGCGTGAGATCCACGCGGACGTCGTCGCGGGCACCCGGCCCGACACGCTGCTGCTGCTCGAGCACGAGCCCGTGTTCACCGCCGGCGCACGCACGGCTCGGCACGAGCGGCCGACCGACGGCACTCCGGTGATCGACGTCGACCGCGGCGGGAAGATCACCTGGCACGGCCCCGGTCAGCTCGTCGGCTACCCGATCGTGCGCCTGCACGAGCCGGTCGACGTCGTGGCGCACGTGCGCCGGCTCGAGGGCATCCTCATCGACGTGCTCAGAGGATTCGGCATCGAGGGATACCGCGTCGACGGCAGGAGCGGCGTCTGGGTGCGCCGCCCGCTGTCGGAGGACAAGATCGCCGCGATCGGGGTGCGCGTCCAGCGCGGCGTCACGATGCACGGCTTCGCGCTCAACTGCGACAACTCGCTCCTGCCGTTCTCGCAGATCATCCCGTGCGGGATCTCCGACGCGGGCGTCACGACGATGAGCGAGGTCCTCGGCCGCGACGTGCGCCCCGCAGACATCATGGATGCCGTGGTCGCCGCCTTCCAGATGTCGTTCTCCTCCACGGAGGTGGCCGCATGAGCGCGTGCGGCACGGGCGCGGCATCCGCACCCTCGGTCGAGACCGGTGGACGCAAGCTCCTGCGTCTGGAGGTCCGCAACGCGCAGACGCCGATCGAGCGCAAGCCCGAATGGATCCGGACGAAGGCGAAGATGGGGCCGGAGTACCAAGCCCTGCAGGCGCTCGTGAAGGGCGAGCAGCTGCACACGGTCTGCCAGGAAGCGGGCTGCCCCAACATCTACGAATGCTGGGAGGACCGGGAGGCGACCTTCCTCATCGGCGGATCGCAGTGCACGCGGCGCTGCGACTTCTGCCAGATCGACACCGGAAAGCCCGCCGACTACGACACCGACGAGCCCCGCCGCGTCGCCGACAGCGTCCGGCGCATGCAGCTGCGCTACGCGACCGTGACATGCGTCGCGCGCGACGATCTCCCCGACGGCGGCGCGTGGCTCAACGCTGAGACGATCCGCCAGATCCACACCGTCAACCCCGGCACGGGCGTCGAGCTCCTCGCGACGGACTTCAACGGCGAGCCGCACCTGCTGAACGAGGTGTTCGACGCGCGCCCCGAGGTCTTCGCACACAACGTCGAGACGGTCCCGCGGATCTTCAAGCGCATCCGCCCGGCCTTCCGATACGAGCGGTCGCTCGACGTCCTCACCCAGGCGCGCGCGGCGGGACTCATCACGAAGTCGAACCTCATCCTCGGAATGGGCGAGGAGCCGGAGGAGGTCGTCCAGGCCCTGCGCGACCTGCACGACGCCGGCACCGACATCATCACGATCACGCAGTATCTGCGCCCCTCCCCACGGCATCTGCCCGTCGCGCGCTGGGTCAAGCCGCAGGAGTTCGTGGAGTTCAAGGACGAGGCCGAGCGCATCGGATTCCTCGGTGTGCTCGCCGGTCCGCTCGTCCGCTCGTCGTACCGGGCCGGGCGACTCTGGGCGCAGTCGATGGTGTCGAAGGGGCGCCCGATCCCCGCGCACCTGTCGCACCTCGCCCGCGACGCCGAGTTCGCGCAGGCCGTGTGATCTCGATGCACCGCGCCTCCGGCGCGGCACTCGATCACCGGAAAGGGAGCGTCAGTCGGCGCTGGTGACGGACTGCACCGTACCGTCGCTCGTCAGATGCACGAGGAGGACGTCGTCGGTCGCATCGGCGTCGAGCGCGTACTCCAGCACGGCGAAGGGATCCGTCCCCCCGTGCTCGTCGGCGAGGATCGTCATGCTGACCAGCTGCAGGGAGCGGATGATGTCGATCTGCACGTCCCCGGAGATGTCGACGAGGACATCCTCGAGGTTCTCACCGAACGCCTCCTGCTGCTGCAGCAGGTACTCGGTGACCTCACTCGTGCGATCGTCCAGTTCGGAGATCATGGCGTTCCGCGCGGCGATGTCGATGTCCTCGAGCGAGGAGATCATCGCGGCGGCGACATCGAGCGCGTCCTGCGAGACGTCGTCCTGATCCGGTGCGGTCAGATCCACCGTGACGCGCTGATCCGCGAAGTCGACGGTCTCGGACCAGAAGATCGACCCGTCGGGACCGGACTCCAACAGTCCGAAGTAGTCGTGCTCGATCGCCATGTCCCTATGCAACCACCGTCAGGGCGCTCAGTCCACCTGCGCCGCGTGTATCAGTCCACCAGCGCAGCGGCGAAGACGTGCGGCGTGAACCCGGTGAGGTCACCGATGCCTTCCCCCTGGCCGAGGAGCTTCACCGGGATGCCGGTGCGTTCCTGCACCGCGAGGACGAAGCCGCCCTTCGCGGATCCGTCGAGCTTCGTGAGGACGAGTCCCGTGACGCCGGCGTGCTCGAGGAACGCCTCGGCCTGCATGACGCCGTTCTGGCCGGTCGTGGCATCCAGCACCAGCAGCACCTCGCTGATGGGCGCCTGCTTCTCGATGACGCGGCGGATCTTGGTGAGCTCGTCCATGAGGCCGCCCTTGGTGTGCAGGCGCCCCGCCGTGTCGACGAGAACGATCTCGGTGCCGTTGGCCTTCGCGTAGTCGATCGTCTGATACGCGACGGATGCCGGGTCCTGACCCTCGTGCTGCGGGCGCACGATCGTCGCTCCACCGCGCTCGGCCCACGTCGCGAGCTGGTCGACGGCGGCCGCGCGGAACGTGTCAGCGGCCCCGACGACCACGGAGCGGCCGTAGCGCTGCAGGAACTTCGCGAACTTGCCGATGGTCGTCGTCTTGCCGACCCCGTTGACGCCGACCACCAGGACGACGGCGGGGCGCTCGGTCAGACGCAGCGTCGTGTCGAACTTCGCGAAGTGCTCCTCCAGCGTCTCCTTGAGCATGCGCTGCAGGTCGCGCGGATCGGTCGTGCGGTAGCGGTCGACCTTCTCGCGCAGCTCGTCGACGATGCGCTCGGTGATGTCGGGGCCGAAGTCCGCCGTCAGCAGGGCCGTCTCGAGATCGTCCCACGTCGTCTCGTCGATCGTGGGTTTGACGAACATGCCGCGCAGCGCGCGACCGAGCGACCAGGAGTTCTCCGCCATGCCTCTAGCCTAGGGTCCCTGCGGACGGGGCTCGGCGTCAGCCGGCCGCGGGCGTGATGTAGACGGAGAAGTCGTTCCGGACCTCGTCGAAGACGTCGACGGCATCCTGCCCGGTCGGGCAGTCGAGACTGAAGTAGAGTGCGGCGCTGAGCGTCGAGAAGCCGCGCGCGAGGACGACGTAGGTCGTCCCCTGTTCGTTCTGACCCGTCACGGCACGCATCTGGACGACCGACCCACTCGTGATCGCGATGTCGACATCGCCCGCGGCGGCGGAGATCTTGGCCGTCTCCTCCTGGAAATCGTGCGCGAGGACCTGGTCGGAGAGGCTCTGATCACCGCCGGTCAGGTCGTAGTCGGCGAGTGTGCCCTGCCAGAAGCTCGCGACGCACCCCGTCGCGATGTGCGTGTGGGACCAGTGCCCGTTCCCGTCGTCGGGGCTGTCGACCTCGTACGCATCGGACATCGCCATACCGTCGGCCCATTCGATGTACGTCGCGGGGTCGAGATCCGAGCCCGCGGCGTAAGTGAGGTCTCCCCCGACCCAGCCGGGCCCTTCGCTCGGCACGGGCACGGGCGACGACGTGGCGGTGGGCGGCGGCGCGCTCGTCGGGATCTGCGCGGCGAGGCATCCCGTCGTAGCCATCGCGCACAGCAGAATCAACCCCGCGCCCATCGCCCGCACCATCGCTTGCGTCATGCTCGCCACGGTACCGCGTCGCGTCAGCTCGCGGCGGCTTCCCGCACGCGCTGGCCGACGACCGCCGACACGCCGTCCTGACGCATCGAGACGCCGTAGAGCGCGTCGGCGATCTCCATCGTCCGCTTCTGGTGCGTGATGACGATGAGCTGACTCGACGCGCGCAGCTGCTCGAACACCCCCAGCAGGCGGCCGAGATTCGCGTCGTCGAGTGCCGCCTCGACCTCGTCGAGGATGTAGAACGGGCTGGGCCTCGCCTTGAAGATCGCGGTCAGCAGCGCGACCGCCGCGAGCGAGCGCTCGCCGCCGGACAGCAGCGAGAGCCGCTCGATCTTCTTGCCGACCGGCCTCACCGCGACCTCGATACCGGTCGTGAGCGGGTTGTCGGGGTCGGTGAGCGAGATGCTTCCCGACCCGCCCGGGAAGAGGATGGGGAACACCTCGCCGAACGCGATCCGCGTGTCTTCGAAAGCGGCGAGGAAGATCGTCTGCATCCGCTCATCGAGTTCGCCGATGATCGTCTCCAGGTCCTTGCGCGTCTGGACGAGGTCGGCGAGCTGCTCCGTGAGGAACGCGTGCCGCTGTTCCAGCGCCGCGTACTCCTCGAGCGCGAGCGGGTTGACGCGCCCGAGCTGACCGAGCTTGCGCTCCGCCTCCTGGAGACGGCGACGCTGCGTGGCCGCTTCGAACGGCAGCGGCTCGTCCTCCTCGCGCCCGCCGGGAACGAGCTGGTCGGGACCGTATTCCGAAATGAGAATATTCTCGTCGAGCGCGAGCTCGGATGCCACGCGCTCGAGCAGGCTCGTGACGTGAAGGCGCTTCTCGTGCATCTGGAGTTCGAGACCGTGCACGCTCTCGGTGAGGCGTGCGAGCCGTTCTCGCACCTCGGCATCCTGCGCGCGCAACGCCGTCAACTCCGTCGTGAGCTCCGTCCGCTCCCGCTCGGCGAGCTGCAGCTCGACGCGCGCCTGCGTCACCGATCGATCGACCGAGTCGAGGAGCGGCGGGAGAGTGTCCGTCACCTCGGCGGCGATCTCGCGCTGCGCACGGCGGATCACGGCGCGCCGGGCGGCTTCCTCCGCGGCGGCGCGCTCTCGCTCGCGTTGGCGAGACAGCTGGTCGACGCGGGCCTCGCCCGCACGGACGCGCTCCTTGAGCGTCTCGACATCGAGTCGTGCCCGCATCTCTGCGTCGCGTGTGGCGTCGAGCGCGGCGAGAAGTCCTTCGCGCGCCGACGCATCGAGGATCGGCCGCGGCGCCTCTTGCGCCACTGTCAGCGCCTCACTCGCCGCGCGAGCCGCCTTCTCGGCATCAGCCACCGTCGCCTGCACCTGCGCGAGCCCGGTCGCGAGGCGTTCGCACTCGGCGACCGCCGCCTCGTGGCGGACGGTCGCCCGGTTCAGCTGCTCGGTGTGCGCCGCGAGGGCGGCGTCGTGATCGCGCAGGCGCTGCAGCGACTCCCGCGTATGGCGTCGGGAATCCTCCCAGGCCTGCTGCGCCTCGGCCAGGGCTTCGCGCAACGAATCGGCGACGACGCGGATCTCGGTGAGCCGCGCCATCGCGGCGTCGCGCTCGGCGCTGAGTTCGAGGCGCGACCGGCCGCCTCCCGAGCCGGCTCGGATCGTGTACTCGGTCACGATCTCGCCCGCGCGCGTCACGATCGTCACGGCGCCGCCGCCGTCGCCTCCGGCGAGGCGCGCCGCCGCGGCGTGAGCGGCATCGAGGTCGTCCACGATCAGGGTTCTCGCGAGGATGCCGCGCACACCCTCCGGTGCGGTGATCACATCCTGCGCGGGAGTGACGCCCTCGAGTGCCGGGACGATCGCGATCGAGGAATGTGCGTCGGCGATCGCGATGTCCACCCGCCCGAGGTCGTCCTCCGTCGCGATGCGCGCCAAGGCGAGGGCGGCCTCGACATCGTCGACCAGCACGCCCTCTGCGAGCACGCCGAGAGCGGCGGAGATCGCGGCCTCGTATCCCGGGGTCACCTTGACGGCGTCGCCGACGAGACCGCGCACCCCGCGCCCGCCCCGTTCGATGAGGGCGGCGGCGGCGTTGCGCACGTCGAGCGCGCGCCCGAGCGCGGCCGATTGCGCGGTCAGCGACTCGAGCTCACGTTCCGCGGCGTGCAGGCGGTCGCGCAGCCCGGTGACCTCCGCCTCGGCGGCGGCCGCGGTGCGCTGGGCGCGCTCGTACTCGGCTGCGTGCTCGCCGGCGGATCCCTCGGGAGCCAGGTCCGGATCGACGCCGGCGAGAGCCTCCTCCGTCTCGGCACGACGAGCGAGTGCGGCATCCAGCGCCTTCTCGGCACGGTCGACCGCCGCGCGCACCGCGTCCAGGCGTGACCCGGCAGCGTCCGCTGCGCCGCGCAGCTTCGTGATGCGCATGTCGTGCTCGGAGACGAGCGCGCTCTGCGCGGCGATGTCGGCGTCGAGCGCATCGAGTTCGGCGCGTGCGCGGATGACATCGCGACCGGCTGCGGCGGCGGCATCCTGCGCGTCTCCGAGTCCCGCCGCGATCTCGTCGATCTCGGCCCGCGCCTCGTCGATCGTCGCCTGACTCACCGTCGCGACCTCGAGCGCGAGCGTGCCGTCGTCCTCGAGGAGCGCCAAGCGCTGCCCCGCGAGCGAGTAGAGACTCCGAAGTCGCTCCTGCACTCTCTCGAGCGCGAACGCGACGCCCCGCGCGGCATCGACGGCTTCGGAGCGCTGCTGCGCCTCGACGGCGTCGATCCGCAGCTTCACCTGATCCGCCTGGTCCTGCAGGACGAGACGCTCGGCGTGACGCTCCTGCTCACCGCGCGCGTGATCGGCGAGTTGCGTCCGCAGACTCACGAGGTCGGCCGCGTAGAGCCGCGCCTTCGCATCGCGGACGACTGCCGCGATCGTCGCCGCTTCGCGTGCGATCTCCGCCTGCTTGCCGAGCGGCTTCAGCTGACGGCGCAGCTCGCCGGCGAGGTCGCTCAACCGGGTGAGGTTCGCCTGCATCGCGTCGAGCTTGCGGAGCGTCTTCTCCTTGCGGCGACGATGCTTGAGGATGCCGGCAGCCTCCTCGATGAATCCGCGTCGGTCTTCCGGCGAGGCCTGCAGAACGCTGTCGAGCCGTCCCTGACCCACGATGACGTGCATCTCACGGCCGAGGCCGGAGTCGCTGAGGAGCTCCTGGACGTCCAGGAGCCGGCAGCTCGCCCCGTTGATCGCGTACTCGCTCGTGCCGTTGCGGAAGAGGGTCCGGCTGATCGTGACCTCGCTGTACGCGATCGGCAACGCGCCGTCGCCGTTGTCGATCGTCAGCTGCACCTCCGCGCGGCCGAGGGGGCCCCGGGTGGAGGTCCCGGCGAAGATGACGTCCTCCATCTTGCCGCCGCGGAGGGTCTTCGCGCCCTGCTCGCCCATGACCCAGGCGAGCGCGTCGACCACGTTGGACTTGCCCGATCCATTCGGCCCGACGATGCAGGTGACGCCCGGCTCGAGGGCGAACGTCGTCGGCTGCGCGAACGACTTGAACCCTTTGAGCGTCAGGCTCTTCAGGTGCATCTGGGTTCCTCCGCGGCTCGTGTGCGCACCACGCTATCGGACGGCGCGCGCATCCCCCGCTTGACGCGGCGGGCGAATCGGGTCTAGCGTGGCAGACCGCGTCAGAAGTCGAGAAAGGAGGTCCCGGACATGAAGATGCAGATCGACACCACCGGAGCGTTCGCTCCCACGGTCGCGTACGCCGGGGCCCGCTCCTTCGGCGCCGCGATCATCCTCGCGACTCCCACGGCCGTCTGACCGGTTCTCGGGAGGGCTCCGTCCGCTCTCGGACGTGAGATCCACGCGCCTGTCCCCGGCGACACGTCGCCCATGCGCCTCCGTGCGCCGAAGCCGCAGCCCGGCACCTCTCCTCGCGCGCTCCCTCGACAGGGAGGTCCGCGCCACCACCACCATTCAAAGGCATCCACTCATGCATACGTTCTCCGCGTCCCACTTCGACGCTTCCGCACACGACCAGCGCCGCATCCGCATCGCCCAGCGCGAGCGACTGCAGCGCGAACAGGACTGGCAGCGGCTGCTGCAGCTGCGCCCCTTCCTGTGATCCCCGCGCGGGCCTCGAGGTGTGGTCGGCGTGCACACGCCCGACCACACCTCGACTCCCCCGCATCCCGCACACGACCGACCGACCGACCGAGGACCCTCTCATGACAGACATCGCCGGAGCGCAGCTCCCGCAGTTCCGCCCCCTCACCGTTCCGGCGTCGATGGATGCCGCAGACGCCGCCGAGTTCGCCGAATACACCCGCGTCCGCAACGAGATCGCCCGCGAACTCACCGGTCGCGATGACGACACTCTGGCCGCGGCGGAGCTGCTGCCGCACTATCAGCCGAACTCCGAGCAGATCCGCCACGCGTGGGCGGTCTATCGAGACGATCGCCAGATCGGTCGCATCACGGTGGACATCCCCCTCGAAGACGGCTCCCGCGGTGCCTTCTGGCTCATCGAGCTGCTGCGGCAGCACTGGGGTCAGGGCATCGGGTCGGCAGCGTACGCCCTCGTCGAGCAGACCGCGCGCGAACACGGCCGCACCGTGCTGCAGTCCTGGGGCGCGCATCCCGATGAGACGGACGGCGGCGCACGGGTCTCCGCGCCGACGGGCTACGGCTCGATCCCGGAGGATCACATCGCCCGCTTCTACCTGCGACACGGCTACACGCTCGAACAGGTCGAGCGCGAGAGCGCGCTCGACCTCGCCGCATCCGTCGACACCGTCGCGCGCCTGCGCGCCGAGGCGGAGCGCGCCGCCGCCGGATATCGCATCGTGCAGTGGACAGCGCCCACCCCGCCGGAGTACGTCGCCGGCTACGCCTGGATGAAGTCCCGCATGTCGACCGACACGCCGATGGGCGCGCTCGAGTTCGATGAGGAGGCGTGGGATGCCGAGCGCGTGGCCCTGCACGACGCGCGCGTCGTCGACGGCGCGCGCACGATGCTCGTGACGGCCGCGCAGCACGTCGCGACCGGCGACCTCGTCGCGTTCAACGAGCTCGTCATCGGGCCCGATCCGCATCGCGCGAGTCAGCAGGAGGACACTCTCGTGCTGAAGGAGCACCGCGGGCATCGCCTCGGCCAGCTCGTCAAATGCGCGGGCCTCGAGACGTGGCGTACCCGGGTCGCTCCCGACTCGCCGCGCGTCATCACCTACAACGCGGAGGAGAACCGTCCCATGCTCGACATCAACGAGAGGATCGGATTCGTCCCGGTCGCCTACAACGGCGCGTGGCAGAAGACGCTGGAATCCTGAGCCGGGGCTTCAGCGCACACGCTGACATCGCGCGCAGAAGTGGCTCGAGCGATTCATGAACGACATCCGGAGGAGGGGGCGGCCGCACCGCGGACACGGCTGTCCCTCGCGGCCGTAGGCGTTGAGCGAGTGCGCGAAGTACCCGGCCTGCCCGTTCACGTTGACGTACTGCGCGTCGAAGCTCGTCCCACCTTCGGCGAGGGCCTTCTCGAGGACCACGCGGATCTCGGCGAGGAGCGTCGTCACCGCGCGGGCGGAGAGCGCGGTGCCCGCCGTCTCCGGGTGGATGCGGGCGGCCCAGAGAGCCTCGTCGGCGTAGATGTTCCCGACGCCGCTGATGACGGTCTGATCCAACAGGATTCGCTTGACACCGGAACGCTTGGCGCGCACCGTCGCCGCGAAGCGGCTGTCCGAAAACGCGGGATCGAGCGGATCGCGGGCGATGTGGGCGACCTGGGTGGGCACGGTGGCGGCATCCGTGCCCCGGCCGCCCGCGGCACCGTCGGGCGTCGGGACGAGATCGTCTATAGCCAACGATCCGAAGGTGCGCTGATCGCAGAAGACCACGGCGAGCTCTCCGTGCTCCGGGTGGCTGATGTCGAGACGGATCCGCTCGTGCCGCTCGGGCGCTGCGCCGGGCGCGCGCAGCAGCAGTTGTCCGCTCATGCCCAGATGGCCGACGATGGCCTGGGAGCGCTCCGATCCGGCATCCTCGAGCGGCAGCCAGAGGAACTTGCCGCGGCGGGCGGCAGCGGAGACCGTTCGCCCCGTCAGCACGCGTTCGAACGCCGCTCCGTCGCCGGCGTGCCGAGTGAGGGCCCGTTCATCGAGCACCGTCACCGCGTCGATGCGTGCGCCGACGATCGCCGGCGCGAGACCCGCACGCACGACTTCGACTTCGGGGAGCTCAGGCACGCGCGTTCAGTCGCGGTCGCTCAGCGCGTGCCACACGGCGAGGGCGCCGGCCATCTCGGCGTGCTTCTTGCTCGTGCCCGTGCCGGTCCGGGCGGCGTCACCGACGGTGACCGTGGCGGTGAAGACGCGGTTGTGGTCGGGTCCGTCCGCCTCGACGACGTAGCGCGGCGGCTCGAGGCCGAGCCGTGCGGCGAGCTCCTGCAGGCTCGTCTTGGGATCCATCGCGGCGCCGTAGCGCTCGGGGTCCGCCATGAGCGGAGCGACGAGACGCAGGACGAGAGCCGTGGATGCCTCGGGGCCCGCCGACAGGAAGGTGGCGCCGATGACGGCCTCCATCGTGTCGGCGAGGATCGAATCCTTGTCGCGACCGCCGGTCTGGGCCTCGCCCCGTCCCAAGCGGACGTGCGCGCCGAGCCCGATCGACCGAGCGACCTCGGCGAGGGCGACCGTCGAGACGACACTCGCGCGCCGCTTCGCGAGCGCGCCCTCTTCCAGGTCGGGGTGCGTCGTGTACAGGTGCACCGTCACCGCCTGGCCGAGGATCGAGTCGCCGAGGAACTCGAGGCGCTCGTTGTGGGGCACTCCGCCGTTCTCGTAGGCGAACGAGCGATGCGTCAGGGCAAGCGACAGAAGCTCGGGGTCGATATCGACCCCGAGCTTGTCGGTGAGCAGAGTCTGCTCGATCTGCGCGTCCATCAGGGCGCGACGATCAGACGTCGGCGACCTTGCGGCCCTTGTACTCGAGGAACAGCTCCGTGCCCTGCGAGTCGGTGACGACCTTCGCCTGGTGCGGACGGCTGTAGACGACCTTGCCGTTCTCGACCGTCTTGACGAGAGTGGGCGCCTCGGCCTTCCACTGCGCACGACGCGAACGCGTGTTGGAGCGGGAGACCTTCCGCTTCGGGGGGTTACCTGCCATGGCTAGCTCTTCTCTGTGTGGGAGACGTCGTCGCGCGCTGCGTCGCCGTCGTGGTCTGTGGTGTCGGCCTTCAGCGCGGCCAGCGCGATCCATCGATCGTCGATCGGGGTTTCCGGCACGGTGCCTTCCGCCAGCTTCTCGCCCGTAGCCGGATCAAGACCGGGGCAATCCGGCTGGCACACCGGTTGGAACGGAAGCGACAGGACGATCGAATCCCGGACCGGAGTTTCAAGATCCACGTGGTCGTCTTGAACCTCGAAGTCGTTCGCTTCATCTCCAGAATACCCGAAGAGCTCCTGAAACTCGACTTCGACGGGCTCGGCCACGTCGGTGAGGCACCGTCCGCAGACACCGGTGTACCGGGAGCGGATGTCCGCAGTGACGAGGATCCCCTCGTGCACCGCCTCCAGGCGGACGTCGACCGTGACCGGTTCGCCCTGCGCGACCCACACGAGTCCCTCGCCCCACTTCTCGGGGGCGGGCACTTCGATCTCGAACTCGCGCATCTCTCCCGAGCGATGCAGGATGTCGCGCACCGGGAAGACGAACCGGCCGTTCACATGCTTTCTGACCACCTGTCAATGCTACCGGCGCAGCAGCCGGACGCGGTCGTTCAGCGCTCGCGCGCGCCGGTGTCGAGGAAGCGGGCGACGGGACCCGGGACGAACGGCGACACGTCACCGCCGAGCGCCGCCACCTGACGCACGAGCGAGCTCGACACGAGCGCGTGGGCCGGGTCGGGCAGGAGGAACACCGTCTCGATCTCGGCGAGGTGACGATTCACGATCGCCATGGGCGTCTCGTAGGCGACATCGACCTGGGAGCGGATGCCCTTGACGAGGACCCCGGCATCCACGTCCTGCGCGTAGTCGACGAGAAGACCCATGCTCCACGCGGCGACGACGATGTTCCCGGGGATCTCCTGCTCGCTGATCGACTGGTCGAGGAGCGTCAGACGCTGCGCGATCGGCAGCATCGCCTCTTTGCCGGGGTTGTGCACGACGAGCACGTGCACTTCGTCGTAGAGCCCGGCGGCACGGCGGATGACGTCGAGGTGACCGAGAGTCGGCGGGTCGAACGAACCCGGGACGACCGCGATGCGGTTGTTCATGGTTCTCAGCCTATCCGTCAGTTCTTGGCGAGCGCCGCGCGCTCCTCACGCCCGAGGCGCCGGCGCAGGGCGTCGGCGAGACCCGGATGGGCGAGGAGCGCGGGGTCGTCCGCGAGCACGCGCTCCGCCGCCTCTCGGGCGATCGCGATCACGTCCGCGTCGGCCACGACGCGCAGGAGACGGAGCGAGGAACGAGCCCCCGACTGCGCGTCGCCGAGGACGTCGCCTTCGCCGCGCAGTTCGAGGTCGACCTCGGCCAGCGCGAAACCGTCGGTCGTCGCGGCGACCGCCTCGACGCGCGAGCGGGCGGGCGTGCCGTCGGGCGCCTCCGTCACGAGGAGGCAGAGGCCGGGGAGCTCGCCGCGGCCGACGCGTCCGCGCAGCTGGTGGAGCTGTGAGACGCCGAAGCGGTCGGCTTCCAGGATGATCATGGTGGAGGCGTTCGGCACGTCGACGCCGACCTCGACGACGGTCGTGGCGACGAGGACGTCGATCTCGCCGCGCGCGAAGGCCTGCATCACGGCATCCTTCTGCTCCCCCGGCATCCTGCCGTGCAGGATCTCGACGCGGATCGTGTCGTAGAGCGGGTGGGATGCCAGCAGCTCACGCACCTGCGCGACGCCCCAGCGGGTGCGCGGCTGCTCCCCCTCCAGGACGGGAGCGGGCTCCGGCTCCTCCTGCCCCTTGCCGCCTGCCTCGGCGTCGATCGCCGCGCACACCACGAACACCTGACGCCCCTGAGCCACCTCTTCGGCCGCACGCTCCCACACCCGGCCGAACCAGCCGGGCTTCTCCGCGAGGGGCGCGACGTGCGTCGAGATGCCCGCGCGCCCGGCGGGAAGCGTGCGGATCGTCGACACGTCGAGGTCACCGAACACGGTCATCGCCACCGTGCGCGGGATCGGCGTCGCAGTGAGGACGAGCACGTGCGGCGCCGTCCCCTTCGCCCGGAGGGTCTCGCGCTGCTCGACGCCGAAGCGGTGCTGCTCGTCGACGACCACGAGCCCGAGGTCGGCGAACGTCGTCGAGGCGCTCAGCAGCGCGTGCGTGCCGACGACGATCCGGGCCTGACCGGATGCCGCGCGGAGCGCCGCCTTCCGCCGCTCGGCGGCGGGCAGCTGACCGGTGAGGAGTGTCGGCATGAGCTCAGGCGCGAGCTCCGGCCCCAGCATGCGGGCGATCGAGCGGACGTGCTGCGCGGCGAGCACCTCGGTCGGCGCGATGAGCGCGGACTGCCCACCCGACTGCGCGACCTGCAGCATCGCGCGGAGGGCCACGAGGGTCTTTCCCGATCCGACCTCGCCCTGGACGAGGCGGTTCATCGGCCACTCCCCCTCGAGGTCGTGGGCGATGACGTCGCCGACGGCGACCTGATCGACGGTCCGTGCGAACGGCAGCCGTTCGTCGAAGCTCTCCAACAGTGCACCCGCCGGTCGCGCCGTCGCAGACAGCGCGCGGACGAACTGTCGCTGCTGGAGGAGCGCCGTCTGCAGGACGAACGCCTCGTGCATCCGCATCGTGGCCCGCGCAGGCTCGACGTCGTCGAAATCGATCGGGGCATGGAGTCGGCGGAGCGCCGTGTCGGCGTCCCACAGTCCCTGCGCCAGTCGGAACGGCTCCGGAAGCGGATCGGGCACCGGCGCGAGCCGGTCGAGGATGTCACCGACGGCCTTCTGCACCTGCCAACTCGCGATCGTGCTCGTCGCGGGATAGATCGGGATGGGAGTGTGCTGTTGGACCTCGGCGTTCAGTCGCGCGGCATCCTCATCGTCGAAGAGCTCGTAGTCGGGATGCGCGAGCTGCTGCTGCCCCTTGAACTGGCCGACCTTGCCGGAGAAGATGCCCTGCCGCCCGACGCGCAGCTGATCGGCGCGCCACTTCTGGTTGAAGAACGTCAGCGTCAGCGCACCGACGCCGTCGCTGATGACGACCTCGACGATCGAGCCCGAGCGCTGCTTCATGGATCGCGACGACACCGAGCGCACCTCTGCGACGATCGTCACCTGCTCACCGAGCGGCAGCGAGGCGATCGGCGTCAGCTCGCCGCGGCGGGCGTAGCGGCGCGGATAGTGGTTCAGGAGGTCGCCGACCGTGGCGTGACCGAAGGCGCGCTCGAAGACGCCCGCCGTCTTCGCACCCAGCGCGTCGACGAGCGACGAGTCGAGCGTGAGCGAGGTCATGCGAGAAGTCTAGGCAGGGGGACGGACGGCATACGCCCGGAGCGGAATATGCCACCACGTACAGTTCTCGGGTGATCCGCCGTCTTCTCGCGCGCGTGTACTGGCTCTGCAGCCGCTGGACGCTGCGCACCGAGCCCGCACCGACCAGGCCCACCGTCCTCATCGGCGCACCGCACACCTCGAACTGGGACTTCGTCCTCATGCTCGCGATCGCGTGGCGCCTCGGCATCCCGGTTCGGTGGCTGGGCAAGGCGAGCCTTTTCGCGGGATGGCGCGGCCCGATCATGCGCGCACTCGGCGGAATCCCGGTGCAGCGCGACGACGCCAGCAGGGTGGTCGACGAGGTCGTCCAGCGCGTCCATGCAGGCGAGGTCTTCGGGCTCGTCGTGACGCCCGACGGCACACGCGGCGGGAACACGCACTGGAAGAGCGGCTTCTACCGGATCGCCCGCGCGACCGGGATGCCGGTGACCCTCGGCTACGTCGACCGCACCACGATGACGACGGGTCTCGGACCCACGATCGAGCTCACCGGCGACGTCGCCCGCGACATGGACCTCATCCGCGCCTTCTACGCCGACAAGGCGGGCGTCCGGCCCGAGCGCCGCACCGAGCCGCGCCTGAAGGACGAGGCCGCCGGAACGGCGTGAGACGCCCTCGCTAGGCTGAGGGCGTGACGCGCATCATCGCCGGGGCGGCCGGCTCGCTGACTCTCACAGTGCCCGAGGCGGGCACCCGTCCGACCAGCGACCGCGTACGCGAATCGCTGTTCGGCGCGCTCGAATCGGCGGACCTCGTCCACGGCGCGGCCGTCCTCGACCTCTTCGCCGGCTCCGGTGCGCTCGGGCTCGAGGCGCTCAGCCGCGGCGCCGCATCCGCCGACCTCGTGGAAAAGGCGCCGCGCGCGGCATCCGTCGCCGAACGCAACGCCCGTGCCGTCGCGAAGGCGCTGTCGGCGCCGCCGGCACGTGTCCACCGTGCGGCGGCCGACGCGTTCCTGCGGAGCACGACCGCGGCGTTCGACCTCGTCTTCGTCGATCCGCCGTACGACCTCTGTGCCGACGACCTCGCGGACACCCTCGCTCTCCTCGCGCCGCGCCTGGGCACGGATGCCATCGTCATCGTCGAACGCGCGACACGATCCGGCGAGCCGGGGCTCCCCCCGGAGCTCACCGTGGACCGTTCGAAGCGCTACGGCGACACCACGGTGTGGTGGCTGCGCCGGGCGCAGGGATAAGGCGCCGTCAGCCGCGGCCCGCATCCCAGTCCTGGTGCGGATCCCAGCCGAGGTGCCCGGTCACCGGCGACCCCGCGATCGTCACCGGCGCTCCGGCACGCTCCTCCGCCCTGCCGATCGGGACGAAACCGGTCGGCAGCGCCGCGCCCCGCGGGAAGCAGGCGAGGAGAGCGTGATCCTCTCCGCCGCGGAGCGCCGCATCGTCGAGGTCCGGCCCGAGGTCGAGGTCGAGGTCGAGCGTCACCCCCGATGCCTCCGCGAGACGGGTGGCATCCAGCAGCAGTCCGTCGGAGACGTCCATCATCGCGGTCGCACCCGCGCGGGCAGCGACGATCCCGAGACCGATCGGCGGCGAGGGCCGCAGCTGTGCGGAGAGATCCGCACGCTCCGGCGCGGTGAGCGCCTCGACGTCAACGGCGATCGGCACGCCCGCGGCATCGCGGAACCGCTCGAAGAGCAGAGCGAGCCCGCGCGCCGCCGGGCCCAGCTCGCCCGCGACGGCGAGGACATCGCCGGGGCGCGCGCCCGACCGCAGCACCGCCGGGGTGCCCTGCGGCACGCCGATCGCCGTCACGGCGATCGTGAGGACATCGGATGCCGTGAGGTCGCCGCCCTCGACGGCGCACCCCGGCGCCAGGGCATCACAGGCATCCCTCAGCCCCCGGGCGAGATCCTCGACGAACGACACCGAGGTCGCGTCGGGGAGCGCGAGCGCGACGAACAGCGCCACGGGCGCCGCCCCCATCGCCGCGATGTCGGCGAGGTTCACCGCGGCGGCCTTCCAGCCGAGGTCGTAGCCGCTCGACCACGCGAGGCGGAAGTCCGGCCCGTGCACGAGCGTGTCGGTCGAGACCACGACGCGTCCGCCGGGCGCGGCGAGGACGGCCGCATCGTCGCCGGGGCCGACGACGGCCCGTGAGGAACCGCGCAGCGCGTCGAGAACGCGCGCCAGCACGGCCTTCTCCCCGAGGCGCCCCACGGTGTCGTCGAGCCCTGCCGCGTCCGCCATGTCCATGCCTCCACGGTAGCCTGGTGGAGTGTTCCGACTGCGCGTACCCGGTCTCGTTCTCGCGGGCGCAGCTGTCGCCTCGCTGCTCGCGGGGTGCTCGTCGACCGTCTCGATGACGCCCGCGAAGGCGGCGAACGACCCGTCATGCGCCGCCGTCACGGTGCGCCTGCCCGACAGCGTCGACGGCCAACAGCGACGCTGGACGGACGCGCAGGCGACCGGTGCGTGGGGGGATCCCACCACCGTCCTCGTGACCTGCGGCGTCGCGGAGCCCGGCCCCTCGACGCTGCCGTGCGACACACGTGCGGGCGTCGACTGGCTGATCGACGACTCCGACGCTCCGCACTATCGATTCACGACGTTCGGGCGCACCCCTGCCGTCGAGGTCTACCTGGACTACGACGAGGTGTCCGGCTCTCAGGTGCTGACCGATCTCGGGCCGGCGGTCGGGCAACTGCCCACGACCGGTGCGACGTGCACCGACCGCCCGGCATCCTGATCGAGCTCCAAGGCATTCTGATCGAGCTCAACGCCAAGGCATCCTGATCGAGCTCAACGCCAAGGCATCCTGATCGAGCTCAACGCCAGGGCATCCTGATCGAGCTCAACGCTCGAGGGCGAGCTCGACCAGCTCCGTGATGAGATCGGGGTAGCTGAGGCCCGACGCGATCCAGCAGGTCGGGAACATCGAGATCGGCGTGAACCCGGGCATCGTGTTGACCTCGTTGACGAAGAACTCGGTCCCCGTGAAGAAGAAGTCGACGCGCGAGAGGCCCTCCCCGCCGACCGCCTCGAAGGCGCGGGCGGCGATGCGCTGCATCTCGGCGAGCTCACCGGACGCGAGCTCAGCCGGGCAGACGAGATCGATGCCCGGCGCGCCGAGGTACTTCGCGTCGAAGTCGTAGAAGTCGCGACCCGTGATGACGATCTCACCGGCCACGCTCACCCGAGGCTGAGCGCCCCCGCGCCCTTGCAGCACGCCGCACTCGACCTCGCGGCCGGTCACGGCCTGCTCGACGAGCACGGCGCGGTCCTCCGCGAACGCGGTCTCCAACGCGGCATCCAGCTCTTCCCACGAGGACACCTTGGAGACGCCGACGCTCGAGCCGGCGCGAGCGGGCTTGACGAAGACGGGGAGGCCCAGCGCACGGATGCGACGCTCCGCGTACGCACGGTCCCGGGCGAGGTCGCCACGGGTGAGGGTGACCCACGGCACGACCGGGACGCCCGCGGCGCGCAGCACCTGCTTCGTCGTGTGCTTGTCCATCCCGATCGCCGACATCAGCAGACCTGCACCGACGTAGGGCAGGTCGAGGAGCTCGAGGAAACCCTGGATCGTGCCGTCCTCGCCGAATCGGCCGTGCAGGATCGGGAAGACCACGTCCACCTCGCCGAGCGAACGGATGCCGTCGGCATCCGACACCCGCAGCTCGCGCGACCGCGCGGAGTCGGGCCACAGGATGCGCGTGCCGTTGTCGACCACCTCGGGGAGGTGCC
Organism: Microbacterium sp.; assembly: GCF_017305435.1. GTDB lineage: Bacteria > Actinomycetota > Actinomycetes > Actinomycetales > Microbacteriaceae > Microbacterium. Next base: position 455,137 of record NZ_JAFKIP010000002.1, on the reverse strand, counting down.
CCGGATCGAGCGCGAACTTGCCCGGATCGTCGTCCTCGAGGACGTAGGCGCCGTCCCGCGTGATGCCGATCGGGATGACATCGAACCGTTCGCGGTCAATCGCCCGCAGAACGCCCCCGGCTGTTGCGGAACTGATCGAGTGCTCGCTGGAGCGACCGCCGAAGAGCACCGCCACCACCGCTTTGTCCATTCTCGGTCCTCTCGCCCGTGGGCTTGTCGTCGTCGGTCGTCAGATGCGGAGCGATGTCGCGCGGGTTCATCGTGCCGTCGAGCACCATCTTGACCTGCTCGACGATGGGCATCTGCACCCCGGCGTCGCGCGCGAGCTGCAGGACGGGCGCGACGGATGCGAGCCCCTCCGCCGTCTGGTTCATCTGCTTCACGACGTCCTGGAAGCTGTACCCCTGGCCGAGCAGGCGCCCCGCCGTGTTGTTGCGGCTGAGGGGCGACTGGCAGGTCGCGATCAGGTCGCCGAGCCCTGCCAGGCCCTGGAGGGTCTCCGGCTCCGCGCCGTAGGCGACGGCGAAGTCGGTCATCTCCACGAGCCCGCGCGTGATGATGGACGCTTTCGTGTTCTCGCCGTAGCCGACCCCGTCGACGATCCCGATGGCGACGGCGATGAGGTTCTTCAGCACACCGCCGAACTCGGTGCCGATCACGTCGGTGTTCACGAACGTGCGGAAGTACCCGTTCCGCGCCCGCAAAGCCACCGCTTCGGCGGTCTCACGGCTCGTCGAGGAGATGACCGCCGCGGTCGGCTGCTCGCGTGCGATCTCGAGGGCGAGATTGGGGCCGGATGCCACGGCGATGCGCGCCGGGTCGCAGTGCAGCTCCTGCTCGATGACCTGGCTCATCCGGAGCCCTGACCGCTTCTCGACGCCCTTCATGAGCGAGACGACCGGTGCGTCTCCGTCTGCGATGAGCGGGCGGACCGCCTTGAGGTTCTGTCGCAGAGCCTGACTCGAGATCGCGAGGTAGACCTGCGAGGCGCCGTCGAGAGCCTCCGAGAGATGCGTCGTCGCCGACATGGCGCGCGGCAGGTTGATCCCGGGCAGGTACTCGCTGTTGCGGTGCCCCTCCTGGATCTCGTGGGCGAGTTCGGCGCGGCGTGCCCACATGACGACGTGGGCGCCGCCGTCGGCGAGGACCTTGCCGAAGGTGGTCCCCCAGCTCCCCGAACCGATGACCGCGACCCGCGGCATCCCGGAGTCGATCCGGCGCCCGTCAGCTCTCGGACTCAAGGCGCCCCGTCTCCTTCTGCCCGTGGACGGCTGGGTCCCACCGCTCGGCGGGGGCCGGCTCGTTCCGCAAGCCCGCCAGCAGATCGCCGATGTCCGCCATGACGGCATCCGTCGCGGCGACGAGATTGGTGTTCGTGCGCGGGCCGGTGCGGAACGCGTCGAGGTCGACGGCGGGACCGAGCACGACGCGCACGCGCTTGCGCGGCGGCCAGAGGCTCAGCTTGCCGTAGCGCGGGAGGATCCGCTGAACGCCCCACGTCGCCATCGGGATGACGGGAAGGTCGCCCGCAAGGGCGAGGCGCACGGCGCCGGTCTTGCCGCGCATGGGCCACAGCCCGGGATCGCGCGTCAGCGATCCTTCGGGGTACACGATGACACCGCGCCCGTCCTCGGCGAGCTGCTCGGCCTGCACGATCGTCTGCTTCGCCGCGGAGGCGGTCGCCGCGCGTGCGACCGGGATCATGCCCGTCGCGCGCAGGAGCGCGCCGAGGACCGGCACACGGAACAGGCTCTCCTTCGCCATGAACCGCGGCGCGCGCCCGAGTCGCCACGTGGCGACCGCGACGATGACCGGGTCGAACTCGCTGTAATGGTTCGGCGCGAGGACGTAGGCGCCGTACTCGGGCAGGTGCTCCGCCCCCGTGATCTCGATCTTGGCGATGAGGCCCGTGAGGGGGACGACGATGCACGCGGCCGCCCAGAACACGCTGGGGCGGCGCTTCTCGGGGGAGGCGCGACGACGCGGCGGCACCGGTGCGCCTCAGTCCACGACGTCGAAGTCGGCGCCGAGGGCGGTGAGCTTGTCGAAGAACTTCTCGTACCCGCGGCGGATGATCTCCACGCCGCGGACGTGCGAGGTGCCCTCGGCGGCGAGAGCCGCGATGACGTAGCTGTATCCGCCGCGCAGGTCCGGTACGACGACATCCGCGCCGTGGAGCGGAGTGGGACCCGTGATGACGGCGGCCTGCTCGAGCGCACGGCGGGCGACGCGACGCTCGGGGCTCGCGAAGCCCTCGGGATGCACGACGATGTCGGCGCCCATCTTGTTGAGGGCCTGAGTGAAGCCGAGGCGGTTCTCGTACACCGTCTCGTGGACCGTCGAGACGCCTTCGGCCTGCGTCAGAGCGACGATGAGCGGCTGCTGCCAGTCGGTCATGAAGCCGGGGTGCACATCGGTCTCGACGACGACGGGCTTGAGAGCGCCTCCGCGGCGGAAGCGGATGCCGTCCTCGGCGATGTCGAAGTCGCCGCCGGCCTTGCGGAAGACATTGAGGAACGTGAGCATCTCGGGCTGCTTCGCTCCCCCGACGAAGATGTCGCCGTCGGTCGCGAGCGCCGCGCACGCCCACGACGCGGCTTCGTTCCGGTCGAAGATCGCCCGGTGGTCGTAACCGCGCAGGCTGTCGACGCCCTCGATGAAGATCACGCGGTTGGGCTCGTAGGAGATGATCGCACCCATCTTCTGCAGCACCGCGATGAGATCCATGATCTCGGGCTCGATCGCCGCCCCGCGCAGCTCCGTCGTGCCCTTCGCACGCACCGCCGTCAGCAGCACCTGCTCGGTCGCCCCGACGCTCGGGTACGGGAGCGTGATGTCGGCGCCGTGGAGACCCTCCGCCGGGGCGGAGAGCCGGATGCCGCTGGGGAGCTTCTCGACCGTCGCTCCGAAGGCGCGGAGGGCATCGAGGTGGAAGTCGATCGGACGATCGCCGATGCGGCATCCACCGAGGTCCGGGATGAAGGCCTGACCGAGCAGATGCAGCAGCGGTCCGCAGAAGAGGATCGGGATGCGCGAGGCGCCGGCGTGCGCATCGATCTCCTCGAAGTGCGCCGACACCGCACCGGACGGGTCGAGGCGCAGCACGTCGTCGCCCTCGTCGGTCACCGTGACACCGTGCACCTCGAGCAGCGAGCGGACCACGTGGACGTCGCTGATGTCCGGTACATCGCGCAGCACGCTCTCGGTCTCGCCGAGGAGAGCCGCCACCATCGCCTTGGTCGCGAGGTTCTTCGCGCCCTTCACCTCGACACGCCCGGTGAGGGGCCGCCCACCGCGGATCACGAGCATCCGGCCCATCGGGTCGCTGTCGCCGCTGCTGTCGCTGGGCTGTGCCGCCGAGGCATCGCTGACGAGGGTGTTCATTCGATGGGACCTCACTTGTGGATCGAGGGCGGGCCGGCTGCTCTCCCGGGTGCGGGAGGACCGGGCTCGGCTAGCGGACGGGGAGCGTCCGCGGCCGCCACGCCTCTCGGCGGGCCTCGAACTGCGCGATCTTGTCTTCATTGCGCAGGGTGAGCCCGATGTCGTCGAGCCCTTCGAGAAGCCGCCACCTAGTGTAATCGTCGATGTCGAAGGAGACCCGGAGGTCACCCAGCTGCGCCGTCCGCGCGGTGAGGTCGACCGTCATCTGCACGCCCGGATCCGCGGCGATCGCCGCCCACAGCGCCTCGATGTCGGCCTCCGAGACGACGCCCGTGACGAGACCCTGCTTGCCCGCGTTCCCGCGGAAGATATCGGCGAACTTGGGGCTCAGCACCACCTGGAAGCCGTAGTCGCGCAGCGCCCAGACCGCGTGCTCGCGGCTCGAACCCGTGCCGAAGTCCGGGCCCGCGACGAGGATCGACGCGCTGGCGTAGGCGGGCTGGTTGAGGACGAACTCCGGGTCCTGCCGCCAGTTGGCGAACAGTGCGTCGTCGAAGCCCGTCTTGGTGACGCGCTTGAGGTAGACGGCGGGAATGATCTGGTCGGTGTCGACCGCGGAACGGGTGAGCGGGGCGGCGACACCGGTGTGCGTCGTGAACTTCTCCATGTCAGGCCTCCACTCGCGTCGGCAGATCCGCCGGGCTCGCGAGCCGCCCGAGGACGGCCGTCGCGGCGGCCACGAGCGGGGAGACGAGATGCGTGCGCCCGCCCTTGCCCTGCCGGCCTTCGAAGTTGCGGTTGCTCGTCGAGGCGCAGCGCTCCCCCGGTGCGAGCTGGTCGGGGTTCATCCCGAGGCACATCGAGCATCCGGCGAAGCGCCACTCGGCACCGAACTCCGTGAACACCTTGTCGAGGCCCTCGGCCTCCGCCTCTAGTCGCACCCGTGCGGACCCCGGGACGACCATCACACGGACGTTCTCCGCCTTCGTGCGTCCCTCGATGACCGACGCGAACGCGCGCAGGTCCTCGATGCGGCTGTTCGTGCAGGAGCCCATGAACACGGCATCCACCGTCACGTCCTTCATCGGCGTGCCGGCCTGCAGGTCCATGTAGTCGAGCGCACGCTCGGCGGCGGCCCGCTCGTTGGGATCGGCGAAGGATGCCGGGTCGGGCACCGCGTCGGAGAGCGAGACACCCTGGCCGGGGTTGGTCCCCCACGTGACGAACGGCTCGAGCTCCGCGGCGTCAAGGAACACTTCGGCGTCGTAGACGGCGCCCTCGTCGGAGGGGAGCGTCCGCCAGTAGGCGACGGCGTCCTCCCAGTCCTGACCCGTCGGGGCATGGGGGCGGCCCTTGACGTACGCGAACGTCGTCTCGTCCGGCGCGACCATTCCCGCGCGGGCGCCGGCTTCGATCGACATGTTGCACATCGTCATCCGACCCTCCATCGAGAGCGAGCGGATCGCGCTGCCGCGGAACTCCAGCACGTAGCCCTGGCCGCCGTTCGCCCCGATCTTGGCGATGATCGCGAGGATGATGTCCTTCGCCGTGACTCCCGGACGGAGGTCTCCCTCGACCGTGATGGCCATGGTCTTGAAGGGCTTGAGCGGCAGCGTCTGCGTCGCGAGCACGTGCTCGACCTCGCTCGTCCCGATCCCGAACGCCATCGATCCGAAGGCACCGTGCGTCGAGGTGTGCGAGTCGCCGCAGACGACCGTGATGCCGGGCATCGTGAGGCCGAGCTGCGGCCCGACGACGTGCACGATGCCCTGCTCCTTGTCGCCCAGCGAATGCAGGCGCACGCCGAACTCCTCGGCATTGCGGCGCAGCGTCTCGATCTGCGTGCGGCTCGTGAGATCCGCGATCGGCTTGTCGATCTGCAGCGTCGGCGTGTTGTGGTCCTCGGTGGCGATCGTGAGGTCGAGGCGTCGGACGGGACGGTCCTCGGCGCGCAGGCCGTCGAAGGCCTGCGGGCTCGTCACCTCGTGCACGAGGTGCAGATCGATGTAGATGAGGTCGGGTTCGCCGTTCTCGCCCTTGACGACGAGGTGGTCGTCCCAGACCTTCTCGGCCAGAGTGCGGGGGCGCTCGACGATGTCGGTGATCTCGGTGGTCATGTCAGTCTCGTTCTCCTGCTAGCGGATGAGGCCCAGCACGGACTCCGCGACGAGAGAGGGCTCAGAACGAGATCTCGTCGCGGCCGCTAAGGAGGAGGCGAGCGATCCGCACGGGGTCAGACTACCACCGCACGCGGCTCGCCTCGCCCGCCGCCTCCCATCCTCGATACGCGAAGGGGTCAGGGGCCGTCGACGGTCGGCGGGGTGCCCTTCTCCTCCGCGACGGCATCCGCGGCCTCCCGCGGCGTCTCCGGCGCGGTGCCGGCGGGCGCGGCGCGGCGCTCGCGCGCAGAGGCCGCGAGGCTCGCGACCGTCGCGACCACCATCGACAGGATGATGACGCCCAGCGACATCCACGTCGAGATCTCCGGGGCCCAGTCGATGTGATCGCCGCCGTTGATGAACGGCAACTCGTTGACGTGCATCGCGTGGAAGAAGAGCTTCACGCCGATGAAGGCGAGGATGAACGCGATGCCGTAGTGCAGGTACTTGAGCCGGTCGAGAAGGTCGCCGAGGAGGAAGTAGAGCTGGCGCAGGCCCATCAGAGCGAACAGGTTCGCGGTGAACACGATGAACGGATTCTGCGTGATGCCGAAGATCGCCGGGATGGAGTCGATCGCGAAGAGGAGGTCGGTCATGCCGATCGCGGCGAAGACGATGATCATCGGCGTGAAGATCTTCTTGCCGTTCACGACCGTCCGCACCTTGGCGCCGTCGTAGTCGTCGCTGATGTCGACCATGCGACGGAGGGTCCGCACGATGAACGACTCCTGCTTGACATCCTCGTCGTGGTCCCCGCCGGGGAAGGCCTGCCGCCACGCCGTCCAGATGAGGAAGGCGCCGAAGATGTAGAACACCCAGCTGAACTGCTCGATGATGGCGGCGCCCGCGAGGATGAACAGCCCGCGCAGGATGAGCGCGATGATGATGCCCACCATCAGCACTTCCTGCTGGTAGCGGCGCGGTACGGCGAACTGGCCCATGATCAGGACGAAGACGAAGAGGTTGTCGATCGAGAGGCTGTACTCGGTCAGCCATCCGGCGATGAACTGTCCCGCGAACTCGTGCCCGGCGAACAGCCAGAGCATTCCGGCGAAGATGAGGGCGAGCGTCACATAGAAGACGACCCAGAGCGTCGATTCGCGGGTCGACGGGATGTGCGGCCGCTTGAGGATCAGCAGCAGATCGGCGACGAGGATGAGGACGAGGACGACGAGAGAGCCGACTTCGAACCAGACGGGAAGCTCCATGCGGACCTTTCGGAGGGGACGATTGACGTCGAAAGTCTCTCCCCCGCTCCGGCCGATGTGCTCGACCCGGGGCGGCGCGCGCCCGGGGCTCCGACGACGGGGCCCGTATTGACGGGACGCGCGAGGCGGGATACTCCCTCTCGCTCGCACAAGGATACAGGGACCGCGCCGTGAGAAAGTCCCCCGACTCGATGCCGATCCGAGACGTGTGCGCCGCCGCCGACACTGCCAGGGTGGGAACAGACGAGGAGAACATGACCGAGCGAGAATCCCCGAGCGACGCGGAGTTGGTCGCTGCCGCAGCCCGCGGCAGCGACGAGGCCTTCCGGGCGCTGTATCGCGCCTATGCGCGGCCGGTGTATTGGCTCGCGCATTCCCTGGTGAGAACGACGGCGGATGCCGAGGACGTGCTGCAGGAGACGTTCCTCGCCGCATGGCGGAAGCTGCCCGGCCTGGATCTGGCCGGCGAATCTCTCCTTCCGTGGCTCGTGACGATCTGCCGCTTCCAGGCGGCCAACCGCATCCGACGCCTGCAGCGCGACCGCCTCCACACCTCGGCCGCACTCGACGAGGCCCTCCCCGCGACGGTCGATGTCGAGCAGCAGGTGGTGGATGCCGCCCTGGCGGAGCGGATCATCGCGGAGGTCGGGACGCTGTCGCCACTCGATCAGCAGATCTTCCGCCTGTGCGCCGAGGAGGGCTACGCCTACGGCGCCGCCGCCGAAGCGCTCGGGGTCTCGCACGGTGTCGTCCGAAATCGCCTCTCCCGCATCCGCACACGACTGCGCGGCACGATCGCCGCGGAGGGGACATGACGAGGGATATGAACGCCGCAGACATCACGCTGCCCGAACTCACCGACGCGCGACGCGACGAGATCGAGGCGACGCTGTTCGCCCGAATCTCCGACGAGCGGAGCACCGCGGCGATCACCGCCGCGCAGGAGGCGGAGCACGCCCGCGCGCGCGCCGTCCGACGCGGACGCGTCTGGATGGGTACGGCGGCAGCCGCCGCGTTCGTCGCGGTCGCCGCCGTCATCGCGCCGAGCCTCGCCGCGAGCTCCGGCTCCGGCTCCGTCGTCACGGCGGAGCAGCCCGCCACGATGGAGGGTTCCGGCGCGACCTCGTTCGACAGCAAGGCGCTGTCCGGCGGTGCGCCGGCGGGCGCCGCAGCGGACACCGCGCGCGAGGTGATCTCGACGGCGTCCGCGAGCGTGACGGCCGTGGACACCCGCGCCGCGATCGACGAGATCACCGCGGCGGCCAGCGCGGCGGGCGGATACGTCGAGTCGCTCAGCCTCGGCGGCAACCCCGTCGTCTACGACACGACCGGCGGGGTGGCTCCCGCCCTCCCGACCGACCCGATCCCGCAGGGCGCGTGGATCACCGTCCGCGTCCCCGCGGATGCCCTGAGCGACACGATCGCCGATCTCGCCCAGGTGGGCGAGGTCACCGCCACCCAGGTCGACCGTCGCGACGTGACGACCGAGACGGTGGATCTGCGTGCCCGAGTGACATCGCTCGAGGCATCCGTCACTCGACTGACGGAGCTGATGGGTCAGGCGACATCGACCTCCGACCTCATCGCCGCCGAGTCCGCGCTCGCCGAGCGGCAGGGCGAGCTCGATTCGCTCCGTCAGCAGCTGACATGGCTCGACGGTCAAGTCGCGATGTCGTCGCTGACGGTGACGGTCACGGGGCCTGCGCCCGCGACGTCGGCGAACCCCGCCGGATTCGGGGACGGCGTGAACGCGGGGTGGAACGGCCTCGTCGCGACGCTGAACGGCCTCGTCGTGGCGATCGGGTTCCTGCTGCCCTGGGTCGGCGTTGCGGCCGTGGTCGTTCTCGTCGTCTGGGTGGTGCGTCGGATCGTCCGTCGGCGCGCGCACGCGCGCGCCGACTCCCCTGACCCGGAGGCGTGAGCGAACGAAAGAAGCCCGGTCCGATCGGACCGGGCTTCTTTCACTGTGGTGACCCCAGCGGGATTCGAACCCGCGTTACCGCCGTGAGAGGGCGGCGTACTAGGCCGCTATACGATGGGGCCTCACCGGCGTTTCCCTCTCCTTCGCGGATCAGGCAACCGTTCGATTATGCCATGGTCGTGACGACCACGCCAAATCGAGCCCGACCTCGCACGGCCCCCGAGCGGGTTGCCTCCGCACCGTCACGGGCGTTGACTGTGGACATGCGCATCACGAAGCACGAGCATGCCTGCCTCCGTCTCGAGTCGGACGGGAAGCAGCTGATCATCGACCCGGGATCGTTCACATTGCCGCTCAGCGCCCTCCACGGGCTCGCGGCCGTGGTCATCACCCACGAGCACCCAGACCACTGGACGCCGGAGCATCTCGAACGGCTGCGACGCGACGCGCCGGGGGTTCCCGTCTACGGGACGGCCGGTGTCGCCGCCGCCGCGGCCGATGTGACCGTCGTCTCCCCCGGCGACACCGTGACGGCGGGCCCCTTCACGATGACGTTCCATGGCGGGCGGCACAGCGTCATCCACTCGTCGATCCCCGTCATCGACAACGTCGGCGTCCTCGTCAACGACGCGTTCTACTATCCGGGCGACTCGTACGCGGTGCCGAAGCACACCGAGATCGACATGCTCGCCGCCCCCATCGGCGCCCCGTGGCTGAAGATCGGCGACGCGATGGACTTCGTCCTCGCCGCGGGGCCGCGCCACGCGTTCGGCACGCACGACATGACGCTCTCGCGCTCGGGGCTGGAGATGCATCGCGCACGCCTCGCCTGGGCGACCGCACAGCACGGCGGCGAGTTCCTGACGCTCGAACCCGGCGATTCGTACGAGATGTGAAACGACGGATGCCGCGGCCTCCGCTCTCGATGAGCGGGCGGTCGCGGCATCCGTCGTCGTCGCGGAGGCTCAGCCCTCGGCGTCGTGATCCGTCTCGAGGAAGGTCACGAGGCTGTCGAGCGCTGCATCGGCGCCCTCACCCTCAGCCTTCAGCGTGACGACCGTGCCCTGAGTCGCGCCCAGGCCCATGAGGGTCAGGATGCTGCCGGCGTTGAGGTCAGGTCCGCCCTCGGTGGCGATCGTGACGGGGATGCCGGTCTGCTGCACGGCCTGCACGAAGAGCTTCGCGGGGCGGGCGTGCAGGCCTGAGCTGCTGGCGACGGTGGCCTGGCGTTCTGCCATGGGGTCCTCCTGGATGGTGGGTGGATCGTCTCTTCGAGACTAGGCGGTCACGGTCGCCGTGGGAACACTCTGCGCGCCGGACGAAACCGCCTCGACGGGCCGACGACGGGCGAACCGCTTGAGGGCGACCACGGCGAACGCGGCCACGACCGTGCCGACGGCGATCGACAGCAGCCACAGCCAGAAGTTGTCGATCGCGAAGAAGACGAACACGCCTCCGTGGGGCGCCTTGCTCGTCACGCCGAGCGCCATCGACAGGGCGCCGGTGACGGCGCCGCCGAGCATCATCGCGGGAATGACACGGAAGACATCGGCGGCGGCGAACGGGATCGCACCCTCGGAGATGAACGCCGCACCGAGCAGCCACGCCGCCTTGCCGTTCTCACGCTCGGGCTCGGTGAACAGCTTCCGGTCGAGGACGGTCGACGCGAGCGCCATCGCGAGGGGCGGCACCATGCCCGCGGCCATGACGGCCGCCATGATCTCGAGGTAACGGGTGTCGCCGGCGATGCCCGCCGCGAGGTTCGCGGTGGCGAAGCCGTACGCGACCTTATTGACCGGGCCGCCCAGGTCGAAGCACATCATGAGGCCGAGGATGATCCCGAGGACGATGACGCCCGCACCCGTGAGACCGGACAGCCAGTCGTTGAGGACCGTCGTCAGCCAGGCGATCGGCCCGCCGAGGACGAGGAGCATAAGTCCCGACGCGAAGATGGATGCCAGCAGCGGAATGATCACGACGGGCATGAGGCCGCGCAGCCAGCGGGGCACGTCGAGGCTGTTGAGCCACCACGCCGCGAGTCCGGCGAGCAGACCGCCGACGATGCCGCCGAGGAACCCGGCGCCCATGAAGGACGCGACGGCACCGGCGACGAAGCCGGGCGCGATACCCGGACGATCGGCGAGGCCGTAGGCGATGTACCCCGCGAGGGCGGGGACGAGGAAGCCGAACGACAGGGCACCGATCTTGAACAGCACCGCGCCGAGGTAGACGATCAGCGAGGTGTCGCCGAGGTTCCAGAGCGTCGATGCGCCGAGGATCTTGTCGGCGTCGAACGCGATCTCGTAGCCGCCGAGGAGGAATCCGAGGGCGATGAGGAGACCACCGCCCGCGACGAAGGGGATCATGTAGCTCACGCCCGTGAGGAGGGCCCGCTTGACGGACCCGCCGAGCGAGGTCGATCCCCCGGCCGCTCGTGCGGCCGCCGCCGTGTCGGCGTTCCCCGACACGCGCGGAGCGATCGGGTTGCCGACCGCGGAGACGGCTTCGTCGATGAGGACCTTCGGGTGCTCGATGCCCTTCTTGACCGGCACGCGCACGACCGGCTTGCCCGCGAAGCGCTGCTCGTCGCGCACATCCACGTCGACGGCGAAGATCACGGCATCCGCCTGATCGATCACCTGTTGCGGGAGGGCCTTGTAGCCCGAGGACCCCTGAGGCTCGACCACGAGGTCGATGCCGAGCTCCTTGCCCGCGGCGGTCAGCGCGTCGGCGGCCATGAACGTGTGGGCGATGCCCGTCGCGCAGGCCGTTACGGCCACGATCCGGGCGGGGCGACCATCCACGACGAGTTCCGTCGTCGTCGCCGTCGGCGCTGCGGCCGCCGCGGCCGGCGCCGGCGTGTCGGAGACCGCGTCCTGCACGAGGGCGACCACGTCGGAGGGCGTCGCCGCGGCGCGCAGGCCGGCCGTGAAGTCGGGGCGCATGAAGGCCCGCGCGAGCCGGGACAGCACCGCCAGGTGCTCCTCGGCGGCGGTGTCGGGCGCGGCGATGAGGAACACGAGGTCGGCGGGTCCGTCCTCGGCGCCGAAGTCGACGCCCGGCTTCAGCCGCGCGAAGGCGAGCGTCGCCTCGCGCACGGCAGGGCTCTTGGCGTGCGGGATGGCGATGCCGCCCGGCAGGCCGGTCTCGTCCGTCTGCTCGCGCTTCCACGCGTCCGCGGCGAGGGCGGCGGCATCGCTCGCGCGACCGGTCGCGGCCACACGCGCCGCGAGCGCGTCGATGACCGCCCGCTTGTCGGTGCCCAACGGCTCGTCGAGGCTGACGAGCGCCGGGGTGATGATCTCGGACACGATGACCTCCAGTGGTCTCTCGATGGGGTGTTTCAGGGGATGGGCCTCACCGGCACGTCGCCGGGGAGGAGGTCTGCGGGGGTGGGCGCCTGAGTGCCCGGAAGCGCCGCGGCTGCGGATCCGTAGCGGATGCCGCTGCGCAGACACTCCTGGGGGTCCGCTCCGCGCGACTCGGCGAGGAGGAACCCGGCGAGCGAGCTGTCGCCTGCGCCCACCGTGCTGCGCACGCGCGTCGGCGGGGGCGAGCCGTGCCAGACGCCGCCGGCCGTCACGAGGACGGCGCCCTCGCCGCCGAGCGTCACGAAGGCCGCCCGGACCCGGGTCGGGACGAGGGATGCCGCGACGGCGGCGACCGCGTCGGCGAGCGGCGCGGCCGGATCCAATGCGACTCCGGCGAGTTCGGCGAGCTCTTCGTCGTTCGGCTTGATGAGGTCGGCGACGCCGGCATCGACGACGGCGCGAAGCGCGGGACCGGAGGTGTCGACGGCGATGCGGGGAGGCGTCTCCGATGCGGCGCGAACGGCTCCGATCACCTCGACGTAGAAGGAGTCGGGCAGCCCTGGCGGGAGCGACCCGGCGAGCACGAGCCCGCGCGCGTCTCGCGACGCCGCCACCACGGCGTCGATCAGGGCCGCGCCATCGGCTGCGCTGCGCGCGACGCCGGGGAGGTTGATCTTGGTCGTCACGCCTGCGGGGTCCGCGATCGTGAGGTTCGCACGCGCGACGCCGTGCATGGCGACGGGGCTCGTCGGCACGCCGTCCGCGCGCAGGACGAGCGCGAAGGGATCCTCGGCATCCAGCGGCAGCACAGCGACGCTGTCGACGCCGGACCCGCAGAGAACACGGGTCACGTTGATGCCCTTTCCGCCCGCGTCTTCCCGCACGGACGCCGCCGTCTGCACCTCTCCGGCGCGCAGCGCCTCCCGGAGGGCCACGGTGCGGTCGAGCGACGGGTTCGCGGTCAGGGTCACGATCACGGCGTCCACACCTCCGCGTCGACGGCCTCGAGAGCGGCGGCCAGCTCTCCTTCGGGCGCCGCTTCGGAGACGAGGACGTCGACATCGCCGAGCGATGCGAAGGAGACGAGGAGCTCCGCGTCGAACTTCTCCGCGTCGGCGAGCACCACGCGGCGCCGCGCCGACGCGATGATCGCGCGCTTGACCGCGGCCTCGTCGGGGTCGGGCGTGCTGAGCCCGAAATCGGCCGAGATCCCGTTGGTGCCGACGAAGGCGATGTCGGGTCGCAATCGTGAGATCGCGTCGACGGTCTGCGCGCCCACCGCGGCGGCGGTGAGACCACGGACGCGGCCTCCGATCGCCGTGAGGCTGAGGCCCGGCACGCCCGCGAGCACGTGCGCGATCGTCATCGAATGGGTCACGACCTCGATGGGCGCGAGCCCTGCGGGCCGCTGAGCGAGGAGGGCCGCGACGGCGGCCGTCGTCGTCCCGGCGTCGAGATAGACGGACCCCTCGAAGTCGGCGGGAATGGCATCGAGGGCTCGCATCGCGATCGCCGCCTTCGCGTCGCTCGACCGCGTGGTGCGCTCCGCGAGCGACGGCTCTGCCGTGCTGCGCCGGGATCGCGAGACCGCTCCGCCGTGCACTCGGCGGACGAGCCCCGTCGTCTCGAGGTGATCGAGGTCACGGCGAACGGTCTCCGTGGTCACGCCGAATCGGCGTGCGAGATCGACGACCACGACGCGTCCCTCCGACGCGACGAGCGACTCGATGAGCTGTTGACGCTCCGCTGCGTACACGTGCCCTCCTTCAGACAGCCACAGATTACAACACAAACACAGATATACACAAGAGATCTCACATGCATGCTGATCGCACATCCCGGACCATGATCTTTGTAGACAACACACAAGGTACTGAGGGTCAACGTTGCTGGCACTTGGTCCCAAACGGCGAACCTCGCCGGGTTCGATGACGACCGGCATGCGCGCTGTTACCGTCGTGACGCTCTCCCGACGCACCGTATGGAGACACCCACCCACGCCCGCAACGAAGCGGGCGCGAGAAACCGGAGCCTCAATGTCGAGAACCGTCCTGCACACCCATCGCTGGGGCATGCGCATCACCGTCATCGTCCTCAGCCTTCTGCTGGCGACGATGACCGTCCTCTATCTCCTGACGGCCGCGAAGCTGGATGCCGGAGCGTCCCAGCTCTCCGACGGCGCGACTCTCGCCGCCGACGGCTCGCAGGAACTGGCCAGTGGAGCGACGACGCTCGCCTCCGGCGCCGGCGACCTCGTCGCCGGCGCAAAGAAGCTGGATGCCGGGGCCAGCTCCGCCGCTCAGGGAGCGACATCGCTGACGTCGGGCGCGCAGAACGCGGCCACCGGCGCACAGAGTCTCGCCGCCGGCGCGGTCAGCCTCGCCGACGGAGCGGCCTCCGCCGACGCCGGCGCCGCGAAGCTGCGCGACGGAGCCGCTTCGGCCGCGGCCGGAGCGCAGAGCCTCGCGGGTGGGGCGCATGACGCCGCCGTCGGCGCGGCGGCCCTCGCTGCGGGCGCGGGCACGCTCTCCCGGGGTGCCGTCGGCGCCGACACCTACGCCCGCGGTGTCCTCACGAAGGCGGAGGGATTCTCGTCGCTGCTCGCATCGAAGCTCACGCCCGAGGCACTGACCCTCGCCGGCAGCGGCACCGCCCTCACCGCCACGGTCGACGCCGCCACCACGAACGCGGCCGACCTCGCGGCGAAGACCGCCCTCCTCCTCGACGAGAACCCCGCGAACGATCCCACTCCGGCGCAGCTGGCGACGCTCGCGGGCACTCTGAACGCACAGGTCGGCGGTATCGCGACCCCCGCCAAGAAGGCGAGCGAGCTCGCTCAGGGCTTGCAGGCCGCGGCCGGCGGCGCCGCTCAGGTCGCGGGCGGAATCTCGAACATCATCAACGGCGATGCCGCGTACGAATGGCCCGGGACCGTGGCGCTCGCGCAGCCCGAGCGTGGTGCGCCGTATCTCGCGGAGAAGGCGGCCGAGCTCGCCGCGGGGCTCGCGAAGCTCGACGCGGGCGCGGGCTCCCTGGCGTCCGGCGCCCAGTCGCTCTCCGACGGGGCGCTCGCCCTGAACTCCGGAACGCAGAACCTCGCGACGGGTGCCGGGAACCTCTCGACCGGCGCGACATCGCTCGCCGAGGGCACCCAGAAGCTCTCGGCGGGAGCGGCGGGCCTCTCGACCGGCCTCGGCACTCTCTCGACCGGCGCGACGAAGCTCGCGGACGGAACGACGGCGCTGTCCGGCGGGTCGGCGAAGCTCGCCGCGGGCGCTGCGGCGCTCGCCGACGGCACCGGGCGCATCGCCGATGGCACGACAGAGCTCAAGGCAGGGACGTCCAGCCTGTCGCCGAACCTGCTCCCGTGGCTGTTCGGCGTGCTGATCGCGGGACTCGTCGCGGGCGCCGCGTGGGCCGCGCACCGCGTCAGCCATCGGAATCGGCAACGCGAGCTCAGCATCGCCTGACATCCGCACCGCGGAACGACCAGGTGCACAGACAGAAGTGGTCCCGGCCGATCGGCCGGGACCACTTCTCCACGTGAGTGAGGCTCAGGCCTCGCTCATCACGTTGACCTCCTGCTGGCCACGCGCGGCGAGAGCCGCGGCACGCGCCGCGATGCGGCGGGCCTGCTCGGCCTGCCCGGCATCCAACTCTTCCTGGTCGACGGGGAACGACTCCACCTTGTTCACGCCGTTGTACTTGGCGATGTAGGCGTCGAGCTCGGGGCCCGACTCCCACGACGTGATCAGACAGTAGCGCGGTTCGTCGCCGTGGTGCGTGGCGGCGTGCCACAGGCGCTGCGTGTCGATGACGAGCTGGGCGCCGGCGGGGAGGGCGATACGCGTCTCCTCGCTGGGGTCGGTGCGGTTCTCACGCAGGACGAAGTAGCTGTCCTTGTCGTCGGTGAGGTTGAAGAACGAGCGGACGACCCACCCGGTGCCGTCCGGGTTCAGGCGGTTGTTGTCGTCCTGGTGCAGGTTGTAGAGGCAGTCGGCGTAGGTGTTCGGCTGCAACTCGATGATGCGGCACCGGCCGACGTTCGACCCGGGCTCGAGCGCACGCTCGGTGAGGGTCGGCGCGATCGCCGTCTGGGAGTCGATCCAGACGCCGTCCTTGTCGGTGCGCGGCGGCTTGTGGTTCCAGAAGCCGTTGCACTCGATCTCTCCCTTCGCCGAGGCCAGGGGGGCGAAACGGGTGTCGCCGGAGCTCTTCCAGTCGACGTATTCGAGGTCCATCCACTCCTTGGGATCGATCTCCTTGCCGTACGGGTCGAGGACGACGTAGCCGGTCTCCTCGAGAGCGGCGCTCTTGATGTATGCCATGACGGATCATGCCCTTTCTGTCGGTCCAGCGAAGTTTTTACAGGCCCGACTTAGGCAAGCCTACAGAGCGGTCCTGTGGACGCGAATAGACTCGACGGAGGTTTCCGAGGAGCGTTTTCGAAGAGCATGAGCACTGTCACCCCCGTCATCGCCGCGAACGTCGAGGCCACTGCCGTGAGTACGATCGCGTGGCTCGCGGCATCCGACACGACGATCGTCGTCCCGGTGTACCAGCGCCAGTACCGGTGGGACATCGGCGGCTGCGAGCAGCTGCTGAACGACGTCCGCGCCGTCGCCGGGGCGCGGCCCGAGGACACGCACTTCATCGGATCGATCCTGTCGACGGCGGCCTCCTCGGCGGAGGACGGAGCGCACCTCGTGCTCATCGACGGCCAGCAGCGCCTCACGACGCTCATGCTGCTCGTCGCGGCTCTCCACCACACGCTGCAGGAGGACGATCCCACCCTCGCCGCGGACCTCCTGCGGGTGCTGGTGCGCGACGACGACCCGACGCGGACGAAGCTGCGCCCCCACCGCGCGTGGGCGGAGGTGTTCGAGAGCATCGTGCTGGGGCGCCCCTCGCTGGACGATGCCGGGCGGCAGTCCCGCTTCGACGACAACTACGCGTTCTTCCGCAGCCAGATCCGTCCGGGCGAGGCCGCCGACATCTGGCGGGGTCTCACGAAGCTCGAGCACGTGTCGATCAGCCTGGGACCGGCGGCGAACGCGCAGCAGACCTTCGAGAGCCTGAACTCGACCGGAGAGCCGCTGCGCGACCACGAACTCATCCACAACTACGTGCTGATGGGCCTCACCCATGCTCAGCAGAGCGAGATCGAGCACGAGTACTGGATGCCGATCGAGCACGCCACGGGCGAGCAGATCGGTACGTTCTGGCGGCATTACCTCGTGATGCTCACGGGGCGGGAGGTCACCGTCGCGGGCGAGCGCGGGGTGTACGACGCGTTCCGGCAGGAGTTCCCGCGCCTCGATCTCGCGACCCTCCGCACCCGTGCGGCGAATTGGCGCCGGTTCGCCGAGATCTACGGATTGCTCCTCGAGCCGCGCGGCATTCCGGATGCAGAGGTCTCACGCCAGGTCGCCTACCTCAACACGTTCGGGCGCGGCGTGTACCCGCTCGTGATGCGGCTGTACCGCGACTACGACGACGGGGTCCTCGGCGTCGACGAGCTGATCGTCTCGCTCGAGCATCTGCAGTCGCTGCTCCTGCGACGCAAGATCGCCGGTTTGTCGACCGACCGCCTCGTCGCGCGCCTGTGTCGCGCCGCGAGCGTCGGCCGGACCGAACTCCTGCACGCGATCGCGCGCATCACCCCCTCAGACGAACGAACCCGGGTCGGGTTGAAGTACGGAGACCTCCCCCACGCGCATTACGTATTGGGGCGGCTCGCCGGCACGGACGACACCAGTCTCGATCTGGAGCACGTCGCACCGCTCGCGGCATCCGACGACTGGTCGCCCGACGGCGAACGGCGCTGGGCCGACCTCACCGACGACGAGCAGAACAGTTTCCGTGCGCTGACGCAGACACTCGGGAACCTCACCCTCCTGGAGCAGCCCCTCGCCGAGCGCGCCTTCGACGCCTCCTTCCCGGCGAAGCGCGCCTTCTACGGCGCGAGCGACGTCGTCCTCAGCCGTGAGCTGGCGGATGCCGGTGCGTGGAGCACCGCCGCGATCGCGGCACGCACCGCGCACCTGACCGACATCTTCCTCGAGGTCTGGCGCCGCCCGGCGGTCGTCGGCATCGACGACGACAACCTCACCCCCATCCTGGATGCGCGCAAGCGTCGCGGCTGGCCGCGCGGCTGGCAGCGCGAGTTCGACTACGTCGAGTTCCGCGGCGAGCACTGGGAGGTGCCGGATGTGCGATATCTCTTCAACCGCATCTTCAAGCGCCTGTGGACCGAGTCGGACGCCTCCCGTCAGAGCGTGATCGACTTCAGCGCCCGCCGCGGCGGACCCGTCTACCCGGCGATGGCATGGAACGGCCAATGGGACGAGATCGCACCCGGGCAGTACCTCTACATGGGGTGGGATTCGAAATACATGCTCTCCGCCGTGCAAGGTGTGCTCGACGAGGCCGGCTGGGCGAGCGAGGTCTTCGTGAAGTACAGCTACATCGGCGACGCGATGGCGTGACCGGAATGACAGAAGCCCGGGCCGCTGAAATCTCAGCGTCTCCGGGCCTCTTCTTCGTGCTGGGGTACCTGGACTCGAACCAAGAACAACTGAACCAGAATCAGCCGTGTTGCCAATTACACCATACCCCAAGGGGTTCCGACCGAAGTCGTACCGAGGGTCTAGCTTAGCCCACGATCGGAGGCTCGCCAAAACCGGCCATTCCCCGCCTTGTCGCTGCATCCGCTCCTCCTCCACACTGTGCTCATGACCACGACGCGTCCTCTCTCGCTCACCCTGCTGGCTCTCGGTGCGCTCCTGTGCGCCGGCTGCGCCGGTGGCGGCACCGCACCGGCGGACACCGCGGCATCCGATCCGTCCACTGCCGTCGTGACACCATCTTCGGGCGACGACGGGGCCGCGGCGGGCGGTGCGTTCGGATGCACGGACGCGATGATCTCCTTCATGGACGCCAATGGTTACAGCGATCCCACCCCGCACGACCCGTCGGATTTCACGCTTCCCGAGGCATCCACGCCGTCGGTCCGCCCCGACTGCTACGTCGACGACGAGTTCGGCAGCGCACATCGGAAGGGCGCGATGTTCACGGGCGACACGGCGGCCGCCCTCGCCGCCGTGGGCGATGCGCTGACGGCAGCGGGCTACCAGCAGACCAGCGGCTACGGCACCTCGATCTGGTGGCTCGACGGCGAGGACCCGAGTTCGGCGCGCTACGCGGTCGGGGCGGGCGAGCAGACCGTCGACGGTCAGACCGTCGTGTGGATGACCTGGGCGGAGTGATCTCCCCCGTACGTTCTCTCAGCCGGCGCATACCCCGCGTGCGGCGCGCGCATCGCCGTCGACCCTAGCGTCGCGGCGTGACGACCGCTTTCGCCTCCCCCACCCACCCCGCATCGGGCACCGTCGCGCGCAGCACTGCCTTGCTGCCACGTCGTGTCTGGACCATCGGCGCCATCGTGCTGACGCTCGGTGCGCTCGCGCTGACGGCGTGGGGCGTCGGCGGGTCGATGTCCGACTACTACGCGTCCATCGCGCTCTCGATGAGCGAGAGCTGGTCGAACTTCTTCTTCGGCGCCCTCGACCCCGCCGGCACGGTGACGCTCGACAAGATCCCGGGATCGTTCTGGATCCCCGCACTCTTCGTGAAGGCGTTCGGCTTCTCGCCGTGGGCGGTGATCGTGCCGAACGCGCTGGCGGCCACGGCATCCGTCGTCATCACGGCGTTCACGGCGCGACGCTGGGCGGGACCGGTCGCCGGCCTCACCGCCGGCGGCATCGTCGCGACGACGCCGATCCTCGTGGCGGTCGCGCGCTCGAACCAGCCCGAGACCTTCTTCGTGCTGTGTCTCGCCCTCACGGCGTGGGCGGCGACGAAGGCTCTCGAGCGTCGGAGTCTCGGCTGGCTCGTGCTCGCCGGCGTGTTCATCGCGGCGGGGTTCCAGACGTACATGCTCGAAGCATGGGCGGTGTGGCCGGCGCTGGCCGCCGCATACCTCTGCACACGGCAGAGCTGGCGGAGGCGCCTCGGCCATCTCGCCGTCGCGGGCACCGTGAGCCTCGCGCTCTCGCTCACCTGGATCGTCGCGGTCTCGCTGATCCCGGCATCGGACCGCCCTTACGTCGGGAGCACACTCACCGACAGCCCCTGGGAGATGGTGTTCGGCTACAACGGCCTGGGGCGTTTCGGCACGTCGACGGCGGATGCCTCGGCGTACCGCTCGTTCACTCCCCCGTTCTCCGGCGAGCCGTCCGCCCTGCGACTTCTCAACGAGAACCTCGCCGCCCAGATCGGCTGGATGCTGCCGGTCGCCGTCGCCGCCGTCGTCATCCTGTTCGTACTCCGATTCCGCCGTGCCCTCACCGTCTTCGCCGCGGTCTGGTTCGCGACGTTCGCAGCGATGTTCTCGGTCGTCGCGGGGATGCATCAGTTCTACACCGCGGCCCTCGCCGTCCCGACGGCACTCCTGATCGGCACGGCCTTCGCCCAGGCACGCCGTCGACGGGCGCTGTGGGCGCAACTCGTCCTCGTCGGAACGGCGGCCGCGACCGCCGTCGGCATCGGACTCTTCGCGAACGGCGGCGCCGCCTTCGCCGTACCGACCGCGCTCGCGCAGCTCGTCCTCGCGCTCGTGGCCGGAGTGCTGCTCGCGTGGGAGTGGCGGCGCGCCGCGCGGATGCCGCTGGCGGCGGCGGTCGCCGCGGTGGCGCTCGTCCTCAGCCCGGCCGTCTGGTCAGCGGTGACCGTCACGACGCCCAACTCGACCAATCCGGTGGCGGCGGGAGTAGCGGCGATGAGTGGCGGAGGAGGCGGAGGCGGCTTCGCGGGAGCAGCGCCCGCGACGGGACGACGCGGCACGGGATCACCGGGGCACGGAGCCCAGACCGGCGTCGGCCCCGCCCCGGCAGGCGGAACCACGACT
The DNA here is from genome assembly GCF_017305435.1 of Microbacterium sp. Taxonomy (GTDB): domain Bacteria; phylum Actinomycetota; class Actinomycetes; order Actinomycetales; family Microbacteriaceae; genus Microbacterium. Next base: position 434,246 of record NZ_JAFKIP010000002.1, on the reverse strand, counting down.
CCGGGACGCGGCGCGCCGAACGGCGTCGGACTCGCGCCGACGGGCGGAACGACGACGGCCGACACACAGACGGTCGCGTGGCTCGCGGCGCACGCCGACGGACGCACGTACCGCGCCGCTGTCTTCGGCGCTCAGGCGGCGGCACGTCTCATCATCGCGTCGGACGGCGGGTCCTTCCTGCCGATCGGCGGGTTCAACGGCGGCGACCCCGTCCCGACCCTCGACGCGTTCCAGCGGCTCGTCGCGAACGGCGACGTCGTGTACGTCATCGCCGCCGGAGGTGACGGGCGCGGCGTCGGCACGGCGTTCGGCGCCGGGAACGGCAACGGTGCGCGGACATCGACCGCGGCGGCCGCGGCGACGACCAGCGGCGAGATCCGATCGTGGGTGCTCGCGAACTGCAGCGCTGTGACGGATGCCCCGATCAGCGACCTGTACGACTGCGCCGGCTGAGTCAGCCGACCTTCTCGACGAGGGCCCCGAGTCGGCGGATCGACTCGACCTTACCGAGCAGCTCCATCGACTCGAAGAGGGGCGGCGACACGCGCCGACCGCTCACCGCGACGCGCAGCGGCCCGTACGCGACACGCGGCTTGAGCCCCAGCCCGTCGATGAGCGCGCCCGCGAGCGCCTCCTGCACGGCGGCGGCGGTGAAGCCCTGCTCGGGCACGAGTTCGAGGGCGCCGACGGACGCCACGAGCACCTCGCCCGCGTTGGCGGGCAGCCCCGCGAGCGCATCGTCGTCGTAGACGACATCGTCGCGGAAGAGGAAGCCGAGGAGGCCCGGCGCGTCACCGAGCAGCTGCATGCGCTCCTGCACGAGGGGCGCCGCGGCATCCAGCGTCGCCTGCTGCGCCGCGGTCGGCGGGTTCTCCACGAGCCCGGCCGTGTGCAGATACGGCACGAGTCGCGCAGCGAAGTCGTCCGGATCCAGTGCGCGGATGTGGTCGCCGTTGATGGACTCCGCCTTCTTCTGGTCGAAGCGCGCAGGGTTCGGGTTGACGTCGGCGATGTCGAAGGCGGCGACGAGCTCATCGCGGCTGAACACGTCGCGGTCGGCGGCGATCGACCAGCCGAGGAGCGACAGGTAGTTGAGGAGCCCCTCGTGGATGAAGCCCATCTCACGCAGAAGGAAGAGGTCCGCCTGCGGGTCGCGCTTGGACAGCTTCTTGGTACCGGTCTCCCCCAGCACGAGCGGCATGTGGCCGAAACGCGGGACGAAGTCGGTCACGCCCGCGTCATTCAGCGCCGCATAGAGCGCGAGCTGACGTGCGGTCGAGGGCATGAGGTCTTCGCCGCGGATGACGTGGGTGATGCCCATCAGCGCGTCGTCGACCGGGTTCGTGAAGGTGTACAGCGCCTGACCGCCGGCACGGACGATGACGAAGTCGGGAAACGACCCGACGGGGAAGGTCACTTCACCGCGGATGAGGTCGACGTAGGTGAGATCGTGGTCGGGCACGCGCAGCCGGTAGGCGGGCTCACGACCCTCGGCGCGGAAGGCGGCCTTCTGCTCCTCGGTGAGGTCGCGGTCGAAATTGTCGTAGCCGAGCTGCTTGGCGCGGCCGACAGCCTCGTTGCGAGCGTCGATCTCCTCGGCCGTCGAGTACGACTCGTACACGGCGCCGGAGTCGATGAGCGTATCGAGCACCTCGGCGTAGATCTCACCGCGCTGCGACTGGCGGTACGGTGCGTGCGGGCCGCCCTTCTCGACACCCTCGTCCCAGTCGATCTCGAGCCACGTGAGCGCGTCGACGAGCTGACGGTAGCTCTCCTCGCTGTCGCGTGCGGCGTCGGTGTCCTCGACGCGGAAGATCAGCTTGCCGCCCGTGTGGCGCGCGTACGCCCAGTTGTAGAGCGCGGTGCGGATCATGCCGACGTGCGGGAGACCGGTCGGCGAGGGGCAGAAACGGACGCGGACGTCGGTTCCGGTGGCGGTGGTGGTGCGGGGATCGATCGCGGCAGACATCCCGACCAGTCTAGGTGCCGCCGACGCGCGCTCCCACAGCGGGAAGGACGCCCGAGAGCGCCTCCAGCGCGGCGGCGAGCGAGGGGACCCGCTCTGCGCCCTGCGCGGTGACGACGTGGAGACGCCGCGCCTCGGCGATCGGCAGCGGAGCCGTCGTGATGCCCGGCAGCAGCGGGAAGGAGTCGAGTGCCATCCGCGGCAGCGTCGCGACGCCGATGCCCTGCGCGACGAGCCCCTCGACGGCGACGTAGTTGTCCGTCTCGAAGCCGATCCGCGGAGCAAAGCCCGCGCGCTCGCAGAGTTCGAGCAGATGACCGCGGCAGCGCGGGCACCCGGCGATCCAGGTCGCCTCGGCCAGATCCGCGACGCCACGGACGCGCGCGTGCCCCGCGGGCAGGACGAGCATGAGGTCGTCGCGACCGGCACTGCGCACCGAGAGCCCGCGCGCACTGTGCCGATGCGGGTCGTCGCGATCGCCCGGGTAGCTGAACGTGAGGGCGATGTCGGCTCGATCCTCCCGGATCGCCTCGACGGCCTCGGGGGGTTCGGCTTCGAGGTAGGTGACGGTGATGCCCGGGTGGGCGACCGCGAGCGAGGCGATGAGACGCGGGACGAGCACGGGCGACGCGGACGGGAACGCGACGAGCCGCACGACACCCGTGCGCAGCCCGCGCAGCTGTGCGAGTTCCTCCGCAGCCGCCTCGACCGCGAGAGCGACCGCGGGCGCGTGGCGCGCGAGCACGCGCCCGGCTTCGGTGAGCCGCACGCCGCGCCCCACCCGTTCCACGACGGCGATCTCCAGTCGCGATTCGAGCCGACGCACGTGCTGGCTGATCGCGGGCTGGCTGTACCCCAGCGCGGCGGCGGCGCCCGTGATCGACCCCGTATCGGCGATGGCGCGCACGATCCGGAGACTCTGGACGTCGAGGTCCGCCGTGGCATCCGTCATAAACACATCATCTCACGGCATGCATGTGATCCGAATGATGCCGTAGATGTATGTGATAGAACTCGCGAGGCTGTTCCCATGATCACCACGCGGACGACGCTCGACGACCTACGCGCGCAGTTCTCCGACGCGCACGGCTACCTGGCCGCGTGCACCGCGGGGCTCGCCGCGGCGGGCACCCGGGCGGCGATGACGGCGGAGTACGCACGGCGGCCGGATGTCGCCGAGTACTGCCGCGCCGTCGAGGCATCCCGCCGGCACTTCGCGTCGCTCGTGGGTGTCTCGGCCGACCGCGTCGCGATCGGATCGCAGACCTCCGTGCAGGTGTCGCTCCTCGCCGCCGCCGTTCCCGCAGGGGCCGAGGTACTGGTCCCGGAGGACGAATTCTCGTCGCTGGTCCTCCCGTTCGTGCACGCAGGACGTGGCATCCGCGTACGCACGGCGCCCCTCGCGCACCTGGCCGAAGCGATCTCGCCCGAGACTACCGTCGTGGCGTTCTCGCTCGTGCAATCGGCGTCGGGCGAGGTCGCCGATCTCGGTGCGATCATCGCCGCCGCGGCGCGCGTCGGCGCCCGCACGGTGTGCGACGCGACCCAGGCGGTCGGCTGGATGCCGGTCGACGCGACGCGTGTGGACGCCCTGCTCTGTCACGCGTACAAGTGGCTGTGCTGCCCGCGCGGCGTCTCGTTCCTGGCGCTGTCCGAAGACTACGCCCGGTCGCTGACGCCCGTTCACGCGGGCTGGTACGCCGGGGCCGACCCGTGGTCCTCCTGCTACGGAGGGGCAGCAGAGCTCGCCGGGTGCGCGCGCCGCTTCGACGTGTCCCCGGCCTGGCAGGCGTTCGTCGGCGCGGAGCCCGCGCTCGCGGCTTTCGCCGCGGCATCCATCGCCGACGTGTATGCGCGGGTGACCTCTCTCGCGGCGGACTTCCGCGCGCGGCTCGGTCTCCCGCAGCCGACGCAGCCGAGCGCCATCGTGACCTGGCCGGATGCCGGGGGCGACGCACTCGCAGCGCTCACCGCCGCGGGCATCGTCGCATCGGGGCGGGCGGGCAACGCGCGGGTCGCGTTCCACGTGTTCAACGACGAGGACGACGTCGAGCGTGCGGCCGCCGCGCTCGCGTGCTGAGGGACGCGCTTTCGGAGGCCGCCGGCACCGCTCGATAGACTCGGAACACCCGAATCGACAGGACCGACCGTGAGCGCACCGCGTCTGATCGTGCGCGGCGGCGACCTGGTCGACGGCACGGGAGGTCCGCCGCAGCGCGCCGACCTCGCGATCGAGCACGGTGTCGTCACCGAGATCGGGCACGCGCCCGCGGCTCCCGGCGACGACGTTCTCGACGCATCCGGGCGCATCGTCCTCCCCGGTCTCATCGACGCCCACTCCCACACCGACGGCGCGATCTTCCGCCCCGAGGTGCAGCACGCTCTCCTCCGGCAGGGCGTCACGACGGTGATCGCAGGGCAGGACGGCGTCTCCTACGCGCCGGGCGGCGGCGCCTGGGCGGCCCGCTATTTCGCCGCGATCAACGGCCCGCACCCGTACTTCTCCGGTGGCTCGGTCGCAGACCTCCTCGACACGTACGACGGCGCGACCGCGCTCGGGGTCGGATATCTCGTCCCGGCTGGTACCGTGCGGCATGAGGTGATGGGGATGGATGCCGGGGTGCCGACGCCCGCCCAGGTCACCCGGATGGTCGCCCTCGTCGAGCACGGCATGCGCGACGGCGCGCTCGGCCTGTCGACCGGGCTCGACTACGTCCCGGGCATCTTCGCCGAGGCGACGGAGATCGCCGCCCTCTGCGCGCCGGTCGCACGCGCCGGCGGCCTCTACGTCACCCACATGCGCGGCGGGTACGAGACGAACGCCGCCGCGGGACTCGCCGAGATCGCCGACATCTGCCGCCTGAGCGGTGTCCGCGCCCACGTGTCGCATTTCCACGTCGCCGCGGCGGACGGCATCCGACTCATCGACGACCTGTCGGCAGCCGGCGTCGACGTCAGCTTCGACATGTACCCCTACACCCGCGGGTGCACCCTCCTCGCGATGGCCGTGCTGCCGCCGGAGTACAGCGCGGTGGATGCCACGAACGCGGTCGCGGCGCTCCGCGACCCCGCCGAACGGGAGCGTCTGCGACGCGAGTGGTTCCCGCTCGTCGCCGACAAACCCAGCCTCGGACCCGCGTGGCCGACGATGATCACGATCGCCCACGCTCCGCGGACACCCGATGCCCCGGGCAGCACGCTCGCCGATCTCGCCCGGTCGCAGGCGACGGATGTCGTCGACGCGACCCTCGACCTGCTGATCGAGAACCGTCTCGAGGTGAGCGCCGTCATGGCCGTGCGCGACGAACGCCCCGTCGACGATCTTGCCCGCCTGTTCACGCATCCGGCGCACACCGGCGGGTCCGACGGGATCTTCATCGGCGCCGTCCCGCACCCCCGCGCGTGGGGCACGTTCGCCCGCTTCCTCGGCACGTTTACGCGAGACATCGGCGCCTACTCCTGGCCCGAGGCCGCGCGCCACCTCGCGGGCCGACCCGCACGCCGCTTCGGCCTGCACGACCGCGGCATCCTCGCCCCCGGCCGCCGCGCCGACCTCGCCCTCGTCGACCCCGCGATCGTCTCCGATACCGCGACGTACGAGCGACCGACGGACCTCGCCGTCGGCATCGACGACGTCCTCGTCGCGGGCGTGCGCGTCCTCGTCGACGGCGAGCTCACCGGAGCCGCCCCCGGCGCAGCCGCGCGACCCGCACGCCCCTGACCCCGATATCACCCCACGGAAGGAACCCTCATGCCCCGTATCGCCGTCACCATTCCGAACGCACCCGTCCCGGCCGGGCCGTACAGTCACGGCGTCGTCGCCGGCGGTTTCCTCTTCACGGCGGGCTTCGGTCCGCAGGACCCGACGACCGGTCAGGTCGTCCCCGGCGGGGTCTACGAGCAGACCCAGCAGGTGCTCCGGAACATCCAGAACGTTCTCGCGACGAGCGGGGCGACGATGGATGACGTCGTCAAGGTCACCGCGCACCTCGAACATCTCGACGAGGACTTCGCCGAGTACAACCGTGCGTATGCCGAGTTCTTCACCGCCCCGTACCCGGTCCGGACGACCGTCGGATCGCATCTTGCGAACATCCTCGTCGAGATCGACGTCGTCGCGTCGCTCCCCGAATCCGGTGCTCGGGCGTGAGCATGGAGTGGCAGCGCGTCCCGCCCGGCCGCATCCTCACGCCCGACGACAAGTCCCTGCCCGCGTGGGCGGCGGGCATGACGGCCGCGGATTTCGTCGCGCGCGGACCACATCTCTCGGAGCTCTGGACGCCCGCCCTCGTCCTCGATGAACGGGCCCTCCTCGGCAACGCCGCCTTCCTCGCGGAATGGATCACGGGTCGCGGCCTCGAGCTCATGCCCCACGGCAAGACCACGATGGCCCCGCAGCTGTGGAGGCTGCAGCTGGATGCCGGGGCCACCGGCCTCACGCTCGCGACGCCGTGGCAGGTGCGCGTCGCCCGCAGCACGGGCATCCGCGAGATCATGCTCGCGAACCAGCTCGTCGACCCGCATGCCCTCGACTGGCTCGGCGCGGACCTCGCCGCGCACGGCGGCCGCGTGTGGACGTGGATCGACGATGAGGCGGGACTCGACGCTCTGGCCGCGGCACCCGCCGCGCAGCCCTGGGACGTCCTCATCGAACTCGGCCGCCCCGGTGGACGCACCGGGGTGCGCACCGTCGACGCGGCCCGCGCCCTCGCCGATCGCGCCCGCGCGACGCCCGGCGTCCGGCTCGCCGGCGTCGCCGGCTACGAAGGCGCCGTCGCGCACGGGCGTTCCGACGATGCGCTCGCAGGTGCAGGAGCGTTCGTCCGCGATCTCGTCACCCTGCACGAGTTGCTCCTCCCGGACTACGACGACCCGTCCGATGCGATCGTGACGGCGGGCGGCAGTGCCTTCCCCGACATCGTCGCGGACATCCTCACGGACGCCGCCGCGCGACTGCCGGGACGGTTCGTGATCCGCTCGGGGGCGTCTCTCATCCACGATGAGGGCTACTACCGGTCCGTGTCGCCGTTCGACGGCGCCGGCCTCCGCCCCGCCGCCCGCGCCATCGCCCGCGTCGTGTCGGCTCCCGAGCCCGGGCTCGTGCTCCTCGACGCGGGGAAGCGCGACGTCGCGTACGACCTCGACCTGCCGGTGCCGATCGGGATCGCAGGCGAGATCACCGGTGTCAACGACCAGCACGCCTTCCTGCGCACGAGCGAGCACATCGCGGTCGGCGATCGGGTGCAGCTCGGGCTGTCGCACCCGTGCACGATGTTGGACAAGTGGCGTCTCATCCCGGTCGTCGACGATCTCACCACCCACGACCCCGTGATCGTCGGACTCGTCGAGACGAGGTTCTAGGCCGGCGCGGCCGCGCCGCGGCGCGCGTACGGAGACAGCACCGCGACCCCGGCGACGACGATGAGCGCGAGGAGAGCCAGTCCGCCGTAGCCGATCCCGCCGAGCACGACACCCGCAAGGATCGCCCCGATGCCGCCGACGAGGCTCATCGTGAGGTCGCTGCGACCCTGGCGCGCCGTGCGGAGCTGTTCGGACGACGATTCGACGAGCAGCGTGGAACCCGCAACCGTAGATGCGCTCCACCCGAGCCCGAGGAGCACCAGCCCGATCGTCACCGCGAGGGACGATTCCTGGCCGAGCGCAGCGACGAGGAGCGCGGCCGCCAGCAGCGCCTGGCCGATCAGGATCGTGGGCACGCGCCCGGCTCGGTCGGCGAGGATGCCGAACACCGGCGACAGCGCGTACATCCCGGCGATGTGCAGGGAGATCGTGAGACCGACGACCTCGAGCGAGGCGCCGTGATGCGTGAGGTGCACCGGCGTCATGGCCATCACGGCCACCATCACCGCGTGCGCACCCGCGATCGCCACGATCGCATAGGTCGCGGCGGCCGGGCGGTCGACGCGGGCGATCCGCGCGAATGCCCCGCCGGCGGGCGCTGCGGCGATCCGCTGCGCGAGCAGGAGCGGGTCGGGGCGGAGCGCGACGAGATAGAGGCCGATCGCGAGGACCTGGGCGACGACCGTGAACACGTACGGGCCCGTCAGCGCCGGCATCCCCAGGGCGTCGCCGAGCGCCTGCCCCGGCCCGACGAGGTTCGGGCCGAGCACGGCGCCGACGGTCGTCGCCCACACCACGATGGACAGGTCACGCCCCCGCGAGGCGTCCGTGGCGAGATCGGCCGCGGCGAACCGCGACTGCAGATTGGCCGCCTGGCCGGCGCCGATCAGCGCGAATCCGAGCAGCAGCAGGGGGAAGGCACGCAGCGAGACCGCGCCGATCACGACGCCGACCCCGAGAAGGGCGACACTCATTCCGGTGGCGAGGGCCAGCCGGCGGCCGCGGCGGTGCGCGAGCCGCGCGAGGGGAACGGCGATCGCGGCGGTCCCGAGCGTGACGAGCGCGGTGGCGAGGCCCGAGAAGGCGTCGTCACCGGAGATGTCCGCCGCGAGAATCGCGCCGAGCGAGATCGTCGCGCCGAACGCCACGCCGCCGAGCACCTGACCGAGGGACAGGACGCCGACGGTGCGGCGGCGGATCCGACGCAGCTCGTCGGCGTCGACCGGCGCCGACGCGGTCACGCGTCGCGGACCGGGTTGCGGAGCGTCCCGAGTCCCGTGATCTCCACCTCGACGACGTCACCTGCGACGAACGGGCCGACGCCGGCGGGCGTTCCGGCGAGGATCACATCTCCCGGCAGCAGCGTGAAGGCGTGCGACGCGTAGGAGATGAACTCTGCGACAGAGTGGACCATGTCACCCAGGGTCCCGTCCTGACGCGTCTCTCCGTTCACGCGCGTCGTGATGCGCACGTCCGGCGCGGGCGTGAACTCGGTCTCGATCGCCGGCCCGAGCGGGCAGAACGTGTCGAATCCCTTCGCGCGCGCCCACTGGCCGTCCGTCTTCTGCAGGTCGCGTGCGGTCACGTCGTTGCCGATGGTGTAGCCGAAGACGTAGTCCAGGGCATCCTCGACGGAGACGTTCTTCGCGACGCGGCCGATGATGGCGGCGAGCTCGCCCTCGTAGTCGGTGCGCTGCGACTGCGGGGGCCGCACGATCGCGTCTCCCGGGCCGATGACCGACGTGTTCGGCTTCAGGAACATCATCGGCTCTGCGGGTACCTCGTTGCCGAGCTCGGCGGCGTGATCGCGGTAGTTGCGCGCGATGCCGATGACCTTCGACCGCGGGATGACGGGCGCGAGGAGGGCGACGTCCGCAAGCGACACGCGCTCCCCCGTCGTGTCGAACCCCGCGAACAGGGGGTCACTGGAGAGCACCACGAGGTCGGTCCCGTCGACGATGCCGAAGCGGATGGCATCGTCATGACGGAAGCGGGCGATGCGCACGTCAGGCGTCCAGGCGCAGCAGCCAGCCGTGCGTGTCTTCGCGGCGACCGTACTGGATGTCGGTGAGCTCCTCGCGCAGTGACAGCGCGAGTTCCCCGAGAGGCTGCTCGTCGACGAAGTCCTTGCCCTTGAGCACACCGATCGGTGCGACGACGGCGGCGGTGCCGCACGCGAAGACCTCGACGATGTCGCCGGACGCGACGCCCTGGCGCCACTCGTCGATCGACACCGCCCGTCCCTCGACCTTGTGCCCCCGGTCGGCGGCGAGCTGCAGGATCGAGTCGCGCGTGATCCCCTCGAGGATCGAGTCGGACTGGGGAGTGACGATCGTGCCGTCCTTGTAGACGAACACGACGTTCATGCCGCCGAGCTCCTCGACGTTGCGGTCCTGATCGAGGAAGACGACCTGATCGCAGCCCTCCTCGTACGCCTCCGCCTGCGGCAGGAGGCTCGCGGCGTAGTTGCCGCCGGTCTTCGCGGCGCCCGTGCCACCCTTCCCGGCGCGCGCGTAGTCCTCGCTGAGCCAGATCGACACGGGCTTCGCGCCGCCCTTGAAGTAGGCGCCGACGGGTGAGGCGATCACGTAATAGCCGACCTTGTTCGCGGGGCGGACGCCCAGGAACGCCTCCTTGGCGATCATGAAGGGGCGCAGGTACAGGCTCTGGTCCGCGCCCGTCGGCACCCATGCGCCGTCGACCGCGATCAGCTCGCGCAGTGACTGGATGAAGTACGCGACCGGAAGCTCCGGCAGCGCGAGGCGACGCGCGCTGCGCTGCAGGCGCTTGCCGTTCTGGTCGGGTCGGAACGTGTGGATCGAGCCGTCCGCGTGGCGGTAGGCCTTGATGCCCTCGAAGATCTCCTGGCCGTAGTGCAGGACGGATGCCGCGGGGTCGAGCGACAGCGGTCCGTAGGGCTGCACGCGGGGGCGGTGCCACCCGCCGCGGACCGACCAGCACACGTCGATCATGTGATCGGTGAACGCGGTGCCGAACTGCGGATCGGCCAGCATCGCGGCGCGCTCGGCGTCGCTCTTGGCGTTGAGGTTCCTCGAGACGGAGAACTCGAGCGGGGCGAGTCCGGCGTCGGGGTCGTAGGTGAGGGTCATGATCATCCCTGTTTCGTGCGGTGGCGGGTCCAGGCTACGCCTGCAGAGCCGCGACGATGGCGTCGCCGACCTGAGCGGTCGAGCGGGGTGCGGCGCCCCGGTGAGCGATGTCGTCCGAAGCTGCGCGGGTGACGCGCTGCGCTTCACTCTCGAGCCCGAGGTGGTCGAGCAGGAGGGCGACGGACAGGATCGCGGCCGTGGGGTCGGCCTGCTGGGTCCCTGCGATGTCCGGCGCCGAGCCGTGCACGGGCTCGAACATCGAGGGGAACGCGCCGTCGGGGTTGATGTTCCCCGATGCGGCGAGGCCGATGCCTCCGGTGACGGCGCCGGCCAGGTCGGTGAGGATGTCTCCGAAGAGGTTGTCGGTGACGATCACGTCGAATCGGCCCGGGTTCGTGACCAGGAAGATGGTGGCCGCGTCGACGTGCAGATAGTCTACGGCGACGTCGGGATGCTCGGATGCCACGGCATCCACGATTCGCTTCCACATCCCGCCCGCGTGCACGAGGACGTTGGTCTTGTGCACGAGCGTCAGCTTCCGTCGGCGCTTCTCGGCCGCTGCGAACGCGTACCGCACGACCCGCTCGATGCCGTACGCCGTGTTGACGCTCGTCTCGTTGGCGACCTCGTGCGGCGTGCCGGTGCGGATCGACCCGCCATTGCCGACGTACGGGCCCTCCGTGCCCTCGCGCACGACGACGAAGTCGATCTCTCCGGGAGCGGCGAGCGGTCCCGGCGCTCCCGGGTACAGCTTCGACGGGCGCAGGTTGACGTAGTGGTCGAGGGCGAAGCGCAGCTTCAGCAGGAGGCCGCGCTCGATGTTCGCGTCCTTCAAGCGCTCATCGCCCGGCACGCCGCCGACGGCACCGAGGAGAATGGCGTCGTGGCTCGCGATCGCCGCGAGGTCCTCGTCGGTCAGCGTGTCGCCGGTCTCGAGGTAGCGCGCGGCGCCGAGGGAGAACCGCGTCTTCTCGAACGTGACGTCCGAGCCCGCGGTCACCGCATCGAGGACCTTCTCGGCCTCCGCGACGACTTCGGGCCCGATGCCGTCACCGGGGATCAGTGCCAATCTGACGACGCGCGACATCGCTCTCCTCGCTGGTGTGGGGTTCCGTACTCAGCGTAGTGGCCGCGATGACGGCCGCCGCCACGACGAGGCCCGCGCCCACCAGAGACGTCACGACGACACCCGAGTCGAACGCGTGCGCGGCGGCGAGGCGCAGCTGATCGCCGAGCGATCCCCCCACCCGGTCGGCCACGGCCATGGCGCCCGCGAGGGTCTCCCGCGCGGCATCCGCGGCTGCGCCGTCGATGCCCGCCGGCAGCGTCATCCCGTTCCGGAAGAGCGAGGTCAGGATGCCGCCGAGCACCGCCGTCCCGAGGACGGCACCGAGCTCGTAGGCGGTCTCGGAGACGGCGCTGGCAGCGCCCGCTTTCTGCGGCGGCGCGCTCGAGAGGATGAGGTCGTTCGAGACGGTCTCGGCCGCTCCGATGCCGAGACCGAGGAGGACGAAGGCGGCGACGAGGATGCCGAGGTCGGCATCGGTCGCCGAGAGCGCGACGAGGACGTAGCCCGTCACCGAGAACACGAGCGCCGCCGGCACGACGATGCGCGCATTCACACGCGACGCGATCGGCACGACGACGAGGCCGGAGATGATCATCGCCACCATGCCGGGGACCAGCGCGAACCCGGCCTGCATCGGTGACAGCCCCACGATCAGCTGCAGGTGCTGCGCGACGAAGAACAGGAAGCCGACGAGCGCGACGACGCTCAAGAGGTTCACGAGGAGTGCTCCCGTGAAGGTGCCCCGCGCGAAGAGGCGCATATCGAGCATCGGGACGTCCATCCGCAGCTGGCGGCGGACGAACAGCACGCCGAACCCGAGACCGACGACGACGAGCACCGGGATCATGAGGTCGAAGCCGTGCACCGCGGCCTCCTTGATCGCGAAGACGATCGGCACCAGCGTCGCCATCGAGAGCACGATCGAGATCGGGTCGATGCGCCCCGGGTGCGGGTCGCGGCTCTCCGGAACGAGAAGGGGCGCGAACACGAGCAGCGGCACGAGGACGGGCACCGCCATGAGGAAGACAGCGCCCCACTCGAAGTGCTCGAGCAGGATGCCTCCGACGATCGGACCCGCGGCAGAACCCGCCGAGAACATCGCCGCCCAGACGGCGATGGCGAATCGACGCTGCTCGCGGTCGGTGAAGATCGAGCGCAGGAGCGACAGCGTTGACGGCATGAGCATGGCGCCGAAGACACCCATGCCAGCCCGTGCGGCGATCAGCCAGCCGGCGGTGGGGGCGAAGGCGGCGAGGGCCGAGATCGCGGCGAATCCGATCGCACCGATGAGGAGCATGCGGCGGCGTCCGAAGCGGTCGCCGAGCGTGCCCATCGTCACGAGCAGGCCCGCCAGCACGAGGGGGTAGGCGTCGATGATCCACAGCTGCTGCGCGCTCGTCGGCCCGAGGTCTCGCGCGATGTCGGGCAGCGCGAAGCTCAGCACCGTGTTGTCGACCGAGACGAGCAGCACGGGCAGCATGAGCACCACGAGGGCCGCCCAGCCGCGCCAGCCCACCCTGCGACCCTGCGCGTCGGCGATCCGGAGTTCTTCTGTCAATGTCATTTCTACACCGTCCAGCCGGTATAGTAACAGACGACCGTGTTCCGACGCGAGAAGATGGAGCCCATGTCCCGCCCGCCACGTGCTCGTGAGAGCGTCCTCGATGCGTTCGAGGGGCTGCTGATCGCTGACGGGCCGAGGGCTGCGACGATGGATGCCGCAGCGCAGGCGGCGGGCGTCTCCAAAGGGGGGCTGCTCTACCACTTCGCGTCGAAGGACGCCCTGGAGACGGCGCTGCTCGAACGCATGGAGCAGCTCGCCCACGACGACCTCGTGGAGATGGAGTCCGAGCCGGAGGGCCTCGTGTCCGCCTTCCTGCGCTCGTCGGTGATGGACGACTCCCCCATCGATCGCGCCCTCATCGCGGGCTCTCGCCTCGCGCAGGGCGGAAGCGTCGCCGCCGTGGACGCGCTCCGGCGCGTCCGGGAGCTGTGGGAGGGCGCTCTGCGTCCACACACCCGAGACGAGACCGCACTGCAGCTCGTGCTTCTGGTCAGCGACGGCCTCTACTTCAACAACGCCCTCGCCGCCGGAGCGGTTCCGGGCCCGGTGCCCGAGGGTGCGGCCATGGACGCTCTGATCGCGCTCGTCGAGCGCTCAGCCCGCTGAGCGGCGCTGCTCCCCCGCCCGCGCAGACGCAGGCGCAACCTCGCAGAATGACACGAACTCCGCAGGAATCGGGCGACATCCTGCGGAGTTCGCGACGATCTGCGACGTTCGTGCGGGGCGTCAGGCCTCGGTGATCTCGATCTGACGGAAGAGGTCCGCGCCGACCGCCGCGCGCATGTTCTCGAGGATCTCGTCGGGCACCGGCTGGTCGACCGTCAGCACCGAGAGAGCGCGGCCGGAGGCATCCGGGTGTGCGACGAACAGCCCCGCGATGTTGATGCCCGCAGCGCCCAGCTCCTGACCGTAGATCGCGACGATGCCGGGGCGGTCGGCGTACCGCATCACGACGTGGTGCTGCTCGATCGGGACCTCGATCTCGTAGCCGTTGATGCCGACGATCTTCGGCACCATGCGGGTGCCGGCGAGCGTGCCCGCCACGGTCAGCACGGTGCCGTCGGAGAGCGTGCCCCGGAGGATCGTGATGTTGCGGTACAGCGGGCTGTCGGCCTCGATGATCATGCGCGTCTCGATGCCGCGCTGCTCGGCGAACAGCGGCGCGTTGACGTAGGAGACGTTCTCGCTGACGATCTTCGACAGGATGCCCTTGAGTGCGGCCAGGCGGTAGACGCTGACGTCGTACGCGGCGAGCTCACCCCGCACTTCGATGTCGAGGCTCGTCAGCGCGCTCGCGGCGAGGCCGGAGAACACCTGGCCGAGCTGCTCGACGAGGGCGATGCCGGGGCGCACGAACGGGTCGATGACGCCGCCCGCGACGTTGACGGCATCGGGCACGAGGTCACCTTCGAGCGCGAGCTTGACGGAGCGGGCGACCGAGATGCCCGCCTTCTCCTGCGCCTCGTCGGTCGAGGCGCCGAGGTGCGGCGTCACGATGACGTTGGGCAGCGACAGCAGCGGGAAGGCCGTGCCGTCCTCCTTCGGCGGCTCGGACGTGAACACGTCGAGGCCCGCGCCGGCGATCTCACCGGTCGTGAGCGCCGTGAAGAGCGCCTCCTCGTCGATGAGGCCGCCACGGGCGACGTTGACCACGTACGCGGTCGGCTTCATGAGGGCGAACTGCTCCGCACCGATCATGCCGGTCGTCTCGGGCGTCTTCGGCATGTGGATCGTGACGAAGTCGCTCTGCGCGAGCAGGTCGTCGAGAGGCAGCAGCGTCACGCCGAGCTGCTGGGCGCGGGCCGGCGTCACATACGGGTCGTAGGCGACGACCGTCACGCCGAAGCCCTGCAGGCGCGCCGCGATGAGCGCACCGATGCGGCCGAGTCCGATGATGCCGACGGTCTTCTCGAAGAGCTCCGTCCCGGTGAACGAGCTGCGCTTCCAGGCGCCGGCGGACAGCGACGCGTGCGCGGCCGGGATGTGCCGGGCAAGCGAGAGGATGTGGCCGACGGTGAGCTCGGCGGCGGAGATGATGTTCGAGGTCGGCGCGTTGACGACCATGACGCCCGCCGCGGTCGCGGCCTTGATGTCGACGTTGTCGAGACCGACGCCCGCGCGGGCGACGACCTTCAGACGGGATGCCGCGGCGATCGCCTCGGCGTCGACCTTGGTCGCCGAGCGGATGAGGATCGCGTCGGCTTCGGCGATCGCGGCGAGGAGCGCGGGGCGGTCGGTGCCGTCGACGCTGCGGACGTCGAAGCCCTCCCCGAGGGCGTCGATCGTGGCGGGAGAGAGTTCTTCGGCGATGAGGACGACGGGCTGGGACACGGCGGCAGACCTTTGCGAAGGAGGCAGAGCGCGGCTGAGGATTCAGCGCACGGGTGGAAGAGCTCCAGCCTACCGGCGGCGGCGAGGGGTCGATGACCGTGTGACGGCGCGGTTCATCCGAGCAGAGATGCCCCGAACATCACGCTGTAGGCGACGACGTTCAGCCAGAAGACGGCGACGAGCCCGAGCCCGACGAGGAGGGTCAGCGAGAACTCCCACCACACGCGCCGCCACCCGATCGCGAACGCCACGCCGAAGGCGATGAGCGGAAAGGCGACCGCGGCCAAGAGGAGGCTCCAGCCCGCCCCGTTGAGGCCGAGCGGCCCGGTCGCCTGTGACACCAGGAAGCCCACGGCGCTCCAGACGACATAGGCATAGAACAACCCGAAGAAGACCGAGACCGCCACGACCACCCAGGTCGGTCGTACGGGTCGCGACGAAGAGGCGGAGACGGTGTCTGCAGTCACGATGCCACCATCCCCACTGCGGCGACCATGAGGAACGGCCACGGGGCGAGGAGCGCGAGTCCGGCGAAGAGCCACGTGACGCGCACCCATGTCTTCGACGCACGCGTCAGCACGTAGACACCGACGAACCACAGCAGCGGCGCCGCGACGGCGGTCCACAGTGCCGCCTGGTAGCCGACGGGGCCGATGAGGACCTGCGAGGCGCCCTGCAGCCGGAGCCCACCGATGATCCAGCCGACCGTGAAGAGCACATAGGCACCGGCGAGGACGCCGAGGGTCAGCAGGACCGCGCTCGAGAGCTGTGCACGCTCCCCCGGCATCACGACGGCGCCGTCCGCTTCGATGTGGCCGACCTTCTCGCTGTCCTTGCCGACGGCGGTGAAGCCGTCCGGAAGCGCCAGCGGCTCGGACGGCGTGGACGGTGTCGCCGCGGGAGATGTCGGCTCGGGTGCTTTCGATGCCACCAGCGTGGGGTCGTCGTCGCCGTCCCAGCGGAGGGCGTCGTCGTCGCGTCCTGTGCTCACGCGGCTCAGCGTATCGCGGTCAGGAGCGTGCCGTGCTGCCGGCGACCGCGCGCATGGCGGCGACCGCCTCCGCGACGACGGCTGCGTCCGTGACGTCGTGGCCGGGGGCGCCCCCGCCCGGGCCCGCGGGGGCGTCGAGGCCCGCCTGCCCGCGGGCGGAGAGGTGCACGGCGCCGACACCGGCGGCGAGGATCGCGGGGATGTCCACCGGACGGACGCCGCCGCCGCCCGCCATGATCTCGACATCCCCGGCGGCCTCGACGAGCCGCGCGAGAGTCGGCACGCCGTCGATCGAGCGCGCCGCACCGCCGGACGTCAGGACCCGGTCGACACCGACGGCATACAGTTCCGCGAGCACGGCGACCGGGTCTCCGGTCGCGTCGATCGCGCGGTGGAAGACGAGTGCGGCGCCGCCCGCGGCATCCCGCCAGCGGGCGACGGCATCGAGATCCGCCTGCCCATCGGCGGTGAGCGCGCCGATCACGACACCGCCCGCGCCCGCACGAACCGCTGCCACGATGTCGGCCGCGACGAGCGCGACCTCCTCGTCGTCGTAGACGAAGCCGCCGCCGCGCGGCCGGACGAGGACGTTCACCCTGTCCCCGCCGACAGCCGCCGCGACCGCCTCGACGAGACCGATCGACGGGGTCAGCCCGCCGACACCGAGCGCCTGGCAGAGCTCCAGCCGATCGGCGCCCGCCGCGATCGCCGCACGCGCTCCGGCAGGGTCCTGGACGGCGATCTCGAGCACGGCGGTCATGGTCATCACGCTAGCAAACGGCGGAAGCCCGGCCCCGGGTGCGGGGTCGGGCTTCCTGGCCTGTGACAGCCTGACTCGGCGGGTGTGCCGAGAGTCTGCGGGGATCAGCGCGCGGCCGAGCCCTCCGTGTAGTCGCTGTCCTGCTGCTTCCACGCGAAGAGCGAGCGCAGCTCCTTGCCCGTCTTCTCGATCGGGTGCTGCGCCTCCTTCTCGCGGAGGGCGAGGAACTCGGGGGCACCGGCATCCTGGTCGTCGATGAAGCGCTTCGCGAACGCACCCGACTGGATGTCGGCGAGGACGGCCTTCATGTTCTCCTTGACCGACGGGTCGATGACGCGGGGTCCGGAGACGTAGTCGCCGTACTCGGCGGTGTCGGAGATCGACCAGCGCTGCTTCGCGATGCCGCCCTCCCACATGAGGTCCACGATGAGCTTCAGCTCGTGCAGCACCTCGAAGTAGGCGATCTCGGGCTGGTAGCCGGCCTCGGTCAGCGTCTCGAAGCCGTACTCGACGAGGTGGCTCATGCCACCGCAGAGCACCGACTGCTCACCGAACAGGTCGGTCTCGGTCTCCTCGGTGAAGGTCGTCTTGATGACACCGGCGCGCGTGCCGCCGATCGCCTTCGCGTACGACAGGGCGGTCGCCCACGCCGCGCCCGAGGCATCCTTCTCGACGGCGATGATGTCGGGGATGCCGCGACCCGCGACGAACTCGCGACGCACCGTGTGGCCCGGAGCCTTCGGCGCGACCAGGATGACGTCGACGCCCTCGGGCGTGTCGATGTAGCCGAAGCGGATGTTGAAGCCGTGCGCGAAGGCGAGCGTCTTGCCCTCCGCGAGGTTCGGCGCGATCGACTCGCTGTAGATGCCGCGCTGGTGCTGGTCGGGCGCGAGGATCATGATGAGGTCCGCCCACGCGGTCGCATCGGCGACGCTCTTGACCTCGAATCCGTCCTCCTGCGCCTTCGCGGTGCTCTTGGAGCCGTCCTTGAGCGCGATGACGACCTCGACGCCCGAATCGCGCAGGTTCTGCGCGTGCGCGTGACCCTGCGAGCCGTAGCCGACGATCGCGACCTTCTTGCCCTGGATGATGGACAGGTCGGCGTCGGAGTCGTAGAAGATCTCAGCCATGGTTGTTGTTTCTCCTTGATTGTGGATTGATCTCGATGCGCCCGCCACGCGGGCACTCGATCAGCGACGGGGCGCCCGCTGCGCGGGCACTCGACGGGCGGCTAGTTGCGGAGGACCCGCTCGGTGATGGACTTGCCGCCGCGGCCGATGGCGACCATGCCGGACTGGGCGAGCTCCTTGATCCCGAAGGGCTCCAGAGCGCGCAGGATCGCATCGACCTTGCCGCGGTCGCCGGTCACCTCGATGACGAGCGCATCCGTGGCGTAGTCGACGACCGAGGCGCGGAACAGGTTGACGACCTCGATCACGTTCGATCGGGTCTGGTTGTCGGCGCGCACCTTGATGAGCATGTGCTCGCGCTGGACGGATGCCGTCTGCTCGAGCTCGACGATCTTGATGACGTTCACGAGCTTGTTCAGCTGCTTGGTCACCTGCTCGAGCGGCAGACCCTCGACGTCGACGACGACCGTGATGCGGGACAGCCCCGGCACCTCGGTGACGCCCACGGCGAGCGACTCGATGTTGAAGCCGCGGCGGGCGAACAGACCCGCGACGCGGGTGAGGAGGCCGGGCTTGTCCTCGACGAGGAGGCTCAGAACGTGCTTGCTCATGCTCAGTCCTCCTCATCGAAGCTCGGCGCGTGGTCGCGCGCGTACTGGATGTAGCTGTTGCTGACCCCCTGCGGGACCATCGGCCACACCATCGCGTCGGCGGACACGACGAAATCGATCACGACGGGGCGGTCGTTCGTCTCGAGGGCGGTCCGGATCGCGGCATCCACGTCCTCCTCCTTCTCGACGCGGATCGCGAGGCAGCCGTACGCCTCCGCGAGCTTCACGAAGTCGGGGATGCGGACGGTGTCGTGGCCGGTGTTCAGGTCGGTGTTGGAGTACCGGCCGTTGTAGAACAGCGTCTGCCACTGACGGACCATGCCGAGCGACGAGTTGTTGATGATCGCGACCTTGATCGGGATGTTGTTGATGACACAGGTCGCGAGCTCCTGATTGGTCATCTGGAAGCAGCCGTCGCCGTCGATCGCCCAGACCGGGCGCTCGGGCTCGGCGACCTTCGCGCCCATCGCCGCCGGGACGGAGTAGCCCATCGTGCCGGCGCCGCCCGAATTCAGCCACGCATTCGGGCGCTCGTACTTGATGAACTGCGCGGCCCACATCTGGTGCTGGCCGACGCCCGCGGCGTACACGCCCTCGGGACCCGTGAGCTCACCGATGCGGGAGATGACGTACTGCGGCGACATGAGGCCGTCACTGGGCTGCGTGTAGCCGAGGGGGAACTCGTCGAGCAGCCCCTCGAGGTACGACCACCACTCGGCGGTATCGGGCTTCTCGGGGCCCGCCGCGCCCCGGAAGGCGGCGTCGAGGTCGATGAGCACCTCCCGCACATCGCCCACGATCGGCACATCGGCGGTGCGGATCTTGGAGATCTCGGCGGGGTCGATGTCGACGTGCACGACCTGCGCGTTCGGTGCGAACAGCGCCGCCTTGCCCGTCACACGGTCGTCGAACCGCGCGCCGAGCGCGATGATGAGGTCGGCCTCCTGCAGGGCGAGGACGGCCGGGACCGTGCCGTGCATGCCCGGCATACCGAGGTGCTGCGGGTGCGAGTCGGGGAAAGCCCCGCGCGCCATGAGCGTCGTGACGACGGGAGCCCCGGTCGTCTCGGCCAGCGTGAGAAGCTCCGCCGACGCTCCGGCGCGCACGACGCCGCCGCCCACGTAGAGCACGGGCTTCTTGGCGGTCTGCAGCAGGTGGGCGGCGGCCTGGATCTGCTTGCCGTGCGCCTTGGTGACCGGCCGGTAGCCGGGCAGGTCGTAGCGCGGCGGCCAGACGAACGGCGCCTCGGCCTGCTGCGCGTCCTTCGTGATGTCCACGAGCACAGGGCCGGGGCGGCCCGTCGAGGCGATCTCGTAGGCGGCGGCGATCGCGCCGGGGATCTCCGCGGCATCCTTCACGAGGAAGGAGTGCTTCGTGATCGGCATCGTGATGCCGACGATGTCCGCCTCCTGGAAGGCGTCCGTGCCCATGAGCGTCGAGAAGACCTGACCGGTGATCGCGAGAAGCGGCACCGAGTCCATGTACGCATCGGCGATCGCCGTCACGAGGTTGGTGGCGCCGGGGCCGCTGGTCGCGATCGCGACGCCGACCTTGCCGGATGCCGAGGCGTAGCCCTCGGCGGCGTGACCGGCGCCCTGCTCGTGCCGCACGAGGATGTGGCGGAGCTCGGTCGAGTCCATGAGCGGGTCGTAAACGGGGAGGATGGCGCCGCCGGGGAGGCCGAAGACGTCGGTGACCCCCAGGAGTTCCAGGGAGCGGACGACGGCGGCCGCGCCGGTGAGCACCAGTGCGGAGGCGCCGCGGGCGGGCGGCCGGGGAACGGCCGCAGTGGTGTCGAGTGACATGCGTGAGACCTCGATGAAATGAGTCGTGATCGGACGTGAGTGCGGGGCCTAGCCCGTGATCGCGCCCTCCGCAGCGGAGTGCACGAGCTTCGAGTATTTGGCCAGAACGCCACGGGTATAGCGCGGAGGAAGGGGCTCCCAGCCGTCCCGGCGGGAGCTCAGCTCTGCCTCGTCGACGAGTAGGTCGAGCGTGCGAGCCGCGATATCGACCCGTATCAGATCACCATCGCGCACGAAGGCGATGGGACCAGCGTCCACCGCTTCGGGTGCTATGTGGCCGATGCACAGGCCGGTTGTGCCGCCTGAGAATCGTCCGTCCGTCAAGAGTAGTACATCTTTTCCGAGCCCCGCGCCCTTGATGGCCGCCGTGATGGCGAGCATCTCGCGCATGCCCGGGCCGCCCTTGGGGCCCTCGTAGCGGATCACGACGACGCTGCCCGCCTCGATGTCGCCGGCGGCGAGGGCGTCGATCGCGGAGCGCTCGCGCTCGAACACGCGCGCCGGCCCCTCGAAGACCGCCGCATCGAACCCCGCGGTCTTCACGACCGCGCCCTCCGGTGCGAGCGAGCCGTGCAGGATCGTGAGGCCGCCGGTCTTGTGGATCGGGTTGTCGAACGTGTGGATGACGGTGCCGTCCACGGGGTCGGGGTTCAGGTCCTCGAGGTTCTCGGCGAGCGTCTTGCCCGTCACGGTGAGCGCGTCTCCGTGGAGGAGTCCCTCGTCGAGCATCGCCTTCATGATGACGGGGATGCCGCCGTGCCGGTCGACGTCGTTCATGACGTACTTGCCGAACGGCTTCATGTCGGCGACGTGGGGCACCTTGTCGCCGATGCGGTTGAAGTCCTTCAGAGTCAGCTCGACCTCGGCCTCGCGGGCGATCGCGAGCAGGTGCAGCACGACATTGGTCGAACCGCCGAGGGCCATCGCGAGCGCGATCGCGTTCTCGAAGGCATCCGGCGTCAGGATGTCGCGCGTCGTGATGCCTTGGCGGAGCAGATTCACGACCGCCTCGCCGGAGCGGTGGGCGAAGTAGTCGCGACGACGGTCGGCCGACGGCGGGGCCGCGGATCCGGGCAGGCTGAGACCGAGCGCCTCGGCGACGGACGCCATCGTGTTGGCGGTGTACATGCCGCCGCAGGCGCCCTCGCCCGGCGCGATCGCGCACTCGATGCGCTTCAAGTCGGCCTCGCTCATCTTGCCCGCGAGGCACGCGCCGACCGCCTCGAACGAGTCGATGATCGTGACGTCCTTCTCGGTGCCGTCGGAGAGCTTGACCCAGCCGGGAGCGATCGATCCGGCATAGAGGAAGACGCTCGACAGGTCGAGCCGGGCCGAGGCCATGAGCATGCCCGGGATCGACTTGTCGCAGCCGGCGAGCAGCACCGTGCCGTCGAGGCGCTCAGCCATGACGACCGTCTCGACGGAGTCGGCGATGACCTCGCGGCTCACGAGCGAGAAGTGCATGCCCTCGTGGCCCATCGAGATGCCGTCGGAGACGGAGATCGTGCCGAACTGCAGGGGGTATCCGCCGCCGGCGTGCACGCCCTCCTTCGCCCCCTGGGCGAGGCGATCGAGGCTCAGGTTGCAGGGGGTGATCTCGTTCCAGCTGGACGCGATGCCGATCTGGGGCTTATCCCAGTCCTCATCGCCCATGCCGACCGCGCGGAGCATGCCGCGGGAGGTCGTCGCCTCGATGCCGTCGGTGACGGCGCGAGAGCGGGGCTTGATGTCGACGGTGGCGCTGGTGTCGTCGGAGGAAGGCATTCTCGCAGTCTATTCCCGCCTGCGGGACCGCTCGTGCGCGAGGTGCACAAGCATCTCCGCGAGTTGTGGGATGCCGTCCACACGCACGGATGCCGCGGTGTCGCCCGCGCCGACCCGGACGCCGACATCGCCGGGCTCGAGCGTCGCGAGCGCATCCTCGTCGGTGACGTCGTCGCCCGCGAAGAGCACGGCCGTTGCCCCGGTCTCCCGCCGCAGCCACTGCACGGCGGCATCCTTCCCCACGTCGCGGAAGGCGTACTCGACGATGTGGTGCCCCGTGCGACGGCGCCACGCCGGAGCTTCCTCGGACATGAGGGCATCGACGCGGTCGTGCATGCCCTGACGGTCGGGCGCGGCGACGGTGCGCGAATGCACCGCGAATCCGAAGGCCTTCGGCTCGACCCGTGCGCCCGGGACATCGGCGACGAGCTGTCGTGCCTGCGTGGAGAGGCGGTCGCGTTCGGCACCCTCCTGCGCGGTCGCACCGCCCGGGAAGGACCGGGTGCGCGTCGGCGGTCGTAGGAGCGTCGGACTCCGGCGTCCAGTACTCGGCGCCGTGGGAGCCGGCGAGGCGCACCGTCGAGTCGTCGGTGTGCTCGGCGATCACGCGGAGGTCGGCGAGGCTCCGGCCCGAGACGAGCGCGACGACGGTGGCCGGCGCGGCCGTCAGAGCCTCGAGCGCCGCGCGCGCCTCGGGAAGCATCCGCGCAGCCATCGGTTCGTCGACGAGCGGCGAGAGCGTGCCGTCGAAGTCGAGCGCGACGAGGAGGTGTTCGGTCCCGGCGAGCGTCGCGACCGCGGCATCGGGCGTCATCGGGTGACGCTGTCGAGATCGCCCAGGAATGAGCGGGACCAGTCGGCGACGTCGTGGTCGCGCACCCGCCGCCGCAGTGCCCGCATACGTCTCCGCTGCTCGTCCTCGGGCATCTCGATCGCGGTCATGATCGCGTCCTTCAGACCCTCGATGTCGTGCGGGTTCACGCGGATCGCCTGGGTCAGTTCGTCCGCCGCTCCCGTGAACTCGCTGAGCACGAGAACGCCCCGTCCGTCGACGCGACTCGCGACGTACTCCTTCGCCACGAGGTTCATCCCGTCGCGCAGCGCCGTCACGAGCATGACGTCGGCGGCGAGATACAGCGCCACCATCTCCTCGCGCGGGTAGGAATGGTGGAGGTACCTGATCGCGGTGTGCCCGACGGTGTCGTGGTCGCCGTTGATGCGGCCGACCGTCAGCTCGATCTCGTCGCGCAGCTGCATGTACGCGGCGACGCGTTCACGGCTCGGGCTCGCGACCTGGACGAGGGTGACGTCCTCGACGTCGAGCCGGTCGTCGGCGAGGAGCTCGCCGTAGGCCTTGAGGCGGTGGCCGATGCCCTTCGTGTAGTCCAGCCGATCGACGCCGAAGAGGACGGTCGCGGGGTCGCCGAGGCTCGCGCGGATCTCCCGTGCGCGCGCCTGCACGTCGGGACGGCGGGCGAGCTCGTCGTACGCGGCCGCGTCGATCGAGATGGGATACGCCTTCGCAACGGCTGTGCGCACTCCCCCGTCCTCCGTCGGGACGCGGATGGCCCCCGCCTTCGTCTCGTAGCCGAGCTGGCGGCGGACGGCACGGGCGAAGTTGCCGGCGTCCGCGACGCGCTGGAAACCGATGACGTCGGCGCCGAGCAGCCCCGAGAGCACCTGGCGGCGCCACGGCAGCTGCGCGTAGATGCCGTATGCGGGGAACGGAATGTGGTGGAAGTAGCCGATCACCACATCGGGGCGCAGCTCGCGCAGGAGCTGCGGGACGAGCTGCAGTTGATAGTCCTGCACCCAGACCGTCGCATCCGGCGCGGCGACGGACGCCGCGGCGCGCGCGAACCGCTCGTTGACGCGGACGTAGGCGTCCCACCACTCGCGGTGAAATGCCGGCGGGGAGATGACGTCGTGATAGAGCGGCCAGACGGTGTCGTTGGAGAAGCCCTCGTAGTAGAGCTCGATGTCCTCCGCGGAGAGTGCGACCGGCACGAGCTCCATCCCGTCGAAGCGGAAGGGCGCGACCTCGGCATCCGGCTGCCCGGGCCAGCCCACCCACGCGCCGCCGGTCGATTGCAGCACCGGCTCCAGGGCCGCGACGAGGCCCCCGGGCGAGCGCCTCCACTCGTCTTCCGGATCGGATCGATCGACGGGAAGCCGGTTGGAGACGACGACGACATCAGCCTTCGCCCCTGCGCGGTCGGTGTGGGCGCTCATGACGCTCCTCTCGGCGGGGTTCTTTCCAGGCTAACGTGGACCCATGCGCAAGTACCTGTTCGGAACCGGGATCATCTCCGCCGTGACGAGCGGGATGGCGCTCCTGCGCGGCGTGCGCGGCGACGTGCCGTTCACGTGGCGTCAGGCCCTCGCGTGGATCAGCTGGGGCATCACGCTGGCGCTGTCGATCGGCACGATCATCGACACGTATCGCGCGACACGTGGTCGCCTGATCGCGACGGACTCCCCCGTCCACGGCAGCGAAGAGAAGCTCCTCAAGAAGCGCCTCGAGCGCTGACGATCAGCGCGGGCAGCTGCAGCGGTCGGCGGCCGCGACGCCCTCGAGCGCGGCATCGACGTGCTCGCCGCAGCCGGCCCAGGTGGTCTTGCCGCAGGTCTGGCAGGTCACGGGGTAGCACATGTCACAGCTCCATCTCGTAGTGCACGAAACCGGTGTCGGTCGCGAGGGAATCATAGAGGCGCCGCGCCGCCGCGTTGCCCGACTGGGTCAGCCAGTAGACCTTGTCCGCCCCGGTCGCCTCGGCGGCGCCACGGACGTGGCCGATGAGCGCGGATCCGACGCCGCCGCCGCGGACGTCGGGGGCGACGAAGAGGTCTTCGAGGTAGCAGTAGCCGGTCGTGGACCACGTGGAGGGGTGGAACAGCCAGTGCACGAACCCCACGGCGCGTCCCTCGTCGTCGCGCGCGAGGGCGCCGTACAGGCCGTCCTCGGCGGCGAGACGCGCGAAGACGTCGTCGGTCACCGCGTCGTCGAGCGTGCTCTCGTAGAACGTCAGGTACTGGGCCCAGAGCGGCGCCCACTCGGCGCGGTCGTCCGCGCGCAGCGGCGAGATCGTGGTCACCCGTCGAGCCTAGCCGCCGCGCCCGGAGATCGGCTCGAGGATCAACGCGTCACTCAGCGCGTCACGATGAGCGCTTCACCCTGACCGCCGCCGCCGCAGAGGCCGACCGCCGCCGTGCCCGACCCGCGCCGTACGAGTTCGTGCACCGCGTGGACGACCAGTCGCGCCCCGGACGCGCCAATCGGATGCCCGAGCGCGATGCCGCCGCCGTGCACGTTGACGACGTCCTCGCCGACACCGAGCTCGGCCTGCGAGTGGGCGACGACGGCCCCGAAGGCCTCGTTGATCTCGATGAGATCGAGATCGGATGCCGCGATCCCCTGCCGCCCGAGCGCCTGCGCGATCGCGCGCGCGGGCTGCGCGTGCAGAGAGTTGTCGGGGCCGGCGACCTGGCCCGCAGCGCCGACGACGGCGAGCACCGGCCATCCCGCCTCCGCCGCGTGCGCACGCGTCGTGAGGACGACGGCTGCCGCGCCGTCGGAGATCTGCGATGCATTGCCCGCCGTGATGGAGCCGTCCTTCGCGAACGCCGGGCGGAGCCCCGCGAGGGTCTCGTCCGTGGTCTCCGCCCGGATGCCCTCGTCGGCCCTGACCTGCACGGGCTCACCCCGCCGCTGCGGCACCTCGACGGTGACGATCTCGGCATCGAAGAGGCCGCCGTCGCGGGCCGCCGCCGCCCGCTGGTGCGACAGCGCGGCCACGTGATCCTGCCCCTCTCGCGTGACGTGGAAGGTCGGGTTGAGCCGCTCGGTGGAGGCGCCCATGGATTCCTTGTCGTAGGCATCCGTCAGTCCGTCGTACGCCATGTGGTCGAGCACCTCGACGGACCCGTAGGACCATCCGTCGCGCGACCCCATGAGCAGGTGCGGGGAACGGGTCATCGACTCCATGCCGCCCGCGACGACGACGGTGGCGTCACCCGAGGCGATCATGCGCTTCGCGTCGATGATCGCCGTGAGCCCCGACAGGCAGACCTTGTTGACGGACGACGCGGGGACGTCCCAGCCGATCCCGCCCGCGAGAGCGGCCTGACGAGCCGGATTCTGCCCGGAGCCCGCGGGCAGGACCTGCCCCATGATGACCGCGTCCACGGCATCCGCCGGGATGTCGGCCTTCGCGAGCGCCCCGGCGATCGCGAAGCCGCCGAGTTGCGGCGCCGTGAACGACGCCAGCTGGCCTTTGAGACGCCCCTGCGGTGTGCGGGCCGCCGCGACGATGACGATGTCGTCGGTGTGCGTGGTCATGCGATCTCCTTCAGCGATTCCGAGATGATGAGCGCGGGCTCGGTCGCCGCGACGACCTCGTCGACCGTGACGCCCGGCGCGGTCTCGACGAGCACGAGGCCTTCCTCGGTCACGTCGATGACGGCGAGGTCGGTGATGATGCGGTCGACGACGCCGCGCCCCGTCAGCGGGAGCGAGCACTCTTCGACGATCTTCGCCGAGCCGTCCCGCGCGGTGTGTTCCATGAGGACGATGACCTGACCCGCGCCGTGGACGAGGTCCATCGCACCGCCGGGCCCCTTGACCATCTTGCCGGGGATCATCCAGTTCGCGAGGTCCCCCGACGCCGAGACCTGCATCGCTCCGAGGATGGCTGCGTCGATCTTGCCGCCGCGGATCATCCCGAAGCTCGTCGCCGAGTCGAAGAAGGCCGAGCCCGGGAGGACGGTGACGGTCTCCTTCCCGGCGTTGATGAGGTCGGGGTCGACGTGCTCCTCCGTCGGATACGGGCCGACGCCGAGGATGCCGTTCTCCGACTGCAGCACGACCGTGACGCCGTCCGGGACGTAGTTCGGGACGAGCGTGGGCAGGCCGATGCCGAGGTTGACGTAGGAGCCGTCGGACAGCTCCGCGGCCGCGCGGGCGGCCATCTCGTTGCGGGTGAGTGCCATGTCAGGCTCCTTCCGGGACGGGGCGGCTGAGGGCATCGGCGACGGAGACGGTGCGGCGCTCGATGCGCTTCTCGATGTCGGGGCCGACCTCGACGATGCGGTGCACGTAGATGCCCGGCAGGTGGATGCTGTCGGGGTCGAGCTCCCCCGCCGGGACGAGCTCCTCGACCTGCGCGATGCAGACGGTGCCGGCCATCGCGGCGAGCGGGTTGAAGTTCCGCGCCGCCTTATTGAAGACGAGGTTGCCGTGCACGTCGCCCTTCGCCGCGTGCACGAGGGCGTAGTCGGTGACGATCGCCTCTTCGAGGACGTAATCGCGTTCGGTGCCGTCCGGGGCGAACACGCGGACGTCCTTCTGCGGGGATGCCACGGCGATGCCGCCCCGTCCGTCGTACTTGCGCGGCAGACCGCCCTCGGCGACCTGCGTGCCGACGCCCGTCTGGGTGTAGAACGCCGCGATGCCGGCGCCGCCGGCTCGGAGCTTCTCGGCGAGGGTGCCCTGCGGGGTGAGTTCGAGCTCGAGCTCACCGGAGAGGAACTGCCGCTCGAACTCCTTGTTCTCGCCGACGTACGAGGAGGTCATCTTGCGGATTCGCTTCGCGTTCAGCAGCACCCCGAGACCCCAGTCGTCGACGCCGCAGTTGTTGCTGACGATGCTGAGGTCGCTCGTCCCCTGCGCGAGCAGCGCCTCGATGAGGGCGATCGGGTTGCCCGACAGCCCGAAGCCGCCGACGGCGAGTGAGGCGCCGTCGGGGATGTCTGCGACGGCCTCTGCCGCCGAGGCATACGTCTTGTCGATCACGTGAACTCCTTCGTCATCCGTGTGGTTCCATCGTGCGCTCTCGATCACCACGCCGGCGCATCGCTGTTTGCGATGTGGGCGCTCGATCCCCTAATGTCCACATCATGGACACTGCGTCCGCTTCGAGCGTCCCCGGCGCGCAGGCGATCGCGCGCGCCGCCGCGCTCCTGCGTCTGGTCACCGGCGCCGGTGACACCGGCTCGACCGTGGCGGACCTCGCGCGACGCGCGGGCCTCACCCGGCCGACGACCCACCGCCTTCTGACGGCGCTCCACCACGAAGGCCTCGTCGACCAGGACGAGCGCACAGGTCGGTGGATGCCGGGGCCCGAGCTGTACCTCATGGGGACCGTCGCGGCATCTCGCTACGACATCACCGCGATCGCCCGCGACATCGTGCGCTCGCTCGCCGTGCGCACGGAGGAGAGCGCGTTCCTGTCGGTGAGGCGCGGCGACGAGACGGTGTGCCTCATGCGCGAGGACGGCGCGTTCCCGATCCGCTCGTTCGTGCTCTCCGAGGGCACGAGGTTCCCGCTCGGCGTCGCATCGGCGGGGCTCGCGATCCTCTCGTTCCTGCCTCCCCACGATGTGGACGCCTACTTCGAACGCCACCCGGAACTCCCCGAGCGCTTCGGCGGCGCCCATGCGGAGCCGCGCCTGCGTGCGCGACTGCGCGAGACGCACGCCCGCGGCTTCGCCTTGAACCCGGGTCTGATCGTCTCGGGCAGCTTCGGGCTCGGCGCGGCGGTGTTCACGGCGTCGGGCCACCCGCAGTGGGCGCTGAGCCTCACGGGGGTCGAGTTCCGGTTCACGCCGGAGCGCATCCCCGAGCTCGGGCGCACGCTCCTCGCGCACGCGCACCAGCTCTCGACCCGCGTCGCCGCCTCGGCGCGCTGAGCGTCACACGCCGGCGAGAGCGAGCTCGTGCGTGACGACGCGGGCGAGACGCGCAGCGCCGGCCGCGCTCAGCACGACGGTGTAGTGGTTGAAGCCGTCCCAGCGGTCGTGAGCGATCCGCGGATTCGCCGCAAGCAGGCGCGCGAGATGCTCCTCGGGGTAGAGCCCCGGCTCCTCGTCCTGCAGTCCGCGCGGCACCGTGATGAGCGTCGCCGGGCGATCGAGCACCACGAGGGCGTCCGTCACCGTGCTCGTCGTGTTCATGTCGATCGTGTCCTCGACCGTCGTGAGGTAGGCCGTCGCCGGGCGCAGCCCCTCCTCCCCCGCCGGAACGAGGTCGTAGGCGAGGTAGCGCTCCAGCTCCGGAGTCCAGTCGCGGACGAACGCCGGGTGCGCGCGCCAGAAGTCCAGGTACTCCGTGTCGCTCGCGAAGCGCAGGTTCAAACGCGCCGCCGTGGGCCCGAGGATCGCGTCGACGAGCTGCTCGGGCGCAAGACCGGCGGGCGCCCCGAGAGGCAGTCCCCCGTCGACGAGCACGAGTCGCGAGACGAGATCCGGATGCCGCGCCGCGAACGCGACCGCGACGAACGCGCCCATCGAGTGCGCGACCACGACGACCGGCCCGAGGCCCAGCGCGGCCGAGACGGCAGCCAGGTCCGCCGCGTGAGCGGCCATGCCGGCCGGGCCCACGAGATCGTTGCTGCGTCCGCGCCCGCGGAGGTCGGGGGCGACGATCCGCACACCCGGCAGCGCCTCGGCGAGGAATTCCCATGCGAGGTGCGACGACGTGACGCCGTGGATCGCGAGGATCGTCGGCGCGGCGGAGTCCTCGGCATCCCAGACGCCGACGGCGAGATCGCCCCCGGAGACCGGGACGTTCACTCGGTGGACCGCGCGGGTCATCGGGCGGTCCAGCCGCCGTCGATCGTATAGCTCGCGCCCGTGACCATGCCTGCCTTGTGCGACGCGAGCCACCCCGCGAGCGAGGCGACCTCGTCGGCCTCGACGAGGCGTTTGACGACCCCTTCCGTGAGCATGATCTCCGTGACGACGTCGCTCTCCGGGATGCCGTGCACCTTCGCCTGATCCGCGATCTGCTTCTCCACGAGGGGGGTGCGCACGTAGGCCGGGTTGATGCAGTTGCTCGTGACGCCGTGCGGACCGCCCTCGAGCGCCGTCACCTTCGACAGCCCCTCGAGCGCGTGCTTCGCCGACACGTAGGCGGATTTGAACGCGCTCGCCCGCAGTCCGTGGGCGCTCGAGATGTTGATGATCCGCCCCCAGCCGCGCTCGTACATGCCGGGGAGAACGGCGCGGATGAGGAGGAACGGCGACTCGACCATGAGCCGGTGCATGAAGCGCCACCGCTCCGGGTCGAACTCCTCGATCGGCGCGACGGTCTGGATGCCGGCGTTGTTGACGAGGATGTCGACGTCGAGCGAGAGATCCTCCTGCGCAGCGGTGTCGGAGAGGTCGACCACCCACGCCTGGCCGCCGAGTTCCGTGGCCACCGCATGCGCGGCATCCCTGTTGAAATCGGCGACGATCACATGCGCGCCGCGCGCGGCGAACTCGTGCGCGCAGGCGAGGCCGATCCCGCTCGCGCCGCCCGTCACGAGAGCGCGATGGCCTGCCAGGTCCTGCTCAGTCATGGGAACCTCCCGGGGTGCGGCGCGGTTCGAGCGCATTGCGGATGAATCTCGTCA
Source organism: Microbacterium sp. (assembly GCF_017305435.1). Taxonomy (GTDB): domain Bacteria; phylum Actinomycetota; class Actinomycetes; order Actinomycetales; family Microbacteriaceae; genus Microbacterium. The sequence continues at coordinate 403,391 of NZ_JAFKIP010000002.1, read as the reverse complement.
TGTGGTCGATGACCGCGTCGGGCATGGCATTCGGCGGGTTGTCGTGCTCGTCGCGCTCCCAGAGGAGGTAGCGCATGCCGATGAGCTCACCCGCACCCATGAGGGCCCACGCGGTGACTTCGGGATCGAGCGCCTCGTCGACATCCCCGTCTCGCTGCGCCGCGCGCAGGCCCGCCTCGTACCCGTCCACGATGCGCGTGTAGTGCAGGCGCAGCATCTCGGGCGAGACGAACTCCGCCTCACGGACGACGCGGTACAGCGCGGGGTGCGCGGCCGTGAAGCGGAAGAAGCCCTCGAAACCGGCACGCTCGGCCTCGATGCGGCCCGACGCACCCGCCATCGCCTCACTCATCGAGTGGCGCACCCGTCGGTTGAGGTCGACCACGAGCTCTTCGAAGATCTGCTGCTTGCTGTCGAAGTACAGGTAGAACGTTCCGAGGCCGATCCCCGCGCGCTCCGTGATCTTCACGATGGATGCCTCGTGGTACCCGAGGCTCGCGAAGACCTCCTCGGCGGCTTCGAGGAGCTTGCGCCTCGTCGCCTCGCCGCGCTTGGTGAGCGGCTTGCCGGTCGCCGACAGGGCCGGGGTCGGCTCGGCCGTATCCAGGGTCATGCGGGACACCGCGTCATTCATGGGATGTCTCCTTCATCAGTTCTGCCGCCGTCAGTTCTGCTGCTGCGGCGCGCAGGCGCGAGCGGGCGAGCTTCTCGATCGTCGACCGCGGAAGCGCGTCGACGAACGCGACACGCACGGGAACCTTGTAGCCCGCGAGCTCTGCGCGCGCGTGCGCCAGAACTTCGTCCTCGCCGAGCGCCGCGCCACCCGTGCGGACGACGAAGGCGACTCCGCGCTCGCCCCACACCGTGTCCGGCACTCCGACGACCGCGACCTCGGCGATCGCCGGGTGCAGCGCGAGCGCGCGTTCGACTTCGGCGGGCGCGACGTTCTCGCCGCCGGAGATGAAGATGTCCTTGAGCCGGTCGACGATGCGGAAGACGCCGTCGCGATCGCGGTGCACGATGTCGCCCGTCCGCAGCCACTCTCCCGCGAACGCCCGCGCCGTGGCCGCATCGTCGTGCAGGTACCCGGCGAAGACGCTCGGCCCCCGCACCCACAGCTCGCCGGTCGCCTCGCCCCCGAGGACGAGGCCCGTCTCGGGGTCGGCGACGCAGACGTCCACGTGCGGATACGGCCGCCCGACCGCGCCGGGGTGACGACCGAGATCGGATGCCGGCAGGCACAGCACGTTCGGCGCGGCCTCGGTGAGCCCGTACCCCTGTGTGAGGGGGACGCCCGCCGCCGCCCACTGCGCGGCAAGGTCGGTCGGCACCGTCGCCCCGCCCACGAGCGCCTGACGCAACGGCCCCGCCGCGATCTGAGCGAATGCCGGGTCGTCGGCGAGGAGGCGATACTGCGTGGGCACGCCCATCATCGCCGTGACGCCGCGCTCGGCGAGCAGCTGCAGGATGCGCTGCGGCTGGAACGAGCGTTCGAGCACGACCGTCGCGCCCACCCACCACGCCAGGAGCGGCTGGCAGTTCCACGCCGCGACATGGAACTGCGGGAGCATCGCGAGAACGACGTCGTCCCCGGTCAGCTGCTGCGCGCCCGCGAGGGCGAGATTGTTCCAGAAGCAGTTCGCGTGCGTCAGCACGACGCCTTTGGGCGCCGCTTCGCTGCCCGACGTGTAGATCACCAGGAGGGCGTCGTCATCGCGGACACCCCGCGGCGCCCCCGACCGCGAGGGGCCGCTGCGCGCCGGGACGGCGGCCTCGACGCCCGTCGTCCCGAGGGCCGCCACCGGATGGCGGCCCGCCACCCGGCGCAGCGCGTCAGCGGCGAGACCCTCGTACTCGTCCTCGACGAGCACGAGGGCGGGGGCGGACTGGGTCAGCACCTCGGCCAGTTCGCGCGGCGCGAGCCGCCACGACAGCGGGACGAAGGCGACGCCGCTCTTCGCGCACGCGAAGAACGCCACGACGTGGTCGATCGAGTTCCCCGACACCGTCGCGATGCGGTCGTCGGGACCGTAGCCCGCTCGCCGCAGCGCTGCGGCGAGCTCGCTCGCGCGGGTCTCCAGGTCCGCATAGCCGATCCGGACACCGCGATCGTCGATCGCGGTGTGGTCGGGAGCACTGGCGGCGCGGTCGGTCAGCCACCGCCCGATCGTGTGCGCGCCGTCGACGTATGCGGCATCCATCCCGGCATCCGTCACGGCGGTCATACGCGGGCCTCCACCGCGTCGCCCTGGGCCTCGTTCCGGGCGTCGGCGCCGTCGTCGAGTTGGCGCAGCTGCGTGCGCGTGCGCTCACCGCGCCGGCGGCGCACCCACGTGTCGATCGTCCCCGCGATGCCGCCGGGGAGGAACATCACGACGAGGATGAACAGCACGCCGAGGAGGAACAGGGGCTCCGACAACGGGATCTGCAGCCACCCCGGGAGAGCGTCGATCCACTCCGAGCGGGCGAGCACTTTCAGCCGCTGATCGAGGATCGTGTAGAGCACGCCTCCCACGATGGCACCCCAGCGGAAGCCGACGCCACCGAGGACGACCATGACGAGCACCGTGATCGTGAGATCCGCCCCGACGCTCGAGGGCTGCGTGCCCGACTGCAGGAGCATGTAGGCGATGCCGGCGAGCGAGGCGCACAGCGCCGCGACGACGAAGACGATCAGCTTCGCCGCGTACGGACGAAGACCCAGCACCTGCACACGCAGCTCGTTCTCACGCGTCGCCTGCGCGAGGTGGCCGAGGCGCGAACGGTCGACCCACAGCACGACGAGGTAGACGACGACGAGAGCGGCGAGGCACACCCAGTAGAGATTGCGGGTGTTGACGACGCCCACGAGCCAGTCGGGGACGAGCTCGACCGGCAGGCGCAGGCCCTCCTCGCCGCCCGTGACCTGCTGATTGCGGCGGACCAGCACCGAGCCGGCCTGCGCGAACGCGAGGGTGACCATCGCGAACGGGATGCCGGAGACCCGCATCGCGACCGAACCGGTGAATGCGGCGATCACGAGGCCGCCGAGGAGCGAGAGCGGGATGCCGACGGCGAGCGGCACCTGGAGGAGCTTCAGCACGAGCCCGAGCCCGTAGGCACCGGCCCCGAAGTACAGGGCGTGGCCGAACGACAGCATGCCCGAGGTGCCGAGCAGGAGGTTGTACGACAGCGCGAGCGCCGCGTAGACGAGGCACAGCGACAGCAGCGCGAGCGAGCCCGGCGTGTACGTCGCCCCGGGCAGGATGCCGGGGATCGAGATGTTCAGCAGCGGCAGCAGCGCCATCAGGACGACGAGCGCGGCGCCGACGACGAACGGCAGGTAGGCGCCCTTACGGCCCGGTAGGAGGGTGGGGACCCCGGTGGTGACGGTCATGCTTTCCTCCCCAGGAGGCCGGTGGGGCGCACCAGCAGGACGACGGCGAGGAGGGCGACGACGATGAAGTCGCCCGTGCCGCTCAGGTAGACGTTCGCGAACTGCTGCAGCACCGCCACGAGCACCGACGCGATCGCCGCGCCCGTGAGCGAGCCGAGGCCGCCGATGACGGTCACGATGAACGCGAAGATGAGGAGCGTCTGGCCGAGGTGCGCCGAGACGAAGGTCGTGTAGTGCATCGCGAGCACGCCCCCGATCCCGGCGGCCGCCCCGCCGATCGCGAAGACGAGCGTGAAGCTCTTGCGCACGTCGATGCCGAGGGCGGTGACCATCGAACGGTTCTCGACGCCCGCGCGGATGATCATGCCGTAGCGGGTCTTCTTCAGGAAGAGGACGAGCGCGACGAGCACGATGGCGGCGGCGAGCATGAGGATCCAGTACGTGTTCGGGATGCGTGCCCCGAGGACCTCGGTCGTGCCCTTGAGCCAGGGCGGACCGGCGATGTTCACGGCATCCGTTCCCCAGATCCCTTCGAAGAGCGCCACCGCGGCGAACGACAGACCGACGGTGACGAGCACCTGCTCGATGTGACGTTCGTAGAGGGGGCGGATGAGGACCAGCTCGGTCAGCGTTGCGAAGATCGCGCCGACGACGGCCCCGACGAGGATCGACGCGAGGAACGATCCCCACGAGGCGGTCCCGAGCGCCTGCGCGACCTGCCAGCCGATGAAGGCGCTCAGCGTGAGGAACGCGCCGTGCGCGAAGTTCAGCACGTGCATGAGGCCGTAGATCAGGCTGAGGCCCGAGGCGACGAGGAAGTAGAGGGCGCCGAGGCCGACCCCCGTCAGGAGGATGAGGACGATGCTGCTCATGCGTGCGCCTCCGCGCTGACGCCCAGCAGGCGCGTGGTGAGGGACTCGTCGTCGAGGATGTCGCGTGCCTTCCCGGTGTGGACGACGCGGCCGCCCGCGATGACGATGGCATCGTCGGCGAGGCGCCGTACGACGTCGAGGTTCTGCTCGACGAGAAGGATCGGCACGGTCTTCGACGCCTCCTGCAGCGCGTCGGCGACCTCCGTGACGATCTTGGGCGCGAGGCCCTTCGTCGGCTCGTCGACGAGGAGGATCCGATTGTCGTTGAGCAGAGCCCGCGCCACCGAGACCATCTGCTGCTGGCCGCCCGAGAGCGTCCCCGCGGCCTGGTTGCGGCGTGCGACGAGATCGGGGAAGAGCTCGGCGACGAACTCGCGGCGCGGGTTCTTGTCGCGCTCGGCGAGGGCGAGGTTCTCGGCGACGCTGAGGCCCGCGAACACCTCGCGGTCCTCCGGCACGTACCCGACGCCGCGCTGGACGATCTGGTGGGTCTTCAGTCCGTCGATCCGCTCGCCCGCGAGGGTGATCTCGCCCTGGCGATGGATGAGGCCGAGGATGCCGCGGATCGACGACGTCTTGCCGACGCCGTTACGGCCGAGGACGGCGGTGATGCCGGACGCGGGGACATCGAAGGTGACGCTCTCGACGACCTGCTGGCCGGCGATCGACGCGGACAGGTTCCGCACGGTGAGGATCGGCGCGCTCATGCGGCGGATCCTTTTGTCTGGTCGGAGGAGGCCGTACGGCCGAGATACGCGCTCTGCACGAGGGGGTTCTCCATGATCTTCTGCGGGACGTCGAACGCGATGATGGACCCGGAGTACATCACGGCGACCTGGTCGACGAGCCCCATCAGGACGTCGATGTGGTGCTCGACCATCAGCACGGTGCACTGTGTGTCGCGCTGCATCTCGCGGATGTTGTCGACGAGCCCGGGCACGTCACCCGACGCGACGCCCGCCATCGGCTCGTCGAGCAGCACGATGCGCGACTCGGTCGCGAGCAGCACTGCGATCTCGAGCTTGCGCTTGTCACCGTGCGAGATGTCGCCCGCGGCGGTGTCGAGCTTGTGGGTGAGACCGACCTTCACGAGCTGCCCCAGGGCGATGCGGGTCGCGGCATCCGTGCGGCGCGGGAAGCGGAGCAGGGAGTAGTTGCCGCCGAGACCGACCTGAGCGGCGATCCGGACGTTCTCGAGGACGCTGAGCCTCGGGAACAGGCTCGATGTCTGGAAGGTGCGCCCCAGTCCCGCCCGCGCCCGCTGGGGCACGGACGAACGAGTGATGTCCTCACCGTGCATCAGGATGCGGCCCGACGTGGGCTTCGCGACACCGGAGATCACGTTGAACAACGTGGTCTTGCCGGCACCATTGGGCCCGATGACGCCCACGAGACTTCCGGGCGCGATGTCGAGGTCGACATCCTTCAGGATGGTCGCGCCGCCGATCTGCAGGCCGAGGCCTTCGATCTTCAGCGCGGACGGGACTGGAGTGCTCATGTGTGCGACTTCTCCTCGGAGGGCAGGGTCACTGCTTCTCGGCGGGGGCGACGTCCTTCGCCGGGACCGTCGCGACCAGCTCGGGCGTGAACGCACCGCCGTTCGCGACGAGCTTCACCTGGTACATGTCCTGGATGAGCGCGTGGTCGCTCGCGCGGACCTCGAGCTTCCCCTTCGGGCCGTCGAAGGTGAATCCCTCGAGGGCCTTGACCATGGCATCCACGTCGCCCTTGCCCTCCTTGACCGCCTGCACGAGCATGATCGCCGCGTTGAAGCCGTCGGGAGTGAAGAGGTCCGGCGTGCCACCGGCGGCCTCGACGGCCTTGACCATCTCGTCGTTGACCTCGTTGTCGGGGGCGCCCGGGAAGTAGTGGTTGAGGAAGCTGATCTTGTCGGATGCCTCACCGTACGCACCGAACGTCGCCGAGTCACCGAGACCCGTGACGACGGGGACCTTGTCGAACACGCCCTGCTGGCTCATCGCCTGCCACATGGCGCCCGAGGTGGCGCCCGCCCACGCGACGAACACGAGGTCGGGGTTGCCGGCGAGCACCTGCTGGGCGAACGGGGTGAATTCAGTCACATCCTCCGCCACGAGGACGGGGGTGATCGTCGCGCCCTTCGCCCCGAGGATCGCCTCGACGGCGGCCGCGTTGCCCTGGCCGAACGCATTGTTCTGCGCGAAGACCGTGACGTTCTTGCCCTCGAGATCGCCGAGGAACGTACCCGCGGTGGCGACGTCCTGCGCCGACTGACGACCGGTGCGGAACGTGTAGCCGTTGATGCCCGTGATCGCGTCCGCGGCCGCGGGGCCGGAGAGGAAGAGCACCTTGTTCTGGCCGGCCTGCTCGGCGAGCGCCGCCGCGACGCCCGAGGAGGCGCTGCCGGCGAGGATGTTGGTGCCCGAGCCGATGAGCTCCTTGGCGATCGCGACGGCGGTGTCGGGAACGCCCGCGTCGTCGCGGTAGTCGATGTCGAGCTTGGTGCCGTTGACCTCACCCGTGCCGTCGGTGGCCCAATCCAGACCCGCCTTGAAGCCGTCGAGGTACTGCTTGCCGTAGCTGGCGAGGGGGCCGGTCTCGCTCGTGATGATGCCGACGGAGATCTCCGCGGGGCCGGCCTCTCCGCTGTCGCTTGCGGAGGGCGCCGCGGTCTGCGGCGCACAGGCCGCCAGGGCGAGAGCGGCGGTGGCGACCACAGCCCCCACCAGCGCTGCCTTCGGGAGCAACTTCTTCGTAACCCGCATGTGCGTGCCTTTCACCATTGGAAGGAATACCTGAAACATGATTCAGATACTGAGAGTCTGTTCAGGTGTGCCGCTCGTGTCAAATGCGGCACGCGTCGCCGTCGATCACGATTCGATAACCCAACCGATAGATACCTCGGGTATATACTTTGGGTATGCAACACGATCGAGACATCCTCCGGCTCGTCACCGGCGCACACGCCCTCACGCGCGTCGCGTCGCTCGAGACCCGGAACGAAGCGCCCGCCGCGCAGTGGCGGACGATCACCCTGCTGCGCGAGTACGGTCCGCAGCGCATCGGCGACCTCGCGGCGCTGAGCCGCGTCACCCAGCCCGGCATGACACGCCTCGTCGCGCAGATGACCGAGGCAGGCCTGCTCGAACGCGGCGCCGACGCGCAGGACTCGCGCGCGACGGTCGTCACGGTGACGGATGCCGGGCTCGCGGCCCTCGACGAGTGGATGCGCGTGCTGGGCGAGGCCCTCGCACCCCGCTTCGCGGACCTCGACGACGACGAGTGGGCCGCCATCCGCCGCGCCGCCGACATCGTCGAAGAGCGCACGCGCCTCGAGGCGCCGGCGCTCGAGGCGACCCGATGAGCGGGGCCGTGCACGCGTCCGCGTCCACATCGCCGTCAGGCGGGAAGGTCAGCGTGTGGCGTCAGCCGGCGCAGGTCTGGGCCGTCGCCTTCGCGTGTGTCATCGCGTTCATGGGCATCGGCCTCGTCGACCCCATCCTCCCCGCCATCGCGGAATCGCTCGAGGCGGCCCCCGTCGAAACCGAGCTCCTCTTCACGAGCTACCTCGTCGTCACCGGGCTTGCGATGCTCTTCACGAGCTGGATCTCGTCCCGCATCGGCACGAAGGCGACCCTCCTCACGGGCCTCGGCCTCATCGTCGTGTTCGCCCTGCTGTGCGCCGTCTCCGGCAGCGTCGACGCCGTCATCGGCTTCCGCGCGGGGTGGGGGCTCGGGAACGCCCTGTTCATCTCGACGGCGCTCGCGACGATCGTCGGAGCCGCGTCGGGCGGCTCCGCCGCCGCGATCATCCTCTACGAGGCCGCGCTCGGCCTCGGCATCGCGATCGGTCCGCTCCTCGGCGGCTTCCTCGGCGAGATCAGCTGGCGCGGACCGTTCTTCGGCGTCGTGGCCCTGATGGCGATCGGGTTCGTCGCGGTGTCCGTCCTCGTGCGTTCGAAGGGAGAGAAGCGTGAGCCGATCCCCCTCTCGGCGCCGTTCAAGGCCCTCGGCCGCCCTGCGCTCGCCGTGCTCGCGATCGCCGCACTGTTCTACAACATCGGCTTCTTCGTCCTGCTCGCGTTCTCGCCCTTCCCGCTCGGATTCGGCGCGATGGGCATCGGTCTGACGTTCTTCGGCTGGGGTGTGGCCCTCGCCGTGACGAGCGTCTGGGTCGCGCCGCTGCTCCTGCGCGGTCTGAAGCGCAGCACGGCGATGCTCCTCGTCCTGCCGCTGCTGGCGCTCGACCTCGTCGTCGCGGGCTTCGTCGTCGCCACCCCCGCGGCCCTCGTGACGTGCATCATCGTGGGCGGCCTCCTCCTCGGGCTCATGAACACGATCCTCACCGAATCGGTCATGGAGGCCACCGACCTGCCACGTTCGGTCGCCTCCTCGGCGTACTCCGCGGTGCGGTTCCTCGGCGGCGCCGCCGCTCCCCCGATCGCGGCGGCGCTGTGGCACGCCTTCAACGCGTCGGTGCCGTTCTGGTTCGCCGCGGCATCCGTCGTGATCTCGGCCGCGGTGATCCTCTTCGGTCGTCCCGCGCTGAAGCGCATCGACGATCACGAGGCGGACGCCGCGGAGGAGGCGGAAGCCGTCCTCATCGGTGATGCGGCCTGAGCCGACGCGCGACCAAAGAGAACGGCCCCGGAGTGATCCGGGGCCGTTCTCGTCGCGGTGCACCCCCTGGGACTCGAACCCAGAACCCACTGGTAAGGAGTTCGCCTGATGGTGAGTTGGGAGCGGGCGTGAATGGACGGGTTTCGCGCGGAATCACGCGCCTTCAAGTCGTGATCGGTCGGGGTGATTGGGGGCGATCTGTGGCTCAAAACGTCGAGTAAATCGCGGATCCGCGGGAACCAGCGGAGTCGGTCACCCCGACACGCCTGAGAGCTGCCGGAGGACCCTGTGCGCGGTGATGGCGTCGTGTGACTGCCCCTCCAGAGACGCGGCCGCACGGTGCAGGAGCACGCAGTACCGCGCCGGTGTCACACCGAGCTCAGTCCGGATGCGTTCCTCCACCGTCCCGCGAATGTTCGGGTGACGGGAGGCGAAGTCGAGGAGTTGGGGGACGGTGGGCATGTGGATGATCCTGCCGCGGGGTTCCGACGTTCCCGTACCCTGACGTGATGATCAGCGATGACGGCCTCGGCGATGCGGTGCAGCCCGTGTGCCCGACGTGCGGCACCGTCCTCAGATCGTTGCGGCGTGGGTTCGAATGCCGGGCGTGCGGGCACGTATTCATCGAGTCAATGCCGTCCCACATGTCCGACCCTCAGCCGTAGACTCGCCTCGGCCGGAGGAAGGAACAGCCGGCCATGGGGACCAGCAGACGGTACGAGGAGTACTACGCGCAACGCTCCGCGGAGAAACTCGCAGCGTCACCCGACCCACCCTGCACCCTCCCGCAGCAGGCGTACGGCCCGAACCCCATCGAATGGGTGCCGCAGGGTCAGACGCGACCGTCAGTGTGGGCGTGGATCACGTGGCCGCACGACGCCGCGGAGCGCGTCCCCGCGGTCGCGACCGGATGGAACGACCGCGTCGTGATCGTCGAATGGAACACGGACCGCGGCACCCGCAGCGTCGTCGTCTGGCGCAACGCCGTCACCCACCGGACGGGGACGGCTCCTCGGTGAAGCCGAAATAGGCGGCAAGCGCAGCGGCTCGGTCTTTTGCTTCCTGCGTCTGCGCGATCCTCAAGTAGGCGTTGACGGCGAGCAGATACTCTTCGTGGTTGCCCTTGAACTTCGGCTCGCGCATGGGCGGGCCGTAGGCGATGAGTATCTCGAGCAGTTCGTTGGAGATCCGGTCGTAGTACTTCGTGTCGCCGAGCGCGGCGAGCGCCTCAGCAACTTCCCTCGAGCGCTCACGTTTCGCCATGTCGAGATGATCCCACGCGTACGACGAAACCGCCCCCAGCGGAGCCGCGAGGCTCGCCATGGGCGGTTTCATGTGTCGGACTACAGCCGAGTCTCTACCGGGTCAGGACGCCGCTTCAGATCACGCGGGATGTACATCGGCAGCAAGGGGGACACGCTGGGCAGCGCCTGCCCGCCGCTGACTGTGTGTCGGGGCGCATCGCCACTTCGTACCCACCACGTTCCGCCATACTCGAGCTCATCCGGCGGCGAGTCGAGATGCTCGATGGTCGCGAGGGTGTGCGCGTGCTGACCTGCGAGGAAGACCTGGATCATGGCTGGCACTCTATCGACGGCCGCCCTTCACCCGTCGCGGGACGCGAACAGCGAAAACCCCCGGCCGCCTCAGGGTGAGGCAGCCGGGGGCTGTGTCGTGATGTTGAACTATCGGTGGAGTAGTGGTCAGGTGGGGTGATCGTGCGGATGCGGTCGAATGCGGAACTTCGTCTAGCCCTCCGGCTGGCGCTCGATATGTGCGTCGTGCGCCCTCCAGTTGGTCACACGGCCCAACTCTGGATTCCACCCTGCTGCATCTTCCGGAGGGACCATCGCCCATCCTTCGCAACCGGGTTCGCCATTATCCCCAGGCCAACCACAGAGGCACTGCACGATAACGCGCCGCCCAGAATCCAGCAGATACGCCCGGGTCGGAACTCCACGCTGTAAAGCCTCGAACTGATCCTTCGTGATCATGCTGGGCCTCCTTGATTGATCATCATGCTCGTTCGGTGACCAGGTCGACAAGGTTCGCATCCGCTGCGGGCGCGAGGTGGAGCAGTGGGTGTTTCCGCGCTCGGTAGGATCGTGCGCATGCGGAAGACGAGGCACCGACGATCGAGTTCACAACCGGGCGGGTTCTGGCGTCAGGAGTACGGCGGAGCACCGATGTGGCTCATCGTCTCCGCCGTGGTCGCCATCGTCGCTATGGTTGGCTTCGGGATATCGCAGATGCCTCGCACGACGGTCGCCTCAACGCACACGCCGCGTCCGAGTGCATCGTTCGACTTCTCGACCCCAACCCCAACCCCGACGCCCACTGCGGCCCCGCTCGTACTGCCGCCACCCGGGTCTACGGCCATGTTTGTCGGCGACTCCTGGACGTTCGGACAAAGCGTCGACGACACCGAAGGTTATGTCCCCATCGTGGCGGACGCATTCGGGTGGGTCGCCGCCAACTATGGAGAGCAGGGCACTGGGTACACGCAGAATCGGGGCGATGGCGGGACGCTTTACCCGGACCGGATACCACTTCTTCCCATTGAGCCGCCGAGCATCATCATCCTTCAGGGTGGTTTGAACGACGAAGGCTCTGGCTCCGTGGAGGTCAGGGAAGCAGCCAAACGAACGATCGATGGACTCAATGAAAAGTATCCCGGCGTTCCGATCGTCGTCATCGGTCCTTCAACGGCGGTGATTCCGGTTACGCCCTCCAATGCGAACGTGAGCTCGGGAATCCGGGCCGCCGCCCAAGCCAAGACGGACGTCTACTTCATCTCACCGCAAGACGAGTCGTGGTTCAACGCTCAGAACATCTCGACTGTGATCGGGGCAGATAACCACCCCTCCGCTGATGGCTATCGAGTATTCGCGGAACGCCTCATAACCGATCTGAACACGCTCGCCGGCTAACGACCGGTCCGCACATCACGCGGCCTCATAGGGGTATCCGCCGATGGCGAGTGAGGCTCGGTCAAGGTACAGAGTAGCGTCGGTGTCGGTCCCGGCCTGGTCGAGCCAGATACGGCGGCGGATCATGTTGGTGCCGTTCGGGAGGCGGAGCATTGCGGTGCGCCAGAACCACTGATCGAACTGACCCCACGCGGGCGACGTGTAACTGATCGACGTGCCCGTGCCATCGTCGCCTTGAAGCTCCGCGACGCCGACCGTGTTCCCCTGCCCTGACGGCACGTGGATGCGGAATCCTGCGGTGATCGTCTTGCCGCGCAGTGCGGCGTAGTTCAGGTATTGCTCGATCCGCGCCGGTTGAGCGGGGTCAGTTTTCACGAGCTTCAGGCACCTGTGCCCCGTCTCGCCGATGATGTCGGTCGTCTCCGTGACGGTGACATTCGTCCCGACCCATCCAGCGGGCAGCTTGGTCGTGTTGTCTCTGCTTTGCAACAGGTTGTTCAGACCGCTACCAGCCGGTGTCGTGGAGGACGGTGGAACCCAGGCAATGCCGGACAATCCGGGCAGTGTGATCGTGGGCGTGGCGGATGCGATGATCTGCGAAGCCGCCGAGCTGGATGCCGCGAGGGCACCAACTACTACGGCCAGCCATAGCTGATGCCCGTCCGCGTTCGGGTGGAGTCCATCGCCCAGCAGCAGCGCAGCCACCCCGCGAGGGTCCGCATTGAACGCAGCGGCGACGTCAAGGAATCCGTAGCCCCGGTCGGCACAGATCCGCTGATAGATCGCCGCCCACTGCTCTGGCGCTCCTGCATTGGTGGTGATCGCGTTCTGTGACATCACGAGCATCGGCGCGTTCCCGGCATACGCCCGGTACAACTCCAGGTGGAGTGCGGCTTTCGAGAACGCTCGGAGAGCAGTGATACCAAACCCCGACTCGGATGCCATGCCGGGGTTGTTCTCGTTGTGACCGAGCGCGACCCACACGCCGTCCATGGCGACCGGAAACGCGACTGAGCGGCGCGCATCATCCGCGAAATAGTCGAACGTCATGGACGAGCGGACGTACCCATAGATCATGAGTTTCTGCGACGTAGTGCCGTTGATGGTCTGCACGGACGTGTACGAGCCGGGCGCGGTTGCGTCATCCCAGATTCGGAGTTCGATCGTCAGCCATGGGAACAGCGCCGCCAGCGCGGTCGGGAGCCGTCGAAGCCACGACGACGGGGTGCTGTACCAGGATGTCGAATCCCCGATCACCATGAGCCGGTAGCCACGCTTACGCGCTCGGATGATCCCGAGCATCTGCACCAACATCCCGACTGGCGGGGCAAAGGTGGCGCGCAATTCAGTTCCGAGCGGCGAGTCCGGATCAGCGGCCTCCGCCCCCATCGTGCGGGATAGTTCAATCGAGAACGCGGACTCCGGGTTCTCGGCGACGGCCTTCATGATGCCGTCGTTCGTCGCGACAACATCCGCGACCTCGGCGGCCGCCGCCTCGGCATCCGTCTTCGCCAGGACCGCGGCGGCGCGTGCGGTCTCCGCTGCGGTGCCGGCGGCGATCGCGGCCTGCACGGTCTCCGGGTCGAGGCCCGCTTCGAACACGACACCGTACTTGGAGGTCAGGCGGGTGACGAAGCTCCCCGACCGGACGAGGACCTCACGGCGGGCGCCGGCGACCTGAAAGTCGGGCAGCACACCGACCGCGGACGAGCGGAGAGGGTTGATCGTCACACCGGTGGCCGGGTCGAACACCGCCAGCGGGGTGGAGAACGAGGAGTCGGCGACGTCGAACACCTGGAACTCCGCCGATGGCACGAGCGCCCCAGCACCGTCAGTGCCGCCAGCAGGGTTGTAGGCGATGGGGCCTTCGAACTTGTCCTGGACCGGCATCTCAGCCCTTCCCGTGCGTGGTGTCGTCCGCGGAGATCTCGGCGGGCGGGACGATGGTGATGACGACAGGCTGACCGGTCGCCCTACCGGCGTCGATGACACGGGTCGGGTCGGCGGGGAGCGTTGCGAGGATCAGACGCAGCAGCGACGTCAGGGCGGAGATGGCTGCAGCCTGCAGCACGACCGGCCACGGGACGTCGGTGATCAGCGTCGCGCCGACGAACCCGGCAGCGAGCGCCTGGCAGAACGTCTTCACGACGCGTTCGAGCGCGGCGAGCCACCACGGCAGGTCGACACCGGATGCTTCCGGAAGGCCCGCGAGGGACGTCGCGAGCGACGCGACGAACCCGAGCGCCGAGGCGAGCGCGAGGGTCAGCCACGGGACGTCGGTCAGCAGCGCGGCTCCGAGGTACGGGACGGCGATCGCGATCGCGGTGTACAGGGCGCGGGCGGCGGCGTCACGCCACCAGGTGCGGCTGAGCAGCAGGGTCTTCATGATGTCTCCTTCGGGGGGATGGTTGAGATCGGGGCGGTGGTGCGGCGTCGGCGGAGCCAGCGCAGCGGGATGGTGTCCTCGAGGATCGCGATGTCGTCGGGGTCGATGTCGGGCCCGCCGTCGCCCGTCCACTGCGCGGCGATCGCGTGGAAGACGCGCGCGACGGCGGCCTTCCACTGCGAGAACTTCGCCGTGAGACCGGCCATCTCCCCGCGGAGGTCGTCGAGCTCGCCGTTCAGGCGTTCGACCTCGGCGGCGAGCCGCTGATCGATCTGCTGGTCGATCTGCTGCTTCGTGACCGCCTGCTGCGCCTCGAGGTTCGCTTCGGCGAGCTGCCGATCGGCGCGCGCCTTGAGCCAGCCCGCGAGGGCGGCGAGCATGCCGCCGCCGAGCACGCCGACCAGTGAGAGCGCGGCGACGATGATCGCGGTCCAGTGCTCCGGTCGAAGCTCACTCACGCGACCACCATCCACACGACGCCGACGACGACCACCGCGAGCAGCGCGACGAGGACCGTCATCGGGAGCAGCAGCCCCCGGTAGGGGCCGCGGGCGGCGTGCCGCGGCCCCTGCACGTACCGGTTCACTTCTGACCCCCGAAGAACGCGCGCACGGCCGTCACGATCGCCTCGAAGAGTTGCTTCAGCCAGCCGACCGTGACCGGCTCGTCATCGGGGTTCGTGGGCGGCTCCGGCTCGGCCGGGGCGACCGGAGCCTTGCCGGTCGCGGGGTCGAGTGCGCCCGTGCGGAACTGGTCCGCGATCGACCGGACCCGGGTGACGTCGATGCCCGAGCACGACGTGTTCTGGAAGTCCTTGTGGAGCCGGATCGCCTCGCCCTGCAGGTGCGGGTTCAGCTTCTCCACGAGGTAGTGGACGAACCCGAGCGTCAGGTAGCCGGCATCCGTCAGTGCCGGGTCGTTTTCCGTCTTCCACCCGTAGGGGTTGCGTCGGCCGGTGGTGAAGGCGAGCTTGTTCAGCGGGACCATCAGCGTCACCCGCCCCGCGGACACGACGAAGTTCACCGACAGGTCCGCCGACTCGATGAAATGGCGCACGTTGGAGTCGTGGGTGCCCGCGTTGCCCGGCTCACCCCACCAGTGCGTGTGCGACTCGACGGGCGCGTACTCGGCCCCGTAGTACGCGGCAGCGTCCGTGTTCGTGCGTGGGGTGACGTCCGGGTCGATACGCTGCTCGTACCGAATCCACGACGGCCAGTCCGCGGCCGCCGGGGTCACCAGCAGCGGCGTGTGTGTCGCCTCGACCTCCGCATCCGACGGGCCCGTGGGCGTGGGGTTCGTCGGCGGGACCGTGGGGGGTGTGAAGACCACTGCGGCAAGGCCTGCGGTCGACTGCGACGTGAAGCACGCCGCGGAGAACCACTTCTCGGCGTAGCGGCCCTGATACCAGACGTCGGTCGTGACGCCGTTGAGGGTGATCGCTTCGCCGTGCGTCCAGGCCTTGAAGTCGAGCACGTCGCCGGCAGGGAACTCGCGGTCATCGCCGGTGCGCGCGTACTGCGTGCCGGGGCCGGTGCGCTCGTACACGCCGTCACCCGTGACCTTGCGCTGGTAGTCGGCAAGCTGCTCCTCACCGGGAATCTCCTTGCTCCCGTCGAGCCAGGGACCGGGGTCCACCCGGTTGTCCGCCCCGGGTCCGCCAACGCGGACCTCGAAGTGAAGGTGCGTCTCGCCGTTCGTCTTGCCGGTGGCGCCCATCTGGCCGAGGTGGGTCCCGGCCTCGACGCGCTGCCCGACGTCGACCTGCATCGTCCCTGTCGCGAGGTGGTTGTAGGTCGTGAAGATCCCGTGACCGTGGTCGATGACGTACTGGTTTCCCCAGCCGTCGTTGTACCCGCCGCCGACGGACTCGGAGATCACCGTGCCCGCCGCAGCCGCAACGACACGGCGGCTGCCGTCGACGTCGGCGTTGTACCAGCCGAAGTCGGTGCCACGGTGATCGCCAGGGATCCACCCGCGCACGAACCAGCCATTCGGGGCCGGGTTGATCATCTTCGTCATGACGATGCGCCTCCTCAGGCGTGGAACGAGAAAGCCCCCACCGAGCGGTGAGGGCGGAACGATTTGCGGTGGTGGAGGGAGCCACGCGGCGGGCAGAGTAGGAGCACACCACTCGCAGCAAGGGAGCACGAGAACATGACCACCATCGCCTTCGGAGGGCACGTCACCGTCGACCACCTCGCGGACGTCATGCAGCCCAACGTCTACCGCCTCCCGGCGCCCATCACAGGGCCGGCGTATCTCAAGCTGGAGACCAGCGATCCGGCCGCGTTGGCGGGTGCGGAGGTGAAGATCCACGTCGGGCGCCCGAACGACGACGTCGGCCCCGGTAGTGGCGACGGCGGACGCGCAGGTGTTGGTGTCAGTCTCGGCGAGCCGCGTGGAACGAAGGGCGGATGGGACAGCCCTTCGCAGGGCGCAGAAGAGTACGTCTTCCCTGACACCTATTTGGGGTTCACCGTTTCCCCGACGAAAGAGATTTCGCTCTACTCGCTGCAGTATCGTGCGGCGTGGCACCCCGGCGGGTGGCTCGACGCACCCCTCACGTTCCCCATCAATGCGGAGATCTCCGTCGATGGCAGCGTCGTCGCCTCGACGTCCGGTGTGGTGACCTACCTGCCCGCCTGATCCCGCGTCAGGCCGGGTCGACGTAGATGCCGTTCTTCGGCACCTTCACCGCTGCGGCAGGCACGTATCCGCCGTTCTTCGGGACCATAACCTGCGCCGCGGGCACATACCCGCCGTTCTCCGGGACCCACACGCGCGCCGCCGTGCGGGTCGCGAGCAGCGGGGACCGCTGCGAATAGCCAACAGCGTTGTGCGCGTACACCGCCCACCAGTACTGAGTGGCCGGGGTGAGGTCGGTGACGGTCCGCGAAGTCGCGTTGCCGGCATTCGGGTAGTCGACGTACGGGCCAGTGCCATCGGGGTTGGAGAATCGGCGGAGGAGCATCTGGTCGATCCCAGCGCCGCCGTTCGATGGGATCGACCAGGACAGCTTCATGCCCGTCGCGGTGGTCTCCGACACCGTCGGTGCGGCAGGGGTCGCGGGCACGGTCGCGAGACTTGGCGCCGCCTCCCACACGGTCACCGAGCCGGAGCCGACGTAGAAGTTGTCGCTGCTGACCGACAGGGTGATGCTCTGGCTGGGCGCGTACCCGTTGCCATCGTGCTGCACCCAGAACGACCCGCCGCCGAGGTACATGGTCGACCCGGGGTTGATGTAGAACGCGCCGCCGCCACCGCGAGAGGTCGACCAGTTGTTGCCGTCACCGTAGACGCTGCCCGAGGTGTTGATGCACTCCGCGGACCAGTTGAACAGCGACCGCTTGTTGGCGTTGTCGACGGTCCCGGAGAAGACGAGGTTGACGCGGATTTGTACCGGGCTCGTCGCACCGTTCGAACGGACCAGGGAGGCTGTGTTGCTCGCCATTCAGCGCCCTCCGACCTTCAGGGAACCTGCGACCACGGCACGTCCGCAGGCGCCGGCTGGACAGGCGAGAAGATGAACGAGTCCGTCACCCACTCCGGCAGGCCCGTCGCCCCGATCCGCAAGAAGTATGTCCGGTCGGTGATGTAGACGCGGGTGCCGATGCGGGTGAGGAAGTCGCGGACCATCCGGTTCTTCGCGAAGCATCCGCCGTCGCCGTGCCACACGCGAAGGTCGATGATGTCCTGCGCGGCGGTGTTCCCGGCAGAGAACCGGACCAGCGCGATCGGGTGATCGTCCTGCACTCCCGGTTCCGCGGCGCGTCCGGCGGGGATCTCCTGTGCTGCGGTCCCCTGGATGAGGACGGGGGTGGTGGCTTTCGCGCCCCAGTCGCGTCGCAGCACCACGAGATCCCACCGGTTCCCCGATGCGACGGGCGCGGCGGTCAGGTGCTCCACGGCATCCGAGGTGTCGAGGATTCCCTGCCCCGCTGCGCGGCCCGCCTGCACGTCCAGGACACGATCGCCGGTGCCCGCGCTCACCGCGAACGCGTCAGGCCCGAACACGGAGTACTGGGCGCCGGCGTGCTGCAGCAGCACACCGAGCTCGGCGTATGTGACCGCCCGCTCGAATCCGACAGATGTGATCGCCATCAGCGCCTCTTCTCGTCTCGCGCGCCTCTCGCGAGGAGCGCAACCTGTCGCCCGAGCTGCACGTCCGGGTCGTCGTCGGCGGTGCCGAGCTTCGGAGTAACGACGACTCCATCTGGGTTGTCGTCGATTCGCACCTGGGTGATCGCCTCGAGCTGATCCAGCGGGCCAACCTTGACCCGCACTCGGTCGCCGACGAGGAAGTGCTGGGCGAATCGGAAAGCGTCCGTCTCGATCAGGTCCATAGAGACGCCTGCGGTCGGCCCGCCCGCGGCGAGCGCCTCATCGGCGTCGGGCTCGAGGCTCGACCCTTCCTCCGTGTTACGTGCGTCGACGAACGACTCGATGATGTCGCCCCACTCAGATTCGAGATCGCCGTTGACCTTCTCGAAGAACTCGCGGTCTACGCCTTCGCCCCTACCGCCGACGATCACCCTCGTGGCCGTGGGGGCGTCACGGGTCCACGAGTATGCCTCGAGCTTTCCGGTGAGATCGGAGAGGACCCCGGCGACGAGCACGGCCTCGCGGACATCTACGATCACTGCATCATCGACATACGCGAGCTCGAGGATCAGGTCCGCGGCGTCGAGCAGCGGGACGATCTTGTCGGCGAGTGGATGGAAGCGGAACTCCATCCGGGCAGACGCGCCGCGGCCAAGGTCCGGCGCGACCGACCATGCGACGCCGAGGCGGGCGAAGTTCGCCGTCATCGCAGCTTTCGCGATCGTCTCCGTCGGCCCTGAGTACCGCGCGTACTCTTCGTCCTGCGCGGTGACGGCCGCGCTGGGGACCGGACGTCCATGCCAGTCCCAAAGCTTGCGGACGTCGCCCTCGACCCGGATCGTCGTCTCGCCCACCGGCCCATGCCCTGGTGTGGCGGCGACACGGCCCCGAAACCACTCGCGCCCGCGGAACCGGAATCCGCACCGAGCACCGGGAGCGGTCGCCTCGGGTAGGGCCGGATGATCCGCGTCTAGAAGGAACTCCGTGAAGCTCACCTCGTTGCGTAGCAGCGTCGTCGACGAGGACTTCGCGACGACGAGCCGTCGGAACGCGTCAACCTTGTCGTAGATCACGAAGGAGACAGCGTCGTCCATGGGCACACCTCCGGATGGTCTGGGCTACAGCGCCACGTAGTGAAGTGGGATCAGGGATGCCTGAACCGTCGCGGCATCCGCCGGCCCGATGATCGAGAGCGGCATATCGACGCCCGGAGGGATCGGTGCCCACTCGACGAGTCCCATCAGCGATGTCACGTCGTCGTTGTTCCGGAGGGCGGCGACGTTGCGGGGGTCGGTGTCGATGATCAAGGTGTCGCCCGCGACGAGCGGCACCTGAACCGTCGCAGTCACCCCGCCCAATCCCAGCGTGATCGACCCTGGCTCGACGGCATCGAGCGCGCGGACCGTCCAAGTTGGCCACGCCTCGACGGCCCCGGGGTTTCGCAGCGAGGCCGACGAGAACGTTGCTGTTGGGGCCGGGTGATAGTCGAGGTCCTCGGGATCGGCGGGGATGAAGTCCTCCGGCTCCTCACCACCGAACACCGCTGTGCGGATCACGTCGCCTTGCCAGAATGGGTTCTCCGCCTCGAGCGAGATTGGGATGATCGCCCATCCGCGCCGGTAGGGATCGACGGTGAATGTGTATTCCTCGTCGAACACGCCCGTGAGCTGAATGCGCCGGGTAACTCCGCCCGCGGTGATCTCCCACGTGCCCGGACGGTCCGGGGTGATTGTTGCGAAGAATCGCTCATAGACGTCCTTCCACGCTTCGCCTCCCCCGCCCCACACGTAGAGCGGCCAGAACACGTCACGTGACTCAGCCCGGTGCCCGCGTAGACGGAAACCCGGGACCGCGCGCGACACCGACTTCGACTTGCTGATCTTTGGGAAATGGAGACCCTTCACGCCATCACGAAGGAGGTGCAGTCCTTCCCGCCAGTTGTTCAGGTCCCACCGGGAGCCGTCCGGCCCGACCCACACAGATGTGATGCCGACCCACGAACTGACCGCTTCGGGCGGAACAGGCGGGGCGGCGAGCGCCATAGGCATACGTCACCCCACCTTCCGTGTCGCACCCGTTCGGTAGTTCGCCGCGCGCTTCTTCTTCTCGATGCGGTCCACGAGCTCGTCTACGTCCTGTGTGTGCACGTCCCCGTAGAACGCCACCGCGGGTTGTCCGCCGGAGACCGAACTCGACGTCTGGACTCCAGTGGTTGCCGAGATCGTGGTGAACGAGCTCGATGTGAACAACGCTCGTTCACCGTTCGAGAAGCCAGATGACCACTGCTCGAGAAGCGCGGCTCCCGACTTCGGCAGATCTGTCCACCCGCTCCCGGAGAAGATGCCTCGCTTCGCTGGCGAGTGCGGGAAGAACCCTGCCGCCCATGAGAGGACCTCGTTGACGGCGTCGCCTACCGCTCCGATGCTCGCCCGAATCCCGTCTACGAAGCCGCCGATCAAAGCCCGCCCGGATGAGACCAGCCAGTCGCCGGCGCCCGCGAACACGCTGAGAATCCGCGATGGCACGGACGCCACGACGCCCACCGTCTCATCGATCTTCGACCGCACGACTGTTGCGAGCACGTCGGCCGACGTTGAGACGGTGTTCAGCGCGCCGCCGAACGCTTCGCCCATGCTGTATGCGCCACGGAAGACGTCTCCCAGGGGTCCGACGAGGCCCGTAAGCGACGTCGTCACGGAGGCGATGCTCTCGTCGCCGGAGAGCAGCCCGAAGAACGCCGACCACAGCGCCGGCTGGCTCGACATGTTCTGCGAGACCAGCACCAGGATCGGCACGAGAGCCTCAACCAGCTGGATGACGCCGGGAAGTGCCTGCGCCACCGCCTGGAACAGCCCAGGCATCTGAGGGAGCACCTCGCGAGCCATCTCAGCGAAGGCGGGGAGGGCTTCCTTGAACGCTTCCGCGAGAGCGGGTCCCTGCTCCTCGGCGAGCTTCGCGATCTCTGGCAACAGGTCGTCGCCGATGATCGTCGCGAGCGACTGCGCAACCGGCAAGAAACCCTCGCCGATCTTCGCCCGGATGTCATCCCACGTGGCCGCGTTGATCCGGTTCTTGTTCGCGAGTTGGTCCGACGTGTTCGCGAAGTCGCCCTGCACCTTGGCGGTCTGCTCGAGCAGCGCACCGTACCGCGCCTGGACCTTCTGCGCCTCCGAGAGTTCGGACCCCGCCGCAGCGATGCCGTGCGAATAGGCGTACGCCTCGACGGTCGCCGCGGAGAGGTCGATGCCGTACTTCCGCAGCGGCTCCGATTCACCCGCGAGTCCAGACTGGAACGTGGCGAGCGCGTCCGCGACCTCGATGTTGAAGACGGACGCGAAGTCGGAACCCCGCCCGACGAGCTCGCTGAAGGTGGCGGCGATGTCGCCGCCTGGACCTGCGATGGTCTGGACGAACGACGAGAACTGCGTCGCGTAGGAGTTCAGTTCACGCTTGCTCAGCCCGAAGGCCTTCGCGCTCCCTGCGCCAAGCTCGAGCACCGCGCGGGCCGCGTCGCCGTAGGAGACCTGGACGGCATTGATCGACTCAGAAAGATCGGACGCGACCTCGATCGAGCCGACGATCAGTTCCCGGGCATTGCGGACCGCGGACTCGATGATCTGCCCGAGCCCGACCGCCGCGATCACGCCGACGACGGCCGCCTTCAGGCCTGAGAGTCCGCCGAGGAAGCCGCGCTTGAAGCCCTCAGTGCCGTGACTGCCGGCCTGCTGCAGCTGGTCGCCGGCGTTGTCAGCCGCCGACGCGAGACGGTTCTGAGCCGACCGCAGCTCGTCGGTGGACCGCTCCGTGACGTCCTGAGCGGCCTTCAGCTGGCGGGTGGACGACTCAAGCCGTTCCTGCGCGCGAATGACCTGGGACGAGTCCGACGCGTACTTCGCGCGCGCCTCCGCGAGCTGCGCTTCCGCGACGCGAACCTTGCCCGCAAGGTCCTGCTCTTTCAGGCGCGCCGTCGAGAGCGTGCGCGTCGCTTTCGTGACGTTCGCTTCGAGATCTCGCGTCGCCTTGTCGGAGAACCCGCTCGACTGCTGATCGAACGCAGCCTTGAAGCCGGCGCCGACCTGCTTCCCCGAATCCTGACCCGTGCGAGCGAACGCCCGCTTGAAACCGTCGCCGCCGGACTTCGCCGCCGCGTCGGTCTCCTTCGAGACCGCGGCGCGGAATCCGACGAACGTCGGGACGACGGCAACCGTCCCCTGTCCGACCTGAGGGCCACCACGAGACATGCGGTCCTCCGCTCATTCAGGGAAAGCGGAGACGGCGTTCAGTCGCGCTTCGTAATCGGCGCGCATCTCCGGGGTGAGGTCCTCGTTGTTGTCGTGACGCCGCCACGGAAGGGGAAGCTCCACGGGCTCGGGGAACGCCTTGCTATCGCGGCGCGAGTTGAGGGTCGATTCGGCGTGCAGGATCGTTGCGATTTCCGCGTGAGACCCCGCCCGCACGAACCCGGCCATCTCGGCGAACAGGTGGGAGCCGGTCTCCTTCGCGAGCTCGCCGATCCACGCCCGGGCTTCCCCGTACGTGAAGTCGCGGCCCACCCGCGACAGCCGGACGCCGAGATACCGCTTGAAGTCCCATGTGAGCGCGGAGCGGTGCTCCTCTACGAAGCCGAGGAGCTCAGGGATTCCCCCAGGGGAAGCATCGCCGCCTTCGAGAACTCGGTGAAGAACGTGCGCATGAAGCGAGCCTTCTCGAGGCCACCGAGCTTCGCGTAGGTGGCCTGCAGATCCTCACCGAGCCACTCCGCGATGACGTCGAACTGCTCGCTCTCGGTCTTGTCTCCTCCGAGGGCGGCGTCCATCACCTCGGCGGGGAAGTCCAGATCGATGATGAAGTGAGCGCCGGCTTTCGACGTGTAGCGGAACACGTCGTCGACGACGTCATAGTGGCCCTTCGCGGGCATCTTGGAAGTGGGCATGCCGAGCTCTCTTTCGTGGGTGAAGGGTGTGGGTGAAGTGGGTGCGAAGGCGGGGCGGCAGCGTCACCCACGAGCACTGCCGCCCCGCGGTCGTTACGCGACGGAAGCCGCGCCGCCGACGAGCGACGTGCCGTCGACGGCCAGGTGTACGGCAGTCGGGAACGCGATCGCGACCGGCCCGGAACCCGACGAGGTGACGCCGCTGATCCCGGTCACGCCAGACAGCGCGTTGATCGCGGAGGTGATCGCCGCCGCGTTCGCGTTGTACGCGAGCGGCGCCGTCGCTACACCGTTCACGATGAGCGTGAACGAGCCGCCGGTCGGTGCGCCAGTGATCGACAGATCCCACGCCGACTTCGCGCCGGAGGCGGGCGACATGATCACCCACTCGCGGAAGTGCCCGCCGATCCCGAGGTCGCGGTTGATCTTGAACGAGAGCGCGTTGCCCATCACGCCGCCGCGTTCGTTGCGGTCCTCGGTGGAAGAGCCGAGTTGGACGATCGGGGCCTGACGACGTCGCACGGCGCCGTTCTTGAAGATCTCCTCCGAATAGACGACCCATCGGGTGTTGTGGCCTCCGCCGTCGATCACGGTCATGCCGTTGGCGTCGGGGGCCATGCCGGAGACGATCTCGCGCACCTTGGCGCGCAGCGCTTCGGCGGCGGTGATCGCGAGGGTGACGTCGGCGAGACCGGAGGGGATCGAGTAGCCATCCTGCCAGAACTCGATCGGGTCGCCGGAAGCCGCCCACGCGAATTGCGGGCCGCCGTCCGTCTTCAGCAGACCCATGGGGGTGAACGCCCCCATGAGCGACGCGATGTCACCCTGGTTGCCCTGCGCGGGAGTGAGGAGAGGGGTTCCGAACGGCGCGAACGCGATCCGGCCGGAGACCGGAACACCGACCGCCGCGATGTCGTTCCCAGAACTGTCGACAGTCATGGGGTGTCCTTTCATGACGAACGCCCCTTGCGGGGCGTGATTGTGGAGGTCGGGCGGTTCGCCCTGTGGGTGAAGTCAGACGGCTCGCGCGACAACCGCGAGCGTTGCGGTCATGTAGACGCGCGCCCGAGCGGGCGCCTCGTCGACCATGTACGGGCCGTTCACAGAAAGCACCGCCGCGATCGGGTTCGACGGGTCGGGCGACGGCAGGAGCGGAATAAGCGCTCGTACGATGAGCGCGAGATCCTTCGCTACCTTCGGGCTCCGCTTCGTGCCGGCGAGAACCGTGAGTCCGATCGACGCTTGACCGACATGTAGCTCGTCGTCAGTGGTGCCGTCGTCGCGAACGACCAGCAGCTTCGCTGGCCAATCCTCGTACGGGCGATCCGGCTCGACGCGGTCCACCTCGACCTCACTGCAGACTGGTTCCGGCCTTGAGGCGAGCAGGGACCGAAAGCGCGCGGTCAGGTAGAGCTCGAGATCATCGTGGATGAGGATCGGGTCAGGCACGTCCACGTCCCGTCGCGTTGGCCCGGAGAGCACGCGCGAGCACGCCCCGCTTCGACTCGATGATCATCGACTTCGGGTCGGTTGCGATCACGAGCCCGACATACCGCCGCTGGAACTTCCCGGCGGTCGCGATCCCTGCCTTGTAGTCGCCGGTTGCTTCTGGCGCCGACGCACGGGCAGTCTCCGCGATCGCCTCGGTTGCGGCGTCGACGAGGTCGATCACGCCCTGAGAGCGCGAGAGGTCGTCGAAGAACTGGTTGTTGAACGTAACGGGCATCGCGCGCCTCCAATCCGTCGCGGGCGCGCGAGGGCGCCGCTACGGTCGCATGTTTCGTTCTCGGGTCATCGACGGAATGAGGAAGAGGTCGACGATCCACCAGACGACCACCGCGCCGATCATGAGGAACCCGACCATGACCACGGAGAGCGCCCAGCCGATCCACCACAGCAGCAGCATGGTGATCGCACTGGCGGTGTATCCCAGGTAGAAGCGGTGCGCTGCGAAGCCTCCGAGCAGGATCAGAAGCAGGTACGCGATGCCGGTGTCTTTCATGGGGCGCGTGTGGATGACGATCGGGGCAGCGGTTGGGGCCAAGGGTCCCCATGCGTACCCGTCCCACCACTGCATCACGCCTCGCTGATTCGGGTACCAGCCGGGAGGTGTCGCGCTCGGGCGGTCGATCGTCATGCGGCAGATCGTAGCGGGTCTCAGCCGACCGAACGGGTCAGCGGGATCTCTCGCGGCGGGGTCCACCCGGTGAACGGGTTCGCGTCCGCCGCCGGCGGGATGCCATTGATGTCGTACACGGGCGCACCATCGCCGCCCGCGCGGATCCGGTCACCCTTGCGAACGTCGACCGCGCCATCGCAAAACAGGGACTTCGACTCGGCAGCCTGCTCGCGCGTCGCAGTCGCGAGCAGCGACGTCGACGTCTGCGCGACGAACGCGCCCAGGATCGGGAGGACGTCGGGATCCGACCAGTCCTCATCGACCTGCTTGCCCGAGTACTGGTTCAGGATCGGCTTCGCGCGCAGCCGGTAGACGGTCACGCCGTGCGGGAAGTCCATCAGCAGTCCTCCGGCCACATGCGCTCGAGCGAGCGTGACGGCTTCGGGAACGAGCCGACGGGCTCTCCAGGTGCGGGCGTCACAGCCGCGCACAGGCCGCGGAGCGCGCTGCGGTCGTCGTCGGTGAACGCCGAGCCGACGTCGCGGTACACGACCGCGGCGGGGCCGATGCGCTGCGACGCAACCTGCCGTGATCCGCGCGCGACGACTTCCGCGCCGACGGCGGTGAGGATCGCGATCGCGGTCTTCTTCTCCTCGGACTCGTCCGGGAGGGAGTCGAGGCAGGGGGCGATGGTCCGCGCCACCGCGAGGACGCGTCGTGCGACGTCCTCACCGACCGCGAATGGGAAGTCTGCGGGTGTGAGCATGACCATCGCCCCCTCTCCTGATTACTCGCCCGGCGCGCCGACGAGGCCGACGGACTTGGCGTGCTCGACGCCCTCCGCGGTGAAGTCGTCGGTGATCGGCGTGCCGCGGTACACGTACCGCTCGCCGCCGGCCTTCAGCGGCAGCACCGCGACCGGGCCGATCACCTGCAGCGCGGATGCCGCCTTCTCAGCTTCAGCGACCCGGGCGGCCTCCGCATCGGCGGCATCCTGCGCGGCCTTCTCAGCTGCCGCCTTCTCGGCTGCCGCGGCTTCCGCCGCAGCCTTCTCCGCGTCGGCCTTCGCCTGCGCTTCGGTCGCGGCCTTCTCAGCTGCCGCCTTCTGCTCGGCGGTCTGCTGTGCGGCGGCCATCAGAGGCCCGTGCCCGTCAGCTGAACGCCCGCGAGGGGCTCGGTCACGACCGGGACCGTGACGCGGCGCGCGCGGACCTTGTAGCCCTCCGCGTCCTCGTCACGGATCGACTTCACCTCGACGCCGAAGTCGCCGGCCGACGCGTAGTTCGGGCCGCCGAGCTTCTCGTCGGCCATGCCGCCGAGGTTGTCGCGGTCGAGGAGCAGCGGGTTCGCGCCCTGGAAGTTCGGCGTGGTCGCCCACGTCAGCCCCAGGGCGTCGACGGGCAGGTTGCCCTTGATCGCCGTCTCGCCGGACTCGCGCGGCAGCGCCTTGTCGTCGATCAGCATGCCGATGACCTTCGCGTACTGCGCGGGACGCAGAACGATGGTGTCGAGCTCGAGACCGATCCCGAGGTTGGCGCGCTCCGCCTGGATGGTGAGCAGCGCCTCGACCGCGGCGCCCGCGCTGTCCCACGTGCCCGACGTGAACGTCGACGACACGCGCGACGCGATGACGGCCATCGCGACCTGATCGATGAAGCGGATCACCGTGTTCGTGACGCGCAGGATGCCGCGGTCGACGTAGAAGCGACCCTGACGCGCGATCTTCTCATCGGAGATCATCGTGTCGAGGCCCCACTTGTCGGTCTTCGCCGCGACGACCGTGCCGTCGTCGAGCACCACGAGCGGGTACTCGCCGAGCGGGCTGATCGCTTCGGGGTTGTCCGCCGCGAACACAGGCTCGCCGGTCTCGTAGAAGATGCCGCCGCCGGTCGCATCGAAGCGGCCCTGCAGAAGCCAGTCCGCGATGAACTTCATCTTGGACAGCTCGGCGACGCGCTTCGCGATGACCTTGTTGTTCTGCAGCAACAGGTGCAGCTGCGCCGTGGTGAGCGTCCCCGTGGGGTGCTTCACCGGGTAGGTGTATCCCATGTCGTGGGGTCCTCTCTCAGATGAACAGGACGTCGATGACGTCGTTGTCGGCGGCGGCGGCCTCGAGCGCGAGACCGATGGGGTTGACGGTCGAGCCGACCGTCTGGATCTTTCCGGTGGCGGCCGCAGAGACCTTCACGCCGGCGGCGATCGCGCCCGACGCGACGAGCTGCTGCACACCGCCCGCGCGGGTGAACACGGTGACC
Organism: Microbacterium sp.; assembly: GCF_017305435.1. Classification (GTDB taxonomy): domain Bacteria; phylum Actinomycetota; class Actinomycetes; order Actinomycetales; family Microbacteriaceae; genus Microbacterium. Next base: position 375,820 of record NZ_JAFKIP010000002.1, on the reverse strand, counting down.
CGCTCCCCCGCGAGCGCGTCGAAGCCGGCGACGCCGACGACCGCGGCGGAGTCCGCGCCGGCGGGGCCGACGGTGCGGTTCCCGGTGATCGCGACGAGGCGACCGCCGGTAACGTCCGCGGATGCCGAGAACGTCACGGCCTGGCCGGGCTTGAACTTGGGCAGGTAGTCAGCCATCTCAGACCTCCTCGGTGGTGTCGTTGCCCCACGCCATCGCGTAGAGCTGGTCGTCCGAGGACGCCTCGGGCGGCTGGAAGCCGAGCTCCGCGACCGGGATGGCCGTGTTCTTCGGCATGGAGTTGAGCAGGGCGGTCGTGCCCTCCTCGTTGGACTCGAGCAGCGCCGCGAAGTGCGCGCGCGAGGCCGGTGCGATGCGACCGTCCTTGAGCGCGGCGTCGAGGATGCCGTCGCGTCGCGTCTGGGCCTGCTCGGCGCGCGCTGCGGCGCCCTGCGCGGCCTGCGTCTGCAGGTTCGCGAGGACCGCGGCGTCGATCGCGACGACGCCCTCGGGCAGCGCGGCGGTGGGGGTGGGGTCGGCCTGCTCCGCGAGCGCCTGGTCGAGAGCGGTCAGGACCGTCTCTTCCGAGGCTTCGGCATCGGTCACGCCGAGCCGATCGCGAACGCCAGCCAGGAAAGCGTCGCTCATCGCGAGCTCCTTTCGGTTGGGGTTACCCGGCTCGGTCGAGCTCGGGGTCTGGAGGGCCGGCGCCACGGCGGCGGCGACCCGGTCGGGGAAGCGGGAGATCGGGATGACCATCGCGGCGTCCTCGATGTCGTCTTCGTCGATCGGCTGGTCACCGACCGTCGCGGTCTCGCCGGCGTCGGGGATCGTCGCGACGCGATCGGCGAGCCCGAGGCCCACGGTCTCCGTCGCGGTCAGCCAGGTCTCCGCGGCGAGCAGCGCGGCCCAGTCCTTCGTTCCGGCCTTCGCCTGGTAGATCTCGATGCAGGAGCGCTCGACGCCGTCGAGCATGTCGGCGTTCTTGCGGAGGTCGACCGCGTTGCCCCAGGTGATCATCCACGGGGAGTGGATCATCATCTGGGTGCCGGGCGACATCACCGTCTCGTCGCAGCCGGCGGCGATGATCGACGCGGCGGATGCCGCGAGCCCGTCGACGACGGCGGTGACCTTCGCCTTGTGCGCGCGCAGAAGGTTCAGGATCGCGATGCCCTCGAAGACCTCGCCGCCGGGCGAGTTGATCCGCAGGTTGATCTGCGACACCGAGTCGGGCAGCGAGTCCAGCACACCGGAGACGTCCTTCGTGGAGATGCCCCAGTAGCCGCCCCACGAGTCGATCGGCCCGTACATGCGAATCGTGGCGATCGACCCGTCACCAGACGGCGCCGGCGTCGTGACGGCGTTGAAGAACTCCCGCTTAGTCTCCGGCGGCGGCACGCTCCCCCAGTAGCGGGTGGTGCGGCGGTTGTCCTCGGTCATGCATCCTCCTCGGGTGCGGCCGGCGCGGCGGCCGGGATGGTGGTCGGTGCGACCCGAGCGGTTTTCTCGTCCTTCGCGGGCAGCCGGTAGCGGGAGCGGGTCGCTTCCTCGAGCACGGCATCCGGGATCACAACGCCGGCGTCGATCAGCTGGCCGAGACCTTCGGGGGTGATGGCCTGGTCCTCACCGATCACGGCGGGCACGATGCGCGGCGCGGGTTCCGCCTCGCCCCAGTTCCAGTCGACGAGGTCCTCGACGACGTGCTGCTGCATGACGTCCGCAACCTGCAGCGACAGGGCGTTGAGCGATCCGGTGAAGAAGTCCTCGAACGTCGCGCCGAGCGCGTAGGAGCCCTTCGAGCTGTCGCCGCCGAGGTTGAGGAAGTTCGCGAGCATGCTGCGCGCGATCTGCTCGTCGTAGTACCGGATCGGCTTGTCGGTGTCGGGCAGCCGGCCGTCGACGCCCTTCAGCGTCAGGCTCGCCGAGTGCGGGATCGACGCTCCCGCACCGTCACCGGCGCGGAACTCCTTCGCGACCCTCAGGCCGGCGTCACGTTCTGATGTCTGCCAGCGGTCCCGCTCAGTCGGGCTCTTCGCGACTGCCTCGGGCATCTCCGCGCCCTCGTACACAGGCACACCGAGGCCGTTGCGTTCGAGGGTCAGCGCCTGCGTGCGGAGGCCGCGGTCCTTCAGCAGCCACATCTTGTAGGCGGTGCGCAGCAGCGACTGGCCCAGCCAGTTCGCACCCTCCCGGTCGTTCACGTACGCGACGAGCCGCGCGACGGGAATCCGGATGTCGGACCCGGAGAGCCCCTCCTGCTCGATCGCTTCGAGCCCGCCGTCACGGGCGACGACGATGCGGGAGATCGACCGCGGCGGACGCCACCCGAGCTTCCGCAGGTAGACCAGGCCGTCCTGCACGAAGAACACCTGCTCGAAGAACGAGTGACCGTACACGAGCTCGAGGAGCGCGTGCCGGAGGTGCTCCTCGAACGAGAACCGTCCCCGCGTGCGGAGAAGTCTCAGCGGTCCGCGGCCCTTGATCGGCAGACCGAGGTTGTTGGCGACGTGCTCGACGACGACGCCGCGCGCGCCGGCTGGGTCGATCATCCAGGGTGTGCGTCGGATAGGGGTCGTCACCGCACGGAGCACGGACCCGACCTGCGGGTCCTCTCGCCGCATCCGGTGGTACACCTCGAGGGATGCCGGCCACACGAGCTCCGCGTTCGTCTCGTGCGACTCATCCGAGAACATGCCCCACCCGGGGAGCTGCGCCGACTGGTAGCCGCGCTCGACGGTAGCCGGGCGCGAACCCGGGGCCACGGCGACGGGCTGGAAGAGACCCTGCTCGTTGAGCTGCAGCATGGGCGGTCCTCCTGTCAGAACGCGACGCGCGCGATGTTCATCTCGTCCGGCACGACGTCGTCGCGACGCACGGTCTCCGCCACGGGCGGCGGGGCCGGCGGCGATTCGGGGTCGGGCGGCACGAGGACCTCGAGCGCGTAGAGCGCCTCGGTCATGGCCACCAGGCCCGCGATGTCCACCGGCTGGGATCGGGTGCGCGACCAAGCGAGGTTCTCGGCGTAGTGCGTGACCACGCCGCCCTCGACGGCGAGGTCCACGTCGGGCTGTTCGATCACGACGAGCTGCCCGTCGCGAACCCGGTCGCGCATGCGGCCTGTGGCGATCGCGAACTGGCCGCCGTCGAGCTTGTGCACGGTGAAGCCGCGCTTCTCCAGCTCGTCGATGAACTCGACCGCCGGGCATCCCTTCGCCTGGACGGCGACTTCCCAGCATCCCGAGTCGATCGCGAGCTGCTCGAGGTAGTCAGGCACCCACATCATGCCGGCGCGCCGGTGACGCACCGTCGCGAACGGGCGGCCGGAGTCAGTGCGGACCGCGGCACCGACCCACGACATCGAACGATCGGCTGCGGTGTCGACGGCCCACACCGTGCGCGCGCCGCGGCGGATGCTGACCTCCGGGATCGGCGTGTGCCTGAGCCGCCAGTCCTTCGGGCTGATGAACGAGTTGACGGCCGACGTCACCCACTGGCAGAGCACCTCGGTGCGGTACGACGCCTCGAGCATGTCGCGGGCGTCCTGTAGGCACTGCTCGATCGTGATCTCGCCGTGCCCGATGCTCGGGTTCGCTTGAAGGATCGCATCGACGTCGTCGAGCGCACACCCGTCGGGCGCTGACCATTCGAACAGCGCCGACGTCGGCGCCTGCAGCTCGCCGTTCGCGTATGCCTCGAGCTCGTCGATCCCTCGCGCGAGCCACGCCTCGATGTCGGCGATGAGGTTCTCACGCATCTTGCGGAGCACGACGGAACGCACGTCGCCGGCGTTCGAGATACCCCACAGCTGCGAGTTGAAGATCGCCTTCGTGGTCTGCGCGACCGAGTCCCACGCATCCCATGTCTGCTGCTCGCGCATCTCGTCCATCAGGACCCGCGCCGCGGTCTTCCCTCGGCCGCCCTTGCGGGATGCGGCGCGGACCTCGTAGTGCGCGCCGTTGCGGAGGTAGATGCCGGGCTGGCCGTTCTTCCGCTGGATCTTCGCGACGGCGCGTGCGAGCGCCGGCACGCAGCCTTCCTCGTTCTCCTTGTCGCACCACCGGCCGGTGAGGTTCCACACGTCCTGCGCGGTGTCGAGGTTCTGCGCGGTGCCGAGCACCTTGAACCGGAACGGCGGGAGCCGCTCCTCGAACCGGTCGGAGTCGACGAACAGCCACCACGCTGCGAGCACCGCCGCGAGCAGACTCTTCCCGTTCTGGCGCGCCACGAGCACGATCACGCGACGGAACCGGAACGTGCCGTCAGGGTTCAGCTCGAGCGCATGGATCAGCAGCCACTTCTGCCACGGGTACAGGTCGATCCCGAGGAACAGCAGAGCGAACTCGATGACCTCGAAGCCGAGCGACGTCTCCGGCGTGAGCTCGCGCAGCGGGCGCGTCCACAGCCGCGGAGTCTCCGATCCGAACAGTCCCTCGAAGTCAGCTCGCTCCCCCGCGTCGGCGGTGCTTGAAGTCGTCGAGATCAACCGGACCGCCCTCCTTCGGCGCCGAGGCCGCCGCCGGGTCGGGTGCCGGCATGGACGCCTGCAGCGCCGCGCGCGCCGCCGGCGTCGCGCCGAGCTCCCGCAGCCCGTTCCACAGATGCGGGAGCAGGTACATCGCCTTCGTCGCCTCGAGCGAGGTCCCGTTCGCGACGGCGTGATCGATCTGCCGCGCCACCTGCCGCAGCGAGGCGATCAGCGCACCGTCCGCGGCTTGGGTCTTCAGCTCCTTGAGCGTCGCTTCGAGCGCATCGGTGATCGCATCCTTGACGCGGGTCGGCTCGCCGAGCATCCGCTGACGTGCCTCCTGGATGCGGAGCACCCGGTCGACCGCCGCGACATCGCCGCGGAGCGCCTTCGCCCAGACCGCGCGGTGAAGAGCGTCGAGCCGTTCGAGTTCCAGGATCCGCGCGGGGCTCTGGTCCATCGCTACCGGGGATGCCGCGATCGCCGCCTGAACCGCCGTCGTCGCCTCGTCGACAGTGCAGTCGAGCTGCTCGGCGATGACCTCGTACGTCGCCGCCGCGAGGAACAGCTTCAGCGCGCGCCGCGGGTCGACCTCAGACACACGCGACCTCCAGGAAGTCGACCTCGACGCCGTCGCGGACAGGGACGATGCCGGTGTGCTCCTGCCAGCGCCGGCAGATCACATCCGCGTAGCGCGGGCTGAGCTCGACGAGCACAGCGCGACGCCCGAGCCGGTGCGCGGCGATCAGCGTGGAGCCGGATCCCGCGAACCCGTCGAGGACCCACCCGCCGGGAGCACACGAGTTCACGAGCATCCGCTCGACGAGCTCGACAGGCTTCATCGTCGGATGCACCGCCGAGCGTGTCGGCCGCTTCACGTCGAAGACGGTCGACGAACGGTTGTCGCCGTGCCAGTGCGCGCCGCCCCGACCGAGACGTCCCTCACCGCCGGGCAGGAACCCGTAGGCGAGCGGCTCGAAGTCGCGGTCGACCTCGCCCTCAGCGATCGGCTCAGACTGGTAGTGGTAGTCCGCACGGGACAGCACGAACCGGTCCTTCACCCACATCAGCGTCTGCCGGTACCGGATGCCGAGACGCTCCATCGCCGCCTGCAGCGGGACGCGGAGCACGTCCGAGTGCGCGACGTAGACCGGCGCGCCGGGCCGGCACAGTTCGGCGGCGACCTCGAGGAACGCGACCGCCACGGCGACCGCCTCGTCAGCACCATCGTTCGCGATTGTCAGGCCCGTGCCGCCGACGTACGACACCCCGTACGGCGGGTCGGTCCACACGCACGCGATCTCCGCACCCGCGGCCGCGGCGCGCACGGCGTCGAGCTCTCCCGACGAACCGACGAGCAGCCGATTCGGGCCGAGCTGCCACACGTCACCGGCGCGCGAGATCACGTCTCGCTCGTCGGGCAGGTCAGGCACGTCGTCCGGGTCTGTCAGCGACACCGGCGTCGACAGCTGCGCGAGCAGCTCGTCCAGGTCCGAACTCGTGAAGCCGGTCCCCTCGAGGTCACCCGCCGCGACCATCGCGGCCGCGAGGTCCTCGTCGTCGTACACGCCGAGATCCGCGAGCCGATTATCCGCGAGCACGATCCGGTGAGCGGTCTCGTCGTCGACGTCGACCGTCGTCGCCTGCACCGACGCCCAGCCGAGCGCACACGCCGCCAAGAACGTGTGATTCCCCGCAAGGATCTCGTTCCGACGCCCCGTCAGCGACCCGACATTCACGACCAGCGGCCGATACTGCCCGTGACGCTCCAGCGACGCAGCGATCGCGCGCACATCGCCGCGACGAGGGTTCCGGTGAAACAGCACCAGGTCGTCAACAGCGAAATCCGCCACCACGAGCCGCCCAGACGCCGAATCGACCACCGTCAGCCTCCAATCAGGTGCCAGACGCGCACGAGCGCGCGAAGGGGGGCCGCCGTCAGCCCGGGGAGAGAGGAACCCAGCGCGCGGGAGGTGGTCCGCCTCGGGCCCCTCCGTGGATTTTCTGGGGGTCAGGCTCGGATGAGTTCGCCGGTGGGGCTGGTGGCGAGGCATGCCATGAGGGATGCGGCTTGGTCGATGGTGAGTTCGGGGTCGACGCCTTCGTCGAGGTAGATGGTGTCGGCGGTGATGCCGCGGTGTCCGTGTCCTCGGCGGGAGCGGATGATCACTCGCCCTGCGCCGTCGTAGGTGATGCGTTCGAGGCCGTTGGCTCGGCGGATGTGGGCGCCGTGTGGTTCGGCGTGCATGGCGATCTGTTCGAGCGCGTCTCGTGCGTCGGTCTGGGTGCGGGTGATGACGAGGACGCGGCGGCCGGTGAGGGCGTCGTGGTGGATGCCGTGCGCGGCGTAGCGGTTCATGGGCTCTCCCTCTGCGTCGTGGTGTCCGTGTACCCTCGGCGTCACACCGAACCGATGGGAGTGCAGCGTGGCAACTCGACGGATCTACAAGCGGGCTGATGGCAAGTGGGCGTGGCAGCTGAAGGCTGACAACGGGAATGTGATCGCGACGGACGGCGGTCAGGGGTACAACAACGAGGACGACTGCCGGGCGATGGCGGATGCCGTCGTGGGTGGGAAGTACGCGAACGCCAAGAAGACGATCAGCCGCGACTGATCACCACCAGGGCGGCATCTCCTCGCCGAGCCCGGCGGTGGGTGCTGCGGTGCCACGCTCCTGGTTGCAGGCCTTGTGTGCGTGTTCGAAGTTGTCGGGGTCTTCCTGCAGCTCGGGGTGCGTGCTGACCGGGAGCCGGTGGTCCAGGTGGTGGGAGTCGGGTGTGGTGCCGGCGCCCGCGGTGTAGTCGATGCGGCCCTTGCAAATCCAGCAGACCGACAGCTGCCGGGTGGCGGGGTCATCGTCGTAGCGGCGGCCGTCGTCGAAGAACTCGTCGCGGAGCCGGTGCATCCGGCGGGTGTTGGTGCGGGCGCCGGCCATGGTCAGAGTTTCGCGATGCGATCTGCTGCGGCGTGCAGGGCGGTGGCGACGTCGCCCCAGATCTTCGCGTCGTCGAGGGCGACGGTACCGCGGACGCTGCCGGACAGGCCGTCGCGGCTGATGGTGACGGACACGGGCACGAGGACCTCGGCGACCTGCTGGGGTTCGGAGTCGCCGATCTGCACGAGGACTCGTGCCGTGAGGTTCCCGGTAGCTGCCATGGCCGTCCCTTCGGTGGTGGTCTGGCATCCCGGCCGGGCGGAGCGGCACGCGACCCCGACAGGTCTGCGGTGCATGGTGGGCTCAACGCCCGGCCGGGATGGTTTCAGCTCAGCGGGATCTCGTCGCCGAGGTGGGTGACTGCGAGGCAGTCGGTCACGATGAGCACGATTGCGGAGCGGAGTTCGCCGTGGATGTCGTACTCGAGGATGTCGCCGACGCGGATGCCCGGGTCCCCGGGGTGGAGGGTGCGGGGCGAGGTGGCGTCGATGCTCGCGATCGCGGCCGTCGCTTCGGTGATCAGGTCGGCGGCGTCGTGCGCACGCCACCCGGTCGCGTCTTGCAGCGTGTCGATCAGCTGTTGGAGGCCGGCGCGGTCACGGTCGGCATGCAGCTGGTCAATGTTGCGGCGGTTGGTGGCGTAGAACGCTGGGTGTCGGGGCTCGTGGGTATCGTCCACTGCAGCCCTCCAATCGAGTCCGATCGATGGTGGGTTAGGCCCCGGCGAGCGTTGGCGCGCTCGTTCGGGGCCGTCTTGCGGGGGTCGAGGGTTGGAGGGGTCGCTGCCGGTCGACGTTCCTCGGGATGAGGGTGAGGGTCTTGTCGACCGGCTGGGCGAGTGGTGCTCGCCTCTCCGCGACACCTTGCCGACTCTGACGTTAGGGGCGGAAACCACTCACCGGTCAAGCACGTTGACATTCGGGCGTGTCGCGCCGTGTGCGGTCTCCTGCGCGGCGAACAGGGCGCGGAGCCGGTACTGGTGTGCGGGGTCGTTTTGGAGGCGTTGACGCCACCAGGAGAGGAGCACCTGTTCGTCGACGACGCGGACTCGTTGCCCTTCGCGTGTCTCCCATGTCATCGGCATGCCGGCCTGCCGCCAATACCGGATCGCGCGGCGTGACCGGCCGACGCGTTTCGCGGCTTCCCGGTAGGTCAGCTGGGTCATGGGTGGTTCGTGCTTTCCGCTACGGTGACGGGCTATGGATGATGCTTCGGGCGGTCGCGTGGATGGCGGCGGCGACAGGATCGACGGGAAGGCATTCCGGGATTCGATCTATTGGCTTGTGATGTTCGCAACCGCGTTGCTGCTCGCGTTCGTTGTGCTTGCTACCGCGTTCGTGTGGAACCTCAGTGGTCTCGCAGACCTGTTGCCCGCGCAGATCGCGGCGTTCGTCGCCCTGATTGGGGCGTGCGCAGCGATGGCGATCTCCGCGGCACCTGACGAGCCGCCGACATCGAGGTGGAGGTTAGGCAAGCGCAGCTGGCGCACCTGGTTCGGTCTGGTGAGCTCTCTCGTCGCCGTGATCGGGGCGAGTGCCGTCGTCATAGCTCTGATGCCGGCTTGATGCATCGGCAGCGGGTCATCAGGCTGTTTCTCCTTCGGTGTAGATCTGGCCGCAGACCGTGCAGGCCTTGGTGAGTACCGCGCCGCCGCCGACACCGTCGACCCAGTCGACGAGCACAGCCTCCTGCCCGCATGTGCGGCAGCGTTCCGGTCGTGCACGGCGGACGGTGCCCGTGTGGAGGCGGGCCCGCGCACGGCGGATCAGGCGGAACAGGGCCGCCTCCAGCTCGTCGAGATCCGGCCACGCGAGGATGTGCGGTACGACCGAGGCGAGCCACCCGTTCGCGGCGTACGCCCACTCCCGCGCCAGCTCGACGTCGTCAGGGAGCGTGCCCGGAAGCTGAGGTCCTTCGATGCCGAGGTGGCTGCTCGCTCGGGTGATGTACGCGCGGGTCGCGTCCCATACGGCGCGTCCGTTGCGAGCCTCGGGACCGTCGACGATGGGCATGTTGTCGATGTAGCCACCGCCGGACAGTCGCTCTCGGAGAGGCGCGGCGCGTATGCCGCGGGCGGCGACGACGATCGTGCCGGTGACCTCGACCACAGCGGGGAGCTGGTCGACGTGCCAGAGGAACCGTTCGACCCACTGCTGGTAGGCGGCATCGGGGTCGATCGCGTCGAGAGGGATCGTCATCGGTTCACCGCCTCAAGCGCGCCGATCGTCGGGCACGGCCACGGCTGCCAATTGCCGTCGTCGGCGCCGCACCCCGCGCACACGCGCATCCGTCGACCAGACGGGAGGTGGAGGGCGTCGACGGGGTCATGGATGCCGCGGATGACGGCGTCGGCGTCCCTACGGGTGACGAGCTCGCTGAGCAGATCGAGGATGTCACCGTTGGTGAGCGCGTAGCCGGCGTCGGGCTTCCCGGCGATCATGCCGCGGAAGTCGTCGACGGTGGCGCGGAGATCTTCGATGGTCATGCGATCTCCTCCTCGATGCGCGCGATCGTCGCGTCGTCGAGGCGGCGGAGGCCGAGCGCGCCCGTGTGCGGGAGGGGCTCGACGAGCGGGCGCGGGTTCGCGAGCACCAGGTGCTGCATCCATCCGCCGCGCGGCGCCGGCCCCTCTGCCCACGGCGAGCAATGATCGCGACAAGTGCCGTGCTCGGGGCAGTCATGGCGGAGGTAGCCGCACCCGCGGATGACACTGGCGCTGTGCATGTCAACGAGGTCGACCAGCCCGAGGACCGCGCCGCGCACGTCGAGGCGATCCCGCACCCATGCGGTCTCGCGTGAGACCGCTGCGCGGTACAGCGGGTGCTCCCAGAACGGGTGGTCTTCATCGAGGATCTCGCGGCCGGCCACGATCGCGACTGGACCGCGGTACGGGCCGAGGCTGCGGGTGCGGTTCTCGACATCCTTCCCGGCATAGATGATCGCCCACGCTGCGGGCTGTCGAACGGTCAGGGCTCTCATGCTGCTCCTCGCTGTCGGAGTTCGGTCTGGTCGAAAGCGGCGAGGCCCAGCTCGTCGCGGATGCGGCCAACGGTCTTCACGTCGCAGTGGATGGTCTCCGCGATCCGACCGTCGGACCATCGGGCGGCGTGAAGGCGGGTCACGCACTCGCGGCGCTCCGCCGGTGTCAGCCGGACACGCTCGCCGGCGATCGCGAGCTCGACGGCCATGTCGTCGAGGCCGCCCTCCTCGTCGTCGGGGACGGGCGGATCGACGTCGTTGTCGATGTCGTCCCACGCAAGGGGCGGCAGCCATCGGCGCTGCTTCGCGTACGCCACCGTGCGGGTGTAGGCGATCTTGTCGCGCCACTCCTCGTTCGGTGGCAGCTGATCCCACAGCTCCTCGAAGAGGCGCTCAGCGCGCCGGTGGAGGTCTGCGGTGACGTGCTCGCGGGTCATCATGACGCCGAAGTTGCTGCGCTCGACGCCGAGACGGTCAGTGAGCTTCGACTGCGACCATCCGCGTGCGACGAGCGCCTGCATCCGGCGGTGTGTTCCGCGGGCCGGGATCCTGGCGCCCCCTGCGAGCAGGGAGATGTCGGGCTTGACGGAGAGGATCGCTTCGGCGGTCTCACGCTTGATGCGCTTCTGCATCTCGCCCTTCCGCGGGCCGGGATCCTGGCGCCCCCAGATCACGTTCCGCACGGGCGTGATGCCGAGGCCGGCGATCGAGGCGACGCGCTTATAGCCGAGGCCGAACTCGCCGAGCATGATCAGGTGCTCACGCACGGGATCGGCGTCGACGAGGCCGGTGTCGTAGCGGCCGTACGCCTTCAGCTGCAGCCGGCGGTAGTTCCGCTTCGTCTGGGATGTCACGCAGTCGTCGCAGCGGCACTGGTGGTGGACGTAGCAGGTGCCGACTTCGCCGTGGCGGTGATCTGGTGGGCAGATCTTCGGGTTCTTCACGCGCGGCGGGAGCTTCGCGTGCTGGTCGAGGGTGCCGGCCTTCATGGCCGCCTGGTAGTGCTTCCGGCAAAGGCGGCGCGCGACGGTCGTGTCGGTGCATCCGTCGACTGTGCAGGTGCGGGGCTTCCCGGCCATCAGCGTTCTCCTCTCGTGCAGGTCTTCTCGGGTCCGTGGGCTCGGCGCATCTCGTCGACGGCGGCCTTCACGACCTGGGGGCGACTGCAGACGTCCTGTCCGCAGGTGCGGCACGTGGCTTGCCACTTCGTGACGCCGTCGACGAGGACGTGTCGGAGGGGTGGGAAGGAGAGCGGCATCAGCGCACCGCCTCGTCAGCTGCGCGCGCGGCCCGACAGTCGGCGCACGTGACCGCAACCCACGACGTCGCGCGCTTCGCTGAGCTGCGGCCGCAGTACGACCGTCCCGCGGTGCCGCCGGCGGACGTGCCTTGCGCGCAGATCCGGTCCTTCGCGGTCGTCGACACGCGGGGCGTCGCGTGCGCCTGGCGTTCCTGCGCGATCGGGCCGGCGCTCACAGCGGCACCGTCCAGAAGTCGACGACCGTGGCGTGGCAGAGTCCGCAGCGCGGGCTCATCGTGGCGAGGTAGCCCAGCGACGTCGCCACGTGCACCGTGCATCCGCAGCGCGACCACCGGCGGCACGGGCACACGATCACCAGTCGGTGGGTCGCGGGCTTATCGCAGCCCTTCGGCGCCTCGCAACGGGGAACCTCATCGAAGTGCTCATCCAGCCCAGCGATGACGTCCTCGTCGAAGATCGGCGAGTCGAGCGGCGTCAGCAACGGGACGCTCACGACGCGACCCCTTGCCGGACGCGCCACGCCTCGACGATGCGGTCGATCTCTGAGGGCACAAACCCCGGCACGGCGATGTCGCCGTACTCGGTGATCGGTGCGGATCGGTAGCCGATGCCGGCGAAGTGGGCGAGGTCTTTCGTGTTCTCCGGTGCAGTGAGGTCACGCTCCTCGAACGGAACCCCAGCGACGTCGAGGCGGTACTTCACCATGCGGCACTGCTGGCACGACGGTTTCGTCCACACGATGATCGCGGCGCTCACAGCAGCCCCTCTTCGCGCAGCTTCGCCTCAGCGAGCGACACCCGCTGGAACGTCGCCGCGTCACCGCCGGCGTCTGGATGCGTTTCCCGCTGCGCCCGCCGGAGCGCGCGAGCCGGTGCACCGACGATCGACTTCATCTCAGCGAGCCCGAGACCCGTGAACTTCCCGAGGAACGCGAGAGCGTCGTCTGCGGTCGCGAATCCCGCCGGAGCCGAGGTCGCCTCGATCGCCAAGAACCCGCGGTACTGCTCGCCCCGCTTCGTGACGCCGTAACGGTCGACCTTCCGCAGCGCCTCGAGGGCGAGGGCGATTGCGCGCAGGTTGTCCTGCCAGCGGTCGAAGGTGTCGCACGGGTACGACAAGGGGCCGTGCTTCGAGTCGAGCGAGAAGATCACGCCCGGGTGCTCAGCGACGGCGTGCGCGCGCGGCTTGCCGTCGAGGCGCCACAGGTCGCCGGCAGGGATCGCGATCAGCAACTCGGCAGACTCGCGCTGCGTGCGCGTGTCGGTGAGCTGCCAGATCTCCCGGTCGAGCACGTCGAGCGTGTCGCTCAGCCCCGCACGGAACGGCGACGACTTCCGCGAGCGGGTGAGCTCGCCCGGCCACTCCCGGATCGGGGCAACGTTCATCGTGTCGGGCCAGGCGCTCATGCTGCCACCGGCCCGTGCGCGCACCCGCATTGGGTGAGCTTGTCGACCGCGCCATCCCATGCCGTCCCGTCGCAGTTGCGGCACTTCCCCGCCACGCATTCCGGGCAGCGAGGCACGCCCTGATCGAACGCATGGACCACGCCCGACTGCTGCGCCCGGTCTTCCCAGAACGCCGACACGGCATCCGCGTTCGTCTTCAGCAGCTCGTCGACGAGGTCCTGCGTCTGCGACCACGACAGCGATACCGTCGCCACCGTGCCGCTCAGCGAGTCCCGCACGGTGAGCTCCACCTGATAGGCATCGCTGACCTCCGTGCTCGCGAGGGTGATGGTCTGCTGCTCCTCAATTGCCACGGGACGCCTCCTCGATGCCAAGGCCCACGCGGGCCGCCTTCCGCAGCGTGTTCCGTGTCACCGCGCGTTCCGCCGTCGACACTGTGGGCGACTGCTCACCCTTCGTGTCGTGGTCGAGCGCCGCCGCGCCCAACGTGAGCGCTGCGAGCGCGTTCGCTGTCCGCAGCTCCCCCACGAGGTCGTCGACCGCATCGATCAGACGACGCCCCTTGCTTCCCTGTGCCATATCCCTCATCCCTTCCTTCTCAGTAGCCAGCGAGCGGTTCCCACGGCCACGTCTGCCCGCGCACGAACTTCGCCGGGAACGGGCGCGCGTCTCGGTCTCCTCGCCACCTGACGAGCGAGTACTTCTGGAACCCGCCGTACGACGAGGTCTCCTTGTCCTTCTGCAGACCCAGCCCGAACTCCGGCCATCCGAGGAGCGCGGACGACCCGCGGGGCCGCAGATTGCGGATACCGCTGCGAGACGTCTCGTGACCGGCGTGCGCTTCGATGAGCATCGCGACACCCCGCTCCCGGATGGAGTCGAGCGCCTCAAGCACGGGTGCGGCGTCTTCCTCGTCCTTCATCGCCGGCGCCAGCCGGTACAGGGGCCCGACGACGACGAGGTCGGGTTGCACTTCGTCGATGCGGCGGTGGATGCCTCCGAGGATCTGCGCCTGCGTGATGTCCGACTTCGGGAGGAACTCGACAGCGACGTGATCACGGGGGTCGCGGCGGCCGCGCATCGCGGCCTCGTCGGCCATGCGGCGGATCGCACGCCGCCACTGCCGTTCACTGTTCTCCACGTCGACGACGAGCGCACGGATCGGTTCCACGATGCCGAACGTGAACGGGTGGATGCCAGCGGCGGGGAGCACCGCGAGCTGCCGGAGCATCACCGACTTCCCGACACCCTCACCAGCCGTCAGCATGAGCCGGTCGCGGCGTTCCACGACGTCGGGGATCACCCAGTCGTACGTGTCCTCCTCCTCCGGCACGGCGAGGATCTCCCGCAGGGTGCGCGCCGGCGTCGAGGTGTGCGTGTCGCGGTCGCGGATCTCGGTCAGTCGGGTGATCGCGTCCTGGAGGACCACGCCGGGCTCGGTCGCGTCCGTCAACGATCGGCCGACGGTGGCGAGTGATCGGGCGAGCGCGCGTTCACGGACCTGGCGGGCGTAGAACCCGACGTTCGCTGTCGTCGGGACTTCCTGCACCCACCGGGCCAGGTCGGTGATGTCGTACCCGGCGCCGCGGACGTCCCAGTCGCGGAGATGGTCGTAGACGGAGAGGTAGTCGACGCCCTCCCCCGCCGCGACCATCCCAATGATGCCCCGGTAGATCGCGGCGAGACGGAGATCCTCGAAGTCCGACGGAACCACCTCGGCCTGCACGTCCCGCAGCACCCTCGGATCCGACATGACAGCGCCGAGTACGAACCGCTCGTGCAGCGCACCCGTCGACACGGGCGCCGGAGCCGCGTCCGCGTAAGCGTCGTCGTTCTCGCTCATGACGCTGCCCCGCACATGCACGCACCGGACACCGAGATCTCCGTGAAGCACACCGTGCACACAGGCCGCTGAAGGTCGAGCTTCGACGGCGGGCACACCACGTGCGCCCACGCGCCGCGATCCGTGCGGGCGATCTCCTCACCCGTTCGGATCTTCTCGTCGCAGTCACCGCAGACCGACTCGAACAGCGCCCTCACGACGCCACCTCCGGGATCGTGAGCACGCCGTGCTCGCAGGACTCAGCAGTGATCCGAGTAGTGGCCTGACTGCCGCCGGTCATGATGGAGACGTGCTCTCCGGGCACGACCTCGGAGACGTACCCGGAGACGCTGCCAAGCGGGCTCTCGAACGAGATCGGATCGAACGGCCTGAGCTGCGCGATGTCCGCGAACGCGACCACGACGCTCATGCCGTCACCTCCCGAGGCACGCGGCCGAGCCGTTCAAGTGCGGCCACGGCGACGCGGTCGGGTTCCAGCCGGTTCCCCCACTCGTCCTCGCGTGGCAGAGCAGCTGCATGGATCCGCTCGACGCCCTGACGAATGTGGAACGGCATCAGTCGTGCAGCCGACTCGGACCGGTGCATCGTGATCGCTTCCATCGCAGCCGCGAAGTCGTCGACGCCGACGAGATCCGCCTCCCACTCGAGGACAACGGCCCGGTCGACCGGACGCTGGTCGATGATCTGCATCCGCATCAGCAGCGCGGTGATCTGCTCAACGTTCATGACGCCGCCCGTTCAGCGGCCATCTGACGACCCAGGTCGAGGACATCCCGAGCACGATCCATCGGCGCCGAGGCCCTCGAGGGGAGCTCATCATTCCACCCCTCGCGGTTCAGCCACGTCGCGGGGTACGGGATGAACTGCCTCTCAGGGCGGCCGGGGTTGTCGCGGTACGCGACAGCCGCATCGACGATCTGCGTCGCAGGCGTCTGCTTCACCGCCTTGGCCCACGCGCGCTGCGCATCCGGCTTGGCAACCTTCTTCGGCCACACCGCCCAGAAGTCATCGAACGACGGCCCCGAGACCACGATCGATGGGGCTTCGAAGAGAGCGAGATCGGCCTTCGAATCGCTGTCTTCTACGTCTCGTTCTTGTCTCTCTATAGAAGAGGAGCCATCTGGCGAATCCGCCAGTTCCATCTGGCGATTTCGCCGCTTCGATCTGGCGATCTCGCCATTTGGCGAATCCGCCAGATGGGCGTAGATCGGGGCGTAACTCTTCCGACGATCAAACCCGTGATGAGCGTCCTCGCGGAGGAAACCACGGACGACCAACTTCTCGATCGCGCGTCGCACCTGCTCCGCCGACAGGCCCGTCTCATCCGCGATCTCCCCATGCGTCGCGGCCCACCAGTGCGTGCCATCCTGCGTCTGATGAGCGACCTTCGCAGAGTCTGCCCGCCAGTCGATCCGCGTCCAGACGAGCGCCTCGTTCGCGCCGCCCAGGCGCCGCACGAGCGCCGCTCGGACCTGCATGAAGTCCTTCGCCGTCGCCTCCTCGATCGGCACGCCTTGCTCGCTCACTGCGGTATTCCTTCCTCTACCTCGACGGCGCGGCCGCTCTCCGTGAGCAGCCACCACGTCTTGTCCAGTCGGCGCACCCGCACAGCTGCGGGCGCGAAAGTCTCTGTGGTCGCGTTCGTGGGGATCAGGAGCCCCACCCGCAGCGCGATCTCGCGGTTCCGTTCAATCCGGCCGTGGCATCCCGTGGTGCCCGACCCGCACACGATCAGGAGGTTCGCGATCGACCCGATGCGCGGGTCCGACGTCCCGCCGGCGCCGCGCGGCTTCCGGTGGTGCGCGGACCACTCGACGCCGCGGCCTTCCCAGCGGAGCCCGCGCCGGCAGACGAAGCACGCCTCGCGTTCCCGATCGAAGAACGCCTTCCGGACGATCGCCGGGGTGAAGTCACCGGCGCCCATCAGCTCACCACCAGGAGGTTGAATACGCGCCGCGCGTGGGCGATCTGCTCCGGCGACGCCGTGGTGAGCACGTGGAACGGGCTGCTGGGCTCGTCCCACTCGACGAACCCGCCGAACGCATCAAGCTGATCAAGCGCGACGATCCACTGATCGACCCAGTGCGGGTCAGCGAGCTCTTCACCCTCGATCCATTTGCGGAATCGCACGAGGATCGGGTTCGGCTCATTGTGCTGGACGTGATCGAACTCGCGGCGGGGCGAGAACTCGTTGCCGGTGCCGTTGTTGAACGAGAACCGACCGCCGAAGTCATCGCACCACTCGTAACCGCACGCCGTGTGCGCCCACGGGTGGGCGTCGTGGTTGAGGTCGCGGGGCGTCTTGCTGGCGAACATCACAGCCCCCTCGCGGCGTCGCGGTACAAGATCTCCACCTGTCGGCTCATCGTCTGCACCGTCGACTTCCGCTCCGCGACGAGGTCCGCGATATGCCGCGCGTACTCCTCCGCGATCGCGGCCTCGTCGTACTCCGCCTGCTCGTCGACGACGTCGAGGTCGACCGCCGCGGTCTGCGCTGTGCCCTTCAGCTCGGCGTGACGGCCGCGCGCCGCGGCGCGCGCCCGCTTCAACGCCCGTGACCGCACCCGCCGCAGCGCACCGGCGTTCTTCACCACGACGACCATCTGCCCCGCCATGTGGGAGATCAGGTCGAGCTCACGGATCACCCAATCGGGGCCGCGGAGCTGCCCGTCATCGGCGATCTGCGCCGGCGTCACCGACGTGCGCGCATGCTCCGACCAGGCGTCGATCGACGAGACGGTCACAAGCTCACCGTTCGGCCAGACGATGTCGGTCTCCTGCTGGACGTCGAGGTCGCTCACTGGTCCCTCCACACCGACACGGTTTCGTCAGGGTCACGTTCTACGACGACGGGAGCGCCGCCCTCGCTCACGGTCGCGATGTAGATCTGCCGGTTCGCGCCCGACGTCACGGACGTCACCGTGCGCGCCGCGCCGACGCTGTCGATCCGGTCACCGGGTGCCACACGATCGGCTCGCGTCGCGACGAGGACGGCGGTCACGGCTGCGCCTCCTCGTTCTGCGCGGCGATCTCCGCTTCGACCTCTTCCTCGCACGTCGGGCAGATCCCGCCGGGTTCGATCTCCTCGTCCTGCCCGCACCGTGCGCAGGTGTTGAGCGTCACCACGTCGGGTTCTGCCTCGTCCGACCGTGTGGGCTCGCTGGACGCGTCCGCAGCCTCCTCGGGCGCGGCTGCCTCAGCGGCTGCCGCAGTGCGCGCACGGGACGCCACAGTGGACAGCACACGAGGCTGACGCGCCGGCGCCTGGCGCTCCTCGCCGTCGAGCGGGACCGACGATCCCATCTCGTCATCCGTGTAGAGCCCGGAGAGGTCCTGGGGGCACGCCTTCCGCAGGGCGAGCGCCTCAGCGCACTTCGCGAGCTGCCCCGGTCCGCGCTGCTTCCACATCGCGGTCAGCTCCCCGTTGCTCTTCGTCTGGACGTACTCGTCCCAGGTCGCGATTCCGACCGCGGGACGCTGCCAGTCATGCCGGTACACCGCGACGCGGGCAGCGAGTGGGTGATCGCCGTGCAGCGCCTTCACGAACACGTCGACCCACTCGCCGCTCGCCGTGAGCCACTCCGCCGGGTCCTGACCCGCGTACTGGCCCGAGCGCTCGGCGATCAGCCGGAAGCCATCGATCCCTGTCTGGATCGCCCATTCGACGCCATCACGTCCAGCGCGGCCGATGCAGTAGATCTGCTTCGCAAGCGGATCGAGTCCCGTGCGCTCGACGGTGTGGAAGAACTTCGCCACCACTGCGCGAGACGCGAGGACCTTCTGCCCCGAGTTCTGCCCGTACGTGTGCGTGAAGACCAGCCCGGCCGCCTCGACCACGGCACGCTCGTCGTCGGTCCACTGTGTCTGATCCGTCGACGTCGGGAGGGTTGCGAGCGCCCCGGTCACGCGGCGACCTCCTCGACCTGAGCCCGGTACCAGCCAGGCGCCTGCAGATCCGCGACGGGGCCGCCGTCGTCGTCGTCACCGGGCCACTCGCCCCGCTCCTGGCACCACGCGAAAAGGTCGATCGCGGCGCGCATCTTCGCCTCACCGCCGACCTGCCAGGCCGGGTCGCCCATGCGCACGACGCGCACCTCGTGAGGGAAGGTCTTCTCGACGAAGATGAAGTGCATCGGCGCCGGCTCGATCCCGAACACCAGGCGCAGCAGCTCCTCGTACGTGAACGACTGGATGTCGTACCCGAAGTCGACGATCGCGTTGATCAGCTTCCTGAGCTGCACGTCCGTCGTCGACTTCACATCAACCGGGGTCCACACGTCGTCGACGAGCGAGAGCCGGTCCAGCCGGCCGCGCAGGCTCACGCCGGTGTGCGGGTCGTCGGCGAACAGCGATGCCTCCGTGAACCCCGGAGCCTCGAGCAGCGGGCGCGCCTTCACGTTCATCAGCACGGCATCCGCCATCGTCCGCACCGCAGCGAACACCTGCGGCTTCAACGGGGTCTTCCCCTCCGCCTGCGCGTTCGCGACGAACTCCTTCGCCACCGTCGTCCGGATCCCACCGTCGACCGACAGCATCCGCGCCGGGATCTCAACGACAGGGGCGCCGACACCGAGGATCATCGCGTGCGCGGCGTGCCCGACCTCGAACTCCGGCTTCGCACGGTTCGCGGACCGCATCGCTCGGTAGTGACGAGCCGACCGCAACAGGTACTTCATGCCCGTCTGCGACAACGCCGGGTGCGCGTGGTACTCGTCCTCGTTCATCTCCTGCACGAACCGGCCGGACACGACCGGAGGCGGCTCGATGATGGTGTCCATCAGACGTGCTCCCCGTTCTCGTTGATGACGTTGCGGAACGTCGGCGGCCCGTACACCGGGACCGTGGACTTGCGGATCACGCCCTTGTCGTCAGGCTTCGCACCGCGCGGGACGACCACCCGCTCCCCGATCACCGGGCGGGACGCCATGAGCCGCTCGACATTCGCCGGGAACAGCTCCCGCGCCGACGGACGCAGACGCCCCTCGATGCGGAGCCGCTCGGCAACCACCGGCCGCGGCGCGGCGTAGTGACGCGCGCGCATCACGCCTCACCTCGCGAGTCGTCGTCGAAGTCGCCCAGATCGAGCGCGTTCTCGCCCGTTCGCGCCTTGTACGCAGCGGCGCGGAGCTTGTCGGCCGCGGCGGACGGCTTCGCTTCGAACAGCGGCTCGATGTGATCGATCTGCGCGACCGGGTACGTCTCGTCGGCGATCTCGTCGTGCATCACACGGGGGAACGAGTACTGCACGACAGCAAGCAGCGGCTTCCCCTCCTTCGCGAGCTCGATGAGCCGCTCCTCCGTACCGAACAGGCCGTTGCGTTCGGCCTTCGGCACGCCGTTCTTGAACGACGTGGGCTTGATCTCAGTCATGGGTTCCTCATCCCTTCCGGGCCGCCGACGCGGCGGCCGTCTCCGCGGGCCACGCGACCACCGCGTGCGCCCTGTACTGCTTCGCCGTGTAGGGCATCGGAAGCCCCAGGCGATGCGCTCCCGCAGCCGCAAGAGCGACCGCGTCAGCGACGTTGTGGTCCGGGACGTGCGCGTCCGGGACGAGCGAGCGCACCGACTCGAGCACAAGCGCTTTACGACGCGCCGGCGTCGTCGCCCGCGGGATCGGCTCACTGTGAGCGAGGACCTGCCGCGACGACGGCGACACGATCACGACCGGTCCGCGCGCCGCGATCTGATCGATGAGCATCCACCGCAGGCCCGATCGTTCGTCAGCGAGCGGCGTGTACTTCGCCCCCATCGCCGGGCCCTCGACCACTGCGAGATCGAACGACGAAGGCATGATCGACAGCACCTCGCGGAGCATGACGCGGATGCGGCGCCGGTTCGTCATCGGCGTCTCGACGTCGGGGCGACCGGCGCGGCCACGCCACGTCTCCCACCGCACAGCCTCGGTCTGCCCGTCCGCGCCGACACCAAGGTCGACGCGCGCGCAACCTGTGATGGTCAGGCTCGGATCGATCCCCACCACCACAGTCACGACTGCTCACCGCCCGTGATCTCCCCGCCGAGGATCGCCTGATACCGCTCGGCCTCCTCCCGCGTCTCGACACGCACCGCCGGCTCACCACGCCGCGAATGCACGATCAGCTCAGCCACAGGACCACCGCCCCCACCACAGCCAGCACGACCGCCAGGACGCCCGCTCCCGTCGCTGCGATGAACGCGGCACGCTCACGTACATCTGCGACCACCACAAGCCGCACAGGGCCGCCCACGGCACGCCGCGCGGGCACCGGACGAGACTCGCCCAGGTGAGGGGCGCGGACCTTCAGCCGGGAGGTCACGACTGCGCACCCTTCATCCGGGCAAGGTCCGCCTTCAGCCGCTTGATGATCCGCTCGAGCTCGACCACACGGGCCACGTTCGAGTCGGACAGCGACGACCGCTGCGCGCGCACGATCGAGGGGTGCATCGAACCGCCAACCGCTGCACGGTCAGTCACCACAGACTGGGTGCGGCGCGCGTACTCAGCCTCCGCTCGCTCGAGCTGCACACGCCACCCCGGCACCTTCGCGGCGTTCCGCGCCCGCCATGACGCGTCAGCACGCGCAGCGCGCTCACGATCCGCCTGCAGCGCCTTCGTCACCCGAGCGATCTCAGCGGCCTGATGCTTCGCGCAGCGCTTGATGCCGTCGGCGACGGGCTGACCGCAGATGTGGCCCTTCGTGTCCGACCCGACCCAGTCCCGGCAGACGACGGTCACGCCGCTCACGACGTCGCCACCTTCACACCGAGCTCGCCAAGCGCGTCGACGGTCCCCTCGAAACCCGGAACGTCGACGGCGGCGAAGTCGAGACCTCGCTCACGCCCGTCGAGATCGGCCTTCACGATCGCTCGCAGGAACTCCACACCCAGGCGACGCGCCGACAACAGCGCGTGCACCTCCTGGGGGAACTCGTTCCGCAGCTTCTCTCGATTCACCGCATCCCCTGCGTCGATCAGGCGCATGAGCTGGTTGAAGAAGAACCCGCCGTCGAGGCCGTAGTTCGGGTCTCCTAGGAAGCCGAGCGTGTGTCGCGCGACCTCCAACGAGATCGTGGGGCGGGCGATGCTGTCGGTCATCGGTCCATTCCTTCCTGGTCGAACCCGTCGAGGTCCTGGCCCTTCGTCTGGGTGTTCAGGACCCGGACCTCGACGGGGGTCTTCGGACGCCGCATGAACACGGCGAGCAGCGCGAACGGCGCGAGAATGCAGATCAGATCCGCGGAGTTCACACCGGGCTCCACCGCGGCAGGCGCCGATACAGCGGCGATCGCGACGATGACGATCGCAACGACGACACGGCGGACGGTCACGACGACACCCCGACTCGACCAGCGAGAACGATCTCGTCAACCTCTGAGCGCTCGTACCGCACGAGGCGGCCGATCCGATGGAACGGCAGCACCTTCACGGCATCCGTCCGCCGCCAGTCCCGCAGCGTCTCGACCGAGATCTTGAGGTACTCCGACACCTCGTCCTCCGTCATCCACTCCGGCCGACGATCCGAGGAAACCGGACGGATCGGTGTGACATTCGCTGCACTCACGACGCCACCTCACGGAACGAAACGAAGCCCTTGCCGTAGCCCTTCTCGAACGCCCTCGCGATGAGCGCCGCATCGTCTTCGTCAGCCGCAAGGGCGAGGACCGTCACTCCCGTCCCAGCGACGTGCTTCAGGACGACCTCGAAGCGCATCGCCAGACGAACATCGAACGCGCTCACGACGCCACCGCCTCGGGCACCTTGACCGCGTCGGCGGCACTGAGCAGCTCAGGAACCGAGACGCCGAAGGCCTCCGCGATCTCATCGAGATCGTTGGAATCGAAGCTCACCTCGCCTGACATCCGGCGCCCGATCCAGAACACGGATCGGTGCAGCTTGGTGGCAAGCCACGTCTGGGTCGTGTTTCGTGCCGCGAGGTGCAGCCGAATCGCCACCGTCGCCGCTTCCTGAGTGCTTCGCATATCCGAAGCTTTGCATACCCGAAGCGGTGGATGCAAGGCGATCTTCGCAATTGCAAAGCGGATAGCGCATATGCCAAGCTGTGAACATGGCTGCTGAGTTTCCACGGATGACTGACTTCGCCCTCGCGTTCGCGGCTGAGTACAAGGGCTTCATGAAGGCGCACTCCGTCTCGGGAGCACAGATCGCGGCGGTCCTTGATCGAGGCGAGGGGTACGTGTCCGAGCGCGTGAACGGAAAGCGGGCCCTCGACACGAACGATGTCGACGCGCTCGCGTCGCTCGTTCCTGAGTGGGATGGCCTCACGCTGATGCTCGAGCTCTCCCGCAGAGCAGAGTCCCGTCGCACCCCGCGCGGCGAGCTGATCGAGGGCAACTTCGGATCGAATGTCGGCGCCCCGGTTGAGGATGAGCCGACGATGAAGCAGCCGCCGAAGAAGCAGCGCACGGCAGCCCGCAAGGGTGAGACGAAGGCCGCGCAGGCGCCGCACGCCGAGTGAAACAACGAGAGGGGGTCTCGATGAAGGAGCTACTGCGGTTCGCCGCCGGACTGGGGATCACCGTGCATGCCGCTCGTCTCGAGCCGGGCGTCATGGGCGAGTGGTACGAGGATGAGCGCGAGGTCTACTTCGACCTGCGCATGTCCCCCGACGAGCAGGTGTTCACCGTCGCGCACGAACTTGGGCACGCTCACCACGGGCACCGCTGCGAAGACAATCAGGATGCTGAGGATCAGGCAGACGCCTACGCGGCGCAGCTGCTGATCAATCCGGAGCGCTACGCGGAACTCGAGCAGCAGGGCCTTCACCAGCACGACATCGCCGAAGAGCTCGGCGTCAGCGTGGACGCGCTCAACCTGTGGATGCAGGCATGTCTCGTGCGTCTCCGTGGTGTCACGTATGCGCGACCTCGCCTTGGCGCCGGCCAGTGGCTTCATCGGCAGGAGATCGCCGTATGACCGCGCAGCAGACCGCACACGTTCTGCTGCCGGCCGTTCCTGCTGCGGATGGGTCGTCGTGCACCTGCAGGATCACAACGCGCGAGAGCGGCGCACAGCGTCGGGCGGTCAACGGTGCCTAGACCGCCGCTGCTCATCGGGACGTGGGGCAAGATCCGACGCGCGACGATCGCCGGGCAGCCGACGGCGTTCGCGAACTACCGCGACTCCTCAGGACGCACCCGCACGATGCAGCGCAACGGTCGCACCGAGCCCGAAGCGGAACGCAACCTCATCGCCGCGCTGAAGAAGAAGCTCGACGACGAGTCCACCGACCTCCTCGCCGCCTCGTCGACGATCGCAGAGCTCGCCGACCAGTGGCTCGAAGAGCTCCGACTGAAGAAGACGCCGCAGGGAACGATCGTCACCTACCGGTCCGCGATTCAGGCGAACATCAAGCCCGGCATCGGCGCGCTCCGCCTATCGGAGGCGACCGTGCCTCGCGTCGACCGCTTCCTCAAGAACATGCTCGACCGACCCAGCGCCGCGCGAACAGCGCGCATCGTCCTCGCCGGCATGTTCAAACTCGCCGTCCGCCACGGCGCCGTCAGCCGCAACCCCGTCCCCGACACCATGCCGATCGCGACGCCCAAGAAGCCGGTGAAAGCGAAGACCCTCGACCACATCCACGGCATGCGGAAACTGTTCGCCGAGTACGACGCATCGCACACCTCCGAACTGTGGGAGACATCCGGCATGCTCATGGGCACCGGCTGCCGCATCGGCGAATGCCTCGCGCTCCGATGGGACCACGACACGAGACTCGACAGCGGGGTCGTCGAAATCAACGGCACCCTCATCGTCGGCGAGGACGGCAAGCTGCACTGGCAGGAGCACCCGAAGTCCGAAGCCGGTGAGCGTGCGCTGACCCTTCCCGCGACGATGCGGGGTCTGCTCGTCGCGCGTCGCGTGAGCGCGATGTACGAGCAGGTGTTCCCCTCGTCGACGGGCACTTGGCGGTGGCCGGCGAACGTGCGTAGGCAGTGGCGGCAAGCGCTCGAAGGGTCGGTCTACGCAGGCGCGACGCCGAAGGACTTCCGCCGCGCCGTCGCGACGCACCTCGATCGTGAGGTCGGCGTGAAGGCTGCCGCGCAGCAGCTCGGCCACGGCAACGAGGACATCACCATCGACTACTACATCGAGCGACAAAGGCAGATCGCGGACTTCGCAGAAGTCATCGAATCCCTATTTGAAAACGCCGGATAAACACCGGATCCTGACCTATCGCCGACTCCCCCGAAACGCAAAAAGGCCCGAGATCGTTGAGATCTCGGGCCTAAGCGGTGCACCCCCTGGGACTCGAACCCAGAACCCACTGATTAAGAGTCAGTTGCTCTGCCGATTGAGCTAGAGGTGCGTTCCGTGCCCGCCGCATCCTGATCGAAAACCAGGGGGGCGAACCGAGGGTCAACGTTACCATCCCGACACGGCACATCGCGAATCGAGCATCCGCTGCCCCGTATCCTGGAGGAGTGACCTCCCCCGCACACGCCCCCTCCTGGAGTGCGCCTTTCGATGGCGACCTCACCGCGGACCTGGACCTCGCGCTGCGCCTGGCCGACGCGGCCGACGCGGTCGCGATGTCGCGCTTCGACGCCGCCGACCTCGCCGTGCAGACGAAGCCGGATGCCTCGCCGGTCACCGAGGCGGACCTCGCGACGGAGCGCGCGATCCGTGGCATCCTCGCGGCGGAGCGCCCCGCGGACGGCGTCCTCGGCGAAGAGTTCGGCACGAGTGGCGAGGCCGCCCGGCAGTGGATCATCGACCCGATCGACGGCACCGCGAACTACCTCAAGGGCATCCCCATGTGGACGACGCTGATCGCCCTCGCAATCGACGGCGTGCCGCGCGTGGGCGTGGCGAGCCAGCCCGCCCTCGGGCGCCGCTGGTGGGGCGCGACGGGCCTCGGCGCCTGGACCGACGTTCCAGGCGGGGCGCCGAAGCGCCTGAGCGTGTCCGGGGTCGCCGCGGTCGCCGAGGCGAGCGTCAGCTTCCAGTCGATCGCGCAGTGGGACGAGGTCGGTCGCTCCGGCGACCTGCTCCGCCTCAGCCGCGCGGTGTGGCGCGACCGGGGCTACGGCGACACCTGGCCGTACATGCTCCTCGCCGAGGGGCGGCTCGAGTTCGTCGCCGAGTTCGGGGTCAAGGAATACGACATCGCGGCGCTTGTTCCGATCATCACCGAGGCCGGTGGGCGATTCACCGACATCGACGGCGCCGACAGCATCGCCACCCGCTCTTCACTCGCGACGAACGGGCTGCTCCACGACGACTTTCTCGCCCTGCTGAACACCGACACGGAGACCGATCGATGACCCCCCGCAGCTTCGCCTCCCTCGCCGCCGTCGGCATCGCCGCGCTCCTGCTCACGGGGTGTGGCGCCGGTTCGGCGGACCCCGCACCCACGGCCACCGTCGGCACCGACGCGCCCACGACCGCCCCGACGGACGCGCAGCCCGACCCGACACCCGGCCCCGACGCCTCGGGCATCGACGCGACGTGCGACTCAATCGTCGTCGCCGATGTGCACGAACAGCTCGTCTCGAAGGGCTGGAGCTTCAAGGAGACGCCCTTCGCCGCCGCCGGTGTCACCCTCGACGACGGCCTGCAGTGCACGTGGGCCGACTTCACGAAGCCCTCCGGCAATCTGCTCCTCTTCGGCTGGGCACCCCTGACGAGCGACCAGGCCACGAAGATCCAGAACACTCTCGAACAGCAGGGCTGGAAGCGGGAGAGCGAGGGCGACTACGTCTACCTGACGCAGGATGCCTCGCAGGCGCCCACCGTCGACGAGAACGGCTACGGCATGACCTACGAGTTCGGCGACGGATGGGTGACGCTGTCCGACACGAAGCAGAACCTGCTTCTCATCCAGCGCCCCCAGAGCTGACGCCGCCGCGCCGACGACGAGTCACCACGCGTTCGCGAGATGCACGGGATCGCCATCGACGATGGTCGCCACGACCGGCGCATCGGCGAACACGTCGAGATCCGTCGTGCGAGGGTCGTGAGCGAACACGGTGAGGTCTGCGGTGGTTCCCACGGCGATGCGCCCCGCATCGACATCAGCGACGGATGCCGCAGCTCGCACGGTGTAGCCGTCGATCGCGCTCTGCACAGACAGCGCCTGCGATCGCGCAAGTGCAGGTGCTGACGGGCGACCCGCTTGTCGGCGCAGGTGCGCGGCCGCGATGACGGCGCGCGGGTCGTAGGGCGCGATCGGCCAGTCGGAGCCGAGCACCACGGCAACCCCGGCGGCGTCGAGGTCGCCGAGCGGCCAGGCGCGAAGGGCACGCTCGCGACCGAGTCTTATCGACCAGTTGTCACTCCCGAGGGGGTCGACGTAGTCCGTCCCGTGCGTGGGCTGCATCCCGGCATACGCCCGTGAGCGCGCGAAGCGCGCCGTATCGGCGACCGATAGGTACTCGATGTGCTCGATGCGGTGGGGGGCACGGCGCGTGCGGTCGATGACGTCGAGTGCCTGGAGCACGGCGGCGTTCCCGATCGCATGCGTCGCTGTCGCGATGCCGCGCGCATCGAACCACGCCACCGCAGCGGCGTACGCACGTGAATCCGCCCAGATCGAGGCCGCCGAAGCTCCCCGCGTGTCCGGCTCCGAAAGCCAGGCGGTGCCGTCGTCGATCGTCCCGTCGAGGAAGAGCTTCGCACCGCCGACCCGCCACCGTCGACCCGCACGCGACTGCATCGCGGCGATCTCCGCCCAGCGGTCGGGCGTCGCGTCGGCTTCGCACCAGGGCATCGCACGCACTCGCACCGGCAAGGAGCCCTCGCTCTCGAGCGCCTCGTACAACGCCGCCGCCCCTTCGGGGAATTCGAGCGAGTGGACGGCCGTGAGCCCGGCACGGGCCATCCCCGCGAGGGCGGCGCGGAGGGCGCGTGCCCGCTCGGCGAAGGGCACTGCAGGAGAGGCCATCTCGACGACCGCTACCGCCGCCGGCTCCCGCAGGTAACCGGTCGGCGCGCCCTGCTCATCACACACGATCTGGGCCTCGCCCTCGAGAGCGACCGACGAGACGACGCCTGCGGCGCGCAGTGCGGCGCCGTTGGCCAACGCGGAGTGGCCGTCGAACGTGCGGATCAGGCACGGCCGGCCGCCGACGACGACGTCGATGACACGCCGGTGCGGCTCGGCACCGCCCAACGCATCGGGGCGAAGACCCCAGCCGTGCAGCCACACATCAGGCGGAAGAGTGCCGTGCGCAGCGCCGAGCGCGGCCTGAAGCTCGGCGACCGTCGTCACCTCGCCCAGGGCGACACCTCGCGTCAGGTCGGCGCCGAGGACGGGATGCGAATGACCGTCGATGAATCCCGGGAGCACACAGGCGTCGCCGACATCGATCGTGCGGGTACGTGCCGTTCGCCAGGCGCGCGCCTCGCGGCGGTCGCCGACGGCGACGATACGTCCGTCGCGGATGCCGAGCGCCTGGGCTCCCGACGGCCCCGCATCGATCCGGTCCGCCGTGATGATCACGTCCATGTCCCTCTTCCCGACCGCCCCGGAGGTCTCCGCGAGCGATCACCCTTCGTTTATGGATAGCGTGGAGGTCGCCCTGCCCTGAAAGGCCGTGATGCCCCTTGGTACGACCGCTGAAGCCCAAGCTCTCCCGGCCCGCGATCGCGTCGGCCGCCATCGCGGCGGTCGATGCCGACGGGGATTTCACGATCGAGCAGCTGGCCTCGAAGCTGGGCGTCGCGGCGTCGTCGCTCTACAACCACGTCTCTGGCCGTGCCGACATCGTCGAGCTGATGCGCGACGAGCTGTTCGCGGATACGACCAACGTGCCCGACCTGGGGAGCTGGGAGCTCACGCTGACGGCCTTCGTGGGACGGTACCGCGCGGCTCTCGGACGCCACCCACGGGTGATCCCGCTTCTGATCGGCAACACTCTGGCCGGACCCACCACCACCGCGTTCTATCAGGCCCTCGCCACGATCCTGCGCCACGCCGGTTTCGACGACGCGCAACTGCTCGATGCCGTGACGACCGTCGACGTCTTCGCGCTCGGCGCGGGCCTCGATCTCTCGACGCCGGAGGACATGTGGCGCCCGGAGAGGTTCCCTCCCGGGCCGATGCAGGATGCCCTGATGGCGGGCACGGCATCGCCCGGCCGGTCCGATCGCGCGTTCGACTTCGGTCTCGCCGTCATGGTGGCCGGCCTGCGGGAGACCCTGGCGGGGCGAGGTCCGCAGGCCGGCCGATGGGACGAAGTCGGGACGCGTCACCAGTAGAGCTGTGGGCTCGTCGAGAGCATCTCGTTGCCATGCTCCCCGACGATGAAGACGTCCTCCCACGTGGCCGATCCGACGCCGGGGGTGTTGAAGAACACCTCGACGGTCATGACCATGCCGGGCTGCAGCGGTTCGTGCGTGAACGCAGCCGCAGGAGCCTCGCCACCAGCCGGCACGATCGGCGCCTGGAAGAACGTGCCGAGGCCGTGTCCGTACACGTCCCACTGCGAGGCGTCGGCCACCGCGAACTCGCTCTCGGCGACGAGCCGGTCGCCGTACGCGCCGATCTGGGCTGCCGTCTCGCCTGGACGGAAGGCGGCGATGATCGCGTTGTGGATGCGCAGACTCTCCTCGACGAGCGTGCGCTGTGCCGCCGTGGGCTTGTTGCCACACACCGCCGTGCGCCCCGGATCGAGCCAGTAGCCGTGCAGGAGCGGACCGTAGATCCAGCCGCGCAGCAGATCGCCTCGCTCGGGTGCGACCGGTCGGTGCCCGTACATCGGGCTGCTCCACATGTAATGCTCGCTGTGGGCTCCGTGGTTGACGGCGACACGCTGGATGCCTCCGCCCGCGCGGTACACCTCCGCCGCGGCGCGCGCCGCGGCCTCCGACTCTGTGTGGCCGGCGATGAGAGAGGTCATCAGAGTATCCATCGATCGCGAGGCCACGACCCCCGCCTCACGGAACCGCTCGAGCTCGACGGCGGACTTGACCATCTGCACGCGCACGAGCAGATCGTCGACCGATACCCAGTCGATTCCCGGCGTCCCTGCGACGAGATTTCGATGAATCTGGACCGGCAGGAAGTTGTCTCCGACATAGCCGACCCGGCCCTCGACTCCGAGTGCAGTGAGATGCTCGGCGAGTCCCTCGCCCAGGTCGTAGTGCCCGAAGACCGCGCCGGTCGCGACCTGCGCGAGGTCGGTCGAGGATACCGAGTCCACGGTGTGCACTTCGGGCTCATGCCCCGGGCGCAGGAGCACCGCTGCGTGGGCGCGCCCACCGCCCACCCCCGGCAAAGGCGGCTCCTGTCCAGAGGCGATCGACGCGTAGTTCGTGAGCCAGTACACATCTCCGGCGCGATCGAAAGCGCCGCCGCTCTTCTGCCACACGACGAGCGCGGGCAGATCGGCCTCGGCCATGGCAGCCAGCGTCTGCTCCCAGCGCCGGTGGTACTCCGCCATCGGGAAGGGCAGGTCGGTGCCCGTCCGACGGTCGGTCGCTATCGAGTTCGTCATCGGTGATTCTCTTCCTTCGAAGTGGATGTGGGGACGGTGGCGGCAAGGGGATCGTCAGCGGGACGGACTCCGACGAGCGCGAGCTTCGCGGGCCGACGTATCCACGTGAGCGCCGCCCATGCCGCCGAGAGTCCGATCACGCCGCCGAGGATCGCCAGCAGTACGGCATTGACACCGGGACCGGCGCCGGTGAGCAGGTCGAACTGCGTGACCAGCACCGCGAGCACCGCGACCAAGAGCACGGCGGCGAGGGTCGGGGCGACGATCCGTCGCATGCGCGCGCTGGTCGTGCGTCGGAAGTGGACGACCACCGCGATCGACGTGACGACCTGCAGCACGATCATGAACACGGCCGCCATGCTCGTCAGCCACAGAGCGACATCGAGGTAGGGGTCCAGGCCCAGCAGCGCGGCGACCACGATCGCGATCACCGACACCGCGGTCTGGAGCAGGCCCGCCATCCACGGTGCTCCCGTGCGCGACGACGTGGCGGCGATCGATCGGTGAAGGACGCGATCGAGGGACAGCGAGTGCGCGTACCGGTTGGCGCCGTTGTGGAAGGCGAGCTGTGCGGCCAGCAGGCTCGTCAGGATGAGGATCTGCATGAGCGTCGAAGCCCACGGCCCGAGGTAGACGTCGGCGAGGACGAAGAACAGGTCGGCGCCGTGCTCGGAGACGGCCGCGGCGATCCCCTCGGTGCCGAATCCCTGGATGACCACCCACGTGACGAGGGCGTAGAACACGGCGATGATCACGACGGTCGCGACGCCGGCACGGGGAATGGTGCGATCGGGATCGCGCGCCTCGGCACGGTATAGCGCGATCGCCTCGATGCCGAGGAAGCCGACGAACGCGAGGGCGAGCACCGCGCCCATCCCCGGGGCGAAGACGGCGCTCGGCGCAAACGACGCCAGGCTCAGGCCTTCGGCGCCGCCCCGCACGATCACCGCCCCCGCCAAGAGCGCGACGAGTGCGAGCTCAGCGGTCAGCAGCACGGCGAGCACCTTCGCGCCGACCCCGATGCCCGCCGCCGCGAGCAGGAAGATCAGAAGCCCGACGGCGACCGCCGCGACCGGCCAGGGCACATCCATGCCGGTCAGCATCTGCACATCCTGCGCGACGTACACCGAGATGAGCCCGAGGGCGCCGATGAGCGCGATGTTGTAGGCGACAAGGGCCACGACCGCGCTGGCTGCACCGGCGGCGCGACCGAGTCCGGTCGAGATGTAGGCGTAGAACGCGCCTTGACTGCGCACCGCCGGCGTCATCGCGGTGAACCCGGCGAGGAACAGAAGGAGCACGAGACCCGAGCCCACGAAAGCCGCGGGGGCGCCTGCCCCACCGACGCCGATCATGAGGGGTGTGAATCCGCCGAGGTAGCCCAGTGGACCCGCGGCGGAGATCACCAGAAAGGCGATACCGGCCGCCCCCAGCGCGTTCGATCTGAGGGCGACACCGGCGGTGAGTGGAGAAACGGGGGACGAGGGCGGAGCAAGATCTGCGGTCACGGGAGATCCTTCGGGTCCGGTTCATAAACGAATACTTTTCGTTTAACGAATGATGACACCCGCGCCCGTTCTCCGCAACCCGCTCTCTCATCCACCCGCCGCTGCTCGCACGCCCCGCGCCCAAGAAACGACAAAACCCCCGCGAGCCCAGTGAAATACTGGGCTCGCGGGGGTTGTCCACGATGACAGCGGCTGGTGGAGCTGGGGGGAATCGAACCCCCGTCCAACGCTGAGATACTGCGTCTTCTCCGGGCGCAGTCTGTAAGAACGTTCTGCTCGGCTCCGACCTTTATCACAGACACCTAAGTCGACGAGCCCAGTCTCAGAAGAGTCCCGTACGACGTCGAGACCCCGTCGCACAGCAAGATCCCTAGATGACGCCAGAATCCGTAGCGGGATCGCCTACGGTCTGACGGACTTCAGGCTCGCTTAGGCAGCGAGGGCGAAGTCGTTGCGCTTTGCATCGGCAACTATTGGTTCGCAGAGGTCGTTTACGAGATAACCCTGCATCCTCGGCCCGCTTCCCGCAGCTTCACAGGCGCTGTCGAAACCGATCAGCCCCGGAAGCCCCCGACCCTTCGGTCGTGCGGCAGGGTGAGCCACTGTCACGCTGTGGAATTGTGCGGCGGATGCCGAGGCATCCGAGCGTTACAGTCTATCCCATGAGCGATGTCATCATCACCGTCCGCGGCGAGAGCCAAACGCGCGTCTCCCCCGAGCACGCCGTCGCGCACGTCAGCGCAACCGCCGAGGGGCCCGAACGCGGCGCCGTCGTGGAGCGCATCGCCGCCCTCGCCGAACCCATCCGCACCGACCTGGGCGCACGGAAGGCAGCCGGCGGCATCGCCGACTGGTCGAGCCAGCGGGTGTCGGTGTGGGCGGACCGGCCGTGGAACAGCGACGGGCGGCAGCTCGATCCCGTGCACCACGCCTCGGTCGAGCTCACCGCGACGTTCACGGATGTCCTCGCCCTCTCCGACTGGCTGAACACGATCGCAGCGACCGAGGGGCTGCAGGTCGGGGTCGTCGAGTGGCAGCTCACACCGGAGACGCGCGCGCGCGTCGAGCGCGAGGTCGCCACCGACGCCGTCGCCGCCGCCGTCGAACGCGCGACCGCGTACGCGAGCGCGATCGGGCTGTCGCGCGTCACGCCCGTGCAGATCGCGGATCTCGGGCTGCTGAACGGGGGCGCGCCAGAAGCACCTGCGCCGCGCATGTTCGCGCGCGCAGCGATGGCGATGGATGCCGCGCCGCCGGCCGCCGTCGAGTTCCGCCCCGACGACATCGTGATCACCGCCGCCGTGGAGGCGCGCTTCAGCGCCGGCTGATCTCCGTCACCCGGATCGACTGCGATGTCAGTCGCCGAGCCGGTTGCGGCTGCGCATCGCGCGCTCCGCCTCCCGCTTGTCTTCGCGCTCGCGGATGGTCTGTCGCTTCTCGTACTCGCGCTTGCCCTTCGCGACCGCGATCTCGACCTTCGCGCGCCCGTCGGAGAAGTACAGCTTCAGCGGGATGAGCGTGTACCCGCCCGCGCTGATCGCGTGCGAGAGCTTGATGATCTCCTGCTTGTGCAGCAGCAGCTTGCGCGTCCGCTTGGAGGAGTGGTTCGTCCAGTGCCCCTGCGAGTACTCGGGAATGTGCACGGCGTCGAGGTAGGCCTCTCCCCCGTCGATGTACGCGTATCCGTCACTCAGATTCGCGCGCCCTTCCCGGAGCGACTTCACTTCGGTCCCGGTGAGCACGAGGCCCGCCTCGTAGGTCTTCTCGATGGCGTACTCGTGGCGCGCGCGACGGTTGGTCGCAACGACCTTCTCCCCGCGTTCCCTGGGCATGGTGACTCCTCGTTCCGGATGCCGTGGACACGGCAGCCCGTCAGTCTATCCCAGGAAGCGCCGGGCTCGAGCGCGGGCGGGTCAGGCCCGCAGCCAGCGTCGGATAGCGAAGCCGGCGGAGAGCGCCGCCAGGACGAGACCGATCACGATGATGATCGGAATGACGACCGCGGCATCCCCCAGCCCGACCCAATCGGTGATGAAGGTGACCCGATCGCGCAGGTATCCCCCGACGCCGAACTGCACGCCGGCGAGGATCGCGCCGCCGGCCAGGAGCGATCCGATGAACGCCGCGAAGACGCCCTCGAGGATGAACGGGGTCTGGATGAACCGGTTCGACGCACCGACGAGGCGCATGATCCCGACCTCGCGCCGCCGCGCGTAGGCGGACAGCCGGATCGTCGTCGCGATGAGGAGGACGGCCGCGATGAGCATGAGCCCGGCGATGCCGACCGCGATGTAGGTCGCGACGGTGAGCGCGGAGAAGAGCGGTTCGAGATACTGCATCTGGTTGCGCACCCCCTCGACGCCCTGCGTCCCGGAGAACGCCTCGGTGATGACATCGGACTTGCCGGGGTCGACGAGGCCGACCCAGTACGTGTCGCCGAGCTGGGCCGGCGTGACGTAGTCCTTGTACTCGTCGCCGTAGAGATCGAGGAGGTTCTGGTAGGCCTCGTCGCCGGATTCGAAACGCACATCGCGCACGAGCGTCGCGAGCGCCGGGCTCTGCAGACGATCGGCCACGGCGGCGATCTGGTCCTCCGTCGCCGCTCCGTCGGCGCACGTCGTCGCGGTCGAGTCGTCGCGGCACATCACGACGGACACCTGTGCGCGCTCCGCCCAGTAGGACTGCATCTTCGCGATCTGCATCTGCATGAGCATCGCGGCGCCCACGAACGTCAGCGAGACGAATGTCACGAGCACGACGGAGATGACCATCGAGGCGTTGCGCCGCAGGCCCGTCAGGGCCTCGGCGAGGATCAGTCGCACCCTCACGAGGTCGGCCCCACTTCGTCGTCGTCGGATGCCAGGCCGAGGCGTTCGGCGACGGTCAGGTCGTCGAGTTCGAGCCCGTCGAGCTGCACGATCGGCGCGTCGATCTTGATCGGCCGGGTCGTCGGCTTCGCGTCGCCCGCGGGCACGGGTTCCGGATCGGTCGCGAGTTCGGGGGTGACCGCCACGGCGGCGGCGACCGCCGTCGCCGAGACGGCTTCCGCCGCGGCATCCTTCACCGCCGACGGGACGGGCTCGACGGGAGCGGCGGCGATCTCGCGCTGCAGCTCCAGGACGGCGGTGAGAGCCGCTGTCGCCGCGGCGCCCTTCTCCTCCTGCGGCGCAAGCCGCGGGATCGCCGACGTGTCGCCGTAGCCGCCGTGGCGGTCGTCGCGAACCATGACGCCGTCCTGCAGCTCGATGACGCGACGCTTCATCTGATCGACGAAGCCGGCTTCGTGGGTCGCCATGACGACCGTCGTCCCGCCTTCGTTGATGCGCGCGAGCAACTGCATGATGTCGACCGAGGTCGCGGGGTCGAGGTTTCCCGTCGGCTCGTCGGCGAGGAGGATCTGCGGACGGTTGACGATCGCGCGGGCGATCGCGACGCGCTGCTGCTCACCGCCGGAGAGCTCGTGCGGCAGTCGCTTCTGCTTGCCGTCGAGGCCGACGAGGGTGAGCACCTCGGGGACGGCCTGCTGGATGAACGCGCGCGATGCGCCGATCACCTGGAGCGTGAACGCGACGTTCTGGAAGACGGTCTTGTTCGGCAGCAGCCGGAAGTCCTGGAACACGGCTCCGATGTGCCGACGGAAGTAGGGCACTTTACGCGTGGAGAGAGCGTGCAGGTCGCGCCCGAGCACGACGACGCGGCCGTCGCTCGGAGTGTCCTCCCGCAGGATCAACCGGAGACAGGACGACTTCCCCGAGCCCGACGCGCCGACGAGGAAGACGAACTCGCCGCGCTGCACCTCGAAGTCGACGTCGTTCAGCGCGGGCTTCTTGGTCCCACGGTACTTCTTGGTGACGTGCTCGAACCGGATCATGACCCGACGAGCCTAAGCGCGCAGCCGATGGATGCCGGGCGCCGCGCCCGCGCGTCGCGGTTCCCGCCGCGGTGCGATCAGTCGTCGTCCTTGCGCTTGCGCCAGCGGATGCCGGCCGCGATGAGGCCGTCGAGATCGCCGTCGAAGACCACGGCGGGGTTGCCGACCTCGTAGCCGGTGCGGAGGTCCTTGACGAGCTGCTGGCCGTAGAGGAAGTAGGAGCGCATCTGGTCGCCCCAGCTCGCCGTGATCGTGCCGGCGAGCTCCTTCTTCTTCGCCGCCTCCTCCTCGCGCTTCAGCAGGAGCAGACGCGTCTGCAGCACCCGCATCGCGGCGGCGCGGTTCTGGATCTGGCTCTTCTCGTTCTGCATCGACACGACGAGCCCCGTCGGAAGGTGGGTGATGCGCACGGCGGAGTCGGTCGTGTTGACCGACTGGCCGCCGGGTCCCGAGGAGCGGAACACGTCGACGCGGATGTCGCCTTCGGGGACTTCGACCTCGACGGCCTCCTCGAGCGCGGGGATCACCTCGACGGCCGCGAAGGAGGTCTGGCGCTTGTCGGCGCCGCCGAACGGGCTGATGCGCGCGAGGCGATGGGTGCCGGCCTCGACCGAGAGCGTGCCGTAGGCATACGGGGCATCCACCTCGAAGGTCGCCGACTTGATGCCCGCCCCCTCCGCGTAGGAGGTGTCCATGACCTTGACGGAATACTTGTGGCGCTCGGCCCACCGCAGGTACATGCGCAGCAGCATCTCGGCGAAATCGGTGGCGTCGTCGCCGCCCGCTCCGGAGCGGATCGTGACGACTGCGGGGCGATCGTCGTACTCGCCGTCGAGGAGCGTCTGCACCTCGAGCTGACCGATCACACCCTGCAGGTCGGTGATCTCACGCCGTGCCTCGGTGGCGGTGTCCTCGTCATCCATCTCGCGCGCGAGCTCGACGAGCACGTCGAGGTCGTCGAGGCGCTGCTCGACGTCGGTGACGCGCTTGAGATCGGCCTGGCGGTGGCTCAGGGCGCTGGTGACCTTCTGCGCCTTCTCGACGTCGTCCCACAGATCAGGGGCACCGGCCTCCTCGGAGAGACGATCGATCTCCGCGCGCAGCGCATCGACGTCGACCACCGCCTGGATGTCGGAGAACGTGGAACGCAGGGACTGGATGTCCGCGGAAGGATCGAAATCAAGCATGACACTCCAGACTAACGTGGATGTCGTGACGGATGCCGACGCCCCCGCCCCGATGCGGAGCATGCTCTGGCGTCTCGCGCCCGTGATCTACGGGCCGACGGTCCTCTTCGCACTCGGCGAAGGCGCCGTCATCCCGCTGCTGCCGATCTTCGCGTCGCGCCTCGGCGCGGACGTCCCGACCGCCGCACTCGTTGCGTCTGCCCTCGTCGTCGGTCAGCTGTGCGGCAATATCCCCGCCGGCTGGGCCGTCGCCCGCATCGGCGAACGCGTGACGATGGCGTTCGGCGGCGGCATCGCGATGGCGGGCGTCGCGGGGCTCGCGCTGGCACCGAACCTCGCCGTCCTCACGGCATCCGTCTTCGTCATCGGCTTCTGCGCCGCGGTCTTCGGGCTCGCCCGGCACTCGTTCATGACGACGCGTGTGCCGGTGGCCTTCCGGGCGCGCGCGCTGTCGCTCCTCGGTGGGACGTTCCGGCTCGGCATGTTCGTGGGCCCGTTCATCGCGGCCGCCCTTCTCGCCGTCTTCGGCGACGAGCACGCGACCGTGTGGTTCTTCGGCGTGTGCCTGATCGCGACCGTGCTGCTGGTGCTGCTCGGCCCGGACCCCGAGGCCGATGTCGCCGGCCCCGCCGCCACCGCCGCGTCGCCCGCGGCGCGCGGCGACTCTCGCGTCGCGGAGGACACCGGCGAGCCGGTCACGGGCGCGATCCCGACGCAGGAGCGCGTGGGCGTCTTCCGCACGATGTGGCGGTTCCGGGGCGTGCTGTCGCGACTCGGACTCGCCGCCGCGTCGCTCTCGGCGGTGCGCTCGGCCCGGCAGGTCGTGCTGCCCCTGTGGGGTGTGTCGATCGGCCTCGACGCACAGACGATCGCCCTCGTCGTCGGGATCTCCGGCGCGATCGACTTCGCGCTGTTCTACGCGAGCGGCCAGGTCATGGATCGCTTCGGCCGGCTGTGGGCGGCCCTTCCCGCGATGATCCTCATGGGTGCGGGATTCCTCGCGCTCTCCGTCACGCACGACCTGCCGCAGTCCGCGATGTGGTTCGCGATGTTCGCTGCCGTCCTCGGCGTCGGGAACGGGCTGTCGAGCGGCATCCTGCTCACTCTCGGCGCCGACGTCGCGCCGCAGGAGGATCCCGCGCCTTTCCTGGGCTCGTGGCGGACGCTGACGGATGCCGGGGGCGCCGTCGCGCCGCTTCTCGTCTCGGCGCTCGCCGCCGCGTTCTCGCTCGCGCTCGCGACCGGGGCGATGGGTGTCATCGGGCTCGTGGGGGCCGCGGCGTTCGTGCGTTGGGTTCCGCGGTTCGTGCCGCGGGCGCGCTGACGGTTCGGCGACGCGTCACCCGATTCAGCGCAGCGCCGTGCGGCTCGTCGCCGTCGCCTGGATCGTCCACCCGTCGGGGACGAACAGCGTCAGGACGGGCGGGCGCCAGTCCAGCTCGACGCTGACGCGGGCCGACACCCCGTCCGGCGTCGAGGCCGCGACGAGCCGAGCGGTGCCGAGCGCGTCGAGAAGCTCCGCGGCCTGCCCGTGGACGCCCTCGTCGGTGAGTCTCGCGGTCGGCACCCCGCCCTCGATCGTCAGGGTGAAGCCGTCCGCGCCGGCGAGGGCCGCGGCATCGGCAGCGGCATCCGCTCTCTTCTGCGTCAGGTAGAGGCTCGTGGCGTCTACGCACACGAGGACGAGAACGAGGGCGAGCAGGGCGTAGCCGAGGGTCAGCAGGAGCACCGAGCCGTCGTCGTCCGAATCGCGGCCGGTCGGGGGGTATTTCGTGGCGTCGGCGGGCGTCACGGGGAACCTCCCCAGAAGCGGGAGACCTTCTGCGCCGACGCGGCTTCGACCGGGACGCGGGCGAGATCGTCGAGACCGAGGATCGCGGGGACGAGCGGCAGCGGCACCTCGGTGCGCACCGTCACGGTGAGGATCGCGCCCGGCTCCGGGCACGCAGCCCGCGAACACGAGATGTCGACGGCGACGGCAGCGGCGTCGAGTCCGTACTCGCGGACGATCGCGTCGCGCACGCGCTCGGCGCGCGCTTCTGCGGTCGCCGCGTCGGGTGCCGCCGCGATCGTGCGCGCGAGCTGGCGCGCGCCGGTCTCGACGCCGAGCGCCTGCCCTTGGATCGTGCCGAGGGCGATGACGAGATAGACGATGGGGACGAGCAGGACGAGACCGACGAGGATGAACTCCAGCGCCGCTGAGCCGGCCTCGTCGTCGCCTGCGCACGGGTCGTCAGTCGAAGCTTTCGCGAGGAGCATGCGCCGTCACCTCCAGCCCCGCGGGGATGCCGATGAGTCCGACGAGCGGCAGCGTCGCCGTCACGGTGATCGCCACCTCCGGCCCGGACGCACCCTCCTCCGCGGTGGCGGTGACCGTGGCATCCAGACCGCCGCCCGTCGCCGTGTCGATGAGCGCGCGCGTGCGCAGCGCACCGTCGGCGGGGTGGGTGTCGGCGAGCGCCCCGTGATAGGCCCCCTCGACGGCGGCGTCATGAACGACGTTGCGGACGTAGACGGCGAGCGCGAGTTGCACGACGGCGAGCGTCAGGAGCGTGAGGAGGGTGCCGACGAGGACGAACTCGACGGGCGCCGAGCCGGTGTCGTCATCGTGCAGCGCACACGCGCGCTCCCGGAGCCGCATCGGTCGCTCAGAACCCCGAGACGCGGCTGAGCGCCTGCTCGAAGAGATCCGCGAGCGCGGGGCCGGCGAGCGTCCAGATCGCGACGACCAGCCCGGCGGTCATCAGTGTCACGAGCACCCACCCCGGCACGTCGCCGCGCTCGTCCATGTCGGTCT
Source organism: Microbacterium sp. (assembly GCF_017305435.1). Taxonomy (GTDB): domain Bacteria; phylum Actinomycetota; class Actinomycetes; order Actinomycetales; family Microbacteriaceae; genus Microbacterium. The sequence goes on along the minus strand of NZ_JAFKIP010000002.1, from coordinate 336,130 downwards.
CGCCGAGCACCTCGTCGCGCCAGGCCTGAGCCCGATTCCACAGCGTGCGGATCATGTCCGCCTCCTTCCGACCGTCACCGGTCATCCGATTCCGAGCTTGAGCATGACGATGCCGGGGAACACGGCGAACAGCACCGAGAGCGGCAGGATGAGGAAGACGAGGGGCAGGAGCATGAGGATCTCCTTGCGGCCCGCGGACTCGATGAGCACGCGCTTCGCGTCTTCGCGCGCGTCGACGGCCTGATCCTGCAGGACCTGCGCGAGCGGCGCGCCGCGGTCGATCGCGGCGACGAGGTGCTCGACGGCGCGGGAGAGCGCAGGGACGTCGCACGCCTTCGCGACGCCGAGGAGCGCGTCGGCGAGACTCGAACCGGTCCCGCTCGCGAGGACCGCCGCGCGGAGCTCGGCCGTGAGGACCCCCGAGCCCACATCGCCCACCCGACGCAGCGCATCGCGCAGTCCTTCGCCGGCCGCGAGGCACAGGGCGAGGAACTCCAGAACCGTCGGGAGCTCCTCCTCGATCCGCGCGACGCGCCGCCGCGCGAGGAAGGAGAGGCGCTGATCGGCGGCGACGATCGCGATCGCCGCCGCGAGCGGAGGCAGCACCACGGCGATCGGGCCTCCGCGGCCCGCGAGAGTCGCCGCGATCGCGAGCGCGCCCCCGGCGGCGAGACCCGCGAGCCCCCATCCGAGCTGGGCGGCGCGGAACCGCGCCACGTCACGCCCGCTTCCCGCCTGCCGCAGCCGCTGCGCGAGCATGTCACCGCCGCCGAGCCCCGACGCGAGCACGGTCGCAAGTCGATCGCGCGCCGCGCGCCACCCGACCCCCGCAGCGACCGGCTGGAGCGGAGTCATCCCCGCAGGGTCCGCGATGTCCCGCAGGTACGGCGCGATCCGGCGCGACAGCGTCGGCGCCGCCCACCGCGGTACCCGCTGCAGCGCGAGCAGGGTGCCGGCGGCGAACGTCGCACCGAGGACGAGGGCGCACACGAAGAGGCCGACGGCAGTCATCCGAACCACCTCTGCGGCTCGGCGAGCCGGCCCAACCGGATCGTGAGGCGGTAGGCGCACACCGAGACGATCGCCCCGACGAGCACGACGACCACCCCCGCTCCCGTCGCGTATGCGGCGACCCCCTCGGGCCGTAGCACGAGCAGGCCCAACACGATCCACGGCGCGACGACGCCCACGACGGCGGCGCCATGCACCCAGGACTGACGCGCCTCCACCTCGGCGCGGAGGGTCGCGTCGGCGCGGACCGACGCCGACAGAGCGCGCAGAACGCCGGTCAACTCAGTCCCGCCGACGTGCCTCGCCATCCGGAGCGTCTCGATGATCCGGTCCGCGACCGGGTCGGCGAGCGCGGCCTTCAGGCGCAGCGCGCTCGAATCGAAATGACCGGATGCCGCCATGTCCTCCGCGAACCGGGCGAAGGCGGGCCGCAGGGGCGCCGGTCCCGTGCTCGCGAGCGCGGACGCCGCGTCGGGCAGCGACAGCCCTGCGCGCACCGCCGAGACGAGCAGATCGCAGACGTCCGACCACAGCGCGCGGCGCGACCGGCGCAGGCGGCGTGCCCGCGCCCGCAGCCAGGAGAACGGCGCGGCGCCGCCCGCAACGGCGGCGACGAGGGCGACGGCGGGGAGCCCGGTCGCAAGCCAGGCGAGCGCGGCGCACACGGATGCCAGGACGGCGGCGATCACGGCGGGCCTCCCGGCCGGCGCATGCGCGAAACCGGCCCCCTGCAGCAGGCGCACCACGCGGCCGTCACCGCGATCCCGTTCGACCGCGCCCGCGCGAGACCCCGCCGGCCACAGCCACGGCGAGAGGATCAAGAGGATGCCGGCGGCGAGGGCCGCTCCCCACACAACCGTCATGACGCGACCCTCGCGCGCACGTCATCCCTGTCGAACCGGTGGACGGAGCGCGTCTGGACCCCGTCGCCCCGGAGACTCCCCGTGACTTCGACGACCTCCTCCACGAAGCGGCGCCCGTCGGCGCCCCGCCGGCAGTGCACGACGAGGTCGACGCTCGACGCGATCGCCGGCAGCACGAACCCCGCGTCGATGTTGCGTCCCGCGAGCAGCGGCAGCGCGGCGAGTCGACGCAGCGCGTCGTCGGCCGAGTTGGCGTGGATCGTCGCGGCCCCCGGGACGCCCGTGTTGAGCGCGAGCAGGAGGTCCAGCGCCTCGGCATCCCGCACCTCGCCGACGACGAGCCGATCGGGACGCATGCGCAGCGCCTCTTTGACGAGGCGACGCAGACTCACCGCCCCCGTGCCTTCGAGGCTCGGCTGGCGCCCCTGCAGCGCGACGATGTCGGGGGCCGTCACGGCGAGCTCGAACGTCTCCTCGACCGTGACGATCCGCTGCTCGGGCGGGCAGGCGGCGATGAGTGCCGCGAGCAGAGTCGTCTTGCCCGCGTGCGTCGCTCCCGAGACGAGGACGTTGCGGCCGTCCGCCATCGCAGCCGACAGCATCGCCGCGACGCGCGCCGGCATCGATCCGGCGGCGACCAGGTCCTCCAGACGCCGGCGCGTCGTCAGGAACTTGCGGATGTTGACGGCGTAGTGAGCACGCGTCACATCGGGGATCACGACGTGCAGCCGCGAGCCGTCCGGGAGCGATGCGTCGACGAACGGCTGGCTGAGATCCACGCGGCGACCGGTGGCGTGCAGCATCCGCTCGACGAGATCGCGTACCGCCTCGTCGGTGAGACGGATCGGCACGCGCTCACTGCGCCCGCCCCGCGCGACGTAGACCGTCGCGGGATCGTTGATCCAGACCTCCTCGATCTCGGGGTCGTCAAGGAGAGCCTGCAGCGGCCCGTAGCCGGACACCCGCGCGAGCACTTCGTGCACGCAGGCCGCCTCGTCGTCCACAAGCTCCCACCCGCGGGCGAGGGCGAAGTCGTTGTGCCGCCGCACTTCGGCCAGGGCGACCGCGGCGGCTCGGTCGGGATGCCGCAGTGGGTCGGCCTGCTCCTCCCGCAGGCGATCCCGCACGCGCTCCGCGACGGACTGCACGGCGGATGCCGGGAGATCGGATGCGGTCAGGGTCACTCCGGCATCCTCACAAGGACGTGGTCTCGCGTGTGCGAGTTATCCACAGCGCCGTCGATTCTCTGGTCCGGCCACGTGTGTCCGGGGTGCACGGCGCCGCATAATGACCTCATGGCGTCGATCGAGCACTACTGGGCGATGGATGCGGACGAGCTCGCCGCCGCGCTCTCGTCGACGCCCGGCGGGCTCACCGCCGAAACCGCCGCCGAGCGGCTGCCGCAGACGCGAGCCCGGGCGCTGCCCACCGACCGTCGCGTGGGGTCATGGCGGTTGCTCGCGCGCCAGTTCACGAGTCCCATCATCCTGATCCTCATCGGCGCGACCGTCATCGCGGCAGCGCTCGGAGACACCGTCGACGCCGTCATCATCCTGACGATCGTGGCGTTGTCGGGGCTGCTCGACTTCGCGCAGGAGCGGGGCGCGGCGAACGCCATGACCGCGCTGCTGTCGACCGTGCGACCCGACGCGCGGGTGGTGCGCGACGGCGCAGCGCTCGACATCCCCGCGGACGAGGTCGTGGCGGGCGACCTCGTGCAGGTCGCCGCTGGCGACATCGTGCCCGCCGACGCCGTGGTGCTCACGGCCGACGACCTGCAGCTGGACCAGTCGAGCCTCACCGGCGAGACGTTCCCGGCGGAGAAACGACCGGGACGGGTCGACGACGCCGCCCCGCTGGCGGAACGCGGAGATGTCATCTACCTGGGAACGCACGTGGCCAGCGGTTCCGGCTCCGCGCTGGTGGTGCGCACCGGTCGCGACACCGAGTTCGGGCACGTCGCCGAGTCGATGCACGAGCGGGCGCGGCGCACCGGCTTCGAGCAGGGGATGACGCGTTTCGGCCTGCTGCTGGCGCGGGTGATGGCGGTCATCGTGGTGGTGATCTTCATCGCCAACCTCGTGCTGCAACGGCCCCTCGTCGACTCCGCACTGTTCTCGCTCTCGCTCGCGGTCGGACTGACGCCGCAGCTGTTGCCGGCGATCATCGGGATCAGCCTCGCACGCGGCGCGCGCGAGATCGCCCGGCACCGCGTCATCGTCAAGCGGCTGAACGCGATCGAAGACTTCGGCTCGATGACGGTGCTCTGCACCGACAAGACCGGCACCCTCACCCAGGGCAGCATCCACCTCGACGCCGCCGTGCACGTCGACGACTCCCCCGCCCCCGCACTGCTGGAGATCGCGAGCTGGAACGCCCGGCTCCAGTCGGGACTCGCCAATCCCCTCGATGCGGCGATCGTCGTCGCGGCGGATGCCGCCGGCATCCGCTCGGTCGCGACCAAGGTCGACGAGGCGCCGTACGACTTCGACCGCAAGCGTCTGAGCGTGCTCGTCGACACCCCGGCCGGCGGGCGGATGCTGGTGACCAAGGGCGCGGTCGACCCCGTGCTCGCGGTGTGCACCACGGCCGTCGACGCCGCCGGACGCGACCGGCCGATCGCCGAGCTGCGCACGGCGGCGCTCGACACGGTGACCCGGCTTTCGGGTCAGGGGATGCGGGTGCTCGCCGTCGCCACCCGGCCGGCCACGGAGGCCGCCTGCACCGCCGCCGACGAGCACGACCTGCGACTGGTGGGGTTCCTCGCGTTCGCCGATCCGGTCAAGGCGGATGCGGCGGACACCGTCGCACAGTTCGCCACGTCGGGGGTGCGGGTGCGCATGATCACGGGCGACAGCCGACTGGCGGCGATGCACATCGCCGCCGAACTGGGGCTCGACGATAGTCAGGTGGTCGCCGGCTCGGAGATCGACGGACTCGACGACCAGGCGCTCGCCGACCGGGTGCGCACCGCGCAGGTGTTCTGTGAGACGGCGCCGGCGCACAAGGCCCGCATCGTCGCCGCCTACGCGCGCGCCGGGGAGACGGTGGGATACCTCGGCGACGGCATCAACGATGCGCCGGCACTCCGCGCCGCGGATGTCGGCGTGTCGGTGAAGGGGGCCGCCGACGTCGCGACCGAGGCCGCGGCGATCGTCATGCTCGAGAACGATCTGAAGGCGCTGCTCGGCGGCATGCACGAGGGTCGGCGCACATTTGCGAACACGACGAAGTACCTCTTCATGACCACGAGCGCGGGCTTCGGCAACATGATCAGCATGGCGATCGCCTCACTGGCGCTGCCGTTCCTGCCCCTGACGGCCGCGCAGATCCTGCTGATCAACCTGCTGAGCGATCTGCCGGCCACCGGCATCGCCACCGACAACGTCGACCCCAACCGGATGCGAGCACCGCAGCGGTGGAACCTGCGCCTGCTGCTGCGGTTCATGCTCGTGTTCGGCCCGGTCTCATCGATCTTCGACATCCTCACCTTCATCGTGATGATCGCCGTGTTCGGCGCCGACGAGACGATCTTCCAGTCGGCGTGGTTCGTGGGCTCGGTGCTCACCGCGGTCGCCGTGATCTTCGTGCTCCGCACCCGCGGCCCGTTCTTCCGCAGCCGGCCGAGCACCACGCTGGCCCTCCTCGCCGCTCTCGCGGCGACGATCGCAGTGGCGCTCCCCTACCTGCCGTTCGCCGGGCTCCTGCACCTGCAACCACTGAGCCTGCCGATGCTCGGCTTCCTCGCCCTGATCGTCGTGGGCTACGTCGCCACGGCGGAGGCGACCAAGGCCGTGTTCTGGCGGCGGTCGCGGCAGGCGGACGGCGGCGCGACCCGCGGAAGCATCCCGCACACCCCGGGCGCTTCAACCTCGGCATCCTGACGAGAATGTGCTCTCGCGCGTGCGCGTCATCCACGACATCGTTGACCCATGTGGTCAGACCACAATAGAATCGACACGTGCTCACGATCCCCGAGACCCTCGACGCGCAGGCATCCGCAGCGGTCCACAAATCCGACGGGCTGCGCTCCCCCGGACGCTTCCTCGTGTCCGGGATGCTCGCGGGGGCGTACATCGGGATCGGCGTCGTCCTCATGGTCTCGACCGCAGGGCCGCTCATCGCCGCCGGAGACGGGTTCGCGAAGCTCGTGAGCGGCCTCGTCTTCGGCGTCGCGCTGACCCTCGTCGTCTTCGCGGGGGCAGACCTCGTGACCTCCGCAATGATGGTGCTCCCTCAGGGTGCCCTCATGCGGGCGGTCGGGCCCTGGCCTGCGCTCGGCACGATCGCTGCGACGTTCGGCGCCAACCTCCTCGGCGCTCTCGCGTTCGCGGGCCTCATCGCTGCCTCTGGCGTGCTGCATGCCAACGCCGCCGCGGGGCAGATGCTCACGGAGATGCTCGCCGCGAAAGCCGGTGAGGGGCCCGTCGAGCTCTTCGTCCGGGGCATCCTCTGCAACGTCCTCGTGTGCCTCGCGATCTGGATGTGCGCGCGGGTGCGCTCCGACGTCGCGAAGATCCTCCTGATCTTCGCCGCGATCCTCGCCTTCATCTCGTCCGGCTTCGAGCACGTCGTCGCGAACATGACGACATACGGGATCGGGCTGTTCACGGGCGACCCGAACGCATCGTTCGTCCTCTTCGCCAACAACATGCTGTGGGTGGGCCTCGGCAACCTCGTCGGGGGCGCCCTCGTCGTCGGCGTCGGCTATTGGGTCATCGGCGGATCGCCGCAAGTGAAGGTGGCCGCGGGGACGCAGGAGCGTGCACTCGCGCCGATAGACTGACACTCCCCGCGGGAGTGGTGAAATCGGCAGACACGCAGGATTTAGGTTCCTGTGCCTTCGGGCGTGTGGGTTCAAGTCCCACCTTCCGCACAGGGTGGGCCAGGATACGCTCTATCCATCCGGCTCCGCCGAACTCCTCCCCCGCCCACCGACCGACGGGAACCCGCGTGCACTCTCTGGCCCTCATCCCCTGGCTGGACCCCGCTTCGATCATCGGCAACGCAGGGCCGTGGGCCCTGCTGGTCGTCTGCTTCATCGTCTTCGCCGAGACCGGTCTGCTCATCGGGTTCCTTCTGCCGGGCGACACGCTGCTGGTCATCTCCGGACTGCTCTCGCACTCCACGACGGATTTCCCCCACGGCGTGTTCGGCGTCAACATCTGGATCGTCGCGCTCCTGATCGGCTTGGCGGCGTTCGTCGGCGGTGAAGTCGGCTACTTCATCGGCCACAAGGGCGGGCCCGCGGTCTTCGAGCGCAAGGAATCAGGCCTGTTCAGCCGAAAGAACGTGGATCGCACGAATGCGTTCTTCGAGAAGTACGGCGGGCTGACGGTCATCCTCGCGCGCTTCGTTCCGATCGTGCGGACCTTCGCTCCGGTTGCCGCCGGGGTCGGTCACATGCCCTGGCGGAAGTACTCGCTGTACAACCTGATCGGTGCGCTCCTGTGGGGCTTCGGGCTCACGATGTTCGGTTACCTCATCGGATTCATCCCTCCCGTGGCGCATTTCGTGGAGTCCTACATCGATCTCATCCTGTTGGCCGCCGTCGGCGGTACGGCTCTCGTCACGCTCTGGCACTACTTCTCCGAGCGCCGCAAGGTGCGCAAGGAGCAGGCGGCGGGCGTTCCCGCCGAGAGCGTCGAGCCCCTCACCGACGATTCGGCCGCCTGATCAGGACGCCTTGCCCGACCGCGCCGCGCGGGCCTTCTCGACGCTCGCCTTGAGCGCCGCCATGAGGTCGATGACCTCGCCTCCGGCATCCGCCTCCGTACGCTCGCCGAAGGTCTCGACGGTGTCGAGCGCGTCACCCTGCGCGAGCTTCGCGTCGATGAGCGTCCGGAGCTCCTGCTGGTACTCATCGACGAACTGGTCCGGCTCGAAGTCGCTGGAGAACGATTCGACGAGGGATGCCGACAGCTCGAGCTCCTTCGCAGAGATCTTGACCGGCTCATCGAGGGCCGGGAACGATGCCGCACGCACCTCGTCGGCCCAGAGGAGCGTCTGCAGGACCAGGACGTCGCCGCGCACGCGGAGCGCCGCGAGCCGCGTCTTCTGGCGCAACGAGAAGCGCACGATCGCGGTCCGGTCGGTCTGCTCGAGCGTCTGACGCAGCAGGACGTACGCCTTCGGCGACGACGAGTCCGGCTCGAGGTAGTACGCCCGATCGAGCGTCAGGAGGTCGATCTGGTCGCTGGGGACGAACTCGACCACCTCGATCTCACGAGACCTCTCGGCCGGCAGCGACGCGATGTCCGCCGCCGTGAGCACGACCGTGCGCTCACCGTCGTCGTAGGCCTTGTCGATCTCGGCGTAGGGCACGACCTCGCCGTCGAGCTCGCAGATGCGCTGGTAACGGATGCGCCCGCCGTCGGCGGCGTGCACCTGGTGCAGCGGCACGTCGTGGTCCTCCGTCGCGGAGTACACCTTCACCGGCACGTTCACGAGCCCGAAGGTCAGCGCGCCCTTCCAGATCGCTCTCATCCTCCCAGTGAACACCGGTCACACCCGTGACGCTAGCCTTGCGCCATGGCCGCGCCCGCAACCGGACCTCGGGGGGATCTCGTCGACGTCGATGGGAAGCGTCTGCGGCTGACGAACCTCGACAAGGTCATGTACCCCGCGACGGGCACGACCAAGGGCGAGGTCATCGACTATTACTCGCGCATCGCCCCCGCGATGCTGCCGCACCTGCGGGGCCGTCCCGTGACGCGCATCCGCTGGCCGGACGGCACCGGCGGCGAGCGCTTCTTCGCGAAGGATCTGGAGGCGGGAGCCCCCGATTGGCTCCCCCGCCACGCCATCGACCATTCGTCGGGATCGAAGGACTACCCTCTCGTCGATGATCGCGCCGGGCTCGTCTACCTGGCCCAAGTGGCGAGCCTCGAGCTGCACACGCCGCAGTGGCGGTTCGACGGCGCAGGGAGGGGGCGCCCGGACCGGCTCGTCCTCGACCTCGACCCCGGTCCCGGCACGGGCCTCGCCGAATGCGCCGAGGTCGCGCGGTGGGCGCGCGAGATCCTCCGGGGAGTGGGGATGACGCCGGCGCCCGTGACGAGCGGGTCGAAGGGCATCCACCTCTACGCACCCCTCGACGGCTCACGGACGAGCGAGGAGATCTCCGCGTTCGCCCGCGAGCTCGCCCGTGCGCTCGAAGCCGACCACCCGGATCTCGTCGTGAGCGCCATGGCGAAGGCCGCACGCCCCGGACGCGTATTCGTGGACTGGAGTCAGAACAACGCCGCGAAGACGACGATCGCCCCGTACTCCCTGCGCGGGCGGGGCGAGCCGACCGTCGCCGCTCCCCGCACGTGGGCGGAGCTCGACGACCCCGACCTCCGCCATCTCCTGTTCGGCGAGGTGCTCGCGCGCGTCGCCGCGCAGGGCGATCTGCTGGCATCCGCCGTGCCGGATGCCTCGGCCCCCCTCGCCGCGTATGTCGCCAAGCGCACCCCGGGCGCGACACCCGAGCCCTTTCCCGACGCGTCCGCCTCCGTGCTCGACGCATCCGGCGCTCCCGGTAGCGAGACGCGCTTCGTCGTTCAGGAGCACCACGCCAGCCGCCTGCACTACGACCTCCGCCTCGAACGCGACGGCGTCCTCGTCAGCTGGGCCGTACCGAAGGGGCTGCCGCGCAGCGGCGAGCGGAACCACCTCGCCGTCATGATGGAACCGCATCCGCTGACCTACCTCGACTTCACGGGGACGATTCCGGCGGGCCAGTACGGCGCCGGGACGATGACGATCTGGGATGCCGGGACGTACCGCGCCGAGAAGTGGCGACCGGACGAGGTCATCTTCACGGCGTCGGGCCGGCCCGACGGGCCGCTCGGTACGGCGCGCTTCGCGCTGATCCGCACCGCGGGCGAGGGTGAGAAGTCGCAATGGCTGCTGCACCGGATGGCTCTGGAGGAAACACGCGCGGCCCGGGCGCCCCTGACGCCGCCTCGCCGCAGCGCGCCCGACGCCCACGACGCGCCGATGCTCGCGACGCCGTCGACGCCCGCTCTTGCGGCCGCGACGGCCGCGCGGTGGGACCGAGGGCGGGGCACGGCATGGGTCGAGTTCAAGTGGGACGGGGTCCGCGCGATCGCCACGTGGGACGGGGTGGGTCTGACCCTGCGCGCGCGCAGCGGCACCGACATCACCGCGCGCTACCCGGAGCTGACCGGAGCTGCCGCAGGGCTGGGCCCGGTCCCCGTGGTCCTCGACGGGGAGATCGTCGCGATGGATGCCGCCGGACGCCCCAGCTTCACGCGCCTGCAGGCCCGCATGCACCTCACGAAGCCGCGCGAGATCGAACGCGAGGCCACACGGACGCCCGTGCAGCTGCTGCTGTTCGACGTGCTGCGCGCGGACGGACGCGATCTGACCGCCCTGCCGTTGCAAGAACGCCGCGGCATCCTCGAGCGGGTGACGGCGGACGTCGCCCCTCCCTTCGTCGTGCCGCCCGTCGCCGACGACGTCGACGAGGCGCTCGCGACCGCAGCTCACCTGCACCTCGAGGGCGTCGTCGTGAAGGATCCGCGCTCGCCCTACCGTCGGGGTACGCGCTCCGAGGAGTGGCTCAAAGTCAAGATCACCGCGACGCAGGACGTCGTCGTCGGGGGGATCCGGCCGGGCAACGGTGCCCGCAGTGGCGCGATCGGGTCGCTCCTCCTCGGCGTCCCCGGGAGCGAGGGTCTGCGCTACGTCGGGCGGGTGGGCACCGGATTCAGCGAGCGCGAGCTCGCGCGCCTCGGAGCGCTGCTCGCGCCCCTGCGCACCGAGACGAACCCCTTCGTCGGCGTGCCGGCGGCGGATGCCTCGGATGCCCTGTGGCTGCGCCCCGAGATCGTCGCAGAGGTCGAGTTCGCCGAGTTCACCCCGTCGGGCACGCTCCGCCACGCCCGCTGGCGGGGCGTCCGCGACGACGTCACGCCGGCAGAGGTGTCGGCGTCGCCGGAGCGGCCATGAAGACGCCCACGACGTCGCCGTCGAGCACGAAGCTCAACGCCGTTCCGTCGGGGTAGCGCGCGCGGAGTTCGTCGGGCGACTGATCGTCGACGACGAATTGCGCAGAGGCGGGGAACGGACCGGCCCCGCATCCCTGATACGTGCGCCCGTCGTAACTGTAGCCGTTGCTACTGCTTTCGAAGTTGGTGATGGCGGCGACCATGACGCACGGTCCACCGTCCTCCCCGTACAGGCCGAACGGAGGAACGATGACGACCAGACCGAGATAGCCGAAGGCGACGACGTTCTCGCCGCCGCCGAAGAACTTGTCGATCCACTCGACCGTGTCCGCCGCGATCGGCTCGTCGAGCGTGGCGACCTGTACGGCGCCCGTCGCGGGCGACACCGGCCGGATGGAGGCCAGCGCGAACACGATCCCGCCGACCGCGACGGCGACGACGAGAACGGATGCCGCCCACGCGATGAGCCAGCCGCGTGGGATGAGCCGCGGAGCGGGACGCTTCGCGACCCCGGGCTCGAAGGCCTCGGCCGGTTCGACGGGGGCGGGCGCATCCGCCGCCGGCCGCTCCGCGGCATCCGTCGCCGACCCGCCGATCTCGTGTGGCGCCTCGACGGGTCGCGCATCGGCTTCGAGGGCGTGCAGCCGTGCGAGCGCGGCGGGATCCTCGTGGATATCGGCGTCCGGGCCGTACGCGCGCGCCCGCAGCGTGCGGAGCTCGAACGCCCGGGCTTCGTCAGGGGGGACCGTCAATGCGCCTCGTGCTCTCTGTGACCGGCGGGCTCGAACTGGAACGTCGAGTGCTCGACGTCGAAGTGCTCCGCGAGACACGACTGCAGACTCGACAGCAGGGCACCCGATCGTCCGCTCGTCAGGACGTCGGGTTCGACGACGACGTGCGCCGTGAAGACGGGGGCACCGCGCGTGAGCTGCCAGACGTGCACATCGTGGACGTCGGCGACGCCGCCCGCAGAGAGGATGTGCTCGCGGATCGTCGCGACGTCCGTGCCGTCGGGGGCGCGCTCCCCCAGCACGGCGAACACCTCGCGCAGCAGCGTGATCGCACGCGGCACGATCATGATCGCGATGAGGAGGGATGCCAGAGCGTCGGCGGGCATCCATCCCGTCGTCCAGATGACGATCGCCGCGACGATCACGACGGCCGAGCCGATGAGGTCGCCGAGGACCTCGAGGTATGCGCCGCGGACGTTGATCGACGTCCGCTGTGCGGCCGAGAGCAGCCACATAGAGATCGCGTTGGCCACGAGACCCGTCACGGCGACGGCGAGCATGAGCCCGCCCGCCACCTCCTGCTCGGACGGGTGCAGAAGCCGACCGATCGCCTCGACGGCGATCCAGACGCAGAGGGCGATGAGCAGTACCGCGTTGATGAGCGCACCGAACACCTCCGCGCGCTGATAGCCGTACGTGTTGCGCTCGTTCGCCGGGCGGGCGGCTACGAGGCTCGCGATGAGGGCGATGACGAGCGCCGAGGCATCCGCGAACATGTGCGCCGCATCGGCGAGGAGCGCCAGTGAGCCGGTCAGCGCCGCACCGACGACCTGGACGATCATGACGAGAGACGTCAGGGTCAGCGAGATCGCGAGGAGGCGGTGGTTCGCCTGCCCTCGCACTCCGGAGACGCTCTGCGCGTGATCGTGCATGTCTCGAGGCTATGCCCGACCGGCCTCCGCGTGCGCGAAAGAACTCCAGTCGGGAATGAGTGTGATTCTCAGTCGCCGGTGAGCGCGGCGAGGAGCGGCGCCAACGCCACGAAGGCGCGAGCGCGGTGGGATGCCGCGTTCTTCTCGGCGGTGCTGAACTCCCCAGCCGTCCGCTCGGCTCCCGCATCCTGGCCGTCCGGGATGAAGATCGGGTCGTATCCGAACCCACCGGCGCCCGCTGGCGCGATCGCGAGGCGGCCCGGCCAGATGCCCTCGACGACGTGCTCGGCGCCGCCGGGCTCGACGAGCGCGATCGTCGAGGTGAAGTGGGCGGTCCGCCGCGGATCGGCGATGTCGGAGAGCTGATCGAGCAGCAGTTCGAGGTTCGCGCGGTCGTCCTTGCGGTGACCGGCCCAATACGCGGAGAACGCGCCGGGCGCCCCTCCGAGAGCGTCGACGCAGATGCCCGAGTCGTCCGCGAGGGCGGGCAGTCCCGTGTGCGCGGCGGCAGCACGCGCCTTGATGAGCGCGTTCTCGGCGAACGTGACCCCGTCCTCGACGGGCTCGGGGCCGTCGTAGCCGACGACCTCGAGGTCGGGCCGGACCCGGGCGACGATCGCGCCGAACTCCTCCACCTTGTGCGGATTGTGCGTCGCGAGGACGATTCTGGTGCTCATCTGACTCCGTCTGAGTGGTGCGATCGCTCAGCCGGCCAGCGCCGCCGCCTGCGCCTCGCGGAGGTCGGCGCAGCCCGCGACACCCAGCTCGAGCAGCGCATCGAGCTCGCGCTTGTCGAACGGGGCGCCTTCGGCCGTCCCCTGCACCTCGACGAACAGACCGCGCCCCGTGACCACGACGTTCATGTCGGTCTCGGCCCGCACATCCTCGACGTAGGCGAGGTCGAGCATCGGCTCGCCGTCGATGATCCCCACCGAGACGGCGGCGACGGAGTCGATCAGCGGCTTCGCGTTCTTTGCGACGAGGCCCTTCGCACGGCCCCACTCGATCGCATCGGCGAGCGCGACGTACGCACCCGTGATCGCCGCGGTGCGGGTGCCGCCGTCGGCCTGGAGCACATCGCAGTCGATGACGATCGTGTTCTCGCCGAGTGCCTTCGTGTCGACGACGGCGCGCAGTGCCCGCCCGATGAGGCGCGAGATCTCGTGCGTGCGTCCGCCGATCCGCCCCTTCACCGACTCGCGGTCGTTCCGGGAGTTCGTCGCCCGCGGCAGCATGGCGTACTCGGCGGTGACCCAGCCCTTGCCCTTGCCGGTCAGCCATCGCGGCACCCCGCCGGTGAACGAGGCGGTGCAGAGCACCTTGGTGCCGCCGAACGAGATGAGCGCCGAGCCCTCGGCCTGCGCACTCCACCCCCGCTCGATCGTCACGGGGCGGAGCTGGTCGGTCGTGCGCCCGTCGGCGCGCGTGAGGTCGGTCACAGGATTCCCTTCGGAAGGTCGATGGCGCCGGTCTGCACGAGGCGCACGGCGGACACGCCGCGGCCCATGAGCCGATCGGCGAGGCGGAGGAAGTCGTCGGCGGAGTCGCCCGTGGCCTCGTAGGTGTGGGATGCCACGGCATCCGGCCCGGCCAGCAGGTCGCGCGAGACGAGCTGGCGGTACACGTCCTTGGCGGTCTCCGTGTCGCTGGAGACGAGCGATACGCCCTCGCCCATGACGTAGCTGATCGCCCCCTCGAGGAACGGATAGTGCGTGCAGCCCAGGACGAGCGTGTCGACGCCCGCGTGCCGCAGCGGCGCGAGATACTGCTCGGCCACGTCGAGGACCTCGGGCGAGTCGGTCACGCCCGCCTCGACGAACTCCACGAAGCGGGGGCAGGCCCGCGCGGTGACCGTGAGCTCGGCGTTGACGCCGAGCATGTCCTGATACACACCCGATCCGATCGTGCCGGCCGTGCCGATGACCCCGATCCGGCCGTTGCGGGTCGTCGAGATCGCGGTGCGGACGGCGGGACCGATCACCTCGACGACGGGGACGTCGTAGCGTTCGCGCGCGTCGCGCAGCATCGCGGCGGATGCCGTGTTGCACGCGATCACGAGCATCTTGACGCCCTCGTCGACGAGCGCGTCAAGGACATCGAGGCTGTACCGACGGACATCCGCGATGGGCTTCGGGCCGTAGGGCGAGTGCGCGGTGTCCCCGATGTAGAGCACCGATTCGCGCGGCAGGAGCTGCGACACCGCCCGCGCGACGGTGAGCCCACCGACCCCGGAGTCGAAGATCCCGATCGGCGCGTCATCCACGATCGTCCAGCCTACCCGCCGGTCGATAGAGTGACGGCATGTCCACGGCGCTGCTGACCGACCGGTACGAACTGACGATGATCGACGCAGCGCTGCGCGACGGGACGGCCCGCCGCCCGTGCGTGTTCGAGCTGTTCGGCAGACGGCTGCCCGGTGCGCGCCGTTTCGGCGTCGTCGCGGGGACGGGCCGGCTGCTCCAGGCCCTGCGCACCTTCCGGTTCGGCGACGACGAGCTGCGGTACCTACGCGATCATGACGTCGTCAGCGGCGAGACGCTCGCATTCCTCGAGGGCTATCGCTTCACCGGCTCGATCCGCGGGTACCGCGAGGGCGAGCTGTACTTCCCGGGTTCGCCGATCCTGACGGTCGAGGGGACGTTCGCCGAGGCCGTCGTCCTCGAGACCCTCGCCCTGTCGATCCTCAATCACGACTCGGCGATCGCGAACGCCGCCGCCCGCATGAGCATCGCCGCGGGCGACCGTCCCCTCGCCGAGATGGGCTCCCGTCGCGCCGCAGAGCACTCCGCCGTCGCCGCGGCGCGCGCGGCCTACATCGCGGGCTTCGGCGCGACGAGCAACCTCGAGGCGGGGCGCGCGTGGGGCATCCCCACGATGGGCACGGCGGCACATGCCTGGACGCTCCTGCACGCGACCGAGGAAGAGGCCTTCCGCAGCCAGATCGACGCGCTCGGCACGTCGACGACCCTGCTCATCGACACGTACGACATCCGGACGGGCGTCGAGACGGCGATCCGGGTCGCAGGGACGGGCCTCGGCGGCGTCCGCATCGATTCGGGAGACCTCCCCACGGTCGCGGCGGACGTCCGCGCCCAGCTCGATGCGCTCGGCGCGACGGGCACGAGAATCACCGTCACGAGCGACCTCGACGAGTTCGCGATCGCCGCACTCGCGGCATCCCCCGTCGACTCCTACGGCGTGGGCACCTCGGTCGTGACGGGATCGGGTGCGCCGACGGCGGGCATGGTCTACAAGCTCGTGGCGCGGCAGGATGCCGCGGGCGGCTGGGTGGCCGTCGCGAAGGCGTCGACCGACAAAGCCTCCAAGGGCGGGCGCAAAGCCGCGTTCCGCACCCTCGATCGCGGCACCGCGACGAGCGAGCTGATCGCCGTCTCGGACGGATTCGAGCGCATCGACACCCCGAGCGAGCACCCCGATGCGCGCCCGCTGCAGGTGACGCTCGTCGACCACGGCGATCCGGATGCCGCGTACGAGGGTCCGGTCGGCGTCGCGCAGGCCCGTGCGCATCACGCGCTCGTGCGCGAGGAGCTGCCCGTCACCGCTCTCGCCCTGAGCCGCTCCGACCCCGCACTGCCGACGGTCTACATCGACGCCGCGGACTGAGCGCGACCGATCAGCTGATCAGCGACTCGTAGATCTCCTTGCACGTCGGGCAGATCGGGAACTTCTCCGGGTCGCGCCCCGGGGTCCACTTCTTGCCGCACAGAGCCCGCACGGGCTTTCCGGTGATCGCCGACTCGAGGATCTTGTCCTTCTTGACGTAATGCGAGAACCGCTCGTGGTCGCCGGGCTCGATGTTCTCCTCGCGCAGGAGCTCCTCGAGCTCACGGTCGAGGGTCAGCGTGCCGCCCTGTTCGGGGCCTTCCACGGGGGTGCTCATGGCATCCGAGTCTACCCAGGACCTTCCCCGCCGGGGCGGGCGTCGGAACCCCGACGACGGGGAGCGGATCACGTCGACTCGACGAACTCCATGAGGTGGCCGCCGCGACGGGAGAAGTACGCGCCGCCGCCGGCGACGCCGGCCGCGAGGACGACGAGACCCGTCGCGATCCCCGCCCAGAGGGCTCCCCACGCGGCATCCTCATCACCGATCAGCGCAGTCCAGCCGAGCCACAGCGCGGGGGCGCTCAGCACGATCGCGCCGATGAGGACGACGCCCTGCGCGAGCCCTCCTCCGGTGCGCTGCGGCTGCTGGAACGGGCTGTCGCCGGGCCGCGACACCGGGTAGGGCGCGACGACCGACGACAGCGACGACAGCCCCATCCCGCAGAGGAAGAGGCTCACGCACACGCCCGCCATCGCCGGGAGGATCGCCCATCGTCCGTGCAGGGACACCAGGAGCGGTATCGATACGGCGAGCGCGGCCGTGCCGACAAGGAGGACCGGGACGAGGCGCCCGACGCGATCGGATGAGCCGCGGACAGCGGATGCCACGTGCATCCACAGGGCCGTCGAGTCGTACGCGAGGTCGTTGTGCGCGAGCCAGCCGAAGAAGAGGGCCATGAGCGGGGCCGGGACGAGGGCGACGTACTCGACGGGGACGCCGACGAGCAGGAGCGGCGCGACCACGACCCCCGCGGCGACCGGCACGATGACGAGGTTGACGACGTAGCGCGGGTCCCGCAGCCAGTAGAGGAGGCTCCGCGCGGCGATCCCGCCACCCGGCGTGCTGGGCGTCAACGCGAACCAGCCGAGCCCCGCCCGCTCGCGGCCCGACCCGGGGCGCTCCGTCGTGGTGAGGAGGAGCCGCACGAGCGCGAACCAGACCGCGCCGAGAGCGAGCACGGTGAGGACCGCGACGACGATCTCGGCGGCTGCGGAACCGGACAGCGCAGCCCCCGGGATCGCCCACGCAGCGCCGAGCGGCGTGAGCGCGAGGATGCGCACCGCCTCCGCGAGCGCCGACGGGACGGCGCCCCGCCATTCGAGGGAGACGAAGAACACCGCGACCGGCATCGCGACGACCACGATCGCCACGATGAACAGCCCGCTGAGCTCGCGTGACCGACGCTCGCGCAGCACGAGCGCGCCGACCGCGAGAGCCGTCTTCGCGGCGAGCATGCACGTGAGGACGGTCAGCACCATCGCGCATACGACGATCGCCGCCGGGGCGCCCTGCGCGCGCCAGATGCCACCCACCGCGACAGCGACGGCCACGAGGGCGAGGACCGGAAGGCTGATGATGCTCGCGACGAAGGTCGCGCCCGCCACACGCACCGGCGATGCGCCGAACACGGCGAAGCGACGCGGATCCAGTTGGTCGTCGAATCCGCCGACGAGGGGGCCGATGAAGAAACCGAGAGTCAGCGCGGAGCCCGCGACGACCGTCACCGCCTGAGCGACATCGGCATCGACGGCGTGCAGGCGCGCCGCGCCCAGGAAGACCCCGACGAGCACGGCGACGAGGACGCCGAGCCCGATGATGCGTCGGATCGTGTGCGCGGCATCACCACGCAGCGCACCGAGGAGCAGATCGAGCCTCAGTCGGAGAACGTGTGCAACCACTCCAGGCCTTCCACGTCGGTGAGACCGCCCGCGAGCTCCAGGAAGCGCTGCTCGAGTGTACGCTCCCCGCGCACCTCGTCGACCGTGCCCGACGCCAGCACCCGCCCGGCGACGATCACCGCGACGCCGTTGCACACGCGCTCGACGAGATCCATGCCGTGGCTGGAGAGGACGACGGTTCCGCCGTGAGCGACGTACGCGGAGAGGATGTCGAGGATGACCGCCGAGGACACCGGGTCCACGGACTCGAACGGCTCGTCGAGCACGAGCAGCCTCGGTGAGTGGATCATCGCGCCGGCCAGCATGAGCTTCTTCGTCATGCCGGTCGAGTAGTCCGACACCTTGCGGCCGAGGGCGTCGGTGAGGTCGAACGCGCGGGCGAGGTCGGCCGTGCGCGATTCGACGAGCGACGACGACAAGCCGCGCAGCACCCCGTAGTAGTGCAGGAGCTGACGACCAGTGAGCCGGTCGAAGGTCCGGAGTCGATCGGGCAGGATGCCCATCTGCCGCTTCGCGCGCGCCGGGTCCGCCGCGAGGTCGATGCCGGCGATCTCGACCGTGCCGTCGTCGGCACGCAGGAGTCCCGCGATCATCGAGAGCGTCGTCGTCTTCCCCGCGCCGTTGGGGCCGACGATGCCGTAGAAGGTGCCGGGCGGGATCGTGAGGTCGACGGCATCCACGGCGCGCGTCTGACCGAACGACTTGCGCAGTCCTCGCACGCGCAGCGCGGGCACCGCGGCATCGATGTCGAGGTCGAGCGCGATGTCGATGTCGACGTCGAGTGCGGCGTCGGATTCCGGCGCGCTCTCCGGCTCCGGGATCACTTCGGGCTCGGGCTCGGGCTCGGGCTCCGGGATCACTTCAGGTTCCGGCTCGGGCTCCGGCTCCGATTCGGGATCCACCACGACCTCGGGCTCGGGCTCCGGGGCCACCTCGGGCTCGGAATCCGGAACGACCTCGGGCTCCGGCAGCGGCTCCGGGACCACCTCGGGTTCTGACACCGGGATGACTGCGGACTCCGCCTCGGCGTCCACCGGGGCATGCGTCGCGCGCTCGGCGGCAGCGACGGCGGCAGGCACCGTGGGCGGCGGGGGCGTGACGGGGGCGGGCGGCGCATCGACCGCGGCGATGCGCGTCGCGGTCGCAGGCCGCTTACGCGGTTTGCGCGGAGCGCGCGGCGGCCGGGCAGTGGGCGGTGCGGGCGGTGCCGCCGCGGCATCCTCCGCGCTCTGCGTCGGCAGCGGAGGGACCGCGACGGCAGGCTCGCCCGGGTCGTTCTCAGGGAGCGGCAGAGAGGCGGTCACGCGTCCAACCTAGCAAGCGCGGCCCTCAGGCGCGGTGCCTTTCACACCGCTGCCGTGACGTAGCGTAAAGATCACGAAAAGGCAACGGACCGGCCTCTTCCTGCGGTCTTTCAGGCGCCTCCGATACCATGGCGGGCGGCACACAGGAGTGTCCACACGTCGAACAGATCGTGAACAGAACCTCCAGGAGCACCCCTTGACCCTTCAGACCGTCATCCTCGCCGCCGGCATGGGATCGCGTCTCGGCCGTAGCCTGCCCAAGCCCCTGACCGAACTCAGCGACGGGCGCAGCATCATGCGCCAGCAGCACGACAACATCCGCGCCGCGTTCGGTTCGCAGGCGCGCATCACGACCGTCGTCGGCTACCGCGCAGAGACGATCATCGACGCGTTCCCGCACGTCGAGTACGTCCACAACGATCGCTACGACCAGACCAACACCTCCAAGAGCCTGCTGCGTGCTCTCAAGGCGACGGGCAGGGGCGGCGTGCTCTGGATGAACGGCGATGTCGTCTTCGACCCGCGTGTCCTCGGCCGCGCGAGCATGCTCATCGAACGGGACCAGTCCTTCGTGACCGTCAACACGGCGCGAGTGAGCGACGAAGAGGTCAAGTACACCGTCACGGCGGAGGGCTACATCAAGGAGCTCTCGAAGACCGTCGTGGGGGGCATCGGCGAGGCCGTCGGCATCAACTACATCTCCTCCGCCCACAAACGCGCCCTCATCGCGCAGCTCGGGCGCGTGGACGACCAGGACTACTTCGAGCGCGGTCTGGAACTGGCCATCGCGGAGAACGGTCTGCTGCTCGAGCCGCTCGACATCTCCGACCTGTACGCCGTCGAGGTCGACTTCGCGGAAGACCTCGAGCGCGCCAACCAGTTCGTCTGACCCTCCTCCCCTGCGCCGGCGACGGCGCTTACGATCGAGGGTGACATGGCCAAGGTCCACCGCATCCACTCGATGCCCGACGACGCCCCCTGGGATGGCGGGCTGCCACCGCCCGGTTCAGCGGAGCACCCGCGCACGATCCGGGCGCTCGACGGCGTCCTGCGCGTGCAGCGCCCCGCCGTCGTCGCGCATCTGCGCAGCATCCGCCTCCGGCATCCGGATGCCACGACGGCGGAGATCGTGCGGATGTTGGAGCGTCGCTACCTCGCGGCGGTGACGACGGGTGGCGCCGCCGTCGGTGCGACCGCCGTCGTACCGGGCATCGGCACGGGAGTGACGTTGGCGCTCTCGGGCGTCGAGACGCTCGGCTTCCTGGATGCCACGGCACTGTTCGCACAATCACTCGCCGAGCTGCACGGCATCCCGGTGGACAATCCCGATCGGGCGCGCGCGCTCGTCCTCACCCTCATGCTCGGCAAGGAGGGCGTCGATCTCGTCGGCCAGCTCGGACAGCAGCTCGCCGGGAAGGGCGTGCCGCGCTCGGCATATTGGGGGGAGCTCATCACGAAGTCGCTCCCCCGGGCCGCCGTCGGGCCGCTGGTGGACCGGCTGAAGTCCGCGTTCGTGCGACAGTTCGCGGCGCGGGGCAGCGCATCCGTCCTCGGCAAGGCGCTGCCGTTCGGAATCGGCGCGGCGGTCGGCGGCACGGGCAATCACCTGCTGGGCCGCCGGGTCGTCGTCGGATCACGACGCGCGTTCGGCGTCCCGCCCCAACAGTACCCGCCCGAGCTCGAACCGCGCCCCGGCGCCGCGACGATGGAGGCGACCGCGTTCGGCGTCGTCCGTCGCGCGGGCGCGTCGATCGGAACCTCGATCGGCGCAGGGACGCGACGCGTCGCCGGTGCCGTGACGCGCGCTCCGCGGCCGCGCCGCGACCGCCACCCCGACGACCCCCGCCCCGACGGCGCAGAATAGGGTGCATGGGAATCTTCCAGAGCCGCCCCGAAGAGCCGTCGGAGTGGGCGGGTCTGCCCGCCGAGCCGTGGGAGGAGCGCACCCCCGGTGAAGTCCTCCCGCCTGCGTCCGAAGTCACGATCGACCCCTTCGGGCTCACCGGGGTCGGCAGCATCGAGATCCCGCTGGCTCCGCAGTCGGACGCGTAGGCTCGAGGGGTGATCGCGCTCCTTTCCGCCCTGCTCCTGGTCAACGCCGCGTACAACGTCGTCGTCTGGCCGCGGTTCTACGCGCGCGTCTCGCGCGACGCCCGCGCCCGCGACGAGCAGGGCCGCCCCACGCGCTTCCTCGTCGTGCACGCCGTGCTGATCGGCGTCGCGCTGCTCCTGGCCGCCGTGTCGGCGATCGTCGCGATCATCGCGCTCACCACGGGGGCGTGAGCGCGCCGAGGGACTACTCTCGACGCATGTCATCGGCGCACGCTCTGCTCGAGCTCCTGGAGGAGTGGCTTCCGCAGCAGCGCTGGTACTCCGCGGGCCCGGTGCCGCCGCGGCTGCGCCTCCTCGCCGACATCCCGCTCGCCGGGCAAGACGACGCGCGCGACGTGGATGTCGCCGATGCCGCGGATGTCGGGGATATCGCGGTGCACGTCTACGCCGTCGCCGACGACGCGCCATCGCGGGCGCTGGTGTACCAGGTCCCCGTCGTCGTCCGCGGCGGGCCGTCGACCGCGGACGCCGTCGTCATCGGGACGCTGCCCGACGGCCGCATCGTCACCGACGGCCCCTTCGACTCCGCCTACACCGGCGTGCTCGGACGCGCCGTGGGCATCGATGCGGAGGGAGTCCGCGCGGAGGTCCTCCGCGGAGAGCAGTCGAACACCTCGGTGATCTACTCGCGCCCGTCGGCGGCGCCCGTCATCTGCAAGGTCTACCGTCGCCTCGACGAGGGGACGAATCCGGACATCGAACTGCAGTGCACGCTCGCGGCGGCCGGATCGCCGCATGTGCCGGCGGCGGTCGGCTCGTGGGACGGCACCTGGACGAGCCCGGACGACGACGGACGCACGGCGTCCGGCCCCCTCGCCTTCGCGCAGGAGTTCCTCCCGGGTGTGGAGGACGCGTGGCGCGTCGCGCTGCGCGCCGCGGCTGCAGGCGAGAGCTTCCAGGATGAGGCCGACGCCCTGGGCCGCGCCACCGCCGACGTCCACCTCGACCTCGCGCGTCTGTTTCCCGCCCCGGACGCCGACCCCGACGCGCGCGCCGCCATCGCGGGTGCGTGGCACCGGCGGCTCGCGATCGCTCTCGACGAGGTTCCGGCGCTCCGCCCGCATCGTGATCGGATCGCCGCACGCTACGACGCCGCGGCATCCGCCCCGTGGCCTCCGCTGCAGCGCATCCACGGCGACTACCACCTGGGGCAGGTCCTGCACGCGCCCGGGCGCGGCTGGGTGCTGCTCGACTTCGAGGGCGAGCCGATGCGGCCGATGAGCGAGCGGCGGGCGCCCGACCTCGCGCTCCGCGACATCGCCGGCATGCTCCGATCGTTCGACTACGTCGCCGGCGCCCTCGTCCAGGAGCGCGCGGCCGCGGGAGGGGGTGCGGATTCCCGGGCGGTGAACGCGTGGGCCGCGCACGCGCGCGCGGCGTTCCTCGCGGGGTACGGGGCCACTGCGGGATCGGAGCCACTCGGCGCTCTCCTCGATGCGCTCGAGCTCGACAAGGCCGTCTACGAGGCCATCTACGAGGCGCGATATCGCCCCGCGTGGCTCGCCATACCGCTCCGCGCGATCGAGCGCCTCGTCGGCGAGTGAGCCTCAGTCGTCGTCGGCCTCGTCGTCATCCGGCTCGTCCGCCACGTCCTCGGTTGACGCGCCATGCCACGCATCCCATCGAGCCATGAGGGTGCCGATCGCCGCTTCGAAGCGGGCGGTCGCCGCTCCCGGCGCCGTGTCCCCGAAGTAGTGGTGCACCCAGCGCGCGAGCGCGCGCGACGCGTCGGGGTCGGAGAGCACCCGATCGGCCTCGTCGAGGAAGTGCTCGGATGCCGCGGCGCTCAGCCACTCGGCATCCGACAGGTACCCGTGTGTGTCGACGAGCGCCTCCGGATCGACCGGGCGGGTCACGAGGAGCGGGCGGTCCGCCGCGAGGCGGTCGTAGACCATCGCGGAGATGTCGACGACGGCGAGATCGGCTGCGGCGAGCTGCCAGCCGAGGTCGGGCCCGTCGTCGTAGACGTGAGACGCCGCGCCGTCGGCGGCGTTGGCGGCGGCGATCGCGGCGATGATGCGCTGATTCGCGGCGCCGTACTCGGGGTCCACGACCCCCGAACGCGGGTGCGGACGATAGAGGAGGCGGTGCGTCGGCGAAGCGAGCACGGCGGCGGCGAGCGCCTCCCCATGCGTGCGCACGGACCCGTAGTGGGCCGAGGGACGATCGCCTTCCCACGTCGGAGCGTAGAGCACGACGGTGCGCTCGTCGGGGGTGTACGGGAGCGTGCCCGAGTAGTAGTCGGCCTGCGGCCGGCCGACCTCGATCGTGCGCGCGTCGAGGTCGTAGTCCCACAGCACGCGGCGGAGGCGCTCGCGGGCGGCGTCCCCCGCGATCAGGGCATAGTCATACGCCTTGAACTGGTTCGTCGTCATGTACATCTTGTCGGACTCGCCGTGATTGATGAACACGTGCCAGCGTCGCCCGTAGCGGAACATCTGGAAGTTCCGGGTGTTCTGGTTGACGTACAGCACGACCCGGATGTCGTGCTCGGCGACGGCCTCTTCGAGGTCGCGCACGGTGGGTACGTACACGACGGGCAGCTCACCGTCGCGCAGCAGCATGCGCGCTCCGGTGGCGTTGCGCGCGAGGACGACGACGGGCCACGTGCGCGCAAGATGCGCGAGCGGCTTGTACCACTGGCGCATCTGGTACATGTTGACCTCGCCGTCGGCGAAGTACACCGCGACCGGGAATCGCCCGGGGTCGACGGGCCCCTGCCGGAGGAGCGCAGCGCGCACGTCTCGGACGGCGGTGCGAGCACGGAGAGCCCGCCGGGCGAGGGCGAACCCCTTGCGCGCGTCGGAGAGGATTCCCATCCGCCCAGCCTAGACGGGCACTCAGCCCGGCTCCGCGGTCCGCGTCTGCGGCCCGGCTCCGCGGTCCGTGACGGCATGACATGATCGACGGATGCACGACGTCGCCCCCGGAGCGCACGCCCACGGCGGCCCGCGCACACCGCGCGACGCCCCCGTCCCGCCGCCCGGCGCCGGGGTGAGCTTCGTCATGCCCGTCCTCAACGAGGAACGCTACCTGCGCACCGCGGTGGCCAGCGTCCTGCAGCAGGAGGTCGACGGGCCGGCGGAGCTGATCCTCGCGCTCGGACCGTCGACGGATGCCACGGACGCGATCGCGCGCGAACTCGCTGCCGCGGATCCGCGCATCCGCCTCATCCCGAACCCGGCCGCCGACATCCCCGTCGCGCTGAACCTCGCCGTCGCGGCATCCCGCCACCCGACGATCGTCCGAGTCGACGCGCACTCGGCGCTCGAACCGGGCTACGTCCGCCAGGCGATGACGACCCTCGCGCGCGAGCGCGCCGCCAACGTCGGCGGAGTGATGCGCGCCGAAGGGCGCACGCCGTTCCAGCGCGCTGTCGCACGCGCGTACAACTCCCGCATCGGCCTCGGCGGCGGTGCCTACCATTCGGGCGGAGCCGCGGGCCCCGCCGAATCCGCGTATCTCGGCGTCCTCCGGCGGGCCGTGCTCGGCGACGTGGGCGGCTTCGACGAATCCATCCGCCGCGGCGAGGACTGGGAGCTGAACCTGCGCATCCGGCGCGCGGGATATCGCGTGTGGTTCGATCCGGCGCTCGCCGTGACGTATTGGCCGCGCGAGAGATGGACGAGCCTCGTGCGCCAATTCCGCTCGACCGGCACCTGGCGCGGCGAGCTCGTGCGCCGCTACGGGCGGCGCAACTCGGTGCGGTTCTTCGCGCCGCCCGCCCTCGTCGCCCTCACGGTGCTCGCCCTCGTCGTCGCCGTGCTGCAGCTCACCGGCATCCTGTCCGGCATCGCGGCCGCCCTGGCATCCGTCGTCTATCTCCCGCTCGTCGCCTACATCGTGCTCGTCGCGCTGTACGCCGCGAGCGCGCACGCGGGGCCGGGCTGGCGTGAACGGCTGTGGGCACTCGTCGTGATCCCGTCGATGCACTTGGCGTGGGGGGCCGGATTCCTCGTGGGCGCGGCGCGCGGCGCGCGGGAGAACATCGACACGTCCAGGCTCAGCCGCAACACGCCGCTGCCCTAGCGGCGCGCGTTCTCACGCGCGATCGATGTAGCCCTGATCCAGGATGCGCGCGACGACCCGCTCGGCGGCATGCCCGTCATCGCGCGCGTTGAAGCGCTCGCGCCACCGCCGGTAGCGATCGGCGTACCCCGCCGGAACCTCCGCGAGCCCGCCGGCGACGAGCGCGTCGGTCAACTGCGCCTGCGTCGTCGACAGGGGGCCGGGCGCGTGCGCAGCGAGGTCGAAGTAGAACCCGCGCAGATCCTCGCGATAGTGCTCGAGGTCGGGCGTGAAGAAGAAGATCGGCTTCCCGGTGGCGGTGAAATCGAACATCACCGACGAGTAGTCCGTGACGAGAGCGTCGGCAGCGAGCAGGAGGTCAGAGACATCGGGGTAGGCCGTGACATCCACGACGCGCGAACCGCGGATGTCACTGCCGGGCACGAGCGTGCGCGAATGACCGCGCACGAGGACGACTGCCCCCGTCTCCGCCGCGAGGCGCTCCAGATCGAGATGGTCGACGATCTCGTCGCGATCGTCTCGCCAGGTCGGCGCGTACAGGATGACGCGCTCGTCGCGCGCGATCCCGAGCCCCGCGCGCACGGCGCCCGACGACCCCGAGACGAGCGCGTCGTTGCGCGGGTATCCCTCGACCCAGACGGGGCGCCCCCGGAAGGCGTAGGCCTTCCGGAGGATCCGCTCGCCGTACGAGTTCTGCGCGAGCAGGACGTCCCAGCGCCGGCTCTCGCGGATGACGGCTGCCATCCGGCGGGGGTCGAATCCCGGGCGATGCAGCGCGAGGCGCTTGAGCGCCGTGCCGTGCCACGTCTGCAGGACGACCTGACCGCGGCGGCGGGCGTACCGGCGGCGCAGCCAGTCGTTGACCACCAGAAGGCGAGCGCTCCCCCGCGCACGCCACCACTGCGGGCTGCCCTCGACGACCGGGACCGCTCCGTCCGGCACCTCGACGGAGAGGTCGACGACGCTCCAGTACCGGGTCACCCCCGGCGCGACGCGCGCGATCTCGCGGTCGATCGCGCGCGGGTTGCAGCTCGCATTGCGGCCGTAGAAGCTCTCGAAGAACACCGCGTTCTCGAGCCCCTGCGGGCGCATCGCGTAGCGACGTTCGAGCGCGTCCTGACCTTCGCCGGACTCGTAGGCGGGGTCGATCGGCGGCCGCACCCGGAGCGTGCCGTCCGCCAGTGCGACGCGCATCGTCGCGGTCATCGTGTCGGCGATCATCGCATCGATCTCGACGCGATCGCCTCCGGCATCCACCACCTCCACCGCGTATGCACCGCTCGGCAGCGGCAGGGGCGCCCGCGACCAGCGCGCCGCCTCGAGCGGCAGCCGCGCCGTCCACGTCGTGCCGCGCCCCGTCAGCCGCGCGTCCACCTGCGCGCGGCGACCCACGAGCCGGGCGTGCGCCGGGCGCGGACCGGTCCCCGCGAGCACGAGCGTCGGGACGGCGGTGTCGTCGATGCGTGCCGTGATCGTCATGGTGCTCTCTCCGGTGCGGGTGCGGCGGGCAACAGGCCGCGGATGACACGGTAGACCCTCGCCGTGCTGCCGCCGTCGCGGAAGGCGTGCACGCGCGCGCTCAGCGCTCGCGCGTGGTGCACTCGGCTCGCGCGCTCCTCCGGATCGGTGAGGACGGCGCGCAGGGCGCGCGCGACGGCCACCCAGTCGCGGGCGGGATCGTCGCCGGCGACCTCCGCATAGGTGCCGTAGAAGCCGCGCGATGCCGTGTACGCGGCGAGATCGGGGGCGAAGAACACGGTCGGCAGCTCGGCGAGGCCCGCGTCGAAGGCGAGCGAGGAATAGTCCGTCACCAGGACGTCGAGTCCGGGCAGGAGCGGGGTGATGTCGGCGACGACGTCGCTGCCGAGCATCCGCACCCGGGGACCGCGGAGGGCCGCGTAGTCGCCCGCGCCGAGGTGGTGCGAACGGATCAGCAGAACGGTGTCCGTCTCGTCGAGGAGCTCCCGAAGGGCCTCCGCGTCGGCCGCGCCCGGCAGTGCGGGATCCGCGCCGCCGTCCCGCCACGTGGGTGCGTACAGCACGAGGCGCGTGTCGGAGGCGAAAGGACCGACGACGGCGTCGAGCGCGGCACGGGCGCTCCCCCGTCGATCCCGGTCGGAGCCTGCGCACAGCACGTCGGTGCGCGGCTCGCCCGTCACCGGAACGCGCACGGTGTCGAGGCCGAACGCCGACTCCAGGCGCCCCCGGACGAGCTCGGACGCAGCTGGAAGGACGCGGATGCGGCTCTGGGTCTGCCGGTACAGCGCGCGCAGCATCCGAGCCGTCGTCCGCCGCGCGAACGGCAGCGGGCTGGCGGTGGTGACCTCGGCATCCAGGCCGATGCGCTTCAACGGGATGCCGTGCCAGAGCTGCACGACGACGCCGCCGATCGCCGTGTACCGGTTGACGTCGCCGAAGCCGTGCGTCACGACGATGACGGCGGCGCGGGCGGTCAGCCGGAATCCGCGCCACGACGACTTGGAGACGGACGGGATGCCGCGCTCGCGCGCGAGGGCCGCCTCGGCGTCCGTTCCCGTGAGCCAGACCGCGCGCTCCCCGTGCGCCGCGGCCTCACGCCACAGCGCCCACGCGCCGTCCGCGAGACCGACGGCGGAGCCGAAGACCCAGAGGTCGGAGGAACGCGGCACGAGGAGGGTCGTGACGCGCCCGACGAGATACAGCGGGATGCGCAGGAGCTTCCCGGCGTTGCCGGCGCCGAACGAGAAGGACGCCATCCCGCGAGCCTATCGCGGGGTGGCGTCCTTCTTCCGGAGTGGGAACCGGGTTACTGCGTGAGAGTGCCGAGCGTGACCTTGGCGGTCGCCGTCTTTCCGTCGCGGATGTAGACGATGTCTGCGGTGCTGCCGGCGGCGAGCGCGCGCACCTGCGCGGTGAGGTCGGTCGCGTCCGTGATCGGGAAGCCGTTGAAGCTCGTCACGACGTCACCCTTCTTCAGTCCCGCGCTCGCGGCGGCGCCGCCCGCGGTGGCCTCGCTGATGTACGCGCCCGACGTGGTCGCGCCGTCCTGATCGGCAGCGTTGCCCACCATCGCGCCCAGCAGCCCATGCGTGGCCGTGCCGTCCGCGATGAGCTCGTCGCTGATGCGCTTGACGATCGTCGACGGGATGGAGAAGCCGACGCCGATCGAGCCCGACTGTCCGGACGAGCTGGAGCCGCCCGCCGAGGCGATCGCGACGTTGATGCCGACGAGCTCGCCCGCGCTGTTCACGAGCGCACCGCCCGAGTTGCCCGGGTTGATCGCCGCGTCGGTCTGGACGACCGCGATCGAGATCGATCCGGTGGCCGACTGCTGCTGACCCTGCCCGAAGTCGAACTGGAACGGCGAGTCGCCCTCGCCCTGACCGGGGCTCTGCTCCTGCTGGTCGCCACTGTCGGGTGCCGCCGACGAGGCGATCTGGATCGAGCGGTTGAGCGCGGACACGATGCCCGTCGTCACGGTGTTCGACAGGCCCAGCGGCGCACCGACGGCGACCGTCTGGTCGCCGACGTTGAGCTTGCTGGAGTCGCCGAACGTGATCGGGGTGAGGCCGGAGGCATCCTCGAGCTTGATGACCGCGAGGTCGTACGTCGGGTCGGTGCCCACGACCGTGGCCTGGTACACCTTGCCGTCGGAGGTCGTCACCGTGAGCTTCGCGTCGGCCGTCTCGCCGTCGAGGGTGACGACGTGCGTGTTGGTGACGACGTAGCCGTCCGCGGTGAGGATGACGCCGGAGCCCGTGCCGCCCGAGGAACCGGACGTCGCCGAGATCGTCACCACCGAGGGGACGACCTTCGCGGCGATCGCCGTGGTCTGGTTCACCGAGTCGGTGTTGTTGACCGTCACGTTCTGGGGCGTCGCGGTCACGACGGTCTGCGACTGCGGGAAGATCGAGGCGCCGGCCGCGGCGCCGCCGATACCGGCCGCGCCGCCGACGAGGGCGGCGGCGACCATGATGCCGACGATCTTGCCCGCGCCGACCTTGGCTCCGGGGGTCGGCGGTGCGCCCGTGGCCGCGCCGACGGGCTGCGGCTCGGTCGCCGTCGCCGTCGCCGCACCGTACGGGGTGGTGCCGTAGGCGTGGGCGCCGTACGCGGGAGCGGCGTACCCGGGGGCGCCGTAGGGCGTCGTGGGCTGCGTCGGGTTGGCCTGCGGCGGCGTGTACGGCTGCTGCCCGGCATACGCGCCGAACGCGTTCGGGGCGCCGTGCGCGGCGTGTGCCGCCTGTGCGCCGTGCCCGGTCTGCGCTGCCTGCGCGGTCTGGTGCGCCGCCTGCGGGGGCGTCGGCTGTGCCGGCGCGGCCTGCTGTGCGGGCGGCGTCGGCTGATCCGGGGCGGCCTGCGGCGCCGGGGCGGATGCCGCGTCGGCGGCGGGCTGTGCGGGCACCGGCGGGCGCTCGGCGTTCGCGGCATTCTGCGGCTGTGCGTCGTTCGAGGTGGGGGCGTTGTCGCTCATCAGTGGTTCCTTCTTCCCAAGACACCCTCAGCATGGCGCGGCATTCTGTGTGTTGGTTATGCCGTGACCCCCACGAGCCTATGCATGTAGCGTGTGCGGGATGCGAGAGATTCCCGGCGCGTGGCGCCGCACCGCGACGGGCGCGGGCCTGCTCGGTCCGGACGGCTCCCCGGCCCCGACGATCTTCGCCGAGATGACGGCGCTCGCGACCCGCACGGGCGCCATCAACCTCGGCCAGGGCTTCCCCGATGAAGACGGCCCGGCGGAGGTGCTGGATGCCGCGATCGCAGCCATCGCGGTCGGCGCGAACCAGTACGCGCCCGGCCGCGGCGTCCCGGCGCTCCTCGATGCCATCGCCGCGCACCAGCGGCGCTGGTACGGTCTCGAGCCCGATCCGGAGCGCGACGTCCTCGTGACGGCGGGTGCGACCGAGGCGCTCGCGGCGACGATCCTCGCACTCGTCGAAGGCTCCGACGACGAGATCGTCGTCTTCGAGCCCTACTACGACGCCTACGCCGCGTGCGCGGCGCTCGCCGGCGCGCGGCTCGTCCCGGTGCCGCTGCGCTTCCCGGACTTCCAGCCCGACCTCGGCGACCTCGCGCGCGCGGTCACCGACCACACCCGTCTCATCCTCGTCAACGACCCGCACAATCCGACGGGCGCCGTCTTCACGGCGGAGGTGCGCGCCGAGATCGTGCGGCTGGCGCACCGCCACGACGCGATCATCGTGACCGACGAGGTGTACGAGCACCTCGTCTTCGACGGCCCGCACGTGCCGATCGCGACGTTGCCCGGCGCCGCCGAACGCACCCTGTCGATCTCGTCGGCGGGGAAGACCTTCTCCACGACGGGGTGGAAGATCGGCTGGATCACGGGGCCGGGCGACCTCGTCGATGCCGTGCTCGCCGTCAAGCAGTTCCTCACCTACACGAACGGCACGCCCTTCCAGAGCGCGATCGCCACCGGGCTCGGGCTGCCGGACGCGTTCTTCACGAGCATCGCGCAGACGCTCCGCGGCAAGCGTGACCTGCTGGGTGCGGGGCTCCGCGCGGCCGGGCTGCCGGTCTCGACGCCCGCCGGCTCGTACTTCACCGTCGCCGACGCGACACCTTTCCTCGCCGCCGGCGAGGATGCCGCGGACTTCTGCCGCCGCCTTCCCGGGCGGGCCGGCGTCGTCGGCATCCCGCTCACGGCGTTCGTCTCGCGGGAGCATCGCGGCGCGTACGCGAGCCTCGTCCGGTTCGCGGCCTGCAAGCGGGTGGAGGTCATCGCCGAGGCATCCGAGCGCCTGCGCGCACTCGCGTGATGCGCGTGTCGTGACGCCTTCGGGGGTTCGATGACCCGCGCGGCTCAGTCCGGGAGCTGTTCCGTGGCGACGACGCGGAAGCGTCGGAGCGACAGCGCCGGGTTGACGCGCCGCACCCGCTCGACGCTGCTTCGGTCGACGAACGCGACGGCGACGTCGGTCGCCGTGCCGACGCCCGCGATCTCGACGCCCTGCGGGTCGACCACGATCGAAGACCCGACGCCCAAGGGCGGCGGGTGGTCGGCGCCCGCGACATAGAGCGTGTTCTCGATCGCGCGCGCGTGCAGGAGCGTCCGCCAGTGGTGCTCCTTGAGCGGCCCCCGCACCCACTCGGCCGCCGTGAGGACGACGTCCGCGCCGGCGTCGGCGAGCGTGCGCGCCACCTCGGGGAAGCGCAGGTCGTAGCAGGTCATGAGGGCGAACCGGATGCCGCGGTGCACGAAGGTCTCCGGGTCCCCGATCTCCCCCGGGGCGATCCAATCGGATTCGCGCTGGCCGAACGCGTCGTACAGGTGGAGCTTCCGCGACGTGGCGCGGACCCCGCTCGCATCCACCGCGATGACCGCGTTCCGCACGCGGCCCTCCGATGCGCTCTCCAGAAGACCCGCGACGATGAGGAGGTCGTGGGCGGCGGCGAGGGCACGCAGGGCCTCCGTGAACGGGCCGCCGACCGGCTCAGCGTGGGCCGCGAGAGTGTCGTCGAACGGGTCGACGAAGTAGCTCGCGTACTCGGGGAACAGGACGACCTCGGCCCCGCGTGCACGGGCCCGAGCGACGAGGTCCGCGATCACCACGAGGTTGGCGGCCGTGTCGGCGGTCGGAGCGAACTGGGCGACGGCGACGCCGACGGCGGCATCCACCGCATCCGCGCTCATCGAGGTGGTCATCGCGCAGCACCGTCCTTCCGGAGCACGAGCGGGATCGCGAGCCAGAGCACGAGGACCGCAACGCCCGCCCCGCCCGCCGCGATCCAGGCCGCGACGCCGCCGACGACGACCTCGAAGATGAACGCGACGACGCCGACGAGTAGGAACGACACCGTCACGAGGGCCGTGACGAGCGCGGCGTGACCGTAGGCCACCACGATGCGCTTCTCGCGACGGGCGAAGAGCATACGGTGCAGCGCGACCGGAGCGAGCGCGACGATCGCGCTCACGACGGCCATGACGACGAGGAACAGGTACAGCAGCCGCTCGCCCTCGTCGAGCGCCGCGAACGCGGGCTGGAACGCGACGGCGAGCAGGAAGCCGGTGAGGATCTGCGTGCCCGTCTGCAGCACGCGGAGCTCCTGGAGCAGTTCGCTCCAGTTCCGGTCGGCGCGCTCATTGGGAGTCTCGTCGCGCCCGTCGATCCGGTCGTCTCCGACGCGCTCGTCACGGCCGGACGGCGGATACGGGGTCGCGGAGGTCACGGCTTCATCCTCCCGCGCCGCTCCGGACCCCTGCAACGTGCCCTTGCGTCCACGAGCGCCCGAAACCCGTGTTAGGCTCTTATCTGTGCCGCGGGGTGGAGCAGCTCGGTAGCTCGCTGGGCTCATAACCCAGAGGTCGCAGGTTCAAATCCTGTCCCCGCAACGAATGAAAGCCCCTCGCAGAAATGCGGGGGGCTTTCGTGCGTCTCCCCGGGACGAGTCGGGACGTCTGCACCGACGACATCGCCGTCGGTATGCTGGATGCCTTCCGCTCGCCCGAGGAGGTCTCGCCGTGCCCCTTCGCTCTGCACCCCGCGCCGGCGCCTCGACTCGGGCCCGCATCGCGATCGCTTCCACCGCGCTCGCGACCATCGGCATCACCCTTGCGGCCGCGGCGCCCGCATCCGCCGCGCCGGCCGAGTGGCCCGATCCCGTGCTGCTGTTGCCCGTGACCAACGCCGCCACGGCCCCCGTGCTCACCTCGGCCCTCGGCGCGCTCGGCGCCAACGAGCCCGTGCGCGGGCAGACCGTCGTCGTCGACTACGCGCTGCAGAGCTCCGACCTGCTCGCCGGCACCGCGGCCTTCGACCTCGCGCTGCCGCCCGGCGTGAGCGTCGATCCGCATCTCACCGCGGTGACAGCGGACGGAGGCATCCAGGTGTCTTCCGACTGCGAGGTCGGCGCGCCCGTGCAGTCGATCGTCGCCCCACCGGCGGGCACGACCGAGATCGCAGTGGGCTGCATCATCCCGTTCGCCCAACCGACCGGCGGAACGGAGATGGGATTCCGGCTGGGTCTCGCCTTCGACGAGAGCGCGCCGACACTCGTCACCGTGTCGCTGTTCGGTGCGGACAGCGGCACGCCGCACTTCGAGGGCCTCGACATCCTGCTGCACACGCCCTCCATCGGGCAGGAGCCGACGGATGCGGCGACCCCGCCCGCGCTCGTCGACTCCGGATCGGCGAGCGAGGGCACTGCGTCACCCGCACCCACATTGGCGGCCACCGGATCGACGGGCGGGGACGCGACAGTGCCGATCGCGGTCGCGGCACTCTGCATCGGTGCGGCGCTCGTGATCGCGGGCAGCGCCCGCCGCAGGCTGGGGCGACCCGAGGGCCGCTGATCAGCTCTCGACGCCGGACTGCAACCGCGAGATCTCCGCGCGTGCCGCCGCGACCAGCTCGGCGTTGGTGTGAGCGTGGCCCCACAGACCCCATCCACCCTCTGGCGCCTCGGTCAGGAGCACCCAGGTGCGCTCCTTCAGCGCGTCGTCACCCGCGGCGGAGGCGACGATCCCGGTGAGTCTCTCGACCACCGCCACCTGCTTCTCTCGGTCGAGCGCGCCGGCGTTGGTCAGCACCTGGACGCGCACGTAGTCACTCTCGCCGTCCACGTTCGCCAGCGCACCGGCGGGAAGCTCGTGCACGAACGCGGCCGTGTTCTTCCGGAACATCGGGATGTTCGGCACCTGCTCGACCTCCATCACCGCAGCCGCCAGCTTCGTGGCCAGCCCCTGGGGATCCGCGAACGTTCCTGACACGGCGTACACATCGATCATCGGCATGGCTTCACGGGTCCTCTCGTCGAATAGGCGTGCGTCTGCACGACTATGACGCTCATCATATGACGTCCGTCATAGTAGACGACTTGAAACGGCGAAATCGCGCGCTACACCGAGAGCACAGCGCTGCGGATGACCCCGTCGACCGCGTCGAAGACGGCGAGAGAATGTTGGGCTCGACCGAGCAGCACGGCGCCTTCATAGGACGCCAACAGGAACCGGGCCTGCTCAGCGCAGCGCCCCTCCGGCATTCCTGCCGAACGCAGGATGTCGGCCAGCTCCTCCTCCCACTGCCGGAACGCCTCCGCGGCCAGCTCTCGCAGCTCCTGCTTGTCCGCACCGACGGACACGGCCATGATCGCGCACGCGCCAGTGCAGTCGGTGTACTCGAGGATGCCGCGCCAGCTCGCGGCGAACGCTGCGAGCACTCCCGGCAGATCGAGACCGCGCATCCCCTCGAGCGTCCGAATTGCGCCCTCCAACGTTCGACGGACCGCGGCCTCCACGAGCTCATCCTTGCCGCCCGGGAAGTGATGATAGATCGACCCACGCGGCGCTTCCGAGGCGGCGAGCACCTCCGACAACGAGGTCGCCGCGTACCCCCGAGTGGACAGCAGCGACACCATCCCCCGTGTCATCCGCTGCCGAACGGACGCTTCCGCTTCTCCCATGGGTCGAGCGTATCCGGAGCGGCGCGGAAGACTCGCGGGATTCACGGACGCACCACGAGATCAGCCGAGAGGGTTGTCGTATCCGGTGTATCCGTATCTCCCGAGAATCACGACCTGTCCGAAGAGCAGGACTCCCGCGTAGATCGCGAGGGGGATCGAGAACCACAGCGCCGGCATCGACAGAACGCACAGCGCGAGTGCGACGCCCGGAAGCAGGACCCAACGGATCCACGTCCACCCGCTCGACCGCCTCCGCCGCAACGTGACGGCGGAAACCGCGACGACGATCGCGTACAGCACGGTCGGCGCGATGTACGGAGCCGGATCGAGGTGGTCGAGCCGCGCGCCCGTCGGTCGAAGCACGGCGGGCAGAACGGCGAGGAAATTCGCCGCGAACAACACGATGAACAGAACGACGCTGATGTTGCTCAGCGGCTCACGAACCCGAACCCGGTTGCTCTTCGACACATCCCTCATTGTGCCGAGCTTTCTCCGCGGCGGCATTTCGGAAACAGGTCACTCCTCGAGGGCCGTGCCGACGCCGTCCAGGAAGCGGATGACGGCGCGCAGCTCGTCCTCGTCGAAATCCGCCATGGCGGTGCGCATCCGCCGCATGCGGTGTCCGAAGTGCGCGAAGAACTCTTGCCGTGCGAGGTCGGTGAGCACGACGATCCGCGACCGCCCGTCGT
The DNA here is from genome assembly GCF_017305435.1 of Microbacterium sp. GTDB lineage: Bacteria > Actinomycetota > Actinomycetes > Actinomycetales > Microbacteriaceae > Microbacterium. The sequence continues at coordinate 300,574 of NZ_JAFKIP010000002.1, read as the reverse complement.
GCGGGTGCGGCCGGCGTTCGACATGCCCGCGCTCGGAGAGACGGTCGAGGAGCTTCGTCGTCGACGCCGTGGAGATCGAGAGGTGCCGGGCGATCTCATGGGGTGACACCCACTCGCCGCGGCGTTCGCGGACGATGAGCATGCGGAGCGCGGCGACATCCGTCGCGTTCATGTCCATGTCGTCCCGCACTCCCCCGTGCATGCGGTCCATGGACTCGGTGAAGGCGCGCACCGCCTCCATCGCCTCCAGCACGAGTTCATCCCGGGGTGTCTGGGGCATCCATCGTTCGCTCACGTGTGGACACCTCCCTCCCTCCCAGGTAGTATCGCTGAAAATCGCTAGATAAACTAGCAAGTAGGAGAGATCGTGTCCCCCATCGACGCCGCGAGCGACCTCGTCGTCCTGCTCGACGAGGAAGGGCGGCCGATCGGGACGGCTCCGAAAGCCACCGTCCACGGAGCCGATACGCCGCTTCATCTGGCTTTCTCGTGCCACGTCTTCGACGCGTACGGGCGCGTCCTCGTCACACGCCGTGCGCTCGCCAAGAAGACCTGGCCGGGCGTGTGGACCAACTCGTTCTGCGGGCATCCCCGGCCCGGAGAGAACGTCGTCGACGCCCTCCGCCGGCACGCGGCGCACGAGCTCGGCCTGACGCTGGACACCATCGAGACGGTCCTCCCGCATTTCCGGTACCGGGCGACGGATGCCGGGGGCACCGTCGAGAACGAGATCTGCCCCGTCTTCATCGCGCACACGGCCGACGACCCGCAGCCGAACCTCGCGGAGGTCGCCGAGTTCGCCTGGGTCGAGCCGCAGCGGCTCGGCACCGCACTGCAGGCGACGCCGTGGGCGTTCAGCCCCTGGCTGGTGCTGCAGGCCGAGCAGCTGCGCGCCTACGATCCCGCCCCGGCCGAGGCCGCCGCGGGAGGCTCGTCGTGATCGCGATCGACGAAGCGGACCGCGCCCGCGTGGACGCAGCGATCGGCGCCGCCCTCGAGCGCCTCACGCGGCGCAGCGCCCCTCTCGGCGACGGCCCGGGAGCCCTCGCCGACGCGGCCGCCGCGGCCGGCGCCGATGGCAAGCGGCTCCGACCGGCGCTCGTCGTCGCCGCCTTCCGCGCCTTCGGCGGCGATCCCGACCCGGCGCTCTGGGACGTCGCCGCGGCGTTCGAGCTGCTCCACACCGGCTTCGTCGTCCACGACGACCTCATCGACCGCGACCTCGAACGGCGGGGGGCGCCGAACGTCGCGGGGCGCTTCCGGACGCGGGCACGGGCGCTCGGTGCGACCGCGGACGACGCGGCGACCGTCGGCGACGCAGCCGCCGTCCTCGCGGGTGACCTGCTCCTGTTCGAAGCGACGCGCCTCATCGCCACGGCGGAGATCCCGGGGGATGTACGGGCGCGTCTGTTCGCCGTCCTCGACGACGCGATCCTCGTCTCCGCCGCCGGCGAGCTGGCGGACGTCGAGAACGCCGCGCGCGCCGACGTCCCGGACACCGACGAGCTGCTGGGAGCGGCGCACGACAAGACCGCGGTGTACTCGTTCGAGGCGCCGCTCGTGGCGGGGGCGATCCTCGCCGGCGCATCGCCCGCGGCGCAGCGCGACCTCGCGGCTGCCGCCGCGGATCTCGGGCTCGCGTTCCAGCTCGTCGACGACCTCATCGGCACGTTCGGGTCGCGCCGACAGGCCGGACGCGACCCGGGGGCCGACCTCCGCGAAGCGAAGCGCACACCGCTCATCGGCCTCGCCCGCCGCTCCGGTTCCTGGCCGGAGGTCAGCTCGGCCCTCGCGGTCGCGCACACCGGGCCCATCGCGGTACGCCGCGCGCAGCGCGAGCTCGAGCGCAGCGGTGCGCGCGAGGACCTCGTGGCCCTCATCCACGAGGGACTCCGCCGCGCCCGTATCCGCGCCGCGTCGCCGGACGTCCCGGACGACGCCGCCGCCCTCCTCGCCGACATCGCCGCCGCGATCGAACGGCGCATCCCGTGACGGGGCTCACGCCGTACGATCGCTGCGCGCAGGATGCCGCGGCATCCGTCATCGCGTCGTACTCGACGTCCTTCGCCCTCGCGACGCGCCTTCTCGGGCCGCGCGTGCGCACGCACGTGCGGAGCGTGTACGCGCTCGTGCGCGTCGCCGACGAGATCGTCGACGGGGCCGCCGCACGGAAGGGCGTCTCGCCGGAGGCCCAGCGGGCCCTCCTGGACGCGTTCGAAGCCGAGACGCACGCCGCCGTCGAGCGACGGTTCAGCACCGATCTCGTCATCCATGCGTTCGCCCTCGCCGCGGCCGAGTGCGGCATCGGGGCAGACCTCACGCGCCCGTTCTTCGCGTCGATGCGCACCGATCTCGAGCGCACCCGCCACGATGCGACCTCGCACGAGGAATACGTCTACGGTTCGGCGGAGGTTGTCGGACTCATGTGCCTCCAGGTCTTCGTGAACGCGGGACGCGCCTTCCCCGTCGACCCGGATCCCGGACTCGTCGAGGGCGCCCGTCGCCTCGGCGCAGCGTTCCAGGACGTCAACTTCCTCCGTGACCTCGCCGACGACCGCGGTCGCCTCGGTCGCGACTACCTCGGCATCGGCGAGGGCGGCACGGACGAGAGGGCGACTCGCGCTGCCGTGCTCGCCCGCATCGATGCCGACCTCGACGTCGCGGCGACCGCGATCAGCGGCCTCCCCGCCGACTGCCGTCGCGCCGTCACGACCGCGCACGGACTGTTCGCCGAACTCGCTCACCGTCTGCGGGAGGATGCCGGCGACGTCCGCGTGTCGGTCCCGACGCCCGTCAAGGCGACGATCGCCGCGAAGGCGTTCGCTGGTGTGCCCCCGCGCCGGAGTGGCACGTGAGCGGCGGCCGTGGCCGCCGCGGGATGCGCGCGCCCGGCACCGCGGCGATCGTCGGCGGCGGGATCGCGGGGCTCGCGACGGCGGCGCTCCTCGCCCGAGACGGCTGGGCCGTCACGCTCTTCGAGGCGCGCGATCAGCTCGGCGGGCGCGCCGGCAGCTGGGAGGCGGACGGCTTCCGGTTCGACACGGGCCCCAGCTGGTACCTCATGCCCGAGGTGTTCGAGCACTTCTTCCGCCTGCTCGGTACGAGCGCCGACGCCGAGCTCGACCTCGTGACCCTCGAGCCCGCCTACCGCGTCTACCCCGAGCCGGATGCCGATGATGCGCCTGCCGTCGCCGATGTCGGTGCACGCAGCACTCCCATCGACGTGCACAGCGGCCGAGCCCGCGCCCGCGCGCTCTTCGAAGAGCGCGAGCCCGGTGCCGGCACCCGCCTCGACGCGTACCTCGACTCCGCGCGGAGCGCCTACGATCTGGCCGTCGACCGCTTCCTCTACGACTCGTACGCGTCCTACGGGGGGCTCGCCGATCCGGCGGTCACGACGCAGCTGCCTCGGCTCGTTCCCCTGCTGACCCGCTCCCTCGAGGACCACGTCGCACGTTCGTTCTCCGATCCCGTGCTGCGGCAGATCCTCGGCTACCCCGCGGTGTTCCTGGGTGCCTCCCCCGACACCGCCCCGGCGCTCTACCACCTCATGAGCCACCTCGACCTCGACGACGGCGTGCGCTACCCGCGCGGCGGATTCACCGCCCTCATCGCGGCGATCGCGCGACTCGCCCGCGCCCAGGGGGCGACGCTCGAGACGAACGCACCGGTCGAACGGATCCTCGTCGCGGGGGGCCGCGCCCGCGGCGTCCGTCTCGCCGATGGAACCGAGCACCGCGCCGATCTCGTCGTCTCGACCGCCGACCTCCACCACACCGAGCATGCACTGCTGCCCGCCGCACAGCGCTCGTACTCCGACCGCTGGTGGGACAGGCGTAACCCGGGCCCGGGGGCGCTCCTCCTCCTCCTCGGCGTCGACGGCGCGCTCCCGCAGCTCGCACACCACACGCTCCTGTTCGCCCGGGACTGGGAGCGCAACTTCGCCGACGTCTTCGGGTCGCCGGGACGTATTCCCGATCCGGCATCCATCTACATCTGCCGACCGTCGGCCACCGATGACGCCGTCGCGCCGTCGGGCGCAGAGAACCTGTTCGTCCTCGTCCCGATGGCGGCCGCCCCCGAACTCGGGCACGGAGGCATCGACGGCGCGGGGGACGAGGCGATCGAGCGCGCCGCAGACCGCATCATCGCGCAGATCGCCCAGTGGTGCGGCATCGACGACCTCGCCGCGCGGGTCCGGGTGCGCCGCACGATCGCTCCGGCCGACTTCGAACGAGACCTCGGCGCCTGGCGAGGCGGGGCACTGGGGCTGGCGCACACGCTCCGCCAGAGCGCCGTGTTCCGGCCTCGAGGGGCCTCCGCAAAGGTCGACGACCTCCTCTATGCGGGCACGTCGGTCCTCCCCGGCATCGGACTCCCGATGTGCCTCATCTCCGCCGAGCTCGTCACCAAACGCCTGCGCGGCGAACACGGCCCCGCACGACGGGCCGAACCCGCGCAGATCGGATCCTGAGGTGCCGGGGCTCTATCTTCTCTGCCTGCTGGTCTCGATCGGCGGGATCGCCGTCCTCGACGCACGATTCCGCCTGGCGCTGTGGGCCGCGCCCGTCACGACCCTCCTCGCGACTGTGTGCGGCACGGTGTTCCTCCTGGCCTGGGATGCCGCGGGGATCGCCGCGGGCGTCTTCGTACGCGGCGAGAGCCCGCTCCTCATCGGCATCGACCTCGCCCCGCACCTTCCCCTCGAGGAGCCGGTGTTCCTCGCGTTCCTCAGCTACCTCGCACTCGTCGTCCACGCGGCCTCCCTGCGCCTGCGCACGCGAAGCGGCGGACCCGCCGCACCCGGTGAACCCTCTGGACCGGCCGCATCCACGGCGAGCAAGGGCGGCGATGCGTCGTGACGTACGCCCTCATCGTCCTGCCGTTCCTCGCCGTCGCCGCCATCGTGACGGCCGCGAGCGCCGTCCGCCCGCGGCTCGCATCACGCCTGCGCGCCTCGGCGCTCACGGCGCTCGTGCTCGTCGTGCTCACCGCGGTCTTCGACAACGTGATGATCGCCGCGGACCTCTTCACCTACCCCGAGCACCTCATCAGCGGCATCCGCATCGGGCTCGCCCCCATCGAGGACTTCGCCTACCCCGTCGCCGCCGCGTTCCTCGTGCCCGCGGCACGCGCCCTGCTCACCCCGCGCGCGGCACCGCTGGGGCGGCCGACACCCACTCCCGCACCGGCACCGGCACCGGAGGAGGGCGCCGCATGATCCGTCAGCTCCTCCTCGCATCGCGCCCGGTCAGCTGGATCAACACCGCCTACCCGTTCGCCGCCGCCTCCCTGCTGACGACGGGTCGCATCGATGCGACGCTCGTGGTCGGCACGCTCTTCTTCCTCGTCCCCTACAACCTCGCGATGTACGGCATCAACGACGTCTTCGACTACGAGTCCGACCTCCGAAATCCCCGCAAGGGCGGCGCGCACGGCGCCGTGCTCGACCGCCGCTTCCACCGCGTGACGCTGTGGGCCGCGGCGCTGTCCTGCCTGCCGTTCGTCGTGTTCCTCGCGATCGTCGGCTCCCCCGCGTCGTGGGTCGTTCTGGCCGTGAGCCTCTTCTTCGTCGTCTTCTACTCTGCGCCGCCGTTGCGGTTGAAGGAGCGGCCCGTCGCCGACTCCATGACGAGCAGCATCCACTTCTTCTCCCCCGCCGTCTACGGCCTCGTGCTCGCCGGCGCGACCTGGACGCCTCCGCTCGTGCTCCTCCTCGTCGGCTTCGGCCTCTGGGGCATCGCCTCGCACGCCTTCGGCGCCGTCCAGGACGTCGTCGCCGACCGCGAGGCGGGCATCGCGTCCATCGCCACCGCGTTCGGCGCGCGCGCTACGGTGTGGTTCGCTCTCGTCGCCTACGCCCTCGCGGGCTGCGCGATGCTCGCGGTGAGCTGGCCCGGACCGCTCGCGGCGCTCCTCGCGTTCCCCTACCTCGCGACCGTGTGGCCGTTCCGCGCGGTGACGGATGCCACGGCATCCGCCGCCACGCGGGGCTGGGACCGCTTCCTCTGGCTCAACCAGTTCACCGGATTCGCCGTCACTCTCCTGCTGATCTGGTACGCCCTGATCCGCTGAGACCGCCCCGCGCGCGACGCGTCAGTTGCCGCTCAGCGCCAGCAGCTTCTGCACCGCAGCGGTCAGCTGCGCGTCGGCCGCCGCGAACGCCGTGAGGTCGCCCGCCTTCAGAGCCGCATCGCGGGCGGTCATCGCCTGCTGCGCCTCCTTCAGGGCCGCCTGGAACTGGACGTCGGTGCCCGTGCCGCCGGTCTCACCCGAGCCGTCGCCGGACTCGGACGGATTCGGCGTCGGGGTGACGTTGTTGTCGCCCGTCGAGGCACCCGAGTCGCCGCCGAACAGCGCGTCCAAGGCGTCCTGCAGGGTGTCCTCGAAGGCCACCTTGTCACCGAACGCGACGAGGATCTTGCGCAGTGCGGGCAGCTGCGTGCCGCTGGATGCCTGGACGAACACCGGCTGCACGTACAGCAGACCGCCACCGACCGGAAGCGTCAGCAGGTTGCCGTTCAAGACCTCCGACTGGCCCTGCTTGAGCAGGTTGATCTGCGACGAGATCGCCTGGTCGGAGTTGAACGTGTTCTGCACCTGACCGGGGCCGGGGACGCTGACGTCGGCGGAGATCTCGAGCATTCGCAGCTTGCCGTAGTCGGCGGCCTTCTGCCCCGCGGTGCTGCCCGCGTCGGAATCCACCGCAAGGTAGCCCATCAGCACGTTGCGCGCACCATCGCCCTCCGCGGCGGGGATGAAGGAGGTGAACATCGAGAACGTCGGCGCGTCCTGGCCCGGCATCTTCATCGACAGGTAGTACGGGGGCTGCAGGACGTCCGCCTGGGAGACGGGGTCGTTCGGCGTCTTCCACGCGTTGTCGCGGGCGTAGAACGAAGCCGCATCGTCGACGTGGTACGTGCCGAGCATCGCGCGCTGGACCTTGAAGAGGTCCGTCGGGTAGCGCACGTGGCTCATGAGGTCGGCAGACATCTCCGACACGGGCTTGAGCGTCGAGGGGTAGATCTTCTGCCACGCCTGCAGCAGCGGGTCGGTGTCGTCCCACGCGTACAGGGTCACTTCGCCCGAGTACGCGTCGACGGTCGCCTTCACCGAGTTGCGGATGTAGTTGACGTCGTCGAGCGCGACGCGCGGCGTCGTGTTCGTCGTGTCGCTGATCGCGTCGCGCAGGCTCACGATTGACGAGTACGGGTAGTTCGCGCTCAGGGTGTACCCGTCGACGATCCAGACGATCTTGCCGTCGACGATCGACGGGTAGGGGTCGTTGTCGAGCTCGAGGTACGGCGCGACCTTCTGCACGCGCGTCACGGGGTCGCGATCGTAGAGGATCTGCGAGTCGGAGTTGATCGCGTCGGAGAGCAGGATGTCGGTCGACTGGAACTTCAGGGCGTAGATCAGGCGGTTGAAGAGGTTGCCGATCTTCGGGCCGCCGTCGCCCGTGAACGTCGTCTTGGTCTGCGCCGCGCCGTCCTCGCCGCGCGGGTAGTCGAGCTCGATGTCGGTGCCGCCCTCCGGGCCGCCGACGATCGAGTAGGTCGGCGACGACTCGCCGAAGTACACCCGCGGCTGGTAGTCGGTCTCGTCGGTCAGCGAGCCCGCCGTCGGGATGCCGCGCTCCATGAAGACCGGGTTGCCGTCCGCGGCGCGGTCGTTGCCCTTCGCGGCGACCATGCCGTAGCCGTGCGTGTAGACGAGCGTCGTGTTGTACCACGTGGCCGCGGCCCCGAGCTGGTCGAGGTTGAGCTCACGCACCGACACGACGGCATCCTGCGTCTGCCCGCCGATCTGGTAGCGGTCGACGTCCAGCGGATCGGAGAACTTGTAGTACGGGCGGTACTGCTCGAGTTGACGGACGGTCGGCGGGATGATCGCCGGATCCATGATGCGGATGGATGCCGTCGTGTCGGCGTCTTCGCGCAGCTGGCCCGGTTCGGCATCCGTCGCCGCCTTGAAGTCGCTCTTCTCGAGCCCGTCGATGCCGTACGCGGCCTTCGTCGCGTCGATGTTGCGCTGGTAGTACGGGCTCTCCAACGTCTCCTGGTTGGGGACGACCTGGAACTGGTTCACGAGGAACGGGTAGGCGACCGTGACGACGAGCGACGACACGATGAGCAGGGCCGTCCCGATGAGCGGAAAGCGCCAGCGCCCGATGACCGCCGTCACGAAGAACAGCACGGCGACGATCGCCGCGGCGATCGCGAGGATCGTGAGGCCGGGGATCACGGCGTGCACGTCGACGTAGCTCGCGCCCGTGATGCGGTCGCTCGAGGACGTGAGCGTCTTGTACCGGTCGAGCCACAGGCTCGCGCCCTGGACGAGGAGGTAGAGACCCGCGACGATCGCGAGCTGGATGCGCGCGGCCTTCGAGATGCGGAGCTCGCGCTGGCCGACCCGCACCGATCCGTAGAGGTAGCTGACGAGCGCCGTGACTCCGAGGCAGACGAGGAGCACCGCTGAGGCGAAGCCGAGCGCGGCCGAGAAGAACGGCACGGAGAACAGGTAGAACCCGATGTCCATCTGGAACTCGGGGTCGGTCGTTCCGGTGTCGACGCCGTTCGCCCACAGCCAGACCGTCTCCCACTGGGCGGATGCCGCGAAGCCGGCGAAGAAGCCGAAGAACACCGGGATGCCCCACATCGCGAGGCGGCGGAGCGGCTCGACGACCTCCTGGTAGTGATCGAGCTGCGACGAGAGGCGCGCGTAGACGGGGCGGAGCCGGTAGGCGAGCTGGATCGCCGCGAAGACCGGCAGGGCCATCGCAAGGAACCCGACGACGAACATCACGACGCGCGCGGTCCACTGGGTGACGAGCACCCCGCTGAAGCCCAGCTGGTCGAACCACAGCCAGTCGGCGAACAGGCTCGCGAAGACGAAGAAGCCCACCACGACGACGGCGATGACCGCGAGGGTGATGCCGATCGCGCGGCGGACGGGACTGGGCGTGGCCGGGTTCGGCGCTGAGGTCGTGGTCACTCCTCCATCCTACGAGCCGCAGGTGGGAAGAGCATCGACGTCGCCGTCGCCGCGGATCGCCTGCAGCGCGGAGAGGGCGTCGTCGAGGGTCGCCACCGAGAACACGCGCAGCCCGTCCGGGACGTGCCCGACGACCTCGTCGCAGTTGGCCGTGGGCGCGAGGAACCAGCGCGCCCCGGCATCCACGGCGCCGTACATCTTCTGCCGGATGCCGCCGATCGGCCCCACCGTGCCCGAGGCGTCGATCGTTCCGGTCCCGGCGACCTGCTCGCCACCGTTCAGCTCGCCCTCGCTCAGCGTGTCGATGATCCCGAGCGCGAACATCATGCCGGCGGAAGGGCCGCCGACGTTGTCGAGCTGGATCGTGACGTCGATCGGGAAGTCGTAATCGTGCAGCGTCGAGACGCCGATGAGCCACAGCGTCTTGCCGTCGGCGGTCGCCTGCGTGGGCGTCACCGTCTCGGTGAGGGTCTCCCCCGCACGCTCGACCGTGAGGGTGACGGGCGCGCCGCCCCCCGCGTTGATGATCGACCGCAGCTCGTCGGTGTCGGTGAGGGTCTGCCCGTTCGCGGCGCGGATGATGTCGTCCTTCTGCAGGATGCCGGTCGCCGGGGAATCGTCCGTGAGGGCGTAGACCCGCACCATCGGCTTGACGTCGTAGCCGAGGTGGGTGAGGGCCGCAGCCGTCGCCTCCTTCTGGGAGTCGACCATCATGACCGCGCTCTCCTGGTTGCGCTGCTCGGTCGACTGCCCCTGGGGGAAGACGTCGTCGATGGGGAGCACCGCGCGGGAGCGGTCGAACCACGCGAGGGCGAGCTCGAACCAGGACGGCGTGCGCTCGCGCGAGCCGACCACCTGCACCGTCAGGAGGTCCAGCGCGCCCGCGGTGGGATACGTCTGCGCGCCGTCCACCGAGATCAGCGGCACCTCCTCGCCGCTCGCGTTCTGCGTCGATCCGAGCGTGTTGAACACGGGACCGGGCTGCTGGATGACGAACGACGTCGGCAGGAGCGTCAACGCCAGGAGCGCGAAGATCGCGACGGTCAGCGACCAGATCCCGATGGACGTCGCCCGTGGACGCTGTCGGCGCGGGGCGGGGACGATCGTCACCCGGTCGTCGAAGAGTGCCACTCGAGCCCTTTCCGGCCGGTCGTTCGCGATCGGCGTACACGCGGCCCTCGTCCGGAGGCGCGGATCGCGCCGCGGCGGATGCCGTGCGACTAGCGTAGAACGGGACCCGACGAGCCTGCTGAAAGGCGCCTGACATGGCTGACGACGACACGCCCGACCGCTTCGAGCCGGAAGACTTCCAGGAGCTGCTGCGGAACCTCCTCGGCGGGGGCGCGGGCACGGGCGGCATCGACCCCGCCCAGCTCGAGGGCCTCTCCCGCATGGGCGTCGACCCCGCGATGCTGCAGCAGCTGATGGCCCAGATGCAGGCGGCATTCGCGCAGGGCTCGGATGCCGGCGGCATCGACTGGGGCGCCGCCAAGACGCAGGCGCTGCACCTGTCCAACAAGGACGGCCTCAGCATCTCGGCGACGGACCGCACCGAGTTCGACCAGGCCTTCGCCCTGGCGACGCTCTGGCTCAGCGAGGCGACGACGATCTCCGAGCTCGCGACCCCTCCCGTCGCGATGACGCGGGGGCAGTGGGTCGAGGCGACGCTGCCGGTGTGGCAGGAGCTCGCGGAGCCCGTCGCCGACTCGATCGCCAGCGCCCTCACCTCGGCCATCGACGAACAGACTCCCGAGGAGATGCGCCAGCTCGTGGCGGGCGCCGGAGCGTTCATGCGCCGCATCGGCGGCTCGCTGTTCGCCGCCCAGCTCGGCGGGGTGATCGGGCGGCTCTCGCTCGAGGTGGTCTCCGGCGGCGACGTCGGCATCCCCGTGATGCCGGACGGGGTCGCGGCGATCCTGCCGCAGAACTTCGCCGACTTCGGGCGCGACCTGGACGTCACCGACGATCAGCTCGCGCTCTACCTCGCCACGCGCGAACTCGCGCACGCGCGACTCTTCCGCCATGCGCGCTGGCTGCGGCTGCACGTGATCTCGCAGGTGACGGAGTTCGCCCGCGGCATCCACGTCGACACGTCGGCGCTCGAGGACCTCGCGACGCGATTCGACCCGTCGCAGCCCGAGGAGCTGCGCGGGCTCATCGAATCGGGAGCGCTCCTGCCGCAGCGCACGGAGACGCAGGATGCCGCGCTCGGACGTCTCGAGAACCTCCTCGCGACGATCGAGGGGTGGGTCGACGTCGTGACCGCCGACGCGACCGCGCGCCTTCCGGAAGCCGCGAAGATCGCCGAGGCGGTGCGCCGGCGACGCGCCGTCGGCGGCCCGGCCGAGCAGGCGATGGCCTCACTCGTCGGGCTCGAGCTGCGCCCGCGGCGCCTGCGCGAAGCGGCGGCGATGTGGCGGGCGGTGACGGATGCCGTCGGCGCCGCCGAGCGCGACAGTCTGTGGGACTACCCCGATCTCATGCCGACGCCGGAGGACATCGACGACCCGCAGGCGCTCGTGGCGCGGCTGCGGGCCCGTGCGGCCGGCGAGGCACCGCCGCGCGATGCGTTCGACGACGCCCTCGACGCACTGCTCGCGCAGGAGGCGGGCGAAGGCGACGACGACTCCGCGCCGGAGGATCCGCGGCCCGTCTGACCGGCGCCTGTGGACAGTCGGCGCGACGCGCCGGCGAGGCGAGCAGAATCGGCGCATGCTGCGACTCGCCCCCTCCCGTCCGCCGCTGTGGCGTACGGACACCTCCGTCCAGCTCGGGGCGGACGGCGCCGTCCGCGTCGACGAGATCACCCCCTGGCAGGAGGGACTGCTCGATGCTCTCGCCGACGGCATCCCCGACGCGATGCTGGGGCCGCTCGCGGCGACTCTCGGCGCGTCCCGGGTGGACGCCGAGGCGTTCGTCGCGCACATCGCCGGCGCGTTGACATCCGCTCCCGCGCAGCGGATCGACGCCGACGTGGAGATGCCGCCCGACATCGGCTTCGCGGAGGCCAAGGCGCTCACGAGCGCGTGGCAGGCAGCGGGCATCGAGGTGGCGCGCACGACCCGGTGGTCGCAGGACGACCCGGACCCGAAGCGCCCGCTCATCCTCGTCGCCGACAGGCTCGTCGATCCGCGCCGCGCCGCAGCGCTCATGGCCGCGGACATCACGCACGTGCCGATCGAACTCGCCGGCGACCGTGTCGCCGTGGGCCCGCTCGTCGTCCCCGGTCGCACCGCGTGCCTCACCTGCCGGCACACGCAGCGGACCGACGGCGATCCGCACTGGCCGCTCCTGGCCGCGCAGCTCCTCGGCCGCGAGCGCACCCCCACCGACCCCGCGCTCGTGATCGAGGCCGCCGTCCTCGCCGTGCGACTGCTGCGCGGCGCCGCGACGTCCTCGCCGTCCGCGACCGTGTCGGTGACGATCAGCGCCGCGAGCGCGCGGCGGACGTGGCACGTGCATCGGCCGCACGCACGGTGTCTGTGCCGATCTCCTGAAGGAATCGCGACCGCTCCCGAGGACGCGGCCGCTCCGGCGTCCCCCCGTTTCGCGCCCACGACAGCGACAGCGATCGCGCGGCCCGCGTGACGCCGACGTAGGCGAGGCGGCGTTCCTCGTCGATCGCGTCGAACCCGGACGCGTACGAGATCGGCAGGAGCCCCTCGCTCATCCCGATGAGGTGCACGTGATCCCACTCGAGCCCCTTAGCCGCGTGCAGGGTCGCGAGGGTGACGGTGCGCAGGGCCGGCTCGTGCTGATCGCGGCCGCGCGCCATGAGCTCGTCCGTGAACGCCCGGAGGGTCGTGCCGGCGGCCGCCTCCTCCGCCAGACGCAGCACGGCGGCGCGCGCCTCCCACGCGTCGCGCAGTGCGCCTCCCGCGGGCGGCGGATCGTCGCTGAGTCCGAGGCCGCGCAGGATGTCGCGCACGGTCGCGAGGAACGACGTCTCGATCGGCGCGACCGTCGCCGCGCGCAGCGCCATGACCGCCTGGCGCACCTCCGGCAGATCGAAGAACCGCTTGCCGCCGAGAACGGTCGCGGGGATCCCCCGCGCCGCGAGCGCGGCCAGCAGCGACGCCGACTGCGCGTTCGCACGATAGAGGATGGCGATGTCGTGCGGCGACGTGCCCGCGGCCATCTGCGCCGCGACCGCCGCCGCCACGCCGGCGGCCTCGGCCGCGTCGTCCTCGTAGGCGGCGACGACCGGCTGCGGCCCCGCCGCGCGCGTCGAGGTGAGGGCGAGCGCGCCCGGCCGCCCCCGCATGAGCGCGTTCGCGACATCGAGGATCGCCGGATCGGATCGGTAGTTGTGCTCCAGCCGGACGACGTGGGCGTCCTCGTGGCGCTGTGCGAAGTCGACCAGGTAGCGGGGGTCGGCGCCGGCGAACGAGTAGATCGTCTGGCTCGCATCGCCCACGACGCAGATGTCGTGGCGACCACCGAGCCACAGCTCGATCAGACGATGCTGCACGGGCGAGACGTCCTGGAACTCGTCCACCGTGAGGTGGCGATACTGCTCGTGGACGGCCGCCGCGACACGCGGCTCGGACTCGAGCATGCCCGCGCACGCGAGCAGCACGTCCTCGAAGTCGAGCTGGCGTCGCTCGTCCTTGACCTTCTCGTACGCGCGCATGAGGTCGGCGAGCTTTCCGGCATCCAGTGTGCCGAGACCCTGCGGGTGCGACGCGGCATCCTGCTCGATCGTCCGCATCGCGACCTTGCGCCACTCGATGCGGCTCGCGACATCGCGCAGCGTCGCGGCATCGAGGTGGAGGCGCAGCGCGTCGGCAGCCTGCCCGAGCACGCGCACCTTCTTGTCGATGATCGAGGGCGCCGTGTCTCCCGCCAGCTGCGGCCAGAAGAAGTTCAGCTGGGCGAGCGCCGTCGCGTGGAACGTGCGCGCAGCCACACCTTCCACGCCGAGCGCCCGCAGCCGCCCGCGCATCTCGCCGGCCGCCTTCGACGTGAAGGTGACGGCCATGACACGGCCGGGCGAGTACGCGCCGGTGTCCACCCCGTGCGCGATGCGGTGCGTGATGACGCGCGTCTTGCCGGTGCCGGCGCCGGCGAGCACGCAGACGGGCCCTCGCAGAAGGGATGCCGCGGCGCGCTGCTGCTCGTCGAGATCGGCCAGGGCGTCGCCGCTCACGCGGACATCGCCACCCAGTCCTCGATGAGGCGCCGCGCGATCGACGCCGTGCCGGGCAGCGCGAAGCCCGCCTCGGCGGGGCTCGCGAGCGCCGCGCAGAGCTCCGGTCGGGTGAACCAGCGCGCGTCGACGATCTCGACGCCGTCCGGGCGCGGCGTCGCGCCCCGCTGGGCGACGGAGTGGAAACCGAGCATGAGCGAGCGGGGGTAGGGCCACGCCTGCGAACCGCGGTATCGGCTCGCGATGATCTCGACGCCCGCCTCTTCCCGGATCTCGCGGACGATCGCGGCCTCGAGCGACTCGCCCGCCTCGACGAAGCCCGCGAAGGTCGAGTACATGTTGCGATCGGCCCACAGGGCGTTCTTCCCGAGGAGCAGCCGTTCGCCGGCCTCGTCGTGGACCGCGACGATGACAGCCGGGTCGGTCCGCGGGAAGTGCTCCCGGCCGCACGCGGGGCAGTGCCGCGCCCAGCCGGCCGTCCGCAGTTGCGTACGGGCGCCGCACGCCGGGCAGAACGGCGCGTCCGCGATCCAGCGCCCGAGCGCGACCGCTTCGACGAACAGTCCCGCATCGACCGCGTCGATCGCGCCGCCCACGTCCCGCAGGGACGCCCAGTGCGCGGCATCCGGCACCGATGCATCGATCTCTGCGGTGAGCACCGCCAAGAGCACGGGGGCGCCATCGGCATCCCGTCCGAGGAACGCCTGCAGGCTGTCCGCGGGGACGGCGGAGGGCGCGAGGCGCACGAGCGATGCGCCGGATGCCGCGACGAGGGCGCGATCGCCGTGTACCGCGATCACGCGGGTGGTGGGGTCGGCAGCCAGCGTCCGGACGAGGTCGGGGGCGTCGCGCTCCTCGGCGGCGCGGTCGATCCCGGCGCGCGCCAGCGGGGGCGGCGGGGCGTCGACACCGGGCATCCGGGACCTCTCTTCAGGGCGTGGCGCGCGGGCGGACGCGGCACGGCAGACCTACCCTGGGGGCATGGCACGCTCACCTCTCACTTTAGCCGCGTCGGTGACCTCCGCCCTCCCCCGCGTCGTGGTGACGGGCGTCGGGATTCTGAGCGAAGGCGTGTCGGGACGTTACGACAGTGCGATCGCGGAGCTCGAGGACGGCCGCCGCGTCGTCGTGCGCGTCCCCGTGGATGACGATGCCGACCGCGACCTGCGTGCCGAGGCACGCGCGCTCACGGCACTCACGGCGGGCGTCCGCGCGGTGCTGCCCTTCGGCGCGCCGGATGTGCTCGGACAGACGTCCGTCGACGGACGCCACACGCTCGTACAGACCCTGCTGCCCGGCTACCGCGTCGATGCCGGTCACGTGCCCGCGGGGCGCGGCATCGCGACCGCACTCGGCGAAGCCATCGCTCAAGTGCATGATCTGCCGGTCACGGTGGTCCGTGATGCGGGGCTGCCGATGCTCACCGCGACCCAGGTGCGCGACGACGCCGAGCGTCTGCTCGACCGCGCCGAGGCCACCGGCGAGCTCCCGTTCGGACTGCTGCGCCGCTGGAGCACGGCGCTCGCGAGCGACGCACTGTGGCGATTCGAGACGACGATCGTCCTCGGCGGCGTCGACCCGGCATCCTTCGTCTTCGAAGACGACGAGGACGGCGTCCCCGTCGTCACGGGCCTGCTCTCCTGGGGCGGCGTCGGCGTCGGCGACCCCGCGGTCGACCTCCGCTGGACGTCGTCCGCGCCCGAGGCCCAGGGTGACATCGTCGAGGCGTACGTCCGCGCCTCGCACCGCGCCCCCGACGCCCAGCTCGCCGAGCGCGCGCGCCTGCACGCCGAGCTGGAGTTCGCGAGATGGCTCGTGCACGCGCACGAGACCGGTTCGCGCGAGCTCGTCGCCGATGCCGTCGCGCTGCTTTCTTCGCTCGATGAGAGCGTGCGCGACCAGCCGGCCGTGATTCCCGGCTCCGTGAGCGCCGACGAGGCCATCGCCGCGAGTTCGCGCGTTCCGTCGACTCTCAGCGGCCCGGTCGACACCTCGATGCACACCGACACGTTCGATCCCGAGACGCTCGCGAGCTTCCTCGAGGACGAGGCGCGCGGCGCAGAGCAGCAGGGCGCCGATGCGACGGTTCCGATCGAGCTGTCCGGCTGGACGGGGCTCGCCGTCGAGGACACGGGACCGACGCTGAACCGTCTCGCCGACGACGGCGACACTCAGGCCGACGCCATCCCCGCGCGCACGGACGCCTCGGACGGACGGCGCGATGGGGCGGACGCCGACGACGACCCGGACGAGGCCGCTCGCAACGCGTTGCGCCGCTGGACCGGCACCGTCTGACGCACGCGACGGGCCACGAGCCTCCTCGCACTCAGTCGCGGATGATGAGGTCGTCGGCGACGTAGAACAGAGCGACGTCGATGTCGGACTCCGGGATGCCGCTGCGCGCATGATAGGCGCGCCGGTAGAGACGCAGCTGCAGGAGCCGCTCGTCGCGCTCGGCCGCTGTCCGCGGTGCGCGACCGGTCTTCCAGTCGACGATCTCGATGCGATCGCCGCGCCGGTACACGGCGTCGAGTTTGCAGATCGCGATGTGCGGCCGCCCGTCCGGCAGCAGGTCGTCGAGGACGACGTCGATCTCCACCTCGACCTCGATCGGCTGGAGCGGCGCCCACTCCGACGCGAGGAACCGCTCCTGGAGGGCAGCCAAGGCGGCGGCGTCCCCGGGGCCGACAGTGCCGGCGCCGGAGTCTCCGTCGTCTTCGTCCTGCTCCCAGAGCGCCGCATCGGGGGTGTCGCCCGCGCCCGGCAGCCCCGCACGCCGCTCGACCCACGCGTGGAAGAGCGTGCCGAGCCGGGTCTGCCGGTACGGCCGCTCCGGAAGAGGCAGCGCGAGCGCTGCGACCGCGCCGTCGTAGTCGGCGACGAAGTCCTTGTACCGGGATGCCGCGAGTCGCGTCGGCGCGCCATGGCGGGAGGCGGCGCCTCGCCGATCGCGCTCCGCGCGCTCGGCGAGCAGGAGCGTCACCTCGCGCGAGGCGGACGCGGGCGTCGCCGCCTGGGCGGCGCGGACGCGGGCGGCGGCGGCGGACACCGCCGCTCGGCGCGCGCCGAGCGGGTCGAGCGGCCACGACAGGAGGCGGCGTGCGTCGAGATACGGGTTGTCCCCGGCATCCACCGGGACGTCGAGCTCCGCTCCCACCGCCGCGGCGATCTCCGCGAGGAACGGGCTCGGGCGTCGCGGCGTCTTCGTCCCGGACCAGGCCGAACCCGTGACGAGCAGCCGGTCCCGCGCCCGGGTGACGGCGACGTAGGCGAGCCGCCGCTCCTCCTCGAGCTGCCGGTCCTTCAGAGCCGCGGAGAAGTCCTCCAGCGCGGAGCGCAGAGCCTGCTGGGTGGGCGCGTCCTCCGCTCCCCACGCGAGACGCGGCAGCCAGTCGCGGTCTCCGCGGAACGGGTAGGGCAGCACGCCGAACCGCAGCCAGCCGAGTCCGTCGCGCGGCTTCGCCGGCAGCTCCTCGTGGACCGCCCGCACGACGGCGACGGCATCCCACTCGAGGCCTTTGGAGCCGTGGATCGTGAGGAGCTGCACGACGTCATCCTCGGGAGGCTCGGTGCGCGGTGCGAACTCATCCGCGCGCTCGGCCCGATCGAGCCAGGCGAGAAGCGCCGGTAGCGAACCGCTGTCGTCGGTCGCGAGGAAGCCCTGCAGTTCGTCGACGAACGCGCGCAGCTGATCGCCCGCGACACGGGCGGGACCGCGCGCTTCGTTGGCGGCGAGCTCGACGTCGAGACGCAGTTCGGTATCGATGAGACGCACGAGCTCGGGGATCGGCAGCCCCGCCGCCCGGCGCAGCGCCGCGAAGGTCGCGGCGGCGTCGCGCAGGCGCGCGCGCCCAGACGGCGTGATGTCGGCGAGCCAGCCGTGGTCGTCGCTCTGACGCCCGATGAAATCGAGCGCGTCGATGAGCGACGCGCTCTCGTCGCCCGAGCGGCGCAGCCGCGCCACCACATCGGCATCCAGGGCCTGCAGCGACGTGTCGGAGCGCCCGAGCCGCCGCGCCAGAGCGGCGAGCGCGCGCAGATCGGGAAGACCCACGGCCCATCGCGGCCCCTCCAGCAGCCGGATGAGGGCGGAACCCGACCGCGGATCGCTGAGGACGCGGATCGTCGCGACGACGTCGACGACCTCGGGGGTGGACAGGAGCCCGCCCAGGCCGAGGATGCGGTGCGGGATGCCGCGTCGCCCGAGCGCCTCCGCGAAGCGGAGCATGTGCTTCTTGGCACGGAACAGGATCGCTCCCGTCATCGGCGGGCTCGGGGTCCGTGTGCTCTGGGTCGACGGGCTCGGGACCGCGCGCGCCGCCCGCAGGTCGGCGAACCACTGCGCGACCCGTTCCGCCTCGGCATCCACGTCGCCGTCGTAGGCGACCTCGACGAGTCCCTCCGGGGCGTGCGGCCGCGCACCGAGCGCGCCCACGGCGACGGGCGTACGGTTCGCGAGCGGAGCGAGCACGGCGTTCGCGGCGGCGAGCACCTGTTCGCTGTTGCGCCAACTCGTCAGGAGCGAGAAGCGCAGGGCGTCGGCGCCGTTGCCGTCGCGGCGGGCGAAGGCGCGCGCGAACGCGCCGAGATTGCCTGCGCTGGCTCCGCGCCATCCGTAGATCGACTGGTGCGGATCGCCGACCGCCATGACCGCCGTCCCCGCGAAGATCGTCGCGAGCAGGTCGCTCTGCACGACGGAGGTGTCCTGGTACTCGTCGAGGAGCACGACGCGGTACCGCACCCGCAGCTCCTCCGCGATGCTCGGATGCGAACGCACGACCTCGAGCGCCCC
Source organism: Microbacterium sp. (assembly GCF_017305435.1). Lineage (GTDB taxonomy): Bacteria > Actinomycetota > Actinomycetes > Actinomycetales > Microbacteriaceae > Microbacterium. Next base: position 281,639 of record NZ_JAFKIP010000002.1, on the reverse strand, counting down.
CGCGACCTGGTCCGAGAAGTCGATGAGGCCCCGGCGACGCTTCTCGGCGTCGTACGCCCGCGCGAGCGTCGCCAACTGCGGCAGCCACGAGACCGGAGCGACGGCGTCGCGGACGGGGGCGAGCGGGCCGGCGCCGCGCTCCGACGGGCGGTCCAGGACCTCGCGGAGACCCTCGGCGAAGGCGGCGACCGCGTCCGGGTCGGCGAGGTTGTCGACGGCGTCGCGCGCGAAGCGCAGCGCCGCGTCGATGATCGTCGAGGGACGGCGGTCGATCTCCTCGAGACCGGGGTCGTCGCTGTTCTGCACCACGCGGCGCATGAGCAGCCACGCAGCCGACTCGCTGAGGACGACCGACTCCGGGTCGCGACCGATCCGGACGGCGTTCTCACGCACGAGCTGGTCCGCGAAGCTGTTGTACGTCGCGACCGTCGGCCGCTCGAGCAGCGCATCCGCGCGGGCATCGTCTGCGCCGGCACCCGGCGGCGACGCGGAGACCCCCGCACCGGCATCCCGCGCCAGCTTGTCGACGGAGAGGCGATCGAGCGTCGCTCGACGCAGGGCGGCCGCGCGGCGCGGGTCACCGCTCTCGCGCTCGATGCGACCGAAGACCTCCAGCTCACCGCGTCGGTAGAGGTCCTCGAGATCCGGCAGGAGGCCCCGCGATTCGAACTCGGTCAGTCGGTCGAGTCGCCGCTGGATCCGCTCCGCGAGCTCGCCCGCCGCCTTGCGCGTGAACGTCAGCCCGAGGATCTCGTCGCGGCGGACGAGCCCGTTGGCGACGAGCCAGACGACCCGGCCCGACATCGTCTCGGTCTTCCCACTGCCCGCGCCGGCGACGACGAGGGCCGGCGCGAGCGGTGCCGCGATGACGGCGGCCTGCTCGGGCGTCGGCGGGAACTGCCCGAGCGCGGCCGCGATCGCCTCGGGAGAGAGCACCGGCGTGCGCGTCGGCATCGCGATCGTCATGAGCTGCTCACCGCCCCGACCGTGTGGATGCGGCAGAGGCCATGCGTGTGGTCGTCGCGGCAGTGCGCCTCGTACGGGGCGAGGAAGGCGCGCCCGCCCATGACCTGCACGGCGCTCGAGATCGTGTCGACGAACCCTGCGCGCGTCTCGTCGTCGAAGGGTGCCTGCGCCGGTGTGGCGTACGGTGCGGCGCGGGTCTGCTTGAGCACGAGCAGCTTCGCCCCGCCCGAAGAGTGACCGGATGCCGCAGGGATCGCCCCCTGCTCGAACGCGAGCTGGTAGGCGCTCAGCTGCGGGTTCGCCGCCGCCGCGGCGGCACCGGTCGGCTGCGTGCGCCCCGTCTTGAGGTCGACGATGACGACCGTGCCCTGCGCGGTGAGTTCGACGCGGTCGATCGTGCCGCTGATGACGGCCGGATGCGCGGCGCCGGGCACGGGAAGGCTCAGCTCGAAGTGCGGCTCGGCGCCGAGGAGCGTCGTCCCGGCCGCCTCCGTATCGCGGAGGTACCGCGCGAGCCGGCGGACGAGGTCGCGGGCACGCGTGCGCTCGGTGCGTTCGATCCACGCGGCGTCGAATTCGAGCTCACCCCAGCGCGCCTCGACGGCCGCCCACAGCGCATCCTCGTCGGCCCCTTCCGCGTGCTCGAGGGCGGCGTGAATGAGGGTGCCGAGGCCTGCGCCGACGCTCCCGCTGTCGCCGCCGAGATCTCCGATCACCCAGTTCAGCTGGCATTCGTCGATCGCTTCGAGCTTGGAGGGCGACACGCGCGCCGCCTCGGCATCCAGGTCGTACAGGGGGCCGGAGCTCGAGCGCTCGGCGAGACCGTACCAATCGTCCGGATCGGCGCCGGGCACGTGCGCCGCCGCGAGGAGGGCGAGCTGACCCGCGGCGTGTGCACGTGCGGGTTCGGGTGAGCGGGAATCGGTGAGGGTGCGGCGGTGCAGTGCGACGAGGCCCCGCAGCGACAGCGGATGCTCCGCCGCGCGCGGCGCGGACTCCCGCTCGGGCAGGAACTCGAACAGGGCGCTCGGGCCCGTGTCGTCGTCGTCCACCGCGGTGACGATGAGGCGCGCGCGGGCACGTGTGACGGCCCGAGCGAACAGCCGCAGTTCGTCGTGCAGCACGCCGCGACGCAGATCCAGAGCGTCCGCGGAGTCGGCACGATCGAGGAGGGCCAGCCGCCACGTGTCGAACAGGCCCCCACGCGTGCGGAGGTTCGGCCAGACGCCGTCCTGCACGCCGGCGACGACGACCGTGTCGAACTCGGCGCCGATCCCCCCGGCGGGGGTCAGCACGCGCACGACCCTCTGCGACGTCGTCGTCACGAGCCGATCCTCGGCGACGTCGGATTGGAGTACCCCGCGCACGAAGGCGAGCGCGGACGTGCCGTCGGCGCGCTCGCCGTGCCTCTTGGCCGACTGGAACAGCGCGACCACGGCGTCGAGGTCGCGTCGTGCGCGATCGGCGACCGGTCCGCTCCCCTGGGCCGCGTCGCGCCACGAACGCTCCCAGCCCGATCGCTCCCATGCGGTCCAGAGAAGCTCGTGCGCCGTCGCACCGTCCGCGAGCTGCGTGCGCAGCTCGGCGAGCGTCCGCGCGATACGGGCCGCGCGGCGCCCTTCGCGGGTGTCGATGAGCTCGAACTCGATGGGGTGCGCCAGGGCGGATGCCACGAGTTCGCGAGCGGTCGGGGCGGGCACGGAAGGCACGGAGAGCAGCCCGGGACCGGCATCGTTCACGGCATCCGGTCGTGCCGCCTCGTCTTGCAGCGCCTCGTGCCGGAGCGCCTCGTGCCGCAGCGCCGTCCGCAGCCGGCGCAGCTCGACGGGGTCGAGCCCCCCGCTGCGGAGCGCGTCGAACGCGTCGTCGTGCGACCAGCTCTCCTGCGCGGCGAGATCCACGAGCCGCAGGAGGTCGCGCACCGCGCGGGTCTCGCCGAGCGTGCGCCCCTGCCCGCTCGAGGTCGGCACGTCGCGCGCCGCGAGCTCCGCCTCAAGGGTCGACACCTGACGGCTGTCGTGCGCGATGACGGCGCAGTCGTCCCAGGGGATGCCGTCGAGCACGTGCCGCTCGCGCAGAAGCCGTGCGATCGTGTCGATCTCCTCGCCCGGCGAGCGCAGCGCGAAGGCCCGCACCGACCTCTCCGGGGCGTCCGAGTCCTCCGGCGGAGGCGGTTCAGGGGCGCGCCGATGCACCGCGACACCGCCCGCACCGATGCGCGAGATCACGTCGGCCGCGAGAGCGCGCTGCGCCGCCGTGCCGCGGTGGGACCCGTCGAGGACGTGCACGGGGACCCCCGATGCCAACCGGGCGAAGTTCTCCGGACGGGCGCCGCGGAACGCCCCCGACCCGATGTCGGGATCGCCGAACGCCAGTACGGCGACGCCGTTCGCACGGCAGGCCTCGAGCAGTTCGACGCCGCCGAGCGTGAGCTCCTGCGCGTCATCGACGAGCAGCGCGCGCACGTGCGCGGTGGTCCCGCGGGCGACGTCGCCCGGAGGAAGCACGCGCGCGAGATCGACCGCTTCGCGGACGAGGCCGGCGGCGTCGCGGTGCGCACCGCGCATCCGGGACCGGACGGCGTGATAGTCGTCCGCGAACGAGGCCAGCGCGATCCATACGTCGCGGTCCTGCGCACGCGCGTGCGCACGCAGCCGTTCCGGCCGGATGCCGAGGGTCGTGCACTCCGCGAGGAAGGCGCGGAGCTCGGCGCGGAACCCGCGCGTGGAGCGGACGTCGGGGCTGAGCCAGTCGGGCCAGCGGCGCCGGCCGTCGACCTCGTCCTCGGCATCCCCGTCGAGGAGGTCCTGCACGATGCCGTCCTCATCGGGACCCGTGAGCAGCTGCGGCGGCTCCGCACCGGTGTGCACGGCGTGCGCCCGGACGAGCTGGTACGCGAACGCGGCGAGCGAGCGAGCGAGCGGTCCGGGCGTCGCCACGCGCACCGCGAGGGCGAGCCGGTCGCGCAGCTCGGTGGCACTCTGCCGCGTCGGGGTGAGCACGAGCACCTCCTCGGGGCGCGCTCCCGCAGCCAGGAGCGCCGCGACCCGCTCGACGATGACCGTCGTCTTGCCCGATCCGGGTGCGCCGACGACGACCCCCGACGCCTCCAGCGGCAGCGACACGGCGGCGTGCTGGGCGGGATCGAGCGGCATGCCTCCACGCTATCCGGCGCCGCCGACACCCCCGATCGCACCGCGCGCCGCACACGGCGTTCGCGGAGAGCGAGCGCGACGGCCCCGCACGCTGCGGGTGTCGTAGAGTCGACTTGCGCCCGGAGTTCGGGCCGGGAAGGCAGTCACCGTGGAGATCCGCATCGGTATCGCGAACACCGCTCGCGAGCTCAGCTTCGAGTCCGCCCAGTCGGCGGATGCCGTCGCGAAGGCCGTCACGACGGCCCTCGAGTCGGGCCAGAGCGCCGTGAGCTTCGCCGATGTCAAGGGCAACACGTACATCGTCCCCACCGCGGGCATCGCGTTCGTCGAGGTCGGCACCGAAGAGTCCCGCCGCGTCGGCTTCGTCGCCTGAGGGCCGTCGTGGACATCCTCCTCGCCCTCATCTTCGGCGGCGCCGCGGGGGCTGTGCTGCACTATCTGATGCCCGGCCGCGTCTCGCGCGGCGCGGCGCTCGCACCGGTGCTCGGTGCCGTCGTGGGCGGCCTCGTGTGGCTCGTCTTCACGTGGGCGGGCGTCGCGACGACGAGTCCGTGGATCTGGATCGTCTCGATCGCCGCCCCGCTGGTCGTGGTCCCGTTCGTCCTCCTCGCGCTCACGCGGGCGCGTGCCACGCACGACGCGCGGGAACGGCTCCGACTCAGGATCTCCTGAACCGGCCGATCCGTCTTCTCGGCCTCGCGCGAGGTCTCCCGATCAGGCGTCGAGCCCGATCGCGGACATGCGCCGGGAGTGCGCGGCGAGGAGGTCGGTGAACACCGGCTCGACCTTCTTCTCCTCCGCGGCATCCAGCGTCTGCGGCCGCAGAGCGCCGCGCACGATGAGGAGCGTGTCGCCGACGAGGCGGCGCCCCCAGAGCGACAGCAGGTCGCGCCACTGCTCGTCGGCCTCGATCGCGTCGGTGAGGAGTCCCACGAGCGCCTGCCGGTCGTCGTCGCCCTGCAGGATCTGCGCGACGCGGTCGCCGGTGGTGCCGTATCCGCCTGACAGGGCGAGATAGAAGTCGTCCAGCATGCCGGCGGTGATGTGCACCGACAGCATCGTCTCGAGGTGCCGCGCCCCGTGCGTCGCCCGACGAAACGCATCAAGCGGCTCGCGGAACGGGAGCATGAGATCGAGCGGATCGTCGCCGCGCTCCCGGATGACCGCGACGATCTCCTGGTGCTTGAACAGGGCGGCGCCCGCCGCGCGGGAGATCGATTCCTTGGCGGAGAGCTCGGGCGTCGGCGCGATGAGTTCGGACAGCGTCTCGAAGTAGCCGAGCTGCAGGTACGCGGCCTGTCCGAGGAAGGTGTCGACCGCCGGAGCCAGCTCTTCGAAGTCGACGCGGCTGACGTCGCCGAAGTCGCCCCGCGATCGCACCTTCAGCGTGCGGGGGGCTGTGCGTTTGCGCTGCCAGGGCCAGGTCACCACGCTCACAGCCTACGTGCCCGGACCGCCGCTACGAGGGATCCGCCGGGCCTCGGGTAGGCTGACTCTGTCCCGGCGACGGATCGGGGCCACCGCGCCTGTGGCTGAGTGAAGGGCGTGGACTCCCTCACCCGGCGGCCTCTCACCGCCAGACAGGCACGTATCGTGACGACTTTCGCAGAGATGGGCGTCGACGCCGACATCGTCGAGGCACTGGCATCCAAGGGCATCGTGGATGCCTTCCCGATCCAGGAGCAGACCATCCCCCTGGGCCTTCCCGGCCAGGACATCATCGGTCAGGCCAAGACCGGCACGGGCAAGACCTTCGGCTTCGGCATCCCCGTCGTCCAGCGTCTGGGCCTCGACCCCGAGCCCGGCGTCAAGGCACTCATCGTCGTGCCGACCCGTGAGCTCGCCGTCCAGGTCTACGAGGACATGGACATGCTGACCTCGAACCGTTCGACGAGCGTCGTCGCGATCTACGGCGGCAAGGCGTACGAGGGCCAGATCGACCAGCTCAGGGCCGGCGCGCAGATCGTCGTGGGCACGCCGGGGCGCCTCATCGACCTCAACAACCAGCGCCTGCTCGACCTGTCGCACGCGACCGAGGTCGTGCTCGACGAAGCCGACAAGATGCTCGACCTCGGGTTCCTCCCGGACATCGAGAAGATCTTCTCGAAGGTCGCCCCCGTGCGCCACACGATGCTGTACTCGGCCACGATGCCCGGCCCCATCGTCGCGCTCGCGCGCCGGTTCATGTCGAACCCGATCCACATCCGCGCCACCGACCCCGATGAGGGCCTCACGCAGGCGAACATCAAGCACCTCGTCTACCGCGCGCACTCGCTCGACAAGGACGAGGTCATCGCCCGCATCCTGCAGGCCGAGGGGCGCGGCAAGACGGTCGTGTTCACGCGCACCAAGCGCGCCGCGCAGAAGCTCGTCGACGAGCTGAACGACCGCGGCTTCAACGCGGGCGCCGTGCACGGCGACATGAGCCAGGAGGCGCGCGAGCGCTCGATGGCAGCGTTCAAGGCGGGCAAGAAGGACGTCCTCATCGCGACGGACGTCGCCGCGCGCGGCATCGACGTCGACGACGTCACGCACGTCATCAACCACACGATCCCGGACGACGAGAAGACCTACCTGCACCGCGCCGGGCGCACCGGGCGCGCCGGCAAGACCGGCATCGCGGTGACCTTCGTCGACTGGGACGACCTGCACAAGTGGGCGCTCATCAACCGCGCACTCGAGTTCGGTCAGCCCGAGCCCGTCGAGACCTACTCCTCGAGCCCGCACCTGTACGAGGATCTCGACATCCCGGCCGGCACGAAGGGCCGCATCGGGAAGGCGCCCAAGACCGAGACGATCCGGACCCCTCGCGCCGCACGCCCGGAGCGCGCCGCGGACGCCGCCGCCGAGGGCACCGACGAGGGCGGCACCCGCCGTCGCCGTCGCCGCCGTTCGGGCAGCGCGTCCGTCGGGTCCACGTTCGCCGAAGGCCAGGCACCCGCCGACGGCGCGACGTCGGATGCCGCGTCGGGAGAGGCGTCGTCCGCCGAGGACCGCGAGGGCGCCGGGACGCATGACGGATCCGGCCGTGAGCACCACGACGGCAAGCCCGCCCCCGCGCGCCGTCGCCGACGCCGCCGTGGCGGCTCGGGCGGCACCGCCGCCGCCGCGCCGACGGCCTGAGCCCCGCTCACGCGGACGGGTCGGCGTCCGCGGTCACCCGTTCCGGTGACCGCGGCGGGTACACGAACGTCACGAGCACGACCGACACGATCATCAGCAGGAACCACGACACGAGCTTCGTGGCCGAGACGGGATGCCACCCGTCGAGCTGATCGGGGTAGAGCCACGCGCCCGCCCACGTCGCGATGTTCTCGGCGAGGTAGATGAACACCGCCACCCCGGCGTAGACGAGCAGGAGCGGCAGCTTCAGCGTGCGGCGCCACGCCCGCGCGTGCATGACGGTCGGCAGCCACAGCGCCACCACGAGTGCGAGGAGCACCCAGCGCGCGTCCCACACGACGTGATGCGTGAAGAAGTTGACGTAGATCGCGGCCGCGACGATGGCCGTCATCCACCGGCGCGGGTAGCGCGCGAACGTCAGGTCGAACAGGCGGTACACACGAACCATGTACGACCCGACGGCGGCGTACATGAACCCGCTGAACAGGGGCACTCCCCCGATCCGCAGCACGCCCTCCGCCGCGTACGACCAGGACCCCGCCTCGGTCTTGAACAGCTCCATGCCCGTCCCGGTGAGGTGGAACAGGACGATCACCCAGAGCTCGCGTCCCGTCTCCAGCCGGAACACGAGCATCGCCAGTTGGATGAGCACGGCCGCGATCGTCAGGGCGTCGTTGCGCGCGAGCGGCGCGTCATCCGGCCACCACAGCCGCGCCGCGACGATCACGACGAGCAGCGCCGCCCCGAAGACGCACGCCCAGGCCTGCTTCAGGAGGAAGACCGCCGCCTCGATGGCCCCCGCGCGCACGCCCCGATCGGACGCACCCCGCAGCATCCGATGCGCCGCGCCGTCGATGCGGCGCTCGAGCGGAGTGGGCTGCTGCACCCGTCCACGCTAACCTCCGGCCGTGTCGCGACCGTCATCTGGCGCGTCGCGCGCCGCGCGAGCCCTACTCTATAGACGACGGCACCCGCCGTCTCCATTCCTTCGAAAGGCAAGCCATGCGCTTCATCGAGGCCGCCGCGGTCGAATACCGCGGCTTCTGGGGCTCGTTCTGGGACCTCATCTGGTGGTTCCTCACCATCTTCATCTTCGTCGCCTACCTGATGGCCCTGTTCTCGATCATCAGCGACATCTTCCGCGACCGGAAGCTCGCCGGCGGCTGGAAGGCGCTGTGGATCTTCTTCCTGATCTTCTTCCCGATCGTCACGGCGCTCGTGTACCTGATCGCGCGTGGTCGCGGCATGGGCGAGCGTCAGGCCGCCGCCGTCCAGCAGTACAAGTCCGCGCAGGACGAGTACATCAAGGAGGTCGCAGGCAAGAGCCCCGCCGACCAGATCGCGCAGGCCAAGAGCCTGCTGGATGAGGGCACCATCACCGAGGCGGAGTTCGCGGCACTCAAGGCCAAGGCGCTCGCCTGACCGGCGCCCGTCGAAGCGCCCCCGTCGTCGCCGTTCAGGCGAAGACGGGGGCGCTCCCCGTTCCGCGGTCGATGATGCGTGCCACCATCTCGTCCGACGTCGTGTGCTCCCCCGGCAGATTCGGCTTGCCGAGCCCGTGGTAATCGCTCGAGCCCGTCACGATGAGATCCCGCCGGCGCACGAGCTCGCGCAGCTCCCCCAGTCCCGGTTCGCGGTTCTCGCGGTGACCGAGCTCGAAGCCCGCGAGGCCTGCCGCGAGCATGCCCTCCACGACGGGGCCGGGCAGCAGCCCCGCACGCCCCGCGGGGTGCGCGATGATCGGCACGCCGCCCGCTTCCGTCACCGCCGCCACCGCCGTGACCGGATCAGGGGCGTAGAGCGCGACGTAGTAGTCGCTGCCGGGGCTGAGGATGCCGGCGAACGCCTCGCCGCGGTCGCGCACGTGCCCCTTCGCGACGAGCGCGTCGGCGAGGTGCGGCCGGCCGACGGTCGCCCCGGTCGCCGTCTGCCCGAGCACGTCGTCCCACGTGAGGTCGAGATCGCGGCCGATACGCTCGGCCATCTCCCGCGCACGCGTCAGTCGTGAGGAGCGGATGCGGTCGATGAGCGCGCGCAGCTCCGTGGCATCCGGGTCGAAGAGGTACGCGAGCACGTGGACGCTGCGCCATTCGTGGCGGGCGGAGAGCTCCATCCCGGGCAGGAAGGTCATCCCGAGCGATCCCGTACTCTCGGCGGCCTCCGCCCACCCCGAGGTCGTGTCGTGATCCGTGAGCGCGATCGTACGGAGCCCGGCCGCATGGGCGGACGCCACGACGTCCGCCGGCGGCTCGGTGCCGTCGGAGTGGTCCGAGTGCAGGTGCAGATCGCTCGGTCCGGAGAATCGCCTCGCCATCCTTCGAGCGTATCGGGCCGCCCCCGACTCTCAGGGTTCGCCCGCCTCGCCCACGTAGAGTCGAGGCGTGCTGCGCCTGATCGGACTCCTCTTCACGGTGCTCGCGGCGATCGCCGCCGCGATCGTGACGTGGCCGCAGTTCTTCCGGCTCGAGCGCACGTTCCCGATCGCGCAGATCGTCTCGCTGCGTCCCGTCGTGGTCCTCGTCTGCGCCGCCGTCCTCGTGGTCGCGCTGCTGCTGTGTCTCGCCCGACCGCTGCGCGCCGTCGCGGCATCCCTCGCGATCATTGCGGTGCTCGCGGGCGTCGCGAACGCGGCGATCCTGATCTCTCGCGGCGTGGGTCGCGGGGCGCTCCCCGAGCCGACCGAGCAGTCCATCCGGGTGATGACCTGGAACACGGCCGGCAATGGTGCCGACGCCGATCTCATCGCGCAGACGGCCGTCGCCATGCGCGCCGACATCGTGGCCCTCCCCGAGACGACGATCGAGACGGGCGAGGCCGTCGCCATCGCGATGCGCGACCTCGGCTCGCCCATGTGGGCCCATCACGAGAACTTCGGCGAACGCGACGACTTCCCGGATTGGGCGTCGAACTCGACGACCCTCCTGATCTCACCCGAGCTCGGCGACTATTCGGTGATCTCGTCGACATCGGACGGCGAGAGCAACACGTCGCAGGTCCCGACCGTCGTCGCGATGCCCGTCGACGGCACCGGCCCCGTCGTCGTGGCCGTGCACGCGGTCGCTCCGCGGCAGAGCGAGATGGACGACTGGCAGAGCGATCTCCAGTGGCTCGCCGATCAGTGCGGCAGTGAGAACGTCATCATGGCGGGCGACGTCAATGCGACCGTCGACCACATGGCACGGCTCGGCACGGGCGGTGATCTCGGCAACTGCCGTGATGCGGCGGTCGCTACGGGCACGGGCGCCGTCGGCACGTGGTCCACGCAGTGGCCCGCGCTGCTCGGGACCCCCATCGATCACGTCCTGTCCACGGATGCCTGGGTCGCGACCGGATCCGTCGTCCTCACCTCGCTCGACGACAGCGGCAGCGATCATCGCCCGCTCGTCGTGCAGCTGGAGCCCGCGGCACGGTGACGACGGGCGCGGTGACGACGGGCACGGTGACGACAGGCGCGGTGCACGACGCGCGGTGACGAGACGCGCCCGCGGCGGGAGTGGGAGACTGGACGCATGAGCACGAACGACAGCGACACGATCGCACCGGAGACGCCTGCCGAGACCGTCGGCACGGCCGCGCCCGCGCAGAACCAGAACCGCAAGCAGCCGTTCCCGCGGGGCTTCCTCGACACGATCTCGACCGGATGGGCCGACCGCCCCGAGCAGACACCGCCGGCGCGCACGCAGGCGGCGTACGCCGCACCGCGCCGCGATGCCGTCTCCGCGGCGTTCCCCGGCCGGCGCCTGGTGATCCCGGCGGGTTCGTTCAAGCAGCGCTCGAACGACACCGACTACCCGTTCCGCGCCCACTCGGCCTTCTCGCACCTGACCGGCTGGGCGTCCGACGCCGTCCCCGACTCCGTGCTCGTGTTCGAGCCCGCCGGCGACAGCGGTCACGACGTGACCCTGTACCTGCGCGAGCGCGCCGACCGGACGACGACCGAGTTCTACGCCGACGCGACGATCGGCGAGTTCTGGATCGGGCCGCGCCCGGCGCTCGCGGGTGTGGCATCCGACCTCGGCATCCACACGTCGCACCTCGACGCCTTCGAGGCGCGCGACGGCGACCTCGTCCTCGACGAGGACGACGAGCTCACGCGGTTCGTCTCCGAGCTGCGCCTCGTGAAGGACGACTACGAGATCGCGCAGCTGCGCCTCGCCGTCGAGGTCACGGCACGCGGGTTCGACGACATCGTCGCGGACCTCCCGCGCATCATCGACACCCCGCGCGGTGAGCGCGCCGTCGAGGGCATCTTCCACCACCGGGCGCGCATCGAGGGCAACGGCGAGGGCTACGACACGATCGCCGCGTCCGGCCCGCACGCGTGCTACCTGCACTGGACACGCAACGACGGGGCCGTCGTGCCAGGCGACCTCATCCTCGTCGACGCGGGCGTCGAGGTGGACAGCCTCTACACCGCCGACATCACCCGCACCCTGCCGGTGTCGGGCACCTTCACCGACGTGCAGCGCAAGGTCTACGAGACCGTGCGCGAAGCGGCCGACGCCGCGTTCGCGGTCGCGAAGCCCGGCGTGCGCTTCCGTGCCGTCCACGAGGCCGCGATGGCCGTCATCGCCCGGCGCACGGCGGAGTGGGGGCTCCTCCCCGTGACGGCCGACGAGGCGCTGGATGCCGACCGGGGCGGCCAGCACCGGCGCTACATGGTGCACGGCACGTCGCACCACCTCGGTATCGACGTGCACGACTGCGCGCAGGCGCGCCGCGAGATGTACTACGACGGTCTCCTCGAGGAGGGGATGGTCTTCACGATCGAACCGGGCCTGTACTTCCAGATCGACGACCTCACCGTCCCGGAGGAGTATCGCGGCATCGGCGTGCGCATCGAGGACGACGTCCTCGTGACCGCCGACGGCATCGAGAACCTCTCGGCCGGGATCCCCCGCACCGCCGACGAGGTCGAGGCCTGGATCGCACGCGCCGCCCGCTGAGCCCGTTCAACAGCCTCGTTCAGAGGCGCGGGCGCAGCCACGCGGCCACTGTCGGCGCCAGTGCGGCGCCGACCTCGCCGGGCGCGGCGCGGCGCCCCTTCACCTCGAACGAGTGACCGCCGCCCGGGATCCAGACGATCTCGGCATCGGGGCTCGCGGCGACGGATGCCTCGAAATCGGCGATCGGCTGGATGAAGGGGTCGGCATCGCCCTCGACGAACAGCTGCGGCGCCGCGACGCGGGCGAGGTGTTCGCCGCGCGTCCTGTCGGGCTTGCCGGGCGCGTGGAACGGGTAGCCGAGGTACACGAGTGCGGCGGGTCCGATGACGCCGTCCGCCGCGGCCAGGGACGCCATCCGACCGCCGTAGGACTTCCCCGCCGCGACGAACGGCACCCCCGGCGCGCGACGCGCGACTTCAGCGGCGACGGCCGCCCAGGTCGCGATCGCGTGGGACGGCGGCCCCGGCATCCGTCGGCCTGCTTCGCGGTATGGGAAGGCGAACCGCAGCGTCGCGACGCCCTCGTCACGGAGCGCCGCCGCGAAGCCGACGAGGAAGGGATGGTCCATTCCCGCGCCCGCGCCGTGCGCGAGCGCGACGACCGCCGCGGGCGCGGGGACGGACGGCGGGTCCTCCCACGCTGTCGTGACGCGCACCGCCCCGGAGGGAAGCAGGACGTCGAGCTGCGTCACGGCCGAGTCGTGTCGCCGCCCGCGCGGGGAGCGGCGGCATCCGGCGCCTCCGGTCCCGGGGCCGGCGGCGCGGGCGGCGCAGGCGCCGGGTCGACGCGTTCGCCGTACTGCGGCGGGGTCGACAGGTCTATCGGCACGGGAGCGGGCGCGGCCGGGGCCGCGACGCGCCCCACCACCTCACGTGCGCGGTGGATGCTCGACGGCAGGACCGTCACCTCGTAACGGTCGGCGACGACCTGCGTGACCGACGTGTAGTCGCGGCGGCGCCGCAGCAGCGCGTAGGACACGAGGCTCAGCAGCATGCCGACGGCGATGCCGACGAACATGACGCCGATGAACAGCTGGATCGCGGCGTTGGGCGTCCCGAGCACGAAGATCGCCGAGAAGAGCAGTCCGAGAAGGATGCCGTTGATCGCCCCCGACCGTGCCGCCGCCGCATAGCCGAGCTTCCCGGTCACGGTCTCGATCGAGCGCAGTCCATGCCCGACGATCTGGATGTCCCGCGCTGGGATGTCCGCCTGGATCAGCTGCGACACCGCCTGCTGGGCGCCCTGATAGGTCGCGAAGTCGGCGATCTTCTCGCCGTGCTGCTGCGGGCTGCCGCCGATCATGCTCATCCGTCCATCTTGACACGGAGGCTGCAGACTACGCTGGACGGGTGAGTACGCAGAGGGTTTTCGTGGCACGCCTGGTCGGCTGCACCGTGTTCGACCCCGCGGGCGATCGGCTCGGCAAAGTCCGTGACGTCGTCGTCATCTACCGCAAAGACGATCCGCCGCGGGTCGTGGGCCTCGTCGTCGAGATCCCCGGCCGTCGGCACGTGTTCCTCTCGATCGGGCGCGTCACCTCGATTCAGACGGGCCAGGTCATCACGACGGGTCTCATCAACGTGCGCCGCTTCCAGCAGCGCGGCGGTGAGGTGCGCGTCATGACCGAGCTCCTCGGGCGCAAGGTCTACTTCGCGGACGGATCGGGAGAAGCCGTCATCGAAGACGTCGCGATCGAGCGCGACCGGCTGGGTCTGTGGGACATCGGACAGCTCTTCCTGCGCAAGCCCAAGACCTCGGCATCCCCGTTCGCGAAGGGGTCGACGACGTTCGCCGACTGGCAGGACGTACGCGAGCAGCAGGCGCCCGGCGAGGCGCAGTCGGCCGAGCAGCTCGTCGCGACGTACTCCGAGCTCAAGCCCGCCGACCTCGCCAACACCCTCCTCGATCTGCCCGACGAGCGCCTGCTCGAAGTCGCCGAGGAGCTCAGCGACGACCGCCTCGCGGATGCCCTCGAGGAGATGCCCGAGGACGATCAGGTGCACATCCTCGAGGCTCTCGGCGATGAGCGCGCCGCCGACATCCTCGACCAGATGGAGCCCGACGACGCTGCCGACGTCCTCGCGCAGCTGCCCGAGGACCAGCGCGAAGAGCTCCTCGAGCTCATGGAACCGGAAGAGGCCGAGGACGTCCGCGCTCTGCTGAAGTACGGCCCCGACACGGCGGGCGGCCTCATGACGCCCGAACCCATCGTCCTGTCGGCGGATGCCACGGTCGCCGAGGCTCTCGCGCTCATCCGACGGCATGAGCTGCACCCGGCCCTCGCGGCGGCCGTCTTCGTGACCCTCCCTCCCTACGAGACCCCGACGGGGCGCCTGCTCGGCACCGTGCACTTCCAGCGAATGCTCCGCTATCCCCCGCACGAGCGGCTCGGTGCCATCATCGACGACACCGCCGACGCGGTGCCCGCGACCGCCTCGGCCGCAGAGGTCGCGCGCATGCTCGCGAGCTACAACCTCGTCTCGCTCCCGGTCGTCGACCAGGCGCATCGCCTGGTCGGCGCGGTCAGCGTCGACGACGTGCTGGACTACCTCCTCCCCGAGGACTGGCGCTCGCACGACGGTGAGGACTCCGCACGCGCCGCGAGCAACGGGGTGCGCCGGTGATGGCTCGCTCACCCCGGGCAGCGAAGGCGAACCTCGAGGCCCCCCGCGGCCGCACCGGCGTCCTCGCCCGCACGCCCCGCGCACCGCAGCCGTCGCGCGACCGGTTCGGCCGCTTCACGGAGTGGATCGCCCGCGCGATGGGAACACCCGCGTTCCTCCTCATCCTGAGCCTCTTCTGCATCGCGTGGATCAGCTGGAACACCCTCGCCCCGGACCTCTGGCGCTTCGACTCGCAGACGTACGGGTTCACCGTGCTGACCCTCGTGCTGTCCCTGCAGGCCTCGTACGCCGCGCCCCTCATCCTCCTCGCGCAGAACCGGCAGGACGACCGCGACCGCGTGCAGATCGAGCAGGACCGCCAGCGCGCGGAGCGCAACCTCGCCGACACCGAGTACCTCGCCCGCGAGGTCGTCGCGCTGCGGATGGCCCTCACCGACATGTCCGAGCAGGTCGTGACCCGCGACGTCCTGCGGCAGGAGCTGAAGGCGCTGCTGGAGCATTTGGAGACGCGGGATGCCGCGGTGTCGGCGCCCCTGAGCACACCGGCCCCGAGCACACCGGCCCAAAGCGGTCCCGTCGAGACCGCACCCGCAGAGAGCGTCTGAACGCACCGTGACGATCCGCGACACCGTCCGGGCCGCCGTCGGGGCCGTGACCGATCCCGAGCTCCGCCGCCCGCTCGCCGAACTCGACATGATCCGCGGCGTCGAGGTCACCGGCGGCAGCGCCCGCGTCGAGATCGCGCTGACGATCGTCGGCTGCCCGGCCGCCGATCGGATCGAGCGGGACGTGCGCAACGCCGCGGCATCCGTCCCCGGAGTCACCGACGTCGAGGTCGCCGTCGGCGTCATGACACCGGTCGAGCGGGCGGCGCTCACCGAGCGGCTGCGCGGCGGACGCGCACGGACCATGCCGTTCGGCCCCGACGCGCTCACCCGCGTCATCGCCGTCACGAGCGGCAAGGGCGGCGTCGGCAAGTCCACCCTCACGGCGAACCTCGCCGTCGCGCTTGCCGCGCGCGGCCTCGCCGTGGGTCTCATCGACGCCGACGTGCACGGGTTCTCGATCCCGGCGCTCCTCGGCCTCGTCGAGGACGACGGCCTCCCCCCGCAGCCGACGCGTATCGACGACCTCATGCTGCCGCCCGTCGCCTACGGAGTGAAGACCATCTCGATCGGGATGTTCCTGCCGAAGGGCCAGCCCCCGGCGGCGGTCGCCTGGCGCGGGCCGATGCTCCACCGCACGGTGCAGCAATTCCTCACCGACGTCTTCTTCGGCGACCTCGACATCCTGCTCCTCGACATGCCGCCGGGGACGGGCGACGTCGCGATCTCGGTGGGGCAGCTGCTGCCGCACGCCGACGTGCTGGTCGTCACGACGCCGCAGACGGCGGCATCCGACGTCGCGGTGCGTTCCGGACTCGTCGCCGGCCAGACCGGCCAGCGCGTCGTCGGGGTCGTCGAGAACATGGCCGCGATGACGCTCCCCGACGGATCCGTGCTGGACCTCTTCGGGGCGGGCGGCGGAGCCGCGGTCGCCGCGGCGCTCTCGACGGATGCCGCACCGGTGCCCCTCCTCGGATCGGTGCCGCTCAGCGTCGCTCTGCGCGAGGGCGGCGACGCGGGCGTCCCCGTCGTCGTGAGCGACGCATCGGATGCCGCCGCGCGCGCGATCTCCGCTGTCGCGGACGCCCTCCTCCGGACCGGCGCGCGGCGGCTCGCCGGCCGCCCCCTGCCGTTCACCCCCCGCTGAGGCTCAGGTCGCCTCGGTGTCGAAGGGGACGACGGCATCCGGATCGAACGCCGTCGCCAGCGGCGTCCGCGCCGTCGCCGCGGCGGCCGTTCCCGCCGCGGCGGCCTTGACGGTCGGAACGGGAGCGTCGTCGAGCAGTGCGTCTCGGATGATGCGGCGCGGGTCGTACTGGCGCGGGTCCAGCCTGCTCCACTCGACGTCGTCGAAGTCGTCGCCCATCTCCTCCTTGACGCGGGTGCGCGCACCGGAGAGCCACTCGCGCGCGCGCTTCGTGAGCCGCGCGAGACCCTCCGCGTAGCGCGGCAGGCGCTCGGGTCCGAGGAGGAGTGCTGCCACGAGGAGGAGAAGGAGGAACTTCTCCATGTCGTAGCCGAAGAACATGGCTCAAGGTTACCCGTGCGCCTCACCGGCAGCGCTCCATCCGGGCCGTACGCTGGCCGAGTAAGGAGCATTCTCATGGCCGAAGCAGAGGCGATCCGCCGATACGCCCTCGAGGCGACCGTCGAACCCGAGTCGATCGAGCGCGCGCGGGCGCGCGCCGTCGAACTCGGCGCCGACCCGATCAGCGCGTCCGTGGGCGCCCAGATCGCAGTCATCACCGCCGCCACGGCGGCCCTCAATATCGTCGAGATCGGCACCGGCGCAGGGGTGTCAGGGCTGTGGCTGCTGCACGGCTCGCCCCGCGCGACGCTCACGACGATCGACAACGAGCCCGAGCACCTCGCCGCCGCACGCACCGCGTTCACCGAGGCGAAGATCCCGCCCGCCCGCGCGCGATTCATCACGGGGCGCGCGGCAGACGTCCTGCCGCGCATGAACGAGGCCTCCTACGACATCGTTCTCGTCGACGCGGATGCCGAGGGCGTCATCGAGTACGTCGAGCACGGCCTGCGGCTCGTCCGCGCCGGGGGCACCGTGCTCGTGCCACGCGTGCTCGCGGGCGGCGCGGTGGCCGACCCGGTGCGCCGCGACGCGCTCACGAGCGCGTACCGCTCTCTCATCCAGGAGACGCAGTCCTCGCCCGCCGTCCTCGGCGCGCTCTCGATCGTCGGAGAGGGACTCCTGCAGTTGACGACGGTCCCGACCGACCAGCGCTGACGCCGTTCGGCGTTCACCCGGAACGCCGAACGGCCAGTCACTCGCGAGGGACCGGCCGTTCGTAGAGCTGGTGGAGGTCAGGCGGCGCCGACGACCTCGCCGAGGACACCGTGCAGTTCCTTCGCCTCGTCGTCGTTGACCGAGACGACCAGACGGCCACCGCCTTCGAGCGGAACACGCACGATGATGAGGCGCCCCTCCTTCACGGCCTCCATAGGTCCGTCTCCCGTACGCGGCTTCATGGCTGCCATGTCTGGCTCCCTTTCCTCATCGGACAACACAACGAGTTTATCGGTTCCCTGGGACACTCGCGGTCATCCGCCGGCATCCGCCGTTCCCGCCGATCACGGGATCTGCGTGAACGTGGTGCCCTGCACGAGCATCTGATCGATCCACCACCACTGGCCGACGAGGCCCGCAGCGAGCACCGCGAGCCGCCACGCGATATGCCGGGGAAGGGCGAGAGCGCCCGCCAGCGGAGCGAGGGGCAGGAGCAGCCGGAAGATGCTCGACTGCGGGAAGAACACCAGCAGCAGATACAGCGCGTAGCTCGCCGACCACAGCCGGATCTCGATGCCCAGCCGCCGCACGTGCGGCTCGAACAGCAGCAGCGCGGCGGTCGCCGCGACGACGACGGCCAGCGCGACGTAGCCCCAGGCCTCCGGCAGCGCCCACACACGGAACCAGATGGCGGATGCCTGGACGAAGCCCGAGAACGGCACGAAGCCGCCCTCCTCGTTCGTCCAGCCCCGCCGCCACGACAACTCCGTCTCCATGTACGCGGAGGGATCGCCCGTGACGAGCCCCGCGATCACCTGCCACGCGAATCCGATCACCGCGGCGAGGAGCCCCGCGCACACGATGTGCACGATGTCGATCGCGGGTAGCGGATCCGTCCTCCTCCGCACCCACCGCACGATGCCGTAGCCGGCGAGCAGCAGGGCGAACGCGAGGATGCCGGGGCGCGTGAATCCGAGAAGCGGCAGCAGCAGGTACAACCAGGCGAACCGACGACGCACGACGACGAGGAGGGCGAGGAAGAGCCAGAGCAGGAACAGGCTCTCGGCGTAACCCATCTGGAAGAGCGCGGCGAGGGGCCCGGCCGCGACGAACGCCGTCGCCCACAGCGCCGCGGCATCGTCGATGCGCGCTCGGAGGAGGTGGAACAGGACGAGGCAGGCGAGATACCCCGCGACGATCGACACGACGATCGCGGCGAGCGGATACTGGCCGCCGAGGACGACGGACAGCGCGCGCGTCAGCGCCGGGTACAGCGGCATGAACGCCCACGCGTTCTGCGTCACGGCGCCCGCGGCATCCACCGGCAGCTCGGTCGGGTAGCCCGCCGTCCCGACGACCCAGTACCACTGGCCGTCCCATCGCATCGCGAGGGAGCCGATCGTCGCCTCGGTGCCGGTCGCGCGCGTCGCGATGCCCGCCCCGATCGCGAGGAATGCCGTCGTGACGAGGCGCGCCGCCAGGTAGATCGCAGCGATCGCGACCGCCGGGCGCAGCGTCATCCGGAGCGCGCCGAGACGGACGGCGACCCGCCCCGACGCCGCGCCGGCCGATGTCAGGGCTGGTCTGGTCACGAAGCGGTCAGCCACGCGCGCAGGCCCTGCTCGACGGCCTCGATCTGCGCGATCGCGACGCGCTCCTCATCGTGGTGCGCGAGGCTCGGGTCTCCGGGGCCGTAGTTCACCGCGGGCACGCCCATGGCCGCGAAGCGCGCGACGTCCGTCCATCCGTACTTGGGGCGCGGCTGCGCGCCGACCGCCGCGAGGAACTCCTGCGCGAGCGGCGCATCGAGCCCCGGCCGCGCGCCCGCGGCGCCGTCGACGACCTCGACCTCGAACCCGTCGAGCACGTCGCGCACGTGCGCCTCGGCCTCCGCGAGCGAGCGGCTCGGGGCGAAACGGAAGTTGACCTCGACCTCGCAGAGGTCGGGGATCACGTTGCCCGCGACGCCCCCCGTGATCCGCACGGCGTTCAAGCCCTCGCGGTAGACGAGCCCGTCGACGGCGATCTCGCGCGGGCGGTATTCCGCGAGGCGGCTCAGGATCGGGGCGGCACGGTGGATCGCGTTCTCCCCCATCCACGCGCGGGCCGAGTGCGCCCGCGCGCCGTGGGTGCGCGCGACGGCGCGGAGCGTGCCGTTGCACCCGCCCTCCACCTGACCGTTCGACGGTTCGCCGAGGATCGCGAAGTCGCCGGCGAAGAGGTCCGGCCGCGTGCGGGCGAGGATCGTCAGGCCGTTGCGCGCCGAGTCGACCTCCTCGTTGTCGTACCACATCCACGTGATGTCGACCCTCGGGTCGACGAGCTCGGCCGCGAGCTTCAGCTGCACGGCGGTGCCGGCCTTCATGTCGACGGTCCCCCGCCCCCAGAGGTACGGCTCGCCGTCCACGTCGATGTCACTGGTGGGGAGGTTCCGGTTGATCGGCACGGTGTCGATGTGCCCCGCGATGACGACGCGCTGCGGGCGGCCGAGGTGGGTGCGCGCGACGATCGTGTTGCCCTCACGGTGCACGTCGAGGTGGTCGAGAGCGTCGATCTCGGCGAAGATCGCGTCGGCGAGCGCTACCTCGTCGCCTGACACGCTCGGGATGTCGCAGATCGCGCGCGTGAGATCGACGGAGGAAGAGCGGAGGTCGAGGCGCGCCATGGCGTCGAGTCTAGCCAGCGCGCCGGTCGACACCGCCCGCACCGGGCGGGGCCGGCCGTGCGGCACCGGTAGCCTGGAGGGATGAGCGAACAGCGTTGGATCTGGGCCGCGGGCCTTGCCACCTCGGCCGCAGACGGCACGGTCCTCGACACCTGGTTCCCCTCGCCGGCCGCCGGCCGGGCACCCGAGCATCCCGACACGTCCGCGCTCGACGCGCAGGCCGGTGCCGACGAACGCCGCGAAGTCACGATCGACGTCGTCGTCGTGGAGATCGACCTGGATGCCCCGCCGCAGGCGACGAGCGACGCCTACCTGCGCCTGCACGCGCTGTCGCACCTGCTCGTCGCCCCGAACGACCTCAACCTCACCGGGATCTTCGCGCACCTGCCGAACGTCGCCTGGACGAACGCCGGCCCGGTCCACCCCGAGGCGTTCGCGCGGCTGCGCCCGCAGCTGCAGCGCGCCGGCATCCAGCTGCAGGGCCTCGACAAGTTCCCGCGCCTGACCGACTACGTCGTGCCCGCCGGGGTCCGTATCGCCGACGCGTCTCGCGTCCGCCTGGGCGCGCATCTCGCCCCCGGGACGACCGTCATGCACGAGGGGTTCGTGAACTTCAACGCCGGCACGCTCGGCGCGTCCATGGTGGAAGGGCGCATCTCGCAGGGCGTCACCGTCGGCGACGGGTCGGACATCGGTGGCGGCGCGTCCATCATGGGCACGCTCTCGGGAGGCGGCACACATCGCGTCTCGATCGGCGCGCGGACACTCCTCGGGGCGAACGCGGGCATCGGGATCTCGCTCGGCGACGACTGCATCGTCGAGGCGGGCCTGTACGTCACGGCGGGCTCGAAGATCGTGCTGCCGAACGAGACGCCGCTGCACGACGGGACGCGTCCGGTCGTCAAGGGCGCCCAGCTGTCGGGCCAGAACGGCATCCTCTTCCGCCGCAACTCGCTGACCGGAGCGGTCGAAGCCGTCCGCCGCGAGGGTGTCGGCGTGACCCTCAACGAGGCTCTGCACGCCTGAGCGCCCGGTAGGCTCGCGCACATGAGCGAGCGGATGCCGAAGAAGGTCTACGAGAAGGAGCTGAAGTCCCTCCAGGCTCAGCTCGTCGACATGCAGGCGTGGGTGCAGTCGAGCGGCGCCCGCGTCGTGGTCATCTTCGAAGGGCGGGATGCCGCGGGCAAGGGCTCGACCATCAGCCGTGTCTCGCAGTACCTCAATCCGCGGGTCGCGCGCGTCGTCGCCCTCCCGACGCCCACGGAGCGCGAGAAGAGCCAGTGGTACTTCCAGCGCTATGTCGCGCACCTGCCGGCCGCCGGCGAGATCGTCCTCATGGACCGCTCCTGGTACAACCGGGCCGGTGTCGAGCACGTCATGGGCTACTGCACGAACATGGAGTACCACCGGTTCCTGCACCAGGCACCGATCTTCGAGCGGATGCTCGTGGAAGACGGCATCCTGCTCCTGAAGTACTGGTTCAGCGTGTCCGACGTCGAGCAGGAGGCGCGATTCCGCTCGCGCAACGAGGACCCGATGCGACGGTGGAAGCTCTCCCCCAACGACGTCCTGTCGATCACCAAGTGGGAGGACTACTCGCGCGCGAAGGACACGATGTTCGTGCACACCGACATCCCCGAGGCGCGGTGGTTCGAAGTCGACAACGAGGACAAGCGCCGGGGGCGGATCAACATGATCCACCACCTGCTGGCGCAGATCCCCTACGAACAGGTCGAACGCGCCCCGATCGAGATCCCGCCGCGTCCGGCATCCGGAGGCTACGAGCGCCCGCCGCGCGAGCTGCAGAACTACGTGCCCGACTACGCCGCGACCCTGACCGCGCGGGGTGCCGGTTCCTGAGGAGATGTCGGATCCTGAGGAGCAGATCCCCGAATCGCGTCCTCAGAATCCGTCATCTCCTCGACATCCACCGCTGCGGGCCGTCGGCGTCGGGCGCGGGTGAGCTCCCGCGCCACGCTGATCATTCGGCGCGGCGCCACGGCCCTTCGGGCCGGTCCGCACGCCAGTGCACGCGCGGTCCTTCGATCTCGCGCACGAGACCCGTCAGCCAGTACGTCTCATCGGGTCCCCACCCGGCGATCATGCTCGAGTACTCGGCATCCACGACGATCTCACGCGTCGCCGCGGTGAGGTACCCCCACGCGCTCAGGTGCACGGCATCCCACTCTCCGGCGACCCGACCCCAGTCCGGCAGCAGCCACCGACCGTCGCGACCCGTCACCGAGTACCAGTCATGGCGCCGTGCTGCCGTGACCTCTCGCGGGTAGGTCCGGCAGAGGTGCGCCCAGTCGTCTGCGCCGCGAACCTCGTACGTCCTGCCGGCGCCCGCGACGGGAATCGCGAGGGCGCGCGTCCACCCGAAGCCGTCTTCGACGTACGGGATGCCGGCGGGGACACCCGCGGGAAGCACGCCCGTCGAGTGCGGCGCGCCCCACGGGTGCGACCACCACTGCCCGCCGAACGGCGCGGTGACGTCCGCGGGGTACTCGGCGCGGGCACGCTCCTCCTCGGCCGCGGTCGACGCGCTCCACCGTGCCGACGCCGTCGGGGCAGGGTCGAACGGTGCGCCGTCGCCCGACGGGTCGAACTCGATCGCCCACTGCTGCGCCGTACGGTCTCGGCGCCACCACGTGGCATCCGCGCCTGTCGGAAGCGCGACGGCGACCTCAGCCAGCGCCGCAGCGACGACGGGGTGCGCGGCGACGATGTCGGCGCCCTCCGGCGCCTGCCAGTAACGCGCCGAGTCGACGGCGCGGAGCATCGCGGCGTCGAACGCCGTCGAATCGACCGCAGCCGGTTCGAGCACCCCGATCGCCCGGATCGCGGCGGCGAGCTCCGCCGTCGTCGACGGCGGGTCCGGCTCCGCCGCGCCGTGACCGGAGAAGACCAGGCGCGTGATCGACGACCCGGCATCCACGTCGGCCTGGTACGCCAGCTCCCCCAGCCCACGGCGCGCTTCCTCGGGCAGGACGTCGCGTGCCAACTCGAGCACGAGCCGTCGCCCGCGCGGGCCGTCGCACAGGTTCTCGCTCATCCGGCCAGCCTGGCACAGGCCGGCGGACGGCGCCGCAGCCCGAGTTTCGGTCCCCTCAGACGCCCGAAACTCATTCACGCGGAGTTTCGGGCGCTTCACGCGTCCGAAACTCCCACGCCGAAGCGGTCAGAGCCCGGGGTAGTTCCGCTCACCCGAGCCGATGTAGAGCTGCTGCGGGCGGCCGATCTTAGTCTGCGGGTCGTTCTGCATCTCGGTCCAGTGCGCCAGCCATCCGGGCAGGCGACCGATCGCGAACAGCGGCGTGAACATCCGCGTCGGGAAGCCCATCGCCTTGTAGATAACGCCGGTGTAGAAGTCGACGTTCGGGTAGAGCCGGCGCTCCTTGAAGTAGTCGTCGCTGAGGGCGACCTCTTCGAGCTCTTTCGCGAGGTCGAGGAGCGGGTCGTGCACGCCGAGCTCGGCGAGGACCTCGTCGGCCGACTCCTTGACGAGCTTCGCTCGCGGGTCGAAGTTCTTGTAGACGCGGTGCCCGAAGCCCATGAGCTTCACGCCGTCTTCCTTGTTCTTCACGCGCTCGACGAAGCGCTGCACGCTCTCCCCCGAGTCGCGGATGCGCGCGAGCATATCGAGGACGGCCTCGTTGGCACCGCCGTGCAGCGGCCCGTAGAGGGCGTTGATGCCCGCCGAGATCGACGAGAACTGGTTGGCACCGGTCGAACCGACGAGACGGACGGTCGAGGTCGATGCGTTCTGCTCGTGGTCCTCGTGCAGGATCAGCAGGCGCTCGAGGGCGCGCGAGGTGACCGGGTTCACCTGGTACACCTCGGCGAGGTTGCCGAAGTTCAGCTTCAGGAAGTTGTCGACGAAGCTCAGCGAGTTGTCTGGGTAGAGGAAGGCGTGACCGATCGACTTCTTGTGCGCGTACGCCGCGATGACGGGCAGCTTCGCGAGCAGTCGGATCGTGTTCAGCTCGACGTGCTCGGGGTTGTTCGGATCCGACTGCCCTTCGTAGTAGGTCGAGAGTGCCGCGGTCGCCGCCGACAGCACCGACATCGGGTGCGCCGTGTGGGGCAGCGAGGAGAAGAAGCGCTTGAGGTCCTCGTGCAGCAGCGTGTGGTGACGGATCTTGTCGTCCCACTCCGCGAGCTGATCAGCCGTGGGCAGATCGCCGTAGAGCAGCAGCCACGCGACTTCGAGATAGGTGCTGTTCTGCGCGAGCTGCTCGATCGGGTATCCGCGGTAGCGCAGGATGCCCTGATCGCCGTCGATGTACGTGATCGCCGACTTGGTGGCTGCGGTGTTGACGAAGCCGTAGTCGAGTGCGGTGTGGCCGGTCTGCTTCGTGAACGTCGAGAAATCGACGCTCGGGACCCCTTCGGTGCCCGAGAGGATCGGCAGCTGCGCGGTGCGCTCTCCGACGGTCACGGTCGCGGTCTGGGGGGTGCCCGTGTCGCTCACGAAGCCTCCTTGCAGTCGTCTGGGGGTCGCTTACAGCCTACTGGCCGCGCAGGCCTACTCCGATCCACGCCAAAGGATCCGGGAATTCGCCGGAGGAACCCTACGAAACCTGCGCAGGCTCTCGCAACCGCGCGGCCGCGGCCGCGATGCGCTCGTCGGTCGCCGTGAGCGAGAAGCGCACGTGCTCGGGGAAGTGGTCGCCGTAGAAGTGTCCCGGACCGGCCAGGATGCCGCGCTCGGCGAGGCGCCCCATCGTGACCCAGGCATCCTGCCCTTCGGTCGCCCAGAGGTAGAGACCGCCCTCGGAATGGTCGATCCGGAACCCGGCGGCTTCGAGCGCGGGCTTCAGCATCTCGCGCCGTGCGCGGTAGCGCTCGCGCTGCGCGGCCACGTGCAGGTCATCGCCGAGCGCCGCCGTCATCGCCGCCTGGACGGGGGCGGGCAGCATGAGCCCGAGGTGTTTGCGCGCCGTGGTCAGCCGCGCGATGAGATCGCGGTCGCCCGCGAGGAACGCGGCGCGGTAGCCGGCGAGATTCGACTGCTTGCTGAGCGAGTACACCGAGAGGATGCCGCGGCGGTCGCCGCCCGTCACTCGTGGGTCCAGCACGCTCGGCACGCTCTCCTGCGCCCACGCGCCGTCCCAGCCGAGCTCGGCGTAGCACTCGTCCGACGCGATGACGGCGCCCAGCTCGCGCGCGCGCTCGACGGCGGCGCGCAGCTCTGACACGTCGAGGACGCGTCCGTCGGGATTGCCGGGCGAGTTGATCCAGACGAGCTTCGTACCCTCGGGCCATTCGGCGGGGTCATCGGATGCCACGGGCACCGCGCCCACGAGCTTCGCGCCGACGGCGTAGGTCGGGTAGGCCGCACGGGGGTGCACCACGGCATCCCCCGCCCTCACATCGAGCAGGAGCGGGAGGAGTGCGACGAGCTCCTTCGAGCCGACGGTGGGCAGCACATCGAGCGGGCTCAGTTCCGGCACCCCGCGCCGGCGGTCGTACCAGGCGGCGATCGCCTCGCGGAGAGCGGGCGTGCCGACCGTCTGGGGGTAGGCATGCGCGTCCGTCGCGGCGCGCAGGGCTTCCGCGACGACCTCCGGAGTCGCGTCGACGGGTGATCCGATCGACAGGTCGACAAGGCCGCCCGGGTGCTCGGCAGCGCGGCGCGCGTAGGGGGCGACGGCATCCCAGGGGTAGTCGTCGAGGTCGCGGACGGCCACCGCGGCTCAGTGCCCCTGCGGCGGGAGCTCGGCGATGACGGGGTGATCCTTCGCGATCACGCCGACCTTCGCGGCGCCGCCCGGCGAGCCGATGTCGTCGAAGAACTCGACGTTGGCGGTGTAGTAGTCCCGCCACTCGTCCGGCAGGTCGTCTTCGTAGTAGATCGCCTCGACGGGGCACACCGGCTCGCAGGCACCGCAGTCGACGCACTCGTCCGGGTGGATATAGAGGGAGCGCTCGCCTTCGTAGATGCAGTCGACGGGGCATTCGTCGATGCAGGCACGGTCCTTCACATCCACGCACGGCAGGGCGATCACATATGTCACCCCTCGAGTCTAGTTCGTGCCGCTCTCGTCGGTCGTCGCGTCCGCGGCGGAGGGGGCAGCCGGGCGCGCGAAGCTCGGCCACCCGATGATGACGGCGGTGAGGAGCGGCACCGCGATCGTCCAGATGATCCCCGTCGACAGCTGGCCGTCGGCGGGTGCCGGCACGACGATGGAGCCGCCGGGCCCCTTCCCCGAGAAGACGAGGGTTGCGATCATGACACCCATGCCGCACGCGAGCGCGTTCCACCGGTCCCCCGTGAGCAGCCGCACGGCCAGGAGGAGCCCACCGACGCCGATCACGGCGATGACGAGTCCGAGGGGCACGACGCCCCAGACGGCGGCCTGCCCGATCGTCCCGGCGACGCCGTAGACCCCTCCGATCACGAGGGCGATCGCCCAGGTGCCCACACGCGTCCACGAGAAGCCCACGCGCCCAGTCTACGACTCAGGCGGCGAGCCCCCACAGCCGCAGGAGGGCCGCGACGACCGCCGCCGCGACCACGACGACCAGGAACGGTGCACGCACGATGAGCAGGCCCGCCGCGACGACGAGTGCCGGAACACGGGCATCCACGACGATCTGCTGGCCGACACCCAGGGTCTGCACGGCGACGAGAGCGCCCAGGAGCGCCACCGTGAGCAGGTCGATGATGCGCGACGGCGCGGGCGCATCGAACCACCGCGCGGGAATGAGGTACCCGAGAGCCTTCAACGCGACGCAGAGCAGGGATGCCGCGAGCACCGCCGTCCACAGGGTCACGTCGCGCCCCCCTTCCCCCACCAGTTCGTCCAGCCGACGACGACGGCGACGAGCGCTGCGATGAGCACGGGGATCCCCGGCATGAGCACCGGGGTGAGCACGGTCGCGACGACGGCGGCGGCGACACCCACGGCGATCGCCTGTCGGCGCTTGAGCCGCGGCCACAGGAGCGCCAGGAACGCGGCCGCCGCCGCGGCATCCAACCCGTACTGCTTCGGGTCTCCCAGCACATCGCCCAGGAGCGCGCCGAGGAGGGTCGTGAGATTCCAGCCGAGATAGATGCCGATGCCGGTCACCCAGAAGCCGACGCGACGCGCCCGCGGCTCGGTGTGCGCGAGAGCGACGGCGGTCGATTCGTCGATCGTGAAGTGCGGTCCGAGGGCGCGGGTGGCCCGGGTCGTGCCGATGACCGGCGCCATCCGCAGACCGTAGGCGACGTTCCGGACCCCCAGCAGCCCTGCCGAGGCGATCGCGGCGGGCGCGGCGGCCAGTCCCCCGGCTCCGATCACGCCGATGAAGGCGAACTGCGACCCACCCGTGAACATCACGAGGCTGAGGACGCACGTCTGCCAGATGTCCAGCCCGGATGCGACCGAGAGAGCCCCGAACGAGATGCCGTAGGCGCTCGTCGCGACGGCGACGCCGACACCCTCACGCCACGCGCGGCGGGCGGCGTCGTCGGTTGTCACCTGCCCGAGCCTACTGGCGGAGAAGTACGCTGACGGGCATGGAGCATCGGATCTACGGCATGCCGTTCGCGTCGGTCTACCCGCTGTACATCGCGAAAGTCGAGCGCAAGAGCCGCGCGAAGGCCGACGTCGATGAGGTCACGCGGTGGCTGACCGGCTACACGCAGGCCGAGATCGACGCGCACGTGGCCTCCGGGACGACGTTCCGCGATTTCTTCGCGGGCGCGACGATCCACCCGAACGCCGGGATGATCACGGGAGTGATCTGCGGCGTGCGGGTGCAGGAGATCGAGGACCCGCTGATGCAGCGGATCCGCTATCTCGACAAACTCGTCGACGAGGTCGCGAAGGGCAAGGCGATGGAGAAGATCCTCCGTTCGCCCGCGCCCTGAGCGGCCCTTCCGGTCAGGCGTTCGCGTCCTGGCGCTTCGCGCGCGCGGTGGCGCGGCCGCGCTCCGTGGCATCCAGCACGACCTTGCGGATCCGCACCTTCTCGGGAGTGACCTCGACGCATTCGTCGTCGCGGGCGAACTCGAGGGACTCCTCGAGGGTGAGAACGCGCGGCGGGGTCATCGACTCGAAGGAGTCCGAGGTCGACGAACGCATGTTCGTGAGCTTCTTCTCCTTCGTGATGTTGACGTCCATGTCGTCGGCGCGCGAGTTCTCGCCGATGACCATGCCCTCGTAGACCTCTTCCGTAGGCTGCACGAAGAAGGACATGCGCTCCTGCAGCGCGATCATCGCGAACGGCGTGACCACTCCGGAACGGTCGGCGACGATCGAGCCGTTCTGACGCGTCGTGATCGCGCCCGCCCAGTCGTCGTAGCCGTGCGAGATCGCGTTGGCGATGCCGGTGCCGCGCGTGATCGTGAGGAACTCGCTGCGGAATCCGATGAGGCCGCGCGACGGGACGACGAACTCCATCCGCACCCAGCCGGTGCCGTGGTTGGTCATCGTGTCCATGCGGCCCTTGCGCGCCGCCATGAGCTGCGTGATGGCGCCGAGGTGCTCCTCGGGCGCATCAATCGTGAGGTGCTCGAACGGCTCCTTGACCTTGCCGTCCTCGCCCTTCCGCGTGACGACCTGCGGCTTGCCGACCGTGAGCTCGAAGCCCTCGCGACGCATGTTCTCGACGAGGATCGCGAGCGCGAGCTCGCCGCGGCCCTGGACCTCCCACGCGTCGGGGCGGCCGATGTCGACGACCTTGAGCGACACGTTGCCGATGAGCTCGCGGTCGAGACGGTCCTTGACCATGCGGGCCGTCAGCTTGTGACCCTTCACCTTGCCCATGAGCGGCGACGTGTTCGTGCCGATCGTCATCGAGATCGCCGGGTCGTCGACAGTGATCGCGGGGAGGGCGCGCACGTCCTCGGGATCGGCGATCGTCTCGCCGATCGTGATGTCCTCGATGCCGGCGATCGCGACGATGTCGCCGGGGCCGGCGGACTCGGCCGGGAAGCGCTCGAGCGCCTTCGTCTTCAGCAGCTCGGTGATGCGGGCGTTGGAGTGCGAGCCGTCGTGGCGCACCCAGGCGACCGTCTGCCCCTTCTTGAGCGTGCCGTTGAAGACACGCAGGAGCGCCAGTCGACCGAGGAAGGGCGACGAGTCGAGGTTCGTGACCCAGGCCTGCAGCGGCGCCTCGTCGTCGTACGCGGGCGCGGGGACGTGCTCGAGGATCGCCTCGAAGAGGGGCTCGAGGTCGTCGTTGTCGGGGAGGCTGCCGTTCTCGGGGCGGGTGCGGGATGCCGCGCCGGCGCGCCCGGAGGCGTAGACGACCGGCACGTCGAGGAGCGCGTCCACGTCGAGGTCGGGCACGTCGTCGACGAGGTCGCCGGCGAGGCCCAGCAGCAGGTCGTGCGCCTCCTCCTCGACCTCCGCGATGCGCGCGTCGGGACGGTCGGTCTTGTTGACGAGGAGGATGACGGGCAGCTTCGCCTCGAGCGCCTTGCGCAGCACGAAGCGGGTCTGAGGGAGGGGGCCCTCCGAGGCATCCACCAGCAGCACGACGCCGTCGACCATCGACAGGCCGCGCTCGACCTCACCGCCGAAGTCGGCGTGACCGGGGGTGTCGATGACGTTGATCGTGACGGGCTGGTCGGTGTGGATGCCGTTGTACGTGATCGCCGTGTTCTTGGCGAGGATCGTGATGCCCTTCTCACGCTCCAGGTCGTTGGAGTCCATCGCACGCTCTTCGACGTGCGCGTGCTCGCCGAACGAGCCGGTCTGGCGGAGCATGGCGTCGACGAGCGTCGTCTTGCCGTGGTCGACGTGCGCCACGATCGCGACGTTGCGGAGGTCCGGACGGAGGGCGTGCGCCATGGAGTGCCTAACAGAAGTGGGAGAAACAGAAAGAATGGGATGCGCCCCGAGCGGAGCGCATCCCATTCTACAAGGCGGGACCGTCAGCGGCGGTCAGGCCTCACTTGGCCCATCCGACGATGGTCCAGTCGACCGGAGAGTACCCGAACATCGCGGCACCGTAGTTGACGAGGCCCTGCTTGACCGCCCAGACGTTGGGCAGCGGCGCGATCGGGAACATCGGCACGTACGACCAGATGGTGTCGTTGATCTCCTTCGCGATGTCGATCCGCTTGGCCGGGTCGAGCTCCGCGTTGGCCTTCGTCCACAGGTCACCGAGCTTCTCGTCGGTGGTGCCGGTGAAGTTCTGGCCGGAGTCGAGCGGGTAGAACAGCGCCTCGGACGACGAGATCGGGAACGGCGTGCCCTGCCACGAGAAGGTGACCATCTCGAAGTTGCCGGGGATCACGTAGTCGCTGAAGTACTGCGCTGCGGGGACCGTGGTGAGCTCGACGGGGATGCCGAAGTCACCGAGGTCGGCCTGCACCTGCTCGGCGCGCTGGATGTTGGTCGCGGTGTCGGCGGGAACCGTGACGGTCAGCTTGAGGGCCTCGCCGTCCTTCGTCCAGCTGTCGCCGTCCTTCGTGTAGCCGGCATCCTTCAGGAAGCCCTCGGCGGCGGCGGGATCGTGCGCGAGCGCCTTGTCCTCGTAGCCGTCCTGGCCGTTCATGAAGATGTAGTCGCCCTGCGTGACGGCGGGAACGCCGACCGGGGTGTTGGCCGCAGCCGAGATCTGCTCGCGGTTGACGATCGACGCGACGGCCTTGCGGACGTTGAGGTCCGACAGGGGGCCTTCCTTCGCGTTCATCGTGACGTGCGTCCAGGTGAGACCGTTGGTCGCCTGGATCTCCGCGTCCTCACGTGACTTCGCGGTCGCGTAGAGGTCGGCGTTCGAGGAGATGTACAGCGCGTCGATCTCCTTGTTCGCGAACGAGGAGCCCTGCTGGGCCTGGCTCACGACCTTGAACAGGATCGTGTCGAGCTTCGGCTTCGCGCCCCACCAGACCGGGTTCGGCGTCAGGGTGATGACCTGACCCGTCTGGTCGATGTTCGAGATGACGTACGGCCCCGACGAGGGGACGGCCTTCTCGGTGTAGCCCGTGTTGAACACGACGGGGTCGCTCGCGATCGCCGCGGGGAGCACGCCGCCCAGGAGCGACTGCCAGTCGGCGAACACCGAGCTGAACGTGATCTTCACGTCGAACTCGTCGGTGCCCTGCTCGACGGACGCGATCTGGTCCCACCCGGTCGTCGAGACGACCTGGTAGTCCGCGTTGGTGCCGTTGAGCGCCTTCCAGGTGGCGGCGTAGTCGGCGACCGTGATCGGTGTGCCGTCCTCCCAGACCGCCTTCGGGTTGAGCTTGATCTCGACGACCTGCGGGTCCTCGCTCACGAGCTCGACCGACGACGCGTAGTCGGGGTTGACCTCCGACGCGCCCTCGGTGGTGATCCGCAGCGGTCCGCCGGAGGTGGGCGAGAGGATCGTGTTGGTGTCGACGTCGTTGCCGTCGATCTCCGAGTTGTTGTAGTTGACGGGCAGGGCTCCGACAGCGAGGGTCAGCGTTCCGCCGTCCTGCACGTCGCCGGCCGCGGCCGCATCCCAGTCGACCGTGGGCAGCGCCGCAGCAGGGCTGTCGCTCGCGTTCGGCGCGGTGTTACCCGCCGCACATCCCGCGAAAACCAGCGCTGCGGCACTGAGCACCGCGACGGCGCCCAGCGCCTTCGCACTCCGTGTCCTCATGTGATCTTTCCTCTCATTACCTTCTGGGGACCCGATCGGCGTGGTGCCGCCGTCCGGGGGTTCTTGTCACGACGCCGCCTGCAGCGCCGCGTCGTCCACGAGCGCGGAGCGATCCGCGTGGTGGCAGGCGACGCGGGTGCGCCCGTGCGCCGTGAGCGGAGGGTCCGAGGCCCGGCACAGCTCCTGCGCGCCCTCGTCGAGGAGGGCGTAGAGCGGGCACCGGGTGCGGAAGCGGCATCCGGTGATCTCCTGCGTGGGGCTCGGCAGGTCGCCGTTGAGGAGGATGCGCGTCCTGCCGCGCTCGATCCGCGGGTCGGGGATGGGGGCGGCGGAGATCAGCGCCTTCGTGTACGGATGCCGCGGGTTCTCGAACACGTCGGCGATCGGTCCCTGCTCGACGATCGCCCCGAGGTACATCACCGCGACGTCGTCGGCGATCTGCCGGACGACGGCGAGGTCGTGCGCGACGAAGAGGTAGGAGAGTCCGAGTCGCTCGCGGAGGTCTTCGAGCAGATTGATGACACCCGCCTGGATCGAGACATCGAGCGCCGAGACGGGCTCGTCGAGGATCAGGACGGCGGGGTTCGTCGACAGCGCGCGGGCGATGCCGATGCGCTGACGCTGGCCGCCGGAGAACTCGTGCGGATAGCGGTCGGCCATCGCCGGGTCGAGACCGACGAGCTCGAGCAGCTCGGTCACGCGCTGATCGCGCTCGGCCTTCGGCACGCCCTGCACCCAGAGGGGTTCGGTGATGACCTCGCCGACCGGCAGGCGCGGATCGATCGCGCCCATCGGGTCCTGGAAGACGATCTGCACGTCACGACGCAGCTTCTTGAGCTGCTTCTTCGAGGCGGTCGCGACATCCACGCCCTCGATCGTGATAGAGCCGTGCTGCGGCGCCGTCATCTCCATGACCTCGAGGATCGTGGTTGTCTTTCCGCAGCCCGACTCGCCGACGAGGCCGAGCGTCCGGCCCGGGCGCAGCGTGAAGGACACGCCGTCGACCGCGCGCACGGTGCCCACCCGCCGGGGGAAGACGGATCCACGCATGAGCGGGAAGTGCCGCTTGAGCCCGTCGACATCGAGCACGGGCTCGGCGCCGGTCTCCGCGCGCTCGTCCGCCGGCATCGCGTCCGGCCGGGGGAACACCTCGGCGCGGATGAGCTCACCGTCAACGATCTCGCCCGCGCGGATGCATGCCGAGACGTGCGCGGGCGCGGCCGGGTCGTGCGCCACGAGCGACGGCTCGACCTCTCGGCACGCGTCGATCGCGATCGGGCAGCGCGCCGCGAAGGGGCACCCCTGAGGCAGGTTCGCGAGAGACGGCGGCCGGCCCTCGAGCGGCACGAGCCGCTGCGTCCCCGCCGTGAGCATGTTCGGCACCGAGCGCAGCAGACCGATCGAGTACGGCATCTGCGGCGCCATGAAGACCTCTTCGGTCGTGCCCATCTCGACGAGCTTGCCCGCGTACATCACGCCGACACGATCGGCGTGACCGGCCACGACGCCGAGGTCGTGCGTGATGAGGACGATCGACGCGCCGGTGATCTCCTTCGCCTTCTCGAGCACCTCGAGGATCTGCGCCTGGATCGTGACGTCGAGCGCCGTCGTCGGCTCGTCGGCGAGGATGACCTTCGGGTCGTTGGCGATGGCCATCGCAATCATGGCGCGCTGGCGCATGCCGCCGGAGTACTCGTGCGGGAATGCCTTCGCGCGGCGCTCGGCATCCGGGATGCCGACGATCTTCAGCAGTTCGACGGCGCGCGCGGCTGCGGCGCCCGCGGACAGGCGCGAGTCGTGCAGACGCAATGCCTCGGAGATCTGGTCGCCGACCGTGTATACGGGTGTCAGGGCCGACAGCGGGTCCTGGAAGACCATCGCGAGCTCCTTGCCGCGGATCCTCGAGAGCCGGTTGTCGTCGAGGCTGAGGAGCGACCGACCCTCGAACTCGATCGTGCCGGTGATCTGCGCGGTCGAGGGCAGCAGTCCCATGACTGCGAGGGACGACACGGACTTCCCCGAGCCTGACTCCCCCACGATCCCGAGGAACTCCCCGGGGTAGACGTCGTACGAGATGCCGCGGACGGCCTGCACGGCGTTCCCCTCGCGCTGCGGGAACGTGACGCTGAGATCCCGCACCGACAGCAGGGGCGCGCCGGTGCGTCCGCGGGGCGTCTGAAGGAGGGTGTCAGTCACGGTTCATTCCAGAGGTCGGGTCGATCGCATCGCGCAGGGCGTCGCCGACGAGGCTGATCGCGAAGAGCAGGATGATGAGGACGAAGGCGGGGAACACGAACAGCCACGGCCTCGTCACCGCCGCCGCCGTGCCGTCGGACAGGAGCGTGCCCAGCGAGACGTCCGGCTTCTGGATGCCGAAGCCGAAGTAGCTCAGCGACGTCTCCGCCATGATCGCGGAGACGACGCCGAGCGTCGCGTCGATGATGAGGAGCGACGCCATGTTCGGGATGATGTGGCGGCTGAGGATCGTGCGCGTCGGCATCCCCATGTAGCGCGCCGCCCGCACGAAGTCGCGGTTACGCAGCGATCGCGTCTGCGACCTGACGACCTGGGCCATGATCATCCAGCTGAACAGCGCGATGTAGAACATCAGCACGACCCAGGACAGGCCCTTGATGAGGGGGCTCAGCAGGATGAACAGGAAGAAGGCGGGGATGACGAGCAGCAGCAGGATGATCCACTGCACGACGCGGTCGAACCACCCGCCGATGTAGCCCGACGCCGAACCGACGACAGCAGCGATGACGGTCGCCGTGGGCCCGGCCACCAGGCCGATGATGAGCGACTTCTGCAGGCCCGCGAGCGTCTGGGCGTAGATGTCCTGACCGATCGAGTTGGTGCCGAACCAATGGATCATGGTCGGGCCCATGCCCATGTTCAAGACATCGCGGTCGGTGATCGACCACGGGTAGACGACCGGCCCGATGAAGGCCCACACGATGATCAGTCCCACGATCGACGCGCCGATCCAGAACCGTGGCATCCGCTTCAGACGCTGCCAGACGAGACCCGAGCGCGACAGCGGTCGGCGCGTCTTGGTGACGTCGCTGACGGCGTCGAGCGTGCCCTCCATCGCCTTCTCCTGCATGACCGACATGTCAGTTCCTCACTCTCGGGTCGAGTGCGGCGTAGAGCACTTCGGACAGCGTCGACGCGATGAGGTAGAGGACGGCCACGAAGAGGGCGGAGCCGGCGACGGCGTTGATGTCGTTCTTCTGGATCGCCTCGATCTGGAACTGACCCATGCCTCGCCAGCTGAAGACGATCTCGAGCATCGCGGAGCCGGCGATGAGGGTGCCGAAGCTGTACGCGAAGAAGGTCGACATCGGGATGAGCGCAAGGCGCACGCCGTGACGGAACAGCGCCTTCGTGCGGGGCAGCCCCTTCGCACGCGCCGTGCGGATGTAGTCGGCCCCGAGCACATCGAGCATGACGTTGCGCTGATAGCGCGAGAACCCCGCCGCGCCGATCATCGCGAGGGCGATGGTCGGCAGCAGCAGGTGGACGGCGCGGTCGAGGGCCAGATCCCACCAGCTTCCGGTGATGCCGGCGGTGTACTCGCCCGTGAAGGTGATCACTTGGGACCCGACGAGGTTGTTGAACTGCGTCGCGAGGATCATGAGCAGCACGCCGATGACGAAGGTCGGCGTCGCGATGACGACGAACGACGCGTACGTCACGATCTGGTCGCTCGCGCGGTACTGGCGCACGGCGCCCCAGACCCCCAGGAGCACGCCGATGATGGCGCCGAGGAGGGAGCCGATGAGCAGGAGCCGCAGGCTCGCGCCCGATCGTGCCGCGATCTCGGCCGTCACCTGGGCGCCGCCGACGGTCGTGCCCATCGAGAACTGGGTGAACAGCCCCACGAGCCAGTTCCACAGGCGCACGATGATCGGCACGTCCGGGTTCACACCCATCGCGTTCAGCGACGCATCGATCGAGGACTGCGGCGGCCGGGGGTTGATGCCGTAGAAGCGCGCGGCCGGGTCGAGGGCGATGCTGGCCAGGACGTACGCCATGCACGTCGCGATCAGGCTCAGAATCGCGTAGTTCAGGAAGCGCCGGATGACGTAGAGCGTCATCGAAGCGGGCTCACGGCGACGGTCGGAGCGGAGTGATGGATCATCATTGTTCTTTCATCGAGGGCGACTCAGGCGACCTTCGGTTCATAGACCTTAACTCGCCGATCGCTCCGCGGCCGTCATTGGCCGGGACTCTTTGCATGACCGTAACATTCCGTCACACTCACGCAAAATGCCCACTCTCACCCGGTGGATAGTTGACAACCTGCGCGATTGTCAGGCGACACTCAGCGCGGATGCCGCAGCGGCGACCACGAGCACGCCGAAGGCGAGAAGGCCCGGAACGTCCCAGGAACGGGTCAGCGCACCGGTGCCGGACGCGGCGGAATCGGACGCCTGCCAGGCATCCCGGAGGTCGCCGACGTCACGCATCCACGCGGGCACGCGACCCGCATCGCGGGCAGCCCGCGCGGCTCTCCCGGGGCGACCCGCGACGGGGCCGCCGTAGGCGACGACCGTCGTGCCACCGGTGAGCGCGAACTGCAGCTGCCAGCGCATGTCGATGTCGGCGACGCGCGACCACGGGATCCATGTACGCCGCAGATAGTTCTGTACGAGCACGCCGTCCCGGTCGTAGGCGACGTGCGGCGAATACAGGGCGACGTAGACGCCCCAGACGGCCAGCAGTATCCACGGGGCGAGGCGCAGCATCTCCAGACCGCCTGCGCGCACCGCGGCATCCACCAGCAGCCACAGCGCGACCACGCCGGACACGATCAGGATGACCGTGCCCGACGTGGGCCGCAGGACCCGGCGAGCGGGCGCGCCCGGGCGGGGCTGAGCGAAGCGCACGCTCAGAAGCCGCCCGTTCCGCCTCCGCCGAGAGTGATGCTCGCTCCGGGGATGGCGTCTAGCAGGCGCCTCGTGTACTCCTGCGCGGGGTTCGCGAAGATCTCGTCGACGCTCCCCTGCTCGACGAGCTTGCCGCGCTCCATGACGCAGACGAGGTCGGCCACCACGCGGACGACGGCGAGGTCGTGCGTGATGAACAGGTACGTGAGACCGAGCTCCGACTGCAGGTCCGCGAGGAGCTTCAGGATCTGGTCCTGCACCAGCACGTCGAGCGCAGACACCGCCTCGTCGAGCACGACGATGTCGGGCTTGAGCGCGAGGGCCCGCGCGATCGCGACGCGCTGGCGCTGCCCGCCGGACAGCTCGTTCGCGTAGCGCGAGGCGAGGCCCTGCGGGAGCGACACCTGGTCGAGCAGCTCGCGCACGCGCTCACGACGCGAGGCCGCCGTGCCGACCTTGTGGATCTCGAGGGGCTCGGCGATCGTGTTCTCGATGTTCCGCAGCGGGTCGAGCGAGCCGTACGGGTCCTGGAAGACCGGCTGCATGCGGCGACGCAGCGCGAAGATCTCCTTGCGGGAGAGCTTCGCCGTGTCGACACCGTCGACCTCGATCGCGCCGGAGGTCGGGTCCTCGAGCTTGAGCACCATCTTCGCGACGGTCGACTTGCCCGATCCCGACTCGCCGACGAGGGCGAGCGTCTTGCCGCGCGGGATGTCGAACGACACGGCATCCACGGCACGGAACGGTTCGCTGCGGAAGCTGCCCTGACGGATCTTGTAGTCCTTCGTCAGGTCGCGCACGCGCAGCGTCGGGGCCGCGTCGGCGATCTCGGACGCCGTCTGCACGCCACGGTCCTCGACGACGGCCTGGATGCGCTGCGACGCGATCGACGGGGCCGCCGCGACGAGACGCTGCGTATACGGGTGCTGCGGGTTCTCGAGGATGAGCCGGCTCGGCCCCGCCTCGACGATCTCGCCGTCCTTCATGACGATGATCCGTTCCGCGCGCTCGGCCGCGAGACCGAGGTCGTGCGTGATGAGGAGCACCGAGGTGCCCTTCTCCCGCGTGAGGCTCGCCATGTGGTCGAGGATGACCCGCTGCACCGTCACGTCGAGAGCCGAGGTCGGCTCATCGGCGATCAGCAGCTTCGGGTCGGCCGCAAGACCGATGCCGATGAGGGCGCGCTGACGCATACCGCCGGAGAACTGGTGCGGGTACTGGTGCATGCGCTTGTCGGCATCCGCCAGACCCGCCTGCTTGAGCACCTCGATCGCCCGCGCCTCGATCTCCTTCTTGCCGGACGCGATGCCGTTGGCCCGCACGGCCTCCTTCACCTGGAAGCCGATCGACCACACGGGGTTGAGGTTCGACATCGGGTCCTGGGGCACGTAGCCGATCTCGCGCCCGCGGATGTCCTCCATCTGCGCCCGGTTGTAGAGGGTGAGATCCTCCGCGCCGAGCATGATGGTCCCCGAGGTGACATGGCCCGTCCCCGGCAGCAGCTGGATGAGGGCGGATGCCGTGGTGGACTTGCCCGACCCCGACTCCCCCACGATGGCGATGGTCTCGCCGGGGAAGATGTCGAAGCTGACGCCGTGCAGCACTTCGCGGCTGCCCGACTGCGATTCGAACGCGACGCGCAGGTCGCGCACGCTCAGCAGGGGTTCGCGTGAGGTCGCGTTCATCGGCGGGCCCTCGCTCTCGGGTCGAGGGCGTCGCGGATGAGCTCGCCCAGAAGGATGAAGGCCAGCACCGTGACCGTCAGGATGATCGACGGGTAGATGAGCGCCATCGGCGCCACCCGCAGCGACTGCTGCGCCTGGCTGATGTCATTGCCCCACGACATGACGTCGCTGCCGAGGCCGACGCCGAGGAACGCGAGCGTCGCTTCGGCCACGATCGCCGCCGCGAGCGAGATCGTCGTGATGACGAGCAGCGGCGCGATGGCGTTCGGGACGACGTGCGAGACCAGTGTCCCGAAGCGGGACTTGCCGAGCGCACGAGAGGCCGTGACGAAGTCCGCCTGCCGCACCCGCAGCACTTCGGCGCGGACGACACGGGCGGTGGATGCCCATGCGAAACCGCCGATCGCGAACGCGAGCGTGAACACGTTGCGGTTGGCCGAGAAGACGCTCATCACGACGATCGCCGCGAGGATGTAGGGGATCGAGAAGAAGATGTCGCCGATGCGGGACAGCAGCGAGTCGAGCCAGCCGCCGTAGAAGCCGGCGAACGCGCCCATCACGAGACCGATCACGGTGCCGATGATCGTCGCGAGGAGGCCGACCGTGAGGGACGTGCGAGCACCCCACACCATGCGGGCCCACACATCGCAGCCGAGGAACGTGAACCCGAGCGGATGACCGTCTGTGGGTCCGCCGTTGCTGTTGGCGAGCTGGCAGTCGTTGTTCGGCGCCACCTGCGTGAACAGCGTGGGCCAGATCGCCATCAGCAGGACGATCGCGACGACGACGAGGCTGATCCAGAAGACGGGACGGCGACGGAGGTCG
Source organism: Microbacterium sp. (assembly GCF_017305435.1). Taxonomy (GTDB): domain Bacteria; phylum Actinomycetota; class Actinomycetes; order Actinomycetales; family Microbacteriaceae; genus Microbacterium. Next base: position 242,340 of record NZ_JAFKIP010000002.1, on the reverse strand, counting down.
CGCCACGCGTCGAGCCAGAGGTTGCTCGGCTTCTCGTCGACACGCACGGCGTCCACGACGAGGGTCGAGGTCGTCGCGGGAGCGACGTAGTGGTCCACCCCCAGTGGACCGCGGGGGTCGTTGAGATCACTTGACATAGCGGATCCTCGGGTCGAGCAGCCCGTAGAGCAGGTCCACGAGCAGATTGACGAGCACATAGATGATCACGAACACGGTGACGAAGGAGACGACCGTCGGGCCTTCGTGCTTCTGCACGGCGTGGAAGAGCGTGTTGCCGACGCCGGGCACATTGAAGATGCCCTCCGTGACGGTCGCACCGACCAGCAGGACGCCGAAGTTCGTGGCGGAGTTCGTGATGACGGGGATGAGGGAGTTGCGCAGCACGTGGACGGGGATGACGCGCGAGCGCGACATGCCCTTTCCGTACGCGGTGCGCACCCAGTCCTGGTTGAGCGTGTCGATGACCGACGAGCGCATGAGGCGCATGCTCGTCGCGTAGAGACTGAGTCCCAGGACGATCGCCGGCAGCCACAGGTCGCCCCAGTCGTTCTGCGCGCCGACCGTCGGCTTGAACCAGCCCAGCTGGATCGCGAGGAAGTACTGCGCGAGGAAGCTCAGGACGAAGATCGGCAATGCGACGAAGATCAGCGCGACCACGAGCGACGTGTTGTCGAAGAGCTTGCCCTTGCGCAGCGCCGAGATCGTTCCGATGATGATCGCCAGAGTGAACTCGATCGCGATCGCCATGACGGCCAGGCGCCCCGTGACCGGGAGGGTCCGGGCGAGCACGTCATTGACGGACTGGCCGGAGAAGGTCACGCCCAGGTTCCCCTGGAAGATGCCGGTGATGTAGTAGAAGTACTGCACGAAGAACGGCTCGTCGAGGTGGTACTGCGCACGCAGCTGCGCGACGACGGCGGGGTTCGGGGTCTTGTCGCCGAACAGGGCGATGATCGGGTCTCCGGGCAGTGCGAAGACCATGAAGTAGATGAGCAGAGTGGCCCCGAAGAACACGGGGATCACCTGCAACAGGCGTCTGAGGATGTAACCGAGCATCCCTCTCCTTCAGATGTGGGGTGCGGCGCGTCGGGCGCGGCCGAAAACCCGCTAGAAGCATCGTGCCGCGCAAACGGCGCGGACGCGAGAGCCAGATGGACATACCGTGGGGCGGTGACTGGTGTCACCGCCCCACGGTTGATCAAAGGATGATCGGATTACTTGGTGATGAGGTAGTACAGCGGCACCGAGTTCCAACCGAACTCGACGTTCTGCACGCCCTCGGCGAAACCACCGGTGACGTTCGAGTACCACAGCGGCGTCGCCGGGAGGTCCTTCAGCAGGATCGACTGAGCCTTCTGGAAGTCCTCGTTGGCGGTCGCCGAGTCGGTCGCCGAGATGCCGTCGGACAGCAGCTGGTCGAACTCGGGGTTCGAGTAGTCACCGTCGTTGGAGCCGGCGTTGGTCGCGTACAGCGGGCCGAGGAAGTTGTACAGACCCGGGTAGTCGGCCTGCCAACCGGTGCGGAAGGCGGTCTGGATCGTGCGACCCGTGACCTCCTTGCGCAGCGACGCGAAGTCGGCGTACGGAGCGCCCGACGCGTCGATGCCCAGCGTGTTCTTGATCGAGTTCGTCACCGCGTCGACCCACGTCTGGTGGCCGCCGTCGGAGTTGTACGCGATCTGGAACGTGCCCGACCACGGCGAGATGGCGTCGGCCTGGGCCCACAGCTTCTTGGCCTCGTCGGGGTTGTACGCGAGGACCTCGGAGCCGTCGAGCTTGTCCGACCAGCCGTCGATGACGGGCGACGTGAAGTCGCTCGCGGGGGTACGCGTGCCGTTGAAGACGACCTTCGTGATCTCCTCGCGGTTGATCGACATCGACAGCGCCTGGCGACGCAGCTGACCCTCTTCACCCGAGAAGTGCGCGAGGCGCGACGGGATCGTGAAGGACTGGAAGACGGCCGCGGGCTGGTTGACCGCGCGGTCGCCGAGCTCCGACTCGAAGGTCGCGAGCGCCGACGAGGGAACACCGTCGATGACGTCGACCTCACCCGAGAGCAGGTCGGCGTAGGCGGCATCCTGGGTCGCGTAGAAGACGATGTCCAGGCCCGCGTTGTGCGCTGCACGGCCGCCCTGGTAGTCGTCGTTCTTCACGAGCGAGATCTGCACGTTGTGCTGCCACGCGTCGTCGGAGGCGATCTTGTAGGGACCGTTGCCGATCGGGTTCTGACCGAAGGCGTCCATGTCCTCGAACGCCGCGTCGGGCAGCGGGTAGAACGCGGAGTAGCCGAGGCGCAGCGCGAAGTCGGATGCCGGCTTGTTCAGCGCGATCGTGAAGGTGTAGTCATCGACTTCCTTCAGACCGGTGAGCTCGGAGTCCTCGTCGTAGCTGAAGCCCTCGATGTCCTCGAAGAAGTAGCTGTTGAGCTGCGCGTTCGACAGCTTCGCGCCGTAGTTCCACGCCTCGATGAAGTTGTGGGCCTGCACCTCGGTGCCGTCCGTGAACTTCTGGCCCTTCTTGAGCTTGACCGTGAGGTTCTGCGCGTCGTCGACGGTGATCGATTCGGCCATGTCGTTCTGCGGCGCACCCTTGGCGTCGTAGTAGACGAGCCCGGCGAAGATCTCGTCCAGGATCTTGCCGCCGCCGACCTCGTTGGTGTTGGTCGGGATCAGCGGGTTCTCGGGCTCGGAGCCGTTCGTCTTGATGATGGCGGTGCTGTCGCCGCCCGATGCGCTCGGCGAGCCGCTGCCGCTGCTGGAGCAGCCCGCGAGGGCCAGTCCTCCAGCGACGAGCAGCGCGATGCCCGCGAGGGCGATCTTGTTGCGCTTCAACTTGTCCTCCTGTGCAAGGGTGAATCGCCCACGGCGTGCTGTGAGAACGCAGGGGCGGGAATAGGGAAACTGTAAGTAACGGATCACTCTTCGACAAATCAACCTGGGAAAACGTTACAGACCCTTAACTCAATCCCTCTCAGATGTGGCAATCTGACAAGATGATCGCCGATCGTGGCCCATTCGGCCCTGTTGCACCCTCGGCATCCCCACCTCGTCTGCGCATGTCGCTCTGGTGGGAGATCGCGATCGTGCTGGCACTGTCGGTGGGGCGCTCGGCGGTGTACTCGGTCCTCCAGCTCGTGCAGGCACTCACCCGCGAACAGGCGCTCGGCGACCAGTCCACCTCGCTCAACCCCGGCGCGAACGCGCAGGAGTTCTGGGATGTGCTCTACCAGTTCGTCGCGGCCTTCTTCGGCTTCGCACCGATCGCGCTGGCGATCTATCTGCTGTGGGAGCCCGGGCGGTCGGCGTTCCGACGCATCGGGCTCGACCTCCGGTTCTTCGGGCGGGATGTCGGCACCGGCATCCTTCTGGTCGTCGTCATCGGCGTGCCGGGACTGGGGCTGTATGCCGCCGGCCGCGCGCTCGGGATCACCGTGCAGGTGGATGCCTCGCCGCTCGACGCCTCGTGGTGGACGATCCCGCTGCTGCTCATCGCGGCGCTGCGCGCGGGGCTCACCGAGGAGGTCATCTTCATCGGATACCTCTTCGACCGGCTCCGCCGGCTCGGGTGGGGAACGTGGACGATCATCCTGTCGACGGCCGCGCTGCGCGGCGCCTATCACGCCTACCAGGGGTTCGGCTCGATCGTCGGCAACGTCGCGATGGGCGTCGTGTTCGGCTGGGTCTACCACCGCTGGGGGCGCGTCATGCCCCTCGTGATCGCCCACACCCTGATAGACGTGATCGCCTTCGTCGGCTACCCGCTCGCCGCCGCCTGGTGGCCCGCCCTGTTCTGACCCGCACCGCCCCCGCCCCCCGCTCCGGCCGCGAGAGAACAGTGCGTCGCCGAGGCGACAGGTTCCACCCGTACTCTCGGCGATGACCTGTTCTCTCGCGGAGACGCGCGCGCGGGGTATCGACTCCTCCACAGGAGCGGGGTTCGCGGATTTGTGCACAGATGTCGGATGCGGCGACCGCGGCGAGGGGGCGGCGAGCACAGTCGTCGCATGCTGACCTTCGCGCCGACCCTCACCCTGGGCATCCGTCCCGCACCGATCGAACTGCTGCGCGCGGCTCAGATCCCGCATCCCGAACGAGACGTCGCTCGCGGCGCACTGGTCCGCGTCCGCCGTGGCGTCTACGCCCCCGCCGAGAGATGGCGAGCGCTGCGGCCGTAGAACCGCTATCTCGCGCGGGTGCACGCCGTCGCGATCGTCGCGCCGGGCGTCGTGTTCAGCCACGAGTCGGCCGCCGTGCTCTGGGGGATGCCGGTGATCGGCGATCCCCTGATCGTCCACATCGCGGTGCCCGCCACGAGCGCCGCGCGCGAGGTCGCCGGCATCCGTGCGCACCGCGTCAGCAGCTATCCCGACGTGATCGAATCCGGCGGCCTGCTCGCCGTCTCTCCTGCCTCAGTGGCCGTCACGCTCGCTCGCCATCGACATGAGGCGGTCGGACTCGCTGCGGCCGACGCCGCGCTGCGCCTCGACCCGACCGCGACCCCGTCGATGCTCGTCGCCGACAACGAGTCGCGGGCCTCGACGCGCGGACGCCGGCACGCACGGTGGGCTCTCGGCCGGGCCGACGGCATCCGCGAGAGTGTGCTGGAATCGGTGAGCGCGGCCGCGATCGAGTGGTTCGGGTATCCGCCTCCGGTGTGCCAGGAAGAGTTCGCGGATGACACGGGCTCGGTGCTGCGGGGGGACTTCTGGTGGCCGGAAGCCCGACTCGTGGGCGAGCCGGATGGCGAGTTCAAGTACGACGGCAGCTTCGGCGACCCCGCACAGCTGCTGCGCGCTCGCCACGAGCGGGATCGGGTTCTGATGCGCGCCGGCGCCCGCGCGGTCGCCCATTGGGGGTGGGTCGACGTGGCACGGGTGTGGCCGTTACGACAGTCGCTGACCGGTCACGGTCTCTCGCAGATCACAGCCGAGGACAGTGGCCGCCTCGCTTCCCTCTCCCGAACGCTCACCACCTACGAGACCGCGCTTCGCCCGGTCGTGCGCCTACGCGAGAGAACACGCTATCGCCGAGAGAACGGGTGAACCCCGTTCTCTCGGCGGCGGACTGTTCTTTCGCGGAAGCGCGGGCGCGGAGCGCGGTCAGGCGAAGGCCTCCACGGGCGGGCAGGCGCAGACGAGGTTGCGGTCGCCGTAGGCGTTGTCGATGCGGCGAACGGGGGGCCAGTACTTCGTGCGTACGAGGGCGTGCACGGGGTACACGGCGAGCTCGCGGGGGTACGGGTGGTCCCACGAAGACACGACGACCGCGGCGGCCGTGTGCGGCGCGTTCACGAGCGGATTGTCGGAGGCCGGCCACTCCCCCGCCTGCACGCGCGACGCCTCCGCACGGATCGCGATCATCGCCTCGATGAACCGCTCGATCTCGCCGAGGTCCTCCGACTCGGTTGGCTCGACCATGAGCGTCCCCGCGACGGGGAACGACATCGTCGGGGCGTGGAAGCCGTAGTCGATCAGTCGCTTCGCGACGTCGTCGACGGTGATCCCGGTCTCCTCCTTCAGCGGCCGCAGGTCGAGGATGCACTCGTGCGCGACGAGCCCGCCCTCGCCCGAGTAGAGCACCGGGTAGTGCTCGCGCAGTCGCGCGGCGATGTAGTTGGCCGAGAGGACCGCCGCGCCCGTGGCATCCCGCAGCCCCCGCGCCCCCATCATGCGGATGTAGGCCCACGAGATCGGCAAGATGGATGCCGAGCCGTAGGGCGCCGCCGAGATCGGCCCGCCATCGAAGACATACCCGCCCGCGTGCTCCGCCCGCTGCGCGAGCGGATGCGAGGGCAGGAACGGCGCGAGGTGCGCCTTCGCCGCGACGGGGCCTACGCCCGGGCCGCCCCCGCCGTGCGGAATCGCGAACGTCTTGTGCAGGTTGAGGTGCGACACGTCGCCGCCGAGGTCGCCGAAGCGCGCGAAGCCGACGAGCGCGTTCATGTTCGCCCCGTCGACGTACACCTGACCACCGGCGTCGTGCACCGCGGCCGTGATGTCCACGACGTCCTGCTCGTACACGCCGTGGGTCGACGGGTAGGTGATCATGAGCGCCGCGAGGGCGTCCGCGTGCTGCGCGATCTTCGCCCGCAGGTCGCCCAGGTCGACGTTGCCGTCGTCGTCGCACGCGACGACGACGACGCGCATACCGGCGAGCACGGCGGATGCCGCGTTGGTGCCGTGCGCCGAGGACGGGATGAGGCAGATGTCGCGCTGCACGTCGCCGCGGGAGTGGTGGTATCCGCGGATCGCGAGCAGCCCCGCGAGCTCGCCCTGCGACCCCGCGTTCGGCTGCAGCGACACGGCGTCGTACCCGGTGATCTCCGCGAGCCACGACTCCAGCTGCTCGATGAGCACGAGGTAGCCCGCGACGTCCTCCGCCGGCGCGAACGGGTGCACGCGGGAGAACTCCGGCCACGACACCGCAGCCATCTCGGTGGCCGCGTTGAGCTTCATCGTGCACGAGCCGAGCGGGATCATGCCCCGATCGAGCGCGTAGTCGCGGTCGGCGAGCTGCTTGAGGTAGCGCATCATCGCCGTCTCGGAGTGGTGCACGTGGAAGACCGGGTGCGTCAGGAACTCGTCCTCGCGACGGAGCGCCTCGGGCAATGATGCAGCGGCATCGCGTGCGACGAAGGCGAACGCGCGCTGCTCGGGGCCGCCGAACACCTGGGCGAGGGCGTGCAGTTCGGCGATCGTGGTCGTCTCGTCGACCGACACGCCGACCGAGTCGCTGTCGCGGAACCACAATTGGAACCCGCGCTCGCGAGCGCGCTCGACGATCTCTCCCGCACGTCCGGGCACGAGCACGACGATCGTGTCGAAGAACTCGTCGAAGGCGACCTCTCCACCCGCGTCCACGATCCAGTCGCGCAGCCGATGCGCCTTCGCGGTGACGTCGGCGGCGATCCGCCGCAGGCCGTCCGGCCCGTGGTAGACGGCGTACATGGATGCCATGACGGCGAGCAGCACCTGGGCGGTGCAGATGTTCGACGTCGCCTTCTCACGCCGGATGTGCTGTTCCCGGGTCTGCAGCGAGAGGCGATAGGCGGGCGCCCCCGCGGCATCCTGCGAGACGCCGACGAGACGGCCGGGAAGCTGCCGCTCGAGTCCCGCGCGCACGGCCATGTAGCCGGCGTGTGGGCCTCCGAAACCCATCGGCACGCCGAAGCGCTGCGTCGTGCCGACCGCGATGTCGGCGCCGAGCGAACCCGGCGAGCGCAGGAGGGTCAGCGCGAGGAGGTCGGCCGCGACGACGACGAGACCGCCCTGCGACTGCACCTGTGCGATGACCTCGGACGGGTCCCAGACCCGACCGGTGGCGCCGGGGTACTGGATGAACGCCCCGAATGCACCCCCGGCGGGAACGAAGGCACCCCCGGCGGGAACGAATGCACCCTCGACGGGAACGAATGCACCCTCGACGATCTCGATGCCCACCGCGGCAGCCCGGTGGTGCAGCAGCGCCTTGGTCTGCGGCAGCGCATCGGCATCCACGAGGAACACGTTCGACGCCGACTTCGAGGCGCGCCGCGCGACGAGCATGCCCTCGACGACGGCGGTCGCCTCGTCGAGCATCGAGGCGTTCGCGGTGGCGAGCCCCGTGAGGTCGGTCACCATCGTCTGGAAGTTGATGAGGGCCTCGAGGCGCCCCTGGGAGATCTCGGGCTGGTAGGGGGTGTAGGCCGTGTACCAGGACGGGTTCTCGAACACGTTCCGTGCGATGACCGACGGGGTCAGCGTGTCGTAGTAGCCGAGCCCGATCATCGACCGGGCGGGGCGGTTCAGCGCCGCGAGCGCGCGCAGCTCGGCGAGCGCCTCGGCCTCGGTCGCCGCCGCGGGGATCACCGAGTCGTCGATCGGGGCCGCGTGGATGGAGGCCGGGACGGCGCGCCCGACGAGCGCGTCGACCGTGTCGTAGCCGAGAGCGCCGAGCATGATCGCCTGCGCGTCGGCGTCCGTGCCGATGTGCCGATCCCGGAATGCAGCGGAGGTCACTCCTCGCCGCCCGTGAGAGCGACGTAGGCGTCACGGTCCATGAGCGCCTCGACATCGGCCGGGTCGACCTGGATCTTGACGAGCCAGGCGCCGAACGCGTCGCCGTTCACGGCGGACGGGTCGGCGACGACGGCGTCGTTGACCTCGACGACCTCGCCGGTGAGCGGGGCGTAGAGCTCGCCGACCGACTTCGTCGACTCGATCTCGCCGCAGACCTCACCCGCGGTGACGCTCGAGCCCACGGCGGGGAGGTCCACATAGACGACGTCACCGAGCTTGTCGGCGGCGTAGTCGGTGATGCCGACGGTCGCGACATCGCCCGCGAGGGCGACCCACTCGTGCTCGGCGGTGTAGGTGAGTGCGTTCAGGTCGGTCATGCGGTCCTCCGGTAGAAAGGCAGAGCGGTCACGGTCGCGGGGATGCGGGTCCCCCGCACGTCGATGAAGAGTTCGGTGCCGATGTCGGCGAGCGCCGGGGGCACGAAGGCCATGGCGATGGGATGCCCCAGTGTCGGGCTCAGCGCCCCGCTTGTGATCTCGCCGACGGGATCGCCACCCTCGGCGCCCGCGTAGACGGCGTAGCCGGCGCGACCGGCGCGACGACCCTCTGCGGCGAGGCCGACGAGGACGGGAAGGTCGGCGGGCGCCTCGGCGAGGGCGGCCTTGCCGACGAAGTCACCCTTGTCGGATGCCACGACCCGGCCGAGCCCGGCCTGAGCCGGCAGGATCCGGTCGCTGAGCTCATGGCCGTGCAGCGGCATCCCGGCTTCGAGGCGCAGCGTGTCGCGGGAGGCGAGACCCGCGGGAACGAGGCCGAGCGGTTCGCCGGAAGCGAGCAGCGCGTCCCAGAGGGCGGGAGCGGCGGCGTTCGGCACGAGGAGCTCGAAGCCGTCTTCGCCCGTATAGCCGGTGCGCGCGATGAAGAGGTCCGCGCCCTGGAACGTCCCGCTCGACCACGCGTAGTATCCGAGGTCGACGACGGCGGGGGTAATCGCGTCGATGCCGGTCGTATTCTCGAGGATCGCACGCGCCCGCGGCCCCTGGACCGCGATGAGCGACACGCCATCGGAGATGTCCTCGATCGTGGCGCCATCGTTGGTCGACAGCTGCAGATCCAACGGAAGCGCATTGGAGGGCGTCAGACTGACGGCGGCCGTGATGCCCGCCGTGGCCACCCGCTGGCGGAATGCCTCGAACACCGCATCGCGATTGCCGGCATTGGAGATGACGAGATAACGCTCGTCGCCGAGCCGGTAGACGATGACGTCGTCGATCACCCCACCGGCATCCGACAGCAGCAGCGAGTATTTCGCCTTGCCGATCGACATCGCCGCGAACCGCCCGGCCAATACGCGTTCAAGGAACGCGGTGGACCCGGTTCCCGACACGGTGAACTCGGCCATGTGCGAGATGTCGAAGAGGCCCGCCGCCTGCCGTACGGCGTGATGCTCGGCGAGGTCCGAGGTGTAGCGGACGGGCATCGACCAGCCGCCGAAGTCGGTGAACGAGGCCCCGAGCGCGGCATGGCGGTCGTGGAGCGGTGTGGTGCGGAGGTCGGACACGAGTTCTCCCGAGATCGGGCGGCGGATGCCGGGACCCCGGCATCCGTGAACTCCCCCTCTGTCATGGGCCTGAGAGCTTCGCCCTTCATCACCCGCAGGGCGGATCGGGGCTTTCACCGTCGGCGGATCCCCGGGCACAGCCGTTCCCGTGGGCATCGCTTTTCAGAGCGGCCGGACGCGGGCGGTACGCGGACCTGAGAGATTGGCGGGGAGGCTTGCTCCTTCGGTGCTCGACATCCTCCGAGGATGCCGGGGCTCTCCCGCGCGCGTCATGCGGCCTGTGTTCTGTTGTGCGCCCAGCATAGCGTGCCGGGGGCGAGCGGTTTGTGTTCTGGTCGCGGTGACTATAAGATCGACGTCGGAGTTATGGTCATCATGACAAAAACAGCCCGAGAGATCCGTGTCGCTGTGTCGACCGTCATCTTCAGCCTGCGCCGCCGCCCGGGCGGAGACGGCGCGACGATCGTGCTGCCGCTCGTCAAGCGCACACGTGATCCGCACGAAGGCCAGTGGGCGCTGCCCGGTGGGTGGCTGGGCGGTGACGAACCGCTCGAGCGCGCGGCATCCCGCACCCTCGCCGAGACGACGACGCTGACACCCAGCTACCTCGAGCAGCTCTACGCCTTCGGCGACCCGGACCGCTCGTCCAGTCGAGTCGTGTCGATCGTCTACTGGGCGCTCGTGCGCGAGGACGTCTCCCTCGAATCCGAACAGCACAACGTCGCCTGGTTCGACGCGACCGCGCTCCCCGAGCTCGCGTTCGACCACAACCAGATCGTCGACTACGCCCTGTGGCGCCTGCGCAACAAGGTCGGCTACAGCCGCATCGCGCACGGCCTGCTCCCGGACCTGTTCACCCTCGCCGAGCTCCGCGAGGTGTACGAGGCGATCCTCGGCCGGCGCCTCGACCCGGCGAACTTCCGCCGCCAGGTGGAGAACTCGGCCACCCTCATCCCGACCGACCGCTTTCGTACGGGCAGCCACCGGCCCGCCCGTCTGTACCGCTACAACCAGGACGTCGAGCTCGCCGACCGCGGCCCGCTCCCGTCCGACTCGCCCCTGCCCGCCCGTTCCAGAGAGGCACGCTCATGACCCTCTTGCAGATCCACCCCCACGACCGGAATCGCCCCGACGCGAGCGTCGACCACGAGATCCAGGCGATCGTGCACGGCTCGTCGACCGCAGAGACGTGCAACACCGATCTCGCGGCCGGCCCCTGGGACTTCGACGCACGCCCCGGCTACGGGCCCGGTTCGTCGATGGGCGACGTCATCCCGACCGGAGCACCGCGGCAGGGCGAACTGCCGGCGGCGTACCGTGAGGCCCCCGAAGCGGAGCTCCACGATCGCATCCGCGCTGCCAAGGCGGCGCTCGGCGACCGTGTCGTGGTGCTCGGCCACTTCTATCAGCGCGAAGAGGTCGTGACGCACGCCGACTACGTGGGCGACTCGTTCCAGCTCGCGAACGCGGCCCTCACGCAGCCGCAGGCCGAGGCGATCGTGTTCTGCGGCGTGCACTTCATGGCCGAGACGGCCGACCTCCTCTCCCGCCCCGACCAGGCCGTCATCCTGCCGAATCTCGCCGCGGGCTGCTCGATGGCCGACATGGCCTCGATCGACGACGTCGAGGACTGCTGGGAGCAGCTCGCCGACGTCTACGGGCCGCTGGATGCCGCGGACGAGGACGGGCTCGTCCCCGTCATCCCCGTCACCTACATGAACTCGTCCGCCGCCATCAAGGGGTTCGTCGGACGCAACGGCGGGATCGTGTGCACGTCGTCGAACGCGCGGACGGTGCTCGAGTGGGCCTTCGCCCGGGGTCGCCGGGTGCTGTTCTTCCCCGATCAGCACCTCGGGCGCAACACGGCGAAGGCGATGGGCGTGCCGCTCGATCAGATGCCGATGTGGAATCCGCGCAGGCCCCTGGGCGGCGCGACCGAGGGCGAGCTCGCCGACGCCCGCGTCATCCTCTGGCATGGGTTCTGCTCCGTGCACCGCCGGTTCACCGTCGATCAGATCGACAAGGCGCGCGCCGACCACCCCGGCGTCCGCGTCATCGTGCACCCGGAATGCCCGATGGCCGTCGTGGATGCCGCGGACGAGGCCGGCTCCACCGACTACATCCGCAAGGCCATCGCCGCGGCCACCGAGCCGACGACCTTCGCCGTCGGCACCGAGATCAACCTGGTGCAGCGCCTCGCGGCGCAGTATCCGCAGCACGAGATCTTCTGCCTCGACCCCGTCGTCTGTCCGTGCTCGACGATGTACCGCATCCACCCCGGGTACCTCGCGTGGGTGCTGGAAGAACTCGTCGCCGGGCGCGTCGTCAATCGCATCGAGGTGCCCGGCGACGTCGCCGACCCCGCGCGGGTCGCGCTCGAACGCATGCTGGCGGCCAAACCGTGACCGGCGTCGACGTCGTCGTGGTGGGGTCCGGCATCGCAGGACTCACCGCGGCGCTGCACGCCGTCGACGCGGGATGCCGCGTCACGCTCGTCACGAAGGACGTGCTCGAACACGCCAACACACGGTACGCGCAGGGCGGGATCGCGGGCGTCATGTTCGACGACGACCGTGTCGAGGATCACATCCACGACACCCTCGTCGCGGGCGCGGGGCTCAGCGAGCCTGCCGCCGTGCGCGTCCTCGCGGAGGAAGGGCCGCGGCGCATCCGCGAGCTCATCGCCCTCGGCGTGGAGTTCGACCGCGCTCCGGGCGGCTCGTTCGTCAAGGGACTCGAGGCGGCGCACTCGTACCCTCGCATCCTGCATTCGGGCGGGGATGCCACCGGCACGGCGATCGAGCGGGCGCTCGTCGCGCGGCTGCGGGAGAGCGCCGTGCGGGTCATCGAGCACGCGTTCCTCGTCGACCTCGTCGTCGATGAGTCGACAGGTCACGTCACGGGCGCCGATCTTCTCATCCGGGACGAGCGCCGCGAGGTCCTCGCGGCGGACGCGGTCGTCCTCGCCACGGGCGGCGCGGGCCAGCTCTACGCGCACACCACCAACCCGCCCGTCGCGACCGGCGACGGCATCGCCGCCGCGATCCGCGCCGGCGCCGCCGTCGTCGATCTCGAGTTCGTCCAGTTCCACCCGACGGTCCTGCCCGCCACCGAGGATTCCGATCCCTTCCTCGTGTCCGAGGCCGTACGCGGCGAGGGCGCGGTGCTGCGCGACGAGCAGGGGCGCCGGTTCATGCTCGAAGTCCACTCCGACGCCGAGCTCGCGCCGCGTGACGTCGTCGCCCGCGCGATCGCGGAAGTCATGACCGCGCAGGGCGACCGCCCCGTGCTGCTGGATGCCACGGCCTTGGGACCCGCCGGCGTCGACGGCGGCGCCAGCGCGAAGCGCACGGCGCAGTTCCTGCGCACGAGGTTCCCGACGATCGACGAGGCGGTACGCAGTCGCGGATGGGACTGGGCGCGCGAGCCGATCCCGGTGACGCCGGCGGCGCACTATCTCATGGGCGGCGTCACGACCGACCTCTTCGGCCGCACGAGCCTGCCGGGTCTCTACGCGGTCGGCGAGGTCGCCCGCACGGGCGTGCACGGCGCGAACCGCTTGGCGTCGAACTCGCTGCTGGAAGGCGCGGTCTTCGGCGCGCGGGCGGGTGACGCGATCGCCTCGGATGCCACCTCCGGTGCCTGGCCGGAGGCTCGGTCCTTCGCCCGCGGCGCGGATCCGGCGGCGGTCGCTCCGGCCGGTCGCGGCGCTGTCCCCGCCTTCTCGCGCGCGGCGCTGCAGGATCTGCTGTGGGAGGACGCGGGACTCGTCCGCGATGAGGACGGGCTGGCCCACGCGGCATCCGTCATCGCCGCGTGGCGGACGGGCGCCGAGGAACCTACGAGCGAAGCCGGGTTCGAGGATGCGAACCTCCTGGAGGTCGGCGCCGCCCTGACGGCGTCCGCGCTCGCCCGCCGGGAATCGGTGGGCGCCCATTCGCGCCGCGATGAAACTCCTCCGCATCGGCTCGGAACTAAGCCGATAACGCCCACGACCGCCGTTCTCACGTCGGATCACCGGAGTTTTCCCGACACGGCGCTGACGGCGGCGGTGGCAGCATGCTGAGCCGGAGCCACATCGACACCGTCGTCCGCGCCGCGCTCGACGAGGACGCCCCCTGGGGCGACCTCACGAGTGAGACCCTCATCCCCGTCGACGCCGCCGCCACGGCCGAACTTCGTGCCCGAGAAGCCGGCGTGTTCAGCGGCGGGGAGGTCTTCGAGGCCGCCTTCGCGCTCACCGATCCGCGCATCGTCGTCGCTCTGCGCCTCGGCGACGGCGACCGGTTCGCGGCCGGCGACACCCTCGCGACCGTGACCGGGCCGGCGCGCGGGGTCCTCCAGGCGGAGCGCATCGGACTGAATTTCACGCAGCGGATGTCGGGGATCACGACACTCACCGCCGCGTACGTCGCCGCGGTCGCCGGCACCGGCGCCCGCATCGCCGACACCCGCAAGACGACCCCCGGGCTCCGCCGCTTCGAACGGCACGCCGTCCGCAGCGGCGGGGGCCACAATCACCGCTTCAGCCTGTCCGACGCCGTCATGGCGAAGGACAACCACCTCGCGGTGCTCGTCGCGCGGCACGGCTCGATCACGGCGGCGCTCGAGGCGGCCCGCGCCGCCCTGCCGCACACGACCCATCTCGAGGTCGAGATCGATCGCCTCGACCAGCTCGATGCGGTCCTCGCCGCGGGCACGGGGCCGCGCGGCGTCGGCACGATCATGCTGGACAACTTCTCACTCGACGACCTCCGTACGGGGGTCGCGGCGATCGCCGGGCGCACGATCGTCGAGGCATCCGGCGGCGTGAGCCTCGACACGGTCGCCGCGATCGCGGCGACCGGCGTGGACGTCATCTCGGTCGGCGCCCTCACGCACTCGGCGCGGGCGCTCGACCTCGGCCTCGACGTGCGCGTCGAGGCCTGAGCGGAGCGGGCCGGTGCTGTACCTCGACCACGCCGCGACGAGTCCCGTGCGTCCCGAGGTCCGGGCGGCGATGCTCCCGTACCTCACCGACCGCTTCGGCAATCCGTCGAGCCACCACACGGTCGGCGAGGCCGCGGCCGCGGCGCTCGCCGACGCCCGCGCGCGCGTCGCCGCCGTCCTGGGCGTCCGCGCGAACGAGATCGTGTTCACCTCGGGCGGCACGGAGGCCGACAATCTCGCGATCAAGGGGCTCGCCATCGGCGCGGCGTTGCGGCGCGGCGGCGACGGAGCCGGCCGCGTGCCCCGTGCGCACATCGTCACGACCCCGATCGAGCACGAGGCGGTCCTCGCGTCGTGCGAATACCTCGAGCGCGTGCACGGCTTCGAGATCACGCACGTTCCCGTCGACCCGACGGGGTCCGTCGACCCGGCGGATGTCGCTGCGGCGATCCGCCCCGACACCGCAGTCGTCTCGATCGGCTATGCGAACAACGAGATCGGTACGGTGCAGGATGTCGACGCGATCGCCGCGGTGACGGCGGCGGCCCGTGTGCCGCTGCACCTCGACGCCGTCCAAGCCGCCGGCTGGCTGCCGCTGCGGGGCACCGGGGCCGACGCGTTGAGCCTCGCCGGACACAAGATCGGCGCGCCGCAGGGCATCGGTGTGTTGGCCGTGCGGGCGCGGCTGCCGCTCGAACCCGTCCTACACGGTGGAGGGCAGGAGCGCGGACGCCGCAGCGGCACCGAGAACCTCGCCGGCGCGGTCGCGTTCGCGACCGCGCTCGAGCTCGCCGAGGCGGAACGGGAGAGCGTCGCGGAGCGCGTCGGCGCGCTCCGCGACGCGTTCGTGGCGCGGGTGCTGGCGCACGTGCCGACGGCACGGCTCACAGGCCATCCGACCCGGCGCCTCCCCGGAACGGCGAGCTTCACGTTCGCGGGCACGAGCGGAGAGACGGTGCTCCTCGAACTCGAACGGCGCGGACTCGTCACCTCGAGCGGATCGGCGTGCGCGGCGGGCAGTGACGAGCCGTCGCATGTGCTCGTCGCGTGCGGCATCGACCCGGCGGTCGCGCAGAGCGCGGTGCGCTTCACCTTCGGTCACGCACTGGCTGAGGACCTCTCCCCCGTCGCCGACGCGGTCGCCGCCGCCGTCGCGGCGGTACGATCGGGCTCGTGAGCACGCCGGTCGATCCCCGCCCGCTCGTCACGGTGATCGTGCCGGGCCGTGATGTCGCGGAGTTCGCCGCGGAGGCCCTCGCCTCCCTGCGCGCCCAGACGTTCCCCGCCTGGCACGCGATCCTCGTGGACGACGGATCCGTAGACGGCACCGGTGACGTCTTCGCGGATGCCGCGGCATCCGATGCGCGTTTCATGCTCGTGCGCCACGACGTGCCGCGCGGTCTCGGCGCGGCCAGGAACACCGGTCTCGACCTCGTGGAGACGCCGTTCGTCGGCTTCCTCGACGCCGACGACATCATGGCACCGCAGGCACTCGAACGGCTGATCGACGCGATCGGCACGAGCGGGAGCGACATCGTGGTCGGCGCCTACGTCCGCCTCCGGCCGGGACCGGATGGCAGGTACACGCCGGGCGCGGTTCAGCCGTGGGTGGCCGCCGCAACGGCGCCCGCCCGCCGGCGGACGACGCTCGCCGAACACCCGGAGGTGTCCGGCAACATCGTGGCGTGGTCGAAGCTCAGCCGCGTCGAGCTGTGGCGCGCACACGGGCTGCGCTTCCCCGAAGGCAGGCTGTACGAGGACCAGATCGTCGCGCAGCGTCTCTACGTCCACGCGCGCGGCATCGACGTCATCCCCGACGTCGTCGTGCAGTGGCGCGAGCGCGCCGACGGCTCATCGATCACACAGCGCAAGGACACGCTCCCGGTGCTCACCGACTACCTCGACGCGCTCCGGGGCGGCATCGCCGTCCTCGACGCGGCCGGCGAGCGCGCAGCCGCGCGCGCACGCGTGCGACTCATCCTCGACATGGACACACCGCCGCTCGTCCGGATCGCGCAGCAGCACGACGACGACGCCTACCGCCGCGCCATCGGCGCGCTCGTCCGCGAGCTGTCAGCCCGCGCCGAGCACGAGTCCCTGCTCCTGGATGCCGACGGCACCAACCTGCGCTCGGCCGCCGCCCTGTGGTGACGGAGCGACGGAGCGGTGACGGGTTAGGGTGGGGCCATGTCCGGCACTTCTTCGAACGTCCCCGACCTCCCCGAGTCTCCCGAGGGTCCTGACCTCGACGCGCTCCGCGACGAGATCGACGAGCTCAAGAAGGTTCCCACCGAGGAGCTCGTCAATCCGAAGCCCGTCTTCGTCGAGGAGAACGAACCGACGCCGAAGCCGACCGACGCGATCGGATCCGAGAAGTGGTCGACCGAGGCCTGAGTCCCTCTGCGGCTGCGCGCTGAGCCGTCGCTGCGGCGTTCACGCCGGCGGCAGCTCGCCCTCGGCATCCCAGGCCGGCGGGGCGCCCGGGGCTGAGGCAGGCGGATCGGCGACGAGTCGCGCGGCATCCGCCCCCGCGGCACCCTCGGGCGCGCGGTCGGCGCGTCGATCCGGCAGCGCGCGGGGCGCCGCCGCCGCATCGATGCCCTCGATCCGCGCGGCGGCCATCTGCTCTGCGGCGAGCTCGGCGTAGAGGCCGCCGCGGGCGAGGAGCTCGGCGTGGGTCCCCGACTCGACGATCCGGCCCGCATCGACGACATGGATCGTGTCCGCGCCGACGATCGTCGAGAGCCGGTGCGCGATCGACAGGGTCGTCCGCCCCGAGGCCGCCGTGTCGATCGCCTCCTGCACGATCCTCTCCGACACCGTGTCGAGCGCGCTCGTCGCCTCGTCCAGCAGCAGCACCGGCGGGTCTTTCAGCAGCACGCGCGCGATGGCGATGCGCTGCTTCTCCCCACCCGAGAGCCGGTAGCCGCGTTCGCCGACGACCGTGTCGTAGCCCATCTCGAACCCGCTGATGATGTGGTGGATGTTCGCGCTCGCGCATGCGGCCTCGATCTCGGCATCGGTCGCATCGGGTTTCGCGTAGCGGAGGTTCTCGCGGATGGTCGCATGGAAGAGATACGTCTCCTGCGACACGATGCCGATGTGATCGATGATCGACTCCTGCGTGAGGGTCCTCACGTCGGCTCCGGAGAAGAGGACGCTGCCGGCGGATGCCTCGTAGAACCGCGGTGCGAGGTACAGCACGGTCGTCTTCCCCGCGCCGGACGGCCCGACGAACGCGACGTGCTCGCCCGGCTCGGCGACGAAGGACACCCCGGCGAGAGTCGGCCGCGCGTCTTCCGTGGCATCCGGATAGCGGAAGACGACATCACGGAACTCGATCCGTCCGACCGGCCCGGGCGCCCCGGCGACGGTGATAGCGTCCGGGGCATCCTGAATCGCGGGCACGAGGTCGAGGTACTCGAAGATGCGGGCGAACAGCGCGCGCGACGTCTGCAGATCGAGGGCGACGCGCATGAGACCCATGAGCGGCTGCAGCAGCCGCGCCTGCACGGTCGTGAACGCGACGACCGTTCCCGCCGTGATCGTCGCGGCGCCAGCCGCTCCCCCGATGAGGTAGCCCGAGACGAGGTAGATGACGGCGGGGACGGATGCCATGAGCACCTGCACGACCGCGAAGAAGCCCTGCCCGCTCATGGCCCGCTGCACCTGCAGACGCACCTGGTTCGTGTTCTCCTCCCGGTAGCGCGCCGACTCCGTGCGCTGACGGTTGAACGCCTTGGACAGGAGGATCCCCGACACCGAGAGGGTCTCCTGGGTGATCGAGGTCAACTCGGAGAGGGACTCCTGCGTCTGCCCCGCGATGCGGGCGCGCACCTGACCGACGCGACGCTGCACGAACACGAGGATCGGCATGAGGACGACGGCGATGATCGTCAGCCGCCAGTCGATGAGCACCATCGCGACGAGCGCGGAGATCACCGTGACGACGTTGCCGAGGATGCTCGTGACGGTGTTCGTGAGGACGCCGGAGACCCCGCCCACGTCGTTCTGCAGGCGTGATTGGATGACGCCTGTCTTGGTCCGGGTGAAGAAGCCCAACTCCATCGCCTGCAGGTGGTCGAACAGGCGCACGCGCAGGTCGCCCGTGACGGCGTTGCCGACCGTCGAGGTGAGCCAGGTCTGCGCGACACCGAGGACCGCGGAGAGGAGGAAGAGGCCGATCATCGCGCCGACCAGCCGCCAGAGGAGCCCGAGGTCCACGCCGCTCGCGCCTCCCGCCCCGGCGGCCGGGAAGAGCGCTTCATCGAAGATCTGCTGGACGATGAGCGGCGGGATCACCCCGATCGCCGCCCCCGCGATGACGAGGAGTCCGGTGAGGACGATGCGACCGAGGTAGGGCCGGAACATCGCGACGACGCGCGCGCCGAGGTCCTCGACCTGCGGCGCCTCGGCATTCAGACGCTTCTGCGCAGCGACGTCCACGCCGCGGAATGCGGCGCCGCCGCGCATCCCCCCGCCCGGCCCGCCCATGCTCATGGCGTCACTCTAGCCGCGCCCACGGACACGCTCGCCGCACCGACGCACCCGCAGCGGAGGCACTGGGGATGCCGCCGATGGAACCCGCTCAGCCCAAGCCCGCGACGAGATTGACGACGCTCGCGAGGATCACGGCGCCGAAGAGATAGGCGACGAGGGTCTGCGCGACGACGAGCCGGCGGATCTCGTTCGCCCCGACGTTCGTGTCGGACACCTGATACGTCATCCCGAGCCCGACGGAGAAGTAGCCGAAGTCCGAATACATCGGATCGTCTTCCTGGTTGAAGTCGATGCCGCCGCCCTGCCCCATCTCCCGGCGCGAGTAGTAGCGATGCGCGTAGCGGAGCATGTAGTCCACCTGGATGAGTGCCCATGACGCGGCGACGGCGAGGATCGCGACGCCCGCCGTCAACGCCGCCGTGCGGGGATCGTCGCGGCTGTGGATGAGGACGGCGACGACGGCGCCGAGACTCACGATGCTGCCGGCGAGGGCGATCGTGCGGGCCACCGCGCGGCCGGGGTCCTCGGTGGTCGCGTGGGCGCGGGTCTGCGCGGCATCCATCGGCCAGAGCGCGATGAGCAGCCACGCGACGTTCACGATCGCGAGCGCCGCCCAGCCGGCGAGGAGGCCCGTGACGATCCCCAGCGCGGGCATGGCGGCGGCTGCCGTGCCGATGCCGACCGCGATCGAGAGCGGGCCGCGGACGGCCACGCGGGAACGCCGATGCGTGCTCATACCGCGATCGTCTCACTCGGGCCGGGAATAGCGTGTCAGACCCCGCCGTTACCCTTGAGGTTCGTCCCGTCCTGTCGACCGGGCACGGCTCCCCGTCCGCACGACCTCACAGGAGAACCGCATGTCCCGCGCCGCCACCGCACCCGTCACACTGCCGGGCGCCCCCGCGCACATCGGGCTCGCCGATCGCGTCGATCCGAAAGCGAGCCGCGTCATCTGGCTGCTGCTGTCGGCCGCCTTCGTCGCGATCCTCAATGAGACGACGATGGGCGTCGCGATCCCGCACCTCATCGGCGACCTCGGCATCACCGCGGTGCAGGCGCAGTGGCTCACCACCGCGTTCATGCTGACGATGGCGGTCGTGATCCCCACCACGGGCTTCCTCCTCCGCCGCTTCACGACGCGCACGATGTTCGCGGCGGCGATGGGCCTCTTCTCCGCCGGCACGCTCGTCGCCCTCCTCGCGCCCGGCTTCGAGATCCTCGTCGTCGCACGGGTCGTCCAGGCCTCGGGCACGGCGATCATGATGCCCCTGCTCATGACGACGCTCATGGACGTCGTGCCGCCGCACCTGCGGGGGCGCATGATGGGACGCGTCAGCATCGTGATGTCGCTCGCTCCCGCGATCGGGCCGACCCTCTCGGGCGTCATCCTCGACACCCTCAACTGGCGCTGGATCTTCGCGATCGTCCTGCCGATCGCCCTCATCGCCCTCGCCGTCGGCGTGCGCTGGATCCACAACCTCGGCGAGCAGACCCACGCGCCGATCGATCCGCTGTCGATCGTGTTGTCGGCCTTCGGCTTCGGTGGACTCGTCTTCGGTCTCAGCCAGATCGGCGGCGGCGGGCACGGTGGGACGGATGCCGCGGCACAGGCAGCCCAGGCGACCGCAGCCACGACCCTCATCGTCGCTCTCGCGGTCGGTGTCGTGGCGCTCGGCCTCTTCCTCTGGCGTCAGGTCGTGCTGCAGCGCCGCGACGACGCGCTGCTCGACCTCCGCATCTTCCGCTCCGGCAACTTCTCGCTGTCGGTCGCGCACTTCGCCGTGATGTCCCTCGCCTTCTTCGGCACGATCACGGCTCTCCCCCTGTACCTGCAGGGACCGCTCGGGCTCTCGACGACCGAGTCCGGCCTCGTCGTCCTCCCCGGCGCGGTCGCGATGGGTCTCCTGGGTCCGCTCATCGGGCGCATCTACGACCGGTGGGGAACGCGCGTGCTGCTCGTCCCCGGCACGGTCATCGTCGTCGCGATCCTGTGGTCGTTCACGACGCTCACCGAGTCGACGCCGGTGTGGTTCATCCTCGTGACGCAGACGGTGCTCTCGATCGGTCTCGCCATGTCGTTCACGCCGTTGTTCACGGCATCCCTCGGCTCGCTCACGCCGAAGTACTACTCGTACGGCAGCGCGACGGTCTCGACCGTTCAGCAGGTCGCGGGGGCCGCGGGCGTCGCGGTGCTGATCTCGGTGATGTCGTCCCGCAGCGCCTCCGCGCTCGCGGAGGGAGCCGGAGCCGCCGCGGCCGGCGCCGCAGGTGCGCGCAGCGCGTTCCTCGTGGCCGCGATCATGGCGATGCCGCTGCTGGTCAGCGCATTCCTCATCCGCAAGCCGGCCGACGACCCGTCCGCTCCCGCCGCGCACGGCCACTGATCGGGGCCGCGTAGCGCGTGCGGGGTCCGCCGTCCACCCCCGTGCGCAGTGCCAGGCGGCTCCGTAGCGTCGAAGCATGACTGACGAACTGAACGGCACGCGCATCGCTTTCCTCGCGACCGACGGCTACGAAGACTCCGAGCTCACGTCACCCTGGCGGGCTGTGACGGATGCCGGAGCGCAGGCTGTGCTCGTCTCACCGGCGAGCGGGGCGATCGAGGGTAAGAACGGACATACGCAGCAGGTCGATCTCACGAGTGCGGACGCGGATGCCTCCGCCTTCGACGCGCTCGTGCTCCCGGGCGGCGTCGTGAACGCCGATCACCTCCGGATGGACGCGGCATCCGTCGCATTCGCGCGCGACTTCTTCGCGCAGCACAAGCCTGTCGGTGCCATCTGCCACGCGGCGTGGACGCTCATCGAGGGAGACGTCGTGCGCGATCGGACCCTCACGAGCTACCCGAGTCTGAAGACCGACCTGCGCAACGCCGGAGCGACGTGGATCGACGACGAGGTCGTCGTCGACCAGGGCTTCGTCACGAGCCGCACACCCGACGATCTGCCGGCGTTCAACGCGAAGGTGATCGAAGAGATCGCGGAGGGACGGCACGCCGGTCAGACGGTGTGAACACCACCCCCGCGCGTGAGGAGCGCGTCAGTTCGTGCTGCAGCAGCCGCCACCGCAGCAGCTGGCACCCTCGTCGACGACGGGGAGGAGGTTCTGCTCGGCGCCCGGGAGCTCGCTGACGGGCTGCAGGGTCGGGGTGGGGAGGTTCGAGGTCGCCATGTCTCGATCATACGTCCGGCGCGGGTGGCAGGGCCGGGTCCGCGGCGCGGCGTCGCCGATGTGGACGCCTCGGCTAGACGCCGAGCTTCTTGGCGGCCTTCTTCGCGGCCTTGTCGACGATCTTTCGCGACTGATCGCGGGCCTTCCGCAGCGACGGATCGTCCCACAGGTGCTTGGCGGCCTTGCTGATCTCGCGGTAACGCGATCGACCGGCCCGCGCGCCGAGCACATAGGCTCCCGCGCCCACGAGGCCGACGACGAGCCAGAATTTGAATCCCGACATGGTGTTCCTTTCACGACGATTGACTCGAGGTTATGCCTCGAACGGGAGGCGACTTCAGGGGGTTGACAGGCGCGACTGCGCACTCACATGGGGCAAGGACGCTCCGGTCAGCGTCGGCGCTCGCGCCATCGCAGGGGCGCAGCCTCGCCGCCGAGTCGGCGGGCGACAGCCCCCGAGATGAGCCGCGCGTGCGCAAGTCGGGCGAGCACCTCGACGTGCACGCGGCGGACGCGATCGGCATCCCGTGTGAGCGCGGCGGGACCGGCGACCCGCCACCAGGCATCCATCTCGGCGAGCACCTCGGCGGCGTCGCTCTCGTTGATCAGTTCGCCCGTCAGGCGCCGCGGGCCCGATTGACGCCCCTCCTCGTCCGCCCGCCGCGCGCGCCACCACAGCACGGTCGCCCCCGCCGCCGCCACGACGAGGAGAGCGAGCCCGCTGGTCGGCGCGAGTGGGCGCTGAGCATCGGTCTCGCCCCACCGAGCGGTGACGGCGACCGACGCCGCGAGGAGCCACAGCCCGGCGACCAGCAGGATGAGCACCGCGGGCAGCCGCGAGCCCCAGAGCGATCCGTCGGCGCGGCGCGGTTCGAGCCAGCTGAGGAGCGCGAGGGATGCCTGCGCGCACAGCCCCGCCGGGAGCAGAGCCACCTGCAGAGCGAGGCCGCTGCGCGGCGAGAGGACGAGCGCCGCCGCCGCGGCGGCGAGCACGAACGCGAGGGCGAGGGCGGTGCGATGCCGCGTGGTCGTCAGTCGCAGAAGCCGCGCCGCAGGGTCGCGGCGGAGATTCGCGGCCTGCACGGCATCCAGGCGCGCGCGCTCGTGACCGGCGCGCAGATGCGGATCGGCGGCGAGCACGGCGACCCGCCATGCGTCCTCGACGGCGGCGGGCCCGTCGGCATAGTCCGCATCGAAAAGGAGCACGTCGACGCGACCGAGCGTGCGCTCATCGATCCCCGTCGCGGAGGAGTGCCCGTACCCGGCCATCGCCACCTCCCGTCCGCGCGTCGGACCGTCGGGATGCGCCTCAGCGTACGCTCGTCCGCGGTGAAAAGCTGTGCGATGCGATGCGATGCGATGTAGGACCGTGGCAGGTCACGCCCGCGGATACGCGCGCAGGTCCTGCGCGAGCATGAGGAGGATGCCGCTCGGGCCACGCAGGTACGTCAGCAGGTAGACGTCCTGGTAGTTCGCGACGCCGCGCAGCGGCGTGCATCCGTAACGTGCCGCGATCTCGAGCGCGGCATCCAGATCGTCCACCGCGAACGCCACGCGGTGCATGCCGATCTCGTGGGGAAGTGTCGGCGATGTCTCGATCGCATCGGGGTGCAGATACTCGAAAAGCTCCAGCTCGCCGCCGTCGGGCGTCTGCAGCACGGCGACCTTCGCGTGATTGCCGTCGAGCCCGACAGCGGTATCCGCCCAGGGCCCGCTCACTTCATCGCGACCGACCAGCCGGAGGCCAAGATCCGTGAAGAATGCGACGGTCGCGTCGAGATCGCGCACCGCGATCCCCACGTTCACGAACGAGATCACCATGGACGGATGCTACCCCGAGGCCCACCGCGCGGCAGCGCCACATCATGGATGGACATTTGCGGTCCAGGGCCTACGAGTCGGCCATCGGGACGCGTTCAAACGGCGCCGAAGGGTCCGAACCAAGCCGGCCGTAGGTATCGACATCGATCCGCTGCCCAGAGATGAGGAACTTCCCGCGTTCGGTGCCCTCCCGGACGAACCCGGCACGCCGGGCGATTGCACCGGACGCGGGATTGTTCACGCGATGGGCAAGTTCCAGTCGCTCCAACCCACGTGTGTTCAGCGCCCAATCCGCAACGGTGGCGGCCGCTTGACTCGTCCACCCGCGACCGCGCGCGGTGTCCGTCATCCAATACCAGAACCAGCCGCTCTTGTTCTCCTCGTCGACGGTGACGCAAACAAGCCCCGCGAGGACGTCGTTGTCCGCGACAGTCCAGGCCTCGTGAGGCGAGGAGGGAGCGATCAAGCGGTGAACGTAGTTCTCCGCATCCGCTAGGGTCACGACGCCGCCCTGCCTGGTCATATCGGGGTTGGACCTGAATGCTGTCAGTACTGCGGATGCGTCCGCGGCGCGAAGCCGACGAAGCGCCGGACCAGCTCCGTGCGTGGTCATCAAGGGTGTTCCGCGCCAGGAGCAATGACATCGAGCCCCGCAGCCAGCGCCGCCTCAGCGAGCCGGTGGTCATAGGTGAGGATGGCGTTGACGTCCAGCCGCATAGCCGCCTCCAAATGCAATGCGTCGAGAGTACGTAAATACGGCATCGGCAGAAGCCCCGCGGAGCGATAAGTAGCACGATCGAGAGCTGCGAGGGAAACGCCGTTAAGGATCGCGCTGACCTTGACCTGATCCCGCCCCTCGCGCACGGCCATTCGACGCAGCTCTGTTTCGAGCAGATCGCTCGACACCAGGGAG
This sequence comes from Microbacterium sp., assembly GCF_017305435.1. GTDB lineage: Bacteria > Actinomycetota > Actinomycetes > Actinomycetales > Microbacteriaceae > Microbacterium. The sequence goes on along the minus strand of NZ_JAFKIP010000002.1, from coordinate 217,449 downwards.
ACATCCGCCTGGTCGAGCCAGGTCACCAGTGCCTCAGTCTCCACCTGCGCGACGAGAAGCGCGCCGAAAGCGGACGTATCCACGTAGACGAGGGGTGTGCGGTTCACCCCCGGTCCTCGCGAAGCTCGTCCATGATACGAGACATCGAGCGGTCGCCGTCTGCTGGCTCGGGCTTGAGCACAGCCCATCCTCCGACCCGTTTGGCAGGTCGAACGATCGGCAGTGTCGCGGCGGGCGCGTCGAGCGGAACGATGCGGCCGACCGGAATGCCGCGATTCGTCAACACGAACGACTCCCCCTCGCCCACAGCGCGAAGGACTCGGCCAGACTCATTGCGCAACTCGCGCTGTGAGAGGCTCTCCATCCCTGACTCAGACGCATCCATGGACAAACTGTAGCACGAGCGCTACACGTTGAAGCGGAACTCGACGACGTCGCCGTCCTGCATGACGTAGTCCTTGCCCTCGAGGCGCGCCTTACCTGCGGCGCGGGCGGCGGCGACCGATCCGAGCTCGACGAGGTCGGCGAACGAGATGACCTCGGCCTTGATGAAGCCCTTCTCGAAGTCGGTGTGGATGACGCCCGCCGCCTGAGGCGCCTTCCAGCCCTTGCCGATCGTCCAGGCGCGCGCCTCTTTGGGGCCCGCCGTGAGGTAGGTCTGCAGACCGAGGGTGTCGAAGCCGATGCGCGCGAGCTGATCGAGACCCGACTCGTCCTGACCGGTGGAGGCCAGGAGCTCCGCGGCATCCTCGGGGTCGAGGTCGATGAGCTCGGACTCGATCTTCGCGTCGAGGAAAACGGCCTTCGCGGGGGCGACCAGGGCTTCGAGCTCGGCCTTGCGGGCGGCATCCGTCAGCACCTGCTCGTCGACGTTGAAGACGAAGATGAAGGGCTTCGCGGTGAGCAGGCCCAGTTCCTTGATCGGATCGAGGTCGAGCGTCGACGCCGACAGCAGCTCCCCACGCTGGAGGGCGTCGCGCGCAGCCTCGGCAGCGGCGAGCACCGAGGGGTCGAGCTTGCGACCGCGCACCTCCTTCTCGTACCGCGCGATCGCCTTCTCGAGCGTCTCGAGATCGGCGAGCTGGAGCTCCGCGTTGATCGTCTCCATGTCGGATGCCGGGTCGACCTTGCCGTCCACGTGCACGACGTCGCCGTCGGCGAAGCCGCGGACGACCTGGGCGATGGCATCCGCCTCACGGATGTTCGCGAGGAACTTGTTGCCGAGCCCTTCGCCTTCGCTCGCGCCACGAACGATGCCGGCGATGTCGACGAACGATACGGCGGCGGGCAGAATGCGCTCCGAACCGAACACCTCGGCGAGCTTGTCGAGCCGCCCATCGGGCAGGTTCACGACGCCGACGTTCGGCTCGATCGTCGCGAACGGATAGTTCGCGGCCAGGACCTGGTTCTTGGTCAGCGCGTTGAAGAGGGTCGACTTTCCGACGTTGGGAAGGCCGACGATTCCGATGGTGAGTGCCACGGGATTCGATTCTACGCGGCCCGCTCCCCCCTCCCGCGTCGGGGCCGCCTCGATGACGATGCACGCAACAGGATGCAACGTGCCGCCGCCTAGCGTCGGGATCACCCTGCGGCGACGTCTGCCGCACCGATCGAACACGAGGAAGTGATGTCGATGACCACTGTCGCCCCCACCATCAACGCCGCCCGCGCGGGCGCTCCCACCACGACGATGCGCGCCGCCGTCGTCGTGACGTCGGGTCAGCCCCTCGTCGTCGAGGACGTGCCCGTCCCCACGCCCGGCCCCGGTCAGGCGCTCGTGCGCGTCATCGCGAGCGGCGTCTGCCACACCGATCTGCACGCCGCACGCGGAGACTGGCCGGTCGCACCGAAGGGCCACCTCATCCCCGGACACGAAGGCTACGGCGAGGTCGTCGCCCTCGGCGACGGCGTGACGACGCTCGAGGTCGGGCAGAAGGTCGGAAACGCCTGGCTCTGGTCGGCGTGCGGCGTCTGCCAGTACTGCCGCACGGGCTGGGAGACGCTCTGCGAACAGCAGCAGAACGGCGGCTACTCCGTCGATGGGAGCTTCGGGGAGTACATGCTGGTCGACGAGCGCTACGCCGCGCGCATCCCCGACGGGGCCGATCCCGTCGAGGTCGCGCCGATCCTCTGCGCCGGCGTCACCGTCTACAAGGGCCTCAAGATGACCGGCGTACGCCCCGGCGAGTGGGTGACGATCTCGGGCATCGGCGGACTCGGCCACATCGCCGTGCAGTATGCGCGCGCGATGGGCATGCGGGTCGCGGCGGTCGACGTGGACGACGCGAAACTCGACCTCGCCCGCCGGCACGGCGCCGAGGTCACGGTCAACGCCACGACCACCGACCCCGGCGAAGCCATCCAGGCGGCGACCGGCGGTACCCACGGCGTGCTCGTCACCGCCGTGCATCCCAAGGCCTTCGACCAGGCGCTGGCGGTCGTCCGCCGCGGCGCGACGATCGTGTTCAACGGCCTCCCGCCCGGGACGTTCGACGCCGACATCTTCGACATCGTGCTGCGCGCGATCACGATCCGCGGCTCGATCGTCGGCACCCGCCAGGACATGATCGAGGCGCTCGACTTCTATGCGCGCGGTGAGATCCATCCCACGGTCGCCGTCGAGTCCCTCGACGACATCAACGACATCTTCGAGCGGATGGAGCGCGGCAAGATCGACGGTCGCATCGTCATGACGTACTGACCGGCCCAGGGATCCGGGAGGGGTGGCCGCAGCAGGGCCGCCCCTCCCGGTACGTCTGCCAGGTACGTCTGCCGGGCACGTCTCCGGGGCGCGGCGCGCCTCCGCGTCGAGGCCGCTTCGGCGGGCGAGAGTGGACGCGTGGCCCTGGACTTCACCGCGATCGACTTCGAGACGGCGAACTCCTCCAGCGCCTCCGCCTGCGCCGTCGGCCTCGCCCGCGTCCGGGGCGGTCGGGTCGTCGAGACAACCGGATGGCTCATCAAGCCGCCGCCGGGGCACGACGCGTTCTTCGAGCTGAACATCGGCATCCACGGCATCCGCCCTGCCGACGTCGAGAACGCTCCGACCTGGACCTCTCAGCTCGACGACCTGTGCGCCTTCGTCGGCGACGACGTGCTCGTCGCGCATAACGCCGGCTTCGACATGGGGGTGCTGCGCCGCGCGTGCGAGGCGACGGATGCCGCGTGCCCGCCGTACCGCTACGCGTGCAGCCTGCAGATCGCCCGACGGACGTACGACCTCGCCTCCTATCGGCTGCCGCTCGTCGCGGCGGCCGCAGGCTTCCTCGACTTCCCGCACCATGACGCGACCGCCGACGCCCTCGCGTGCGCCCACATCGTGATCGACGCCGCACGTCGGGCTGGTGCCGACGACATCGTCGAACTCGCCATACTGCTCGGCGTCCGCGTGCCGCAGATCCCGGTTCCGGCTCCCGCCGCCGTCTGACCCGCTGCCGCACGCCACGACACGGGCCGCCGCGGAGCGGCGTGGCGGCGATGTCGGAGGCCTCCGGCATCCTGACGGTATGGATGCCATGATCATCATCGCTCTCGCGGTGGCCTGCCTGTTCGCAGGGATCCTCGCGGGCTGGTTCGCCGCGGCCGCACGCGCCGCGGAGCGCGCGGCGGGCGAGCGCGCGGAGCTCACGGCTCGCGCCGTCGCCGCCGAAGCCGCCCGGAACTCGCTCGGCGATCAGCTCGAGCAGCAGCGGGCGCTCACGCGCGAACTCGGTGCGCAGGTGCGCAGCGACCAGGCCGCGCAGCAGGAGCGCGAACGCCGCGAACAGGTCGTGCTGCGGGCACTCGCGCCCGTGCAGGAGACGCTGCTGTCGATGCAGAGTAAAGTCGACGAGCTCGAGCGCGAGCGCCAGGTGCAGTACGGAACGCTCGCCGAGCAGTTGCGGCGGGCTCATGCCTCCGACGAAGCCCTGCGCGCGACGACCGAATCGCTCGCCGGCGCGCTGCGTTCCAACGCGACCCGCGGGGTCTGGGGAGAGACGCAGCTGCGGCGCGTCGTCGAGTCGGCGGGGCTGACGCGCTATGTGGATTTCGACACCCAGGCATCCATCACCTCCGACGCCGGTGCGGGTCGACCCGATATGGTCGTGCGTCTTCCCGGCGGCAAGGGGCTCGCGGTGGATGCCAAAGTCCCACTCGATGCCTACCTCGAAGCGTCCGCGATCCCGCCGACCGCGCAGGGCGAGGAGGCCGCGCGGCGCGCGCAGCTGTTGCAGAAGCATGTGAAGGCCGTGCGCGGGCACATCGACGCGCTCGCGAAGAGGACGTACTGGGCGGGCCTCGAGTCGAGCCCCGAGTTCGTCGTGTGCTTCATCCCGAGCGAATCCCTCCTCGCCGCCGCGCTGGAAGAGGACCCGAGCCTGCTCGACTACGCCTTCGGCAAACGGGTCGCCCTCGCGTCCCCCGTGAACCTCTGGGCCGTGCTGAAGACGGTCGCCTACACGTGGACACAGCAGGACGTCTCCACCGAGGCACGGCGGCTCTTCGCGCTCGGGAACGAGCTCTACGAGCGGCTCGGCGCACTCGCCGGCCACGCCGACGACCTGCGCCGCTCGATCGAACGCACCGTCGAGAGCTTCAACCGCTTCACGGGCTCGCTCGAGTCACGGGTGCTCGTCAGCGCGCGCCGGTTCCCGGGCATCGACGAGACGAAGCTGGATGCCACGGTCGCGCCCGCCCCGATCGAGAAGCACCCGCGCACGCTGACGGCGCCCGAACTCACCGATCGGCTGAGCGCGGACGTCGGAGACCTGCGGGAGCGCTTGTGAGACGCGCTTCAGGCGCCGGGGAAGAAGTTGAGCAGCGCGACGACGGCGATCGACACGCCCGCGAAGGCTCCGATCATCCACCAGGCGTTGACCTGATGCCCCTCGGGCATCCGTCGCCGCAGGAGCACGTCGGGGCGGCGCGACGCGTCGACGGGGACATCGATCTGACCGGTCCTCGGACTGCTGGCTGCTGCGGACATATGAACCCCCGGGAAATGACGTAGACGACGTTCAGGTCGCCGGTGACCGTCACCCATTGTGCCAGAGGCCGCGCTCGCGCGCCGGAATGAGGGCCAGATCTTTCCCGGACGGTTATCGACGCACGGGTGCCCGTCGAGACCCCGAGGCCGCGCCGGTCACAGCCACTTGGATGCGAGGTGCTCCGAGGTGATGCGACGAAGGGTCCCCGAGGCGCCGCGCAGCACGATGCTCTCGGTGATGATGTAGTCCGGGCCGGAGCGACGCACGCCGCCGACGAGCTCGCCGTTGGTGACGCCGGTCGCGACGAAGATCGTGTTCGTGCCCGTCACCATCTCGTCGGCCTCGTAGACGTGGTCGCCGAACTTGAGACCGGCGTCGATGCCCTTCTGCTTCTCCTCGTCATCGCGCGGCCACAGGCGCCCCTGGATGTGGCCGCCGAGCGCCTTGATGGCGCACGTCGTCGCGACGCCTTCGGGCGATCCGCCGATGCCGATGCACATGTCGGTGCGCGCGTTGTACCGGGCCGCGTTGATGCCGCCGGCCACGTCGCCGTCACTCATGAGTCGCGTTCCTGCGCCGGCCTCGCGGATCTCCTCGATGAGGCGGGCGTGGCGCGGGCGGTTCAGCACCGACACGACGATCTCGTCGACGGGCTTGCCGAGCGCCTTCGCGAGACGGTGGATGTTCTCGGCCACGGGGAGGCGGATGTCGACGACCCCCACGCCGGCGGGGCCGGTCACGAGCTTGTCCATGTAGAAGACGCTCGAGGCGTCCAGCATCGTCCCCCGATCGGAGACCGCCAGGACCGACAGGGCGTTGTTGCGCCCCTCGGCGGTCAGCGACGTGCCGTCGATCGGGTCGACGGCGATATCGCACTGCGGCCCGCGGCCCGTGCCGACGTGCTCGCCGTTGTAGAGCATGGGCGCGTTGTCCTTCTCGCCCTCACCGATGACGATCACGCCGTCGAAGTTGACCGTCGAGAGGAAGGCGCGCATCGCGTCGACGGCGGCACCGTCGGCGAGCTCCTTCTGCCCGCGCCCGATGAACGGCACGGAGCGGATCGCCGCGGCTTCGGTCGCGCGGACGAGCTCCAGAGCGAGGTTGCGGTCGGGATGCAGGGGACTCATGTCCGCGGTCAGGCTCACCATGCTCCGAGACTACGACCATCCTCATCGCCGCGGCGGAAGATTCACCCCCGCGCCACGTGAAGGAATCGCGGTTCTTACGACCGTGACAGGAACCGCCGGGCCGGTCGCGCTGTCCCCGGCGCCGGCGAACACGCCGAGGTTTTGGCCGGTCGCCCCCTCCGCGGCGCGGACCGGCCTTCGATAGAGTGACCGGTGGAGACATCCGCAGACCTGAGGAGTGGAAATGCCCGTCGCAACACCCGAGCAGTACGCCGAGATGCTGGACAAGGCGAAGGCGGGCGGCTATGCCTTCCCCGCGATCAACGCCGCCAGCTCGCAGTCCATCAACGCCGTGCTGCAGGGTCTCACCGAGGCCGGTTCCGACGGCATCATCCAGGTGACCACGGGCGGTGCCGATTACTTCGCCGGCCACACGGTCAAGGGCCGCGCGACGGGCGCCCTCGCCTTCGCGAAGTTCGCGACCGAGGTCGCCAAGAACTACCCGATCACGGTCGCCCTGCACACCGACCACTGCCCCAAGCCCGCGCTCGAGGACTTCGTGCTGCCGCTGATCGCGGCATCCGAGGAAGAGGTCAAGGCGGGCCGCAACCCGATCTTCCAGTCGCACATGTGGGATGGATCGGCCGTGCCGCTGGACGAGAACATCGAGATCGCCAAGGAGCTCCTGCCCCGCATGAAGGCGATCAACGCGATCCTCGAGGTCGAGATCGGCGTCGTCGGCGGCGAAGAGGACGGCGTCAAGCACGAGGGCTCCAACGAGGCCCTGTACACGACCACGGCCGACGTCTCGAAGTTCGTCGACGCCCTGGGCCTCGGCGAGAACGGTCGCTACATCGCCGCGCTGACCTTCGGCAACGTGCACGGCGTCTACAAGCCGGGCAACGTCAAGCTGCGCCCCGAGCTGCTGGGCGAGATCCAGGCCGGCATCGCCGAGAAGTTCGGCACGGGCGAGAAGCCCCTCGACCTCGTCTTCCACGGCGGCAGCGGGTCGACTCCGGAAGAGATCGCTCTCGCCGTCAAGAACGGCGTCGTCAAGATGAACATCGACACGGACACCCAGTACGCGTTCACGCGGTCGGTCGCCGGCTTCATGTTCCAGAACTACGACGGCGTCCTCAAGGTCGACGGTGAGGTGGGCAACAAGAAGGCCTACGACCCGCGCGCATGGGGCAAGATCGCCGAGTCCGCGATGGCAGCGCGCGTCGTCGAGGCGACGCAGCAGCTCGGCTCGGCGGGTCACTCGATCAGCGCCTGACCCGAACTCGACGCGAGAAACCACATTCCGCGCGAGAAGCCACCTCAGCCGTGGTCTCTCGGGCAGAGTGTGGTTTCTCGCCGTTGACGGGGTAGGGATGCCGCGCGTCAGGGCGCGCGATAGACGTCGAGGATCGTCGGCGCCCCCTCGGGGCGATGCTCGACCACGATCTCGTCGCCCGCGGCGATGCGGCCGGAGCGCACGACCTTCAGGTACGGGCCGAGGCGGCGCGCGTCCGAGAAGCGTTTGACCCAGCCGCGGGCCTCCGCTCCCCCGATCCGGCGCGCGAAGGTCTGGCACGGCGTGCGAGGCATCGTGACTTCCACACGCAGCAGGTCGCCGATGCGCCAGACCTCGCCGACCCGCGCGGCGTTCACGTCGAGGCCCTCGGTCCGCAGGTTCTCGCCGAAGAGGCCCGGCGGCACCTCGCGACCGAGCTCGCCGGCCCACCACTCGGCATCCTCCTGGGCATAGGCGTAGAGCGCCTTGTCGAGCCCTCCGTGATGCTTGCGGTCGGCCTGCACGTCGGCGTACACCCCGTAGGGACCGACCTTCACCGCCCCGTCGACGGGTCTCTTGTCGATCGCCGTGATGCCGATCGTCCCCGCGTCGGGGAGCAGGGCGTGCACGGCACAGACGGCGACGAGGCGGGGCATGCCCGCCATCGTATCGACCCGATCGCCGGCAGCCGCGATCAGCGGACGAGATGCGCCGCGATGGCCGGGTCGCCGAACAACGGGACCATGAGACAGGCGGTGAGCGCTGTGTACGTGACGATCGCTCCGACGAGGGGGATCCACCACGAGATGCGCCCGCGCAGGAGCATGCGCCACGACACGAGGGCGGTGACGACCCATCCGAGCACGAGGAGGGCAGCTCCGATCCGCCCCCACAGATCCCCCTGCGCGGTGTTGGTGAACTCGCCGTCGATGCCCGCGATGCGCATCCACGTATCTGCGAACTCCGCGAAATGCCACAGCTGCGCCACGGCGCTGATGACCGTCACGAGACCGTAGGCGAGGAGGACGAGCGTGATCGCCCGGTCGGCGCGGCGCGTCGGCTGCGCCGCGCGCGTCGTCGCGTGCATCGGCCGACCGGGCGTGTACGCCGACGGCTCCGGGGCCGGCGCAGGCGGAACGTGATCGCGCGGCGGCGGGGATGCCGCGGGCTGCCGGATCGCGGCACGTTGCTGCTCCGGCGTTGCGTACTCGCCGTACTGCGGTGCGGGCCGCGTCGCGGGATCCGACGCGTCGTCGACGCCGGTCACGACCGGTTCCGTCCCCCCAGCGCACGGCCGTCGCGGCGGCCCTCGGCATCCTGACGCAGCTCCTTGGGCAGTGAGAACATGAGGTCCTCCTCGGCCGTGCGCACCTGCTCGACGTCGCGATAGCCCGCGCCGGAGAGCTCCTCCAGCACCTCCTGCACGAGCACCTCGGGAACGGACGCGCCGCTCGTGACGCCGACCGTCTCGACGCCGTCGAGCCACGCCTGCTCGATCTCGTGCGAGTAGTCGACGCGATAGGCGGCCTTCGCGCCGTACTCGAGGGCGACCTCGACGAGGCGCACCGAGTTGGAGGAGTTGGCCGACCCCACGACGATCACGAGATCGGCGTCCTTCGCGACCTTCTTGATCGCGACCTGTCGGTTCTGCGTCGCGTAGCAGATGTCGTCGGACGGCGGATCCTGCAGTTCGGGGAAGCGTTCGCGCAGCCGCCGCACGGTCTCCATCGTCTCGTCGACGGAGAGGGTGGTCTGCGACAGCCACACGACCTTCGACGGATCTTTCACGACGACGGTGTCGGCATCGGCGGGAGAGTTGACGACGGTGACGTGGTCGGGTGCCTCCCCGGCGGTGCCCTCGACCTCCTCATGCCCGTCGTGGCCGATGAGGAGGATCTCGTAGTCGCTCTTCGCGAACCGCACCGCCTCACGGTGCACCTTCGTCACGAGCGGACAGGTCGCGTCGATGGCCTGCAGGCCGCGGTCGGATGCCGCGTTCACGACCGCGGGCGAGACGCCGTGCGCGCTGAACACCACGTGCGCGCCCGTGGGCACTTCATCGACCTCGTCGACGAAGATGGCGCCCTGCGCCTCGAGCTCGGTGACGACGTGGATGTTGTGCACGATCTGCTTGCGCACGTACACCGGGGCGCCGAAGCGCTCGAGCGCCTTCTCGACGGCGATGACCGCGCGATCGACACCGGCGCAATAGCCGCGGGGCGAGGCGAGCAGCACCTTCTTGGAACCGGCCACCGGGTTATCCTGAAGCCGCCCACGCGGACCCGGGATGCGGGGCGACGGAAGACGGACGGCTGTGCTGCTCACGCTTCTGATTCTAGAGAGGACTCGCTGGGTGAAGGCCCGGCGTGACCTCCTTCGCCCGCGGGAGAGGCAGCGATGACGACATTCGAACCGGCGCCCGGCCACGCGCCGCCACCCGACTCGGTGCATCCGCGCGACTCCTCCCCCGAGACGCCGACGTCGATCTCGCGCCTGAACGAGACGATCCGCGGCTTCGTCTCGAACTGGGGATCGGTGTGGGTCGAGGGCGAGATCACGGCGTGGAGCCTGCGGGGCGGCCACGTGTTCGGCCGGCTCAAGGACGCCTCGGGCGACGCGCTCATCTCCTTCCGGCTGTGGTCCTCGACGCTGCAGCGCCTCCCCGATGATCTGAAGCTCGGCGACCGTGTGGTCGCGTGCGTGAAGAGCGACTACTTCGTCAAATCGGGCGACTTCACGTTCACGGTGTCGGCGATGCGGCACACCGGGCTCGGCGATCAGCTCGAACGCCTCGAACGCCTGCGCGCGCAGCTGCGCTCCGAGGGGCTCTTCGATCCGGCCCGCAAGAAGCGGCTGCCGTTCCTCCCCCACGTCATCGGCCTCATCACGGGTGAGCGCAGCGACGCCGAGCGGGATGTGCATCGCAACGCCGAGCTGCGCTGGCCGCACGTGCGGTTCCGCACGATCCACGCCGCCGTCCAGGGCGACCGATGCGTCCCGGAGACCATCGCGGCCCTCCGCACGCTCGACGCCGATCCGGATGTCGACGTCATCGTCATCGCCCGCGGCGGCGGCGACCCGCAGACCCTCCTGGGGTTCAGCGACGAGAAGCTGCTGCGCGCCGTGGCCGCGGCATCCACGCCCGTCGTCTCCGCGATCGGTCACGAGAACGACCATCCTCTCCTCGACGACGTCGCGGATCTGCGCGCCTCGACGCCGACGGATGCCGCGAAGCGCGTCGTGCCCGATGTCGCCGAGCAGCGGGCGATCGTGCAGCAGCTGCGCAGCCGCGCGCGCATGCGCCTCACGCAGCGCATCGCGCACGACATCGCCCAGCTGGATCAGCTGCGCAGCCGCCCCGTCCTGCGCGCTCCGGAGGGCATGCTCGTCGCGCGCTCGCACGAGCTCTTCACGCTGACCGCGCGCGGGCGCGACGTCGTGACGCGGCACGTGCACGACGGGGAGCGACGCGTCGCCCAGCTGCAGGCATCCCTTCGCGCCCTCTCGCCCGGCGCGACCCTCGCGCGCGGATACGCGATCGCGCACACCGACGGCGGGATCATCGTGCGGGATGCCGCACAGGCGCCCGCCGGAGCCTCCGTCGTCGTGACGGTCGCCGAGGGCTCGTTCGCCGCGCGCTCGGAAGGCCCCGTCGCCGAATCCGACACCTGACCGTGACGGCACCCGCCCGGTCGGGTGGTGTCGCAGCGCCGCTCTAAGATGGAGACCATGACTGCCGACGCCGCCGATGTGGCGAGCCTGTCGTTCGAGCAGGCCCGTGACGAGCTCGTCCGGGTCGTCGCGGAGCTCGAACAGGGCGCGCCGACCCTGGAACAGTCGTTGACGCTCTGGACGCGCGGCGAAGCGCTCGCGGCCCGCTGCGAGGAATGGCTCGTCGGCGCGAAGCGTCTGCTGGATGCCGCACGCCCCGCCGAGGCGGACGCGTGATCTCCGCGGCGCCCCTCCCCTCGATCACGAGGACGGCGTGATGGCCTCCGCACCCCGCATCGTCGCTGAGCTCGGCCGCCCTGAGACGCCGCAGGAGACCGCCGACCGCAAGGCCGCCTCGTCGGCGGCCTACCGCTCGAGCAAGACGTTCCGGAACCTCATCGCCGCGCTCATCGTCACGGTCGCCGTCGTCGCCGTGGTCTACCTCGGCGTCCCGCGTGGCTCCCTCGCCGAGCCCGAGCCGGTCGACGTGGCCGCAGCCGCCGCCCAGGTGTCGGCGTCGCTGGATCACACGATCCTCGTCCCCACGGTCCCCGCCGACTGGCGCGCGAACTCGGCCCGCGTCGAAGGCCAGATGTGGCGCGTCGTGTACGCCCCGGCATCCGGCTACGTCCGCGTCGCGCAGGCGATCGACGCCCCCGACGGTTGGGTGCAGACCGAGCTCGGCGGCTATGCGCCGACCGGATCCGTCACGATCTCCGGCATCGACTGGGACGAGTACCGCATTCCGTCGGCGGGGCGCACGGACTCCGTGTCCTACGCGCTGGCGACGGATGCCGGGACGGACGTCGTCCTGGTCTACGGCGACACCGACGCCGACACCGCGGCGATCGCAGCGGGAGGCGTCGCCGACCAGATCCGTGCCCTGCGTGAGGAGACCCCATGACCGAACAGGTCGCACCCGCTCGGGAGACGCCGGCCGCCGTCTGGGCGGACATGCGCGCCGGCAACGCCCGGTTCGTCGCCGGTGAACCGCACCACCCCAACCAGGACGTCGAGCGTCGCCACGTGCTGGCAGCCGCACAGACGCCGCGCGCGGCGCTCTTCGGCTGCGCCGACTCCCGCCTCGCGGCGGAGATCATCTTCGACCAGGGGCTCGGGGATCTCTTCGTCGTGCGCAATGCCGGCCAGGTGGCATCCGACTCGGCCGTCGCGAGCCTCGAGTACGCCGTCGCCGCCCTCGACGTGCCCCTCATCATCGTGCTGGCGCACGATGCGTGCGGCGCCGTGCGGGCCGCGATCGACTCGACGACGCTCGAGAGCCCCGAGCTCCCCTCGGGCATCTGGCAGCTCATCGCGAAGATCGTGCCCGCCGCCCGCACCGTGCTGCGTGAGAACGACGGCGTCGACCCGCGCGAACTGGATGCCGAGGACGTCGGCATCGCGCACCTGCGCAACACGATCGACGACATCCTCGCCTCGTCGCGTCTCATCGCCGACGCCGTGGCTGCCGGGCGCCTCGGCATCGTCGGCGCGAACTACCGCTTGAGCGAGGGCACCGCCGTGCCGCACGTGACCGTCGGCATCGCCGACTGAGACCTTCGACCCCAGTACACACACGAGGACGTGAGATGACCGACACCACCGAATACCGCATCGAGCACGACACGATGGGAGAAGTGCGCGTGCCCAAGGACGCGCTGTACGCCGCGCAGACCCAGCGCGCGGTCGAGAACTTCCCGATCTCCGGAACGGGCCTCGAGTCGACGCAGATCGCGGCGCTCGCCCGCATCAAGAAGGCCGCGGCCCTCGCCAACAAGGAGCTCGGCACCCTCGACGCGGGTGTCGCCGACGCGATCGCGGCCGCGGCCGACGACGTCATCACGGGCCGCTACGACAGCCAGTTCCCCGTCGACACCTACCAGACCGGGTCGGGCACGTCGTCGAACATGAACATGAACGAGGTCCTCGCGACCCTGGCGACGCAGAAGCTCGGCGCCGCCGTGCACCCGAACGACCACGTCAACGCGTCGCAGTCATCGAACGACGTCTTCCCCACGTCCGTGCACATCGCGGTCACGCAGGCGCTCATCGACGACCTGATCCCGGCCCTGGACCACCTCGCCGTCGCCCTCGAGGCGAAGGCGGAGCTGTGGAAGGATGCCGTGAAGTCGGGCCGGACGCACCTCATGGATGCCACTCCGGTCACCCTCGGGCAGGAGTTCGGCGGGTACGCCCGCCAGGTCCGCCTCGGCATCGAGCGCGTCCAGGCGGTCATCCCCCGCGTGGGTGAGGTGCCCCTCGGCGGCACGGCCGTCGGCACGGGCATCAACACTCCGCTCGGCTTCCCGCAGAAGGTGATCGCGCTCCTCGCCGCCGAGACGGAGCTGCCGATCACCGAGGCGAAGGACCATTTCGAGGCGCAGGCGAACCGCGACGGCCTCGTCGAGGCATCCGGCGCGCTCCGCACGATCGCCGTCTCGCTGACCAAGATCAACAACGACCTGCGCTGGATGGGCTCGGGCCCGAACACGGGCCTCGGCGAGCTGCACATCCCCGATCTGCAGCCGGGCTCGTCGATCATGCCGGGCAAGGTGAACCCGGTCGTTCCGGAAGCGACCCTCATGGTGTGCGCGCGCGTCATCGGCAACGACGCGACGGTCGCGTGGGCCGGAGCATCGGGATCCTTCGAGCTCAACGTCGCGATCCCCGTGATGGGCACGGCGCTCCTCGAGTCGATCCGCCTGCTGTCGAACGCGATGCGTGTGCTCGCCGACAAGACGATCGACGGCCTCGAGGCGAACCGCGAGCGCGCCGCCGCCTTCGCCGGCATGTCGCCGTCGATCGTCACCCCGCTGAACAAGCTGATCGGCTACGAGGCGGCTGCCAAGATCGCCAAGCACGCCGTCGCGAAGGGCATCACGGTGCGCGAGGCGGTCATCGATCTCGGCTACGTCGAGCGCGGCGAGCTCACCGAGGCGCAGCTCGACGAGAAGCTCGATCTCCTCTCGATGACGCACCCGGGCTGATCTCGGCGAGACCCGCACGGTTCCCTCTCGCGGCGGGTCCATAATGCGCGGCGGGTCCATAATGACAGGGTGACCCGCTCGATGGCCGCCCCGGGACGGCGCCTGCGCACGCTCGGCCTCGTGCTGGCGATCGTGGGGGCGGGCTTCGCGGTGACCGCACTGGCGATGCTGGGGATCCTGGCGATCACGGATGCCGACGTGTCCTGGGGCGCCGTCGCGGCCTACGTCGTCGGTGCGGTCGCGACGCTCGGGGTCACCGCTCTCGTCGGGTGGGTCGTTCTCGAACCGGCGACACCGGATGCCGTGGCCGACGGAGCAGAGGCCTCGTTCGAGACGCAGCGGCGGCTCCTCGACGACGTCCGTCATGAGCTCAAGACCCCGATCACGATCGTGCGCGGACATCTCGAGATCATGAACCCCGCCGACCCCGACGACGCCGCTGCGACCCGCGAGCTCGGTATGGCCGAGCTCGATCGCATGACGCGCCTCATCGGCGACATCGACCTGCTCGCGGCGGTCGAAGCCGACAGCTTCACGATGGGCGACGTCGACCTCGCCCTGCTGACGCAGCGCGTCGGCGAGCTCGTCGCGGTGATCCCCGGTCACGAGTGGAGGATCGAGCAGACCGCGGAGGGCGTCATCCGCGGCGACCGGGACCGACTGCTGCAGGCCTGGCTGCAGCTGGCCGACAACGCCGCGAAGTACACGCCCGCCGGCAGCGCGATCGAGATCGGCAGCGCCGTGCACCCGTCCGGTGCGCAGCTGTGGGTGCGCGATCACGGCCCCGGCATCCCGCCGGCGATGCGCCACCGCGTCTTCCGCCGGTTCGACCGCGGCGTCGGAAAACGCTCCGTCGGCGGCTCGGGTCTCGGGCTCGCGATCGTCGACACGATCGCAAAGGCGCACGGCGGCCGGTGCGCCGTCGCCGACACTCCCGGCGGCGGGGCGACCCTGACGGTCGAGATCCCGCTCGGTACCGGCGCGACCCTTCCGACGCCGGTACGCGCCGGCGACGTGGTGATCCAGCGAGAGGCATCCGGATGACACGCATCCTCGTCGTCGACGACGAACCACACATCGTCTCCCTCGTGACGCGGGCCCTCCGCGCCGAGGGCTTCGACACCGTCAGCGCCGACGACGGGCAGGCGGCTCTGGATGCCGCGCGAGACGACGACGTCGACCTCGTCATCCTCGACGTCGGTCTGCCGTCGATGGACGGGTTCGAGGTGCTGCGCGCCCTGCGCGCACAGGGCGAGCAGATGCCCGTGATCATGCTGACCGCTCGCTCCGGAACCTCGGACACGATCCAGGGGCTGGATGCCGGGGCGAGCGACTACGTGCCGAAGCCCTTCTCCGTCGCCGAGCTCCTCGCGCGCGTGCGTTCGCGACTGCGCGAGCGCACCGGCGCCATCACGATGACGCTGACGCACGGCGACGTCACCGTCGACCTGCTCGCCCGCCGGACGACCGTCGCGGGCCGCGAGATCGACCTGTCCGCGCGCGAGTTCGCGCTGGCCGAGCAGTTCCTGCGGCATCCGAACACGGTCCTCACCCGCGAGCAGCTCCTGAGCCGCATCTGGGGTATGGACTTCGACCCCGGCTCGAACGTCGTCGACGTGTACGTGCGATATCTGCGCGGCAAGATCGGCAGCGACCACATCGTGACCGTGCGCGGGGAGGGCTACCGCTGGGAGTAGCCCTCGCCGACCCCGCGCCGTTCGCCGAGTGTCCAAGACACGCGGACCCGGTGCCCCCTGCCTCCGCGTGTCCTGGACACTCGGCGGAGGGGGTGCCGGGGCCTGGCGCGCTCAGCTGAGTTCGCCCTGCTCCAGCAGGTCGGTGACGAGGGCGGCGATCGCCGAGCGCTCCGAGCGCATGAGCGTCACGTGTCCGAACAGGTCATGGCCCTTCAGCGTTTCGATGACGGAGGCGACGCCGTCGTGGCGGCCGACGCGCAGGTTGTCGCGCTGGCCGACGTCGTGGGTGAGCACGACACGCGAGTTCTGCCCCATGCGACTGAGGACCGTCAGCAGGACGTTCCGCTCGAGCGACTGCGCCTCATCGACGATCACGAACGCGTCGTGCAGCGAGCGCCCGCGGATGTGCGTGAGCGGCAGCACTTCGAGCATCCCCCGCGCGACGACCTCCTCGAGGACGTTGCCCGAGACGACCGAGCCGAGCGTGTCGAACACCGCCTGACCCCACGGGTTCATCTTCTCGCCCTGGTCCCCGGGCAGGTAGCCGAGCTCCTGCCCGCCGACGGCGAACAGCGGCCGGAAGACGATGATCTTCTTCTGCTGCTGCCGCTCGAGGATCGCCTCCAGTCCCGCGCACAGGGCGAGTGCCGATTTGCCCGTCCCGGCGCGTCCGCCGAGTGAGACGATCCCCACCTCTGGGTCGAGGAGCAGGTCGATCGCGATGCGCTGCTCGGCGGAACGCCCGTGCAGACCGAACACGTCGCGGTCGCCGCGCACGAGCTTGTAGCCGCCATCGCCCGTGACACGGCCGAGGGCCGAGCCGCGCTCGGAGTGGATGATGAGCCCCGTGTTGACGGGAAGCCCCCGCACCTCGTCGCTCGAGGCGACCTCCGACTCGTAGAGGTCGCTGATGTCATCGCCGGACAGGTGGATGTCGGCGATGCCGGTCCAGCCACTGTCGACGGCCTGCTCGGCGAGGTATTCCTCGGCGTTGATGCCGAGCGAGGCCGCCTTCACGCGCATGGGCAGGTCTTTCGAGACCACGGTGACCTCCTGCCCGTCCTGAGCGAGGTGCATCGCGACCGAGAGGATGCGGGTGTCGTTGTCGCTCAGACGCAGCCCCTGCGGCAGCACCGAGGCATCCGTGTTCGCGAGTTCGACGCGCAGCGTGCCGCCCTGCCCGACGGGAACGGGGAAATCGAGGCGACCGTGCTCGATGCGCAGCTCGTCCAGGTGGCGCAGGGCCTGGCGCGCAAAGTAGCCCAGCTCGGGGTCGTGACGCTTGCCCTCCAGCTCGGTGATGACGACCACCGGAACGACGACGGAGTGCTCGGCGAAGCGGAAGAAGGCCCGCGGATCGCTCAGCAGCACCGAGGTGTCGAGGACATAGGTGCGGAGGTCCTGTTCCACCTCCGCGGCCTGGTCGACGCTCTGCTGCTTCAGTGGAACTCGTGTGGTCACAACCCGCTCCCCGCTCCGGGTGGAACCACCCGGAATATCGAGTCGGCCGTGAGCCACGAGTCAGTGGAAGGCCGACTCGACCGGGCACCTTGCCCGATGTGATGACCGTACGACGCGGACCGATGCCGGGACGAAACCGACACGCCGCGACGACGTTGCGCGCGGGTTAATTCTCCTCGACGACCGCGATGACGATCTCGTCGGTGTCCCGCGGGACCGAGGTCGCGGCGTCCTCGGCGACATCGCCCTCCACGGATGCCGACGCGTCGGCGATCTCGATCGTGAACACCTCGGGCGCATCGGGTTCGGCGATGAGCCCTTCGCGGGCGTACTCCGCGGCGATCACGCGGCCTGACGCCGCCGCATCGGCGAACGCGTCGCCGAGCAGGCGCAGCGTGTCGGCGCCGGTGCCCACGTGCGCGGCGACGCGGATCGTCGCGCCGCGCGCGGTGACCGTGACGCCGTGGTTCGCGAGGGCCGCGGCAAGGGTGGGCGGGTCCTGCGGGGCGAGCGCGACGATCCCGGCGTGCGCGTCGCGCGGCGTGACGACGGGGACCTCGTAGCGATCCGCCAGCGCCATGACGTCGGCCGCACGGGCGTGCACCTCGGCCGCGACGGCGGGCACCCCGGCATCCAGCATCTCGCGGAGCGACGTCGCGAGGCGAGCGGCGGCGAGCGGGTCGGACGGAGCGACCGAGTACGCCGCGGCACCCTCGAGGGCGGGCGGCGTCCCGAGCACCGATGCGTCGCCGGCCATCCCGGAGATGCCGGACAGGACGGGGGCGATCCGGGAACGCGCCGCCGGGGAGAACCGGGCGAACCCCGTCCCGCGGCCCGCGCGCAGCCACTTGTAGCCGTTTCCGGCGACGACGTCGGCGAGACTCCAGTCGACGTCCACGACGCCGAAGGCCTGCACGGCGTCGACGATGAGCAGTCGCTCCCCGATGACGGCGCGGATGCCGGCGAGGTCGGCGAGTGCGCCGGTGCGGTAGTCGACGAGGCTCAGCGCGACGGCCGTGACGTCGTCGTCCAGCGCCTCGGCGACCGCCTCCGGCGTGACGATGCCGCCCGGAGGATCGATCTCGCGGACGGCCAGCACCCCGCGCGCAGCGGCAGCGCGGTGGGCGGCGATCCGTACCGCGGGGAAGTCCTGGGCGGGGACGACGACGACGCCCTCGAGCCCGAACATCGCGTGCAGGAGCCCTTGGGTCGTCGACGGCTGCAGAACGATCTCGTCGACGGGCGCGTCGAGCACCCGCGCGACGAGTCCCCGCGCCTCGCCGACCCGTGCGCCCACGAGGTCGGTGCCCGCGGCGCGCCCCGTGCCGAGCAGCTCGGCGTCGGCGTGGAGCTCGGCGCGCACGCCCGGGGAGAGCGGTCCGAAGCGCGCCCAGTCGAGATATCCCGCCGCGAGATCGAACGACGAGATCAGGGGCTCCAGTGCACTCACGCATGCCATTCTGACACGCAGAGTCACGAACGGCCGGGCGGGTGCCGTGCGGTCAGCTCCCGTAGCGGCGGTCGCGCGTCGCGTAATCGCGGATCGCGCGCAGGAAGTCGACTTCGCGCAGGTCGGGCCCGAGCGCTTCGACGAAATAGAACTCCGAGTGCGCCGACTGCCAGAGCAGGAAGTCGCTCAGCCGCTGCTCCCCCGACGTGCGGATGACGAGGTCCGGGTCCGGGAGTCCGCCCGTGTAGAGGTGCTCGCCGATCTGCTCGGGGGTGAGGCTCGCGGCGAGCGCTTCGAGCGAGCCGCCGCTCTCGTCGTGCTTCGCGATGATGCTGCGCACGGCATCCACGATCTCTCCGCGGCCTCCGTAGCCGACGGCCAGGTTGACGTGCAGCCCGGTGTTGCTCGCCGTGCGCTCCTGCGCCGTCTGCAGGACGCGTGCGAGAGCGGGTGGGAGGGCATCCGAGCGCCCGACGATCTGCACGCGCCAGCCCGGCTCGCGCGAGAGCTCGTCGGCGAGCTCGGCGATGATCTCGATGAGGTCGGCGAGCTCCTGCGAGTCGCGCTTGCGGAGATTGTCGTTCGACAGCAGGTACAGCGACACGACGCGGATGCCGAGATCGTCGCACCAGCGCAGGAACTCGTGCATCTTCGCCGCTCCCGCGCGGTGACCGTGCGCGACCGTGGGAAAGCCCGCCTGCCGGGCCCACCGGCGATTGCCGTCGATCATCATGGCGACGTGGTGCGGCACCGTCTCCGGCGTGAGCGACCGCCGCAGCCGGGAACTGTACAGCCGGTACAGGACTCCCCTGCCCTCCCCGGGTCTGCGCGCACTCACACCCCTACGCTACTCCGCGCGAAGCTCCGCGCCCCGTATGTTCGCCTGGGCATACGCACGCGCGTAGGCTCGGATCGTGCCCGAACACGTGCCCGATGAGGGTGTCGAGATGCCCCAGCTGCCTCTCCTGGAGGCGGCCGCCGTCAGCGCGCAGGTCGAGCTCAAGCCGACGTGGCGCGGCTGGATCCATGCGGGGACCTTCCCCGTGGCGATCGCCGCCGGGATCGTGCTCATCGTCGTCGCCGACGGCGCGGCCGCGAAGTGGGCCTCGGCGGTCTTCATGGCGACCTCGGTGCTGCTGTTCGGCAACTCGGCGCTCTATCACCGCTTCAACTGGAAGCCGACGACGAAGGCCGTCCTCAAGCGCATCGACCACGCGAACATCATGCTGCTGATCGCGGGGACCTACACGCCCCTCGCGGTGCTGGCACTGCCCCCCCAGAAGGGGCTGCTGCTGCTCGTCCTGGTCTGGTCGGGGGCGCTGCTCGGCATCCTCTTCCGGGTGTTCTGGATCAACGCACCGCGCTGGCTCTACGTCGCGCTGTACCTCCTCCTCGGTTGGGCCGCGGTCATGTACCTCGTCGACCTCCTGCAGGCGAGTGTCGCCATGATGGTGCTCGTGATCGTCGGCGGTCTGCTCTACACGGGAGGCGCGGTCTGCTACGCGCTGAAGAAGCCCAACCCGTGGCCCGGCCACTTCGGCTTCCACGAGATCTTCCACGTGTGCACCGTGCTGGCGTTCCTCTGCCACTGGACGGCGTGTCTGCTGATCGCTCTCGATCCCGTCGTCCCCTCGCTCGGCGCGTCCTGACACCGCGCGCCGTGCAGACGGCCCGGCGTTCCGCCTGAGCGGGTCAGCGGGCGGTGCCGTCTTCGACGGGATCGATGTCCTGGTCGTCGACGTCGGATGCACGGGTCGCAGCCTCCGCCTGGCCGGCCGCCTCGGCATCCAGCTGGGCCGCCGCCTCGGCATCCAGCTGCTCGTTGACGTCGGCGCGGTATCCGGCGCGGCGGATGCGCCGCAGCATGTCGATGATCAGGAAGACGACGACGACGGCGACGAGCGCGATCGCGACGAACCCGATGAAGCCGGGCGTGACGACGTCGGGGTCGACGGTCATCGAGGGCGAGGGGGTCGCGAGGCCCGCGGGGAGAATGTGCATCGTTCCTCGGTTCGTCGGTTCGGGTGCCGGGCCCGCAGCGCGTAGCCTGGAAGTCCAGCCTAAATCCCCTTTCCCCCCCGGAACGCGACATGACCACGACGACGCCCACGCCGCCCTCCCCCGAGGTCCAGGCCGAGCTCGACGACCGCTACGGACGCTCGCGCCGGAGTCGGCGCGGCACGTGGATCGCGTTCGGCGCGGTCGCGGCCGTCATCGTCGGATACTTCGGCTGGTCGACCGTCGCGCAATCGATGGATGCCGTGGACATCGACACCACGGGGTTCCAGATCGTCGACGCGCACTCGATCACGGTGCAGTTCCAGGTGACCCTCCGGCAGGGCGCGGCCGTCACGTGCGCGCTCGAGGCGCAGGACACCGAGCACGGCATCGTCGGCTGGCGGGTCATCGAGTACCCCGCCGATCCGGCGCACAGCCGCAGCTTCTCGGAGACGATCCCGACCGTCGCGGAGGCGACGACCGGTTTGGTGAGCTCCTGCTGGATCCCGTAGTCTGATCCGACACACGCGCCCCGGCAGCCTGCCGGGGCGTTCGGTTTACCCCCCTACAGACCGCACAGACCGCAGAGACCTAGGAGAAGACACGTGGCTGAGAACACGGACACCTTCCTCACCCAGGACGCCTATGACCGGCTCGCCGCCGAGCTGGAGCACCTGTCGACGACGGGTCGCACGGAGATCGCCGCTCGCATCGAGGCGGCCCGCGAAGAGGGCGACCTCAAGGAGAACGGCGGCTACCACGCCGCGAAGGACGAGCAGGGCAAGCAGGAGGCGCGCATCCGCACTCTGCAGGCCCTGCTGAAGGATGCCGTGGTCGGCGAAGCGCCCGAAGCCGACGGGATCGTCCGGGGCGGCACCGTCGTCACCGCGATCGTCGCGGGCGGCGAAGAGGTCTTCCTCCTTGGCAGCCGGGAGATCGCCGCGGGCTCCGAGCTCGACGTCTACAGCGAGGCATCCCCCCTGGGCGCGGCGATCCTCGGCCTCGCCGAGGGCGCCACGACGTCCTACACGGCCCCCACGGGCCGCGAGATCCCCGTCGAGATCGTCAAGGTCGCCACCTACACCGGCCAGTAGCCGCCGGCGCGTGCATCGGCGGGCGAGTTTCGGACGCTTCAGGAGTCCGAAACTCCGTGCGGGCGAGTTTCGGGCGCTTGAGGGGTCCGAAACTCCCGCCGCGACGCGTGCCACGCGTCAGTGCGTGTCGGTCGGGCGCCAGCCGCGGCGTTCCAGGTGCACCCGCACGCGTGCGATCAGAGCCGCCGGGTCGCGCAGGTCGCCGGCGTGAGCGCGTTCCACGACGTAGCCGAGGCGTTGCAGCTCACCGATCCGGGTGAGATCGCGCCGCCACTGGCGCAGATTCTCGGCGTGGTGCGCGCCCTCGTACTCGACCACGACACCCCACCGCGCGAACAGCATGTCGACGCGGGCCGAGAAGTGCCGACCGTCGCGGATCTCGGCGTTGACCTCGGGGCGCGGGAGCCCCGCCTGTTCGAACGCGACGCGCAGTTCAGACTCGGGGTAGGACTCGGCCCCGGGCACGATGAGCGCGAGCGCCTCGCGTGCCACCGCGACGCCGCGCGTCCGCGGTGAGCAGGCGAGCGCGACCTCGAGTTCGCGGAGCGTGCACTCGTCCGCCTCGGGGAGGCACAGGCGGTCGCCCACGGCGACGAGCTGCGCGAGCGTCAGCTTTCGGGCGAGATCGACCCACGTCCGCGCTCGCGTGGTGAGCGGGATGCCGCGCCACACGGTCACGCACACGGGATCCAGCCCGAGGCTGTACCCCACGATGCCCCGCCCGCGGGGCGCGCGACCGGGCCGCGGCACGGCGATGTGGAGCATGCCGTCGTCCTCGACGGGCGCGGGCAGTGCATGGCCCCACGCGCGGAGCGCGGACGGGCCGCACAGCACGGCATCCGACCCCACCGCCCGCGCGCGCGACGCCGCGGTGTCGCTCCACTGCGCCTCAGCCGTCGCACGCAGGCCGCGGAACGGACGATCCCACTCGCGCCGAGATCGCAGTCGTCCTTCGCCAACGCCGAGCGAACGCGCGTGGGCGACGGAGAAGACGCGGGGCATCTGGCTCATTCGCCGATCCTCCCGGGCCACAGCCCGGGTTGCCGAACTTATCCACACGCCCGCCGCGCCGCCATCCGACGATCGCGAGAGTTTCGGACTCCTCAAGCGCCCGAAACTCTTGAGAGGGAGATTCAGACGCCTCAAGCGCCCGAAACTCTGTCGGGGCAGGCAGCGGCGGCTCAGTCCTCCACGACGCGCGGGGTGAAGCCCGCCGACTCCAACACCTGGATCACGTGCGCCCGGTGCTCTTCGCCGCGCGTCTCGACGCTCAGCTGGAGGATCACCTCGCTGATCTGAAGCCCCTGCCCGTGGCGCGTGTGCAGCACCTCGATGACGTTGGCGCCCGCGATCGCGAGAAGCTCCGACACGCGTGCGAGCTGGCCGGGGCGATCGGGGAGCGGAATCTGCAGCGACATGTAGCGGCCGGATGCCGCGAGGCCGTGCGAGACGACGCGCTGGAGCAGGAGGGGGTCGATGTTCCCCCCGGAGAGGACGACGGCGGTGGGCCCCGTCGCCTGGATCTTCCCGGCGAGGATCGCCGCGACGCCCACGGCGCCGGCGGGCTCGACGACCTGCTTGGCCCGTTCGAGGAGGATCAGCAGTGCGCGCGCGATGTCGTCGTCGGTGACCGTCACGACCTCGTCGACGAGCCGGCTGATGACCTCGAAGGGCACATCTCCCGGCCGGGCCACGGCGATGCCGTCCGCGATCGTCGGGGTCGTCTCCACGGTGAGCGGCTCGCCCGCGGCGAGCGAGGACGGGTAGGCGGCGGAGTTCTCCGCCTGCACGCCGATGACCCGCACGGTGCGTCCCTCGGCGGCGGCGCGGGCCTTGACGGCCGCGGCGACGCCGGCGATGAGCCCTCCCCCGCCGATGCCGAGGATGACGGTGTCGAGGTCGTCCACGGCATCCCACAGCTCCAGGCCCAGCGTGCCCTGACCGATGATGACGTCGCGGTGGTCGAACGGGTGGATGAGCACCGCCCCCGTCCGCTCGGCGAACTCGGCCGCGAGCCGCAGCGGCGTCTCGACGGTCGCCCCCTCGAGGACCACCTCGGCGCCGTAGCCGCGCGTCGCGAGGAGCTTCGGCACGGGCACGCCGAGCGGCATGAAGATCGTCGCGGGGATGCCGAGCTTCTGCGCCGCGAGGGCGACGCCCTGGGCATGGTTGCCGGCGGATGCCGCGACGACACCGCGCGCGCGCTCCTCCGCCGTGAGGCGCGACAGGCGGTACGTCGCGCCGCGGATCTTGAACGATCCGGTGCGCTGCAGGTTCTCGAGCTTCAGGTGCACGGGCGCGCCCAGAACCTCGGAGAGGTGCTCGGACACGTCGAACGGCGTCCGGACGACCACATCGCGGAGGACCGCGGCGGCGTCCTCGAACTCCGCGAGCGTCGGGATGGCCGGCAGATCGCCGGCGGCGGCCGCGGTCGCCGGCTCGGTGGGGATGGTCACGCGGGGGTCCTCCTGCTGCGCGGAACGGTGCTCCAGATGAGATCTCGATCGGTGAAGTCGCCCGGCCCCGGTGGCGCGCCCCGCGTGTGGCGGGTGGAGAGGTAGACCGCGACGACGTTGACGAAGGCCGCGAGCGGCACGGCGAACAGGGCGCCGGGGATGCCGGCGATCATGGCACCGCCCGCGACGACGAGGACGACCGCGAGGGGGTGGACCTTGACCGCCGATCCCATGAGCAGCGGCTGGAGCACGTGCCCCTCGAGCTGCTGCACACCGAGCACGACGACGATCATCCACAGCGCGATCCACGGGCCGTTGTAGACGAGGGCGAGGAAGACCGCGAGCGTGCCCGTGACGATGGCGCCGACGAACGGCACGAACGCCCCGAGGAAGACGAGGACGCCGATCGGGATCGCGAGCGGCACGCCGAGCAGGAACGCACCGAGACCGATGCCGATCGCGTCGATCGTCGCGACGAGGAGCTGGGTGCGCGCGTAGGTGACGACCGTCGCCCACCCCGCACGACCGGCGCCGTCGACGTCGGCACGTGCGCGGCGCGGGAAGAGCCGCACGACCCAGCGCCAGATCCCGGCGCCGTCGGCGAGGGTGCACAGCAGGATGAAGAGGGCGAGGACCGCGCCGGTCGCGACATGGCCCACCGTGGAGCCGATCACGAGCGCACCGGACCACAGCAGATCGACCTGCTGTTGGATGAACGTCCAGGCCTGCGCGAGCATCCCGTCGATCTGGTCGGACGTCAGATGGAGCGGCCCGTCTATGAGGTACTGGCGGAACTGCTCGACCGATTCGAGCGTGCGGGTGCGGACACGCGGCCACTCCCGCGTGATCTGCCAGATCGCGAGCCAGAGAAGTCCGCCCACGACGGCGACCGTGCCGATCACCGAGATGACGATGGCCGCCCACCGCGGGACGCGGTGCCGGAGCATCCACGTGAACACGGGCCACAGGAGCGCCGTCACGAGGATCGCGACGAGGAGCGGGACGACGAGGAGCTTCAGCTGGATCACGAGCCAGATGAGGATGCCGGCGGCCACCGCGATCACGACGAACCGCCACGCGTAGGCGGTCGTCACACGCAGACCGTGCGGCAGCGACTCCTCGATCTCACCCCGCACCGTCTTGGTGCGGATCGCGTCGAGGAGAGAGGGTCGAGGCTTCTCGTCCGTCAAAACTGGATCCGCGGGGGCTCGGCGATGGCGGCTCCCCCGGTCACCTCGAAGAACTCCCGCTCGTGGAAGCCGAGGCTGCGCGCGAACATGTTGTTCGGGAACACCTTGATCTTCGTGTTCAGCTCGCGCACGCCCCCGTTGTAGAAGCGACGCGACGCCTGGATCTTGTCCTCCGTGTCGACCACGGACTGCTGGAGCTGGAGGAAGTTCTGGCTGGCCTGCAGCTGCGGGTACGCCTCGGCGACCGCGAACAGGCTCTTCAGCGCCTGCTGCATGTGTCCTTCCGCAACGCCGGCTTCACCGGGAGAACCGGCCGAGAGCGTCTCGGCGCGCGCGCGCGTGACGTTCTCGAACACCGCCTTCTCGTGCGCCGCGTAGCCCTTGACCGTCTCGATGAGGTTGGGCAGCAGGTCGGCTCGACGCTTCAGCTGCACCGTGATGTCGCTCCACGCTTCGTCGACGCGCACATTCAGCGCGACGAGCGAGTTGTACGTCGCCCACAGGTACACGCCGACGATCACGACCAGCGCGACCACGATGAGCACCGGGATCAGCCACGCCATGTCCATGGGACTCCCCTCGATTCTGTGCTCATCCTATCGGCGGCACCAGCTCTGCGATCATGCGCGGAGCCCGGTTCTCAGGCGTTACTCACCCAGGACGCGCGTGAGGTAGGGATTGCGGAAGAGGCGATCGGGATCGAGGCGGTCGCGCAGGGCGGTGAAGTCGTCGAAACGCGGATATCGGGTGCGCAGCGACGCGGCATCCTGCGTGTGCATCTTGCCCCAGTGCGGACGCCCCCCGAAGGCGAGCATGACCTCCTCGACGGCGGCGAAGTACGCGGTCGGGTCGGCCTTCCAGTAGCGGTGCACGGCGATGTAGCCGCTCGCGCGCCCCGACGCGGTCGACAGCCACAGGTCGTCGGCCGCCGCCGTGCGCACCTCGATCGGGAACTCGATGCGCCAGTCGTGCTCCGCGATGACACGCTGGATGCCGCGGAACGCCTCGGCGAGGCTCTCGATCGGCACGGCGTATTCCATCTCGCGGAACCGTACGCCGCGGCTCGTCGCGAAGACGCGGTGCGAAGCGTCGGAGAACGCACGATCGCCCCACACGCGGGCGGAGAGCCGGTTGATGCCGGGCACGAGGGGGGGAGCCGCCCGCCCGGCGCTGCAGACCGCCTGATGGACGACATTGCCGACGAGCACATCGTCGACGACCTTCGACACGCGCCCGAGCGGGTTCGTCGCGGCATCCGCCGTGCCGCGCGCATTCGTCTTGGTGAGGGCGACGTCGGTGTGCGGAAACCAGTAGAACTCGAAGTGGTCCACGGCGTCCGCCCGGGCCGCGACCCCGTCGACGACCTCGTCGAGCGGCTCGGGGCGCTCGACGGCGTGGAGCGTGAACGCCGGCACGCACTGCAGCGTGACGTCGACGAGGATGCCGAGTGCTCCGAGTCCGAGCGCGACCGCCGGCAGCAGGTCGGAGTTCTCGGTCTCGGACACGGTCAACAGCTCCCCGTCGGCGGTCACGAGGGTCGCCGCCACGACCTGCGTCGCGATGCCGCCGAAGCGCGATCCGGTGCCGTGCGTGCCGGTGGAGATGGCGCCCGAGATCGACTGCCGGTCGATGTCGCCGAGGTTCGTCATGGCAAGGCCATGAGGACCGAGGAGCGCGGGGATGCGGTGCAGGCGCGTGCCGGCGAGGAACCGAGCCCGCTGCCGGTCGCGGTCGACCGAGACGAGACCGGAGAGCTCGGTCAGCTCGAGCAGCGTGCCGGGTGCGACGGCGATGCCGCTGAAGCTGTGCCCCGTCCCGACGGCTTTGATGGGCCGACCGCGCTGCGCGGCGGAGCGGACCGCGCGCCGCACCGCCTCGATCGTGGAGGGATACTCGACCGTCAAGGGGCGGACGCGTTCCGTCCGTCCCCAGTTCTGCCACGTGCCGCCGGGGCGGGTGGAACCGGACATCACAGGAAGCTCTTCCCTTCGCCGCGGTAGGTCGCGGCCTCGCCGACGATCCGATCGCCGCTCGTGAGGTGGTACCGGTCGACGCGCTCGGCGAGCTCTCCGCTCTTCGCGTGGCGGAACCAGACGCGATCGCCGATGGAGAGGGTCCGCGCCGCCGCGCCCTCGAGCGGTGTCTGCACCTCGCCCGCCCCTTCGCGGCCGAGGGTCTTCAGGTCAGGGGGCCAGACCGGCAGCGGCTGCCGGGAGGCGACGGGCGGACCGGAGGCGATCCAGCCGCCGCCGAGCACCGTCACGATGTCGTCCGCGGGCCGGCGCACGACCTCGAGCGCGAACGCCGCCGCAGGCGCGAGCGAGAAGTGGCGGTAGAGGTCGAAGAGGTGACCGGCGAGCAGGCCGCTCCCGGCGGTCGTCTCGGTGACGGCGGGGTCGGATGCCGTGTACTCGAGCGACCCCGTCCCACCCCCGTTCACGAACTCGAGGTCGACGACGTTCCGCACGGCGGCGACGATCGCGCCGCGGCGCTCCCGCAGCTCGTCCGTCGACCGCCGCTGCATCCAGCGGACGACGGCGTCGCCGGAACCGGTGTCGTCGGGCTGACCGGCGATCTGCGCTTCGTACATCATGAGCCCGACGAGGCGGAACCCGGGCCGCGCCGCGACCGCACGGGCCAGGCGCGCGACCTCCACGAGATCATGGACGGGTGAACGGCGCACGCCGATGTGGCCGAGAACGGGCGCGCGCCACGAGGCATCCGCATCGATCGCGACGCGGATCTCGGGGCGCTGCCCGGGCGCGATCACGTTGTCGACGAGGTCGAGCTGCGCGAGGTCGTCGATCATGAGCGTGATGCGGGAGGCCTTGTCGGCGCTCGCGCCGAGCGCCGCGAGGGCGTCGCGGTCGACACTCGGATAGCCGAGCACGATGTCGTCGTAGGTCTCCGCGAGCCACAGCGCTTCGGGCAGCGTGAACGCGAGGATGCCGCGGTAGCCCGGCAGCGTCAGCGCGGCATCCAGCACCTCCCGCACGCGGATGGACTTCGACGCGACGCGGATCGGCACGCCGCTCGAGCGAACGACGAGGTCGAGCGCGTTGTGGCGGAGAGCGTCGAGATCGATCGTGGCGACGGGGCCGGAGAGGCTCGCAATCGCCGCCGTGCGGCCCCGCCAATACGCCTCGGGATGCGTCCAGGGTTCCGCCGGCACGGCGGACGGCGGGGCGAGCAGATCGACGCTCATGGGCAGCTCCTTCGCACGGGTGGCACCAGCCTAGAGCGAGACCGGGTCTCAGCCGTACGGGGACGCGGCGTCAGGCGCGACGCCGCCCGTATCCAGTTACTGCACCGTGACGAGGATTCGCTGCCAGCCCGTCGATCCGTCGGGCGCGATCGGGGCGCGCTCCTCGACCTGCGTCGTGCCGCGCTTGTCGACCGCCCGCACCGACAGGAAATGCGTTCCCGGCGCGGCATCCCACTCGACGAACCACTGCACCCACGTATCGTCGTTGATCGCGGTCGACAGGGTCGCGGGCCGCCAGCCGGCGTCGTCGATGTTCACCTCGACACGCTCGACTCCCACGGGCTGCGCCCACGCGACGCCGGCGACCGCGACCTTACCGGTCTTCACCGGGGCGCCCGACGTCGGGGTGTCGATGCGGGAGGAGAGCTTGATCGGCGCCTTGGCGCTGTAGCCGCGGGGCGTCCAATACGCCTCGTCGGCGTCGAACGTCGTCACTTTCAGCTCTGTGATCCACTTCGTCGCCGACACGTACCCGTAGAGCCCCGGCACGACCATCCGCACCGGGAACCCGTGCTCGAGCGGCAGCGGCTCGCCGTTCATCCCCACCGCGAGGATCGCGTCGAGACCGTCGTCCGTCAGCGCCTCGAGAGGAGTGGATGCCGTGAAGCCGTCGACGCTGCGCGAGAGCACCATGTCGGCGCCCGGCTGCGGTCCGGCGAGCGCCAGGACGTCGCGCACCGGGACGCCGAGCCAGATCGCGTTGCCGAGGAGGCTCCCGCCCACCTCGTTGGAGACGCACGTCATCGTCACGGCGTACTCATCGAGACCCATCGCGACGAGGTCGTCGAAGCCGATGTCGACGCGCTGATCGACCATGCCGTCGACCACGAGGCGCCAGGTGGACGGGTCGACCGCCGGGACCGTCAGCGCCGTGTCGACCCGGTAGAAGTCCGCGTTCGGCGTGATGAGCGGAGAGATGCCGGGGATGTCGAGCTCCGCCCCGCCGGGGATCGTGACCTTCGATCGCGGTGCCGGCAGCGACAGCGCCTGACGCACGGCGGCGATCGACGAGGTGGTGGCGCTGACGATGCGGGCTCCGATGCCGATGAGGACGGCGGAGGCCCCCGCGATCGCCGTCGTGCGGAAGAACGCCCGGCGGTTCATCGCGGCGGGGCTCCTCGGCGCCGCCGGGTTCTCCGGAACGGACGCGGGCGGCACGGCCGGGGCGGACGGTGCGTCTGCGGCGGGATCGGCGGGCGCTGACGCGGTATCCTGCCAACCGCGCACGTGCTGGCCGAGGGACGCCAGCAGGAGCGCCCCGGCGACGGTGCCGGCGACCGCCGGGACCGCGACGAGCACCGTCGCACCCGTGCGGGTGACGATCGCGGCGACCGAGAGGACCCCGGCGACAGCGAGCGCGATGACGCCGAGCGGCGGTCTCACTGCCTGCAGGATGCCGGCGATCGCCGACGCGATCACCACCGCGAGTGCGAGACCGGCGATCAACGCGAGCTTGTCGTATTCGCCGAACGTCGCGATCGCGAACTCTTTGAACGGCTGCGGCACGATGTCGATGACGAACCCGCCGACCGCGAGGATCGGGCTGCCGCCCGCGCCGAAGAGCAGCGCGAGCGCCTCGGCGACAGCGAGGAACACGGCCGCACTGACGATCCCCGACACGGCCGCCCACGCCCAGAGCCCGACGCGTCGTCGTCTCCGTGCCTCACCCATATCGCGACTCCGCCCCGGCCGGATCTGCCGGCGTCACAGATCGTTCGGTGCCGGGCGGGATTCGGATTGGCCGACCGGTACCAGCCGGCGCAGCGCCCGCCCGTCGAGCGCGGACGCGCCGAGCCCCACGGATGGTCACACGGTGCGCCGCGTGACCATCCGGTTGAGACGCTCCGACATCGCGAGGCCGAGCGCGACGAGGACGAGGAGGAACAGCGGCAGGATCCACAGCCCCGCCCACGCCGACAGTGCACCGAAGAGCGGCGGGGCGAGGGTCGATCCCGCGTACGCCGCAGCCATCTGGATGCCGATGATCGCCTGCGAGTTGCGCCTGCCGAAGTTGACCGGTGTGGAATGGATGATCGCCGGGTAGATCGGGGCCGAGCCGAGGCCCGCCATGACGAGGCCGGCGAGGGCGACGACGTTGGTCTCAAGCGGCAGCGCGAGCATGAGCGCGCCGACCCCGACCGCGACGAATCCGCCGCGGATGAGCTGCCGGTCTCCCACCCGGTCGGCGACGAAGCCGGCGAGGAAGCGTCCCGCGGTGATGCCGAGGAGGAAGAGCGAGCCGAACGCCGCGGCGGTGGCCGGGTCGACGGCGCGCTCTTCGGCGAGGTAGGTCGAGGCCCAGAGGATGGAGGTGCTCTCCAGCGCGCAGTAGGCGAAGAACGCCGCGAGGATGAGCCTCACACCGGGGATGCGGAGGGCCGTCGCGAGGGAGACGTGTGCGCTGCCCTTGCCGGCCGGCGCCTCCGCGGCATCCGGAACCGCGTCGGCATCCGGCGCCGCGGCCGGAGCGACGACGGTGTTGACCTTGCCCCACAGCGGCAGGCTCACGAGGAGGACGAAGGTGAGAATCGACTGGGTGACGCCCACGATGAGGTATGCGCCCGACCAGCCCAGGCCGGAGGTGATGGCGTAGCTCATGATGAACGGGCTGATCGAGGCGCCGACGCCCCAGAAGCTGTGCAACCAGTTCATGTGGCGGGCCGCGTAGTGCAGGGCGACGTAGTTGTTGAGGGCGGCATCCACCGCGCCCGCACCGAGTCCGTAGGGGATCGCCCAGAGGCAGAGCATCCAGAACTCCCCCGAGGTGGAGAAGCCGAACAGGGCGGCGGCGGTCATCGCGACGCTGACGGCGGTGACGAGGCCCGCGCCGAAGCGGCGGGTGAGGCGCTCGGACGCGAGGCTCGAGAGGACCGTGCCGCTCGCGATGATCATCGTGACGATGCCGGCGAAGCCGACGGGGACGTCCAGGCTCTCCTGCATGACGGGCCATCCGGCGCCGAGGAGCGAGTCGGGCAGACCGAGGCTGACGAAGGCGATGTAGATGATGGCGAGCAGCAGGGAGTACACGGCGTCCGGGACAGCCTTTCCGACGGCGGGACGGGGATGGGGTCGATTGTGTACCCCCGGTGGGACTCGAACCCACACCTGGAGCGATTTTAAGTCGCCTGCCTCTGCCATTGGGCTACGGGGGCCTGCGTGCCAGGCTACCGGGCGAGACGCGACGAACCCCCACCGTGCGGCGACGCGGCGGGGGTTCGATCGGTCTTCGCCGGTCAGGCGGAGGCGCTGTTCGCGGGCGCCTTCTTGACCGGAGCCTTCTTCGCGGGCGCCTTCTTCGCAGGAGTCTCCTCCGCGACGGGCTCGGCGGCGGGCGCGGCACCGGACTTCTCGGCCGCGACCGACTTCGGGTCGATCGCGGGAGCAGCCGGAGCGGTGGGGGCAGCCGGAGCAGCGGCCGCCGGGCGCGGACGCGCGGCGAACTCCTCGAAGACGTAGCGCGGGTTCTGCACCGTCTGCAGCGACACGTTGTCGCGATCGAGCCAGAAGTTGTGCCACCAGTCGCCGATCACGCGCCACTTGCGCTCCCACGACGGCATGGCCAGGCCGTGGTAGCCGCGGTGCGCGCACCACGCGACGAAGCCCTTCAGCGCGATGTTGCCCGACTGGAACACGCCGTTGTAGAGACCGAGACCTGCCACCGCACCCAGGTTGTGATGGATGTACTCGCGCGGAACCTCGCCGCGCAGCACGGCCACGAGGTTCTTCGCGAGCAGCTTGGCCTGTCGCACCGCGTGCTGAGCGTTCGGCACGCAGTAGCCGCCCACGCCCTTGCCGGTGAGATCCGGAACCGCCGCCACGTCGCCCGCTGCCCAGGCGCCGTCGACGATATCGTCGGCAGAGCCCACGCGGAGGTCGGCACGCGCACGGATGCGACCGCGCTCTTCGACGGGCAGGTCGCTGCCGCGCACGACGGTCGGGTTCGCCATGACACCCGCGGTCCACACGATGAGGTCGGTCGGGATGACCTCGCCCGTCGACAGCTCCACGTTGCCGTCCACGGCACCGGTGACCTGCGTGTCGAGGTGCACGTTCGCGCCGCGCTTGGCGAGGTCCTTCAGCACCCATTCGCTCGTCTTCAGCGACACCTCGGGCATGATGCGGCCCATCGCCTCGACGAGGTGGAAATGCGTGTCCTCGAAGCGCAGCTGCGGGTAGAGCTTCAGGAGCGAGGAGGCGAGGGCGCGCATCTCGGCGAACACCTCGATACCCGCGAAGCCGCCACCCACCACGACGACCGTCAGCAGGCGATCACGATCGGGCCCGGCCGGGAGATTGGCCGCGCGGTCGAAGTTCGTGAGGATGCGGTCGCGGACGGCGACGGCCTCCTCGATCGTCTTCAGGCCGATCGCGTTGTCGGCGATGCCCGGGATCGGGAACGTGCGCGACACGGCGCCGGCCGTCACGACGATCTGGTCGTAGCTCTCCTGCCACGGCTCGCCCTGATCGGGTGTGATCGTCGCCGTACGATTCGCGTGGTCGATGCCGGTCACCTTCGCCGTGATGACGCGCGTCTTCTTGAGGTGACGACGTAGGCCCACGACGGCGTGCCGCGCTTCGATCTCGCCGGCGGCGACCTCGGGCAGGAACGGCTGGTAGGTCATGTAGGGCAGCGGGTCGACGACCGTGACCTCGGCCTCGCCCTTGCGCAGGTGCTTCTCGAGCTTCCATGCGGTGTAGAAGCCGGCGTATCCGCCACCGACGACGAGGATCTTGGGCACGGCCGGACCGGCAGCGGGAACGGCAGTGCTGGACGCTGTGTGGCTCACAGGTGGAAGAACTCCTTGAATCAACGGCTCGGAGGACGTGCGCGCTCCGATCTGATGCGCCGGGCAGCAGCAGTGACGCCGAGCGCCACCAGTATAGCGGCCAGCGTGACCCCTCCGAGCGGCACCGTCCCGTACCGCAGCGTGTCCGCGTTCGGCGGCAGCGGCGACGTCACCGGCGCGGGATCCGCCGCCGGCAGATCCGGGAGGGTGACCGGAGATGCCGTGGGCTGCGGCGCCGGGCCGACGTCGGCTCGGCGGTAGAGGCGGATCCACTCGGCGAGATCGCCCATCGGGTTGGCATCGACCGAGGCGACGTCCGCGGTGACGGCGGCCGCGGCATCCACGAGTCCGTAGCCGTACTTCGGGTCGGGCACGGCGGTCGCCCCGGCGGCAGGGCGCGCGGTGCGGATGATGCGGTTGATGACGTTGTCGGCGTCGATGTCGGGATGGGCTGCCCGCACGAGAGCGGCGATGCCCGCGACGATCGGGGCCGCGCCGCTCGTGCCGTTCCACTGCACGAGCTGCCCGTCGGCCGAGACCCCGAGCAGCTCCTCGCTGGGCGCCGAGATGCCGATCGTGATGCCCTGCGTGGATGCCTCTTCGCTCGCCGCGCCGCTGCGCGAGACCCCGCCGACGGTGAGGACGCCCGGGATCGTCGCGGGAGCGCCGACCTCGTCGGTGCCACTCCCCTTGTTGCCCGCCGCGACGACGACGACGACGTCGTGCGAGAAGGCATAGAGGAACGCGTCGTCCCACGAGGGGTCCCACGTGAGGGTGTTCGTCGTGAACGACAGATTGATGACGTCGGCATCGTGGTCGACCGCCCAGCGGATCGCATCGGCGACCTGCTGCACGAACGGCACCGAGGAGGAGGCGCCGAAGCCGATCGAGATCGACAAGAGGCTCGCCTCGGGTGCCACCCCGATCATGCCCGTGTCGGCGCCGGTCCCCCGCGCGGCAGCGAGTGACGCGACCCAGCTGCCGTGGTTGCCGTCGACCGCGCCGACGGGCTTGCGCCCGTCCGACGCGCCGACGCCCGAGAAGTCCGCGCCGCCCGTCACCGCCCCCGCGAACTCGACCGGCCCACGCCCGATGCCGGTGTCGATGATCGCGATCGTCTGCCCCTTGCCGCGCGTCGTGGCCCAGGCGCTGCGCACTCCGTACTCGTCGAGCCAGTACTCGGCGGCCCGGGCGGGGTCTGCTCCGGGCGTGGGCGACGGCGTCGGATCGACCATCGGAGCCCCGACACCCGCCGCGGCGACGCTTCCCACGGCGCCCGCCGTCGCGGGGGTCGGCGCCGGCGCGGCGCCGACCCCCGCGACGAGCGCGCCGACGACGAGCGTCAGCGCGATGCGGCGGAGCCCTCGTCGGCGCTGTGTCATGCAGACCCCTGCGGCAGATCCGAGCCCGGGTCGGCGCAGGTGCACCGCTCGGGCGACCAGTCTCCGCGCGCGAGCGCGAGATCGCCGATGGGATTGACCCCGGGACCGGCCGCGAGCGCGTGCCCCGCGAGCGCGTGCAGGCACTTCACACGGGTCGGCATGCCACCCGCGGAGATACCGGCGATCTCCTCGACCTCGCCGTACACGGCGCGGTCGGAGAGGTACGCGTTGTGGGCGGCGGCATACGCCTCGGCGACGGCGGTGTCCTCCGCCAGCAGCGCCGCGAACTCGGGCATGACCTGCCCCGCCTCGAGCGCCGACATCGCCGCCGTCGCGCCCGGATGCGTCAGGTAGTAGAACGTCGGGAAGGGCGTGCCGTCCGGGAGCCGCGGCTCGGTCGCGACGACGGTCGGATTGCCGCACGCGCAGCGCGCCGCGATCCCGACGACGCCGCGCATCGGGCGGCCGAGCTGCTCGCGCATGACCTCGAGGTCGCGGTCGGTCGCGGGGCTGAGAGTCGGGTGCGGCACGTCATCCAGCGTACCGGGGCCGCCTGACGAGGGGCTGGGTCGACCGCGCGCGGAACGCGGATGCCGCGTCAGCCTGCCGGAGTGTCGCCCGTGGTCTCCCCCGGCCCGACAGTCGTCTGCGTGAGCCCCGCCCACGCCACCGACCGGACGAGCTGCGACATCCAGTTCGAGCGTGTCTCGGTGACGTCGTCGCTCACGGGCAGCTGGTCGGGCGGGAGCGATGAGGCCGGCAGGTCGTCGTCCACGAGGTACACCACCTCGCCGGGATAGCGGTAGTACAGCCGGGCACGCGCCTGCGACGTGACATAGGCGGGGTCGGCCCAGCGCTCCTTCTGCTGTTCCAGCTGCGCGACCTGGTCGGAGGTCAGCGTCACCGACTGCTCGAGCGCCGCGATCTGCTGGCGTTGCGACACGTACACCCCGACCGACGGCACGAGCACGAACACCGCCAGGACCACGAGTCCCAGCATGATCCCGGTGAACGCCGTGAACCGGATGCCGCCGGCCCACTCCCGCACGTCGACACGGCGCGCCGGTCCGGCCTCCCCCACCGGCGCCCCGGCACGAGAAGAGGGAGCCGGCGCATGGCGCCCGGCTCCCTCTCTCGTCATACCGTCCAGCCTACGCGGCGGACGCGCGGATCATCCCGCGAAACGCGCCTCAGCCCTTGAAACGGGCCTCAACCTTTGAAACGGGCCTCAACCTTTGAAACGGGGAAAGGCCGCGCGGCCGGCGAAGACCGCGGCATCGCCGAGCTCCTCCTCGATGCGCAGCAGCTGGTTGTACTTCGCGACGCGCTCGCTGCGGGCGGGCGCGCCGGTCTTGATCTGGCCGGCGTTGACGGCGACGGCGAGGTCGGCGATCGTCGTGTCCTCCGTCTCACCGGAACGGTGCGAGAGCATCGAACGGTAGCCGTTCTGCGTCGCGAGAGCGATCGCGTCGAGCGTCTCGGACAGCGTGCCGATCTGGTTCACCTTGACCAGGAGCGCGTTGGCGACCCCGAGGTCGATGCCCTTCTGCAGGCGGACGGGGTTCGTGACGAACAGGTCGTCGCCCACGAGCTGCACCTTGTCGCCGATGGCGTCGGTGAGGTGCTTCCAGGCATCCCAGTCGTCCTCGGCGAGCGCGTCCTCGATCGTCACGACGGGGTAGTTCGCGACGAGGTCGGCGAAGTAGTCGGTGAACTTCTCCGCCGACCACGCCTTGCCCTCGACGGTGTAGACGCCGTCCTTGTAGAACTCCGTCGCGGCGACGTCCAGGCCCACGCCGATGTCCTTGCCGGGCGTGAAGCCGGCCTTCTCGATCGCCTTGATCAGGAAGTCGAGGCCCTCGCGGTTGCTCGGCAGGTCGGGCGCGAAGCCGCCCTCGTCGCCGAGGCCCGTGTTGAAGCCCGCGGCCTTCAGCTCGCCCTTGAGGACGTGGTACACCTCGGTGCCCCAGCGCAGCGACTCGGCGTACGTCTCGGCGCCGATCGGGGCGAGGAAGTACTCCTGGAAGTCGATGCCGTTGTCGGCGTGCTCGCCGCCGTTGATCACGTTGAACAGGGGCACGGGCAGAACGTGCGCGTTCGGGCCGCCGAGGTAGCGGAACAGCGGCAGATCGGCGGCGTCGGCCGCGGCCTTGGCGACCGCGAGGCTCACGCCCAGGATCGCGTTCGCGCCGGTGCGCGACTTGTTCTCGGTGCCGTCCGTCGCGATGAGGATCTCGTCGATGATGCGCTGCTCGCTGGCATCCACCCCTTCGATCGCGGGGCCGAGCTCGTCGATGACGGCGTTCACGGCCTTGAGCACGCCCTTGCCGCCGTAGCGGCTCTTGTCGCCGTCGCGCAGCTCGTACGCCTCGAATGCGCCGGTGGATGCGCCGGAGGGGACGGCCGCGCGCTGGACGATGCCGTCGTCGAGGAGCACCTCCACTTCGACGGTCGGGTTGCCACGCGAATCCAGGATCTCGCGTGCGCCTACAGCCTCGATCAGTGCCACAGGGGACTCCTTGCTTGTGGAGGATGGATCTCGGAGCGTCGTCGGTCCAGGTTCGAGCATAGTGATGCGGATGCCGCGATCGCAGGCCCCGGGCCGGATCAACCCGCTTCGACGGGTGAGGCCCCGGTGACGAGGGCGACCGCGATGCCGTCCCAGCCCTTCGCGTCGAGGGTCTGGATCGCCGTCGCGTCGAACCGCGGATCCTCGCGCAGCATCGCGAGGCCGGCACGCACCCCCTCCACCTGGGCGCTGTCGTCGTCGGGATCGGCGACCCGGCCCGAGCGCACGACGTTGTCGACCACGACGAGCGCGCCGGGCCGGGAGAGCCGCGCGGCCCAGTCGAGATAGACGGTGTTCGATTCCTTGTCGGCATCGATGAAGACGAGGTCGAACGGCGGCGCGCCCACGAGGGTGGGAAGCACATCCGCACCGCGGCCGACACGGATCTCGACGCGCTCCCCGACGCCCGCCCGATCGATGCTCGCGCGCGCCACGGCCGCGTGCGCGGGCTCTGCCTCGATCGTGACGACGCGCGCCTCGGAGTCGGTGGAGGGCAGCGCGCGCGCCAGCCAGATCGTCGAGTACCCGCCGAGGGTGCCGACCTCCAGCACCCGGCGCGCCCCGGTCGCCCGCGCGAGCAGGTGCAGGAGCTTGCCGCCGGTCGGCGCCACCTCGATCGCCGGCATCCCCGCCACGCGCTGGGCCGCGACCGCGGCATCCAGGTCGTCGTCGTGCCCGACGAGCGTCTCGACGAGGTAGCGGTCGACGGCATCCGCGGCATCCGCGCTGAGCTGAGGCATGTCGCCAGCCAACCGGGCGCGCGCGGCCCCGTCAACCGGTCGGGCGCGCACCCGTCAGCGTCGAGAACGCCGATTCGCGCCGAGAACGCTGGTCATTCACCGTGGAGGTCCGGCGCACTCGTGAGCAGCCGATGCACTCGGCGGCTTGTGGATGCCCGACAAACGACTCGCGTGCCCGCGGGTCACTCGCCACACTGGCGCGATGCGTATGACCCCCCGGCGCCTCGCGATCGGCATGAGCCTGTGGGCTCCGAACCTCTTCAGCGGCATCCGCGTGCGCCGGTTCGCGGACGATTGGACGGAGGCGACGGTCGAGCTGCACGTCAATCTGCTGACGCGCAACTACGTCAAGACCGCGTTCGGCGGGTCGATGTCGGCGATGACCGACCCGTACTTCTTCATGCTCGTGATGCATCAACTCGGCCGCGACTATGTGGTGTGGGACACGCGGGGCGAGATCGAGTTCGTGACGCCGGGCCGCGGAGTGCTCACGGCCCGCTTCGCCGTGCCGCGTGAGACGGTCGCCGACATCCGCGAACGGGCCCGGGGCGGGGCGAAGGTGCTCGAGTGGTTCGAGACCGACATCACCGACGCGTCGGGTGCGGTCGTGGCGCGCGTGCGCCGCGAGGTCTACGTGCGTGAGAAGAAGCGCGTCACGGATGCCGGGGGCCTCACCCCAACGAGCTGACCGCCGCCGCGATGCGGCGCTCGCGGGTCGCGGCCTGCTTCGCCTCCGCGACTCCGCGGACGACCTCCTTGCGCCGAGACGGTGCGAGCGCGTCGAACGCCGCACGCACGCCGGCCGCGTCGAGAGCGGCGGCGAGGTCGTCCGGAACGGTGATCTCGCGCTCCGCGGCATCCACCTCGATGGATGCCTCGACGGTGTCGCCGATCTCGACGCCGAGCTCGGCCCGGGCGGCCTTCGACATGCCGATCAGGTTCTTTCCGCCCATGACGCCGAGCCGCAGCCGTGCCTCGCGAGCGCCGATGCGGACGACGACGGCGGCACGCTTGCCGCCGCCGAGCTCCTCCACCTGCGCGTCGGTCAGCTCGATCGCCGTCGCGGGGCCGTTCTTGGGGAGGGTCGTGCGCACGTGGAGGGTCATGGGTGCATTCTGCGCCTGCGGGGTCGCCCGCGCCACCGGCGACGCCGGGGAATGTCGATTCCTCCTGGATACGAGCGGTGTCGCCGGCGGAGTCGCGGGCGTCGTCGCGGGCGTCACCATCGCCCCCGCGAGCGCGGCGACGACCTCCGGCGCGAGCGCGTCGGCGGTGCGGCGGTAGCCGAGAGCGCTCGGGTGGAACCGATCGATGCTGAACATGTCGTCGGGGTTCGCCACGAACAGATGACCGACGGCGCGTCGCAGCGAGACGACGCGCGCGCCCGCGCGCAGCGCCGCTCCCGCCTGCGCACGGGCGAGCTGTCGAGACGCCTGCGCGCCGAGGCTCCGCAGCGGCTGGGGCACCGCGCGGAGGGCGCCGAGATCCGGACAGGTGCCGACCACGACCTCCGCGCCGCGGGCGCGCAGACGCGTGATCGCGTCCTCCAGCTGCGCCGCCGCGGCCCCGACAGGCACACGGTGCGTGACATCGTTCCCGCCGACGATGACGACGGCGACGTCGGGGCGATACGCCACGGGCAGCCGGTCGATCTGACGCGCGAGGTCCTGGGACTCCGCCCCGACGTGCGCCGCTGTCCGCAGATGGACCGGCCGCTGGAGGAATCCGCCGACGCTCTTCGCGATGCGCGCCCCGAGGACGTCCTTCGGGCGCTCGGCACCCAGACCTGCCGCGATCGAATCGCCGACCATCAGCAGCTGAATCGCCGATCCGCCGCGCTTCGGACGCCAGACGCGGTCCGCGTCGAGGGCGACCTCGCCGAGGGGCTTGCCGATCCGGCGGCGGGCGACGGCGGCCTGACGGACGAGGACGAATCGGGCCGCTCCCCCGATCGCGAGCGCGCCCGCGCCGACGACGGCGACGAGGGCCGGCGCGCGCGGGATCGTGTGACGAGCCACGAACCGAGTTCACCGCGCGAAGATGAACGACGGGTGACGGCACGCGGATGTCGGCATCCGCCGGCAACGGCTTGTCCGGCGACGCCGACGCGCGCAGCCCTCAGCCGAGCGGCTTGACCTCGAGATCCGCGGCGCTCTGCCCCGCGGCGACCGTCGCGAACGCCGTGTAGCCGTCGGCGGCAGCGCGCTCGAGCAGGGCCTTGAGGTTCTTCGTGCGCTGCTCGAGGCGCACGCGCGAACCCCCGGCGACGAGGGCGGCTTTGACCGCGGCGAGCTCGGCGACCGGCACGTCCCGATCGTGGACGAGGACGATCGCGGATGCCGCGGCATCCGCGCGCTCCTCGATGAGATCGACGATCCGCTCGAAGCCGATCGAGAACCCGACGGCGGGGACGTCCTGCCCGAGGAAGCGGCCGATCATGCCGTCGTAGCGGCCTCCGCCGCCGAGCGAGTAGTCGACGCTCGGGTGGGCGAGCTCGAAGATCGTGCCGGTGTAGTAGCCCATGCCGCGGACGAGGAACGGGTCGAAGGCGAGCGGCAGCGTGGCGGACGACGTGGGGACGCCGCGGGCCGCCCCGACCGCGTCGCCGAGGGCGACCAGGTCGTCGACGATCTCGTCGGGCGCGCCGTCGGGCAGAGCCGCGCGGATCGCGGCCGCGCCGAAAGCGCGCAGCTCGAGCGTCTGCGGGCGGCGGAGGAACGCCTCGAACGCATCGACGGCCTCCGTCGACGCCCCGCGCTCCCGGAGCTCGGCGACGACCCCGTCGGGACCGATCTTGTCGAGCTTGTCGATCGTGATGAGCACGCCCGGGCGCTCGTCGGAGCCGAAACCGAAGCGGCCGAGCATCCAGTCGAGCGCACGGCGGTCGTTGATGCGCACGGTCGCGCCCTCGAGCCCCAGCGCATCGACCGCGTCGAGCGTCGCGACGATGAGCTCTGCCTCGGCGCGCCCCGTCGCGTCGCCGATGATGTCGATGTCGCATTGCACGAACTGTCGGTAACGCCCCTTCTGCGGGCGCTCCGCGCGCCACACCGGCGCCATCTGGATGGAGCGGAACACCGTGGGCAGCTGAGCCCGGTGCGTCGCATAGAACCGCGCGAGCGGCACGGTCAGGTCGTAGCGAAGGCCCAGATCCGCGAGCCGCGCAGGGCCGTCGGACGCAGCGACGACGGCCTCGGCATCCAGCCCGCGCTTGAGGACGTTGAACGCCAGCTTCTCGTTGTCGCCGCCGATCCCGGCGTGGAGGCGGTCGTAATCCTCCATGACGGGGGTCTCGATCTCGTCGAAGCCGTGCGCACGATAGCGCTCACGGATCACGGCGAGCACACGCTCACGGCGGGCCTTGTCGGCGGGGAGGAAGTCGCGCATGCCGCGCGGCGGGTTCACGGAGGGCACCGGTCCAGTATTCCAGGTCGCCGTTTCAGGTACCCGTCGCGCCGGAGGCGACGGGTACTGTGCAGAACTCCTTCGATCCGACGCCGTCAGCGCCGTGGGGACGATCGCATGGGCCCCGGCGCGGCGAACCGAAGGAGTTAGGATCTCTCCGCCGCGCGCACGTCGGCCTCGAGGGTGCGGATTGCGCCGCGGAGCGCGCGGTCGGCATCCCACCCGCGCTCGCGCGCGAGCGCGGTGAGCCCGATCAGCGCCTCGCCGAGCTCCGCCTCGGACTCGGGCGTCGGCGCGGCACCGCCGGAGCGGGTGACTCCGAGCGGGGCGGCGCGCCCGAGCATCTTCTGCGCGAGCGCGAGCGATGGCATGTGCGGCGAGACGCCGTCGAGCACCGACCGCCGCAGGCGCTTCTCCGCGGCCTTCGCCGCGTTCCAGTGCACGAGCACCTCTTCCGGCGTCGTCGCGACGGCGTCGGCGAAGACGTGCGGATGTCGCCGCACCATCTTCTCGACGAGACCGGATGCCACGTCGTCGATCGTGAACGGATCCTCCGGATCCTCCGCGGCGACCGCGGCGTGGAACAGCACCTGCCAGAGGAGGTCACCGAGCTCCTCGCGGAGATCCGAGCGCGTGCCGGACTCGACCGCGTCGAT
Organism: Microbacterium sp.; assembly: GCF_017305435.1. Classification (GTDB taxonomy): domain Bacteria; phylum Actinomycetota; class Actinomycetes; order Actinomycetales; family Microbacteriaceae; genus Microbacterium. Next base: position 175,231 of record NZ_JAFKIP010000002.1, on the reverse strand, counting down.
GAGCTCCGCCGATTCCTCCACGAGGTAGGGCACGAGGTCGTCGTGGGTGATGCGCTGCGACCAGACACACCGCTCCCGCACCGCACGCATCGTGTCGGCGGCCTCTCGCAGTGGATCGACACTGCAGACCGGATCGGCCGCCGCCTCGCTCGCCTCCGTCATGCCTGCGCCTCCTTCTCGATCGGTCCCTGGAAGGCCGGCTCCCCCGACCGCGCGCGGCGCCGGTAGTGCGCCGCGCGCACCGACACGAGCACGCTCGCCATCACGAGGGCCACGACGGATCCGGCGAGGACGCCCAGGATCGCCTCGTCGCGCAGCAGCGCGTCGCCCGCGAACGCGAGCTCGCCGAGGAGGAGCGACACCGTGAAGCCGATGCCGCCGAGCGCGCCCGCGGCGAGGAGATCGGCGAACGGCAGCGGCGGGGCGGCGCCCTTCTCCCGGCCGAGACGCAGCGCGACCCAGCCGAACAGCGAGATGCCGACGAGCTTGCCGAGCGGCAGCGCGACGGCGATCCCCCAGAAGGCCGGCTGCAGCTGCGACGGCGATACCGCGGGGATCGCGACGAGCGCCGCCGAGAAGGCGAACAGCGGCAGCACGAGCCCGTTCACCCACGGCTCGAGCGCGTGCCGTGCCCGGAGCGCGGGCTGCTGGGCCATCGCGAGGCCGAGCGCGACCCCGGCGATCGTCGCATGCACGCCCGACGCGTAGACGAAGGCCCACGTGAGCACCGCGACGACGACGAGCGCGACCGCGATCGGGCGCCGCGCCCGCGTGTCCAGCTGGCGGCTCAGGATGCCGAAGACGACGACCCCGACCGCTGCGAGCGCGAGCATGCCGACATTCACGCCGGTCGTGAACAGCACCGCGATGAACACGATCCCGACGATGTCGTCGAGGATCGCGAGGGCGAGCAGGAAGATCCGCAGCGCCGGCGGCAGTCCGCGGCCGAAGACGGCGAGCACGCCGAGCGCGAACGCGATGTCGGTCGCGGTCGGCACGGGCCAGCCCGACACGCTGTCCGTGCCGGCGGCGAACAGCACGAACACGAGGATCGGCACGAGGATGCCGCCGGCCGCCGCGATTGCGGGCTGCGTGGCCTTGCGGGCCGAGTTCAGCTCCCCGCTCGTCAGCTCGAACTGCAGCTCGACGGCGACGACGAAGAAGAAGACGGCGAGCAACCCGTCCTTGATCCAGTGCTCGATCGACAGATCGAACAGGCCGGGGATGCCGAGGTGGACGTGCATCGCGACATCCACCGCGTCGTGCGCGCCGGTATTGGCGACGACGAGGCCGATCGCGGCGGCGGCGAGGAGGACGACGGCGGGGAAGCGGTCGGAACGGAGCAGGCTCATGCCTCTTCTTTCGGGGTCGGGAGCGAAGACGCCGACCAGGCTTCCCGGCACACCATGGACCATCGTAACGCGTGACAAAACCGAAACAGGCGGGCATTACCGTTGAGGGATGCCTGAACTGACCCGCACCGAAGCCATCGACCTCGTCGGGCGCTACGAGGCCGAGCAGGAGCTGCCCGAGCGCATGCGCGCCGATGTGCGCATGCTCGGCGCGCTCCTCGGGCGCGTCCTGCGGGAGAGCGGCTCCCCCGGCCTGTACGAGGACGTCGAGCGTCTGCGGCAGGCGACGATCGCGGCCTACACCGACGAGTCCGCGGAGGCGTTCGAGCGCGCCGCGGTGATCGCCGAGTCGTTCTCGATCGCGCGGGCCGACGAGGTCGCCCGGGCCTTCACGGTGTACTTCCACCTCGTGAACCTCGCCGAAGAACACCAGCGCGTGCGCGTGCTGCGCGAGCGCGACGGGCGGCCCGACAAGGAGGATGCCGCCGACTCGGTCGCCGCGGCCTTCGTGCACCTGGCCGCCGAGGTCGGCGACGACACGGCTCTGCGGCGCCTCCAGAACCTCCGGTTCCACCCCGTCTTCACGGCGCACCCGACGGAGGCGCGCCGGCGCGCAGTGTCGACGAGCATCCGCCGCCTCGTGAAGCTCCTGAGCGAGCACGACGCGTCGCTGCAGGGCGGCGCCGACGAGCGCCGCGCCGAGCGGCGCATGCTCGAAGAGATCGACACGCTGTGGCGCACGGCGCCGCTGCGCGCCGAGAAGCCGACCCCCGTCGACGAGGTCCGCGCCATCATGGCGGTCTTCGACGAGACGCTCTACACCGCCGTCCCGCACGTGTACCGCCGCGTCGACGACGCGCTGCAGGGGCCGGCGGCGGGCAGCCGCGCGCCGATCGTGCGCCCGTTCGTGCGCCTCGGCACGTGGGTCGGCGGCGACCGCGACGGGAACCCTTTCGTCACGGCATCCGTCACCAAGAAGGCCGCGGGAATCGCCGCGGAGCACGTGCTCCTGGGCCTCGCGAACTCTGCCGGGCGCATCGCGAAGACGCTGACCCTCGCGGAGGAGACGACGCCGCCGAGCGCCGCCCTGACCGCGCTCGTGCAGCGTCTCGCGGCCGCCGACGAGGACGGTGCGGCCGACGCAGCCAAGCGCGCGAAGGGCGAGCCGCACAAGCGCGCCCTCCTGCTCATCACGCGCCGCATCGTCGCCACGCGCCGCCGTGACGCCGATCTCGGCTACCGCGAGCCGAGCCGGTTGCTCGCGGACCTCGTCGTCGTCCAGGACTCGCTCGCCGCGGCGGGCGCTCCGCGTCAGGCGTATGGGCACCTGCAGCAGCTCATCTGGCAGGTGGAGACGTTCGGGTTCCACCTGGCAGAGCTCGAGGTGCGCCAGCACTCCGCCGTGCACGCGAAAGTGCTCGCCGAGTGTCGCGCGGGTGACGTGCTCAGTACGCAGGCGGAGGAGGTGCTCGAGGTGTTCCGCACGATCGGGCAGATCCAGCACCGCTACGGGCCGGGCGCGGCGGGCCGCTACATCGTGTCGTTCACGCAGTCGGCGTCCGATCTCGCCGCCGTGCACGAGCTCGCCCGCTTCGCCGTCGGCCCGGGTGGGACTCCTCCCGTCCTCGACGTGATCCCCCTCTTCGAGACGTTCGCAGACCTGCAGGCCGCGCCCGGGATCATGGCCGAGATCGTGACGCACCCCGATTTCGCGGCGCGGCTGGATGCCACGGGCCGCCGCCTCGAGGTCATGCTCGGCTACTCCGATTCGTCGAAGGACGTCGGGCCGGTCGCCGCCAACCTCGCGCTCTACGAGGCGCAGGCGAAGATCGCCGCGTGGGCGCAGGAGTCCGGCATCCACCTCACCCTCTTCCACGGCCGCGGCGGCGCGCTCGGGCGCGGCGGCGGACCTGCGAACTCGGCGATCCTCGCGCAACCGCCGCACTCGGTCGACGGACGATTCAAACTCACCGAGCAGGGCGAGGTCATCTTCGCCCGCTACGGCGACCCCAACATCGCGATGCGGCACATCGATCAGGTCGCGGCGGCGGTGCTCCTGGCATCCGCCCCGTCGATCGAGGAGCGCAACAGCGCCGCGGCCGCGCGCTTCGCCGACGTCGCGGCGACGATGGACGCGGCGTCCCGCGAGCGGTTCTTCTCCCTCGTGAAGGCGGACGGGTTCGCGTCGTGGTTCGCGACCGTCACCCCGATGGAGGAGATCGGCCTGCTCGCCCTCGGCTCGCGACCCGCCCGTCGCGGGCTGTCCGTCGAGTCGCTCGAAGACCTCCGCGCCATCCCGTGGGTCTTCGCGTGGTCGCAGGCGCGCATCAACCTCGCGGGATGGTTCGGCCTCGGCACGGCGCTCGACGCCGTGGGGGATGCCGAGGTGCTCCGCCGCGCGTACGACCAATGGCCCCTCTTCCGGACGGTCATCGACAACGTCGGCATGAGCCTCGCGAAGGCCGACGAGCGCATCGCGCGCCGCTATCTCGACCTCGGCGACCGCGACGACCTCGCCGCGCTCGTGGCGGAGGAGATGCGTCTCACGACCGACTGGGTGGTGCGGATCACGGGCGGCGACGGGCTGCTCGCGAACAAGCCCGTCCTGCAGCGGGCCGTGAAGATGCGCAGCCCCTACGTCGACGCGCTGTCGCTCCTGCAGCTGCGCGCCCTGCGCACGCTCCGCACCGGCGACGTGGCCGAGACCGACGTGGCGCCGTGGCAGCGGCTGCTGCTGCTCTCCGTGTCCGGAGTGTCGGCGGGGCTCCAGAACACCGGGTGACGCCGCGCCGTCGGAGCACGGGCGGCGGCGTCAGTCGAGGCGGCGGTCGGACGCATGCCGCGCGAGCGCGGCACCGTAGCGCTCGGTGAGCTGGATCATGAGGTCGGGTGTCTGCCGGTCGAGGCCGAACACGTAGCCCGGGAAGTCGAGGTCCTTCTGCAGCGCCCAGATCTCCTCGTGCCGGTCGGGCGAGAGCATCTGCGCGGGGTCGCCGACGGCGACCCACCCGATCGGAACGACCGACTCGGGCGGCAGGGCGGTGCGCAGGTGCACGATGGCGCCGATGCGCACCTCGCTCCGGTCGCCGATCCGCGCGCCGTTGAACACTCGGGTGCCGGTCGCGAGGAACACCTCGTCGCCGACCGTCGCGCCGGAGAGGCTCGCCGTGGGCCCGACGAGCACGTGCGACCCGATGTGCACGGGATGCACCGCGCTCGCGCGGATGAGCGCGTTCTCCATCACGATGACGTGCGAACCGAGCGTGATCGGACCGCCCTCGGCGGTGAGGACCGCGCCATGGAGCACCTGGCATCCCTCGCCGATCGTGACATCGCCGGAGATCACGGCGGTCGGCGCCACGACGGCGCCGGGATGGATACGCGGACTCGCTTCGAGGTGCTCGAACTGCATGATGACCCTCCTCCCCTCAGCGTAGGGGCGCGATGTCACACACGTCGAGGGTCCGCGGTGACGCCGCTAGGGTGAGACAGGCCGCGCGCACCCCTCCCCGTCCTCTGCCCCATCCGCCCGCGGCCGGAAAGCTCCACCGTGACCGACACCCTCGCCGCCCTGCCCGCCTCCGTCTCGAACGTCTTCGACACCGTCACCGGCCGGAACCCGCACGAGCCCGAGTTCCAGCAGGCCGTCCACGAGGTGCTGCACTCGATCGCGCCGGTGCTCGACCGGCATCCCCGGTTCGTCGACGCCGGCATCGCGGAGCGGATCGTCGAGCCCGAGCGACAGATCATGTTCCGCGTGCCGTGGATCGACGACGCCGGGCGCGTGCGGGTCAACCGCGGCTACCGCATCCAGTTCTCGTCCGTGCTCGGCCCGTACAAGGGCGGCCTGCGCTTCCACCCGAGCGTGAACCTCTCGATCATCAAGTTCCTCGGTTTCGAGCAGATCTTCAAGAACGCGCTCACCGGGCAAGGCATCGGCGGCGCGAAGGGCGGCAGCGACTTCGATCCGCACGGCAGGTCGGATGCCGAGGTCATGCGCTTCTGCCAGTCGTTCATGAACGAGCTGTACCGCCACCTCGGCGAGCACACGGACGTCCCCGCCGGCGACATCGGCGTGGGCGCGCGCGAGATCGGGTTCCTGTTCGGTCAATACCGCAAGATCACGAACCGCCACGAGTCGGGCATGTTCACCGGGAAGGGCGTGCAGTGGGGCGGCGCCGAGGTGCGCACCGAGGCGACGGGTTACGGCGCCGTGTTCTTCGCCGAGGAGATGCTCGCCGCGCGCGGCACCTCGCTCGAGGGCCTGCGGGTCGGTGTCTCGGGCTCGGGGAACGTCGCGATCTACGCCATCGCGAAGGCGCATGAACTGGGCGCGCTGCCGGTCACGGCATCCGACTCCTCCGGGTACGTCGTCGACGACGACGGCATCGACGTCGACCTGCTGCGCGAGATCAAGGAGGTCGAGCGCGCACGCATCTCCGAGTACGCCGCACGGCGTCCGTCGGCGCGCTTCGTGGAGGGCGCGCGGCCGTGGGAGGTCGCCGTGGACGTCGCGATCCCGTCGGCCACGCAGAACGAGCTCGACGAGGATGACGCCCGTGCGCTCATCGCGGGCGGTGTCCGCGCCGTCGCGGAGGGTGCGAACATGCCCTCGACGCCCGCGGCGGTCGCCGCGTTCCAGTCGTCCGGCGTGCTCTTCGGCCCGGGCAAGGCCGCGAACGCCGGTGGCGTGGCGACGTCGGCGCTGGAGATGAGTCAGAACGCGGCCCGCCAGCGCTGGAGCTTCGGCGACAGCGAGCGCAAGCTCCGCGCGATCATCGCCGACATCCACGGGGCGGCGCTGGATGCCTCGGAGCGCTACGGCCGCCCGGGCGACTACGTCGCCGGCGCCAACATCGCCGGGTTCGAGCGCGTCGCGCACGCCATGCTCGCGCAGGGCGTCATCTGACACTCCCGCGGGGCACCCCCTGGGCGCGCGATCAGGTCTCGACGCGATCAGGTGTCGCAAAAGTACCGCTCAGCCGCCGCGAGGCGCGCTCTTGCGCCACCGGCTCCCGCGGAAAGGGATGCGCGGGGCGTGCGGGTCAGGCGTCGGCGGGCTCGGGCAGGGGGTAGAGCTGGTCGAGCAGCTGCGCGACCCATGCGATGAGGTCGACGTCGGCGAGCGGTTCACCGCCCGCGTTCGGCAGCGGCACGACCATCGCCTCACCGCCGGCGAGCACCTTCGACTTCGGGTAGAGCCGCTGCAGCCGCACGCGCAGAGAGTCGGATGCCGGCGCCGGCACGACACGCAGGTTGGGGCCCATGGCGACGACGTCGCTCAGCTGCGCCTGCGCGGCGCGTCGGCGCAGGCGCGCGATGCGGAACAGCCCGTCGACGTCCGCTGGGGCCGCGCCGTAGCGGTCCTCGAGCTCTTCGCGCACGAGATCGATCGCGTCGTCCTGGGCGGTGAGGGATGCCGCGGCCGAGAGCTTCTGGTAGGCCTCGAGCCGCAGGCGCTCACTGTCGATGTAGGTCTCGGGGATCCGCGCCTCGACCGGCAGTTCGAGCCGGAGCTCGGCCGGACCTTCGACGTCGTCGCCGCGGAACGTCGCGACGGCCTCGCCGATCATGCGGAGATAGAGGTCGAATCCGACGCCGGCGATGTGCCCCGCCTGCTCGGCGCCGAGGAGGTTCCCCGCGCCGCGGATCTCGAGATCCTTGAGCGCGACCTGCATGCCCGACCCCAGATCGTTGTTGACCGCGATCGTCTCGAGCCGATCGGCGGCCGTCTCGCTGAGCGGCTTCATGTCGTCGTAGAGGAAGTACGCATACGCGCGCTCCCGCCCGCGCCCGACGCGCCCGCGCAGCTGATGAAGCTGCGAGAGGCCGTACTTGTCGGCACGGTCGATGATGATCGTGTTCGCGTTCGAGATGTCGAGCCCGGTCTCGATGATCGTCGTCGACACGAGGACGTCGTAGCGGCGCTCCCAGAAACCGTCCACGACCTCCTCCAGCGCGTGCTCCCCCATCTGCCCGTGCGCGACCGCGATGCGCGCCTCGGGCACGAGCTCGGCGAGCTGCGCCGCGACCCGCTGGATCGACTGCACGCGGTTGTGCACGTAGAACACCTGGCCCTCGCGCAGGAGCTCCCGCCGGATCGCCGCCGCGATCTGCTTGTCGCTGCGCGAGCCGACGTAGGAGAGGATCGGATGCCGGTCCTCCGGCGGGGTCGCAAGGGTCGACATCTCGCGGATGCCGGTGACCGCCATCTCGAGCGTGCGCGGGATCGGGGTCGCGCTCATCGCGAGGATGTCGACGTTCGTCTTGAGCTTCTTCAGGGCATCCTTGTGCTCCACGCCGAAACGCTGCTCCTCGTCGATGATCATGAGCCCGAGATCCTTGAAGATCACCTTCTCGGTGAGGATGCGGTGCGTGCCGATCACGAGGTCCACGGTGCCGTCGGTGATGCCGGCGAGCGTGTCGCGGGCCTCCTTGTCGCTCTGGAACCGCGAGAGCGGACGCACCTTGACGGGGAATCCGGCGAAGCGCTCCTGGAACGTCTCCAGGTGCTGTTTGACGAGGAGCGTCGTCGGCACGAGCATCGCGACCTGCTTGCCGTCCTGGATCGCCTTGAACGCCGCCCGCACCGCGACCTCGGTCTTGCCGAACCCGACATCGCCGGAGAGGAGCCTGTCCATCGGGATGGGCCGCTCCATGTCGGCCTTGATCTCGTCGATCGTCTGCAGCTGGTCGGGGGTCTCTGCGAAGGGGAACGCCTCTTCCAGCTCGCGCTGCCACGGCGTGTCCGGCCCGAAGGCGTAGCCCTTCGAGGCCATGCGCGCGGAGTACAGCTTGACGAGCTCGACTGCGATGTCGCGGACCGCCTTGCGCGCCTTGCCCTTGGCCGCAGCCCAGTCCGACCCGCCCATCTTCGACAGCGTCGGAGCCTCTCCGCCGACGTAGCGGCTCAACAGGTCGAGCTGGTCGGTCGGAACGAACAGCTTGTCGCCCGGATGCCCGCGCTTGGACGGCGCGTACTCGAGCACGAGGTACTCGCGCGTCGTCTTCACGGCATTGCGTCCCCCCGAGGACACCTCGCGCTGCACGAGCTCGACGAACTTGCCGATGCCGTGCGTCGAATGCACGACGATGTCGCCGGGCTTCAGCTGCAGGGGGTCGACGACGTTGCGCCGCCGCGATGCGAGCTTCTTGACGACCCGCCCGTCGGCGCCGATCGTGCGGCCGAAGAACTCGGCCTCGGTGAGCACCGCGAGCTTCGCCTCTGCGAACTCGAACCCGCTCTCGAGCCGCGCCACGACGGCGACGGCGACACCGGGCTCGGGCGCAGCGTCCAGTCGCTCGACGACGCGCGCCGCGATGCCGCGCTCGGCGAGCACGTCGCGCGTCCGGTCGACGAGCCCCGTCCCGGAGGCCGCGACGACGACGCTCCACCCCGCCGCGACGAGGTCGCCCACGTGCGCCGTCGCGCCGTCTACGTTGCCCTGGAACGACGGAACGGCAGCCGCGGGCACGCGGACGATGTCGGAGCCGGCGGATGCCTCGTCGAGCAGGCCCTCGGCCGCGGCATCCGCCTCACCGGAATCGAAACCGCTGAACGACCACCACACGCCGCCGCGCTCGGCGGTCGCGGCGCGCAGGGCGGGAAGCGTGAGGAAGTCGCCGGCGTCGAGATCGACGGGCACGTCCGCACCGGCCGTCGCGGCTGTCCAGGCCGCCTCGAGGAATTCGCGGTTGGTCTCGCCGAGCGTCATCGCGCGCGTGACGGCGCGCTCGGGGTCGACGAGCGCGACGGCCGTGCCGCGCGGCAGGTAGTCCACGAGCGGGACGATCGCATCGGCGACCGCCGGCAGGAGCGACTCCATCCCCTCGACGGCAATGCCCTCGCTCATCTTCTCGAGCATCGTGCGCAGGCCCGGGAAGCGGCTCTCCAGCCCCGCCGCGCGCTCGCGGACGGCGGGCGTCAGCAGCAGCTCGCGGCTCGGCAGGAGGGTCACCTCACGCACCTCGCCCGGCAGGGAGCGCTGGTCGGCGACCGAGAACGCACGGATCTGGTCGACCTCGTCCCCGAAGAACTCGATCCGGGACGGATGGTCGGCGACGGGCGGGAAGACGTCGAGGATGCCGCCGCGCACGGCGAACTCGCCGCGACGCGAGACCATGTCGACGCGCACGTAGGCCAGCTCGACGAGCCGCCGCGCCACGGCCTCGAGGTCGTGCCCGCGCCCGCCGGTCGCGAGCTCCAGCACACCGGCATCCGTGAGTCCCGCGGCGATCGGCTGCAGCGCCCCACGCACCGACGCCGTCACGATGAGCGGCGCGCGCTCCCCCGCGCTCTGCCACGCGGCGGCCTCGCGCAGCACCGACAGCCGGCGCCCGACGGTCTCGGTCGAGGGGCTGAGGCGTTCATGGGGCAAGGTCTCCCATGCCGGGAAGTGGCGCACGGCGGCATCCGGCACGATGCTCTCGAGCGCCGCCCCGATGCTCTCCGCCCGCCGCCCGGTGGGCGTGATGACGAGAAGGGATGCCGGGGCGCCGGCCGTCCGTCGCGCGTCCAGCAGCCCGGCGAGGGCGGGGGCATCGAGCCCCGCGACCATCGAGAAATCGGTGTCGACACGGGCGGCGTCGACCGCCGCACGGACGGACGGAGCCTGCATGAGGGCGCGCGCGATCCCGGGAACTGTCACCGCACGAGTCTATTGCGCGCCGCCGACACGAGCCGGGGCCGGTCCGTAGGATGAGGCCGTGAGCGATCAGCAGCCGAGCAGCCCCGACGTCCCCGAGCAGCCCGCGCCGCCAGCGGCCCCCGAGGCGCCAGCGGCACCGGCCGCGCCCGTACAGCCCGCGCCACCGGCGTCTGCCGCTCCGTCTCAGCCTTACGGGTGGCCCGCGCCGGCTCCGGGAGCACCCCCGGCATGGCCCGCGCCGCCGATGTCCGGGCCGTCGACGCCTGGACCCGAGCCCGTCGGAGGCTACGTGCAGACCACGCCCGGCGCGCCCCCCGTCTCATACGGGGTCCCGCAGATCGGCGCGGCCTACGGTCCGCCGCCCGCCGCACGCCCGGTCACGCCGGCCGGCAACCGGACACTCGGCATCCTCGCGCTCGTCCTCGCGGGCGTCGGCGTGCTCGGGGCGACGCTGCTGAGCGCGTCGACGGGGTTCGCGGCCGCCGCGGGCGCGGCGCGGCACGCGGTCGGGCTGTCGCCGGACCAGCTCGACACCCTCTCGCAGGGGCAATTGCTGAGCCTCCTGAGCCCCGTGCGCGGTCTCGTGCTTTGGGCGGAGATCGGATTCTGGGCGGGAACCATCCTCGGCGTCGCCGCGCTCGTGATGGGCATCATCGCCATCGTGACGCGACGCGGCCGCGGGCTCGGCGTCGCCGCCGTGATCGTGGCCGCCGTCGGCCCCGTCGTCTACGGCGTCATCGTGGGCGTCGCCGCACTCGCCGGGATGGGCGCCGGCGCCTCGTGACGCGCTGACGCGCCGGGCCCGGCGGGCCCCGCCGGATCGGCGCCCGCCGGATCGGGGGCGCGAACCCCGGCCTCGGCACCCCGGAGGCGCGCCTGCGCGCCACTCGGATGCCGCGTGAGCACGATCGGGCGCGCGCGGAGCGGGCTCGGGCGCTACGCGCGCGGCGCGTGGTGACGCTGCTGCGCGGCGAGGAGACCCTCCTCGACGAGCTGCTCCACGGCATCCGCCGCATCGCCGAGGACCAACGGCAACTGCGTCCGCTCCGCCGCCGAGAACGGGTCGAGGACCCAGTCGGCCGGGTCCTGACGGCCGGGCGGCCGCCCGATCCCGACGCGCACCCGCGGGAAGTCGGCCGTGCCGAGCGCCTTGGCGACGTCGCGGATCCCGTTGTGGCCGCCGTGTCCGCCGCCCACTTTGAGCTTGAGGGTGTCGAAGGGGATGTCGAGCTCGTCGTGCACGAGCACGATCCGCTCCGCCGGCACGTCGTAGAAGCGCGCGAGCTGCGACACCGGGCCGCCCGAGACGTTCATGAACGAGTTCGGCGTCGCGAGGACGAGCTTCGCACCCCCCGGCCGCAGCCACGTCTCACTCACGCGCGCGTTCGCCTTGTGCGCGCGCAGGCTCTCGCCGCGGCGCGCCGCGAGTTCGGCGACCACCATCTGCCCGACGTTGTGCCGCGTGGCCTCATACCGCGTCCCGGGGTTGCCGAGCCCCACGACCAACCACGTCTCTGCCATGATTCCTCTCCCCGACGACCCCGCGCCGTCTCTCGCAACGACACAGCCCGCCTCCCCCAGCATGGCGGAGACGGGCTGCGAACGAAGGACGTGCTTACTCGGCGGCTTCTTCGGACTGCTCCTCGGCGACGGCCTCGTCGGCGGCCTCGATCTCGTCGGCCTCCGCGATGGTCGCAGCGGGCACGGCGATCGCGACGACGAGGGTCTCGCCGTCGGTGACGAGCGCGGCGCCCTGCGGGAGCTTCAGGTCGGCCGCGGTGATGTGCGTGCCGTCCTCGAGGCCCTCGACGTCGACCTCGATGTTCTGCGGGATGTTCGTCGCCTCGACCTCGAGCGCGACGGTCGCGTTGTCGAGGTTCGCGATCGTGCCGGCGAAGGGCTCGCCCACGATGAGGACGGGGACGTCGACCTGGATCTTCTCGCCCTTCTTCACGACGAGGAGGTCGATGTGCTCGATGACCTGGTGCACCGGGTCCTTCTGCACGTCCTTGACGAGCGTGAGCTGCTGCTTGCCCGCGACAGTGAGCTCGAGCACCGCGTTGGCGCGGCGGATGAGCAGGGACACCTGGTGTCCGGGCAGCGACACGTGCACGGGGTCGGTGCCGTGGCCGTAGATGACGGCGGGGATCTGACCCGCGGCGCGGAGGCGGCGGGCGTAGCCCTTGCCGAAGTTCTCGCGGACCTCGGCGACGACCTGGGTGTCGGTCTCGGTGGACATGTTCTTCTCCTTGCGGGCAGTGCGCCCGATAGCTGGCTCTGGTCTCGACTCGAACGCACACGCGTGAGGAAACGCCCCGCAAGGGCCTCACCGCGTCGATCACGGAAGCGCGTCGCCGGATCTCGTGGAGCCCGGCACGCGGCATCCCTCGCCGAAGTACGACACGAGTCTACCAGCGACCCGGCTACGATGAAGACGTCGCCCGAAACGTGCCCCCGCACATGTACCAAGGAGCAGTCATGGACTACGGCTGGATGTCGCACGCGCTGATGTGGATCGTCGGTCTGATGTCGGTCTGCGCGGGCGTCGGCGCGATCGCCGCGATGGTCTCGCTCGGGCGCTCGGGCTACCGCAAGGACTGAGCGGGCGCGCCCGCCAGCGCGGCGTGGATGCGCTCGACGACCGATCCGAGATCGGCATCGTCGGCGATGCGCACGCCCGCCTCATCCGCCGTGAGCGGATCCACGGGACGCGGCGGCGTCGCCGGCTCCCGCCTCCAGCGCCGCTTCCGCGGCTCCGCCGTCGCGGCTCCCGCCACCAGCTCGACGAACACCACGTCGCGGACGCTCTCACGGATGCGGTCGCGATCGAGGCGCGTCAGCAGCCCGCTCGAGATGACCACCGTGGCATCCTTCGTGAACACGAGGGCGACGGCGCGCAGCCACGCCTCGCGGTCGACGCCGTCGGGGCGCGCATGCCGGCGTGAGAGCGGCGGGTGCAGCTCGTCGCCGTCGACCGACCGGGAACGCAGCCGGGCGGCGAGCGCTGCGGCGACGAGCGACACCCCCGATCCGGGCGGGCCGGTGACGACGATCCTGGTCATGCGTCGAGGGTAACCGTGGCCGTACCGGCACCCGCGGCGACACCCCGCGCGGTGCGGTCAGACGACGCTGGTCATCCCGCCGTCGACGACGAGGTTCTGCCCGGAAACGAACGAGGACGCGTCCGAGCACAGGAACAGCAGCGCGCCGTCCAGCTCGGAGAAGTCGCCCCAGCGCCCGGCCGGTGTGCGCGCCTCGAGCCACGACGTGAAGGCCGCGTCGTCGACCAGTGCGCGATTCATCTCGGTCGCGAAGTAGCCCGGTGACAGCGTGTTGACCTGGATGCCGTAGCGAGCGAGGTCCGCTGCCATGCCGCGGGTCAACTGCGCGATGCCGCCTTTGGATGCCGAGTAGGGCGCGATCGTCTGCCGCGCGAGTACGGATTGCACCGATCCCACGTTGACGACCTTGCCGGAGCCGCGCTCGACGAACGCGGGCGCGAGCGCACGGGCGACGTAGAACGGACCGGACAGGTTCGCGGCGATGAGCGCATCCCAGTCGGCGATGGGGAACTCGTGGAAGGGGGCGCGACGCTGCACGCCGGCGTTGTTGACGAGGATGTCGGGCACGCCGAGCTCGTCCACGAGATCACCGAGCGACGCCGCGACGGCGTCCGCGTCGGTCACGTCGAACGTCACGGCGTGCGCAGGCCGTCCGGACAGTGCGGTCATCTCCGCCCGCGCCTCGGCGACGGATGCCGCATCCCGCCCGTGCACGACGAGCCGCGCGCCTGCGCGCGCGAGTGCCCGAGCGAGCGAGCGTCCGAGCCCGCGCGATGAGCCAGTGACGAGGGCCAGGCGGCCGGTGACGCTGAAGAGATCGGTCATGCGCGGGCTCCTTCAGGGGGTACAGGGGGCGCGGGAGGGGTGATGGTTGTGGAGGGATCGATGGGCGCGTTGGGATGGTCGTGGCCCGCGAGCCGCTGAGCGATGCCGGCGGCGATCTCGAGGACGCGGCCGACGTTCGGGATCGCAAAGCCGGGTTCGTCCGCCTCCAGCGGCTCCAGGGCCGCGATCTGCGAGTCGAGAAGGGCCGGCGGCATGAAGTGCTCACGCGCACTCATGCGGCGCGTGAGCTCGGCGCGGTCGACCGTGAGCTCCACGAACACGGCGCCGGGGGCTTCCGCGAGGATGCGGTCACGATAACGGCGCTTCAGGGCTGAGCACGCGACGACACCGCCGCCCGGGAGGCCGGCGAGGACGCGTCCGACGGCGTCCAACCAGGGGGCACGATCGGCGTCGTCCAGCGGCTGACCCGCCGCCATCTTCGTGATGTTCGCTGCCGGGTGGAGGTCATCGGCATCCACGAACTCGACGGCGAGATCCACCGCGAGCGCCGCACCGACCGCGGTCTTACCCGATCCGGACGGGCCCATCACCACGACGCGGAGCGCGGTCATCGCCCGCCCTCCCCCGCCGCGCCGTCCGCTCCCCCCGCGCCTGCTGTGGCGCCCGCGAAGGCGAGCAGCACCTTGGCCGAGACCGACGGATCGCCCGCGACGGCGAACGCGTCGAGCGCGTCGGCGGCGTCGAACGTATGCGAGACGACGGCATTCACCACCAGGGAACCATCGCCGAGGGCCGCGACGACGTCGGCGAACTCCGCACCGAAGCGGAAGGAACCCGTGAGCGTCAGTTCCCGGGTGATGACGGACGCCATCGCCGCCGGCACCTCGCCCGCGCGCTGCAGTCCGACGAGAACCACCGTGCCGCCGCGGCGGCAGGCGCTGATGGCGGCATCCAGCCCCGGGACGGTCCCGCTCGATTCGATGACGACGTCGGCATGGAGCTGTGCGATGGCGGACCCGTCGCGCGCATCGAGCGTCCGTGCGCCGAGGCGACGGGCCACGTCACGCGGAGCCTCGTGCAGATCGGTTGCGGTCACCTCGGCGGCACCGTGGTGCAACGCGACGGCCGCGGCGAGAAGACCGATCGGGCCTGCGCCGATGACCGCGACGCGCGCGCGGCGCACGTCACCCGCGCGCTCGACGGCGTGCCACGCGACGGCGGCGGGTTCGGCGAGCGCCCCGAGCCGCAGATCCATGCCCTCCGGCAGCGGGACGAGCATCCGCGTGGGCAGCGCGACCCGATCGGCGAAGCCGCCCTGCGTGTGCGGCAGGTGCATGGCCGATCCGAGATACGTGGATGCCGGGGCGAGGTTCGGGCGGTCCTCCGGGTACGGCGTGACGCCGTCGCCCCGCGGCGTGAGGGGGTGCACCGCGACGCGCGCGCCGACAGCCGGGCCGGAGCCGTCGGCGGCGGCCGTGACGACGGTGCCGGAGAGCTCGTGGCCGAGCACCATCGGCTCGCGCAGGATCGACGCCCCGGCCGCGCCGTGGCGCCAGTAGTGCAGGTCCGAGCCGCAGACGCCCCCATAGGCGACCTCGACGACGGCCTCGTCCGTGGCGGGGGTCGGCTCCGAGAGGTCTTCGACGCGAAGGTCGTCGGCTCCGTGGGCCACGACGGCGATGTTGGACATGGAATCTCTCTTTCGTGGTCGCACGCTTGGACGTGCGGCGGGCCTACGCCGTCGGAGTGGAGAGCCGGACGACGCCGACCTCCACCTCGACGGTCTGACCGGGGCGGATCGGGGCGCTGCTGAACGGCGCGCCCGTCATGACGACGTCGCCGGGGCCGAGCGTCGTCCACGACGCGACGTAGGCGAGGCACGTCGCGATCGGCACGGGGAGCGCGGCGGCATCCGTGCGCGCGACGACCTCGCCGTCGATCCGCAGCCGCAGGTCCACGTCGTCGATCCGGGCGTCGGTGTCGATCCACGGCCCGAGCGGCGTGTAGCCGACGCCGGACTTGCTCTCGAAGTTCCGCGGATCGCGGACGGCGCGGTCGGGGCTCGAGAGGTCGTCGACGGCGGTGACGCCCAGCACGTAGTCGGCGGCCGTCGCGGCGGTGAGGCCCGTCGTGTCGCGCCCGATGACGATCGCGATCTCCCCCTCGGCGACCGTCTGGCCGGCGTCACGCCGCAGGCGCACCGTGGTGCCGCTCGCGACGACACCGCGGGGGCTCTTGAGCCACGCCTGCACGGGATCGGCGTGGGCCGGACCGTTCTGGGCGATACCGACGATCACGAGCGGCTCGCACGGAGCGAGGAGCTCGCCCGACACCGCGGGCGCACCCGGGAGGTCACCCGGCATCCGACCCGCGGAACGCGCCGCGTAGGGGTCCTCGATCGCGACCATCCGCTCGCCGTCTCGACGTACCCAGAGGGCCTCCCCCGTCGCCGCGCGCACCCGCCCGATCAGCACGGCCGGGTCACCACTCGATCGCGCGGACGGTGACGGTCGTCGCCGACACGCCCTCGCCCGACTCACCGCGCGACACCTTGACCGCGTCGTCGGTGCGGGTCAGATCGCGGCGCAGCGTCTCGGGGACGAGGAAGGTCGCCGCGGTCGTGATGAGCGCCAGGGTCGCCATGTAGATGGCGAGCAGCAGCCAGTTGGCTCCACTCACCGCGATGAGGTAGGCGCCGAGCACACCGGCGAGCCCGCCCGCGAGGACGGCCGAGATCTCGCGCGCCATCGCGACGCCGAGGTAGCGGTGGCGGTTGCCGAACATCTCGGGGAGCATGGCGCACTGCGGGCCGAGCATGACGTTGACACCGAAACCGATGCCCACCGCGATCACGGCGATCGCGACCCCGTGGTTGCCGAGGGTCAGCAGCCACCATGCCGGGAACGAGTAGACCAGGAGGAACACGGCGCCGATCCGGTACACGGTGCGCCGGCCCATCCGGTCCGACAGCGCGCCGGTGAGCGGCACGGAGAAGATGCCGATGAGGGAACCGAGCGTGACGCCCCACGTCAGCAGGCTCTTGTCGGCGCTCTGACCGGCGACCGCGACGAAGAACGAGAGCGCGAGTGTGTTGAACATGTACGAGCCGCCGTTCTCCGCCATGCGGAGGCCGATGCCGACGATGACGCCGGGCAGGCCGTGGCCGAAGATCTCGCGGATCGGCCGGTCGGCGATCTGCTCGCTCTTCTCGAGCTCGATGAAGGTCGGGGTCTCCCGCAGGCGCATGCGGATGAAGAGGGCGACGAGGATGAGCAGGAACGACGCGAGGAACGGCACCCGCCAGCCCCACGTGAGCAATTGATCCTGCGGAAGCAGCGTGATGAGGCTGAAGACCACCGCGGCAAGGAGCGTCCCCGCCTGGATGCCGATGAACGGCAGTGCGGAGAAGAAGCCGCGGCGTTTGATCGGCGCGTACTCCGCCATCAGCACGGTCGCACCGGCCTGCTCGGCGCCGGCGCCGAAGCCCTGCAGGAGGCGCATGAGCACGAGCAGGATCGGCGCCCAGATGCCGATCTGCGCGTAGGTCGGCAGGAGGCCGATCGCCGTGGAGGCGCCGCCCATGAGGAGGATCGTGATCACGAGGACCCACTTGCGACCAAGCCGGTCGCCGAGCGTGCCGAAGAACAGCCCGCCGAAGGGGCGGGCGAGGAACCCGACGCCGAAGGTGGCGAAGGCCGCGACGGTCGCCATCGCGGGATTCGACTGGTCGAAGAACAGGACGTTGAAGATCAGCGCCGTCGACAAGCCGTACAGCGCGAAGTCGAAGTACTCGAGCGCACTGCCGATGCTCGAGGCGAGCGTCGCGCGGCGCAGGTTCGCGGCATATTCCGGGTCGTCCAGCTTGACGTCCACTTCGGTGTGGGTGGTGGTCACGGCCATCTCCTTCGATCGGCCCAGGGGTCACGGGTGAGTCCTGGTGAGAGACACCATACCAACCTGCTGGCCTCTGTTCAATATCTTGAACAGAGATTCATCCCCCCGTTCCGTCAGCCGCGGCCCGCCGCCGCGCTGAACGGGTTCGTCAGCTGGTGAGCTGCCGCCTGGAGTGCGGCCGCGACCGTCGTCACCCGCTCATCGGATGCCTCGGCCGCGGGGATCCCGACACCGAGGGCGAGCTGCGGGTCTCCCGGCGCCCAGCCCTCGAGCGGCACCGCGACGCCGACGATGCCCGCGAACGACTCCTCGGCATCCAGCGCCCACCCGCGTTCGCGAGCGCGCGCGAGTCGCTCGCGCAGCTCGTCGAGCGTGCGGGGGCTGTTCTCGGTCAATGCCGGGAACTCGGCCCCCGGACCGAGGAGAGCCACCACCGCGTCGTCGTCGAGGGTCGACAGGAGCGCGCGCCCCGTCGCCGACAGCGCCGCCGGAAGCCGCGAGCCGAGCGGCGTGCCGATGCGCAGGGACTGCGCGCCTTCGTGGCGGGCGATGTACAGCGCGTCGACGCCGTCGAGGAGCGCGACCTGGACGAGCTCGCCGCGCAGCACCTCGGAGGCGTCGCAGACGGCGTAGAACTCGCGCACCTGATTGAACTGCGCCGCGAACGCCCCGCCGAGCTCGGCGGTGCGCAGGCCCAGACGATAGCCCTGCGGCGCCCGATCGACCATCCGGGCCGCTTCGAGCGCGAGGCAGAGATTCGCCGTCGAGGACTTGGCGAGCCCGAGTGCGGTCGCGAGCTCGGTGAGCGTCAGTGGGCGTCGCGCCTCGGCGAGCACCTCCAGGAGGCGGATGCTGCGGGTCACGGCCGGCGCGGGGTCGCGTCCCGCGCGGTCGGCGTCGTCGCCTGCCGTCATGGTTCCTCCTCGATCGCCCGCGGCGGGCGCGAGCGGATAGGTCAGTAGAACTCGACCGTATCGACAACCGCGCGCATCGGCACGCCGTCGAGCAGCCGCGTCGCGTCCTCGGCGAACCGGCGGGCGATGCGCTCCTCCTCGCGGCTCGACAGCGCGGCGGTGTGCGGGCTCACGAGCACCCGCGGGTGGTTCCACAGCGGCGAGTCCTCGGGCAGGGGCTCGACCTCGAAGACGTCGAGCGCCGCGAACGACACGGTGCCGTCATCGAGCGCCGCGAGCAGGGCGGTCTCGTCGATGACGGTGCCGCGTCCCACGCTCGCGAGGATCACTCCGGGGCGGGCGGCGCCGAGGACGTCGGCGTCGATGAGATGGTGCGTCTGGTCGGTGCCCGGCAGCGTCACGACGATCGCGTCGACGTGCGCCACGGCATCCGCGAGCTCATCGAGCGGGACGAGTCGGTCGACGCCGTCGACGGGCGCGCCCGATCGGGTCGTCCCCCAGACGCGTGCACCGAGGGCGTGGAAGCGACGCGCGCACTCGGCGCCGATGCCGCCGAGACCGACGACGAGCACGGTCATCTCGTCGACCTGACGCATCTCCCACCGGTCCGGCCACGTGCGATCCCGCTGATCCGCGACGAGGCGCGGCAGGTCCTTCGCCCCGGCGAGGACGCCGAACACGGCGAACTCCGCGAGCGGGCCGCCGTGGACGCCCGCGCTCGTCGTGAAGACGATGCGATCGAGATCGGCGCGCCCGAGGTCGGCGGCACGCACTTGCGCTCCCCCGCCCGCCGCCGTCGTCATGACCCAGCGGAGCCTCGGATTGGCCTGGACGGTGCGCGCGAGGGCGGCGGGGTCGACATCCGGGATGCCGAAGAGCGCGTCGGCGGAGTCGACCATCTCCTCGAACGCGCGCTGCTCGTCCGGCGTGCGGGTGAAGTCGGGGTCACCCGACCAGTCCGCGGGTCCCCGCATGGGAGCGGTGAGACGGTGGTCGCGGATCACCCGCACACGGGGCTCGAGCGTCTCGATCAGCTCGCACAGGTCTTCGCGCAGCGGAACGGCGGCGACGACGCGCAGTGTCGTGTCCTCAGGCATCCGGAGCCCTCCTTCGGGTGGGATGGTGAAACAGTGGAGAATATGGAGTGAAGCTTATCAACAGTCCAACCTGTTGAACAGTGTTCTGAATTTTGAACTTGCGCTACACTCGCGGCATGAGCTCCTCTCTCGACGGCGAGACACCCGCTTCCGCTGCCCTTCCCTCGCAGACGACGCGCCTCGGCGTCCTCGGCCTCGGCGCCATGGGCGAGCCCATGGCGCAGAACCTTCTCGCGGCACGCGGTGGCGACCTCGTCGTGCAGGCCCGCTCCCCGCGCCCCGCGCTCGTCGCCGCCGGAGCGACGTGGGCCGACACCCCGCGTGAGCTCGCCGCCCGGGCGGACGCCATCCTCGTCATGCTGCCCGACCTCCCCCAGCTCGAGGCCGCACTCGACGGCCCCGACGGGCTCATCGCAGGCACCGCCCGGGGCGACGACCTGCTCCTCATGATCGGCTCGACCTCGTCACCGACCGGCGTGCGCGAGCTCGCCGCGAGACTCGCCGCCGTGCCCGGGCGACGCATCGAGGTCGTCGACTGCCCCGTCTCCGGAGGCGTCGACGGTGCGACGGCCGGCACCCTCTCGATCATGATCGGCGGGAACGAGGATGCCGCGGCCCGCGCCGCCGCGCTGCTCTCCCCCTGCGGCACCCCGGTCCACCTCGGACCGCTCGGCGCGGGCGAGGTCGCCAAGGCGTGCAACCAGCTCGTCGTGGCCGCGACCATCACCGCGCTCGGCGAGGCGAGCGAACTCGCCGCTCGCTCGGGCATCGACCTCGACACGCTGTGGACGCTCCTCGGCGGCGGCTACGCCGGGTCCAACCTCCTGACGAGCCGCAAGGATCGCCTGGTCGCCGGCGACGACTCGCCCTCGGGGGCCGCGAAGTACATGGTGAAGGACCTGCGCTTCGCCGCCGACGTCGCTCGTGCCACCGGCATCCGACCGGCGCTCATCCCCGCCCTCCAGGGCATCTTCGACGAGATCGTCGACGCCGGCCTCGGCGACCACGACATCGCCGTGACGCGCCGGCTCACGGCAGGCCGTCACACGAACCCCGCCGCCGCCGGGGCGGACTACGCTGAATCATGAACCCACGACCCGCATCCAAGGAGTCTTCCGTGCCCGAAACCCAGGCCGACGCTCAGCCCACCGCCAACATCGGAGTCGTCGGACTCGCGGTGATGGGATCGAACCTCGCTCGCAACCTCGCTTCGCGTGAGGGCAACACGGTCGCGGTGTACAACCGGTCGCGGTCGAAGACCGATGAGCTCGTCGCCGAGCACCCGGAGGCGGAGTTCGTCCCCGCGTTCAGCTATGAGGAGTTCGCGGGGGCGCTGCAGAAGCCGCGCACCGCGATCATCATGGTCAAGGCCGGCGGCCCGACCGACGCCGTCATCGACGCGCTGATGGACGTCTTCGAGCCGGGCGACATCATCATCGACGGCGGCAACTCCCTGTTCACCGACACCATCCGCCGCGAGAAGGCCGTGCGCGAGCGCGGGTTCAACTTCGTCGGCATGGGCGTCTCCGGCGGCGAGGAGGGGGCGCTCCTCGGCCCCTCCCTCATGCCCGGCGGCCCCGACGAGGCGTGGGTCACCCTCGGCCCGATCCTGCGTTCCATCGCGGCGGTCGCCGAGGGCGAGCCCTGCGTCACGCACGTCGGCCACGACGGCGCCGGCCACTTCGTGAAGATGGTGCACAACGGCATCGAGTATGCCGACATGCAGCTCATCGCCGAGGCCTACGACCTCATCCGGCGCGGCACGGGCAAGACCCCCGCCGAGATCGCCGACATCTTCGCCGAGTGGAACCGCGGCGAGCTCGAGTCCTATCTCATCGAGATCACCGCCGAGGTGCTCCGTCAGGTGGATGCCGCCACCGGCACGCCGCTCGTCGATGTCATCCTCGACTCCGCCGGCGCCAAGGGCACCGGCGCCTGGACGGTGCAGACGGCCCTCGACCTCGGCGTGCCGGTCTCGGGGATCGCCGAGGCGACCTTCGCCCGCTCGCTGTCGAGCCACCGCGAGCAGCGGGCGGTCGCGGGCGGGCTCCCCGGCCCCGCCGAGGACGCGTTCACGGTCGCCGACGCCGACGCGTTCGTCGAGCAGGTGCGCCTCGCCCTCTACGCCTCGAAGATCGTGGCCTACTCGCAAGGCTTCGACGAGATCCGTGCCGGCGCCGCCCAGTACGGCTGGACGATCGACCTCGGCGCGATCTCGAAGATCTGGCGCGCGGGCTGCATCATCCGCGCCCAGTTCCTCAACCGCATCGCCGACGCCTACGCGGCCGAGCCGAACCTCCAGGTGCTGCTCACCGCCCCGTACTTCGTCGACGCCCTCGGCCGTGCACAGGACGCGTGGCGCCAGATCGTCGGCACGGCCGCGACCGCCGGCATCCCCGCCCCGGCCTTCTCCTCGTCGCTCGCGTACTACGACGGGCTGCGCGCGAAGCGCCTCCCCGCCGCGCTCATCCAGGGCCAGCGCGACTTCTTCGGCGCGCACACCTACAAGCGCATCGACAAGGACGGCACCTTCCACACGCTGTGGTCGGGCGACCGCACCGAGATCGAAGCCGAAGACACGCACTGACGCCCGGCTACAGCCAGTCGTTGCGCTTGAACACGACGTAGAGACCGGCGCTCACGGCGACCATCAGACCGAGCGCGAACGGGTAGCCCCACGGCCAGGCGAGTTCAGGCATGAACTGGAAGTTCATGCCGTAGATGCCGGCCACGAGGGTGGGTGCGAAACCGATCGCCGCCCAGGACGAGATCTTCTTCACCTGGTCGTTCTGCTGGATGCTCTGCTCTGTCATACGCTGCATCGCGTCGTTGCGGCGCTGGTCGACGATCGTCGCGTGCACCGTGAGGGCGTTGTCGAGGGTGTGCCGGAACGCGGCGACGCGCGCGTCGACATACCGCGCACGGTCGGCGATCTCGTGGAACGCGGGGGCTTCGTCGGTGTGCATACGCCTGCTGACGATGCGCTGGAGGCGCTCCAGCATGTCCTCGAGGGGCGCCGTCGCGTGATGCAGGTCGATCACTTCGCGCTGCAGGGCGAAGATGCGGTGCGAGACGCCGACGCCCTCCCCGAAGAGCTCCTCCTCGATCTGATCGATGTCGTGCTCGATGCCGTCCAGAACGTCGCGGTACCCGCGCGTGACGTACTCGAGCGTCGCCCAGAGCACGCCGTACGCGCCCTTCCGCAGTACCTCGGGGTGCTCCTCCAGGAGCGCGCGCATCCGCTCCAGGTCCACGGCCCCGTCCGGTGAGATCACGACGAACAGCTCGTCGCCGACGAACACGTCGACCTCATGGCACTCGACCGTCTCCGCCCGATCGTCGTACTGCGCCGGCTGCAGCGCGAGGTAGAGGTGGTCGCCGTAGTGGTCGAGCTTCGAGCGCTGGTTGTTGCGCAGCGTGGATGCCACGCCGAGCGTCGACAGGTCGAGGGCGGCGGCGAGGGCGCGCACGTCGTCGCGCGACGGCTCGACGAGAGTGACCCAGAGCATGCCGCCCTGCGCACGCGCCGCAGAGAGCGCAGCGGCGGGATCCTGGTCGACGGGAAGGGCTTCGGCGCCCTTGTAGAGGATGCAGTGCGGCACGGCCATGGGTCTCACCCTAGGGCCGTGCCACACCGTCCTGCGGCGCCCCGCTCGCGCGTCAGGTCGTGATGTCCTGCAGCGTGCCGCGGTCGAGGCGCAGCCGACGGCGGGCCCGCTTCGCGACGGCCGAGTCGTGCGTCACGACGACGAGTGTGAGCCCGTCGGCGTTGAGCTGCTCCAGGACGCTCAGGATCTCGTCGCGCATCTGCTCGTCCAGGTTGCCCGTCGGCTCGTCGGCGAGGAGCACGCGCGGCTCCTTGGCGATGGCCCGCGCGATCGCGACGCGCTGCTGCTGCCCACCGGAGAGCTCCCCCGGCCGGTGCTCGGCGCGCTCGGAGAGCCCGACGCGGGCGAGCGCCTCGGCGACGCGGACGTCGCGCTCGAGCCGATCGAGGCCGAGCGGCTCGAGACCCATCGCGACGTTCTCGGCGGCGGTGAGGGTCGGAATGAGGTTGAACGCCTGGAAGACGAACCCGATCTCCCGGGCCCGGAGGCGTTCGAGATCCTGCGCCGAAGCCGTGTCGAGGTCGGCGTCGCCGATCTGCACGTGCCCGCTCGTCGGAGCGTCGAGGGCGCCGAGCAGCTGCAGGAGCGTCGATTTGCCGCCGCCGGTCGGTCCCTGGATCGCGACGAACTCGCCCGTCTGGATCTCCACGTCGACGCCCGTGAGGGCCTGCACGACGCGCCCCTTCTGCTGGTAGGTCTTCGTGACGCCCACGAGCCGGTACGCGGGCCTCGCGGGGGCGGCCGCGGCATCCACCGCGGTCTCGTCGATGATGGTCATGTCGGTCTCCTCGAGTGTCGATGCGGAATCGGTTGGGGGCGCGGCCTCGTCGGAGAGGCCGGTGGATGCCGCGGTCACGAGACCGCTCGCAGGGCCTCGGCGGGGCTCAGCCGGGCCGCGCGCCAGGCGCCGAAGGCTCCCGCGACGAGCCCGCCCGCGACGGCCAGGAGCAGCGCGGAGACGATGATCCACACCGACAGCGGCGCGTGCAGGACGATGTCCGTCGCGGTCTGGGCCAGCTGCCCGAACCCGCCCGTCGGGGCGCCCATGCCCTCCGCGCCGGCACCGGCGCGCATGCCGCGCCCCATGCCGCTCGTCGCGGCCGGCGCGGCCGAGATCGTCGGCGAGACGAGGTTGATGATCAGCACGCCGATGACGCCCAGGACGACGCCCGCGATCCCACCGATGAGCGCCTGCACGACCGACTCCCCCGCGACCTGGCCGACGACGCGGCCGTTCGACCATCCGATCGCCTTGAGGGTGCCGAGCTCCCGCGTCCGGCGCGTGATGCCCGAGATCGTGAGGAGCACGGCCAGGGCGACCGCGACGACGAGCACGATGATGGACAGCCAGGTGCCGAGGTTCGAGATGAGCGACGAGGCGCTCGCGAGCGACCCCGAGACCGTCGAGGCGAGGTCGGATTGCGAGCTCACCGTGGCATCCGGCAGCGCCGCCTTCAGCGCGGTCTGCACGGCGCTGATCCGGTCGCTCGAGGTCGCCTGCACGTACACGGTCGAGACGACGTCGCCGGCGCCCGAGAGGGTCTGCGCGACATCGAGCGGGATGTAGACGTTCGCCGCGGTGTCGGCGTCGGAGGATGCCGAGGCCACGATCCCGACCACGTCGAACGTCGTGCCGCCGATGTCGGTCGTGTCGCCGACCGCGAGGCCCGCGCTCGACGCGTAGGTCGCGTCGAGGACGGCCACGTCCGTGCCCGCATCGCTCGCCTCGAGCGCACGTCCGTCGCTGACGGTGACCGCCGACATCGGGCCGACGGTCGACGAGCCCGGATCGATGCCGAGCACCGTGAACGAGTCGACGCCGAAGGATCCCCCGCCGAAGCCGCCGCCCTGGCCCGTGCCACCCTGGCCCGTGCCGCCCTCGCCCTGGCCGCCGTCGCTGGGCGCGGAGCCCTGGGTCGTGCCGCCGGTTCCGCCCGTCCCGGTCGAGCCCTCGGAGCCCGTCCCGGTCGTGCCGCTCGGGCGCTGCGGCAGCTCTCCCGAGAAGGTCATGTTGGTAAGGCTCAGCGCGCCCGATGCGCCGGCGACTCCGTCGATCGCAGTGACCTGGTCGAGCACTCCGGCATCCAGCGTTCCCCGGCGGAAGTCGGCGACCAGACGCGACTGCGAGAGCGTCGTCGTGCCGTCGGTGGAGGTCTGACCGCCGTCCTGACCGAAGTCGAACCGGCCACCGCCCTGGCCGCCCTGACCGGGCTCGGCCTGGGCGCCGGTGACCGTCAGATCGGTGCCGACGCCGTAGACCGAGGCGAGCGCCTCGCTCTGGGCGTCGCGCACTCCGGCGGACAGCGCGTTGACGACGATCACGAGTGCGATGGCGATCGCGAGTCCGATCGCCACGATCGCGGTCTGCTTGGGGCGCCCCGAGAGTTCGCGGCGCAGATACGTCCAGTACATGGTTCTCCTTCGGGGCGCATCCGGCGCCGACGACACGACGGTAGGAACCGCGCTGATGCGCGGGCCCAGCCGAGGTTGTGCGAGGCCTATGGATGCCGTGGCATCCCCCAGGCCGGGCGGCACCACCGTTCACTGGGACCGCTCGCGCGTCGGCCTTCACCGCGACCGCTCCCGCGTCGGGCGAACTCATAGCCTTCCCATAGCGCGTCGCATAGCCGGCCCACAGGACGCGCACGAGAATGGACGCATGACTTCCGCCGCACCGACCCTGCACCGCCCCGACGGCTCTCCCCTGCGCGTCCTCGTCGTCGACGACGAGCAGATGCTCACCGACCTCCTGTCGATGGCGCTGCGGATGGAGGGGTGGGAGGTGCGCACGGCCGGATCCGGCTTCGACGCGCTCGCCCAGGCGCGCGAGTTCGATCCGGACGCCCTCGTCCTGGACATCATGATGCCCGACCTCGACGGGATGGCGGTGCTGCAGCGCCTCCGCCACGCGGGCAACGATGTGCCCGTCCTCTTCCTCACGGCGAAGGACGCCGTCAGCGACCGCGTCGCGGGGCTGACGGCGGGCGGCGACGACTACGTCACGAAGCCGTTCAGCCTCGAAGAGGTCGTCGCGCGCCTCCGCGGCCTCATGCGCCGTGCGGGCAGCGCGACCGCCGGCGGCGCCGACCCGATCCTGCGCGTGGGCGAGCTCTCACTCAACGAGGACTCGCACGAGGTCGAACGCGCCGGCACAGAGATCGACCTGACCGCGACGGAGTTCGAGTTGCTGCGCTTCCTCATGCGCAACCAGCGCCGCGTCGTGTCCAAGGCGCAGATCCTCGATCGCGTCTGGAACTACGACTTCGGCGGACGCTCCTCGGTCGTGGAGCTCTACATCTCGTATCTGCGGAAGAAGATCGACGCGGGTCGTGACCCGCTCATCCACACGGTGCGCGGCGTCGGCTACATGATCAAAGCGTCGCAGTGAGCACCACGGCGGCGCCCGCTCCAGCGCCGGCGGCCCGCACCCGCCGACGCTGGAGCCTGCAGACCCGACTCATCGTCACCGTCGTCTCGTTCGTCGCACTCATCCTCGCGGCCGTCGGTCTCGCGACCGGCGCGTTCCTCGGGTCGATCCTCAGCACTCAGCTCGACAATGCGGTGAAGGATGCCGCGAACAAGGCCGGGCTGCAGCTGATCGGGAAGCCCGGGGGCTTCACCGGCACGGGCACCGCCGCCACGACACTGAGCGAAGGCCACAATCTGCCGTCCGGCCTGTTGCTCGTGGTGCAGTCGGCGAGCGGCACCGACGGGGCCTACTTCGGTGACAGCGGCGTCATGACGCTCTCGACCTCCGACGTCGATGAGATCGTGAACGCATTCGAGCGCGACCCCTTCGCGACCGTCGACGTCGACGGTGTCGGCACGTACCGCATGTACACCGGCCGGGTGGGCAACAGCTACGTGATCGCCGCGGGCCTGCCGGTCTCGAGCGTGAACGACACGATCGGGCAGATCCTACTGACGGTCGGGCTCGTCACCGTGGGCGGCCTCCTCGTCCTCGCGGCGATCGTCGCCCTCGTCATCCAGCGGTCGCTCAAGCCGCTGCGCTCGGTCGCCGAGACCGCCGGGCGCGTCGCCGCGCAGCCGCTCGATTCGGGGGACGTCAGCATCACCGAGCGTGTGCCCGAGGCGCAGGCGGACCCGTCGGACGAGATCGGTGCCGTCGGCGCGGCGCTGAACACCCTGCTCGATCACGTCGACTCGTCCCTCGCCGCGCGCCAGCGCAACGAGGAGCGCATGCGCGCGTTCGTCGCGGATGCCTCGCACGAGCTGCGCACGCCGCTCGCGGCGATCCGGGGTTACTCCGAGCTGTCGCTGCGCTCGCTCGCGCAGGCGCAGAGCGCGGGCACGCGCGTCACGAAGGCGCAGCTGGAGCTGAGCGCCGGGCAGTCGCAACAGGGGCTCGAGCGCATCCAGGCGGCATCCCTGCGCATGACGACGCTCGTCGAGGACTTGCTGCTGCTCGCCCGGCTCGACGAGGGCAAGGAGCTCGTCTACGGCGCGGTCGATGTGACGCGCGTCGTCGTGGACGCCGTCGCGGACGCGCAGGCGGCCGGCCCCGACCACGAGTGGATCATCGACGTGCCCGAGGAGCCGGTCATCGTCGCGGGCGACGCGACGCGACTGCACCAGGTCATCGCGAACCTGCTGACGAACGCCCGCGTCCACACGCCCGCCGGGGTGCACGTGACGGCGTCCGTGGCGATCGACGGCGCCGCGGCGATCGTGCGGATCGCCGACGACGGCCCCGGGATCGATCCCGCCGTCGCGAGCGACCTGTTCGAGCGCTTCGCGCGCGCGGACTCGTCGCGCGCCCGCCAGACCGGCGGCACGGGCCTCGGCCTCTCCATCGCGAAGGCGATCGTGACCGCACACGGCGGGACGATCTCGGTCGACAGCGCGCCCGGCTCCACGGTGTTCACCGTGCGCCTGCCGGCGCGCCCCGCGGCGCCCACTGCGCCCACTGCGCCCGCTGCGTGAGGGCGCGGCGGCCGACATCCATCCGGGTGGCGTGACGACGCGGGTCGGCGGCCTCGAGCCCGGCACACGCGCCACCTCTCCTCGGATGCCACCGAAGAGGTGGCGCGAACGTCGGCATCCCCGGCGCGGAGCACTGCCGACGCGTCACCCCTTTCCGCGCGCAACGCCTCCTCCACAACTGCCGTGATCAGAAAACTCTCCACAGATCGGCTGAGGAGCGCCCCACGCACGCTCGCGCCCGGCGAAGGTCGTCGCATGCCTGTCCCCCCTCGTCCGCTGTCGCCGACGCTCGGCGCCCAGTTCTCCGTCGCCGCGGCACGTGCCGCCGGCCACACGCGCGGCCGCCTCGCTGCGCGCGATCTCGAGCGCCCCTTCCGTGGCATGCGTCGACGGCGCCCGCCGGACGTGCCCGACGTGCCGAGCACGACGCGGGATGCCGAGGAGCCGCTCGCACGCGATCGCGCGCACCGCACGCGCGTGCTCCGCGACGCGCGTGCCTACGCGCAGGTCGCGCCCCCGCACGTCTTCCTGGCGGGGCGCTCGGCCGCGGTCGCGTGGGGCTTACCCTGCGAACCGGGTGAGCGCCTGTGCATCGGGGTCCTGGCTCCGCAACGCGCTCCCCGACGCCCCGGCATCCACGGCGTCAAGATCGCGCCGCACCTCGCCACCGTCCGAGCCGTCGACGGACTGCGCGTCGCCAGCCCCGCAACGACGTGGGCGATGCTCGCCGGCGAGCTCGACGTGCGCGAACTGGTCATCCTGGGTGACGCGATCGTGCGGATTCCGCGGGACGAGCGCGGTGCATCACGGCCCGAGGGGCAGCTGGCCACCATCGATCAGCTGCTCGCAGCCGCGGAGGCGAGGGCGCGCGATGCTCCTGCGCGCGCTGGAGTGCATCCGCGTCGGCAGCATGTCGCCGCTCGAGACCGACTTCCGCCTCGTGACCGCCGCCGCCGGCCTCCCCGAACCGGAGCTCGACGTCGAGATCAGGGACGAACGCGGCGTCCTGCTCGGGATCGCAGACGCGCGGTACGAGGCCTACCGGGTCATCGTCGAGGTCGAGGGCGACCACCATCGCACGAGCCGCGCGCAGTGGCGGCGTGACATCGCGAAGCACGCGGCCTACGTGCGCGCGGGATACGAGGTCGTGCGCCTCACCGCGCCCGACGTGCGCGGCGCGGGCGGGTCGGCGCCGACGGCCGACCTCATCGTCCGCGTGGCGCTCGAGCGCCACGGCTTTCGGCCCTGACCGCGTGCGCATCGCGGACAGGTGGCGCGAACGCGCGACTCGCGCCGGTCGAGGCACGCACATGCGCCGCCGAAACGGCCCGAACGCGCCGCGGTGCCACCCCGGGGTCAGTACCCCGAGAAGGCGTCGGTCGTGATCGAGCGGGCCTTCTCGAGCGCGGGAGCGAGGTCGGCGATGAGTCCGGGAGGGCCCGAGATGTACGCGTGCCGGGCACCGAGGTCGGGGACGACCTGCATGAGCCCGTCCGCGTCGAGCCGCACGCCCTGCGCCCAGCGCCAGTGGGCCGGCAAGCGGCCCGGCTCGTTGCGCGTGAAGACGATGACGGGGATGCCGGCGGCCTCCAGATCCTCGCGGAAGGCGAGCTCCTCGGCATCCGACGCGACATACACGAAGACGACGTCACGGTCCTCGCCGGAGCGGCGCAGATCGCGCAGCTGCGAGACGAACGGCGTCACGCCGATACCGGCCGCGACCATGAGGACGGGCGCCGACGCCCGCGCGGGGAGGACGAAATCGCCCCACACGCCCGTGACGGCGAGTTCCTGTCCAGGCTCGACGAGCGCGAGCGCCTTCTTGTAGGTCGACTGCGAGCCCTCGCGCAGCGCGATGCGCACCTCGGGCAGGTCGCCCGGGGCCGACACGATCGAGAACTCGCGCCGCGTGCCGCGGGCGTCGGGGTGCGCGTGCGGCACCTCGAGCTCGAGATACTGTCCCGCCGCGAAGCGGAATCGGCCCTCCGCGCGGAAGACGAGCTCGCGCACCGACGGGGTCAGAACGTCGCGCCGCACGAACCGCAGGCGCACCGCCGTCCGCACGGTGAAGGCGAACGCGAGCAGGTTGCCGACGAGGAGCGCCCGCTCCTGCCCGAGGCTGATGTCGCCGAGGTCGATCGGCCAGCCCGCGAGGATGCCGACGAGCGCCGCGACCGCGAACTGCTGCCAGCGCCGCGGCGGCAGGGTCAGCGGCTCCGACAGCATGAACGCACCGAGGAAGAGGAACGGGGCCGACCACAGCAGCTGCCAGAACACCGTCCCCGCATCGAACGCCAAACCGGCCTGCGCGAACTGCACGGACGCCCGCACGAACGCGACCGCGACCGCCACGACGAGGAACAGGGTGATGATCCGCACCTTCTCGGTCCGTAGCAGCACGACCAGGCCGAGCAGGATCACGGGTCCCGCGAGGTACGGCGTGCCGACCCACCACGACGACGCGCCCAGGTCGGGCAGCCAGATGCTGAGAACCGTCAGGAACGTCGCCCCGACGGCGGCCGGGTTGAAGACGTGCCGCCCCTGCCAGGCGAGGAGGTACTTGGATGCCGAGGCCACGACCCCCGCGATGAACAGCCCCACGAGGCCGAGCGGCTCGAGCGTCGGACGCAGCACGAACAGGAGGATCAGGACGGTGATGAGCGACGACTCCCACCGCCACCCCTTGGCGAGAAGACGATGCGCGATCGCGTCCGTCGCGGCACAGGATGCCGCGAGCACCGCGGAGGCCGCGACGAGCTCGAGCGGCGTCGGTGCGAGCACGCCGAAGAACGACAGGACGAAGGCGATCACCGCGAGCGCCGCGAGGGCGAGCACGACGAGTCGGTACATCGACACCCGGCCGAGGACGGCGAAGACACGGTTCCACAGAGCGGTCAGCGAAGACATCACGTGAACAACTCTGCCGTACAACCGCGGGACCACTCCACGCGCCCGGGCGTCGTCATGCGCACCCACTGCACGTCGTGCGCCGCTGCGAAGGCCTCGCCGCCCGCGAAGAAGAGCGCCGTCGCGGCGGCATCCGCCGTCATCGCGTCGGCCGCGAACGCCCACGTCGCCGCGATCTCACGGACGGGTTCGCCCGTGCGCGCATCGAGCACATGGTGCAGGCCCGCGCCGTCGTGACCCGTCCACGCACGGCGATTCGTCGCCGAGGCGCACAGCGCACCGCCCGCGACCTCCCACACGCCGATCGCGCGACGCGGATCGTAAGGGTGCTCGAGTCCGATCCGCTCGGGGCGTGCCCGCTCCGAACCCTCGCCGTCCCCGCCGTGCCCCATGAGGATGTCACCGCTCGCGTCGACGACGAACGGGGCGCCCGTGCGGGCGGCGAGCACCTCTCCGACGAGGTCGACGAGGCGGCCTTTGCCGAGAGCACCGACATCGATCGTCGCCGGATCCGCAAGCCTCAGCTCGCCGTTCGTCCAGGTGAGGAGGTCCTGCCAATCGCTTCGAGCCGACTGCGCCCCGCGGTCCTCGAGCGAGATCCGCGCGTCATAGCCGCGGCGGGCGAGAGCGTCGCCCACGAGCGGATTCACGGCCCCCGCGGTCGACGCGGCGAGCTCGGCGTACAGGTCGAGCATCGCGCGGGCGTCGGCGGGCGCGGGCACGGCGCCGCCCGATCGCGCGAGCGCGCTCACCACCGAATCGTCGCGGAAGCGCGACCACTCCCGATCGAAGCGATCGATGACATCGTCGATCTCGGCGGAGACCTCTGCCGACAGCGGCGTCGCGGTGTCGATCTGCCAGCGCGTCCCGATCGCGGTGAACGTGCGGGCGGATGCCACGGCGGCATCCATCACGAGGCCGCTTCGGCCTTGATGGTCTCGATCGCCTGGTTGAAGCCGCCGCTCGTGAGCGACGATCCGGCGACGCGCGACACCGAGATCTCGTCGATGTTCTTGCCGACGACCTCCGCGCTGATCCCGCCGATGAACTCGCCCTGGTACTGCTCCGACTCGCGCTTCTGCGGATTGCCGGTGACGTTCACGGACGTGATGACATCGTCCTGCAGCGTGACGGTGACGCTGATCGTCTCGACCGATTCGGGGGTCTGGTAGGAGCCGTCGGCCGAGTACGTGCCGTCGACGTAGACGCTGTCGGATGCCGCGGCGCTCGGCGACGCGGAGACGCTGGCGCTCGGGGTCGCCGACGTGGTCGGCGTCGCGGTGGGGGTGGGCGTGGGCGTCTCCGCGTCGGCGGCGCCCGCGCAGCCGGCGAGCGTCACGACGCCGAGGACGGATGCGGCGGCGACACCGACACGGATCGGACGGGCTACGGCGGTGGTGCGGATCATGATGGTCCTCCTTCTGTCGTGCCGTCCGCGGAGGTGCGGTGGCGTTCTCCACGGTAGCCGCGCCCGCATCGGCCGGGCCCCGGAATTACCTATGCGTCCGCATTGAATCCGACGCCCGCGCTCGCCGTGCGGGCCTCGACGCGCCGCCGCCGAATGCCCTTCAGCACCTCGACGAGGAGGAAGATCACGACCGAGAAGGCGACCGGCAGCAGCCAGCCCACCGCGCTCAGCGGCTCGGATCCGAACAGCGCGTTCATGAACGGCACGTAGGTGTACACGAGCTGCAGCACGACGAGGGCGAGCGCCGACCACCACACGACGGGGTTGCCGCGCAGCACGTCGACCGTGATGGACGATCGCGTGAGGAAGCGGCAGTTGAGCAGGTAGGCGAGCTGGCCGAGCGCGAGCATCGCGACGGCCTCGGTGCGCGCGATCGCGAGATCGGTGCCGGATGCCAGGGAGATGCCGAACACGGCGAGTGTCGCCCCACCGATGAGGAGCGAGACGATCAGGACGAACCCGAGCTCGCGGCCTGCGATGATCGATCCGCCCGACCCCCGCGGCGGCCGCGTCATGATGCCGCGCTCGGCCGGCTCGTAGGCGAGGGCGAGCGACAGCGTGACGGCGGTGACCATGTTGACCCACAGCACCTGGACGGGGGTGAGCGGCAGCGTGAGCCCGAAGACGACGGCGACGAGGATGACGAGCGATTGCGCGCCGTTGGTCGGCAGCAGGAACACGACCGACTTCCGGAGGTTGTCGTAGATGCGCCGTCCCTCGCGGATCGCGCTGCGGATCGTGGCGAAATTGTCGTCGGCGAGGACGATCTCCGCCGCCTCCTTCGTCGCCTCGGTGCCCTTGATGCCCATCGCGATCCCGACGTCGGCGCGCGTGAGCGCCGGGGCGTCGTTGACGCCGTCACCCGTCATCGCGACGACCTCGTGATGCGATTGCAGGGCGCGCACGATACGGATCTTGTGCTCGGGACTCGTCCGCGCGAAGACATCGACCTGCTGCACGACCTTGGCGAGCTCGTCCTGGCTCATCGCCTCGAGCTCGGCGCCGGTGAGGACGGGCGTGGCGGCGTTGTCGGAGTCGCGGGCGACGAGACCCATCTCACGGCTGATCGCGAGCGCCGTGCCGGCGTGGTCCCCCGTGATCATCTTCACGCGGATGCCGGCGGCATGGCAGTCGGCGATGGCCTCGACGGCTTCGGGACGGGGCGGGTCGAGGATGCCCCAGAGGCCGAGGAACTCGAGGTCGACGAGGTCGTCCACGCCGATCTCGCTCTGGCGGGTCGTCGTCCGCGCCGCGGCGAGGACGCGCAGGCCCTGCCCGCTGAGGTCGTCGATCGCCGCCTCCCAGAAGGGGATGTCGAGGGTCTCGGGGCCATCCGCACCGCGCTGCGTGAGTGCGCGCTCGAGGATGCGGTCGGGAGCCCCCTTGACGAGGATCGCGCGCCCGGCGCCGGTGCCTGCGCCCGCTCGAGGGCCCGCATCCGGGCCGGCCTCGACGAGCGTCGCCATGAACTTGTTGGCGGAGTCGAACGGGACGACGTCGATGCGGCGTGCGCCCGCGGCATCCGCCTTGCCCTTCATCGCGACGACCTTGAGTGCGCCTTCCGTCGGCTCCCCCACGAGAGTCCATCCGGCGCCGTCGTCGGCGCGCACGAGCTCGGCGTCGTTGCAGAGGTCCGCGACGGCCAGGAGCGTCGTGAGGTCGCGCCCGCCCTCCGGCGTGATCGCGCCGTCGGGGTCGTAGCCGAGGCCCGAGACGTCGTAGCGCGCGACCGGGGTGACCATCGTCCGCACGGTCATCTCGTTCTTCGTGAGCGTGCCGGTCTTGTCCGAGCAGACCGTCGTGACCGACCCGAGCGCCTCGACGGCGGGGAGTTTGCGCGTGATGGCGTTCCGCCGCGCCATCTGCTGCACGCCGATCGCGAGCGTGATCGTGACGAGCGCCGGCAGGCCCTCGGGGATCGCGGCGACCGCGAACCCGATCGTCGCGGAGATGAGCTCCGGGAACGGCATCTGGTGGAGGTACCGGCCGATGAGCATCATGACGGCGGCCATGCCGAGGATGACGAGGGTCAGCACCTTGCCGAACCGGTCGAGCTGCTTCGTGAGCGGCGTCGCGAGCGAGCCCGCATCGCTCACGAGCGCCTGGATGCGGCCGATCTCCGTGTGCGCGCCCGTCGCGGTCACGACGCCCGTGCCCTGCCCGGCCGAGACGATCGTGCCGGAGAAGGCCATGGATGCCCGGTCGCCGACCCCGGCGCCGTCGTCGACGGCATCCGTCTGCTTGGACGAGGGAACCGACTCACCGGTGAGCGCCGCCTCCTCGATGCGCAGCTGCGACGCCGACACGAGGCGGACATCGGCGGGAACCTTGTCGCCCGGCATGAGTCGGACGACATCGCCCGGCACGAGGTCTTCGGCAGGGATCGTCGACCAGGCGCCGCCGCGCCGTACCGTCGCATCCGCGGAGAGCATGCCGCGGATGCCGGCGAGCGCCTTCTCCGCCCGCCCCTCCTGCGCGTATCCGATGACCGCGTTGATGACGGCGACCGTCATGATGACCCAGAAATCCAGCCAGTCCCCCATGACCGCCTTGATCGCGGCGGCGCCGAGCAGGATGAAGATCAGCGTGTCGTTGAAGTGCCCGAGGAAGCGCAGCCACGCCGGCTGACGCTTCGGCTCGGGCAGCAGGTTCGGGCCGACCGCGGCGCGGCGCGCTGCCGCGTCCGCGGCATCCAGCCCGTCGTCACCGGTCGCCAGGGCGGACGCGACCTCATCGGCGGACAGGGCGAAGGGGCGTTCGAGCGAGAGAGCCGGTGCGTCGAGTGCGGGCATGACGCGATCCTATTCCCGCCGTGCGAGCGCGACCTCCGCACGCCCGCGCGTCATGGCCGGGAGAACCGGTCAGGCGTCGCCGTTGAACATGCTCGTGACCGAGCCGTCCTCGAAGACTTCCTTGATGGCGCGCGCGAGCAGGGGCGCGATCGGCAGGATCGTGAGGCCCGGGAAGCGCTTCTCGACCGGCAGCGGCAGCGTGTCGGTGACGACGACCTCGTCGATCGAGCTGTCCTGCAGACGTTCGACGGCGGGTGCGCTGAAGACGGCGTGGGTCGCCGCGACGATGACGCGCTCCGCTCCGTGCGCCTTGAGCGCCTGTGCCGCCTTCACGATCGTGCCGCCGGTGTCGATCATGTCGTCGACGAGGAGGCACACACGCCCATCGACGCGCCCGACGATCTCGTTGACAGTCACCTGGTTGGCGACATTCGGGTCGCGGCGCTTGTGGATGATCGCGAGGGGTGCGCCCAGCGAGTCCGACCACTGGTCGGCGACCCGCACGCGACCCGTGTCGGGCGAGACGACCGTGAGCTTCTCGCGGTCCTCCGCCGACAGGGTCTTCTCGAAATGGTCGAGGAGCACGGGCTTGGCGAACAGGTGGTCGACGGGGCCGTCGAAGAAGCCCTGGATCTGCGCGGCGTGCAGGTCGACGCTCATGACGCGGTCGGCACCGGCGGTCTTGAAGAGATCGGCGACCAGGCGGGCCGAGATCGGCTCCCGGCCGCGGCCCTTCTTGTCCTGCCGGGAGTACGGATAGTACGGCGCGACGACGGTGATGCGCTTCGCGGAGGCGCGCTTGGCGGCATCCAGCATGATGAGCAGCTCCATCATCCACTCGTTGACCGGCGGGCCGAACGACTGGATGAGGAAGATGTCGCACCCGCGGATCGAGACCTCGAACCGCGTGAGGATCTCCCCCGACGCGAATGTGCGGTGCTCGGTGGGGACGAGTTCCGTCTCCAGCTGCGCCGCGACCGCCTCAGCGAGGCCGGGGTGCGAGCTGCCCGACGCGACGACGAGTCGCTTCTTGGTCTTGACCACGAGGCCCGGCGCGATGTCGTCGCGCTCCTGCTCAGCCTTCTTCTTGCGCCCCATCGTCCGCTTCCTGTGCGGACCGGGCACGCGCCGCGGCGTCCGCCGCAGCCGTTCCCGGTCGGTGATTCTCGACCCACCCCTCGACGTTGCGTTGAGGGGCGACACTCAAGGCGAGCGCACCGGCCGGGACGTCCTTGCGGATCACCGCGCCGGCGCCGGTCTTGGCGCCGTCACCAATCCTAACCGGGGCGACGAACACGTTGTGCGAGCCGGAGTGCACCTCGTCGCCGATCTCGGTGCGGTGCTTGGCGATGTCGTCGTAATTGGCGGTGATGGCGCCGGCGCCGAGGTTGACGCCGCGCCCGATCGTCGTGTCGCCGATGTAGGAGAGGTGGGGCACCTTGCTGCCCTCGCCGATCGTCGCGTTCTTCGTCTCGACGAACGTGCCGATCTTGCCGCCCGCGGCGAGATTCGTGCCCGGGCGCAGGTAGGCGAACGGCCCGACGGAGGCGCCCGCGCCGATGACGGCGAGAGTCGCGTCGGCGCGGCGGACCACGGCGTTCTCGCCGACCTCGCAGTCCTCGAGCGTCGTGTCGGGGCCGATCGTGGCGCCCGTCGCGACGACGCTCGCGCGCAGGATGTGCGTGTTCGGCAGCACGGTGACGTCCGGCGCCAGCTCGGCGGTGACGTCGATCCACGTCGTCGCCGGGTCCTGGATGGTCGCGCCCGCGAGCTGCCACCGGCGGACGGTGCGGGCATTCAGCAGCCGCCCGGCTTCGGCGAGCTGGGCGCGGTCGTTCACGCCGAGGGTCAGCGTGACGTCGCGCACGAGGGAGGCCGTGACGGCGAGCGCCTCGGCACGGGCGAGCGCGATGACGTCGGTGAGGTACTTCTCGTGCTGTGCATTGTCGGTTCCGACGAGCGCGAGGTGGCGGCGCAGCACGGGCGCCTGGAAGACGTACACGCCCGCGTTGATCTCGGTGACGGCGGCTTCGGCGGCCGTGGCATCCTTCTGCTCGACGATCCGCTCGACCGTGCCGTCCGTTCCGCGGATGACCCGGCCGTACCCCGTCGCGTCGGGCAGGACCGCCGACAGGAGCGTCGTCACGGCGCGCGATGCACGGTGGTCGGCGACGAGGGATGCCAGGGTGCCGGCATCCAGCAGCGGCACGTCGCCGGAGAGCACGAGCACGTCGCCGGAGAAGTCGGGCACGGCGGCGAGGGCGACCTCGACGGCGCGCCCCGTGCCGGGGATCTCGTCCTGGTCGACGACGACGACCTCGGGCGAGATGCCCGTCACCGCGTCGGCGACCTGGTCGCGCTCGTGCCGCACGACGACGAGGACGTGCGCGGGCGCGAGGTCGCGCGCCGTGTCGAGCACGTGCCCGACGAGCGGGCGCCCGCCGATGCGGTGCAGGACCTTGGGGAGGGATGAGCGCATGCGCGTCCCCTGCCCCGCCGCGAGGATCACGATGGCCAGCGACTCGTCGAGCGTCGTGTTCGTCATGCTCCGCCGCCAGGATTCGAACCTGGGCCTCACAGCTCCAAAGGCTGTCGTGCTGCCGTTACACCACGGCGGAACGCCCGCACGCGGCGGGCGGGTTCCAGTCTGCCACGGGCGCGCACCGGCACCCGCGATAATGGTGCGATGGCCACCGAGCACGACGAAGTCGATCGCATCGTCGACGCGTGGGGCACGCAACGTCCCGACCTCGACTTCTCGCCGCTCGAAGTGCTCTCCCGCGTCGACCGGCTCTCGCGGCACCTCGACCGCGCCCGGCGCGAGGCGTTCCGCCGGAGCGACCTCGAACCGTGGGAGTGGGACGTGCTGTCGGCCCTCCGCCGTGCCGGCGAGCCGTATCAGCTGAGCCCGAAGCAGCTCCTGCAGCAGACGCTCGTCTCCAGCGGCACGATGACCAACCGCATCGACCGGCTCGTCGGTCGCCGCCTCGTGCGCCGCGAGGCCGACCCGGCCGACGGACGGAGCGTCCTGGTCACGATGACCGAGGACGGCAGGACGCGCGTGGATGCCGCGATCACCCGCCTCGTCGATGCCGAGGCCGAGCTCCTCGGCATCCTCTCCCGCGGCGATCGCGAGCGGCTGGCGGGCCTTCTGCGCAAGCTCTCGCTGAGCTTCGACGCCTGAGGGTCCTCTCCTCGCTCGGCGTCGGCGCATTTGCGATCGCATACCCCCGGGGGTAATGTACAAATACCCCCGGGGGTAAATTTCCGGTCAAAGGGAGAACCATGCGAATCATCATCGTCGGAGGCGTCGCCGCAGGCATGAGCGCCGCAGCGCGTGCGCGGCGCCTCAGTGAGGACGCCGAGATCATCGTCCTGGAGCGCGGTACGGAGGTGTCGTTCGCCAACTGCGGGCTTCCCTACCACGTGAGCGCGGAGATCGACGACGCGGAGGATCTGCGCCTGCATACCCCGCAGTCCCTGCGCGCGGCACTGAACCTCGACGTGCGCATCGACCACGAGGTCACCGCGATCGACACGGCGACGCGGACACTGACCGTCCTGTCCCCCGACGGCGCCCAGACGCTGGCCTATGACGCGCTCGTCCTCGCGCCGGGCGCGGCGGCCGTGCGTCCTCCTCTCCCCGGCATCGGGTCCCCGCAGGTGCGCACGCTGCGCACGGTGACCGACGCGATCGAGCTGCGGACGCTCGTCGACGACGGAGCCCGCCGCGCGGTGGTCCTCGGCGCAGGCTACATCGGCATCGAGGCCGCGGAGGCCATGCGCCACCGCGGGCTCGAGGTGGACGTCGTGGAGCTGGCGCCGAACGTCCTGCCTCGCATCGAGCGCGAACTCGCCCGCGTCGCGTCCGACGAACTCGAGCGGCTCGGCATCCGCGTCCACGCGGGAGTCGCCGCGACCGCGATCACGTCCCTCGCCGGCGTGGCCGGGGCGACGGTGACGCTGTCCGACGGTCGCGACATCACCGCCGACATCGTCATCCTCTCGGTCGGCGTCCGCCCCGACACGGCGTTCGCCATGGATGCCGGGATCGTCACCGAACGCGGTGCGATCGTCGTCGACGAGCGCGGCCGGACGTCGGCTGCCGGCGTCTGGGCGGCGGGCGACGCGACGCTCTCGGTGGACGCGACCCTCGGCATCCGTCGCCCCGTCGCCCTCGCGGGGCCCGCCAACCGCGCAGGCCGCCTCATCGCCGACGACATCTTCGGCGCCGCGGGAGCGCGCGCCGTCCCCGCGGCGCTCGGCACGGCGATCGTGCGCATCGGGACGATCACCGTCGCCTCGACGGGAGCGAACCGCGACGATCTGGCCGCGGCAGGCGTGCCCTTTCGCACCCTCCACCTGCATCCCAACCAGCACGCGGGCTACTTCCCCGGCGCGTCCGCGATGCACCTCGTCGTCCACATCGGCGACGACGGGGCACTCCTCGGGGCACAGGCGGCCGGACACGACGGTGTCGACAAGCGGATCGACGTGCTCGCCACCGCGATGCGTGCCGGGCTCGGCGCGGCGGATCTCATCGACCTCGACCTCGCCTACGCGCCACCGTACGGGCAGGCCAAGGACGGAGTGAATCTGATCGGCATGGTCGCCGAGAACCTGCTCGCCGGCCGGCTGCGCCTCTGGTACGCCGAAGACGCGACCGACGGCGCGGACGCGCTCGTGCTCGACGTGCGTCGCGCCGACGAGTTCGCATCGGGTCACCTGCCGGGGGCGCTGAACATTCCGCACACGGAGCTGCGCGGACGGCTCGACGAGGTGCGCATCGCCGCCGCCGGGCGACCGGTTCGCGTGATGTGCGCGGCGGGAGTCCGCTCGAACATCGCCTACCGCATCCTCGTGGGAGGCGGCATCGAGGCCACGTCGCTCTCGGGCGGCATCCAGACACTGCGCCAGTGGTTCGGCCGTGACGCCGATCAGGTGCTGACGAGCGAAGGAGTCCACGCATGATCATCACGGGAACCGACGACGAGCGCGCCGCGACGCAGAAGCGCATCCTGAATCGCCTGCGCCGTGCGCAGGGGCAGCTCGCCGGCGTCATCGCGGCCGTCGAACGCGGCGGATCATGTCGCGACGTCGTCACGCAGCTGTCCGCCGTGACGAGCGCGCTCGACCGAGCCGGGTTCGCCATCATCGCGACGGCGATGCGCGACTGCATGGTCGACCCGGAGGCCGCCGCCGACGCCGAAGGGCTCACCCCCGACGACGTGGAGAAGCTGTTCCTCTCGCTCGCCTGATCCGTCCCACGCGCCACGTCGCGCGCACACCGTCATCACCCTCATCCAAGGAGAACATCATGTGCCGGAAGACCACGTGCCGTACCTGCGGCAAGGCCACCTGGGCCGGATGCGGCCAACACGTCGAAGAGGCACTGGCGGGCGTCTCGCGCGCGGACCGCTGCGTCGGGCACGACAGCCCTGCTCCCCGCGGCTTCCTCGCCGGACTGCTCGGTCGCTGACCCCGGGCGCCGGCGGCGTCAGCGGATGCGGCGACCGTGCGCGAGGTCGATGAGACGCGGGAGCACGTCGCCGGCGCGCAGGCCGTTGTGCTCGTGCTCGCTCGTGACCCACGGCGTGACGCCGGGGAGGAGTCGCGCCGTCTCCACGGAGAACTCGACCGGCACGAACACGTCGTTCACGTAGACGGCGGCCGCTCCGCGGGCGCCGGACGCCGCGAGCGCGTCGGCATCGTACAGGCGGGTCCACTCCACGTCGGCGATCCGCAGCGCGGCTCCCCGCCAGGGGATCAGGCCCGGCACGGTGTCGAGCCAGTCTCGCCGCGCGTGCTCACCCGTGAGCAGCGTCGGGTCGTCGCGGAAGTCGCCCGGCTCGACACGGTCGGCGGCCCAGCGGGTCGCGAATCCGTCGGCGTAGCTCGACTCGTGGAAGAGGTAGTACAGCGGGTTCCGCGGCGAGAACGGCAGCGCCGCGGCGAGATCGTGATGGAAAGCGTTCGAGCGCGGATCGGTCTCGAGCAGCGCATGCAGGGTCTGCCACCCGTCGTTCGTGCCGAGGAGCATGCCGAGCGACCTGAGCCGCGACAGCGAGACGACCTCCCCGTCCGGGAGGACGAGGGACCCGGATGCCGCGAGGTCGAGTCGCGCCCGCATCGCGTCGCGGTGCTCGGGGAAGCGCCGGTAGTACGCCTCGGAGGCATCCCGCATCTTGTCGTAGGTGAGGGCGTACACCTCGTCGGGGCGCCGGCCGACGGCGCTCAGCCCGCCCGTGATATAGACCTCGTCGAGCGACGCGGCGTGCACGCTGAGGTAGCGCAGGATCGTGAACCCGCCGAACGACTGGCCGAGGACGCTCCAGGACGCCGCTCCCAGACTCTGCCGGATGGCCTCGGCATCCTCGACGATCGCGTCGGCGCGCAGGTGCGTGACGTACTCGGCGATCGCCTCGTCGCCGCGGTCGAGGTCGGCGTCGCCGAACGGGGTGGATGCCCCGGTGCCGCGCTGATCGAGCAGAACGACCCGGTAGTGCTCGAGCGCAGCACCCAGCCAGCTGGGCGCGGCGGGGGCGGTGAAGGGGCGCGGCGCCTCGAAGCCCGGCCCGCCCTGGAGGAACAGCAGGTAGGGCAGGTCCTCCCCGCCCTCGCGGGTCACGACCGCCGCATGCACATCGATCGTTCGTGCGTCGGCGTCGTCCCCCCAGACGAGCGGCAGGGTCAGGACGTGGTCGTCGATGCGGAGGTCGAGCAGGCGGCGGGTCGTGACGGTCACCGCTCCAGCCTAGGCATCCGGCCGGCGGTCGTCAGCCGAGGAGCTCGGACAGCTCGAACCAGCGCTCCTCCAACTCGCCGACCTCCGCTTCGAGGTCACCGATCTCGCGCATCTTCTCACCCAGCCCGACGTAGTCGGACTGGTCGTGGTCGGCGAGGGCGGTGCGTGCGGCATCCACTCGCGCGGTCAGCTTCTCGATGCGGCGCTCGGTCGCCTGCAGATCCTTCCGCACGGAGCGTGCCTCGGACCCGGAGAGCGCCGACGCGGATGCCGTGCCCGCGGCCCCGCCCGCCGCCGGACCCGCCAACGAGCCCGCCGCGCCGACCGTGGCACCGATCGCGGTGCGGGCGTGCTCGCGCAGTCGGAGGTACTCGTCAATGCCGCCGGGGAGGTGCCGCAGACGCCCCGCGCCGTCCGGGCTTGCCAGGACGGCGTACTGCTGATCGGTGACCCGCTCCAAGAAGTACCGGTCGTGGCTGACGACCAGGAGCGTGCCCGCCCACGAGTCGAGGAGGTCTTCGATCGCGGCGAGCATGTCGGTGTCGAGATCGTTCGTCGGCTCGTCGAGGATGAGCACGTTCGGCTGGTCGAGGAGGATGAGCAGCAGCTGGAGACGGCGCTGCTGCCCGCCGGAGAGGTCTTTGACCGGCGTCGACAGCTGCGCCGAGGTGAAGCCCACGCGCTCGAGGAGCTGACCGGGGGTCAGCTCCGTCGCCTTGGATCCCGTGCCGATCGTGTAGCTCGTGCGGAGGCGCGAGATCACGACACGGACCGGGTCGTCGAGGTGCTCGTCGAGCTCGTCCATCCGCTGAGTGAGGGTCGCGACCTTCACCGTCGACCCGCGCTTGACGCGGCCGCTCGTGGGCTCGACCGTCCCGGCGACGAGCCCGAGGAGCGTCGACTTGCCGGCGCCGTTGACACCGAGGATGCCGGTGCGCTCCCCCGGCGCGATCCGCCACTCGACCGCGCGGAGGACGTCGCGGGGTCCGTAGCTGACCCCGGCCTCCAGCAGGTCCACGACATCTTTGCCGAGCCGCGAGACGGCGAGGGACTGCAGCGACACCTTGTCGCGGATCTCGGGGATGTCCTCGATCAGGACGTTCGCCGCGTCGATGCGGAACTTCGGCTTCGACGTCCGGGCGGGCGCGCCGCGGCGCAGCCAGGCGAGTTCCTTCCGGGCGAGGTTCTGCCGGCGCTGCTCGATGACCGCCGCCTGGCGGTCGCGCTCGACGCGCTGCAGGATGTACGCCGCGTAGCCTCCTTCGAACGGCTCGACGATGCGGTCGTGGACCTCCCAGGTCGTCGTGCAGACCTCGTCGAGGAACCATCGGTCGTGCGTGACGACCAGGAGCGCGCCGCTGCTGCGCGACCAGCGCGTCTTCAGGTGCTGCGCGAGCCACGCGATCGCCTCGACGTCGAGGTGGTTGGTCGGCTCGTCGAGGGCGAGGACGTCCCAGTCCCCCGCCAGCAGTCGCGCGAGCGCGACGCGGCGGCGCTGACCGCCGGACAGGCCCGTGACGGGACCGTCCCAGTCGAGGTCGCCGACGAGGCCGTCGATGACGCCGCGAACCGTGGCATCCCCCGCC
Organism: Microbacterium sp.; assembly: GCF_017305435.1. GTDB lineage: Bacteria > Actinomycetota > Actinomycetes > Actinomycetales > Microbacteriaceae > Microbacterium. The sequence goes on along the minus strand of NZ_JAFKIP010000002.1, from coordinate 131,428 downwards.
CACTCGTGCTCGGGCCGGTCACCGACGACGCTTCGCGCGACCGTCAGCGTGTCATCCAGCGTGTCACCCTGATCGAGCACACCCACGCGGACGCCGCCGCGAACCGTCACCCGACCGGAATCGGGTGCGAGCCGACCGGCGAGCATCGCGAGCAGCGACGACTTGCCGTCGCCGTTGCGGCCCACGATGCCGATGCGGTCGCCCTCATCGACACCGAGCGAGAGGGAGTCGAAGACGACCTTGGTGGGGAACTCGAGGTGCAGCGCTTCGCCGCCGAGGAGGTGTGCCATGTCGATCCCAGGCTACGCGAGCGCCGGGCGACGGGCGGCCGCGGGCGGGTGGCAGGTGGCGGTGGCGGGTGGCGCCGCGGGGCTCGTCGTCAGTACCAGTAGCTGAGCCGCGGCGCCCGCGTCGTCTGGAACACGCGCGCGACGCGATCGACGTCGTCCGCGCGCAGGCGACCGGCGCGCGCGAGCGTCACGGCGGACACGCCGCCGAGGACGAGTGCCGACAGCTCCGCCACACCGAGCTGCACGGCGGGCAGGCCGACCGGCGCGGCATCCACGACGTCGACCTCACCCACGCCCGTCGAATCCGTCGTGAGCACGAAGGTGCCGCCCGTGATCTCGAGCGGATCGGATACCTCGAGCACGATCGTGTCGGCGACGTCGTAGCTGCGCGCCTGGAGGACGGCGGGCGCGTCGAGGACGCGGAGGTAGTGATGATCGAGGAGGCGAATGGATGCCGCGCGGTGGTTCCCGATCATCCACCACAGCGGCTCGTCGACCGCGAGCTCGGACGCCTTGATCGTCGAGATGAGGTCCATCGACAGGAAGAAGTGCCACAGGGCCGCGTAGGCTTCGTCGGTCGCGGCGATGAGCAGCGAGATCTCCACGGTCGACTGGTCGAAGCTCGCCTCGTTCTCGACGGCGCGGTAGAGCGCGAGGCCGTCGACCTCACCGGCGTCGCCGCGGAACTGCACGACGCGCAGCTGATCGGCCTTCTCGGCGTCGGCGCGCGTGCCGAAGAAGCGGTCCCAGTGGCCACCGGGCATCTTCAGCTCACCGGGCGAGCCGGCCCGCACCCGCTGGTGCAGCGCGTCCGCCGCCGCGCGCCCCTGCTCCCGCGTGAGGAAGTCGAAGCGGCCCGTCGGCTCGGGCCCCGCCCACCGCACGTGCCGCGTGTCGATCTCCCAGTGCGCGGCCTGCGCGGCCGACGAGAACCCGAACCGGCCGTAGATCGTCGACTCGCTCACGGTGAGCGCCGCGATCGGCACGCCGAGCTCGGCGGCCGTGCGCAGCTCGCCCGACATGAGCGTGCGCAGGATGCCGCGGCGCCGGTGCGTCGGCGCCACCGTCACCGCCGAGATCGCGCAGGCCGGCACGACGGCGCCCGGCAGGGTGAGCTCGCCGATCCACGACGCGAAGGTCGCCACGGGGAGATCGGGCTGTGCCCCGGCGGCGTCGTACACGCCGAGCTTGCGGCGATACGCCCCGAGCTGCGCGAACACCTCATGCTGCGTGTCGTTCGGCTCGCCGTTCAGGAATCCGCGCGCGACGGCGTCCTGCCAGCGGTCGGTCTCGGCGCGCGCGGCGTCGTCGACACGGCGCGCGTGAAGGCCGTGGCCGGCGAGGCGACCCGCGATCTCGGCGTTCAGCGGCGCGTCGTGGAAGGTGTTCGCAAGGTCGGACATGGTGCTCCGTTCCGAAGGGTCAGGTGTCGAGGACGCGCGCGCCGGGCACGGGCCCGTGCGCCGCGAGTGCGGTGTGGCCGGCGCCCGTGAGCGTCGCGACGATCCGGTCGGATGCCGCGGCATCCGGGGTCAGGAACGCGATCGTCGGGCCCGACCCCGAGACGAGGCCGGCGAGGGCGCCGGCGTCGATGCCGCGCGCGAGCACGTCGGCGAGCGCCGGGCGCAGCGACAGCGCCGCCTCTTGGAGGTCGTTGCGGATCGCGGGGGCGAGCGCCGCGGCATCCCCCGACCGCAGTGCCTGCAGCACGGCCGGGTCGGCCTGCGGCAGGCCGCGAGACGGGGCGATGTCGGGAAGCGCCCGCAGGCGATCGAGCTCGCCGTAGACGGCCGGCGTCGAGAGCCCGTCCTCGCTCGTCACGAGCACCCAGTCGAACCGGCCGCGAGCGAGCGCAGGAGCGAGCTCGTCCCCACGACCGGTGCCGATCGCGGTGCCGCCCAGCACCGCGAAGGGGACGTCCGCGCCGAGTTCGGCGCCGAGCTCCTGGAGCTCGAGCGGTGTCAGGCCCCCGTCCAGCAGCTCGTTGACGGCGACGAGCGCTGCCGCGGCGTCCGCCGATCCACCGCCCATGCCGCCCGCCACCGGAACGCCCTTGTGGATGTCGAGGTGCACGCCGCCCTCCCACTCCAGATGCTGCGCGACGAGCCGCGCCGCGCGCACCGCGAGGTTCGACGCGTCGAGCGGGACGCCCGACACGTCGACATCGCCGGTGACGGCGATCGTGAAGTCGCTCGCGGGACGCGCCGTCACCTCTTCGTACAGCGAGAGCGCCTGGTAGACCGAGGCGACCGGGTGGTAGCCGTCGGGCGCGACGTCGCCGACCTCGAAGAAGACGTTGATCTTGCCCGGAGCGCGCACGCGTACGCTCTGCCGAGGCCCGCGCAGGCTCACGCCGTCGCCGATCCCGCCCACAGGTCGACGTCGATGGCGTCCGAGACGGCATCGATCTGCTCGAGCTCCTCCGTGTCGAACGCCGGGCCCTGCAGAGCGGCGAGATTCTCGTCGAGCTGCGCCGGCCGCGACGCGCCGATCAGGGCCGACGTCACGACGCCGTCGCGCAGCACCCACTGCAGCGCCATCTGCGCGAGGGTCTGGCCTCGCTCCTTCGCGATGACGTCGAGGCTGCGCAGCGCCGCGAGTGCCCCCTCGCTGAGCTGACGGCCCGGCAGCGACGAACGCTGCTGCGCGCGATCGGCCGTCCCGTCGCCGAGGTACTTGTCGGTGAGGAGCCCCTGGGCGAGCGGGGTGAACGCGATCGCCCCCATGCCCTCTTGGCGCAGCACCTCGGTGAGGCCGTCTTCGACCCAGCGGTTGAGGATCGAGTACGCGGGCTGGTGGATGACGAGCGGCGTGCCGAGCTCCCGAGCGACCGCCTTCGCCGCCGCCGTGCGCTCGGCGGAGTACGACGAGATCCCGACGTACAGCGCCTTGCCCTGGCGCACGAGGGTATCGAGGGCGCCCACGGTCTCTTCGATCGGCGTGACGGTGTCGACGCGGTGCGAGTAGAAGATGTCGACGTAGTCGATGCTCATGCGCTGAAGCGATTGCTCGGCGCTCGCGATGAGGTACTTGCGCGAGCCCTGCGTCCCGTAGGGACCGGGCCACATGTCCCACCCGGCCTTGGACGAGATGATCAGCTCATCGCGGTACGGACGGAAGTCCTCGCGCATCATGCGGCCGAAGTTCGTCTCGGCCGTGCCGTACGGCGGGCCGTAGTTGTTCGCGAGATCGAAGTGCGTGATGCCGCGGTCGAACGCGTGCCGCAGGAGCGCACGCTGGTTGTCGAACGGGATGTTGTCGCCGAAGTTCCACCACAGGCCGAGTGAGATCGGCGGCAGATAGAGGCCGCTCGAGCCCACCTGGCGGTACGCGACGCCGTCGTAGCGGTCGCCGGCGGCGGTGTAGGGGCGGTGGATGTCGCCGCCGCGGGTGGGCGGGAAGCGGTCTTCGATCTCGGTCACTCCTCCAGGCTAGCGAGGTGCGCCGACGCGCGGGCCGGTGCCGCGCGGTGGTCGGCGGCGAGGTGTGCGGCAGTGCGGATCAAGAAGGTGGCGGGGATGCCGGGGTCACGGCATCCCCGACCCGCTTTCGCGCCACCTCTTTCAGCGCGCGGCGCGATGGGGCGCGGGCCGGTCAGCCGGCGGCGCGGGCGATCGCGACGAAATCGTCGATCGTGAGCTGCTCGCCACGCGCGGTGGGCGCGACCCCCGCGCTCTCCAGGACGGCCGACGCGGATGCCGCTGATCCGCCTGATCCGCCCGAGCCGCCTGACCCGCCGAGCACCTCGGAGAGGGCCTGTCGCAGCATCTTGCGGCGCTGGCCGAAGGCGGCATCCACGATCCGGAAGGTGCGGCGGCGGAGGTCCTCGTCTCCGCGCGGCTCGGGGTCGCGGCGGAAGCCGACGAGCACGCTGTCGACGTTCGGAACGGGCCAGAACACCTGCCGCGACACGGTTCCGGCGAGCCGCCACGGCCCGTACCAGGCGGCCTTGACGCTCGGCGATCCGTACACTTTCGACCCGGGTGGGGCGGCGAGCCGCTCGCCGACCTCGGCCTGCACCATGACGACGCCGCGCTCGATCGCGGGGAAGGTCTCCATGAAGTGCAGCAGCACCGGCACGCTCACGTTGTACGGCAGGTTCGCGACGAGGACGTTGGGGTCACCGGGAAGCTCCGCGACGCGCAGCGCGTCGGCGTCCACGACCGTCAGCGCGCCGGCGGGAACGCCGTGCGCGGCGGCCGTCGCCGGCAGCCGCTCCGCGAGCCGATGGTCGATCTCGACCGCCGTCGTCGAGGCGCCGGTCTCCAGGATCGCGAGGGTCAGCGACCCGAGACCCGGGCCGATCTCGACGACGCGGTCGCCGGCCGTGACGGCCGCCACGTGCACGATCTTGCGGACCGTGTTCGCGTCGACGACGAAGTTCTGCCCGAGCTTCTTCGTCGGGGTGACGTCGAGCTCGGCGGCGAGGGCGCGGATCTCGGACGCGCCGAGCAGGGTGACGGGCATGGCGTCCAGCCTATCCGCGGCGCGCTGACGGGACGGGCGCCCGCGCACCGCGGCGCGACATGCCCCGCACGTACTCCGCAGAATCGCACGTTCTCCGCAGGCATCCGCGTTCGCCGATGCGGAGTACGCGACATCGTGCGGAGTACGTCCCGCCCCCACGCCTCTCAGCCGGCGGCGGCGCGCGCGGCTGCCGGGAGCGCGGCGGCGATGCGGTCGATCACCTCGTCGTCGTGCGCCGCGGTGACGAACCACGCCTCGAAGGCCGACGGAGGAAGCGAGACCCCGGCATCCAGCATCGCGTGGAAGAACCGGCCGTAGGCGGCCGAGTCCTGTCGCTGGGCGACCTCGTAATCGGGCACGCCGGCCGTCACATCGGCGCCGAAGAAGACGCTGAAGAGCGTTCCGGCGCGCTGGACGACGTGCGGCACGCCGGCCGCGTCGAGCGCGTCGCCGACGGCGACGGAGAGGGCAGCGGATGCCGCCGTCAGGCGCGCGTACACGGTGTCGTCGGCCAGGCCCAGTGTCGCGATCCCCGCCGCAACCGCGACCGGGTTTCCGCTGAGCGTGCCGGCCTGATAGACGGGGCCGGTCGGGGCGAGGAGGTCCATGACGTCCGCACGACCGCCGACCGCGGCGACGGGAAGACCGCCGCCGATCACCTTCCCGAACGTGACGAGGTCGGGAACGACGTCCTCCCCCGCCTCGGCGAGCACCTGCGCGTAACCGCCCGCTGCGGCGCGGAAGCCCGTGAGCACCTCGTCGCTGATGAGGAGCGCGCCCTCCCGCCGGCAGAGTTCCGCGAGGAACGTCGTGAATCCGGATGCCGGGGCCACGACGCCCATGTTGGCCGCGGCCGCCTCGGTGATGACGGCGGCGATGCGGCCCGCGTGCGCCGCGAACACCTGCTCGAGGGCGGCGCGATCGTTGTACGGCACGACGAGGGTCTGCGCCGCGATCGCCTCGGGGACGCCCGCCGATCCCGGCAGGGCGTAGGTCGCGAGCCCCGACCCGGCGGCGGCGAGCAGTCCGTCGGAGTGGCCGTGATAGTGCCCCGCGAACTTCACGAGGAGGTCGCGCCCGGTGGCCCCGCGGGCGAGCCGGATCGCGGTCATCGTGGCTTCCGTGCCGGTGGAGACGAGACGTGCCTTCTCGACCGCCGGAACGCGCCGCACGATCTCCTCGACGAGTTCGGCTTCGGCCGGAGTCGGAGCGCCGAACGACAGCCCGCGCCCGGCGGCGTCGACCACGGCCGCGACGACCTCGGGGTGGGCGTGACCGAGGAGGGCCGGGCCCCAGCTGGCGACGAGGTCGATGTAGCGGCGGCCCTCGGCATCCGTCACGTACGCGCCGGACGCGCTCGTCAGAAAACGCGGCGTGCCGCCGACCGAGCCGTACGCACGCACGGGCGAATCGACCCCGCCGGGGATGACGGCCTGCGCGCGCGCGAAGAGTTCGTCGTTGGTCGTCATGCGAGGTCCCTCCCGCCCCGAAGCCAGCCGGCGACCTCGAGGGCCCAGTACGTCAGGATCGCCTCGGCCCCCGCGCGGCGGATGCCGACGAGCGACTCGCCGATCGCGCGGTCGCGGTCGATGAGCCCGGCGGATGCCGCGTGCTCGATCATCGCGTACTCGCCGGAGACCTGGTACGCCCACACGGGCACCGACGACACCGCCGCGACCTCGGCGAGGACGTCGAGGTAGGGCCCCGCCGGCTTCACCATCACGATGTCGGCGCCCTCGTCGATGTCGATGAGTGCCTCCTGCACGCCCTCGCGCCCGTTCGCCGCGTCCAGCTGATACGTGCGGCGGTCGCCCTGCAGCGTCGACTCGACGGCGTCGCGGAACGGGCCGTAGAACGCCGAGGCGTACTTCGCGGAATAGGCGAGAAGGACGACATCGCCGCGCGTCGTGCCATACCCCGCGGCATCCAGCGCCGCGCGGCACGCCGCGACCTGGCCGTCCATCATGCCGGAGAGGCCGAGGATGTCGGCCCCCGCGTCGGCCTGCGCCAGGGCCATGCGCGCGTAGACCTCGAGCGTCGCGTCGTTGTCGACGCTTCCGTCCGCAGCGAGGACGCCGCAGTGGCCGTGATCGGTGAACTCGTCCAGGCACAGGTCGGCCTGCACCGTGATGCGCCCTGCGGCGGCCCCCGCGGCGGCGGCGATGGCGCGGTTCAGGATGCCGCCGGGGTCGGTCGCTCCGCTGCCGACGGCATCGCGGACGGCCGGGACGCCGAACAGCATGATGCCGCCGATGCCGGCGGCGACCGCCTGCTCGACGAGGTCGGCCACGGCCTCGACCGGGTGCTGGGCGACCCCCGGCATGCTCGCGATCGGCTGCGCGACGTCGATGCCCTCTTTGACGAAGACGGGCAGGACGAGCCGGCGCGGCGTGAGGTCGTGCTCGGCGACGAGGCGACGCAGCGCCGGGCTCTGCCGGAGCCGGCGTGGCCGGCGCGTGGGGAATGCGGTCACGGGGTGTCCTCCCGGGGATGATCTGGGCGGCTGTCGAGCTCGGCGACGAGAGCGTCGATCGACTGCGTGCGGGCGGTATGGGCGACGGTGAAGCCGAGGCGCTCGGCGTCGTGCGTCGTTCCGGGCCCGATCGAGGCTACTCGCACACGAGGGGGGAGCGTCCCGACCTGGCGGCGCAGCTCGCGCGCGACGCTCAGGGACGTGAGGAGGACGATATCCACGCGGGCCTCATCGGATGGTTCCGGTGCTTCGGCATCGCCGGGTTCGGGCGCTGGGGCACGGAACTCCTCGCTGCGCAGCGCCGCAGCGATCGCCGGATCGAGGTCGACGCCGACCGTGCGGTAGGCGATGCACACGTCGACGGCGAAGCCCCGCAGCTGGAGCTCGTCGCTGACGGTCGCCGTTGCGAGGTCGGATCGCACGACGAGCGCACGACCGGCCTCGCTCGGCGCGTGCGCGGCGCACCACTGCAGTGAGAGCGCGCTCGCCGACGAGTGCCCGTCGGGCACGAACGCGACCTCGTAGCCGGCGTGCCGGGCCGCGCGCGCGGTCGCGGGGCCCACCGCCGCGATGCGGGTGGCCGCCGGGATCGCCACGCCGTGGAGGGCGAGCTGCTCGACGCTCGCCGCACTCGTCACGAAGAGCCAGGAGTACTCCCCCGCCGCGAGCGCCGCGAACGCGCGGTCGCGGGCCGCCTCGTCGCGGGGCGGCGCCGAGGCGATGAGCGGCGCGACGATCGGGTCGCCCCCGCGCGCGTCGATCGCCGCCGCGACGTGGGCGCCCCACGCGCCGCCGCGTGGCACGAGCACACGCGCGCCGCGCAACCCCCCGGAGGGCGCGGACGCGGTCATCGTCCGCTCCCGGCGAGGTCGGCGAGGTCACCGGCCCCGGCGTCGAGGAGCTCGCGCACGACCGTCGCCGCGACATGCGCACGATCCGCCTCCGAAGCGACGGCCACGCGTGCGAAGGCACGCTCCACGCGCACGGCACGCGTCCCGTCCAGGGCATACACCTCGGCGACGAGCGCGATGCCCGGGCCGTCGACGCGCGCCGTGATGCCGACGGGAGCCGCGCATCCGGCCTCGAGCCGGCGCAGCACAGCGCGCTCGAGGAGGGCCGTCGCCTCGGCATCCGGGTCGGAGAGGAGGTCCACGAGCGGTGCGACGCCGTCGTCCGTGCGCACTTCGACGGCGAGCGCGCCCTGGCCCGCCGACGCGGGCCACCGCGCGGCGTCGAAGGCGTCGGTGATGCGGTCGGTGCGGCCGATACGCGACAGCCCGGCTTCGGCGAGCACGATCCCGTCGTACTCGCCGTCGTCGACTTTGCGCAGCCGCGTGTCGACGTTGCCGCGGATGCCGCGGACATCGAGGTCCGGCCGTGCGCGCAGCAGCTGCGCGACCCGCCGTGGCGAGCCCGAGCCGATGACCGCACCCCGCGGCAGGTCTGCGAGCGACATCCCGTCGCGGGCGCACAGCACATCGCGCACCGACGCGCGCGGCGGTACCGCACCGATGCGGAGCCCCGGGACGTCGCCGGTGGGCAGGTCCTTCATCGAGTGCACGACGAGATCGCACGCGCCCTGCAGCAGCGCGTCGCGCAGCGCCGCGACGAACACGCCCGTGCCACCGAGCTGGGCGAGCGGTCCCGTCAGCACGTCCCCGTCCGTCGTGATGCGGACGAGCTCGACCTGGCGGCCCGTCGCGGCGCGCAGCGCGTCGGCGACGAGGCCCGACTGCGTCGTCGCGAGCAGGCTCGCGCGCGTACCGAGCCGCAGCGGGGCAGCGGTCATCACGCCCCCGCCCCCGCGAGGGCCGGCTGGAACCCGAGCCGCTTATTCTCGCAGCAGCCCGGACGGCATACGTCGTACCAGGGGCCGAGCTCCGTCTCGTGGGGGCGATCGGCGGCATCCGTGCCCCGGAGGCGCTCGACGATGAGGTCGACGAGCCCCGCGACATACGCAGGGTGGATGCCGGGGGTCGGGGTGCGCACGGCCGTGATGCCGTGCTCGGCGGCGGTCTCCATGGCCTCGGTGTCGAGGTCCCAGAGCACCTCCATGTGGTCGCTGACGAACCCGAGGGGCACGATGACGACGGCGCGGCGACCCTCGGCGGGCAACTCCGCGATCACGTCGTTGATGTCGGGCTCGAGCCACGGCACCTGTGGCGGGCCGGAGCGGCTCTGGAAGACGAGCTGCCAGGGCGAGGTCGCGCCGAGCTTCTCGAGGATCGCCTCGGCGACCGCGACGTGCTGCGCGACGTACGCGCCGCCGGGGCCGAAGCCGGCGCCCGACGAATCCGGCGGCCCCGACCGGTCGGCGTCGGAGTACGGGATCGAGTGCGTCGAGAAGAGGATCTCGATCTCGTCGTCGGCGAACCCGTCAGCGCGGAGACCCGCGAGCGCGTCGCGCAGGCCCTCGGCGAAGGGGGCGACGAATCCGGGGTGGTCGAAGAACTGGCGCACCTTGTCGATCTCGACCCGGCCGCCGAGGGCCGTGGCCTCGACGGCGTCGGCGAGGTCCTCGCGGTACTGACGGCACGAGGAGTACGACGAGTACGCGCTCGTCGCGAGGGCGAGCAGGCGCGTGCGGCCGTCGGCGACGGCCGACTCCAGCGCGTCCGTGACGTACGGCATCCAGTTCCGGTTGCCCCAGTAGACGGGGAGGTCGAGGCCCCGCGCCCGCAGCTCGGCATCCAGCGCCGCCCTCAGCTCGCGATTGTGATCGTTGATCGGCGAGACGCCGCCGAAGTGGCGGTAGTGGTGGGCGACCTCTTCGAGGCGCTCGTCGGGGATGCCGCGGCCGGCCGTGACATTGCGCAGGAACGGGATGACGTCGTCCTGCCCCTCGGGGCCGCCGAAGCCGAGCAGCAGCACGCCGTCGTACGCCGTGGGCTCCGTGACGTGCGGCGCCCCGCTCGCGGCGGCGGCGGTCGCTCCCGGCACGACGCACGGCGATCCGTCCGGCGCGGAGGCGCACGGCGGCACGCCCGTCGCGCGCGGAGGCTTGGGCCGGAAGGCCGTGGCATCCACGGCGCCGATGTTCTGCGCGGCCATCAGTCGAGCACCTCCGCGAGCTCGGCGATCTCGATGCGGCGACCCGTGTAGAACGGCACCTCCTCGCGCACGTGGCGCCGAGCGCCCGTCGCGCGGAGGTCGCGCATCATGTCGACGAGATGGATGGGGTCGTCGCTCTCGAGCGGGAGCAGCCATTCGTAGTCGCTCAACCCGAACGTCGACACGGTGTTCGCGACGACCTCGGTGAACCGGGCTCCCCTGCGGCCGTGCTCGGCGAGGAGGCCGGAGCGCTCCTCATCGGGCAGCAGATACCACTCGTAGCTGCGCACGAAGGGATACAGGCAAAGCCAGCCGCGCGCGTGCTCGCCGCGCAGGTAGCCGGGGACGTGCCGTTTGTTGAACTCCGCCTCGCGGTGCACGCCCATGACGCTCCAGACGATCTGGAAGTCCGCGAGGGCGCGCGTGCGCCGCAGCGCCCGCAGCGCCTTCTGCAGGGATGCCGGGTCGTCGGCCGACCCCGGAGTCGTGTGGATCCACACCATCAGGTCGGCCTCCGCGCGCATGCCCGTCACGTCGTAGAGGCCGCGCAGCGTCACGCCGTCCGCCGCGAGCGCCGCGACCGCCACATCGAGCTCGGCGAGTGCGGCGGCATCGGGAGCCGCGACGCGCGGGCGGGGGCCGGCGAGCACGGCGAACAGGGTGTAGCCGAGAGGCGTGGATTCGGTCATGCGTGACTCCTCGTGGGATGGGCGGATGGGACGGCGAGCTCGCCCGCGAGGCGGGCGGCGAGCGCACGGGCGTGCGGGATGACGGAGGCGAGGCCGGTGCCGGCGACGGCCGCGCCCGTGTGATGGATGCCGCGAGCCGCGTCCGCTCGGACGGCGTTCGGAACGGGGGCTGCGGCCACGGCATCCGTCCACTCCTGAACGGCGATGTCGACGACGTCGCCCGGGGCGATCGGAACTCCGGTGAGGAGGGTCACCTCGCGCGCGATCGCCGTCGGTGTGTCGAGGCCTCCGTCGCCCGCATCGCGCGCGGAGAGCCGGACGAGATGGCGCCCCGCCGGCGTCGCGGCGCGCGTCCAGGCCCACTTCGCGGTGGTCTGCGTCAGCGCCTTCGCGCCGGAGCGCACAGCGGGATCGACGATGACGCCCGACCCCACGGGGAGCGCGGTGAGGTCCGGCCGGTCGATGGCGGCGGCGACGACGCGGACCGTGTCGGCCACACTGCCTGCCCCGCCGTCGGCGCGGAGGCCCGGGCGCAGCGCGGCGGCGCCGCGCGCGCCTGTCGCGACGACGACGCGGCGCGCTGGGAGAGGGCCGTCCGCCGTCTCCACGACGAGCGCGTCGTCATCGCCCGAGGTCGCGTGGGAATCGCCCGAGATTCGCTGCGCCGCGACACCCGTCCGGATGACGGCGCCGTGCTGCTGCGCGGCGCGCCCGAGCGTGATGGGCAGCTGCCACATACCGCCGGCGATCCCGCCGACCGCCGAACCGGCGGGAGCCTGCGCGGCGAGCTGCGCCGCGGCATCCGTCAGCCATCCGGTCGCGCAGAGCGCGCGCCACAGGCCGGGATGCAGGTCGGAGAGCCGTGCGTCGTGCGCCGAGCGCGAGTAGATGCTCCGGCACAGGGTGTCGACGAGTCTGTCGGCGATGACCGGGCCGAGCCGCGCGGCGACGAGGTCGTACAGGGGCGGTTCGAATGCGGATGCCGCGTCGAAGGCGGGCAGCTCCCGCTCCCGGGCGGCCCGTGTCGCGGCATCCGCGCCGATGAGCGCGACGACGTCGCTCGCCAGAGGGTCGGCCGGGATGCCGAGGACGGTGCGGCGCGGCAACGGGCCGCGGGCGACGCCGTCCGGCGCGGACGCGTCCTCGACGACGAGCGCGGCGCCGCCCGGTTCCGGCGTGACGAGATCGAGCGGCAGCGCGGCGTCCGCGATCAGCCGCGGCACGGCGTCGGTGCGCGTCGCGAACGACTCCGCCCCGAGGTCGATGTCGACGCCCGCGACGGTGCCGCGGCGCAGGAGACCGCCGAGACGGTCCGAGGCCTCCAGCAGCACGACGCGCACCCCGGAGCGGGCGAGGTCGTGCGTGACCGTGAGGCCCGCGACGCCGCCGCCGATGACGACGACGGTCACGAAGCCCGCCACGCGTGGACGGTGCGGACGAGGTCGGTGAGGACGTCCGGGTCAGTGTCCTTCGGCACGCCGTGGCCGAGGTTGAAGACGTGCGCGCGTGCCGCGAGACCCGCCGCGAGCGTCTCGTGCACGGCCGCGCGACGGACCTCTGTGGGCGCGAACAGGAGCGCCGGGTCGAGGTTGCCCTGCAGCGTCAGGTGCGATCCGACGCGGGCGGCCGCGGCATCCAGCGGCACCCGGTAGTCCACGCCGAGCGCGTCGACGCCGATCGAAGCCATGTCGGCGAGGATCTCGCCCGTCCCGACGCCGAAGTGGATGAGAGGCACGGCCCGATCCCCACCGACCGTCAGCGCACGCACGGGCTCCAGGGCCGCGGCGGATGCCGGGAGCACCGCGCGACGGTAGTCGGCGGGGGCCAGCGCGCCCGCCCACGAGTCGAACAGCTGCGCCGCACTCGCGCCCGCCCGCACCTGCAGCGCGAGGAAGCGCCCCGTGACCTCGGCGAGCCAGTGCGTGAGGTCGTGCCACGCCGACGGGTCGGAGTGGATGAGGCTGCGCGCTCCGAGATGATCCTTCGACGGGCCGCCCTCGACGAGGTACGCCGCGAGCGTGAACGGCGCCCCCGCGAAGCCGATGAGCGGGAGGGCCTCACCGCGGCGTTCGCCCTCCTCCGCGAGCATCGCGGTCGTCCGCTGCACGGCGTCGACGATGCTCTCGCCGCGTTCCTCGACGAGGGACGGATCGATCCGCACGAGGCGGGCGACGTCCGCCGCCGTCTGCACAGGCTCGGGGAAGACGGGGCCGCGGCCGGCGGCGATCTCGACCTCGACGCCGACGAGCCGCAACGGCACGACGATGTCGCTGAAGAAGACGGCGGCATCCACGCCGTGTCGGCGCACCGGCTGGAGGGTGATCTCGCTCGCGGTCGCCGGATCGAGGCACGCCTCGAGCATGGTTCCCCCAGCCTCCCGCAGCGCGCGGTACTCGGGCAGCGATCTGCCGGCCTGGCGCATGAACCACACGGGCGTCACGTCGGGCCGGTCACCGCGCAGCGCCCGGACCAGACGCGAAGTCGACGTGTCTCGGGAAGTGCCGTCGGCGGCAGCGAGCGGATGAGCGTGGGACAGCGCGAGACGCAACGGGACACCTTCGGATCGGCGGGAGTTAATCGTTATACTACCCACGATGCTCGTCTGTCTCGCCGCCCACCAGCGCACCACGTCCCTCGAGGACCTGGAGCGCCTCTCCGTCCTGGGCGACGCCGCGGCATCCGAGCTCACCGGGGCGCACGACGCCATCCGCGGCGCCGTCGTCCTGGCCACCTGCAACCGCTTCGAGGCCTACTTCGACGTCGACGACCATCGCGATCCGTCGCCGCTGCCGGCGATGGATGCCGCGATGGAGCGGATCGCGGATCTGTCCGAGCTGGGGTTCCGCCGCGTCCGCGACACGGTCGACTTCGCGCACGGGAACGGGGTCGCGCAGCACCTGTTCGCCGTGACGGCCGGGCTCGACTCCGTTGCCGTCGGGGAGGACGAGATCGCCGGTCAGGTCAAGCGCGCCCTCGAATCCGCGCGGCGCGCGGGGGTCACGACCGCCCCGCTCGAACACCTCTTCCAGCGCGCGACCGAGACCTCGCGCGCCGTGAAGAACTCCACGCGCCTGGGCGAATCCGGGCGGTCGCTCGTGCGCCTCGCGGTCGAGCTCGCCGGCTCTCGTGTCGGTGCGTGGGAGGACGCGCGCGTGCTCCTCGTCGGGACGGGGCGCTACGCCGCGGCATCCCTCGCCGCCCTCCGCACCGTCGGAGCGCAGGACATCCGCGTGCACTCCCGGTCGGGACGTTCGCGCTTCGCCCAGCGCGAGCACCTCGTCCCCGTCTCCGCCGCAGACTACGCGGCCGAGGCCGCCCTCGCCGACGTCGTCGTCACGTGCACGACGACGACCGACGCGTTCGCGCTCACCACCGAAGGGCACCGTGCGGCCCGGGGCAGGCGGACGACTGGCCAGCTCATCATCGACCTCGGCATGCCGCGGAACGTCGATCCGGGGCTGCGGTCGCTCCCGGGCATCGACGTGCTCGATCTCGACACGATCCGCGTGCACGCGCCGATCGACGAGTTCGCGACGATCGACGAGGCCCGCCTGATCGTGGCGACGGCGGCGCATCGGCACGCGATGGCGCGCCGCGTGCACGAAGTGTCCCCGGCGGTCGTCGCGATGCGCGGATACGTGCACGACGTGATGGATGCCGAGATCGCCCGCGCCCGTGCGCGCGGCGGCGACGCCGAGACCGAAGCGGCGCTGCGGCACTTCTCCGGAGCGCTCCTGCACGGTCTCATCGCCCGCGGGCACGGCCTCGCGGCCGCGGGCACGGGTCCGGACTGGGCGGATGCCGTGCGGACCGTCTTCCCCGCCGCGTCCGGCGCGGACGCGCCCGCACCCGAGGCCGCCTCCCCCGCCGCGGGCCCATCCGCGCAGGACGCCGAATGAGCCGCGTCACCCTGCGCGACGTCGCCGAGCGCGCCGGGGTGTCGACCGCCGCCACGAGCCAGGCCCTCAACGACCGCGGGAACCTCCGCCCCGAGACGCGCGACCGCATCAAGGCCATCGCGGCATCCCTCGGCTACACGCCGAACAAGAGCGCGGCGGCCCTCCGCAGCGGCCGGACCATGTCGATCGGGTTCGTCATGGCGACGAACTCCCTCCACGACGGGCGTCGCGCCCTCCAGCGCGCCCGCCAGCTCGACGCGCTCGTCCGCGCGGGCTCCGTGCGCGGGTTCACCGTGACGGTCCTGCCCGACTCCCGCCCCGACCTCCTCGCCGGCGCGCAGCTGGACGGGCTCTACTTCCCCGACCCCTCCGATGACCGCGCGATCCTGCGCGAGGCGCAAGCCCGTGGCATCCCCGTCGCCGCCGTCGACCTCACCGTGGCCTTGGGGGGCGTCACGATCCGGACGGGCTACGCCGCCGCCGTGCGCGCGGGCCTCGCCCACCTCGCAGCGGCGGGAGCCGAGCGCATCGGCTTCCTCGTCGACGAGAGCGAAGTGCCGCGCGACCAGCTCGGCGAGAGCGCCTACCTCGCGTGGAGCGCCGTGAACGGCCGCACCCCCGTCGTCTCGCGCGTGGATGCCGGGCGACGACGCCTCATCACTGCGGTGCACGCCCTGCTGGACGCCGGGGTCGATGCGATCTTCGCCTATTGCGAGGAAGGACCCGAGATCTACCTCCATCTGGAGGAGATCGGGGTCGTCCTCCCCCGCGACTTGCAGCTCCTGGCGCTGTGCACGATCGACTGCGCGCTCAACGACAGGCTCGGCGTCAGTCACGTGTGCCTGCATCCCGAACGCGCGCCCGACGAGATGTTCCGGGCGTTCGACCGCGGCCCCGTGATGGACCACGTCCGCGACGGGGTGCTCACCGCGCCGGTCGAGCTGCCGTGGGAGCTCGTGCGCGGGTCGACCACGCGCTGAGGAGGCGTCCGAAGCTGCCGGGTCATCGCATCTAGGATGACGGGATGCCCTCCCCCGGTGAGCTCATCGCTCCGCGCCGCCTCGGGGTCAACTTCCGCTGGCTGCTCGCGTCGTCGTGGACGAGCAACCTCGGTGACGGCATCGCACTCTCCGCCGCGCCGCTCCTGATCGCCTCGATGACGACGTCGCCGATCCTCGTGGCATCCGGTGCCATGATGCAGTTCCTGCCGTGGCTCCTCTTCGGGCTTCTCGCCGGCTCCGTCGCCGACCACCGCGATCGGCGGCGACTCGTCATGATCGCGAACGCCGCCCGCGCCGTCGTCGTGGCGGGCCTCGTCGTCTTCCTCGTGACAGGCGCGGCGACCGTCTGGATCGTGCTGGCGACGGCGTTCCTGTACGGCACCGCCGAAGTGTTCGCCGACTCGGCGGGGTCGACGCTCCTCCCGATGCTCGTGCGCCCCGCTGACCTCGGGATCGGCAACGCGCGACTGCAGGCGGGCTACCTCGTCGCGAACCAGCTCGCGGGTCCCCCGCTGGGCGCGTTCCTCTTCGCCGTCGGGTCGTTCTGGCCGTTCCTCACGCAGATCCTCTGCGTCTCGCTCGCCGTGATCCTCATCTCGCGGATCGCGCGCACGCCCGTGCCCGTGCCTGCCGACAGCGCCGACGGGGAGACCGAGCCGCGCCACCCCATCCGTGAGGGCCTGCGGTGGCTGCGGCAGAACCCGCCCGTGCGGACGCTCGTCGTCATCATCCTCGTGTTCAACGTCACGTGGGCGGCGCCGTGGAGCATCCTCGTCCTCTACGCGACCGAGCACCTCGGCATGGGGCCCGTCGGCTACGGTGCGCTGACCACGGCATCCGCCCTCGGCGGGCTCGTCGGCGTCGCGAGCTTCGGCTGGCTCGAGAAGCGGTTCTCGTTCGCGGCGATCATGCGCGTGTGCCTAACGCTCGAGGTGCTCATGCACGTGTCGTTCGCCCTGACGACCTCGCCCGTCGTCGCGTTCTTCATCATGTTCGGCTTCGGGGCGTACGCGTTCGTGTGGGGCACGATCTCGACCACCGTGCGACAGCGCCTCGTGCCGCTGCCGCTGCAGGGTCGGATCGCGTCGGTCAACATGGTGGGCGTGTTCGGCGGGCTCGTGATCGGCCAGGCGCTCGGCGGCGTCATCGCACAGACGTGGGGGCTCACGGCGCCGTGGTGGTTCGCCTTCGGCGGCTCCGCGCTGACGCTGCTGATCGTCTGGCGGTCACTGTCGGCGATCGCCGCCGCTCCACCCGTGCTCGATGACGTAGCGGGCCCCGCGCCCGACTGATCGGCCTGGATCGCCCTGGATCGGCCTGGGTCGCCCGGCATTCGGGAGGAGAACCGCACTCAGGAGGGCGCAACGCGCCCAGGGGTCCTCCCGAACGCAGAAGTCCTCCCGAGCCCGCCAGCCCGAGATCGCTGGCCCTTTGCTAGACCCGCACGGCCGCCCGCAGCGTGTCCCCGAGCCGGTCGAGGCGGGAGACCCACGGGCCGGCCATCTCATTCCGCGCGGCGCGCGCGAAGAGCTGTTCCAGGGGCACCCATGCGCTTTCGCACACTTCCTCGGGGTCGATCGTGATCGCAGGTGTGCCGTCGGCACGCGCGACATACAAATCGAACAGCGCCGACTCCTCCCGGACGCGCCCGACCGGGACCAGCGACGCAGGCAGGATTCGCACGCCGACCTCCTCGGCGAGCTCGCGGCTCGCGCCCTCCGCACTGGACTCGCCCGCCAGGATGCTGCCGGCAGGCAGCTCCCAGCTCAACGGCCAGTCCTTGATCGCGGCTCGCCGCGACATGAGCACGAGCCCGTCACCCCGCACGACGCAGACGGATGCCACGACGTGGAACAACCCCGCCGGCACCGGATCGGCGCGTCGATGCGTCCGCCCGATCGCGGCCCCAGACTCGTCGGTGAGGTCCCAGAGCTCGTCGCCCGCCACGATCAGTCCTCGAACGCCCCGTAGACCTCGAGCGTGTTCGCGGCGATCTGCGCGCACAGCTCGTCGAGCGGCATCCCGAGCTCTTCGGCCATGAAGCGCACCGTCACCGGCACGAGGTACGGCGCGTTGGGGCGGCCGCGGAACGGAGCGGGAGTGAGGAACGGGGCATCCGTCTCGACGAGGATCCGCTCGCGGGGGGTCACGGCGAGCGCGTCGCGCAGGTTCTGCGCGTTCTTGAACGTCACGTTGCCGGCGAAGCTCAACCAGTAGCCGCGGTCCGCCGCGATGCGGGCCATCGCCTCGTCGCCGGAGAAGCAGTGGAAGACGGTGCGCTCCGGGGCGCCGACGCGCTCGAGGGTCTCCAGGACGGCGTCGTGCGCGTCGCGGTCGTGGATCTGCATCGCGATGTCGTGCTTCTTCGCCAGTGCGATGTGGGCTTCGAAGCTCTCGAATTGCGCGGGCAGCCCCTCTCCCTCGGTGCGGAAGAAGTCGAGCCCCGTCTCCCCGATCGCTCGCACACGCGGCTCGGCGGCCAGCTCATCGATGACCGCAATGGCCTCGTCGAGCATTCCCTGCGCGGCATACGCCGGGGCCTCGTTCGGGTGGATCGCGACGGCGGCGAGAACGCGCGGATGGGACGCCGCGGCCCACGCCGACCACCTGCTCGACTCGATGTCGCCACCCGCCTGCACGACACCGGCGACCCCGACCTCGCCGGCGCGCAGCAGCTGCTCGTCGAGCGACATCCCACCGCCGTCCTCGATCTCGAGGTGCGCGTGGTTGTCGTAGACCGGCACGCTCAGCGGCGGCGGCGAGACCGGGTACGAGAGGTCGCGCGCACCCTTCTCCCGCTGCCGCACATAGGTGGAGGGGTCGGCGGCGTCGCTCATGCGTGTCAGGCCTGCTCGATGCGCGGGAACAGCGGGGCGAGGCCGTTGACCGACGTTCCGGGGACCAGGACACCCCAGGCGCCCGCATCACGGATCGGCTGGTCCACGAGGCGTCCCGCGTGCCCGAGCGCGATCCAGAGCTTGGCGGTGGCCTGCGGCATGAACGGGCTCAGGAGCACCGCGAGGGCACGGAGCCCCTCCGCAGCCGTGTAGAGCACGGTGCCGAGGCGCGCCCGTTGCGCGTCGTCCTTCGCCAGTGCCCAGGGCTCGTTGTCGGTGATGTAGCCGTTGAGGGCGTCGACGATCGTCCAGATCGCCGCGATCGCCTCGTCGGGGCGGAAGCGCTCCATCGCCTGATCGGCCGCGGCGGCGGCATCCGCGACGGTCTGTTGAATGACGAGGTCACCGTCCGTGTAGGCGGATGCCGGGGGCACCACGCCTTCGAAGTACTTCTCGATCATCGCGGTGGTGCGTAAGGCGAGGTTGCCGAATCCGTTCGCGAGCTCCGCCTGGTACCGGGCCGAGAGGTCCTCCCAAGAGAACGAACCGTCCTGCCCGAAGGCGATCGCGGAGAGGAAGTAGAACCGGTAGGCATCCGACCCGAACGTGTCGGTGATCTCCGTCGGCGCGATGCCGGTGAGCTTCGACTTCGACATCTTCTCGCCGCCGACGAGCAGCCAGCCGTGCGCGAAGACCCCGCGGGGCACGTCGAGGCCTGCCGCCATGAGCATCGCGGGCCAGATGACGGCGTGGAACCGCAGGATGTCCTTGCCGACGATGTGGTACGCGGGCCACCGGCGCGCGAACTGCTCGGGATCGGTGCCGTAGCCGACGGCGGTCGCATAGTTCAGCAGCGCGTCGACCCACACGTAGATGACGTGCGACGGGTCCCACGGCACCGTGATGCCCCAGTCGAACGCCGACCGCGAGATCGACAGGTCCTTCAGGCCCGACCGGACGAACGAGACGACCTCGTTGCGCGCCGACTCGGGCCGCACGAAGTCGGGTTCGGTCTTGTAGAGCTCCAGGAGCCGTTCCTGGAACTCGCTCAGCTTGAAGAAGTAGTTCTTCTCCTGCAGCAGCTCAAGCGGCTTCGAGTGGATGGCGCAGACCTTGAGTCCCTCGAAGGCGCCCGTCCCGTCGACGATCTCGGCCTCGGGCTTGAATTCCTCACAGCCGACGCAGTACAGCGCCTCGTACTCGCCCGCGTAGATGTAGCCGCGGTCGTAGAGCGCCTTCACGAACTCCTGCACGCGCTCCTCGTGGCGGGGCTGCGTGGTGCGGATGAAATCGTCGTTGGCGACGTCGAGGGTCTCCAGAAGCGGGAACCAGGACTCGGTCACGAGCTTGTCGACCCACTCCTGCGGCGTCACGCCGTTGGCCGCGGCGGCACGGAGCATCTTCTGGCCGTGCTCGTCGGTGCCGGTGAGCATCCAGGTGTCATCGCCCGCTTGGCGGTGCCAGCGCGCGAGCGCGTCGACGGCGACCGTCGTGTATCCGTGGCCGATGTGCGGAAGATCGGACGGATAGTAGATCGGGGTCGTGATGTAGAAGGAGTCGCCGGTGCTCACCCATCGATTCTAGGTGGGGCGGTCACCGCGCGCCGTGCGTGTGTCGACGGCGGGCACCCGCGCATGCCGGGGCGCAGTGGCCGACCCGGCCTCTTGCGTCGCACCCCACCGACCCGGCGACCACGCCCGAGATGCGCGCGTCGTTACGCGGTGGCGCGGACGACGAGCGTCGTCGGCAGGATGACGGCGTCGCGAGGCCGCCCATCGACGACGTCGAGCACCATGTCGACCATCGTCGAGCTGATCTCCGACCAGGGCTGTCGCACGGTCGTGAGCGGCGGGGTGTGGGTCTCGGCGAGGCCGGAATCGTCGAAGCCCGCCACGGCGACGTCGTCGGGCACGCGTCGGCCGGCTCGGCGCAGCGCCTCGATCGCGCCGACCGCCATCACGTCGCTCGCGGCGAAGACCGCGTCGATGTCGGGCGCGCGTTCGAGCAGGCGCGTCATCGCGGCATCCCCGCTGGCGCGCTCGTAGCTCCCCTGCTCGACGAGGGTCTCGTCGAAGCGGTCGCCGAGCTCCTCACGGAATCCGACCAGCCGGAAGCGTCCGCCTGGGGTGTCGTTCGGCCCCGTGATGAGCGCGATGCGCTCGTGCCCGCGCTCGAGGAGGTAGCGGGTCATCATGCGCGCCGAGGCGACCTCGTCCACCGAGACGTTCGGTACGGATGCCCCGCGGCCGAGCGGGATGCCCGTGCAGACCACCGGGACGCCCGCGTCGACGAGCGATGCGAGCAGCGAGTCCGACTCGTGCGACGACACCAGCAGCACCCCGTCGACGTGCCCGGCACGCACGAATCGCTCGACGTTGGCCTGCTCCTGCTCGGTGTCGGCGATGAGCAGCACGAGAGTCATCGACCGCTCCGCGAGCGCCTCGGTCGCCCCGCGCAGCAGCAGCGCGAACGTCGGGTCGGAGAACAGCAGATGCTGCGGCTCGGTGAGGAGGAACGCGATCGACCCGGACTTCCCCGTCGCGAGGCTGCGCGCGGCGTGGTTCGTCGTGTAGCCCGTCGTGCGGATCGCATCCTCGACGGCCGACCGTGCATCGGGTGACACCCAGTGACCGCCGTTGAGGTACCGGGACACCGTGCCGTGCGACACCCCGGCGACCCGCGCGACATCGCGGATGGTCGGCTTGCGGGGAGTGTTCGCGGATGCCACGACGAGACTCTATACCCCCACCTGGGACCGGTCACAGTTCGATAACGAAGCCGTCGACGGCAGTATCGCCGTGCGTATCATCGTCGCAACGGCTGTGACAGGTCACAGCCTTGACACACGGACGATGAGGAACCGATCTCGATGCATGCGACCCCCCGCTGGCCCGACCTCCCCGGCATCGCGTTCGGCGGCGATTACACGCCGGAGCAGTGGCCGCGCGACGTCTGGGACGAGGATGTCGCACTCATGCGCGAGGCGGGCGTGAATCTCGTCAGCATCGGGATCTTCGCGTGGGGTCTGATCGAGGTCCGGGAGGGTGAGTTCGACTTCACCTGGCTCGACGAGGTCATCGCGCTCCTGCACGCCAACGGCATCCGCGTCGACCTCGGCACTCCGACCGCCTCCCCGCCCGCGTGGTTCTTCGCGAACCACCCGGACGCGCGCGCCGTCACCCGCGACGGTGTGCCCCTCGGATTCGGGGCGCGCGGGATGGCGTCGCATTCCGCCCCGGCGTACCGCGAGGCATCCGTGCGCATCGCGACCGCCCTCGCCGCGCGTTACGGCGATCACCCTGCCGTCGTCCTCTGGCACGTGCACAACGAGTACGGCGTCCCGGTCGGCGAGGACTTCTCCCCGCACGCCGTCCGCGAGTGGCGACGCTGGCTCGAGCGCCGCTACGGCACGCTCGATGCGCTCAACGCGGCCTGGGGCACCGCGTTCTGGGGCCAGCACTACGGCGAGTGGGACCACATCGGCGCGCCGGCCACCGCTCCCAGCACGATCAACCCCGCTCAACTCCTCGACTTCGCACGCTTCACCGACGACCAGCTGCGCGCGTGCTTCATCGCCGAGCGCGACGCGATTCGCGCGCACAGCGACCGCCCGATCACGACGAACTTCATGGCCAATCAGCATGGCGGCTGCGACCTGTGGAAGTGGGCCGCGGAGGTCGATGTCGTGTCGGACGACCACTATCTCTGGGCCGCCGACGAGGATGCCGAGATCGGACTCGCGATCGCAGCCGACCTCACCCGCTCGGTCGGGCGCGGGGCCCCCTGGATCCTCATGGAGCATTCGACGTCGGCGGTCAACTGGCAGCCGCGCAACATCGCCAAGCGTGCCGGCGAGATGGCCCGGAACTCCTTCTCCCATCTCGGCCGCGGCGCCGACGGCATCCTGTTCTTCCAGTGGCGCGCATCGCGCTCCGGTGCGGAGAAGTTCCACTCCGCGATGATCCCGCACGCGGGCACGTCGTCGCGCGTCTTCCGCGAGGTGACGGCCCTCGGCGGCGACCTCGGGCGTCTCGGCGAGGTGCGGGGTTCACGCGTCGTGGCCGACGTCGCGATTCTGTGGGACTTCGAGTCGTTCTGGGCGCAGGGCCTCGAGTGGCGCCCGAGCGAGGACCTCGACCACTCCGAGCGTGTCCGCGCCTACTACGAACGGCTGTGGCGCGACGGCATCACGGTCGACTTCGCCCTTCCCTCGCACGACCTGTCGCCGTACCGGCTCGTCATCGCGCCGGCGCAGTACCTCCTGAGCGCGGCGGATGCCGCGAACCTCACCGCCTACGTCGCCTCCGGCGGTGTGCTCGTCACGTCGTTCTTCTCGGCCGTCGTCGACGAGAACGACGCGGTCCACCCGGGTGGCTTCGGCGCGCCCCTCGAGCCGGCCCTCGGCGTACGTGTCGAGGAGCACCTGCCGTTGCGTCACTCCCAGGCCGGCGAGATCGTCCTCGACGGCGCAGCGCTCGCGGTGGACGTCTGGCAGGAAGACCTCGTCGTGACGTCCGCCGAGGTGCGCGCCGCGTACACCGCCGGCCCCGCCGCCGGCGGCGCCGCCGTGACGCGCAACGTGCACGGCGACGGCGTCGGCTGGTACGTCAGCACGCGGCCGGATGCCGCGGGACTCGCGGCGATCCTGGCATCCGTCTACCGCGACGCCGGCCTCCGTCCCGCCGGACTCCCGGCGGGAGTCGAGGCGATCACGCGCCGCGGAGCCGACGCCGACTATCGCGTCGTCATCAACCACTCCGGCGAGCGCGTCTCGCTCGAGATGTCGGGGACCGATCTGCTCGCGCAGGCGGACCTCGAGGGTGTGCTCACGGTGGAAGCCGGCGCCGTCGCCGTCGTCCGCACATCGCACCCGCAGCAGGAACAGCAGTAGAAACACCCCACCAAGGAAGAAGGAAGAACATGCGCAAGATGGGCATCGGCGTGGCCGCCCTGGCCGCGACCACCGTTCTGCTCGCCGGCTGCTCCGGCGGCACGACCACAGCGCCCTCCGGCGATGGCGACGCCATCGACGCGTCGGGCGTCACCCTGACGATCTGGACCGACGAGAACCGCAAGCCGGCCATCGAGGCGGCCGCCAAGGCGTTCGAGGACGAGACCGGCGGCAAGATCGAGCTCGTCCAGAAGAACTTCGAGGACATCCGCACGGACTTCACCAACCAGGTCCCGACCGGAGAGGGTCCCGACATCACGATCGGCGCCCACGACTGGCTCGGCAGCCTCGTGCAGGCCGGCGTCGTCTCGACGATCGACCTCGGCGACGTCGCGAGCAACTTCGAGAAGGTCTCCCTCGACGCGTTCACCTACGACGGCCAGCTGTACGCGCTGCCGTACTCGCTCGAGACGATCGCACTCGTGCAGAACACGGGCCTCGTCGGCGAAGACGCTCCGGCGACCTTCGACGACATGATCAAGAAGGCGCAGGATGCCGGGGCCGCCCGCCCGTTCGTCATCAACACGGCCGGCCAGACGGGCGACGCCTACACGATGTACGGCTTCCAGACGTCCTTCGGCGCCCCGGTGTTCGTCCAGGACGACTCGGGCAGCTACACGAGCGAGGTCGGCATGGGCGGAGCGGCGGGCGACGCGTTCGCGGCGTGGCTCGGCGCGAACGGCGAGACCGGCACCGGCTTCCTCTCCACGACGATCGACTACGACACCAACAACGAGCTGTTCGCGTCCGGCCAGGCCGCGTACACGATCCAGGGTCCGTGGGCGATCGAGACACTGACGGCGCAGGGCGTGAAGGTGAAGGTCAACCCGATCCCGTCCGCGGGTGGCGAGACCGCCGCGCCGTTCGTCGGCGTGCAGGGCTTCTACATCTCCTCGCAGTCGAAGAACGCGCTGGTGGCCCAGGAGTTCCTCACCAAGTACCTCGCGACCTACGACGCGCAGAAGGCGCTGTACGAGGCCGACCCGCGCATCCCGGCATGGACGGCGCTCGCCGACGAGGTCTCCTCCGACCCGATCATCGCCGGGTTCGTCGCATCGGCGAAGACCGGCGTCCCGATGCCGAACATCCCCGAGATGGGCTCGGTCTGGGACCTCTGGAACGCCGCCCAGGTGCAGATCATCAAGGGCGCCGACCCCGCGTCGACGTGGCAGAAGATGGTCAGCGACCTCCAGGCCGCGATCGGCTGATCCCCTCCGAGGGCGGGCGTCCGCTCGCCCGCCCTCGGACCCCTCCTCTGGACCTTCATCGAAGGAGATGACCATGACGGCCGTGCAGCCGAGGCCCGACACCCGCACCGAATCCCATGCCCGACGCTGGCAGGGGATCGGCTGGGGCTTCCTCGTGAAGCTCCTCCTCATGGCCGTGATCAACGCGTTCGGCCTCATGGGCATCTTCGCCGCCTTCCAGGCGCAGTCCTGGCTGATCCTCGCGGCGGCGGTGCTCCTGCTCGTCGCAGCGGACATCGTCTACTTCACCAAGCGTGCGCTGCCGCTCAAGTATCTGCTGCCCGGGCTCGCGTTCCTGCTCGTGTTCCAGGTGTTCATCTTCGGCTACACCGCGTACATCGCCTTCACGAACTACGGCGCGGGCCACGTCGGCTCGCAGGAGCAGGCCGTGCAGGCCGCTCTCGCGCAGGGCGAGCGCGTCGTCGAGGGCTCCCCCACCTACCCGCTGAGCGTCGTCGAACGCGGCGGCGAGCTCGGCTTCGCGATCGTCGACGACGGTGAGATCAAGGCGGGATCCGCGGATCAGCCCCTCGAGGCGGTCGGGGACGCCTCCGGCGCCGGCGCACCGAAGGAGGTGCCCGGCTGGACCATCGTCCCCCGCAACCAGCTCATCGGCGACCAGGCGATGCAGCAGCGGGTGATCGACCTGCGCGTCCCGCTCTCCGACGACCCGAACGACGGATCGCTGCGCACCCGGGACGCCACGAGCGCCTCCGTGTACCTCTCGACGTTGACCTGGGATGCCGGGGCGCAGACCATCACCGATACCGCGACCGGCACGGTCTACCGCGCCACGGCCGGCGGCAATTTCGTCGCGGACGACGGCACGGCACTCCCGACCGGGTGGACGGTCAACGTCGGCTTCGACAACTTCGCGCGCCTGTTCACCGACCCGGCGATGTTCCAGCCGCTCGCGATGGTGACGATCTGGACCTTCGTCTGGGCGTTCCTGTCGGTCGCGATCCCGTTCGCCCTGGGCCTGCTGTTCGCGATCATCTTCAACGACGAGCGCGTCAAGGGGCGGAAGCTCCTGCGGACGCTGTTCATCCTCCCCTACGCCTTCCCCGCGTTCATGTCCGCGCTGCTGTTCCGCGGCATGTTCAACAGCGAGTTCGGCGTCATCAACCAGGTGTTCTTCGGCGGCGCGACCATCGACTGGCTCGGAGATCCGTGGCTCGCCCGATTGGCGGTGCTCTTCGTCAACGTCTGGCTGACGTACCCGTACTACTTCCTCGTCTGCACGGGCGCCATCCAGGCGCTTCCGGCGGACGCGCTCGAAGCGGCGTCCATCGACGGTGCCGGCCGCACGCGCCAGCTCCGCTCCATCATCCTCCCCCTCGTGCTCGTCGCCACCGCGCCCCTGCTGATCTCGTCGTTCGCGTTCAGCTTCAACAACTTCACGATCATCTACATGTTCAACAACGGCGGACCCGCGATACCCGGGGCTCCGTACGCGCTGGGCGCGACAGACATCCTGATCTCCGCCATCTGGGACATCTCCGGTGTCTCGGGGGGCAAGGCCGACTACGGCCTCGCGAGCGCGCTGTCGATCCTGGTGTTCATCGTGGTCGGCGTCATCTCGGCGATCGCGTTCCGTCAGACCAAGAAGCTCGAGGAGTACCAGTGATGTCCGCTCCCACGCACACCCCCACGGCGCGCCAGGCGCGCTCGGCCGTCGTCTTGGATGCCAGTCGCCGCGGCGCCGTCCGTCGACGTTGGCTGCTCGACGTCGGCTGGAAGTACCTCGTCGCCCTCGTCATCCTCTTCTACGCGATGTTCCCGCTCGTCTACGTGCTGTCGGCCTCATTCAATCCCGGCGGGAGCCTCGCCGCGAGCAACAGCCTCTTCGCCGCGTTCGACCTGTCCAACTACGCGGCGCTCTCGAGCACCCGCTACTGGACGTGGTACGGCAACACCCTCGTCGTCGGGATCTCGGCGGCGGTCGGGGCGGTCCTCATGGGCGCGGCGGCGGCGTACGCCTTCTCGCGCTTCCGCTTCCGTGGCCGCCGCGTCGGGCTCACCGCACTCCTCATCATCCAGATGTTCCCGCAGGCGCTCGCCTTCGTCGCGATCTTCCTCATGCTGCTCGCGCTCGGCGAGGTGTTCCCGCTGCTCGGGCTGAACTCCAAGATCGCGCTCATCTGCGTGTACCTCGGCGGCGCGCTGGGGGTCAACACGTTCCTCATGTACGGGTTCTTCAACACGATCCCGAAGGAGCTCGACGAGTCGGCGAAGATCGACGGCGCCTCGCACGCGCAGATCTTCTGGCGCATCATCATGCCGCTCGTGACGCCGATCCTCGCGGTCGTGGCCCTGCTCGCCTTCATCGCATCGTTCGGCGACTACATCATCTCGAAGATCGTCCTCGTCTCGGAGGACAACTGGACGCTCGCCGTCGGGATGTTCCAGTGGGTCTCGAATCAGCTCGCGAGCAACTGGGGCCTGTTCGCCGCGGGCGCGATCCTCGCGTCCATCCCGGTGCTGGTGCTCTTCCTGTCGCTGCAGCGCTACATCATCGGCGGCCTGACGGCCGGCTCCGTGAAGGGCTGAGTCGCGCCACGGCAGGCGTTCAGCGCGCGGCGAGCGCGGCCTGGTAGAGGTCGCGCGAGCGCAGGCCGGTCTGTGCGGCGACCTCGGCCGCGGCATCCTTCAGGCGCACGCCGGATGCCACGAGCTGCTGCACCTGCGCGAGCGCGTCGCCCTCCGACACCGTACGCTCGGGGGCGCCTTCCACGACGATGACGATCTCGCCGCGGACGCCCTCCCCCGCCCACGCGGCGAGGGTGCCGAGTCCGCCTCGGACGACCTCTTCGTGCAGCTTCGTCAACTCGCGGCAGACAGCGGCGCGGCGCTCCGCGCCGAAGGCGTCCGCCATCGCCGCGAGGGTCTCCGCCAGCCGCGACGGCGCCTCGAAGAACACCATCGTGCGCGGCTCCCCGCCGAGCGCGTCGAGCGCGCGGCGGCGGTCGCCGTCCTTGCGCGGCAGGAAGCCCTCGAACGTGAAGCGGTCGGTCGGCAGCCCTGCGACGGCGAGCGCTGTGACGACGGCGCTCGGCCCGGGGATCGCGGTGACCGGGACGCCTTGGGCGATCGCCTCCGCGACGAGGGCGTAGCCCGGATCGCTGACCGTCGGCATCCCCGCGTCGGAGAGCACGAGGAGGTCTTCGTCGCGCGCACGCCCGGCGAGCTCGGCGGCGCGCTGGCGCTCGTTGTGGTCGTGCAGGGCGATCAGGCGCGGGCGGTTCGCGACGCCGAGCGCCTGCAGCAGCCGCTGGGTCGTGCGCGTGTCCTCCGCCGCGATGACCGTCGCGTCCTCGAGAGCCGCGACGAGGCGCGCCGACGCATCGCCGAGATTTCCGATCGGGGTCGCGGCCAGGATGATCACCGCCCCAGCATAGGCTGGTGCCCGTGACGACGACCGATGCGCTGCTGCCGCCCGCGCCCGGCGCTGAGCGACCATCCCGCTACGACCGCTGGCGTCTGCGCGTCGCGGCGGACCCGCGCCTCGCGCGCCTCTACGGATGGCTCGCTCCCCTCCTCGTCACTCTGCTCGCCGGCATCCTGCGGTTCTGGAACCTCGGGCATCCGCACAGCCTCGTCTTCGACGAGACGTACTACGTGAAGGATGCCTGGAGCCAGTGGAACCTCGGCTACGCCGCGACCTGGCCCGACGGCGCCGACGCCCGCTTCGCGGCCGGTGAGACCGACATCTTCACGACGGACCCGAGCTTCGTCGTACACCCGCCACTCGGCAAATACCTGATCGGCGCGGGCATGTGGCTGTTCGGCCCGGACGACTCGTTCGGCTGGCGGTTCGCGACCGCGCTGTTCGGCACCGCGCTCGTGCTCCTCCTCTTTCTCGTCGCGCGCTCGCTCACCCGCTCGACGGTGTTCGCCACGATCGCCTCGGGCCTGCTCGCGATCGACGGCCTCGGCATCGTCATGAGCCGGGTCGCGCTCCTCGACACGTTCCTCGCGTTCTTCGTCCTCCTCGCCTTCTGGTTCGTGATCCTCGACCGCGCGAAGGCGCTCGACCGGCTCGCGACGCTGACCGCCCTGCGTTCACGAGAGGGAGAACCACAGCCCTGGGGCCCGATCCTGTGGAATCGGCCGTGGCTCCTCGCCGCCGGCGCGGCAGCGGGGGCGGCCACCGCGGTCAAGTGGTCGGGAGTCTGGGTGCTCGCGGCGATCGGCCTCTACGTCGTCGTGACCGACGCGCTGGAGCGCCGGCGCCTGGGCATCACGTTCTGGCCCACCGACGCGGTGCGGCAGGGCGCGGCATCCTTCGTCCTGCTGGTTCCCATCGCATTCGTCGTGTACCTCGCCTCCTGGACGGGATGGCTCGTCACCGACGGCGGCTACGACCGCCACGCCGCCGACGCGAGCCCCGCGACGGGATTCTTCTCCTGGGTGCCGCTGTCGCTGCAGAGTCTCTGGAAGTACCACACGACCATCTACGGCTCGATGACGGGGATGACCTCGCCGCACAGCTACGCGAGCCCGGCGTGGCAGTGGGCCCTGCTGCTGCGGCCGACGTCGATGTACGCGCAGGCGACGGCGGACGGGCAGTCGGGGTGCGCCGGCGGCGACGCGGGATGCCTCGACATCCTCTACAGCATGCCGAACCCGCTCCTGTGGTACGCGAGCATCGTCGCGACGTTCTTCCTCGTATATCGGTTCGTGCTCGTGCGCGATTGGCGGTACGCGGTCGTCCTCGTCGGCATCGCCGCGACGTGGCTGCCCTGGCTGGCGTACCCCGAGCGGACGATCTTCCAGTTCTATACGATCGCGATCTGGCCGTTCCTGCTGCTCGCCCTGACCTTCGCGCTGCAGCACGTCGCGGGCGCCACGGCGACAGCCATCCCGCGTCGCATCGCGGGCCAGCGTGTCGTCCTCGTCTTCCTCGCGGTCGCCGCCCTTCTCTCGATCTTCTGGTACCCGCTCTGGTCGGCGATGCAGGTGCCGTACGAGTTCTATCGCCTGCACAACTGGATGCAGGGCTGGGTCTAGCGTCGACGCCGCCGATGTCGGCGAGCGCATACGATGGAGGGCTATGCCTTCCCCCGTTCCCGTGATCTCCTATCCGCCGGAGCTGCCCGTCAGTGCCGCGCGCGACGAGATCGCGCGCGCGATCGAGGGCCACCAGGTCGTCATCGTCGCGGGCGCCACGGGGTCGGGCAAGACGACGCAGCTGCCGAAGATCTGCCTCGAGCTGGGCCGCACCTCCATCGCGCACACGCAGCCCCGCCGCATCGCCGCGCGCACGATCGCCGAGCGCATCGCGCACGAGCTCCAGGTGCCCCTCGGCGGCGCCGTCGGATACAAGGTGCGCTTCACCGATCAGGTGTCGGCCGACACGAAGATCGCTCTCGTCACCGACGGCATCCTGCTGAACGAGATCCACCGCGATCGGCTCCTCCGACGCTACGACACGATCATCGTCGACGAGGCGCACGAGCGGTCGCTGAACATCGACTTCCTGCTCGGCTACCTCGCCCGGATCCTCCCGGAGCGCCCCGACCTCAAGGTCATCATCACGTCGGCCACGATCGACCCGGAGAGCTTCGCGAAGCACTTCGCGGATGCCGCGGACCGGCCCGCCCCGATCGTCGAGGTCTCCGGACGCACCTACCCCGTCGAGATCCGCTATCGGGGTCCCGTCGAGGGCGCGGCCGGCGATGGCGCCGCGAACGGCGGCGACGACGTCGACGCCCTCACCGCGGCGCTGCGCGAGCTCGACCGCGAACCCGACGGCGACGTGCTCGTCTTCCTCCCGGGCGAGGCGGAGATCCGCGATGCGATGGATGCCGTGCGCGGCATGTACGCGAAGGACGCCCGCCCCACCGAGGTGCTCCCCCTGTACGGGCGCCTGTCCGCCGCGGAGCAGCACCGTGTGTTCGAGTCGTCCGCCGTCGCGGGGCTGCGGCGCCGCGTCATCCTCGCGACGAACGTCGCCGAGACGAGCCTCACCGTCCCCGGCATCCGCTACGTGGTGGATGCCGGCACCGCCCGCATCTCGCGCTACAGCGTCCGCACGAAGATCCAGCAGCTCCCGATCGAGGCGATCTCGCAGGCATCGGCGCAGCAGCGGTCGGGACGGGCCGGCCGCACGTCCGCTGGCATCGCGATCCGGCTGTACGCGGAAGAGGACTTCCTCGCCCGCCCGGAGTACACCGAGCCGGAGATCCTGCGCACGTCCCTCGCCTCGGTGATCCTGCAGATGCTGGCGCTCGGCTTCGGCGACATCGAGGAGTTCCCGTTCCTCACGAAGCCCGACGGCCGCGGCGTGAAGGCGGCGTTCGAGCTGCTCCTCGAGCTGCGCGCGGTCGAGAGCGCGCGCAGCGGCGGACGCCGCCTCACGAAGCTCGGGCGGGAGATCGCGCGGCTGCCCATCGATCCCCGCTTCGCGCGCATGCTGCTCGAGGCGCGGCGCCTCGACGTCCTCGCGCCCGTCCTCGCGATCGTCGCGGGCCTGTCCATCCAGGACGTGCGCGAGCGGCCCTCGGCGGAAGAGGGCGCCGCACGCGAGCAGGCCGACCGCCTGCACGCGCGCTTCGCCGACCCGACGAGCGACTTCCTGACGCTGCTGAATCTGTGGAACCGCCTGCAGGAACAGCAGCGCGACCTCGGCTCGAGCGCGTTCCGTCGTGCGTGCCGCGCCGAGTTCCTGAACTACGTGCGGGTGCGGGAGTGGTTCGACGTGCATCGTCAGCTGCGCCAGCTCCTCGGTGTCAAGGGGCACCCCTGCCCGGCTGACGCGACCGCCGATCCGGCCGTCGTGCACCGCGCGATCCTCGCGGGTCTCCTGTCGCACATCGGCATCCTGGACACCCGCTCCCTCGCCAAGGCGAAGCCGGGCGACAAGCGCCGGCCGCAGGCGAGCTACCGCGGCGCACGCGGGGCGACGTTCGCGATCTTCCCCGGGTCGGCGCTGCGCAAGGCCTCGCCCGACGCGCTCATGGCCGCCGAGCTGGTCGAGACGTCGCGCCTCTACGCCCGGACCGTCGCCGTCATCGATCCCGCGTGGGCGGAGGAGCCCGCGGGCGAGCTCGCGCAGCGCTCGCTCAGCGATCCGCACTGGTCGAAGGATGCCGGGGCCGCCGTCGCGGCCGAGAAGGTGACCCTCTTCGGCGTCGAGATCATCCCGCGGCGGCGCGTGCAGCTCGCGCGCATCGATCGGCCGCTCGCCCGCGAGCTGTTCCTCCGTCACGCCCTCACCGACGGCGAGTGGAATTCGGCGCACCTCGACAAGAGGCTCACCGCGTTCGAGCGCCGGAACCTCGAACTGCGCCGTCGGCTGGAGAAGGTGGAGGAGCGCGAGCGGCGCCGCGACATCCTCGCGGGCGACGAGGCCGTGTTCGCGTTCTACGACGCGCGCGTCCCGCAGGACGTCGTCGACGTGCGATCGTTCGAGACCTGGTGGCGCGACGCCTCCGCCCGCACGCCGCGCCTTCTCGATCTCAGTGAGGACGACCTTCGCGAGGGGACGGGACGCTCCGATGAACGCGACTTCCCGGGCCGCTGGCAGCAGGGCGATCAGGTCCTCTCGCTCGCCTACCGGTTCGAACCCGGCGCGCCCGACGACGGCGTGAGCGTCGTCGTGCCGCTGCCCCTCCTCGCCTCGCTCCGCCCCGACGGGTTCGACTGGCAGGTACCGGGCCTGCGGGCCGAGCTCATCACGGCGCTCCTGCGCGCGCTGCCGAAATCGATCCGGCGCCACGTCGTTCCCGCGGCCGACTGGGCGGCGAAGCTCGGCGACGACCTGCGCGGTGCGGGCCCGGAGGACCACGACGGGCTCCCCGCGCAGTCGCTCGCGGCGGCGCTCGCGACCCGGATCCAGCGTGTCGCGAACCAGCCCGTCTCGGCCGCCGATTTCGAACTCGAGCGGGTGCCCGCCCATCTCACGGTGACATTCCGCGCCGTCGATCACCGCGGACGCACGGCCTCGTCGTCGCACGATCTCACCGAGCTCCAGCGCGCCCTGGCCGGACGCGCCCGCGAGCAGGTCGCGCGCACGCTCACGGCATCCCGCCCTCTGCCGGATTCCACGGGACCGCGTCCCACAAACGGTCGTTCCGGGGGCGCAGAAACAGCCACAAGTGGGACACACACCGCCCAGAGTGGGACAACATCCCGCCCACCCCGCGCGCCCCACGCACCCGGCGCGCCCGGCGCACCCGGCGCGCCCAGCGCTACCAGCGGCGGCGGGATCGCGGAGCGCTCGGGGATTACCTCGTGGGACGTCGGCACGCTGCCGGAGGTCGTCGACACGCGCGTCGCGGGCGGCGTCGTACGCGGCTATCCGGCACTCGTCGACGAGAAGGATGCCGTGGCCCTGCGCATCGAGGCGACGCCCGAGCGTGCGGCGCGCCTCACGCACGCGGGCGTG
Organism: Microbacterium sp.; assembly: GCF_017305435.1. Lineage (GTDB taxonomy): Bacteria > Actinomycetota > Actinomycetes > Actinomycetales > Microbacteriaceae > Microbacterium. The sequence continues at coordinate 98,134 of NZ_JAFKIP010000002.1, read as the reverse complement.
CGGCGACTGCTGCTCCTCGCTGTCCCGTCTCCGAGCGCGTACGTGCTCGAGCATCTCACCGCCGCGGAGAAGCTGTCGCTCGCGGCATCCCCGTACCCGTCCGCGAAAGCGCTCATCGAGGACGCACGCGTCGCCGTCGCCGACGCCGTCATGGCGCGCACGGCACCGGACGGCGTGCGCACCCCCGAGCAGTTCGCCGCCGTGCGCGACGCCCTCTCGGCTGCTGTCGTCGACGACCTCTTCGCCGCCGTCTCGCTCGCCGCGCGCATCCTGACGCTGCAGCGCGATGTCGAGCGGGCGGTCAAGGCGCAGAACTCCATGACGCTCCTCGCCGCCCTCGGCGATGTGAAGGTCCAGCTCGCCGGGCTCGTCTTCCCCGGATTCATCGCCCGGACGGGCCTCGCGCGCCTCGCGCACCTTCCGCGCTATCTCGAGGGCGCGCTGCAGCGCGCCCTCGCCCTCGGCGATGCGCCCGGGCGCGACCGGCAGCGCATGACCGAGTTCGAGCGGGCCGCCGCCGCGTTCGCGGAGGCCGGCGGGACGATCCCCGCGCCGGCGGATGCACCCGCCGCCCTCGTGCGTGCCCGCTGGCTCCTCGAGGAGTACCGCGTGAGCCTCTACGCCCAGCAGCTCGGCACGGCCGAGCCCGTATCGCCGCAGCGGATCACGAAGGTTCTCGCCGAGCGGGACTGAATGCACGCGTCCTCGTGTTGGGACCGATATGAGCACCGCGATCGCGTACACCCGCTTCGGAGGGCCGGAGGTCCTCACCCTGATCGACATCGACGTGCCCGCCCCCGGGCCGGGCGAGGTCGCCGTCCGGGTCGAAGCCGTCGGCGTGAACCCGCTGGATCTGAAGCTCCGTGCGAGGCTGCGCCCCTTCCCGCCGATCACCGAACCGCGTCGCGTCGGGTCGGATGCCGCGGGCATCGTCACGGCGGTCGGACCGGGCGTTGAGGGATACCGGCCCGGAGACCCCGTGATCGTCACGGGCGCGCAGGGCGCGTATGCCACGGACCTCGTCGTCCCGGCGACCCACGTCGTCCGCCGCCCCGAGAAGGTGAGCGCGGCGCAGGGCGCAGCCCTCGGCATCCCGATCGGAACGGCCTACCAGACCGTGCATTCGCTCGCGATCTCGGCCGAGGACACCGTTCTCGTTCACGCCGCGTCGGGCTCCGTCGGTCAGGCCGTCGTCCAGTTCGCGCGCCTCTTCGGCGCCACCGTGCTCGGCACGACGAGCGATCGCCGCGCCGATCGCGTCCGCGCGCTCGGCGCGGTGCCGCTCTCCTACGGCCCCGGCGTCGTCGACCGCGTGCGCGCACTCGCGCCGCAGGGCGTGACGGTGGCGATCGATCTCGTCGGCACCGACGAGGCACTCGAGCAGTCGATCGCGCTCGTGTCCGACAAGAATCGCATCGCAACGCTCGTGCGCGGCGCGGATGCCGCGGGCCTCGGCATCCGTGCGTTCAGCGGCGGCAGTCCCGAGCCGCTCACCGCACAGGAGAAGGCGTGGCGTCGCGAGGCGATCCCCGTCGCGGCGGCGCTCATCGCCGCGGGCGCGTTCACGGTCGAGATCGGCCCCGAGCTGCCGCTCGCCGAGGCCGCCGAAGCCCACCGCCTCGTCGAGAAGGGTGCCGACGGCAAGGTCGTGCTCCTGCCCTGACCCACCCGCCGCGCCGCGCCTCAACCACCGAACCGGCCGAACGCGTCAGCTGGCGGCGACGAGCGCGCGGTAGAAGCCGATGCCGCGCAGCCACACGCCGACGCGGATGCGCTCATTGTGCGAGTGCAGCGCGTCGCGCTCGGCGCGGGTGAGGTGGAACGGCGTGAACCGGTAGACGTTCTCCGAGATCGCCGTGAACCACCGGCTGTCGCTCGCGCCGAGCTGGATGTACGGCGTCGTGACGATCTCGTCGCCGAGCGCGTCGCGCACGGCGGTCGCGATCCGCTGCCACGGCTCGCCGCGCCACGGCGAGACGGGCGAGGGATCCGAGCCGTGACGCACCTCGACCTCGATCTGCGGGTCGCCGACGACCCGTCGCACGCGTGCCGCCGCGCTCTCGACGGTGTCGCCCGTGAGCAGCCGGATGTTGATCGAGGCGCGCGCCGTCGTGGCGAGGACGTTCTCGCCCGGTGCGCCGGACAGCTCGGTGGCGACCGCCGTCGTCCGGACGAGCGCGTTCATCTCGGGGCCGAGGTGCGGGAACACCTTCGCGAGGAGCGGCCCCGTCACCGCGAGGTTCTGGAACACCCAGCGCAGCGGCTGCGGCGTGTGCGGCGCGATCGTGGCGAACAGCGCACGCACGGGCGGTGCGATGCGCGTCGGGAACGGGTGCCGGTGCAGCCGGTCGATGGCGCGCGCGAGGCGGACGGTCGCCGGCATCGCGGGCGGCGTCGAGGCGTGCCCTCCGTTCTCGCGCGCCGTGAGCAGCACCGTCATCACACCGCGCTCCGCGACGCCGACCATCGCCGTCGGCACGCTCACCCCGGGAACGACCCCGTCGACGACCGCTCCCCCTTCGTCGATGACGAGCGCGAGCCGGATGCCGCGACCGCGCAGCACGTCGACGATCGCCCGTGCACCGCCGCCCGCGGTCTCCTCGTTGTGCCCGAAGGAGAGGTACACGTCGCGCGCGGGGGTGAACCCGCTCGCGACGAGCTGCTCGACGGCCTCCAGGATCGCGACGAGCGAGCCCTTGTCGTCGATCGCGCCGCGCGCGTGGAGCTCGGCATCCTCCCCTTCGCCGATGATCTCGGCGGCGAACGGCGGGTGCGCCCACTCCTCCTCCACGACCGGGACGACGTCGAGATGCGCCATGAGGACGAGCGGATCGGACTCCGCCGCCGGCGCCGACCCCGGCCACCGGTACAGCAGCGCGTGCCCGTCGATCACCTCGCGGTCGAGCGTGTCGTGCAGGCGCGGGTAGAGCCGGACGACCTCGGCGAGGAAGTCGTCGAAGTGACGCCACTCGATGAGATCCTCATCGGTGTGCGAGACGGTCGGGATCTGCAGGAGGGCGCGGAATCGCGCGAGCGCGGCGTCGTCGTCAGGAGTCACGCGTCGAGCCTACGACGCGCACCGCGCACCCACAGGCGTCACGGCTAGGCTCGGACCATGACCGACATCCGCTGGGGAATCCTCGCCACGGGCGGCATCGCCCACGCGTTCGCGCAGGACCTCCGCACGGCGGGCTTGGACCTCGCCGCGGTCGGCTCGCGCAGCCAGGCATCCGCCGACGCCTTCGCGTCCGAGTACGGCGTCACGCGCGCGCACGGCACGTACGAGAGCCTCGTCGCCGACCCCGACGTCGACATCGTCTACGTGGCGTCGCCGCACAGCCATCACCGCGATCACGTCCTCCTCGCGCTCGAGGCGGGCAAGCACGTGCTCATCGAGAAGGCGGTGACGCTGGATGCCGCGCAGGCGGCCGAGATCCGTGCCGCCGCGACCTCGCGGGGCCTCCTCGCGATGGAGGCGATGTGGACGCGGTACCTGCCGCACATGGTGCGCATCCGCGAGATCATCGCCGCCGGCGCCCTCGGCGACGTGCGCACGGTGATCGCCGACCACACGCAGGCGCTGCCCACCGACCCCGCCCACCGGCTGAACGCCCTGGAGCTCGGCGGCGGCGCGCTCCTCGACCTCGGGATCTACCCGGTCTCGTTCGCGTTCGACATCCTCGGCCCCGTCACTGCGGCGAAGGCGCTCGGCCGCCTCGGCGAGACCGGCGCCGACACGGAGGTGGCGATCGCGCTCGCGCACGCCGGCGGAGGGGTCTCGTCGCTCGCGACGAGCTCGCGCGGTGCGGGGCCGAACACCGCCCACATCGTCGGCACCGACGCCCGCATCGACATCGATCGGGTCTGGTACACCCCCACCTCTTTCCGCGTGACGGCGACCGACGGCAGCGTGCTGGAGGAGTACACGAGCCGGGTCGAGGGGCGCGGCATGCAGTTCCAGGCGCTCTATGCGGAAGAACTGCTCCGCACCGGCCGCACGGACAGCGCGCTGCTCGGCTTCGACGAATCGATCCGCATCATGCAGACGCTCGACGACATCCGCGCCCAGCTGGGCGTCACCTACCCGATCCGCACCGCCGAGGAGCGCTGACCGTGCCCGACCTCCAGAACCCCCGCGTCGCCGTCTACCTCGACTTCGACAACATCGTGATGAGCTGGTACGACCGCGTGCACGGGCGCAACGCCTACGCCGGCGACCGCCAGAAGATCATCGCGAACCCCGACGAGCCCGAGATCGCTCAGAAGCTCAAGGACGCGACGATCGATGTCGGCGCGATCATCGACTACGCGGCATCCTTCGGCACACTCGTCCTGACCCGCGCCTACGCCGACTGGTCCTCGCCCGTCAACGCGCTCTACCGCTCGCAGCTCGTGGCGCGCGCGGTCGATCTCGTGCAGCTCTTCCCGGCGGCGGCCTACGCGAAGAACGGCGCCGACATCCGCTTGGCGGTCGACGCCGTGGAGGACATGTTCCGGCTGCCGGACCTCACCCACGTCGTGATCGTCGCCGGCGACAGCGACTACGTCCCGCTCGCGCAGCGCTGCAAGCGGCTCGGACGCGTCGTGGTCGGCGTGGGCGTCGCGGGATCCACTGCGAAATCGCTCGCCGCCGCGTGCGACCAGTTCGACTCCTACGATTCGCTGCCGGGCGTGACGCCGGATCCGACGCCGCAGAAGAAGACGGATGCCGCGGCACCCGCGACCGCGTCGAGCGGCTCGCGCCGGCGCAAGAAGACCGAGGACCCGACCGCGGAGCTGCTGCGCCGTGCGCTCATCCTGGAACGCGAGCGCACCGACGACGAGTGGGTGCACCTGTCGGCGGTGAAGAACCTCCTGAAGCGCATGGACCCCTCGTTCAGCGAGAAGGCGCTCGGTCACCGATCGTTCTCCGACTTCGTCAAGGCCTATCCCGCCGTCGCCGACATCGACGAGTCGACGAACATCGTGCGGGTGCGTCTGCACAGCCTCGACAGCGCGGAGTCGTCCGACTGACGACGTGTGCATCACCGCACAGCGCGTGTGCGGACCACCTCCTTGAACCTGAATCATGTTTCAGGTAACGTCGCGGAACGTCACCTAGCGGCACCGATGACGGTGTCGTCCCGCGCTCGACGAGGAGGTATCAGCGCATGGCTTCAGCCCCTGCAACCGACGGCACATACCAGAAGTCCAGTCTCCGCCGCGTCGTCACGGCGTCGATGGCGGGCACAGTCGTGGAGTGGTACGAGTTCTTCCTGTACGCCACGGCCGCGACCCTCGTCTTCGGGCCGATCATGTTCCCGCCGTCCGACGATCCGTACGCCGGCATCATCGCGGCGTTCGTGACCTACGCGGTGGGCTTCGTCGCCCGCCCGCTCGGCGGCATCGTCTTCGGGCACTTCGGCGACAAGTACGGTCGCAAGAAGCTCCTCCAGGTCGCGATCGTCCTCGTCGGTGTCGCGACCTTCCTCATGGGCTGCCTGCCGACCTTCCAGCAGGTCGGGTACCTCGCGCCCGTGCTCCTGGTCCTCCTCCGCTTCGCGCAGGGCTTCGCGGTCGGCGGCGAGTGGGGCGGCGGCGTCCTGCTGGTCGCCGAGCACTCCCCCGACAAGAGCCGTGGCTTCTGGGCGTCCTTCCCGCAGGCGGCGGTGCCGATCGGAAACCTCATCGCGACGATCGTCCTCCTGATCCTCAGCCGCTCCCTCTCGCCGGAGGCCTTCCTCGGCTGGGGCTGGCGCGTCGCGTTCTGGCTCTCCGTCGTCATCGTCGCCGTCGGGTACTACATCCGCACCAAGATCTCCGACGCCCCGATCTTCCTCGAGGCCCAGAAGGAGGTGGCCGAGGAGGAGCACGTCCGCTACGGCGTCTTCGAGGTGCTGCGCCGCTACCCCCGCGGGGTCCTCACCGCCATGGGGCTCCGCTTCGCGGAGAACATCATGTACTACCTCGTGGTGACGTTCTCGATCACGTACCTGAAGATCGCCCTCGAGATGGACACCGCCGAGATCCTCGGCATGATCGCGATCGCGCACGTCGTCCACATGATCGTCATCCCGCTCGTCGGCGGGCTCGCCGACCGCCTCGGCCGCAAGCCCGTCTACGCGATCGGCGCGATCGCGGCCGCGGGCTGGGGCTTCGTCGCCTTCCCGATGTTCAACACGAAGGACCCGGTCGTCATCATCCTGGCGATCTGCCTCGGCCTTGTCATCCACTCCTTCATGTACGCGCCGCAGCCGGCGATCATGTCGGAGATGTTCCCGACGCGCATGCGCTACTCGGGCGTCTCCCTCGGCTACCAGGTGACGTCGATCTTCGCGGGCTCGCTGGCGCCGATCATCGCGACAGCGATCCTCTCGGGCACCGGGTCGTGGGAGGGCATCGCGATCTACCTCGCGGCTGCCGCCGCGGTGACCCTGGTCGCGGTGTTCTCGATGCGCGAGACGAAGGGCATCTCGCTGTACGAGATCGACCGCGTCGACCGTGAGCGCCTCGTCGCCGAGACCGGTGCGGTGAAGGTTGCCGCGCAGCGCTGACCGGGCGCGATACGAGGAGAAGGGCGGTGGATGCCTCGGCATCCACCGCCCTTCTCCTCGTATTCAGGCCGCCAGCGGGATCGCTCCGACGATGACGCCGACGGCCAGCATCGCGAGCGAGACGATGCACGCGCGCCACAGCACCTTCTTGTGGTGATCGCCGAGGTTGACGCTCGCGAGCGAGACGAGCAGCAGGATCGCCGGCACGAGGGGCGACTGCAGGTGCACGGGCTGGCCGGTGATCGAAGCGCGCGCCATCTCGACCGGATCGATCCCGAAGTGCGAGGCGCTCTCGGAAAGCACCGGCAGGATGCCGAAGTAGAAGGCGTCGTTCGACATGAAGAACGTGAACGGGATCGACAGGACGCCTGTGATGACGGCCAGGAACGGCCCCATCGCATCGGGGATGACGGTCGTGATCCACGACGCCATCGCCGAGACCATGCCGGTGCCGTTGAGGACGCCGACGAGGACGCCCGCCGCGAGCACCATCGAGACGACGCCGACGATCGAGGGCGCGTGCGCGACGATCTCATCGGCTTGCGACTTCAGCTTCGGGAAGTTGATCATGAGTGCGACCGCGGCACCCACCATGAAGACGTATGGCAGCGGGAAGACGTCGAGCACCAGCAGCACCATCACCGCGAGCGTCAAGGCGAGGTTGAACCAGATGAGCTTCGGCCGCAGCGTCGGGCGGTTCGGGTCGAGCATCGTGTCTGCCATCGCCGTGTCGCCGACGTCCACGAGGCCGGCGGCGGGGATGCCACGGCCGCCGCCCCGCACCGTCACCACGTTGCCCGTGCGGAGGGTCGCTGCCGCACCCGGCTTCGCTTCGGCGCCGCGGAACAGACGCGGGGCCGACAGGATCCCCTCGCCGCGCGTCGCGTCGAGTTTCGACGTGTCGATCACGCCGGCGAGGCGGCGACGCTCGCCGAGGCCCAGGAGCCACGCGAACACCAGCGTGATGAGGAGGCCGGTGGCCAACGACGGCAGCATCGGCACGAAGATGTCGGTGGGCTGAAGACCCAGCGCGGTCGCGGCGCGGACCGTCGGTCCGCCCCACGGCACGATGTTGAGTGTCCCGTTCATCAGACCCGCGACGCACGTCAGCACGACGGGGCTCATCCCCAGGCGCAGGTACAGCGGCAGCATGGCCGACGTCGTGATGATGAACGTCGTCGATCCATCGCCGTCGAGCGAGACGGCGCCGGCGAGGAGCGCCGTGCCGAGCACGATCTTGGCGGGATCGTCGCCCAGCAGGCGCGTGATGAACCGGATCAGCGGGTCGAACAGTCCGACGTCGATCATGATGCCGAAGTACATGATCGCGAACATGAGCAGCGCCGCCGTCGGCGCCATGGTGCCGATCGCGTCGATGATCATGTCGCCGAGGCCGAATCCCGCGCCCGCGAAGAGGCCGAACACCGTCGGCACGAGGATGAGCGCGACCATCGGGGTGAGACGTCGCGTCATGATGAGCGCCATGAAGGTCAGCACCATCGTGAAGCCCAGGACGACCAGTACGCCGTCGGACGGGGTGTAGGCCACGGCGTAGCCGTCCTCCGCGGCGGCGAGCGCGGCGAGCGTTGCGGTCATGTCGACTCCTTCGTCAGTCCGCCCGGGCCGTTTCGAAAGGGGCGGATTGAGCGAATCTAGGCGCAGCCGCGCCATGGCGCGCGCTATCTCGCATTCCGTCGCGTTCTGCGCGTAGCGTGTGTTCAGCGCATTGTGCTCACGAGAGGGGATGCCGTGCGTTTCGCAACCCGGGTCCTGCTGGTTCAGGTGGCGACGATCGTCGCCGTCGTGCTCGTCAGCTGCATCGTCTTCCTGCTGCTGGGGGTCCAGCAGCTGCGCGCCGAGGCCGAGACCTCGGCGCTCAACATCGCCCGCACGATCGCCGCCGATCCGGAGGTGCGCGCCCGCGTCGCGGAGATCTCGGCCGACCCGGGGACGCCGTCGGCGGCCGATCTGCGGCACGGTCCGCTCCAGTCGTACGCGGGCGAGGTCACGGCCCGCACCGGGACGCTGTTCGTCGTGATCGCCGACGATCACGGCATCCGGCTCGCCCACCCCGACCCGGCATTGCTCGGCCAGCAGGTGAGCACGGACTACTCCGAGGTGCTCGCGGGCAAGGAGGTCGTGACGTGGGAGCAGGGCACGCTGGGCGTGTCCGCCCGGGCCAAGGTGCCGATCCTGCCGCCGGGCGCCGAGAGCACCGCGCGAGGCAGTGACGGCAGCGGCGCGGCGCCCGTCGGCGAGGTCAGCGTCGGATTCGAGCCCGCGAGCGTCTTCGACGATCTGCCGGCCCTCGCGCTCGCCGTCGGCGCGCTCGCGATCGGCGCCGTCGCAATCGGCGTCACCGCCGCCGCCCTCCTGCGGCGACGCTGGGAGCGACTCACGCTGGGGCTCCAACCCGAAGACCTCGTCGCGCTGCTGCAGAACCAGTCGGCGGTCATCGACGGCGTCCGCGACGGAGTGGTCGCCGTCGACACGAGAGGCGTCGTCCGGGTGTGCAACAACACCGCGGCAGAGATGCTCGGGCTCCGAGACCCCGTCGGCCGGCCCTTGAGCGACCTCTATGTGCCACCGGTCGTCCTCGCCGCGGTCGCCGAGGGGACGGCGCGCGACGGCGTCGTGGTGGGTGATCGCGTGCTGTACGTCGACTCCCGGCCCGTGACCCGCGAGGGGCGCGGCATCGGCGACGTGCTGATCGTGCGTGATCGCACGGATCTCGTGGCGCTCACCGAGCGCCTCGAGTCCGTGCGGGCGATGACCGGCGCATTGCGCGTGCAGCGGCACGAGTTCGCCAACAGGCTGCATGTCGCGGCCGGCCTCATCGACGCCGACCGCGTCGCCGACGCGCGGGAGTTCCTCGGCGAGCAGCTGGCCCGCGGACCCGTCGACTTCCCCGTCGCGCACCTCGACCTCGTGTCGGATGCCGTGCTGCAGGCCCTGCTCGGCGCGTTGGCCATCGAGGCGGGCGAACGCGGAGTTGCCGTTTCGGTGGCCCCCGACACACTGCTCGGCGGTCAGGTCGCGGATGTCGAGGACGTCGCCGCCGTGCTCGGCAACCTCGTCGGCAATGCGGTCGCCGCGGCCGTCCGGGGTGAGGAGCCGCGCCGCGTCGAGATCGGCTGCTACGGCGACGGAACGGCGCTCGTCGTGACCGTCGCCGACTCGGGCACGGGCATCGCGGTCGAGGATCCCTTCCTCGGCGGGAACGAGCCCGCGAGTGACGCCGACGGCGTGCACGGGTGGGGCATCGGACTGCGTCTCTCGCGGGAGCTCGCGCAGCGACGCGGCGGCGATGTCTGGGTGATCGACCGCGGCGGGCACCGGAGCGACCACGCCGACGGCGATGAGGGCGCCCTCGGAGGAGCCGTCTTCGGCGCGCGCCTGAACGACGTGATCCGCACGCCCGACGAGATCCGCACGCCGGACGAGAAGGAGACCACGACCTCATGACCACTGCCTTGAGCACCCTGGTGATCGACGACGACTTCCGCGTCGCGGATCTGCATCGCGGAATCGTCGACCGGCATCCGGCCTTCGTGACGCTGCCGCCCGCGCGCACGCTCCGGGAGGCGGCTGAGACGGTGCGGACGGCGACGCCCGACCTCCTGCTCGTCGACGCCTACCTTCCCGACGGCGACGGCATCGGATTCATCGGCGCGACGGACGTGGATGCGATCGTCCTCTCCGCCGCGGCCGACGCCCCGACCATACGCCGGGCGCTCCGCGCGGGTGCGCTCGGCTACCTCGTCAAGCCGTTCGATGCCCGCGCCCTCACCACCCTGCTCGACCGCTACGTGCGCTTCCGCAATGTGCTGGCAGGAGATCGAGGCCTCGCGCAGGAAGAGATCGACCGAGCGCGCGGCATCCTCGCGGGTGATGCGACGCCGTCGGTCTCCCGCTCGGCGACCGAGCAGCTGATCCTCGAGTCGCTGGGCCGGGGTGAGGCGTCGTCGAGCGAGATCGCGGAGCGCTCGGGCATCTCACGCGCAACGGCGCAGCGCCACCTGTCGTCGCTCGCGACGCGTGGGCTCGTCGAGGTGCGGCTGCGCTACGGGACGACCGGCCGCCCCGAGCACCTGTACGCCGTCGGGCGGGGCTGAGGTCAGTCGCGCGTCGACCAGAGCGCCCACGCCACGAGCAGCGGCTGGAAGAAGAGCCGGATGATGCGGGCGCGGTCGCTGTCGAGCGTGAACGCGGATCTCTTGTCGACCGCCTGTGCGATGTTGCCCGGGAAGACCGCGACGAAGAACGCGGCCAGGAGCGCACCGATGCGCCGACGCTCGCGAGGGAGCACGACGAGCGCAGCGCCCAGCATGATCTCGACTGCTCCGGATGCCACGACCACCCCGTCCTTATCGATCGGCACGACCTCGGTGACGATGTCGGGTACCTGCGACTGGAACTCCTTGCGGGCCCAGAAGAGGTGGCTGAGACCTGCGAACACCATTCCGCCGGCGAGCAGCCAGCGCGCGATCGTCTTCATGGTGACATCCTGCTCCCGCGGCGCGCGATCCGCTCCCCCTTGCGCCGTGCGCGTCATGACCGTATGCGTCGGGGTGCCCGGGATCTCGACGGACCACGCCGAGATGACGCCGGTAGTCTGGACGGGTGAGCGGCGCTGCACCATCCCCGATCCGAAGACTCCCCGACGGTACGGTCAAGCAGATCGGGCCGCTCACCGGCACGCGAGTGTGGACGGTGCCGGGCCGAGCGAATCGGCCGCTCGCAGCACCGCGCGACGCACCCCACCCGGTCGCTCCGGGCGACGCCGACCGCCTGTGCGCCTTCTGCGCGACCCGCTATCTCGAGACGACGCCGGAGAAGTCCCGGCTGGTGGGCCCGGAGTTCACGGAACGACGCCATACGACCGCCGCGGACCTGTTCGACACGGTTGCGGAGTTCCGCCGCTTCGGCAACCTCTTCGAGATCGTGTCGGCCGAGTACTGGCGCGAGAACCACGGCTTCCGCCAGCCCGCCGCGATCGTCGAGTGGGCCCAGGAGTACCTCTCGAGCCCCGAGGGCCGAGCGCACATCACCGAGCTCGCCGCCCTCCGCGCGGCAGCGAGCGGGGAGGAGGTCTCGCTCGAAGAGGCGGCGCTCGACCTCCTGGGCGGGTCACACGATGTCATCGTCGCGCGCCGCCACCTCATCGACGGCGCGACGGCCGACGACCAGCTTGCGTCGTCGGGCACCCTCACCCCCGATGAGCACGCCGCCTACATCGCGTTCACCGTCCGCGCGCTCGCGGAAATCCAGGCGGCACAGCCGCACGCCGCTTACGTCGCGGTGTTCCAGAACTGGCTCCGCCCCGCCGGCGCCTCGTTCGAGCACCTGCACAAGCAGCTCGTCGCGATCGACGAGCACGGCCCGCAGGTCGACCACGAACTGCGCCTCTTGGCCCACGACCGCGCGCTGTACCAGCGCGAGATCGCCGACCTCGCCCTATCCGAACGCTTCCTCGTCGCCGCGACCGACGGTGCCGTCGCCTTCGCGGGCGTCGGGCACCGCTACCCCGCGTTCGAGGTGTTCTCGACCTCCGACGCGAACCTCCCCCAAGAGCACTCGGATGCCGGGATCCGCGCCGTCTCCGATCTCCTGCACGCGCTGCACGCGGCCACCGGCCCTCTCGTACCGACCAACGAGGAGTGGCATTACCGCCCGCCGGGCGCCCCGTGGCCGATGCCCTGGCGCGTCGTACTGAAGTGGCGCATCTCCAACCCGGCCGGGTTCGAGGGCGGGACGAAGATCCACGTCAACACGATCGATCCGTGGGAGCTGCGCCGACGCGCGGTCGCCGCTCTGCAGGAGCTGCGGGCGGCGGGCGCCCTTGCCCCCGGCATCCGCATCGGTGACGAATGCGTCGCCTCCGACGCCCACCTCCGTTACGCCGACGGCGATGCCTCCGGTTGGTGAGGTGCCCGCGGCGTTCCCCTTCGAGGCACTGCGGCGCGCGCCGGATGTCGAGGCGCCCGGGCTCGTCGCGGCGGATGCCGCGGACCGGCTGATACTCGATGAGTCCGCCTTGGCTCGGGCAGCGGCCGCGCCTGGCGAGATCGTCGTCATCGGCGACGGGTACGGCGCCCTCGCTCTCGGTGCCGCTTGGGGTCTCGCGGCGGGCGCCGACCTGCGCGGCGCGGACCGCATCCGCGTGCACCAGGACGCCGTGATGGGCGAGCGCGCAGCCGCGGCGAACGCGGCCCGCCTGGATCTCGCCGGAACGACGGCGCCCCACGCCACCCTCGACGCCGCTCTCGTGGCCGACGCTCGGGTCGTGCTCCTGCGGCTGCCGCGCTCGCTCGATGCCCTGCGTGACATGGGCGGGCTCATCGCCGCGCACGCCGCTCCTGACGTCGCGGTGTTCGCGGGCGGACGCATCAAGCACATGACGGTCGCGATGAACGAGGTGCTCGGCGCCTTCTTCACCCGTGTCGACGTGACGCACGCACGCCAGAAGTCGCGCGTGCTGATCGCGCGCGGCCCGCACGACGGTGTCGACCCGACGCCGGCGGCAGCGCGTATCGACGGCCTCGAGCTGCGGGCCTACGGCGGCACCTTCGGCGGCGCGACGCTCGACGCGGGCACCCGGCTGCTCCTCACCCACCTGCCGAGCGAACTGCCCGGCGGCTCCCCGGAGGATCCCTGGCTCGACCTCGCGTGCGGCAACGGCGTCATCGGCGCCTGGCTCGCGACCCGGCATCCCTCGGCGCATGTCGTGTCGAGCGATCCGTCGGCGTCGGCCGTCGCGTCGGCGCGCGCGACGATGCGCGCGAATGGCGTCGAGCACCGCGTGCGCGTCGAACGCACGGATGGGCTCGAAGGGCGGCCGGATGCCTCGGCATCCCTCATCACGCTCAATCCGCCGTTCCACTCCGGCGCCGCCGTCACCGACCAGATCGCGCCGCGGCTGTTCGCCGACGCCGCTCGTGTCCTCCGCCCGGGCGGCGAGCTGTGGTGCGTGTGGAACTCGCCCCTGCGCTACCGCACGGCGCTCGAGCGCCTCGTCGGGCCGACCCGGCAGGTCGCGCGCGATCCCCGCTTCACCGTGACCGTGACGACGCGGCGCTGAGCGCGGCGCTCAGGCCGGGCGGTAGCGGAGCGCGACGGCACCCGATGAAAAGTCGCGGCGGTCGATCAGCTGGAGGGTCATCCGTTCACGCAGACCGGCGAGCAGGGTCGGCCCGAGCCCGGCGACGACCGGCTGCACGACGAAGACGTACTCGTCGATGAGTCCGGCGTCGGCGAGCGCCGCCGGCAGCGTCACCCCGCCGACGAGGATCATCCCATCGGTCTCATCCCGCAGGCGACGGACGGATGCCGCGAGGTCGCCCTCGACGCGCTCCGCGTTCCATCCGAGGTCGGTCGATGACGAGGTGACGACGTGCTTGCGCGCCGCGTCGATGACGTGGGCGAACGCCTGCTCCTCGGCATCCATCCACTCCGGCCACGGCCCCGACGCGGGCCGGCGCCACGCGTCGCGCATCATCTCGTACGTCACGCGCCCGTACAGGAGCGCTCGGGCGCCCTCGATCATGTCGGTCCAGTACCGCATCGATTCGGCGTCGGGAAGGAGGCCCGCCTCGTGATGGCAGCAGCCATCGAGCGTGACGTTGATCGCGTATCGGAGAATCCCCATCGTCTTCCTCCCGCGTCGTGACCGCGTCGCCGTCAGACGATGCCCGCCCGGATGCCGTCGAGCGAAGCGGCGACATCCGGAAGACGCTGGGCGAGGGCCTCGTCGAGTTCGAACAGGCGGTTCCGTGCGTCGCGGAGGATCTTCGCGCCCTTCGGCGTCACGTGCAGATCGCTCGCGGCACCGGCATGGGCCGTCGCGTCTTCGACGAGTCCGTCGTCGACGAGAGTCCGGACCGCGGTGTGCGCGGATTGGACCGTGATGTGCGAGCGTCGGGCGAGCTCGGAGAACGAGATGCCCGGTTCGGCATAGATGTGACCGAGCAGCCCGAACTTGCGTGTCGTGATGCCGAGGTCGCGCAGGATCGCGGAGAGCTGCCCCTCCCACATCGCCGACACCGCGAGGAGCGCGATGACGGGGCTGAAGCGGGGCGCGTCCTGACTCATAGGCACATGCTAGCGAGGGGTCGGTGATGTCGGAGGTGCGGCGTACCGTGCAAGCTGACAGAAGGAGATGCCATGGACTGGAAGATCGAGCTCATCTTCGTGCCGGTGACCGACGTCGACCGCGCGAAGGACTTCTACACCCGCATCGGCTTCCACGCCGATCACGACAGCACCCCCGAGCCGGGCCTGCGGTTCGTCCAGCTCACCCCGCCGGGGTCTGCGTGCTCGATCGCGATCGGCGAGGGGCTCGGGATCGCACTCGAACCGGGTCAGCAGAACACGATCCAGGTGGTCGTTCCCGATGCGGATGCCGCGCTGGCGCAACTGCGCGACGCGGGCGTCGCGGCCGATGGCGTCGAGGACCTCAGCTGGGGACGGTTCGTCACGTTCGACGACCCCGACGGCAACACCTGGACGCTGCAGCAGCTGCCCGCGCGGTGACGGCGCGCCCCGTCAGTGGCTGCCGCCGGGAGGGCCGACGAGGAGCAGCACGGCGAAGATCGCAGCGACGAGCACGAGGAGGGCGAGGAACAGTACCCACGGGCGACGCAGGAACCACGCGAGCGGCCGGTCGTACCAGCGCGCATCGGATGCCGAGGCATCCGATGACGTGCGCCACTCCCCCGCGAGCATTCCGCGGCGATGCGCCCAGCGCTCGGCGGGGATCGTCGCGTAGGGGACGATCGCGCTGAGGAGCGCGAGGAGGGTCGGTGCCACCCGCCAGCGGTTGTTGAGTGCGACGAGCACGACCGTCGCACCGTAGGAGAGGAAGACGAAGCCGTGGATCCCGCCGCCGATCGTGACAGCCGGCGCCCACCCCGTCGTGGCACGGACGATGAGCCCGGCGATGAGGAGCGTCCAGGAGACGACTTCAGCGATGGCGAGAGCGCGGAAAAGGGTGAAGGGAGAGCGGAACATACCTTCAGCCTAACTGAAACATGCAGTGCGGTCACACGACCGATAGAGTGACGCCGCCGGACACCATCGAGGAGACGCCATGGGCTACTTCATCATCGTCATCGCCCAGACCGTCGTGCTGCCGCTCGTGAGCGGCACGTGGCAGCTGCTCGCCGCGGGCGGCGACCCGATCCTGGTGTTCGGCGCCTGGTGGGTGTTCTGGGGCGTCGGGACGCGCCTCCTGCTCGCCGGCGTCGTGCAGACGGCGGGCAAAGGACAGACCTCGCACATCCTCGGGTCGGCAGAGAGCTCGGTCGCGGAGACGCAGCTGACGCGTGAGCTCGGAACGGCCAACATCGGCATGGGCCTGGCAGGCCTTCTCGCCCTCGTGCCCGGCTGGGCGCTCCCCGCCGGCCTCGCCGGCGGTGTCTTCCTGCTGCTCGCCGGACTCATGCACGTCGCGAAGAAGGGCAAGAACGCCCAGGAGACGCTGGCGACCTGGACCGACCTCGTCGTCGGAGTGGTCGTCGTGATCCTCGCCATTCGCGTCGCCGTCGGGGCTTTCGCGTAAGTCGCTGAGACGACGGATGCCGCGGAGGGATCGCTCCCCCGCGGCATCCGTGGTCTAGACGCGTCGCGTCAGAAGTCCCAGTCGTCGTCTTCGGTCGCGACGGCCTTGCCGATGACGTACGACGAACCCGACCCGCTGAAGAAGTCGTGGTTCTCGTCCGCGTTGGGCGAGAGCGCCGACAGGATCGCCGGGTTCACGTTGGTCACCGTCGACGGGAACATGGCCTCGTAGCCGAGGTTCATGAGCGCCTTGTTGGCGTTGTAGTGCAGGAACTTCTTCACGTCCTCGGTCAGGCCGATGCCGTCGTAGAGGTCCTGCGTGTACTGCACCTCGTTGTCGTACAGCTCGTACAGCAGCGAGAAGGTGTAGTCCTTCAGCTCGTCGCGCTCCTGCTGCGACAGCTGCTCGAGACCCTTCTGGAACTTGTACCCGATGTAGTACCCGTGCACGGCCTCGTCGCGGATGATGAGGCGGATGATGTCGGCCGTGTTCGTCAGCTTCGCCTTCGACGACCAGTGCAGCGGCAGGTAGAACCCCGAGTAGAAGAGGAAGGACTCGAGGAGGGTCGACGCGACCTTGCGCTTGAGGGGTTCGTCGCCACGGTAGTAGTCCATGACGATGTGCGCCTTCTTCTGCAGGTTCGGGTTCTCCACCGACCAGCGGAACGCGTCGTCGATCTCCGGCGTCGAGGCGAGCGTCGAGAAGATCGACGAGTAGCTCTTCGCGTGCACCGACTCCATGAACGCGATGTTCGTGTAGACGGCCTCCTCGTGCGGCGTGATCGCGTCCGGGATCAGCGAGACGGCTCCGACGGTCCCCTGAATCGTGTCGAGGAGCGTCAGGCCGGTGAACACGCGCATCGTGGTGGTTTGCTCCTCCGGCGTCAGCGTCGCCCACGACTGCACGTCGTTGGACAGCGGCACCTTCTCGGGCAGCCAGAAGTTGTTCACCAGACGGTTCCAGACCTCGAGGTCCTTCTCGTCCTGAATGCGGTTCCAGTTGATCGCCTGCACGTGGTCGACGAGTTTGAGCGGTTCGGGAGTCATCTCTTCATCAGTCCTTGAGTCGAAACGCGGATCACAGCATGCAGCTGACGCACTGGTCGAGCTGAGTGCCCTCGAGTGCCATCTGCCGCAGGCGGATGTAGTAGATCGTCTTGATGCCCTTGCGCCACGCGTAGATCTGCGCCTTGTTGATGTCGCGCGTGGTGGCGGTGTCCTTGAAGAACAGCGTCAGCGACAGGCCCTGGTCGACGTGCTGGGTGGCGGCGGCGTACGTGTCGATGACCTTCTCGTAGCCGATCTCGTACGCGTCTTCGTAGTACTCCAGGTTGTCGTTCGTCATGAACGGCGCCGGATAGTAGACGCGGCCGATCTTGCCTTCCTTGCGGATCTCGATCTTCGACGCGATCGGGTGGATCGACGACGTCGAGTTGTTGATGTACGAGATCGAGCCGGTCGGCGGCACCGCCTGCAGGTTCTGGTTGTAGATGCCGTGCTTCTGGACGGATGCCTTGAGCTCCTGCCAGTCCTCCTGCGTCGGGATGTGGATGCCGGCGAAGAGCTCCTTCACCTTCTCGGTCTGGGGCTGCCACGCGGCATCCGTGTACTTGTCGAAGAACGCACCCGACGCGTAGGTCGATTCCTCGAAACCGTCGAAGGTCGTGCCGCGCTCGATGGCGATCTGGTTCGAGGCGCGCAGCGCGTGGAAGAGCACCGTGTAGAAGTAGATGTTCGTGAAGTCGAGGCCCTCTTCCGAGCCGTAGTGCACGTGCTCGCGGGCGAGATAGCCGTGCAGGTTCATCTGCCCGAGGCCGATCGCGTGCGAGCGGTCGTTGCCGTCTTCGATCGAGCGCACCGAGGCGATGTGGCTCTGGTCGCTCACCGCGGTCAGCGCGCGGATCGACGTCTCCACCGTGCCGGCGAGGTTCTTGCCGTCCATCGCGAGCGCGATGTTCATCGAGCCCAGGTTGCACGAGATGTCCTTGCCGATCTCGGCGTAGGAGAGGTCCTCGTTGTAGGTGGTCGGGGTGTTGACCTGCAGGATCTCGCTGCACAGGTTCGACATGTTGATCCGGCCCTTGATCGGGTTGGCCTTGTTCACCGTGTCCTCGAACATGATGTACGGGTAGCCCGACTCGAACTGGATCTCGGCGAGGGTCTGGAAGAACTCACGCGCGTTGATCTTCGTCTTCTTGATGCGCGCGTCGTCGACCATCTCGCGGTACTTCTCGGTGACCGAGATGTCGCCGAACGGCACGCCGTAGACCTTCTCCACGTCGTACGGCGAGAAGAGGTACATGTCCTCGCCGTTCTTGGCGAGCTCGAAGGTGATGTCGGGGATGACGACACCGAGCGACAGCGTCTTGATACGGATCTTCTCGTCGGCGTTCTCGCGCTTCGTGTCGAGGAAGCGCAGGATGTCGGGGTGGTGGGCCGAGAGATACACCGCACCCGCGCCCTGACGCGCGCCGAGCTGGTTCGCGTAGCTGAAGCTGTCTTCGAGCAGCTTCATGACGGGGATGATCCCCGAGGACTGGTTCTCGATCTGCTTGATCGGCGCACCCGCCTCGCGGATGTTCGACAGCAGGAGCGCCACGCCGCCGCCGCGCTTGGAGAGCTGCAACGCAGAGTTGATGCCGCGCGCGATCGACTCCATGTTGTCCTCGATGCGCAGGAGGAAGCAGCTGACGAGCTCGCCGCGCTGCGCCTTGCCCGTGTTGAGGAACGTCGGAGTGGCCGGCTGGAAGCGGCCCGAGATGATCTCGTCGACGAGCTGCTCGGCGAGGCGCTGGTCGCCGTCGGCGAGGCCGAGCGCCGTCATGACGACGCGATCCTCGAAGCGCTCGAGGTAGCGCTTGCCGTCGAACGTCTTGAGGGTGTAGCTCGTGTAGTACTTGAACGCGCCGAGGAACGTCTCGAAGCGGAACTTCGCGCCGTATGCCCGGTCGTTCAGGCCCTGGATGAACTCGAGCGGGTACTTCTCGAGCACCGCGCCTTCGTAGTACTCCTTCTCGACGAGGTAGTCGAGACGCTCCTTGAGCGAGTGGAAGAAGACCGTGTTCTGGTTCACGTGCTGCAGGAAGTACTCCCGCGCGGCGCGCTTGTCGGCGTCGAACTGGATCTGCCCGTCGTCGCCGTAGAGGTTGAGCATCGCGTTGAGGGCGGTGTAGTCCAGCCCGTCGAATCTCGCGTCGGTCTTGAAGGTCGCCTCGGTCACTGCTGTGTCCACCATCGTTCCAATCCGTCGCTCACACGGGCGACGTCCTCAGGCGTGCCGAAAAGTTCGAGCCGATACAAGTGCGGCACGGTGCACTTGCGGCTGATGATGTCGCCGGCGAGGCAGAAGTGCTCGCCGAAATTGGTGTTGCCCGCGGAGATCACCCCGCGGATGAGGTGACGGTGCTTCTCCTCGTTGAGAAAGCGGATCACCTGCTTGGGGACGGCCCCCTTCTCCACGCCGCGCCCCTGCCCGCCCCCGTAGGTCGGGGTGACGAGCACGAACGGCTCGTCGACCTCGATCCGGGGGTCGGTGGGCAAGAGCGGGATGCGTCGGGCGGGAAGCCCCAGCTTCTCGATGAAGCGCGCCGTGTTCCCGGACGTGCTCGAGAAGTAGACCAGGAGGGGTGAATCGGTAGCGGTGAGCACGTCAACCCCCTTCGGGTCGAGTGCCGGCGCTCAGCGCCGGCGTATCGAGATCAAAGACGAGACGCGAGCTCGTCGATCTTGTCGGGGCGGAAGCCCGACCAGTGGTCCTCGTCGGTAACGACGACGGGTGCCTGCAGATAGCCGAGCGACTTCACGCGCTCGAGCGCGGCCGCGTCCTCGGACAGGTCGAGGACCTCGTATTCGATGCCCTTCGAGTCCAGTGCCCGGTACGTCGCGTTGCACTGCACGCACGACGGCTTCGTGTAAACCGTGATCGCCATATCGATCCGTTCTCCCCTCACTTCTCGCCCACTTGCCCAGCTGTCCTTCGCCGGGAGTCCAATACTACATATGGGTACCGACACTCGGAAGCACCACAAGGGCTAGTAGTTACATCCGTGTAGTTTTTCACCGCTCTCCCCAGGTACAACACAACTTCTCCACCGTTTCATCCACAGTCTCGAAGGCGATCGCGAACCTGGAAAACACCTGATTCACGCCGAACTCGCGCGCTCCGCCGGCATCCATCCACAGTTCGGACGCTACGCGGGGGCTCCGACATCGAATCCGCCTGTGGAGAGGGCCTTCGGCGTGTCGCGGCGTGTCGCAGAGGCCGCGGCGGGGCGAGTAGCGTTGTGGGGTGGCGGGATACCGGGAGCTCCTGCGCACCCCCGGGGTCGCGCGCATCATCGCGGCACAGCTGACGGCACGTTTCCCCAACGGGATGACGAGTCTCGCGATCCTCCTCCACGTCGAGCAGCAGACCGGCTCGTACGGTGCCGCCGGGCTCGTTCTCGCGGCGGCATCCATCGGGCAGGCGACCGCCGGGCCCGTCACGAGCAGGTGGATGGGGATCTGGGGCATCCGCCGCGTCCTGACCCTCACGACGGCCGTGTGCGCGGCGGCGGTCCTCGTCCTCGCGCTCATCCCGATGGGCGTGGTCGGCTACATGATCTTCGGGCTCCTGGCCGGCCTCTCCACCCCGCCCGTGCAGTCGGCGGTGCGCACGATCTACCCGAAGCTCGTCAACGCGCGGCAGCTGACCGCCCTCTTCTCCCTCGACGCGAGCCTGCAGGAGATCATCTGGATCCTCGCGCCCGTCGTCATCACGCTCGTCGCGACGCAGGTCGGCACCGTGCCGGCACTCCTTCTCATCGTCGTCATCCTCGTGGGGGGCGGCGCGTGGTTCATCCTCTCCCCCGAAGTCGGCCGCGTGCGCATCCCGCGCAGCCGGCGCGCGTTCGGAAAGGTCCTCGGCAAGCCCATGGTGCTCCTCGGCACCGTCATCGGCTTCCTCCTGATCGGCGCGTGCGCCGCCGTCGAGGCGGCCGTCGTCGCGACGTTCGGTCACGGCGGCATCGAGGCGGGGCTCGTCCTCGCGGTCTTCTCGATCGGGTCCCTCGCGGGCGGTCTCGCCTTCGGCCACATCCCGATGGGTCCCTGGGCGATGGCGCGACGCCTCGCGATCGTCACGGTCGGTCTCGCGGCGGCCGTCCTGTTCGTCGACGGCATCAGTCCGGCGACCCCCTGGTGGGTCAGCCTCTGCCTGCTCATCGCGGGCGTCGGCGTCGCCCCCGCCCTCGCCGTCATGTTCGCGATGACCTCGGCATCCGTCAAGTTCAGCGAAACCGCCGAGGCCTACGGCTGGATCGGAACCGGCCAGCTGATCGGCGCGGCCCTCGGCTCCGCCGTCGCCGGCTTCCTCATCGACGGCGTCGGACCCATCGGCGCCTACGCCTCGGCGGCCGGATTCGCCCTCGTCGGCGCCGTCGTGTCGGTCGTGTTCGTGCGCGGGTTCCTCGACCTCCGCGGTCGCGACGCGAGTCCGATCCCCGACACCGAGCCCGTGCAGACCATCACCTGACATCCCTTTAGGCTGGCCGCATGCCCGTTCCCGTCACGCTGCCGCGACTTTCCTGGGGCGCACCGCACGCCCCGCGCCACGCCCTGCTCGTCCACGGTCTCGGCTCCACCGGAGCACTCATGTGGCGCTACGGGACGTGGCTCGCGGATGCCGGGTGGCACGCCACCGCGGTCGACCTCCGCGGGCACGGCAGGGCCCCACGCGCGCTGGACTACACGATCGGCGCCTACGCCGCCGACATCCTGCACACCGCCGCCCCCGACGACGAGCCGTGGGACCTCGTCATCGGGCACTCGCTCGGCGGCGCGGCGGCGACGACCGCGAGCGCCGCCTCACCGGCGTGGGCGCGCCGCCTCGTCCTGATCGACCCGGCGATCCACCTGTCCGACCACGACCGCGCGGTCGTGGGGAACAGCCAGCAGCGCTCGTTCGCCGACACGTCCCGCGAGGCCGTGCGTGCCGAGCATCCGCACTGGCACGAGCAGGACATCGAGCTGAAAGCGCTCTCCGCCCAGCAGGCGAGTCGCTGGGCGGTCGAGCAGACGAGCGCCCAGAACACGCCGTGGGACGTGCGCGAGGCGGCGGCGCGCGTGACCGTGCCCACGCACATCATCGCGAGTGACCCGAAGGTGTACTCGATCTTCCAGGGAGAGCTCGCTGCCCAGGTGACTCAGAACCCGGTGGTCACGATGTCGGTCGTCACCGGCGCTGGCCACTCGCCCCACCGCGACAAGCCCGAGGACACGCTCGCGCACCTCGCGGCAGCCCTCGGCTGAGCATCGAGTATCGGGAGCCGGACGCCGCCTCGATCACGCGATACGACGGAGCAGGGCGAGGAGCGCGAGCGCGTAGGCGTCGGCCGGTTCGGGATGCTCGAACGAGATGGGCGCGCCCTGGATGACGGCATCCACCCGGAACGCGTCGCCAAGTCGTGTCAGGGAGCGGAACGTCCCCCGCAGGAGCTCACGCAGCTGGTCTTCGCGCGGCAGCCACAGCGCGTCCTCGAGAGCAACCGAGTCGAGGGCCCACTCCGTCGTCCCGTTGAACGCGAGGATCACCCCCGTTGGATAGCGTCGCGGCTCGATCGTCATCTCACTGACGGTGAAGACGTCGGCCTCGAACTCCGGCTCGTCGAGCTGGAACCGGTCGCCGGAGGCCGGATGCCACACGAGTCCCGCGTCGCGGAGCGCGAGCGCGAGGTCGGTCGAGATCATGCCTCCATCCTGCCCTCCGCGCGCCCGGCGTGAGGGGCGTGACGAAACTCCGGTGATCCGTGCGCAGATCGGGCCGTAGGCCGCCGAACGGCGCCGTTCCGTGCGAGATCACCGGAGTTCTGTGAGCGGGGGCAGGCCGCCCCACGGAGAAACGGGGCCAGGATGGACGGGTGAGTGCTTTCGATCCCGCCGCCTACCTGCCCGACGAGTTGCTGGAGCGCATCCGTTCCCGGGCAGCCGCCGTCGACGCCGAGAACCGCTTCCCGGAAGAGGACCTCGCCGAGCTGAAGGATGCCGGCTACCTCTCGATCCTCGTCCCGCGCGAGCATGGCGGGGCCGGGCTGGGGCTCGCTGAGGCATCCCTTCTGCAGCAGCGGCTCGCGACGGCGGCGCCGGCGACCGCGCTCGCCATCAACATGCACCTCGTCTGGACCGGCGTGGCCAAGGTATTCGGCGACCGCGGCATCCCGGGCCTCGAGTTCGTGCAGGAGGGGGCCGCCGCGGGCGAGGTCTTCGCGTTCGGAATCAGCGAGGCGGGCAACGACCTGGTGCTCTTCGGCAGCGACACCGTCGCCGAGCCTCGCCCGGACGGCTCGTACGCCTTCACGGGCACGAAGATCTTCACGTCGCTCGCGCCGGTGTGGACGCAGCTCGGGCTGCACGGGCTCGACACCACGTCGCCGGACGGCCCGCAGATGGTCTACGCGTTCGTCCCGCGGACGGATGCCGTCGTCACCCGCGACGACTGGGACACCGTGGGTATGCGCGGCACCCAGTCGCGCACGACCGAGCTGCACGGAGCGGTGGCTCCCGCAGGACGCGTCGTCCGACGCGTCGCACCGGGGCCGAACCCCGACCCCATCGTGTTCGGGATCTTCAGCGTGTTCGAGATCCTCCTGGCATCCGTCTACACCGGCGTAGCGCGGCGCGCGCTCGATCTCGCGATCGAGGTGGCGAGGAGCCGACGCTCGAAGAAGACCGGACTCTCGTACAGCGACGACCCCGACATCCGCTGGCGCATCGCCGAGATGGCCCTCGCGTACGACGCGTTGCTCCCCCAGATCTCCGCGCTCGCGAAGGATGTCGATGAGCGTGCCGACCACAGCGCACTGTGGTTCGCGAAGCTGTCGGGGCTCAAGCATCGCGCCGTCGTCTCGGCGAAGCAGATCGTCGATGAGGCCGTGCTCGTCGCCGGCGGCTCGTCCTATTTCACCCGCTCGGAGCTCAGCCGTCTCTACCGCGACGTCCTCGCCGGGATGTTCCATCCGTCAGACCCCGAGTCGGCGCATTCGACCGTCGCCGCAGCGTGGCTCGGGCCCGTCTCGAGCTGACCCGCGCGGCCCGCAATGCCCGTCTGAGCGGCATCCGTGAACTCGTCGCGCTCGATCGTGCAATACAGAACGTGAGCACTGACAACGAGGTGATCGAACGATCGTCGGGTGAGCCCGGTGCGTTCGCGCTGCTGTACGACCGACACGCGCCGGCGATCTATCGCTACGCGGCGCGGCGGATCGGCGGCGACGGGGCGGAGGACGTCATGTCCGAGACCTTCCTCGTCGCTTTCGAGCGGCGGTCGGCGTACGACCTCGCGGTCGTCGATGCTCGCCCCTGGCTGCTGGGGATCGCCACCCGCCTGATGCGCAAGCACGTGCGGGTGGAGGCGCGGGCGTGGAAGGGGATGGTCGCCGGCTTCGCGGCCAGCCTCGCGCCCGACCTCATCGAGCAGGCGGGAGCGCGGTTGGATGCCGCACAGGTGACCCGGCGCCTGGCTTCGGCGCTGCGGAGCCTGTCGGCATCCGACCGCGACACCCTGCTGCTCTACGCCTGGGGCGACCTCGACTATGCGGGAATCGCCGAGGCCCTCGAGGTGCCGATCGGCACCGTGCGCTCACGCCTCAATCGGGCACGCCGCCTGCTGCGGCAGGCGGCCGGAGCCCTCGAGACGGAAACGGAGAACGGTCATGGACGAACTGACACTGCTGCGCAGCGCGCGTGAGGACATCGAGGTGCCGCAGGCGGCGCTGAATCGAGGACGAGCGGCGCTCCTGGAACGGACGGCGGATGCCGCAGGGCCGGCGAGCGCGCAATCGCCTCGCCGCCGCGGGGCAGCCCGTCGCCTGCGGCGCGCGACATGGATAGCCACCGGAGCGGCCGCCGCGCTCGTCGGCGCGCTCATCGTCGGGAACATCAGTCTCGATGCATCCAGTGCGCATGCCTCGGACCTTCTGCGCAGCGCCGCGGCAGCGACCGTGCAGTACGTCGACCTCGCGCCCGGATCGGGGCAGTACCTGCGGGCCCACACACACGCACAATGGCAGGCCTGCGACGAGCAGGGATGCACACCGAACGTCCAGTCGATCGACGTGTACATGCCTGCAGACCCGGATGTCGCGTGGGTGCTCGTGCGCGACTGGGGCGCCATGAGCGGCGTCACCGGTTCGTCGGTCGAGACCATCCGAGAACCAGGCGGTCGCTTCTACGGGCAGGACAGCTCGTGGATAGGTGCCGGTCTCGACTACGCGGACATCCCGACGGACGGTGCAGCGGCGTATGCGTGGATCGACGCGCAGTACACGGGAGGATCGGCCTCGCGCGACGAGGACGATTTCGTCCGCATCACTGACATCCTGCGCACCGGCCTCGTGCCGGCGCCGCAGCGTGCCGCGCTTCTGGACGCACTCTCCCGCGTCCCCGGCGTGAGCGCCACCGAGGGCGTCGCGAACTTCGACGGCGTCATCGGCGTCGCGATCGGTCGAGCCGAACCGGTGCGCGCCGGTGAACGTCAGGAGATCATCATCGATCCTCTGACGGGACTCGTGATCGGGGAGCGCATGATCGGCGGTGGCGGAGTCTTCGGATGGAACTTCGGCGACGTCGTCAGCCTGACCGCCGTCGAATCGTCGATCGTCGACACCGCTCCCTGACACGGCATCCAACTTTCACATGGCGCTCGCGCCGGGAACCCACGCGGAGTTCCCGGCGCGAGCGCCAACGGAACGCCGTCGGGGCCGGCGGGTCAGCGCGTGTCGAAGTCGTAGGCCTTCAGCAGCTCGGCGACGGCCTGGTCGCGCTCGGCGCCGCCCTCGGCGAACATGTGCGCGACGTGGGTGCGCAGGTGGTTCTCGACGAGGAGCTTGTCGAGGGATGCCAGTGCCTTCTGGATCGCGCGGGACTGGGCGATGATGTCCATGCAGTAGTCCTCGTTCTCGATCATCTTTGCGAGCCCCCGCACCTGACCCTCGATGATGGCCGCGCGGTGGAGGGCGCGCTTCTTGATGTCGTCGATCACGCCGCCAGGATACGCCCCGTGCGGCCGAAGGGGTCCGGGCCCCGGCGGGCACCCCGTGCCAGACTGACCCCATGCCTCGCACGCCCACCGCGCTTCTCAGCCCCGCCGATCAGGAACGGCGCCGGTCGCTGCGGGTGATGAAGGGCGTCGCGCTCGGGGCGCTGGTGTTCATGGCGGTGCTGTTCGTCGTCGCTTTCATCACGCAGGAGCGCATCCCCGCGATGGCCTACGTGCGCGCGGCGGCGGAGGGCGGCATGGTGGGCGCCCTCGCCGACTGGTTCGCCGTGACCGCGCTGTTCCGCCACCCCCTGGGCATCCCGATCCCGCACACCGCGATCATCCCGAAGCGCAAGGACGAGATCGGCCGCAGCCTCGGCGAGTTCATCGAGACGAACTTCCTCGAGGGCTCTGTCGTGCGAGCGAAGCTCGAGTCCACGAAGATCGCCGCGACCGCGGGCGAGTGGCTGCGCGATCCCGAGCACGCAGAACTCCTCGCGCGTGAGGCGTCGGCGATCGCCACCGGCATCCTGGGCGCTCTCAGCGACGACGAGGTGCAGGATCTCATCACCGACCTCGCGCGCGAACACCTGCTGAGCCCCGAATGGGCACCGACGATCGGCGGGTGGCTGGAGAGAGTCGTGGATGCCGGGGCGCACCACGGCGCCGTCGACCTCGGCGTCGACAGCCTCGCGACGTGGCTGCACGCCAACCGCGAATCGTTCTCCGGGCTCGTCTCGCGCCGCCTGCCGTCGTGGGTCCCGTCGGTCGCGATGCGCCTCGTGGACGACACCGTCTACAACGAGGCCGTCAAGTTCATCGACGCCGTCCAGCGCGACGCCGAGCACCCCGCCCGGCACGCGATCGACAGGTACCTCACCCGGCTCGCGGGCAACCTGCAGCACGATCCGGCGACGATCGGCCGCCTCGAAGACGCCAAGAGCGCGATCTTCGACAGTCCGCGCGTGCGCGAGCTCGCCGCGGAAGCCTGGAACACCGCGAAGGCGGGCCTTCTGAAGGGCCTCGCCGACCCCGACAGCGCGTTGCGCCGACGCGTCACCGCCGCCCTCATCGAGGTCGGCGACCGACTCGTGGACGACCCGGCGCTGCAGGCGCGCGTCGACGCCCGCGTCGCGGATGCCGCCGTCTTCCTGGTCGATCGCTACCGTCACGACATCGCGTCGATCATCACCGACACGGTCGAGAAGTGGGACCCCGCCGAGACGACGGAGAAGATCGAGCTCATGGTGGGTCGCGATCTGCAGTACATCCGTCTCAACGGAACGATCGTCGGTGCGCTCGCGGGCCTCGTGATCTTCACGATCGCGCACGCCGTGCTGGTGTGAGCCTGGTTCGTCCGCAGACGCCGCGGTAGCGTGGAGACGTGAGCGTGGAACCCTCCGACCAGCTGCTGTTCACATACGGCACGCTGCAACACGCCGAGGTGCAGCTCGACACGTTCGGTCGCCTCGTCGCCGGTGAACGCGATGCGCTGCCCGGCTACACGATCGACTACGTCGAGATCGAGGATCCACGTGTCGTGGATGTCTCAGGACTGTCGGTGCACCCCGCGCTGCGGGCGACCGGCAACCCGCTCGACAAGGTCACCGGCGTCGTGCTGCACGTGAGCGCCGCCGAGCTCGACGCCGCCGACGCCTACGAGGTCTCGCTCTACCGCCGCATCTCGGTGACGCTCACGAGCGGTCGGGATGCCTGGGTGTACGTCGGCTGATGGCGCTCTCCCACGATCCCCTCTGGCCGCGCGCCGGCGGCTGGCCCGCGCCCGGCGGGGGCGACCGGTGGGATGCCGTGCTCCTCGGTGCCCCCGCGTGGCGCACATCCCTCTCACCGACCGGCGCACACGCGACGCCCGCCGCGATCCGCGATGCGCTGCGCCGCTACAGCCCGACGCTCATGGGACCTCCCCCGGTCGACCTCGCGGAGGTGCTGCGGATCGCCGACGCGGGCGACGTCGCCGAGCCCGACGGGCCGGACGGCGAGGCCGAGCTGCGCGCCCACGTCGGGGCGCTGAGCGCGGCATCCGACCTCGTCATCGCCCTCGGCGGCGACAACTCGATCACGTACGCCGTGGCGCAGGGCGCGGATGCCGCGGGGCTCATCACCCTCGACGCGCACTTCGATCTCCGCGACGGCGCCTCGAACGGCTCCCCCGTGCGGCGCCTCGTCGAGGACGGTTTCGACCCGCGCCGCTTCGTGCAGATCGGCATCGCCGACTTCGCCAACTCGGCCGCGTACGCGCGGCGCGCCGTTGACCTCGGCATCCGGGTCATCACGCTCGACGAGTTGCGACGCCGAGGCATCGACGACGTGGTCGCCGAGGCGCACAAGGTCTCCGGCGCGGGCGACCCCGGTGGCACGGCGTCGCGCGACGTGCGTCGCGGCATCCATCTCGACATCGACGTCGACGTGTGCGATCGCGCCGTGGCGCCCGGGTGCCCCGCGTCGGTGCCGGGCGGCCTCGCCGCGTGGGAGCTGCGCGCGCTCGTCCGCGCTCTCTCCGCGGATGGGCGCGTGCGATCAGCGGACATCGTCGAGGTCGATGCGACCGCCGATGCCCCCGACGGGCGTACGGTGCGGCTCGCCGCGCTGTGCGTCCTCGACCTGCTCGCCGGCGCGTACGCCCGGTACGCGCGGCAGACCGGGCAGACCCGACAGGAGTACGCATGACGACCCTCATCCTCATCCGTCATGCGAAGAGCGACTGGGGCAGCCCCGCCCTGGACGACCACGACCGGCCCCTGAACGCCCGCGGGCTCCGCGATGCGCCCGTGCTTGCGCGCCGCCTCGCGGTCTCCGGCGTGCGCCCGCAGGCGCTCCTGTCCTCCACGGCGCTCCGCGCGCGGACGACCGCCGCGTTCTTCGGAGAGGCCCTCGGCCTCGAACCCGAGCTCGATCCGGAGCTGTACGGCGCGCCCGCCGCGAAGATCCTCGGCGCCGCCGCCGCGCGCGGCCTCGAGCGCGTCGCCGTGGTCGCGCACGATCCGGGCATGACGGTCCTCGCCGAGCGCCTCTCCGGCGGCGGGATCGGCCACATGACGACGTGTGCCGTCGCGACGTTCGTGTGGGCGACCGCCGACTGGGACGTCGCGGAGGCGATCGACCCCGACAGCTGGACCTTTGACAGCCCGTAACGGCGCACCGGATGTCGGGCTGGTGACGCAGCGCGCGCTGCGCGGGGGCGCGCCGGACGGCGGTCAGCCGAGCGGCATCCCCTCGCAGTAGACCGCGTGCACGAGCGGCACTCCAGGTCGGTACGCGAGGTGGCTGCGGGACGGCGCATCGAGGACGACGACGTCGGCCCGTGCGCCCACGCCGAGCTGCCCGACGTCATCGCGGGCGAGCGCTCGCGCCCCGCCGGCCGTCGCGGCCCACACGGCCTCGGCGACGGTCATGCCCATCTCGCGCACCGCGAGGGCGATCACGAGCGGCATCGAGCTCGTGAAGCTCGAGCCGGGATTGCAGTCGCTCGCGAGCGCGACCGTCACGCCCGCGCCGATCAGACGGCGCGCGTCGGGGTAGGGATGCCGCGTGGAGAACTCGACCCCCGGCAGCAGCGTCGCGACGACGTCGCTCGCGGCGAGCGCCGCGACGTCCGCGTCGGTGAGGTAGGTGCAGTGGTCGATCGATCGGATGTCGAGGTCGACGGCGAGCTGCGCGCCCGCGCCGTAGCCGAGCTGGTTGCCGTGCAGCCGCGGACGAAGGCCCGCCTCGATGCCGGCGAGGAGGATGCGGCGCGTCTCCTCCGGCGTGAACGCCCCGGTCTCGCAGAACACGTCGATCCAGCGCGCGTGCGGCAGAGCGGCTGTGAGCATGGGGCCGCAGACGAGGTCGACGTACGCGTCGCGGTCGTGCGCGTACTCTGCAGGAACGACGTGCGCGCCGAGGAACGTGACCTCGTCCGTGACCTCCGCTGCGAGCCGCGCGAGACGTGCCTCTCCCGCCACGGTCAGGTCGTATCCCGTCTTCACCTCGAACGTCGTCGTGCCCTGCGCGTGCAGCTCGGCGACGAATCCGGCCAGCCGCGCGCGCAGCTCGTCGTCGGTCGCCGCACGCGTCGCGGCGACGGTGCGACGGATGCCGCCCGCGGCATACGACACCCCGGCCATCCGCGCCTCGAACTCGTCGGCGCGATCGCCGCCGAACACGAGGTGCGTATGGCTGTCGACGAACCCGGGGATCACCGCCCGTCCCCCGACATCGACGACATCCGCCCCCTCCCGCGAGAGAACAGTGGGTCGCCGAGAGTGCGGGTGATACCCGTCGCCTCGGCGGTGGCTTGTTCTCTCGCGGGGGTCGGCCGGCCCGACCCACGCGACGCGACCGCCCTCGATCCGGAGGGCGGCGCCCCGGATGAGGCCTGTCGGGTCGGCGGGGTCGTCGCCCGCGCCGACGACGTTCGTCGTCAGCTCACCGATGCCGGTGATCAGGAGGCTCGTCACGGCTGATCCAGCATCGGGATCGTCAGGCCGCGCTCACGCGCGACCTCGCGGGCGCGCGGGTAGCCGGCATCCACGTGCCGCATGACACCCGTGCCGGGGTCGTTCGTGAGGACGCGTTCGATCTTCTCTGCGGCGAGCGCGGTGCCATCGGCGACCGTGACCTGGCCCGCGTGGATCGAGCGGCCGATGCCGACGCCGCCGCCGTGGTGGATCGACACCCACGACGCCCCCGACGCCGTGTTCAGCAGCGCGTTGAGCAGCGGCCAGTCGGCGATCGCGTCGGAGCCGTCGGCCATCGCCTCGGTCTCGCGGTAGGGCGACGCGACCGATCCCGAGTCGAGGTGATCCCGACCGATGACGATCGGCCCGGCCAGCTCGCCCGACGCGACCATCTCGTTGAAGCGCAGGCCCGCGAGGTGACGTTCCTTGTAGCCGAGCCAGCAGATGCGCGCGGGCAGCCCCTCGAAGTGCACGGTCTCGCCCGCCCGCGTCAGCCAGCGGTGCAGCGCGGCATCCTGCGGGAACAGGTCCATCACGGCGCGGTCGGTCTTCGCGATGTCCGCGGGGTCTCCCGACAGCGCGACCCAGCGGAACGGTCCGCGTCCCTCCTCGAACTGCGGCCGGATGTACGCCGGCACGAAGCCCGGGAACGCGAAAGCCCGCTCGAAGCCGCCGAGCTCAGCCTCCCGCCGGATCGAGTTGCCGTAGTCGAACACCGCCGCACCCGCGTCCTGGAACCCGACCATCGCGGCGACGTGGGCCGCCATCGACGCCCGCGCCCGGTCGGTGAACGACGCCGGGTCGGATGCCGCGGCATCCTTCCATTCCGCGAGCGGAATGCCCATCGGGAGGTAGGCGAGCGGGTCGTGCGCGCTCGTCTGGTCGGTGACGACGTCGACGTCGATCTCGCCGGCTCGGTGGCGGCGCAGGAGCTCCGGGAAGACCTCGGCGGCGTTGCCGACGACCCCGACGCTCAGCGCCTCGCCCGCGACCTTCGCCCCACCGACGCGCCGGACGGCGGCGTCGAGATCCGTCGTGTACTCGTCGAGGTAGCCGTGGGCGACACGGCGCTGCAGGCGGGACTCGTCGACGTCGACGATGAGCACGACGCCGTCATTGAGGGTCACCGCGAGCGGCTGAGCGCCACCCATGCCGCCCGCGCCCGCCGTGAGGGTGAGCGTCCCGGCGAGGCTGTCCCGCCCGAGCGAGCGCGCGACGGCGGCGAAGGTCTCGTACGTCCCCTGCAGGATGCCCTGGGTGCCGATGTAGATCCATGATCCGGCGGTCATCTGGCCGTACATCGTGAGGCCCAGGTCCTCCAGCCGGCGGAACTCGGGCCACGTCGCCCAGTCGCCGACGAGGTTGGAGTTCGCGATGAGCACGCGCGGCGCCCATTCGTGCGTTCGGAAGACGCCGACGGGCTTGCCGGACTGCACGAGCAGCGTCTCGTCCGGTTCGAGATCGTCGAGCGTCCGCACGATCGCGTCGTACGCCTCCCACGAGCGCGCCGCGCGGCCCGTGCCGCCGTAGACGACGAGGTCTTCGGGATGCTCGGCGACCTCGGGGTCGAGGTTGTTCATGAGCATGCGCTTGGCGGCTTCGGCGCCCCAGCTCTTCGCGGTGCGCTCTGCGCCGCGGGGTGCGCGGACGGGCTCTCTCATGCGCGTCCTCCTTCGGTGGTGTCGGTGACGGATGCTGCGGCACGCGCGACCGCGCCCGCGATCTCGCCCGAAAGGACGAGCTCGGTCACGGTCTCGAGGTCCGGGCTGACGAAGCGGTCGGGGCCGGGGCCGGCGACACCCGCCCTCCGGACGAGATCGCGCACCGCACCGGTGGCCGGGGCGGGCTCGAGGGGGGCGCGCAGGTCGAGGGCGCGGCATCCCGTGACGATCTCGATCGCGAGGACGCGCGCGAGGCCGTCGATCCCGCGGCGGAGCTTGCGCGCGGCGGCCCACCCCATCGAGACGTGATCCTCCTGCATCGCCGACGAGGGGATCGAGTCGACCGACGCGGGCACCGCGAGCCGCTTCAGCTCGGAGACGATGCCCGCCGCGGCGTACTGCGCGATCATGAGCCCCGAATCCACCCCGACCTCGTCGGCGAGGAAGGGCGGCAGGCCGTTGCTGCGGGTGCGGTCGAGCGCACGGTCGGTGCGGCGCTCCGACAGGGATGCCACGTCGGCGACCGCGATCGCGAGGAAGTCGAGGACGTACGCGACCGGCGCACCGTGGAAGTTCCCGTTCGACTCGACGCGCCCGTCCGAGGTCACGACGGGGTTGTCGACCGCCGACGCGAGTTCGCGCGACGCCACGTGCGTCGCGTGATCGACGGTGTCGCGGGCAGCGCCGTGCACCTGTGGCGAGCAGCGCAGCGAGTAGGCGTCCTGCACGCGCGTGCACACGGCCGGGTCGCGGTGGCTCGCCATGATCTCCGAGCCGGCGAGGAGCCCGCGCAGCCGGGCGGCGGACGCGGCTTGACCGACCTGCGGACGCAGCGCCATGAGGTCGGCCGCGAACACGGCATCCGTGCCGAGCTGGCTTTCGACCGAGAGCGCCGCGGCGACGTCGGCGGTGTCGAGGAGGGCGCCGAGGTCGTCGAGGGCGAGGAGCAGCATCCCGAGCATGCCGTCGGTGCCGTTGATGAGGGCGAGCCCCTCCTTCTCCTCGAGCACGAGCGGCGCGATGCCGACAGCGGAAAGGGCGTCTCCGGCATCCGCCTCCGTGCCATCCGCGGTGCGCACACGCCCCTCGCCGAGCGCGGCGAGGGCGACGTGCGACAGCGGCGCGAGGTCACCCGAGCAGCCGAGCGACCCGTACTCGCGCACGATCGGCGTGATGCCCGCGTCGAGCATCGCCGCGTACGTGTCCACCACGACGGGGCGGACGCCGGTGTGCCCCGTCACGAGGGTCTGCAGCCGCAGCAGCATGAGGGCCCGTACGACCTCCCGCTCGACCTCGGCGCCGGTGCCCGCGGCGTGCGACCGGATGAGCGATGCCTGCAGCTGGCGGCGACGCTCGGGCGCGATGAAGGTCGTCGCGAGCGCGCCGAACCCGGTCGAGATGCCGTAGTGCGGCTCGGGGTCGTCGGCGAGGCGCTCGATGAGGGCGCGGGATGCCGCGACGCGCGCCCTCGCGTCGGCGGCGAGCTCGACGCGGGCGCCGCGACGGGCGACGGCGACGACCTCGGCGGGCGTCAGCGGGCGTGCGCCGACGACGATCGTGTCGGTCGCGGCGGCGGGTGCGGTGTGGAGCATGCACCGATTCCATCGCGTGGGCGATGACGCCGCGAGGGGATCGTGGCATCCTGTGTCTGTGATCCCAGACAGGCTCCTGCCCGCGCCGCAGGTCCCGGCGGCCGATCAGACGCTGCGCATCCTCTCGTTCCTCTCGCGCCAGCGGGGCCCGGTGGCCGCGCGCACGATCTCCGAGAACCTCGGCATCCCGCGCTCGAGCGTGTACCACCTGCTGAACGCGACGGTCGCGCACGGCTTCGTCGTGCACATGCAGGCGGAGGGCCGGTGGGGTCTCGGGACGGCCGCCTTCGAGCTGGCCGGAGGGTACGCGCGGCAGCAGCCGCTGGCACGACTCGGTCGCCCGCTCGTGGCGGCTCTGGCCGACCGCACGGGTGAGAGCGCGCATCTCGCCGTCATGACCGGGCGCGATGTGCTGTACATCGTCGAGGAGCGCGCCCCGCGCCGGCCCGCGCTCGTGACCGACGTCGGCGTGCGCCTGCCCGCGCACCTGACGGCGACGGGGCGCGCGATGCTCGCCGCGCTCCCCCGCGAGCAGGTGCGCGCGCTGTATCCGGATGCCGCGTCCTTCGCCGACCGCACCGGGCGCGGACCGCAGCGGCCCACCGAGCTGCGCGAAGTGCTGCGGGCCGTTCGCGCGGACGGGTTCGCCACCGAGGACGGCGAGGTGACCCTCGGCTTCCGCTCGGTCGGCGCGGCCATCCTCGATCACGCGGGCTGGCCGGTCGCGGCGATGGCCGTCACGTGGCAGGGGGACGCACCCGAGGTCTTCGCTCTCGCATCAGCGACCCACGCGGCCGCCGCCGAACTCGCCCGCCGCATCCGCTGAGGGCCACCGGGTGGCCGGGTGCTCGGGTGCTGGGCCCTTCCCTGCGGTCCTCTCAGCGGACCACGAGGCGCGGCTCCACCAGCACGTGCGCCTCACGCGGAACGATCTCGCGCGAGACGATGTCGCGTGCACCGCCCAGGAGCAGGTCGAGAGCTCCGGATGCCACGCGTTCGGGCAGCTGTTCGATGCTCGAGAAGCCGAGCGCCTCTGCGGCGGGCGTGTTGTCGAACCCGACGACGGGCAGGCGCGGACGGCCGGAGGTCACGGCAGCGAGATGCGCGCCGACGGCGAGCGAATCACTCGCGCAGACGATCGCATCGATCTCGTGGGTCTCCAGCGCGCCCTCGACGACCTCACGTGCCGCAGCGACGCTCTCGGGACTCGTGAGGCGCAGCGCCGGCCCGTCGGCGCCGATGGTCTCGCGCCAGCCGCGCTCACGGTCATCACCCGTGCCCGATCCCTCGGGCCAGCCGAGAAACGCGACGCGTCGTCCCGCCGTCGCGACCGCGTGCCGGGTCGCCTGGGCCGTGCCGGCGGCGCCGTCGACGTCGACCCAGAGGTGCGCCGGATCGCCCACGTCGTCTTCGCCCCAGGGCCGGCCGAACGCGACGAACGGCACGGAATGATCGGTCAGCCATTGCGACCGCGGGTCGCCGTGGAACGTGCCCGTGATGACGACGGCGTCGATGTCGCCGCCGTCGCGGAGATCGGCCATGCGCCGGATCTCCTCCTCGGGCGAGCGGGCCGCGTAGAGCATGACGCGCAGCCCGCGCTCGCCCGCGCGCTCGGTCAGCGCGTGCACGAACCGGTCGAGGACCACGCCCGAGATCCCGCCGGCGTACGGATCGAGGTGGATGCCGAGGGTAGAGCTGCGTCGCGTGCGCAGGCGCCGGGCCGACGCGTGCGGCGCATAGCCCAGTCGACGGATCGCGTCCTGCACGCGCTCGCGCGTCTCGTCGCGGACGATCGCAGGGGTGTTGAGCACATTGCTGACGGTCTGCCGCGAGACGCCCGCGGCCCGCGCCACGTCCTCGATCGTCGCGGATCTGTGCATCGGCTCCCCATCTTGACGTCAGCGACATCGTCGCCGTAAGGTGTCCAGCATCCCACAGTTTGAACGATCAAAGTACCGAGACTCGGTTCATTTGAACGATCAAGACGCGGAGTCCACCGCCGGACCCGCACCGTTTCGAAGGAGATGCGATGACGCGACACACAGCACGGGCGCTGCTCGCCACGGGAGGACTCGCGGTCGTGGCCGCGCTCACCCTCACGGGCTGCGGCTCAGGGTTCGATTCCGGAAGCCCCAGCGGATCGGGGGATGCCGGCGGGCTGACCTCGTCCGACGACGCCCTCACGATCATGATCGGCTCGAGCGGTGACGCCGAGACCAAGGCCGTCCAGGACGCCGTGGCGGCCTGGTCGAAGGACTCGGGCGTGAAGGCATCCGTCGTTCCCGCGACGGACCTGGCCCAGCAGCTCTCGCAGGGCTTCGCCGCGGGTTCGCCGCCGGACCTCTTCTACCTCGGCTCCGACCAGCTCGCGGGGTTCGCCGAGAACGGGTCGCTCAAGGCGTACGGCGACGACCTGACGAACAAGGACGACTTCTACCCGTCGCTCGTGCAGAACTTCACCTACGACGGCTCGTTCTACTGCGCACCGAAGGACTTCTCGACGCTGCAGCTGGTCATCAACGAGAACCTGTGGACGGCGGCAGGGCTCACCGACGCCGACGTGCCGACGACGTGGGATCAGCTCGCCTCCGTCGCGGCGAAGCTCACCTCGGGCAGCACGAAGGGCCTCGTGTTCGGCGGCGAGTACGCGCGCCTCGGGGCGTTCATGGCGCAGGCCGGCGGCCGTCTCGTGTCGGCGGACGGCAAGACCGCCGAGGCGAACAGCGACGCCAACGTCGAGGCGCTCACGTACGTGCAGAAGCACCTGCAGGACGGCACGTTCGCCTACGCGTCCGATGTGGGCGCGGGCTGGGGCGGCGAGGCGTTCGGCAAGCAGCTGGGCGCGATGACGATCGAGGGCAACTGGATCACCGGTGCCCTCGGCGACTACCCCGACGTGAAGGCCAAGGTCGTCGAGCTTCCGGCCGGCCCCGCCGGCAAGGGCACCCTGCAGTTCACGAACTGCTGGGGCATGGCCGCCGACAGCCCGAACCAGAAGGCGGCGCTGGATCTCGTCCAGTACCTGACGAGCGCCGACCAGCAGCTCGCGTTCTCGAAGGCGTTCGGTCCGATGCCCTCGGTCCAGTCCGCAGCCGACGAATGGAAGAGCGACAACCCCGATCTCGTGGCCTTCCTCACGGGCGCCGACTACGCCCAGGGCGTGCCGACGAACAAGGGGGCAGCCGATGTCATCACCGACTTCAACGCGCAGCTGGAGTCGCTGAAGACCGGCGACCCGAAGTCGATCCTCGATTCGGTGCAGACCAACCTCGAGGCCGTCGTCGGCTGACGCCATGGCATCCACCGTCGCTCAGGCCGCGACGCCGACCCGGCCGTCCTCTCCCCGGCGGGCCCGCTCCGGCGGGACCCGTCGGGGAGAGGCGGCCGCGGGCTGGCTGTTCGTGCTCCCGGTCATCCTCATCCTCGGCACGTTCCTGCTGGTCCCCGTGCTCATGGCGCTCTGGGTCAGCTTCTCGGATTGGTCCGGTCGCGGCAGTCCGCTCTCGCCCTCCGTGGGCTTCGTCGGGCTCGACAACTACGCCGCCATCACCACGAAAGGCGGCCTGCCCACCCGCGATTTCGGCATCGCCCTGCGCAACAACGCCTGGTACGTCCTCCTGGTCGTCCCGCTCCAGACGGCCCTGTCGCTGTTCCTGGCGGTGCTGGTCAGCCGCCGCATCCTGCGCAGCCGCGGCTTCTTCCGCACCGCCTTCTACTTCCCGTCGGTGACGAGCTCGGTGGCCATCACCGTGCTGTGGCTCTTCCTCTTCTCGTTCGCCGGACCGGTCAACGCGATCATCGCCGGACTCGGCGGCACCGGGCCGAACTGGTTCAGCGATCCCCGCGGCATCGTGCAGGTCGCGCTCGGCAAGCTCGGGCTGAGCACCGGGCCCGACGCGCTCACGGGCAACGGCTTCCTGGGCGTCTCGTGGTGGGAGTGGATCGCCGGCCCCTCGATCGCGATGTCGGCGCTGATCCTCATGGCCGTCTTCACGACGAGCGGCACGTTCATGCTGCTGTTCATCGCCGCGCTGCAGAATGTCGGCTATGAGCTGACCGAAGCCGCGATGATGGACGGCGCGAACGCCTGGCAGCGGTTCTGGCGGATCACCCTTCCCCAGCTGCGCCCCACGCTGTTCACGGTGATCACGCTCGGCCTGATCGGCTGCTGGCAGGTGTTCGACCAGATCTACACCGGTACGCAGGGCGGACCCGCCAAGACGACGGTCACGCCCGCCTACCTCTCCTACACGGCGGCCTTCCAGAACCAGAACTGGGGCATCGGGGCGGCGATCGCGTTCCTCCTGTTCCTCATCATCATCGCGTTCACGATCTTCCAGCGTTGGGTGCTGCGCGACCGGCCGGTGTCGCGGCGCCGCATCCGGGCGTATCAGCCACGACAGGCGCGCATCGGGAAGGAGGAGGTCCGATGAGCGCGACCGCTCTCACCGAGGTGGAGATCCAGGCGCAGACCCCGGCATCCCTCCCCCGCCGGCGCCGGCACCTCACACCGGGCCGTCGCGTCGGCCAGGTGGCCCTGTACGCCATGCTGATCGCGCTCGCGCTCGTCTACATCTACCCGTTCCTCGTCCAGGTGGCCACGTCGTTCAAGACGGAGCAGGAGGCTGCCGCCGATCCGATCTCGCTGCTGCCGCAGACCTTCACGGTGGCCGCCTACGAGCGCCTGTTCCTGCACAGCGATTTCCCACTGTGGTTCGCGAACTCCGCCATCGTGACCATCGTGGTCACACTGGGGCGCGTCTTCTTCGTGTCGCTCGCGGGCTACGCGCTCGCCCGCCTGCATTTCCGCGGGCGGGGGATCGTGTTCGCGGTCGTCGTGGGGGTCATGGCGGTGCCGACGGTGGTCCTGCTCATCCCGAAGTTCCTCGTGCTGAATCAGTTGGGCCTCTACGACTCGTACGCGGGCATGATCCTGCCGCTTCTCGTCGATGCCGCCGGCGTGTTCATCATGAAGAACTTCTTCGAGTCGATCCCCGCATCGGTCGAAGAGCAGGCGCGGATCGACGGCGCCGGCACCTTCCGGGTCTTCTGGTCGATCGTCCTGCCGATGGCGCGCCCCGCGCTCATCACGATCGTGATCCTCTCGTTCCAGGGATCGTGGAACGAGCTGAGCCACTTCATCGTCTCGACCCAGTCGCCGGACCTCACGACCCTGACGAAGGGCGTCGCCTCCCTGGCATCCGGTCAGCTCAGTCAGGGCACGCAGTATCCGCTCAAACTCGCCGCGGCGGCCATCATGACCATTCCGGTGGCCGTGCTGTTCTTCGTCTTCCAGCGGCGCATCATGAACACCAGTGAAGGAGCAGTGAAGGAATGAGGGCAGGACGCCAGCCGTTCCTCGACGACCGCACGATCGTGCTGACCGCGCCGACCCAGGCCTGGTCGGGCGGCGACGGCGACATGGGGTCCGCGCCCATCGACGGCGTGTACCACGGCGACACGCGGTTCATCCGCGCGCTCACGGTGACCTATGCCGGCGATGACGGCGAGTTCGAGCGTCCGGAATGGACCCGCACCACGGCTCCGACCGCCGCGCAGGCACGCTTCGACGGGCTGCTGCGCGGAGTCGACGACGGCTCCCCCGACCCGAAGGTGCGGATCGAGCGCGTCCGTGACGTCGGGATCGGGCGGATGTCCGAGACGCTCACGGTCCGCTCGCACCTCGCCGAGCCGGTCACCGTGCGCCTGCGTGCGAAGGTGGTGATCGGGTTCGCGCCGCTCCAGGACGTCAAGGCCGGAGCCGTATCGCACGATGACGCCCTCATCACGGCGACGGCGGACGGAGCCGTGGCATCCCGCGAGGGTGCGACGCTGTCGCTTCACGCGCCCGGCGCGCAGGTGCGAGTCGGTGATGCCGTCGTCCTCGACTGGACGCTGCCGATCGCTCCGTTCGGCGCCGCGGAGGCGTCATGGACCCTGGATCTCGACGACCAGCGGCTCGTCGTCCGCGGGGTCGAGGCGCCCGCGACCTGGGCTGCGCCCGCGCCGGTCGCCGGCGCCGACGCCCGCCTGGATCGCTGGCTGCACCGGGCGCTCGGAGACCTGGCGGGGTTGCGCCTGACCCTGCCGGACGCCCCGGACGACGTCTTCTTCGCCGCCGGGGCGCCGTGGTTCTTCACCCTGTTCGGCCGCGACTCGCTGTGGGCGGCCCGGCTGATGCTGCCGCTGGATGCCGATGTCGCGGCATCCACCCTGCGCGTCCTCGCGCGGCTGCAGGGCGCCGGGACCCACCCCGACACCGCGGAGCAGCCGGGCAAGATCATGCACGAGCTGCGCGCCGGCACTCTCGCGTTGCCGGGCGAGGGCATCGTCCTGCCGCCGCTGTACTACGGGACGGTCGATGCGACGCCGCTGTGGGTGTGTCTGCTGGCCGAGACGGCGCCCGACATGCCCGACGCGGACGTGCGCGCGCTCCTACCGCACCTCGAGGCCGCGCTCGGCTGGATCCTGGCCGCGGCGGGCGAGGACGGGTTCCTCGACTATGTCGACGAGACCGGCCACGGCCTGTCGAACCAGGGCTGGAAGGACTCCGGCGACTCGATCCAATGGCGCGACGGCGCGCTCGCCGAGGGCCCGATCGCGCTGTGCGAAGTGCAGGGCTACGCCTACGAGGCCGCCCTGGGAGGCGCCGCCCTGCTCGACCGATTCGGCCGCCCGGGCGGTGACGAGGTGCGGGCCTGGGCCGCGGGGCTCAAGCGGCGGTTCGACGAGCGCTTCTGGGTCACGACGCCCGAGGGGCGATATCCGGCCATCGCCCTCGACCGCGACGGTCGCGCCGTCGACACCCTGACCTCGAACATCGGACATCTGCTGGGCACCGGCATCCTCGACGAGGCCGACGAGGCCACTGTCGCCGCGCTGCTGGTGGAGGCGCCCATGGCATCCGGCTTCGGCGTGCGCACGCTGTCGACGGGCGCCGCCGGCTACTGGCCGCTGAGCTATCACGGCGGCAGCGTGTGGACCCACGACACCGCGATCATCGCGCGCGGCATGGCGCGGGCAGGTCGGCTCGACGACGCAACCGCGGTCGTGTCCGGCATGCTCGCCGCAGCCGAGGCGTTCGACTACCGCGTGCCCGAACTGCACGCAGGTGATGCGGCGACCGCGGTCTCGGCGCCGGCTCCCTACCCGGCCGCATGCCGCCCGCAGGCCTGGTCGGCGGCGGCCGCCGTCACCGCGTGGGAGGTGCTGAGCCGAGCCGCGCGCTGATGCGCAGGGTCAGTCGACCTTCGCGACCGTACCGCCGGTGAGCGCGACGAGCTCGTCGTAGGTCAGCGGGAAAACCGTGTGCGGGGTGCCCCCGGCTGCCCAGATCTCGGGGTACACGGCCAGCGCCTCGTCGACCACGGTGGTCAGCCGCGTCGGATGACCCGTCGGCGCGACGCCCCCGATCGCCTGACCGGTCGCCTCGCGCACCTGCTCGGGCGTCGCCCGCACGATGGGCGCGCGCCCGAGGCGCGCGGCGAGGGCCCCAGTATCGACGCGGTGCGCCCCGCTCGTCATCACCAGGAGCGGCTCGTCGTCCGACCAGAAGACGAGCGAGTTGGCGATCGCGCCGACCTCGACCCCGAGCGCCGCCGCCGCGAGAGCGGCCGTGGACGCGGCATCCGGCAGCACGACGATCTCCCCCGCGATGCCCGCGGCGCGCAGCGCATCCTGGACCAGCACGCTCCGGGGCGACAGATTCTCGACCATGGTGCAACCGTAGCGCCCGTCGCCGCGACAAAAGCAGGGCGGATCGCTGCACGGAGCGCGCGGCGGGGGCCGGTGCGTCGATGGGCCCTGCTTTTCGAACGCTGCCGACGCCCACCGCCGCGGGTGACACAATGGACGGCGGATGCCGCAAAGCCGCGACGTCCGCAGAGCACTGCCCACAAGGCACGCCGAAAGAGGACGCGATGACGCACACCCTGCCCCTGCCCGATCTCACGCACGAGCGCGTGGAGGTGACGACGGGCCCGCGCAGCGGCCTCGTGATCACCGTGGCGCTCCACTCGTCCGCGCTCGGCTCCGCCCTCGGCGGCGCCCGGCTGTGGACCTACCCGCACTGGAGCGACGCCGTCGGCGACGCCCTCCGGCTCTCCGCCGCGATGACGCTCAAGAACGCCGCCGCGGGCCTCGATGCGGGCGGCGGCAAGTCCGTCATCTGCCTGCCGCCCGGCACGACGCTCGACTCCGATCGCCGCCGCGCCGCCTTCCTCGATCTCGGCGACGCCGTCGAGCGCATGGAGGGTCGGTACCGCACGGCGGAAGACGTCGGCTCGACCACCGACGACATGCTCACGGTCAGCGAACGCACGAACCACGTCGTGGGGCTCCCCGACTCCGCGGGCGGGTCCGGCGAGCCGGCCGGACCGACGAGCCTCGGTGTCTACGAGGCTCTGCGCGCGACGCTCGACCGGCTCGACGACACGACGGGCTCGGATGCCGCGGTCGCCGGCCGGCGCATCACGATCTCCGGTCTGGGTCAGGTGGGCAGCCGCCTCGCGGTCCGGCTCGCCGCCGAGGGCGCCGCCCTCACGGTGACCGACGTCAATCCCGCGAAGCGAGACCTCGCCGCCGAGCTCGGCGCGCACTGGGTCGACCCCGGCACCGAGCACCTCATCGCCGCGGACGTCTTCGTCCCGGCCGGCATCGGCGGAGTGCTGGACGACGAGGTCATCGACGCCCTCGCCGCCCGCGCCGTCTGCGGCCCGGCGAACAACCCGCTCGCCGCGCGCAGCGGCGCCGATCGCCTCGCCGCGCGCGGCATCCTCTATGCGCCCGACTTCGTCGTGAACGCCGGCGGCGTGATCTACCTCGACCTCGAGGCGAAGCGCCTCGGCAGCCGCGCCGAGATCATGGACCGCGTCGCCGGCATCGGAGACGTCGTCCGCGGGATCTTCGACGACGCCGAGAACCACGGGATCACGCCGCTGGATGCCGCGGAGCAGCGCGCCGCCGCACGCCTGCGCGCCGCGGCGGCGACGTCCGCGCTCGTCTGACGGCGCCCGCTCACGCCCGTCCGACGACGTGAACGACGGACCCGGTGCCACAAAGAGTGGAACCGGGTCCGTCGTGATGTCAGGATGGTGCCACCCGGCATCGTCGCCGGGAGGCCCGCGCGACACCTCGGCAGCCGAAGCCGTCGCCGCGCCGGCCACACCGCCGTCGAAGGAGACCGCCCGTGTTCACCAGCCCGTTCCCCGACATCGAGATCCCCGCGACGAGTGTCTACGACGACCTGTTCGGCGAGCTGAGCGCGGACAACGCCGCCCGCATCGCGCTCATCGACCCGTCGACCGGCGTCGAGACGACGTACGGCGCGCTGAAGGCGCAGATCGATGCGTTCGCCGGGGCCCTCGCGGCGCGCGGTGTCGGCGTCGACACCGTCGTGGGCCTCCTCTGCCCCAACGTCCCGGCGTTCGCGACGGTCTTCCACGGCATCCTGCGCGCCGGCGCGACGGTGACGACACTCAACTCGCTCTACACGCCGGGCGAGATCCAGAAACAGCTGACGGATGCCGAAGCCACCTGGCTCATCACCGTGAGCCCGCTCCTCCCCCAGGCTCAGGCCGCCGCGGATGCCGTCGGCATCCCGGCCGATCATGTCATCGTCCTCGACGGCACCGCCGAGGCGACGCCCGGCCATCCGAACCTGCCCGAGCTCCTCACCGAAGGGCGCACACCGCCGGAGGTGTCTTTCGACCCGGCGACGCATGTCGCCGTCCTGCCCTACTCGTCCGGGACGACCGGCATCCCGAAGGGCGTCATGCTGAGCCACCGCAACCTCGTGGCGAACGTCGCGCAGTGCCGCATCAACATCGACCTCCAGACCAGCGACCGCGTCCTCGCCGTCCTGCCGTTCTTCCACATCTACGGCATGACGGTGCTGCTGAACCTCGCGCTCAAGCAGCGCGCGAGCCTCGTCACGATGCCGAAGTTCGACCTGGTCCAGTTCCTCGACAACATCCAGACCTACAAGTGCACGTACCTCTACATCGCGCCGCCGATCGCGGTCGCCCTCGCGAAGCATCCGATCGTCGACCAGTACGACATCTCGACGGTGCACACGATCTTCTCCGGTGCGGCTCCCCTCGACGGCGAGACGGCGGAGGTCGCGGGGCGGCGCCTGGGAGCCCGCATGATGCAGGGCTACGGCATGAGCGAGCTCAGCCCCGTCTCGCACGCCATGCCGTACACGCGCCACGACATCCCGGTCTCGTCGGTCGGCACGATCCTGCCGAACATCGTCTGCAAGCTCGTCGACACCGAGACGGGCGAGGAGATCACCGAGATCGGCGAGGACGGGCAGACGCGGCCCGGCGAGCTGTGGGTCAAGGGTCCGAACGTCATGCTCGGGTACCTGGGCAAGCCCGATGCGACGGCGGAGACGCTGGATGCCGAGGGCTTCCTCCACACGGGCGATGTCGCCGTGTACCACGAGGGCGGGTACTTCTCGATCGTGGAGCGG
This sequence comes from Microbacterium sp., assembly GCF_017305435.1. Lineage (GTDB taxonomy): Bacteria > Actinomycetota > Actinomycetes > Actinomycetales > Microbacteriaceae > Microbacterium. The sequence continues at coordinate 53,844 of NZ_JAFKIP010000002.1, read as the reverse complement.
GTGAAGGAGCTCATCAAGTACCACGGCTACCAGATCGCGCCGGCGGAGCTCGAGGCGCTGCTGCTGAGTCACCCGAAGGTGTTGGATGCCGCGGTCATCGGCGTGCAGGGCGAGGACCACGAGGAGATCCCGAAGGCGTTCGTCGTGGCCGCGCCCGACTCCGGTCTCACGGAAGAGGATGTGAAGGCCTTCGTCGCCGAGAACGTCGCGCCGTACAAGAAGGTGCGGCGGGTGGAGTTCATCGACCAGATCCCGAAGTCGACGGCCGGCAAGATCCTGCGCAAGGACCTGCGGGCGCGGGAGGCGGCGGGAGCGGCCGCACAGGAGGCGGCGCAGTAGGCCCCGCGCTCGGCGGCATCTGCGCGAAACATCCGCCTGGTAGGACGGAGGACATGACCGGCTCAGTCACCCTCACCGGCGCCTCCGTCATCGTCGAGCGCTTCGACGACCCCGCTGCCGACCGCAACGGCACCCTGGTCGTTCAGGACGGGCGGGTCGCCGCGGCGGGGTCGCCGTCTCCGGCAGGCGAGGTCCTCGACGCGGAGGGGGGCATCGTCACCCCCGGCCTGGTCAACGCGCACCACCACCTGCTGCAGTCGGGCTTCCGCACGCTCCCGGGCACTCGAGGCGTGCCGATGCGCGACTGGCTGCCGGCGATGGCCGCCGCCTACGCCCGCGCCGGGATCGACGCATCGCTGGTCGGTGCGACCGCCGGGGTGGGGCTCGCCGAATCGCTCCTGTGCGGAGTGACGACGGTCGCCGACCATCAACTCAACTGGCCCGACCCGGGCGCGGTGGCCGACCCGATCGGGAACACCGTGGCCATCGCGCGCGCCGTCGCCGCCGCCGCCACCACGCTCGGCGCTCGGCTCGTGTTCGTGCGGGGCTCGGCGCGCGATGATCCGGATGCCGCCGCCGACAGCGCCGAGGCGATCGTCCGCGCCCTTCTTCCCGCGGATTCCGCGAGCGGAACGAGCGCCGACGGCATGCTGCAACTGGCCGTCGGGCCCGCCGGCGTCCACTCCGACTCCGCGGAGACCTTTCGCGCGCTCGGCGCGGTCGCCCACCGCCACGGCCTGCGCCGCCGCACCCAGGCGAACGAACAGGTCGACACGGAGATCGCGCTCCAGCGATACGGCCGCCGGCCGCTCGATCTGCTCGAGGACTGGGGGTGGCTCGAGTCGGACGTGACGATCGCCCACCTGTGCGACGTCACGGACGACGAGATCGCGCGGCTCGCCACCGCCGGCGTCAGCGCCACGCATGCCCCGGGCTGCGACGTCCCGATGGGGTGGGGCGTGAGCCCGGTGCGTCGAATCCGAGACTCGGGCATCGCCGTCGGACTCGGCACATCCGGGGGCGGCTCGAACGACGCGGGCCACCTTCTGGCCGATGCCCGCCTCGCGATGCAGGTGTCCGGACTCGTGGGCCCGGTGCTGACGGCGCGCGACGTGCTCGCGATGGCCACCTCCGGAGGCGCAGCCGGTCTCGGTCGAGCCGATCTCGGCATCCTGTCCCCCGGCGCAGCGGGGGATTTCTGCGTCTGGGATGTCTCCGGCGTGGCCGACGCCGGAGTCGCCGATCCGGTCGCAGGTCTGGTGTGGTCCCATCCGGGGCGGCGGCCGCGGCACGTCGTCGTCGCCGGGCGCGTCGTCGTCCGCGACTACCGGCTGGTCACCGCCGACGAGGCCGCCCTCGTCGCGGCCCTTCGGGACCGGACCGGCAGGTGATCCCGCGCCGGGTCAGGCGTCGAGCACGATGCGCGGGCAGGCCGCACGCGAGACGCACACCATCATGACCGCGCTGTGCTCACGCTCCAACGGGGTGAGCACCGAGTCGCGGTGCTCGATCTCGCCTTCGACCACGGGGACCTCGCAGGTGCCGCACGTGCCGCGACGGCAACTGGAGAGCACGGTCGCGGCAGGGCTCTGCTCCTCGATGGCCTCGAGCACCGACTGATCCGGGCGCACGGTGACGACGTCGCCCGTCATCGCCAGTTCCACCTCGAACGGCTCGGGCCAGATCGGCGCTCCGTACTCGATGGCCTCGAAGCGCTCGACGTGCAGCAGGTCCGCGCGACCGGCGGTCGCGAACACCTCATCGAGGGCGGCGATCAGCCGTGCCGGCCCGCACGCGTAGACCGGCGCGCCGTCCGCGGCAGCCTCCGCCAGCGCGGCGACATCGAACCGCGTCCCCGCATCGGCCGGATACAGCCGCACGCGCCCGACGCCGGCGTCGAGGGCGCGCAGCTCGTCGACGAAGGCCATCGTCGAGAGCGAGCGCCCGGCGTACTCGAGCGTCCAGTCTGCGCCCGCCCGCGCCGCGGCTCGCACCATACCGAGAATCGGCGTGATGCCGATGCCGCCGGCGACGAACCTCAGCGTCGCGCCGGGCACGACCTCGCACGCGAAGTGGTTGCGCGGTCCGCGCACGCGCAGACGCTGGCCCACCTGCACGTCGTCGTGGATCCGCACCGACCCCCCGCGCCCGGCATCCTCGCGCAACACCGCGACGCGCCACGTCGAACGATCGGCCCCGTCGCCGCAGAGGGAGTACTGACGCTCCACCCGCTCCGCCGCGGGCAGCCGGCTGTCCGAGAGGATCAGATCGACGTGCGATCCGGGCTCCCACGTGGGGAGGTCGCGTCCGTTGTGCGCGACGAGGTCGAGCGCCAGGATGCCGTCGGCCAGCGCGGTGCGGGCGGCGACCACGAGGTCCCGTTCGACGTCGCTGAAGTAGCTCATGGGTCCCACTCTCTCTGCTGGGGCGGGGCGTGCCCGACGACGAGCGACGCCCGGCCGTGCTCTTCGCGCGGATTTAACACGGCCGCAATCCTGACAAGCCCGGCAGGAAACACTCCGGGCGTTTACTGATTCTCACCCGATGTTGGCCATACCAACAACACCAGTGCTCGCCGACACAGCCATCACCCCGTGAGGAGGACGATCGTATGGATGCCGAACTCCTCGAACCGGGTCAGCGCGTCGCCGCTCTCACGGGACTGACGCCCACCGGTGCGATCGGTGAGGTCCTCGCCTTCGCCGACGGCCGGGTGATCGACGCACCCGCACGCGGTGGCGTCGGCGAATCCGTCGACGCCACCGGCTGGATCGCCCTGCCTCCGCTGGCCGATCTGCACGCCCATCTCGACAAGGGCTACACCTGGACCTCATTCGGTCAGCCGGAGGGGTCGCTCGACGACGCGATCGCGTGCTGGATCGACCACGGGGAGGATCACAGCTACGCCGACATCAAGCGAGGGGCACGCCGCCACCTCATCGCAGCGCTGCACGCCGGCGTCACCGCGGTCCGCTCGCACACGAACTATCACCTCGGCGACGACCCTCTCCGCGGCGTGCGAGCCCTCGTCGAACTGCGCGCGGAGTTCGCGGGCATCGTCGACCTGCAGGTCGTGGCGAGCCCCGGCCCCTCCGACGGACCGGACGACCTGGGCCGGGCGGCCGTCGCACTCGGCGTCGACCTCATCGGCGGCTTCCCCCATCTGGCAGAGGACCCGACGGCCGACCTCGAGCGCGCCGCCGCGTTCGCCGAGGAGTTCGGGCTCGGCATGGATCTGCACACCGACGAGACGCTCGATCCGACATCGACGGGGCTCGCCGAGCTCGCCGCCCGCACGCGGCACTGGCCGGCCGATGTCATCCGCTCCGCCGGTCACTGCGTGAGCCTGTCGACGCAGGATGCCGAGGTCCGCGCACGCACGCTCGCCGCGGTCGCCGAGGCGGGGGTCTCGATCATCACGAACCCGCTGACGAATCTCTACCTGCAGGGCTGGGAGCACCCGGTGTCCACTCCTCGCGGCATCCCACCCCTGCGCGATGTGCTGGCAGCCGGCATCATCCTCGCGGCCGGCGGCGACAACGTCCAGGATCCGTTCAATCCGCTCGGCAACGCCGACATGATCGACGTCGCGTCCGCTCTCGTGATCGCCGGGCATCTGAGTCCCTCCGAGGCGTGGCAGGTCAGCTCGACCGGCGGGCGCGCGGCCTTCGGACTGCCCCCGGCCGACGGACGCGTCGACGACGTCGCCGATATCGTGCTCGTCCGCGCTGCCCACACCGCCGAGGCGCTCGCCGAGCGCGCGCCGGATCGCATCGTCATCCGGGACGGGCGGGTCATCGCCGTCCGCCGTCGCGTCGTCGGCTCCGTCCTGGATCTGCACCCGCTTCCGGTCTCGCCCTCCACCCCGACCTCCGAGGGAGCACTGATATGAGTACTGCCACAGCCGACACGTTCGCCGGTTCCGCCCCGTCGTCGGACGGCGCCGGCACCGCGCCGACGCTGTCCTTCACCGACGTCGCGAAAGTGTTCGCCACCGGCACTCGGGCCCTGGAGGACGTGTCCATCGACGTCCGCCCGGGCGAGTTCGTCTCGGTCGTCGGCCCCTCCGGCTGCGGCAAGTCGACGCTGCTGCGACTGGCGGCCGGTCTCGACGGCGCGACCGAAGGCACCGTCGACGTCCGCGCCGACACCACGAGCTTCGTCTTCCAGGAGGCGACGCTGCTCGAGTGGCGCAGCGCGCAGCGCAACGTCGAGCTGGTCGGCGAGCTCGCCGGGGTCGGGGCCGCCGAGCGCCGCCGCCGCGCGGCGGAGGCGCTGGAGCTCGTCGGGCTGAAGGGGTTCGAGAATCAGCACCCCCGCTCGCTGTCGGGCGGCATGCGCATGCGCGTATCGATCGCCCGCGCCCTCGTGGCCGAACCTCAGCTGGCGTTGTTCGACGAACCCTTCGGCGCCCTCGACGAGATCACGCGTCTGAAGATGCAGACGGAGCTGCAGCGCCTGTTCCAGCTCAAGGGCTTCGCCGCGATGTTCATCACTCACTCGATCTCTGAGGCCGTGTACCTCTCCAGTCGTGTTCTGGTGATGAGCGGACGCCCGGGCCGCATCGTCGACGACATCGAGCTCCCCTGGTCCTATCCCCGATCGCCCGAGCTGCGCTACGAACCCGAGTTCGGGCGCATCGTCGGACACCTCTCGCACGCATTGGAGGCGCATTCGTGAGCCAGAACCTCGCCCTGAAGGCACCGCCGGCGCTCGCCGACGCGGCATCCAGCGCGGCAGTCCCGTCCGCGACGACGGCGACGGCAGCGTTCGCCGGGACGGCGACGGGTCGCCGTCCCCGCTCGGGCGGCCCCGGGGGCCTCGCCCGCGCCGCCTGGTCGCGCGCCCTGCCGATCATCGCGGCACTGCTCGGGATCATCGCGATCTGGTACGCCGTGTCGTACCTGATGCTGAGCGAGAGCCGCCGCTTCCTCCTCCCCCCTCCGCACCAGGTCCTGGCAGAGACCATCGGGAACGACAAGGTCATCGTCCCGATGCTCGCCGCGTTGGGTCAGACCATCGTCGTCGCCCTGATCGGACTCGCGATCGCCGTGGCCATCGGAATGGGCTGGGCGATCGTGATGTCGCAGTGGGGCCTGGCCGAGAAGATCCTGTACCCCTATGCGGTCATCCTGCAGACGATCCCGATCCTCGCCCTCACGCCGCTCATCGGCATCTGGATGGGATACGGCCTGCCTGCGCGCATCGTCGTCTGCGTCATCATCGCGGTGTTCCCGATGATCTCGAACACGCTCTTCGGGCTGCAGTCGGCGACGCCCGCAGCGCACGACCTGTTCACCCTGCAGAAGGCGACGAAGTGGCAGCGGATGACGAAGCTCATGCTGCCCGCCGCCATCCCCTCGATCTTCACGGGCCTGCGCCAGTCCGCCGGTCTCGCCGTCATCGGCGCGATCGTCGGCGACTTCTTCTTCCAGCAGGGCAGCCAGGGCATCGGCGGGTTGCTCCGCACGTACACGCTTCGCCTGAACATGGAGCCGCTCTTCCTCGCGATCATCTTCACGGCGCTGTTCGGCGTGATCGTGTTCTCGATCTTCGCCGCCCTCGATCGCCTCGTCGTCGGGCGTCTCTTCGGAGTCGCCACCCGCTGACCGGCGCCGCCGCGCTCCCCTCCTCTTCTCCCTCGCTCGTCCACCCGTAACGAGAACGCACCACCACAACGCACCACCCGTCTGTCCGCACCGCACCCACAGCCTTCCAGGAGGACACCGTGTCACAGCCCGCTTTTCTCTCCCGCCGTGTGATCGCACGCACCACCGCGATCGGCGTGCTCGCCGTGACGGCCGTCGCCGTCGCGGGATGCTCCAGTTCCGACGCGGCCGCTCCGGCCTCGACCTCCACCGCGACCCTCGCCGAGAAGGGCAGCTCCCTCGACCTCGCGAGCGTCTGCCCCGCGACGGTCGTCATGCAGCAGGACTGGCAGCCCGAGTCCGAGCACGGCGCCATGTACAACCTCGTCGGCGACGGCTACACCGTCGACACCGACAAGAAGACCGTGACCGGGCCGCTCGTCGTGAACGGCACCGACACGGGCGTGAAGATCGAGGTGCGCTCCGGCGGCCCGGCGGTCAACTTCCAGCCGGTCCCGGCGCTGATGTACCTCGACTCCGACATCCTGATCGGGGCCGTGAACACCGATGCCGCGATCGTCGCGAACGCGGACCAGCCCACCGTCGCGGTCGCCTCGCAGCTGACGTACAGCCCCCAGATCCTGATGTGGGACCCGGAGAGCCACGACGGGGCGACGACGATCAAGGAGGCCGCCGCGAACGGCGATCCGATCGTCACGTCCGGCGACGTGATCCCGAACCTCCTGCTGTCGCAGGGCATCATCACGCCGTCACAGATCGACACGAGCTACGAGGGCACCCCGCAGCGCTTCGTCTCCGACCCGAAGATCCTGCAGCAGGGCTTCGCGACGGCCGAGCCCTACATCTACAAGAACGAGATCCCGCAGTGGGGCAAGGAAGTGGGCTACCAGCTGCTGTCGGAGCTCGGCTACAACATCTACCCCGAGCCGCTCGCGGTGCGCGCAGCAGACGTCGCCGACCAGGCGGACTGCCTGAAGAAGCTCGTGCCGATCATGCAGCAGTCGCAGATCGACTTCCTCGCGGCGCCGGAGCACGGCAACGCCGTGATCCTCGACCTCGTGGAGCAGTACAACACCGGCTGGACCTACTCGGAGGGCGTGGCGGAGTTCTCGGTGGAGCAGCAGAAGAAGCTCGGCCTGGTCGTCAACGATGAGGCGTCGGGCGTATTCGGACAGTTCGACCCGAAGCGCGTGGCCTCGATCGTCTCGGACTTCACGCCCTTCCTCGTCACCGCCGGAAGCATCACGCAGGCGGCGGCGACGGCAATCGATCCGTCGTCGCTCTACACGAACCAGTTCATCGACACCTCGATCAAGATGGACTGACGTCCCTCGGCGGAACGCCCTGCTCCCCCGCGGAGCAGGGCGTTCCGATGTACGAGGCGCATGTGGGTGCGCGGCTCGCGCGGATGGGCGGGCGAACCGACCCGCTGGACGGGAACGGACGCTCAGAGCGTCTTGGTGACGCGCTCGGCGCACGCGTCCAGACGCGCGGCTGCCGCATGCGCCTCATCGAGGGCGGCCTGCAACCGGTGTGCCGTCTCAGCGTCCGCACCCGCCTCGATGGCGCTGGTCACGTTGCAGCGGATGTTGACGGCGGTCGAGCGGATGCCGCAGGCCAGCATCCGCGCCGCGACGGCGACATCCGGTGCGAGGCGCGGCTCACCAGCGTGCTCCAACCAGGCGAGCGTGCCCTCGAGACCTGCGGCGATCGCGACCAGTGCGGCGCCGGACTGCGCCGCACGCACGGTCGCCTCGCGCACGGCGCCATCCCGGCCCGCGTCATCGAGCGGACGCCGGAAAGCCGCGACCAGTGCCGCCGACATCCGGCCGTCGTGCTCGGCGCCGATCAGCGCCTCCCGCCGCGCCCGAGCGGCCACCTCGAGGGCCGCGTCGCGCTGTTCCCCCGGCAGCGCGTAGCCTGCCGCCATCGCTACCAGCGCGGCACCGGTCGCGATGACGACGCCCGCCGCCTCACCGCCTCCGGGTTCGGGAACGGGAGTGGAGAGTCGCTCCAGCCAGTCGTCGATGCGGGCAGCGGCGAGCGTCGAGGTGGGCATGCGCCCACTTTAGGGTCCGCGGCCGTGCATGGTCGGCCCGCGAGATCGACGCTCACGCGACCGTAACACCCGCGAAACGGCGGGCTTCTACAGTGGCACTGTTGGCTACACCAACATCCTGACGCCGCCCCGGTCGACGCGAGAGGAGCATCGATGACATCTCTGCACCTCCTGCGCGATGCGACGCGACGATGCCCCAAGCGGATGGTCTACGGCCCGTGCGGCGGAGTCTCGGCCGACGGCGGCTGCGAGGTGCCCGGCATCCGGTGCTCGTTCGCCGAAGACCCCGTGCTGCTGCGCGAACTGGATTTCTCCGCCGCCGACATCCAAACCCCGGACACCGCGCACGCGAGCGGCGATGCCCTCCCACCCTCACCACGGCGCGCGGCAGCCGCCGCCCTCGGCGACCTCGTCGCGACGGCACCGGTGATCACCGCCGATCTTCCCGTCCGGACGGTCGATCCCGCCGTCGTGGCGGATGCCGGCGCGCGCCTCGGCGCGATGACCGCGCTCACCGCGGTCATCGCGGGCGAGCCCCCGGGGCTGCGCGAGTCCCTCAGCCCGACCCACAAGGCTCTTCTCCTCGTGGCGGCGGGCGCCCGCGTGATCTCCGGCATCACCTGTCGCGACCGCAATCGCGTCGCGATCGAGGGCGAGCTCGCGGCCCTCGCCGATCTCGGCGTCTCGGGGATCCTCGCTGTCACCGGCGACCACCCGGCGACGACCGCGCTGCGTGACGCCGACCCCGTGTTCGACCTCGACTCGACGCGCGTCGCCGCCCTCGCGCGCCGGGCGGGCCTGTTCGTCGCCGTCGCGGAGCAGCCGTCGGCGCCGCCCGTCGACTACCGCCCGAAGCGCCTCGCACTCAAGGCGCGCGCGGGTGCGGAACTCGGCATCCTGAACCTCTGCGGAGACATCGCCGACATCGCGCGGTTCACGTCGGCCCTCGCGACCACGGCGGCGCCGGTGCCCGTGCTCGTATCGGTCCCCGTTCTCACCTCTGCGTCGAGCGCGCGGCGCCTGGCATCGCTGCCCGGCGTGAATCTGCCGCCGAGCATCGTCGCGGCCGCGCTGGCCGCCCCCACGGACCCCGGCGCCGGTATCCGTGCCGCCGTCGACTGGGCCGGGCGCGCTCTCGGCCTCCCGGGGGTCGTCGGCGTACACCTGTCCGCCGTCGTCGATGACGAGGATGCCTCGGGGATCGCCGCTGTCGATGCCCTCGCCGCTGCCGCCACGGCGATTCGCGACACCCTCCGACCGAGGACTGCCGTCCTCGCTGCGCCGGAGGAGCGATGATGTCGCCTCCTGCAGCCGCCGCCCGGCCGACCGGCCGTACAGCGGGGTGCCCGAAGGCGATGGCCTACGGGCCGTGCGGCGGTGTCAACGGGGACGGGACCTGTGAGATCGACCCGACGCCCTGCGTCTTCCTGACGCGCGACCTCCCGATCAGATGGAGCGGCGCCGCAAGCGCGCCTTCGGCGGCGGACGATCAGGTGACGACTCTCGCGGGACGGGAGATCCTGGACATCGCGAGGCGCCGCCCGCTCGTGTACACCGGTTTTCCGGTTCGCGCCCTGCGCTCGGACCTCATCTGCGCCACGGCGGACGCTCTCCTCGGCAGCGCCGATGCCGTGCTCTCCGGTGATGCGGGGCTCTCGCGGACGCAGTTCCCCCCGTCGTATCGCGCCGCCCTGATCACCGCGACGGGACTGCGACTGTGGATGGGTTTCAACGCCCGAGATCGCAACCGCACCGCGCTCGATCGAGAGCTGTCGTCGTTGCGCAGTCTCGGAGTGGCCGGCGTGCACTGCGTCACCGGCGACCACACGCAGACCGGGGATCGACCCGACGCCCGACCGGTCTTCGATCTCGAGTCGACGACGATGCTCCCTCGCGCTGTGGAACTCGGACTGCTGACCTCCTTCGCGGAGTCTCCGGCAGCTCCACCGATCGCCGAGCGTGGCGGTCGGGTCGCCGAGAAGGAGCGCGCCGGCGGTCGCCTCTGTCTGACGCAGTACGCCGGCGACGCCGACGAGGTCGCCGACTTCATCGCCCTCTGTCGCGCGGCGGGGGCGAGCGTCCCCGTCCTGCCCGGGGTCCCCCTCGTCGTCGATCAGAACGGGGCCGCCCTCTTGGCCTCTTTTCACGCCGCGAAACTCCCGCGCGGCTTCGTCGAGCGTCTGTTCGCCGCACGCGACGTCCGCGCCGAGGGCATCCGCCTCGCGATCGAGTACGGTCGCGCACTCCTGGAGACGGGCATGGTGGGCGGGCTCGTCATCGCGGGCGGCGCACGCCCGGGCGCAGAGTCCGAGTACGCGGCCGACCTCGCCACGGTCGCACGAGAACTCGGCGGTGGCTCATGAGCGCCCGTTCACCGCGCTCCCGCGCTGCCCTCCTTCACGATGAGAACGCGGACCGTCTCCTCCTCGTGGGTGCGCCAGCGGTGCCGGATGCCGCCCTGGTAATACACCGCGTCCCCCGCCGCGAGGGCGAACTCCTCGTCGTCGAGCGAGACGATCAGGCGACCCTCGAGCACGTAGACGAACTCCTCCTCGTCGTGCACCCACCAGAGATCGTCCGTGAAGGTCCCGGACATCACCATCGGGACGAAGCGCGGGTGATCGCGAGCGAGGACCCGTACGGGGCTGCCGCCGGCATCCAACGGCGTCGCACCCTCCGCTCGGAAGACATGGAACGTTCCGGGAGCGCGTGGCGCGGCATCCGCATCGTCCGTCAGGAGGGCCTGTTGCGTGGTTCCGAGCGCCTGCGCGACGCGGAAGAGCGACGTCATGCTCATGCGCTCCAGTCCGCGCTCCACCTGGCTGAGGAACGAGTGCGACAGTTCGGCCTGGCCGGCGACCTGCGTGAGCGTCATGCCGCGGCCGTTGCGCAGCGCCCTGATCCGAGCGCCCAGCGCGCGAGCCGCAGAGGCTGCCGCGTCGTCCTCGACGCCGCCCGACCCCGCAGCGCCACGGCGCGAGGAGGGGGCATCCGACATGAGTGAAGACTATGACATACGAAAGGAACCTGAGATGACCGGCGCGACTCCCACCGACATCCTCGAATCCGAAGCGACCGTCGCTTCGGAAGCCCCCGACTACCGTGCGCTCGAGACCGCACTCGCCGAGGCGCTCGGCCCCCGCGGCGTCTCGAGCGACCCGCGGCAACGCGAGAAGGCGTCGGTGGACGGCGCCCGAATGTCGCCGATCATCGCCGAACAGCTGCCTCTCGGCGTCGCCGACCTCGTGGCCTTCCCCGCGGATGCCGCCGCGATCGCCGAAGCGGTGCGGATCGCGGTCGCCCATGGTGCTCCCGTCACCCCGCGCGGCAAGGGCACCGGCAACTACGGTCAAGCGATCCCGATGCCCGGGGGGCTGGTCCTGGACACGTCCCGGGCGCGCGCCGTCATCGAGGTCGGTGAGGGCTGGATCACCGCCGAGGCCGGTGCTCCGATGGCGGCGCTGGAGCTCGCCGCTCGCCAGCAGGGGCAGCAGCTCTGGATGTACCCTTCGACCGTCCACTCGACGCTCGGCGGTTTCCTCTCCGGCGGCTCCGGCGGCACGGGGTCGATCGCGCACGGCAGCAACCACGAAGGGTTCGTCCTCGCCCTGGATGTCGTGACTCCGGCATCCCGCGGCGAGCTCATCCACGTCGAGGGCGAGGACGCGCTCGGCTACGTCCACAACTACGGGACGGCGGGGATCATCGCTCGCGCGACTGTGCGACTCGAACCCCTGCAGGACTGGCGGGGCCTCTATGCCTCGTTCGACGACTTCGCCGGCTCGATGTCGGTGTTGCGGCAGCTGGGCACGCTCCGGCCGCACCCGCGCCTCGTCTCCGCCGACGATCCGCACGTGTCGGCACAGCTCCCACCGGACCCCGCATTTCCCGAAGGACGCAGCTCGCTGCGCGCGATCATCGACGCCGCCCTCGTCGACGAGGCCACCGCGATCATCACCGGCGCGGGTGGTCGCATCGAGGACGTCCGCGAGGGGCCGCAGGTGTCCGCCGCGATCTCGGTGCTCAGCTACAACCATCCGATCGAGTGGCTGCAGAAGTCCGAGCCCGGCGTCTACTTCCACGTGGAGGTCGGCGGAGATGCGCTGATCGACCGTCACGACGAGGTCACCGGGGTGTACCCGGGTGCCCACCTGCACATCGAGGCCGCCGGCGCGGGGCCGATCGGCATGCTCGCGGGTGTGTACGAGAGTCCTGAGCAGGTCGCCGACGGCATCGAGGCGCTCACCCGGCTCGGCGTCGGCGTGCACAGTCCGCACCAGTGGAACGTCGACTTCCGCCTGCCCCAGACCATCGAGCTGGCCCGCGCCACCGATCCGAACGGTCTGCTCAACCCCGGCAAGCTCAACCCCGGCTACGCGGGCCCCGTGAAGGGGGCGATCCGTTGACCGCTCCGCGCCCCTTCGCGCCGGCATCCCGTCACTGGGCTGACCTCTCCGGCCCGGCCCTCACCTCGCTTCTCACGGAACGATCGATCGCCGTCGTGCCGATCGGAGCGATCGAGCATCACGGGCCGCACCTGCCGCTGCGCACGGATGCCTTGGTCGCCGAGACCATCGCCATCGCCGCCGTCGAGCGCGTCGCCGCCGCGGGGATCGACGCCTGGGTGCTGCCGACGATCAGCTACGCGAAGTCCGACGAGCACCACTGGGCACCGGGCACCGTGTGGCTCGAGGGGACGACGGTGCTCGACACGCTCGTCGACATCGGCCGTTCGATCGCGATGACCCCGGCGCGGACCGTCGTCTTCGTGAACGGGCACGGCGGTAACGTCATGCTGCTCGGGTGGGCGAACCGCGAGCTCCGGCGCCGCTTCGGGCTGCGGACCTTCTCGATGCCCGCGACGGCGAGCGGGGCGGGCGACGGCCTCGAAGGACGCCCCGACGAGAAGGGGCAGGGCATTCACGGCGGCTTCTCCGAGACGTCTCTGGTCATGCACCTCGCGCCGCACCTGGTCGCACCCGACATGCCGGCACGCAACATCCCGGAGCACATCGCCGGCCTCACCCACATCGGCTTCAACCGCAAGCCCGTGATGTTCGGATGGACGAGCGACGACTTCGGACCCGACGGGGTCATCGGCGATGCGACCGGCGCCAACGCCGCGTATGGCAAGGTGCTGTACGAGCGCGGTGTGGACTTCGTCTGCGAGGCGCTCGCCGAGATCGACGGGTTCGTGTTCGGATGACGCGCGCGTATGACCCCGGCATCCCTCCGGCACCGGTCGTCATCGATCACGACGCCGATCCGGTGCACGCCGACGCCCCCGTTCCGGACCCGCTCGCCCTCGCAGCCGAGTGGCTGCCCGCGCCGGGCGAGGACCGGATGCTGATGACGGTGTCCACCATCGGTCTGGACGGCGTGCCCGATGCGCGCACGACGATGCTCAGCGACTTCGACGGGGCCCGCTTCTTCTTCCACACGGATGCGCACAGCCGGAAGGTCGCAGAGATCGCGGCGAATCCCGCGGTCGCGCTCACCCTCCTGTGGCCCGGCTTCACGCGTCAGCTCGTCGTGCAGGGCACGGCGCAGCCGTCGCCCCGCGAGGAGTCGGACGAGGCGTACCGCAGCCGCTCGTTCTATCTGCAGCAGCTGGCCTGGCAGAACACGGCGGAGTTCGCGCGACTCCCGCAGGTCGATCGGCGCGCGGGATGGGAGGAGTTCCTCCTCGCGCACGGCGGACCCGAACGACCCGCGTTCGATCCGCCGGAACGGTGGGCGGGCTTCGCGGTCACTCCTCACCGACTGGTGTTCTGGACCTCCCACCCCTCCGCGGCGAGCCGCCGCCTCGCCTACACGCGCTCCGGTGAGGAATGGGAGACGATCGCGCTCCCCGGGTGAGCCCTCGTCACCGATCGGCGACGCCTTCCCCCACGACGCCTTCGGCCTCAACCTCACGGATGCCGTCGACACCCCTGGGCGATCGCCAGCCCCGAGACCTTCGACCTGCTCGTCCGCCGTCGCGTCGGGGCTACACCCTCGACGAGTTCCACGCGTGGCTCGACCACACCCTCGCCGCCGCACTCCTCCGCGCCACCTGATCCGGTCCGCCGCGTGACGCCCGGAACGCGAGAAACGAAGCAGGTCACGTTTGCTGTGGAGATCAGCGCCGCTACACATCACACAGCACACTTCACCTGGGTCCGCGCCATTAACGGCGGTGCCTCGTCCGGCAGTGCCGTGACGGGTCAGGAGATTCTGTGATCGAGCATGGCCGATGATCGATAGCCCGTGGAGATGTGCCGACCGTCGAGCCAAGCCGTGAGTTGCGCGGCCCGGTGGTGGAGGGATCGGCGTGCTCGGTCGGGGATGGGCTGGAGGAGGTGTACCTGAACGGCTCCATCCTCGTCTTGGGTCCAGCAGCCGACAGCACGTCCGTTGACCCAGGCCGTGGTGCCTGCGTTGCCGAGCTTGTCGAACAGTGCCGCGGCATGGGATCCGAGATAGAAGTCGCGGTGTTTCCAGCCCATCACAGTGGGGTCGAGGACAGGCAGCAGAGCCGTCCATGATGGGGGATCGGGGACGGGGTCCATATCGTCTGGCAGCAGCCATCCAGGGTGCGGCCCGTCGAGGGTGACGGGGATCGCCTCGAGTTCGGTGAGGGCGGTGCGGACGATGGTTTTGGTGGCGCCCAGCCACCAGACGAGGTCCTCCTCTGTGCCTGGCCCGAACGCGTGCAGCCACCGGCGCACGATCTCCCGATATCCCTCAGTCGCGGTCATGTGGTGATGGGTGTCGAGCCAGGTGGAGGCCAGCGTCCACAGGGGTCTGGCGTTGGGGAACTGCCCACGCGACGGTCCGCGAACGATGACACCCTCTGCGCCGAGGAGGGTGAGAAGCCGGTAAGAGGACCACGTCTCTGCCCCGATGCCGGGGATGACGGTGCGGATGATCGGGACGACCCGGCGCAACTCCGCAGTCGACAGCGCGCCGTGCGCCTCGAGGGCGGTGACCACGTCTCGCCGCGCGGCGTCGAGCCATGCAGCACCGCCGGGCGCGATGCCGGCGCGTTCGATGTCGCGGATCGTACCGGCGCGTTCGGCGGTTGCAACGCGCGCGGCGGCGCTGGGAAGCACTGCCGAGATCAGGTCTTGTGGGAATGCGAACAGGGTGCGGCGCATCGCGAGCTGCTTGACGAGTGCGTGGTCCCTTCCGAGTGCAGCGGTGATCTGCTCCGGCCCGACAGTGCGGGATCTGGCCCAGACGGAGAGGTGCACGGAGGGGGCTTCGGTCGCGTGAAGAGCAACAACCGCCTCTGCGGCCGCCAGAGGCGTCGAGACGCGGGCGCCGGGGGTGAGGGCGTGTCGGGTGGCGAGGCGAGCTCGTCGTTCCCGACCGGACACGTAGCGCATGGTTCTCCTCATAGGGCGGGGCGGCACAGTGTGGGTGCTCACGCCGTGCCGCCCAGCTCGGTCGTAGCTAGAGGTGAGGTGTAGTGGTGATGCTGATGTGCTGCACCGATCGTGATGGCGACCCTTTTACCGGATGAGGGTCACGATGATGGCGGTCAGGATGCTGCTGAGGATGAAGTACGGGGCGTTGATCAGCCCGTAGAGCAGTGGGCGCGGGAAGTTCGGGTTGATCGCGATCTGAAACGTCATCACCGTCAGGTAACCAACCCCGACGATGAGGGCGAATACGACCGCCTCCCCGACATCAGTGACATCCATTGCCCGCAGCAGGACCGCGCTGGTGATCGTGATCAGCAGCACGCACACCACCGGCCCGAGGTTGCTGACCGGGGTGCCTTTGATACTCGGCGCATCCTGACGACCCAACGCGACCGCATAGGGTTTCGCGATCAACACGGGGAAGTACACCGCGGCCAGGGCAGCGGAGACGATGAACGCGACCAGGATGGCGAGCCAGTTGAGCTGCGCGAGAACAGTGAACATAAAGGAAGTGCCTTTCCGGCCCGGACGATCCGACCCGGTCACACCTTTCCTGGTATTGCGGTCAGAGAGAGTCCGGTATTTCGGCAGAATCGATCTCGTGCCCTCTTCGTCGACCTCCACCTCGCAGCGGCTCCTTGCTCTGCTCTCATTGCTGCAAGCGCGCCGGGATTGGCCGGCACGCCTCCTGGCGCAACGGCTGGAGGTCAGCGAGCGAACCGTGCGCCGCGACGTGGAACGCCTGCGAGAACTGGACTACCGGATCGATGCCACCCGTGGACCCGACGGAGGCTACCGCCTCGGCGCAGGCACCCATCTGCCGCCGCTCATGATCGATGACGAGCAGGCCATCGCCATCGCCCTCTCGCTGGGGGCCGCGGGCGCCCTCGGTGCAGGCATCGCTGACGCCGCCGAGCGAGCCCTCGCCATCATCACCCGCACCATGCCCGACCATCTCGCACGCCGCATCGAGACACTCACCGCCGCCTCCTCGGTTCCCGGCCACCCGCAGCAAACAGCCGCGAACCCGGCCGTGTTGCTGCGCATCGGCGAGGCGATCCAGAAGAGCGAAGAACTCCGCTTCGACTACGCCTCGGTCGTAAACCCCGACACCGAACCCGGACCGCCCTCCCGGACGGAACCCCACCACCTGATCCTCAGCAACGGCCACTGGTATGTCATCGGATACTCCACCACCCGCGACGACTGGCGCATCTACCGTGCTGACCGGATCTTCCCCCGCTCTCACAACGGCAAACACTTCACCCCACGCTCGGTGCCTGGCGGTGACCCAGCCGCGTACCTGTCGGCACGCTTCAGAGGTTCCACAGGACCCGACAGCTGGCCCCATTGGGGCGACGCTATCCTCGGGATTCCCGCCGCCGAAGCAGTCCCCTATGTCCGCGACGGCACCGTAGAAGGACTCAGCCTCGATACCTGCCGGGTTCGAATGGGCTCCTGGTCATGGAACAGCCTCGCCGTCAAACTCGCGCTGTTCGATGCCACCATCAGCCAGGTCAACCCACCCGAACTCGCGTCCGCGTTCGCCGAACTCGCCCAGCGATTCTCCGCAACCGCGCCGTGAGTCACCCCGGTCACGGCCACGCGATCGTCACCGTGGCCGAAACCACACACGGCGCCTCTCCCGAGAGAGAAGCGCCGTGTGAAGGTGGCTCTTACAAAGTCACTTGTTCCAAAGAGACTGATGTGGTGGACCTAAGGAGATTCGAACTCCTGACCTCCTCGATGCGAACGAGGCGCGCTACCAACTGCGCCATAGGCCCGTGAACCGTCATCTACATTAGCACGCGTCCGAGGGGGCTCTCGCACACCGCTACTGCCCGCTCGCGCGTCGCGCCAGCAGCTGACGCACGTGTGCCTCGATCGCGTCGTCTCCGGCGCCGGGGCCGCCCGTGAACTCCTCGTCGCGGCGCGTCCGCGCCGCGACGATCGACGGCGGGCGCTGCGCCTCGGCGCGCGCCCGCATCGCTTCCTCGAGCGCGGCGCGGCGGAGCGCATCGCGCGCCGCCGCTTCATCCAGCACCGTCGCCGCGCGCGAGCCGGCCGACGCCGTGAGAGGCCGCGGCAGCTCACGCGGAGTCCAGCCGACCCGATCCGAGCCGAGCGCGACGTCCTGCAGGTCGCGGGCGACACGCACGACGTCGGGCGCGGCGACCCGCACGACGGCACGACGCTGCACGACCGACATCCGACCGAGCACGGCCCCTGCCGTCACGCCGAGCACGAGGCCGGTCCAGAGCAGAACGCCGGACGCGCCCGTCGCGAGGCGGACCCCTCCGACGATCGCGAGGGCGAGAGCGATGGCAGCGACGGTCGCCGCGACGAGCCGCGCGCGGCGCCGTGCACGCGCCCGGCGCAGCTCGGGGCGTGCGGCGGCAGCGCGCGAGGTCGCCGCGGCGCGCTCGCGCGCGGCGGCGGCTTCGGCCTTGGCGAGGAGGGTCGCGGCGGCGAGCTCGGCCCGGGCGCGAGCGAGGTCCGCCTGCTCGCGCTCGGTCTGCGCCTGTTTGGCGAGGCGCTGGTGGGCGAGCGCCGTGCGGGCGTTGAGCTCGAGGCGCACCTCCTGCGGCGTCTCGCTCGTCTCGGCGAGGACGCGGAGGGCCTGATTCAGCCGCACGGCGTTGCGCTCGGCGGCGTTGAACTGGTGGCGGCCATGCCACGAGGGGAGGAGATAGACGAGCCACAGCACGACGGCGACGAGGATGATCACTCCCCCACCGAGAACCTGGCCGCCCATGCGCTCAACGCTAGGGCCGAGACGGCACGCGGGCGGTCAGCCCGCCCGCGTGTCTGAGGTTCGAGTCGAACCTGAAGCCTCCGGAGCGGGTCCGCGCCCTCAACCGGGCAGCCGGTCCGAGAGCGGCACCGTCGCGGCATCCGCCGGCACCCGCCCGGCCACCCAGCGCTGCAGGACGCCGTCGGGCACCTCTTCGCGGACGAGCGCGAAGGCGTAGTGGTCGCGCCAGTCCCCCGCGATGTGGATGAACCGGCGACGGAGCCCCTCGTAGCGGAACCCGAGCTTCTCGACGACGCGCAGGCTCGCCTTGTTCTCCGGTCGGATGCAGATCTCCATGCGGTGCAGCCCCAGCTCACGGAAGCAGACGTCGGTCGCGAGGGCGACGCAGGTCGGGGTGATGTCGCGCCCCGCGAAGCGCTCGCCCACCCAGTAGCCGATCGTCGCCGACGAGAGCGAGCCGCGCGCGATCCCCCACACGTTCAGCTGCCCGGCGATCTCTCCGTCGTACTCCATGACGAAGGGCACGCCGCCGCCGTCGCGGTACTGCTGCAGCAGGCGGCGGATGCCGAGGCGCATGTCGAACGACACGGGACCGTCGGGGCTCGTCGCCTCCCATGGGCGCAGCCACGATCGGTTGTTCAGGAGCTCCGCCTGCAGTGCCCGGGCGTCGCGCTGTTTGACGAGTCGGAGCGAGATGCGACCGTGCTGACGGGGTGTGGCCACGTCCATCGGCCCTCCTCACACTGTCGGTCGCACTCTCCGACGCGGCGTCAGAGCTGCGCGGCGAACTCCTGGAGCCACGGGCGCAGCGCCGGTCCGAGATCCTCACGATCGGATGCCAGCTGCACGATGGCCTTGATGTAGTCCACCTTATCGCCGGTGTCGTACCGGCGACCGTGGAACACGACACCCAGGACGCCGTCGGTGACGGCGAGCTCCTGCAGCGCGTCGGTGAGCTGGATCTCGCCGCCCTTGCCGGGCGCCGTGCGCGCGAGGATGTCGAACACCTGGGGGGTGAGGACGTAGCGGCCGATGACGGCGTAGTTGGAGGGAGCGTCCTCGCGCTTGGGCTTCTCGACGAGGCCCTTCACGCGGACGACATCGGGGTTGTCGGTGGGCTCGACCTCGGCGACACCGTACAGGTGGATGTGCTCCGGGTCGACCTCCATGAGCGCGATGACGGTGAGGCCCGTGCGCGCGTTCTCGGCGATCATGGTCGTCAGCAGCGGGTCGCGCTCATCGATCAGGTCGTCACCGAGGAGCACGGCGAACGTCGCGTCGCCCACGTGGTTCTTGGCACGGAGGACCGCGTGGCCGAGGCCCTTCGGCTCGCCCTGCCGGACGAAGTGGATGTCGGCGAGCTCGGTCGAGGCCTGCACGCGCGCGAGCTTCTCGTGGTCGCCCTTGCCCCGCAGCGTGTTCTCGAGCTCGGGCACCGAGTCGAAGTGGTTCGAGATGTTGTTCTTGTTGCGCCCGAGGATGATGAGGATGTCGTCGATGCCCGCACCCACCGCCTCTTCCACGACGTACTGGATGGCCGGCTTGTCGACGACGGGGAGCATCTCCTTCGGCATGGCCTTGGTGGCGGGGAGGAAGCGCGTGCCGAGGCCCGCGGCAGGGATGACGGCCTTGATCCGGGGGGAAGTCATGTCGCTACCTTATCCGGCACGTGTTTCAGGGCGACAAACGTCCCGTAACGAGGAGCGCGAATACAATCGGACCATGCCGGATGCCATCGCCGATGCGAAGCGGGCGCTGCGCGCCGATCTGCGCGAGCGACGCCAGCAGCGCTCCGACGCCGACCGCGCGGTGGATGCCGCGGGGCTGGCCGTGCAGCTCGACGCGCTCGTCGAGCGCCTCGGCGCGCGCAGCGTGTCCTGCTTCCTGTCGACTCCCACCGAGCCGGGGACGCAGGACTTCATCCGCGGGGCGGTGGCGCGCGGCATCCGCGTGCTCCTGCCGATCACCCGCGAGGACGGCCTCATGGACTGGGCCGTCGCCGACCCCGACGGCGAGATCGCGGACGGGCTCTACGGCACGCCGGAGCCCGTCGGCGAGGTGCTGAGCCCGCTCGCCGTGAACGACGTCGACCTCTTGATCGTGCCCGCCGCCGCCGTCGACCGCACCGGCATGCGCATGGGGTGGGGCCGCGGATACTTCGACAAGACCATCGGGTCCATGGAGCACTGCCCGCCGGTGTACGCGGTCGTCTTCGACAGCGAGATCCTGGATGCCGTGCCCCACGATGTGCACGACCAGCCGGTCACCGGCGTCGTCACCCCGACTCAGACCATCGCCCTCGCGCCCGCCGGGCGCTGAGGACACCCCGCCCCCCTCGAGGATCACATGCCCACCTACGCCTACGCCTGCACGCAGTGCGGCCACCGTTTCGACGCCGTCCAGTCCTTCAGCGATTCCGCCCTCACCGAGTGCCCCGAGTGCGGTGGCCCCCTGCGCAAGCAGTACGGTTCGGTCGGGGTGACCTTCAACGGCTCGGGCTTCTACCGCACCGACTCGCGTGCGTCCTCCTCGTCGGCGAAGACGTCCGGCGAGAGCGGTGGCGCGAGCACGTCATCTTCGACATCATCGAAGTCTGAGGCGAAGGCCTCCCCCGCATCGTCGGGATCGTGAGCCGGCCGAGGCCGGAGACCGTGAGGAGACTCGGATGATCAAAGGCTTCAAAGACTTCATCATGCGCGGCAACGTCATCGACCTCGCGGTCGCTGTCGTCATCGGCGCCGCGTTCACGGCGATCGTCAACACGTTCGTCGAAGGCCTCATCAACCCGTTGATCGGTGTGATCTTCCAGGTCGGCGACCTGAGCTCGTGGACGCTGGAGGTCCCGACGCTGTCCGGTGGCACGTCGACCTTCCTCGTCGGCTCGATCGTCGGGGCGATCATCAACTTCCTCGCCGTCGCGGCGATCGTCTACTTCGTCTTCGTCCTGCCGATGAACCATTTCAAGGAGCGCCAGGCCGCGAAGGCGGGCGTCGACGAGGTCCCCGAGGCGAAGCTGCCGACCGAGCAGGAGCTGCTCATCCAGATCCGCGATCTGCTCGAGAAGAACGGCACGACCAGCCCCCCTCGCTGATCGAGTGCCGCGGCGGACGCAGCGCCCCCTCGCTGATCGTGTGCCGCGGCGCAGCCGCGGTGTATCGAGATCACTGCCCCGCATCAGTAGTGCGGCGGCACGTCCTGTCGCATCCGCTCGTCGTTCGGCCCGCCGAGTCCGCCTGGTGCGGGAGCGTCGCGCGTCGCGATCATCTCGGGGTCCGGATCGCTCCCGGCGACGGGCGTGAGCTGAGCGCGCCGCGCACCGCGCACCCGCACGATGCGCTGCCGCGGGGAGTCCGGCGCTGAGGCATCCGGATCAGTCGAGGACATCGATCGGCTGCGTCTGCGTGTCGACCGCGCCGCCTTCGGAGGGCACGCCGAGGATCGCAGCGATCCGTTCGGCGACGCCGGCCGGATCGCTGTACAGGTCGAACGCGTGGACGCGGATGTAGTGCCAGCCGAGGCGCCGCAGCACCTGCGGCCGCAGCCGCAGCGTCTCGCGGAGGGTGTCGTGCGCCGTGTCGGCGTCGCTCTCGGCGACGATCGCCTTGCCCTTGTACTGCGCGACGATCGGCAGCTGACCCCGGTAGTCCACATCCACCGCGACGCCGCGGGCACGCAGGTGGCGGGCGAGCGTGAGCGTCAGCGGGTCGGCGAGGTCCTCCAGGCGGGCTTCGCGCGCGCGGGCCGCGATGCCGCCGAGGATCGTCATGAGGCGGGATGCCCCGGACGCGAGCCGCCCCTCGTCGAACGCCGACGGGCGGATCGAGGAGACGATGACCATCGACCGGCGGGCGCGGGTCATGCCGACGCGCAAGAGCCGCTCGCCGTCGTCTCCGGACAGGTCGCCGAAGTCGCTGAGCACACGTCCGTGCTTCGTGAGGCCGAACCCGAGCGAGAACACGACGCGGTCGCGACTCTCGGCGACCGACTCCTCGAGGCCGAGTACCGCAAACGGCTCGGCGGTGTCGCGCCCGACGAAGTCGGCGACGTCCGCGCGCCCCGAGAACGCCGCGGCGACGGCCGCACGGACGCGTTCGGCGTGTCGCGTGGACGCGGTGACGACCATGAGCGACTCGGTCGGGCGGTTGACGGCGTGCTCGACGACGAGGGTGACGACGCGCGCGACCTCGGCATCCGGGCTCTCGACGGCGCCCGTGACGGGATCGGGCGTGCCGTGGCCGCCCTCGACGTAGTCGACGCTGAGGCTGCCGCGGCCGAGGTACGAGCCGGCCCACGGCAGGGAGACGAGCCGGCCGTCGTAGAAGGCCGAGTTCACGAGCTCGGCGAGGTCTTCGCCGCCGGCGCGATAGCTGCGGGTGAGGATCTCCTCGGGCACGATCTCCGACAGTCGTTCGAAGACGCTCACGTCGTCGAACGGGACGTCGTCGGCGCCGGACTGGTCGGCGAGCAGCGGCGCACCGGCACCGACACGGAACGGCGTCGGCTTCTGCGTCACGGGGTCGCCGAACGCGACGACCTGCCCGGCCCGACGGAGGGCGGGCGCGGCCTCGGCGAGGCAGAGCGCTGCGGCATCCGCGATCACGACGACGTCGAACGGCGCCGTCACCGGGATCGAGGGCACCTCGTACGGCGAGGCCAGCCAGACGGGGGCGAGCGTGCGGACGAGCGAGGGCGCGGCGCCGACGAGCTCGGCGGGAGTCGTCGCCCCCGATCGCAGCGCGTGCTTGAGCGCGTTCGCCTCGTGCGCCTCGTCGACGACCGCGATCTTCCACTTCGTGGCGAGCTCCGCGGCCAGGAGCGGGCCCGCCGAACCCGCGTGGGCCTCGTCGACGAGCCGGAAATCGCGCTCGAGTCGGTCGACGACGGCGGTGTTCGCACCGAGCAGGGCACGGTCGCTGCGCAGCAGCACCTCCAACGCCGACTGCCACCATGCGAAGTCGAACTCTGCGGCGACCTGATCCTCCGGCACGTGCCGCGTGGACAGCTCCGTCAGGAGTCCGTCGAGGCCGAGCTCGGCCAGTCGCCCCCGGAGCGTCGCGCGCTCCACGACGTTGTCGAAGACGGCGGACTCGGCCGCGAGCCCGGCGAGGGTGCGCAGGAGAAGCGGGATGGGGAGAGATGCCAGGGCCTGCGATCGCCCGAGCGCCGCGTCGAGAGCGGCGAGGTCGGCGTCGATGCGCTGCCACGACGCGGCGACGTCGTCGAGGCCGATCGGCACCTCGGGGAGGACCCCCGGCTCGACGAGCTGCTGCCACTGGGCGCGCTGCTGCTGCACGCGCACGAGCGACTCGTGCATGTCCGCGACGTGCATGCCCGGGCGCACGTACTCCCGCGAGAGGTTCTTGAGGCGGCGGCGCTGCGCACCCGCCATCTCGGGGGCGTCGCGGCGCGGTGCGTGCGCGTCGATGAGTTCACCGAGAGGTCGTTCGAAGACCGTCATGCTGAGCCGGTCGAGCGACCCGCGGATGCCCTGCAGCAGCTGGATGTACGCCCCGAGCTCGGAGACCGTCGCGAACGGCCGCATCCGCGTCTGCGCGATGAGCTCGTATCCGCGCTCCAGGATCGCGGGTACGTCGGTGCGGTGCAGGCGCGCCGCGAGGGCGTGCGCGTCGGTCGCCTGCTGCGTCGTCTCGAACGCAACCGCGTACCACGGCGAATCGTCGGGGCCGAAGCGGAACTCTCCCAGGCGCGCCGCGGTCTGCAGCGCGTGCGCGGCCTCCGCGCGACGCGTCGACAGGTTCTGCAGGGTCCTCAGGTCGAAGCGCGTCTCGGCGGAGGGCTGCGGCTGCTGCTGCGTGATCGTCGTGAGGGTGCGCAGCGCTTCCAGCGGTGAGATCCCGAGCTGCGGGTGGCGCCCCGTGAGCGCGTCGCGGTAGTCGCGCAGCACGGTGCGCAGCCGCACGAGCGCGTCGTCGACGTCGGCGACCTTCGGCTGCTCGGCCTTCTCGTTGCGCCCGATCGCCCGGATGAGGTCGCGATGCAGCTGCGTCGGCGACACGGCGAGCGCGGGCAGGCCGATACCGGAGAGGCGGTGACGGATGCCGTCGAGCGTCGAGCGGCGCGCACTCACCACGAGGACGCGCTTGCCGGCGCGCACGAGCTCGCCGACCGCGTTGATGACCGTCTGCGTGCCGCCCGTGCCGGGGAGCGTCTGCACCGTGAGGGACTGGCCCGCGAGGATGCGCGCGAGGACCGCCTCCTGCTCGGCATCCGCATCGAGGAGGAGGCGGTCGGATGCCGGGGGTCGATCGTCCGCCCCGACGAGCGTCGGGATGCGACGGAGGGCGGCGAGGTCCTCGCGGTCGCCGACATGACCGCCGAGGGCGTTCAGGATGGGATGGTCGAGGTCCTCGGCATCCCGCGTCATGTGCGACGACACGTCGGCGAAGGTCGAGACGACGAGACGCGGCAGGACGGTGAAGGTGTCGATGTGAGCCGTCAGCGCGCGCAGGTGGTCGATGACCGGCTGCGGCTTGAACACGCCGTCGTCGTAGGCGAGGGCAGCGAGCGCGCGGCCGTCGATCGCGATGCCGAAGTGGGTGCGCGCGGCCTCGACGAGCTCGGGGTTGATGGTGAACGACCCGTGCAGACGCAGGTCGAAGTCGAGATGGTGACGGCGGATCGCGAGCGGGCGCAGCAGCACGGGCGCGGCGTAGGAGACGCCGCCGATGCGCCACGCGGCGATCGCGACGGCGAGGTGGACGGTGTCGAGGCCCCGCGCCGTGCGGAGCTCGACGTCCTTCGCGGCGATGCGTTCGGCGGCGCGTTTTGCGGTGAGGAGCGCGACTTCGTCGCGGAAGAGGTTGGAGAGGAGCGTCGGACGGCCGGTGATGAACTGCGGGAGGCTGCCCGGGTGGGCCTTCGTGATGTCGATGCCGGCGTCTCCGGCATCCGAATAGTGGAGCAGCGTCGAGGTGCCGCCGAGCTCCCCGCTCTCCTCGCGGAGGCGGTCGCGCTCCGCCTGCGCGGCGTGCGTCACTCTGACCCCCGGCTCCGACAGATCGAGGTCGGCCGGGGTCACTGCGCTCACGTGCTCGGCGTCGTTCACGCCTCGCACGGCGCCACCGTCTGCTCGCCACACACTCGACACCATAGGCGCGCGTGGGTGCGGAAACCGGTCAGAACCGCGGGTTTCGTGGGATTGGACCCATCGCCTTCTCCCCAGCGGGCCCTTTTCCGGATCCGTCCACAGATCTGCGGTCCGGCGCCGGGCCGCAGCGATGACCGCGCCATGATGTGTGCATGAGCACTCCCGCCGCCTTCTCGGTGCACCCGACGCCGATCGGCGAGGCCCTCGTCGTCGTCACCGACCGGGGTCTCACCTTCCTCGATGTCCTCGACGTGGCACTCGGCGCCGTCGACGGAGCCCTCGCGGAGGTCACGCGCGCCCTGCGTACCGCACCCGAGCCGGATGCCGGGGCGACCGCGGCCGTGACGACGCAGCTCGACGAGTACTTCGCCGGCGCTCGTCGGCGCTTCGACGTGGCGCTCGATCTCGGCACGGTGCAGGGTTTCGTCCGCACGGCGCTCGAGCGCATCTTCGAGATCCCGTACGGCGAGGTGTGGTCGTATGCGGAGGTCGCGATCGCGGCGGGCTCCCCCGGCGCGAACCGCGCCGTCGGATCGGCGTGTGCGCGCACGCCGATCTCGATCGTCGTCCCCGCGCATCGCGTGGTGCGCAGCGACGGCTCGATCGGCGAGTACGGCGGCCACCCCGAGCGCAAGCGCTACCTGATCGATCTGGAGGCGCGCGTGAGCGGAGCCCCCGCGGCCGTGTAGGCCGGCCGCGGGGGCTCGATGGTATCGTCGGGAGGACGAAAAGAGCGGCAGCGACGTCGCCGCCGGAAGTAGGTGACCGCGAGATGACACCGGTCGGACTCGCCTCGGATGCGGACCTCCTCGCCCGCGCGGTCGGCGATCTCGCGACGCGCACCGGCCTCCCGGTCGCCTTCGGCGGCTTCGAGCAGTCCGGCGCGATCGACGTCACGACGGTCGTCGGAAACCGCACCGGCCATCTCGCCGGGCTCGTCGTCCACCCGACGCGGGGCCTCGGCGGCCGCGCGTTCGTCGAGCGCCGCCCCCGCCTGGCGCTCGACTACGGCTCGTCCCGCAACATCACGCACGACTACGACCGCGCGATCCTCGGCGAGGGCATCTCGACGCTGTTCGCCGTCCCGGTGCTCGTCGGCGGCAAGAGCCGCGGCGTGCTCTACTGCGGCTCCTGGACGCAGGCGCCGTTCGGCGAGAACACCGCGCGCGCGGCGCTGCAGGTCGCCTCCGACCTCGCCACCGAGCTGCGCGTGCGCGACGAGGTCGCCCGCCGGATCGCGCTCGCCCCGGAGGCGGCACCCGGCATCGACGTCGCGACCCGCGAGGAGCTGCGCGAGGCCTATGCCGAGCTCCGCCGGATCGGCGCCGAGGTCGCCGACCCCGGCATCCGTCGTCGACTGACGGCCGTGGAGGAGCGTCTGGCGACTCTCACGCGCGACCGGACGATGCCGCACGAGCCGATCGACGTGCGCCTGTCGCCCCGCGAGACCGACGTCCTCGCCTGCGCCGCTCTCGGCCAGACGAATGCGGAGATCGCCGTCCACCTCAGCCTGCGCGAGGGGACCGTCAAGTCGTACCTCCAGGCGGCGATGGCCAAGCTGGATGCCTCGACGCGCCACGCCGCCGTGACGAAAGCGCGCCGCGCGGGCTTGCTCCCCTGACGCGAGACGTCCGGACACGCGATGTCGCGGCGCGCGGGCCGCTCTATACCGACGGCGGCCCCGTGCTCACTAGGCTCAGCCCATGGCCCGCAAAATCGTGCATCAGCTCGTCGACGACCTGGACGGCACCGTCCTCGAGCCCGGAGAGGGCGAGACGGTTCTCTTCTCGCTCGACGGCGCCGCCTACGAGATCGACCTCACCGACGACAACGCGGCGGCGCTCCGTGCTGCATTCGCGCCGTATCTCGCCGCGGCACGGTCGGTCTCATCGCGATCTGCACGCGACGCGGGTGCCGCGCGCGGCGGCGCGGGGGGCGCGGGGCGCAAGCAGAAGCGCTCCGGGCAGCGCGACTACGCCCCCGTCCGTGAATGGGCGGCGAGCAACGGCTACACGGTCTCGGAGCGCGGTCGCGTCCCGGCCGCCGTGCTCGAGGCGTACGACGCCGCACACTGACCTCACCGCCGACGCCGACCGTCGGTGCGCTACGCGTCGGCGCCGCGCGGCGTGACGCACGCCCGTGCCGCCGGCAGGATGACGCGGTCGATGACGCCGATCGAGAACGCGCGGTCGATGGGGAGCTGGAGCATCAGGGTTCGATACGACGCCATCGCGGGCCCGATCATGCACAGCGTGTCGAGATCGACATCGGCGGGGATCTCACCACGATCGATGGCGCGTTCCAAGATGATCCGGTTGGCTGCCGCGCGTGGTTCGACGAGCGCCGCCTGGGCCGCGGCAGCGAGGTCGGGGTCGCGCGCGATCATCGAGACGATGCCCGCCATCACCTTGAGTTTGCGCTCGCTCTGCGCGAGCGTGGGCGATTTCACCATCGCGACGAGGTCGCCGCGGAGCGTGCCGGTGTCGGGCGGAGCCGCAAGATCGGCGTCCGACGATTTCATGCACGCGACGGCGTCGAGCACGAGTTCGGGCTTCGACGCCCAGCGCCGATAGAGCGTCGCCTTACCCGCCTTGGCTCGAGCGGCGACCATGTCGATCGTCATGCCGTCGTAGCCGGTCTCAGCGAGCACGTCGAGTGCGGCTTCGAGGATCTCGCGGTCGCGGCTGTGGTCGCGCTTGCGCCCGAGCCGGGGCTTCGGGGCATCGGCGAGCTGAGCCATCGCTCTCGTCTCCTTCCCACGTCCACGTCCACGTTACCAGCGGGTTAATTCGTGAACGCCACATATCCGAAACTCATTAGTACCGTATATAGTCACCTGCATGTCTTCCTCGACCGATACCCCGACGACTCCCTCAGCGACCGACCGGCGTCACTGGATCACCCTCGTGGTCGTCGGACTCGCCCAGCTCATGGTGGTGCTCGACGCCACCGTCGTGAACATCGCACTCCCCTCCGCCCAAGCCGATCTCGGGTTCAGTGACGGTCAGCGTCAGTGGATCATCACGGCTTACTCGCTCGCGTTCGGCAGCCTGCTGCTCCTCGGCGGGCGCCTCTCCGACCTGATCGGTCGCAAACGGACGTTCATCATCGGGCTCATCGGATTCGCCCTCGCTTCGGCGCTCGGCGGCGCCGCACCCACGTTCGAAGTGCTCGTCGCCACTCGCGCGCTCCAGGGCGTCTTCGGCGCCCTGCTCGCGCCGACAGCCCTCGCGGTCCTCACCACGACATTCACGATCCCCAAGGAGCGCGCCCGTGCATTCGGGGTCTTCGGTGCGATCGCCGGCGCAGGCGGAGCCGTCGGACTGCTGCTCGGCGGCATCCTCACCGAATGGCTCGACTGGCGGTGGAACCTATACATCAACGTGTTCATCGCGGCGTTCGCCCTCGTCGGCGCGTTCCTGTACGTCCCGCACATCAGCCGTTCGGGTCCGCGACCGAAGCTCGATGTGCCCGGCACGCTGCTGATCTCCGGTGGTCTGTTCGGACTCGTCTACGGCTTCTCGAACGCCGAGACCGACGGATGGGACTCGCCGTTCACGTGGGGCATGCTGGCCGCAGCCGCGGTGTTGATCGCCGGATTCGTGTTCTGGCAGACACAGGCGTCGCATCCCCTGTTGCCGCTGCAGATCGTGCTCGACCGCAACCGCGGTGCCGCGTATCTGTCGGTGATGATCGCCGGCGCCGGGATGTTCGGCATCTTCCTGTTCGTCACCTACTACCTGCAGTTGACGCTGAACTACACACCGATCCAGACAGGTCTCGCCTTCCTGCCGATGATCGCGATGTTGGTGCTTGCGGCGCAGCTGGGCACGAACATCTTCGTCCCGCGGTTCGGGCCGAAGGTGCTGGTGCCGATCGGGATGACGCTCGGCGTGGTCGCGATGATCTGGCTCACGTTGCTCGACGCGACGAGCACGTATGCCGCGCACGTGATGCCGCCGCTCATGCTCATGGGGTTCGCGATGGGCACGATCATGCCCGCCTCGATGCAGACCGCCACGCTCGGCGTCGACCGGCACTTCGCCGGCGTCGCCTCGGCGATGGTCAACACGAGTCAGCAGGTCGGCGGCTCGATCGGCACCGCGCTGCTGAACACGCTCGCCGCGACCGCGATGGCGGACTATCTGGTGGCGCACGCGCCCGTCACGCCTGAAGTGGGCGTGGATGCCGCATTGGCGAGCTACGCGACGGCGTACTGGTGGGGTGCCGGGTTCTTCGCCGTCGGCGCCGTTCTGTCGGCGCTGCTCTTCCGTCGGCGCGGCCAGGGACTGTCCCTCTCGCACGGGACGTCGAGTTCAGGTGAGGGGTCAGCCGAGACGGATCAGCCGAGCGTCATCGCGCACTGACCTTCGGCGCGGCTCAGCGCGGCGACCACTCCGCTCCGCCACCCGGGGGCCGCACCGCCCTGGGGTGGGCGGAGCGTGCTCACGCGGAGGCCGGACACCGTGAGGAGCCAGGAGATGACGGAGTTGGAGTTCCACATATCGCCGATCCCGAAGACGTCACGCCCCCAGACGTGCCGGGGCAGGTCAGGGACCTGCGCGAGCAGCGCACGTGACCCGGCGCGCGACATCGGCAGGCTCACCGGCGGGGAGACAGCCCATGCCCGGTCGGGGATATGCCCGTCCCGCCAGCAGCGGATCTCGTAGCGGAACAGGCGGATGACGCCGAGGGGTCGCGCACCCACCGGTCCGGTCATGACGACGCCTCGCTCACCGGCAGGTCCGCTCCAGGCCGGCGCCATCTCGATCACGTGCCGTGCATCGCCGTCGAAGACCTCGAGCGCGGCGTGGAACAGGGGGCGTGGAGAACGGTGTTCGCGATGAGCGCGGAAGAGCTCCCAGCATCGACTGGTGTGGACGGCGACGTGGCCACCCGCCCCGACGGGCAGCCACACCACATCGACGCGCGGTGAGCTCACCGTCGCCGGATCCGATGGTGAGAAGCCCACCCGCGCATGCTATCGGCGACGGGATCGCCCCGTGCCGGCACCGACCGGATCAATCGGCCGGCGCGGATGAGGGTGGCGCGAGGGGTCGCCGCCTCCGCTCACCGACCGATGAACACGACTCCGCGGTAGCCGGCGTCGGACCAGCGGACGAGCCGGTTGAGGTCGGCGAGCGCGATGGGCAGCTCGTGGGTGTCGACCCACGTCTCCCCGGTGTCGCGGTTGACCCAGGGGTCTTCGACGATCACCACCTCGGAGCCGTCGGAGGCGTGGGCGAGTACCCAATGCGGGCCGTGCTCGCCGTGCATCGGCGCCTCGTCGATGAGAAGCAGCGCCAGTTCGCCGTCGGCGACGCGACGGGCGATCTCGGCGACCGCGACGCGTTCACTCCGCTGGACGAGGCCGAGCTCACCGGCGCGACGGCGCGATTCGGCCTGCAGCTCGGTGCGGAAGGAGAGGTCGAAGTGGTCGTACCCCTCGACCAGCACCGGACCCTCGGCGTCGAGGGCGACCTCGATCGCTTTCGTACCCAGGTATTCCGCCGTGGCGACGGCGAGGCCCACCGGCTCGCAGGCGGGATAGTTGCTGGCTCGGCGCCAGTACTCGAGTTCGCGCGCCCGGTCATCCCGGTCGCCGGCGAAGCCGTCGGCATCCCGGAGCGGGGCGCCCATGAGCGCGGCGACCGCCCCGCAGGTGAACATGGTGGTCTGCGCGTAGTAGCCGGGCTCGCGATGCGGGATGTCCGCGAACCAGCGGACGGCGCCGCGAACCCCCTCCGTGCCCACGGCTCCCAAGGGCGCCGTCAGCGGCACGAAGCCGGCGTCGATCGCCACCTCCGGGATCTCTTCCGTCGTGCTCCATTTGAGTGCGACGTCGCCGCGCCGCCGTGCCCAATCCACCACGTCGTCCACCAGCGCCGCGAGCGCGGGGGCCGACGTCCACCACGGCTCGACGAGCGTGGTCGCCGCGGTCGCGGGGCGCCCCGTCGTCAGAACGGCGGCGACCGGGTGTCCATCCTGGAATGCGACCCGGAGCTCGGGCCGGTAGAACTCCCGGTCCACCGACCAGGGAGAGGTCCGCTCGGGGCCGACGAGATCGCCGACGCCGGTGTCGAGCGCAGCGCGGACGGCATCCATGCCGGCGTGCACCTCGACCTGGACGGGCGTGCGGGTGTCAGTCATGGGAGCTCTCTCCGGGGTGGATCTCACGCGTCACAGCGGAACCGGGATGCCGGGATGCCGCGACGAGCGTCTGGGTGAACGGGTGCTGCGGGTCCTCGAGCACGTCGGCGCACGATCCGTGTTCGACGACCTGCCCCTCCCACATCACGGTGACGGTGTCGGCAAGGGTGCGGATCACGGCCAGGTCGTGCGAGATGAACAGGATGGTGACGCCCCGCTCGGCCCGCAGCCGGCGGAAGAGATCGAGGATCTGGGCCTGCACGGACACGTCGAGCGCCGACACGGATTCGTCGCAGATCAGCAGCTGCGGCCGCGGAGCGAGCGCACGCGCGATCGCGACACGCTGCCGCTGGCCGCCCGACAGATCGGCGGGGCGGCGCGACGCGAACTGCGGGTCGAGGCCGACGATCTCCAGGAGGCTCGTGACCGTGTCGCCGCCGCCGGGCGCGGCGCGGAGCGCCTCGCTGAGGATCGCCCCGACCGTCATCATCGGGTTGAGCGAGGAGTACGGGTCCTGGAAGACGATCTGCATCTGCCCCGGCGTCCGCGAGTGCCGCCCGGGTGCGAGCGGCACGCCGTCGAAGACGACGGTGCCGGCATCCTCGCGCTCGAGCCCCGCGATG
Source organism: Microbacterium sp. (assembly GCF_017305435.1). GTDB lineage: Bacteria > Actinomycetota > Actinomycetes > Actinomycetales > Microbacteriaceae > Microbacterium. The sequence continues at coordinate 21,792 of NZ_JAFKIP010000002.1, read as the reverse complement.
CAGCGGGCCAGCGTCGACTTGCCTGAACCGGATTCCCCGACGATGCCGGCGATCTCCCCCGCCACGACATCGAGATCCACGCCGCTCACGACGACGCGCTCCCCGAAGCGCTTTCCGAGACCGCGGACCCGCACGAGAGGGTCGTCGGCGCGGACGGGCCGCCCCTCCACCGCGGAGGGGGCGGCGGCGAGAGACGGATCCGCCGCGACGAGCGCGCGCGTATACGGATGCCGGGGAGCGGACAGCACGTCAGCGGTGCGACCCCTCTCGACGATCTCCCCGTGCCGCATCACGAGCACCTCGTCCGCACGGCCGCGGACGACGCCGAGGTCGTGTGAGATCAGGACGATCGGGAGCCCGCGAGACCGCTGCAGGGCCTGGAGGGCGTCCAGCACCTCCGCCTGGTTCGACGCGTCGAGGGCGGTCGTCGGCTCGTCGGCGATCAGGAGCATCGGATCGCTCGCGACCGCGGCGGCGATCGCGACGCGCTGCCGCATGCCGCCGGAGAGCTGGTGCGGGTAAGCGCCCGCGACGCGCGCGGGGAGCTTCACCTCGGCCAGGCTCCGAGCGACCGCCGCGCGACGGTCCTCTCCGCGCAGGCGTGTTCCCCGCGCGGCCTCGATCGTCCATGCGATCTGGTCCCCACACCGGTGCACGGGCGAGAGGCTCGTGAACGGGTCCTGCAGGAGGAGCGCGACCATCCGGCCGAGGACGCCGCGCCAGTGCTCGGGCTTGGCGCCGAGATCGATCTCGCGCTCCCTCACCCGGAGACTGCCCTGTGCGCGGAAGCCCCGTGGCAGGAGCCCGACGAGGCTCTTCGCCGACAGGGTCTTGCCCGAGCCGGACTCGCCGATGATCGCGAGCATCCCGCCCGCCTCGATGTCGACGTCGAACGGCGCGACGACGCGACCCGCGGGACCCTCGACCGTCAGGCCCTGGACGACGACGCCGGTCATGCGCCCGCCCCCGTCCGCGACAGCCGTTCGCCCAGCCAGTCGCCGAGGACGTTGACAGCGCAGGCGACCAGGATGATGAGCAGCGCCGGCAGGATCACCGCGGCAGGATTGTCGAACATGATGGCCCTGTTGTCGGTGAGCTGCCGACCCCAGTCGGCCGTGCCGGGCGGCACCCCGACCCCGAGGAATGACAGCGAGGAGAACGCGACGAGCGCGAAGGCGGTGTTGAGCATCACATTGGTGATCACGAGCGTGGAGACGTTCGGGAGGATGTGCCGGAACATCACCCGCCACCGCGAGAGCGACAGCATCTGGGCGGCCTCGATGTACGGGCGCGCCGACTGCTCGAGCACGCCGGCGCGCACGATCCGGATGTCGGACGGGGAGAACAGCACGATGAGCAGGATGACCGTCACCGCGTATCCCCCGCCCAGGATGCCGGAGACGACGATGGCCGCGAGCAGCACGGGGAGGGCCAGGAGGAGATCCGTCCATCTCCCGATGACGAAGTCGAGCCATCCACGCTCGTAGCCGGCGATCGTGCCGAGCACGATGCCGCAGAGCATCGATCCGACCGCGACGAGCACCGGGCCCACGACGGACGATGCCGTTCCGGCGATGGTCATCGCGACCACATCGCGGCCGAGCTCATCGGTGCCGAGCGGGTGGCCGGCGGTCCCCGCCGGCAGCAGGCTCGACAGGATGTCCTGACGCATCGCGTCGGGAAAGAGGAGCCCGCCGAATGCGGCGAGCGCGGCGACGATGGCGAGGAAGGCGATCACCACGACGATCGCCCAGGGCGCACGCCGACGCGTCGGCGTGCTGATGAGCTCGATCGCGGCGGTCATGCGACGCTCCCCACGGTCTCCGTGCTCTCTGTGGGCCCGGCTCCGGCGATGGCCGCCGCCCCGGCATCCCGCACGCGCGGATCCAGGAGCAGGTAGGCGAGATCGGCGAGGAGGGCGATGACGGCGATGACGATCGCGATGAGGAGGATCAGCGACTGCACCACGGCGATGTCCTTGAAGAGCACGGAGTCCTGCAGCAGCGTGCCGAGGCCCGGCAGCGCGTACGTCGTCTCGGCGAGGACGGTTCCGCCGACGAGGAAGGTCAGCACGAGGCTCGCTCCCGTCACGATGGGGATGGCGGCGTTGCGGAGCGCGATGCGGTCGACGGTGCGATCACGCAGCCCCCGCGCGCGAGCCGCGGTGACGTAGTCGGATGCCAGTTCGCGCAGCATCGCCGTGCGGGTGAGCTTCAGGACGATCGCACCGAGACCGAGCGCGAGGGTGACGGCCGGAAGGACGAGGTGGCGGAGCGTGTCGAGCCCTCCGTCGCCCGCCCCGTAGACGGGGAGGATCGGCAGGTAATACGCGAACGCATAGAGCAGGAGGAGGCCGACGGCGAAGGTGGGGGCGCTGAGGCCGACGATCGCGAAGACGTTCGCGATGCGGTCGACCGCTCCCCCGGGGCGCACGGCGCTGCGGACCCCCATCGGCACGGCCACGGCGAGCGCGACCGCGAACGCGAGGCCGCACAGGGCGAGGGTCACGCCGAGGCGCGCCGCGATCGCGTCGGCGACGGGCACCTGCAGTCGGATCGAGGTGCCGAGGTCACCGGTCACGAACCCGCCGAGCCAGCGCAGGTACTGCACGACGAGCGGATCGTCGAGGTGGTATTGCGCGCGCACGGCGGCGACGGCCTCCGGTGTCACCGGGCGGTTCCCGAGCAGGTTCTTCACGAGGTCGCCCGGGGCCAGGTACATGAGGGAGAAGATCACGATCGACAGCACGAGGAGCACGGCGACCGTTCCGAGCACGCGCAGCGCGAGCAGACGTCCGAGCGGACGTGCTCGCGCCGCGCGCGACCGGAAGAAGGAGGTGGCGGTCACTCCGCCGCCCGGTAGAGCTGGGTCGGCCAGGACGAGATGAAGGCGAAGGAGCTGTAGTCCTTCATCCCCAGGTCGTTCGCGAACGCCGTGGCGGACTGGCCCCACCAGAGGGGGACGTTGACGACATCCTTCGCCTGTGCCGTCTCCGCTTTCACGAGCAGGTCGATGCGCGCCTTCGGATCGGAGGTCGCCCCCGCCTGGGCCAGCAGGTCCGTCACGACGGGGTTGTCATAGCCCGCCGGGTTTCCGGCGCCGAGCAGGTAGCTCGGCACTTCCGCGGGGTCGCCGAGGGTCGAGAAGTACCACATGAGGTTGATGCCGTGGTCGCCGGCCGCATCGAGACTCGCGAGCCACTCCTCGATCGGCACCTCGCGCACATTCAGGGTGATGCCGATGTCGGCGAGGTTCTGAGCGAGGGCCTGCGCGGCCGAGCCCAGCTGCGGCCCGGTGTTCGGGGTCAGCAGCTCCGCCTCGAAGCCGTCCGGAGATCCGGATGCGGCGAGGGCCTTCTTGGCGGCATCCAGGTCGAAGTCCCACTGCGGAATCGTCGCGAGCTTGGCGCGAGCCTCGTCGGCTCCGTACGCCTTGCCGAGCGACTCGGGGGTCATGATGGCCGTCGCCGCCTCCCCGTGCCCGCGCAGCAGGGAGGTCACGTACGCGTCGCGGTCGACCGCGTGCGCCACGGCCTCGCGCACCTTCGGGTCATCGAACGGCGCGACCTTCGTGTTGAAGTACAGCCCGACGTAGGAGAGGTCGTTGATGTAGTCGACGCGCATCGTGTCGAGCTTCTCCCACTGCGCCGCCTGCGCCAGCGGTACGTTGAACGCCACGTCTGTGTCGCCGGACTGCGCCGCGAGAAGGCGGGTGGATTCGTCCGGGATGAACGAGACGGTGATCTCCTTGACCTTCGGCAGGTCGCCCCACCAGGTGTCGACGCGCTCCAGGGTGACGTGCGAGTCGGGCACGAACTCGGTGACCTGGTAGGGGCCGGAACCGAGCAGCAGGGCGTCGGAGGTGCCGACCTTGCCGTCGTGCTCCTCCCAGAACTTCTTCGAGGTGATGAAGGCGGCACCGCCGCTGCTCATGTTCGCAGCGAACGCCGGATCGGGAGCCGTCAGAGTGATCGTGACCTCGGCATCCCCCGTCTTCGCGATCGTGTCGACGCCCGTCAGGTAGTACGCGAGGCCGGGAGACGCCGTCTCGTCGCGCGCCTCTTCGAGGCTGAACACGACGTCATCGGCGGTCACGGGGGTACCGTCCTGGAACCGGGCGTCGTCACGGAGCTCGTAGACGTATGTGAGGTCGTCGGTCTGCTCCCAGGACTCGGCGAGCCCCGGCTGCACGCGTCCCTGGGCGTCGATCGAGACGAGACCCTCCTGCGCGATCGACGCGATGTAGTAGTTGAGGATGCCGGCCTCCTGACCGACATAGAGGTTGGAGAGGGACCCCGGCAGAGCGACCGTGATGCTGTCGATGTCGGCGCCGGTGTCTGCTCCGACGGTCTTGCCGGGACTCGCGGAACCGGTCGTGCAGGCCGATAGCAGCAGCACGCCGGCGGCGGCGACCGCTCCGGCCGAGGCCAGGCGGGTGGTGGTGGACGAGAGCATGATGGCGGGCTCCTCTGCGGGACGGGATGGGCGGGAAGGATGCTGCGGGACGGACGGAAAGCGCGCGCGGTGGCCGGCGCTGCCACGGCGGGCATCGACGAGCGCGTCGATGCCCGCCGTCGCCGGACGGTGCGCCGCGAGGAGGCGCAGCGCCTCCGCGACGGCGGGGATGGATGTCGCCTCCACGAGGACCGAGGCGGTGGTACGGCGGGTGACGGCGGGAGCGAGTCCGAGCATGCGCACGCCGTTCGGGACGGTGACGCCGGAGAGCTCGCCCTCGGCCAGGAACGCGGCACCGACACCGTTCGCGGCCAACGAGATGGCGGCGTACGGGAGCGAGACCGCGGTGTCGACGTCGCGAGCGGGGCGACCGACGAGCTCAGCGATGTGCGCCGTCGACGTCCCGGCGCCGGTGATCCAAGGGTCGGCGGCGAGGGCCTGCGCAGCGACACGGCCCCGCTCGGCGGGAGCGTCGTTCGTCGTGAGCGCGACGATCTCCTCGGCGAACAGGAACGTCGACCGCATGCCGCGGCGGCGCGGTGCCGACGCCCGACCGCCATGCGGCGCGATCTCGCTCGTCACCGCGATGTCGGCACGTCCGTCGCGGGCCATGGCGATCGCCTCGGCTGCGTCGGCCGCCTCGATCACGCTCGCGGTGATGTCGGGACGGGTGCGAGCGAGTCGGCCGAGCGCTGGCGCGAGCGCTCCGGCGATCAGCGCGGGCGGAGCGGCGAAGCGAACGGCCTCCGCACGCCTTCCGAGCATGTGCGCGAGCTCGGTCGCTGCGGCGGTGAGGCTTGCGTCGATGCGGGGCGCGTGCGCGGCGAGGAGCCGTCCGACCGGGGTGAGATGCGCGGCGCGTGCTGTCCGCGCCACGACGCCGACGCTCAGCCGGGCCTCGAGACGCTGGACGTGCTGGGTCACCGTCGGCTGGGTCAGCCCGAGAGCGCGGGCCGCTGCGCTGATCGAGCCGGTCTGATCGATCGCGACGAGGATCCGCAGCGAGTGGACGTCCAGGGCGCGCGTCAACGCATCGACGTCGATCGCGCCGAGTTCGGCCCGATCTTCGTTCCGCTCCGGTGTACCCATCGTGGGATCCATAGGGGCATGCTATTCATACCTAGATGTCGATGGTGTAACAGTATGTATCGATCGGATACACGGCGACACATAATGTCGCGAACGCGCACCACTGCGGTGAGATGGAGACCTCATGGATGACACGGCCTGGCGCGAGGAACGGGATGCCGCGGTGTGGGCGCCGTACGGCATCGCATCGCTCGCCGCGACGCACTGGCTCGACGACACTCCGCGCGTGTTCGATGGCGCACCGGGGACCTGGCGTGCCCACGACGGCGCGGCGCAGGGAGACATCGACGGGCGCACCGTCGCCCTGGCATCCGGCGAGGAGCTGCATCAGGGCGGCGTGCTGCTGCGCGGCTTCTTCCGAGACGGCGCGGTCGCTGTGCGGGTCCTGGATCCGCTCGCGGCAAGCGCGCGGGGCATCTCGAGGATCGAGCGCTTCCCGTACGACCCCGCGGCGGTCCGGCAAGGCACGTTCCGCCCGGTGGATGACGCGCCCGTGACGACCGAATCGGTCGACGGCCACCGTTCCACGGCGACGCACGACGGTGTCGTCTCCTTCCACCTGCTCGGCACGGCGCTGGAGCTGACCGTCGACCGGAGTCTCGACGGCTCGTTGTCCGCGGTGTTCTCCGATGGCACCAGCGGCGGCGAGAGCCACCGCTTCCGGCAACTGCGCCTACCCGCTCCCGATGCCGACGGCGCGGTGACTGTCGACCTCAATCGCGCCACGCTCCCGCCGTGCGCGTTTTCGGATCACTACGTGTGCCTCCTGCCGCCGGCCGAGAACCGAATCACGGTTCCGGTGCGTGCGGGGGAAGCGCTCGTGCGCTGAGGCGGTCTAGCGGCAGACGCGGACGCTGCGACCGTCGAAGCCGACGACGTCGCCGATCTGCAGTTGGCGGCCACGGCGGCGGTCGATCTCGCCGTTGACCGTGACGAAGCCGTCGATGATGGCCTCCTTCACGTCGCCGCCGGAATCGAGCACGCCGGCGAACTTGAGGAACTGCCCGAGTCGGATGCTGTCGCCACCGATCGGCACGTCGGTCGGTGTGGCGGTCATCCCGCAATGCTAATCAACTCTTGACGTTGCCTGGTCGTTTGTTCTAGCTTTTATTCATGCCTAAACAAAGTCGTGAAGTGGCTTCGACGTCGCGCACCCAGGCGGACGTCAATCGGACCGCGGTCCTCGCGCGTCTCGGAGCGCGCGGCAGCGCATCGCGGGCCGACCTGGCCCGAGAACTCGACCTCTCCCCCGCACTGCTCACCCAGCTCACCCGCGACCTCCTCCGGGAAGGTCTCATCGAAGAGCTCGAGCAGACGACGAGCAACGGAGGTCGCCCCGCGCGCCTTCTCGGACTCGTCTCGCAGAACTTCACGGCGCTGGGCGTGAAGGTCGCCCCCGATCACGTCGCCATGGTCGAGGTCGGGATCGACGGCGACGTCGTGCGCTCGGACACGCGACCCTTCGAGGCGATCTCCCCGCTGGCGACATCCACCCTCGTCGGCCTGGTGTCGAACTTCATCGCCGAGGGCTCCGGAACGCGCCTTCTCGGCGTGGGGGTGGGGCTGCCGGGCAACGTCGCGGAGCAGGGTGTCGGCATCGTCGACTCCACCCAGCTCGGATGGAACCAGGTGCCGCTGGGCGAGATCCTGCGCCGCGCCCTCAATCTCCCCGTCGTCGTCGAGAACAACGTCAACGCGCTCAGCGCTGCCGAGCGGCTCTACGGGCAGGGGCGCGAGCACGACGACGCACTGGTCGTGACGATCGGAAACGGTGTCGGCGCCGGCCTGATCGCCGGCGGCGCGCTGGTGCGCGGACGCGCGGGCGGCGCCGGCGACCTCGGCCACATCCCCGTGCGAGAAGACGGACCGCTCTGCCAGTGCGGAAACCGGGGATGCCTGGAGGCGCTCATCGGTCAGGCCGCCCTCGTCAACGACGCCCGCTCGATCCGTCTCATCGGTCCATCCGAGACCATCGACGATCTGCGCGCCCTCGCCGACGCGGGCAATCCGGGCGCCGCCGAGATCTTCGGCAACGCCGGTCACATCTTCGGCCGCGCCCTCGCCGGCGCGATCAACCTGTTCGACCCGTCGGTCGTGGTGCTTCTCGGCGAAGGCGTGCAGGCCTGGCCGCACTGGGCGCCGGAGTTCGAGAAGGCCCTGCGCAACGCACTCGTGCCGGGCAAGCGCGGCACCCCGGTCGTCGTCGAGAGCTGGCAGGACGACCGCTGGGCGCAGGGTGCAGCCGCACTCGTCCTCGCGACCCCGTTCGACGCAGACGGCGTCGCCGGTGAGCAGGGGCGACTGGTGCGGGAGCGGATGGTCGCGACGACCGGGACGGGCGCATGACGACCTACGCCACCCCGGCGACGATCATCGCCGCGGAGCCGATGATGCAGCGAAGGCGCCGACCCTCCGCCCGCGTGCGCGTGAAGTACGTGCTGACGGTCCTCGTCTTCCTCCTGCCGAGCCTCATTCCCCTCCTCGCGTTCGTGATCGGGCCGATGATCTCCGCCGCGTGGACGTCGCTGCACTCCTGGAACCTGATCGGCCCGATGCAGTGGGTGGGGCTCGACAACTACGCGTTCCTCCTGGGCGACCCCGCGACGCACCAGGCCTTCCTGCACACCGTCGCCTACATCGTCGGATACCTGCCGCTCGTCTACGTCGGCGGCCTCGCCCTGGCGCTCGCCCTGAACTCGCGACTGCGCGGGCGCGCCGTGTTCCGCGGCGTCTACTTCCTCCCCGTCATCACCAGCTGGGTCGTCGTCGCGCTGGTCTGGCGCTGGCTCCTCAGCCCGAGCAACGGCGTCGTGAACACCGTCCTCTCCTGGGTCGGGATCCAGGGTCCGGGATGGTGGGCCGATCCCGCGTGGGCGATGCCCTCGATCATCCTCGCCTCGGCATGGAAGGACCTCGGCTTCGTGATGGTGATCCTCCTCGCGGGGCTGCAGACCATCAACCCGGACCTCTACGAAGCAGCGGCGCTCGACGGCGCGGGGTGGTGGCGGCGCCTCCGCAGCATCACGATGCCGCTCCTGTCGCCCTCCACGTTCTTCGTGATCGTCCTCTCGCTCATCAACGGGTTCCAGGTGTTCGACCAGGTCTACGTGATGACCGGCGGCGGCCCCAACGACGCGAGCCGCGTCGTCGTCCAGCAGGTCTACGACCTCACCTTCCGGTACGGCCAAGCGGGGATGGCATCCGCCCTCTCGTGGCTGCTGTTCTTCGTCATCCTCGTCATCACGCTCATCCAGTTCTACGGCCAGAAGAGGTGGGTGAACTATGAGTGAGACCGCTCGTCGCCCCTTCCCCGTCGGAAAGACGCTGCTCTACATCGCCCTGGTCGTCGGCGGACTGATCATGCTGTTCCCGTTCATCTGGACGGTGGTCACCTCGATCACTCCCGGCGCGACGCTGACATCGACCCCGAAGCTCATCCCCGACAACGCGTCGCTGGCGCCGTATGCCGAGCTGTTCAACCGTGTTCCGTTCGCGCAGGTCATCGCCAACTCTCTGATCATCGCGATCGTCAGCACGATCCTTCAGCTGGTGACCAGCTCCATGGCGGCGTACGCATTCACTCGCCTGCCGTTCCGGGGGCGCGGCGCGATCTTCGTCCTGTACCTCGCGACGATGATGATCCCGTTCCAGGTGCTCATCGTGCCGTTGTTCGCGGAGATGAAGACGCTCGGACTCATCAACACCTACCTGGGTGCGATCCTCCCCACGATCGCGTCGGCCTTCGGCGTGTTCCTGCTGCGGCAGGCGATGAGCACCGTTCCCTACGACCTCGATCAGGCGGCCACGCTCGACGGAGCCGGACACTTCCGCATCTTCTTCCAGATCATGCTGCCGCTCGTGCGGCCGGCGCTGGCGACGCTCGCGGTGTTCGCGTTCCTGAACACCTGGAACAGCTTCCTGTGGCCGCTGATCATCCTCCGGGACCCGACGATGCAGACGCTCCCCGTGGCGCTCTCGACCCTGCAGGGCCAGTTCTCGACCCAATGGGACGTGCTGATGGCGGGCTCCGTCGTCAGCATCATCCCGATGCTCGCGCTGTACCTCTTCGCTCAGAAGTACATCGTGCAGGGCGTCGCCGGCACCGGACTCAAATGACCCACCCGACCCTTCACCACCATCACATCAAAGGAGATACCCCCATGAAGAAGTCCCTCATCGCGGCGAGCGCCGTCGCGATCCTCGGAGCCGCCGCGCTGACCGGCTGCTCCTCATCGTCCTCGCCGTCGGGAGACGACAGCGGTCCGGTGACCATCACGTACTCGAACTTCATCTCCAACGGCGGCAACGAGGCCAACCTCAAGACGATCGTCGACGCGTTCGAGAAGGAGAACCCGGACATCACGGTCGACGTCCAGACCGCCGCGTACGCCGACTACTTCACGAAGCTGCAGACCGACCTCGCGGCCGGAACCGAAGCCGATGTCTTCGACGTGGATGCCGGCAGCTTCGCCAACATCCAGGCCAACGGCGTCCTCGCCGAGATGACCGGCGTGGATGCCTCCAAGTACCGCACCTCGGTGCTCGACAGCTACAAGGTCGACGGGAAGCAGTACGGTCTGCCGACCTCGTTCTCCAACGTCGTCCTGTTCTACAACAAGGACCTCTTCGACGCCGCCGGCGTCGGCTACCCGACCTCCGACTGGACGTGGGCCGACGAGAAGGCCGCTGCGGAGAAGCTGACGAACAAGGATGCCGGTGTCTGGGGCGACTACCAGCCGGTCAGCTACTACGAGTACTACAAGGCAGTGCAGCAGGCGGGTGGCACCTTCCTGAACGACGACAACTCGGCATCCGACTTCAACTCCGCCGCCGGCAAGAAGGCGGCTGACTGGATCGCCGGCAAGTCCGGCACGGTCATGCCGACCGCTGCGGACGGTGCGGGCACCGCCGACTTCGACACCAACCTCTTCAAGGAGGGCAAGCTCGCGATGTGGCACACGGGGATCTGGATGATCAGCCTCGTGGGCGACCTGCCCTTCGGGTGGGACATCGCGGTCGAGCCCGGTGACACGCAGAAGGCCAGCGCGACATTCTCGAACGCCGTCGTCATCTCGAAGAACTCGAAGCACCAGGAGGCCGCGCAGAAGTGGGCCGACTACCTCACGAGCTCGAAGACGATGGTCGACACGCGCCTGTCCGCCGGCTGGGAGCTGCCGCCGGTCGCCGACGACTCGCTGCTGAAGCCCTACCTCGACAAGACGCCGCCGGCGAACCGTCAGGCCGTGTTCGACGCGCTGGAGCACATCGCCGTCGCCCCGCAGCTCGGGACCAACGCCCAGCAGATCCAGGATGACGTGACGAACGCGCTCGGCGAGATCGCGGCGGGCCGCGCGACGACCGCCGACGCCATCCCCGCTCTGGCGACGCAGGTCGACGGCCTGCTCAAGTAATCATCCACAATCCGGTCGCGCCCGCGATGCCCCCCACGTCGCGGGCGCGACCACTCCTCCGAAGGACACACCGTGGCCACACGCGCACTCGACCCGGGCGACGTCCACCGTCTCGCCGATCACAGTCTGACCCTGATCACCGAGCTGCAGACCCCCGAAGGCGCGTACCCGGCGAGCCCCACGTTCTCGGCGTACGTCGGGTACTGCTGGCTGCGCGACGGGGCGTTCATCGCCGACGCGGCATCGACCGCCGGGGCGGCCGAATCCGCGACGCGCTTCTTCGACTGGTGCGCACGCACGCTCACCGCCCGCGCAGAGCAGATCGACGCCATCGTCCGTGCGACGCATGCGGGCACGCCGCCGAGCGGCGAGCACATGCTGCCCGCCCGCTTCACGTTCCAGGGCGAGGACGGCACCGATGACTGGTGGGACTTCCAGCTCGACGGCTACGGCACCTGGATCTGGGCGCTCGGAGAGCACCTGCAGCGCCACGGCCTCGAGGCCGACCCGTACCGCGAGGCCGTCGCTCTGACGGTCGACTACCTGCTCGCCTCATGGCAGCGACCCTGTTACGACTGGTGGGAGGAGCACGCCGAGCACGTGCACGTCTCGACGCTCGCCTGCATCGCCGCGGGCTTCCGTGCATCGCTGGACCACGACCTGATCTCCGGCGAGCGCGCCGCCCGGGTGGAAGCGGAGCTCGCCGCCGTGCGCACGCGCCTGCTCGGCGACGGCGTGCGTGACGGCCACCTCATCAAGTGGGTGGGCAGCACGGCCGTCGACGCCAGCCTCGCGGCGGCGATCGCTCCGCTCGACGTGATCGACCCCGCCTCCCCTCTCGCCCATCGCACGATCGAGGTGCTCGAGGCGCACCTCACGGTCGACGGCGGCACGCACCGCTATCTCGGCGACACCTTCTTCGGGGGCGGGCAGTGGCCCCTGCTGAGCTGCTTCCTCGGGCTCGCCCACGACGCCGCCGGCGACGAGGCGCGCGCGAACGAGCTGTTCGACTGGGCGGCCTCGACCGCGACATCCCGTCTCGACATGCCGGAGCAGGTCGATCACCACCTCATCGCCCCCGGGATGCGGCAGGAGTGGATCGATCGCTGGGGCACGGCCGCGACACCCCTGCTGTGGAGTCACGCCATGTTCCTGCGCCTCGGCATCCAACTCGGCCGCATCCCCGTGCACCGTCCGTCCGTCATCTCCGAAGGAAACGCCTGATGCTCCGCCACCGCCCCGAAGGGTCCGGTCACCCCTACTCCGTCGACACGGAGCAGCGCTCCCCCGCCACACCGCTCGCGGGCGAACGCGCCCTGCTGGGCGTTCGCGCCGATGCCGGCGTCGTCACCGTCGCCGCCACGCTGCAGTGGCATCCCGACGATGGCGCGTCGACGTCGACCGAGCTGACGCTCGAGCGCGTCGCCACGACGTCGCGGGGCAAGGTCACCGATGGCGGCCACCTCGCGTCCGCTGCGGCACGCCTCGCGCGCGCCGCGGGCGGATGGCAGGCCGAGACGCCCCCGCTCCAGTCGGGCGGACGGTATCGCTACCGCTTCACGGGCACGCACGAGGACGGGCGCGAGGAGCGCACCCGCTGGTTCGAGTTCCGTGCGGCGCGGTGGGAGAGCGCGTCCGACGCGGTCGACGAGATCGGCATCGGGCGGGTCGTGCCCGGGAGCGTCCGCGTGCTTCGCGACGGCGCACGCAACCATCGCGTGCGCTTCGCACTCCCGCTCGCGCCCGGTGAGCACGTCGCCGGATTCGGCGAGCGCTACGACGCGATCGATCAGCGCGGCACGACGCTCGACTCGATGGTGTTCGAGCAGTACAAGTCGCAGGGCGCAGAGCGCAAGACCTACCTGCCGATGCCGTTCGCGCACGTGATCGGCGGGGCCGGGTGGGGCTTCCACGTCGACACCTCGCGACGGGTGTGGTTCGACCTGGGTGCGAGCAACGCCGAGGAGATCGTCATCGAAGCCGAGGTCGGCGACGATGAAGCCCTCCGTGTGCGCCTCTTCGACGGCACGCCGACGGAGGTCCTGGGCGCGTTCCTCGACGTCGCCGGTCGTGCGCAGGAGCTCCCGGGGTGGGTGTTCCGGCTCTGGGCGAGCGGCAACGAGTGGAACACGCAGGCCGAGGTCATGCGGCAGATGGACCTGCACGCGCTGCACGGCATCCCGGTCGGGTCCGTCGTGATCGAGGCGTGGAGCGACGAGTCGACGTTCACGGCGTTCCGCGACGCCGAGTACGAGGTCCATTCCGACGGTGCGCCCCATCGGCTGGCGGACTTCACCTTCCCCGCGGAAGGCGCGTGGCCCGACCCGAAGGCGATGACCGACGAGCTGCACGCGCGCGACATCAAGCTGCACCTGTGGCAGATTCCGCTCCTCAAGATGCGCCCGCACCCGCACGGGCAGCTGAAGGCGGATGCCGAGGCGGCGATCCGCGAGGATGTGCTGATCCGCGAGCCCAAGCCCGGCGGCGGGACACGCCCGTACCGCAATCGCGGCTGGTGGTTCCCGCTGGCGCTCATGCCCGATCTGACCGATGAGCGGGCCGCAGCATGGTGGACCGAGAAGCGCCGGTACCTCGTGGAGGAAGTCGGCGTGGACGGCTTCAAGACGGACGGCGGCGAACATGCGTGGGGCCGCGAGCTCGTGTACCTCGACGGGCGTCGGGGCGACGAGAAGAACAACACGTTTCCTGTCGCGTACCCGAAGGCGTATGGCGATCTGCTGCGCTCGGCCGGCAAGGCGCCGGTGACGTTCAGCCGCGCGGGCTTCACCGGCTCGCAGGCGCACGGCGCGTTCTGGGCGGGCGACGAGAACTCGACGTGGGATGCCTTCCGCTGGTCGATGAACGCCGGGCTCACCGCTGCGGCCTCGGGCATCGTGTACTGGGGCTGGGACATCGCCGGGTTCTCGGGCGAGATCCCCTCGGCCGAGCTGTACATTCGCGCGCTGCAGGCATCCACGTTCGTGCCGATCATGCAGTACCACTCCGAGTTCAACCACCACCGCGCCCCGTCGCGCGACCGGACGCCGTGGAACATCGCCGAGCGCAGGGGCGACGAGCGCGTGCTCGACCTCTCACGACGGTTCGTCGCGCTGCGCGAGGCGCTCGTGCCCTATCTTGAGCGGTCCGCGCGAGAGACGATCGCGACCGACCGGCCGCTCATGCGCCCGCTGTTCTTCGACTGGCCGGCCGACCCCGCGGTGTGGACGGCACCGACCCAGTGGATGCTGGGTGCCGACCTGCTCGTCGCGCCGGTGCTGGAGGAGGGCGCAACTCGCGGGCTGGTGTATCTGCCGGAGGGCGAGTGGATCGACGTGTGGACCGGCGAACGCCTGGCCGGAGGACGATCGGTCGAGGTGGATGCCCCCATCGAGCGGATCCCGGTGTTCGCACGGGGCGACGCTGCCCCCGAAGTGCTGGCGCTCTTCACCGATCGGGGCTGACGAACGTGAGCGTTGAAGCCTACGCAGCGTTCGAGGCCTACACGGAGCGGGTCGTAACAGCTGCGAGAGCGCACCCCGAGATCGTCGGTGTGGCGCTTGTGGGCTCAGGGGCCGAACCGCACCGCATTGATGCATGGTCGGACCACGATCTCGTCATTGTCGCGACGTCCGCCGCTGTTGACGCGTTGCGCACCGACCTCGCGTGGCTACCCGATGCGACAGAACTCGCCGGCGTGGCGCGCGAATGGCACGACGGCTTCAAAGGGATCTTCGTCGATGGTCGGATCATCGAGTTCGCGGTGACCGATCTCGACGAACTGTCGAGCTTTCCGATCAATCGTGGACGCGTGGTCTACGACACCGGCGGCGTTCGTGAGGCGATCGAGGTGGCCGCGAGCGCGACGCCGCGACGACCGGTGTCGGATGCCGCCGCCCTGATGCTCGTCTTCATCGTTCAGCTGGCGGTCGGCGTCGGACGGGCACGGCGAGGTGAGATCCTCAGCGCCGGGCAGGTCGTCCGGTCAGAGGCCGTGCAGACGTTGCTCGACCTGTGCCTCGAGGTGGCCGAAAATAGCGGCGGTGGCGATGACCCCTTCGATCCACGGCGCCGATTCGAGCTCGCGGAGCCTACGATGGCGCGGGAGATCGCCGACGCGATGATCGCTACGCCCGAGGATGCCGCGCGGGCACTCCTCGAAATCGCGGACGCGCGTTTCGGCCACCACGACACCTGGCCCGTGGCTGCTGCGGCGGCTCTGCGGCGGAAGTTCGGGTGGTGATGCCGCAGCTGAAGCGCCACGATCACCGCGCATGTCGGTCACGCACGATTGGGTTCGATTCGTCACCGCGCTGCCCCTTGGAGGGACTCGAAGACGAGTTCCGCATCCTGCACTTCGACATCCATCGACACTTTCCCCGGAATTACGCGGATCCTTGAGATCCAAGCACAGTGAGCGACGTCCGAAAACAGCCAGTTGGAAAGTACTAGTGCGGGCTATTGCCCGTGGTCCTTAGCAAAGGCGTCGTCGAGGACCTCTTGACCTTGACTTAGCAAACCGCGGATCACGAATGAGAGCTGGTCGAGCGCTTCGAGCCAGTAGTAGATGTCTTGATCATCCGTGAATCTCCCGCATGATCGCAGCAGAGATTCCGTCACGTCTTGCACGTCCCACATTGCCTGGAGGGCGACTCTATCGAGGTCGTACGGTCGAGGTCCGAGGAGGGCGACACCTGGGTCGCCGCTTCGCAGCGCGCTGATGTTGCCCAATCTGGTCGCGTGCACGTGGCGGCTGGCGTGACGGTATCGCGCCCTGTCGCTCGGCTGCTTGACCTCATTCTCAAGCCGAGAAAATGGGACCCGACGCGGATGCCGGTTCTGCGCACTTGTCTTGGTGAATCGTGGTAGAGCCCACCCGTTCTCAACCAGCATGGATTCACCGTGAGTCGCAATCACCGCATTGAAGCGACTCTCGAGCTCACGCTCAACCGCAAGCCATTGGCTGCTCCGGCGCGCGGCCCCAGTCGGTCTCAGATCGTCGACCGACTTCCACATGTCCACGATATGACTCTCAAGATAGCGTTCAGACAACTTTGCCTCGAAACGGTGGAGGAATTTCGCGATCACCCGGACCTCGTGCAACGTCCGCGCTAAAGCGAGTGCGCCCGACGGGTAGCCCATCGTCGTAAGCACGAAGACCTCTTCCGTCAAAACCAGTGATCGAGCGTGGAGCTGGGCGAGGGCCTGAACCTTCGGCGCAGCTCGATGGCTTTTTGGCATCCACTTCGACAGCGCGAGGTCGTTCACTTTTCCGGCCACCTGGATATAGCCGGCGAGCAAGTATCGAGTCATCGCGAAAGCCTCGCCGATTAGCTCCCCGAGCGGCGCCAGGCCTCTGGCGCGAGCCACGCCAAGCCCGAGGGCGTCGTTGACAAGATCCAGGAGGTGGCGGTCCCACAAGTACTCCGCGTCACTCACCAAGTGCGCACTCTGGAGGCGCTTTGGCGATGGGCTTGATCGAGCTCCTCGAATGCGACGCGACAGGCGTCTCAGAATCACGTCCTCGTGTTCCGAATCGTCCACGGGATCGGATGCTCCTGCGTCACCGCTCTCCATAACCCGACACTAGGTCGTGGCATACCACCACCGTCAGCAGCGCGGTAATGGATCGCGCGAGTTCGAAGGCGCGCCGTCCCATGCACGGCCGCTTGGTAAGTCGTACCCGATTCAGTGGCTTCGAGTCAAGTAATCTCCTCGTCGGAGCTAACTCGAGCAAGTGTCGTGGGCGGAGAGTGTGAACAACGCGATTCAGTGGTTCTACCTCGGTGTGGGCGTGCTCGCCATTGTCCTGCCTCTCATCGTCGTTGGATTTCTTCGACCGTGGCGGCGCATTGGAGCTGATTGGCGGTGGGCCTTGTGGGGGCTAGCGGCCGCAATCGGTGTACTCGTCGGCAGCCTCATGCTTGTCTCGATTCTTGGCTCGTCAGGGGACCTCAGTAACTCGCGAGCCCAACTGCTCGACGCAGGGCTGGCGGCGATGGGGCCAGTACCGGGCGCCGTTCTTTTCGCGCTCATCGTGATCGTGACCGTGCTGGCCAGTAACTGGTTGGCACGCGGACGGCGGGTTCCCGACGTGCTGGACGCGACGACGACGCGCATATTGGCGCGACGCGGCGTGAACATCGACGAGCTCCGGGCGGCCTACGTTCCGACCGCGGAGTTCTCCGAGGATCTGTTCGACGCGTCGATTTCGCTGGGGCAGGCCGACCGGGAGGCGGGCATCCTCCGAGCCCGGGTCCTCGCATACTCGCCTCGCGGGCGACGGAGTCGAGACCTGCGCCGGGCGGCGTCCGCTCTAGAGTCTCGCGTCCGCGCTGCGACAACACCGAACGCGATGAAGGCGACCCTGGCCGAGTTGAGGACGATCGCAAGACACGTCGAGGGCGGCGAACTTCCCCAGCAATAGCCGAACGCTCTTCGTGCTGGATGCCTTGATCTCGATAGCCAATCGGGCAACGCCAGCGGACCGGACCATCGCGTGCGATCTCGATCCCCCTGCGGCCATCGACCGGTTGAGGGCCGGGTATCGCTCACGTGGAAGTTCAGAGCGCGACGTGCAGCGGCCAGTCGACGAGCGGAGAGTCGCTCTTGACGTAGAGCGGATGCTGCGGGCGGCCGTTCTTCGTGATCTTGAGCGCCTTCAGCGGCGGCAGCAACTTGAGAGCTTGAGCGACTCGCACGGGACTCGCATTGGTTCCCCATCCGGCCACGACAGTGCCAGCGGCTTCCGCGAGGACGCGATCGTTTTCGGGACCGACGGGGTCAGACGCCGCGAGCATCACTGCCGGGCTCGGCGTGCGGTACGCGTACAGGTTGAGGATCGTCATGCTGCCGAACCCTTCGCGCTGCGAGAAGTTCACGCATCGACGCAGCGTCGGGTCAAGATCGATCGCGTCGGCGGTGCTCGGATTCAACAGCACGAAAGTAATGGTCCGCAGCGACGTATCCCAAACGCGCGTCAGGCTGTACCGGTAGTCACCACGGATATCTGCGGTCGCAGAAACGAAGTGAGTCACGCTCAGATCGTAGCGGCCACGCAATCGTCGCCAACGATCACAACGATCCCTATCCGGACGGTGGGCGATTGAGGGACCGTGTCGTGCACGCATTGGGGGCGGCGCTCCGTACGCACCGTGCAGCGGCTTGTCGAGTTCGCGGCAGCGTGACTCTGATGGCCGCCGATATCGTGAGAGAGACTGCGTAGTGAGAGCACTGGTGGCCTTTCGAGTCGCATCGAGGCGGTCATCCCAAACGGCTGTCCCGGCCCGGGCTCTGAGGACTAGCGCTCGCGTTGTCGGGGGTTAATGTCATCGGCGGATCACCCAAGGAGAGGATCGATGATTGGCGTCGGCGAGAACTAACAAGGCACGAAAGAAGGCACGCAACTCGCGAGGGCGCATGAGTCGTGTAGCTCCGGACATAGGCGACCCGCCCGCGACTACGCCCGAAGTACTCGTTGCGGGATTCGGCCCCAGGCGCGACTTCGCGGCGTTCGCAGATGCAGTCGCCGACGACCCGGCGGTGCTCGGGTTCGTGCTCGCACGCTGGGAGGCTACGAGGCGTACGACAGCCGCAGAAACGCCGCTATATCTGACTGCGGCTGGTTGGGGCCTGCTGGGACTAGTGCCCCCCGCAGATGCCGCATTGACTCGCTTGGGAGCCGGATGGCCGTGGCTGACGACACCAACGGACCGCTGGGCGGCTGCGCTCCGAGGCGGCCTGGACGCCTTGGTCGACGTGCTCATCAAGATGCGTCAAGGCCTGAATGTTGCCGTGGTCGTTAGTGCGCGGGCCTTCTTAGAGCGGTGGACGTTCAATGTTGCCTCCAGCCACTCCATCCGATGGAAGCAGGCGGGAGAGTCAGACGCTGACTTCATCTCACGTGTTTGGGGGCATTACGGGCTGACGGCGCTCGGACGCGATCCAGGTAGAGATTGGGCATTTCTGTCCGAACTGCAGCACGGACGCGAAGTTTCGATCGGAAAACGCAGTGTCGACTTGCAGGCGACGGGGGCTGCGCAGGTTGCACTTTATGCCGAGATCGCCCGAATAATCGAGATCCCGATGCGGCAAGTGCGCGGCGGAATCCGCGAGCACGCCGCGAACGCTGGCATCGACGCGTTTGACCTTGCCTTATCAGCTCAACTCCGACTTAGCTCAACTCCGAAAGAGCCGGCGGAGTTGCGGCGCTTGCTCTCTCCGCCCGACCTAGTTTCCATGCATGACGCGGAGCTCGAACGGTCACGAACTGAGGCGTGGGGCTACCGCGAGCATTCGTCCCACGCGGATCCAGACATCGTCGTTGACCGAGTCGCTCACAATGACATTCTCGGTTCCTTCATCGAGCGCCTCTCGCGCCGTTTCGAGAACGCAGCGGCTGCGGCGGCGCAGGAGCAAGCGATGGTCGGTGACCGATTCGATTATGGGCACCTGGCCGCTCGCTTGTTTCGCTATCTGGCTATCGCGGGGATGGCGGAAGTCGTTGGTCTGGAATGTGCAAACAGTGGTGGGGATAATCTTCGGTTCGCTGGTAATGCGCTCACCTCTGCGTGGAACTACTGGCTCGAAGACAACGATCTCTCACTCGCTGGGGTGCGGGTGCTCGCTGAACAGACGGCCATTGCTCGCGCTCACCGATTGAAGCCTGACAAGGCGGCGAGGCTGGCCGCCCGTCCCGATCTTCCCGCATCCCGCTGGTTCGAACTCGCTGGGTGGGCGCGACTATCGGTGTTCATCCGCGTGCTAGGCGAATTCTCGCACTTTGGCCTCGCGATGCGACGCGATGGCGCGCGCGAAACACTGACCACGCTGAACATCGAAGACGACGAGACGGAGGCCCCGTTTGGAGCCCGACGAGAGGCTCTCGATCAAGCTGCCTACATGCTCGCGCACGAGATCGCGACGAGGCTCGATGAGTTGGCGCCCGACCTAAGCCGTGTGTTTCGAGATCGTGTCACGTTGCTCGACCACGGTGAGCACGAGGCGCGCCTCACGGACTGGCTGAACTTGGCGCTCGCCCACCGGGCTACGGACCTCGGGGCCCCCGACGTCAAGAGGCCTTCAAATGAAGTCGCGGCCCATCTTCGGGACGCCGCCCCCTGAAAGGCCAGGGATGGTGCCGCGGTCGATGTCGATTTCGGTCCACGGGGCGCGTGCGCGCGCCCGCGAGGGCAGCATCGTGACCGAGGCGAGGTGATGCAGTGCGGTCCGGGCCTTGGCACGGCTGCGTCGGGCTCACTCGACTTCCCGGGTGCGGCAGCGCTCTGCGCGACTGAACTCGGCCCTCGACTACGGAGCGTCCACCGCGGGAGCGCAACGCGGCCGCTGTGGCTCGGCGGCGGGGCATTGTCGGGGCCGTGGCTATCGTGTTGTTAGGGGTGAATGGCACCCAAAATCGGGGGGGCTCCATGGACTGGTTCTTTGACGGGCTGGGGACGATGCTCATCGGATTGGTCATCGGCGGGGCGGCGGGGAGCACGATCACTTGGCGCATCATGTCGAAGCGCTCGACGGTGAAGCAGAAGCAGCGCGCGGGCGACAACGCGGCCCAGATGCAGGTTGGCCGCGACGCGAAGAATACGAAGCAGTGAGTCCCGATCGTCAAACCCAGCGTGCTGGGGAGAACTCCACCCAGGTGCAGGCCACGACGGTCGTGATCAATCAGGGCATCTCAGAGGAGAGAGTCCACGAGATCATGCGGGTGGAGCGCGAACGCCTGAAGCAAGAGTTCGAGGTCGAGGCACGAGCGGTCATCGACGTCCGGTTGGAAGCTCTGGATGCCCGACTACTTCCGGCACTAGCAGAGGGCGACGACTTGGGCGAGTTCGCCAATCCGGCATTCGTGCGCGCCTATCGCAAAGCGCAGAACGGCGCGGCCGCGAGCGAAAGAGAGTCGGACTACGACATGCTCGCTGGGCTGTTGAAGGAACGCGCGGACCGCTCGACTGAACGACCGACGATCGCCGGAATCGAGAAGGCGATCGAGATCGTCGACCTAGTGGATGACGATGCGTTGCGGGGCATCACGGTGCTTCAAGCCGTGTTCACGTTGAGCCCGAACTCTCACTTGGCGTTCAAAGGTCTCGATGCCATGGAGACGTTGTTCGCGCAGCTGCTGGATGGACCGCTCCCCGAGGGAGCGGACTGGATGGATCACTTGGATGTTCTCAACGCAGTTCGCGTGACCAGTGGCAGTGACTTCCGGCCCTTCGATGAGTACTACACGGAGAGACTTCACGGTTATGCGTGTCCGGGCATTCTGGCGGAGAACGTTCCAGCAACGCTAAGCCCGCCTTACGAGCACGTGACTTGGGGTGACAGCCTCATCGACCACGAATTCAAGCCGGGATTCAAACGCATCGGTGCATCGAATGAGCGCACCATGCGGTACCTCATGGGGCTGAACGGAGTCGACGACGCTCAGATCGAAGCGACCGTCTCAGAGGCGAACTCCGCAATGGGCTTCGCTGGAACTGACGCAGAAGCCATCACCGGGTTCATCGCGGCGCTGGATCAGCGGCCGAGCCTCTCGGCAATTCGCGCCTGGTGGGGGCGAATCCCCAGCCACCTCGCAATCACTGCGGTGGGTAAGACGCTCGCGCGAGCAAATGCCTATCGATTAGATGTTTCCGGGTCGTATCCGCGCGATTAGGCATCCACGGCGGGCGTGATCCGGGTGAGTCCCATAGCGTGGTGTCACTTCCCGCGGGGGTCTCGTCGTTGTAGACGATGGGGGGCCACCGTGGGATGACCAGTTGTTTCCGGCAAGAAGCAAAGAAGAGATCCCACGATGACCCAGAACCAGTCTGCCTTGACGACCC
>NZ_JAFKIP010000007.1 GCF_017305435.1 Microbacterium sp. | reverse complement strand
ACGCCGCTACTTCTCCGACATCTCCATGCGCAGACTCGTCCACATCCTCACCGAGCACACCGAACCCGCCCGCCCCGAGCTCCACCTCACCGCCTGACCACCACCCCCAGGAAGCAACCGGAGTGACACCACACCACGGGACTTGACCCTTGCGAGGTGCGGACACGTTTGCACGGCGTCGATGCGACCCCCTGCGGAGGTCACGGCCTTGACCATACGGTCGTGGATGGAGCCGAGGTCTGCTTCGGACATGAACCCTTTACCCACGCCTTGCTGATTCGTGACGATTACTATTCGTGGCGCCCACGTCGCCAGCGTGCGGAGCGCTTCAAGCGCCCCGGGAATGAACTCGAACTCATCCCACGTTTGCACGTAGCCGCCCATGATGCGCGAGTTGATCACGCCGTCTCGGTCGAGGAAAAGGCACCAGGACTGATCGACTCGAGCAGCGGTGTACTCAGAGAGTGGGCCAGTAGTCATTCGACGACGCTAACAGTCGAGACCACCGACTATGGCTAGCACGGGGCAAGCTCCACCTACCCGCGGCGGCGAGGATCCGCGTCACTGACTCATCCACGTTCGCGGCTTCGTTGAACGTTGGAGCAATGATCGAGAGCTTCGCTGAGGGCTCCTGAGGTGCCGGAAGTCGAGGACAGGCCAGTCGGTAGTACTTCAGCGCTCAGCGATAGACCGGGCGGACGAGGTCAGCCGCGGTGACGCAGACTGTCCCTCCGAACTCGACGCGAAGCGTCACCAGGTCGGCAGCGATCGGTGCAACCGGAACGACAAGCGTGCTGACGCCGGAAGGAATCCGGTAAGCGGGGCCGCTTTGGTTATCGACTGGCCACGTGCTTCCATCGGGGCGTCGAGATAGGACGCGAATCTCGGCTGGGTCTTTGGCGGACACGGTCATTCTCACCATGCCGCCGACCAGCTTTGGCGTCAGCCGCCCTTGCAGTACCGAGACGGGTTGCTCATCAGATGATGTGCAACCCGGCCCCGAAAAGAAGGCGACGTCGTGGATCGTCGTGAACATCGGCGTCGATCCGGAGCCATCCTTGTTCAGCATCAAGCTCCCCTCGACGAGACTCGTCATTTCGGTGCCGCGGCGCACCCAGGGGTAGATTCGATCTGAAAGATTCCAAGGGTACATACCCTCAGAGATGACCTTGTCCGGCAGCGGCACGGTCAGCATCCGCACCTCACCGGATTCGAGGGCGGCACCCAACTTTGAGCTCGGGTCCGCCAACTGCGAGAAGAACCTCTTCGACGCAACGCCGGCGGAAGTGTTGCTGATCGTCGCCGCCGACCATGCCCACACGGCTGTCATCAAGACGGCTATAACTGCCGCGATGGCGATGACCGTGCGCTGTCGGGTGACGTCCCGCATTCTTGGCGCGGCGCTGACGGCAACGGACGCTGCGATCCAAAACAGCAGCGTGGCTTCAGGGTAGTACCGCACCATGTCAACGGCAGCGTCGACACCTATGATCCCGACCCTTCCCACTGCGATGGGAAGTTGGCAGAGCACGTAGGCGATTAGCAGCCAGAGCCATGCGTGAGCGGATCGCACGCTCTTTAGGCTCGTGAAGACCACAAAGGCGCCGACGATGCCTACCGCTACCCAGCCCAAGATTGGGGGCGAGGATCCGGGAAGAACGCCGAGGACGGACGGCAGGTAGCCCTCCACAAGACTCCTCCCCATGTACGTGGCGATAGCGCTCGCCGGGGCAGTCGAGCCGGAGTCTTCGCGATAGCCTCCCAGAAAATACACAACGAGGAACGCGATCGCGACGACGGCCATGGCGGTCCAAGCAGGCCAGCCGCCTAACGCAACCCGCCAACGTGCTCTAAATGTGGATAGGGGTGCGATGCCCACGAGGAGAATGAACCCCAGGATGTACACGGGCGTGAGGATTTGTCGTTCGCCGAATGACATCGCGACGACCATAGTTAGAAGCACTGCGAGCAAACGCGGCGCGGAACGCGCGCGGAGGTAGCGCACGGTGGAGTCCCAAACCCAGACAGCCGCGACAGCGCCTATGCCGGGAGCGAGAGCGGCTCCCCACCACACCACACAGCTGAGCAACGCGAGTGAGAGTGATGCGGCGAGCGCCGCCAACGGGACCCACCAACGCCGGCCGTGCAGCGCCGTGAATAGGCGAACAGTCCCGACGAGAAGCGCCACGTGAATCGCGACGATGATCACTCCGACAAGCGGCCAGGAGAGCGTTCCCGCTGAGGCAACGGCTTTCCAAACCGCCACGAAACCCGGCATGAGATGCCCGAACATTGACCTCGTCAGGGTTTCGGCGGACCACGGAAGCTGAGCGAGCAGGCCAGGGAGGTACAGATCTTCCGCGATGAAGTAGGAGTTGCGCAGCAGGAGGATGATCACGCATACCTGAACAAGGACTGCGCCGAGAGCCAACCGCCGATAACCCCGATCGATTCGGGTTGGGGCGAGCGATTCGTGCATCTCGGATATTGTACTGACCCATGGCTGGGCTCGATTCAGAAGGCCTCCCGGAGCCGCGTAGTGATTTCTGTCGTGTCGCTGCCGCGAGCCTACGACCGCCCCGGGATACTGACTTGGTGATGTCTGCTTCCTGGGTGCGAGGCCGTTCTTCGGTAAAGATGGGCGTCCGCGGTGTGATGACCGGCGTCGTGGCCCTCGTGATCGCGACCGGATTGGTCTCGTGTCGTAGCGGAGCGACCCCCCAATCCGCTCCGGTCTCCGATCCTGTTGCATCCGCATCCGAACAACCCGCCCCCAGCGAGTCCGCGGCCCCGACCGCCGAGCCCTCGGTAGCTTCGTCTCCCGTTTCGTCCAGCCCCTACTCTCCCGAGGCGGGCACGCCTTCTCCTTTGCCAGCAGGACCTGTCACGATCATCACACTCGAAGCCGCGGGAGGCGTCATTCAGGCGTCGGGCATCATTCCAACCGTCGTCGAATCGAATGGCCAATGCACTCTGACTTTGGAACGAGACGGCGTTACTCGCAGCGCGACTGTTCCGGCTACGCCTGGCCGCGAGAGCACGTATTGCGGGTTGGTGGCTGCCGCGACTGACGGTTCCGGCCCCGGCGCTTGGCAGGTGGTACTTTCCTATCGGTCGCCAACGACGGTTGCCCAGTCCGAGTCGGTGCAGGTGCAAGTGCCGTGAGTCAACGGTCTTCCCCTCGCACTCGCCCGAGGTGGCGCATCGCCTTGACGACGATCGCCATCGTTGCCTCACTCGTGGTCACACCGTTGGCGACGTCCACGCCTGTCGCAGCGGCGAACGCTTCCGACTGGGATCCGGGCAACATCATCTCTGATGCTCTCTTCTACGATTCGAATGCGATGAGTGCACCCGAAATCCAGGCTTTCCTCAATGCCCGGGTGCCGACGTGTCGGACAACAGAAGTGCCATGTTTGAAAGACTATGCGCAATCGACCGATGATCGAGTGAGTGATCGTTACTGCAACGGTTACGTAGGACGATCAAGAGAGACTGCCGCGCAGATTATCGACAACGTTGCGCGATCATGCGGTATCTCGCAGAAAGTCCTTCTCGTGTTGCTCGAGAAGGAGCAGAGTCTAGTTACATCGTCACGCCCAAATCAGTGGTCCTATACAGCCGCCACCGGTCAAGGATGTCCCGATAATGCCCCGTGCAATCCTGCGACTTC
The DNA here is from genome assembly GCF_017305435.1 of Microbacterium sp. Classification (GTDB taxonomy): domain Bacteria; phylum Actinomycetota; class Actinomycetes; order Actinomycetales; family Microbacteriaceae; genus Microbacterium. The sequence continues at coordinate 325,064 of NZ_JAFKIP010000007.1, read as the reverse complement.
GGGCTTTTTTTATCAGGTCTACTATGCGGCCCGTCAGTATGAGATCTATAGGCTCACTCCGACCCAGTGGGGGTATCAGGCCGGTCGATGGAACACGATCCTTTATAGTCCTGATCGGGCATGTGGAACTCGTAGCGTCTACATCCAGAATCAGGCAACGGCGGCGCTTTACATCTATACGCCATACACGCCGAATGAGGCGGCTCTTACCGATCTCTACGGCGAGGGTGACGACTGCTCAACGCACGGCAATCGCAATTTCTGGCGCCTGTATACCGACTGGTTCGGTTTGACGCGCGTAGACGCTAAGTCGCGGATCGATGCGACGTATGTGAACTTCGGCGGAGGCTCTGGCTGGCTGGGACCTGCGACGGGCGACTACGTCTGTGGGCTGGTGGACGGTGGCTGCTACCGTCCATACACCAACGGCCGCGTCTACGCGTCGAATCGCACGGCGGGCGTCTCGGTCTCACCTGCAATTCAACCTGCGTGGGACGAACAGTCGGCTCAAGACGGCGTTTTCGGGTATCCCCAGGCGGAAGCCTTCGCCGACAGAGGCGGATGGATGCAATCGTATGCAGGAGGGGTCGCGGTAGTCCCCGACGGAAGGGTGGCACAGTTTGTCGCCGGCCCGATTGGACTGGCCTGGCTCAATGCGGGGGGATTCAGTTCGAAGGTGGGAGCGCCCACGTCGCGGTTGTATTGCGTCCTCGTATCGGCAGGCTGCGTGCAAGTGTTCGCTAATGCCTGGTATTACGCATCCCCCTCTAGCGGCGCGCACTACGTTTCAGGCCCAATCCTGCAAGCCTGGAGTGACCGGGGATCTGAAAATGGCACGCTCGGCTATCCACTGAGTGAGCCTGTTCACGACCTCATCGGCGGGGGGGACTGGGCTCAGTTCCAAGGGGGCATACTATACGTCGACCTGAATGGTCGGTCCTGGGTTGTTGGCAACGAGATGGCGCAAGCGTATCTAGACGCGTACGTGGGCGGCAGTCCGCTGGGTGCGCCGTTGGGTGAGATAAGCTGCTCAGCCGGCAACTGTCTTCAGCAGTTCACGTCGGGCTACCTGGTCAAGGCAAGTGGTTCGGATACACGAGTCGTGGCTGGTCCGATTGGTGCGGCTTGGTTGGCGGCGGGGGCTTTCTCCTCGTCTGCGGGTGCCCCGCTCGGCCCGATGTATTGCGGGTTGGTGCGCGGCGGCTGTCTGCAGATGTTCTCTAGTGGCTGGTATTACTGGTCGCCGTCTAGCGGTGCGTATCTGGTGTCGAGCGCGTTGCTGCAGCCATGGAGTGTTGCGGGGTCTGAGCGTGGTGCGTTCGGGTACCCGTTGGGTGCGCCGGTGGCCGTTTCGGGTGGTTCGGTGCAGTCATTCCAGGGCGGTGTTGGGGTGGTGTCGACTTCCGGAGCGGCGCAGTTCGTGGCTGGTCCGATTGGTGCGGCTTGGTTGGCGGCGGGGGCTTTCTCCTCGTCTGCGGGTGCCCCGCTCGGCCCGATGAGCTGCGACGCGTCGGGTCGGTCCTGCTCGCAGCCGTACAGCGCGGGCACGTTTCTTTGGTCAGCCACCGACGGGGTGAGCTTCAAGGCCGGATGATGCGTGTCCCGGCGCGGGCGCTCACAGCCCGCTTCCGGGGGAGGCGCAGACTCGGATGGTAATCTGATTGCCAAACGAGTTCTCGACGCAACAGCCGTTGGGATGTCAGCCCCGATCCGATTGATCAACAAGGCTGCGAGCCATGTCCAGGATGATCAGTTTCTGGTGTGAGCCGGGCACTCGGTAAAGCAGCGCGTCGACGCGGTCGATAACAGATAGGGATGTGATGAGCGATAGCGTGCAATTGTCGGCTCAGGTCGTTGACAGCGTGTCACTCGATCGAGCACTTCGGGATGTTGAGGTCGCAAACCGCCGCGTGATCGACCTCGCTAAAGATCTCCTGGATCGTGAAGAGCAAATCGCAAAGCTGAACACCGAGATCGTCGCCTTGAAGCGACTGATGGATCCTCGTCGTCGTATGGAGCACATCTTCCGTAGGAACCACGCACTATACGCTGCCGTTCGGCGCACGAAGCGGATGTTGGGAAGGTGAGCGACGCGTCTCCAGTCCGCGTACTGCTCGCGGTCACCTTTTACAACGGTCGGTCCTTTGCGCGGCGAACGATGGAGTCGATTGCACGTCTTCAAAAGGAGCGGTTCGCTCTCGACGTCCTCGTACTGGATGACGCCAGCCCTGAACCGGGCTTTAGCGAGCACCTCGAGGCCCTCGCCGCCGAGTTCGGAGCGGTCTATTACCGTTCTCCGCGAAACATGGGGATTCCTCGCAACGTCAACCTTGGACTCGCTACCGCTCAGCGACTCGGGTACGACTATGTTGTGATTTCGAACTCCGACGTCATCTACGCGCAGAATGCGCTTCAGGTGCTTGTTGACGACGCTGTCTCCTCCGCAGCCGGCGTCGCGTCGATCACAGCATGGTCTACGAATGTCGACCCCTACTCTCTTCCGAATGGTGCCGATCTCTACGTGGAGACTCAGGACGTTGCGGACCTCATCGGTGTCGCGCTCGCCGCAGAGTTTGCTGATCGCACCTTGGATATCCCAGCCGGCATCTCCTTCGCCATGATCGTGCCGGTCGCCGTACTGGACGAGGTTGGCCTCATGGATCCGGTCTTCGGTCGAGGCTACGGCGAGGAATCCGACTGGTCAGCGCGTGCATCCAGCGCCGGGTACAAGCATCTCTTGGCTCAGGGGTCTTACGTCTATCACGCGGGGCGGGGGTCGACACTCGCCGCCGGGATCGTTTCGAAGGACGCCACCGCAGACTGGGGTAATCAACGTATCGTCAACCATCGATCGCCGATGTTCCGCTGGGACGTGGACGGATTTCTCCGCTCCGGGACGCTCGAGCCGGCGCAAATCGATGCGGTTCGGGCGCTCGTCCTTGCAGCTGCATCGAAATATGGGTACGCCCTGATCGACGCATCGAAGGATTGGGTAGATCCCGCGGAAACCGTTGTCACGGTTGCTATTCGGTCGCAGGCGTATGAGATTTGCACCGCACACTGGTGCGGTTTTACAACCGATATCGACACGGACGGGAGCGACGTCGTAGGGGCGATCGTGGAGTTTTTCGGGGGCGTCGCTCCTCTCTATACGAACGTACGGGCCGCCACGTGGCAGGGCGCCTCGCAGTTCGGATACCCCGTGAGGCTTTGAGTTGGCAGTGACGGCTCCAGCACTTCCTGCGGAAGTATCGGTACGCCAACGAGGCGGCGGAATTCTTCTCGAAGTACAGGCTCTGCGCGCAGTCGCCGTGCTCTTGGTTGTCGTGTACCACGTATGGCCATCTCGGATTCCGAGCGGGTTCATCGGCGTAGACGTTTTCTTCGTCATCTCGGGCTTCCTGATTACCTCGCACTTGTTGAGGGAGGTCGCGCAGACGGGGACGATTCGGGTCACATCGTTCTGGGCGCGACGAATCCGGCGGTTACTCCCCGCGTCCATCCTTGTGCTCGGGATCTGTGCTGTCCTCTTGTGGACGGTGTATCCACCGGTATTTCGGTGGCCCGGGATTGAGCAGATCGCGTTCGCAAGTTTCTACGGCTTGAATTGGCTCCTCGCTACCAACGCGGTCGATTACCTGCACGCCGGCGATTCGGCCACGCTGGTCCAGCATTTCTGGTCCCTCTCGGTTGAAGAGCAGTTTTACTTCTTCTGGCCGCTCATTCTGCTGGCTACGCTTTTCCTCTCGACAAGGCTCGCGCTGCAGAAGCGTCGAAGGCGCGCACCTGAGACTTACGTAATGATCGTGACGACGCTCATTGTGGCGGCGTCCTTTGCGTACTCGGTCGTCCTTAGCCACTATCGGCCGGCATTCGCTTACTTCGACACGGGCACCCGCGTTTGGGAACTGGGTCTCGGAGCTATATTCGCGGTCGTTCTCTCGAGGTGGCCCGACTCGATAGACCGACTCCGCGGGACCAGCGTCCTGGCGCGTGGCGGCATCGGCCTCGTGGCGGGATTCTCACTCATTGGAGCTTCGGCCCTCCTCATCGGCCCCGATGTGGAGTTCCCTGGGTGGGTCGCGCTGTTTCCCACCGTTGGCGCGCTGATTGTGATCGTCGTAGGCATGCCAGAGGTTTCCTGGCTGCGGCCGCTGGTCGCGTGGCGGCCTGTGCAATATGTAGGTGACATCTCGTACGAGCTGTACCTCGTCCATTGGCCGCTATTGGTGACCGCGCTTGTCGTCGTCGGGCACCGACCGAACTGGTGGCAGGGCGCGATCCTCATCGCAGTCGCGATAGTCGCCGCTACGGTCGTCCATCGCCTCATGCATGTGCTTCCGCAGCTGTGGCACGCCCTATGGGCTCGCCGCCGCGTTGCATTCGCGTTCGCGGCCGTGAGCGCTGCTATTTTCTGCACGGCGGCCATCCTCACTTTGCAGTGGCAGGAGTCGCGCGCGTCAGCGGCGGCCAGTGTCAAAGACGAACTCATCCACACGGGAAACGGCGCGGCCCCGACTCCTGGAGATCCGCTCGCCTGTGTCGGCGCTGCGGCGATGCTCAGTGGTGCCGAGTGCGCGGATCGGTTCGCCTTGACCGATTCGGTCGACCTGGCGGCAGCTGCGACAGACCTCGACCGCGCCAACTGGTGCCTCACGTGGTATGACCAGGATTGGCTCCAGTGCGAGCGTGGTGATCCAACCGGAACAAGCGGCACGATCGCGCTCCTGGGAGACTCGCACGCTGGCGCGCTGACGGGTGCGATGGACACCTATTTCCGGCAACTCGGATGGAAGGTCATCACTTACACACGATTCGGTTGCAGCGGGCTTGAGCAACCTGTTCCTGCCCTTAGCGTCCCGACAGACGACGGGAAGTCGTGGGACGATTGTGTGAAGTGGGCGCAGCGCGCACGTGCAGAGATCGCCAGCCGAAGCGACATTACCGCGGTGGTTTTCACCAACTGGGAACGCTCAAAGGGTTCGCCGGCCGTCGGGATGCCTGCTCGGCTCACGCCGCAGTCGATAGCAACGTCCCTGGAGCAGCTTGGCTCGGCCGGCAAGCCTCTCGTCTACGTAGAAGATCCCCCCAACACCGGAGGAGTGCCCGTTCCGGAATGCCTCGCAGGGGAGACGGCCTCTGCCGCGCCGTGCTCCACTCGCCGGAGCGAGAGCTACGACCCGAGCCTCATGCGCGATGGTATTGCTTACTCGGGTATAGATGTGGGCTATGTGTCCACGGTTGATGCCTATTGCGACGCCGACACCTGCTTTGCGGTCATCGGTGGCGTGGTGGTTTATACAGACGATAATCACATCAGCGACACCTGGGCCCGAAGCTTGATGCCCTACATCGGTTCGGAGATTCTCGAAGATATCGAGGCGCGGCGCGGCGCGTGAACTGACAACACGAAGGAACTGGATGCGAAATACAGTCATCGTCACCGGTGCCGCCGGCTACGTCGGGCGTCATGTGGTCCGCGCCGTGGAAGCTCTCGGCTTCGATGCGCTTGCCATCGCCCGCCGAGGCGGTATCCACTTCAGCGAGAGTGGGGTTACCGTGGAGGGCGACGTGCTCGACCCCAGTTTCGACCTGAGACGCTACACCAACGCACAGGATGTGGCCGCCCTCATCCACCTCGCGTGGCAAGACGGCTTCGTCCACAACGCGACGTCGCACATGCTCAACCTTTCTCGGCACTTCGAGTTTCTGACCGGCATGGCTGATGCGGGTGTTCCCCGCATCGCGGCGCTTGGCACAATGCACGAGGTTGGATACTGGGAAGGCGCAATAGCCGCAGACACCCCAACCAACCCGCTCACGCTCTACGGCATTGCAAAAGATGCGCTGAGGCGTTCGACGACCATCGCCATCGGCGAGAGGTCCGAATATGTCTGGTTGCGCGCGTATTACATAGTTGGCGACGATCGGCGGAGTCGATCGATCTTCACGAAGCTCCTCGAAGCAGCCGATCGCGGGGAGCGAAAGTTCCCGTTCACCACGGGAAAGACCCTCTATGACTTCATCGACGTAGAAGAACTGGGTAGACAGATCGCTGTAGCCGCGCTGACTCCCGGTGCAGTCGGCGTGGTCAACGTCTGCAGCGGTCAACCGGAATCGCTGGCGAACCGGGTCGAACAATTCATCGCGGACAACCACCTCGATGTCACGCTTGAGTATGGAGCTTTTCCCGACAGACCCTATGATTCCCCCGGAACGTGGGGAGACGCCAGCATGATCAACGCGCTCATGGCATCCTCGCCCTACGCGAAGGAGACAAACGCGTGATTCAGTATTCCAAGGACCTGGCCATCCACGAGACGTCGATCCCCGGCGTTCTCTTGATCGACTTGCCTGTGCACGGCGACAACCGCGGGTGGTTCAAGGAGAACTGGCAGCGCGAGAAGATGATTGGGCTGGGTCTGCCCGACTTCGGCCCGGTACAAAACAACATCTCCTTCAACGACGCGGTGGGGACAACCCGAGGCATCCACGCCGAGCCGTGGGACAAGTTCGTTTCGATAGCCGTGGGCTCGGTCTTCGGCGCATGGGTCGATCTCCGCGCGGGTGACAGTTTCGGCCGAGTGTTCACTGCCGAACTCGACCCTTCGACCGCGATCTTTGTCCCTCGCGGAGTTGGCAACTCGTATCAGACTCTCGAGCCGAACACGGCATATACCTATCTCGTCAACGCGCACTGGAGCGCCGACCGACTGGGCGAGTACTCCTTCCTGAATCTCGCGGACGAGACTGCGGCCATCCCGTGGCCGATCCCTCTCGACCGCGCCGAGCTATCCGAAAAGGACCGGCAGCATCCGCGCCTGGGCGACGTGATGCCGCTGTGAGCGCTCCCGCATGTACGGACTCGCTCGGCCGGTAGGATGGATGAAATGCTGAGCGATAACGATGAGGCCGCCTCGAGGCTGAGGCGGCTGGGCGAACTGCCGCTCGATCGCGTCGGCTCCGCTGGAGGCGCCGGGGCAGGCTGGAAGGCGATACGGAGCATCTTTTCGCACCGTGAGATGCTCGGACTTTTAGTTCGTCGCGACCTCAAGGCCCGCTATAAGGACTCCGCACTCGGTTTCTTCTGGTCCCTCATCAGACCGCTGATTCAGTTGGCGATCTACTTCGTCGTCATGGGCCAGTTCCTCGGTGCGGCGAAGAACATCCCAGACTTTGCGGTGTACGTCTTCGCGGGTCTGTCCGCGTTGGGACTCTTCACAGAGATCGTCGTGGGGGGGACGAGTTCCGTCCTCACTAATGCCGGACTCGTCAAGAAGGTTTATCTTCCGCGCGAAGTGTTTCCGCTATCGAGCGTCGGGTCGGCACTTTTCAATTTCGGCATCCAAATCCTCGTGCTGCTGATCGCCACTATTGTCGTCGCCAAGCCGCCGGTGCACTGGCAGCTGGTGTATTTTCCACCCGCTTTGCTTCTACTCGTCGTTTACGGGACGGCACTCGCGTTGCTGTGTAGTGCGGTCAATGTCTACCTACGCGACACCCAGTACCTAGTTGAGGTCGTTACCATGCTCCTGTTCTGGGCCAGCCCTGTGGTCTATTCGTGGGAGATGGTGAAAACGCTCGTCCCGTCCCCTGCCCTGCTCGAGGTTTATACGAACAATCCGCTCACCCTCGCCGTGCTGGGCTTCCAGCGCGCTTTCTGGGTCTCCGGCGACTCTGTGGAGTGGCCGGGAGGTCTGATGACGCGCACACTTGTCGCGCTAGTCATCGGCATCGTATTCTTGCTCTTCTGCCATCGGGTGTTCGTCCGACTGCAGGGAAACTTCGCCCAGGAGCTCTGAGCTATGTCGCAACTACCGTCGCTCTCGACGCGCCCGGATGACGCGCGCCCCGAAGTCGCGCGTGTCGAGAACGTCTCCAAGCGCTTCACAATCCGGAAGGACTCCTCCTTCAAAGAGCGGATCGTGACTCTCGGTCGAGCAGGCCGTCGGCATCGCAAGGACTTCTGGGCTCTCCGCGGCGTGACTCTTGACATCTACGCGGGTGAGACGATCGGACTCATCGGCCACAACGGCTCAGGCAAGAGCACTCTGCTCAAAGCAATCGGCGGAATCATCGAACCCACCGCCGGCAGTGTTCGCCGGAGGGGTCGGCTTGCTGCGCTACTCGAGTTGGGCGCCGGATTCCACCCAGATCTGACGGGCCGCGAGAACATCTTCCTCAACGCGGCGGTGCTCGGTCTCAGCAGACAGGAGACGGAACTCCAGTTCGATGACATCGTCGCCTTCGCTGCGATCGGGGACTTCATCGATACTCAGGTCAAGTTCTATTCCTCCGGTATGTACGTGCGCCTCGCCTTCGCTGTGGCGGTCCATACCGATCCGGACATCTTGCTCGTCGATGAGGTGCTGGCCGTCGGTGACGAGGCCTTCCAACGCAAGTGCATGGACCGTATCCGTGAGTTCCAACATCAGGGCCGCACCATTATCCTGGTGAGTCACTCTCTCGATCAGGTGGTCGATCTATGTGGGCGGTGCGTCCTGCTCAACGATGGAGAGGTGGTGTTCGACGGAGCCCCGTCGCTCGCCGTGGGACGCTTTCGAGATCTGCTCGAGCAGCGCAGGGTCGCTGAGGGCGCCCCGGCCTCGACTCCCGAGCAACGGCAGCTGGGCGCGATCACCGAAGTCGCGGTCCGCCCGGCGGGTCGTGATGTCAGCGATACCGTGCACGCGGGCGAGGATGTCGAGGTCCGACTCTCGATCACTGCGGAACACCTTGAAGGCGCTGTGTGTCGGATCCAGATCGACGACACCATGGGGCAGAAGGTCTTCGTCACGGGCACTGACTGGCTCGATGACTCAGTTCCCGTCGTCGAAGGTCAGCGTGATGTTGTATTCAGCTTGAAGAACCCCGCACTAGGGGGTGGGAAGTTCTTCGTCAACACCACTCTGATCGACAGCTCAGGGCAGGTTCTTCACGCCATCATGCAGGCAGCGTCCTTCAACATGGAAGCCGATCCTCATGCCATCGGCCATCTACGCGTGGATGTCGACGTCGTGTTTGACCAGTTCTGACCGCGCGGGCAATCGTCGACTGATCGCGCCAACGCTGACGGGGTGGCTGGCCTACTGACCCTTCGAAGCGTAGAACGCCTCGACGCCGTCCTTGTCGGCGGACCACCACAACTCGTTCGCCCTGTACCAGTCGATCGTGGCGGCAAGGCCGGCGTCGAAGTCACGGTACTGTGGCTCCCAGCCGAGTTCGGTGCGCAACTTCGTCGAGTCGATCGCATAACGCAGATCGTGGCCCGCGCGGTCAGTGACGTGGTCATACGCTTCGGCGTCCTGACCCATGAGCTCCAGGATCAGCTCGACGACGGACTTGTTGTTCTTCTCACCATCGGCGCCGATGAGGTAAGTCTCGCCGATGACCCCCTTGTCGAGGATCGTCAACACTGCCGATGAGTGGTCCTCGGCATGTATCCAGTCCCGGACATTCTCTCCCTTGCCGTAAAGCCTGGGGCGGATACCGCGTATCACGTTGGTTATCTGACGGGGGATGAACTTCTCTACATGCTGGTAGGGGCCGTAGTTGTTCGAGCAGTTGGAAATCGTTGCCTGAACGCCGAACGACCGCACCCACGCTCGAACCAGCAGGTCGGAACCCGCCTTCGTGCTGCTATAAGGGGAGGAGGGGTTGTAAGGCGTGTTCTCGGTGAATCGCTCGGGGTCGTCCAGTTCAAGGTCGCCGTAGACCTCGTCGGTAGAGATATGGTGCAGGCGCGTGCCGTGCTTACGCGCGGCCTCCAGGAGCGTGTATGTTCCGACGATGTTTGTGTCGAGGAACGGGCGCGGGTCGTTCAGCGAATTGTCGTTGTGCGACTCCGCTGCGTAGTGCACGACAGCGTCTGCTTCAACGAACAGCGAATCGACGAGTATGGCGTCCGCGATGTCGCCTTCGACGAAGGCGAAGCGATCGCCGGGCAACCCATCGAGGGACGCACGATTGCCTGCGTACGTGAGCTTGTCGAGCACGGTGACGTGGTCGTCGGTGTGCTCGATAACGTGGTGGACGAAGTTCGATCCGATGAAGCCGGCGCCGCCAGTGACGAGAAGCTTCCGCATCAGCGGCCCCTTTCCAGAGTGTCGAGCAGGTACGTCCCGTACCCCGATTTCACGAGCTTCTGCGCACGTTCGCGCAGCTCGGAGTCTGTGAGGAACCCCTGACGCCATGCGACTTCTTCAGGTACACCGATCGACATTCCCGTTCGACGTTCCATGGTGCGTACGTACTCGGCGGCATCCGTCATCTGGTCGAATGTGCCGGTGTCGAGCCAAGCGGTGCCGCGAGGGAGCACCTCGACGTGCAACCTCCCACGCTCGAGGTACGCGCGGTTGATGTCGGTGATCTCGTACTCACCGCGCGGACTCGGCGCAAGGGAGCGAGCGATGTCGACGACGTCATTGTCGTAGAAGTAGAGGCCGGGGACTGCATAGTTGCTCTTGGGATGAACCGGCTTCTCCTCGAGGGAGATCGCCCGGCCATCCTCCGCGAACTCCACCACCCCGTATGCCCCCGGCTCAGCCACCCAGTAAGCGAAGATCGCTCCACCGTCCACATCGGCGTACTGCTTCAGTTGGCGCCCGAGGCTCGGCCCGTACAGGAGGTTGTCGCCCAGAACGAGGGCCACCTTGTCTGTGCCGATGAAATCTGCGCCGATAGTGAACGCTTGGGCCAAGCCATCGGGTGACGGCTGTTGTGCAAATGAAAGCCGGATGCCGAACTGAGAACCATCACCCAGGAGGCGCTCGAAGAATGGTGCGTCGTGAGGCGTCGTGATCACGAGGATCTCGTCGATGCCTGCCAACATGAGCGTCGACAGCGGGTAGTAGACCATCGGCTTGTCGTATACAGGAATGAGCTGCTTGGAGACCCCGAGCGTGATCGGGTGTAGCCGCGTACCCGAGCCTCCGGCGAGGATGATGCCTTTCACCCCCCAATCGTGTCATAGGCGCGCCGGGCAATGCGCCGCCGATTCTCAGGCTCTACTCGGTAAGGTGTCGCGGTAAGCAGCATCGGCGGAAAGGCCTGTGACGTGACCTTCGTCCCCCTTCTCCCGCCAGTCCTCACCGCGATCGCTTTGCTGTGGGGCCTGGGCGGGTTCCTCTCGTGGGCGGTTGGCCTGCGCGGCTATTGGGCCGTCGCTGCTGCACCGGCGTTCGCAGTCACACTGGCGGCGGGCACAGCGGTCGTTGGCTCTTGGCTACACATCCCGTGGAGTGTGATTCCCGTCATCGCGATGACGGGAACCGTCGGACTTGCCATCTTCCTGCTGCGTCGAGGGATGCCGGGAAATCCGGGAGTCGCGCGTCGCCGCGGATCTCCTTGGCTTCCTGCGTCACTTGCCGTGGCTGCGCTCGTCGTTGCGTGGCGAGTCTCGGCCGTGATGCAAGCGCCCGAAAACATCTCGCAGACGTTCGACAACATTTTCCATTTGAACGCGGTGCGATTCATCCTTACCGAGGGGGACGCGTCCTCTTTGCACCTCGGTACGATGACCAGCCCCGACGGGAGTCTTCCGTTCTACCCGGCGGCATGGCACGGGATCGTCGCGCTGATCGTTCAGCTGACGGGCGTCTCCATCCCGATAGCCGTCAACGCACTCGTCTTTACAGTTTCGGCCGCTGTGTGGCCGCTGGCCGCCGTCCTGCTCGTCAGGACGCTGTTCGGCAGCTATGCGCCATACACGGTGGCAGCCGCGCTGCTCTCCGCTTCTGTGCCGGTGTTTCCGATACTGCTGATGGACTACGGCGTGCTGTACCCGCTTCAGCTCAGTCTCGCCATCCTTCCCATCGCTCTTGCCGCCACGCTTCGCGTGCTGCGGATCGTTCCGCAGGTGGCGCCGCGAGGGACATGGTGGTGGACGCTCATTCTGGTGGGCGTCATACCCGGCCTTGCGCTCGCGCATCCCGGTGGATTCGTTGCCTGGCTTGCGCTCACACTTCCCATGGTCGCCTTCACGATCTGGCGTGCTCTCCGCGGTTCGGTGACGATGAGACGTCGCCTCTCTATAGTTCTCGGCGGAGCCGGCTACCTCGCGATCGGGGCCGTGCTCGTCCGAGTTCTGCGCCCGCCGGCCGAGGCTCGTGGCTGGCCACTTCAGACGTCGATGCTGGGCGCCCTATCCCAAGTGCTCGGCGTCTCGATGTGGTATCTCGTACCCGCGTTCGTCGTCGCAGCGGCCGCGGTGGCCGGCATCGTCTGGTCACTCGTCGACCACACGCCCCGCGCCGTACTCGCATTGTCGATGTACCTTGTCGCGGCCGGACTGTTCATCGCGGTCGCAGCGCTTCCGTTGCCGGCTCTCCGGGATGCGCTCACCGGGAGCTGGTACAACAACCTTCCACGACTGGCGGCGATCTTCGGAGTCGCGTTGGTGCCACTCGCCGCGTATGGAGCAGGCCGCACGTGGCTCGCGATCATGTCGCGCCGGCCTGCCCTCGCGGTCGCGCCGCGACGTTCCGTCGCTCGATCGACCATAGGAGTGGCTGCGGCCGCCGTCTTGCTCATCGGGCTGCAAGCTGACGGAACGATGCAACGAGCGGTCGACTGGGCGTCGGGTGGCTATCGTCTCGATGCGGCTTCGCCGCTGCTCAACTCGGATGAATATGCATTGCTCCAGCGGCTTCCCGACGAGGTACCTGAGGGAGTCACGGTCGCCGGAAGCCCATGGACGGGGGCGTCGCTCGCGTTCGCGATTTCCGATCGGCCTGTCCTCATGCCCCACACGCTCATGTACATCTCCGACGAGATGGCGACCGTCAACGACGAGCTCGACGTGGCTCAGCGCGGTGATGCCGTCTGCGCCGCGCTCACCGATCTCGGCGTCGGCTACGTCCTCGACTTCGGGCGTGCAGAAGTTCATCCCGGGGCGCACCCCTTCCCCGGCCTCGACGATCTCGCGACGTCCAGCGCGGTGGAGCTCGTCGACAGGGAGGGGGATGCCAAGTTGTACCGCATCGTCGCCTGCGGGTGATCTCGCACTCCGTCGGTAGACTCGTCTCATCATGCCCGCACCCCGCGACGCCGTTCTCGTGATCGTTCCCGCCTGGAACGAGGAACGCAACGTCGGCACCACCGTTCATGAGATCCTCGATGCGGACCCGCGTTACCATGTCGCCGTCGTCGATGACGGGTCGACCGACGCGACCGCGAAGGTAGCCGCCGATGCGGGCGCGACTGTGCTCAGTCTGCCGTTCAACCTCGGGGTGGGCGGCGCGATGCGCACGGGCTACACCTACGCACAGCGCGAGGGGTACCTGCGAGCGATCCAAGTGGATGCCGACGGCCAGCACAACCCCGCGGACATCGAACGAGTCCTGGCGGGCCTGGAAACGGCGGATATCTCCATCGGTGCACGCTTCAGCGATGTCGGCGACTACGAAGTGCGTGGTCCGCGGAAGTGGGCGATGAGCTTCCTCGCGTCCGTCCTCTCGCGCGTCGCCAAGACGCGGTTGACCGATGTCACGAGCGGCTTCCGCGCTGCCGGCGCGCGCGCGATCGACCAGTACGTGCGCTACTATCCCGCGGAGTACTTGGGTGACACCCTTGATTCTCTGGTCGCCGCCTGCCACGCCGGTCTCACCGTCACCCAGGTGCCGGTCGCGATGCGGCCCCGCAGGCACGGCACCCCGAGCCAGGGCCCGATCGGGTCGGCGAAGTACCTGCTGCGCTCGGTATTCGCCTTGGGACTCGCGCTCATGCGCCGGACGCGAAGTACGGCGCCGGAGGAACTGCAGGAGACGCGAGCATGATCGTCTTCTTCGGCATCCTTCTCGCGATCCTGATTCTCGTCGTCGTCATGTGGATGCTGCTGACGCGGCGTCTGCGCGAGAAATACGCGGTGTTGTGGCTGGTCATCGGCCTGGCCGTGCTGGTCCTGGGACTGTTCCCCCAGTTGCTGCTGGGCATCACCGACCTGTTCGGCGTGCAGGTGCCCGCGAACCTGCTGTTTGCGCTGGCGATCGTCCTGCTGCTCGGCGTCGCGCTCCACCTCTCGTGGGAGCTCTCCCAGGCGGAGGACGAGATCCGGCGCTCCGCCGAAGAACACGCGATCCTGCGGGCGAAGCACGAGCAGCTGGAGCGCAGGCTCGATGCCCTCGAGGGTGAGAGCGGCGGCCACCGCCCGCACGCCGACACCGATGGCTGAGCGAGCCGGCGCGTCCGCGGCCCTCGTCGCCGTGGGCGCGGCGGTGGCCGCACTGTCCGGAGTGGCCTTTCTCGCGATCACGGCGAGATCTCTGACCACCGAGCAGAACACCGCCTTCCTCACCTTCTGGGCCGCACTCTTCGCTCTGTTCGCGGTGCTGTCGGGGATCCAGAACGAGGTCACCCGTGCCGTGCGCGCTGACTCAATGCGCACGGGAGACCACGATCGGAAGACGTCGCCGCTTGCCTCGGCCCTGATCGTCGGCGCGGCGGCCGCGCTGGTCGTGCTGGCGCTCACCCCGCTCTGGGGCGTCGTCCTGGTGGACGACACGAACCTCATCTTCTCTGTCGTGGTGATGGGAGCAGCCGCGTTCCTGTACGCCGGTCATGTCGCCGCCGTCGGGACATTCGCCGGGCTCGGACGCTGGCGCGCCTTCGCCGGACTCACGGCCGGCGAGTCCGTCGTGCGCCTGGCGCTTGCAGTGGTGGGAGCTGTCGCAGGCTGGAGCGTGGATGGCTTCGCGACGGCTGCGGCTGCCGGCGCCGTCACGTGGGTCGCCGCGACGCTATCGATGCCCGGGTGGCGTACGGTGTGGAGTCTGCGCGTGGCCATCGGTCGAGGTGCCCTCATCGGGCGAATCCTCAATGCCATGGCGGCCTCGGGCGCCAACGCCCTGCTCGTGACCGGGTTCCCCCTTCTGATGAGCGCCACCACCGATCCTTCGACCTACGCGAGTGCCGCCCCCGTCGTGATGGCGGTGTCGATGACGCGTGCGCCGCTGCTGATCCCGATCACGGCGTTCCAGTCAATGGTCATCGCCGCATTCGTTGAGCATCCGGAGCGCGCGCGATCCTCTTTGCTGCGCCTGCTGCTCCTCGTCGTAGCCGTAGCACTGGTGGGTGGGGGACTCGCGGCGCTGGTCGGCCCGTGGCTCATGGCGCTCGTGTTCGGCCCCGCCTACGCGAATACTCCTGCCATCCTCGCGTTGCTCGTGGCCGCGGCGGCATTCCTCGCGCTGCTCGTTCTCGGCGGCGCGATCGCGCTCGCGCTCGACGAGCATGCGGTCAACACGGTCGGGTGGTACCTCGCCTTCGCCGTGTCGACCGCCATCATGCTCATGCCGCTTGATCTCGCGACGCGTACGGTCCTTGCCCTGATGATCGGCCCGATGGTGGGGTCTGCGTTCCACTTCATCTTCGTCCTCCGCGCGCTGCGTCGCCGCGAGTCGCGAGCGACGGCGACGTGATGCGTACCAGCGTCCTGATACCAATGTTCAACGCGGCCTCGTCGGTCTCGCGCGCCGTCCAGTCCGTTCTTGCACAGACCGACGTCGATTTCGAGGTGATCGTGGTCGACGACGGCTCAGCGGACTCGTCGCGAGAGGTCGTGGAGGGCATCCGCGACGCACGAGTGCGAGTGATCGCCCACGAAAGGAATCGGGGGATCTCGGCGGCGCGCAACACGGCCCTGGCCGCCGCGCAGGGAGATTTCATCGCCTTCCTCGACGCTGACGATGCGTGGGAGCCCGGGTTGCTGACCCGAATGCACGAGGCGGCATCGGAGGTCGACGCGGTGATCTGCGGCCGCACGGTGGTCCTGCCGGACGGCACGCGGCGTACGGCGCACTCGACGCGGCTCGGCGAGATGACGGGCGACGAGGCGGCCACGGCGATGCTCGTCGGGGACGTGTCGCCCTTTCCTTGGGACAAGATGATCCGGCGGGCTGCGTTCGACGGGATCACTTACCCGGTCGACATCCATCGCTTCGAAGACCACGTCGTGGGGGTGGTGGCGCTCTCACGCGTCGCGCGCGTGCGATCGGTTCCGGACGCGCTCGTGCAGTACTACGTCGCCGCCGGCTCCCTCACCTGGGGGCGAGTGCCCGAGGTGGCCGAGACGGAGCGTGCCCTCGGGTTCGCCGAGTCCGAGCTGGGGCCGTGGCTCGGCGCCGAGCCGAGCCGCCGACGAGCTTTCATGGTGTGCCGGACGCTGTTCCTGATGCTGACGGCACAGTCGGCGATGCGTTCCCGAGATACGCTCGCGGCGCGCGAAGTGATGACAAGGTGTCGCGCTCTCATCTCACCGACGATGATCGCGACGACCCTTGCCCGAAAGCCCGTCCTGGGCGCGGGCGCACTGCTCCTCAAGGCGGCGCCCGACATCTACCGCCGGCTGTTCACCGCCTACGTGAAACGGCAGTACGCGCTGGGCTGACCGAGTCGGATTCAGCGCGCTTCCGAGCGGAGGTCTCCGAACGGATGGCGCTTGCCCCGCGACCACCGGATGGTGGGACGTTCGACGAAGAACCAGGACAGTGCTGCGATCACGAAGGTCGACGGGACGAGCACGGCGAAGAAGAGCGGAAGCGGTGCCCCGGCCCATCCCCACAGGCACAGGAGCTGCGTCAACGGGAAGCCCCAGACGTAGACGCCGTACGAGAAGTCGTGGACTTGGAAGAGCTGCGGGGACGGCAGGCGTGCACCGATCCACAACAGGACGTACGTGAGCAACGGTGCGGCGAGCTGACCCCCGTAGGCCGGAAACACGAGGACGAGGGCAACCGTGCCCACCGCGCAGAGAAGAGCTCCCCACCATGTCAGCGTGAACCTCTCGCCGTACCGCTCCCGGATCATGAAAACCAGGGCGCCGCCGAAGAAGAATGGCAGAAGACGGCCGAACTGCACGACGTCGGCGCCGATCCCGCTGAGGGCGACGACGAACGCGTCGTTCCAGATCTTGAGCGCGCACGTGGCTACGAACGCAAGAAGCATCGGCCACACGCTCCGGCGCGCAGCAGGGAGCACCAGGAAGAACCCGACCAGCAGATAGGCGGTGAACTCGTAGTACAGGCTCCACAGTGAGCCGTTCCACGCAAACGGATAAGGAACGTTGGCGAGGGTGCCCGCCACCGAGTAGTCCACCATTTTGAGCCAGCCGTTGCCGATCACGTAGCTGGCGGGGGTGTTCGGCGTGGAAAGGAAGCCGTCGAGCGACCCGTTCTGAACGCTGAACGCGATAGGTGCGAGCAGGAACGCCGTGAGGACGTTCACGAAGAAAAATGCGGGGAACAGTCGCGCGATGCGGTTGATCAGATAACGCCCACCGTCCGAGCGGAGGCGCGCCCCGGTGATCAGGTAGCCGGAGATCATGAAGAAGCCGAACACCGCCCATCCGCCGACCGACTCGCCCGGCGTGAGCTCGACGCCCTCGCCGCGACCCGTGAGGGGAATGACATGGTGAAACAACACCATCGCGGCCATCACGAGCCGCAAGAGGTTCAGCGAGTTGTTCCTCGGATCGATCCAGGAACCTCTGACGGCCATCACTTGAGCAGGTTCCGCGCCGCCATCTCGTCCAATGAGCGCTGATAGGCATCGCCCTCGACGGGCTCACTCAGGACCCACTGGGCGAACTCACGCACGCCGTCGGCGAAGGCGACAACGGGGGTGAATCCGAGCACGTCTCGCAGCCGTGACGTGTCGGCGACGTTGTGGCGGATGTCTCCAAGGCGGTAGTTCCCGGAGACGCGCGTGGCTACCTCGGTGCCGTACGCGGCGAACAGCGCGTGAACGACATCCAGCACGGTCGTGGCGACTCCGGAGCCGACGTTGAACACGTGCCCCGCTGCCTCCGCGCGGGTCGTGGCCAGGAAGGTGGCTTCGGCGACGTCATCGATGTAGACGAAGTCGCGGCTTTCCTGCCCGTCCTCGAAGATGTTGATCTCTTTACCTTGGCGGATGAGGGTGGAGAAGATGGAGAGGATGCCGGTGTACGGGTTCTTGAGGGACTGGCCGGGGCCGTACACATTCTGATAGCGGAGCGCGACGGGCTCGATTCCGATCGTCGGCGCGACTGTCATGATCAGTGACTCCTGCATCTGCTTGGTGATGCCGTATACGCTCGACGGGTGCAGCGTGGCATCTTCGTTCGTTGCGATGAGCGTGAGCGGTCCTTCGCCGCTCAGGTGCACGTCGAAGTCGCCGGCGGCCATGTCGGCGTCGGCGCGATGCGGCGGATGCACGATCCGGCCGTCTTCGGTGCGGTACGAGCCCTCGCCGTAGATCGATCGCGAAGACGCGATCACGAGTCGACGCACCGGGAAATCGCCGGACGCGAGTACGTCCAACAGAGTCGCGGTGCCGCCCACGTTCGTCTGTACGTATCGCTCGATCTCATACATCGACTGACCTGTGCCGGTCTCGGCGGCCAGGTGAACGATCGCCGTGGTGCCCGCGAGAGCACGCCTCAGATCATCTGCCGAGGTCACGGTGCCGCGGACGACTTCCGCGATGCCGTCGAGTGAGCGCAACAGAGGTGAGGTGCGCTCGGGGTCGTCTCCGTGTACCTGGGGGATGAGCGCGTCGAGCACTGTTACGGTGTGACCGTCGGCGACCAGGCGTCGGGCGAGACGGGTGCCGATGAAGCCGGCACCGCCGGTGATGAGGACGTGTTCGACCATGACGACTCCTGGGCTGCGGGTGACCCCGAGCGGGTCAGAGGGAGGTGATGTGCGCCAGCGTCGATCTTATCCCGGAGCGCGTTCCTCTCCGGAGGACGCCGGGCAGCTCGGTGACGGCGTGCAGACGCGACATGACGCGCGCCCGGGCCGTGCGAGCGGTGCGAGACCATCCCTGCGCGGCGGCGAGCCGCCGCGCCTCGGCGTAATAGGTACGCTCGTCGCGGAAGCGCCGACCGTCCAGCAGCGTCTTCTGCGACGCGCTGCCGCCATGCCGTCGGTACGAGAAGGAAAGCGTCGGGTTGTAAGCGAGCGTTCCGCCGTCGAACGCGATGTCCATGAGCAGGGCGAGATCCTGGATGATCGGCAGGCCCTCTCGGAAGTCGATGCGCTGGAGGGTCTCGGTGCGAAATGCCAGGGAGGGCCAGTACAGCCAGTCGCCACGGATGAGGCTCGTGGCCATGTGCTCTCCGGTGAGCATAGTGATCCCCGAGCTTCCGTGCGGGGCGAGCAGTCCCTGCTTGACGCGATCGGCGAGTGGGCGGATCACGGTGCCGTGCTCGTCGATGACGTCCACGCCGGGCTGGATCACGTCGGCGCCCGGAACCACGGCGATCGTGTGAGCGATCGTGTCGACGTAGTTCGGGTGCAGCAGGTCGTCGCATCCCAGGATCGCGATATGCGGCTCGGTTGCCCTACGGATCGCCTCGCGGTAGTTCTCCGTGATTCCCAGATTGGTGCTGTTGCGCACGTAGGTGATGCGGGGGTCGGTCTCCGTCGCGAAGCGCTCGGCGACCGACTCGTCGGGATAGCAGTCGTCGATGATCACCAGCCTCCAGTCCGGGTTGCGCTGTGCTCGCACGGAGTCGACGGTTTCGTACAACAGGCCGGGGTCGCCCCAGAAGGGCACGAAGATCTCGAGAGTCATGGCTCATCCAGGTTACGGAAGTTCTCGGCGGATAGAATCATCCCTCGGATCGGGCACGCCATCCACAACAACGAGTGAAAGCAGCGCATGGACCTCCTCATCGTCGGCTCCGGCTTCTTCGGCCTCACCATCGCCGAGCGCGCAGCGGCCGACGGCCGAAAGGTCACGGTCATCGATCGCCGACACCACATCGGCGGGAATGCCTACAGCGAGGACGACCCGACCACCGGCATCGAGGTGCACACCTACGGAGCGCATCTGTTCCACACGTCCAACGCGACGGTGTGGGAGTACGTCAATCGATTCACGACCTTCACCGATTACGTCCACCGTGTGTACACCAATCACAAGGGCGTGGTCTATCCGCTGCCGATCAATCTCGGGACCATCAACCAGTTCTTCCAGGCCGCCCACACGCCCGACGAGGCACGCGATCTGATCCGCGAGCTCGCCGGCGAGTTCGATCCGAAAGATGCTCAGAATCTTGAGGAGCGGGGTATCGGGCTCATCGGCCGACCGCTGTACGAGGCGTTCATCCGCGATTACACGGCCAAGCAGTGGCAGACGGACCCGAAGAACCTGCCCGCCGAGATCATCAGCCGGCTGCCCGTTCGCTACACGTACGACAACCGCTACTTCAACGACACGTGGGAGGGTCTGCCCACCGACGGGTACACGGCGTGGCTAGAACGAATGGCCGATCATCCCAACATCGAGGTCGTATTGGGGACCGACTTCTTCGATGAGTCGCAGCCCCTCAACCGATCCGCGGCGGTGGGCCAACTGCCGATCGTCTATACGGGCCCGGTCGATCGCTACTTCGACTACACCGCCGGCGAGCTGAGCTGGCGCACTCTCGACTTCGAGCGCGAGGTGCTCGATGTCGCCGACTTCCAGGGCACGAGCGTGATGAACTACGCGGATGCCTCGGTGCCGTATACCCGGATCCACGAGTTCAAGCACTTCCATCCCGAGCGTGCGGATCGATACCCGACCGACAAGACCGTGATCATGCGCGAATACTCGCGCTTCGCCACACGGGGGGATGAGCCCTACTATCCGGTGAACACACCGGAGGACCGTACCGGGCTGCTCGCATATCGCGACCTCGCCAAGGGTGAGCAGGACGTCCACTTCGGCGGACGGCTTGGCACGTACCAGTATCTGGATATGCACATGGCCATCGGGTCGGCCCTGTCGATGTGGAACAACCAACTCGCCTGATTCCGCTCTAC
Organism: Microbacterium sp.; assembly: GCF_017305435.1. Lineage (GTDB taxonomy): Bacteria > Actinomycetota > Actinomycetes > Actinomycetales > Microbacteriaceae > Microbacterium. The sequence continues at coordinate 304,275 of NZ_JAFKIP010000007.1, read as the reverse complement.
GTAATCACCGTGGCGGACGCAGGCCACTTCGGGGTCCGTCTCAACGGCCGAGACGAAGACGGATGCCCAGACCGCTGACGTTGCGTGGCCTACGGCGCCAATCTTCCTTCGTCGGTCTGAACGGCGAATGTCCGAGCCCATGCTTCGGCAGAGACGAGCTCCGGGAGCGCTGCGCGATACTCGGTGGCCAGCTTCGGCCACCGCCTCCTCAGTGCGCGGTGCAAGCGGATGCTGTCGATCAGCATCCGACGGAACTGTGCGCGATCGCGGGTGTACACGTTCTTACCCGAGCCATCCGCGGCGTTGACGAGGGCGCTATCGAAGAGAGGGACGCGCCACCAATGCGCGTCGTCCTTCCCGAATTCCACCTCGGGCTGCATGACGTTCTCGGGGCGAGGCGCGTGCAACCAGTGGGAGAGCAGAGTGGATGCCGTGAACCAGCGCAGGCGCATGCCGGTCGGGCTGTCGTACTGGTGACGCTTGAACCGCGGGAACACTTGGCGGCCTCGTCGTGAGCGCATCGGGGTTTCCGTATCGCGGTGCACGACGGTCTCCGGGAATCCTGCAGACATGGCTCGAGCCTCGGGCATAGCGGTCGCGAGGTTCGCCCTCATATGCGCCGGCCCCGACAGGACGTCGCGCAGCGCAAGGTGGCGGAGGGCGACGGGGTAGTACTGCATCATCATGAGGTGCTTGAGATCCAGGCGGCGGCTGTGCTTGATCAGCGCCCCGCCTAGCGGTGCGCGGGAATGCAGGAGCCCTGCGACGATGCGATTGCGCGCGTGGAAGTAGGCCTGCCAGTCGATCGAGTCATCCTTGCCCACCCACGACACATGCCACAGAGCGACGCCCGGAACGGAAACCGTGGGGAATCCTGCCTCGCGCGCCCGCAACGAATACTCCGCGTCATCCCACTTGATGAACGCGGGGAGCGCCAGACCAACCTCGCGCACGACTTCTTTGGGGATCAGGCACATCCACCACCCGTTGTAGTCGGCGTCGAGCCGCGAATGCAGCAAGGGCGACTGACGCAGGTTCGCGACCGAGAAATCGTGTGGCATTCGTTCCTGGTTAAGGGTGCGCCACATGAAGGGCACCTCGTCCACGACCTCTGCCCACGCGTGCAGCTTGGGCCGATCGAGCAGATCGAACATGTGCGCGCCGACGATGGTCGGGATGGTCGCGAAGCGAGCGAACATGATCGACCGCCGGATCGACTCCGGCTCGATGCGGACGTCGTCGTCCAACAACTGGACGAAGTCGCTGTCGGGTCGTTGTAGTGTCTCCGTCATCGCCCGCGCGAACCCGCCCGAGCCGCCGAGGTTCGGCTGAGTCACGATCTGCAGGGTCTCACCGAGAGCGCTGGCGACATCGTCGTATCCCGGCTCTGCCGAAACGAGGCGATCGCCCTGGTCGATCACATAAACGCGGTCGAGCAGCGGAAGCACTTCGGGACTCGCGGCCAGCGCCCGCAACGTGCCGATGCAGTAGTCGGGTTTGTTGTAGGTCGTGATGCCGATGGTCGCCTTGCCGTTCCTGCGCGGCTCCGCCTCCGTCGACCATGTTGCGCCTTCGAACACCGCGGACTTCTCGTCGGCGGCGACGTCGAACCAGATCCAGCCCCCATCGCTGTACTGATTGAGCGTGAGGCCGAATGTGGTGGTGGCCTCGCCGTCCACTTCTCGGGTGTCGATTCGCTGGCGCACGCCGCTTCCGGTGGAGCGATAGACGAGGATCGTCGCGGGGCCACTGGTGCGCACCGAAAGCGTCACGTCGCGCACCGTCGTCCAGTGCTGCCAGTAGGACGCGGGGAAGGCGTTGAAGTACGTGCCGAACGAGACGCGTCGGCCGGCGACGATCCTGGCTTTTGTTCGCCCCAGGATGTTGCCCAGCTGAGCGCGGTTCGATACGCGAACCGGCTCTTCGTCAATGGATGTCCACGTCTCCGGGTCGACGTACAGGGGCAACAGATCCGGATCGCGATCGACGGGAAGCACAGTGTTCTGAAGAATATGAGTCACGTATCACTCCAAGGTTCGGAGGCCGGGTCCGTCGAGGAAGCCACAGCGGTATCCGACTCCGCACCCCGATCCACGTCGGCGGAATCGCGTTCGGACGAGCCAGATCAGCAGTCTAGTCGCGCGAGTCGTCACTTCTCTGTCTCTGCCATCCCGGCGCCACTCTGCTCGCTCTCATAGACTCATCCCCGTGACCTCCGCCGTCGTCGGCGCTCCTGGCTCCGCCCGGCGCTACCTCCACTCGCTGTGGCTGCTGTCGGCGCGAGACCTCAAGGTGCGGTATGCGACGAGCGCTCTCGGGTACCTGTGGTCGGTGCTCGATCCGCTCGTGATGAGCGTCATCTACTGGTTCGTCTTCACTCTCGTCTTCCAGCGGAACGGCATCGGCGGCGAGCCGTACATCGTGTTCCTCATCGCGGGTCTCCTGCCCTGGGTGTGGTTCAACTCGGCGGTGGGCGACCTCACGAAGGCGTTCAACCGCGACGCGAAGCTCGTCCGCTCGACCGCCATTCCGCGCTCGATCTGGGTCGGCCGCATCGTACTCAGCAAAGGCATCGAGTTCGCCTTCTCGATCCCCGTGCTCATCCTCTTCGCCGTCTTCGCGGTGCCTCACGCTGCGCTGAACCCGATGATCCTGCTCTTCCCCCTCGGCATCCTGCTGCAGGCGATCCTCCTCACCGGCCTCGGCCTCATCGTCGCGCCCCTCTGTGCCCTCTGGACCGACCTCGAGCGCACGACGCGCCTCATCCTGCGCGCCCTGTTCTACGCGTCGCCGATCATCTACGGCCTCGCCGACCTCCCGAGCCCCTTCCGCGAGCTCGCCGTCTTCAACCCTCTCTCCGGCATCTTCGCCCTGTACCGGGTCGGGCTCTTCCCCGATCAGTGGGATGCCGCGGCGGTCATCGTCGCGGCGGCGATGTCGCTCGCCTTCCTGGGGCTCGGCCTGGCCGTCTTCCGCCGGCTCGAGCCGTCGGTACTGAAGGAGCTGTGATGGCCGCACAGCACACCGAGCCCACCGACATCGCGATCCGGGTCGCAGACCTCGGCGTGCGCTTCCGTCGGGGTCGCCGCGGTCGGCGCAGCCTCAAGGACCTCTTCGGCGGCTCCGCACGCCGGACGCGCCCGGGAGAGTTCTGGGCCCTGCGGAACGTCACGTTCGACGTGCGCCGAGGCGAGGCGATCGGCGTCGTCGGCCGCAACGGCCAGGGCAAGTCCACGCTCCTCAAGCTCGTCGCCGGCGTCCTCCTTCCCGATGAGGGGTCGGTGACCGTGCACGGGGGAGTGGCCCCGCTCATCGAGATCACCGGCGGATTCGTCGGCGACCTCACGGTGCGCGAGAACGTCCGGCTTACCGCGGGCCTGCACGGCATGTCCAAAGCCGAGGTCGCTCGCCGGTTCGACGACATCATCGCCTTCGCCGAGATCGAGAGCTTCGTGGACACCCCGTACAAGCATCTCTCCAGCGGCATGAAGGTGCGTCTCGCGTTCGCTGTCGTCTCGCAGCTGGACGAACCGACGCTCCTCGTCGACGAAGTCCTCGCGGTCGGAGACAAGGCCTTCCGCGAGAAGTGCTACCGCCGCATCGACGAGCTGCTCGCCGACGGCCGCACGCTCTTCTTCGTCAGCCACAACGAGAAGGATCTGCGCCGCTTCTGCACGCGCGGCCTCTATCTCGATAGGGGCGCGCTCCAGCTGGATGCACCGATCGGCGACGTCCTCGCGGCCTACAACGCCGACTACAACAGCTGATCGCGCCGGCGACGACCGAACTCAGCCCTCGGCATCCACGAGCGGCGGCATCGGCTTCCACGAGCGGTCGGCGGCGATCTTCCGACCATCCCGGAGACCGCGGACGAGATGCGACGTGCCGGTCGCTTTCCTCTCGACGAAGATGAGGCGGATGATCTCTTTACCGAAGGTCAGTGCGGTCCCGAGGCCGAATGCGATTGGGCGGTACGCGCCCTTCGAACGGTAGTACTGCTTGATGAGGGCGCGGTTGCGCATGATGTAGTAGCGGTAGGCATCCGACGAGGCGTTCATGTGGCGGATGCCCATGTCCCACTGCTTTATCTCGCGGGTGCGGCGCAGGACGAACTCGTTCACGATGACCGCTGTGGTCACACGCGAGGCGAGCCACCCGTAGGTCTGATCGTCCCAGTAGATGAAGAACCGCGGGTCGGGCAGCCCGATCTGCGCGACGATGTCGCGGTGGATGAACATGCCCTCGAAGCAGCCCGAATTCATCTCCTTGTACCCCGACGCGTCGAAGCCACTCGGAGCGAAAGGAATCGGGATGCCGAGGGGCTCGGAGATCCGGTACTGCCAGTAGAACTCGCTGCCGTCGAAGTCGTAGCGGCGCCCCTGGATCGAGCGGAAGCGCGGAGCCCACGCGCCCATCCGGGCGAGCCCGTCGGAGATGACCTCGACGTCGTCGTCCATCACCCAGATCCACGTGGAGCCGAGCTCGTACGCGATGCGCATGCCCTCGCTGAACCCGCCGGATCCGCCGGTGTTGGTGTCGAGGCGGCGGTAGACGATCTGCGTCTTCTGAGGGCCACTGCCGATCGAGTCGCGGTACGACTCGACGACGTCCGTGGTGTCGTCCGTCGAGGCGTTGTCGACGATCACGAGGTGACCCGGCTTGGGGTCCATCGCGGTGATCGAGTCGAGCAGGCGCGTGAGCAGCGCCGAACGGTTGAACGTGACGACCGCGATCGTCGCGTTCGCGGGGTCGAACGGCACGGCGGAGGTCGCGTCACCAGACGATTCGCTGGAAGCCGGGAGCGGTGCGGAGGGGTGCGTCATGACCTGGAGATTCTACCCCGGCGGCAGTGCCGGGACCGCTCCGATCGGCGCCTGCGCCCCGAGTCGCTCGCGCCACCCTCGCGACTGCCCGGCGCGCACGGCGCACACGACGAGCAGGAGCCAGCCCACGCCGAACAGCGCCACCGACTCGAACGCGCTCGTGACGGCGAGGGCGATCAGCATGAGCGGCGTCCACGCGTACACGACGGACCGGCGCTGGCTCGCATCGAGCCATGACCGGACGAGCGCCATGCCGCCCAGCGCGCACAGCAGCAGCAGGCCCGCCCAGCCGAGCTGCAGCTGGATGTCGACGTACGCGTTCAGCGCCGTCGAGTGATGCTGCCCGAGCAGCTGATTGATCGTCGCGAACGGCTGCTCGGCGACATCCCACGATCCGAACCAACCCCAGCCCTGCACCGGCTGGCGCCCCGCGAAGTACCGCGCGAGCGCCCAGAGGTTCGCCCGCATCGACAGATCATCGGTCGCGCCGAGCGCGTCGATGATCCGCCCGCGCTGCGTGTAGAGCACGACGCCGACGACGCCGACGACCGCGGCGAGCGTCCACTGCACGCGCACGCGCCGTTCGGGCCGCACCGATCGGACGAGGGCGAGCGCTCCCGTGGCCACGCCGACGACCACCGCGAGCACGAGCACGGTCGGCGATGCCGACAGGAGCGCCAGCGCGGTCGCGAGCGCCAGCGAGAACACCGACAGCCCAGGCCGCACCGAGTGCGCCCGCAGCTCCACCGCGAACGTGATGATCGCGACGACGGCGATGAATCCGAGCGTGTTGCGCGTGCCGAAGATCCCCTGGACCGGCCCGAAATGGGCCAGATTCCCCTGGATGCCGAGGAACCGCAGCGGGGTGTCGATGATCACCCCGCTCAGCACCTCGAGTGCGAGGGAGAGCGACAGGGCGCCGCGCAGGACGTCGCCGAGCGCGCGCACGGTCTGCAGCGTGTCGCGGATGTGTCCGATCGTCACGGCGAGGAAGGCAACCGCGAGCATGGCCGTCCAGCGAGCGAAGCTGCCGAACGGGTCCGTGCTCCAGAAGATGCTCGCGAAGGCCCACACGACGAGCAGCACGAGCGTCGTCGGCACGAGGCGCAGGAGCGAGACCTCGGCGCGGCGCACGACGAGGATGCCGATGCCGACGACGCACAGCCCCGCGATGACCGTGCGCAGTGTCACGACGCCCGCGAGGCGTGAGATCAGGTGCGCTCCCACGAGCGCGGCGAACACCGTCAGGGTGTACGCGCGGGCGAAGTCGGCCGAGTTCAGCAGCGCGGCGAGACCGCGAGGCGGCGGCGTCCCCCGGTGGCCGTCGTGCCACGGCCCCTCCGAGGCGGCGGAGCCCGCGGCATCCGACGTCATCGCGGCGACTCGCCCTGCTCGCCGAGGAGCCGCTCCTCGCTGGGCCCCCGCCCGATGAGCGGAGCCTGCTTGATCTTGAAGGCCAGCATCACGATGAAGAACCATCCCCACCCGAGCAGCGGACCCGACTCGGCGAGCCCCTGCACGAGAAGGATGGCGCCGACGAGCGTCGGGACGAGCGTGATGGGCGAGTACGGGCGGTCGGCGACGAGATCCCACCGGGGGCGGTCGACGGCGAAGAACCACGAGCGCCAGACGAACGCCGCCATCGTGACCGCGATGAACAGCAGCCCGATCGCCCCCAGCTGGAAGAACACGTCGAGCCACATGTTGTGCGCCTGCATGACGGTCTGGCCGTGGTCGACGATCCAGCCGTCGAAATGCGGATCGGTCGGCACCCACGGCGTGGAGAAGCCCCACCCGACGATGGGACGCTCGACCGCCTTCTCCCACACGGCTGTCCAGATGCCCTCCCGGCCGGTGAGGTCCGAAGAGCGGCCGAGCATCGAGAACACGGCATCGCGGGCGAGCCAGAGGGCCGTCAATCCGCCGAGGGCGACGACGGCGTATGCGATGTAGTACCGCGTGCGTCCGCCCGGCCGGCGGGCGGTGCGCATGAGCAGGACGGTGACGAGCACGACGACGACGGCGCCTGCGGCGAGGGTCGCCGTCGCCGAGCCGGCACGGACGAAGAGGTAGGCCGCGAGGAGGAACCACCCCGCGAGCAGGAGCCTGCGCGGTGCCCGCGACGCGAACCGCACCGCGAAGACGATCATGGCGACGAGGGCGACGTAGGCGAGCGGGTTCGCGTTGCCGAAGATGCCCTGGATGCGCCCGCCGTCGAAGAGGTTGTCGCGCGACCAGTAGACGATGGGGTCATAGTGCACGCCCGCTTCGGGGCGGCCGAACTCGGGCAGGATGGGTCCGCCCCAGAAGAGCGACACCCACAGCTCGAAGAGGATCGACAGCGAGAGCACCCACTTCAACGCGGATGCGATCGACCGCACGAGCTCGCGCCAGGTGAGGACCGACCCGACGAACATCGCCTGCACGGTGGTCGTGAGGAGCAGCAGCAGCGTCAGCTCGGTCGCTCCGGGGTACGCCGTCCAGATGAGCGACGCGATCGCCCACGCGACGTAGAGCAGGGCATACCAGGGGAGGCGGCGCCACTGCACGTCCGGTCGGAGGACGAACCACAGCGTGATCGAGACGATGCCCGTCGCGACCGCGACGACGCCCGAGACGACCGTGCCGAACGCCATCAGCCATGCCGTGCCGGCAAGGGCGCCGGCGATGACGAAGATGCACCAGCCGCGCAGCAGCAGATGCCCCGTCGTCTCCCGCACGGGGGCCCGCGGCGGGGCCGCGACGGGGTGATTCGTGTGCACGGCCATGGTCAGATCAGGCTACCCTGCGGTGGTTCTAGGCTGAGGGCATGCTCCTGCCGATCTCCAACGTTCCGCGCGCGTATTCGTGGGGGTCTCCCGACCTCATCCCCGCTCTCGTCGGGCGCGCCTCCACCGGCCAGCCCGAGGCGGAGATCTGGTACGGCGACCACCCGGGCAGCCCGTCGCGCGTGAGCGGCAGGAGTGCGCAGGCGGGCCTGACGCTGGATGCCGCGCTCGCCGCCCTCGGCGAGCCGTCGCTGCCGTTCCTCCTGAAGCTCCTCGCGGCCGGGTCGTCGCTGTCGATCCAGGCGCACCCGACGAAGACCGAGGCCGAAGCCGGCTTCGCGCGGGAGGAGGCGGACGGCATCCCGCGCGACGCCGACGATCGCCTCTACCGCGACGACAACCACAAGCCGGAGATCATCGTCGCGCTGAGCGACGAGTTCCGCGCGCTCGTGGGGCTCCGGCCCGTCGCCGAGACGCGGGAGCTGCTCGCGGTGCTGTCGCGCGCGGTGGACGACAGCGCGGCAGGTGGCGGCCCGGCCCTCGGCGCCCTCGACGCGCTCCTCGCCGACGGGGATGAGGAGCAGGCGCTCCGGTCCGCGCTCGCGTGGGCGCTGTCCGAGGCGACGCCCGATGACGTCGCGCGGCTGACCGCGGCGCTGGATGCCGCGGCGTCCGAGACCACCGCGTCGGAAGGGACCGGCGCGCCCTTCGGCAAGGAGGTCGCGGTGCTGCGGGCCGCGGCATCCGACTTCCCCGGGGATCGCGGACTGTTCGTGGCCCTCCTCATGAACCTCGTCGTGCTGCGACGGGGAGAGGCGCTGTTCGCCCCGGCGGGCGTCCTGCACGCCTACCAGTCGGGGCTCGGCGTCGAGCTGATGGCCGCGAGCGACAACGTGCTGCGGGGCGGCCTCACGCCCAAGCACGTCGACGTCCCCGAACTCCTGCGGATCGTGGATGCCGCGCCGGGCCCGGCGCCGATCGTGGAGCCGACGCCGGCCGGCGACCGTGCGGTCAGGTACGACGTCGGCGTCCCGGACTTCGCCCTCACGCGAGTCGAGCTCGACGGGGGAACCTTCTCGGCGGCCCTGGAGGGCCCCGCGATCGTCCTCGCGACGCGGGGCTCCGTGCGCGTCGCGGAGAGCGACGCACCGGGTGAAGCGGTGGAGCTCCGTGCCGGCGACGCGGTGTACGCCGGCGGGGGAGCGCCCGGCCTCGAGATCGCGGGCAGCGGCGAGGTCTTCCTCGCTCAGCCGGGCCGTCGCTGAACTCCGCCCGCGACCTGGGCTTTCGACACCGGCGCAGGACCGGGTTCGTCGCGCGCGACACGCCGGTGAGCACGCGCTGAACGTTCGATCACGCCTTGAGGGTTTACGATCTGCGACTTGACCCCAGCGAATGACAGCGGTGTAATTATTCCCAACACGCGGACCGCGTGACGGGAATCAGTGGGGAGAACGACTATGACGGGTTACCGTTCCGGGGTTCCCGAGAACTGGTTCGTCGATCCGGTGAACCTGGGTGTTCCCGGCGTCCGGCGTCCGGCTCCCATCGAAGAGGAGACCACCCTCGCATGGCAGGCGGACGCGCTCTGCGCGCAGACGGATCCTGAAGCCTTCTTCCCGGAGAAGGGTGGTTCGACGCGGGATGCCAAGCGCATCTGCACCTCGTGCGACGTGCGTGACCGGTGCCTCGAGTACGCGCTGCAGAACGACGAGCGCTTCGGCATCTGGGGCGGCCTCAGCGAGCGCGAGCGCCGCAAGCTCAAGCGCCGCGCCTGATCTCGATACACCGCGGTTGCGCCGCGGCACTCGATCACCGATTCGGCACCGCGGCTGCGCCGCGGCACTCGATCACCGATCCGGCACCGCGGCAGCGCCGCGGCACTCGATCAGCGATTCGCTTCCCGTAGTCGGGTAACGGCCGCAGGCGGCGTGGCGGGCGCCCGGGCCGGATGCCCCGACTTAGGCTGACCAGGTCATGCCCGCCCGAGTCCACGCGCTGCTGGTCGTGCGCCCTGACGGGCGCGAGGCCGCGGACATCCGCCTGCAACGGACGCTCACCGCGCTCCGTGCACAGTCGCGCCCGGTCGACACGCTGACGATCATCCTCTGCGAGACGGATGCCGCAGTGCAGGACGTCGCCCGCGCCTCCCAGGCCGAAGGCGTCATCGGCGCCGACCGGCGCACGAGCTTCGCCGACGCGCTCGCCCTCGGATCGCACCGGCTCGAAGGCGACGCCGTGTGGGTGCTCACGCACGACACGGTTCCCGACGTCGACGCGCTCACCCGCCTCGCGGGGGCGCTCGAGGCCGCGCCGTCCGTCGCGTTCGCCGCCCCCAAGCTCGTGCGCTCCGACGAACGCGATCGCATCGTTTCCCTGGGGGTGTCGATGACGACCCTCGGACGCACCGTCGGACTCGCCGACGGCGAGCACGATCAGGGACAGTACGACGGCGCCGAGGACGTGCTCGGCACGGATGTGCGCGGCATCCTCGTGCGTGCCGACGCGTGGACCGCCCTCGGCGGCGTCGACGCCGGCCTCGCGGGGGCGGACGAGGGGCTCGACCTCGGCATCCGTGCGCGTCTGCGCGGCGGCCGTGTCGCCCTCGCCCCCGGCGCGGTCGTCGCCGTGTCGGCGCGCCCCGTCGCCCCGCTCCGCACCGCGTACGCGGCCCGTACGGCGCAGCTGCACCGGCGGCTCTCCTACGCCGCGGCGCCGCTCGTCGCGCTGCACTGGCTGACCCTCCTGCCGCTCGCGCTGTTGCGCTCCCTCGCGGCGCTCCTCGGCAAGCGTCCCGGGCAGATCCTGCCCGAGTGGGGGGCCGCCGTCACCGCGATGGTGCGCCCCGCGGCCGTCGCCCGCTCGCGTCGCGGCATCCGCCGGCAGCGCGCCGCCTCGTGGGCGCAGATCGCGCCGCTGCGCGTCACCGGGGCCGAGCTGCGCCACCGCCTCGACGACGACCTCCCCGTCGGTGCGGGCCGTGGCGACCTCCATTTCTTCAGTGGCGGCGGAGCCTGGATCGTGCTCGGCGCGCTCGTCGTCTCCGTCGTCTCGTTCGTCTCGTTGCTCGCGTGGCCCGTCCTCGGCGGCGGCGCGCTCGCGCCCCTCCGCGGGACGGTCGCGGGCCTGTGGGCGGATGCCGCTTCTGGCGCCCGCCCGCTCGGCTGGGACACGGTCGGCCCCGCCGATCCGTTTAGTGCCGTCGTCGCCCTCATCGGGACGATGTCGCCCGCGGCGCCCTCACGCGCCCTCGTCGTGCTGTGGGTGCTCGCGCTCCCGTTCGCCGCCCTCGGCGGCTGGTTCGCCGCGACGCGCTTCAGCGACCGTGCGATCGTGCGCGCGGTCGTCGCCGTCGGCTGGGCGCTCGCGCCGAGCCTCCTCGGCGCGCTCATCGCCGGTCGGCCCGCCGTCGTGATCGCTCATCTCGTGCTGCCGTGGCTCGTGTGGGCGGCATCCGTCGCCCACCGCTCCTGGAGCACGGCGGGGGTCGCGTCGATCCTCGCCGTCGTGGTGATCGCGTGCGCGCCGTCGCTCGCCCCCGCGCTCGGGGTCGTCTTCCTCGTCGGCGTCGTCCTCACCGTGACCGTGCAGCGCGGTCGCGGGCTCGCGCGCGTCATCTGGCTCATCGTGCCGACCGTCGTCGTGTTCGCCCCGCTCGTCTGGACGCGGCTCGGCGCGGGCGAGCCCTGGGCGCTGCTGGCCGACCCGGGGGTTCCGCTCGCGGACCCGGCCGGCGCCGACGCTGCGCGGCGTATGCTGCTCGCGCTCGGCTTCCCGGTCACCGACGGCTGGGGGGCGTTCCTCCCCGGCATCGTCGCGATGTGGACGCCGCTGCTCGTCGCCCCCGTCCTCGTGCTCGCGGTCGCGGGTCTCGTCCTCGGACGCTCGATCCCCGCCCTCGTCCTCGCGATCACGGCGCTCACGGGCCTCGGCTCGGCCGCCGTCGCGATCGGGGTGGCCGTGGCATCCGACGGTCCGGATGCGGTGACGCTGTTCCCGGGCGCCGCCCTCAGCCTGTACTGGATCGCGGCTCTGTGCGCCGTCGCGCTCGCCCTCGACGCGATCCGCGGCGTGGAGCGTGCGGGGGCGCGCGTGCGCGGCACGCTCGCCGTCGTCACGATGGCGGCGCTCGCGCTGAGCGCGGTGCCGGCCCTGACCGCCCCGCTCCGCGGCGCCGCCGCGGTCACGCAGGGCACGACGAGCACCCTGCCCGCCTACGTCGAGGCGGAAGGCCGCGGCGGACTGTCGACCGCGACCTTCGTGATGACCCCCACCGCCGACGGCGCGGTGGTCGCCGATGTCGTGTGGGGCGGGACGGCATCGCTCGGCGGGCAGACCACGCTCCGCACGTCCCGCTCGGCTCCGGATGCCGGCGACGAGCGCACCGCCGCTCTCGTCGCCGCTCTCGTCGCCGACCCCGACGGCTCGGCCGTTCCCGACCTGGCCGCGCACGGGATCGCCTTCGTGGTGCTCGGCGACGGCGCCGATTCGGATGCCGCGCGCGCGTTCCGTCTCGTCGCCGAGACCGCTCTCGATCAGCGCGCCGACCTCGAGGTCGTCGGCGAGACGGCGAAGGGCAAGCTGTGGCGGATCACGGGGGAGGTCGCCGACCGCGCCGACGCCGGCGCCGGCACCGGGGACGCGTGGCGCATCGCGCTCGTCCAGGCGGGGATCGTGCTGGCCGCGCTCCTGCTCGCCCTGCCGACGCGGCGGTCGCTGGAGGAGGCGCGCCGGCGCCCGCGCGTCGTCGGGCGTCCGCGACGCCGCGTGCGCCGGGTCGTGACGACCGTTCCGCGGGATGCCGCCTCCGCCGAGGCATCCCAGGTGGCCGAGGCATCCCAGGCATCCCAGGTGGACGATGCGCCGACCGCGCCGAAGACGGACGACCCGGAAGCGGGGGAGAGCTGATGCGCCTGAATCCCGTACGCACGGCGCAGATCGCCGGCGGGGCGGTCCTCGCCGCGGTGGTCGTCGTCGGCGTCGCAGGCCTCGCCTTCGTCGACCTCCCGGGGCGCGCGCACGACCCCATCCGCGTGGAGGCCCAGCCGCCGGCAGCGCCGGCCGTGGCCGTGTGCAGCGGGCCGCTGCTCGCAGCGGGTCGGGATGCCACGCAGGCGTCCCTCCTCACCGACGGCGCTCCGCAGCAGGTCACCGCCGGCGCAACGAGCGGTGCCGATCTCGCCGACGCGCTGCTCACGCCCGCCGACGTCAGCGGCGGGGCGGGCCCCGCGGCCCTGACGGCGACTCCGCCCGCGTCATCCACCGACCCCGCCGACCTCGCTGGGGCGGGCTCCGCCCAGGTCGCGGCATCCGACCTCGTCGGCTTCGCCGCCGAGGGGTGCACCCGCGCCGCCATGGAGGCCTGGCTCGTCGGAGGGTCAGGCACGACGGGCGCGGGAGATCTCGTCGTGCTCGCCAACCCCGGCGACGTCGCCGCCCGGGTGACGCTCGCCGTCTACGGCGCGACGGGCGCGCAGACCCCGGCGGCAGGGAAGGACATCGTCGTCGCCGCGCGCACCCAGCGCGTCATCCCGCTCGCCGCGCTCGCGCTCGGCGAGGAGAATCCCGTCGTGCGGGTCACCTCCGCGCAGGCGCCCGTCCGTGCGTCGCTGCAGGCGACCCTCACGCGCGTCCTCAACCCGGGAGGGGTCGATCAGATCGCCGCGCTCGGCGCTCCGACGGCCGAGCTCGTGATCCCCGCGGTGCCCGTCACGGCGCCGCCGGGCGATCCCGGAGCGAGCAATACGCCCACGCGCCTGGTCCTGCTCGCCCCCGCGTCCGCGGGCGACGCGACCGTCACCGTGACGGGCGACGGCGGAGCCGTGGCATCCGCGCAGACTCTGCCGCTCCTCGCCGGAATCCCGCTGCGGCTCGACCTCGGCACGCTCGCCGTCGGCACGTACACGGTGACGGTCGCGGCGACGACCCCCGTGACGGGCGCCGTCTGGACGACGACGGGGTTCGGCGCGGGCAGCGACTTCGGCGTCTTCACACCGGCGGACGTGCTGCGGGCGCCCACCCTCGTGGCGGTCGCGGACGGTCCGTCGCCTCAGCTGTCGCTCGTCGGTGACGGGGGCGCGCAGACCGTCACGGTCGAAGGCCTCGACGGCCGCGGCGCCCAGGAGATCGCCGTGGCCGAGGGCCAGACGGTCCGCGTGCCGGTCGAGGGCGGCACGGTCTACCGCATCACTCCGACGGGGAGCGTGCGGGCATCTGTCGTCTATGCCGGCGCGGGAGCCGTGGCGGGCTACCCGATCGCGTCGGGTGACGCGGCGGCGGCCGCGATCGAGGTCTACCCGCGCTGACGTACGCCGCGTCGGCGCGCACGTCGGCGCGAGGATGCCGCTCAGAAGTAGCGGAAGCGCTCGGGGCCGAGATCCCAGGGGTCGCGGTCGAGGTACTCCGCCGCAGCGCGGAAGACGGCCCCCTCGATCATCATCCGCCGGTGCAGATCGTCTTCGCGGTGCAGGTGCGAGAGCCGCTCGATCGGCAGGCGGTACAGCACGATCCGCTGCTCGTCGGGATGGATCGTCCACCGCGGGATGCCGTCGTCGTCGGATGCCGGGGGCATCGCGCCGACCTCGAAGCTCACGTCACGCAGTTCGGGCCATGCGCTGCGCAGGAACTCGGCGGCCGACCCGACGGCGAAGTCGAACCGCTCCTCCCGGGTCTCGAGCGGCAGCAGCGGCGGCCGCACGACGGGGCTCCGGTCCTCGCGTCCGTGACGTCCGTGCCGAGCGGGACGCCGCACCGACCTCGTCGCCGCGCGTCGCCTCACCATGGGATCAGTCTAGGTCGGCGTGCGTCGGCGCGGCATCCACCGCTTGGCGTCCGGCCGCGACTACCGTGAGGTCGGTGCGAACCAGACTGTGCTCGAAGGTGGGCTGCGCCCGCGAAGCGGTGACGACCCTCACCTACGACTACGGCGACCAGATGGCGGCGCTCGGCCCGCTCGGCGCGGCCGGCGACCCGCACGCGCACGACCTCTGCCGCGCGCACACCGATCGGCTGTCGGTGCCGAAGGGGTGGCTGGTCGTCCGCCACGAGACGCTGCGCGTCTGACGCCCCGCCGCCGCGTGTCGCGGCCGGTGTCGAGCTCGGGCGGAGATGCGACAATGGCGGGATGCCGCACACCGCCACCGCGCACGACTTCGTCGTCGCCGACCTGAGCCTCGCCGCCGCGGGCCGCCACCAGCTGCGCCTCGCCGAGAACGAGATGCCGGGCCTCATGGCGCTGCGCGAGGAGTACGGTCCGAGCCAGCCGCTCGCCGGCGCCCGGATCGCCGGATCGCTGCACATGACGGTGCAGACCGCTGTCCTCATCGAGACCCTCGTCGCTCTCGGCGCGCAGGTGCGGTGGGCGTCCTGCAACATCTTCTCGACGCAGGACGAAGCGGCCGCGGCGGTCGCGGTGGGCCCCGACGGCACGGTCGACGAGCCCCGCGGCATCCCGGTCTTCGCCTTCAAGGGCGAGACCCTCGAGGAGTACTGGCAGCTCGCCGACCGCATCTTCGACTGGTCGGCCGAGGGCTTCGACGGACCGAACCTCATCCTCGACGACGGGGGAGACGCGACGCTGCTCGTCCACAGGGGTGTCGAGTTCGAGGCCGCCGGAGCCGTGCCGGACGCGGCGGACGGCGACGGCGCCGAGTACCGCATCGTGCTCGAGACGCTCCGTGCGAGCCTCGCGCGCGACCCGCACCGCTTCACGCGGATGGCCGGCGGCATCCTCGGCGTCACCGAGGAGACGACGACCGGTGTCCATCGGCTGTACGAGCTCGCTGCCGCCGGGAGCCTCCTGTTCCCGGCGATCAACGTCAACGACTCGGTGACCAAGTCGAAGTTCGACAACAAGTACGGCATCCGCCATTCGCTGCCCGACGGCCTCAACCGCGCCACCGACGTCCTCATCGGCGGCAAAGTCGCCTTCGTCGTCGGCTACGGCGACGTCGGCAAGGGTGCGGCGGAAGCGCTCCGGGGTCAAGGTGCGCGCGTCATCGTCGGCGAAATCGACCCGATCTGCGCGCTGCAGGCCGCAATGGACGGCTTCCAGGTGGCGCGCCTGGAGGACGTCGCGGGCGAGGTCGACATCCTCATCACCGGCACCGGCAACACCCGAGTCGTCACGACGGAGAACCTGCAGGCGCTCAAGCACCTCGCGATCGTCGGCAACGTCGGTCACTTCGACGACGAGATCGACATCGCGGGGCTCGAGGCGCTGCCCGGCGTCGAGAAGATCGAGATCAAGCCGCAGGTGCACGAGTACCGGCTGCCTGCCCGCCCCGCAGGAGGTCCCGGTCGCAGCATCCTGGTGCTGTCGGAAGGCCGGCTGCTGAATCTCGGCAACGCGACGGGGCACCCCTCCTTCGTCATGAGCGCGTCCTTCACCAACCAGGTGCTCGCCCAGCTGGAGCTCTACACGAAGTCGGCGGAGTACCCGGTCGGTGTCTACGTGCTGCCGAAGATCCTCGACGAGAAGGTCGCACGCCTGCATCTGGATGCGCTCGGCGTGCGCCTGACGACGCTCACCGACGAGCAGGCCGCCTACATCGGCGTTCCCGTCGACGGCCCGTACAAGCTCGAGCACTATCGCTACTGACGCGATCGCGGCTGTCCGGGCGTCGCGCCGCGGCGAGTTCGCCGACGCGCCTCGTCATCTTCCTGTGAGAACCCTGAACGTGCAGTAGGGTCTCGAAGGCCGGGAGGATCCGGCCCATTCTGAGGAGAGCACATCCATGAACGGAATCCTGCGCAACGCGCTCGCCGAGTTCGTCGGCACATTCATCTTCGTCTTCGCGATCATCGGTGCCGTGAACAGCGGCAGCGCCCTGACCCCGCTCGCCATCGGCTTCGCCCTGATGGTGATGGTCTTCGCCACCGGGCACATCTCCGGTGCGCACCTGAACCCCGCCGTCTCGCTCGGCGCCTGGATCCGCGGCGCGATCTCCGCCGTCACCTTCGCGACGTACGTCGTCGTGCAGCTCGTCGCCGGTGCGCTCGCCGCGCTCCTGAGCTTCGTGCTGTGGCCGGCCGCGGACGCGCCGGTGGCGATCGAGGTCGGCCCCGCCTTCCTCGTCGAGGCGTTCTGGACGTTCGTCCTCGTCTACGTCGTGCTCAACGTCGCGACGAGCAAGGGCAACGTCAACAACTCCTTCTACGGGCTCGCGATCGGCTCGACGGTGTTCGTCGGCGCCGTCGCGGTGGGCGGCGTCTCCGGTGGCGGGTTCAACCCGGCCGTCGCGCTCGGCCTCTCCATCACGGGTGCGTTCGACTTCGCCGCCTACTGGCTGTACCTGCTCGCCCCGCTCGTGGGCGGCGCCCTGGCCGCGCTTGTGTTCCGCGCGCTCAACAGCGACGACCGGCTGCCGGCCCTCGAGGGCTGATGCGGTCGCGAACGGGGCGGATGCCACGGCATCCGCCCCGTTCACCAGTGCAGTCTCAGGAGCGTCCGATACTGTAGACCTGCGCCCGCACGGGCGCCCGGCACCCGGTCCCGATCCGGCTACCCCGGTCTTTCGAAGGACGTAACCGCCCCTATGACCTCTCGCATCCTGGTCGTCGACGATGACACCGCGCTCGCTGAGATGATCGGCATCGTGCTGCGGACCGAAGGGTTCGAGCCGGTGTTCTGCGCCGACGGTGCCGTCGCCGTCGACGCCTGGCGGACGGAGAGGCCCGATCTCGTGCTCCTCGACCTCATGCTGCCGGGCATGGACGGCATCGAGATCTGCACGCGCATCCGCGCCGAGTCGGGCGTGCCGATCATCATGCTGACGGCCCGGACGGACACCGCGGATGTCGTCCGCGGACTCGAGTCGGGGGCCGACGACTACATCGTCAAGCCGTTCAATCCGAAGGAGCTCGTCGCGCGCATCCGCACGCGCCTGCGCCCGGGTGCGGCGACGGAGAGCGAGACGCTGCGGGTCGGCGACGTCGTCGTGGATGTCGCTGCGCACGAGGTGCGCCGCGGGGATGCGGCGATCGCGCTGACGCCGCTCGAGTTCGAGCTGCTCGTGGCACTGGCATCCAAGCCGCAGCAGGTGTTCTCGCGCGAGATGCTGCTCGAGCAGGTGTGGGGGTACCACTACAAGGCGGACACGCGCCTCGTGAACGTCCACGTGCAGCGGCTGCGCGCCAAGGTCGAGATCGACCCCGACAACCCGAAGATCGTCACGACCGTCCGAGGCGTCGGCTACCGCGCCGGCGCGGTGGTCTGAGGCGCGCATCGTGACGTCGACCGCGACGGCCGCGACGGCCGTACCGGTCTCGGCAGGATGGCGGGATTGGCGCTCGTGGCCCCAGCGCGCCACGCAGCTGTGGCGCAGGTCGCTGCGCTTCCGCACCCTCGTGATCACCCTGGGGCTGACGGCCATCGCCATCATCGGCGGATTCGTCACGATGGCCCTCGCGATCCAGAACGATCTGTTCGAGTCGCGCATGAACCAGGTGCAGGCGGCGGTGGGGCGGGCGACCGAGACGGCGCAGGACACGCTGAACGCCGCGCAGGTCGACGGCGACTCCGCGGGTCTGGAGGCGCTGATGTCGGCCGTGCTCCAATCGCTGACGCGCCAGTCCGGCACGGACATGATCGCCGCCTACCGGGTGTCGAACGAGCCGTCCGCCCTCGCGCCGCAGGACTTCAACAAGGGCGGCCTCGAGGCCGACATGATCACACCCGGGATGCGCAGCATGGTGCAGCGCGACGCGGACCAGCGCTGGTGGCAGTCGATCGCGCTGCCGACGGAGGACGGCGTCACACCGGGCATCGTCATCGGTCAGCAGCTCGTCTTCCCGCCCGAGGCGGGGGCGTACGAGTTCTACTTCGCCTACGATCTCGCGCCGGAGGCGGCGACCCTGCGCTTCGTCCAGGTGACTCTGTGGCTCGTCGGCGCGGCGCTGATCCTGCTGATCGGCGCGATCTCCTGGTTCGTGCTGCGGACCATCACCGTGCCGATCGCGCAGGCGGCCGAGACGAGTGCGACGCTCGCGGGCGGGGATCTGGGCGTCCGCCTGCCCGTGCGCGGCGACGACGAGTTCGCGACCCTCGGACGCTCCTTCAACGCCATGGCCGACTCGATCGAGTCGCAGATCAAGGAGCTGGCCGAGCTGTCGCTCGTCCAGCAGCGCTTCGTCTCCGACGTCTCGCACGAGCTGAGGACGCCCCTGACGACGATCCGCCTGGCGAGCGACATGCTGAACGACCAGCGGGAGCAGTTCGATCCGACCACCGCGCGCGCGGCGGAGCTCCTGCACGCTCAAGTGCAGCGGTTCGAAGTGCTCCTGACCGACCTCCTCGAGATCAGCCGCTACGACGCGGGCTCGGTGCAACTGGAGAACGAGCCGACGAGCCTCGCGCACCTCGCCGAGGACGTCATCGCATCGATGCAGCAGCTCGCCGATCAGCACGGGACGGATGTGCGCCTCGTCGCCCCGGGCGGGTATTCCCCGGTCGACATGGATCCGCGCCGCGTGCGCCGCATCGTCCGCAACCTCCTCGGCAATGCGATCGAACACGGTGAAGGGCGCCCCATCGTCGTCTCGGTGGACAGCGACCAGAACGCCGTCGCGCTCGGCGTCCGTGATTTCGGGCTCGGCATGACGACGGAGGACAGCGCGCGGGTCTTCGACAGGTTCTGGCGGGCCGATCCGTCGCGCAAGCGTACGATCGGGGGGACGGGCCTCGGGCTCTCGATCGCGCTCGGCGATGCGCGGCTGCACGGCGGCACGCTCGCGGTGTGGTCCGAGCCCGGTCGCGGCACGAACTTCGTGCTGACGCTGCCGCGGCACGGGCAGCCGGTCGGCGCGGCATCCCCCATTCCCGTCGATCCGGGGGACGACGGTGCGCCGATGGGCGACCTCGGGCTCACCCAGCCGATCACCGTGCCGACCGCGACGCCGCCGGCGACCGCGTCGGCGAAGGGGGGATCATGATCCGTGTCGACATCCGCGGCGCCCTCGCCGCGCTCGCCGCCGCCGCGCTCGTGGTGACCCTCGCCGCGTGCGGTGCCCTGCCGACGTCGGGGCCCGTCAACGCCGGGCAGCCCATCGCCGACGACGCGTCCGCGGGTGACCTCGTCTTCCTCCCGGACGCTCCCGCGAAGGATGCCACGCCGCAGCAGATCGTCGAGGGCTTCATCGCGGCGGGTTCGGGTCCGCGCGACAACTGGGCCACGGCGCACCTGTATCTCGCGCCGGAGTTCTCCTCCGAATGGGACCCGCGCGAAGGTGTGACGGTGTACGACCCGGGCGAGCGTACTCTCACGCAGACCTCCGCGAACGAGTTCGTCCTCTCCATCACGCCGTCCGCCTACGTCGATGCGACGGGCGAGATGTCGGCGACGGGTGACAGCACCGGGCTCGAGCTCACCTTCACCCTCGCCCAGCAGGCCGACGGACAATGGCGGATCACGGAGGCTCCGCAGGGGATCATCCTCGACCGCAACCGGTTCGTCACGGTCTTCGGGTCGTACTCGCTGCAGTTCTTCGACCCCACGTGGACCTACCTCGTCCCGGACGAGCGCTGGTTCCCCCGGCAGTACGCCGCGACGCGGATCGCCGCCGAGCTCGTCAACGGCGGGCCGAGCCCCTGGCTCGCCGGCGCCGTCGCGACGGCGTTCACCGACGCGGCGCGCCTCGCGACGCTGTCGGTGCCGCAGCAACTGGGGGTCGCGGCCGTCTCGTTGCAGGAGGGCGCGCGGAGCCTCGACCGCACGACGCTGGATCGGATGCAGACGCAGCTCGAGGCCTCTCTGACGCAGGCGCGCATCGATCAGGTCGACATGCTCGTGGACGGTCAGGTGCTGACCGCCGAGGCGCTCACCCCGCGTCAGACACGGGCCGACACGAACCCGCTCGTGCGGACGGCCGACGACTTCGGGTTCCTCGCGGGCGGCGCGGTCGTCGAGATCCCGGGGCTGTCGAAGTCGATCCTCGCGCTCCAGACGACCGACATCGAAGTGGATGCCGACCGCGTGCTCGCCGCCGTGCGCGACGCGAACGGGGCCGTCCTGCGCGTCGACGCCGACGGTGCGGATCGGGTCGATCAGCGACCCGGGCTCCTGCCGCCGTCGATCGACCCGGCCGGCTTCGTCTGGTCGGTCCCGCAGTCCTCTCCCGGCGCGGTCGTCGCGTTCGGCCCGGATGCCGCGGAGATCTCGATCGCATCGGCGTGGCCGGGGGCTTCGCAGATCCTCGCCCAACGCGTCTCGCGCGACGGCACGCGCCTGGCGGCGGTCGTGCGCGACGGGGACCGCTACGCGCTGTGGGTCGCGGGGATCCTCCGTGATCGCGCCCAGGCGCCGACGGGGCTGGGGGAGAAGAAGGTGCTCGCGATCCTCCCGGGCCCGTCGACGGCGCTCGCGTGGACCGGATCGAACGACCTCGCACTCACGACGACGCTGCAGGGCGACTCCCGCCTGTTCACGCAGGAGGTCGGCGGTTTCTCCTCCTCGTCGCAGCGCGTCGTGGCGGACGTGACCACGATCGCGGGGGGCAGTCAGTCCGGCGGGATCCGGGTGCGCGATGCGGCGGGCGAGCTGTACGCCCCGCGCGGCTCGAACTGGCAGCAGCTGGCGTCCGGCATCCTCGTGCTCGCGGTGCAGCAGGGCTCGCCCCGCTGACGGCTCCGCACGGAACCGCTCTCCACAGGCGCGAGAATCGCTCTCCACAGATGCGGCCCGCGCCCGCTGCGCGCGGCTTCGCGCCGTGCACCATGGCGGGATGACACCCCCGCCCACCGACGTCGCGTCGCTCGCGCACGCCTCCCTCAGCGCCGCTCTCTCGCTCGTCTTCCCGACCTGGTGCGCGGGGTGCGACGCGCCCGACACGCCGCTGTGCGCGGCGTGTCGGGCCACGCTTGCGCCCCGCGTGCTCACGCGGAGTGCGGACGGCCTGCGCGTCTCGTCCGGGCTCGCGTTCGAGGGCGTCGCCGCCCGCATCCTGCGGGCGGCGAAGGAGGACGGCCGAACGGGGCTGCTGCGCGCGCTCGCCCCCGCGCTGGGCGCGGCGGTCGAGGCCGCGCTCGCCGCGGCGAGCGCGGGCCCGGTCGTGCTGGTGCCGGTTCCGACCTCGCCCGGCGCGATGCGGCGCCGCGGATACCGGGTCGTCGAGACGATCGCGCGGCGTGCGCACCTCCCGCTCCGACGGCTCCTGGTCGTCGGAGCGGGCGCGGCCGATCAGCGCCGGCTCGGGCGCGCGGAGCGCGCGGATAACGTCGCAGGGGCGATGCGCGCCCGGGTCGCGGAGGCGATGCACACGCCGGCCGCGGCGGGGCTCCGCGTCATCGTGATCGACGACGTCGTGACGACGGGCGCGACTCTGGGCGAGGCGACGCGGGCACTGACCGCGGCGGGCGCGCATGTCCTGGGGGCGGCGACCGTGGCATCCACCCCTCGCCGCTCGGCCACAGCCGGCGCAGAGCACACGCAGGCGTTAGTCACGGGAAATGGCAGGTGACATCTCGGAGGCGCCCCGATAGCGTGGGAGGGACCAAGGCGAACTCAGGTTCTCCCTTGACCGGGAGAGCCGGAACAAGGAGGTCAAGGATGGAAACCAGCATCGTCGGCGTGGGTGTGAGCGTGTCGGACAGGTTCCGCACCGTCGCCGAAGAGAAGTCCGTCCGCATCGAGAACCTGGCGCCGCGCGCGCAGCGTCTCGATGTCAAGGTCACCCACCGCGCGTACCACAACGGCAGTCGCGAGGACGAGACGGTCGAGCTCACCGTGACCGGCAAAGGGCCGGTCGTCCGCGCGGAAGCGACGGACGGCGACAAGTTCGTCGCACTCGACCTCGCGGTCGACAAGCTCGCCGAACAGCTGCGCCGCGCGAAGGACAAGCGCGTCGACGCGCGCAACCACCCCCGCGGCGCGAAGCTCGACAAGGGGAGCGGCTCGCTCGCCGGCATCGATGTGCAGCCCGCGTCGGTCGATGTCCTTCGCGCCGTCGCAACCGGTGAGGTGCCGATCATCGGCGAGAGCGACGCCGACGACGACTACACGCCCGTCGTCATCCGCACGAAGAACTTCGACGCCGAGTGGATGACGGTCGAGGAGGCCGTCGACCGTATGGAGCTCGTCGGGCACGACTTCTTCCTCTTCATCGATGCGCGCACGGACCACCCGAGTGTCGTCTACCGCCGCAAGGGCTGGGACTACGGCGTCATCTCGCTCCTCGCGAGCGCGCCGCCCGCCGCGGAGGAGGAACTCGCCTCCTGAGCTGTGAAGAACGGGGGCTGGATGCCGAGGCATCCGGCCCCCGTTCCGCGTGTGGGCGCGTCACCGCGAGGGGCCGCGACACGCCGCATCCGATCGACGATGCACCGCGTGTCGCGACCTCTCGCGTCGGGCATCGGGTGGCTCAGATGCGCAACGCGTCGATGACCTTCGCCCGGACGGCGGCGAGAGCAGGGAGGAAGCCGGCGATCGCGCCGATCCCGACGGCCGCGGCGAGCGCGATGAGCGCGGCGCGCAGCGGGAACGGCGGGACGTCTTGCAGCGGAGGCAGCACGTCGAGGGAGAACAGGATCCGCAGCACGATGATCGCGAGGGCGATGCCGGCGATGCCCGCGAAGGCCGTCGCGACGACGTTCTCGAACAGGACCGTCGTGAAGATCCGTGCGCTCGTCGCGCCGAAGCTGCGCCGAACGCCGATCTCGCGGATGCGCTGCCGCATCGCGACGAGCTGGATGTTGACGAGACCGAGGCCGCCCAGGAGGAGCACGAGACCCGCGATCAGTCCTGTCGTGAGCTCGAAGATCTGGGCGCTCTGCTGAGTTTCGGGGCGCGTGGCCCAGTCCGAGCGGGTGACGCTCACCTGCACGTCGGTTCCGACCGCAGCGCGCAGCTGTGCGGCGAGCTCGGGTCCGATGGCGTTGACGTGGTCGGGGCCGACCCAGAGCTCCCAGGTGAGGGAATCGCCGGGGGCGAGATTCTCGGTGTGTGCGAGGTAGGTGCCGGGCAGGAGCGTGATGGCCTTCTCGGTGTCGCCCTGCCACTGCGACGGTGTCACGCCGACGACCCGATAGGTCCCGGCGAGCGGCCCCACGAGGTCGACGGTCGGGTGGGCGCCGAGGGAGGGCGCGCCGAGCGCCTGCCACAGCGGCTGGCTGAGGACGATCGGCGGCGCGAGCCAGTGCGCGTCGGCCGCGTCGAACCACCGGCCCGCGAAGAGCTCCGTCCGGTGGATCAGGGCGTATTCCGGGTCGGCGAGACGCACCGTCACCGGCCGGACGTAGTCGACGGTCTGGGCGCTCGCCGTCGTCGACAGCTGGTCGGCCCGGCGCGTCACGTGCGCGATGCCGAACCGCGACGCCGCTGCCTGGACCGCGGCATCCATTGCCTTCCAATCCATCGATGAACCGTCCAGGCGACCCGCTGACACCGAGATCGTCGCCTCGCGGCCGCCGTACCGGTCGGACTGTTCGACCTGGCTCTGGCGCATGTAGTCGCCCAGCGCGAGCACGGCGGCGATCGCCGCGACGGAGACGGCGATCCCCACCAGGCTCAGCAGGACGCGCAGCTTGTGGTGGCGAAGCTCCGCCCACGCTTCGCTGAGAGCGCCGACGAAGCCACTCACTCCGTCGCTCCGGTGACGGCGCCGAGGGCGGTCCCGCGGGATGCCGCGTCGAGGTCGACCTCGCTGAGCACGCCCATGTCGAGGCGATAGTGGCGGCGCGCCCGCGCTGCGACGTGCAGGTCGTGAGTGATCGTGACGAGGGCCGCCTCCGTCTCCGATGCGATCTCATCGAGAAGGCCCATCACCGCCTCGCCCGTGTCCACATCGAGCGCCCCTGTCGGCTCGTCGGCCAGGATCAGCGCGGGTCGACGGACGAGCGCGCGCGCGATCGCGACGCGCTGCTGCTCGCCGCCGGAGAGCTGCTCGGGCGGCGACTCCAGACGATGACTCAGGCCGACGCGGTCGAGCATCTCTTCCGCGAGGCGGCGACGGCGCCAGAACGGTCGCCCGGTGGCGTATCCGAGCGGCATGGCGACGTTGTCGGTCGCTGTTCGCCCCGGAAGGAGGTTGAACTGCTGGAAGACGAAGCCGACCTCCTGCCCGCGCAGTCGGTCGAGGGCGCCTCGCCGCATGCGCCGTCCGGACTCCTGCACGATCGGACGCCCCCGGAACTCGACCGACCCGCTCGAGGGGAGGTCGAGCATGCCCAGGATGTTCAAGAGTGTCGACTTCCCCGATCCGCTGCGTCCGACGATCGCGACGTGGTCACCGCCACCCACCTCGAGGTCGATGCCGCGGAGGATGTCCAGGCGCGTGTCGTCGGGGAGGCGGACGTGCTTCGTGACGCCGCGGAGTGCGACGAGGCTCACCAGTTCATCCCGGGGGCTTCGCAGTAGGTGCCTCCCACGCCGTCGTCGTAGCAGACCGGTTCGGTGCCCGCGGTCGTTCCCGGGACGAACTGGCGGACGGTCTCGCCCTCATCGAGGCCGCCTGTGACCTCGACGGATGTCCCGTCGGTGAGGCCGAGCTGGACGGCGCGTTCCTCGGCGGCCCCGCCGGCGTCGACCCAGACCGTGCCGGTGCCTGCGCCGCCGGTGACCGCCGTCACCGGCACGACGAGGACGTCGGTCGCGGTGCCGATCTGGACGACGAGGCTCGCCTTGAGGCCGGCGAACACCTGCTGGTCGCCGGGGACGGCGCAGACCATGCTCGTCGTGCCGTCTTCGGCGACCTGGACGCGCAGCCCGGTGCAGGTGAAGGGTGCCGGGCCGCCTTGGATCGTCACCTGCGCGTCGGTGGGAGCACCGACCAACCGATAGAGCAGCACCGGATCGACCTTGCCCACGACGTGGAAGCGTGCGGGGCTGAGCTTCGCGACCTCCGCGCCGAGCGCGACGGACTGCCCCGCGACGAGTTCGAACGAGGTGAGGTCGCCTGCCTCGGGGGCGGTGACGTCGATCCGGCGTTCCGTCTCGACCTGTTTGACCGTGAAGAGGACCTGCCCGGCCGCGACGCTCTGTCCGGCGCTCACCGCGACCGCGGTGACGGTGCCCTCGACCTGAGCCCGCACGGTGATCGCCTCGTCGCGGGCGACCGTCCCGTCCACGGTGAGGACCGAGGTGATGCTCCCTCGTTCCGCCGTGACGACGGGCGCGGTCACCTCGCCCCCGGGGGCGATCGACGCGGCATCCGTTCGATCCGGGAAGAAGGCGAGCTTCACGAGCGCGGTCGCGATCGCGGCGCAGACGACGAGCAAGAGAAGGGGGAAGATCCAGCGGCGCCAGACGAGCATCGGTTCTCCTCATGGGGGATGGGGCGTCTGACTCGAACCTACGGGACGCGGGCCGGCGTGACGTCCGCCGTGAGGATGATTCGTGCGAACCGAACCCGCGCGCGTCAGTCGAAGATGCCGTCGAGGATCGAGCCGATCACGAGACCGCCCAGGATGCCGCTGGCGATGTCGCCGCCACCGCCGCGCCGTCCGCCGCCACCCTGCCCGCCCCAGCCGCCGTCGTTCGGCCGTGACGAGTCGATGTCGCGCTGCGCGAGCTGCAGGGCTTCGGCCGCGAGCTGCCCGCAGCGACGTGCGTCGGCGAGGGCCTGCTCGCGATCGTCCTCGCCGATCGGGGTCGCGGCGAGCTGCGCGAGATCCAGTCTGAGCCGCTCCGCCTCCGCGAGACGGGTGCGCGCGTCGGCGCCGATCCAGCCGCGGTGGCCCGAGATGACGCTGCGCGCGACGCCGAGCTGGCGGTCGGCGTCGTCGATCGCGTGCCGCACGTGTCCCTCGGGCGGCACGGGGCGTTCCGCCCGCTCGCGCGCCTTCGCCACGGCCGAGTCGAGGGCCGCGTTCGCGGCGCGCAGGCGCGTCAGCTCGCTGAAGGGGTCGGGCTTGGATCCGGCCGGGGTGAGCGCGCCGAGCTCCTGCTCGAGCGTCGTCATCGCGGTGGCGACGGCGGGGACGGCGCGGAGGTCTCGCGCGGCGGCGAGGTCGTCGCGCGAGTCTTCGACGATGGCATCCAGCGTCGACTCGGCGCGCAGCGCCTCGACCTCGAACGCGTCGACGGCGTCGAGGAGGGTCGTCGCGCGGCGGCCGGCCTCGATCGCCGTCTCCAGGGCGAGGTTCGCCTGCTCGCGCTGGCCGCTCTCGCGCCGCGCGGTCGAGACGTCGGCGCCGTGCGTCGCGAACTCGAGCAGCTGCGCGGCCTCGCGGGTGTTGCCGGCGATCTTGCGGAGGGCGTCGGGGGAGTACCTCTCCCCGAGGCGCGCGAGCGCGGTCTCGATGCGCGGGATGCGCTCGGCGTCGCGAGCGACCTGCGCTCGGATGCCGTCGATGATCTCGGGCGCGCGACGCGCGCGCTCGACCGGACTGGCGAGGGCCGAGAGCCGATCGTCGAGGAGGTCTTCGGCCCAATCGCACAGCTGGATGATGCGGGTGTTGCGCGTGCGCGCCTCTTCGGCGGTGTCGGGGATCTCGTCGTGGTTCAGCTGGTTGAGCTGGAACGCCTCGCGCAGATGCGTGCGGACGGCCGTCAGCGCATCGCGGAGGTCGCGTGTCGCGTCGGAGCCCAGTTCGATCTCGGCGAAGGCGAGCTCGTCCTGCGTCGTGCGCAGCCGCTCGTCGGCTGCGACGAGGGCCGCGTCGGCGCGGCGCCCGAACTCGGCATCCTGCGCGGCGAGCTGCTCGCGCTCCTTCTTGCGTGCGCCCCAGAAACCGGCCATGGCTCGATCCTATGCGGCGTCCGGGGCGACCGACCGGCCGCGGTGCGGTGCACAGCCGATTCCCGGCGCGCAGGACGAGTCGGCGTACAAGACATTCGGCGCACAGGACAATTCGGCGCACAGGCGAATCAAAGTCACGGACAGGTAACATGGGCCGTTGTGCTGTGCCTCCCGTGCGCAGCGCCGGGAGACCGTGACGCCGCCCGCATCCGACAGATGGAGATCCTCCGTGGCCAGCCCGCTCGAGAAACTGCTCCGCGCCGGTGAAGGACGCATCCTTCGCAGGCTCCAGCAGGTCGTGAAGGCCGTGAACGCCCTCGAAGAGGACTACGCGCAGCTCACCGACGAGGAGCTGCGTGGCGAGACGGCGGAGCTGCGGGCCCGCCACGAGGCCGGCGAGTCGCTCGACAAGCTGATGCCGGAGGCGTTCGCCGCGGTCCGAGAGGCCGCCAAGCGCACACTGGGTCAGCGGCCCTACGACGTCCAGATCATGGGCGGCGCGGCGCTGCACCTCGGCAACATCGCCGAGATGAAGACCGGTGAGGGCAAGACTCTGACGGCGACCTTCGCCGTATACCTCAACGCGATCGCTGCGAAGGGCGTCCACGTCATCACGGTGAACGACTTCCTCGCGTCGTACCAGTCCGAGCTCATGGGCCGCGTCTACCGTGCGCTCGGCATGACGACGGGCACGATCGTCGCGGGCCAGACCCCGGAC
This sequence comes from Microbacterium sp., assembly GCF_017305435.1. Classification (GTDB taxonomy): domain Bacteria; phylum Actinomycetota; class Actinomycetes; order Actinomycetales; family Microbacteriaceae; genus Microbacterium. Next base: position 276,295 of record NZ_JAFKIP010000007.1, on the reverse strand, counting down.
GTGCGCCGTCAGCAGTACGACGCCGACATCACCTACGGCACGAACAACGAGTTCGGCTTCGACTATCTGCGCGACAACATGGCGTGGCAGAAGCAGGACCTCGTCCAGCGGGGCCATTTCTTCGCGATCGTCGACGAGGTCGACTCGATCCTCATCGACGAGGCGCGCACGCCCCTCATCATCTCCGGCCCCTCTTCGGGCGAGGCGAACCGCTGGTTCGTGGAGTTCGCGAAGATCGCGAAGACCCTCGAGGCGGGCGTCGACTACGAGGTCGACGAGAAGAAGCGCACGATCGGCGTCCTCGAACCCGGCATCGAGAAGGTCGAGGACTACCTCGGCATCGACAACCTCTACGAGTCGGCGAACACCCCGCTGATCTCGTTCCTCAACAACTCGATCAAAGCTCTCGCCCTCTTCAAGCGCGACACCGACTACGTCGTCATGAACGACGAGGTCATGATCGTCGACGAGCACACGGGGCGCATCCTCGTCGGGCGACGCTACAACGAAGGCATCCACCAGGCCATCGAGGCGAAGGAGGCCGTGCCGGTCAAGGCCGAGAACCAGACGCTCGCGACCGTCACGCTGCAGAACTACTTCCGCCTGTACGACAAGCTCGCCGGCATGACCGGCACCGCCGAGACCGAGGCGGCCGAGTTCATGTCGACCTACAAACTCGGCGTCGTGCCGATCCCGACCAACAAGCCGATGATCCGCAAGGACCAGTCCGACCTCGTCTACAAGAACGAGCCGGCGAAGTTCGCCCAGGTCGTCGAGGACATCGCCCGCCGCCACGAGAGCGGCCAGCCCGTGCTCGTCGGCACCGTCTCGGTCGAGAAGAGCGAGTACCTCTCGCGTCTGCTCGCCAAGAAGGGCATCAAGCACGAGGTCCTGAACGCGAAGAACCACGCGCGCGAGGCCGAGATCGTCGCCCGCGCGGGGCGCCTGGGGGCCGTCACCGTCGCCACCAACATGGCCGGCCGCGGCACCGACATCATGCTCGGCGGCAACGCCGAGTTCCTCGCCGTGCAGGAGCTCAAGGCCAAGGGCCTCGACCCCGTCGAGACGCCCGAGGAGTACGAGGCGGAGTGGGATGCCGTGTACACGGCCCAGCGCAACACCGTCGCCGAGGAGGCGACGAAGGTCGTCGAGGCGGGGGGTCTCTACGTCCTCGGCACCGAGCGCCACGAGTCGCGCCGTATCGACAACCAGCTGCGCGGACGGTCGGGCCGTCAGGGAGACCCGGGCGAGAGCCGCTTCTACCTGTCGCTCACCGACGACCTCATGCGCCTCTTCCAGTCCGGCGCCGCGGAGGCGATCCTGGCGCGCACGAACTTCCCCGACGACGTCGCGATCGAGTCGACGATGGTCTCGCGCGCCATCAAGAGTGCGCAGAGCCAGGTCGAGGCCCGCAACGCCGAGATCCGCAAGAACGTCCTGAAGTACGACGATGTCCTCAACCGGCAGCGCGAGGCGATCTACGCCGACCGTCGTCACATGCTCGAGGGCGACGACCTCTCCGGGCGCGTCGACCACTTCATCGAAGACGCCATCAGCGCCGTCATCGACGACCACACCGGGTCGGGCCACACCGAGAGCTGGGACTTCGACGCGCTCTGGACGGAGCTGAAGACCCTGTACCCCGTGAGCGTCACGATCGACGAGGTCGTCGCGGAGAGCGGCAACAAGGGGCGCGTCACGCCCGAGATCCTCAAGCGCGAGATCCTCTCCGACGCGAAGATCGCCTACGCCGCCCGCGAGGAGAAGCTCGGCACGCCCGCGATGCGCGAGCTGGAGCGCCGTGTCGTGCTGCAGGTGCTCGACCGTCGCTGGCGCGACCACCTGTACGAGATGGACTACCTCAAGGACGGCATCGGCCTGCGCGCGATGGCCCAGCGCGACCCGCTGATCGAGTACCAGCGCGAGGGCTACCAGATGTTCCAGGCGATGATGGGGCAGATCAAGGAGGAGTCCGTCGGCTTCCTCTACAACCTCGACGTCGAGGTGCGTCAGCAGGGCGAGGGCCAGGTCGAGAGCGAGGTCCAGGCCAAGGGTCTGCAGGCTCCGTCCGTCGAGGCGCAGAAGCTCCAATACACGGCGCCCGGCGAGGGCGGCGACGTCGAGGTGCGCAACGACCGCGGGCAGGTGCAGCAGGCGGTGACGTCGAAGCTCCGCCAGGCCGCGAGCGCAGCCCCTGCGGCTCCCGCGGCGGAAGCGCCCCGGGGTGCGTTCGGTCAGCGGACGGAGGGCTCCCCGGCATCCGCCCCCCAGAACCGCGCCGACCGCCGCGCCGCGGGCAAGAAGAAGTGAGTCGAGCCGGGTCACGGCCCCGCAGCGGCGGTGACCCGGCTGCGACTCAGATCGAGTGCCGCGCGTCGCGCGGTGTGTCGAGATCTGCCCGTCCGGACGGTCCAGCGGGCGGCGATTGGCCCGGATGCCGCGGGGATATCCTGATCGGATGACCCCGCGCATCCTCGACCAGTCGACCAAGCTCAAGGACGTCCTCTACGAGATCCGCGGGGCCGCCCTGGTCGAGGCCGACCGGCTCGAGGCCGACGGGCACCGGATCCTCAAGCTCAACACGGGCAACCCTGCGATCTTCGGGTTCGAGGCGCCGTACCAGATCGTGCGCGACATGATCGAGGCCGTGCCGCACGCGCACGGGTACAGCGACAGCCGCGGCATCATGTCGGCGCGCCGCGCGGTCGTCTCCCGCTACGAGGAGGTCCCCGGCTTCCCGAAGTTCGACCCCGACGACGTCTACCTCGGCAACGGCGTCTCCGAGCTCATCACGATGACGATGCAGGCGCTTCTCGACACGGGCGACGAGGTCCTCATCCCCGCGCCCGACTACCCGCTCTGGACGGCGATGACGAGCCTCGCCGGAGGCACGCCCGTCCACTACCTCTGCGACAACGAGGACGGCTGGCAGCCCTCGCTCGAGGACATCCGCGCGAAGATCACCGACCGCACCAAGGCGATCGTCGTCATCAACCCGAACAATCCGACGGGCGCCGTCTACTCCCGCGAGGTCCTCCAGGGCATCGTCGAGATCGCGCGCGAGCACGAGCTCCTCCTCCTCTCCGACGAGATCTACGATCGGATCCTCTTCGACGACGCGGAGCACGTCCCGCTGGCGACCCTCGCGCCCGATCTGCTGTGCCTCACCTTCAACGGGCTGTCCAAGACCTATCGCGTCGCGGGCTACCGCTCCGGATGGATGGTCATCACGGGGCCGAAGGCGCACGCGGCCGGGTTCCTCCAAGGCATCCAGCTGCTCGCCTCGACGCGTCTGTGCCCGAACGTCCCGGCGCAGCATGCCGTGCAGGCGGCGCTGTCGGGCGTGCAGTCGATCGACGCGCTCATCGCGCCGACGGGGCGGCTGCACGAGCAGCGGGATGCCGCGTGGCAGGGCCTCGAAGCGATCCCCGGCGTGTCCTGCCACAAGCCCGCGGGGGCGCTGTATGCGTTCCCGCGCCTGGATCCCGAGGTGTACGAGATCCGCGACGACGCCAAGCTCGTGTACGACTTCCTCGTCGCCGAGCACGTGCTGCTCGTGCAGGGGACGGGCTTCAATTGGCCGACACCGGATCACCTGCGGATCGTCACGCTGCCCGAGGCGCGCGTGCTGACCGAGGCGATCGAGCGGCTCGGCAACTTCCTCGCGTCGTATCGGCAGTGATCTCGATACACCGACGCTGCGCGCCGGCACTCGATCACCGGGGTGTGGCCTCGGCGCTTGTTGGCCGGGCCGTGGCCCGGGCGCTCGGTGGCGGGGGTGTGGGAGGTTTCGATACGCCGCGCACACGAGCGCGGCTACTCAACCTGACACGCAGCCGCCTCAACGCTGCTGCGCAGCATTGACCCGGCTCGTGTCACAGCGCGGCGAGGGAGGTGGCGCGCCAACGGCCGTCCCAGCCCTCGAGGCGCACGGCGACGGCGCGCGTGCGCGCCGGGCCGGCCGTGATCACGACGCCTTCGATGACGCCGTCCGCCGGCGAGGAGCAGCGCGTCGAGATGATGCGGTACGCCGGCCGGGCCGGTGTGACGCCGCGCGCGTTGCGCGCCCGCGCGGACAGGTTGGCGCGGGTCAGCAGCGCACGGTAGGCATCCTCGCCGAGCCAGCGGGCGAGCTGATCGACCTCGCGGACGCCCGCCAGAACCTCCAGGACGCCGATCGTGAGGTTCGCGAGCAGCGGCACGGGGTCGGGCAGGTTCGTTGTCGGCGTCCGCTGCGGCGCGAAGTACTCCGCGACCTCGAGCGCCGAGGACGAACGCGCCCCGCGGCGTGCGGTACCGGGATTCGGCGGGACCATGGCGACCTCCTTCGGCCGAAATCGTGTCGATCGGGACCGGCTCCCGTGTCGACGGAACCGAGTACAACACGCGAGAGGGTGCCGTGGGATGAGAATCCCCTCACCTGTGGATAGTCGACGCGCGCGTCCCGCCCGCCGACGTACGCTCGCGGGGTGCGCTGGGATCGCTTCTTCGAAGACCTGGAAGATCAGCTCGACTCCGAATGGGAGGCCGAGCGCGCCGCGCTGGACACCGAGGCCGAACGGCTGCGGCTGTCGCGTGTCGTGCTGCGCGAGCGCCTCGTCGCCCTGTCTCGGCAGCCGCGGGAGGTCGCCGCGCACCTCGCCGACGGAACGACCGTCATCGGGCGGATCGCCCGCGTCGGCGCGGATTGGTTCGCGGCCGTGTCGACGCCGGCGGGCGGACCGCTCGGCGCACAGGCGGTGATCGTGCCGCTGAGCGCCCTCACGGGGATCGGCGCGCCGATGGATGCCGTGCTCGTGAGCGTGCGCGAGGCGGACCCCGGTCCGGCGCTCGCTCAGCGCATGGGGCTCGGCTTCGTCCTGCGCGACCTCGTCCGCCGCCGCGTCGCCGTCACCGTGCAGACGAGCGACGGGCGGGAGCTCGCGGGCACGATCGACCGCGCGGGCGCGGATCATCTCGATCTCGCGGTGCACGACCGCGGCGCCCCGAGGCGCGCGGAGAACGTCACCGGGTACCGGGTGGTCCCGTTCGCGGCGATCGTCCTCGTGCGCCTCGCCGAGGCATCCGACCTCGACTGACTCAGTCCCCCCGGCGCACCGCGCCGCGCCCCCACAGCTCGGGGAAGCTGGCGGCGTTCGACTCGCGCCACAGCGCCATCCGCCGCGCCTCCTCGGCCTGGTCGTCGAGGTAGCCCTCGACGCTCGCGGCCTCGACGCGCCAGCGAGCCGGCGATCCGACCTTGACGCCGCGCAGCCGCGCATCGAGGACGAGCGCGATCACCTCGTCGACCGAGAGCTGCAGCATCTCCGCGACCTCCGCGGGGGTGTAGAGACGGTCGCCGGTATCCGCGGGTTCCGATGTCGGAGGTTCGGGCGTGCGGGATTCGGGCATGAGGCAATTATGCGCCGCGTCGGACGCTCTTCCGGGCGCGGCGCCAGCCTGTGGATAACCCGGGCGCGCGGGCCGCCGGCGCGTCACGATGGGGTCATGAGCGACCACACCTCAGCGCGTCCCCGCCCGCGTGCATTCTGGGCCGACATCCGGTTCCTCCTCGGCATCCTCCTCGTCGTCGTCAGCGTCGTCGGGGTCTGGCTCGTCGTCGCCGCGGCGCGTCAGACGGTCCCGGTCTTCGCCGCGGCGCGCACGCTCGTGCCCGGCGACACGGTCGGGTCGGACGATCTGCGCGTGGTGGACGTCGCGCTCGGCCAGCTCGAGGACGCGTACGCGACACCCGCCACGCTCGAGCCCGGCTCGATCGCGACGCGCACGATCACGGCGGGCGAGCTCGTCCCGCGGGGAGCCGTCGGCGCCGCCGAGAGCGCGCGCACGACACGGGTCGTCGTGCACAGCGCGACGGAGATCCCCGCCGCCGTCGCGCCCGGCTCGACGGTCGAGGTCTGGGCCGCACCGCAGCTCGAGCGCGGCACGTTCGACGCGCCGCGCATCCTCGTCCCCACCGCGACCGTCGTCTCTGTGACGAGCGACGAGTCGATGATGGGATCGGCGGGACCTGCCGTCGAACTCGTGATCGGGCGCGCCGACGTCCCCGACACCCTCGCGGCGATCTCGGGCGGTGCGAGCCTGTCGATCGTTCCCACCGCGGCGGCCGGGCGATGAGCGCAGCCGCCCGGGGCGCCGGCCGCTCCGCACCGTCGGTCGTCGTCGCCGTAGCCGGGGCCCGCGGCCGCGAGCTGGCGGATCTGCTGCAGGATGCCGGCGCGTCGATCGCGGCGGTCGTCGACCGGTCGGCGCCCGCCGCCGCTGCCGTCGATGCGATCGCGGGGCGCGAAGCCGCCGAGGTCCTCGGTGCACTCGCCCGCGCGGACGTCCTCGTCGTCGATGCCGAGCGGGACGCACTGACGGCCGACCTCGTGGCCGTCTGCGACCGGTTCGGCGTGCGCATCGCCGCGCTCTGCGACACCCCCGCCGCCCGTCGTACCGCCGCCGTGTTCGGCGTCGCGTCGTACGCGCCCGACGTGGCTGCGGACGACCTGCTGGCCGCGGTCGCCGTCGACGCATCCGCCCCCGAGCGCCCGCGCGGGCGCATCATCGCCGTCTGGGGCGCGGCCGGCGCGCCGGGGCGTACCCGCATCGCGATCGAGCTGGCCTGCGAGCTCGCGCGCGACGGACGACGCGTCGGGCTCGTGGATGCCGACGCGCACGCCCCGTCGATCGCCATGATGACGGGGCTCGCCGACGAGGGCCCGGGCTTCGCCGCCGCGTGTCGTCAAGCCGGCCGCGGCACGCTGACGACGGCGGAGCTCGCCCGGATCGCGAGTCCGCTCGGCGAGATCGACGTGCTCACCGGCATCAACCGCCCCGCGCGATGGCCCGAGCTCTCGCACGCGCGTGTGAGCGCCGCGCTCGAGCAGACGCGGGAATGGGCGGACGACATCGTCGTCGACGTCGCGGCATCCCTCGAGCGCGACGAGGAGATCGTGAGCGATCTGGACGGCCCGCGCCGCAACGCGGCGACGCTGGCGGCGCTCGAGGCGGCGGATGTCGTCGTGGCGGTCGTCGCGGCCGACCCGGTCGGCGTCTCCCGGTTCATCCGCGCGCACGCCGAGCTGCGCGCCGTCATCGGCGCGCGTCCTGTGCGCGTCGTCGTCAACAAGACCCGCACCGCGACCCTGGGCATGGACGCACGTGGTCAGGTGCGACGCACGCTCGAGCGGTACGCGTCCGCGCGCGACGTGTGGTTCGTGCCGTGGGACCCGAAGGCGGCGGATGCCGCGACCCTCGCCGCCCGACCGGTCGCCGACGTCGCGGGCCGCTCTGCGCTCGCCGGGGCGGTCCGGAGGTTCGTCGGCGAGGCGATCGAGCCCCCGGCCGCTCCGGCGCAGCCGGGACGCGCGCGGCGGCGGGATCGCGAGCGGGAGCGGGAGGGCTCGGCCTTCTCCCTGCGGCGCACCGCGCGCGGCGATGCGCGCACCGCCTGAGCACGGCCCAATAGGCTGGTGCCGTGTCGACGCTCAGCGATCTCGTGTACGCCCAGGGACGTTCGTCGGAGGCCGATGTGGAGTGGCTCCACCGGCTCGCCGGAGACGGTCAGCTTCTGGCCGACCTCGCCTTCGCGGACATCGTGATCTGGGTGCCGACGGCGGACGACTCGTTCATCGCGGTGGCCCACACGCGCCCCTCGGGCGCGGCGACGCTCTTCTACCGCGACATCGTCGGCGATCTCGTCAGGCCCCAGTGGCGCACGCAGGTGCGCGACGCCTTCACCCGCGTCGAGATCGTCGATTCCGCGTCGCCGGACTGGTTCGAAGAGACGCCGACGCGCGTGCGCGCCGTGCCGATCGTGCGTGCGCGGGGGACGGCGGATACGCCCCCGACCGTCCTCGGCGTTCTGACCCGGCACACCAACCTGGGCGAAGCCCGCACGCCGTCGCGGCAGCAGATCACCTTCAACGACTGCGCCGACGACGTCTTCGGCATGGTCGCCGCCGCCGACTTCCCCGACCTCACCGCGCCGACGTCGCCGCGCCGGGGCGCACCGCGCGCGTCCGACGGACTCATCCGCATCGACGTGGACGGGATCACGACGTTCGCGAGCCCGAACGCCCTGTCCGCCTTCAATCGGCTGGGATTCGACGACGAGCTCGAGGGCGAGTCGCTGCTCGAAGTGGCATCCGGCATCCTGCCCAAGGGGCGGGACTTCGACGAATCGCTGCCGATCGTGATGGCCGGCCGTGCCCCGTGGCGGGCCGACATCGAGGCGCGCGGGGTGACGGTGTCGCTGCGGACGATCCCTCTCAAGGATCGGGGCCACCGGATCGGCGCGATCGTGCTGTGCCGTGACGTGACGGAGATCCGTCACCAGGAGCAGGAGCTCATCACGAAGGACGCGACGATCCGTGAGATCCATCACCGCGTCAAGAACAACCTGCAGACCGTGGCGTCCCTCCTGCGCATCCAGGCGCGTCGTACGCATTCGGACGAAGCGCGGGATGCCTTGACCCACGCCATGCGGCGCGTGTCGGCGATCGCGGTCGTGCACGACACGCTGTCGGAGGGCCTCGCTCAGAACGTCGATTTCGACGACGTGTTCGACCGGGTCCTGAAGCTCGTGGCGGAGGTCGCGGCATCCCCGAACACTCGTGCCCGCACCCTCAAGACGGGGCGTTTCGGGACGCTTCCGAGCGAGTACGCGACGCCGCTCGCGCTCGCGCTCACCGAGCTCGTGACGAATGCGGTCGAGCACGGTCTCGCCGACCGCGAGGGCGAGGTCGAGATCATCGCCGAGCGCACGCCGGAGTTCCTGGGCGTCAAGGTGCGCGACACCGGCGTGGGGCTGCCCGAGGGTCAGGTCGGGCGCGGCCTCGGCACGCAGATCGTACGCACCCTCATCCAGGGCGAGCTCAGCGGCACGATCGACTGGCACACGCTGGTCGGATCGGGCACCGAGGTGACGATCGAGATCCCGATGCGCTACCTCGAGCGCACGTGAGGGGGCTCAGGAAGCGCGGCGGGCGCGGGCGGCGCGGCGCTTGAGCGCGCGACGCTCGTCCTCGGAGAGGCCACCCCACACGCCCGAGTCCTGACCGGTCTCGAGGGCGTACTGCAGGCAGATCTCGGTCACCGTGCAGCGCGCACAGACGGCCTTGGCCTTTTCGATCTGCTCGACGGCGGGCCCGGTGTTCCCGACGGGGAAGAACAGCTCGGGGTCGACCGTGAGGCAGGCGGACTTGTCGCGCCAATCCATAGTGGGGTGCTCCTTGATGCGGGAAGGTGACGTGCGGGTGAGGGCGGGACTTCGGGCGTCCGATACCCTGGTGGGTGTGCGAGCGGATTCGCTCGCCCCACTTCGCTGTGGGAGCACACTGCGTGATCTATCGTCCCATGCACATTCGGATGAATCAAGGGTGAACTGCGATTTCCCGGGCGGGATTGCTGTGGATCGCCTGAGATGCCACGCGAACCGAACGTGCAACCGAGGAGACTTCGCCGATGCCCACCAGCGCTCCCGACCGCCTGTCCGCCGCCCTTCTGGGGCTCGAGGCGTCGGGGCTCGTCGTTGTGGCGGGCTGGGAGATCGTCGCTCTCATCGGGGGTGACACCGCCGACGTCACGAGCTCGATCGCCCTGGTCGTCCTCACGGCTGTCGGCGCGGCCGCCGTCGCCGCGTTCGGTGTCGCGACCGCGCGGGGGCGATCGTGGGGGCGGTCGGGCGGAATCGTGACGCAGCTGCTGATGCTGGCCGTCGCGCTCGGCGCGGTCACGGGACCCGCGCCCGCATTCGGGTTCGCCCTCGCCGTGGCGCTTCCCGCTGCGGTCGGACTCGTGCTGCTGTTCGCCGCCGTGCGGCGTGCGGGCGCCCGTCCGCGCTGAGCTCAGCCGACGCCGAGGAGCTTCCGCACGCGCGCGACGTGTCCCGTCGCCTTGACGCCCGTGAGGGCGTGGACCACGGTGCCGTTCGCATCCAGCACGAACGTCGAACGGATGACGCCCTCGATCTTCTTGCCGTAGTTCATCTTCTCGCCCCACGCGCCGTAGGCCTCGTGGACGGCGTGGTCGGGGTCGCTCAGCAGGGGATAGGTGAGGGCATCGCGTGCGCGGAACTCCGCGTTCTTCGCCGGCTCGTCGCGCGAGATCCCGACGACCGCGTACCCTGCCGCCTCGAGCGGGGCGAGGGAGTCGCGGAAGTCGCAGGCCTCCGTCGTGCACCCCGGGGTCATCGCGGCGGGGTAGAAGAAGAGGACGACGTTCCGGCCGCGCAGATCGTGCAGCGAGAACTCCTCGCCGTCCTGATCGACGAGGGTGAAGTCGGGGGCGGGGGATCCGGGCTGCAGCTGCGTCATGGCATCCAGCCTACGGACACGCCCCGGGAACGGCGGACGCCGTCAGGCGGAGAACGTCTCGAGCAGGCGCTGCAGGGAGTCCAGCCGCGCCGCGCCGCGCTCGCCGAGCCGGCCCTCGGCGACGGCCTCCACGATCGCGCAGTCGGGCGCGCTCGGCAGATGCGTGCAGCCGCGGGGGCATTCCTCCGCGACGAGAGCGAGATCGCTGAACGCCTTCAGGATGTTCGCGGGGTCGACGTGACCGAGACCGAACGAGCGGACGCCCGGCGTGTCGATGACCCAGCCGCGCCCGGAGGGGGAGAGGTAGCGCAGCGACACCGTCGAGCTCGACGTGTGCCGACCGCGCCCCGTCACCTCGTTGACGTGACCGGTGGCGCGCGCGGCGCTCGGCACGAGCGCGTTGACGAGCGTCGACTTGCCCACGCCGGAGTGCCCGACGAAGACGGTGGAGTGGCCGATCAGGTGCCGGCCGATCTCGTCGGTCGGCATATCGTCCTGCCCGCTCGTGAACACCACGAGGTCGTCGACCCCGTCGAAGTGCGCGAGGAAGGAGGTCGGATCGGCGAGGTCGGTCTTGGTGACGACGAGGAGGGGGTGGATGCCGGCATCCAGCGCTGCGACGAGATACCGGTCGACGAGGCGCGGGCGTGGCTCGGGGTCGGCCGCTGCGACCACGATGAGCATCTGGTCGGCGTTCGCGACGACGACGCGCTCGACCTGATCGGTGTCGTCGGCGCTGCGACGCAGCAGCGACGTGCGCTCCTCGATGCCCACGATGCGCGCGAGCGTGCCCTCGTCGCCGGAGACGTCGCCGACGACGCGCGCTCGGTCGCCCGTGACGATCGGCTGCTTCCGCAGCTCGCGCGCCCGTGTCGCGAGCGCGGTGTGCTCGTCCTCGGTGTCCTCGTCGATCAAAACGGTGTAGCGACCGCGGTCGACGCCCAGGACGCGCGCGATATGCGCGTCGGCGTGGGCGGGGCGGCGCTTGGTGCGCGGACGGTTGGCCTTGGGGTTCGGCCGCACGCGAATGTCGGCTTCGTCGAACTCGGGCTCGTCGTCGAGATCGTCCAGCCAGCTCATGTCACGCCCGGCCCTCGCCCCGCGTCATGCCGCGGTGGATCCGTGCTCGTCGAGCAGCTGCGCCCACAACTGGGGGAACTCGGGCATGGTCTTCGCCGTCGTGCCGATGTCGTCGACTTCGACGCCGGGCACGCGCAGGCCGATCAGGGCGCCCGCCGTCGCGATCCGGTGATCGTGGTGGGCGCGCCAAAGGCCGCCGTGGAGCGGCACGGGAGTGACGCGGATGCCGTCGGGAAGCTCCTGCGCGTCGCCGCCGAGCGCCCGCAGGTTGTCGATGAGCGCCTGGATGCGGTCGGTCTCGTGCCCGCGGATGTGGCCGATGCCGTGGAGCGTCGTGGGAGCGTCCGCGAAGGCGGCGAGGGCGAACAGTGTCGGGGTGAGCTCGCTGGCCGCCGTGAGGTCGAGGTCGACGCCCGCGATCCGGCCCGTGCCGGTCACGGTGAGCGCGCCGCCGCGGCGGCCGGTCCGTGCGCCGAGGAGGGAGAGGATCTCCGGCAGCAGCGCTCCGGGCTGCGTCGAGGTCGCCGGCCAGCCGGGGATCGTGACGGACCCGCCGGTCAGCAGCGCCGCGGCGAGGAACGGGGCGGCGTTGGAGAGATCGGGCTCGATGGCGGCATCCCGCCCCCGCGGAACCCCGGCCGGAACGACCCACTCGTTCGGCGACGGGCGCTCCACCTGGATGCCCCGGCGGGCGAGCGTTTCGACCGTCATGTCGATGTGCGGAACCGAGGGGAGCCGCTCGCCCGAGTGGATGAGATGAAGACCCACGTCGAAGCGCGGCGCCGCCAGGAGCAGCCCCGAGACGAACTGGCTGGAGCCGCTCGCGTCGATCGTCACCTCGCCGCCGCGGATGTGGCCGCGGCCGCGAACCGTGAACGGCAGCGCCCAGTTGCCCCCGTCGTCGACGTCCGCCCCGATCGTGCGGAGCGCCTTGATCATCTCGCCCATCGGGCGGTGGAGGGCGCTCGCATGGGCCGTGATCGTCACGTCGCCCTCGGCAAGGCCCGCGAGCGGGGCGATGAAGCGCATGACGGTGCCCGCCTGGCCGCAGTCGATCGTGACATCGCCGCGGAAGGCCGCGGGCGGATTGATGTGCAGGTCGGTGCCGAACCGTCCGCTGCCGGGGATCTCCTCGATCTCGGCTCCCAGGGTGCGCAGCGCGTCGATCATCCGGGCGGAGTCGTCGGAGTGCAGCGGCGCCGTGAGCGTCGAGGGCGAATCGGCCAACGCGGCGAGCACGAGCTTGCGGTTCGTCAGCGACTTCGAGCCGGGCACCTCGATGGTGGCGAGGAGGGGGCTCTCGCCGACGGGCGCCGCCCACGGCGACGAGCCGGCTTCGGAAGAGGCCGACGGAGAGTGGGAATACCCGGATGCGGTCATCGGGTTCTACCCTAACGAACCGCTCCGACAGCCCCGAATCCGAGGACACCCATTGACATCGACGCTCTCCCCCGTTCTGGCGGAACCGCCGGACGTAGACTGGGCCGCGATGGAAGAGCAGGCGGCCGGGGCGCCGCAGACCCAGAACACTCCGGCGGCCACGGAACACGACCCGCGTGCGCAGTTCGAAGAGCAGGCCCTGCCGTTCATGGACCAGCTCTACGCCGCGGCGATGCGCATGACGCGCAACCCCGCGGACGCCGCCGACCTCGTGCAGGAGACCTTCGTCAAGGCCTTCGCGTCGTGGGCGTCGTTCACGCAGGGCACGAATCTCAAGGCGTGGCTGTACCGCATCCTCACCAACACGTACATCAACACGTACCGCAAGAAGCAGCGTGAGCCCTATCAGGGCACGATCGACGAGCTCGAGGACTGGCAGCTCGGCGGGGCGGAATCGACGACGGCGACCAGCGCCCGCTCGGCCGAGGCCGAGGCGATCGATCACATGCCGGCATCCGTCGTCAAAGACGCGCTGCAGTCGATCCCCGAGGACTTCCGCCTCGCGGTGTACCTCGCCGACGTCGAAGGCTTCGCGTATCAGGAGATCGCGGACATCATGAAGACCCCCATCGGCACGGTCATGAGCCGTCTGCATCGTGGCAGACGCTTGCTGCGTGATCTGCTGGCCGACTATGCGCGGGAGCGCGGCATCGATGTGCCGCAGCCCGCGACGGAATCGAGGAGCAGGAAATGAGCGACTGCGGCTGCGACAAGGCGCGCAAGGATCTGGAGGAGTACCTCCGCAACGAGGTCTGCAAGACGCAGCACTCCGACATCACCGAGCATCTGGCGAACTGCCCCGAGTGCCGCGACGAGGCTCTCGTCGCGACCACGCTGACGACGGTGATCGCGCGGGCGTGCAAGGAGACGGCACCCGAACAGCTGCGTGATCTCGTGCTCTCGCGCCTGCGCGCCGAACAGGCCACTCACCACTGAGCGGACGCCTCCGCCGCGTGCGGCTCACGCGAGGCTGAAGACCCGAAGTGCCCTCGGCGCGACGTCGATGCGCAGCGGCAGGGCTCCGAGCGGGTCGCCGTCCGCGTAGGCGGTGACCGACGGCGAGGACAGCCCGACCACGCGCACACGATAGGTCGACACCTGCGCGAGCGCCGTATGCGTGCCGCGGTACACGCGGGGGAGCAGCCGCAGCAGCTTCAGTCGCCCCGCCGGGCGCACGAGTGTCACGTCGAGCAGCCCGTCCTCGAGGTCGGCGTCGGGGCAGATCGGGATGCCTCCGCCGTAGCTGGGTCCGTTGCCGACCGTCGCCATCACGAGGTCGCCCCGGAGCCGCTCGGACCCGCCGTCCGCGAGCTCGAGCTCGATGTCGAACGGGATGCCGCGCAGGGTCAGGAACTCGATCAGGATCGCGATGTTGTACCGCATGTGACCGCGCGGCCAGCGCATGCGATTGGCACGGTCGTTGACCCTCGAATCGAATCCGCTCGCCAGCACCGTGCCGTACAGGACCGTCGACCCGTCGGTGCGCGTCACCCGGGCGAGATCGATCGTGCGGGTCGTGCCCGCGATCACGGCATCCGCTGCCGCGTCGGCGTCGAGGTCGCGAAGACCGAGCGCGTTCGCGAGATCGTTGCCGGTGCCGGAGGGCACGATGCCGAGGGGCACGTCGCCGCCCGCGAGGATCTGGATCGCGAGCGCGACGGTGCCGTCGCCGCCGGCGACGACGACGGCGTCGATGCCGAGATCGAGCGCCGCCCGCAGCAGCTCGGACGATTCGGTGGCGCTGCCGCCGGAGATCACGCTCACGCGGTGGCCCGCGGCGCGCAGCCTTTCGGCGGTGCGCATGGCGGCGCCCGTGTGGGCGCCCCCACGCGCGGCGGGATTCGTCAGGAGCGCGACATCCATGGCGTCCTCCTCGGTCGGCGGGAGCTCTCCTCGAGCAGCGTCGAGGTGCGATCAGGGCCCGGTCGTGGTTTCGGTGGCGGGCGGCGGCATGAGCACGCCCGGGTTCATGATGCCCTGCGGATCGAGTGTGCGCTTCACGCCACGCAGCACCTCGATGCCGAGCGCACCGATCTCGGCGGTCATTCCGCTGCGATGGTCACGCCCGACGGCGTGATGGTGCGTCGCCGTGCCCCCCGCGGCGGCGATCGCGCGGGAGGCCGCCGCCTTGGCATCCGCCCATTGCGCGAGCGGGTCGTCCGTGAGCGCGGCGACGACGGTGAAATAGAGCGAGGCGCCCGCGGGGTACACGTGCGAGATATGGCACATGACGATCGGCGCGGTGCCCCGTGCGCCGAGGGCGGCCTCGAGCGCCGTCGTCACTGCGGCCTTCAGGGCCTGGAGGGAGGACCAGACCGTCGCCGTCTCGAGCGTCTCGGCGAGGACCCCGATGTCCATCAGGCTGTCGCGCAGGACGGGTGCCGAGAAGCGGCCGCGCTCCCACGATCGGGCCGGATCCTCGCCGCGCGGCTTCGCGCCGTGCCGCACGAAGACCGCGTCGGTCTCGCCTCGGACCCGCTCGGCCTCGCGGGGGATGGACGCCTCGAAGGTCGCGACCGCGAGCGCACCCGTCATGCGCAGAAGGTGTCCGCCCATGACGGCGTTCACCCGCGTCTCGGATTCGTCGCTCAGCCGCAGCACGGTGGGGCGGATGCCGGCCTGTGTCAGTTCGCGCAACGCCGCGGCGCCCGAGGCGAAATCCGGGAACGTCCACGCCCCGTACGCCGTGTGCGCCGGGACGGGGCGCACCCGCACGGTCACTTCGGTGATGACGCCGAACGCCCCCTCCGACCCGAGGATCAGCTGACGGAGATCCGGCCCGGCGGCGCTTGCGGGGGCGATGCCGAGCGCGAGTGTGCCGGCCGGTGTCGCGACGCGCAGCGCATGCACGAGCTCGTCGAACCGCCCGTAGCCCCGCGAGGCCTGGCCGCTCGAGCGCGTCGCCGCGAAGCCGCCGAGGGACGCGTGCTCGAAGCTCTGCGGGAAGTGACCGAGCGTCAGACCGTGCCGCGCGAGCAGCTCTTCGGCCTGCGGTCCGCTCGTGCCCGCGCCGAACGTCGCGAGCAGGGAGACCTCGTCGAGAGCCAGCAGGGCGGCGGTGCGGGACAGGTCGAGGCTGACGACGGCACGGAACGGTCCGGCATCCGGCTCGAGGCCGCCGACGACGCTCGTGCCGCCGCCGAACGGCACGACTGCGATGCCGCGCGCCCCGCACACCGCGAGGACCGCCGCCACTTCGTCGTGGCTCTCGGGGCGCACGACCCCGTCGGGGGCGATCGCGGTGTCGTCGCGGCGTCGGCGCAGCAGATCGGGCGTGCTCTTGCCGCCGAGGTGGAGGACGCGGACGGCGTCCGACGTGTCGATCGCGGCCTCGCCGCGCGCCGCGGCGGCGAGAGCGGCCAGGTCGGCGTCGTCGAGTCGCGACGCGGACAAGACGACGGATGCCGGGTCGCGGCGCGGCACGGGACGCGGCGTGCCCTTCAGCAGCGTCTTCGCGATCGTCCGGGCGCCGCGGGGGAGGTGCGCGTCGCGCGTGCCGTCGCCCCAGAGGTCCCAGATCATGCTCGCCCCGGCGGCGGGTCGCTCCGGTAAGCGCGGGGTCGGCTCCGGCGGCGTCGGCGAAGAAGTCATGGCGACAGTATGACAGGCTGTGTACTTTTGTCACATGGAGAATGCGGAGTCCGACACAGCGACCGCGATCCTCGACGCGGCGCTCGCCGAGACGCTGGAGCACGGCATCCGGCGGACGAGCATCTCGGACATCGCGCGCCGCAGCGGCGTGTCGCGTCAGACGATCTACCGGTATTGGCCCGACGCACAGGCGCTGTTCGCGAGTCTCGTCACGCGGGAGGTCGTCGCGCAGGTCCCGGCGCACACACACGCCCCCGACCTCGAGGGGCTCGTCGCGATGCTCGTCGATGCCGCCGACCGCGTACGCGCGCTGCCGATCGTCGACCGACTGCGTGACACCGATCCGGAGCTGTTCGCCCGCTACATCCTGGAGCGCCTCGGCACGAGCCAGCGCCTCGTGCACGCGGCGCTCGCCGCGCACGTCCGCTCGGGTCAGGAGGCCGGGTTCGTCCGGCCCGGCCCGGTCGGCCCCCGCGCGGCGATGCTGCTGCTCGTGCTGCAGGCATCCGTGCAGTCGGCGCCCCTCGTCGAGGAGTGGATGGATGCCGATGGCTGGCGAATCGAGCTCGCCGCCGCCGTGCGGGGCTTGCTCGAGGTGCGCGGATGAGCCGCGTGCGCGGGCGGACCCCGGGCTCGACGGCACTGTATGCCGCGCGGCGCATACGCGAGATCGAGGAGGTCGCGGACGGCGCCGAGATCGACGTGCTCGTCGTCGGCGGCGGCATCACGGGCGCCGGCGTCGCGCTGGATGCCGCGTCGCGGGGCCTGCGCACCGTGCTCGTCGAACGGGGGGACCTCGCCTCGGGGACGAGCGCCTGGTCGTCGAAGCTCGTGCACGGCGGGCTGCGCTACCTCGCGTCGGGCCAGATCGGGATCGCCTGGGAGAGTGCCGCAGAACGGCACCTGCTCATGACGCGCATCGCGCCGCATCTGACCCGGCCGCTCGCGCAGGTGCTGCCGCTGCACGGTACCGATGCGCGCTCGCGCGGCGCATTCGTCGGCACCGGGTACGCGCTCGGCGATGCGCTCCGCCGCGGCGTCGGCACGCCGAGCGCGCTCCTGCCGGCGCCGTCGCGGCTGAGCGCCGCTGCCGTGCGGAACCTCGCACCCGCCGTCCGTGTCGACGGGCTGCACAGCGGCATCCGGGGCTGGGACGGCCAGCTGGTCGATGACGCTCGACTCGTCGTCGCGGTGGCACGCACGGCCGCCGGCTTCGGCGCGCGGATCCTCACGCGGGTCACCGCGCAGCGCCTGCGCGGTGACGGCGCGGAGCTCCGCGACGCCGTCACCGGCGCGACGTTCACGGTCCGTGCCCGCGCGGTCGTGAATGCGACGGGGGTGTGGGCGGGGTCCCTCACCGATGCGGTGGCGCTCGAACCCAGTCGCGGGACGCACCTCGTCGTCGACTCCGCACGGCTGGGCGGTGCGGATGTGTCGATCACGGCGCTCGTCCCGGGGTCGCGCAGCCGGTTCGTCTTCAGCGTGCCGGCGCTGCACGGGCGCAGCTACATCGGCCTCACTGATGTCGCGGCGGACGAGATCACCGACGACCCGCGCCCCGACGCCGCCGAGATCGACTTCCTCCTCGACACCATGAGCACCGTGCTCGCCGACCCGCTCACTCGGGCCGACGTGCGGGGCACCTTCTCGGGGCTTCGACCCCTCCTGCGGTCCGTGCACGCAGGCGGCGGGGAGACCGCCGACCTGTCGCGGCGGCACGCCGTCATCGAGGACGACCACGGCGTCCTCAGTGTCGTCGGGGGCAAACTGACGACCTATCGGCGCATGGCGCAGGACAGTGTGGATGCCGCCGTCCGCCGCCGCGCGCTGCCCACGGCCCGCCCCTCGCTGACGGCGGACCTG
This sequence comes from Microbacterium sp., assembly GCF_017305435.1. Lineage (GTDB taxonomy): Bacteria > Actinomycetota > Actinomycetes > Actinomycetales > Microbacteriaceae > Microbacterium. Next base: position 258,020 of record NZ_JAFKIP010000007.1, on the reverse strand, counting down.
CCGCTCGTCGGAGCCTGGCCGCGCGAGCGCACGGGCGAGATCCGCGCGGCGGCACGTCTCGTGCGGCGCTACGGTGCCGAGGCATCCTTCGTCGCCGGACTCGGCGAGAGAGGGTCAGCCGCGGGGCCGTCCGCCGCGTGCGGGGTCACCCCGGCCGAGCTCGAATGGGGCGTGCGCGTCGAGGGCGCGTTGAGCGTCGCGGATCTGCTGCACCGGCGCACGCGCCTCGGACTCGTCGCGGCGGATGCCGAGGCATCCGCCGACGCCGCGCGCGACGCGTTCGCCCGCGCAGGGATCGATCCGGTCGCCGAGTGAGCGCCCGCCGCCGGAGACGAACTCCGCAGTATGCGACGAACTCCGCACGCGAACCGGTGTTCGGGTGCGGAGTTCGTCTGTTCCTGCGGAGTTCGTGGCGTGGCGCGCGCGGCCGGCGTCACACGGTCAGAGCGTGAGCGCCTTCTCCAGGATCGCGGCCTGCTCGCGAGCGTGCACCTTGGGCGAACCGGTCGCCGTCGAGGCGGCGGCGGCACGCGACACGCGACGGATCGTGCGTCCGTGCAGATGCTTGACGACCTCGAGGGCGATGAACGGCCACGCGCCCTGGTTCTCCGGCTCGTCCTGCACCCAGACCAGCTCCGCGTTCGGGTAGCTGTCGATCACTCGGTTGAGCTCGTCGATCGGCGCCGGGTACAGCTGCTCCACGCGGACGAGCGCGATCGCGGGGTTCGGGTTCTTCTCGAGCTCGGCGACGAGGTCCCAGTGGATCTTGCCCGAGTGCAGCAGCACGCGCTTCACGGCGCTCTTGTCGATGCCGCGCGCGTCGTCCAGCACGGGCTCGAAGCGGCCTGTCGTGAAGTCCTCGACGGGGCTGGTCGCACTTCGCAGACGCAGCATCGCCTTCGGCGTGAAGACGATCAGCGGCCGGCGCGGGCGCGCGTAGGCCTGCCGGCGCAGGAGGTGGAAATAGGATGCCGGCGTCGAGGGGCGCGCGACGATCATGTTGTCCTGTGCGCACATCTGCAGGTACCGCTCGATCCGCGCGGACGAGTGGTCCGGCCCCTGACCCTCGTAGCCGTGCGGCAGGAGCAGCACGACGGAGGACTGCTGGCCCCACTTCTGGTCGGCCGCCGAGATGTACTCGTCGATGACCGACTGGGCGCCGTTCGCGAAGTCGCCGAACTGCGCCTCCCACAGCGTGAGGGTGTCGGGCCGCTCGACGGAGTAGCCGTACTCGAACGCCATCGCCGCGTACTCGCTGAGCAGCGAGTCGTAGACGTAGAAGCGGCCCTGGTTCTCGCCCAGGTTCGCGAGCGGGAGCCATTCCTGACCGTTGGCGCGGTCGTGGAAGACGGCGTGACGCTGCACGAATGTGCCGCGGCGCGCGTCCTGCCCGGCGAGGCGCACGTTCGTGCCTTCCATGAGGAGCGACCCGAAGGCGAGCAGCTCGCCGAACGCCCAGTCGACGTTGCCGTTGCGGCTCATGTCGAGGCGCTTGTCGAGCAGCTGCTGGAGCTTCTGGTGCACCGTGAAGCCCTCGGGCTTGTTCACGAAGGCGTCGCCGACCTGGTTCACGACCGCGACGGCGACACCGGTCGTCTCCGGTTCGCCGACCGCCTGGTCGATCTCACCCGAAACGGGGGACACGATGCCGGTCGCGCCGGTCTCCGCCGCATGCGTCTCGGCGAACGCGATCTCGAGGCGGTTTTGGAAGTCCGCCTTCGCGTTCTCGTACTCCTCCTCGGTGATGTCGCCGCGACCGACGAGCGACTCGGTGTACAGGCGACGCACGGAGCGCTTCGCCTCGATGAGGTTCGTCATGAGGGGCTGCGTCATCGACGGGTCGTCGCCCTCGTTGTGACCGCGGCGACGGTAGCAGACGAGGTCGATCACGACGTCGCGGTTGAACTCCTGGCGGTAGGCCACGGCGAGCTCTGCGACCCGGACGACGGCCTCGGGGTCGTCGCCGTTCACGTGCAGGATCGGCGCCTGGATGGTCTTCGCGACATCCGTCGCGTAGATGGAGGTCCGGCCGTCCTGGGGGAGCGTCGTGAAACCGACCTGGTTGTTGACGACGACGTGCACCGTGCCGCCCGTGCGGTAGCCGCGCAGCTGCGACATCTGCAGGGTCTCGACGACCACGCCCTGACCGGCGAAGGCCGCGTCGCCGTGCACGAGGATCGGCAGCCACGAGAACGACCCGATCGGCTTCCGGTCCTGCTTGGCGCGCACGATGCCTTCCAGCACGCCGTCGACCGTCTCGAGGTGCGACGGGTTGGCTGCGAGATAGACGGGCAGCTCCGCGCCGGCATCCGAGACGAACGTGCCCTCCGTGCCGAGGTGGTACTTGACGTCGCCCGACCCCGACTTGGAGCCGATCGCGACCGACCCCTCGAACTCGCGGAAGATCTGGCTGTACGTCTTCCCGGCGATGTTGGTGAGCACGTTGAGCCGGCCGCGGTGGGCCATGCCGATCGCGGCGCCGTCGAGCGCTCCGCGCGCGGCGCCCTGCAGGATCTCGTCGAGGAGCGGGATGAGCGACTCGCCACCCTCGAGCGAGAAGCGCTTCTGGCCGACGTACTTCGTCTGCAGGAACGTCTCGAACGCCTCGGCCTGGTTGAGCTTGTCGAGCACCCGCAGTTGCTCGTCGTGGCTGGGCTTCTGGTACTTGACCTCGACGTTCTCCTGGAACCACGTGCGCTGAGCCGGGTCCTGGATGTGCATGTACTCGACGCCGATCGTGCGGCAGTACGAGTCGCGCAGGACGCCCAGGACGTCCCGCAGCTTCATCGTGCGCTTGCCGCCGAAGCCGCCCGTCACGAACTCGCGGTCGAGGTCCCAGAAGGTGAGCCCATGGCTCTCGATCTCGAGGTCGGGGTGCGTCCGCTGCACGTACTCGAGGGGATCGATGTCGGCCATCAGGTGGCCGCGCACGCGGTAGGAGTTGATGAGCTCCTGCACGCGCGCCTGCTTGTCGACGCGCTCGGCGAGGTCGACGTTGATGTCGTTCGACCAGTGGATCGGCGCATACGGGATGCGCAGGGCCGCGAAGATCCCCTCGTAGAAGCCGCGCTGGCCGATGAGCAGCTCGTGCACGATCTTCAGGAACTCACCGGATCCGGCGCCCTGGATGACGCGGTGGTCGTAGGTCGAGGTCAGTGTGATGGTCTTGCCGATGCCGAGCTCGACGAGAGTCCTCTCGCTCGACCCCTGGAACTCGGCGGGGTACTCGAGGGCGCCGGCGCCGACGATGCAGCCCTGGCCCTTCATGAGGCGAGGCACCGAGTGCACCGTGCCGATGCCGCCCGGGTTCGTGAGCGAGACCGTCGTGCCCTGGAAGTCGGCGGCGGTCAGCTTGTTGCCGCGGGCGCGCTTGACGAGGTCCTCGTAGGACGCGAGGTACTCGGTGAACGTGAGCGACTCGGCCTGCTTGATCGAGGGCACCATGAGCGCGCGGGTGCCGTCGGGCTTCGGGAGGTCGATCGCGATGCCGAGGTTGATGTGCGCGGGTGCGACGACGGACGGCTTGCCGTCGACCTCGGCGTAGGAGACGTTCTGGCTGGGGAAGGCCTTGAGCGCCTGGATGAGCGCCCAGCCGATGAGGTGGGTGAAGCTGATCTTGCCGCCGCGCGTGCGCGACATGTGGTTGTTGATCACGATCCGGTTGTCGATCATGAGCTTCGCGGGGACCGTGCGGACGCTGGTCGCGGTCGGCACCGTGAGCGATTCGTCCATGTTCGCCGCGAGCGTCTTCGGCATGCCGCGCAGCGGCGTGACGACGTCCTCGCGGGCCTCGGCGAGGGTGCCGGGCTGCGCCTTGGGCGCCTCGGCGGGCACGGGCTGCGGGGCCGCCGGGCGCGTCGTCGTGCGGGCGACCGGCTGTGCGCCGATGACCGGGACGGGTGCGGTGACCGGGCGGGGTTCCGCCGTCGCCGCGGGCGATGCGGCGGGGTGGGAGGTCGCGGGTGCAGCGGGCGCAGCGGGGGTGGATGCCGCGGGCGCGGCGGCCCCGGTATCCTGCTGCGTCTTCTCGTAGGCCTCCAGCACCGGCCACCAGGACTCGTCGACGGAGCCGCGATCCTTGACGAATTGGTCGTACATCTCGGCGACGAGCCACTCGTTGGCCCCGAAATCGCCGTCGTTCGAAGTTCCCACGCCGGTCACCTGACTGGACACGGTTAGCGCCTGCTTTCGTCGATGAAGATCAGTTGGTGCCGACCGCGGACGGGCCGTATGCACACTGCCATCAAGGGTATCCCATGCATGTGAGTGGGTACCGTAGACCTATGCACTTCTCCGGCGCTCAGCCCACGGTCGATCTGACCTATTCCGACGTCTTCCTCGTGCCGCGCCGCTCGGCGATCACGAGTCGGCTCGACGTCGACCTGTCGCCGGGCGACGGTTCCACCGCGACGATTCCGCTCGTGGCATCCAACATGAACTCCGTGACCGGTCCGCGGCTGGCCGCCGCGCTCGCGCGCCGCGGCGGCCTCGGCGTGCTGCCGCAGGACATGCCGCTGCAGGACATCGACGCCGCCATCCGCTGGGTCAAGGAGCAGCCCGTCCCGTGGGACACGCCGCTCGTGCTGCCCGCCTCCGCGACGGTCGCCGACGCGGCGGCGCTCGTGCCCGCCACCGAGGGGCACGGCATCGTCGTCGTGCGCGGCGATGCGCAGCGCGCCGCCGTGCGCGTGCACGTGGACGACATCCTGGGCGTCGTGCCGGCCGCGCGCCTGGGTACGGCGCTCCCCGACGCCCAGCTCGGCGACCTCGCCCGCGGGCGCACTCCGTCGATCGACGCCGACGACGTCGAGAGTGCGCGGCACGCGTTCGACCTCATCGTCGCGGCGGAGGCCGAGACGATGTGCGTCCTGCACCACGGCTATCTCGTCGGCACCCTCTCGCGGCGCACCGCGCTGCGCTCGACCCTCTACCGCCCGGCCGTCGACGCGGACGGCCGACTCATCGTCGCCGCCGCCGTGGGCATCAACGGCGACGTCGCCGCGAAGGCTCGCGCCCTCGCGGCGGCGGGTGTCGACGTGCTCGTCGTCGACACCGCGCACGGCCACCAGGAGGGGATGCTGCGGGCGCTGCAGACCGTGGCAGGCCTCGGACTCGGCATCCCCATCGCGGCCGGCAACATCGTCACCGGCGAGGGGGCGCGCGACCTCGTGAACGCGGGCGCGTCGATCCTCAAGGTCGGTGTCGGGCCCGGCGCGATGTGCACGACCCGCATGATGACCGCCGTCGGGCGCCCGCAGTTCTCCGCGGTGCTCGAGACGGCGCAGGCGGCCGCCGAGCTCGGCGCGCACGTGTGGGCCGACGGCGGGGTGCGCTACCCGCGCGACGTCGCGCTCGCGCTCGCCGCCGGCGCGGCATCCGTCATGATCGGGTCCTGGTTCGCGGGCACGATCGAGGCGCCCGGGCAGCTGCAGGCCGACGACGGCGGACGTGTGTACAAGGAATCGTGGGGCATGGCCTCGACGAAGGCCGTGCACGGCCGGTTCGGGCGGCTCGACCCGTACGAGCGTGCGCGCAAGGAGCTGTTCGCCGAGGGCATCTCGTCGTCGAAGATCTACCTCGATCCCCTGCGCCCGTCGGTCGAGGACCTCGTCGACATGATCACGTCGGGGGTGCGCTCCTCGTTCACGTATGCCGGGGCATCCACCGTCGCGGAGTTCCACGAGCGCGCGACCGTCGGCCTGCAGTCGGCCGCGGGCTACGAAGAGGGCAAGGCGCTCCCCGTCAGCTGGTAGCCGCGCGGGGTTACGCTGTGTCGCGCTCGTCGGGCGACACTTTCCTGCTGCGGCGGCAGAGAACTGCACCCCGGCATTGCGCGACGCTCGCGAGCTGTACGACATCCTCGTCGCAGACGGCTTGCCGTCGCGCAGGGCGCGGCCTCCCGCGGGACTTCGAATCGGGCCGGCGTCCTGGTGACGGCGCGCGCGGCTCCCGCCGCATCCGCGGGCGCCACTTCGCTGTTCGGGCTCCATCGATCGGTGGCGCCCGAACAGGAGTCTGGCGCCGCGGGCGCCGACCACCACCCACGCACCCACGGCCTGCCCGGGGGCGGGGTGCCGTACAATCGATCACACAATGGACGACCCTCCTAGTTGCAGACGATCGCCCCACCGACCCTCCCCGGCCCTGATCGGGGGTGACGCGTGATGGATTACGTCATGTTGGGCGTGGGGCTCCTGCTCACCATCGGGACCGGTCTGTTCGTCGCGAGCGAGTTCGCGCTCGTGAACCTCGACCGTGCCGACCTCGAAGCCCGCCAGGCGGCGGGCGAGTCGCGACTGTCGCTCACGATCTCCGCGCTCAAGATCACCTCGACGCACCTCTCCAGCGCGCAGTTGGGCATCACGCTGACGACCCTCCTCACCGGTTACACGATGGAGCCGGCGCTGTCGAACCTGCTGAGTCCCGTGTTCACGGCGTGGGGGGTGCCGGATGCCGCGGGTCGCGCGATCTCGACCGTCGTCGCGATCTCCGTCGCGACGATGTTCTCGATGATCCTCGGCGAGCTCGTGCCGAAGAACTTCGCACTCGCGGTCCCGCGCCAGACCGCGAAGCTCGTGATGCCGTTCCAGGTCGGCTTCACGACCGTGTTCCGCCCGGCGATCGTCGTCCTGAACGGCAGCGCCAACGGCATCCTGCGCGGTATGGGGATCGAGCCGAAGGAGGAGCTCTCCGGAGCCCGCACGGCCGACGAGCTGTCGAGCCTCGTCCGTCGCTCCGCGAGCGCCGGCGTACTCGAGCAGGACACCGCGTCGCTCCTGAACCGCACCCTCACCTTCGCCCGCCTGACGACGGCCGACGTCATGACGCCGCGCCCCTCGATCCATGCGGTCGCCGCGGGCGACAGCGTCGAGGACGTCATCCAGCTCGCACGCCGCACGGGGCACAGCCGCTTCCCCGTCTACGACGAGTCGATGGACGACATCACGGGGATCGCGCACCTCAAGCAGGCCGTGAGCGTCCCGCGGGATCGCCGCGCCGACGTCCCTGCCGCCGCGATCGCCGAGGAACCGCTGCGCGTGCCAGAAGCGGTGCACCTGGACGCCGTCATGGCGGAGCTTCGCGCCAAGGGCTACCAGATGGCGATCGTCGTCGACGAGTACGGCGGCACCGCCGGCGTCGTCACCCTGGAGGACCTCGTCGAGGAGATCGTCGGCGAAGTGCTCGATGAGCACGACCGCTCACGCGCCGGCATCGTTCGCGTCGCGGGCGCGGTCGTCTTCCCGGGGGAGCTGCGCCCCGACGAGGTGCTCGACCGCACCGGCATCCGAGTGCCCGAGAGCGATGTCTACGACACCGTCGGCGGCTTCCTCATGTCGACCCTCGAGCGGATCCCCGTCGTCGGCGACACGGCCGTGATCGAGGACGGCACGCTCGAGGTGGTGCGCATGGACGGCCGCCGCGTCGACCGGGTGAAGTTCACCCCGAACCCCCTGCCGGACGGCGCGGATGCCGGCGCGGATGCCGCGGCGACCGCCGGAGCCGATGCCGTCGGACGCACGCCCACCGACGGGGGTGAGCTCCGATGAACGATTGGGCCGGAATCGCGTGGCTCGTCGTGCTGCTCGCGTTCAACGCGTTCTTCGTCGGCGCCGAGTTCGCCGTCATCTCCGCGCGGCGCTCGCAGATCGAGCCGCTCGCGGAGCGGGGTTCCAAGACCGCGAAGACGGCGCTGTACGCCATGGAGCACGCGACTCTCATGCTCGCGACGTGTCAGCTCGGCATCACGATCTGCTCGCTCCTGATCCTGAACGTCTCCGAGCCGGCGATCCACCACCTGCTGGAGGGTCCGCTGGGGCTCACCGGTTGGAGCGAGGCCGTCATCGGCGGCGTCGCCTTCGCGATCGCGCTGCTGCTCGTCTCGTACCTGCACGTCGTGTTCGGCGAGATGGTGCCGAAGAACCTCGCGTTCTCGCTCCCCGACCGCGCGGTGCTGCTGCTCGCGACTCCGCTCGTGTGGGTGTCGAAGGTGTTCTACCCGATCATCGTCGCGCTCAACTGGATCGCCAACCACATCGTGCGCCTCTTCCGCGTCGAACCGAAGAACGAGGCGGCATCCACCTTCACGCTCGACGAGGTCGCGACGATCGTCGCGCAGTCGCGCATCGAGGGCGTCCTCGACGACGCGTCGGGGGCTGTGACGGCGGCTCTCGAGTTCACCGACAAGAAAGCGCGGGATGTCGCCGTGCCGCTCAGCGAGCTCGTGACGCTGCCGGAGCGCACGACGCCCGACGAGATCGAGCGCGCCGTCGCGAAGCACGGCTTCTCCCGCTACGTCGTCGTGGATGCCGCGGGCGCCCCCCTCGGCTACGTGCACCTGAAGGACGTGCTGCGCGCCGCCGAGGGCCCGGGTGCCGAGGCGAACCTCGCCGAGCCGATCCAGCCCAAGCGCATCCACCACATGGTGCCGGTGGCGGAGTCGACCGATCTCGAGGACGCGCTCGCCCTCATGCGCCGATCGAGCCGCCACCTCGCACAGGTGCGCGACGAGACGGGCGAGGTGACGGGAGTGCTCTTCCTCGAGGACATCATCGAGGAGCTCGTCGGCGAAGTGCACGACGCGACCCGTCGCGGCTTCTGACACGGGGGAGTGCGATTCACCTGTCACTCGCGCCGGGAACCTCCGCGAGATTCCCGGCGCGAGTGACAACCGAGCGGCAACCGAACGCCGCTGAACTCCGCGCGCTCAGCGGGGGATGGCGCGCTGGTACTGCACCGGCCAGAGTTCCGATGCGACCGCGGATGCCTCGCCGAGCTCGGTCGCGGCGCGCAGCGCGAAGTGCGGGTCGCGCAGCCACTCGCGACCCGCGAGGATCACGTCGGCATCGCCCGCCGCGAGGATCGCCTCGGCCTGCGGGCCGGAGGTGATCTCGCCGACGGCGCCGGTCGCCACCCCCGAGGCCGAGCGGACCTCGGACGCCAGGTGGACCTGGTAGCCCGGCCCCGTGACGATCTGCTGGTGGGCGACGAGGCCTCCGCTGGAGATGTCGAAGAAGACGGCGCCCCGTTCGGCGGCCCACCCTGCGACCGTCGCGGTCTGCGCGGCATCCCACCCGCCGTCGGCCCAGTCGGTCGCCGAGAATCGCACCGTCAGGACGGCCTCGGGCGCTGCCGCGCGGACGGCGTCGACGATGCGCAGCAGCAGCCGGGCGCGGTTCTCGAGCGACCCGCCGTACTCGTCGGTGCGCAGGTTCGACAGGGGCGAGAGGAACTGGTGCAGCAGGTAGCCGTGCGCCGCGTGCAGCTCCAGCAGCGCGAACCCGGCGTGCACGGCGCGGACGGCGGCGGCGGCGAACGCGTCGACGAGCAGGTCGATGCCCGGAAGGTCGAGCGCGGTCGGGTCGGCGAACCCCTCGAACGCCACCGCCGACGGCGCGACCGTCTGCCAGCCGCCTTCGCTCTCCGGCACCGAGCCGCGAGCCCCCGCGAACGGAGACCACGTCGACGCCTTGCGACCCGCATGCGCGAGCTGGATGCCGGGGACCGCCCCGCGCGACCGGATCGCCGCGGCGATAGGGGCCCAGGCATCCCGCTGCGCGTCGTTCCAGATCCCGACGTCCTCGGGGGATATCCGGCCCTCGGGCGTCACGGCGGTCGCCTCGGCGATGACGACGCCCGCGCCGCCGGAGGCGAACTGCGCGAGGTGGACGTGATGCCAGTCGTTCGGGATGCCGTCCTGCGCGGAGTATTGGCACATCGGGGCGACCCACAGGCGGTTGCGGATCGTCAGGCCGCCCAGGTCGATGGGGGACAGCAGCAGGCTCATGGGGCTCCGATTCGGTGGGGCGAGCCGCCGGGACGGTGGGGCGACGGCGGTGATCGCGAGTAGGGTGACCGCCATGACGCTCGACTGGACGGCGCGCGACGCGGCGGGGCACCTGAGGAGGCCAACCGCCTCCGACGACAAGTATTCCCGAGGGGTGCTCGGCGTGCGCACCGGTTCGCAGCGCTATCCGGGCGCCGCCGTGCTGGGGGTCGAGGCCGCGCACCGCGCGGGCGTCGGCATGGTGCGCTACCTCGGACCCGAGCGCCCGTCGGGGCTCGTCCTCGCGCGCCGGCCGGAGGCCGTCACCGTGGAGGGACGCGTGCAGGCGTGGCTGATCGGGTCGGGGACGGATGCCGCGGAGCGCTCGCCCGCCGAGACCGCGGATCTGCGCGCCATCCTGGACGGCGACGTGCCGATCGTCGTGGATGCCGGGGCGCTCGACCTCGTCCCCGCCCGCGCCGGAGCCGCGCCGGTCGTCGTCACCCCGCACGATCGTGAGCTCGCGCGCCTGCGTGAGGCGGCGGGCCTCGCGCCGGTGGACCTCCGGGGCGCCGACGCGGACCGGGCGGCCGCCGCGGCGGACACCGCCGCCGCCCTCGGCGTGACGGTGCTGCTGAAAGGATCGCGCACGCTCGTCGCCGACCCCTCCGGCGTCGTCCGGGGGGTGTCCGCGCCGACGGCGTGGCTCGCCACGGCAGGCACGGGCGATGTGCTCGGCGGCATCCTCGGCGCCCTCGTCGCGGCTGCGGGTGCCCGGGATGCTGCGGCGCTCGCTCCGCTGGCGGCGACCGCGGCGCTCGTGCACGGCGCGGCCGCCGCGGCGGCATCCGACGCGCGGCGCGGGGGACCGATCACCGCGCTCGACGTCGCGGACGCCGTGGCATCCGTCATCGGAGGCCTCCTGAGCGGGTGAGTTCGCACCCGCTCCCTAGGATGGGGAGGGTGTCGAGGCGGGCTGTGCTGTGGATCGCGTTCGCCGTCGTGCACGTCGGTGTCGCCTGGCTCGGCTTTCTCCTGCCGAACGAGCCGATGGGCGATGTCTACCGCGTGTACGAGCCCTGGTCGCGGCAGGCGATCGACGGAGGCGCCATCGTCGGGATCACCGAGGCGTGGGTCTACCCCCAGCTGGCCCTCGTGCCGATGGTGCTCGCGCACGCCTTCGCGTGGATCGCCGGCTACACGATCGGCTGGGCGATCCTCGTGACCCTCATGGATGCCGTCGCCTTCGCAATGCTCGTCGGGCGGGGCCGTTCGGCGTCCCGCGTCGCGGCGGCCTGGTTCTGGCTCGGCTTCATCGCGCTGCTCGGCCCCGTCGGCCTCTATCGACTCGACGGCTTCACGGTTCCCCTCGTGATCATCGGATGCCTGTGGCTGGTCGGCCGCCCCTGGGTCGCCTCGATGATCCTGGCGATCGCGACCTGGATCAAGGTGTGGCCGGCCGCGGTCCTCGCCGCCGCCGTCGTCTCGGTCGAGGTGTTGCGTCGGCGCGGCGCGCTCGTCGGGGGCGCGCTCGTCGTCTCGGCGCTGACTCTGATCGCTGTGGTCGCCGCGGGCGGCGGTGCGCACGCGTTCGGCTTCATCGGCGAGCAGACCGCGCGTGGCCTGCAGGTCGAGGCGCCGATCGCCACCCCGTACCTGTGGGGAGCGCTGCTGGGCATCCCGGGATTCTCCGTGTACTACTCGTCCGAGCTGCTGACCTTCCAGGTCACGGGGACGGACATCGACGTCGTGATCGCGGCGATGACGCCCGCGCTCATCGTCGCGATGGCCGCGGTCGCTGCGCTCGGCGCCGTCAAGGCCGTGCGCGGCGTGCGGTTCGTCTCGCTGTTCCCCGCGCTCGCGCTCGCGCTCGCGCTCGTGCTCGGCTTCATCGTCGTCAACAAGGTCGGCTCACCCCAGTACCTCGTCTGGCTCGTGCCGCCGCTGGTCGTCGGGATCGTGCTGCGTCGTGCGGCCTGGATCCCGCCCGCGCTCCTCGCCCTCGGCGCGGCGCTGCTCACGCAGCTCGTGTACCCCATCCTGTACAACGGCATCCTCTCTCCCGCCGCGCTCGCCGTCGTCATCCTGACGCTGCGCAACCTCGTGCTGATCGCGCTGTTCGTGTGGATCGTCGTCCGGCTCGCGCGTCTGCAGGTGCCGCTTCGCGCGGCGGCGGATGCCGCGGTGCCCGCCCGCCGTGCCGTGAACCCCTCGCTCTGACCCGCACTGCATCACTCACCCTGGAGGTCTCCCCATGCTCATCGCCTTCTCCGTCGCACCCAGCGGCACACCCAGCGGCTCCGGCGGCATCCCCACCGCCGGCGACGGCTCGGTCCACGACGCGGTCGCTGCGGCGGTCTCGGTCGTGCGCGCATCAGGATTGCCGCACCGCACGACGTCCATGTTCACTGAGATCGAGGGGGAGTGGGACGAGGTGTTCGCCGTCGTGAAAGCGGCGACGGAAGCGGTGCTGCCGTTCGGGTCACGTGTCTCGCTGGTGCTCAAAGCCGACATTCGACCGGGCTTCACCGGCGAGCTCGACGGCAAGGTCGCACGGCTCGAAAACGCGATCGACGCGGCCGGCCGCGGTCTTGCCGGATCGGTCCCGGACGTCACCGAATCGTGACCTTGGGGTTGATCCAATAAGGATTCAGGGGTTGCGTTCCACCAGGAAGTGAGCGCTAACATTGTCCCGCCGACACCGATGTCGGCGAGAAGCAGCGTCGCCCGCCCGAAAGGACCTCGCCTGGTGCCCACTCCATCCGCACCCCGCCCCCTCCCGTCCGTGACCCGACCCGCGAGGTTCCGCCGCCGCGTCGTGCTCGCGGCGGCGACGACCCTCGGACTCGTCCTGGCGCCGCTGGTCGTTCCGGCCGTCGCCGTCGCCGACACGAACGACGGTCTGGTCGTCCGCTACCTGCTCGACGAGACAGGAGCGACCACGACCGCGGTGGACTCGTCGGGCAACGGCCGCAACGCGACCTACGTCAACGGCCCCACCTTGACGGGTGCGGAGGGCGTGCGTCTGGATGGCAACGACGACTTCGTGGATCTGCCGGATGACCTCATGCGCGACCTGACCTCGATCACGGTGAGCGCCGATGTGCTCGTGCGCACGGAGCAGTCGGGCGCGTACTTCATCTGGGGCATGGGCAACACGAGCGGCGGAGTGGGCAACGGCTACCTGTTCACGACGGGCAACGCCTACCGCGCAGCGATCGCCACCGGCAACTGGAGCACGGAGCAGGGCGTCAACAGCAACGCCGACCTCGCCCGGGGCGTCTGGAAGACCCTCACCTACACGCTGGACAACGCGACCAAGACGAGTTCCCTCTACCTCGACGGCGCTCTGGTGCGGACCAACACCAACACCACCTCGACGCCCGGAGCGATCGGCGGGGGTGCGACCACCGCCAACTACCTGGGCCGCTCGGTCTACGACGCGGACCGTCGCCTCGCGGGCAGCATCCGCGACTTCCGCATCTATGACCGCGCCCTTTCCGCGTCGGACGTCGCGGCACTGGTCCCCGAAGATGCGACCCGCGTGGCGCGCGATCGCGACCTCCTCGCGCTGGGCGATCTCGCTGCGGTCACGTCGAATATCGCGCTGCCGACCGCGGGAGTCAACGGCGGCACGGTCTCGTGGCAGTCCTCCGACCCCGCTGTGGTCTCGTCGACCGGTCAGGTCACCCGCCCCACCGCGGGCCAGGCCGATGCCACCGTCACTCTGACCGCGACCATCGCGAGGGGATCGGCTTCGGTGACGCGGACGTTCCCCGTGACCGTCCTCGCCATGTCTGACGATGCCGGCAACGCCCAGCGCGCGGTCGACGCGATCGTCGTGCCTGGTCTGGACGACGTGCGTGGCAACCTGACGCTTCCGACGAGCTCCGAGGGCCTCCCGATCACGTGGGCGTCGTCCGACCCCGCCGTGATCTCGACGTCGGGTGTCGTGACGCGCAAGAGCAGTGCCGCCACGGTGACGCTCACCGCCTCGGCCACCAAGAACTCGACCACGCGCACCCGTACCCTCACCGCGACCGTCCGCGCGGCGGCCGCACAGGCGCCGTACGCGGGCTACGCGTTCGCGTACTTCACCGGCAACAGCGTCGCGGGGGAGAACATCTACTTCGCCGCCAGCAACGGCAACAACGCGCTGTCGTGGTCCGAGCTCAACAACGGTGAGCCCGCGCTGACGTCGGAGTACGGCGAGAAGGGTCTGCGCGATCCGTTCATCATCCGCTCGCCCGAGGGCGACACGTTCTACCTCATCGCCACCGATCTGTCGATCGGTCGCGACGGCGACTGGGGGCGCGCGCAGCGCCACGGCTCGCAGTACATCGAGGTGTGGGAGTCGCACGACCTCATCACCTGGAGTGCGCAGCGCCACGTCAAGATCGGCCCCGACAACGCAGGCAACACGTGGGCACCCGAGGCGTATTACGACGACGAGCTCGGTGCGTACGTGGTCTTCTGGGCGGCCTCGCTGTTCGGTGCCGACGATCCGGAGCACAAAGGCAGCTTCTACCAGACGATGATGTACGCGACGACCCGCGACTTCGTCACCTTCAGCGAGCCGCGCGTGTGGCAGGACTACAAAGCCTCGCGGATCGACTCGACCGTCATCAAGGATGACGGCACCTACTACCGCTTCACGAAGGACGAGGGCGGCGTCACCGGCTGCAGCGACATCATCGAGGAGTCCTCCGACAGCCTCACCACCGTCGACGACTACACGACGCCCGGATGGAGCGCCGCCGATGCGAACTGGAAGATCGTCGACAGCTGCATCGGCCGGGGCGCCGGGACGGCGGCCGTGGAGGGTCCGACCATCTTCAAGGCGAACGCGGGTGACACCTCCGGGTCGAACTACTACCTCTTCGTCGACGAGTACGGAGGCCGCGGCTACATCCCGCTCGGCAGCGACAGCCTGAGCGACCCCGACTGGCAGGTGCCGGCGAGCTACCGCCTGCCGGCGAGCCCGCGTCACGGCACGGTGCTGTCGGTCACCGCGGCGGAGCTCTCCGCGCTGCGGGCGAACCTCCCGACGCCGGTCACGCCGAACGAGGACGGCGAGATCCTCAGCTACGACTTCACGGGCTCCGGCACGACGCTGACCGACACCTCCGGAAACGGGCTGAACGGCACGGTGAACGGCGGTGCGACGCTCTCGGGCGGCACCCTGACGTTCGACGGCACGGACGACTACGTCGCGCTGCCCAACAACATCCTCGCGGGGGTGAGCGACATCACGATCCAGGCGCAGCTGCGGATCGCCGGAGGCCAGCAGACGCCGTACTTCCTGTACGGACTCGGCAACACCACCAACGGGGCGGGCAACGGCTATCTGTTCACGTCGGGCAACGCCTACCGCACGAGCATCACCGGTGGAAACTGGCAGGGCGAGCAGACCGTGGCATCCGGGTCGAACCTCCCTCGCGACACGTGGGTCACGCTCACCTACACGCTCCAGGGGACGACGGCGCGACTCTACCTCGACGGCGTGCAGGTCGGCGTGCAGGAGAACGTCACGCTCGATCCGGGCGACATCGGGGGCGGCAGCACGGCGGCCAACTACCTCGGCCGGTCGCTGTACAACGCCGACCGGTACTTCTCCGGTCAGTACCGCCAGTTCACGATCTACAACCGCGCGCTCACGCCCGCGGAGGTCGTGCAGCAGTCCGGCAACACCGGCGTCCTCGGCGCGGTCAGCCTGCAGGATGCCAGTGTGCTCAAGACGGCGCCGTTGGTGGATGCCGCGACGCGCACCGTCACCTTCCCCGTCAAGCCGGGCACCGACCTCTCGGCGCTCCGCCCGGTCTATGCCACCGCCGCCGGGGTCACCACCGACCCGGCATCCGGCACGGTGCGTGACATGCGTTCGCCGGCTGCGGTGACGCTGACGCGTCCCGGCGCGGACGATGTCGTCTGGACGCTGAAGGCCGTCGTCGTGAAGAGCCCGGTGCTGCCGGGGCTGTACGCAGACCCGAACATCGCGGTCTTCGGTGACACCTATTACATCTACGCGACGACGGACGGCACTCCCGGATGGGGCGGCAAGGACTTCTACGTGTGGAAGTCCAAGAACCTCGTCGACTGGACGCGCTCCGCCGAGCCGTTCCTCACGCTGGACGGGGCAGGCGGCAACGTACCGTGGGCGACCGGCAACGCGTGGGCGCCGACCATCATCGAGAAGGGCGGGAAGTACTACTTCTACTTCAGCGGCCACGAGCCGAACGCCAACCGCAAGATGATCGGCGTCGCCGTGGCGGACAGCCCCGAAGGGCCGTTCACCGCTGAGGCTCAGCCGATGATCACCAACGCGGAGAGCGTCCACAGTGGGCAGGCGATCGACCCGGCCGCCTTCCGCGACCCGGCGATCGGCAAGTACTACCTCTTCTGGGGGAACGGCAACCCGGTCTACGGCGAGCTCTCGGATGACATGAAGAGCATCGTCCCGGGCTCGATCAAGCCGATCAGCGGCCTGACCGGCTACCGGGAGGGGACGTTCGTGAACTATCGCGACGGGCTGTATCACCTCACCTACTCGATCGACGACACGGGGTCGGTGAACTATCGCGTCGGATACGCGACGTCGACGAGTGTCGACGGCCCGTGGACGTACCGCGGTGTGATCCTCGAGAAGGACACCTCGCAGGGCATTCTCGGCACGGGGCACAACTCGGTGATCAACGTCCCCGGGACCGATGAGTGGTACATCGCGTACCACCGGTTTGGGATCCCTGGCGGTGATGGCACCCACCGCGAGACGACGATCGACAAGCTCACGATCGGGGAGGACGGGCTGTTCCAGACAGTGAAGCCGACCCTCTCGAGCGTCGCTCCCCGCGAGGTTCCGACGACGCCGACGCCGACGCCGACTCCGACGGCGACTCCGACTCCGACGGCCACGCCGACTCCGACCGCAACGCCGTCGCCGACGGCGCCGGCGAAGGCCGTCGTGTCGATCTCGGCGTCCTCCGTCGAGCGCGGAGACGGCGTGTACGTGGTGGTCACGGGGCTGGCGCCCGGCGAGCAGGTGAGCGCAGAGCTGCACAGCGACCCGATCCGGATCACGGGTATCCCGGTGGCCGACGCTGCCGGCCGCACGGCCTTCGACGTCGCGATCCCTGCGACGCTGCCGGTCGGCGTGCACACGCTCTTCGTCTGGGATGGGACGGGGACGCTGCTGTCGCAGGTGTCGATCACCGTACTGCCCGACGGGCAGCTCGCGGTGACGGGAGCGCAGACTCCACTGGCGCTGATGCTCCTGGCGGCCCTGCTGCTCACGATCGGCATGGGCATCCGCGTGATGCGCCCCCGGCGCGCTCGCGAGTGACGGGGAAGGCCGGCGGATCCCCATCCGCCGGCCTTCCGCTGACCTGGCCCTTCCGATCTGCCGGGTCAGCGGATCCGGCCCGGGTCGCCCCCGATGGCCGGTAGCATTGCCCGGTGACCTCCTCGACTCGATCGAAGAGGACGGCAACGATGGCGCTCCTCTCCCTCGCCATCGGCTCCTTCGGAATCGGCATGACCGAGTTCGTCGTGATGGGCCTGCTCCCGCAGATCTCCGCGGATCTGCTGCCGGATGCCTGGGCGCACGACAGCGCCGACGCGATCGCCCGCACGGGCTGGCTCATCACTCTGTATGCGCTCGGCGTCGTCGTGGGGGCGCCGACGATCGCGGCATCCGTCGCCAAGTATCCGCGCCACCACGTCATGCTGACGCTCGCGGTCGCGCTGACCTTCTTCAACGCTCTCACCTTCGTCATGCCGACGTTCGAGCTCGTCGCCGCCTCCCGCTTCCTGGCGGGGCTGCCGCACGGCGCGTACTTCGGGATCGGCGCCCTCGTCGCGGCGGATGTCCTCGGCCCCGGCAAGCGCGCGCAGGGCGTCGCCTTCGTCCTGACGGGCCTCACGGTCGCGAACGTCGTCGGCGTGCCGGTCGGCACGGGTCTCGGGCAGCAGTTCGGCTGGCGCGTCGCGTTCATGATCGTCGCGGCGATCTTCGCCCTCGCGGCGATCCTCATCGCCCTGTTCGTGCCCGCACACGCGGGCGACCCCGGGCGCACGCTCCGCGCCGAGCTCGGCGTCTTCCGCATTCCGCAGGTGTGGCTGACGCTCGGCGTGGGCGCGATCGGGTTCGGCGGCTTCTTCGCCGCGTACAGCTACATCGCCTCGATCGTGACGGAGGTGGCGGGCAGCCCCGCCTGGGCCGTACCGATCGTCCTCGTCGTGATGGGCGTCGGGATGACCGTGGGCAACATCCTCGGCGGGCGGCTCGCCGACCGGAACCTCCGCCGCACGCTCCTGTGGGGGCTCGGCATCCTCGCGCTCGTGCAGGTGCTCCTCGCCCTCGCGTGCGGTTGGATCGTCACGCTCGTCGTGTTCGTCTTCGCGCTCGGGGTAGTCTCGGCGGCGCTGAGCCCCTCCATCCAGACGAGGCTCATGGATGTCGCGGGCGACAACCAGTCGATCGCCGCGGCCCTCAACCACTCCGCCCTCAACATCGGCAACGCGACGGGGGCCGCCCTCGGCGGCGCCGTCATCGCCGCGGGCTTCGGCTTCGTCGCGCCCGTCTGGGTCGGCGCGGTCCTCGCCGCGGCGGGCCTTCTCATCGCGTTCGCGAGCTTCGCGCTCGACGCGCGGCAGAAAGCTGCGGGCGCGGCCGTTCTCTCGTAGGCGCGTGCCGATTCCGGGCGCACGAGGCCGCTGTGCAGGTGGGGTCAGCTCGCGAGCAGCCGGCGCAGGTGCCGGCCGACGGCATCCGTCTCGATGAGGAACCCGTCGTGGCCGAAGTCGCTCGAAAGGACCACGGTCGACTCGTCGAGGGTCGAGCGGATGCCGCGGAAGATCCGCTCCTGCCCGTCGACGGGGAACAGACGGTCGCTGTCGATGCCGAGGACGAGGGTCGTCGCGGTGACGCGGGCGAGCGCGTCCTCGACGCCGCCGCGGTCCCGCCCGACGTCGTGCGAGTTCATCGCCTCGACGAGGGTGAGGTAGCTGTTCGCGTCGAAGCGGCGGGTGAACTTGTTGCCGTGGAAGTCGAGGTAGCTCTCCACGGCGAAGCGTCCGCCGCCGCCGAGCGGGCTGACCTCGGACTGCCAGGAGCGCTGGAAGCGCAGGTTGAGCTCGACGGGGCTGCGGTAGTTCAACAGCGCCATGCGCCGCGCGAGTGCGAGACCACGGTGCGGCCCCTCGCCGTCGGCGGCGTCGTAGTACTCGCCGCCCGCGAAGCGCGGGTCGATGCGGATCGCCTCCAGCTGCACCGAGTTGAGTGCGACCTGGTCGGCCGTCGTGGTCGGGGGAGCGGCGAGCACGGCGAGCCGCTCCACGCGATCGGGGAGGCCCACGCCCCACTCGAGCGCGTGCATGCCGCCCATCGATCCGCCGATGACGGCCGCCCAGCGATCGATGCGCAGCGCGTCGGCGAGGGCCGCTTGTGCGGCGACCTGGTCGCGGATCGTCAGGTACGGGAAGCGCGGCCCCCACTCGCGTCCGTCGGGGCCGATCGAGGCGGCTCCCGTCGAGCCCTGGCATCCACCGAGCATGTTCGGGGCGACGACGAACCAGCGGTCGGTGTCGATCGCCGCGCCCGGGCCGACGATGTCCTGCCACCAGCCGGCGGTGGGATGCCCCGGCCCCGCGTCGCCGCGCACGTGGCTGTCGCCCGTGAGGGCGTGCAGGATCAGAACGGCGTTCGAGGCGTCGTCGTTGAGCTCACCCCAGGACTCGTAAGCGAGCCGCGCGAACGGCAGGCTTTCACCGTTCTCGGTGCGGAATGCGCCCAGGAGCGCGAAGCGCCGGCCGCCCGCGGGATCGCCGTCCCGCCACGCGCCGCTGGCCGGCGGCCGCGCGCGCAGCAGCCGCGCGTCGGCCTCGGAGATCGGGCTCGACGGCACCGTGTCTTCCGACGCCTGCCAGTCCATGGCATCCATTCTCGCCCGTCCGCCCCCGCCAGGACGGCGTATTACGCCCGCGAGACAGCAGTGGCGCGCCGAGACTGCGACCGGTGGGTGCAGTCTCGGCGCGCCAGTGAAGTCTCGCGGGCGAGGAAGGGGTCAGGCGCGAGCGGCCTCCGACACCCGACGGGCGGCGGCGAGGGCCTGCGTGAGGTCGGCCTTCAGGTCCTCGACGTTCTCGAGGCCCACCGACAGGCGCACGAGGCCGGGCGTCACGCCCGTCGTGAGCTGCTGCTCCGGGGTGAGCTGCGAGTGGGTCGTGGATGCCGGGTGGATCACGAGCGAGCGCACGTCGCCGATGTTCGCGAGGTGGCTGAACAGCTCGAGCGCGTTGACGAACTCACGCCCGGCCTCGACCCCGCCCTTGAGCTCGAACGACAGGACCGCGCCGACGCCCTTGGGCGCGTACCGGTTCGCCGCGGCGTACCAGGGCGACGTGGGCAGGCCGGAGTAGTTCACCGTGGCGATGTCGTCGTGGTTCTCGAGCCACTCGGCGATCTCCTGGGCGTTCTGCACGTGGCGCTCGATGCGCAGCGAGAGCGTCTCGATGCCCTGGATGAGGTTCCAGGCGCTCTGCGGGGAGATGGCCGATCCGAGGTCGCGCAGCAGCTGCACGCGGGCCTTGATGACGTACGCGAGACCGTCGCCGACGGCGGCGGTGTAGACCGCCCCGTGGTACGAGGGGTCCGGGGTCGTGAGGCCCGGGAAGCGGTCGGAGTGCTGCGACCACGGGAACGTGCCGCCGTCGACGATCGCGCCGCCGATCGTCGTGCCGTGGCCGCCGAGGAACTTCGTGACCGAGTGCACGACGATGTCGGCACCGTGCTCGAACGGCCGCACAAGGTACGGCGTCGCGATCGTGTTGTCGACGATGAGCGGCACGCCGGACTCGTGCGCGACGTCGGCGACCGAGCGGATGTCGAGGACGTTGATCTTGGGGTTGCCGATCGTCTCCGCGTAGAACAGCTTCGTGTTGGGGCGGACGGCGCGGCGCCACTCCTCGGGGTCGTCCTGGTTCTCGACGAACGTGACCTCGATGCCGAGCTTGGCGAGCGTGTACTTGAAGAGGTTGTAGGTGCCGCCGTAGATCGAGCTCGACGAGACGAAGTGGTCGCCTGCCTCGGCGATGTTGAGCACCGCGAAGGTCGATGCGGCCTGGCCGGAGGAGAGCACGAGCGCGCCTGTACCACCCTCGAGTGCCGCGAGGCGCTGCTCGAGAACGTCCTGCGTGGGGTTCTGGATGCGCGTGTAGATGTTGCCGAACTCGGCCAGCGCGAAGAGGTTCGCGGCGTGGTCGGCGTTGTCGAACACGTACGACGTGGTCTGGTAGATCGGCGTCGCACGAGCCTTGGTGACCGGGTCCGGCGCGGCGCCGGCATGGATCTGCTTGGTCTCGAAACGCCAGGCGTCGGTTGCGGACATTGTCGGGCTCCTGCGGGGTTCTCGGGCTGTGCGGCCTGTCGGGTCGGCTCGGGCGGGATGCCGGAGCCACGACCGACAGTACGATCGGTGCGGTCCTGTCAACAACGTCCCGGAAATGTGACGTCATAATCCCCGGGCCGTGTCGTCGGGGTGGCGACGGGTAGCGTGGGTCCATGACGACGCCTGCGATGCGGAACAGAAGAGCAGTGGTGACCGGGGCGAGCTCGGGGATCGGCGAGGCGGTGGTGCGGGCGCTCCGCGGGGCCGACTGGGACGTCGTCGGCGTCGCGCGACGCGCGGATCGACTGGACGCCCTGGATGCCGAGGTCGGATCGGCCTCGTTCGCGGCCGACCTCACCCGCGAGGCCGACGTCGCCGCGCTCGCCGAGCACGTGGCATCCACCGGAGACGTGCACGCGCTCGTCCACATCGCGGGCGGCGCGCGCGGCACCGATCGCGTCGAGGACGGCGATCCCGACGACTGGCGCTGGATGTTCGAGGTCAATGTGCTGTCCGCCCAACTCGTGACCGCGGCGCTCCTGCCGCTGCTGCGCGCGGGGATCGCGAACAGCGGGGATGCCTCGCCGCACGCCGACGCGCTCTACGTGACCTCGACCGCCGCGCAGACGGCCTACCCGGGGGGCGCCGGCTACAACGCGGCCAAGGCGGGGGAGGCGATGCTCGTGCACGCGCTGCGGCTCGAGCTGAACGGCGAGCCGATCCGTGTCACGGAGATCGCTCCGGGCATGGTCTACACGCCGGAGTTCACCCTCAATCGGCTGGGCGGCGACCGGGCGCAGGCGGAGAGTGTCTATGACGGCGTCGAGCATCCGCTCGTGGCCGCCGACGTCGCCGATGTCATCGCCTACGCCCTGAACGCGCCCGGGCACGTGAACCTCGACCTCGTGACGATGCGCCCCGTCGCGCAGTCGGCGCAGCATCTGCTCGCGCGCGGGCCGTTGCGCCCGCGGACGTGACGGTCCCTCGCGCACGTCTGCACCGACCATGTCCCGGAAGAGCATGTCCCAGACGGGGTGTGCCCCGATGACCATGTCCCAGAAGGAGCATGCCCCGAAGGACCATGTCCCAGAAGTGGTCGCTTTGAGCACCCTGAACCAGCCGTAAGTGGGACGAGGTCTGCCCGGAGTGGGACGACGCCCGTCGCAAGTGGGACGAGGGGGCGGGGAGGACGACCTCAGGCAGGGGGAGCGGGCGGAGCGGTCAGGCGGGCGGAGCGTCGGCGAACGCGACCTTCGGCACGAACAGGAGCAGCACCGCCGCGAGGAAGCCGCCGGCGGCGCAGATCGCCCACACCGTCAGGTAGCCGCCGAGGGATGCCGCGGTCTGGGATGCCACGGCGCCCGCACCGGCCGCGAGGACGACGCCGAACACGGCGGACGAGAACGTGCCGCCGATCGTCTTCGTCGTGTTCGTGAGCGCCGAGGCGATGCCGGTCTGTCCCGTCGGAGCGGCCGCCGCGGCCGCCGCGGGGAGAGCGCCGACGAGCGCGCCGCAGCCGAGACCCGCGATGCAGAGGTTCAGGAGCACCTGCCAGAGCTCGAGGTGGAACGGCAGGAACAGCGCGTAGCCCACGCCGACGAGCGTCGCCGCCACGATGAGCACGATGCGCGGGCTCAGCCGGCGTGACGTGATGGCGAAGACGACTGCGCCGACGATGAGCGACACGAGGTAGACGCCGATGATGTTGGAGCGCTCCGTGGCATCCAACCCCAACCCGTAGCCCAGGGAGCGATCGGTGCCCGCATACGTCGACAGCGGGCCCTGCGCGCCCAGCAGACTGATGCCCACGAGGAACGCCGTCGCCTGCACGGGCCACATCTCCGGCCGGCGCAGCACGCGGATGTCGATCGCCGGGTCCTTCTGTCGCAGCTCGTAGAACACGAACCCTACGAAGACCGCGAGGCCGGCGATCACGAGTGCGATCACCCACACCCACGCACCGGCGCCGAGGGACATCTCGCCGATCATGCGCATCCACGCGAGACCGCCGGTGATCAGCAGCAGTCCCCACGCGAGGATCACGAAGCCCCACGTGTCGAGCGAGCGCCCGGGCTCGGGGGTCGACTCGGGCACGCCGAACCAGATCACGAGCGCGATGAGGGTGACCGCGATCGCCGGCACCATGAGGGTCGTCGTGAGGTCGCCGCTCGTCGCCGTGAAGATGCGCCCGGCCGCCAGGGCGCCGATGATGGCGCCCGCCTGGAGGCCGACGACGAGGAGGCCCGCCGCGCGGCGCGTCGTCGACACGCCGCGGCTCTGGCGGCGGCCGCGTTCGAAGATCAGCGCGATCTCCAGCGGCAGCCAGACGACGTAGAAGCCCTGCAGCGCCCACGCGATGAGGAACGACCAGAACGACGTCGCGAAGACGAGCCACCACGTCGCGCCGGCCGTGAGGATCGCCGCGATCAGCAGGATCTTCTTGTGCCCGTACATGTCGCCGAGCTTCGCGAGGACGGGCACGACGAGCGCCGACAGCAGCAGCTGCGACGCTTCGAACCAGTTGACGTCCGAATCGTGGATGCCGAGCTTCACGACGATGTCGCTGAACAGCGGCACGTAGTAGCCCTGCAGGATGCCGGAGACGAGCTCTACGAGAACGAACCAGCCGATGAGGCCCGCGGTCACACCCACGGCGGACGAACGGATGGCGGCGGTCGTGGCCGCGGCGGAACGCGGTGTCGGCATCTTCGGCACGGCGTTCAGTCTAGGTTGGAACCGTGACTGAAGACGACGTTTCGGCAGACCGCGAAATCCTCACCTGGGACGGATTCGGCGCGGCCACCCGCGACCTCTCCCGGGCGATCATTCGGGACGGGTTCACGCCCGATGTCGTCGTCGCGATCGCGCGCGGCGGACTGCTGCCCGCGGGCGCGATCGCCTACGGGCTCGGCGTCAAGAGCTGCGGTGCGCTCAACGTCGAGTTCTACACCGGCATCGGGACGGTGCTCGAGGCGCCGGAGCTCCTCCCGCCCGACCTCGACCTCGGCTATCTGCCCGGCAAGCGCGTCCTCCTCGTCGACGACGTCGCCGACTCGGGGCGCACGCTCGCGCTCGCCGTCACGATGCTCGAAGAGGCGGGCGCCGACGTCCGCTCGGTCTGCATCTACATCAAGCCCGGATCCGTGGCATCCCCCGACTACACGTGGCGAGAGACCGACCGCTGGATCGACTTCCCCTGGTCGGCGCGCGGAACGGTCGCCGAGGAGGACGCCGGGGCCACCTCGCGCACCGGCGCCAGCGCCTGATGGCGAATACTCTCGACGAGCTCGCGGCCGCGGGGCTGATCGACGCGGGCTGGGCGAGCGCCCTCGCCCCCGTCGCTCCCGACATCGCTGCGCTCGGCGATCGACTGCGCGCCGAGACCGCCGCGGGTCGGAAGTATCTGCCGGCGGGCGATGTCGTCCTCCGCGCCTTCGCTCGCCCGCTGGACCGCGTCAAGGTGCTGATCGTCGGGCAGGATCCCTACCCGACGCCCGGGCATCCGATCGGTCTGTCGTTCGCCGTCGACGCGCACGTCCGCCCGCTGCCGCGGAGTCTGCAGAACATCTACCGCGAGCTCCAGGACGACCTCGGCATCGCCCCGGCGCCGCACGGCGACCTGTCGGCGTGGAGCGATCAGGGCGTCATGCTCCTCAACCGCGTGCTCACGGTCGCGCCCGGCGCCCCGGCATCCCACCGGGGATGGGGCTGGGAGAAGGTGACCGAGCACGCGATCCGCACGCTCGTCGCGCGGGGCGGCCCGCTCGTGGCGATCCTGTGGGGGAGGGATGCCGCGAACCTGCGGCCATTGCTCGGGTCGACGCCGATCATCGAGTCCGCGCACCCGTCGCCGTTGTCGGCCAGCCGGGGATTCTTCGGGTCGAAGCCGTTCTCTCGCGCCGATGCGCTCCTCGCCGAGCAGGGCGCGACCGCCGTGGACTGGCGCGTAGGCTGACGCGCATGCTGGAAGAGGAGTACGAGAAGTCCCGTCGGCGCCTGCCCGTGCACCTGCGCCGCATCGAGACCGAGCGCCCGTTCTCGTACGAGATCCGCGCCGTGCGCCCGAGCGACATCCCCGACATCCGCGAGATCTACAACCACTACGTCACGAACTCGGTCGTCACCTTCGACGAGAAGAAATGGACGCTGAAGCAGTGGCGCGAGAAGGTCGAGTTCCTCCAGAAGCACGAGATGCCGTTCCTCGTGGCCGAAGGTGCCAGCGGACAGATCCTCGGGTACGCGCTCGTGCAGCCCATGTCGTCGAAGTCGGCGTACCGCTACAGCGTCGAGAACTCGATCTATCTCGGCCAGGCGGCGACGGGGAAGGGCCTCGGCCGGGCACTGCTCGTCGCGCTCATCGCCGCGTCCGAGGAAGCGGGCATCCATCAGATGGTCGCGGTCATCAGCGACAAGGGGGCGGAGTCCTCGATCGCGCTGCACGAGAAGCTCGGCTTCGTCGAGGTCGGCCGGATGGGCCGTGTCGGCTTCAAGTTCGGCCGGTGGCTCGGCACGATCTATCTTCAGCGCCAGCTCACGCCCGTGAAGAAGAAGCGCGTACGGCGTCGATGAGGTCGCGCCACGGGCCCGAGGCGTCCGATTCGGCGATCTCGGCCCGGTGCTCCGCTCCGGGCACGCGTGCCGACACCCGGTAGGAGAACCGGTCGGCGGCTCTGTGCGCCGTCGGCGGCGCCGGATCATCCCACGGACAGTCCTCCACGAGTCGCAGCCACGGCGCGGGGTCGGCCGGTGGAGCGACGACGGTCCAGCGGCGTGTCATGCCCGCGATGCCGCCGGAGCGCTCGACGGTCACCGTGACCGCCGCGACCGCGGCGGTGCCCTCGCCCCGATCAGGCTCCTGTGTCACCGATACTCACGCCGACGGCGCCCCACGCGGTGTGGACGGCGGCGACCTCCTCCGAGTCCTCACCGTACTCCCGCACGGCGGTCTGCGCGGTCGCGGCGGCGAACGCCGCGAAGTCGGCCGTGCGGGGGAGGGTGCCGGCCGTCACCGTCAGGTACCAGATGCGTCCGGCGCGTTCCCAGGCGTGGCCGCCGAGCGCCGTCGCGACGAGTTCGAACGCCTTGTTCGGGATGCCGGAGTTGATGTGCACGCCGCCGTTGTCCTCGCTCGTCGCGACGTAGTCGCGCATGTGCGCGGGCTGCGGGTCACGCCCGAGCACGTCGTCGTCGTACGCGGTGCCCGGCGCCGCCATGGATCGCAGCGCGACCCCCTGGACGGCCGCGGTGAAGATGCCCGCGCCGATCAGCCACGACGCCTCGTCCGCGGTCTGTCCGAGCGCGTGCTGCTCGGTGAGCGCGCCGAACACGTCGGCGACGGATTCGTTGAGCGCGCCCGACTGCCCTTGGTAGTCGAGCCCGCCGCCGGCTTCGATGACGCCGTGCCCGAGTTCGTGGGCGATGACGCTGAGCGAACCCGTGAACCCCGTGAAGACCTCGCCGTCGCCGTCGCCGAACACCATGCGCTCGCCGTTCCAGAACGCGTTGTCGTACTTCTCGCCGTAGTGCACCGTGGCCTCGAGCGTGCCGCCCGCGCCGTCGACCCCGGCGCGGGCGAACGCGTCCCAGAAGAACGCGAAGGTCTCGCCGAGCCCGTCGAACGCCTGATTCACCGCGGCATCCGTCGACGCCCGGTCGTCCTCCGAGCGCACGCGCACGCCGGGCAGCCGTTCGCGGTGCTGCGCGTCGGAGATGACCCGGTCGGGGGCCGGCGCGCCCTCGAAGACGAGCGCGTCGCCGTCGACGGTGACGTCGAGGTTCACGCGCGTGCGGTGGTACTCGCGGGTCACGGCGAGGGTCGCCCGGGCCGCTTCGGCGGCGCGCGCGAGCTGCGGGGCGTCGGTGTCGGCGAGCCGGGAGAGCAGGTACGGGGGGACGATCGCGTGCATGGCGCTCACCCTACGCCGCCCCTCCGACGCTCCACCCGAATGCCGGTCGAACCGAAGTCGAACCGGAGTCGGGCCGGCCGAAGGCCGCGTCAGCCGCGATTCGGGTCGATGACGGGGATGGATGCCAGCAGCCGGCGGGTGTACGCGACCTGCGGCTGCAGCAGCACCTTCTCGGTCGGCCCCTCCTCGACGATGCGTCCGTCCTTCATCACGATGACCTCGTCGCAGAGGTTCTGCACGACGCCGATGTCGTGCGAGACCATCACGAGCGTGAGGTTCTGGCTCGCGCGCAGGTCGCGCAGCAGCTCGAGGATCTGCGCGCGCACCGTGACGTCGAGCGCCGACAGCGGCTCGTCGCCCACGAGGAGGCGCGGGCGGTGCACGATCGCGCGGGCGAGTGCGATGCGCTGCCGCTGCCCGCCGGAGAACTCGTGGGGGTAGCGCGCCGCCATGTCGGCGTCGAGTCCGACGTCCACCAGCACCTCGCGCACGCGCGCGCGACGGTCGATGTCGATGCCGAGGGCCCAGAGCGGCTCGCCCACGATGCGTCCGACGCTCATCCGCGGATCGAGCGACGCGTACGGATCCTGGAACACGATGCCCGTCTCGCGGCGCAGCCAGTGCAGCGAGCGGGCGGACGCGCGCGCATCGACCGCGCGGCCGTCGAAGGCGACGGTGCCGGACGTCGGGGCATCCAGCCCCAGGAGGATCCGGACGAGCGTCGACTTGCCCGAGCCGGACTCGCCGATGATCCCGACGGCCGAGCCCTCGCGGATGTCGATGTCGGCATCGTCGAGGGCGACGGTCGCCCCGGACCGTTCGAACAGGCGTGTGCCGCGCTGACGGAAGGTGCGGCCGAGCTCGCGGCCCTGCAGAAGCGTCGTCACGAGGCCCCCTCCACGATCCCCGGACCGCCCGCCGGGCGCCATACGGTCGCCGTCGCGTCGCGCAGGAGAGCCTGCGTGATCGGGGATGCCGGTGCGGTGAGGAGCCGCGTGAGCGGACCGTGCTCCACGACGCGTCCCTCGTCGAGGACGACGGCGTCCGTCGCGATCTGCGACAGGACGGCGAGGTCGTGCGTGATGAAGACGAGTGACATCCCGCCTTGACGCGTCAGGTCGCCGAGGAGGGCGAGGACCTCGGCCTGGATCGTCACGTCGAGCGCGGTCGTCGGCTCATCCGCGATGAGCAGCCGTGGCCGGCAGGCGAGCGCCATCGCGATCGCGACGCGCTGCCGCTGCCCGCCGGAGAGCTGGTGCGGGTAGCGGCGCACGATCCGCGCCGGGTCGGGGAGGTGCACACGCTCGGCCTCGGCGAGGGCGCGGGCGGCCGCGGCCCGTCGCCCGAGGCCCTCGTGGATGCGTGCCGACTCGGCGATCTGGCGGCCGACGGTCCGGATGGGATTGAGCGCCGTGCGCGGCTCCTGGAAGACGATCCCGATCTCGTCGCCGCGCAATCGCGCGAGCTCCCGGTCGGGCAGGCCGATGAGCTCCCGCCCGTCCCACCGGACGCTGCCGGAGGCCGTCGCGCCGTCCGGCAGGAGCCCGAGGATCGCGAGCGCCGTCAGCGACTTGCCCGAGCCCGATTCGCCGATGAGGCCGACGCGCGCGCCGTCGGGCACCGCGAACGAGACGCCGTCGACGACGCGGCGGCCGTCGATCTCGACGACGAGGTCCCGGACGTCGAGGCTCATGCGATCACCGCCGGCTGAGGGGCCGCGGCGCGGGAGCGGCGTCGCGACAGGGTGGGGTCGGTCGCTTCGCGCAGCCCGTCGCCGAGGAGGTTCAGCCCGAGCACCGTGACGGTGATCGCGAGCCCCGGCCAGACGACGGACAGCGGATGCACGGAGATGTAGGTCTGCAGGTCTTTCAGGAGCAGTCCCCAGCTGGGCTCCGTGGGCGGAGCGCCGAAGCCCAGGTAGCTGAGCCCGGCCTCGGCGAGGACGGCGACCGCCATTCCCCACGACAGCTGCACGATGAACACCGGCGCGACGTTCGGCAGGAGGTGCCGCCAGAGGTTCTGGAACGGGGTGAGGCCCGACGCCCGCCCGGCCGTCACGAAGTCGCTGTGCAGCACACGGCGCAGCTCCGGTCGGGTGACGCGGGCGATGTTGACCCCGAACCCGATCCCGACCGAGACGATCACGACCCACAGCGAGCCGCCCCACACCGACGAGAGCATCATCGCAATGAGGAGCACGGGGAACGCGATCAGGATGTCGACGAACACCGCGACCGACTCGCGCACCCAGCGGGTCGTCAGAGCGCCGAGGGCGGCGAGCAGGAGACCGAGGAGGGTCGCGACGAGCCCGGCGCCGAGCGCGACCCAGACGGTCGTCCGGGCGCCCGCCATGAGGAGGCTCAGGATGTCGCGCCCCGAGCCGTCGGTGCCGAGCAGATGCGGGATGCCGGGGGCGTCCCACCGATTCGCGACATCCACCTTCTGCGGGTCGAAGGGCGTCCAGAAGCGGGCGAGGAGGGCGGTGAGGCCGATGACGAGGACGACGACGATGCCGAACCGGCCCGTCGAGAGGGACCACAGGCGGCGGAGCCACGCGAACCGGGATCTCATTCGGCCTCCCGCTGCCGCGGGTCGATGACCCGGTGGACGAGGTCGACGACGAAGCCGACGACGAGGACGAATCCGGTGAGGACGAGGAGCTCTCCCTGCACCTTGGGGAGGTCGCGCTGCCCGACGTCGGCGACGAGCATGCGGCCGATGCCGGGCAGGCTGAACAGCTGTTCGATGATGACGGCGCCGACGATGATGCCCGCCACCTGCAGCCCCAGGACCGTGATGATCGAAAGCCCGACGTTCGGCAGGCCGTGCCTCAGCAGCGCCTGCGTGCGGGTGAGCCCCTTCGCCGCCGCCGTGCGGACGAAGTCCTGACCCGTCGCCTGCAGTGTCGCCGAGCGCACGAACCGCATGAGCATCGCGCCTTCGATGACGCCGATCGTGATCGCGGGGAGCAGCAGCGAGCGGAAGGCGAGCGCGGGATCGTCCCACCCGCCCCGGGGGAACCCCTGCGCCGGCAGCCATCCGAGCCACACGGCGAACACGAGCACGAGCATCATGCCGGCCCAGACGACCGGCACGGCGGCGAGCGTCTGCGCGCCGACGCTCAGCGCCGTGCCGTCGGCGCGGCCGCGGCGGAGCGCCGACAGGACGCCGAAGGGCAGCGCGATGACGAGCGCGACCGTCATCGCCATGAGCCCGAGCGGGATCGTCACCTGCGCCTTCTCGACGAGTTCGGAGGCGACGGGCGCTCCCGTGACGAGCGAGGCCCCGAGCTCGCCGCGGAGGACTCCGCCGATCCAGGTGAAGTACTGCGTGAGCAGCGGCGCGTCGAGCCCGAGGCGTTCCCGGATGCCGGCGATCTGCTCCGGTGTGGAGTTCATCCCGGCGATGAGCTGTGCGACATCGCCGGGAAGAACCCGCAGCGTCAGGAAGATCAGCGCACTGGCGACGACGAGGCCCAGCAGCAGCAGGGCCAGCCTCGTCAGTGCGTAGCGGAGCACCCGGCGGTCTCGTTACCGGCTCTTGGCGAGGTCGGCGAGGTTCATCCGCTCGTTCGTGTTCACCGTCGGGAATCCCGTGACGGTCGGCGCGACGGCGACGACGGATGCCCCGTTGTAGAGCCAGTCGGCGGCCTGGTCCTCGGCGACGATCCTCGCGGCCTGCTTGAGGAAGTCGGCGGCCTGATCGGGGTCGGTCGCGGCGACCGACTTCGCGTAGAGCGCCTGCACCTCGGGGTTGTCGTAGGTGAAGTAGTAGTCCGGGTTCGCCCAGTTCTCGAAGTCGTGCGCCTCGGTGTGCAGCACGAAGCTCAGGTCGTAGTTCTTGTTGATGTAGACATCGTTGAGCCAGGCCGAGAACTCGACGGCGTCGACCTTCAGCGTGATGCCGACGTCGTCGAGGTTCGACACGAGGATCTGCGAAACGGTCGTTCCGTAGAAGGAGGGGATCGTGAGGGTCAGGGTGATGTCCTCGGCCCCGGCCTCCGCGAGCAGCTTCTTCGCGGCATCCGGGTCGAACGGCGCCGTCGACTCGAGGTCCTCGTAGCCGGGGTCGAGTTCGGGGATCGGGCCGTACAGGGTCTGACCCGCGCCGAGGGCCTCGACGATCGACTTCTTGTCGATCGCCTGGCGGATGGCCTTGCGCACGCGCTCGTCCGCGAGGGGACCCTTCGTCGAGTTCATCGCGAGCGTGCCCTTGTCGGTCGACTGGCCGAGCACGAGCGAGAAGGCCCCGTTCGCCTCGATCTGGTCCTTCAGGGTCGCGTCGAACCCGGTCACGACGTCGAGCTCACCGGCGAGGGCGCCGGAGAGGGCGGCCTGGGTGTCGGGGATGAAGTCGAGCACGACCTCGGCGACCTTCGCCTTGTCGCCCCAGTAGGCGTCGTTGCGCTTCAGCGTGATCGAGTCGCCCTGCTTCCAGTCGGTCAGGGCGTACGGGCCCGTCCCGTTGGCCTTCGTCTTGCGGTCGATCGTGTCGCCCTCCTTGAAGACGAGCCCTGCGCGGCCGGTGAGGTTCCACAGGAGGGTCGAGTCGGGCGCGGAGAGCGTCAGGACGATGTCCTGCCCGTTCGCCGCGATCGACGAGACGTTCTTCAGTCGATCGGAGTCGCGGTAGGTCGCGGTGTCCTTGACCTGCTGCAGCGACCAGACGACGTCCTGCGGAGTGAGCTCCTGTCCGTCGTGGAAGGTGACCCCCTCGCGCAGCGTGAAGGTGTAGGTCAGGCCGTCGGCGGAGACCTCGTGGCTCGAGGCGAGCGTGTCGACGATCTCCTGGTCGGGCGTGCGCGAGACGAGGCCCTGGTACACGTTGTCGATCAGGATCTGGTCGAGCGCGGCGCCCGCCGTCTCGCGGATGTCGAGGTTGCTCGGTTCGAGGACGAGCCGGACCGCGACGGACGCGTCGGGGTCCGCCGCGGCGGTGGAGCCGCTCGGGGACGGTGCGGAGCTGCCGGTGCAGGCGCTGAGCAGCAGCGCGCCGGCCGCGAGGAGGGCGGCTGCAGCGACGGTGGTGCGGCGGAGCATGTGGGGGTTCCTTTCGCAGGGGCGCGCGCGTTCGGGTGCTGTGTGGCGCGTCCGTGGACTCGGTGCGCGTTACAGCCTAGGCTCTGGCCGGCGTGTGCGAGGCCCCGCGCCGGTCATCCGCCGTCATGAACGCCGTCCCGGGCGTTCCGGGCGCTCCGGGCGTCGCTTCAGCTGCGGGCGATGTCGCCGATGAGGGCCGCGAGGAGAACGGGCGCCTCCTCCTGCACGTTGTGCCCGCTCGGCGCGTCGACGAGCGTGGCCGCCGGGACACGCCGGCGGAACTCGGCGGCATCCGCCGGCGTCACGAAGCCGCGTTCGCCCCGCACGAGCGTGATCGGGGCGGTGACGTCGGCGAGGTCGTCCCAGCCGAATGCCGTGAGGGCGCCCCGGATCGCGGACTGCTGCGCCGCGGCGCCGGCGGCTGCGGCCGGGTCTCCCGCGAGGGCGTTCGCGAGGTGAGCGAAGTGGTGCTTCCACTCCACCCGTCCGTCCGGGCGCACGCGCGAATTGAGGAAGACGCCGCGCGTCGCCGCTTCGCGGGTGCCGCCGAGGCCGAATGCGAGGGCGCGGTCGACGAGCTCATCGCGGCTCGCCCAGTCGGTGGGCCCCGCGAAGAACGCGCCGATCTGTGCGGCATCCCCGTTCGGATCGATGCCGGGGGTGATGTCGACGACGACGAGCTCGCGGACGAGCCCGGGGTGCGTGCTCGCGACGGCTGCCGCCGTGAGTCCCCCGAGTGACTGCCCGACGAGCACCTGGGGCCCGCGGGTCCAGGCGGCGATGGCCGGCGCGACATCGGCGGCGAGCGTGCGTCCGGTGTAGGCGGCATCCTCCCGCCACGATGAGTCGCCGTGCCCGGGAAGGTCGAGGGCGAGGGCGGGCAGGCCCAGGGCGAGGACCGTCGTGTCCCACGTGTGCGCGTTGAGGCCCGCGCCGTGCAGGAACGTGACGACGGGGTCGGGGAAGGCGCCCGTCGCGGCGTCGCCGTACTGCAGGGCGCTGATCGTGCGTCCGTCGGGTAGTGCGTGGTCCAGGCGGCGCACCGGGGGAGCGGCGACACCGAGCTCGGCGGCCTGCGCGGGGAGGAAGTCGAACTCGTCCATCCCGCCATTGTCGCCCCATCGGCGAGAGGTCGCGACACGCGCTGTCGCACGGCGACGTCGGCGCGTGTCGCGACCCCTCGCGATGCTCGCCGGGCGCCTGCGGGCGGAGACCGGGGAATAGGCTGGTGCGCATGACCGCCGAACGCCGTGTCCACCTCTCCCGCTCGGCGCGCCCCGCCTACGACGCGCTCGAGGCGTTCTCCCGCACGGTCGGCGACGTCGCCGCCGCGGCGGGCATCGACGACCGGCTCCGCGAGCTCACGCTCATCCATGCGTCGCAATTGAACGGCTGCGCCTACTGTGTGCGCGTGCACGTCGACCGCGCCGTCGCGGCGGGCCTCGGCGCCGACGAGATCGCGCAGCTTCCAGCCTGGCGTGAGTCCGGCGTCTTCACGGCGCGCGAACGTGCGGCGCTCGAACTCGCGGAGAGCTATGTCTTCATCCACGAGGAGGGGATCCGGGACGAGGTCTACGACCGCGTCGGCGGCATCCTCAGTGAAGAGGAGTACGTCGCACTCAGCTGGCTCCTCGTCTCGATCAACGCGTTCAACCGCATCACCATCGCGGGCAAGTATCCCGTGCCGCCGCGGCGCGGCGCGGACTCCGGGCAATGACGGCGCGCCGGGTCGAGCCCGTCGACGGGGTCTTCAACTTCCGCGACACGGGCGGTCTGCCCGCGGGCACTGGCATCACGCGCGCGGGGGTGCTCTACCGGTCCGCCAACCTCGCGCACGTCACGGCGGCGGGGCGCACCGCGCTGGGCGCGCTCGGCGTGCGGCGCATCGTCGACCTCCGGGACGACGACGAGGTCGCGTGGGAGCCGAGCCTCGTCGAGGGGCTCGACGTCGAGATCGTCCGCGTGCCCCTCTTCCTCGGCTCGGTGGCCTCCTTCTTCGAGCGCGACGTGACGCTCGGCGAGCTGTACCGGAGCCTCATCGACGAGTCGGGGGACCGCGTGGTCGAGGCCGTGCGCGCGATCCTGGCCGCGCAGCCCGCGCTCGTGCACTGCACGGTCGGCAAGGACCGGACCGGCGTCGTCGTCGCACTCCTGCTGACGGCGGCGGGTGTCGAGGTGGATGCCGTCGTCGCCGACTATGCGGCGACCGAATCGAGTCTGCCGCCCGAGCGCAACGCACGGGTGCTCACCTACCTGCGACGTGCGCACCCGGCGGCGCGGAACGTCGACGAACTGGCCACGCGGGCTCCCGCGGAGGTGATGCGCGCGCTCCTCGCCGAGATCGAGGAGCGTCACGGATCCGTCGCCGGCTACCTGAGCGCGCACGGGCTGGACGCGGGCGAGCTCGCCGCGTTGCGCGGCATCCTCATCGCAACGTGAGGTAAGGCTCGCCTAAACGAGGCGTATAGTGGGGGGTGAGATGAGCACCCTGATCGCGCACCACGGCACGCACGACGCCGCCGCCTGCAAGGCGTCGCGGCACGCGCGTGTGCAGCAGCTCATCACGGCGGACGAGACGTCGCTCATCGAGCTCGAGACGCTCGTCGCGACGCTTCCGATCTGCTCGACGGGACGCGTGTTCGTCGAGGTGCCCGATGCCTCGTGGATCTTCGATCTGCGGGTTCCCGCCCGCATGATCGTGACGTGGCTCGATCGCTCGCAGCGCAGCGGCGCCCCGGGCACGGGCCGCGCATGCGCGCCCGGTCAGGCGCTCGCGCGCGCGGTCGTCGCCTGGTCGGACGAGATGCTGTGCGACGACGTCGCCGCGGGGGATGCCGAGGAGCGCCCTGCGCGCACGGCGACCTGCGCCGGGGGCACGTGCATCCACCTGTTGGGCGGCTTCCTCGGGACGGCCGACATCTTCGACCACCTGACGGATGCGCTCGGGATCGACGCGGCATCCATCGCCACGCCGGCACGCTTCGGTCTCGCCGCCGCGCACTGAACGCTCCGGTCGATACGCCGGGACCGGTGCCGGGCGCTGAGCCCGCTCAGCTGCCGCGCGGGACGTAGTTGCCGTCTTCGAGGCCCGCGAGGATCTCGAACCGATTGCGCAACGGATCGCGCCCCGCGACGAGGTACAGCAGCGGCATGAGGAATCCGTACCGGCGCCACTGGCGCGCGTGCACCGCCTCGTGTGCGAGGACGGCATCCGTCACGGGCGCCGACCCGGTGAGGTAGCAGCCGCCGACGCAGACGCCACCACGCCCGAACGCCCAGTTCGGCAGGCCGCGGAAGACCCAGAGGCCCGCGCGGCGTTCGATCCGGCCACGCGACCACAGTCCGCCCCAGACGAATCCGACGGTCGTCCCCCACCAGTAGCCGACGCGGCTGATCGGCGAGTCGAGCAGCACGGTCGGGATGAACGCGTCGAGACGCTCTCCGCGGGTGACGGCGCGTTCGGCGCGGACGCGCCATCCGGCGGGAGGCCGTGGGATCACGCGAGCGCTCCGACGACACGCAGGATCGTGCCGAGATCGTCGATCGCCGCCGCGGGCGACGCAGGCGCGAAGCCGGCGATCGACGCCCCGACGAGCGGCACGCGGGCACGGAGGGCGCCGAGAGCGGCGAGGAGGTGCTCGAGGCTGAGACCGAACGGCACGGGCAGCGCGACGCCGCCGATCACGGCGGGATCGAGCACATCCAGGTCGACGTGCACGTAGACCGCTGTCGCACCGGTGGCGGCGACGGCCTCGACGAGTGCGGCGGGATCCCTCAGCGCGTCGACGTCGAGATGCGTGATGCCGGAGTCCGCCACGACGTCGCGTTCGGCGTCGTCGAGCTCGCGGGCCCCGGCGAGGATCACGCGGCTCGCGGGCACGGCGCCGCTTCCCTCGAAAGGCATCGCGTCGATGACGGCGCGCAGGGCCATGCCGGCGAACGCGCCCGAGGGCGAGGCATCCGGGGTGTTCAGGTCGCCGTGGGCGTCGAACCAGACCACCGCGAGGGCCTCGTTGCGGCTGGCCGCGTGCGCGATCGCGGCGACCGCGACCCCGCAGTCGCCGCCGATCACGAGCACGGGATCGGCGCCCGCGCTCTCGCCGTTCTGGGGGTCGTGGGCGTCCAGGGCGTCGCGGAGCGCCGTCGCCGTGCGGGAGAGCGCACTGAAACGCCGGATGCCGGTGTCGAGGGCCTCGCCGGCCGACGCCGGCACCTCCAAGCGCACGGTCGATGCCCGCGGCAGGTCACCCGCGATCGCCTCCGCACCGTCGACGAGATGCATCGCGCGTGCGGCGGGGGAGCCCTGCCACTGCGGCACGACGACGAAACGCGTCATGGTGTCCACCTTCCCGAGCCGCGAAGAGCGTCGCGGAACCTCCCGTGTGTCACGCGTCGCGACGCGATCACGTGTACGCGAGAGGTTCCGCGACGACGGATCACTGCTCGATCGCGGGCGCCGGTGCGCCGGACTTCAGCGCGGCGAGCCGCGCCTCGACCTCGGTGAGCTCACCGACGTCTTCGAGCGAGTTGAACTGGGCGTCGAGGCTGGATGCCGCGATCTCCGCCTTGCCCGCGGCGAGCGCCTCCTGGCGGCGCACCTTGTCCTCGAAGCGGCCGAGCTCGCTCGTCGGGTCCATGACGTCGATCGACTTGACGGCGTCGTGAACCTTGTTCTGCGCCTCGGCGGTCTTCTGGCGCGCCATGAGCTCCGACGACTTCGCCTTCAGCTCGACGAGCTTCTGCTTCATGCCGTTGAGGCCGTCCTTGAGCTTGTCGACGACCTCGGTCTGCGAGGTGATCGTCGGCTCGGCCTGACGGGCTTCGTTCTCCGAGCTGATCTGCCGCTGCAGGGCGATCTTGGCGAGGTTGTCGAACTTGTCGGCATCCGCCGTGTTGCCGGCGCCGCGCAGCTCGTCGGCCTTGCGGCTCGCGGCGAGGGCCTTGTTGCCCCACTCCGTGGCGGCCCGGACGTCTTCCTCGTGATCCCGCTCGAGGAGGCGCAGGTTGCCGATCGTCTCGGCGATCGCCGACTCGGCGTCGGCGATGTTGTTGGTGTAGTCGCGAACGAGCTGGTCGAGCATCTTCTGCGGGTCTTCTGCGGAGTCGAGCATCGCGTTGATGTTCGCCTTCACCAGCGTCGAGATGCGACCGAAGATGGACTGCTTTACCATCGGGTTTCCTTTCCTAGCGTGATCTGTGTCGTGTCGAGGGTGGGGATGCAGCGGTCAGAATCGGCCCCCTCCGCGGCGCGATCGCGTGCCGCCGCCGCCGAAGCTGCCCGGGCTCATGCCGCCGCCGGATCGCCCGCCGCCGGAGCGTCCGCCGCCGAAGCCGCCGCCGCTGCGGCCGCCCCCGCCGCCGTTCAGCAGCGAATTGATGAGGATGCCGCCGAGCACGGCGCCCATCATGTTGCCGCCGCCCCCGCCTCCGGAGCTGCCGGAGAACGCACCGACGTCGTTCTGGGCCAGCTGGATCGCCTGCGCGGCGAGGTCATTCGCGCGCTGCGCGTAGGGCAGCGCCTGGGCGGGGTCGGTCTGCTGCAGCTGACGCGCCTGCACGAGCGAGGCACCGGCCTCGGCGAGCCGGGTGCGCGCCGGGGCGCCGATCGCGCCGCGGCGCGACGTGATGTAGTCCTCCGCAGCCGAGACCTGGCCCTGCGCCTGATTGAGCAGGAGGTTCAGCTGCGCCCCCTGGCGCTGTGCCTGTGCCTGAGCGTCCCGCGCGCCGGAGACGAGCGCGTCGATCTGCGCGTTGGCCTGCGTCAGGGAGTCGAGGGCGACCAGCGGTCGCTTGGCGTCGCCGGAGAGGAGCGCCTTCGCGGCATCCACCTGCTGGCGCGTCGCGGCGATGACGGGCGCGAGTCGCCCGTCGGGGTCGGGCAGCGCGGCGGCGGCGGCGAGATCCTGCTCGATGTCGGCGGTGAGCGCCGCGGCGTCGGTCTCGCCGCGGGCGAGGTCTGCGCCGAGCTTGTCGATCGCCTTCTGCAGCTGGTCGGCCTGCGCGACGGCGGCTTCGGCCGAGCGGATCTCGACCGCGGCGGACGCGCCGTCGCCCGCGGCGATCTCGCGCTCCGCGGCGGCCAGGTGCTCATCGGCGAACTGCAGGCGCTCGGCGGCCTGCGCGGGGTCGTCGACGACGGTCGCGAGGGCCTCCGGCGCGTACGAGCGCTGCAACGCGGAGAGGGATGCCGCCGCGGCACCCTGGCGTGCGGCGACCGCGTCGTGCTCCGCTCGCGTACGCGCGAGCGCCTCGGGCGCGTTCTGCTCGAGCCGGCGCAGGTCGTCGAAGGCCCTCGCCTTCTCGTCGAGCTCGCCGTTCGCGTGGGTGCAGAGGTCGATGATCTGCGCGTTCCACGCCCGGGTGTCGGCCTCGGCGTCGGGCGTCCTGTCGTCGAGCTGCTGCTTGAGGGCGAACGCCTTGTCGAGGTCTTCCTTCGCGTGGGCGAGGGCCGTCTC
Source organism: Microbacterium sp. (assembly GCF_017305435.1). Taxonomy (GTDB): domain Bacteria; phylum Actinomycetota; class Actinomycetes; order Actinomycetales; family Microbacteriaceae; genus Microbacterium. The sequence continues at coordinate 219,473 of NZ_JAFKIP010000007.1, read as the reverse complement.
GAACTCGACCGCGGCCGCGTCGCCGAACTGCGCGCGCGCGAAACCGAGCTCCTGCTCGCTCGTCTTGATCGCGTCGTCGGTCGCGACGAGCGCGGATGCCGCGCGCCGCCCGAGCTCTTCCGTGGACACCCCCGCAAGAGGGTCCGCATCGGCGGCACCGCCCGGGCCGCCTCCGCCGCCGGCCGGGACCGCGGTGCGGGTCTTCCGGCGCGAGCGCACCACGATGACGACCACGAGCGCCGCGACGGCGAGCAGCACGAGGACGAGGAGCACTCCCCAGACGCCCGAGCCTCCAGCCGATCCCGTGCCGCCGGAGCCGCCCGAGACGGCGTCGGCGAGACCGTCGCGCGCCGCTGTGGCCGCCCCCGCCCAGTCGCCGCTCGCGAGGGCGGGCTGGATGCGCTGCTGCTCGATCGCGCCGAGCTGGTCCTCGCTCACCGGGCCGGACGAGTCGCCGGACAGATAGAACTGGCGGCCGTCCGTCGAGACGGCGAGGAGGTACTGATTGGGCCCGAGCCCGTTGCGCTGCGCGGTGTCGTTCGCCCAGGCGTCCGACGCGGAAGGGTTCGTGAAGGTCGGCACGTACGTGACCCACAGATCGACCCCCGACGTGGACGACAGCGAGCGCAGCGACGTGTCGAGCTCGCCCTCCTGCGCGTCGCTCAGGACGTCCGACACGTCGAGCACGCGCGACCCGGCGAGGGTCACGGGATCGGTCGCGCTCGCGGGCGCGGCGGCGCCGAACAGCGCCACGGACCCGCCGAGCACGAGGGCGGCCGCGGTCGTGAGAGCAAGAGCCAGACGCATGCGCAAGCGCATTCCCTCCTTCGCGGGAGTGGTCGTTCCCGCCCCCCTTCCGATCCTATTCCGCGGCGCGCATGTGGCAACAGGCGGCGGGGATGAATGCCGGCGGGCGAGCCTGCCGGTAGCGTGACCTGTTCGGAGGGGATCATGCACGACAACGGATTCGATCGGTACGGCGGCGACGTCCTGGCATCCGGGTGGCGCGATCGCGGGCGGCCGACCACCCGGCGCATCGAGGCGGCGGCCGATCTCGTCGTCGAAGTCGCCGGCGACGGGTTCTGCGGCGCGGTCACGCGCGTGCAGTCCGGCACCGTCGAGCTCGAGGATCGCCTCGGACGGCGGCGTCTGTTCCCCCTGGGCGGAGGCTTCCTCATCGACGGCGCACCCGTCGAGCTCGTCGTCCCCGTCGCCGCCCCGGCGGCGCGCGCCCGCACCGCGTCGGGGTCGTTCGCCGCGGAGGACCGCCGCGCCCGCGTCGCCCGCGCGAGCCGCATCCTCGTGGAAGGGCGCCACGACGCCGAACTCGTCGAGAAGGTGTGGGGTGACGATCTGCGCGCCGAAGGCGTCGTCGTCGAATACCTCCAGGGCGTCGATCTGCTGGACGAGACCCTGCAGAACGAGCCCCCCGGTCCGGGGCGCCGCTACGGGGTGCTCGTCGACCACCTCGTGCCGGGCTCGAAGGAGTCGCGCATCGCCGACGCCGTCCGGCGCGGCCCGCACGGCGCGCACGTGCGGATCGTCGGGCATCCGCACATCGACGTCTGGCAGTGCGTCAGGCCGTCCTCCCTCGGCATCCGCGCCTGGCCCGACGTGCCGCGCGGCATCGAGTGGAAGGTCGGCGTCAGCCGCGCGCTCGGCTGGCCCGCGCGCGACCAGGCCGATCTCGCCCGCACGTGGCAGCGCATCCTGGCGTCGGTGAAGACCTACCGCGACCTCGACCCAGCGCTCCTCGGCCGTGTCGAGGAGCTCATCGACTTCGTCACGGCGTGACGCGAGCGGCCACCGATAGCCTGGGGGAGTGACCGACCCCGCTCCGCGCTTCCGTGACAAACCCGTCTCGTTCGTCCGCCGCAGCGGCCGGATGAGCGACGCCCAGGAGCGCGCCTGGCAGGACCTCGCGCCGCACTACGTCATCGACGTCGAGCGGGATGCCGCGGCCACGAGCGTGCGCCCGGGCACGTCGATCGACCCGGCGACCGTGTTCGGGCGGCGCGCGCCGCTCGTCGTCGAGATCGGATCGGGCCAGGGGCACGCGATCGTGCACGCGGCGACCGCCGCCCCGGAGCGCGACTTCCTCGCCGTCGAGGTCTTCCGGGCGGGGCTCGCCCGCACGATGCTCGACGCTGATCGGGACGGCGTCGCGAACCTGCGCCTCGTCGAGGCGAACGCGCCCGAGGTCCTCGAGCACCTGCTGCCCGCGGGCTCCGTCGATGAGCTCTGGATCTTCTTTCCCGACCCGTGGCACAAGGCCAAGCACAACAAGCGCCGTCTCGTCGCCCCCGCCTTCCCGCCGCTCGCGGCGCGCGCTCTGCGCGACGGCGGCGTGCTCCGCCTCGCGACCGACTGGGAGGACTACGCCCTCCAGATGCGCGACGTGATGGCGGCTGCCGCGGACTTCGCCCCCGCGTTCGACGGCGACTGGGCGCCCCGCTTCGACGGGCGCGTCATGACGGCGTTCGAGCGCAAGGGCCTGCAGAAGGGGCGCGAGATCTGCGACCTCGTCTACCGCCGGGAGCCGCGCGGGTGAGAACCCCCGCCGGTCAGCTCGCCGCGGGTCGGCCGGTCGTCGGCGCGGCGCTCCTTCCGGCGCTCCTCGTCGCGCTCGCCGCTCCGGCGTTCTTCGTCCTGCTCCAGCCGTGGCTCGGCTGGGTGCTGATCGTGGCGGGCGTGGGGCTCGCCGCGGCGCTCGAACGGGCGCGCGCCCTGGCATCCAGCCCCTCGCTGACGCGCGACCTCTCCCTCATCGCCGCGGGCCTCACGATCGTCAGCACGATGTCGCTCGAGGCGAAGCTCGACGACGCGTCGATGGTGCGCTTCACGCTCGTCCTGGGCGGCGCGGTCGCCGTGCCGTACGCGCTGTCGCGCTGGGTATACCGCGACCGGGCGATCGCCTTCCCCTGGCGGGGCGGCGGGCGGTGGCGACCGTGGCAGTGGGGGTGGCTGGCCGCGGTGCTGGTGCTCGGCTGGCTGATCCTGCCGTTCTACTTCATCACCTCCGGCGTCTACCTCAACTGGCCGGTCGTCGACGAGCCCGGTCTCATCGCGCGTCTGTTCGTCGGCGTCGGAGCGGTCGGAATCTGGGACGAGCTGTTCTTCATCTGCACCGTGTTCGCGGCGCTGCGTCGCCACCTCGCGGATGCCACGGCGAACGTCCTCCAGGCGATCGTGTTCGTCTCGTTCCTGTGGGAGCTGGGATATCGCGCGTGGGGACCCCTGCTGACGATCCCGTTCGCACTCCTGCAGGCGGTCATCTTCCTGAAGACCCGATCGCTCGCGTACGTCGTGACGGTGCATCTGCTGTTCGACGCCGTCGTGTTCGCCGTGCTCGTGCACGCCCACAACCCGGGGTTGCTGGACGGCCTGTTCCTCGTCTCGCCGTGAGCGGTGCGCCCGCGGCCCGTGCCCGGGCACTGCACAGGTCGCTCCGCTAGGCTCAATTCCGGATCCCGACCGGATCCCCGGACGAGGGTTCAGTACCCGGTGAGCGACAAGACTGACCGGAAGGTCACGTCATGTCGTGGATCGTTCTCATCGTCTCCGGATGCCTCGAAGCCGTCTGGGCGACCGCGCTCGGAAAGTCGGCGGGCTTCACGAAGCTCTGGCCGACCGTCGTCTTCGGCGTCGCGCTCGTCCTCAGCATGGGCGGACTCGCGTGGGCCATGCGCGACATCTCGACGGGCACGGCGTACGCCGTCTGGGTCGGGATCGGCGCCTCCCTCACCGTCGCGTACGCCATGATCACGGGCGACGAGGGATTCTCGGTCGTGAAGATGCTCCTCATCCTCGGCCTCGTCGGGTGCGTCGTCGGGCTGAAGCTCGTCGGCGAGCACTGACGCGCCCGCCGCTCGGGACGTGCGGTCGAGGCGTGCGGCATCCGCGGCGCGCGGATGACGTTATGCGTCGCCGTCTTTCGCCCTGTTGCGGTTGGTTTCGTCATCGTTTCCGCGCTCGCGCCGTCGGCGCGACGCTGGGACGATGCCGCATCTCATCGATCTCGCCGACGTGCGAGCGGCGCTCGCCGGTGACCGACCCGTGCGGCTGCTCGACGTGCGTTGGCGGCTCGACGTGCCCGAGGGGCGGCCGTCGTACCTCGCCGCCCACGTGCCCGGTGCCGTCTACGTCGATCTCGAGCGCGAGCTCGCAAGCCCCGGGCATCCCGAAGAGGGGCGGTACCCGCTGCCCCGCGACGCGGACCTCCTGGAGGCGGCCCGGCGCTGGGGGCTGGATGACGGCGACCTCGTCGTCGCGTACGACGACAACGACTCGGTCGCGGCCGCCCGGGCGTGGTGGCTGCTGCGCGAGCGCGGCATCGACATCCGCGTCCTCGACGGGGGGATAAGGGCGTGGGTCGCGGGCGGGCTTCCCGTCGGCTCGGGCGACCACCTCGCGACGCGCGGCTCGGTGACCTTCACCGGCGCCGGCCCGCGCATCGCCACGATCGACGACGTCGCTCGCGCACCGCTGACCGGCGTGCTCCTCGACGTCCGCGCGCCCGGGCACTACCGCGGGACCGTCGCGGGGATCGATCCGGCCGCCGGCCACATCCCCGGCGCGATCAACCTGCCGACGACGGCCTACATCGATTCGCGCGGGGGCCTGCGGTCACCCGACGAGATCCGCGCCGTCCTGCGCGAGCTGGACGTCGATCCGACCGCCGACATCGTCCTGTACTGCGGCACGGGGATCGCCTCGGCCCACTCGGCGCTCGCCCTCGCGAGCGCCGGCATCCCCCCGGCCATCTACCCGGGTGCATGGACCCAATGGTCGCGTGATCGCCGCCGCCCGGTCGCGGTCGGGCCGACCCCGGGAGACGTCTTCAGGGGCTGGTGAGACCGGGCGTCGTCACGGCGCGGCGATCGAACTGAATCGCGTCCGGCGGCGCAGGGCGAACCCGAGCCGCTCGTACGCCGCGATCGCGCCCGTGTTGGTCGCCGCCGCGTGCAGCAGGGCGCGGTCGCCGCGCGCCTGGATGTGGAAGGCGACGTCGAGGACCAGGCGCGACGCGAGCCCGCGGCGCCGGTGATCCTCGTCGACCGAGACGGCGCTGATCTCCGTCCAGCCTTCGGGGTGGAGCCGCTCGCCCGCCATCGCGATGAGCCGACCCTCGTGACGGATGCCGATGTAGCGTCCCAGCTCGTAGGTGCGGGGACGGAACGGCCCGGGCTGGTTGCGCTCGACGATGGCCAGCATCTCCGAGACGTCGTCGCGGCCGAGCAGGACGGCTTCGGGGTCGGGCCGCGGGTCGAGCGCCGCGGTCTCGACGAGCTGCACCCCGTCACCCCCGCCGACGAGCGTCCAGCCGTGGGGGACGTCGCCCTCGTAGCCCGACACGCCGAACACCTCGCCGGGGTCGAGGATCTCGCGGAGCGCGTCCCACACGTCGGGGTGGTCCCACGACCGGACGGCGACGAAGGGCGCGACATCCTCCGGGTAGCGCCGCGCGAGGTCGCCGCCGATCGCGAAGCGGGCGTGGGGTCCGGTGAGGGCGGACCACGGGGCGTTGTCGAGCGCGGTTTCGGGTACAGGGATGTGTGCGGGTGCAGGGGACACCTGGGTCATCCGTCCAGTTTCTGCCCCCGCGGACGGCCTGACGAGAGCGATCCGCGGAAGATGACGCTGCGTGTCACGGTGGGTCGTCGCATGTCGTCCCGGTTTGGGCGCCCGTCGGTGGTGGATCACAGTGGCCGACATGACAGCCCCTGTACACCTCGCCGTCGCCCTCGACCGCGCCGGCTGGCATCCCGCCGCCTGGCGTGATCCTTCCGCGACGCCGCTCGACCTGCAGAGTCCCGCGTATTGGCGGGCACTCCTCGAGACCGCCGATCGCGCCGGCATCGTGCTCGCCACGATCGAAGACGCGCTGAGCTTCACCGATCGCTTCGAATCGGCCGACGAGCCCGCCGCGGGACGCGTGCGCGGCCGGCTCGACGCCGTTCTGATCGCCGCGTACGCGGCGCCGTCGACGCAGCGCATCGGGCTCATCCCCACCGTGACGACGGCCCACACCGAGCCTTTCCACGTCGCGACCGGCATCCAGACCCTCGACTTCGCGAGTCGCGGACGGGCGGGGGTGCGGCTCGTCGCCGGGTCGTCGCCGGCCGAGCGGGCGAACTTCGGCCGCCGCGCATCCGGCCCGGATGGCCTCCCCGCCTCGCTCCGCGTCGAGGACGCTCCCGAGTTCCTCGCGGCGTTCCGTGAGACGGGCGAGGTCGCCGAGGTGCTCCGCCGGCTGTGGGACTCGTGGGAGGACGAGGCGATCGTCCGCGACGAGGCGCGGGGCCTGTTCCTCGACCCCGATCGCGTGCACCCCGCGCGGTTCGAGGGGGAGTTCTTCGCGGTCGAGGGGGCCTCGATCGTGCCGCGCTCGCCGCAGGGCCAGCCGCTCATCGCGGTCCTCGCTCACCAGCGCGTGCCGTATCTCCTGGCCGCCGAGAGCGCCGACGTCGTCTTCGTCACACCGCACGACGAGGGCTCGGCCACCGGCATCCTCGCCGAGCTCGATCAGGCCGTGGCGCACGTGCACCGACGTCACGAGCGGCTGCGGGTGTTCGCCGACCTCGTCGTGCTCGTCGAGGAGACGGCCTCCGCGGCACGGGATGCGGCCGCGCGCCTCGACGACCTCGCCGGGGCGCCGTTCACGTCGGACGCGCGCTACGTCGTCGGCACGCCGCTGCACGTCGTCGACGAGATCCGCGCCCTCGCGGCATCCGGTGTCGACGGCGTCCGCCTCCGCCCGGCCCGTCAGCCGCGCGACGTCGTCGCGATCGCCGAACGCGTCCTCCCGCTCCTCGACTCCTTCGGGGGCCTGCGCCGCGACGACCGGGTGTCGTTGCGCGGGCGTCTGGGGCTCGAGCGTCCGGCATCCCGCCCACTCCGAGAGAAGGTCTCGTCATGACCCGTCCCCGTCAGATCCATCTCGCCGCCCACTTCCCCGGCGTGAACAACACGACGGTGTGGAACGACGCGCACTCCGGCAGCCAGATCGACTTCTCCTCGTTCGAGTACTTCGGGCGCACCGCCGAGAAGGGTCTGTTCGACTACGTCTTCCTCGCAGAAGGTCTGCGGCTGCGCGAGCATCGCGGCCGCATCCACGGGCGCGACGTCGTCGGCCGCCCGAACACGCTCTCGATCCTCGCGGCGCTTGCCGCCGTCACCGACCACGTGGGGCTCGTCGGCACGCTCAACACGACGTTCAACGAGCCGTACGAACTCGCTCGCGAGCTCGCGACCCTCGACTGGCTGTCCGCGGGGCGGGCGGGGTGGAACGCCGTGACGAGCTCCGACGCCTTCCACGGCGCGAACTTCCGCCGCGGCGGCTTCCTCGACCACGCCGACCGGTACACCCGTGCCGCCGAGTTCGCGGAGCTCGCGAAGGAGCTCTGGGACTCCTGGGCGCCCGGGGACATCGTGGCGGATGCCGAGACGGGGCGATTCCTCCGGCCGGGCGCTCCCGCGCGGGTGCGGCACACCGGCGCCCAGTTCGACGTCGACGCCCTGTTCGACGTGCCGCGTTCGCCGCAGGGACGCCCCGTGATCGTCCAGGCGGGCGATTCCGCCGATGGGCGCGATTTCGGGGCGGCGCACGCCGAGGTCATCTTCTCGCTCCACACCGAGTTCGACGACGCGCGCGCGTTCTACGACGACGTGAAGGGTCGCCTGGCGGCGGACGGCCGCGACGAGGAGTCCCTGAAGATCCTTCCCGCGGCGACGTTCGTGATCGGCGACTCGGCGGCGGAGGCGCAGGAGCGCTCTCGCGAGATCGCGCTCCAGCAGGTGCGGCCCGAGACGGCCCTGACCTACATCGAGCAGGTGTGGGGGCGCGACCTGAGCGGCTACGACCCCGACGGCCCCCTGCCGCAGGTCGAGCCGGAGACCGGTGCCGAGTCCGACCACGGCTGGGCGAATCGCCACGCGGCCGTCCGCAAGCGGATCGCCGGTCTTCGCGAGCTCAGCGCGGCGGAGAACCTCAGCATCCGCGAGGTCGTCATCCGGCTGACGGCGAAGCACACGTTCGTCGGCACGCCGGAGCACATCGCGGCGGAGATCGACCGCTACGTGCAGGGGCGCGCCACCGACGGGTTCACGATCGTCGGGCACCTGTCTCCGCATGGCCTCGACGAGTTCGCCGATCGTGTCGTTCCGCTCCTGCAGGAGCGCGGCTCGTACCGCGAGGCGTACGAAGAGGGCGCGACGCTCCGCGACCTGCTGGGGCTGCCGGCCGTGCGGGCGGTCGACGCGGCCGTCGCGGCGAGATGAACGCTCGCCTCGTCGTCATCGGCGGAGGCCCGCGCGCGGCGATGCTCCTCGAGCGGATCGTCGCCCGGGCTTCCGACGGACTCGCCCCCAGCGGCCTCGCCGTCGAGGTCGACGTCGTCGACCCGCATCCCTTCGGCGCCGGCCGTATCTGGCGTCGCGCGCAGTCCGCGCTGCTGAAGCTCAACTCGATGGCGCAGGACGTCACCGTCTTCACCGACGACACGTGCCGCATCGACGGCCCGATCGTCCCCGGACCGTCGCTGATCGAGTGGGTCGAGGCGTGGCGCCGCGGTGAGCTCCCCGACGTGGAGATCGACGACGAGCTCGTGCGCGCCGAGGCGACGCGGCTCGCCGGCTCCGATTTCCCCACCCGCAGGCTCCAGAGCTCCTACCTCGCCTGGTTCGCGCGCCGCGTGCGCGCGTCCGCGCCGAGCGGAGTCGTCATCAGGGCGCGACAGGATGCCGCGACCGCCGTCCGCCGGGAGCGCGACGGCTGGCGGGTGCAGCTGGCGTCGGGCGCCGTCCTCGATGCCGACGCCGTCGTGTACGCGGTCGGCCACCACGGGTCGGCGCCGGACGCCTCGGTCGCCGACCTCGTCGAGCGCGCGCGCACGGCGGGACTCCACTACGTACCGCCGGCCTTCACGGCGGATCTCGACCTCGAGGGCATCCCACCCGGGGCCGACGTGATCGTCCGCGGCATGGGGCTCGCCGCCGTCGACCTCGTGGTCCTTCTCACGCAGGGCCGCGGAGGGCTGTTCGAACGCGTCGACGGCCGTCTGCGATATGTCGCATCGGGCCGCGAACCCCGCCTTCATCTGGGGTCGCGCCGCGGCGTCCCGTATCGCTCCAAGGTGTCCTCGCGTCTCCACGGCGATGCGCCGCAGCGCGACGTCCTCACGCCCGACGTGATCGCCGCGCTCTCGGCATCCGATGCTCCGCCCCTCGACTTCGACCGCGACGTCTGGCCGCTCATCGCATCGGAGCTGCTCCACGGTCACTATCGGGAGCTCTTCACGGGGCATCCGGATCGGGTGAGAGGGACGTGGGACGACGCGCGCCGCACGCTGTCACGCCACGCCTGGGACGATCCGGGCCTGCAGACGGCGATCGCGGCACTCGTTCCCGACCCGCTCGACCGGCTCGACATCGGAGACCTCGACCGCCCGTTCGGCGCTCCGGAGGACGGTGCGCGCGCTGCTCGCTTCGACAGCGCCGACGATGCGCACGACGCGGTCGTCGCGCACATCCGCCGCGATCTTCAGCTGCGGACGTCGCCGGAGCACAGTGCCGCCCAGGGCCTCTTCTTCGCGACCCTGCTGTCGTTCCTCGCCCTGAGCGAGATCCCCGCCGCACGCTGGAACGCGCGCTCGCGCGCCGTCACGCTGCCGGAACGCTGGCAGACGTTCTTCAGCTACGTCGCCAGCGGTCCGCCCGCGCATCGGCTCGAAGAGCTCCTCGCGCTCGCGGATGCCGGTGCGCTGCGCTTCCTCGGGCCCGAGGTGTCGGTCGCGATCGAGCCGGCGGACCGCGAGGGCATCGACGCCGGGTTCGTCGCCACGAGCCCCCGCCGTCCGGGCTCCGTACGCGCCGGGATCCTCGTCGACGCCTGGCTGCCGGCGAGCGTCGCCTCCCGGAGCGACGACGCTGCGCTGAGAGATCTCGTCGCGATCCACGGCAGCGAGCTGCGCGTCGCCGACGCGGAGTTCGCCGGATCGCTCGGCCGTGTCGTCGTTGCCGACGACGGACGCGTGGCGCGCGCCGGAGGAACGCTGCACGACACCCTCTTCGCGCTCGGCCCCTTCACGTCGCTCGCGGAGGGCGGGGCCTTCACACGTCCACGCAGCGACGCGCTGCCCTTCCGTCAGAACGACCGTGTCGCCGGGGCGATGATCGACGCCCTCCTCGGGGCGGCGGGCGTCGACGCGGAGGCGTCCGCCGCTGCGCCCGCCGTGGACGCCGCCGTCCTCGCGGGCCCGTGAGCGACGCGGCGGTCAGCGAAGCCCGTCCCGCGGGGACGGTCGGCCTCGCCGCTGCCTGGGCGCAGGCCCTGCCCGAGCTGTCGGTGCCCGTCCGTCTCGTCTCGCCGCGCGCGCCGCGGCTCCTCGCCGCGGACGAACCACTCCTTCGCGACCTCGGGTTCGACGTGGCACGCGTCGCGTCGTCCGACGGCGGCGAGTTCTTCGCGGGGGCCTACGCCGCGCGCGCCGTCGCACAGGTGTACGCGGGTCATCAGTGGGGCTCGTACCGCCCCATCCTCGGCGACGGGCGTGCGGCGCTCCTCGGTGAGGCGCGCGACGCGCGCGGGCGCCTGCGCGACATCCATCTCAAGGGCATCGGACCGACCCCGATGTCACGCGTCGACGGTTTCGCGACGGTCGGGCCCATGCTGCGGGAGTTCCTCGTGAGCGCGGCGATGCACGCGCTCGGCGTGCCGACGACCCGCGCGCTCGCCGTCATCGCGACGGGCGCGCCGCGTGTGCCGCGCGTGGGTGAGGACGACATCCTGCCGGGCGCGGTCCTCGCGAGGACCGCGGCGAGTCACGCTCGGTTCGGCTCCTTCGAGTACGCCCACCACCATCCCGACCCCGGTCTCCTCCGGCGCCTCGCCGATCACGTCATCGATCGCCACTACAGCTCGGCGCGGAGCGCGGCGGAGCCTTACCGCGCCCTCCTGGAAGCCGTCGTGGATGCCGTCGCATCCGTGACCGCGCTCTGGATGCGCCGAGGTTTCGTCCACGGCGTGCTCAGCACCGACAATGTGCTCGTCTCGGCGGAGACGATCGACTACGGGCCGTGCGCGTTCGTCGACGAGTACGACCCGCAGGTCGTCTTCAGCACGCTCGATCAGCATGGCCGCTACGCCCATGACCGGCAGCCGGCGATCATGGCGTGGAACCTCGCCCGCCTCGGCGAGGCGCTCGCGCCGCTGCTCGCGTCATCGCCCAGCGCGGGCGAGGCGACCGCGGCCGAGATCGTCGCGACGTTCGACGCCCGCTACCGCGCACATCGGCGCATCGGGTTCCGCGCGCAGCTGGGTCTCGACGATCGCGTCCCCGCGCGTGAGATCGACGAGGTCGCCGAGGCCGCCTTCGAACTCATCGAAAGGCACCGCGTCGACTACACCGGCTTCTGGCGCGATCTCGCCGCCGCCGCGGAGGGCGAGGAGCGCGCCGTCCGGGCGCGGTTCCTCGGCGAGGTGCCCGATCTCGACGCGTGGCTCGTGCGCTGGCGCTCCCACGCGCCGTCGGGAGCGGCCCTGCGTCGCGCGAACCCGATCTACATCCCGCGGAACCACCTCGTGGACGAAGCGCTGGATGCGGCGGTCGGCGGCGACCTCGTCCCGTTCGACCGGCTGCTCGCTCTCGTCCGCGACCCGTTCACGCGGCGAGCGGGTGCGGAATACCGGCGCTACGCGTGGCCGGCGCCGGCGGGGCATCCGCCGCACCGCACATTCTGCGGGACGTGACCGGGGCGATCGCGTGCCCGGCCAGATGACGCCGGATGACGCCGGACCTCGCCGCATGACGACACATTGAGCCGCATGACGACGCCGCCAGCGCCGATCGGGCGGTGCGGACACCCTGGGAGCAGCGATCTCGGGTCCCCGACCCCTGCGCCTGTCCCTCACCCCCTCTCGGAGTCGTCCATGTCCCATACCCCGCACCGCACCCCGCTGCGAGCCCGAGCCGCGGCGCTGATCGCCGCCGCGGGAGCGCTCACGGTCGTTCTCACCGCCTGTGCCGGCGGCACTCCCGCCGCCGCGCCCACCACGGCGGCGCCGAGCGCCGTCCCCGGCGGCAACCTCACCTTCGCGATCTCCGTCGACAGCCAGTGCATCGACCCGCAGCAGGTCGGCAACAACGACGCGATCGCGATCGCCCGCCAGACGGTCGCCTCGCTCACCACGCAGGACCCGGAGAGCGGCGAGATCCTCCCGTGGCTCGCCGACTCGTGGACCGTCAACGACGATGCGACGAGCTTCACCTTCACCCTCCGCACCGGTGCCACCTACGCCGACGGCGAGCCGATCGACGCGGCATCCGTAAAGACGAACTTCGAGGCGATCCAGGCGCTCGGGGCGAAGTCGACGCTCGGCTCGTCGTATCTCGCGGGCCTGAAGAGCATCGAGGTCGTCGACCCGCAGACGGTCACGATCGACTTCTCCGCGCCGAGCGCGCAGTTCCTGCAGGCGACATCGACGTTCACCCTCGGTCTCCTCTCGCCCGCCACGGCGGCCGTGAGCCAGCCCGACCGCTGCCTCGGCAAGTACGTCGGATCCGGTCCCTTCTCGGTCCAGAGCTACACCCCGAACCAGGGCGCCGTGCTCGAGCGCCGGACGGGGTACGACTGGGCTCCGCCCACCGCGGCGCACACGGGCGACGCCTACCTCGACACGATCACGTACGTCGTGATCCCGGAGTCCGGCAACCGCACCGGCAGCCTCCAGTCCGGGCAGATCGACGCGACGACCGGGATCGCCGCGACCGACGCGCCGCTCTTCCAGACCGACGGCTTCTGGGCGCTGAACCGCGCGAACCCGGGCGTCGTGTACAACCTGTACGCCAACCAGTCGACGCCGAAGCTCGCCGACAAGGCCGTCCGCCAGGCGATCCAGAAGGGCATCGACCGCGAGCAGATCACGTCGTCGCTCCTCGGCCCCGACGACACCCCCGCCGTCTCGCCGCTGTCGTCCTCGACGCCGTACTTCACCGACCTCAGCGACGACCTCGTCTACGACCCCGCTGCCTCGAAGAAGCTCCTCGACGGCGCCGGCTGGACGGTCGGCTCCGACGGGATCCGCGAGAAGGACGGCGAGAAGCTGAGCTTCCTCGTGACGTACTGGCAGGCCCCGAAGGAGGTGCTGGAGCTCGTGCAGCAGCAGCTGCGCCAGATCGGCGTCGACCTGCAGTTGAAGTTCGCGGCGATCGCCGATGTCCAGGCGGCGCAGGCGGCCGGGGACTACGACTTCAGCTACGGCAACCTGACGCGCGCCGACCCGGACGTCCTGCGCACCGTCTTCTCGTCCCAGGGGACCAACAACGTGACGAAGCGGACGGCGATCGATCCGATCGACGAGCTGCTCGCTTCGCAGGCGTCGATCACCGACCGCGCCGAGCGGCAGAAGGTCGTCGACGAGGCGGCGAAGCTCCTGATCAGCGACGCCTACTCCATCCCGATCTACCAGCTGTCGACCACGATCACGGCGGCGAAGAAGGTGGTGGACCTGAAGTTCGAGGCATCCAGCCGCCTCGACTTCTACGACGCCTGGATCTCGGAGTGAGTCGCGGCGTCCGCGACTGAGGTGTGACGAGGATGAGGAGCGAGACCGTGTGGCTGCGCTATGTGGGCCGGCGAGCAGGCCAAGGACTGCTCGTGCTGTGGGCGGCATACACGATCTCGTTCCTCATCCTCTACCTTCTGCCGGGGGATGCCGCGACGCTCTTCGCGGGCGGCGGTGATCAGGATGCGGTCGACCCCGCCCTCGTCGAGAAGCTGCGCGGTGAGCTCGGGCTCGACCGCCCCCTCTGGGAGCAGTACCTCGCGGCGCTCGGCCGTGCGCTCACGGGCGACCTCGGCGTCTCGACGCAGACCGGACGCCCCGCCACAGCGCTCCTGCTCGAGGCGCTTCCGCCGACGCTCGCGCTCACCTCGCTCGCGCTCGCCCTCTCCGTCCTCATCGGCGTCGGGCTCGCGCTCGGCGCCTCCCTGGCCCGTCCGACGTGGCTGCGGAATCTGCTCTTCTCCCTCCCGCCGATCGGGGTGTCGATCCCCGTCTTCTGGATCGGGCTCCTCCTCCTCCAGGCGTTCTCGTTCCGGTTGCGGATCTTCCCCTCGGTCGGAGATGCGGGCTTCGTCAGCCTCATCCTTCCGGCCGTCACGCTCGCGATCCCGTCGGGCGCATTCGTGGCGCAGCTCCTCGCGCGGAGCCTCCGCGCGACGCTCGCCCAGCCCTATGTGGACGTCGTCCGCGCAAAGGGCGCGAGCGAGGCGCGCGTCCAGCTCGGGCACGCGTTCCGGAACGCCGCCATCCCCACGCTCACGATGCTCGGGGTGCTGGTCGGCGGGCTGCTCTCGGGCGCCGTCGTCACCGAGACGGTGTATTCCCGACTCGGCATAGGTCGGCTCGTCGTCACGGCCGTCAACAACCGCGACGTGCCGGTCGTCCAGGCCGTGGTCGTCTTCGCGGCTTTCGTGTTCGTCGTCGCGAACCTCCTCGTCGACCTCGTCTACCCGCTCGTCGACCGTCGCATCACCCTCGCCCGCAGCGCGTTCGCCGCCGCATGAGCACGATGCCCGTCTCCCAAGGAGCTCTCATGGCACTCGACACGACCGTCGCCCTCCCCGAACAGGCCCTCGTGGCCCCGGTCCCAGGCGACCCGGACGCAGACTCCGCCACCGCGGTCGACACCGCGGAGAGCGCCGCGCCGCGAGCGGCCGCCACGAGCCGCTGGAGGGCCGTGCTGCGCCGGCCCTCGCTCGTCGCATCCATCGTGGTGCTCGTGCTCGTGACGCTGTGGGCGATCGCACCGACGTGGTTCACGGCGTGGGATCCGATCCAAGGGGTTCCCGCCGATCGCCTCCAGCCGCCGAGCGCGGCGCACTGGTTCGGAACCGACAATCTGGGGCGTGATCTCTTCGCTCGCGTCGTGCACGGCTCCGCCACGTCGCTCGCTGCGACGAGCGTCGCGGTCGTCGTCGGGCTGGCGGCGGGCTCGCTGTTCGGCCTGCTCGCGGGCTTCCTCCGCGGGATCGTCGACGACGCCATCATGCGCTTCATGGACGTGCTCCTCGCGATCCCGAGCCTGCTCCTGTCGCTCGCGCTCATCACGGCGCTCGGCTTCGGCACGCTCAACGTCGCGATCGCCGTCGGCCTGGCGAGCATCGCCTCGTTCTCGCGCGTCATGCGCGCCGAGGTCCTCACGGTGTCGACGGCCGTCTACGTCGAGGCCGCGCGCATCGCCGGTGTGCGGTGGTACACGATCCTCCGCCGACACGTGCTGCCCAACGCCTCGGGCCCGGTCGTCGCGCTGGCGGCGCTGGAGTTCGGCGTCATGGTGCTGGCGATCTCGTCGCTGTCGTTCCTCGGGTTCGGCGCGCCGCCGCCCGCGCCGGAGTGGGGATCGCTCGTCGCGGGCGGGCGCGACTACCTCGCGGTCGCCTGGTGGCTGACGACGCTCCCCGGGCTCGTGATCGTCGCCGTCGTCCTCGCCGCGAACCGCATCTCGCGCGCCCTCGAACGCGACGGCGGCCGTCGATGACCGCGCTGCTCGAGGTCGACGGACTCACCGTCTCCTATGCCGTCGCGGGATCGACCCGCACGGCGGTCGACGACGTCAGCTTCACCGTCGACCGGGGGGAGATCGTCGCGATCGTCGGAGAGTCGGGCTCGGGCAAGAGCACGACGGCGCACGCGGTCATCCATCTCCTCGCCCGGAATGCCGCGGTGGATGCCGGCTCGATCCGCCTCGACGGAGACGACCTGTCGCGGCTGTCGCCGCGGGCGTGGCGCGACGTGCGGGGCCGGCGGATCGGGCTCATCCCGCAGGACCCGGCGACGAGCCTCAACCCCGTCAAGCGCGTCGGGCGGCAGGTCGGGGAGCCCCTCGTCATCCATGGGCTCGCCGGGCGGCGCGGCGCCGATGCGCGCGCCGTCGAACTGCTCCGCCTGGCGGGGATCTCCGATCCCAAGGCTCGCGCGCTGCAGTTCCCGCACCAGTTCTCCGGTGGGATGACCCAGCGCGCGCTCATCGCGACGGCGCTCGCCGCCGACCCGCAGCTCGTGATCGCGGACGAGCCGACGAGCGCACTCGACGTCACCGTGCAGAAGCAGATCCTCGACCACCTGGATCTCCTCGCGCGCGACCTCGGCACCGCCGTCCTCCTCATCACGCACGACCTCGGCGTCGCCGCGGACCGTGCGGACCGCATCATCGTGATGCAGCACGGCCGGATCGTCGAGGAAGGGTCGGCGCCGCAGGTGCTCGCCGCTCCGCGGCATCCCTACACCCGCGCGCTCATCGCGGCGGCGCCCGGGCTGCGTGCGGCACCGATCCTGCGGGTCGCGTCCCGCCCGGTCTCCTCGTCGGAGCGCTCCTCGTCGGAGCATTTCGAAAGGCAGGCGCCGAAGGATGCCGCGCCGCTCCTCGAGCTCGTCCGACTCCGCAAGGAGTTCGCGCTGCCCGGCAGAGTCCCCCTCGTCGCGGTCGACGACGTCTCGCTCGCCGTCGGTCGCGGGGAGACCGTCGCGATCGTGGGAGAGTCGGGGTCCGGCAAAACGACGACGGCGCGTCTCGCGCTGCGCCTCGAACGCCCGACGGCGGGGGAGATCCGCTTCGACGGGGTGGATCTCGTCCACGCGCGTCGAGAGGAGCTGCGGACCATCCGGCGACGGTTGCAGCTCGTCCACCAGAGCCCGTTCGCGTCCCTCGACCCGCTGTTCTCGATCGCCGACATCGTCGACGAGCCGCTGCGCGCCTACGGCGTCGGCGATCGCGCCGAGCGGGCCGCGCGCGTGCGCGAGCTGCTCGATCAGGTAGCACTCCCCGCCGACCTCGCGCGCCGCCGCCCGGCGGAGCTGTCGGGTGGGCAGCGCCAGCGCGTCGCGATCGCGCGCGCGCTCGCCCTGCGACCGGAGCTCGTCGTGCTCGACGAGGCGGTGTCCGCGCTCGACGTCTCGGTGCAGGCGCAGATCCTCGCCCTCCTCGCCGAGATCCAGCGTGATTCGGGTGTCGCGTACCTCTTCATCAGTCACGATCTCTCCGTCGTGCGGGAGATCTCCGATCGGGTCGCCGTCATGCAGGCCGGCCGGGTCGTCGAGGAGGGACGGACCTCCGTCGTCCTGACGACGCCGCGCCATGACTACACGCGGCGACTCATCGACGCGATCCCCGGCCGACGGGCCCCGCAGGGGGTGCCGGCATGAGCGACCTCGGGCGCGACACCGTGGAGCTCCTGCAGCAGCTCATTCGAGGCGAGGCCGTCAACGACGGCGCGCCCGACGGCGGCGGTGAGCACCGCCAGGTCGAGACGCTCCTGCGCTACTTCGAGGGCTCGGGGCTGGAAGGGGTGACGGTCGAGCCGCACCCGGGGCGTACGTCCCTCGTCGTCCGGATCGAGGGCACCGACGCCTCGGCTCCCGCGCTCGCTCTCGTCGGGCACACCGATGTCGTGCCTGTCGAGCCCGCGGGGTGGTCGCGCGATCCGTTCGCCGCGGAGATCGTCGACGGTGTCGTGTGGGGGCGCGGGGCGATCGACATGCTGAACCTCACGGCGGCGTACGCCGCCGTGACGCGCCGGCTCGCCGTCGAAGGCTTCCGGCCGCGCGGCGACCTCGTGTTCGCGGCCGTCGCCGACGAGGAGAACGGCAGCCGGTTCGGCGTCGAGTGGCTCACCGAGCACCGACTCGACCTGATCGACGCCGACTACGTGCTCACCGAGTCGGGCGGCGCCCACGCGGGCCCCCGTCCCGGGATCACCGTCATGGTGGGGGAGAAGGGCGGCGCCGGGCGGCGCCTGCGGGTGACGGGGACTCCGGGACACGGATCGGCGCCGTGGGGCGCCCGCAACGCCGCCGTGCTCGCCGCCGAGGCGGTCGTCCGCCTGAGCCGCCACCGAGCGCCCGCCGTCATCACCCCGCAGTGGCGCGACTACGCCCGAGCGCTCGATCTGGATGCCGAGACGACCGCGGCGCTCGTCGACGCCGACCGCATCGACGACGTGCTGCCGCACCTCGGCGCGCTGGCGGGCTTCGCACACGCGTCGACGCACACGACCGTCTCGCCCAACGTGGTGCGCGCGGGTGAGAAGGGCAACGTCATCCCCGGAGAGGCCACCGTGCAGCTGGACATCCGGGTTCTCCCGGGTGTCTCGCGCGAGGACGTCGAAGGTCAGCTGCGCGACGCGCTGGGCGACCTGCTGGAGCACATCGAGATCGAGGGCGACTGGTTCGGCGAGGCGACGCTGTCACCCACCGACACCCCCTTGTTCGACGCCCTCGGGTCCGCCGTCCGTCGCGTGCACCCGGGTGCCGAGCTTCTGCCGATGCTGGGCGTCGGCGGCACCGACGGCCGCTTCTACCGTCGTCGCGGCATCCCGGCCTACGGCTTCGGCGTGCTCAGCGAGCGGTGGGACTACGGCACGTTCCGGCGTCTCTTCCACGGCAACGACGAACGGATCGACGTCGCCTCGCTCGAACTCACCGTCACGGCGCTCGACGACGTCGTGCGGACGTTCCACGACCCGGGCGGCTCTGCGCGCGCCCGTCGAATCGACGGCCCGGAACGAACCGACAGCAGAAAGAAGGCGACGACATGACCACCGATACCGACTCGCACAGCCTCATCCCCGCGACGGGGATCATCGTCGCGGGCACGTACCCCGAGCACGACCCCCGGGCGGGGTTGGAAGAGACCCTCGACCTGTTCGCCTACGCCGAGGAGCTCGGCTTCGACGTGGCCGGGGTGCGGCAGCGGCACCTGGAGCGGGGAGTCTCCTCGGCCCTCACGTTCCTCGCCGCAGTCACGCAGCGTACGAGCCGCATCCGGCTCGAGACCGATGTCATCCCGCTCGGCTACGAGACGCCGTTCCGGCTCGCGGAGGACTTCGCGACGGTCGACGCGCTCTCCGGCGGCCGACTGAACGTCGGCGTCTCGACCTCTGCTCCGCACGCCGATCTGCTGCGCGCGCTCGGCCGGCCCGACGCCGATCCGGGCGCGGACCCGTTCGAGCTCATCTCGCGGTTCCTGGAAGCGCTCGAAGGCCACGTCCTCGGCGCGGACCCGCTCTCCACCCCGTACGGGCCGCAGGTGCCGCGCATCCAGCCGCACGTCCCGGCCCTGCGTCGGCGCGTGTGGCTCGGGGGCGGCTCGCTCCGCTCCGTGCGATGGGCTGCGGCGCGCGGCCTGAAGCTCCTCCTCGGAAACGTCGGCGACGGCGACGCGGCGGACACGTTCGAGGAGGCGCAGGCGATCCACATCGCGGAGTACCACCGTCTGTTCACCAGTGACGACGGGGGCGGCGATGTCCCCGAGGTCGCCGTCGAGAGAGTCATCCTGCCCATCGACACGGCCACGGCGGCTCAGCGCGCGCACTATGCCGCCTATGCGAGCGAGCGCGATGTGCGGACGGCGCAGCCGGTCACCGTCGGCTCCCGCCGCATCGTCTTCCAGCGCGACCTGTACGGCACTGCCGCGGAGATCGCCGATCGCCTCGCGTCGGATCCCTCGTTCGACGGCCGCACCGAGCTGCGGGTCGCCCTGCCCTACGGCTTCGCCCTCGAGGAGTATCGGCAGATCCTGTTCGACGTCCGTCACGCCGTCCTGCCGCTCGTCGCCGCGCGCACGGCCGCCGCGGTCGGCAGCGCCGCCTGACCGGGCGTGCCCGCGGCATCCACCCTCGAAACGACGACCGGGAATCGACGACAGGAGAGACCATGACCAGCACGACCGATGCCGGCATCGACCGCGCGCAGTTCGCCGACGAGTGGGACACGTGGCACCGCGCCCACGAGGAGCGCCGGAACGACCCGCTCGGCTTCCACGCGATCACGGGCCTGCACTGGCTCGGCGCGGAACCCGTCCGCCTGGACGGGGCACCGGGTGCGTGGAGCAGCGGTGGCGCGGGGACGGAGGGGACCGTCGTCGAGTTGCGGGACGACGAACGGCTGACGCTGGACGGCGAGGTCATCACCGACCGTCACGTACTCGGCGTGCTCCCCGAGCGCGCGTCCGTCTTCCTCTCGTTCACCGACGGTGAGGTGACGGGCGCGATCGAGCTCGCGCAGCGCGGCGGGCACACGATCGTGCGACCCCGGCGGTCCGACCATCCCTTCCTGGCGGCGTATCCCGGTACACCCGCGTATCTGCCGGACCCTGGATGGCGGGTCGCGGCCCGATTCGTTCCGTTCGATCACCCGCGGCCGACCGCGGTCGGCTCCGCGGTCGACGGGCTCACCCACGTGTACGAAGCGCCGGGTCGGCTGGAGTTCGCCTGGCGGGGGGAGTCGTTCGCGCTCACCGCGTTCCCCGGCCGCGGCAGCGGACTGCTCGTCCTCTTCACCGACGCGACGAGCGGCGTCACGACGTACGCCGCGAACCGCGCCGTCGCCGTCGATGCTCCGGATAAGAGCGGCTGGACGACGATCGACTTCACCCGCGCGACCAATCTGCCGTGCGCGTACACCGATTTCGCGACGTGCCCGCTCCCGCCGAGCGAGAACCGCCTGCCGATCGCGATCGAAGCGGGGGAGAAGACGCCGCGGTCTCGCGTGCACGGCGAGACATCGCAGGTTCCGGCCTGAAGTCTCGGCGCCTCCACGCCCGGCCGCCGTCCCCTGAGCGGTCTCAGGGGACGGCCGCCGCGGCGGTGAGCTCCTTCGCGAAGCAGCGCGAGAGCGCGAAGGGAGTGTAGGGCTCGAACGGTGCGATGCGCGCGTAGCCCGCCTTCTCGTACAGGACGACGGCGTCGTGCTGACGATCTCCCGTCTGCAGGACGAGCCGCGGCGCGCCGCGCTCGCGGCCGATGCGCTCGAGCTCGGCAAGGAGCGCCCGACTGAGCCCGAGTCCTCGTGCGCGCGGATGCACGTAGAACCGCTTGATCTCGAGGTCGCGCGTGCCGTCGTGCGCGAGGTCGCGCAGCGCCGCGTGGCCGAGCGGAGCGCCACCCCGATCCGTCGCGATGATCGTCGCGACGATCGTCGCCGGGTCGATCGAGAACGCGTGCGCTGCGGCATCCGCGTCGGCGGCGGAGAACGCGTCGGCGTAACGAGGGCCGACCTCGGCATCCATCCGCTCCCGCAGCGCCTCGGCGCGCGGGTCGTCCCATGCGACGTGCTCGATGCGCCAGGATGCCGCGGATGCCGCACCGTCGTTCGCCGCGTCGAGGTCGTAGCCGAAGGCGAGGAGGGTCACGACGCGGCCGGGTTCCAGTTCGCGCTCCTGTTCGCGCTCGGGCAGACGCCGGAATCCGAGCTTGGTGTACAGCGCGTGCGCCCCGGTCATCTCCGGCCCCGAGTTCATGACGACCCGGTGCGAGCCGCGTTCGGCGGCGAGTGCGATCACGTGCCGGGTCAGCGCCTCGCCGATGCCGCGGCCCCGGGCGTGCGGGGCGACCGCGAGCTGGCGGAAGTCGGTCTCGCCGGGCCGGCCGATGTCGGGGTTCAGGGGACGATTGGGGCGCGAGACCCACACGGTACCGAGGAGGTCGCCCGTGGGGTCCGTCGCGACCCACACATCGCCCTCGCGCACGCGGGCCGCGACGTCGCGCAGCGACGTGAGGTACTGATCGGAGAGCGCCCCGTAGCTGGCGATGTACGCCGCCGCCGTCACCTCGCCGGCGCGGGCGTACTCCTCGGTGCGGACCAGACGGATCGTGACGTCGTCGCCGGTCGTCGCACCGTCGGCGGGGTCGGATGCCGCGGCATCCTCTCGCCCGCCCCCGCCCCAGGCGTCGGCCAGCAGGCGGTACGACGCGATGCGGTCGGCGGGATCGTGCGCGATCGTCGTGACGAGGAGCTCGTCGGCGCCCGTGACCCGCTGGAGCGTCTCGAGCCGGGCGACGACCGTGTGCGGCGACCCGACGAAACGGGTGCGCAGGCGGTCGCGGACGATCTCCTCCTCTGCGGGCGTCAGCGGATCCGCGGCCGCGTCGTCGGGGGCGGGGTAGGGGGCAGCGCCGTCGCCGGCGCGGATGCTGTGCACCCACCGACCGTACCCGGCTCCGAGGCGTTCGGCCTCGGCATCCGTTTCGGCGACCAGGACGTCGACCGACACGATGACCTGGGGTGCGGGGAGGCGCCCGGGGCGGAAAGCGGATCGGTACGCGGCGATCGCGTCGAGGACGAACGACGGCGCCACGTGATAGTTCGCGCCGAAGGGAAGCCCCAGCGCGCCCGCGAGGCGCGCGCTCGGGCCCGGTGTGGACCCGTGGATCCAGGTCTCGACCGACTGACCCTCGGCCGGGGTCGCGTGCAGGGTCACGCCTCCCGGTGCGGCGGAGGGACCGGAGAAGTACGCGAGGATGTCGGCGACATCCTCCGCGAACCGGTCGCCGACGTCGTCCCCGCGGCCGAGCGCGCGCGCCTGCGCGACGAAACGAGGTGCGTCGAAGGGGAAGACCGTCGTCGCCGCGGGGATGAGCAGCCCGTCGACCTCTCGGTCGCCGGCGACCTGCGCCGGCGCGGGTGGGCGCGCTCCCGATCGTCCGATCCCGAGATCGACGCGGCCCGGGTGCAGCGCCGCGACGACGCCGATCGCCTCGGCCACCTGAGCTGGTGAGTAGTTGCCGATGATGGTCGCCGCGGTGCCGACGCGGATGCGCTCCGTGGTGGCGGCGACCGCCGCGAGGAGCACATGCGGCGCCGACCCCGCGATGCCGGAGTTGAAGTGGTGCTCGGCGAGCCAGAAGCGGCGATAGCCGAACGCCTCCGCGGCGCGCGCCAGCTCGAGCGTGGTGCGGAGCCCCGTCGCGGGGGACTGGCCGATCCCGAAAGGCGACAGGTCGAGGACCGACAGGGGGACGCGGGACATGGGACTCTCCGAAGGGCATGAGACGACACGGTGAGGGGACGACGCGGTGAGGGGGATGACACCGTGCCGACCGGACCGCGTGGACGCGGCCCGGTCGGCACGGCGAGGGACGTCAGGACTTGGGCAGACCCGGCGGGTTGATCTCGCTCGTGTCGACCCGCTCCTTCTCGAGGCCCCAGATCTTCAGGACCTCGTCGTACTGGCCACCCTGGATGAGCGCGTCGAGGGCGATCTGCACCGGCTCGATGAGACCGTTGCCCTTCGCGGTCGCCGCCGCGATGTTCGCCGTCAGCGGCCAGCCGCCGGACACGGTCCCGACGAGACGGGTGTCGCCCGTCTCCTTCGCGGCCCACGCACCGCTCGCGTTCGGCCCGAACGTGGCGTCCGCGCGGCCCGACTGGATCGCGAGGGTCGCCGCCGCGTTGTCGTCGTAGTACTGGAGCTCGGCGGGGGCCTTGCCCTCGTCGGTCAGCTTCTGGTTCCAGGTGAGCAGCACCTTCTCCTGGTTGGTGCCGGAGCCGACGATGATCTTGAGCCCCGAGATGTCCTCGGCGTCCTCGATCTTGGTGATCTTGCTGTCGGACTTGACATAGAAGCCGAGGAGGTCGACGCGGTAGCTCGCGAAGTCGTAGAGCTCCTTGCGCTCCTCCGTGACCGTCACGTTCGAGGTGATGAGGTCGTACTTGCCCGACTGGATGCCGAGGGGCCAGTCCGCCCACGCCACGACGACCGGGTTGTACTCGAGTCCGAGTGCCTCGGCGATGAGCGATCCGATGTTGGGCTCGCTTCCCGCCGGGAGCGTCTCGCCCTCGGGGATGTAGGCGAGCGGGGGCTGGTAGGCCGCGACCGCGACGGTGAGCTTGCCCGGCGTGACGGGGCTGAACCCGCTCGACTCGAGCGCGTCGACCGCCTTCTGGACGGGCTCGTCGAGATGGACCCACTGGATGTCGGCGGTCGCGACGTTCGCGCTCGTTGCGCTCGGCGTGGGTTCGGCGGCGGTCGCCGCTCCGTTGGCCGTGACGGCGGCGATGATGCCGCCGACGACCGCCGCGACGGCGACGACACCGACGCCGATCGCGATGCCCTGCTTCTTGCTGATGGCCATTGCTGTGTTCTGCTTTCTGTTCGGGTGGGGGACGGGGTGGCTAGGAGAGGACTTTCGCGAGGAACTCGCGCACGCGCGGATGCCGCGGGCTGACGAGGACCTCCGACGCGGGACCCTGTTCGATGACGCGGCCGCCGTCGAGGAAGACGACGCGGTCGGCGATCTCCCGCGCGAACCCGATCTCGTGGGTCACGATGACGAGCGTCGTGCCGAGCTGGGCGAGGTCGCGGATGACGTCGAGCACCTCGCCCACGAGCTCCGGATCGAGGGCGCTCGTCGGCTCGTCGAAGAGGATCACCTTGGGCGTGAGCGCGAGGGCGCGGGCGATCGCGACGCGCTGCTGCTGTCCACCGGAGAGCTGCCGCGGATAGTGGCCCGCCTTGTCCGCGAGCCCGACACGGTCGAGCAGTCCCAGTGCGAGCTCGCGGGCGTCATCCTTCGTGTGCCGGCCGAGCGCGATCGGGGCCTCCGCGACGTTCTCGAGCGCCGTCAGGTGCGGAAACAGGTTGAAGTTCTGGAAGACGATCCCGATCTGGGTGCGGCGGGCCAGCACCTGCTTCTCTCGGAGCTCGTAGAGCTTCCCGCCACGCTTCTCGTACCCGATGAGCTCGCCGTCGACCGTCACCGAACCGGCATCCACCCTCTCGAGATGGTTGATGGCCCGCAGGAGCGTGGACTTGCCCGATCCGCTCGCCCCGAGGATCGCGACGACCTCGCCCGGAGCGATCGTCAGGTCGATCCCGCCGAGCACCTCGACCCCGCCGTAGGACTTGTGGACGTTGTGGATCTCGACGAGACCCGTGGTCTGGGCGCTCATGACGCGTCTCCCGTCGTGTCGGTCCCCGTGGCGGCGGCCGTGCGGCTCGGTGGCTGCCTGCGGGCATCCGGCGCGGATTCGTCGCCGAGGCGCGCCCACTGGGTGGAGATCCACGTGCGTGCGCGCTGGACGGGCGTCGGGGGCAGCACGCGCACGGTCCCGCGGGCGTAGTGCCGTTCGATGTAGTACTGCGCGATGCTGAGGATCGTCGTGATGATCGTGTACCAGACGACCGCGACGAGGAGGAGCGGGATGACCCTGCTGTTGCGGTTGTAGATCACCTGCACCGAGTAGAACAGCTCCGGGATCGCGATGACGAACAGCACCGACGTCCCCTTCACGAGCCCGATGACCTCGTTCGTCGCGTTGGGGACGATCGAGCGCATCGCCTGCGGAAGCACGATGCGGCTGAGCCGACGTCGCGGCGGGATGCCGAGGGAGGCGGCCGCCTCGAGCTGCCCCTGGTCGACCGAGAGGAGACCGCCGCGGATGATCTCGGCGGAGTACGCGGCCTGGTGGAGGCTCAGGCCCAGCACGCCCGCGGCGAACGCCGAGATCAGGTGGACCGTCGGGAACTCCACGATCCAGAAGTCGGTCGTGAACGGGGTTCCGAGGCCGAGCGTCGGGTAGAGGTAGCCGAGGTTGTACCAGACGACGAGCTGGACGACGAGGGGGACCGAGCGGAAGAACCAGATGTAGAGCCACGCTGCGCTGCTCACGAGCGGCGACTTCGACTGCCGGGCGAGGGCGATGAACGCCAGGACGAGATCGCGGCGGGGCGCGAAGCCCTCACGGGCGAAGTGGCGCACGACCGCCAGCACCGTGCCCGCGAAGTTCTTCATGTCGACCGCGCCGCGGCCGTAGACGAACCCGTCGGCGATGTCGCCGCCGAACGGGGGGTGGGTCCAGTCGTCCTCGTCGACGGAGACCACGTCGAGGTGGGCGTGCACGAGGAGTGCGGGGGCGGTCGGATCGGTGCCGCGGATGCGTGCGATGAGCGACCCGCGGCCGGGGACGGGCTCGATGAGCTCCGAGGTGATGCCGACCTCGGCCAGGCGTTCCTGGACGTATCGCGCCGCGCGGGTCTCGCCGTCGCCGATCGTCGCGGCGACGCCGGTGTTCACGCTGTCGATCCGGATGAGGTCTCGCGTGAACTCGACGGCCTCCCGCTCCAGGAGCGACGTCACGTGCGGCTCACGACAGCCGCGACCGCTCGTCGAGGCGGTGCCACGTGCGGTTGTGATAGGCGAGCGCGTTTGTCTCGTCGTCGTTCCCGCGGCTGATCGTCGCTTCGAGCGCGTGCGCGGCGATCACGGTGGACGAGCCGGCCTCCATGCGGCCGATGACGGCGCACCGCACCCACGCGCGGACCTTCGCGAACACGGGCTCTCCGGTCGCGAGGCGCGTCCAACGGCTCGTGTCCGCGAAGCGGTCGATCCCGCTCGTCGCGCCCAGCTTCGCGATGTCGAGGTCGTCCGCATCGAGAAGATGCACGACGACCGTGTCCGCGCGGCCGAGCGACGCGGATGCCGAGGACAGTGCCGAGATCGAGAACGTCAGCAGCGGCGGCTCCGCGCTCGCCGACGACACCGACGTCGCCGTCAGCGCGACGGGGCCGTCTCCCGCGTCCGCCGTGATCACGGCCACACCGCCGGGGTGCCCGCGGAAGAGGTCTTTGAAGCTCTGCGGCGAGAGCGATGCGGAGAACGAAGAGTGCTCCGTCCGTCCGGAGCGTTCGGCGACGGGCCCCTCGGCGGGATGATTCTGCCGGGGGAGGGAGGCCAGTGGCTGCGTCATGCCTCGACGCTAGGAGGTTCTCGGCGCCCGTGCGTCAGCGTGTAGTCATGTGACCGCAGATGACGTCGTATGACGGGGCCGCGCGGGCGTGCGACGACACGGCGCGCGACGAAAGGTGGTGCCCCCGACAGGAATCGAACCTGCGACCTTTGGTACCGGAAACCAACGCTCTATCCCCTGAGCTACGGAGGCGGACCTGTCGAGGGTATCACCGCGCGAGCGATGCGACCGCCGCCGCCAGGCGCTCGGCGAGGTAGCGGTGACCCGCCGTGGAGGGGTGGTCGCGCCCGGCGCCGGTGTCGATGACGGCGGCGTAGTTCTCCGTCGTGATCCATTCCTCGGCGAGCGGCGAGACGTACCACCAGCCCCGGGCTGCGGCCGCGTCGCGCAGGTCGCCGTCGATGCGGGCGGTCGCCGCCTCGACCGGCAGCACCTGCGGCGCCGGTCCCAGAATGACGACCTGCGCGCGCGGGTACACGCGCGCGAGCGCATTCCACGCGGCATCCACCGCGGCGCGGTACCCGCCCGCACCCTCGCGACGATCGTTGATCGACCCCTGCACGATCACGAGGTCGGGCTCGAGCGCCGGATCGAGCGCGGCGATCCGCGTCCCGAAGTCGGGGCCGTCGAGTCCGGGCTTGAGATAACCCGACCCGCGGACGCCGTCGACGACCGTCGTCCACCCCGCGAGCGCACCCACGACATACGCGTAGCCGAGGCTCGGGTCGGACGCCGCGGAGCCGTAGGTCCAGGAGTCGCCGACGATCAGCACGGTCGGGTTCTCCGGCAGGTCCAACGGCTCCGGAGAGGCGGCGGCGACGACGCCGCCCGCACCGGCGGCCGCGACCGATTCGGGGGTCGCCGCTGCCGTCCACGGTCGCCACAGTGCGGCGCCGAGGACCGCGGCGATCCCCAGTGCGATCACCGGCAGAACCCACGCGGGCCGGCGCCGCGACGGGACCCGGAACGCACGCATGCGTTGAGGGTAAGTCACGCTCGGAGCGATCACGATAGGCCGCCGACGAATGGTGTCGCACAAGGGGTGTCGGAGCACCCCCTCCGGCGTGCGAGGATACTTCGGTGCAGCGCATCGTGACCGCCGAACTCGACCTGGAACTGGGCTCCTCCGTCGACCTCATCTTCCAGATCGCGGCGGCCCAGCCGGCCCCCGTCCTCCGCGAGGAGCTGACGTTCATCCAGGGCGATCGCGTGTACACGCCGACGGAGATCGTCGACCAGTCCGGCAGCCGCCTGCACCGCCTCCAGGGCGACGCCGGCCGGCTCGAGGTGCGCTACGAAGCCGTCATCGACGGGCACGTCGCGCAGCGCGCCACGAGCGACCTCGAGGCGATCACCTACTTGCGTCCGAGCCGGTACTGCCAGTCCGACGAGGTGTTCACGCAGGCGCGGCGCCAGTTCCGCGGGCTCCAGGGGATGGACCTCATCACGGCGGTGAGCGAGTTCGTCGCGACGAGCACGACGTACACTCCCGGGCTCAGCCAGGGAACCGACTCTGCCGTCACGACGCTCATGACCGGTCAGGGCGTCTGCCGCGACTACGCGCACGTCGTGATCGCTCTCCTGCGGGCGATGGACATGCCCGCCCGCTACGCCGCCTGCTTCGCGCCGGGCCTGCGCCCGATGGACTTCCACGCCGTCGCCGAGGCCTACCTCGACGGCAGCTGGTACGTGATCGACGCGACCCGGCTGTCGAACCGCCGTTCGCTCGTCCGGATCGCGACCGGGCGCGACGCCGCCGACTGCGCCTTCCTCAGTTACCACGGCGGGTACGTCGGGCTTCAGCGCATGCGCGTCGACGCCTGCGTCGTGCCCGACGATGCGGCCGACGTCGCCCTCGCCGATGCGGCGGCCGCGGCATCCGACCCCGCCCTCGACGACTTCGCCGAGCTCGTCCAGCTCGCCTGACGTCGGTTCGCCTGTGCGCACGACGGGCGCGGAGTCGGCGCACAGCGCGTGCTGGGGCGCGGCCCGTAGACTTGACGGGCTATGAATCCCGACGCCCTCGCCGCAGCCCTCCTCTCCGTCATCACCCCGCTCGCGGAGGCGCGACGCGAGGGGTCGAGCACGGGGCTGACCGCCGCGGACTTCCCGCTCGAGCGGCCGCGCAACCGGGACCACGGCGACTGGGCCTCGAACGCGGCCCTCAAGCTGGGCAAGGCCGTCGGCGCGAACCCGCGCGAGTTCGCCCAGGAGATCGCCGACGCCCTCGCCGCGACCCCCGGCGTCGCGTCGGTCGAGGTCGCCGGCCCGGGCTTCATCAACATCCGGCTGGATGCCGCGGCCGCCGGCGCCCTCGCGAAGACGATCGTCGAGGCGGGTGCCGCGTACGGCACGAACGACTCGCAGCGCGGCCAGAGCATCAACCTCGAGTTCGTCAGCGCCAACCCGACCGGTCCGATGCACATCGGACACACGCGGTGGGCGGCGCTCGGCGACGCGATCGGGCGCGTCCTGCAGGCATCCGGCGCGACGATCGTCCGTGAGTTCTACATCAACGACGCGGGTGCGCAGATGGAGCGGTTCGGCAGGTCGGTGCTCGCCGCCATCAAGGGCGAACCGACCCCCGAAGACGGCTACCCCGGCTCGTACATCGGCGACCTCGCGATGCGCGTGCGCGCCGAGCTGCCCGACATCCTCGACCTGCCCGCCGACGAGCAGCTCGCCGAGGCGCTCGACCGCGGCTATCGCCTCCAGCTGGGGGACCTGCAGGAGTCCCTCATCCGGTTCAACGTGCATTTCGACGTGTTCTTCAGCGAGCGCACGCTGCACGCGAAGGGTTCGGACGGTACGCCGAGCCTCGTCGACGAGGCCGTCGAGCGTCTGCGCGCCCAGGGTCACGTCTTCGACGCCGAGGGCGCCGTCTGGGTGCGCACGACCGACTTCGGGGACGACAAGGATCGAGTCATCCGCAAGTCCGACGGCGAGTACACCTACTTCGCCGCGGATGCCGCGTATTACCTCAACAAGGGCGACCGGGGCTTCCGCCACAAGATCTACCTGCTCGGCGCCGACCACCACGGCTACGTGCATCGGCTGAAGGCGCTCGCCGGCGCCGCGGGCGACGACCCGGCGAAGGACATCGAGGTGCTCATCGGGCAGCTCGTGTCGGTCAACGGCGCCCGGCTCTCGAAGCGTGCGGGCAACATCATCGAGCTCGACGATCTGCGCGACTGGCTCGGCACCGATGCGCTGCGGTACTCGCTCGCCCGCTACCCGGCCGACTCGCCCCTGACCCTCGACCCCGAGATCCTCACGAAGCGCACGAACGACAACCCCGTCTTCTACGTGCAGTACGCGCACGCCCGCACGCACAACGTCGGCCGCAACGCCGCCGACTCGGGCGTCGACCGCAGTGCGTTCGCGCCGGAACTCCTCGTCGACGGGACCGAAGCGGCGCTCCTCGGCGCCCTGCAGGAGTTCCCGCGCATCGTCGCGTTCGCCGCCGAGGTGCGCGAGCCGCACCGCGTCGCGCGCTACCTCGAGGAGCTCGCGAGCCTCTACCACCGCTGGTACGACACCTGCCGTGTCACGCCGCTCGGCGACGAGGAGGTCACCGACCTCCACCGCACGCGCCTGTGGCTGAACGACGCCACCGGCCAGGTGCTGCGGAACGGACTCGACCTGCTCGGCGTCAGCGCGCCCGAGCGCATGTGACATGACCTCGCCCGCTCGTCACCGTGCCCGTCGCTGGCCGTGGCTCGTCGCGCTCGTCGCGGTCGCGGCGCTCGCGGTCGGAGCGTGGTTCGCGGGGGAGTACATCGCGCGCGGCATCGTCGAGCGCACGGTCCGCGACCAGGTGCAGAAGGAGCTCTCCCTCCCCGCCGATCAGCAGATCGACGTCGACATCCCGGGCCCGATCCTGCCGCAGCTCGTCTCCGGCACGCTCGGCGAGATCACGCTGGCCTCCCGCGACGTCCCGCTCGGCCAGCTCGCGGGCGACGTCGTCGTCCGCGCGAGCGGGGTGCCGATCCGCGGCGACGGCCCGGCTCAGGATGCCTCGGCATCCATCACCCTCGACGCGGCGCAGGTGCAGGCGCTCCTCGCGACCGTCGAGGATTTCCCGGCGAGCACCGTCACCCTTGCCGAGCCCGACATCCGCGTCGCGATGGAGCTGCGGCTGTTCGCCCTGACGGTGCCGGTCGGGGTCGGTCTCACGCCGAGCGCGACTGCCGGACAGCTCGTGCTCACGCCGACGACCCTCACGGTCGCGGATGCCCAGATCTCCGCGCAGGCGCTGCTCGACCAGTTCGGAGCGGTCGCATCGACGGTCGTCCGCGACTGGGACGTCTGCGTCGCGCAATATCTGCCGGCCGGGATGACGCTCACCGACGTCCGCGTCGAAGGCGACCACGTCGTGGCGGACTTCGCGATCGACGGCGACATCATCCATGACCGGTCGCTGCAGCAGAAGGGCACCTGCGCCTGACGCGCTCCCGTGTCGGGGCGGTCCGTTCATGCGCGAGGCGGAATGCACCGGTGCCCTAGACTTGTCGCACATCTGACGGGCCGGCGGCGCGCGAGCGCCCGGCCCGCGGCTCCCACCTCGATTGGTTCTCATCCGCGTGTCCGCCTCTCCCGACCGTCCTCTCGTGCCGGAGTGGCTCGCCGTGCCCCGCGACGTCAACGCGCTCGCGGCGGAGGTGTGGCCGGATGCCGCGCACCGCGATGACCGGGGGGAGGTCGTCGTCGGCGGCGTCTCCGCCTCTGCGCTGCGTGCGCAGTTCGGCACTCCGCTGTACGTCCTCGACGAAGACGGAGTGCGCGCGCGAGCGCGCGAAGTGAAGGCGGCGTTCGACGCCGCGACGGCGCGCCACGGCATCCACGCGCGCGTCTATTACGCGAGCAAGGCCTTCCTGTCGACCGAGGTCGTCCGCTGGGTGACGGGCGAGGGCCTCGCCGTCGACGTCGCGACCGGGGGAGAGCTCGCCGTCGCGCTCGCGGCGGGCGCCGATCCGGCCCGTCTGGGCCTCCACGGCAACAACAAGTCGGTCGCCGAGCTCGAGCGTGCCATCGAGATCGGCGTCGGCTCGATCGTCGTCGACTCCCTGATCGAGGTCGAGCGGCTCGCCGTGATCTCCGACCGCGCGGGCCGTCGCGGCGAGAGCGCGCAGAACGTCCTCATCCGCGTGAACACCGGCGTGCACGCGGAGACCCACGACTTCCTCGCGACGGCGCACGAGGACCAGAAGTTCGGCTTCTCCCTCGCTGCGGCCCCCGCCGTCGCCGCGCGCATCCGCGAGCTGCCGTCGCTGCGCCTCGTCGGACTGCACTGCCACATCGGCTCGCAGATCTTCGGCACCGCCGGCTTCGCGGAGTCGGCGTCACGCCTGGCCGACCTCTACGCCGAGCTCCTCGCCGGCGGCGACCTTCCCGTGCTGAACCTGGGCGGCGGCTTCGGCATCGCCTACACCTCGGTCGACGAGCCGACGCCCATCGCGCAGCTCGCCGAGGGGATCGTCGACGCCGTGGCGCGCGAGTGCGAAGTGCGCGGCGTGCCGCTGCCGAACCTCGCGTTCGAGCCGGGGCGCGCGATCGTCGGGCGCGCCGGCATCACGCTGTACGAGGTCGGCACGGTCAAGCCCGTCGTCGTCTCCGACGAGCTGACGCGTCTGTACGTGAGCGTCGACGGCGGCATGAGCGACAACGCCCGCCCGGCGCTGTACGGTGCACAGTACTCCGCGCGTCTCGCGGCGCGGGTGTCGGATGCCGCCCCCGCGCTCGCCCGTGTCGTCGGCCGCCACTGCGAGTCGGGCGACATCGTCGTCGACGCCGAGTACCTGCCCGGCGACGTCGCCCCCGGCGACCTTCTCGCGGTGCCCGCGACGGGCGCCTACTGCTTCTCGCTCGCGAGCAACTACAACTACGTCCCTCGTCCGCCCGTCGTCGCCGTCTCGGGCGGCGCGGCGCGCGTCATCGTGCGCGGCGAGACGATCGAGGACCTCCTCGCCCGCGACCTCGGCGTCACCGGCGACGTCTCCGCCTCCCCTCTCGCCGCTTCGGACCGAACGCCGGCACCGAAGGAGTCCGCATGACCGACTACCGCCGTCTCCGCGTCGCTCTGCTGGGCGCCGGCTCCGTGGGCTCCCAGGTCGCCGCCCTGCTGCTCACCCACCAGGACGAGCTGGCCGACCGCGCGGGCGCCGCGCTCGACCTCGTCGGCATCGCGGTGCGCGACCTCGACGCGCCGCGGGACGCCGACCTCCCGCGCGAGCTCTTCACGACGGATGCCGAGGGGCTCATCGTCGGCGCCGACATCGTCATCGAGCTGATGGGCGGCATCCATCCCGCGCGCGAGTACATCGAGCTGGCGCTGAACTCGGGCGCCGACGTCGTGACCGGGAACAAGGCCCTCGTGGCCACGCACGGCTCGGAGCTCTTCGACGTCGCCGACCAGGTCGGCGCGACGGTGTCGTACGAGGCCGCCGTCGCCGGCGCGATCCCGATCATCCGCCCGCTACGCGACTCGCTCGCCGGCGATCGTGTGCAGCGGATCATGGGCATCGTCAACGGCACGACCAACTACATCCTCGACCGCATGGATCGCGAGGGCGGCGAGTTCGATGCCGTGCTCGCCGACGCGCAGCGCCTCGGCTATGCCGAAGCCGATCCGACCGGTGACGTCGAGGGATTCGATGCGGCGCAGAAGGCCGCCATCCTGGCATCCCTCGCGTTCCACACGGCGGTCCCGGTCGACGCCGTCCACCGCGAGGGCATCACCGCGATCGACAAGACGGTGATGGATGCCGCACGCGGCGCCGGGTACGTCGTGAAGCTCCTCGCCGTGTGCGAGCGGCTCGACGGCGCGGCGGAGTCGCCGACGGGCGAGGCGATCTCGGTGCGGGTGGCGCCCGCTCTCGTCCCGCGCGAGCACCCGCTCGCCTCCGTGCACGGCGCCAACAACGCCGTGTTCGTCCAGGCCGAAGCCGCCGGCAGCCTCATGTTCTACGGCGCCGGCGCGGGCGGCGTGCAGACGGCGTCCGCCGTCCTCGGCGACGTCGTCTCCGCTGCGCGCCGGCACATCGCGGGCGGAGTCGGTGTGGGGGAGTCGACCCGCGCGAACCTCCCCGTGCTGCCGATCGGCCGCATCACGACGCGCTACCAGATCACGCTCGACGTGGCCGACGAGCCCGGCGTGCTGGCGACCGTCGCCGGCATCCTGAGCGACGGACGCGTGTCGATCGCGACCGCCCTGCAGACCGTCCTGGGCGAGGCGGGCGGCGAGAGCGGCACGGCGCGCCTCGTGATCGGAACACACCGCGCGCTCGAGCAGGACCTCGCCGACACCGTCGACCGTCTCGCCGCGAGCGCCGCCGTCACGCGCGTCGTCTCGGTGCTGCGCGTCGAGGGCGACTGAAGCGGACGACCGCACCCGCGGCATCCCTCGAAAAACAAGGCATCCCCGGAAGAAGGAGACGGACATGGTCCACGTATGGCAGGGCGTCCTGCGCGAGTTCGCCGACCGGCTGGGCGTCACCGACGCCTCCACCGTCGTCACGCTGGGTGAGGGCGGCACGCCGCTCATCCCCGCCGCGGCGCTCTCGCGCCTGACCGGCGCCGACGTCTTCGTGAAGTTCGAGGGCATGAACCCGACGGGCTCGTTCAAGGACCGCGGGATGACGGTCGCGCTCTCGCGCGCCGTCGAGCACGGCGCGAAGGCCGTCATCTGCGCTTCGACCGGGAACACGTCGGCGTCGGCCGCGGCTTACGCCGCGCACGCCGGGATCACGGCGGCGGTGCTGGTGCCCGAGGGCAAGATCGCGATGGGCAAGCTCAGCCAGGCCGTCATCCACGGCGGCAAGCTCATCCAGGTGCGGGGCAACTTCGACGACTGCCTCGAGATCGCCCGCGAGCTCGCGGCGAACTACCCCGTGCACCTGGTCAACTCGGTCAACCCCGACCGCATCGAGGGGCAGAAGACGGCCGCGTACGAGGTCGTCTCGCAGCTGGGCGACGCCCCCGACTTCCACTTCATCCCGGTCGGCAACGCGGGCAACTACACCGCGTACACGCGCGGCTACCGCGAAGAGGCCGAACGGGGCGTGTCGACGCGTGTGCCGCGCATGTTCGGCTTCCAGGCCGAGGGCTCCGCGCCGCTCGTGCGCGGTGAGATCGTCAAGAACCCCGAGACGGTCGCCTCTGCGATCCGCATCGGCAACCCCGCCTCGTGGGAGCTCGCCCTCGAAGCGCGCGACGCGACCGACGGCTGGTTCGGCGCGATCAGCGACGACAAGATCCTCGCGGCGCAGAAGCTCCTGGCATCCACCGCAGGCGTCTTCGTCGAGCCCGGCTCGGCGATCAGCGTCGCGGGGCTGCTCGATCGCGCCGAGGCGGGCATCATCCCGCAGGGCGCCAAGGTCGTGCTCACCGTCACCGGTCACGGCCTGAAGGACCCGCAGTGGGCCCTCCGCAACGCCGACGGCAGTGAGATCGAGCCCACCGTCGTCGACGCGACGACGAGCGAGGTCGCCGCCGTCCTCGACCTGGCATGACCGTGACCGAGCGCTCGGTCGCGGTCCGTGTTCCCGCGACGAGCGCGAACCTCGGTCCCGGCTTCGATACGCTCGGCCTCGCGCTGAGCGTGTACGACGAGCTCGTCGTGACCGCGCTGCCGGAGCCGGGTCTCGAGATCGTCGTGACCGGGGAGGGCGCCGCGGAGGTGCCGACGGATGCCTCGCACCTCGTCGTGCGCTCGATGGCGTATGCGTTCGAAGCGGTCGGACGCACGCTCCCCGGCATCCGGCTCGTCGCCGACAACGCGATCCCGCACGGGCGCGGCATGGGCTCGTCGGGCGCGGCCGTCGTCGCGGGACTGCTCGCGGCGAAGGGGCTGCTCGCGGGTGACGTCGAGTTCTCGGGCGACACCCTGCTGCGCCTCGCGACCGAGCTCGAGGGCCACCCCGACAACGTCGCTCCGGCCCTGTTCGGCGGCCTCACGATCGCGTGGATCGACGAGAACGGTCCGCAGCACAAGAAGCTCCTCGTGCACCGAGGTGTGTCGCCGCTCGTCTTCGTGCCGGAGTTCACGATGTCGACGTCGGTCGCCCGCGGGCTCGCGCCGCTGCAGGTCACCCGTGAGGACGCCGTGTTCAACGTCTCCCGCTCGGCCCTGCTGATCGCGGCGCTGACCCAGAGCCCCGAGCTCCTCATGGCCGCCACGGAGGACAAGCTGCATCAGTCCTATCGCGCGCAGGCGATGCCCGCGACGGACGCGCTCGTGCGGGCGCTCCGCGCGGAGGGCTTCGCGGCGGTCGTCTCGGGGGCAGGCCCCAGCGTCCTCGTGCTGGCCGACGGCCCCGGGCGGCGCCTCGATGCGGTGCGTGTCGCGGCATCCGTCTCGGACACTCCGTGGGACCCGCGTTTGCTCGCCGTCGATGTCAAGGGTGGTACAGTGAGGAACTATACGGAGGGTTCCACGGCTGGTCCGTGAGTCTGGCCTCCGTCGCAATTCTGCGAACCCCGCACGATCCCCCTGCACCATGCGACGACCGATCGGTCGTTCGACAGCCGTGGGTTGGCGCCTGTCGTGGACGACGTCTGTGCGGATCTGTCCTGTCCACATCCCTATTGAAGGAGAACTCGTGGAGTCCCTCTCCGAGATCGAAACCGAGAACACCGATGCCGCGCGCGAGGACGCCGCGACGCCTGTGAGCGAAGCCCCCGTCGACGCGCCCGCCGCGGACGAGACCCCCGCCGACGAGACGTCGGTGGATGCCGAAGAGGCGCCCGCCGCGGAGGAAGCCCCCGCCGAGGACGCTGCCGTCGAGGCGCCTGCCGTCGCCGACGAGCCTGCTGCTGAGGCGCCTGTCGTCGCCGACGAGCCCGCCGCCGCTGAGCCGGAGGCTGCCGAGCCCGTGGCCGTCGAGGAGCCCGCCCCGGTGAAGGCGCCGCGCAAGCGTGCGCCGCGCCGCGCGAAGAGCACCGACGTGCCCGCCGAGCCGGTCGAGCCGGCCGCAGCCGAGGCCGGCGCCCCCGAGGCGGACGCCGCCGCTGCCGCAGACGCCGCCGCCCCCGAAGCCGAGCAGACCGCCGAGGTCATCGCCGAGCCCGACGCCGCCACCGAGGCGACCGACGCTCCGGCTGAGGCGACCGACGCTCCGGCTGAGGCGGCCGACGCGCCCGCCGAGACGACCGAGAACGCGGACGGCGAGAAGACCGAGGGCGAGGGGGAGACCCCGAGCCGCAGCCGCAGCCGCTCGCGCAGCCGCAGCCGCAACCGCGGCAAGTCCGACACGGCCCAGAACGGCCAGCAGGGCGCTCAGAACGCGCCCACCGAGGCATCCGACGCGGACGGCGCGGGCACGGGCGGCGGCAACACGACGAGCACCACCGACGAGCAGGGCTCGGCTCGCGGCCGTCAGCGCAACAAGCGCCGCGGTCAGAGCGGCACGGGCGATGAGTTCGAGACCGAGATCGGCGAGGATGACATCCTCATCCCGATCGCCGGCATCCTCGACGTGCTCGACAACTACGCGTTCGTCCGCACGTCCGGCTACCTCCCGGGTGCGAGCGACGTCTACGTGTCCCTCGGCCAGGTCAAGAAGTACAACCTGCGCAAGGGCGACGCCGTCGTCGGCGCGATCAAGCAGCCGCGCGAGGGCGAGCAGTCGAGCCGGCAGAAGTACAACGCGCTCGTCAAGGTCGACGCGATCAACGGACTCTCCGTCGAGGATGCCGCGACCCGCGTCGAGTTCGGCGCGCTCACCCCGCTCTACCCGCAGGAGCGCCTGCGTATGGAGACGGCGCCCGAGAAGCTGACCCAGCGCATCATCGACCTCGTCGCCCCCATCGGCAAGGGTCAGCGCGGCCTCATCGTCGCGCCGCCCAAGGCCGGAAAGACGATCGTGCTGCAGCAGATCGCCGACGCGATCGCGAAGAACAACCCCGAGGTCCACCTCATGGTCGTGCTCGTCGACGAGCGCCCCGAAGAGGTCACCGACATGCAGCGCACGGTCAAGGGCGAGGTCATCGCCTCGACCTTCGACCGCCCCGCCGAGGACCACACGACGGTCGCCGAGCTCGCCATCGAGCGCGCGAAGCGCCTCGTCGAGCTCGGCCGCGACGTCGTCGTGCTGCTCGACTCGATCACGCGTCTCTCGCGCGCCTACAACATCTCGGCGCCGACGTCGGGACGCGTGCTCTCGGGCGGCGTGGACGCCTCGGCGCTCTACCCGCCGAAGCGCTTCTTCGGCGCGGCCCGCAACATCGAGAACGGCGGGTCGCTCACGATCCTCGCGACGGCGCTCGTGGAGACCGGGTCCAAGATGGACGAGGTCATCTTCGAGGAGTTCAAGGGCACCGGCAACAGCGAGCTGCGCCTGTCGCGCCAGCTCGCCGACAAGCGCATTTTCCCGGCGGTCGACGTGAACGCTTCGTCCACGCGTCGCGAGGAGATGCTGCTGAGCCCCGACGAGGTCAAGATCACCTGGAAGCTGCGTCGTGCGCTGGCGGGCCTCGACCCGCAGCAGGCCCTGGAGGTCGTCCTCGGCAAGCTGAAGGAGACGGGCTCGAACGTCGAGTTCCTGTATCAGATGCAGAACGTGCAGCTCAAGCAGGCCGCCGGCGGCGGCCACAGCCACGGGCACGAGAACAGCATCCGCTGAGCGGTCTCGCCGTGTTCGAGTCCGTCCAGGCGCTGATCGACGAGCACCGCGCGGTCCAGGAGGAGCTCTCCGACCCCGCGGTGCACGCCGATGCCGCGCGCGCGAAGCGCGTGAACCGGCGCTATGCCGAGCTGTCGAGGATCGTTGCGGCGTACGACGCCTGGCGCGCGGCCGGTGACGACGTGGATGCCGCGCGCGAGCTCGCCGGCGAGGACGACGCCTTCGCGGCGGAGGTCCCCGCGCTCGAGGAGAAGGTCGCCGCAGCGCAGGAGAAGCTGCGGCGCCTGCTCATCCCGCGCGACCCCGACGACGCTCGCGACGTGATCATGGAGATCAAAGCGGGGGAGGGCGGTGCCGAGTCGGCGCTGTTCGCGGCGGACCTCCTCCGGATGTATCTGCAGTACGCGGCATCCATGGGCTGGAAGACCGAGCTCCTGGAGCGCAACGAGTCGGATCTCGGCGGCTACAAGGACGTGCAGGTCGCTCTGAAGGGGTCCTCGACGGATCCGGCGCAGGGTGTGTGGGCGCACTTGAAGTACGAGGGCGGGGTGCATCGCGTGCAGCGCGTGCCCGCGACCGAGTCGCAGGGGCGTATCCACACGTCGACGACGGGCGTTCTGGTGTTTCCCGAGGTGGACGAGCCCGAAGAGGTGCAGATCGACCAGAACGACCTGCGCATCGACGTGTACCGCTCTTCGGGCCCGGGCGGGCAGTCGGTCAACACGACCGACTCGGCCGTGCGCATCACGCACCTCCCCACGGGGATCGTCGTGTCGATGCAGAACGAGAAGAGCCAGCTGCAGAACCGCGAGGCCGGCATGCGTGTCCTGCGCGCGCGCCTGCTCGCCAGGCAGCAGGAGGAGCGGGATGCCGCGGCATCCGATGCCCGTCGCTCGCAGATCCGCGGCATGGACCGCTCCGAGCGCATCCGCACCTACAACTTCCCGGAGAACCGCATCGCCGACCACCGCACGGGGTACAAGGCCTACAACCTCGATCAGGTGATGGACGGCGCCCTCGGGCCCATCATCGACTCGGCGATCGCGGCCGACGAAGAGGCCCGGCTCGCGGCGCTCGCCGAGGGCTGAGCGCCGCCGCGTCGCGCACCGGGGCGCGCCGGATCGCGATACTCTCAGCGCATGATCACCTTCTTGATCCGCGCGCTCATCTTCCTCGTCTCGGCCGCCGTCGGCCTGATCGTCGCCGACCTCCTCCTCGAGGGCGTGCGCATCGACTGGTCGCACTGGTGGGGCTTCGTGCTCGCGGTCGTCATCTTCGCCGTCCTGCAGTCGGTGCTGACCCCGTGGGCCGCAAAGGTCGCCCGGCGCAACGCGCCGGCTCTTCTGGGCGGCATCGGCATCGTGTCGACGTTCGTCGCGCTGCTCGTCGTCGCGCTGATCCCCGGCGCGGGGCTCACCATCGGACTGCCGTGGTGGACCTGGATCGTCGCGCCGATGATCGTGTGGGTCGTCACGGCGCTCGCGACGTGGCTGCTGCCGGGCCTGTTCATCAAGAAGAAGGTCGCCGAGCGCCGGGCGGCCTGATATGTCTCTCTGACCCGGGTGTGGGGGTCATGTCACCACGACCGGCTGGAATTCGCCGGGGCCGGGGCAGAACCCATCTGAACTGCTGACGAATGGAATGTCGAACCACTCGTCCCGGACGGTGACGCCGGACGCGTCGATGATGACGACACGAATCCCGGCGCCCGCGTCGAGCCCGATGGTGTCCTCTCGCGCGTAGGGTGCTTCCTGCGGGACCTCCCACCTTCCCGGTTCTACGGGAGCGATGGCAGCAGGCTCGCACGCCTCGCCCAGGCAGGCGGCGAGCGTTCCATCGCCGATCAGGTCGGGACTCATCTCGATCGCCACTGGTGCTGTGTAGACGAAGGCGATTGCAGGGCAGGCGACCCCGTAGGGGGCGCATGCGGAGAGCGTCAGAGATCCCAGGACCACGGCGGCAGTGGCAGCAGCGATCCTGGATGTCTTCATGCTCGTGAACCTATCAGGACCTCGGCGCTCGCCTCGGAGTGCACGGCGCATTGCATTCTTCGTAATTATGTTCTAAACTGAGGGTGGCGGTCATCCCATTCAGGTGGTCGCAAGGGTGAGCCGGCAGAGCAACCGGACGTTGAATGCATCGACGTCAGGAGTGCCATGGACAAGCCGCAGCAATCCCACCCCGGGGTGCGATTCGTGGATGCCGCGCGGGCGGATGACCCCGCCGCGCAGCTGGATCCACCCGCGCCGCTGCTCGATCCACCCGCGCCGCTGCTCGATCCACACTGGGCGGAGCTGTCATCCCTCGTCGAGCGCGTCGGCGTCAATCGTGCCGAGATGTCCCGTCTTCACGCCGAACGTGCGGAGATGTGCGCCGAAGCCCTGGACCTGATCGCGCGGCGGGTCGCGCAGCGGCAGGCGGCGCATCCGGGCCGCGAGCTCGGCGACACCATTCCGCTGCGCGAGGTCCTCGCCGAACTCGCGACGGCTCTCCGGGTGGGGGAGCGCACGGTTTCGAGCTGGCTCGGCGACGGGGCGGCACTCGTCTGCACGTATCCGGCGACACTGGAGGCACTTCGCGCGGGCCGGATCGATGAGCGGCACGCCTCGGCGATCATCGACGCCGGGATGCTCCTCGATGACGATGTGCGCGCGGAGTACGAGCGCCGTGCGCTCGACGTTGCCGACACGGCCACTGCCCCGGAGCTGCGCGATACGGCGCGCGTCATCGCGGCGCGACTGCAGCCGTCGATCGTCGAGGAGTCCCGCCGTGACGCACTCGCGCAGCGCCAGGTGAGGACGTACGGTCTGCGCGATGGATTGTCGCGATTGCTGCTCGATGCGCCGGCGGCGCTCGTCCAGGGGATCTTCGAGCGTGTCACCGATATGGCGGGTGCGCTCTCCTCCGCAGCCGATGAGGAACCTGCGACCGTCGATTGCGACGCGCGCACGCTCGATCAGCGCCGGGCCGATGTCCTCTGCGACCTGCTGCTCACGGGGGCTCCCGCGCTCGGCGGTGACGCGGGGCTCGGCGCCATCCGCGCCACTGTGCACGTCACGGTCCCGGTTCTCACGCTCGCCGGCCTCGACGACCAGCCGGCGGTCCTCGACGGACACGGGCCCATCGACGTCGACACCGCGCGACTCCTGGCAGCGGCCGCGCCCGTCTGGCAGCGGGTCCTGACGCATCCTCTGACCGAGGAGCCGCTTCGGCTCGACACCTACCGGCCGAGCGGGCGCCTCCGCCGCCTGCTGAACGTGCGGGACCGTACCTGCCGGTGGCCGGGATGCCGCCGCTCCGCGGCCCGCTCGGAAGCCGATCACACCGAAGCGTGGGAGGACGGCGGCAC
This sequence comes from Microbacterium sp., assembly GCF_017305435.1. Taxonomy (GTDB): domain Bacteria; phylum Actinomycetota; class Actinomycetes; order Actinomycetales; family Microbacteriaceae; genus Microbacterium. Next base: position 177,976 of record NZ_JAFKIP010000007.1, on the reverse strand, counting down.
GACGTGCGCGTCGAACCTCGAGATTCTCTGCAAGGGCCACCACACCCTCAAGCACGCATCGGCGTGGACCGTCCGACAGCTCGGCGGCGGCCGTCTCGAATTCACCTCGCCGACCCGGCGACGATATCGAAACGACGCGCCGGCGGTCGTCGAGGCCGTGGGTCCGCCGCCGTGGCGACACTTACTCGACGCCCGACGCGACCCGACCGACCCTCCGCCGTTCTGATCTCTCACGTCTCTCTCACGCCCCGGTGGCGTTGAAGGAGATCAGAGCGCAGTCCGCCGCGTTTCGGAGAGCCGTCATCCATTCACTGGGCCGATACGGCGGCGTTCGGGATCTCCTGGAGTGCGTAGTACACAGGGATGCCCCTTCGCTGTGCGATCGTGACGTCCTGGTCGGCGCCGCGAGACTCGCCGGGAAGACGCAACACTGCATCACAGTGCTGGAGGAGACGCTCTGCCGTGGGGTACATGACTTCGGCCGCGAGCGGATCCGTCGGCCCGCTCGCTCCCGCGCTCTCCAGCACGGGCAGCGCCACCCACTCGCCGATCATCGGCACATGACCAGCTTGGAAGATCGGCCAAGCGGCCGCTTCCAGGCGCTTGAGGTTCTGGGCCATCAAGTCAGGGTTCCCGTTCGTGCCGGATGCGTAGGGGCCGGCGATCAGAATCAACATAGGCTTAGTCACACCAGGCACGATACAGCAACAACGTGCATAAACAAGAAGGAATGTGAATGCTGGCTGCGGCACGCAAGGACCTGCTCTTAGAGCGATTGCGCATCGACGGGCGCATCGTCGCCAAGGAGATCGCCGCCGAACTGGGCCTGTCAGAGGACAGCATCCGCCGGGACCTGCGCGAACTCGATGCGCACGGCCTCGCCGTGCGCGTCTACGGCGGAGCACTACCCGCCTCGCCCGCCGTGGCCGACTACGCTGCTCGAGCCGGAGTTGCACAAGAGAGCAAGAGGCGCGTCGCGCAGGCAGCGGTCCAGCTGATCGAGCCGGGAGCCACCGTGATCCTCGACGGCGGAACCACAACGCTCGCGATGGTCGACGCTCTCCCCAAGACCTTCCGCGGCACGATCATCACCCACAGTCCGACCATCGCCGCGGCGCTCCTCGACCACGAGGCCGATGTCCTCCTGATCGGGGGTCGAATCTTCAAGCACTCCGCCGTGGCCTGCGGGGCCGCCGCGGTCGAGGCCGCGAACCGGATCGGCGCTGACCTGTTCTTTCTCGGTGTCACCGGCATCCATCCCACCGCAGGACTCACCACGGGCGACGCCGAGGAAGCCGCAATGAAACGCGCACTTGCTGCCCGTGCTGTCGAAACCTACGTCCTCGGCAGCGACGAGAAGATCGGCGCAGCCTCCCGCTACGCCGTCGTCTCGATCGACGCCGTCACCGGCATTATCACGGACAAACCCAAGAGTGACCCGGCTTCACGCGAACTGGCCAAAGCTGGACTCCACCTCATCCACGCCGACTGACCACGCCGAACAACCGCCGGGCCGATCACGCTCAGATGAAGTACTCCGGCGTCGTCAGGAGCGCCCTGGTGTCCTCGCCATCGCCACGTCGGCGCGCCTTGGCCGGAACGCCGACGAGGATCGAGTCCTCCGCGGCATCCTTCGTCACGACGGCGTTCGCGCCGACCGCTGAGCCCGCGCCGATCGTGATCGGCCCGAGGATCTTCGCGCCCGCCCCGACGGCGACGCCGTCGCCGAGGGTGGGATGCCGCTTGCCGGCATCGCGCGTCCGGCCGCCGAGCGTCACGCCGTGGTACAGCATCACGTCGTCGCCGATCTCGGCGGTCTCTCCGATGACGACGCCCATCCCGTGGTCGATGAAGAAGCGGCGGCCGATCACGGCGCCGGGATGGATCTCGACCCCTGTGAGCCAGCGGGTCAGCTGCGACAACGCACGCGCGGGAAAGCGCCAGCCGCGCGTCCAGAGCGCGTGCGCGAGCCGGTACGACCAGATCGCATGCAGACCCGAGTAGAGCACCGCGATCTCCCACGCGCTGCGGGCTGCGGGGTCGCGCAGCTTCGCCGCCGCGAGATCCTCGCGCAGGCGCGCGCGTGCGCCGAGCCGTTCGACCCGGTTGACGCTGTTCACGCCGTCGCCTCGTCCTGCAGGTGCGCGTAGAGGGCCGTCGAAAGGTAGCGCTCCCCGGCATCCGGCACGATCACGACGATGCGCTTTCCCGTCGACTCCGGTCGCGCCGCGATCTCGAGTGCCGCCCACACGGCCGCGCCCGCCGACATGCCGGCGAGGATGCCCTCGCGTGTCGCGAGCTCGCGGGCGACGCGGATCGCGTCGTCGAACTGCACGTCGACGATCTCGTCGATGACCGACCGATCCAGCACCGGGGGGACGAAGTTCGGCCCGATGCCCTGGATCCGGTGCCCGCCCGCTCGGCCTTCACTGAGGACGGGGGAGTCCGCCGGCTCGACGACCACGACCTTGACGTCGGGGTTCCGCTCCTTGAGCACCTGCCCGACGCCGCTCACCGTTCCGCCCGTGCCAGACCCCGCGACGAACACGTCCACCTTGCCGTCCGTGTCACGCCAGATCTCCTCGGCCGTCGTGCGGCGATGGATCGCGGCGTTCGCGGCGCTCTCGAACTGGTGGGCGAGGACGGCGCCGGGGGTCTCGGCCGCGATGCGCTCGGCGGTCTGGACCGCCTCCGTCATCCCCTTGTACGGGTCGGTGAGCACGAGCTCGGCGCCGTACGCCTTCAAGAGCGTGCGCCGTTCCTTCGACATGGATGCCGGCATCGTGAGGATCACCCGGTACCCGCGTGCCGCGCCGATGAGGGCCAGCGCGATGCCCGTGTTGCCGCTCGTCGACTCGACGATCGTTCCTCCCGGCTGCAGCGCGCCGGACTGCTCAGCCGCCTCGACCAGGGCGTACCCCAGGCGGTCCTTGACGGACGCGCCGGGGTTGTAGAACTCGAGCTTGGCGACGACCTCCGCCTGAACGCCCTCGGTGAGAGCGTTCAGGCGGACGAGCGGCGTGTCGCCGAACGCGCGGGTGATATCGGGGACGATCCCTGTCACGTGACGGATGCCTCAGATGCCTGCGGGCTCGTCGCGCAGGTGCTCGTACAGTGCCGTGGAGAGGTAGCGCTCGCCGAACGACGGCACGATCACGACGATGTTCTTGCCGGCCGCCTCGGGGCGTGCGGCGATCTGCAGCGCGGTCCAGATCGCGGCGCCCGACGAGATGCCGACGAGGATGCCCTCGGAGGTCGCGACCTCGCGAGCGACGCGGATCGCGTCGTCGAACTCGACGTCGACGACCTCGTCGATGACACCCTGATCGAGGATCGGCGGGATGAAGTTCGGGCCGATGCCCTGGATCTTGTGCGGTCCGGGCGTGCCCTTGGTCAGCAGCGGGGAGTCCGCCGGCTCGACGGCGATGATCTTGGCATCCGGCACGCGCTCCTTGAGCACCTGGCCGACGCCCGTGATCGTTCCGCCGGTGCCGATGCCCGCGACGAAGTAGCCGATCTCGCCGTCGGTGTCGCGGATGATCTCCTCGGCCGTCGTCTTCCGGTGGATCTCGACGTTCGCCTGGTTCGCGAACTGCTTCGCGAGGATCGCGCCGGGCGTCTCGGCGGCGATCTCCTCGGCCTTGGCGACGGCGCCCTTCATGCCGAGTGCGGGCTCGGTGAGGACGAGCTCGGCGCCGTAGGCCTTCAGCAGCAGGCGACGCTCGATCGACATGGATGCCGGCATCGTGAGGATGACCTTGTAGCCGCGCGCCGCACCCACCATCGCGAGCGCGATGCCGGTGTTGCCACTTGTGCCCTCGACGATCGTGCCGCCGGGCTTCAGCTCGCCCGATGCCTCCGCGGCGTCGACGATCGCGATGCCGAGGCGGTCCTTCACCGACGACGCGGGGTTGTAGAACTCGAGCTTCGCGAGGATCGTGCCGGGCAGGCCCTCGGTCAGGCGGTTGAGGCGCACGAGCGGGGTGTTGCCGAACGCGCTGGTGATGTCGGGATGGATGCCGGACATGGGCGGCCTTTCTGCAGTGAGGGTCGGGCCGAGGTTCGAATCGAGGTCGAATCGGGGTCGACAGGTCGAACAAGCCTAGAACGCGCGGGTAGCCGTCGGCTGAATATGACGGAACGTCACTTTCCGAGGGGCTGTGTGACGGAACGTCTAGGCTGGATGCACCCATGAGCATCGAGCAGGACTCCGACGCGCGCAGCCTGGCCGAGCTGCTGCGCGCGGCAGCCGGCACCCTGGCATCCGCCGGCGTTCCCACCCCCGACGTGGATGCCGAACTCCTTGCTGCGCACGTCCTCGGGCGTGGGCGCGGCGAGGTCGCCGCCGCGAGCCTGCGCGGCGATCGCGCGCCGGAGGGGGAGGCGGCTCTCCGCTTCGCCGAACTGATCGAGCGCCGCGCCGCACGCGAGCCGCTCCAGCATCTGACGGGCGTTGCGCCTTTCCGCCACCTCGAGCTGCGTGTCGGGCCGGGCGTGTTCGTCCCGCGCCCGGAGACTGAGATGGTCGCCCAGCTCGCGATCGACGCGCTGCGCGCCGTCGCCGACCCGGATCCGATCGCGGTGGACCTCGGTACCGGTTCCGGTGCGATCGCTCTGGCACTCGCGACCGAGGTGCCGCACGCGCGCGTCCACGCGGCGGAGAACTCGGTGGAGGCGTTCGTCTGGGCGAAGGAGAACTTCGCCGAGCATGCACCCGGCGCCCGCCTCGCCTTCATCGATCTGGCGTCGGCGTTCCCCGAGCTCGACGGGCAGGTGGCGGTGCTCGTGTCCAACCCGCCGTACGTCCCGGATGCCGCGATCCCGCGCGACCCCGAGGTGCGGCACTGGGATCCGCCCGCTGCCCTGTACGGCGGGGAGGACGGGCTCGACGTCGTCCGCACGCTCTCCGGCGTCGGTCTGCGCCTGCTGCGGCCCGGCGGGGCGCTCGTGATCGAGCACGGCGAGTGGCAGGGCGCCCCCATTCGCGAGCTCCTCGCCCAGGGCGGCTGGCGTGCGACCGCGACCCACCCCGACCTGACCGGTCGCGACCGCGCGACGACGGCTCTGCGCCCCTGACCTCGGCATCCGTAGACTGGGGGGCGATATGTACGAGCTCTTCGACTGCCGCGACTCCGAGCAGCTGCTTCCCGGCATGCGCAAGGCGCGCCAGGCGATCGCGCGGGGCGAGCTGGTGGTCCTGCCGACCGACACCGTCTACGGCGTCGCCGCCGATGCGTTCAGCGCGGATGCCGTCGCCCGCCTGCTCGCCGCGAAGGGCCGCGACCGTCAGTCTCCGCCGCCCGTCCTCGTGGCCGGCGTCAACACGATGAGAGCTCTCGTCGCCGAGGTCCCCGCGGCGGTCGAGCGGCTCGTCGAGGCGTTCTGGCCGGGCGGTCTCACGATCGTCCTCCCGGCGCAGCCGTCGCTGTCGTGGGACCTCGGTGACACCGGCGGGACCGTCGCCGTGCGGATGCCGGCCGACCGCATCGCCCTCGAGCTCCTGGAAGAGTGCGGTCCACTCGCCGTCTCCAGCGCCAACCTCACGAAGCGCTCCGCCGCCGTCGACGTCGACGACGCCGCCCGCATGCTCGGCGACTCCGTCGCCGTCTATCTCGACGGCGGTCCCTCGCGCGACGGGGTCGCCTCGACGATCATCGACGCGACGGGCCTCGTCTCGGGCGCTCGGCCCGTTCGGATCCTCCGCCGCGGCGCCGTCTCGCGCAGCGAGCTCGAGGAGATCCTCGGCGATCTGCTCGAGCCGGAGGCTCCCGACGACGACGGCTCCGCGTGAGGTTCTACGCCCTCACCGTCGTCGTGACGGCCCTCGTCACTCTCGGCCTCACGGCGATCGTGTGGAAGCTGGGGCTGAGGTTCCGGCTCTACCCCGAGATCCGCGAACGCGACGTCCATACGACGCCGAAGCCCCGCATCGGCGGGGTCGCGATGTACATCGGCATCCTCGCGGCCTTCGCACTGTCGTCGCGGATCCCGTACTTCGCGATCATCTGGAACGATCCGGCTCGCATCTGGTCGATCCTGGGAGCCGCGACCCTCATCGTGATCATCGGCGTCGCCGACGACCTGTGGGATCTCGACTGGATGATCAAGCTCGGCGCGCAGTTCCTCGCCGCAGGGGTCGTCGTCGGCTTCGGCGGCATCCAGATCTTCGCCATCCCGCTCGGTCAGCAGTTCGTCGTGTCGAGTTGGATGAGCTTCGTGCTCTCGGTGTTCGCGATCGTGATCGTGATGAACGCGGTCAACTTCATCGACGGCCTCGACGGTCTCGTCGCCGGCGTCGCGCTCATCGCCAACGCCGTCTTCTTCGTCTACACCTACCTCGTCGCCCGCGACACCGGCGCATCGACCTACTCGAGTCTCGCCTCCTTCATCGCCGTCGCCCTCGTGGCGGTGTGCCTCGGGTTCCTCCCGCTCAACTGGAGCCCCTCCAAGCTCTTCATGGGGGACTCCGGCGCGCTCCTCATCGGCCTCCTCATGGCGGTCGCGGCGATCGCCTTCACGGGGAGCCTCGACCCTGCCCTCCTCGGCGACAACGACGTGTTCGGGCGCTCCCAGCTGCTCGGTGCGTTCATCCCGATCCTGCTGCCAGTCGTCGTCGTGCTGCTGCCGCTGCTGGACTTCGGCATGGCGGTCATCCGCCGGATGGGCCGCGGGAAGTCCCCGTTCTCACCCGATCGCAAGCATCTGCACCACCGCATGCTCGACATGGGGCACAGCGACCGCGCCGCCGTCGTCATCTTCTACGCGTGGACTGCCGTCGTCTCCGTCGGTGTGCTCCTCATGTACATGGGGACGAGCCGGGACTGGCCGGGCGACTACTGGGGCGGAGTCGCATTCCTCGTCGTCGGCGCGGCCGCGTGCGTCATCGTGACGCTCCTGCCCTCCGCCGGCCGAGCCGTTCCCGCCACCCGACCCGAACCCGACTCCGAACCGAGGACCTCATGACCGAGACCCCCGATCCGACCTCCACGACGACCCGCCGCGACGTGTCGAGCAACCGCATCTTCCGCACGACCCTTCTGTGGTCGGCCGCGATCACCGCGGGGCTCGCCGTCGTGGGCGCGATCATCGGCTTCGCGGTCGCCGGCACCTCGGGGCTGTGGAGCGCGCTCGTCGCGATCCTGTTGGCCGCCGTCTTCCTCAGCCTCACCGCCGGGACGATCCTCGTCGCGAACCGCTGGTATGGCGATCCGCTGTACGTGCCGATCTTCTTCGGGGCGGTGATGGGCGGCTGGATCGTCAAGTTCGCGCTGTTCATCGTCGTGCTGCTCGTCCTGCGCGGACAGCCGTGGCTCAACGGCACCGTGTTCTTCGTCGCGCTCGTCGTCAGCGTCGTGGCATCCCTCGTCGTCGACGTCGTCGTGATGCTGAAGATGCGCGTGCCGCACGTCGGCGATGTGAACCTGCCGACGCTGTCCGACATCATCGACGAGGCGCGGCACCCGTCCCTGCCGCCGTTGCCGCCGGAAGAGGGGGATGCCGCGAACCCGGCGGACGCGGGGGGCCCGCGCGCCTGATAGGCTGTCTCTGCGCCCTAACCGCGGTGTGAAAACGCTGGGGACTGTGTGCGCATCGACTTTCACCGACCATCGTCGCCTCGGTTCACGCCGATGCCCCGAAGCTGGAGTCTGCGCTGTTTACCCACGCTGCGACCCTGATCGCCAAGACCGCTGAAGACGGCGGCGAGTTCCACGGACCGTCGATCTTCGAGTTCTTCCCCGACGTCCTCTTCACGATCGCCGGAATCCCGGTCACGCGCATCCACCTGATCCAGTTCCTGGCGACGATTGCGCTCGTGCTGTTCCTCTGGCTCGGTACGCGCAACATGCGTCTCATCCCGGGGCGCTTCCAGTCGATCACCGAGATGGGGCTCGACTTCGTCCGTGTGAACATCGCCGAGGACCTCCTCGGCAAGAAGGACGGCCAGCGGTTCCTGCCGATCCTCACGACGCTCTTCTTCATGATCCTGTTCTTCAACCTGACAGGCATCATCCCGTTCCTGAATCTCGCCGGAACCGCGATCATCGCGGTGCCGCTGCTGCTCGCGGTCGTCAGCTACGTGACCTTCATCTACGCCGGCATCAAGAAGAGCCCGAAGAACTTCTTCAAGAACGCGCTGTTCCCCTCGGGGGTGCCGTGGCCGATCTACATCATCGTGACGCCGATCGAGCTGATCTCGACGTTCGTGATCCGCCCGGTGACGCTCACGCTGCGACTCCTCATGAACATGATGGTCGGGCACCTCCTGCTCGTGCTGTTCTTCGCGGCGACGCAGTTCTTCCTGTTCACCCTCGGCGGCTGGTGGTCGGCGCTCGCGGCGGGCTCGCTCGCCTTCGGTTTCGTCTTCACGCTGTTCGAACTCCTGGTGGCCGTCCTCCAGGCCTACGTCTTCACCATCCTCACCGCGGTCTACATCCAGCTCGCGGTGGCAGAAGAGCACTGAGCGGGCGAGGCTTCCGCCTCTCCCACCCAACCCCGAAAGGAAACAACCCGTGGACGCTACTACGGTTCTCGCCGATGTCTCCGGCTCCATCGCGACGGTCGGCTACGGCCTCGCCGCCATCGGCCCCGCCATCGGCGTGGGCATCGTCGTCGGCAAGACGATCGAGGGCGTAGCCCGCCAGCCCGAGCTGGCCGGTCGCCTGCAGGTCCTGATGTGGATCGGTATCGCCTTCACCGAGGCGCTCGCCTTCATCGGCATCGCGACCGCCTTCATCTTCGGCTTCTGATCGCTTCCCACCAGTCTTAAGGAGACAGGATGCACAATCTTGTCGCGTACGCCGCGGAAGAGGGGGCTCCGAACCCGCTGCTCCCCGCGTGGTACGACATCATCTGGTCGGCGGTCTGCTTCGTCATCATCCTCATCGTCGTGTGGAAGGTCGCACTTCCCAAGATGAAGGTCATGCTCGACAAGCGCGCCGCAGCGATCGAGGGCAACATCGCGAAGGCCGACGAGGCACAGCGCAAGGCCGAGGCCGCACTCGAGGAGTACACGGCTCAGCTCGCCGAGGCTCGCAAGGAGGCCGGTGAGATCCGCGACGCCGCCCGTGAGGACGGCAAGAAGATCGTCGCCGAGGCGAAGGGCGCCGCGACCACCGAGGCCGCACGGGTGACCGCCGCCGCGCAGACGCAGATCGAGGCGGAGCGCCAGTCGGCCCTCGTCTCGCTGCGGAGCGAAGTCGGCACGCTCGCACTCGACCTCGCCGGCGGCGTGATCGGGGAGTCGCTCTCCGACGACGCCAAGGCGAAGGGCGTCGTGGACCGCTTCCTCGCCGACCTCGAGAAGGCCAAGTAATGGGCAGCGCGACCACTCAGGCACTGGCGACGACCACCGCGGAGCTTCGGGCAGCGAAGGTGGGCGACCTCGTCGTCGCTCGCGAGCTGTTCACGGCGGCGCGCGAGATCGCCGACTCGGCGCAGCTGAGCGGCGCGCTCTCCGCGTGGGGCGCGCCGGGCGCGGCGCGCGCCCAGCTCGTCCGCACGGTCTTCGCCGGCTACGGTGCGACATCCCTGCAGCTGCTCGCGGCCGCGGCCGCCGAGCGGTGGTCGTCCCTCGAGGACCTGATCGCCGGGATCGAAGAGCTCGCGATCCGTGCCGCCGCGCTCGGCGCGGGGGGCGCCGACGTCGAAGGCGAACTGTTCCAGGTCTCCCGCACCGTCGCCGCGAACCCCGAGCTCGAGCTCGCGCTCGGCAGTCGCCTGGGCGACGCGGCGGCGAAGGGCGCGCTCGTCGAGAAGCTCCTCGTCGGCCGCGCGAGCGAGGCGACGGTGCTCATCGTCTCCGAGCTGGTGCAGCAGCCGCGCGAGCGGCGCGTGCGTGCGCTGCTCGGACGGGCGCTGAAGATCGTGGCCGACCAGCGTGGCCGTACGGTCGCGACGGTCCGTGTCGCGAGTGCTCTGGATGCCGCGCAGCAGAGCCGCCTCGCGGCCGCGCTCGGCGCGAAGTACGGCAGCGACGTCACCCTGAACGTCGTCGTCGACCCGACCGTCCTCGGGGGCGTCCGGGTGGAGATCGGTGACGACGTCATCGACGCGACGGTCTCCTCTCGAATCAACGACTTGCGCCAGCGTCTCGCTGGCTAGAACAGAAGGAACACCATGGCAGATCTCACCATCAGCCCCGACGTCATCCGTGACGCGCTGAAAGACTTCGTCGCCGCGTACGAGCCCACCGGTGCGGCCGCGACCGAGGTCGGCACGGTCGTCGACGCCGCCGACGGCATCGCGCACGTCGAGGGTCTCCCCGGCGTCATGGCGAACGAGCTCGTCCGCTTCGCGAACGGCATCGAAGGCCTCGCGCTGAACCTCGACGAATCCGAGATCGGTGTCGTCGTGCTCGGCGACTTCTCGGGCATCGAGGCGGGCCAGAAGGTCACGCGCACGGGCGAGGTCCTCTCCGTCGCGGTGGGCGACGGCTACCTCGGCCGTGTCGTCGACCCGCTCGGCAACCCGATCGACGGCCTCGGCGAGATCGCGACCGAGGGTCGCCGCGCGCTCGAGCTGCAGGCGCCGGGCGTCATGCAGCGCAAGTCCGTCCACGAGCCGATGCAGACCGGCATCAAGGCCATCGACGCGATGATCCCCGTCGGCCGCGGCCAGCGCCAGCTCATCATCGGCGACCGCCAGACCGGCAAGACGGCCATCGCGATCGACACGATCATCAACCAGAAGGCCAACTGGGACTCGGGCGACGTCAACAAGCAGGTGCGCTGCATCTACGTCGCGATCGGCCAGAAGGGCTCCACGATCGCCTCCGTCAAGGGCGCGCTCGAGGATGCCGGGGCCATGGAGTACACGACGATCGTCGCCGCTCCCGCCTCCGACCCCGCCGGCTTCAAGTACCTCGCCCCCTACACGGGCTCGGCGATCGGCCAGCACTGGATGTACGGCGGCAAGCACGTCCTCATCATCTTCGACGACCTGTCGAAGCAGGCCGAGGCCTACCGCGCCGTGTCCCTCCTCCTCCGCCGCCCGCCGGGCCGCGAGGCGTACCCCGGCGACGTCTTCTACCTGCACTCGCGTCTGCTGGAGCGCTGCGCGAAGCTCTCCGACGAGCTCGGTGCCGGTTCGATGACGGGCCTCCCGATCATCGAGACGAAGGCGAACGACGTCTCGGCGTACATCCCGACCAACGTGATCTCGATCACCGACGGGCAGATCTTCCTCCAGTCCGACCTCTTCAACGCCAACCAGCGCCCCGCGGTCGACGTCGGCATCTCGGTGTCCCGCGTCGGTGGCGACGCGCAGGTCAAGTCGATCAAGAAGGTCTCGGGCACGCTGAAGCTCGAGCTCGCCCAGTACCGCTCGCTCGAGGCGTTCGCGATGTTCGCCTCCGACCTCGACGCGGCATCCCGCCGTCAGCTCGAGCGCGGTGCGCGCCTGACCGAGCTCCTCAAGCAGCCGCAGTACGACCCGTACCCCGTCGAGGAGCAGGTCGTCTCGATCTGGGCCGGCACGAACGGCAAGCTCGACTCGATCGCGGTCGAGGACGTGCTCCGCTTCGAGCGCGACCTCCTCGACTACCTGAAGCGCAACACGTCGATCCTCGACACGCTGCGCGACACGAACGTCCTCGACGACGCCACGGCTGCGGAGCTCGAGAAGGTCACCGACGCCTTCATCCTCGAGTTCCAGGGCGGCAAGGGCCAGGCCATCAACAAGCCGGGTCACGAAGAGGTCGCCGCCGCGCACGAGGAAGACGTGAACCAGGAGCAGATCGTCAAGGGTCGCCGCGGCTGAGGCCGAGGCATCCCTCACTGATACAGGACATCCATGGGCGCACAACTCCGGGTCTACAAGCAGAAGATCGCTTCTGCTCAGACGACCAAGAAGATCACGAAGGCGATGGAACTCATCGCGGCTTCGCGCATCCAGAAGGCGATGGCGCGCGTGCGCGCGTCCTCGCCCTTCGCGCGGGCCGTGACGCGGGCCGTCTCCGCCGTGGCGACGCACTCCAACATCCAGCACCCGCTGACGACCGAGCGCGAGGTGATCCGCCGTTCAGCGGTCGTCATCTTCGCGAGCGACCGAGGCCTCGCCGGCGCGTTCAACTCGCAGATCCTCCGTGAGGGTCTGCAGCTGGGCGAGCTGCTGCGCTCGCAGGGCAAGGAGGTCGAGTACTTCCTCGTCGGCCGCAAGGCCGTCGGCTACTTCCAGTTCCGCCGCATGCAGGCGGCGGGGGAGTGGATCGGCGACACCGACACCCCGCACTTCAACACCGCGGAGCAGATCGCGGGCGCCCTCCTGGATGCCTACGACCGCGGCGGCGAAGAACAGGGCGGCGTCGACGAGATCCACCTCGTCTTCAACCGCTTCGTCAGCATGATGACGCAGGAGCCGCAGACCGTCCGTCTGCTGCCGCTGGAGATCGTCGAGGCCGACGAGGTCGCCGAGGCGGCCTCCGCCAGTGCGAACCAGGTCTATCCGCTCTACGAGTTCGAGCCGAGCCCCGAGATCGTGCTCGACGCGCTGCTGCCGGTCTACGTGCAGAGCCGCGTGTTCAATGCGCTGCTGCAGTCGTCGGCCGCGAAGCACGCCGCGACGCAGAAGGCCATGAAGAGCGCGTCGGACAACGCCGACAAGCTCATCACCGACTACACCCGCCTGCGCAACAACGCGCGTCAGGCCGAGATCACTCAGCAGATCGCCGAGATCGTCGGCGGCGCCGACGCCCTGGCATCCGGCAAGTAATTCCCACCGAAAGAGACAGACAATGACTGCCACCGCCACTGCCGACACGGCCGAGACGACGGTCGTCGGGCGCGTTGCTCGCGTCACCGGCCCGGTCGTCGACATCGAGTTCCCGCACGATGCGATCCCCGACATCTACAACGCGCTGAAGACGACGATCACGATCGGCGACGAGTCCGCGGAGATCACCCTCGAGGTCGCACAGCACCTCGGTGACGACCTCGTGCGCGCCATCTCGCTCAAGCCCACCGACGGCATGGTCCGCGGCCAGGAGGTGCGCGACACCGGCGGCCCCATCACGGTCCCCGTCGGCGACGTCACCAAGGGCAAGGTCTTCAACGTCACCGGCGACGTGCTCAACGCCGCGCCGGGCGAGACGATCGAGGTCACCGAGCGCTGGGGCATCCACCGCCAGGCGCCCAACTTCGACCAGCTCGAGTCGAAGACCGAGATGTTCGAGACCGGCATCAAGTCGATCGACCTCCTCACGCCGTACGTGCAGGGTGGCAAGATCGGCCTCTTCGGCGGCGCGGGCGTCGGCAAGACGGTCCTCATCCAGGAGATGATCCAGCGCGTCGCGCAGGACCACGGCGGTGTCTCGGTGTTCGCTGGTGTCGGCGAGCGCACCCGTGAGGGCAACGACCTCATCGGCGAGATGGAGGAGGCGGGCGTCTTCGACAAGACCGCCCTCGTCTTCGGCCAGATGGACGAGCCGCCGGGGACGCGCCTGCGCGTCGCCCTGTCGGCGCTGACGATGGCGGAGTACTTCCGCGACGTGCAGAAGCAGGACGTGCTGCTGTTCATCGACAACATCTTCCGCTTCACGCAGGCCGGTTCCGAGGTGTCGACCCTTCTCGGCCGCATGCCCTCCGCGGTGGGCTACCAGCCGAACCTCGCCGACGAGATGGGTGTGCTCCAGGAGCGCATCACCTCGACGCGCGGTCACTCGATCACGTCGCTCCAGGCGATCTACGTGCCCGCCGACGACTACACCGACCCGGCTCCGGCGACGACCTTCGCCCACCTGGATGCCACGACCGAGCTCTCGCGTGAGATCGCGTCGAAGGGCCTCTACCCGGCCATCGACCCGCTGACCTCGACGAGCCGCATCCTGGACCCGCGCTACATCGGTGAGGACCACTACCGCGTGGCGACCGCCGTGAAGCAGATCCTGCAGAAGAACAAGGAACTGCAGGAGATCATCGCGATCCTCGGTGTCGACGAGCTCTCCGAAGAGGACAAGATCGTCGTGTCGCGTGCACGCCGCATCCAGCAGTTCCTCTCGCAGAACACCTACATGGCGAAGAAGTTCACCGGTGTCGAGGGCTCCACGGTCCCGATCAAGGAGACCATCGAGTCGTTCGACGCGATCGTCAAGGGTGACTTCGACCACGTGGCCGAGCAGGCCTTCTTCAACGTCGGCGGCATCTCCGACGTCGAGGAGAAGTGGGCGCAGATCCAGAAGGAGAACAGCTGACATGGCTCTCGTCGTCACCCTCGTCTCCGCGGAGGAGGAGGTCTGGCACGGCGAGGCGAGCCTCGTCGTCGCCAAGACCGTCGAGGGCGAGATCGGCTTCATGACCGGTCACGAGCCCGTGCTGGCGATCCTCGCCGAGGGTCAGGTGCGCATCACCCAGGCCGACGGCACCAAGGTGATCGCCTCCGCGCAGGACGGCTTCCTCTCCATGGAGAACGACGAGCTCACGATCGTCGCGGGCCACGCCGCGCTCGAGTCCTGACCCCGCCTGACCGACCCGTCGAGAAACCACTTCTCGCGCGAGAGACCACTGCTGAGGTGGTTCGTCGCGTGCGGAGTGGTTTCTCGCTGTTCTGGAGACCTCCGTGCTGATCCTGCTGCCGCCGAGTGAGACGAAGCGGCCCGGCGGGCGTGCGCGACCTCTGGACGTCGGGGCGCTGGCGCTTCAGGGCCTGGCACCGCAGCGCGAGGCGGTCGTCGACGCCCTCGTCGCCCTCAGCGCCGACGAGGATGCCGCGGCGCGTGTCTTGAAGCTCTCCGCCCGGCAGCGCGGAGAGATCGCCGACAACGCCGCCCTGCGTTCCGCGCCGACGATGCCCGCGGTCGACCGCTACACCGGCGTCCTCTACGACGCCCTGGATGCCGCGTCACTCGACGCGCCCGCGCGCCGCTGGCTCGGCACACACGTGATGATCCAGTCCGCGCCGTTCGGGCCGGTCGGCGCGCTCGACGCGATCCCGGCCTATCGGCTCTCTGCGGGCGCATCGCTCCCCGGCATCCCGCCGCTGCGCAGAGTGTGGGCGGATGCCGCCGGCGCAGCGCTCGCGGACGCGACGCCGCGGTTCGTGCTGGATCTGCGCTCCGAGGCGTATGTCGCGCTCGGCCCCGTCCCCGCCGGCATCCCGACGGCGTACGTGCGGGTCGTGACGGACGCCGGCGACGGCGTGACGCGCGCGCTGAACCACTTCAACAAGCACGCGAAGGGCGCCCTCGTGCGCCTGCTGGCGCAGACGCGCCCGCGCATCGGCGGCACGGCCGCCTTCCTCACGTGGGCGGGCCGTGCGGGGCTGACGGCACGCTCCGGTGCGCCGGGCGAGGTCGACCTCGTCGTGTGAGCTCAGTCGCGGCGCGTGTTCTGCGCCGTGCGCTCGGTGTTCTCCGCGATGGCGACGAGCGCGACGCCTGCTTCGATGACGAAGCGCAGCAACACGACGGCGAAGAAGGCGAGGACGGGCACGACGATCACGGTCGACAGGATGAGCGCGATGCCGCCGCCGGGGTTCCAGCCGAGCGCGCCGATGCCGGAGATGATGCCGCCGACGAACGTCGAGACGAACGCGATGCCGATCGCGACGAGCCCCACGAGGAAGAACACGCTCGCGAGGCGCCGCGTGATGAAACGCGTGAACGAGATGTCGAACAGCGCGGCGAGGAATCCCCGGCCGATGTCGTCCAGGTCACCCGCGAGGCGGCGGACCCCGGTGTCGTCGACGCCCGCGATGCCCTCGGTGGGCCCGTCGGCGAGGCCGGGCTCGGTGGCGGCATCCGCCGCAGCGTCAGCGGCGGTGCGGCCGGGAAGCGGCGGCAGCGGCGGCACGGGCGGGGGAGTGGGCGTCGACGGGTCGGTCATGGCGGTCCTCTCGGCAGATGTCTGTCGCCAGGCTAGCGACCCGGCCGCCCGACACGCGAGTGACGCACTCTGGTCGCGGGGCACCGCGCACCCCTACGATGTGTCCTGACGGGCACGTGTGCCCCGAGCGCCGCGGATCGGCGTCGCTCTGTCAGATAGGAAGGCACTTCCATGGACAGCTCCTACTCGGATACGGGCTATCTCGCCCTTCTCGCCGCCTTCGGGTTCCTGTTCTTCCTCTTCGCCGTCGCGTTCTACGTCATCGGCTCCTGGTTCTTGATGAAGATCTTCGACAAGGCGGGCGTGCAGGGCCGCTGGCGTGCGTGGGTTCCCGTGTACAACCTGCTCGTGTTCGCCAAGCTCGGTGATCTGAGCCCCTGGGTCATGCTGATCGCGATCGCCGCCGGAGCGATCCTGAGCTCGATCCCCGTGCTCGGCTTCATCATCGCCCTGCTGCCGGTCGCCGCCGGCGCGATGGCCGCCTGGCGTGTGGGGCAGAAGCTGCAGAAGGAGACCCCCTGGGTCATCCTCTACGTCCTGCTGTCGATCGTCTGGCTCGGCATCAACGCGTTCGACAAGTCGCGCTGGAACCCGAATGTCGCGCCCGCCCCGTGGGCGTCGAACGGCTTCTTCGCGGACCGCACCGTGTGGCAGGGCATCCCCGTGCAGCCGAGTGCCGGCGCGGCCGCGCCGCAGCCGGGATACCAGGCGCCGCCCGCCGGATACCAGCCCCCCGCCGCCCCGCCGGCCTACCAGCCGCCCGCCGCCCCGCCGGCGTACCAGCCCCCGCCGGCCCCGCCGGCCGCGCAGCCGCCGGCAGCTCCGCCGGTTCCGCCCGTGACGCCGCCGACGACCGAGCCGCCGGCGCCGCCGGCGGCCGAGGGCGACGCGCCCAAGGCCTGAGTACCGCTGACGAGGTGGGAGGGGGTGACATCACCCCCTCCCACCTCGTCGTCTCGGCGTGCATGGCCGCGGCCCTCGCGTTCGCCGACAGCGCACGCGAGGGCTTGCCCGCATCGCGCGCCCGGGCGTAGCGTCGATCCGCGCCCGGACCTCACTCCGCGCGCGGAGAGGCGGGCGCATGCTCGGCAAGATCCTCGTTCGCTATCTGGCGCCGGCCTGGCCGCTGCTCGTGCTCGTCGTGGTGTTCCAGCTCGGGCAGTCGATCGCCTCGCTCGCCCTCCCGACACTGAACGCCGACATCATCGACAACGGCGTCATCACCGGCGACATCGACTACATCTGGAGCACGGGCGCCGTCATGCTGGGTGTGAGCCTGCTGCAGGTGATCTGCTCGCTCATCGCGGTGTACTTCGGGTCCCGGCTTGCGATGGGTATGGGCAAGAGCCTGCGCGGCGACCTCTTCCACCGCGTCGTCGCGTTCTCACAGCGCGAAGTGGGGCAGTTCGGCGCCCCGTCGCTGATCACGCGCAACACGAACGACGTCCAGCAGGTGCAGATGCTCGTCCAGATGTCGGCGACCGTCATGGTGTCGGCTCCGATGCTGGCGATCGGCGGCATCATCATGGCGGTGCGTCAGGATGCCGGGCTCTCCTGGCTCATGCTCGTGGCGATCCCCGTCCTCCTCATCGCCGTCGCCCTGATCGTCGTGCGCATGGTGCCGGCGTTCACGCGTATGCAGGCCCGCATCGACCGGCTGAACCAGATCCTCCGCGAGCAGCTCACCGGCATCCGGGTCATCCGTGCCTTCGTGCGCGAGCGCGAGGAACGCGAGCGCTTCGGCGGCGCCAGCGCGGACGTCATGGAGACGGCGCTCCGGGCGGGCAACCTCATGGCGCTGATGTTCCCCGTCGTGATGCTCGTGATGAACCTCTCCTCGGCCGCGGTCATCTGGTTCGGCGCCGACCAGGTGCAGAACCACGGCGTGCAGATCGGCACCCTGTTCGCCTTCCTGAACTACCTCATGCAGATCCTGATGGGCGTCATGATGGCGACGTTCATGTTCGTCATGATCCCGCGCGCGGCCGTCTGCGCCGACCGCATCGGAGCGGTCCTGGAGACCGAGCCCTCGGTCGAGGCGCCCACCGAGAGCGCCGTCGTCGCGCGCGGCAACGGACGCGTCGAGTTCGACCACGTGTCCTTCACCTATCCGGGCGCCGACGACGCCGTGCTCCACGACATCACGTTCACGGCTGAGCCCGGCACGACGACCGCGATCATCGGCTCGACCGGATCGGGCAAGACGACCCTCGTCGGGCTCGTCGCACGCCTGTTCGATGTGACGGACGGAGTGGTGCGGGTCGACGGCGTCGACGTGCGCCGGATGGACCCCGACGATCTCTGGGCGCGGGTCGGTCTCGTGCCGCAGCGTGCCTTCCTGTTCGCCGGCACCGTGGCATCCAACCTGCGCTACGGCGATCGTGACGCGAGCGACGACGACCTGTGGCGCGCTCTCGACCTCGCCCAGGCGAAGGACTTCGTGGAGGCGCTCGACGGCGGTCTCGAAGCCCCGATCGCGCAGGGCGGCACGAACGTGTCGGGCGGTCAGCGCCAACGCCTCGCGATCGCGCGGGCGCTCGTGAAGCAGCCGGAGATCTACGTCTTCGACGACTCCTTCTCCGCGTTGGATCTGAAGACGGATGCCGCGCTGCGCCGCGCGCTGGACCGGAACATCCCCGACGCGACACGCATCGTCGTGGCGCAGCGCGTGTCGACGATCCAGCACGCCGACCAGATCATCGTCCTCGACCACGGGCGCATGGTCGGCATGGGCACCCACGACGCACTGCTGGAGACCTCGGAGACGTACCGCGAGATCGTCGATTCGCAGCTCTCGGCGAAGGAGGCGGCATGAGCGGCGGGCAGGGACCGGGCGGCGGGCGCGGACCGGGTGGCGGGCGCGGGCCGGGCGGACCGATGGGCCGGGGGATGGCTCCGGGGGCGAAGGCGCAGAACTTCGGCCCGAGCGCGAAGCGGCTGCTCGGAACGCTCCGCGTGGACACACCGAAGCTCATCGTGGTGCTCGTCCTCGGCATCTTCTCCGTCGCACTGAGCGTCGCGGGGCCGAAGATCCTCGGCGAGGGCACCAACATCATCTTCGCGGGCTTCATCTCGATGCAGGTGCCCGCCGGCGCGACCAAGCAGCAGGTGATCGACCAGCTGGTCGCGAGCGGCAATCAGCAGCAGGCCGACATGCTCGGCGCGATGGACTTCACGCCCGGAGCGGGCATCGACTTCGCCCATCTCGGCGCGATCATCCTCACGGTCCTCGCGGTGTACCTGCTCGCGGCGGTCTTCGGCTGGCTGCAGGCGCGCCTGCTCAACGGCATCGTGCAGCGCGCGATGAACCGCCTGCGCGTGGATGTCGAGGACAAGATCCACCGCCTGCCGCTGTCCTACTTCGATCGGGTCCAGCGCGGCGAGCTGCTCAGTCGCGTGACCAACGACGTCGACAACATCGGGCAGACGATGCAGCAGACGCTCTCGCAGGTCGTCATCTCGCTTCTGACCGTCGTCGGCGTGCTCGTCATGATGTTCCTCATCTCGCCGCTCCTCGCCGTCATCGCGCTCGTCACGATCCCGCTCACGATCGTCATCACGATGCTCGTCGCGAAGCGGTCGCAGAAGCTGTTCGTCCTGCAGTGGAAGGCCACCGGCATCCTCAACGCCCGTGTCGAGGAGACCTTCTCCGGGCACAACGTGGTCAAGGTGTTCGGACACCAGCGCGACGTCGAGGCCGACTTCGCCGCGGAGAACGAAGAGGTGTATCGCGCGAGCTTCGGCGCCCAATTCCTCTCCGGCATCATCATGCCCGCCATGATGTTCATCGGGAACCTCGTCTACGTCGCGATCGCCGTCGTGGGCGGCCTGCAGGTCGCGGGCGGCCTCATGTCGATCGGCGACGTCCAGGCCTTCATCCAGTATTCGCGCCAGTTCACCCAGCCCCTCAGCCAGCTCGGGTCGATGGCGAATCTGCTGCAGTCGGGTGTCGCGAGCGCGGAGCGCGTCTTCGAACTGCTCGACGAGGCGGAGCAGACCCCGGATGCCGACCCCGCCGAGACCGTGCCCCCGAGCGCGGCCGACCTCGCCTTTCGCAGCGTCGCGTTCAGCTATTCGCCGGAGAACCCGCTCATCGAGGACCTGTCCCTCCACGCCGAGCCCGGCTCCACCGTCGCGATCGTCGGTCCGACCGGTGCGGGCAAGACGACGCTCGTGAACCTCATCATGAGGTTCTACGATGTGGATGCCGGTGTCATCTCCCTCGGCGGACTCGACACGCGGCTGATGACACGCGACGATCTGCGCGGCCGAACCGGAATGGTGCTGCAGGACACGTGGCTGTTCGCCGGCACGATCCGCGAGAACATCGCCTACGGTCGCCCCGGGGCGAGCGAGGAGGAGATCGTCGCGGCGGCGACCGCGGCCTACGTCGACCGGTTCGTGCACGCCCTGCCGGACGGATACGACACCGTCCTCGACGACGAGGCCACGAATCTGTCCGTGGGGGAGCGTCAGCTCGTGACGATCGCGCGCGCGTTCCTCTCCGATCCGCGCATCCTCATCCTCGATGAGGCGACCAGCTCGGTCGACACCCGGACGGAGCTGCTCATCCAGCGGGCGATGTCGCGGCTGCGCGAGGACCGCACCTCTTTCGTCATCGCGCACCGCCTCTCGACGATCCGCGACGCCGATCTCATCCTCGTCATGGAGGCCGGCGCGATCGTGGAGCAGGGCAGTCACGCCGCGCTCCTGGCGGCGCGCGGCGCCTACTGGAGGCTGTACAACGCGCAGTTCGATGAGCCCGTCGCCGAGGACGCGGGGGAGGCGTCCACTAGAGTGTGAGCGTGACCGAAGCCGCGACCCAGTCGCGCACCGTCCCTCTCGAAGACGGTGCGCTCGAGCTGACCTGGTCCGCGCTGACCCATCGCGGGCGTCGGCGCGATGCCAATCAGGACGCCGTTCTCGCAGAGTTCCCGCTGTTCGTCGTCGCCGACGGGATGGGCGGCCACATCGGCGGTGAGATCGCGAGTGCGTCCACCGTCGACCGGCTGCGCTCCGTCGCCGCGAAGGGCGATGTGGGGCCGAAGACGATCGAGAAGGCACTGGCCCGCGCGGTGAACGACATCGCGGCCCACCCCGAGACGACCGACGAGGGCACCGGCACGACCGTCACGGGCGTGTATCTCGACCTCACCGGCGACGAGCCGACATGGGTGACTCTGAACGTCGGCGACTCGCGCGTGTATCTCTTCCGCGACGGTGGTCTGGCCCAGGTGACGACCGACCACTCCGTCGTGCAGGAGCTCATCGCGGCGGGCCGGCTCACTCCCGAAGAGGCCGAGAACCATCCCTACGGCAACGTCATCACGCGCGCGATCGGCCCCTCCGACGGCGTCGCGCCCGACTACGTGCGCCTCGAGGTCGTCGACGGCGATCGGTTCGTGATCTGCAGCGACGGGCTCACGAAGGAGCTCACCGACTACGGCATCCTGCACTTCCTCCTGCAGCACGACGACCCGACGGAGGCCGCCGACGACATGCTCGAGGCGGCGTTGGAGAACGGTGGGCGCGACAACGTGACGATCATCGTGCTCAACGCGCATCGCACGACCTCGGATGCCGCGGAGTCCATCGACTCCTCCACAACCGGCCTCTGACGGGATCCATCCACCGATCCGGCTCCGGCGCTCCGCGCGGTGGCCCGGCGCGCTTGACTGGCGCGCATGTACGACGTCATCGACGAGCCGCTACGGCTCCCCGCGGCTCCTCCCTCCCCCGCCCGCCCCACGATCCCGGTCGCGGCGGCCCTCGTCCCCGTCGTCGGCGCCGTCGTGCTGTGGCAGGTGACCGGCTCGATGTTCGCGCTGTGGTTCGCCGCCCTCGGGCCCCTCATGGCTCTCGCAGGCTTCGCCGACGGTCTGCGCACGGCCCGACGCGCCCGCCGTCGCGCGCTCCGGGCGAGCGCGGCGGCGCTCCTGGCGCTCGGCGGAGAAGTCGACGCGCGGCACGACGCCGAGCGCACGCGGGCGTGGCGACGCACGCCGGATGTCGCGGGCTACGCCGCCGACGTCGACGAGATCTGGCGGGTCGTGCCGGGTCGCGGCGACGTCGTGGTCGTCGGCCGGGGGAGCGGGCCGAGCGCGCTCCGCGTCGAGGGCGCCGGCGGTGCGGCATCCGACGGCGCCGACGGGCACGAGGGCGCGACCCGCGAGATGCGTCGACGTGCGACGCGCATCGACGGCGTGCCCGTCGCGGTGCCGTTCGCGGCGGGTATCGCCGTATGTGGGCCGCCCGTCGCGGCGGCGGCCGTCGTGCGTGCACTCGCGCTGCAGGCGTGCCTCGCTCATCCGCCGGGGAGTGCGAGGCTCGTGGGGGAGGACGCGGGCGCTGCGGCAGTGCCGCATCGTGACGCGACACGTGGCCTCGTCGTCTTCGTCGGAACGGCCGACCAGCCGGTTCCCGAAGACGCCGATCTCCCGATCATCCGCGTCGCCGAGGACGCGCCACCTCCGCCGCGCTGCGCCGCCGTCCTGACGCTGCTCGCCGGAGGGCGCGCTCGCCTCGACCACGACGGTTCGTCGCGTGAGGTCGCGGTCGAGGCGGTGTCGCGAGGGCAGGCGGAGCGGCTGGCGACGGCCCTCGCCGCACGCGCGGCGACTCTCGGACATCGGGTCGACGGCGCGACCCTCCTCGACGAACTCACCCCCGTCTCGGGCGGGCGCGCCAGCCTCGCCGCCGCGATCGGGGTGAGCGCGGGGCAGCCGGTCGTGCTCGACCTCGTCGCCGACGGGCCGCACGCCGTCGTGGTCGGAGTCACCGGCTCCGGCAAGAGCGAGCTGCTGACGACGTGGATGATCGCCCTGTGCCGCACCCGGACTCCGCAGGAGGTCGCGCTGCTCCTCGTCGACTTCAAGGGCGGACGCACGTTCGACGCACTCCTCGGGCTGCCGCACGTGACGGGAGTGCTGACCGACCTCGACGAGGTGCGGGCGCTGCGGGCCGTCGAGAGCCTCCGCGCCGAGATCCGCCATCGCGAGCGGGTTCTCGCCCGCGCGGAGGCGCGCGACATCGACGAAGCCGGTGACGAGCTCGCCCGCCTCGTCATCGTTGTCGACGAATACGCCGCGCTCGTCGCTGCGCGTCCCGAGCTGCACGATCTCTTCGCCGACATCGCCGCGCGTGGGCGCGCACTCGGCATGCACCTCGTCCTCGCGTCGCAGCGCGCAGCGGGCGCCTTCCGCGACGGTGTGCTCGCGAACGCTCCGCTGCGCATCGCGTTCCGGGTGACGGATGCCGCTGACTCGCGCACGATCCTCGGGCACGACGACGCCGTGCGACTGGCGGGCACGACGGGGGCGCGCGGCGTCGCGCTCATCCGGCGAGCGGCCGACAGCTCCCCGCGCCGCGCACGCATCGCCCTGTGCCCTCCGGACACGATCGGTGCCGTGCGCGAGAGGGCGGCGAGCCTCCGACTCGCACGACGGCCGTGGCTGCCGCCGCTGCCGGATCGAATCGACCTGGATGCCGCGCGTGCGCTGACGGGGGCATCGCTGAGCGGCATCCTCATCGGCGTCGCCGATGAACCGGAGCTTCAGCGGCAGCCGGCCGTGACACTGCCGGTCGGCGCGACGGGGCTCGTCGTCATCGGCGGCCCGGGCAGCGGGCGCACCACGACGCTCCAGACGGTGGCGTCACAGGCGCGGGCGCCGATCCGGGTGCCGACCGACCCGGAGGGGGCGTGGGATGCGATCGTGGGCCTCGAGGCCGCGCCGCGCGGCTCCGTCGTGCTGATCGACGACGCCGACGCGCTGGTGTCCCGCCTCGGAGTCGATCACGGCGCCGCGTGGCTCGCCGCGCTCGAGCGGGCGTGCCGCGAGGCGCGGGCGCGGGAGGTGACGATCGTCGTCGCGGTGACGCGGCTCACCGGGATGCTCGGGCGCGTGCTCGAGCTGCTGCCGCAGCGACTCATCCTGCCGGTGGCGACGCGCGCGGATCATGTCGCGGCGGGTGGCGAGTCCGCCGACTTCGCGCCGGACGCACCCGCCGGACGGGGACGGTGGGGGCGGACGCTCGTCCAGGTCGCGGTCATCGGCTTCGGTGCCGGCGAGGTGGGTGGCGTGGGCGAGGTGCTGGCGCCGGCGGCGCCGGTGGTCGAGCACGTGCCCGGTCGCCTCCTCGCCCTCGTCCTGCCGCACGGTGCGCGGGCCGAGCGAGAATGCGCGGCGTGGGCACATCGAGGAGTCCGGGTCCGCGAGATCGCCGACATCACGGACGCGCGCTCAGACGGCCTCGGCGCGGAGGACGTCGAGGTCGTGGTCGGCACTCCCGAGGCGTGGCTCGCGCAGTGGCGATTGCTCGCCGTCGCGCGCGAGCGCGGCACGATCGTCGTCGACACGGCGTGCGCCGCGGAGTTCCGCGCCGTCACCGGATCGCGAGAGCTGCCGCCGTTCGCCGCCCCGGGAGCCGGGCGGGCGTGGCTCGTCGAGCCCGGCCTGCCCACGCGTCGCGTACGGCTCCCTGGCGCGTGAGCGCGCCGGGCTCGGATGCCGAGGTCAGACGCCGGGCTCAGACGGTCGCGCGGATCGTGCCCACACCGCGTCCCCCGCCGAGGACCTCGAGGGGCAGCTGTGCGAGCGTCTGCGCGACGTCGCCGGCCGCGAGCGCTCCGACGCGCTCGAGCAGGGCGATCGCGATCGCGGTGGCTGCGCGACCCGAGCCGTCGAGCACCTTGAGGGCGACGGTCGTGCCGTTCGGGGCGACCATGATCATGATCCCCTCGGCGCCGCCCTTCGCGAAGACGCCGAGACGCTCGATCGCGATCGTGTCCTGCCGGCCGGGGCCGTCGATCGCCCACGGGTTCTCGCGCACGGCGCGCACGAGCGCTCCCGCCGTGCGATGCAGAGCGAAGGGCGAGCGCTCCGAGGAGGTGCCGATCCGATGCGTCGCGCGGGCGAGGGCGGACAGGCTCATCGCGTGCACGGGAGCCCCGCACCCGTCGATCGCCGTCACGGTGATCTTCGCGCCGGTGAGCCGCTCGATCACCTCGCGGATGTGCACCTGCAGCGGATGAGCCGGGTCGAGATAGGTGTCGAGGTCCCAGCCGCTCGCGCGGCAGGCGAGGAGCATGGCGGCGTGCTTGCCGGAGCAGTTCATGCGGATGCGTTCGGGCTGACCCAGCTCGCGCACGAGCTCATCGCGCGTCGAGGTGTCGCTCGGCCAGGCCGCCGGGCATCCGAGGTCGGACTCGGAGAGCCCGCCCGCCGTGAGCATGTCGCGCACGACCGCGACGTGGCGGTCGGTGCCGGCGTGGCTCGCTGTCGCCAGGGCCAGGCGCTCGCCGTCGAGGACGGCGCCCGCCGTGAGCGAGCCCAGCGCCTGCAGCGGCTTGAGGCTCGAGCGCGGCAGGATCGGCGTCTCGACATCGCCGAGCGTCAAGACCGGCACGCCCTCCGCGTCGAGAACGATGGCCGAACCCGCGTGCCGGGACTCCACGAAGCCGCTGCGTTCGACGACGGCGAGCTCGACGGATGCGGGAACGGTGATGGTCTCGGGCACCGGGACAGCCTACCGCCGGGGTGGTGGCAGACTGGCGCCATGACGGGTTCTACGATCGACGAGCACCGCTATCTCGTGCGCAGCGAGTGGACGGGCAATCGCGGCGCGGGGACGAGCGGCTACCGCGACTACGACCGCTCGGTGACGCTCCGTGTCGACGGGAAGGACCCGATCGCGGCATCCGCCGACCGGCCCTTCCGAGGCGACCGCGCGAAGTGGAACCCCGAAGACCTGCTGCTGGCCGCGCTGTCCGAGTGTCATCTGCTGTCGTACCTCCACGCGTGCGTCGTCGCGGGCGTCACCGTCATCGAGTACACGGACGAGGCGAGCGGCGTCATGGTCCTCGACGGGCACGGCGGGGGAGCGTTCCGCGAGGTCGTGCTGCATCCGCGTGTCGTCGTGGCCGAGGCATCCATGATCGCCGCCGCCGAAGCCGCGCACGCGCAGGCGAACGCTTGGTGCTTCATCGCGAACTCGGTGAACTTCCCGGTCCGCCACGAAGCGGCGGTCAGCGCCGCGCGGTGACGGCGCCGCACCGCCGAGCCGTGCCGCGTGACGGGGGTCAGGTGTGACGAAAGCAGGGCGTACCCGCACGCAGGCACTCCGCAGACTTGCCTGCGGTCGATCGGCCCTGCTTTTGTCACAGCCGTGGCGAAGGTTCTCCCAGGGGTCAGCCTGTTCGCCGCGGTGACTCAGCCTCGCGGGCGGCGCGCGAGCAGCCCTGAGATCGCGGTCCGCACGACATCCGGATGCCACATGATGTCTTCGGCGATCGGGCGATACGTCACTAGTCCTTGGGCTGCCGCCGCTTGATCGCGCCGGCGATCGCGCTTCTGGTCTTCCCATGAGGAGTGGAAGGCCTCACTGTCGCACTCGATGATGAGCCAGCCTTCGACGAGGAAGTCGACCCTGCCGACCCCGGAGACACGCACCTGCACGTCGAAGCGGCATCCGATCGTCCGGAGGATGAGACGCAGGAGGCTCTCCGGCCCGGACTTGGCCCGTGCGTCGATGAGCGCGCGCAGGCGTCGGTGGCGGCGCGGCAGCGCGGCGAAGAGGTCATCCAGATCGTCCGGAACCAGGAGACCGAGATGCAGTGCCGAGTCGATCGTCGCGATCGCCGCGCGCGGATTCTGGCAGAGGACCGCCTGCCTCACAGCGTCGACGATCTCCACACTGAGCGCACGGGGGTGTGGCGCGCGCAACAGTCGGTCGCGGTGCACCCGATCCGCTCCGGCAGGGACGAGTCGTGATGCCTCGGGGGCGACGTGGATATGACGTGAGGAGTGTTCGAGAACGAACACGCCGACGCGGCGCAGTTCGGAGACGCAGGCGAGCCGCCCCCGCGCTCGACCGGCCGCGACGCAGTCGTCGGGAGTCGATACCGCGCAGTATGCCCCCTGTCGAAGCCGTGTCAGGCGCCCAGACGCGACTGCGTCGCGGAGGTCGCGCGGACGCCAGCCAGCGGATCGGAGGTCTCGGGTGCGGAGGAAGCCGGGGAGTCTCTCGGCCGTGTCGGCGTGATCCATGACGGACACGGTTGCGGACGGACCTGCCGTTCCGGAGCGCGACGGCCGCATCTGTGGATCGATCGGCGAATCGGCGGGTTGTGGAGAAGGCGATGACCACGCTGGCGACGGGGTGCCCGACGCCGGACCGCCAGGAAGGCCGGTGCGGGTCACGAAAGCAGGGTGAGAACGGCGCGCAGACGTCGTTCGGCGCGGATGTCGTCGATCGGCCCTGTTTTCGGAACGTCTGGGCGCTCCGACGCGCACGATCTCCCGCGCGAGCGCGGCGGTCAGCGCCGTTCGTGCGGAAGGACCTGCTTGAGCCGTTCGACCGGGTTCGAGGCGGGCGCCTCGTTGTAGGTCCCGGCGAGCTCCTGGCCGGAGAGCGCGTGGATCGCCGCCATGATCTCGTCGGTCGCCTGGCGGCGGGCGCGTCCGCTGTTCGCGGCGCCGAGATGGGAGAGGTCGATGGGCTCGCCGTAGCGCACCGTCACGCGAGGATGCCGCTTGGGGAATCTTGCGCCGACGGGCATCGCCTCGTTCGTGCCGATGATCCCGACGGGCACGACCTGCGCGCCCTCTTCCAACGCGAGGAACGCGACGCCGGTGCGCCCCTTGTACAGACGGCCGTCGAGAGAGCGGGTGCCTTCGGGATAGAGGGCGATCGCCCGCCCCGAGTGGAGGATCCGGCGCTGCTGGTCGAGCGCGTCGAGCGCGGCCTGTCCGGCCCCGCGTTCGACCGGCGTCGCGCCGATCGCGGTGAAGAAGTGCCGGCTCACCCATCCCTTGAACCCCTTGCCGTCGAAGTACGACGACTTCGCGAGGAAGTACACCGGGCGAGGGGAGAACATCGGGATGACGAGCGAGTCGATGAACGACAGGTGGTTGCTCGCGAAGATCACCTTGCCGGTGCGCGGGATGTTCGCGCGGCCCTCGATACGCGGGCGGTAGAGCAGGCGTGCGAGCGGGACGAGCACGCCGCGCCCGAAGTAGTACGTGAACCCGACCGGGGCGACCTCGGCGTGCGCCTGCGGGGCGTGGGGCTGATGCGCGTCCGGTGCGCTGGCCTGCTCTTCTGCCACCCGTCGAGGGTACTCCCGATTCCATGCCGCTTCGCGTATGGCCAGCTTCTGCGATGAGTGCGCGCGCCGGCCGGCGCCGTTCTCAGCGTGCACAGAACAAAGTGCGCCATGATGGGGCGTCCCCTGCATCACCATCTCTGTGAGGTTCTCCGTGCGCCTGCGCCCGATCGCCGCCCTGTCCGCCGCCGCTGTGTCGGTGCTGCTTCTCGCCGGTTGCGCCGGAGGTGGCACGGCCTCGCCCTCGGCATCCCCCAGCGCGAGCGCAGCGGTCGACCTGTGCGACGCGCGCGCCGCATCGGGCGTCGCCTCGGACGCCGTCCAGGTGACGGGGGATGCGGGCGCCGCGTCGACGGCGACCTTCAGCGCGCCGCTGGACATCCCCGAGCTCCAGGCCACGGTCATCTCCGAGGGCACCGGAACGCCGATCAAGGCCGGCGACTTCGTCACCTACGCGATGAGCGCGTTCGACGCGACGACCGGTGAGAAGGTCGGCGACATCGGCTACAACCCCGCCGAGCTCATGCCGCAGCAGATCTCCGCGGACGCGCCGCTCGGCCAGATCTTCGGATGTGGCGCTCCCGGCGAGCGGGTCGTCGCGACCTTCCCGGCGACGGAGTCGGCCTCCGGCCAGGTGTATGTCATCGACCTCCTCTCGGTCGTTCCGACGTCCGCGTGGGGCGAGCCGCAGCCCGCTACCGAGGGATTGCCGACCGTCGCCCTCGCCGACAACGGCGCACCGACCATCACGCTCCCCGGCGGCGACGCGCCGACCGAGACGACGCTCGAGACCCTCAAGAAGGGCGATGGTTACACCGTGCAGAGCGGCGACTCCGTCCTCGTGCAGTACACCGGCGTCCGCTGGTCGGACGGCAAGACCTTCGACTCCACGTGGGACAAGGGCGGCGTGCCCACCAGCTTCTCGACGACGGGTGTCGTCGCGGGCTTCCAGAAGGCGCTCGAGGGCCAGACCGTCGGGTCGCAGGTACTCGTCGTCATCCCGCCGAAGGACGGCTACGGCGAGGGCGACATCAACGCCAACGACCTGAAGGGCGAGACGCTCGTCTTCGTCGTCGACATCATCGGCGCGCAGAAGGCCCAGGGCTGAGCGGCCGGGGGTGATCGACCCCGGCCGACCGATCGCGCGCGGGTAGGCTGAGCGCATGCGGCGCGTCCTGATCCTCGGCTCCACCGGTTCGATCGGGACGCAGGCGCTCGATGTCATCCGGGCACGCCGCGAGCAGTTCGAGGTCGTCGGTCTCGCTGCGGGGCGCGACGCGGAGACCCTCGCGGCGCAGGCCGCCGAGTTCGGCGTCGCCCGCGCGGCGACGGCGCTGGGGGCGGATGCCGCCGAGCAGCTCGTTCGCGACCTCGACGCGGACGTCGTACTCAACGGCATCACCGGATCGGTCGGACTCGGGCCGACGCTCGCCGCGCTCGAGACGGGGCGCACCCTCGCTCTCGCGAACAAGGAGTCGCTCATCGTGGGCGGCGATCTCGTCACCGCGCTCGCCGCGCCGGGCCAGATCGTGCCGGTCGACTCGGAGCACTCCGCGATCGCGCAGGCGCTGCGCAGCGGCGCGGCGGGAGAAGTGCGCCGACTCGTCCTCACGGCGTCCGGTGGACCGTTTCGCGGGCGCACCCGCGCATCGCTGCACGATGTCACCCCCGCCCAGGCGCTCGCGCATCCGACGTGGAACATGGGGCGCGTCGTCACGACGAACTCCGCGACGCTGGTCAACAAGGGCCTCGAGGTCATCGAAGCCCATCTCCTCTTCGGCGTGGACTACGACGACATCGACGTCGCCGTGCATCCCCAGTCGATCGTCCACTCGATGGTCGAGTTCGTCGACGGGTCGACGATCGCCCAGGCATCCCCGCCGGACATGCGGCTGCCGATCTCGCTCGGCCTCGACTGGCCGCGGCGGGTTCCGGGTGTCGGCGTGCCGCTGGACTGGACGACGGCGCAGACGTGGACGTTCGAGCCGCTCGATGCCGAGGCGTTCCCCGCCGTCGACCTCGCCAAGCAGGTGGGACGCGCGGGGGGCACCTACCCGGCGGTCTTCAATGCGGCGAACGAGCAGGCGGTGGATGCCTTCCACGAGGGTGCCCTGACGTTCCTCGGCATCCTGGACACGGTCCGCCGCGTCGTGGACGCGCACACGCCGCCGGCGACCCTCGACCGGGGTGCGCTCGCCGAGGCCGAGCGCTGGGCGCGTCAGAGTGCCGACGGGCTCATCGCCGCCGGCTGAACGCGGTCAGTACGTCGTGAGGCCGTGTACGCGGAACTGTCCGCGCACACGCTCGGTGAGCTCGATCGTGGGCGGCTCGGTGTCGGCGAGGACGTACTCACGACCGAGTGCGGCCCACTTGTCCCGGCCCATCTGATGGAAGGGCAGCACCTCCACCCGCGGGACGGTGCCGGGTCGGATCTCGTTCAGGGATGCCGCGTAGGCGGCCACCCGCTCGACGTTGTCGGCGTCATCGGTGAGCCCCGGGACGAGGACGAAGCGGATCCAGACGTCGGGGCCGTCAGGCGTCTCCGCCAGCCGGCGCCCGAACTCGAGGGTCGGCTCGAGCTCGCGCCCGGTGACGCGCCGATAGGTCTCGGGGTCGCCGCTCTTGACGTCGAGGAGGACGAGGTCCACGTCCGCGAGCATCGCGTCGGTCGCCGCGGCGCCGAGGAACCCGGACGTGTCGATCGCCGTGTGGATGCCGAGTTCCTTCGCGCCGCGCAGGATCCGCGCCGCGAACGCGGGCTGCATCAGCACTTCGCCGCCGGACAGCGTGATGCCGCCGCCCGTGGCGCGGAAGACTCCCGCGTACCGTGCGATGCGACGCAGCAGCTCGTCGCTCGTCACCGGGTGCCCGTCCTTCATCTGGAGCGTGTCGGGGTTGTGGCAGTACAGGCACTGCAAGGGGCACCCCGACAGGAAGGTCGTGAGCCGCGTCCCCGGCCCGTCGACCGCTGTCACGAGCTCCCACGAGTGCACCGAGCCGAGCCGGCCCTCGCGCATCGCGGTCAGCCGCTCGTGGCGGTCGACGTCGGCCACCGCGAGGCCCCCGAGCGGAGCGTCGATCAGGGTGTGGATGAGCGTGGCGGCCATGGTCTCTGCTCCTCTCGGGGTCTGCGCGATGGGTCGCGATGGGGATGGGGTCACATCGAGCCGTGGAACGTGCGGGACAGGACGTCGAGCTGCTGCTCGCGGGTCAGGCGCACGAAGTTCACGGCGTAGCCGGACACGCGGATCGTCAGCTGCGGGTAGTTCTCGGGGTGCTCCATGGCATCCTCGAGGGTCTCGCGGTTCAGCACGTTGACGTTCATGTGATAGCCCTGGGAACCGACATACGCGTCGAGGAGACCTGCCAGGTTCTTCACCTGCTCGTCCTTCGTACGGCCGAGGCCCGCGGGAACGACCGTGTTGGTGAGCGAGATGCCGTCCTGAGATTCCGAATAGGGCAGCTTCGCGACCGACAGCGCCGAGGCGAGCATGCCGTGCGTGTCGCGGCCGTTCATCGGGTTGGCGCCGGGAGCGAAGGGCTCGCCCGCACGACGGCCGTCGGGGGTGTTCCCCGTCGCCTTGCCGTACACGACGTTCGAGGTGATCGTCAGCACCGACTGGGTGGGCAGCGCGTTCCGGTACATCGGGTGGCGGCGGATCTTCGACATGAAGCGCTCGACCAGGTCGACGGCGATGGCGTCGGCGCGGTCGTCGTCGTTGCCGTACGTCGGGAACTCGCCTTCGATCGCGTAGTCCACGACGATGCCGCGGTCATCGAAGACCGGGGTGACCGTCGCGTACTTGATCGCCGCCAGCGAGTCCGCCGCGACCGACAGGCCCGCGATGCCGCAGGCCATCGTGCGCAGCACGTCCTTGTCGTGGAGGGCCATCTCGAGGCGCTCGTAGGCGTACTTGTCGTGCGACCAGTGGATGCAGTTCAGCGCCTCGACATACGTCGCGGCGAGCCAGTCCATCGTAAGGTCGAACCGGGCCATGACGTCGTCGAAGTCCAGGGGGCCTTCGCCGACCGGAGCGGCGATCGGCGAGACCTGCTTGCCCGAGACTTCGTCGCGTCCGCCGTTGATGGCGTACAGGAGAGTCTTGGCGAGGTTGACCCGTGCGCCGAAGAACTGCATCTGCTTGCCGATGCGCATCGGGCTCACGCAGCAGGCGATCGCCGCGTCGTCGCCCCACGCGGGCCGGATGATCTCGTCGGACTCGTACTGCACCGCCGAGGTGTCGATCGAGACCTGCGCGCAGAAGTCCTTGAAGCCCTGGGGAAGCTCGGGGCTCCAGAACACGGTCATGTTCGGCTCGGGCGCCGGGCCCAGGTTGTAGAGGGTCTGCAGATAGCGGAACGAGTTCTTCGTGACGAGCGGACGGCCGTCCTCTCCCATGCCGCCGATCGTCTCGGTCACCCAGGTGGGGTCGCCCGAGAAGAGCGCGTCGTATTCGGGGGTGCGGAGGAATCGCACGATCCGCAGCTTGATCACGAAGTCGTCGATGATCTCCTGCGCCTCGGTCTCGGTGAGAGTGCCCGCTTCGAGGTCGCGCTGGATGAAGACATCCAGGAACGTCGAGGTGCGGCCGAGCGACATCGCCGCGCCGTTCTGCTCCTTGACCGCTCCGAGGTAGGCGAAGTACAGCCACTGGACGGCTTCCTTCGCCGTCGTCGCGGGCCCGGAGATGTCGATGCCGTAGGAGGCGGCCATCTGCTTCAGCTCCTGCAGCGCGCGGATCTGCTCGGCGTGCTCCTCGCGTTCGCGGGCGATCTGCTCGGTGAACGGGGTGGTGTCCAGGCCCAGCTTGTCGATCTTCTTGGCGGCGATCAGCTGGTCGACGCCGTACAGCGCCACGCGCCGATAGTCGCCGATGATGCGTCCGCGGCCGTAGGCATCCGGGAGGCCCGTGATGATGTGCGAGGAGCGTGCGGCGCGGACGTTCGGCGGGTACACGTCGAAGACGCCCTGGTTGTGGGTCTTGCGGTACTCGCTGAAGACGGTCTTGAGCGTCTGGTCGACCTCGTAGCCGTAAGTCTCCAAGGCTCCCTCGACCATGCGCCAGCCGCCGTTGGGCATGATCGCACGCTTGAGGGGCGCGTCCGTCTGCAGCCCGACGATGACCTCGTCGCCCTCGCGGATGTATCCCGGGCCGTGGGCCGTGATCCCCGCGGGGGTGTGCGGATCGACGTCGTAGATGCCCTTGGCGCGCTCCTCGGGGAACATGGCGGAGAGCGTGTCCCAGATGCGCGTCGTGCGCGCGGTGGCCCCGGCGAGGAACGTGGCGTCGCCCGTGTAGGGCGTGTAGTTGCGCTGGATGAAGTCGCGCACGTCGATCTCGTCCTGCCAGGGGCCGGCGGTGAATCCGCGCCAGGCGGTGGGCTGCGCGTCTTGAGCTGCGGGGGTGACGGTGGTCATGATTCGCTTCCTCAGTCGTCGTGGGATCCGCGCCCGTTCGCGCGAAGCCGTGATCTCAGGATAGAACTGTGGTCAGACCACAGTGATTTCGTGCACGAAACCTCCTGTCCTCCCGGCCGGACCGGCGCCCATTCTGTGGACTGACCACAACGAGTCCACGCCCGTCTCCGGAGGCGTCGTCCGCGACGCTCAGAAGGGCCGGAGCTCGTCCGACGGCGGCGTGGAGTCCGCCGGGTAGGGAACCTCCCACGTCGGTTCGGGCGCCGCCCACCCGGCCGCCCGCAGGGCTCGCCGAGCCAGTTCACGAGCGGAGTAGGGGGCACGCGTGCCCCGGATGTCACGGTAGTTCTGATGTCCGGGCCCCGCCCACAGGATCGCGTCGCCCTCCGTCACGCGGTCCACCGCTTCGACGATCGCCCGCTCCGGCGGGGAGAAGTCGAGGATCTCGGTGGATCCGCCGGCGGAGCGCGCCCCGGACACGAGCGCCGCGCGGATGGCGTCGGGGTCCTCGAATCGAGGGTGATGATCGGTGATGACGAGGATGTCGCTGCCTTCGGCGGCGGTACGGCCCATCGCGGCGCGCTTCGTGGCGTCGCGGTCGCCGTCGGCGCCGCACAGCATGAGGACCCGCCCCGGCGTCACCCGCCGGACGGCGGCGAGGGTCTTCGCGAACGCGTCCGGGGTGTGTCCGAAATCGACGTAGACCGTCGGGCCGGACTCGCCGGACACGCGCTGCGTCCGTCCCGGGATCGACGCTGCGATGCGCGCGCCGTGGAGGGCGTCACGCAGGCGGTCCCACGCGTATCCGGCCTCATGGAGCATGACGATCGCGAGGCCCGCGTTGGCAGCCATGTGCCGGCCGATCACCGGCACGGTGGTGCGCAGCCATCGTCCCTCGGGGCCGGTCAGGAGGAAGGACGTGCCGTCGTGGCGCTCGGCGACGATCTCGACCCGCCAGTGCGCAGTCAGGGCGGGATCGATCGCGACCGATGGTGTGAGGATCGTCGTCACCGGCACGTCGGCGCGGGTGACGATGGTGGAACCCGCGGCGGAATCGAGGCTCACGACGGCGCGTCGGGCGCGGTCCTTCTTGAAGAGGAGCGCCTTGGCATCGAGATAGGTCTCCATGTCGCCGAAGTCGTCGAGATGGTCGTGCGTGAGGTTCGTGAAGCCCGCGACATCGAAGACGATGCTGCCGACACGGTCGCGGACGAGCCCCTGTGCACTGACCTCCGCGGCCATCGCCTCGACGTCGTGTTCTCGCATGACGGCGAGGAGCGCGTGCAGGTCGGATGCCTCGGGCGTCGTCAGCCCGGCGATCACGGATCGCCCGGCGATGCGCCGATCCACCGTGGACGAGGAGCCCGCGGTCACACCGATCTGCGTCAGGATCCCCTCCAGCAGGTGCGTGACGCTCGTCTTCCCGTTCGTCCCGGTCACGCCGAGGAGGATCGGGAGGTCGGCGTCCGTCCCGTAGATCCACGCCGCGATCTCGGGGAGCCGCCGTCGCGGCCCCTCGACGCAGACGATCGGGACCGTGATCTCCGCGGCGATGTCGGCACCCGCGGCATCCGTGATGATCGCGACGGCGCCGCGCTCAACGGCCTCGGCGGCGAACTCGGCTCCGTGATGGCGTTCACCGGGGAGCGCGACGAAGGCCGCGCCGGGGCGGAGCTCGTTCGTCGCATGTGTGATGCCGCCGATGACGACATCCTCCGCCGGAGCGCCGACGAGGCGGGCGTCGAGTCGGCGGACGAGGTCATCGAGGCGGCGACGCGGCGGGCGTCGGGGATGGAGGAAGGACGGCGAGTGCTCTGGGGGATAAGGAGTCATGTCCCTATCCATATTCACGCGCATGCTTATGAGATTCGTCAGAAGGAACGAGGAGGTCCCTACGACATCGTGCCGCGCGCACAGCGGGGCGTCCCGTCCGAGCCGACGGAACGCCCCGCAGATATTACGTGCGGCGACGGCGTCCGAACAGGGCGACACCGAGCGCGGAGAGAGCCGCGACGAGTGCTCCGCCGCTCAGCCAGCGCGCGACCGGGTCGGCGTCGCTCGTGGCAGCGGCGGCGTCGCCGTGATCTGATGCCGCGGCATCCGACGACGCGTCGTCATCGCCGTGGCCGCCGTGGCCGGACTCCGCGACGACGTCGCCCACGGCGACGACCGGCGCGGGGGCGGAGAGGTCGTCCTCGGTCTGGCCCTCGGCGGCCACCTCCGACCAGTCGGTCTCGCCGACCACGCACTTCTGCAGAACGGGGAAGGCGACGGAGGTCCCCGACGCCGACGCGGCGAAGATCACGTCGAGCGACACGGACGCTGCGACTCCCGACTCGATCGGGTTCACGGCGGTGTACGTGACCGCGGTGGGGATCCCGTCGGAGCCGAGGTCGCGCTGGATGGTCCAGGCGCCGTCGAGGACCGGCGCGACGCCGTCGATCCCCTCGGGGATCGTGAAGACGAGCGCGGTCGTGGGGGAGTCCTCGCAGCCGTGGCTGAACGAGAAGGAGAGCCGCGTCGTGCCGCCGGCCGCCGATTCGTCGGGGGTGACGTGGACGTGGGCGGATGCCGCGAGCGGGGCGGCGATCACGAGGGCGGATCCGGCGATCACGCCGGCGAGCAGGCGCGCACGCGTGCGCGAGGAAGTACGGGTCATGAGGGTCTTTCTGTGCAAGGTCGTCAGGGAGCGGCGGGACGCCGCGACGAAGGTCGATGACGGCGGGATGCCGCGACGAGGGTCGATGACGGCGGGATGCCGCGACGAAGGTCGATGGCGGCGGGATGCCGCGACGAAGATCGGCGGCGGCGGGATGCCGCGATGAAGCCACCGCCGCCGGAGAGCCCGGTCAGGCGGTGAGAGCGAGCGCGAGCCGCTGCGGGGGCCCACGGCGGCTCGCGCAGTGCACGAGTCGGGAGGTCAGATGCGGGGCGACATGGCCGGTCGATGTGATCACGGCCCGGTGCGGGCGGAGCGCCGGCAGGGTGCGGCGCAGCAGCTGCCGGATGCCGCGGGCGACGATCGCTACGAGCCGCTCGCCCCACGCGAGGACGACGAAGGTGAGGACGGCGGCGAGGGCGTGGCCGAGCGTCATGCCGGCTGCGACGGACTGACCGCCCGCGACGAGCGCGCCGAGGTCGATCGCGTGGTGGTGCCCCGCCGACGCGAGTGACGGGGCACCGTCGCCGACCGCGGCGAAGGCGCCGTGGAGCGCGAGCTGCGCCGCGACGACGGCGGCGCCCAGGCGGGGAAGACCGCGTGCGCGACCCGGGCGGGGCCCGATCAGGGCGACGCAGACGGGCGCCGCGAGGATCGTCACCGCGAGGGCGAGCCAGAACGGAGGTGCCTCACCGCCGGAGAGGGTGTGCGCGGTCGAGGCGATGAGGACGGCGATCGCGGCGGCTGCGCACCCGCGCAGCGCGCGCAGTGCTCTCCCGGATTCGCCGTGTGCCACACGAGGAGCCTAACGGCAAACGCAAAGCGGCCCGCGGTATCGTCGCCTGCTGTGACCGTCATCGCTTTCATCGTCGGCGTGCTGCTGCTGGTCGTCGGCCTCGCGGTCTCGATCGGCCTGCACGAGATCGGGCACCTCGTCCCCGCGAAGCGCTTCGGCGTGCGCGTCGGCAGGTACATGATCGGGTTCGGGCCGACGCTGTGGTCGCGGCGGATCGGCGAGACCGAGTACGGCGTCAAAGCGCTCCCCCTCGGCGGCTACATCTCCATGGCGGGCATGTACCCGCCGTCGCCCGCGGAGGAGCCCGGACGTGCGCCCGGCAGGTTCTTCTCCGCGATGGTGCAGGACGCGCGCACCGCGAACGACGAGACCCTCGGCGGCAGCGCGGACGGCACCTTCTACGCCCTGCCGGTGTACAAGCGCATCATCATCATGCTCGGCGGTCCGTTCATGAACTTCGTCCTTGCGATCGTGCTGTTCGCGATCGTGTTCAGCGGGATCGGACTGCAGACCGCCACGACGACCATCGCGTCCGTCAACGAATGCGTGCTCCCCGCCGGGTCGACACAGACCACGTGCACGAGCTCGGATCCGGCGTCTCCGGCAGCGGCCGCGGGGCTCCTCCCGGGGGACGAGATCGTGTCGGTCGACGGCACCGCCGTTTCCACGTTCGCCGAGGCATCCGCCATCATCCAGGCATCCCCGGGCCGCGCCCTGCCGATCGTCGTCGAGCGGGACGGACAGCGCCAGTCGCTCCAGGTCACGCCGATGCTCGCCGAGCGCCAGGTGCAGGGCGAGGGCGGCGCGGTCACGACGGCCGAGGTCGGGTTCGTCGGCATGACCGCGACGGTCGAGTACGTCCGCCAGCCGATCTGGGACGGCCCGCAGGCCGCGCTCGCTCAGACGGGCCAGGTGTTCGGGATCATCTGGCAGCTCCCGGTGCGGGTCTGGGACACCGCCGTCGACCTCGTCACGGGTCAGAGTCGCGACCCGAACAGTCCGCTCTCCGTCGTCGGCGCGGGGCGGCTCGCGGGAGAGGTCGCGGCGACCGACGCGCCGATTCTGAACCGCGTGGCGAGCCTCCTCACGATCCTCGGCGCGCTCAACATCGCCCTCTTCGTCTTCAACCTGATCCCGCTCCTGCCGCTCGACGGCGGCCACGTCGTGGTCGCGCTGTGGGACGCGCTCAAGCGGGCGTGGGCGAAGCTGTTCCGCCGCCCGAGCCCGCGCCCCGTCGATGCGACGAGGCTCGTGCCTGTGACGTTCGTCGTCGTGATCGCGCTCGCCGTCATGGGCGGCGTGCTGATCCTCGCCGACATCGTCAATCCGGTCCAGCTGCTGGGGTGAGCCGCGTCCCCGTCGGGCCCCCTCAGGCTCCGACCGGGGTGAGCGCGTGCACGATGAGCCGCTCGAGCGTCTCCAGGCCGTCGCGGGAGAGGATCGACTCGAGGTGGCCCTGCACGGAGGCGTAGCCCGGTCCGCGCATCGCATAGACGTCGCCGGATGCCGCGTCGGCGGCGATCTCGGTCGCGCCGAGCCATGTCGTGCCCGGGGTCACGCGTGCCGTGAACGTGTTGTAGAAGCCTATCGACGCGGGAGACCCGAACACGTCGACGCTCTTCTGCAGCCCCTGGTGCGGCGACGCGAGAGGCGCGAGCTCGATGCCGAGGGCGTCGGCGAGGATCTGGTGACTGAGGCACACGGCGAGGAGCGGCCGGCCGGATGACAGTCGGCGGCCGACCACGTCGCGCATGCGCGCGATGCGCGGGCTCGCGCCGTCGCGCGGGTCGCCGGGGCCGGGACCGGCGACGACGACGTCGGCCGCAGCGACGGCGGCATCCGTCACCTCGCTCCACGGGGCGATCTCGACGGCGAAGCCGAGGTGCCGCAGCTGGTGGGCGAGCATCGTCGTGAAGCGGTCCTCGGCATCCACGACGAGGGCAGTGCGTCCCGCGCCCGGTCCCGTCGGCGCCTCGGCACCGTCTTGCGGGTTCAGCCAGAACGAGGCGAGGCGCTCGTTGCGCGCGGCGAGCAGCGTCGCGACCGCGGGATCGTCGGCGAGGGACGCCTTCGGAACCGTGGGCGCATCCTCGTCGAGGACCGCGCGTTCGGCGGCCTCGTCGCGCGGGATCGCGCCGATCGCGCCGAGCACGCCGGCCGCTTTGCCGTGGGTCTCGCTCACTTCGCCGTCCGGGTCGGAGTGGCGCACGAGCGTCGCGCCGACGGGAACGCGCAGGCGACCGTCGACGAGGTACGCCGTCCGGATGAGGATCGGCGCATCGAGGTCGTGCGTGCCCGCGCCGTTCCGGGGCGCCGGGTCGGACGACGGGGTGAACAGCGCCGCCACACCCGAGTAGTAGCCGCGGGGCGTCTTCTCGTGGCGCTGGATGACCGTGCAGGCGTTCTGCATCGGCGATCCGGTGACCGTGGGCGCGAACATCGTCTCGCGCAGGATGTCGCGGGGGTCCATCGCGCTGTGCCCGCGCAGCATGTACTCCGTGTGGGTGAGGCGCGACATCTCCTTGAGGTGCGGCCCCGTGATGCGGCCGCCGTCGCTGCAGACGGCGCTCATCATCTTGAGCTCCTCATCGACGACCATGAAGAGTTCCTCGGTCTCCTTCGTCGAGGAGAGGAACTCGGTCAACGTCTCGCTCGTCGCCCCGCCGGCGGGGTGGCGGAAGGTTCCCGAGATGGGGTTCATCGTGACCACCCCGGCTCCGCTGTCGGAGTGGACGGCGCTGACGTGCGCCTCGGGGCTCGCACCGACGGCGAGGTGACCGGGCGTCGAGACGAGGAACGTCCAGTAGGCGCCGCGCTCGTGCTCGAGCAGGGCACGGAACCACGTGAGCCCCGCCGTCAGCGCATCCGTGTCGACGGATGCCGTGTAGTCGCGCCGGATCACGAAGTTCGCGCCTTCGCCGCGCCCGATCTCGTCGGTGATGACGGTGCGCACGATGTCGGCGTATTCCGCGTCGGAGATGTCGAATCCGGCATCCGTGAGCGGGATCGGCGTGGTCGGGAGGGCGGCCAGCGCGGCGGCGACAGGGATCGCCGTGTGCTCGTCGACGACGAGGCAGCGCAGCGGAGCGCCGTCGTCGTGGCAGACGAAGCCGCGCTCGACGATCTGGCGGTACGGCACGAGGGCGAGGACTTCGCGCGGAGCACCGTCCACGCCGTGCAGCGGGATGTCGGCGAGGAGGGCGACATCGACGACGTCTCCCGTCAGGATCTCGACGGTCTCGCCGTCGCGGGCGAGCAGGGCGAAGGGGCGTCCGGAGGAGATCGCGTCAGCGATGGCGTCGGGCATGCCGGGCCTTTCTGTCGTTCAGGCGGGCTGCCTCATCGCGAAAACGAGAAGACCGCCCGGTGGAGTGCGGGGCGGTCTGTGTCAAGCGTTGCGAGCACACCGCCTCAGCGGGTGGGCCACCAGGAGGTGCTCGCGAACATGAGGTCACGTTAGCAGACGTCGCGGGCAGGGCGGGCTCGTGGCATCCTCAGCCTTCGCCCCGCCGTGCGGCGTAGGCTGATGTCGTGCCAGCAGTGAACCTCGGGATGCCCCGCGTGCCGGAAGTCCTCGCCCCCCGCCGCCGGACCCGTCAGATCAAGGTCGGATCGGTCGGCGTCGGCAGCGACTCGCCCGTGAGCGTCCAGTCGATGACGACCACCCCGACGCACAACATCAACGCGACGCTGCAGCAGATCGCGGAGCTCACCGCCTCGGGCTGCGAGATCGTCCGCGTCGCCGTCCCGCGCCCCGAAGACGCCGACGTGCTGCACATCATCGCGAAGAAGAGCCAGATCCCGGTCATCGCCGACATCCACTTCCAGCCGAAGTACATCTATCAGGCGATCGACGCCGGCTGCGGCGCGGTGCGCGTGAACCCGGGCAACATCCGCGAGTTCGACGGCAACGTCGGCGCCATCGCGAAGGCGGCGAAGGAGGCCGGGGTGTCCCTCCGCATCGGCGTCAACGCCGGCTCGCTCGACAAGCGCCTTCTCGAGAAGTACGGCAAGGCCACCCCCGAAGCGCTCGTCGAGAGCGCCGTGTGGGAGGCGTCCCTCTTCGAGGAGCACGACTTCCACGACTTCAAGATCTCGGTCAAGCACAACGACCCCATCATCATGGTCAAGGCGTACCGCCTCCTCGCCGAGCGCGGCGACTGGCCGCTGCACCTCGGCGTCACGGAGGCGGGTCCCGCCTTCCAGGGCACGATCAAGAGCGCGACCGCGTTTGGCATCCTGCTGTCGGAGGGTATCGGCGACACGATTCGCGTCTCGCTGTCGGCGCCGCCGGCCGAGGAGGTCAAGGTCGGCCACCAGATCCTGCAGTCGCTCAACCTCCGCGAGCGCAAGCTCGAGATCGTCTCGTGCCCGTCGTGCGGGCGCGCCCAGGTCGACGTCTACACCCTCGCGGACGACGTCACCGAGGGTCTGAAGGACATGACCGTGCCGCTCCGCGTCGCCGTGATGGGGTGTGTCGTCAACGGACCGGGCGAGGCGCGCGAGGCCGACCTCGGCGTGGCCTCGGGCAACGGCAAGGGGCAGATCTTCGTCAAGGGCGAGGTCATCAAGACGGTTCCCGAGGCCGACATCGTCGCGACGCTCATCGAAGAGGCGAACCGCCTCGCCGCCGAGATGGGCCCCGACGCCCCGCTCGGCACCGCGCAGGTCGTCACGGCCTGAGCGGCCTGGCCCCCATCGCCGGCGACCGTCCGCTCAGGAGGCCGACGGATCCCACAGCGAGTGGTAGGCGTTGATCGCCGGCTGCCCGCCCAGGTGCGCGTAGAGGACGGTGGAGTCCTTCGGGATGTCCCCGGATCGGACGAGGTCGATGAGCCCCGCGAGAGACTTGCCTTCGTAGACCGGGTCGGTGATCATCGCCTCCAGCTGCGCGCCGAGTGCCATCGCCTCCATCGTCGAGTCCACAGGGATGCCATAGAGGTCGCCCGCCCAGCCCTCGAGCACCTGGATCTCGTCGTCCCGGAGCTCCCGGCCGAGCTCGATCAGGTCCGCCGTGTGCCGCGCGATGCGCGCGACCTGGTCGCGGGTCTTCTCGAGCGTCGCCGATGCGTCGATGCCGAGGACGCGTCGCTTCACCCCGGTGAGCTCCTCCAGCGCCGCGAAGCCGGCGATCATGCCCGCGTGCGTCGAACCGGTCACCGTGCAGACGACGATCGTGTCGAAGAAGACTCCGTGCTGCTTCTCCTGCTCCGCCACTTCGAAGGCCCAGTTCGCGAAGCCCAGACCGCCGAGGGGGTGTTCGCTCGCCCCGGCCGGGATCGGGTAGGGGGTTCCGCCGCCCGCTTCGACCTCCTCGAGCGCCTGTTTCCACGAATCGCGGATGCCGATGTCGAAGCCGGCGTCGTCGAGGCGCGAGTCGGCGCCCATCATGCGGGAGAGGAGGATGTTGCCGACCTGGTCGTTGGTGGGGTCGTCCCACGGCACCCATTTCTCCTGCACGAGGCGCGCTTTGAGTCCGAGGTGCGCCGCGACGGCGGCGACCTGACGCGTGTGGTTCGACTGGTAGCCGCCGATCGAGACGATCGTGTCGGCCCCCGACGCGAGCACATCGGGGACGATGTACTCGAGCTTGCGCACCTTGTTGCCGCCGAAGGCGAGGCCGCTGTTGACGTCTTCGCGCTTGGCCCAGATGCGCGCTCCGCCCAGGTGGTCGGAGAGGCGGTCGAGCCGCTGGAGGGGGCTCGGGCCGAACGTCAGCGGGTAGCGGGCGAACTCGTGCAGCTTCATGGGGTGTCCTGTTCGGCGGGCGATGCGGGTGTGGATGGTGAGGCGAGGCGAGATCGGGCGCCGGGAGGGTCTGCCAGATCTCTGCGGCGAGTGTCGCCGCGGCGTCGATGTCACGGGCGGTGCACAGCTCGATCAGGCGCGCGTGCCGCTCCGCGGACAGGGCGCCTTCGTGGGAGGCGAAGCGCAGGCGCTCGGCGCGCTGCAGGACCGGCTCGTACTGGGCGAGGACCGCCGCCGCCGCGCCGTTGCCCGATCGGGCGACCGGGACGGCGTGGAATCGGGCATCGGCATCCATCGCTGCGTCGAGGTCTCCGCGCGTCTGCGCGGCGGCGAACTCCGCGTTCGCGGCGCGCATCTCGTCGAGGTCGGATGCCGTGAGGTGCGGCACCGCCGCCCGGACGGCCAGGGCGTGCATCGCCGCCACGACTGCCTGCGCGTCGCGAACGGCGGCGGGTTCGATCGGTGCGACGACGGTGGACCGCCCCGGGGTCGCGCGGACGAGACCCGCGCGCGCGAGTTCGAGGAGGGCCTCGCGCACCGGTGTGCGGCTGACGCCGAGGCGTGCGGCGAGCTCGCCATCGCGCAGCTGCTCGCCGGGAGCGAGGGTCCCGTCCACGATGGCGTTCTTCAGCCGTGCGTGCACGTCCTCACGCAGGAGGTTGCGGGGGAGGGGCGTGGACGCGAGG
The DNA here is from genome assembly GCF_017305435.1 of Microbacterium sp. Lineage (GTDB taxonomy): Bacteria > Actinomycetota > Actinomycetes > Actinomycetales > Microbacteriaceae > Microbacterium. The sequence goes on along the minus strand of NZ_JAFKIP010000007.1, from coordinate 134,750 downwards.
GGCACGATATGCAATATATCGCAAAATGAACCGGAGGAAAAACGCCGCACGGGCCCCTGCCTCAGCAGGAGCCCGTGCGAGCGTTCGACGCGATCGTCAGAACTGGTTCATCGTGTTGTGCGCGCCGCCGGCCTTCAGGGCCGCGTCGCCGGCGAAGTACTCCTTGTGGTTGTCGCCGATGTCGCTGCCGGCCATGTTCTGGTGCTTGACCGTCGCGATGCCCTCGCGGATCTCGCGACGCTGCACGCCCTTGACGTAGGCCAGCATGCCCTCATCGCCGAAGTAGCCCTTCGCGAGGTCATCCGTCGACAGCGCCGCCGTGTGGTAGGTCGGCAGCGTGATGAGGTGGTGGAAGATGCCCGCGCGAGCCGAGCCGTCCTTCTGGAACGAGCGGATCATCTCGTCGGCGATGCGGGCGAGCTCGGTGTCGTCGTACGACACGTTCATGAGTTCGCTGCGCTCGTAGGACGACACATCCGCGCCCTGCTCGACGAGTGCGTCGTAGGCCTGCTGACGGAAGTTCAGCGTCCAGTTGAACGACGGGCTGTTGTTGTAGACGAGCTTCGCATTCGGGATCACCTTGCGGATCTCGTCGACCATCCCCGCGATCTGCGCCACGTGCGGTTTCTCGGTCTCGATCCAGAGGAGGTCCGCACCGTTCTGCAGCGACGTGATGCAGTCGAGCACGCAGCGGGCCTCACCCGTGCCGGAGCGGAACTGGTAGAGGTTGGATGCCAGGCGCTTGGGGCGCAGCAGCTTCCCCTCGCGGCGGATCACGACGTCGCCGTCGCTCAGGTCCGCGGCGTCGATCTCCTCGACGTCGAGGAACGCGTTGTACTGGTCGCCCAGGTCGCCCGGCGTCTGCGAGACGGCGATCTTCTGCGTGAGGCCGGCTCCCAGCGAGTCGGTGCGGGCGACGATCACCCCGTTGTCGATGCCGAGCTCGAGGAACGCGTACCGGACCGCGTTGATCTTCGCGAGGAAGTCCTCGTGGGGGACCGTGACCTTGCCGTCCTGGTGGCCGCACTGCTTCTCGTCCGACACCTGGTTCTCGATCTGGATGGCGCACGCGCCCGCCTCGATCATCTTCTTGGCGAGGAGGTAGGTCGCCTCGGGGTTGCCGAAGCCGGCGTCGATGTCGGCGATGATCGGAACGACGTGCGTCTCGTGGTTGTCGATCTGCGACTGGATGAACTCGACCGCGGTCTCGTCGCCGGCGGCGCGCGCATCGTCGAGCTTCGAGAACAGCAGATCGAGCTCGCGGGTGTCGGCCTGACGTAGGAACGTGTAGAGCTCCGCGATGAGCGCCGGGACCGCCGTCTTCTCGTGCATCGACTGGTCGGGGAGCGGACCGAACTCGCTGCGCAGGGCCGCGACCATCCATCCGGAGAGGTACAGGTAGCGCTTGTTCGTCGACTTCAGGTGCTTCTTGATCGAGATGAGCTTCTGCTGCCCGATGAACCCGTGCCAGACACCGAGCGACTGCGTGTAGACCGACGAGTCGGCGTCGTACTCGGCCATGTCGCGCCGCATGATGTCGGCGGTGTACTGGGCGATCTCGAGCCCCGTCTGGAATCGGTTCTGCAGGCGCATGCGGGCGACGTACTCGGGGTTGACGGCGTCCCAAGCCGAGCCGTTCTGTTCCTTCAGGGCCGTGATCGCCTGGATGGCGTCGGTGTAGGCAGTCATTGTGCGTCCTCCGTAGTGGTCGTCCGCTGTCGCATCCGGTGCGAAGCGGTGGGCGTTGACACCACTGTGTGCCAATAACCGGTGCTCTTCCGGCCATTGGGCATGTGAAGTTCAGCGAAGTTTCTGCTGAGGGGAAGACTCCGCGACGACGGAGGACTCCGCGGCGAACTCGATCGCGCCGTCGGCGATGGATGCCGCGACGAGCCGGACCCGGACGGTGCTGCCCGGCTCGGCATCCACCCCGGCGACCTTCGCCTCGACCGCAGGATCGGAGATCTGGATGCGCGCCCCGTCGCCGCGCCGGGCGAGGACGACGCCCGTGAAGGTCTCGCCCTCGCGCCCGAGCAGGAGGGCCGCCTCGACGCGGTCGAGGGCCCCGGCATCCAGCTGCGCGGCCTTCTGCGAGGAGCGCGCCATGAGCGTGGGGAGCTCCGGCAGTGACGACCGCGCCCACTCCGGGATCTCCCGGCCGTTCGCGAGTGCCTCGCACACGATCAGCGCCCAGCGGTCGACGAGGCGCCGCAGCGGTGCCGTCGTGTGCGCGTACGGTGCGCCGATCGCGGCCTGCTCGCGTTCGACGGGCACCTCGCCGTCGAAGGTGACGTAGCCGGCGCCGCGGAACAGGCCGGCGGCGTATTCCTTGACGGCGCGCGCGGCGGGGGAGCGGTCGAGGCTCCGCAGGTAGTCGCCGTACGCGACGTCCGTTGGCCAGGGGATGCCGAGAGCGACCGTCTGCGCGCGGAAGTCGGCGAGGTCCTCGGGGTCCGCCGGCGGCATCGTGCGGAGGATGCCCACGCCGCCCGCGATCATGATGTCGGCCGCCGCCATCCCGGTGAGGAGCGACACGTGCGCGTTCCAGTCCTCGAGGGGGACGCCGTAACTGCGCTCGATCGTGTAGCTGTCGCCGGCGCCGCCCGCGCCGGCGACGGGGAGGATGCGGGCCTCGGGGAGGGTGAGGCTCGCCCCGCCGCGTTCACGCTCGCGCGCCTCGCGCTGCGCGCCGAACCACGGCATGGCCAGGAGACTCCCGGGCGCCTCGCCGGCGTCGATGGCCCGCTGCGCGTCGTCATAGGACCACTGCGCGCGCGAGCGGACGACGGCCCGTGTCAGTGTCACCTCGATCGGCCGCGCGCCGTCGTCGAGGACGAACCGCCAGACGAAGGCGCGCCGGTCGACGCCGGGCAGGAGCGATGCCGCTCCCTCGCCGAGCACCGGCGGATGGAGCGGGATGCGCTCGTCCGGTGCGTACATCGTCTGACCGCGGCGGCGGGTCTCGGCATCCAGCGGCCCACCGGGGGCGACGTAGGCGGGGACATCGGCGATCGCGTAGTGCAGGACGGCGCCGGTCGGAGTGCGCTCGAGGTGGAGTGCCTGATCGAGGTCGGTGGAGCCGGCGGGATCGATCGTCAGGAACGCGATGTCGCGCAGATCCGGCAGAGCCGCCGCGTCCGGTGCGAGGGGGACGTCCCGCGCGGCGGCCTCCGCCTCGGCCTGCGCGTCGGCCGGGTAGGCCTCCGGCAGATCGAGCGACCGCCGCAGGGCGGCGAGCGAGGCGGCCAGCGCGCCGCGCGCGGGGCTCGGGACGATGCGGGGGCGACGGTGCGGCACGGGGTCAGTGTAGGTCGTGCGCATCCGGGCAGGTGGCCTGCGCACATCGCGGGCACAGATTCCGCCGGTTAGCATTCTGCAGTGAGCGTTACGAGGTCGAGGTCCGTGTCCGTCCCGGTGGCCCTGGCCTCGCTGATCCTCGTCGCCGGCCTCCTCTCCGCATGCACGGGACCGGCGGATGCCGACACGCAGGGAGGCCCGTCCTCGGTGTCGCCGACCGCCACGCCGACCCCGACGCCGTCCGGAACGCCCGCCCCTCTGACGCCGACCTCGCCGATCGCCGGAGGCTGCGCCGCGCTCGGCGCCGCGGCCGCGGTGGTCGCGGCCGCCGGTGAGATCCAGCGCGTCACGGCGCTCGACGAGATGTGGCACATCGGGATCGACACGGCGGGTGGGCTCGCCTGCTCGCTGCTCACTCCGCGCCTCGCGGTGGACGTCTACGTCCTGCCGGCGGCGACCGTCGTCGGGGATGTCGCAGCGGTCGTCGGCGCGGCGACGTGCGATCGCGGCACCGGCTCGATGGAGTGTCACGCGTCGGCGCCGGGCGCGGGGCAGACCGTGCTCGCCGCGGCGTCGTTCGACACGTCGGTGGACGATCCGGCCGCGCTCGCCGAACTGACCGCGATCGCGTCCGCCGTCGCGGGGTCGACGACGGAGGGGCAGCCCGCCAAGTCGCGTCCCGCGACGTGGAGCAAGCCGCTCGACTGCACGGCGATCGCGGAGACGATTGGCGTGACGTCCCTGCTCGGGTCGGACGAGGCGCGCACCGCGCTCGCCGCACCCGCGGCATCCACCGTCGACGGACGCCTCTCGATCGCCTCGTCGACGATCGCGCGCTGCGACTGGGTGCGCACGCCGACGCAGGAGGGCGACCGGGGCTCCGACTTCAGCGTTATCGCGGTGCCGAACGGCGCATGGGCGTGGAAGACGCTCGCGGCGAGCATCCCCGACTCGGTCGACGCGACGGTCGGCGGGTACGCCGCGCGCGTGACCTCGAAGGGCGAGGTGTACCTCTCCGACGGCGTCAACATCCTGCACCTGCAGGGCCAGCGCCTCGCCGGCGTGAGCGTCGTCGACACCGCCCTCGGTGTCTTGTCCGTCATCGCCGGAAAGGACGCCGCGGCGCGCGGCTAAGCTTGACCCTCGTGGTCACCCGTCTGTCGAACTTCTTCCTCCGCACGCTCCGCGAAGACCCGGCCCAGGCCGAGGTCGCGAGCCACAAGCTGCTGATCCGCGCCGGCTACATCCGCCCGCAGGCGGCGGGCATCTTCGCGTGGCTGCCGCTGGGCCTGCGCGTCAAGGCGCGCATCGAGAAGGTCGTGCGCGAGGAGATGGCCGCTGCGGGAGCACAGGAAGTGCACTTCCCCGCACTGATGCCGCGCGAGGCATACGAAGCGACCGGTCGGTGGGAGGAGTACGGTGACCTGCTGTTCCGCCTGCAGGACCGCAAGGGCGGCGACTACCTGCTCGCCCCGACGCACGAAGAGGCCTTCACGCTGCTCGTGAAGGATCTGTACTCGTCGTACAAGGACCTGCCGCTCACGATCTACCAGATCCAGGACAAGTACCGCGACGAGGCTCGACCCCGCGCCGGGCTCCTCCGCGGGCGCGAGTTCACGATGAAGGACGCGTACTCGTTCGACGCGTCCGACGCGGGTCTGGATGCCTCCTATCAGGCGCAGCGCGACGCCTACGAGCGCATCTTCCAGCGCCTCGGCCTCGAGTACGTCATCGTGCAGGCGGATGCCGGGGCGATGGGCGGTTCGCGCAGCGAGGAGTTCCTGCACCCGACCCCCGTAGGCGAGGACACCTTCGTGCGATCGGCGGGCGGCTACGCCGCCAACGTCGAGGCCTTCACGACGACCGCTCCGGACGCCGTGCCGTTCGACGACGCCGTGCAGCCCGTCATCTTCGACTCCCCGAACACCCCCACGATCGAGACGCTCGTCGCGCACACGAATGCGGTGCTCGACGTGACCTCCGGCCCGTACACGGCCGCGGACACGCTGAAGAACATCGTCCTGGCCCTGACGCACCTCGACGGGACGCGGGAGCTCGTGATCGTCGGCATCCCGGGAGACCGCGACGTCGACGACAAGCGTGCCGAGGTCGCCTTCGCCCCCGCGGCGGTGCAGCCCGCGACGCCGGAGGACTTCGAGAACCACCCGCTCCTCGTCAAGGGCTACATCGGGCCCTGGTCGCCGGAGGGTGCCATCCTCGGCGAGGAGTCGGCGACCGGCATCCGGTACCTCCTCGACCCGCGCGTCGTCGACGGCACGGCGTGGATCACGGGCGCCAACATCGACCAGAAGCACGTGCACTCCCTCGTCGCCGGGCGCGACTTCTTCGGCGACGGCGTCGTCGAGATCGCGACCGTCCGCGAGGGCGACCCGGCACCTGACGGCTCGGGCCCCGTGTCGCTCGCGCGCGGCATGGAGATCGGGCACGTCTTCCAGCTCGGACGCAAGTACGCCGAGGCGCTCGGGCTCAAGGTGCTCGACGAGAACGGCAAGCTCGTGACGGTGACGATGGGCTCGTACGGCATCGGCGTGACGCGCATCCTCGCGATCATCGCGGAGCTGAACAACGACGACAAGGGCCTCGTCTGGCCGGCATCCGTCGCCCCCTTCGACGTGCAGGTCGTCGCCACGGGGCGCGACGAGGCGGCGTTCGCGCTGTCGGCGTCGCTGTCGGACGAACTGGATGCCGCCGGGTTCGACGTCCTGTACGACGACCGACCCAAGGTCTCGCCCGGGGTCAAGTTCGGCGACGCCGAGCTCGTGGGCGTGCCGCAGATCGTGATCGTCGGCCGGGGCGCCGCCGCGGGCGAGGTCGAGCTCTGGGACCGCCGCTCCGGAGAGCGCGAGGTCGTGCCGGCGACCGACGTCGTGGAGCGCCTCCGCGCACGCTGAGAGCGCGGCGCAGGCGCCCCGTAAGCTCGACCCATGGACATCGAACCCGTCTTCACGACCGTCGCGGTCGTGTTCGAGGTGATCGGTGCGCTCGCGATGTGCGTCGGGTTCGTCGTGGCCGTCGTCCTCGGCATCCGCTCCCTGCGGCGCGGCGACGGCGGGCAGGCGGCCTTCCAGACCCTCCGGACGACGCTCGGCGCCGCGATCCTGCTCGGACTCGAGGTGCTCGTGGCGGCCGACCTCATCCGCACGATCACGTCCAAGCCGTCCCTCGAGGATGCCGTGATCCTCGGCCTGATCGTCCTCATCCGGACGGTCCTGTCGATGTCGATCCAGATCGAGATCGAGGGCGTGCTGCCGTGGCGCCGGGCACTCCTCACGAGCGGCGGTCAGGTGCTGGGGGAGCAGATCGCGCGCGACCGCGCGGTATCGCGCGACGCGCGCTGACGTCCCGCCTCCGGTGCGGACCGCACGACGGGGACGACGCCGCGTCAGCAGGTGATCTTGCCGTGGTTCATGATGTCGTCGTCGGGCGTGTCCTTCGTGACGAGGGCCTTGAGCATCCCCGCGGCCATCGCGATCTTGCCCTTCGACGGCTCCCAGAACTCGGTGACCTTCGGCGTCACCTTCAGCAGTGCGATCCCGGGGGTGTCGAGGCCGTCCTCGAACCAGACATCGAGCGAGGGGGAGTAGAGCTCCGCCATCCTGCCCTTGTCGTGGACGATCTCCGCAGTGCCGCCCACCGAGACGTAGCGCATGCCCTTCGCGTCGCAGTAGGAGAGCCCCACGTCGCGGTGGGCGCGTGCTTCGTCGACTTTCTCGGTGTCCTCCGACGTGAAGAACCAGATATCGCCCGCGGCATCCATCTCTCGCGTCGACATCGGGCGGCTCACGAGGTGCCCGTCGTCATCCTCGGTCGTGAGCATCGTGAAGTCGATGTCCTCGACGAGTTCCTTGACGCGGGCGAGGGCTTCGGTTCCGGTGATCTCGGTCATGCCCCGACCCTCCCAGCGCGCGGCGACGGCTGTCAGGGGATTGACAAGCGGGCGGTCGCGTGCGCGCACCCGCTGTTCACCCGGCCGTGCCAGGGTGGGCGTATGACCCCGAGCTCCACCCCGATCCCCGCCGACGTCACCGACGATGTGCGTCGCCTGCTCGCGGACGCCGGCATCGAGACCGATCGGGACCTCGTCGCGCGCATCCTCGCGACCGGCGTCGGGCTCGGGCTCGACGACACCGACCGGCTCGACCTGAAGATCACCTCCGCGGCGCTCAGTGAGATGCGCGCGGCGTTCGGGCTGTTCGCGCCGTACCGCGGCATCCCGAAGGTGACGATCTTCGGCTCGGCCCGCACCAAGCCGGACGATGAGCTGTACCGCGCGGCATCCGCGGCGGCGCGCGCGCTCGCGGAGCGCGGGTGGATGGTCGTGACCGGTGCCGGCCCCGGCATCATGCAGGCGGCGGCCGAGGGCGCCGGCCCCGATCACTCGCTCGGCGTGAGCATCCGGCTGCCGTTCGAGGAGAAGCCGAACGCCGTCATCGCGAGGAACTCGCGCTCGGTCGCGATGAAGTACTTCTTCACCCGCAAGCTCATGCTGGTGAAGGAATCACGTGCCTTCATCTGCGTTCCCGGCGGCTTCGGCACGCTCGACGAGATGTTCGAGCTGCTGACGCTCCAGCAGACCGGCAAGGCCGATCCCACGCCGATCGTGCTGCTCGACCGCCCCGGCGGCACGTTCTGGGCGGGACTCGAACGCTTCGCGACCGAGCAGCTGATCCCCGCGGGCGTCATCTCGCCCGACGATTTCGATCGCGTGCTCGTGACCGATTCGGTGGATGCCGCCGTCGCCGCGATCACGGGGTTCTACCGCAACTACGACTCGCTCCGCTGGGTCAAGGGTCGGCTCGTGCTCAGGTTGCAGCAGGAACCGACGCCCGCCGAGATCGAGGGCCTGAACGAACGCTTCGGCGATCTCCTGCTGCCGGGCGACGACGGCGCGGGGCGCATTCAGGCGACGGCGCCGCTCCCCGCGGAGCGACGCGACGGCGACCGGCTGGACCTGCCGCGGGTCGTGCTGCAACTGAACCAGTTCCGCGTGGGAGAGCTCTATCGGCTCATCCGTGCGCTGAACGAGCTCCCGTCCGCGCAGAGCGCGCCGCTGACGCCGCCGACTCCGTGATCGCGGCGGGCCCTGATCGCCGCGTGGCCTGATCGCCGCGCGCCCGCCGTCGTCAGGACTCCGGGTCCGCGCTGCCGTCGGCCGGGCGGATCCATGCGGGGCCGAGGGGAACGACCCGACGCGCCATCGTGCGCCAGAAGAACTTCTCGATGAGCATGTACGTCGCGAGCGCGGACGCGCCGATGAGGAACCACGCACCGACGATGCCGAAGGCCGGTGCGTTCGCGAACGCACCGATCGACTCGAGCCCCAGCCCGACGCCGACGCACAGGAGCGTCGTCGGCAGCACGGAGTTGTGCGTCGCGCCGGCGACCGCGAACCCGAACGCGAGAAGCGAGAAGATCAGCATGAAGAGGGGCTTCGCCGGCCCCGAGACCTCGAAGAATCCGAGCTGGCCGCCGAGGAGGAATCCCGGCATGCAGATCCAGTACCAGCCGAAGGCGTTGTAGACCACGAAGTGGAAGTCGTCGCCGATGAAGTAGGAGAGCATCCCCGCCGTCACCTGGACGATGCCGCCGAACGCGGCGCCGACCCAGAACACGGCGCTCTCGTCCTGCACCCCGAGGTGCGCGAGCTGCGCCGTGAGGGTCGCGATCACGAAGCCGAGGAGGCCGATGAGTCCGGGATCGGCGGTGCGCAGGCGTGGCCGTGCGACGTTCTGCGTATCCATTGCCTCAGTATCGCGGGGGCCGGCGAGGTCGCACCAGCCGGGCCCACGGACGGCGTCGCCGTGCGAGGCATCCGGTATCCTCGAAGGATGCCGTGCGCGCGAGCGTCGCGGTGAGAGCTGAATAGGGGAGGAACCTGTGGACATCGATCTGGGACTGCTGCGGACGGTCGAGCGCGAGAGGGAGATCCCCTTCGACGAGCTCGTGCGGATCATCGAGCAGGCGATCCTCACCGCCTACGCCAAGCACACCTCGCCCGACGGCGAGCTTCCCGACGGCGCCCGCGCGGAGCTCGACCGCAAGACCGGGCACGTCGCCGTCTTCATCCCCCTCGTGGACGAGACGGGCGCCGTCATCGGCGAAGAGGAGTCGACCCCCGAGGACTTCGGCCGCATCGCCGCCTTCGCCGCCAAGCAGGTCATCAGCCAGCGCCTCCGCGACATCGCCGACGATCAGGTGCTCGGCGAATTCCGCGGCAAGGAAGGCGACATCGTCGCCGGCGTCATCCAGCAGGGTCCGAACCCGCGGATGGTGCACGTCGACCTCGGCGCCGTCGAGGCGATCCTGCCCCCGGAGGAGCAGGTGGCCGGCGAGGAGTACCCGCACGGCGCACGGCTCCGCGTGTACGTGACCTCGGTCTCGAAGGGCCTCAAGGGCCCGCAGATCACGGTCTCGCGCACGCACCCCGGGCTCGTCCGCAAGCTCTTCGCGCTCGAGGTCCCCGAGATCGCCTCGGGGCTCGTCGAGATCACCTCCCTCGCCCGCGAGGCGGGGCACCGCACGAAGATCGCCGTCACCGCGAACGACCCCGCGATCAACGCGAAGGGCGCCTGCATCGGCGAGATGGGGCGTCGCGTGCGTGCCGTGACGGAAGAGCTCGGAGGCGAGAAGATCGACATCGTCGACTTCGACCCGGAGCTCGCGAAGTTCGTCGCGAACGCGCTCTCGCCCGCGAAGGTGACGTCCAGCTATGTGCTCGACGCGAACACGAAAGCCGTCCGCGCTCTCGTGCCCGACTACCAGCTCTCGCTCGCGATCGGCAAGGAGGGCCAGAACGCCCGCCTCGCCGCGAAGCTCACGGGCGCGAAGATCGACATCCAGCCCGACTCGATTCTCGAGGACGCCTGACCGGGGGTAGGATGGAAGCTGTTCGAACGTGCGTGGGATGCCGCGCGCGTGCCCCGCGATCCGCCTTGCTGCGGGTCGTCCAGCGGGACGGCGTGCTCGTCGCAGACGAGAAGGCGGTCCTTCCTGGTCGGGGTGCGTGGGTGCATGACACGGACGCGTGCGTGGCGGCGGCTCTCCGTCGCCGGGCCTTCGGGCGAGCACTGCGTGTGACGGGAGCCCTCGATACGTCGGCCTGGGATACGCAGATCCTTCCTCACAACCACCAGCGAAAAGGCTGAACGGCTATGGACGCAAAGTGAACGGCTCGAAATGAGACCCGTCCGCAAGTAGCGGTCCGCCCTGTCCGGGGTGGGCCCCAGACAGGAGAAATGTGGCAAACCCACGTGTGCACGAGATCGCTTCCGAGCTCGGCGTCGACTCGAAAGTCGCCCTCGCGAAGCTGAAGGAGCTCGGCGAGTACGTCAAGAGCCCCTCATCGACGATCGCGCCCCCGGTGGCGCGCAAGCTCCGTACCGCCCTTGAGGCGGACGGCGCCGGCACGAGCGCCGCGGCGCCCGCGGCCGCGGCACCCGCCGCGAAGCCCGCGGCGTCGGCGCGCCCGACGACGGGCGCCCGCCCCGGCCCCGCGAAGCCCTCGGCACCGGTCCCCGGCCCGGCGACTCCTGCGGCGCCCGCGGCCGCGGAGGCCCCGGCGGCGACGCCGGCCGCCCCCGCGACGCCCGCCGCTCCGGCTGCCAGTGCTGCCCCGGCAGCGCCCGCCGCGGCCGCGCCGTCGGACGGTGGCGCAGCGGCCCCGACCCCGGGAGCCGCGACCCCCGGGGCGCCGCGCCCCGGTGGCGCGCCGCGCCCCGGCAACAACCCGTTCGCCTCGAGCCAGGGCATGGGCCAGCGTCCCGCCGGCCCGCGCCCGGGTAACAACCCGTTCGCGTCGGCGCAGGGCATGGGCCAGCGCCCGACCCCGGGGAACATCCCGCGCCCGCAGGCGCCGCGTCCGGGCGCTCCGCGTCCCGGTGCGCCGCGTCCGGGCGGCGCGGGCCGCCCCGGTGGCGCAGGTCGTCCCGGCGCGCCGTTCCAGCAGCGCCCCGGCGGCCCCGGTCGTCCCGGCGGTGCGGGCGGCTTCCAGCGCCCCGGCGGCGCACCCGGTGGCGCGCCCGGCGGATTCGCCGGTCGTCCCGGTGGCGGCGGTGGTCGCGGTCGTGGCCCCGGCGGCGGCACCGCGGGTGCCTTCGGCAAGGGCGGCGGCAAGAGCAAGCAGCGCAAGTCGCGTCGGGCGAAGCGGCAAGAGTTCGAGATGAGGGATGCCCCGGTCGTCGGCGGCGTCAACGTCACGAAGGGCAACGGCGAGATCATCCGCCTCCGCCGCGGCGCCTCGATCGCCGACTTCGCGGACAAGCTCGAGGCTCTGCGCGGCTACACCGTGCAGCCCGGCACGCTCGTCACGATCCTGTTCAACCTGGGTGAGATGGCGACGGCGACCGAGTCGCTCGACGAGGCGACCTTCGAGGTGCTCGGCGCCGAGCTCGGCTACAAGATCCAGATGGTCTCGCCCGAGGACGAGGACAAAGAGCTCCTCGAGGGCTTCGGCCTCGACCTCGAGAAGGAGCTGGAGGAGGAGAGCGAGGAGGACCTCGAGATCCGCCCGCCGGTCGTCACCGTCATGGGTCACGTCGACCACGGTAAGACGCGCCTTCTCGACGCGATCCGTCAGACCAACGTGGTCGCGGGCGAAGCCGGTGGCATCACGCAGCACATCGGTGCCTACCAGGTGTGGACGGAGCACGAGGGCATCGAGCGTGCGATCACCTTCATCGACACCCCGGGTCACGAGGCGTTCACCGCCATGCGTGCCCGCGGTGCGCAGGTGACCGACATCGCGATCCTCGTGGTCGCCGCCGACGACGGCATCATGCCGCAGACGGTGGAGGCCCTGAACCACGCCCAGGCGGCGAACGTGCCGATCGTGGTCGCGGTCAACAAGGTGGACAAGCCCGACGCCAACCCGGCGAAGGTGCGCCAGCAGCTCACCGAGTACGGCCTCGTCGCCGAGGAGTACGGCGGCGACGTCATGTTCGTCGACGTGTCGGCGCGTGCGGGCACCGGCATCCAGGACCTTCTGGACGCCGTCCTCCTCACCGCCGACGCGGGTCTGGACCTCACGGCCAACCCGAACAAGGCGGCGCGTGGTGTCGCGATCGAGGCGAAGCTCGACAAGGGCCGCGGTTCGGTGGCGACGGTGCTCATCCAGTCCGGAACGCTGCGCGTCGGCGACGCCATCGTCGCGGGCACGGCGTACGGCCGCGTCCGCGCGATGATCGACGAGAACGGCGACGCCGTGGACGAGGCCTACCCCTCACGTCCGGTGCAGGTCCAGGGTCTCAACTCGGTCCCGCGCGCCGGCGACACGTTCATCGTCACCGACGAGGACCGCATGGCGCGTCAGATCGCCGAGAAGCGCGAGGCCGCCGAGCGCAACGCCCAGCTGGCCAAGGCCCGCAAGCGCATCTCGCTCGAGGACTTCACCCGTGCGCTCGAAGAGGGCAAGGTCGAGTCGCTCAACCTCATCATCAAGGGTGACGTCTCCGGTGCCGTCGAGGCGCTGGAGGAGTCGCTCCTCAAGATCGAGGTCGACGACTCCGTGCAGCTGCGGATCATCCACCGCGGCGTCGGCGCGATCACCGAGTCGGACATCAACCTGGCCACGATCGACAACGCGATCGTGATCGGCTTCAACGTCCGCCCCGACACGAAGGCGCGCGAGCGCGCCTCCCGCGAGGGTGTGGACGTCCGGTTCTACTCCGTCATCTACAACGCGATCGACGACGTGGAGCAGTCGCTCAAGGGCCTGCTCAAGCCGGAGTTCGAAGAGAAGCAGTCGGGTGTCGCCGAGATCCGCGAGGTGTTCCGCTCCTCGAAGTTCGGCAACATCGCCGGTGTCATCGTCCGCTCGGGCACGATCACGCGCAACGCGAAGGCGCGCGTCATCCGCGACGGTGTCGTCATCGCCGATGGCCTCGCGATCGAGTCGCTGCGCCGCTTCAAGGATGACGTCACCGAGGTCCGCACGGACTTCGAGGCCGGTATCGGTCTCGGCAAGTACAACGACATCCAGATCGGCGATGAGATCGAGACGACCGAGATGGTGGAGAAGCCCCGCGGCTGATCCTGCGTTCGACGTGAGGGGCACCCCGTGTGAGGATTCACGGGTGCCCCTCACGCACACCCGAAGGAAGAGAAGATGGCTAACGAACGTCAGGCGCGACTGGGAGACCGGATCCGCGTCATCCTCGCGGAGCGCCTCGAGAAGGGGCTGCGCGATCCGCGACTCGGCTTCGTCACGATCACCGAGGTCCGCGTGACGGGCGACCTGCAGCACGCGTCGGTGTTCTACACCGTGTACGGCAGCGACCAGGAGCGTGAGGACTCGGCCGCCGCGCTGAAGGCCGCCACCGGCATGCTGCGCAGCGAGGTCGGCAAGCACCTCAACGTGCGACTGACGCCGTCGCTCGAGTTCATCCCCGATGCGCTGCCCGAGAACGCCGGCCACATCGCGGATCTGCTGCGCGAGGCGCAGGAGCGGGATGCCGCCGTCGCGGGTCTCGCTGCCGGTGCCGCCTACGCGGGCGAGGCCGATCCGTACGTGAAGCCGCGCGAGGCCGACGAGGACTGATCCGGCCCGGCCTCCGCCGTGCGGGGGATCCGGCGCGGCATCCAGTCTCCTAGCGTGGGGGCATGAGCACCCCTGTCTCCGCGGTACGCGTGCCCTGGCTCGCCGTCTCCGTCTTCGCGGTCGTCGCCGTCGCGCTGTCCTGGCTCGTTGCGCTGCCGTTGTGGGTCGGCGGGCGCGGGCTGGCGGACCCTCTCCTCCCGATCATCGCCGCGGCGATGATGTTCACCCCCGCCCTCGGGACGATTCCGGCGATCGCCGTCGAAAGGCGCGGATACGGTCCGCGCGGGGGCCGCGACATCCTGCGCCGACTCGGCATGTGGCCGCTGCGACCCGCGGCGCGCACCGCCTGGTGGACCGTGGCGATGATCTTCGCGCTGCCGCTGCTCGTCGCCGTCGGGCTCGTGATCAGCGGTGCGCTGGGAGTGGTGCGCTTCGATCTCCTCGAGTTCTCCGGGTTCAGGGAGATGCTGCGCGCCTCCGTCTCGGAGGCGACGCCGCTGCCGCCGATGGGCTACGTCGTCGCCCTGCAGCTCGTCGCGATCCCGGTCGGTGCGCTCATCAACATCCCGTTCGCCTTCGGGGAGGAGGTGGGGTGGCGCGGATGGCTGCTGCCTGCGCTCCGTCCCCTGGGAGTGTGGCCGGCCCTGCTGCTCAGCGGCGCATTCTGGGGGTTCTGGCACGCACCGCTCATTCTGCTCGGCTACAACTTCGCGGAGCCGAATCTCGTCGGCGTCGCGCTCATGATCATCGGCTGCGCCGTGATCGGCGTGCTCCTGGGCTGGACGCGCCTGCACACCGGCTCGGTCTGGCCGGCGGTCCTCGGGCACGGTGCGTTCAACGCCTCGGCGGGGATGGGTGCGCTGTTCGTGGCAGCGGGTGAGTCGCCTTCGCCGGTCATCGCCGGCCCGATCGGTGTCGTCATGTGGGGCGTCTGCGCGGTCGTGATCGTCGTGATGGCTCTCGGCGGCGCCTTCCGAGGGCGTGCCGTCGCGGGTGAGCTGGCGCCGGATCCTGTGCTCGTGGAGCGGGATCCGGGCCGTTGACGCACGTCAGTGGGGGAGGTGCAGCGCGCCGCCGGATGCCTCGATCAGGCCGTCGGCGATGAGCGAGTCGATCGCACGGTCGCGCTGGGCGGCATCCGGCCAGTCGGGGGCGACGGCGTCGTGCGGCATCGAGTGCGCCGGTGCCGCCCGCAGCGCGCGCAGGATCGCCCCACGGGCCTGCCGGTCGCTGCCCTCGTAGCGGGCTTGGCGACGTCGAGTGTCGCCCGTGTCGGGGTAACCCGCCGCGCGCCACGCGCACAGGTGCGCGAGAGGGCACTCGTCGCATCGCGCGGCGCGCGCCGTGCAGACGAGGGCGCCGAGTTCCATCGCCGCGGCGTTGACGATCGCGGCATCCGCATCGTCGTCCGGCAGGATCGCAGCCATCGCCGCCAGGTCGCCACGGCCCGGAGGTCCCGGCTGTGCGCGCCCGCCGACGGCCCGCACGAGGACGCGTCGAGTGTTCGTGTCGACGACGGGATGCCGGTCGCCATAGGCGAACACCGCGACGGCGCGCGCGGTGTAATCGCCGATGCCCGTCAGAGCGAGGAGGTCGTCGACATCGCGCGGGACGGCGCCGGCATGGCGGTCGCGGATCTCGACGGCCGCCCGGTGCAGCCAGAGGGCGCGCCGCGGGTAGCCGAGGTTCGCCCACTGGGCGACCGCGGCGGCGGGAGCGTCCGCGGCGAGGGCGGTGGGCGTCGGCCAGCGGTCGAGCCACGCCTCGAGGTGCGGGATGACGCGGTTCACGGGCGTCTGCTGGAGCATGAACTCGCTCACGAGCGTGCCCCAGGCCCCGAACCCGGCGCGGCGCCACGGCAGATCGCGCGCGGCTTCGCGGTACCACGCGATGAGCGGGGTCGCGAGGTCGGGCATCACGCCAGCCTACGGCGCCGGCGCGTACGCAATTCAGTCCGCACGTCTTGCGCACGCGCGCTGGGGCCCGGATTTCCGGGCGCCGGCCGATGTCGTGACTGTGCGGAGACTGAATTGCGAACACGAAGCGGTGGGGACCGCGCCGCTTAGGCTGGGGGGATGCCCGACAACAGCGTCCCGAACGGCATCCTGCTGGTCGACAAGCCCGGCGGCGTGACGAGCCACGACGTCGTCGCGCGCGCCCGACGCGCGCTGAACACCCGCAAGATCGGCCACGCCGGCACCCTCGACCCCATGGCGACGGGGCTCCTGATCCTCGGCGTGGGTCCCGCGACGCGCCTGCTCACCTTCATCGTCGGGCTCGACAAGACCTATGAGGCCACGATCCGGCTCGGCGTCTCGACCGACTCCGATGACGCCGACGGTACGGAGATCGCGCGGGCGGATGCCGCGGCACTCGCCGCCGCCACCGACCCGCGCATCGCGGGCGGCGTCGCCTCGCTCACCGGCCGGATCTCGCAAGTGCCCTCGACGGTCTCGGCGATCAAAGTCGGCGGGAAGCGCGCCTACGACCTCGCCCGCGCGGGAGAGCACGTCGAGTTGACGCCGCGAGAGGTCACCGTCAGCCGGTTCGAGATCCGCGACCTCCGCCGCGACGCCGACGGGATCGACCTCGACGTCGTCGTGGACTGCTCGAGCGGCACGTATATCCGTGCGCTCGCCCGTGATCTGGGCGCGGACCTCGGCGTCGGCGGCCACCTCACGGCCCTCCGCCGCACGCGGATCGGCCCGTTCGAGGTCGCCGACGCCGTCGAGATCGCGCCGGGTGCCGCCCTCCTCCCGCCGGCCATCGTCGCGGCGGGCGTCCTCGGTGCGCTGCCGGTGACGGCCGATGAGGCGCGCGACCTCCGCCACGGCAAGCGCCTCGCCGGCGCCGCGCCGCGGCTCGAGGGGCTGACGACCTCGACGCCCGCCGCGATCGACCCGGAGGGGCGGCTCGTCGGGATCGTCGAACGCCGCGGCTCCGATCTCAAGAGTGCGATGAACATGGCGGAGGAGCAGGCGTGATCTGGTGGTTCGCGATCACCCAGGTGATCGTCGCGGTCGTGGTCGGCCTCGTCGCGGTCGTCGCGGGTCTCGCCGGGCGTCGCCCGGGCGATGTCTCGGTCGGCGGGATGGCGCTCATCCTGCTGCTCCTGATCGCGCAGGTCGTCGTCGCGATCATCGCGCCCCTCGCCGGCAACCCGCCGCTCGGTAGCGCGCTGGAGTTCTGGGTGTACCTGGTGTCCGCCGTTCTCCTCCCGCCGGCGGCGGTGTTCTGGGCGCTCCTCGAACGGAGCCGGTGGAGCACCGTCATCATGGGCGTCGCGGCTCTCGCCGTCGCGGTCATGGTGTGGCGTATGGAGGTCATCTGGACGACTCCGGGGCTCTGAGGTCACCGCGCTGGCAGCGCGCCGGTGCCGTACCGTGCCCGCCTATCATTGAGAAGTCATGTCGTCCACGTCCCGCACCCGCATGACCGGCATCGGCCGGGTCCTCGTGGTCGTCTACGCGATCATGGCGCTCGCCGCGACGGGCCGCTCCCTCGTGCAGATCGTCGAGGACTATGCGAACGCCCCGCTGGCCTACGCGCTCTCCGCGGCATCCGCGCTCGTCTACGTCCTCGCGACCGTCGCTCTCGTCCTCTCCGGCCGTGCGGGGTGGTACGTCGTCGCGTGGATCGCGATCTCGTTCGAGCTCGTCGGCGTGCTCGTCGTGGGAACGCTGAGCCTCACGCATCCCGAGCTGTTCGCGCACGATGCGACCGTGTGGTCGGGCTTCGGCTACGGCTACTTCTGGGTGCCGCTCGTGCTGCCGTTCGTCGGTCTGTGGTGGCTCGTGCGTCATCGGCACGGCATCCCCGAGCCCGAGGCCGTTCAGGTCGTCATCGAAGGGTCCCACTGGTGATCGTCTTCCGCGCGCCGGGTGAGGTCCCCGCGCAGTTCGGCCCGAGCGTCGTCGTGATCGGCAAGTTCGACGGCGTGCACTCCGGGCATCGCGCCGTCATCGACCGCGCCCGCGTGACGGCGGCCGAGGCCGGTGCGCGCGTGGTCGCCGTGACCTTCGACCGCAACCCGCTGAGCCTGCTGCGGCCCGAGCTCTGCCCCGATCCGCTCTCGAGCGTCGATCAGAAGCTCACCCAGCTCGCCGACGCGGGCGTCGACGCGACCCTCGTGCTGCGGTTCGACGAGAGCCTCGCGAGCCTCGAGCCGCGTGCGTTCGTGGAGCACCTTCTCGTCGACGCGCTGGGCGTCGTGACCGTCATGGTCGGCGACGACTTCCGTTTCGGCCGCGGGGGAGCGGGCACCCCCGCGCTCCTCGAGGAGCTCGGCGCGGAGTACGGATTCGCGGTCGACGTCGTGGGCGACGTCCAGGGCGGCGGTCGCCGCGTCTCGTCGTCCTGGGTGCGCGACCTCCTGTCGGCGGGCGACGTCGAGGGCGCGGCGCGCCTCCTCGGTCGGCCGCACGCCGTGCAGGGCGAGGTCGTCCACGGTCTCAAGCGCGGGCGCGAACTCGGCTTCCCCACGGCGAATCTGGAACCGGATGCCGAGGGCTTCATCCCCGCCGACGGCGTGTACGGCGGCTGGCTGATCGACATCGGTCCGTCGGGCGGCGAGGTGGATGCCGCGGCGCCCGTCACGCGGTACCCCGCCGCCATCTCGGTCGGCACCAACCCGACCTTCGACGACGTGGAGCGCCGTCAGGTCGAAGCGTACGTGCTCGATGAGACGGGGCTCGATCTCTACGGGCACCGCGTGCAGATCCAGTTCACCGACCGCATCCGCGGGATGGTCGCGTTCGAAGGCATCGAGAAGCTGATCGCGCAGATGACCGACGACGTCGCGCGCGTGCGCACGGCGCTGCGCGCCTGACGGCCGCCGGGCGCGCGCGGCGCTCAGTACGAGGAGGCGTCGACGGCGCCGGTGGATTCCTCCCCGGCATCCACGCGCCGTGCCTCGCCGAGGATCACGGCGCTGCCGCTCGTGCCGAGGCGCGTCGCGCCGGCATCCAGCATCGCGAGCGCATCGGCGTAGCTGCGCACGCCGCCCGAGGCCTTGACCTGCACGCCCTCGCCGACGTTCTCGCGCATGAGACGGACGTGCGCCGCGGTCGCGCCGCCGCCGGCGAAGCCCGTCGAGGTCTTGACGAAGTCGGCACCGCCGCGTTCGGTGAGCCGGCTGCCGCGTGCGATCTGCTCGTCGTCGAGGAGCGCCGTCTCGAGGATCACCTTCGTGACGTGGCCGGATGCCGCCTCCACGACGGCGGCGATGTCGGCCGCGACGGCGTCGTCGAACCCGGAGCGCAGGGCGCCGATGTTGATGACCATGTCGAACTCCGTCGCGCCGTCGGCGAGCGCCTGACGGACCTCGGCGACCTTCGCCGCCGTCGACGTCGTGCCGTGCGGAAAGCCGATCACGGTGCCGACCGCGACGCCGGTGCCGGCAAGGCGTTCGACGGCGTGCGGGATGTCGCTCGGGCGCACGCACACGCTGAACACCTTCCACTCGGCGGCGATGTCGAGCTCGGCGTCGACGTCGGCGCGAGTGAGCTCGGGCTTGAGGATCGCGTGGTCGAGGGTCGCCGCGAGGGCGCGTTCAGTGATCGTGGCCATGTCATCAGACTAGCGGGGGAATACCCTAGGGGGGTATTATGTTCTCGTGAGTGAAGGCCGCGGAGAGCGGTCGCCGCGAACGAGGAGACGACATGATCGAGCAGACCTACACCGTCCAGGGGATGACGTGCGCGCACTGCGCCGGTGCCGTGAGCCGTGAGGTACGGCGCATCGACGGTGTCGAGGCGGTCGCTGTCGACGTCGAGGGCGGACACGTGACGATCACCTCCGCGACGGAGCTTCCGGATGCCGCGGTCGCGGCCGCCGTCGACGAAGCCGGCTACACGCTCGTCGCCGGCCGATGACCGCCGATTCGCCCCGCTCGGGCGCCGCGGCGCGGGCCGATGCGGTCCTGGACATCGCGGGGATGACCTGCGCGAGCTGCGTCGCGCGGGTCGAGAAGCGCCTGCAGAAGCTCGACGGCGTGAGCGCGACGGTCAACCTCGCGACGGAATCGGCGCGCGTGGACTACCCGGCAGAGCTCGATCCGAGTCGCCTCGTGGCCGCCGTCCGCGAGGCCGGCTACGACGCGACGGTCCGCCGCACGCCGCAGGCCGCGGCATCGCCGTCGCATGACATGCACGCCCACGGCGCCTCGGCCGACGGCGGCGTCCCGCTCGTGACCCGCCTCGCGGCGAGCGCCGTGCTCGCCGCGCCCGTCGTGGCCCTGGGCATGGTGCCCGCATGGCAGTTCCCCGGGTGGCAGTGGGTCTCGCTCGTGCTGACGACGCCCGTGGTCCTGTGGGGCGGGTGGCCGTTCCACCGTGCGACGTTCGCGAACGCCCGGCGCGGCGCGATGACGATGGACACGCTGATCACCCTCGGCACGGGCGCGGCCTTCCTGTGGAGTGTGTGGGCGCTCGTCTTCGGGAACGCCGGCCGCATCGGAATGACGCACTCCGGCGGTCCGTTCGATCCCGTTCACGACCCGTCGGCGCTCGTCTACTTCGAGGTCGCGGCGGCGGTCACGGTCTTCCTCCTCCTCGGCCGCGTGATCGAGCAGCGCTCCAAGCGTCGCGCGGGCGCGGCCGTGCGCGCCCTGCTGGACCTCGCCGCCCGCGACGTCGAGCTCGAGGACGGCACGCGCATGAGTGCCGACCTCCTGCGCGTGGGCGACCGCTTCCTCGTGCGGCCCGGCGAGAAGGTCGCGACGGACGGCGTCGTGGTCTCGGGGTACGCGTCGCTCGATCAGAGCATGATCACGGGCGAGGCGGCACCTGTCGAGGCATCCCCGGGGGATGCCGTCACCGGCGGCACGCTCGCCGCGGACGGCCGGCTCGTCGTCCGGGCGACCTCGGTCGGCGACGACACGCGCCTCGCTCACCTCGCTCGTCTCGTCGAGAACGCGCAGGCGGGCAAGAGCCGTGCCCAGCAGCTCGCCGACCGCATCTCGGCCGTCTTCGTGCCGGTCGTCGTCGCGCTCGCGGCTCTCACACTCCTTGCGTGGATGGTCGTCGGCGGCTTCGGCGGCGCGTCGATCGCCGCGGGATTCACCTCGGCCGTCGCCGTCCTCATCATCGCCTGCCCGTGCGCGCTCGGCCTCGCGACACCGATCGCGATCCTCGTCGGCACGGGGCGAGGCGCGCAGTTGGGCGTGCTCATCACCGGCCCTGAGGCGCTCGAGGCGGCGGAGCGCATCGACACCGTCGTGCTCGACAAGACCGGCACCCTGACGACCGGCGAGATGTCGGTCGCCGGCATCACACCCGTCGACGGGACGGATGCCGCGGAGATCGCCCGGCTCGTCGGCGCGCTCGAACACGCCTCCGAGCACCCGATCGCCCGCGCGATCGCCGCGCACGGGGCGGCCGACGGGACGGCACTCCCCGAGACTTCGGAGTTCGCCGGACTCGCGGGGCGCGGTGTCACCGGCACCGTCGATGGCCGCGCGGTCTTCGCCGGTCGACCCGACTTCGCGGTGGAGGTCGCCGGCGCGCTGCCGGCGGTCGCGGCATCCGCGGTCCGCGATGCGGAGGATGCCGGGGCGACGGCGATCGTCGCCGGCTGGGACGGTGCCGTCCGCGCAGTGATCGCGGTGTCCGACCTCGTGCGCCCCGACAGTGCGGCGACAGTCGCGCGGCTGCGGGAGCTCGGTCAGAGCGTCATCCTGCTCACGGGTGACAACCCGGGGGCGGCGCGCTCCGCGGCATCCGCCGCCGGAATCGACCGGGTGATCGCCGGGGTGCTGCCGGAGGGGAAGGTCGCCGAGATCGCGCGCCTCCAGGCCGAGGGACACCGCGTCGCGATGGTCGGCGACGGGGTCAACGACGCCGCGGCCCTGGCCGTGGCCGACCTCGGCATCGCGATGGGCGGCGGCACGGACGCCGCGACGCACGCGAGCGACATCGCGCTCGCCGGCTCGGGCCTGACGCCGGTCGTGACCGCGCTCTCCCTCAGCCGCCGCACGATGCGCACGATCCGCGGCAACCTGTTCTGGGCCTTCGCGTACAACGTCGCGGCGCTGCCGGCGGCCGCGCTGGGCCTTCTCAACCCCATGCTCGCCGGTGCCGCGATGGCGTTCTCGAGTGTGTTCGTCGTACTGAACAGCCTGCGTCTGCGGTCGGCACGCTGACCGCGCTAGACTGGATGCCGAAGACCGCGCCCCCGCGTCGCCGCAGCTCGCAGAAGCGAGTACCCGCAGCCCCAGGAGCACGGATCGCGCATTCCCCCGCGGCACCCGCCGCGGAACCGACCGGTCGGCCCGAATACCTCGCGTAGGTGCATTCAGGTCGGCGTCACGCCGGTGACACATCCGGCTCTCACGCTCAGGAGGAGCATGCCGCCCACGGCATCCACCGCCACTGCCCGCCGCCGCGGACAGTCCCGCGGATCGTCCGCGCGTCGCGATGACGACGCCCCCCTCATCCCGATCCTCGCCCGCAAGGTGCGCGAGGTCGAAGCCAAGTCGCAGCGCGGCAAGCTCGGACCGACGAATCGCGTCAAGTTCCAGGTGATCGCCTTCCTCGTGCGCGAGGAGCGCGCCCGCGTCAAGGCCGACGAGGCGGTGCCCACCGCCGCGCGCGCCGAACTGCTCAAGCGTCTCGACGGCGTCGCGACCATCCTCGCGAAGACCGCGGCGCGCGACACGTCGCTCATCCAGCTGCTCGAGGTCGACCAGGCGACGTCGCCGGTCGCCAAGCGCATGCGCCGTGACTGGCTGCTCGAGTCGGGCGCGGAGCTCGCCGAGGACGAGCTCATCATCACCGATGCCGCTCCCGTGCAGGCGTCCGTCGTGCCCGCCGCGCTCGCCGAGCGTCAGGTCACACCGCCGCAGATCGAGGCGCGTCGCGAGGCGAACCCGTTCCTCGCCCCCGACGTGGCGCTGCGCGCCCCGGCATCCAGCGTCCGCCGGCGCCTGGATGGGTGGGAGCTCATGGGCCCGCTGTACAAGGCGTTCGAGACGGGCGCCGGGGGAGCGGCGGCCTCGATGGAGCTGCCGCCCGTGCCCGAGTTCGACCGCCTCTCGCCCAAGGGGCTCGAGGTCATGCCGCACCAGTCCCGGTTCCTCGAGTCGGTGCGCGAGGGCCACCGCGCGTTCCTCCTCGCCGACGAGCCGGGCCTCGGCAAGACGGCGCAGTCGGTGCTCGCGGCATCCGTCGCGAACGCCTACCCGCTCCTGGCCGTCGTCCCGAACGTCGTCAAGATGAACTGGGCACGCGAGGCCGCGCGGTGGACGCCGCAGCGCCGTGCGACCGTCATCCACGGCGACGGCGATCAGGTGGATGCCTTCGCCGACATCTTCATCGTCAACTACGAAGTGCTCGACCGACATCTCTCCTGGCTCGGCTCGCTGGGCCTGCGGGGCATGGTCGTCGATGAGGCGCACTTCATCAAGAACCTCACCTCGCAGCGCTCCCAGAACGTGCTCGCCCTCGGCGCCCGCATCCGCGAGCAGGTGCGGAACCCCCTCATGCTGGCTCTGACCGGCACGCCGCTCATCAACGACGTCGAGGACTTCGACGCGATCTGGCGGTTCCTCGGATGGACGAACGGCGAGAAGCCGGGACCCGAGCTCATGGAGAAGCTGGATGCCACGGGCTTCACGCCCGCCGACAAGGCGTTCTACCCCGAGGCGCGGGACGCCGTCATCTCGATGGGGATCGTCCGCCGCAAGAAGAAGGACGTCGCGGCGGACCTTCCCGACAAGCTCATCGCCGACCTTCCGGTCGAGCTCGACGACGAGTACGGGCGCTCCATCCGCGCCGCCGAGCGCGAGCTGGGCGAGCGACTCGCCGCGAAGTACCGCCGGATCATCGAGGCGCGCGGCGACAAGGTGCTCTACGGCGAGGTCGACGAGGACATCGTCCGCCTCGTCGCGCACGGCGAGCTCGAGGAGTCGAAAGCTCAGGGCGCGGGAGCCGACAACGTCTTCACGATGGTCCGCAAGATCGGCCAGGCCAAGGCGCACCTCGCCGCGGACTACGCCGTGCAGCTGCAGCGCTCGGTCGGCAAGGTCGTGTTCTTCGCGAAGCACATCGACGTCATGGATGCCGCGGAGGCGCACTTCGCGCAGGCGGGGCTGCGCACCGTCTCGATCCGAGGAGACCAGACGACGCCCGCACGCCAGCAGGCGATCGACGCGTTCAACGAGGACCCGGACGTCGCGATCGCGGTGTGTTCGCTGACCGCCGCCGGCGTGGGGCTGAACATGCAGGCGGCATCCAACGTCGTCCTCGCCGAGCTCAGCTGGACGGCCGCCGAGCAGACACAGGCGATCGACCGCGTGCACCGCATCGGCCAGGACGAGCCCGTCACCGCGTGGCGGATCATCGCGGCGCACACGATCGACACCAAGATCGCCGAGCTCATCGACTCCAAGCAGTCGCTCGCGGCGCGCGCCCTCGACGGCGCGCAGCTCGACGCGACCTCGACCGAGTCGGTGCAGCAGTCGGCGCTCATGCACCTGCTGCGTCAGGCGCTCGGCGCCGCCTGATCGCTCTGCCGGAGGGGTGCACCGATCATCAGCGGCCCCCTCCGGCATCCCTCCATCATCTCCGCGGTTATCGACGGCGGCGTCGGTGGCAGGCCCCGGCATCCGGCGATAGTGTCGTTCGTGGCAGCGACGCCGTCACACCTCCCCGAACTTAAGGATCCCCACATGAAGATCGGCATCCTCACCTCAGGCGGCGACTGCCCCGGACTGAACGCGGTCATCCGCGCCGTTGTCCTCAAAGGCACCACGAGCTACAACATCGAGTTCGTCGGCATCCGCGACGGGTGGCGCGGCGTCGTCGACGGCGACTTCTTCCCCCTCACCCGGCACGAGGTGAAGGGCCTGTCGAAGGTCGGCGGCACGATCCTCGGCACCTCGCGCACGAACCCCTACGAGGGCCCCCGCGGTGGTGCCGACAACATCAAGGCGACGCTCTACGGCCACCGGATCGACGGCATCATCGCGATCGGCGGCGAGGGCACGCTCGCCGCGGCGAACCGCCTGTACAACGACGGCATCAACGTCATGGGCGTGCCGAAGACGATCGACAACGACCTGCGCGCAACCGACTACTCGTTCGGGTTCGACACCGCCGTGAACATCGCGACGGATGCCATGGACCGCCTGCGCACGACCGGCGACTCCCACCAGCGCTGCATGGTCGCTGAGGTCATGGGCCGCCACGTCGGGTGGATCGCGCTGCACTCGGGCATCGCCTCCGGCGCCCACGTCATCTGCATCCCCGAGGTGCCGATGTCGATCGATGAGATCACGGCGCAGGTGCAGAAGGCGCACGACCGCGGCCGCGCGCCCCTCGTCGTGGTCTCTGAGGGCTTCACCCTCACCGGCATGGACGAGGCCTACAGCGACAAGGGGCTCGACGCGTTCAACCGCCCGCGCCTCGGCGGCATCAGCGAGGTGCTCGCGCCCGAGATCGAGCGGATCACGGGCATCGAGACGCGTGCGACGGTGCTCGGCCACATCCAGCGCGGCGGGTCGCCGTCGGCTTTCGACCGCGTCCTGGCGACGCGCCTGGGCCTGCACGCCGCCGACGCCGTCGCGGAAGAGGCCTGGGGCCAGATGGTCTCGATGAAGGGCACCGACATCGTGCGCGTGCCGTTCGAGGAGGCGTTGGGCGAGCTCAACACGGTGCCGATCTACCGCTACGAAGAGGCCGCCGCCCTCTTCGGCTGAGGCTGACCGGGCGCTTCCCTGCGGGGGTCGTCCCACTTGGGGCGGGGCGTGTCCCACTTGTGGTGAGGCGTGTCCCACTTGTGGCTGTTTCGCGCCGCGACATTCAGCCACATGTGGGACATGGGTTCGGGAGGGGCGAACGACTTCTCCCCAGGCATCCATTGACGGCAGTTCTCCACAGAAGCGGGCGATCGCGCCGGGCGGGCTTACCGAACATCGCATGATGGCGGGATGTCCCAGCCACGAGACCCCGCGATCCTCCTGCCGAATGCGTTCACCGTTGCTCAGGCGCGGGATGCCGGGGTGCCGCGCGGCCGCCTGCGAGGAGCCTCCCTCTCGCGTCCGTTCCACGGTGTGCGGGTCCGGGGAACGGTCGAGACGAACTCCCTCCGAGCCTCGTGCCACGCGCTCCTGCCGCGGCTCCGCCCGGGCCAGTTCTTCAGCCACGAGACGGCGCTCGCAGTGCATGGCGTGTGGATGCCCGAATGGCCGTACCGGCCGGCGATCCACGTGTCGGCGTATCGACCCGCGCGCGAGCCCAGGACACGGGGCGTGATCGGACACCGTCTGCAGCTGCGCGAGCCGGCGTGGACGCTCCTGGACGGGCTGCCCGTGGAGGCCCCCGTGCGCGCGTGGCGTCAGGTGGGCGGACTCTGGTCGCCTCGCGACATCGTCGCTGCCGCCGACTTCCTCGTCTCGGGGTCCGAGCCGCTGGCGTCGGCGGTGGACCTGCGCGATGAGATCACCCGCATGGGCGATGTCCGCCGCGGCATCCTCACGCGCGCCCTCCACGATGTCCGGACCGGGGTACGCTCCGCGCGGGAGACGCGGCTGCGACTGCTGCTGATGGATGCCGGACTCCCCGAGCCGGAGGTCGCGTGGAACGTGTTCGACGGTCGGGGCACTTTCGTCGCCGAACTCGATCTCGCGTTCCCCCGCTACCGGGTCGCGGCGGAGTACGACGGCCGCGTCCATGCGGAAGACGCCGCGCAGTTCGCTCGAGACGCCGATCGCTGGGCGGCGATACGCCGCGCGGGATGGGCGCACGAGCGCATCCTGGCGCACCACCTCGACGGCGACGGCCGTGCCGCCGTCGGCATCGTCCGCGATGCGCTGGTGCGCGCCGGATGGACGCCCGGTCGCTGACCCTCCGCCGATCGTTCTGCGTGCGCGGCGTGGCCGGCCCCTTGCGCCGCCGATCACGATCGTGTCCCACAAATGGCTGTTTCCAGCGCCTCAAACCGACCGCAAGTGGGACACGGTCCGCCCGAAGTGGGACAACCCTCGCCCCAAGTGGGACAACCGCGCCCGCAGGGGGCAACCCGCGCGGGCCGGCGCCGGCGCGCGGGCTACGCCTCGGCGAGGCCGAGAACGTCCAGCAGCCAGGCGATCTCGAACGCCCGCTGGTGCCACGCGTTGTATCGCCCCGACACTCCGCCGTGGCCCGCGACCATCTCGCACTTCAGCAGCGCGTCCGCCCCGACGGCGCGCAGGCGCGCGACCCACTTGGCCGGCTCGACGTAGTACACGCGGGTGTCGTTGAGCGAGGTCACCGCGAGGATCCGCGGGTACGTGACGCCCTCGCGCACGTTCTCGTACGGCGTGTACGACTTCATGTACTCGTACACCGAGGCGTCGTGCAGCGGGTCGCCCCACTCGTCCCACTCGATCACGGTGAGCGGCAGCGACGGGTCGAGGATCGTCGTCAGGGCATCCACGAACGGCACGTCGGCGAGGATGCCGGCGAACAGCTCCGGAGCGAGATTGGCGACCGCGCCCATCAGGAGTCCGCCCGCAGAGCCGCCCTCGGCGACCAGCAGTGCGGGTGAGGTGACCCCGGCATCCACGAGGTGCCGTGCGACCGCGACGAAGTCCGTGAACGTGTTGCGCTTGCGCGAGAGCTTGCCGTCTTCGTACCACTGCCGCCCCATCTCGCCGCCGCCGCGTACGTGCGCGATCGCGAAGACGACCCCGCGATCGAGGAGGGACAGTCGCGCGACCGAGAAGCCGGGCTCGATCGAGTGCTCGTACGACCCGTACCCGTAGAGGTGGACGGACCGCGCCGCGCCTTCGCCGGGATCGCCGAACGACCGCTTCCACACGAGCGACACCGGCACGCGCGTGCCGTCGTCGGCCGTCGCCCAGTCGCGGCGCTGTCCGTAGGCGTCGGGGGAGTAGTCGCCGAGCACACTCTGGCGCTTGCGCAGCAGGAACTCGCCCGACTCGACGACGTAGTCGTAGACCGTCCCGGGCGTCACGAACGACCCGTACCCGAGGCGGATGACAGGCGGCGCCCATTCCGGGTTCCCGCCCGCGCCGGCGGCGTAGAGCTCCTCGTCGAACGAGAGCTCTCGGACATCGCCGGTGGCGTACGAGAGGATCCCCATCCGTGCGAGGCCGCTCCGCCGGTACGACACGACCGCCCAGTCACGGAACGCCGAGACGTCCAGGAGGCGCCGTCCGGGCACGTGCGGGAGGATCACCTCGCGCGGTCCGGTCGGGTCGGATGCCGCGACACGGACGAGCTCGAAATCCAGCGCGCCGTCGTTGTGCAGCACGTACAGCACGTCCTCACCGTCGACGATCGCGTGCGTCGCCGAGTACTCGACCCCCTCCCGGCGGGGCCAGATCGACCGGGGCTCGGCGCGCAGGTCGGATGCCGGGACGAGGAACTCCTCGCTCGTGATCGACGAGCCGACCTCGATGACGAGGTACCGCTCGCTGCGGGTGAAACCGGCGCCGACCCAATAGCGGTCATCGGGTTCGTGGAAGAGCTGCGCGTCGCCCGCGGCATCCGTTCCGACCTCGTGCAGCCAGACGGTGTCGGGCCGCCACGCGTCGTCCACCGTCGTGTACACGACGAAGCGCCCGTCGGGCGAGAAGCAGGCGCCGGCGGACGTGTCGGGGATCACGTCGGCGAGGTCGTCGCCCGTACGAAGGTCGCGGATGCGCAGGGTGTAGCGCTCGTCGCCCTCGTTGTCGATGCCGTAGAGCAGTCGCGCCCCGTCGGTGGAGACGTCGAAGCTGCCGAGCGAGAAGAACTCGTGGCCGTCGGCCTCGATGTTCCCGTCGAGCAGGACGACCTCGCCGGGCACGTCGACGCCCGGAGTGAGGGTCGGCGGCGTCCAATCGTCGGGGGAGGCGAGCGGGGCACGGCAGTGGATGCCGTACTGCTTGCCCTCGACCGTCCGGCCGTAATACCACCACGCGCCCTGACGGGTCGGCACCGACAGGTCCGTCTCGAGCGTGCGTCCCTTGATCTCCTCGAAGATCCGCTGCCGGAGCGGCGCGAGGTGCGCCGTGCGCTCGTCGGTGTACGCGTTCTCCGCCTCGAGATGCGCGATCACCTCGGGATCCTCTTTCGCGCGCAGCCATTCGTACACGTCGACGACGTCGTCGCCGTGGTGCGAGCGGGTGAGGGGACGGGCGACGGCCTCGGGGCCGGGAGTGCGCGCGGTGGTCACCGTTCCACGGTAGTCGAGCGCGCGCCGTGCAGTCCTTTCGCACGGGTTCCGAGGTACGGCGATCCGTGTGTGATGTGCGAGGATTTGTCTGGTCCGGTTGCCGGACGATGAACCCACGGTGAACTTTTCGTTCGCACCGCCGATCGCCTCGGCACCTTCCCACTCCGACCCGACGAAAGCGAACTGTGGAAACCGCTGCCCTCATCGTCGTCCTCGTGATCGCGCTCGCGCTGTTCTTCGACTTCACCAATGGCTTCCATGACACGGCCAACGCGATGGCGACGCCCATCGCGACCGGTGCGCTCAAGCCCAAGGTCGCGGTCCTCCTGGCTGCGAGTCTGAACCTCGTCGGCGCGTTCCTGTCGACGGAGGTCTCGAAGACGATCTCGCACGGCATCATCCGTGAGGATCAGATCTCACCGCTCGCGTTCCTGCCGATCATCTTCGCAGGACTCATCGGCGCCATCACCTGGAACATGCTCACGTGGCTGCTGGGATTGCCCTCGAGCTCCTCGCACGCCCTCTTCGGCGGCCTCATCGGCGCGACGCTCGTCGGAGCCAGCACGCAGGCGATCGACTTCGGCATGGTCTTGAGCAAAGTCGTGCTGCCCGCGCTCATCGCCCCGTTCACGGCGGGCGTCATCGCCTTCCTCGTGACGCGGCTCGCGTACGCGATCACGCGCCGCTACGACAACAAGCCCGACGGACGCGACGGGTTCCGTTGGGGACAGATCTTCACGTCGTCGCTCGTCGCGCTCGCGCACGGCACGAACGACGCGCAGAAGACGATGGGCGTCATCACGCTCGCGCT
The DNA here is from genome assembly GCF_017305435.1 of Microbacterium sp. Classification (GTDB taxonomy): domain Bacteria; phylum Actinomycetota; class Actinomycetes; order Actinomycetales; family Microbacteriaceae; genus Microbacterium. The sequence goes on along the minus strand of NZ_JAFKIP010000007.1, from coordinate 104,928 downwards.
CATCATGGTCGGCTGGCAGAACGCCGATCAGGCCGATCCGCACCTGTGGGTCATCATCGCGTGCGCGCTCGCGATCGCCCTCGGCACCTACATGGGCGGGTGGCGCATCATCCGCACCCTCGGCAAGGGCCTGACCGACGTCAAACCCGCGCAGGGATTCTCCGCCGAGACGTCGACGGCGGCGACCATCCTCGCCTCGAGCGCCCTCGGATTCGCGCTGTCCACGACGCAGGTCGCGTCGGGGTCGGTCATCGGCTCGGGACTCGGTCGTCGCGGCTCGAAGGTGCGCTGGGGCACCGTCGGGCGCATCGCGATCGGGTGGGTGCTGACGCTGCCGGCATCCGCCGCGGTCGGCGCGTTCGCGGCGCTCCTGGTCGTCTGGTTCGGCAACTGGGGCATCCTCGTCGATGCGATCCTCGCGATCGCGATCATCGTGGGGCTCTTCCTGCGATCGCGGCGCGACACCGTCGACTCCTCCAACGCGATGAGCGAGGTCGCCGATTCGGGGCTTGCCGTCAAGGTGCCCCGCAAGGCGCCGCCGACCCGCCGTCAGCGGGCGATCCTGCGCGAGGAGGCGCGACTCAAGGCCGAGGCGCAGGCGCGCGAGAAGGCGGAGCGCAAGAAGGCGGCGAAAGCGGATGCCAAGGCGAAGGCCGAGGCGCGCGCGAAGTCGGATGCCGAGGCGAAGGCGAAGGCGAAAGCCGACACCGCCGGGAAACCCGGCGCAGAGCCCGGTGAGACGAGGGGGCCGAAGCGATGAGCATCGAGATCGACTGGCTCGCCTTCGTGGAGGTGTTCGCGGCGGCGCTGATCGGTGCCGTGCTCGTCGTGGGGTTCTACGCGATCGGGCTGCGGCTGCTCGTCCGCGCCGGTCGCGCTCCCGTCGTCGCGCCGGCCGAGTTCACCGACGCGATCACGGTCATCTCCGAGAAGGAGGCGCGTCGGGCGGCGAAGGCGGCGGCGAAGGCCGCGAAGAAGAGTCCACTCACCGACGGCCAGAAGCAGCTCGCGCTGGTCGGCGCGTACGGGTCGTTCGCGCTGTGCGCGCTCGCCGTGCTGGGCGGGCTGTACCTCATCGTCGCGCGCTGATCGGCCGTGTGCACGGGCGTCCGAGCCCCCGCCTAGGCTGAACGCATGTCCCAGGTCTCGTTCGGTCAGCATCCGCCCGCCGCGCGCACGATCGTGCACGTGAGCGACACGCACCTGCTCGCCGGGAACCGGCCCCTCGGCGGTCGCTACGACACGGCGGCGAACCTCGCGGCGACGCTCGCCGCGGTCGAGCGCACGGGCGTGCGTCCCGATGCGATCGTCTTCACGGGCGACCTCACCGACCTCGGCGAGCCCGAGGCGTATGCGGCGCTGCGCGCGGCGGTCGAGCCGTTCGTGGCGCGACTGGGCGCGCCGATCGTGTGGGTCGCGGGCAACCACGACGAGCGGCCGGCGCTGCGGGAGGGCCTCTTCGACGCCGCCCCCACGCAGGAGCCCGTCACGGCCGTGCACGACCTGGGTGGGCTCCGCCTCGTCGTGCTGGATTCGACCGTGCCGGGCTGGCACCACGGCGATCTGGGCGACGACCAGCTCGCGTGGCTGCGCGGCATCCTCGCCGATCCTGCCCCGCTCGGCACGATCCTCGCCCTCCACCACCCGCCGCTGCCGAGCCATATCCCGTTCTTCGACATCCTCGAGCTCCGCCATCAGGCAGAGCTCGCCGATGCCATCGCGGGCAGCGACGTCCGTGCGATCCTCGCGGGGCACCTGCACTACTCGACGTCGGGCACGTTCGCGGGGGTGCCGGTGAGCGTGGCATCCGCCACCTGCTACACGATGAACCTGCAGCGCCCCGCGGCCGAGGTCAACGGCATGGATGCCGGGCAGTCGTTCCAGCTCGTGCACGTCTACGACGACACCATCACGCATGCCGTGGTCCCCGTGTCAGCCGCCGACACGGCGGATTTCTTCTCGGCCGACTGGCTGGAAAGGATGACGGCGCTCAGCCCTGAGGAGCGCCTGGAGGCGTTCTCGCGCAAGCGCTGATCGCCGCGGCGACCAGCGCGTCCGCGGTTCCCGTTGACTTCGAGCGCGCTCGAAGTTCTACCGTGGGCTCATGACCCTCATCCACGACGGCGTATCCATCGCTGAGGCAGCCGCCGCGACCGGCGTCTCGACGCACACGCTTCGCTACTACGAGCGCGCGGGGCTCATGCTGACGCCCGTCGACCGGGCGTCCTCGTCGCATCGGCGCTATTCGGACGGCGACATCGGATGGGTGCGATTTCTCACCCGCCTGCGCTGGACCGGCATGCCGATCGCCGTGATGCGGCGCTACACCGAGCTCGTGCGCGAGGGCGACTCGACGATCGCGCAGCGGCGGGAGCTGCTGGTGGCACACCGCGAGGCGGTGCGCGCACAACTCACCGAGATCACGGCGAGCCTCGCCGCCATCGACCACAAGATCGACATCTACGACAAGGAGATCGCCTCATCATGAAGACCATCACTCTGGGGACCGCCGGCCCGCAAGTCAGCCGCATCGGGCTCGGCCTCATGGGCATCAGCGCCTTCTACACGGGCGCCGGTGCCGACGACGCGGGCGGCGCCCGCACGATCCTGGGCGCGCTCGATCGTGGGGTCACGTTCCTCGACACCGCGGAGATGTACGGTCCGTACGCCAACGAGGAACTGCTCGGCCGCACGCTCGCGGAGGCGGGTCGTCGCGACGAGGCGGTCATCGCGACCAAGTTCGGCACGATCCGCCACCGCGACGGCGATCAGCCCGGCTACGACGGCTCGCCGCAGAACGTGCGTCTCGCGGTGGAGGGATCGCTGCGTCGACTGCGCACCGACCGGATCGACCTCTACTATCAGCACCGCATGGATCCGGCGACGCCCATCGAGGAGACCGTGGGAGAGGTCGCGGCGCTCGTCGCCGAGGGGAAGATCCGCGGGTACGGGCTGTCGGAAGCCGCGCCCGCGACGATCCGTCGTGCGCACGCCGTGCATCCCGTGACCGCGGTGCAGACCGAGTACTCGCTGTGGTCGCGCGAGCCCGAGCGCGAGCTGCTCCCGACGCTCCGCGAGCTGGGCATCGGCTTCGTGCCGTACTCGCCCCTCGGTCGCGGGTTCCTGACCGGCGCGATCCGCTCGGTCGAGGCCCTCGACGACACCGACTTCCGCCGGGCCAACCCACGCTTCGCGCAGGGCGCGCTGGAGGCGAACCTGAAGATCGTCGACGTCGTCGCAGAGGTGGCGGCGGATGCCGGGGCGACGCCCGCACAGGTCGCCCTCGCCTGGATCCTCGCGCAGGGGGAGGACATCGCCCCGATCCCCGGGACGCGTCGGCTCGAACGCGTCGAGGAGAACATCGGCGCGACGGAGCTCGTTCTGAGCGCCGATCAGCGGGCTCGCCTCGACGCGCTCACGCCACCGGTGGGGGCGCGGTACGCCGACATGTCGAGCGTCGACCGATGACGGCGCCAGCGCCCTGACGGCGGAACGCGCGCCCCCGATGTACGCCGTGTACATCGGGGGCGCGCGCGTGCGGGGTTAGGCTCGGGAGGACCACCCGAGGCTACGACCCACAAGGACCGCACTCATGGCACTGGACGCGAAGATGCGCACCGAATCCGACTCGCTGGGATCGATGGAGATCCCCGCCGATGCCTACTGGGGCATCCACACCGCTCGCGCGCTGGAGAACTTCCCGATCTCCATGCGACCGATCTCCGTCTACCGTGACCTCGTCGTCGCGCTCGCGATGGTCAAGCAGGCCTCCGCGCGGGCGAACCGCGACATCGGCGTGCTGGATGCCGAACGCGCGAGCCTCATCGATCGTGCCGCTCAGCGGGTCATCGACGGCGAGTTCCACGACCAGTTCGTCGTGGGGGTCGTGCAGGGCGGCGCCGGCACGTCGACCAACATGAACGCGAACGAGGTCATCACCAACATCGCGCTCGAGATGGCCGGTCGCCCCAAGGGCGACTACGCCTTCCTCTCGCCGATCGACCACACGAACCGCTCGCAGTCGACCAACGACGTCTATCCGACGGCGGTGAAGATCGGGCTGAGCCTCGACCTCGTCACCCTGCTCGAAGAGCTCGACCTGCTGAAGCAGTCGTTCATGAGCAAGGCCGTCGAGTTCCACGACATCCTCAAGATCGGCCGCACACAGCTGCAGGACGCCGTGCCCATGACGCTCGGTCAGGAGTTCCACGGCTTCGCGACGACGCTCGGCTACGACCACCAGCGACTCACGGAGAACCGCTACCTGCTCTTCGAGATCAACATGGGAGCGACCGCGATCGGCACGGGCATCACGACGCACCCCGGCTACGCGCCCGCCGTGCTCGCGCATCTGCGCGAGATCACCGGGCTCGACCTCGCGACCGCCGACGACCTCGTCGAGGCCACGAGCGACACCGGGTCGTTCATGTCGTTCTCCTCCACCCTCAAGCGCAACGCCATGAAGCTCTCCAAGATCTGCAACGATCTGCGCCTGCTGTCATCCGGCCCCCAGGCCGGACTCGGCGAGATCAACCTGCCCGCCCAGCAGGCGGGGTCCTCGATCATGCCCGGCAAGGTGAACCCGGTGATCCCCGAGGTCGTGAACCAGGTCGCCTTCTCCGTCGCCGGTGCCGACCTCACCGTGACGATGGCCTCGGAAGCGGGTCAGCTGCAGCTGAACGCGTTCGAGCCGATCATCGCGCACTCGATCTTCCAGTCGATCACCTGGATGCGTCGCGGCATGCGTACGCTCCGGATCAACTGCATCGACGGGATCACCGCGAATCGCGACCGACTGGGCGCGATGGTGGGGTCGTCGGTCGGCGTCGTCACGGCCCTCACCCCCTTCATCGGCTATGCGGCATCCGCGGCGCTCGCCAAGACCGCGCTCCTGACCCACCGCAACGTCGGCGACCTCGTCGTCGAGGCGGGGCTCATGTCGCGCGAAGAGGTCGACAAGCAGCTCTCGCCGGCCCGGCTGTCGGGGCTCGAGGCGATCACGCAGGCCATCCCCATCATCCAGCCGGCGGAGAACCTCGTCGAGAGCTGACCGGCCCGTCGCCGCGGAAGCTGGCGGATGGAGGCCGGCGGGCGATAGCTTTCTGTCGAGCCCGCACGCCGCGGCCGATTCCTTCGAGGAGAACGACATGTCCGATCCGCAGAACTCCGACATCCCGCAGCCGCCCGCGTACGGGGCCCCCGCTCCGGGCTACGCCGCCGCCCCTGCGTATGCCGGTCCTCCGGCCACCCCGACGACGGTGCCCGGCAAGACGCTCGGCATCGTCGCGTTCGTGCTGTCGTTCTTCGCACAGCTGATCGCGCTCATCCTCGGCATCGTCGCCCTCGTGCAGAGTCGCAAGGCCGGCGTCAAGAACGGCTTCGCGCTCGCCGCCGTCATCATCAGCTCGGTGCTGATCGTGGTGGGCATCATCGTCGCCATCGTGCTCATCAGTGTGTTCGCCTCGACCGCCGGAGATCTCGTGCAGTTCTGCCTCGACAACCCCGCCGGCGTCTACGAGGTCAACGGGCAGACGATCACCTGCGGCGGCTGATCACCGCCGGAGACCGATAGCGTCGGAGGACCGGAACCACCGGCACGATCCCCGCAGAGGAGACCGACTCATGACCGATCCGCACAATCCGCGCCCGGAGAACCCGAGCTCGGAGAATCCCGACCCGCAGGGCCCCGCGCCCGCGGCGCCGCCCGCCTACGGGGAGTACGCGCCGCCGCCGGCGCCACCCGCTTACGGCGAGTACGCGCCGGCGACGCCCGTTGCTCCGCCCGCTCCGGACGCGAACGCCTACCAGCAGCCCGCGTACGCGGCCGCGCCGACGTACGCTGCCGCGACACCCGCGCCGGGAACCCCCGTCCCGGGGAAGACACTCGGGATCGTCGCGTTCGTCCTCGCGTTCTTCGTGCAGCTGATCGCGCTGATCCTCGGCATCGTCGCGCTCGTGCAGTCGAAGAAGGCGGGTCGCAGCAATGGCTTCGCGCTGGCGGCCATCATCATCAGCGCCGTGCTGCTCGTGATCGGTGCGATCATCGCGGCGATCTTCATCCCGATCTTCATCGAGTCGATCAACGCGGCGACGGTCTGCGCGAACGACCCGAGTGCCACGGTCGAGGTGTTCGGTCAGCAGCTGAGCTGCCAGCAGCTCCTGGATCAGTCAGGCCGCTGACCCGACCGCGACGCCCCGTGCCGTCCGCCCTCCTGCGGCCGCCCGGGGCGTCGCGGTTCGCGGGGCGGCCCGTGCGGCTCCGCCCGATATGCGTCAGCCGATGATGCGGCAGTGCGTCGTGAGGGAGCCGATGCCGTCGACGCCGACCGTCACCGTGGAGCGGTCGCGCAGGAAGATCTGCGGGTCGCGCGAGTAGCCCGCACCGCCGGGGCTCCCGGTCGAGATGAGGGTTCCGGGCAGAAGCGTCGCGGACCGCGAGAGGTGCGCCACGAGGGTCGCGACCGAGCGGATCATCTGGCCCGTCGAGGCATCCTGAACCGTCTGTCCGTCCACGACGGCCCAGATGTGCAGATCCTGCGGGTCGGAGATCTCGTCGGCCGTCACGACGAACGGCCCGTTCGGCGTGAACCCGTCGAACGACTTGCACCGCGACCACTGCGCTTCGGAGAACTGGATGTCCCGTGCCGTGATGTCGTTGACGACGGTGTAGCCCCAGACATGGTCGAGGGCGTCGGATGCCGCGACATCCTTCGCCGGCGTTCCGATGATCACGCCGAGCTCCGCCTCGTAGTCGATCGACTCGCTGAGCGAGCGCGGCCACGAGGTCGTCTCCTCGTGAGCGGCGAGCGAGTTCGGCCAGAGCACGAAGACGGTCGGCGCGGTGTCGGCCTTGAGCCCGAGCTCGCTCGAGTGCGCCGCGTAGTTGAGCCCGATCGCGAGGACGATGGGGGGAGCGGTCACGGCGGGCGCGAAGACGGCGTCGGCCAGCGCCACCGACGGTGCGTCCGCCAGTGTGTCGGACCCGGCGGCAGCCGCCTCGCGCACCCGTGCGAGCAGCTCGTCGCCCCCGTCGATGAGCTGCTGCAGTGCGCGCGGCGCCCCCTCGAACAGCGCGCCGACGACGACGGCGCGGTCGCCGACGACGACGGCGAGCTCGGGCGCGAGAGACCCGGGCACGAGAGACCCGGGCGCGAGAGAGTCGGGCAGCCGGAGGTGGGCGAAACGCATTCGTCCAGGCTACCCGCGAGTGCGGGCGCGCCGACGCTCACCTCTAGGCTGATCGCCATGAGCCACCCCTCGCCGCTGGCCCAGCCCGCATCCGCCGTGCCCGCACCGATCGCGCCCGCGCCGGTGTCGCCCGCTCCCGTCGGTGCGCCGATGCCCCCGATGCCGCGCCGCGGCCGCGCCGCACCGATCTGGGTGTTCGCGGTGCTGCTCGTCGTCCTCATCGGGGTCGTCGCCTACGTCCTCACGTATCTCGGCGTCGTGGCGTCGGTCGTCGGCTTCGCGCTCGCCCTGATCCCGCTCGTGGGCGTGCTGTGGGCGGTGCGGATCGTGGACCGGTGGGAGCCGGAGCCGGCCTCCCTCGTGGTCTTCGCCGTCGCATGGGGCGCCGTGGCCGCGGTCGCGATCGCGCTCGGCGTCGACGTCGCGCTCTCGGTGCTCCTCCCGGTCACCCCCGACGACCCCGTGCGGGACGCCCTGTCGTCCGTGATCCAGGCACCGCTCGTCGAGGAGTTCGCCAAGGGCCTCGGCGTCTTCCTGGTCTTCGTCTTCGGGCGCCGCACGTTCGACGGACCGGTGGACGGCGTCGTCTACGGTGCGCTCGTCGGAGCGGGCTTCGCGTTCACCGAGAACATCCTCTATTTCGCGACCAGCCTCATCGAGGGCGGGGTCTCGGACACGGCATTCACGTTCTTCCTTCGCGGCATCCTGTCGCCGTTCGCTCACGTCATGTTCACTGCGATCACGGGGTACGCCCTGGGTCTCGCCGCCCGGCGCGGAGCGACCGCCGGGGGCGCAGCCGCGACAGGACTGGTCGGCATGCTGTGCGGCGCGGCGCTGCACGCGCTCTGGAACGGGTCGGCGCTGTTCGCGGACTTCTTCCACCTCTACGTCACTCTCCAGGTGCCGCTGTTCGTGGCGTTCGTGCTGGGCGTCGTCGCGCTCCGGCGCGAAGAGGCGCGAGTGACGCGGGCACGGCTGGGAGAGTACGCCGCCGCGGGTTGGTTCACCCCCGCCGAGGTCGATCTGCTCGCGACTCCGGCGGGCCGACGCCGCGCCCGCGCGTGGGCGCGCACACTTCCCGGCGACCGGTCCCCGGCGATGACAGCCTTCATCCGGGATGCCACGTCCCTCGCTGCCGCGCGCGAGCGCACCCGCACCGGGCGCGACCCGCACTCGGTCGAGGACGAGCGCGCGCTCCTCGCGCGCGCGACCTCGGCGCGCGCCGCACTGCTGGCGCAGTGACCGCGCATCGACCGCGCATCGACCGCGCATCGGTCGGGCGGATGCCTTGACACCCGCGAGCGGGGCGCTGAGAATGGGGGCACGACAGACCAACTCAACGCCCGGGAGACACGCAGGCATCGCCGCGGCACCGGGCGTTGAGTCTGTCAATCCCCGGCATCCGTGCTTGGATGGATGCATGACACAAGACCGCACGAAGCCCGAGTTCGACGCCCCCGTGGGCCCCGCGCCCGCCGATCTCGTGATCCGCGACCTCATCGTCGGCGACGGGGCCGAGGCGAAGCCCGGCGACAACGTCACCGTCCACTACGCCGGCGTCGAGTACGAGTCGGGCGAGGAGTTCGACTCGTCGTGGGGCCGTGGCGAGTCCATCCAGTTCCCGCTGCGTGGTCTCATCCAGGGCTGGCAGGACGGCATCCCGGGGATGAAGGTCGGCGGTCGCCGCGAGCTCGTGATCCCGCCGCACCTCGCCTACGGGCCCGCGGGCGGGCATTTCCTCGGCGGCAAGACCCTGATCTTCATCATCGATCTGCTCGCGGTCGGCTGAGCGTTCAGAAGAACTTTATATTCGCGGGAATAGATGGTCTGCGGGGGCGTTTCACCCCGCAGACCATCTTCCGTCTCACCGAAGGAAAACCATGACCGACTCCACCACGACCGTCGACGTTCCGGGCTACAAGGCGGGCACCTGGGTGCTCGACCCCTCGCACAGTGAGGTGACCTTTAGCCTGCGCCACATGATGATCTCGAAGGTCCGCGGCGAGTTCGGGCTCAAGAGCGCCACGATCGAAGCGCCCGAGAACCCCCTCGAGGCGAAGGTCACGGCGTCGGTGGATGCCGCGTCGATCTCGACGAACGACCAGAACCGCGACAACCACCTGCGTTCGGCCGACTTCTTCGACGTCGAGACCTATCCGACGATCGACTTCGTCTCCACGGGCGTTCGCTACGAGGGCGGCGACTTCCTCGTCGACGGCGACCTGACGATGCACGGTGTCACCAAGCCCGTCACGTTCGAGCTCGAGTTCGGCGGCTTCGGCACCGACCCGTACGGCAACTACAAGGCCGGCGCGACGGCGAAGACCGTCGTCAACCGCGAGGACTTCGGCCTCACCTGGAACGCGGCGCTCGAGTCGGGCGGCGTGCTCGTCGGCAAGGACGTCACGATCACCCTCGACCTGCAGGGTTCGATCCAGGCGTGAGGGAGCTGACCGGCCCCGCCGCGGGCGGTCTCACGGGAGCGGATGTCGCCGGTGCGGCATCCGCTCCCGTCGTTTTTCCGCTCCGCCGCGGCGGTCGCAGCCGGTTCTGCGCGAGCAGGATGCCGACGAACACGACGAGTGCGCCGACCGGCTCGTTCCAGGTCAGCGTCTCGCCGAGGATGACGACCCCCAGAAGCACCCCGACGACGGGCGTGATGTAGGTGACGGTCGATGCGCGCGTCGGGCCCCACGCCCGGAGCGCGTTCTGGTTCCAGATGTACGCGATGCCGGTGCCCAGGCATCCGAGAAGGACGACGCTGCCGACGACCCACACGTCGAGGCGCACCGGCGTCAGCACGAGCACGGGCGTGAGGGCGAGCATGATCACCGCGGCGATCCCGATGTTGAGGAACGAGAACACGAGCGCGCTCATGCCGGTATTCGACGTGAACCGTCGCATGTAGGCGAGGCTGAAGCCGTAGCAGGCCGTCGCGCCGAGGATCGTCAGCTGGGCGACGAGGCTCTGCGAGAGATCGAGGCCCTGCCATGGCGCGATGATGACCATGACACCGAGGATCCCCACCAGGATGCCGATGATCTGGCCGATCTTGAGCCGCTCGACGCGGAAGACGAGCCACGCCATGATCGCCGTCATGATCGGCGTCGTGGCGTTGTAGATGCTCGCGAGGCCGCTGGTGACGTGCTGCTGCGCCCAGGAGAAGAGCAGGAACGGCACGACGCAGAACGAGACGGCGAGGACGGTCATGTGCCCCCAGACGGCCACGCGTCGCGGCAGCCGCTCTCGACGCAGGGCGACGAAGACGCCGAGGGTGATGGCCCCGAGGAGCAACCGCCCCCAGACGACCTGCGCGGGCGACATCCCCTCCAGGGCGACCTTCATGAACAGGAAGCTCGACCCCCAGACGATTCCGCACAGGATGAACTGCACGGCGATCGACGCCGGCGCGGCGGGCGCTGCAGAGAGGGAGGGCGAGGTCACGAGGCGACGATAGCCCGCATCGCGGACACGATGACCCGTGCGGCAGCACGATGGCCGATATCCGCCGGAGTGCGGCAGTCTGCGAGGCGGTGTTACGGGACGGGGTGCTCCGCGTCGTACGAGCGGAAGCCGGGGTTGAACCGCACCAGCACGCCGACGAGCGCGACGATGAGGAGCCCGCCGACGAGGGAGGGCACCCACAGCGCGGTGAGCGTCGCGAGGGTGCCCGCGTACAGTGCCCCGATACGCGGTCCGCCCGCGACGACGACCATGAACACCCCCTGGAGGCGCCCGCGCATCGTGTCGGGAACGGCCGCCTGCATCATCGTCGACCGGTAGATCGCGCTGACGTTGTCGGCCGCGCCCGTGAGAGCGAGCGCGATCATCGCGAGCACGATGAGAACGAGGTTCGCGTGGGATTCGTCGACCGCGGCCGGAGCGAACCAGCCGAGCGCGCCCGCGACGAGCACGAGGCCGAACAGTGCCGTCGCCGCACCGAACACCTGGATCGAACGCTGGATGCCGATGCCGTGCCACCGGTAGCGCCCGATCGGGCCGGAGAACAGGCTCGAGATGAAGGCGCCGGCCGCGATCGCGGCGGTGAGAGCGCCGGTCGTGATCGCGCCGCCGCCCAGGAGCACGGCTCCGATCGCGGGGAACAGCGCGATCGGATGGCCGAAGGTCATCGCCGTGATGTCGAGGATGTACTGCAGGCGGATGTTCGGCGCGCGCTTCAGGAACCGCAGCCCGTCACGCAGCGACTCCAGCCCCGGGCGGACGATCTCGCCCTCGGGGCGGATGCGCGGCAGCGTCCACAGGCCCAGGAACAGGCTCGTCATGAGGACGACGTCGATCGAGTACGTCCACGCGTAGCCGGTGAACGCGACGAGCACTCCCGCGAGAGCCGGCCCTGCCATCACCATGATCCCCACCGTGATGCCCTGGAGCGCGGCGGCCGCCGGCAGCAGCTCGCGGGGGAGGAGGCGCGGCGTGATCGCCGACTTCGTCGCACCGACGATCGAGTTCGCCGAAGAGTTGACCGCGGACAGGACGAACAGCCACGCCACGCTCTCGTGCCCCGACCACGCGAGGATCGCGAGGAGCAGCGTCGAGACGAAGGTCACGGATGCCGCGAGCAGAGCGACGAGGCGGCGGTCGAAGGCATCCGCCAGCATTCCGCCGTAGAGGCCGGCGATGACCATGGGGACGAGACCGACGACGGCGACCATCGAGACGGCGAAGGTGTCGCCGGTCAGTTCGTAGACGTGCAGCATGACGGCGACGATCGTGAGCTGGCCGCCGAGACCGGCGAGCGTCGACCCGACCCACAGCCGCGCGAAGGCGGGGCTCACACGGAACGGTCGCAGATCGATGAAATGCTCGCGCCGCAGACGCGGCAGGCGCTTGGGGGTACTCACTCATCGAGGCTACCGGCAGCCGCGCCGACGGGATTCGCCGTGGCATCCGTGCGCTGGTAGACTCTTCAGGTTGCCGTTGGATCGGCCGCGGAGAAAGAGAGCCCACGTATCAGGCGTCGGGCGCCGCGCAACAAAGAGGAAGGGGATCACCTATGGCACTGGAAGCAGACGTCAAGAAGGCGATCATCGAAGAGTACGCGACGCACCCCGGTGACACCGGATCCCCCGAGGTGCAGGTCGCGATGCTGACGCAGCGCATCAAGGATCTCACCGAGCACCTCAAGGAGCACAAGCACGACCACCACTCGCGTCGTGGGCTGTTCCTGCTCGTCGGTCAGCGCCGTCGCCTGCTGGGTTACCTGCAGGATGTCGACATCAACCGTTACCGCTCGCTCATCGAGCGTCTGGGTCTTCGCCGCTAAGCATCAGCGTCCAGCGTTCAATCGCGCGAAACATTCTTGGAGAGCCGCCCCACGGTGTGGGGCGGCTCTCGTCATTCCCGGCGGGATGCCTAGGCGCGCGAGGCGAGCAGGTCGGCGTGCCAGCGCTCGGCGACGTCGGGGTGGGCGCGCAGGCGCGACTTGAGCGCGTTCTCGCCGTAGAGGGCGTGGATCGGGTTGGTGGGATCCTGCGTCACTCCGCGGGCCTGCGCCGCGAGCTCGGCGGGCAGTTCGATCAGCGGCAGACGCGAGTCGAGCGCCGGGTTGAAGAAGTACGGCACCGAGATCCGGTCGTCGGGGTAGCGCGGCGAGACGACGCGATGGTTCGTCGCGATCAGGTAGCCGCCGGTCGCGTACTCGAGCATCTCGCCGATGTTCACGACGAACGCGCCCGGGACCGACGGGGCATCCACCCAGGTCCCGTCCCGCTGCACCTGCAGGCCGCCCTTTCCGGGCTCGACCCAGAGCAGCGTCAGCACGCCCGCGTCCTTGTGCGCCCCGACGCCCTGCTGGGGCTCCGGCTCGCGCGAACCCGGGTAGCGGACGATCTTCAGCAGCGTCGCCGGCTCGCCGAAGTGCTCGTCGAAGTAGCTCTCCGGGGCGCCGAGGGTCAGCGCCCAGGCTCGCAGCAGCTTGCGCGCGACGCCCGCGAGGTGCTCCTGCCACTCGGTCGCGACCTCGCGCAGCTCGGGCTGCGCGTCGGGCCAGAGGTTCGGGCCGATCAGGCGCGCGAAGTCCGGCGCATCCTCGTCGTCCACGGCGTCCCGCTCGGGGCCGATGTCGATCTGCTCGCGCCAGTCGACCTGGCCCTGCGTGCGCTCGCCGCCGACGCGCGTGTAGCCGCGGAAGTGCGGGCTGTTCACGTTCTCGATCGCGAGCTTGTCGGCCTCGGGCAGGTCGAAGAACGCGCGCGCGGTGCGGTGCAGTCGCGCCTCGAGCTCGGGCGTGACCCCCGTACCGGTCAGGTAGAAGAAGCCGACGTCGTGCGTCGCGTCGCGCAGCGCGCTCCGGAACGCGGCGGCCGCCTCGGGTCCGTCGTCGAGCTGGGAGAGGTCGAGGATCGGCAGATTCAAGTCGGTCATGAACCGAGGCTAGGACGCCCCCGGCGCGGACGCGCGAATGTTGCGTCCGATGAAGCCGCGAGGGCGTCTGCCCCGTCAGGCGCGGTCGTGCAGCGTGATGAGGTATCCGTCGGGGTCCGTGAAGGTGAACGTCCTCCCGAACGGACCGTCGATGGGAGCGGCGGCGATGTCCCGCCCGTCGGCGACGAGAGCGTCGTGGATCGCCTGCACGTCGGTGGTGTGCAGCCAGATGGCGACGCCGATGCCGGGCTGGGCGGCGGCGTCGAGGTCGGTGCCGGGGACGATGTCGCGCAGGGCGAACGCGATCGGCGTCGTCTCGAACACGACCGCGTGCGGCGGACCGGCCGGCGAGCGCACGAGCCCCAGGTACTGCTCGTAGAACGCCTGCGACACCGAGAGGTCGCGGACCTGGAGGGAGATGAAATCGGGGCCGGTGGCGGTCATGGTCGTGCTCCTCACTGTCGTGTCAGTTTTCTGACACACATGAGTGTATGTCAGACTACTGACATGGGTCAAAACGATGAGCGCATCGAACTGCAGACGTCCCTCGGCTATCGGCTGAAGGAGGCGTCGAGCGCCCTGCGAGCGGCGATGGAGGAGGTGCTGCAGCCGCTGGGGATGACGGTCACGCACTACTCCTGCCTCGAGTTGCTGGCTCAGCGCCCTGGCCTGTCGAACTCCGAGCTCGCCCGCGGGACGTTCGTGACGCGGCAGTCCATGAACGTCCTGCTGCGCCAGCTGGAGCGCGAGGGCAGCGTGACGCGCCCGGCAGAGCCGCCGGTGGGCAGGACGCTTCCGACCCGCTTGACGGCACGGGGGCGACGGCGCCTCGAGGAGGCGAGCCTCGCGGTGCGCTCGGTGGAGCGTCGGATGCTCTCCGAGCTCACCGATGCCGAGCAGGAGGACGCGCGCCGGATTCTCGCGGCGATGATCCGCGCGCTGCGCGGGGATAGCGGCCCGGGACGCCCGACGCTTAGCGGGACCGCCTAGCGGGATCGCCGCGAGCCCGTCGGATCGTTGCGGTGCCCCTCGCGTCCGGCGAGCGCCGGATCGGCGAACAGCCACGCCGGCCGCGGCTCGATGAGGGGGCGGAACACCGTCCGCACGGGCTTCGTGGCGAGGGCCAGCGCGATGACCACGGACAGCACGATGACCGCCGGCAGCCAGAGCCATGTCGGCTCGGCGTCGCGCAGGACTCCGCTCTCGCGGAACGGGTAGAGCACGAACGAGTGCAGCAGGTAGACGTACATCGTGTACTGGCCGAAGTGCGACCACCAGTACGTGCCGCGCGGCACGAGCGCGAAGAACGCGACGCTCAGCACGAGGGCGATCGCCATGAGCGCGAGACGCACCGCACCCGACCACCACGGGCCGCCGAGGTCGGCGTAGCTCTCGTCGTAGAAGAGCCATTCACGCAGGTTCACGGCGCGCCACGTGTCGACGAAGAACCAGGCGATGAACCCCGTGAGGGCGAACAGGGCGAGCGCGCCCACGCGCACCCACAGTCGGCGGCGCTGCAGCAGCCGCAGACGCGCCACGACGTCATGGTGCGCGAGCCACCACCCCAGCGTGAAGAAGGGCAGGAGCCCCAGGGTGCGCGAGAGCGACAGGGTCGAGTCGACGTTCGACCAGTACCCGGCGGCGATCGAGATGACCACCGTCCACAGCAGCGGCCAGCGCAGCAGCGCCAGGTAGGGCAGGATCAGGCGGAAGATCGCGAGGGCGAGCAGGAACCAGAGCGTCCACGACGGCTCGGTGAAGTTCGGATTCGCCCGACCCTCGACGAGCCACTTCGTCAGGGTCCACAGCGCCTCGAAGATGACGTACGGGGCGACGATGTCTGTCATGACACGCGCCATCTGGCGGCGGCTGGGCGCGTCCGACTTCGAGAAGTAGCCCGAGATGATCGCGAACGCCGGCATGTGGAAGGCGTAGACGAGCAGGTACAGACCGAGCGCGACATCGCTGTCGTAGGTCAGTCGCTGGGTCGCGTGCCCGAGGACCACGAGCACGACGCAGGCGAAGCGGGCGTTGTCCCACAGCGGGACCCGGCGCTTCACCTTCGGCGTCGTGCCGGTGGTCGGGGCAGGCGGCGCGGGCGGCTGAGTCATCGCAGGCAACCCTACTCGCCGGGAATAACCTGGACGTCGCCGCGTTGGATCAGATACATTCATTTGCATGTATTGGATGCCGAGGCATCCGGAAGGCAGGGAAACCGTGGACGAGCAGCAGCCGATGGCGCAGCAGATGCAGTTCGGCATCATGACGGTCAGCGACATCACGCAGGATCCGACCACGGGGCACACCCCGAGCGAGGCCGAGCGCATTCAGGCATCCGTCACGATCGCCAAGCATGCGGAAGAGGTGGGCCTCGACGTCTTCGCCCTCGGCGAGCACCACAACCCGCCGTTCTGGTCGTCTTCGCCGACGACGACGCTCGCCTACCTCGCCGCGCAGACCGAGCGGCTGATCCTCTCGACCTCGACGACGCTCATCACGACCAACGACCCGGTGAAGATCGCCGAGGACTACGCGATGCTGCAGCACCTTTCCGGCGGCCGCATGGACCTCATGATGGGTCGCGGCAACACGGGCCCCGTCTACCCGTGGTTCGGCAAGGACATCCGCCAGGGGCTGCCGCTCGCGATCGAGAACTACGCGCTGCTGCACAAGCTGTGGCGTGAGGACGTCGTCGACTGGGAGGGGAAGTTCCGCACGCCTCTGCAGGGATTCACGGCGACCCCGCGCCCCCTCGACGGCGTGGCGCCGTTCGTGTGGCACGGCTCGATCCGCACGCCGGAGATCGCCGAGCAGGCCGCCTACTACGGCGACGGCTTCTTCGCGAACAACATCTTCTGGCCCGCCGAGCACTACCAGCGGCTCATCGGCCTCTACCGCCAGCGCTGGGAGCACTATGGCCACGGCGCGCCCGAGACGGCGATCGTCGGACTCGGCGGCCAGGCGTTCATCGCGAAGAACTCGCAGGATGCCGTGAACCAGTTCCGCCCGTACTTCGACAACGCGCCGGTGTACGGGCACGGCCCGTCGCTCGAGGACTTCAGCGAGATGACGCCGCTGACGGTCGGCTCGCCGCAGCAGGTCATCGATCGCTACGCCGGCATGCGGGATCTCTTCGGCGACTACCAGCGGCAGCTGTTCCTCATGGACCACGCCGGGCTCCCGCTGAAGACCGTGCTCGAGCAGCTCGACTTCCTCGGCGGCGAGGTCGTGCCGGTGCTGCGTCGCGAACTCGCGCAGAACCGCCCGGCGAACGTCCCCGACGCGCCGACGCATGCGGCGCGCGTGACGGCGACCTACGGCGACGGCCCGAGCCGCCAGGCGACACCGCGCGCCAACCGCGGCGACAACCTGTCCGGTCCCTCGCCCTACCAGGACGTGGTGTCGTCGGCGAGCCCCGCCGGCGCCGCATTCGGAGCGGCGGCGTCACGATGACCGCGCGCCGGATCGCCGTCGTCTCGGCGGGGCTGTCGAACCCGTCCTCGACGCGCATGCTCGCCGACCGGCTCGCCGCGGCGACGGTCGCTCAGCTCGCGGAGCGGGACATCGCGGCATCCGTCGACACGATCGAGCTGCGCGACCTCGCGCACGACATCACGAACAACCTGCTGACCGGGTTCGCGCCGCCGGCGCTCGAGTCGGCGATCAACACGGTCGTCTCCGCCGACGCACTCATCGTCGTGACGCCGATCTTCTCGACGAGCTATTCGGGGCTGTTCAAGTCGTTCATCGATGTGCTCGATCCCGATGCCCTCACCGGCATGCCCGTGCTCATCGGAGCCAACGCCGGGACGGCGCGTCACTCGCTCGCGATCGACTACGCGATCCGGCCGCTGTTCGCCTACCTCCACGCCGATGCCGTGTCGACGGGCGTGTTCGCCGCCTCGAGCGATTGGGGAGGGGCGGCCGACCAGGTCGCGCCGCTCAGCGCCCGCGTCGAGAAGGGCGCCCGCGAGCTCGCCGAGGCCGTCGCCCGCCGTGAGCCCGCGACGGGCGGCGATCCGTTCGACCCCGCGAACTACCTCGGCAGCTTCCAGCGCCTCATGGGCGGCGAGGCCGCGTCCGGCGGCGGGCACCTGCTCGGAGGTCTCGCCGGAGAGTAGTCTCACGGCCTGACGGGGCGGACCTCACCGCCTGACGGGCCGGGCGCGCACGAGGTCGGCGAAGACGGCGAAGGGGGCTCCCGCGAGATGCGCGGGGGTCCCCTCGGCTTCGGGATGCCACTGCACGGCGATGATCGGCAGCTCCACGTGCTCGACGGCCTCGACGATGCCGTCGGCGGCGACCGCCGTCGCGCGCAGTCCCTCCCCGAGGGCGCGGATCGCCTGATGGTGGCCCGACGCGACCGCGATCTCGTCGGCATCCACTTCGGCATGCAGTCGAGACGGGCTCGCGATCGTGACGGGATGCCACGTCCACTCGAGCGCGCCGCAGCCGTCGTCGCCGGGCGTGTGCCGCACAGCCGCGACGCCCTCGCCCGCCGCGATGTCCTCGATGAGCGTGCCCCCGAACGCGACGTTCAACACCTGGAGTCCGCGGCACACTCCGAGGATCGGCAGGCCCGCGGTGACGGCCGCGGCGACGACGGCGAGGTCGAGGTCGTCCTGCGCCGGATTGACGTCGTACACGGATGCCGCGGTGTCGCCGCCGTACCGCGCGGGATCGATGTCGCCGCCGCCGGGGAGGACGACCCCGTCGAAGCCCGCGAGGTCGGCGTCCCGCACCACGACGACGTCGAGTTCCTCGGCGCGGACGAGCGCGGCGACGTCGTCGAAGATCGCGTTCGCGAGGCCGACGCGGGCATCGGCGCCCTCGGCGTCGGAGAGGCGGGCGGGCATGGCGATGCGGGGGAGTCGGGTCACGTCTCCATTGTCCGGCAGGCGCGCACGCCTCCCGGCCATGCCCCACCGGAACCCGTCGTCTCGCGTGTCAGTCGGTGCGGCTGACGGCGGTGGCCGCGCGGACGAGGGCGAGGTGGGTGAGCGCCTGCGGCATGTTCCCCGCCTGGCGCCCCGCGCGCACGTCGAACTCTTCGGAGAAGAGCCCCACATCGTTCGCGCAGGCGCAGACGCGGTCGAGCAGCGCACGCGCGTCGGCCGCACGCCCCGTCGCCGCGTACTGCTCCACGAGCCACAGCGAGCAGGCGAGGAACGGGTTCTCCTCTCCGTCCAGCCCGTCGACGCCCGACTCGGTGCGATAGCGCAGGACGAGTCCGTCCGGCATGAGCGTGCGCTCGATCTCGGCGACGGTCGCGAGCATGCGCGGGTCGTCGGGTGCGCAGAATCCGTAGATCGGCAGGAGCAGGAGGGACGCGTCCACGGCATCCGTGTCGCGGTGCTGGACGAAGTGCCCGTCACGGCTCACACCCCGGCTGTCGATCTCCTCGCGCAGGCGCGCGCGGATCTCCTCCCAGCGCGTCACCGGCCCGGTCAAGCCGTGAGCGCGCACGCCCCGGATGCCGCGGTCGAACGCTGCCCACACCATCGCGCGGGAGTGCGTGAACATGCGGGGGTTGCCGCGGATCTCCCAGATGCCGCGGTCCGGCTCGTCGAGATGCGCCTCCGCGCGGCGCAGGAGCGCGCGCTCGAGCGGCCAGGACAGCTCCGCCTCGGGCGCACCGTCGTCGCGCGCCGCCGCGAGCGCGGAGAGGACCTCGCCGATGACGTCGGCCTGGTACTGGGTCGCCGCGCCGTTGCCGATGCGCACCGGCGCGGCTCCCCGGTAGCCCGGGAGCGACGGGAGCTCCCGCTCGAGGAGATCCCGCTCGCCCGCGATGCCGTACACGATCTGCAGATCGGCGGGGTCGCCCGCGATGGCGCGCAGCAGCCAGAGCCGCCAGTGCTCCACGACGTGCTGGAACCCGTGCGCGAGGAGGACCTCGATCGTGAGCGAGGCGTCCCGCAGCCACACATACCGGTAGTCCCAGTTGCGTGCACCCTGGAACTGCTCGGGCAGCGATGTCGTCGGTGCCGCGATGATCCCGCCGGTGTCGCGGTGGGTGAGAGCGCGGAGTGTCAGCAGGGAGCGGACGACGACGTCGCGGTGGGGGCCCTCGACGCGGATGTGCGCAGCCCACTGCGCCCACCAGTCCTCGGTATGTGCGATGGCGTCGTCGACATCGAGCGGCGCGGGCGCGGGGCGGTGTGACGGATGCCACGTCAGCACGAGGTCGCGCGTCTCGCCCGCCGTGACGGCGATCTCGCCGCGGTGGACGTGGTCGGAGGCATCCACCTGGGCTCCCCGCAGGACGACGGCATCCGGTCCGGCGATGGCCGTCAGCTCCGGAGCGTCGACATCGCCGGTCTGTCGCAGCCACGGCAGGGCGCGGGCGTAGTCGAAGCGAAGGCGCAGCTCCTGCGCGAACGTCACGACGCCGCCGACGCCGACGATCCGCCGCACGAGATCGACCCGGTGGTCCGGCTCGTGGCCGTGCGGCGGGACGATGAGGCAGTCGCGCACCTCGGCGACGCCGGTGGCGGTCGTCCACCGTGTCACGAGCGTGAACGTGTCGCCGTCGTACCGGCGCTCTGCGCGCGCACCGGGATCCGCGGGACGCAGCAGCCACTGCCCCTGCTCGGCGCCGCCGAGGAGGGCTCCGAACACCGACGCCGCGTCGAAGCGCGGCAGGCACAACCAGTCGACCGCGCCGCCCCGCGAGACGAGGGCCGCGGTACGGCTGTTGCTGAGGAGGGCGTAGTCCGCGAGGGGCGGGGGAGTGTAGCTGACCGGCACGTGTCGATTCTGCCCCCTGCGCGCGGGCGGCGCGCGGGCCTATCGTGGGCGGCATGAGCGGTGAGCAGACCCTGGTGATCATCGGTGCGAGCGGCGACCTGACCCGGCGGCTCCTGCTGCCGGCGCTCGCCGAGTTGCTGCAGGCGCAACCCGACCGGCGCATCCATCTCGTCGGAGCGGGACGGACCGAGCTCAGCGATGCGCAGTGGCGGCGGCGCGTGCGCGATGCCTTCCGCGAGGCCGGCGCCGAGGAGGCGTTCGCCTCCGTGGCATCCACCCCGTACCTCTCCGTCGATGCGACGACGGCGCCGGGGTTGCGCCGCGTGATCCGGGACGCTCCAGAGGGGCGCCTCGTGCTGTACTTCGCCGTGCCGCCCGCCGCTGCCGCGACGGCGTGCGCGGCGCTCTCGCCGGGAGATCTCCCCGCCGACGCGATCCTCGCGCTGGAGAAGCCGTTCGGCGATGACGAGGAGAGCGCGCGCAAGCTGAACGGCATCCTCGCCGCGCTCCTGCCCGAGGAGCGCATCTTCCGCGTGGATCACTTCCTCGGGCGCTCGACGGTCCTCGACATCCTCGGCGTGCGCTTCGCGAACCGCGTGTTCGAGGCGATCTGGTCCGCCGAGCACGTCGACCGTGTCGAGATCCGCTTCGACGAGACGCTCGGTCTCGAGGGGCGCGCCGCGTTCTACGATCACGCGGGCGCACTCGACGACATGATCCAGAGCCATCTGCTGCAGGTGCTCGCCGTCCTCGCGATGGAGCCGCCCGCGGCGCTGTCGGCCGAGGACGTGCGCTCGGCGACCGCGGCCGTCCTCCGGGCCGTACACGTCTGGGAGGACAACCCGGTGCGCTTCTCGCACCGCGCCCGCTACACCGCGGGGCGGGCGGGCGGTGAGGACCTCCCCGCCTACGTCGACGAGCCCGGCGTCGATCCCGCGCTCGAGACGGAGACGCTCGCTCAGGTCGTCTTCGAGGTGCGTAACGCCCGCTGGGCGGGGGTGCCGTTCACGCTTCGCTCCGGCAAGGCGCTCGGCGCGCAGACGGCTGAGATCACGGTGGTGCTGCGTCCCGTGCGCCACCTGCCGACGGGGTTCACGGGCGACGCGAGCGGCGGAGTCGTCCGCATCTCGCTGGGGCCCGATCGCCTCGCCCTCGAGGTCTCGGTCAACGGCGGCGACGATCCCTTCGCGCTGCACCGGGCGACGCTCGAGGCCGACCTCGGGTTGGGGTCCCACCGCGCCTACGTGGAGGTGCTCGCGGCGATCCTCGACGGTGACGCGATGCTGTCCGTGCGCGGTGACGCCGCCGAGGAGTGCTGGCGGATCGTGCAGCCGATCCGCGACGCCTGGCGTCGCGGCGAGGTGCCGATCGAGGACTACCCGGCCGGCTCCGACGGACCACGCGACTGGACGGCGGACGCACTCGGCACCTGAGGGCCGACCCTCCGCGCGAGTAGCGCGTCGATCGTCATGCCGAAGGCGATGGCGACCGCGACGGACACCGCCACGACGACGACCGGGCCGCCCGGGACGATCGCGGCGATCACCGCGCCGACGAGCGCCTGATATGCCGCCCACGCCGTCGCCGCACACGCGGCGAGCGGAAAGAAGCGTGCCGCCCGGACGCCCGTCGCGCCCGCTGTGACGCCGACGGCGAGGCGCGCGAAGGGGATGAAACGCGCCGTGAACAGGACGACAGCGGCGTTCCCGTCGAGCCGCCGAGCCGCCCACGCGAATGCCGCCTGGACGCGCGGACCGCGCATCCAGGCCCACCGCGTCGTTCCGACGGTGCGGCCGACGAGGTAGCAGAGCGCATCGCCGCAGAGCGCTGCGGATGCCGCGACGACGATCACCGCCCACAGGGGAGGGGTGCCGTGTGCGATGGCGAGGGCGCCGAACGCCGTCACCGCGGCCTCACCGGGGACGACCACGAGCAGCGCGTCCGCGACGACCAGTGCGAACATCAGGACGAGCGCCCACGGCGACGCGGCGAGGGACTCCAGCCACGGGGCGATCACTCGACCTGCCTACCACGTGCGCATGAACGGCGTGAAAACGGCGTCGTCCCAAGCGACACGCAGGTGTCCGGCAGGGGAGCATCCGGCGAAGACTCGGCGATGAGGCCTGCGCCGCGATGTCGTGGGAGCCGCGCAGCGCGACGCTGGACTCATGAGAGTCGCGTTCGTCGCCGAGTCGTTCCTGCCTCATATGAACGGGGTCACCGGCTCCGTCCTCCATGCCGTGCGCCATCTCGAGGAGCGCGGGCACGAGACCCTGATCATCGCACCCGGCGCACCCGGCGCGGCGACCGGAACGGACGCCACCCTGCTGCCGTCGGTGCCGCTGCCCGGCTACCCGCAGGTGCGGGTAGCGCTCGCGCGCGCCGGTCGGCTGGCCGGCATCCTGCGGGACTTCGAACCGGACGTCGTGCATCTTGCGTCGCCGTTCGCTCTCGGCTGGCGCGCGCTCGCCGCTGCCGAGTCCCTGCGCCTGCCCACCGTCGCGGTCTACCAGACCGACGTCGTCGCGTACACACGGCGGTACGGGCTTCCGCGGGCGACGGCCTTCACGGCGGCGCACGTCGCGCGCCTGCACCGGCGCGCGACGCTGACCCTCGCGCCGTCGGCGTCGTCGCTGCGTCAGCTCGACGCGCTCGGCGTCTCGCGCACGCACCTGTGGGCGCGTGGCGTGGACACCGAGCGGTTCCGTCCCGAACGGCGCAGTGACGCGTGGCGCGCGCACATCGCGCCCGGCCGGGTGATCGTCGGGTACGTGGGGCGCCTCGCCGCCGAGAAGCAGGTGGAGGACCTCGCCGCGCTGAGCGAGGTTCCCGGCATCCGGCTCGTCATCGTCGGCGACGGTCCGCTGCGCTCACGGCTCGAGCAGCGGATGCCGGAGGCCCTCTTCTGCGGGCATCTCTCCGGTCTCGAACTCGCCCAGGCCGTCGCGAGCTTCGACGTGTTCGTCCACCCCGGGGAGAGCGAGACGTTCGGCCAGACGATCCAGGAGGCGCACGCGAGCGGTGTGCCCGTGGTCGCGACCGGCGTCGGCGGGCCGGTCGATCTCGTCCGCTCCAGCGTCGACGGATGGCTGTACCGCCCGGGTGACCTGGACGATCTGCGCGCGCGGGTGAGCGACCTCGCGGGCGACGAGGCGAAGCGCCGCGCGTTCGGCGTGGCGGCACGTGCTGCCGTGAACGGGCGCACATGGCCGGTGCTCGTCGATGAGCTCGTCGCGCACTACGAGACCGCCCGTGCGCAGAATGCGGGAGAGGCGACCCCCGTCGCCGCGCCGCCCGCGCCGTCGCCGGGGCGGTTCGTGGCTCTCGGCGACTCGATCACCGAGGGGCTGTGGGACACGTCGCGCATGCCGGCCGGCGAGGTGCGGGGCTGGGCCGACCGACTCGCCACGATCCTCGCGGAGCGCAGCGCACATCCGTTGCGCTACGCGAACCTCGCCGTCCGCAGTCGGCGCGTGGCCGATCTCCTCTCCGAGCAGCTCCCGCGGGCGATCGAGCTGCGCCCCGATCTCGCGACCGTGCTGATCGGAGCCAACGACCTCGTCGGCGCCACCGCCGACCCCGACGGGCTTGCGCGCGCGGTCGAGACGGCGGTCGCGGCGCTGCGCGCACAGGGCGCCGCGGTGGTCGTCATCGCGCCGTTCCTGCCGCAGCGGCGCCCGGCGGCGCTCCTCGTGCGCCGGTTCGTCCGCTATGCGGATGCCTTGCAGAAGGTCGCGGCGAGACAGGGCGCGACCTTCGTCGGCGGAGCGGAGCTCGTGGGGATCGAGGACCTCGGCAACTGGGCGCACGACAAGGTCCATCTGAGCTCGCACGGACATCGCCTGCTGGCCTACCGCGTCGCCCACGCGCTCGGCGTGCGCGACGCCGACGCGCTCGGCGCTCTGGATGCCGCGCTGCACGCCGACGAGGAGGTGCCGCCCCCCGGAGCCTGGCTCACGCGCGACGCCCTGCCGTGGGCGTGGCGGCGGGTCCGCGGGCGTACGGCCGGCGACGCCCTCACCGCGAAGCACGAGGGATACGTGGAGCTGCCCGGCGGCGGCGAGAGTCGGCGGGTCGCGGAGCCGCGCGGCTGACGGACGCGCGCGCCGTCAACGTCGCCGGTGCGGGCGGGGCCGTCACCGCTGCCAGCGGTACTCGGTCTCCGGTCGACCCCGGCCGCCGTAGCGGGGAACGCGCTCCACGAGCCCCTCGTCGGCGAGATGTTCGAGGTAGCGGCGGGCGGCGACGCGTGACATCCCGAGCTGCTCGGCGGCCTCCACCGACGACAGCGGGCCGGCGTCTCGGACGGCGGTGGTCACGCGCGCGAGAGACGCGGAGGAGAGTCCCTTCGGCAGTGGCTGCGGCACCCGGACGGTCCCCGTCGGGCGGACACTCCCGACGAGCTGGTCGATCTCGGTCTGCGTCGCGAGGCCGGCGGTCTGGAGCATCCGCTCGCGATACGCGCGGTAGTGCTCCATGCGTTCGCGGAAGACGGCGAACGTGAAGGGCTTCACGAGGTACTGCACGGCTCCGAGGGCGACGGCCTGCCGGACGACCTGAGCGTCGCGCACCGAGGTGATCGCGATCACGTCGACCGCGGCGGCCCGCGCGCGGATGTGACGCAGCACGTCGATGCCCGTGCCGTCGGGCATCGTCATGTCGAGGAGGACCAGGTCGATCCCGCCGGGGGGAGGGGTGTCGAGGATCGCGCTCACCGCGGCGCGCGCGCCCGCACATTCGGCGACCACGCGAAAGCCCTCGCACCGTTCGACGTACATGCGGTGGAGGTCGAGGGTCAGGGCCTCGTCATCGACGAGCAGGACCGAGATCATGAGTGCGTCTCCGGAGTCGGCAGGACGACGCGGAACGTCGTCGGCGGGGCGCCCTCGACGACGAGGGATCCCCCCGCCTGGTCGACGATCTCGCGGACGAGTGCGAGTCCGACGCCGCGTCCCTCCGTGCCCGCCGGCTTCGTCGAGAAGCCGCGTTCGAAGATCCGCTCGCGCAGCGCGTCCGGGACGCCCGCGCCCGAGTCCGACACCACGACCTCGAGCTCGTCCTCCGGCGTGCGGGCCAAACCGACGCGGACCCAGCGCGGCTCGTCGCCCGAGGCCGCGGCATCCAGCGCGTTGTCGATGAGGTTGCCGACGAGTGCGACGGCGTCGATCGGGGACAGCACGGACCGGGGCGCGTCGCTGTCGATGTGCGCCTCCCAGCGCACGCCGCGCTCCGTCGCCTGGGAGGCCTTTCCGAGGAGGAGCGCGCCGACGGTCGGGTCGCCCTCGGTGCGCGCGGCGACCTGATCGACGAGTGCCTGCGACTGTCGGGCGGAATCGGTGAGGATCGCCACCGCGTCGGCCGTCCGGCCCAGTTCGATGAGGGCGACGGCGGTGTGCATCCGGTTGCCGTGCTCATGTGTCTGCGCGCGCAGCGCCTCACCGAGCGTCCGCATCGACTCGGCGGATGCCAGGGTGTCGCGGATGCTCCCGGCGGGGAGGTCACCGGCCACGCGACGCGTGGCGCGGCCGAGGAGGGCCGCGCCGACGAGACCTGCCGCGACGAGAGCCGCGCCGACCGCGACCGCCGTCACGATCCGGGGCGACAGGCTGGCCGCCAGCGAGGTCAGGGTGACGCCGACGGACACCCAGCCGATGGTCTTCCCGTCCGCCACGACGGGCGCGATCGTCCGGACGGACGGCCCGAGCGTCCCTGAGGACTGCTCGGTGAGCGGCTCGGAGGCGGTGGGGATCGTGCCGATGTACTTCTTGCCGATCTCCTGCGGGTCGCGATGGGTGAGGCGGATACCGCCGGCATCCATGATCGTCACGAAGTCCACGTGCGCGTCGTCCATCACGGTCTTCGCCAGCGGCTGCAGCCGCGCCGACGCCGCGGCGCGGTCACCGGCGGCGAGCTCCGCGCGGACGGTGTCGTCGACGGTCAGGGTGATCGCGACCGCGCGCGTCACGCGCTCCGCCTCCGACACGGCGGCGCGCTGGCCCTCGGCGACGAGCATGCCCGCGACGGCGAGGGCGAGCAGGGCGGCCGCCGCCAGGAGGACGACGAACAGCCGCGACGCTGCGCTGCGACCCGTCCGACGCTCCATCGTCCGCACCCTTCCCGCGGCGTGGGCCGCGAGACCAATACGACCACAAGTGCTGCGCCGGCGGCCAGCGCCGCACCCTGGATCCATCGCCACCGACGGAGGTGGCGCCGAACATCGACCGTTCACCTCAGGAGGCTCCCCATGGCTCTCACCACATCCTTCCGACTCCCGGGTCATAATTGGCGCCGCGGGAAGAGCGCGTGGGACAAACACACGTGGCTCTACGTCTCGGTCATCGTCGCCGTCGTCCTGGGCGCCACGGTCGGCCTCGTCTGGCCCGAGTTCGCGAAGGGCCTCGAGCCGATCGGCAAGGCCTTCGTCAACCTCATCAAGATGATGATCGCCCCGATCATCTTCTGCACGATCGTGGTCGGAGTCGGATCGATCGCGAAGGCCGCGACGGTCGGGCGGATCGGCGGCCTCGCGCTCGGCTACTTCATGGTCATGACGACCTTCGCCCTGTTCATCGGACTCGTCGTGGGCAATGTCATCCACCCGGGCACCGGTCTCGACATGAGCTCCTCGACCTACGACACCTCGACGATCGAGGCGAAGTCGACGACCGAGTTCATCATGGGGATCATCCCGACGACGTTCTTCTCGGCGTTCACGGGGGAGAGCGTGCTCCAGGTGCTCTTCATCGCCCTGCTCGTCGGCTTCGCGCTGCAGAAGATGGGCGACAAGGGCGCCCCGATCATGACCGCCGTCAAGAACCTGCAGGCCCTCGTGTTCCGGATCCTCGGCATGATCCTGTGGCTCGCGCCGATCGGCGCGTTCGGTGCGATCGCCGCCGTCGTCGGCAAGACCGGCTTCGCGGCCATCGTGAGCCTCGGCATCCTCATGATCGCCTTCTACATCACCTGCGCGGTGTTCGTCTTCGTCGTCCTGGGCCCCCTGCTGTATGCCGTGACCCGGGTGAACATCCTCAGCCTCATGAAGTACCTCGGCCGCGAGTACCTGCTGATCGTCGGCACGTCCTCGAGCGAGTCGGCGCTCCCGCGCCTGATCGCCAAGATGGAGCACCTGGGCGTCTCGAAGCCGGTCGTCGGCATCACGGTGCCGACGGGCTACTCGTTCAACCTCGACGGCACCGCGATCTACCTCACGATGGCGTCGCTGTTCATCGCCTCCGGAATGGGGATGCCGATGTCGATCCCCGAGCAGATCGGTCTGCTGGTCTTCATGATCATCGCCTCGAAGGGCGCCGCAGGCGTCACCGGTGCGGGCCTCGCGACCCTCGCGGGCGGCCTCCACGCCTTCCGTCCCGACCTCGTCAACGGGGTGGGCGTCATCGTCGGCATCGACCGATTCATGTCCGAGGGGCGAGCGGTCACGAACTTCACCGGCAATGCGGTGGCGACCCTGCTCATCGGCACCTGGACGAAGCAGGTCGATCGCGAGCAGGTGCGCGCCGTCCTCGCCGGCCGGGCGCCCTTCGACGAGGCGACGCTCGCGGGAGACGACCACGGCGCACCGATCGCCGACCGCACGGTCGGGACCGCGGGTCTTCACGAGGCGGCCCTCGACGAGGCCGCCGCCAAGGAGGAGCGCCGGCGGGCGCGCGAGAGCACCGGCGTGCACTGATCTCTGCGTGCGGGCGATCGCACAGCGCCGCGCACGAGGGCCCGGCATCCGTCAGTGGATGCCGGGCCCTCGTGCGTGCCGGACGGCGTCGTGGTCGGCGCTGTGATCGGCGCCGATCGGCCCTGCTCAGCCCTGGATGCCGCCCTCGAACTCCTCGACCTCGAGCGCGAGTCGACGTTCGTTCTCGATCTGCTCGGCGCGGCTCAGGTCGTCCTCCTCCGTCACGGAAGGGACGTCCTCACCGAGCTCGGGGGCCGCGGACTCGTCGGAGGGGATGTTCGTGTCGCTCATGTCGCTCTCGTCTCTCGTGTCTGCGTCTCAGCCGCTCTTGCGGCGGAACGTGCGCTTGGTCTCGGCGCCGTGCGTCCCGTGGATCGCGGAGTCGCCGTCGAGGTGCGCCTCGCCGCTGCGGTGATGTGCGTTCTTCTTGTCGAGCGCCTCCTTGAACTTGCGCTTCATCTCGTCGGTCGCCGTCTGGTCGTCGGTGCTCATGCCCCCACCCTACGTGGGCGTGGCGACGGCTGATAGGGTGGAACAGGATGCCGTGGAATCTCTGCGGCATCTGGAGCGGACCGGCGGGAAGCTGGTCTCCTGTGGTGGGTTCCTCTTCCGTGATCGAGTGCCGCGACGTGCGGCGTCGCCCGATCACGCGCAGGGTGGCTTTCTACTGGTGGCCAGCGCTGGCGGCGCGGCACAGCCGCGCGTCTGGATCCGCCTGCTCCGCTCCTTCGCACGATCTCGCGCGCGAAACGCGCGTGCGAGTCTAAACAAAGAAGGAGAGACCTCTTGGAAGGTCCTGAAATCACCGCCGCAGAAGCCGTTCTCGACAACGGCCGCTTCGGCACCCGCACCATCCGCTTCGAGACCGGACGCCTCGCGCAGCAGGCGCAGGGCGCGGTCGCCGCGTACCTCGACGAGGAGACGATGATCCTGTCGGCGACGTCCGCCGGCAAGCACCCTCGCGAGGGCTTCGACTTCTTCCCGCTGACCGTCGACGTCGAAGAGCGCTCGTACGCCGCGGGCAAGATCCCCGGCTCGTTCTTCCGCCGCGAGGGCCGTCCCTCCACGGAGGCGATCCTCGTCTGCCGTCTCATCGACCGCCCGCTGCGCCCGTCGTTCGTCGACGGCCTGCGCAACGAGGTCCAGATCGTCGTCACCGTCCTGTCGATCGCGCCGGGCGAGTTCTACGACGCGCTCGCGATCAACGCGGCATCCCTCTCGACGCAGATCTCCGGTCTGCCGTTCTCCGGCCCGATCGCCGGCGTCCGACTCGCGCTCATCCCGGGCCACGGTGAGAACGCCGACCAGTGGGTCGCGTTCCCGAACGCCGCGCAGGTGGAGGAGGCGGTGTTCGACCTGATGGTCGCCGGTCGTGTCCTGCCCGACGGCGACGTCGCGATCATGATGGTCGAGGCCGAGGCCACCGAGAACAGCTGGAACCTCATCAAGGGCGGCGCCACCAAGCCGTCCGAAGAGGTCGTGGCGCAGGGCCTGGAGGCATCCAAGCCGTTCATCAAGGAGCTCGTCGCGGCGCAGAACGTCGTCGCGAACACCGCCGCCAAGGAGATCCAGCCGTACCCGGTCTTCCCCGCGTACAGCCAGGAGGTCTACGACTTCGTCGCCGGCCGTTCCTACGATCGTCTGCTGCCGGTGTACCAGATCGCCGACAAGGTCGAGCGTCAGAACGCCGACGACGCCGTCAAGGACGACGTCAAGGCGCAGCTGCTCGCCGCCGTCGAGGCGGGGGAGCTCCCCGCCGTTGCGACGCTCGAGTTCTCGGCCGCCTACAAGTCGGTCACCAAGACCATCGTCCGCGGTCGCATCCTCAGCGAGGGCGTCCGTATCGACGGTCGCGGCCTGGCGGACATCCGTCCGCTGGATGCCGAGGTCCAGGTGATCCCGCGCGTGCACGGCTCGGCGATCTTCCAGCGCGGTGAGACCCAGATCCTGGGCGTCACGACGCTGAACATGCTCAAGATGGAGCAGCAGATCGACTCGCTGTCGCCCGTCACGCACAAGCGCTACATGCACCACTACAACTTCCCGCCGTACTCGACCGGTGAGACCGGCCGCGTCGGTTCGCCGAAGCGTCGCGAGATCGGGCACGGCTTCCTGGCCGAGCGCGCCCTCGTGCCGGTGCTGCCGAGCCGCGAGGAGTTCCCCTACGCGATCCGTCAGGTCTCCGAGGCGCTCGGCTCCAACGGCTCGACGTCGATGGGCTCGGTCTGCGCCTCGACCCTGTCGCTCCTGAACGCGGGTGTGCCGCTGCGCGCTCCCGTCGCCGGCATCGCGATGGGTCTCGTCTCCGACCAGGTCGACGGCCAGACGCGCTACGCCGCGCTGACCGACATCCTCGGTGCCGAGGACGCCCTCGGCGACATGGACTTCAAGGTCGCGGGTACGAGCGAGTTCGTCACGGCGATCCAGCTCGACACGAAGCTCGACGGCATCCCGTCGTCGGTGCTGACCGCCGCGCTCACGCAGGCCAAGGAAGCCCGCATGACGATCCTGAACGTGCTGAACGCCGCGATCGATGCTCCCGACGAGATGGCGCCGACGGCTCCGCGCGTGATCAGCGTGCAGATCCCCGTCGACAAGATCGGTGAGCTGATCGGCCCGAAGGGCAAGACGATCAACGCGATCCAGGACGAGACCGGCGCGCAGATCTCGATCGAGGAGGACGGCACCGTCTACATCGGCGCGACCGACGGTCCCTCGGCCGAGGCGGCACGTGCGCAGGTCAACGCCATCGCCAACCCGACGAACCCCGAGGTCGGTGAGCAGTTCCTCGGAACCGTCGTCAAGATCGCGACGTTCGGCGCGTTCGTGTCGCTCCTGCCCGGCAAGGACGGCCTGCTGCACATCAGCGAGGTCCGCAAGCTCGCCGGTGGCAAGCGCGTCGAGAACGTCGAAGACGTGCTCGGTGTCGGTCAGAAGATCCTCGTCAAGATCACGAAGATCGACGACCGCGGCAAGCTGTCGCTCGAGCCCGTGCTCGAGGAGGCCGCCGACCAGGAGGGTTCCGCGGCCGCGAGCGAAGGCCCCGGCGACGCGCCCGCCGAAGGCTGATCCGGCCTGAGGCCGCACTGACGACGGATGCCCGTCTCCTCCCGACTCGGAGGGGCGGGCATCCGTTCTGTCTGCGCGGTGTCGCCCGTTCGGGGGACACCGCGGCCATGGGAGCGATCCCGAGATCAAAGCGTTATGCAATGTTTACCGGGGGTTCCCCGCAATGCGCGGGCGTGTCGGCGCCCTGGCCTACCCTCGGTACTACGCATCGGGGGATGCGGATGATGCAGCTCCCGAGAGCGGACGAGTCCGTGAGGGGGTGGGAGATGGGTTTCTTCGGTGTAGGTGCGACGCCGGCGTCGACGCGCGCCGATGCGGCCGCGGTGACGACGTTGCCTGCCCACCCGTCCGCGCCCATCCCCGTGCAGGGAGCACCGCTCGGTGCGGCGCTGCGCGTTCCCCTCGGGGAGGCCGGCGTCCGCGTCTTCCCGCTCATCCTCGGCGGTGCCGAGTTCGGCTGGCACGTCGACCTGACGGCCGCCCACGCCATCCTCGACGCCTATCGGGAACGCGGTGGCAACGCCATCACGGCCTCCGACGCGGATGCCGCGGGGCGCAGCGAGCACATCATCGGCGAGTGGATGGCGCGCCGACGCGCGCGCGACTCCACCGTCCTGTGCGTGCGCGTGGGGACGAACCCCGATCACCCCGGACTCGGCTCCGTGAACCTCATCCGTTCGGTCGAGGCATCCCTCACGCGCCTGCAGACGGACCGCATCGACGTGCTGTACCTCGACGCCACCGCCGAGACGCAGACGCCGCTCGAAGACACGCTCGCGACGGCGGAATGGCTGATCGAGGCCGGCAAGGTGCGGGCGCTCGGCTCCGTCGGGCACACGGCCGCCCAATTGGTCGAGGCCCGCATCCTCTCCTCGGCGGGGTACCCGCGTTTCTCGGCGCTGAGCGTGCCGTTCAATGTGCTGCGACAGGGCGCGTACGACCAGGATCTGCGCCTCGTGGCGGGGGCGCAGGGCATCGCCGTCACGCCGTCGCAGCCGCTCGAGCACGGGTTCCTCTCCGGCATGCACCGGACCCGGTCGCAGGTCGCGGCATCCGTCCGCGGCTCGCAGCTCGCGGCGGCGATGAACCGCCGTGGTCAACGCACGCTGCGTGCGATGGACCGCATCGCGGCGGAGCTGTCGATCCCGACGTCCGCGGTCGCGATCGCCTGGCTGCTCGCCCAGCGCACGGTCGTCGCACCCGTGGTGAACGCCTACGCCGTCCAGCACGTCGCGGAGCTCGTGCAGGGCGTCGGGGTGAAGCTCAGCCGGGCGCAGCTGGCCGAGATCGCCAAAGCGGCGCAGTAGCGCGACGCGCGTCGTCCGCGGCATCCGGGTAGCGCCGAATGCTCGCACACGCAACCGCCTCGGCGATGCGACGGCGCTGACGTAGGCTGGCCTCATCATCCCCCCGATGTCGAGACGAGCTGCTGTGACGCATTATCTGTATCTCGTGCGCCACGGCGAGCACCTCGACGCCGAGCACGGGCTCGAGGACGGACCGCTGTCGCCGCGCGGCCGGCGTCAGGCCGAACTGATCGCCGATCGCCTCTCCGGCGTGCCGCTCGACGCGGTCTGGCACTCGCCTCTCGAGCGGGCCGCTGAGACCGCCCGAGCCGTGGCGCAGCGGCTTCCCTCGGTCGAGCCCGAGCCGTCGGCCCTGCTGTTCGACTGCATCCCGAGCGGTCCCGGCGCGGACATGCCGCCCGCGTACGACGGCTTCTTCGGGTCGATCACCGAGGCGGACATCGAGGCCGGGAGTGCGCAGATGGCGGACGCAGTGGGAGAGTTTCTCGTCCGCAAGCCCGGGTCGCACGAGCTCCTGATCACGCACAACTTCGTCATCGCCTGGTTCGTGCGCGAGGTGCTCGACGCGCCGGACTGGCGCTGGATGACGATCAACCAGGCCAACTGCGGGCTCACCGTCCTCGCGCAGCGCCCGGGCCGCCCCTGGACGCTCGCGTTGCACAACGACCTCGCGCATCTGCCGGTCGAACTGCGCACGGGGCTGCCCGAGGCGCTCCCGGTCTGAGCGTGCCGCGGATCCGCGCGACTCAGACGGCCTTCGCGTACCAGCGGGTCGCGTTCGGGCGGCGATACGGATCTCCGCCAGCGTCGCGCTCAGCGCGCTGGTGTCGGCTGCCTGATCGGGGCTCAAGATGAATGCGGGCGTCCGATCGCGTGGTCGGCGGCCTCAGGACCGAACTTCTTGTAGTTCGTTCCTGCCCTCTGCGTCGCGCGGGAGCGTCGCGCCGTGCTGATGCACCCGGACGTTCGTGGGTTCGATCGAGACCACCCAGTCCAACTCATCCTGGCCGTGGGCGATGGCCTGCACCTGCTCCATCACTCTGGCCCAGACACGGTTGACTGACCAGCGGTTGAAGTTCCTGTAGATCGTGTTCCAGCTCCCCAACCGCTCAGGCAGGTCACGCCACGGGGCTGCGGTCCGGAGCCTCCACGCCGTTGCTTCGACGACCATGCGCCGGTCGGCCGGCGGGCGACCCGTTGCCTTCACGGGCGGGAACAGCGGCACAACACGGCCCACGTTTCATCTGAGATCACATCGCGCGACACCACCCAAGACTCGCCGACCGGCAGCCGAATCCTCCAGCAAGACGCCATAGTCTCCTTGCCATGACGATCACGGTCC
Organism: Microbacterium sp.; assembly: GCF_017305435.1. Lineage (GTDB taxonomy): Bacteria > Actinomycetota > Actinomycetes > Actinomycetales > Microbacteriaceae > Microbacterium. Next base: position 71,201 of record NZ_JAFKIP010000007.1, on the reverse strand, counting down.
GCCGGGCGCTGCCGGACGACGTTCACGGAGTGCGCTACGTCGGAACAGTCGCATGGCCAGCCACATACGGATCGGACAGAGGTGCTGAGTACGTGATGTCAGGCCTGGACGAGTTCTGGAGCACCGAGGCTATTGGCTCCGCGATCCAAGCCGGGAATATCGACGTGGCGGAGTCGACAGACGGCATCGTCGGCATGGTCCACGTGGAGGAGCTGGGGGAGGACCTGGTGATGTGGAAGCTGTACGTCCTTCCGGACCAGCAGCGCAAGGGGATCGGCAGACTCCTGGTCCGCGCCGCCAAGAATCGCGCACGCGTGGAGGGCAAAGGCCTGATGACGGAGTACGAGCCGACCAACGAACGCGTTCGTGGCTTCTACCTCCGAGAGGGGTTCACCGCGACCACTGCCCCGTGGCCCGAGACCGAGGCGGTCTGGCTCCGGTGGACCGACGCTACGGAGCAGCCCGCGGGTTGATCATCTCGACCCGTCCGTGCCGAACGCACCCAGCAGTTCCTGCACGCTCACCGCTCTTTTAGCGACACGCCCTAGGCGGCTGCCTCATTCCCGGACCCACCGGGTAGGCCGAACTCGCCCCTCAGGCTACGTCCGCTCGGCCGCAGGCGCGCTACCCGGTCAAGGCGGAGTTGAAGTAGATGATGCGCGTCGCTAGCTCAGGATCTTACGTAACCACACGGTGGCGTTCGGGTTGTCGTTGTAGGGCGCGGTCGCGGTGTAGCCGCTGCGCGCGTACAGCGCGGCCGCCGCCTCGAGCGTGTGGTGGGTGTCGAGGACGAGCTCACGGGCGCCGAGATCGCGCGCGCGCTCCTCCAGGCCCTCGAGGAGGAGCCGTCCCCAGCCGCGACCGCGGGTCGACGGCGCGACGTAGAGGTGCTTGATCTCGTATCGGATGCCGTGCGGCCCGTCGTCGAGGCGGCGGATGCCGCCGCACCCGGCATCCCGTCCGTCGTCGTCGACGAGGACGAGGAAGACCCCCGCGGGCGGCGTGAACACGGCCGCCTCCGGGAACGCCGGCCGGTAGGTCCGGCCGTCCGGACCGGAGGGGAACGTCTGGCTGCGCATCGCGAAGTAGTCGGCGAGGAGCGCCCGCGCGCGGGGATCGGCGACGTCGACGGGTTCGAGAGCGACCATCCACTTAGGCTAGACGCATGACGACGAGAGTGGCCCTCGTGGGCGGCACCGGCAAGCTCGGCGGGATCATCCGCGCCGTGATCGATGCGGAGCCGGGCTTCGAGGTCGTCGCCGTGCTCGGATCGCGCAGCGACTTCGCCGAGCTCGACGCCGCCGACCTCGTCGTCGACGCGTCGACGCCGGGCGTCTCGATCGACGTCGTCCGTGCGGCGATCGAGCGCGGTCTCAACGTGCTCGTCGGCACGTCGGGGTGGTCGGCGGAGCGCATCGCGCTCGTGCGTCCGCTCGTCGACGCCGCCGGGACCGGCGCGGTCTTCATCCCCAACTTCTCCCTCGGTTCGGTCGTTGCGACGGCGCTCGCCGCCGCAGCGGCGCCGCAGTTCCCCTCGATCGAGATCATCGAGGCCCACCGCGAGACGAAGATCGATTCCCCGAGCGGCACGGCGGTCCGCACGGCGGAGCTCATCGCCGCCGCCCGCGCGGATGCCGGGCCGGTGGAGGCGCCGCACATCGACCAGCGTGCGCGCGGTCAGCAGGTCGCGAGCGTGCCGATCCACTCCCTCCGCCGCCCCGGCGTCATCGCCCGGCAGGAGACGATCCTCTCCGGCCCGGGGGAGACGATCACGATCGTGCACGACACGATCGATCCCGCCCAGGCGTATGCACCGGGCATCCGCGTCGCCCTCGCGGCAGCGCGCGACGCACGCGGGGTCACGGTGGGTCTGGACGCGCTGATCGATCTCGGCCTCGGCGGGAAGCGGCGCGCCGACAGCGCCCCCCGTTCCGACGCGCCGATCGACGAGGGTGGCGTCTCGGGCCAGGTCGCCCGCGCGACGAGCGCATGAGTGCGCGCCTCGGCGTCGCGGTCATGGCGGCGCTGCTCGCCCTGTACATCGTCCTCGTCGGCCAGCGCGCGTGGCTGCTGCTGACGTCGGGCGACGGCGTCGGCATCGCGATGGGGGCGGCGCTCGTCGTGCTCCCGCTCATCGCGGCGTGGGCGCTGTGGCGCGAGCTCGCCTTCGGCGTCGGCGCGCAACGGCTCGCGCGGCGTCTGGAGGCGGAGGGCGCGCTGCCCGCCGAGGAGATCGACGTCCGCGCGAGCGGCCGCCCCGATCGCGCGCAGGCCGACGCCCTGTTCCCCGCGTATCGCGCCGACGTGGAGGTCCACCCCGACGACTGGCGCGCGTGGTTCCGCCTCGGCCTCGTCTACGACGGCGCAGGCGATCGGCGGCGTGCGCGCGACGCCATCCGCACCGCGATCCGGCTGGAGAAGTCCGCGCGGTCCTGATCAGGCGGCGGGGACGGCGGCGGCGACGGCATCCTCCACCGTCGGATGCGTGAACGTGAAGCCGGATGCCGCGAGCCGCTCCGGCACGACGTCCATGTCGCTCGTGAGCAGGGCCTCGGTGGCATCCTTCCCGAGGACGAGTCGCATTCCCCACGCGGGCGCGCGCACGAGGAACGGCCGGTTCATCCGACGAGCGAGCGCGAAACCGAGGTCGTTCGCCGTCGCCCGCTCGGGTCCGGTGAGGTTCACCGGACCGTCGAGATCGCCGTCGATGACGTGGCGGATGGCGCGGACCTCGTCGTCGAGAGAGATCCACGGCCACACCTGCGTCCCGCGGCCGATCGGGCCGGAGACGCCGAGTCGTGTCAGCAGCATGAGGGGCTTGAGCACGCCGTCCGCGTGGACGACGGGCGCCGTCCGCAGCATCGCGACGCGTGCGTGCGGTCCGGCCGCCTCCGCGGCCGCCTCCCACTCGCCGCAGAGGTCGGCGAGGAACGTGTCGCCGCGTCGGGACCCCTCGGTGAGTCGTTCCCCCGGCGCCGACGGGTAATAGCCGACCGCCGACCCGGAGACGAAGGCCGGTGCGCCGTCACCGAGGGCGCGCACGGCGGCCGCGAGTGCCTGCGTCGGCGCGATGCGCGACCAGACGAGCTCGTGCTTGTAGCGCTTGGTCCAGGGGAACCGGCCGATGCTCGCCCCGTTCAGACCTACGACGGCGCGCGCTCCGGCGAGGACGTCGGGGGAGAGGGGCGTGCGCTGCGGGTCCCAGAAGACCTCGTCGGGGCCCTCGGGCTCGCGTCGGACCAGGCGCGTGACGGTGACGCCGTCGGCCTGAAGCGCCGCCGCGAGCGCGCCGCCGATCAGACCGGAGGACCCGGCGATGACGACGCGCCCTGTGGCTTCAGGCAAGCGTCGCCTCGAGGGTGATCTCGATTCCCGCGAGCGCGGCCGAGACGGGGCATCCGGCCTTGGCCTCATCGGCGATGCGCGCGAAGTCCTCCGCCGAGATGCCCGGGACGACCGCGTTCACGTTGAGGTGCGAGCCCGTGATGCCGGTGCCCGGGATGAAGGTCACCGACGCGGTCGTCTCCACGCTCTCCGGCGGTGTGCCGTTGCCGGCGAGCGCGTGTGACAGCGCCATCGAGAAGCACGACGAGTGTGCTGCGGCGATGAGCTCCTCGGGGGTCGTGACCGACGTCGAGCCCTCGCTGCGCGCCTTCCAGTTCACCGCGAGCGGCCCCTGGTTCGAGCTCTCCAGAGCGACCTCGCCGGACCCCTCGGTGAGGCTGCCCTTCCAGCTGGTGGTCGCTTCGCTGGTCACGCTCATGGTGTCTCCTCGTGGTCTCGGACGGCAGCCATCCGCTGCGATCGCGTCTCCATCGAGCCTAGACGTCGCCGCCGACGCGGGCGAGGGGTCAGACCGTCGCCGCGCGCCCGACGATGCCGAACCGCTGCAGGAGCAGATACAGCTGGCATCCGAGGCAGAGGCCGAACACCGCGTTGAGGAACGCCGCGACGAACGCGAGCGCCGCCGCGACGGGGAGCGCCCACGGCACGCCGACGAGGTGCAGGACGAGACCGACCGTCGTCACGAAGAGGCCGACGCCTTGCGCGAAGCGGGGCGGACGGGGATCTTCGAGCTCGGTCGGCGGCGCGAGCCGGGGCTGCACGACGCGGCGGTACAGGACGCCCCACGGCGCCGTGCGCGGCGAGAGCACGCTCCACAGGAAGAGGAGCGCGACGACGAGGAGGAGCAGGAAGCTCGGCGCCGTGGCGCGCTCTGCGAGCGACGCGTGCACGATCGCCCACTCGTCCGCATCGACCACGACGCCGCGTGGAACGAAGGTCAGCGTGCCCCGCAGCGTCGGCAGGCCCGTCAGCCCGAGGAACACGACGACGAGCAGGAGAACGGCGGTGATGTATGCCGCGAAGCGCGGGCCGCGCGGGTCGATGCCCGTCACGGTCCGGCCGGCGGACGCGGGGGTGTCAGACATGGGCGTCCCTTCCGCTCACGCGATCGAGTTCGAGTTCCACAGCGCTGCGGCTCGGCGTGCCGCCGAAGCGCGTCTGGATGACACCGTCGCGGTCGAGGATGAGCGTCGTCGGCGTCTGCAGCACATGGAAGTGCTTGGCGATGTCGGGCCGGTGGGTGAGGTCGATGTCGAGGTGGAGGACGCCTGCGCGCTCCTCGGCGATCGCGCCGAGCGTGCGGTGCACCCCCGAGCAGCGACTGCACATCTCGGTGCTGAACTGCAGAAGCGTGGCGTGCTCGCCGAGCGCGTCCGCTCCCAGTCGCTCCGGCTCGACGACCTCGCTCGGGTCGAGATGGCGGGGGCGATTCTGCTGCCACCGCATGAACAGGCCCACGCCGACCGTCACCGCGAGGAGCGCGGCGAGGACGAGGATCGCGTCGAGCAGGGTCACAGCCTGTGAGCCTAACGCTCGAGAGCGGGAGCGGGCTCCCGATCGGGCGGAAGCGGGTGCCGGAGCGTCATCCGGCGTCATACGACCGGATGTCCGGGCCCGCCGGTAGTCTGGCTGCGTGAGCGCGGCATCCATCCCCACCCCCTACGAAGACCTCCTGCGCGAGGTCCTCCGCGACGGCGTGCATAAGGACGATCGCACCGGCACGGGGACCACGAGCGTCTTCGGCCGGCAGATCCGTTTCGACCTGGCGGAGGGGTTCCCGCTCATCACCACCAAGCGCGTCCACCTGAAATCGATCGTGTACGAGCTCCTCTGGTTCCTCCGCGGCGAATCGAATGTCGCGTGGCTGCAGGAGAACGGCGTCACCATCTGGGACGAGTGGGCCGATGCCGCGGGCGAACTGGGGCCCGTGTACGGCGTGCAGTGGCGATCGTGGCCCACACCGGCGGGGGAGTCGATCGATCAGATCGCCCAGGTGGTCCAGCAGATCCGTGACAACCCCGACTCTCGGCGTCTGATCGTCTCGGCGTGGAACCCCGCCGCCATTCCCGACATGGCGCTCGCGCCGTGCCACGCCCTGTTCCAGTTCTACGTCGCCGACGGCAAGCTGTCCTGCCAGCTCTATCAGCGCTCGGCCGACATGTTCCTCGGCGTTCCGTTCAACATCGCCTCGTACGCCCTGCTGACCCTCATGATCGCGCAGCAGACGGGCCTCGAGCCGGGCGATTTCGTGTGGACGGGCGGCGACTGCCACGTCTACGACAACCACATCGAGCAGGTGCGCGAGCAGCTCTCCCGCGACCCCTATCCGTACCCGACGCTGTCGTTCGCGCGAAAGCCCGCATCGATCTTCGATTACACCTTCGACGACATCATCGTGGAGGGCTACCAGCACCACCCCGCGATCCGCGCCGCGGTCGCCGTCTGATCGTGCGGCTGGGGCTCATCTGGGCGGAGGCCCGCGGGGGAGTGATCGGCAAGGACGGCGGGATGCCGTGGCACGTGCCCGAGGACCTCGCCCATTTCCGCAGCGTCACGACGGGCGCGCCCGTCATCATGGGACGCCGCACGTGGGAGTCCTTCCCGCCGCGTTTCCGCCCCCTGCCGGGGCGCCGCAACATCGTCGTCACCCGGTCCGCCGCGTGGGCGGAGGACGGCGCGGAGCGCGCCGCATCGCTGGATGCCGCGCTCGAGCTCGCGCGCGAAGCGGAGATCGCGTGGGTGATCGGTGGCGCGGGCCTGTTCGCCGAGGCGCGCGACCGCGCCGACGTGCTCGAGGTGACCGAGCTCGACCTCGCCGTCGACGGCGGCGACACCTTCGCGCCGTCGCACGACGGCTGGGTGGTCGCGGAATCCCGTCCGGATGACGGATGGGCGGTCTCGCGCACCGGCGTGCCGTACCGGTTCCTGACGCTCATCCGCCCGTGAGGGCCCCGCTCGGCGGAAGCGGCCTGCTCAAGTGGAAGCGGCCGGCTCAGTGGAAGCGGCCGAGGCGGATCCCCGCGAACGCGAGAGCGGCGATCGTCTCACCGTCGCGGATGACCCCGTCGCGGATCATCCCGAGCGCGTCGGCGAACGGCACGCGTGTGATCTCCGAGATGCCCTCCTCGAGCTGAGTCGCCGCCGCGTCGGCGCTCGCGGTGAGGCCGCGCGCGAGGAAGACGAACTCCGGCGCATCGGCGATGCCGTTGAGCGTGTTCATCCGGCCGAGGAGGGTCCACTCGGCGGCGTCCAGCCCAGTCTCCTCGCGCAGTTCCCGTCGCGCAGCCACGAGCGGATCCTCGCCGTCCGAACCGCCCGCGGGCACCTCGTGGGACAGCCCCACGGTGTAGCGGTCCACCGCGACGAGGACGACGCGATCTTCGTCGTCGAGCGCCACGACGAACACGGCGGCGTTCTTCATCCGCACGACGCCGTAGATGCCGTCGCCGTGCGGCCCGGTCACCTCGTCCTCGCGGACGTGGATCCAGGGGTTCTCGTAGACGGTGCGGGATGCTCGCGTGCGCCAGGCCATGGCGTCAGCCTAGGCGGGCCGGGCTCGTGCGCCGGATTGCGCGTCCGCTTAGGCTGACGCCATGACGAAGGCGACGGCGCTCATCACCGGTGCGAGCTCGGGGCTCGGGGCCGAGTTCGCCAGGCAGCTCGCGCGGCGCGGCGCGGATCTGGTCCTCGTCGCACGCGACAGTGCGGCGTTGGAGGCGGTGGCCGATCGCCTCCGCGCCGAGGACGGTGTCGCCGTCGAGGTGCTGGCGGCCGACCTCACCGACGCCGCAGGGCTGGATGCCGTGGCATCCCGCCTCACCGAGCCCGACCACCCGATCGAGGTCCTCGTGAACAACGCCGGCTTCGGGCTCGATCTCGACTTCGCAGCGAACGCCTACGCCGAGGAGGAGCGTCATCTCGACCTCCATGTGCGAGCGACGATGCGCCTCTCGCACGCGGCCCTCGGGGCGATGCTCGCACGAGGGCACGGACGCATCGTCAACGTGGCATCCGTCGCGGCCTTCATGCCACGGGGGACCTACGGCGCCGTGAAGGCGTGGGTCGTCTCGTTCAGCCGCTGGGCGAACGCCGTCTACCGCCCGCGCGGAGTGACGGTGACGGCGGTCTGCCCGGGGTTCACGCGCACGAACTTCCATGAGCGGCTGGGGCTCGCCCCCGGGCAGGAGGGGATCGCGCCGTTCCTCTGGCTGGATGCCGAGACGGTCGTCCGCGAGGGGCTCCGCGACGCGGCGCGGGGAAAGCCCGTCTCGATCCCGTCCTTGCGCTACACGGTGCTGATCGGCCTCATGCGCATCCTGCCGGGCCCGATCTCGGCGCGGTTGGCGAAGACGGGACGCTGACCGCGCAGATGTCCGGTCCGTCGTTCGGGAGGGCTTCGGCGTTCGGGAGGACTCCGAATCGGCATTCGTCCTCCGGAATGCAGATCTCCTCCCGAACGCACGTGGACGCGCACCCGGGCGGGCGCCCGCCGACCAGATAGCCTGGAGCCATGACGCATTCGGGCAATCCCTTCGGACAGGTCCTCGTGGCCCTCGTCACGCCGATGACGGCTGACGGCGAGGTCGACTGGCCCGCCGTCGAGAAGCACATGGACGACGTGATCACGGCGGGCGCCGACGGCATCGTCGTCACGGGCACGACGGGTGAGACCTCGACTCTCACGGACCCCGAGAAGCTCCGTCTCGTCGAGATCGGCAAGGAGGTCGCGGCCGGCCGCGCGAAGATCATCACCGGCGGCGGATCGAACGAGACCGCGCACGCGATCGAGCTGTACAAGGCGAGTGAGAAGGCCGGCGCCGACGGCATCATGATCGTCACGCCGTACTACAACAAGCCGACCCAGGCGGGCATCCTCACTCACTTCCGACTCGTCGCCGACGCGACCGACCTCCCGGTCATCCTCTACGACATCCCGGGCCGTACGGGAGTGCCGATCAAGTACGAGACGATCCTTCGCCTCGCGAAGCACCCCAACATCCTCGCGGTGAAGGACGCCAAGGGCGACTTCAGCGAGGTGAGCCGCGTGCTCAACCAGACCGACCTGATGTACTTCTCCGGGGACGACGCCAATGCACTCCCGCACATGGCGATCGGTGCGACGGGCCTCATCGGCGTGACGGCCAACATCACGGCGGCGCCGTATCGCGTCATGGTGGATGCCGTGAACCGCGGCGACCTCGCGGCGGCGACGGCCGCGCACAAGAGCCTCGAGCCGCTCGTGCGCGCCGTCATGACGCACGTCCCCGGTACCGTCAGCGCGAAGTACATCCTGCACGGCCTCGGCCGCATCGGAAGCCCGCGCGTCCGGCTTCCGCTCGTCGGCCCGGAGGAGTGGGAAGCCGCCCTCATCGAGGACGAGCTCGCGCTCGTCCAGGATGTCGATGGCGCCGACTTCTCCAACTTCCGACCCGACCGCAACGCCGCCGCCGGCGGCGCCCTTCCGAAGGTGCACGGCACGACCCGATGAGCACGAACGTCTTCGACCCGCCCGCCCTCGAAAAGGGCGCCCTCCGCGTCATCCCGCTCGGCGGGCTCGGTGAGATCGGTCGCAACATGACCGTCTTCGAGTTCGACGGAAAGCTCCTCATCGTCGACTGCGGCGTCCTGTTCCCCGAGGAGCACCAGCCCGGCGTCGACCTGATCCTTCCCGATTTCGAGCCGATCCGCGGTCGCCTCGACGACGTCGTCGGGCTCGTTCTCACGCACGGCCACGAAGACCACATCGGGGCCGTCCCCTATCTTCTGCGCCTCAAGCAGGACATCCCCCTGATCGGCTCGCGGCTGACCCTCGCACTCGTCGAAGCCAAGCTCAAGGAGCACCGCATCAAGGCGTACACGCTGACGGTCGAAGAGGGGCAGGAGGAGCAGGTCGGCCCGTTCGACCTCGAGTTCGTCGCGGTCAACCACTCGATCCCCGATGCGCTCGCCGTCGCCATCCACACGGATGCCGGGACGGTCCTCGCCACGGGCGACTTCAAGATGGACCAGCTGCCTCTCGACGGCCGCCTGACCGACCTCCGCGCCTTCGCGAGCCTCGGCGAGGACGGTGTCGACCTCTTCCTCGTCGACTCGACCAACGCCGACGTCCCGGGGTTCACGCCGCTCGAGCGCGACATCGGCCCGGTGCTCGACCAGGTCATCGCGAAGGCGCCGCGGCGCGTGATCGTCGCCAGCTTCTCGAGCCACGTGCATCGCGTGCAGCAGGTCATCGACGCCGCCGCGGCGAACGGGCGACGCCTCGCGTTCCTCGGTCGCTCCATGGTGCGCAACATGACGATCGCCGAGGACCTCGGCTATCTGCGCGTGCCCGACGGCGTGCTCATCGACTACAAGAAGGCCAAGGACCTGCCCGACGACAGGATCGTGTACATGTCGACCGGCTCGCAGGGTGAGCCGATGGCGGTGCTGTCGCGCATGGCGAACCTCGACCACGCGATCGAGCCCGGCCCCGGCGACACGGTGATCCTGGCATCCAGCCTCATCCCCGGCAACGAGAACGCGGTGTATCGCGTGATCGACGGGCTCACGAAGCTCGGCGCGAACGTCGTGCACAAGGGCAACGCCAAGGTCCACGTCTCCGGTCACGCCGCGGCGGGGGAGCTGCTCTACTGCTACAACATCCTCCAGCCGCGCAACGTCATGCCCGTGCACGGCGAGTACCGGCACCTGATCGCGAACGCCAAGCTCGCGCAGGACACCGGCATCCCCGCGGAGAACACGATCATCGCCGAGAACGGCACCGTCGTCGATCTCCGTGACGGCGTGGCGAAGGTCGTCGGCCAGCTCGACATCGGCCTCGTCTACGTCGACGGCTCGACCGTCGGCGAGATCACCGACGCAGATCTCAAGGACCGTCGCATCCTCGGCGAAGAGGGCTTCATCTCGGTCATCGTCGTCGTGGATTCGGCGACGGGGCGCATCATCACCGGTCCGGAGATCCACGCGCGCGGTTTCGCGGAGGACGACAGCGTCTTCGACTCTGTCAAGCCCAAGATCGCGGCGGCGCTCACCGAGGCCGCGCAGTCGGGCGTTCGCGACACGCACGCCCTCTCGCAGGTCGTGCGCCGAACGATCGGGCGCTGGGTCAACCAGCAGCTCCGCCGCCGCCCCATGATCGTGCCCCTCGTCATCGAGGCCTGAGCGTCGCCGGCGAGGCGCGACGGCCGGTCGCCGCTCCGCGCGGGGCGCGGCCGGCTGTCGTGATCAGGGCGTAACACGGCGCCGCTACCCTCGTCGTATGCCCGCCAGCTTCCGCATCCGCCCCGCGACGCAGGCTGACGGGGCATTCCTCGGCGACATGGTCGTCGAGGCGGCGAACTGGCGCCAGGGCGGCACCCGGCCGCGGCACGAGGTCATGGCCCACCCCGATCACAGCCGCTACGTCGCGGGATGGATGCGGCCCGGCGATGCCGGCTTCGTCGCGGTGGATGCCCAGGATCAGCCCATCGGCGCCGCGTGGTACCGGATGCTGCCGCGGACCGAGCCGGGGTACGGCTACATCGGCACGGGCGTGCCCGAACTCATCATCGGCGTCCGCCCGATCTGGCGCGCGCACGGCGTCGGCCGCGCCCTGCTGCAGCGGCTGTGCGAACACGCGCGGGCGCAGGGATTCGGTCGGATCACCCTCTCGGTCGAACGCGGAAACTTCGCGCGAACGCTCTACCGCAGCGAGGGCTTCGCGGTGACGCACGCCGGCCACGGCCGCGACACCATGGTCAAGCGCCTCCGCTGAGGCATCGGTGTCGGCAGGGGCACCGTCCCTGGTGCCGCCGCGGCTGCCGCAGGTGCCGCGCCGACTCCCGCGTCGATCCGCGGGTCAATCCGCGGAAACACCGGCGCTCGGCCGTACCGTGGAGTGATGGCCAGGAGCACTTCGACGCCCACGAACGCCCGCGCGTCCGCGAAGGGCTCCTCGTCGCGCGCGCGGAAGCCCGACCCCGCGCCCAAGCGCTACGTCGACGACATCGACAAGCCGCCAGTTCTCGTGCGGATGTGGCTCGGTCTCGCGCATGCCACGGGCGGCATGTTCCGCGCTTTCGGCCCCGAGGTGCTCGAGAAGGACCAGCGGCGCGACGGGTTCCCGTTCCTGCTGGTGCTGCTCGCCGTCGTCGGCGCGATCGTGGAGTGGTTCCTCATCGGCACCCAGGTGGGCACGACGATCAGCGCCTACTCGGTCGGAGCGCTCATCGGCCGGGTCGCCTTCATCATGCCCGTGCTCCTCCTGCTGCTGGCCGGCTGGCTCTTCCGCCACCCGCCGTCCGTGCACGACAACGGGCGCATCGGCATCGGATTCGGCCTCTTCGTCCTCGCGATCGCGGGGTTCTGCCACGTCGCCGGGAACCGCCCGCAGCCGAGCGCCGGGCTTCCCGCCCTGAGCGAGGGCGGCGGCCTGTTCGGGTGGATGGTCGGTGAGCCCCTCACATTCCTGACCGTGGTCGGGGCGTACCTGATCCTCGGGATCTTCGCCGTCCTCGCCGTCCTGATCCTCACGAAGACGCCGCCGAACCGCATCGGGCGCCGCCTCGGAGACCTGTACGCGTGGATGTTCGGCGCCGAACGCCCCGTCCACCAGACGCCAGATGCCACGGCGACCGGCCCCACCGTCGCCTTCGGGGCGGGCGAGGACGACGCGAAGGACGCGGGGACGCCGTGGTGGCGTCGCAACAAGACCGGCCGCGAGGAGGATGCAGACGGGCACCTCGGCTCCGACGATCTGACGGCCCTGCTGAGCACGTCCGGCGACGGCGGCTTCGAGCAGGCCATCGCGTCGCCGCCGCCGCCGCTCCCGCCGCTCCCTGACGCCGCGACGGAGGTCATCGACCCCGCGGTCATCGCGCACGCGAAGAAGGCGGCGCGCGGCGCCGACACCGGCATCCGCGAGGACAGCGGAGAGATCGTCCTCGACGACGGCACGCTGCCCGGCATCTCGGCACTCGGCGACGACCACGACGGCCGGCCGCCGGCGCCCCCCTACCGACTGCCCGCCGTCACGGCACTGGCCGCCGGCACCCCGCCGAAGGCCCGTTCCGAGGCCAACGACCGGGTCGTCGCCGCCATCACCGGCGTGTTCGACCAGTTCTCGGTGGATGCCCGGGTCACCGGCTTCTCGCGCGGCCCGACGGTCACGCAGTACGAGATCGCCCTCGGACACGGCGTGAAGGTCGAGCGCATCACCGCGCTCACGAACAACATCGCCTATGCCGTGGCATCCAACGAGGTCCGCATCCTCGCCCCGATCCCCGGCAAGAGCGCGATCGGCGTAGAGATCCCGAACACCGACCGCGAGATCGTGACGCTCGGCGACGTCCTGCGCTCGCAGGCCGCGACGAGCCAGACCCACCCCATGACGATCGGTGTCGGCAAGGACGTGGGCGGCGGCTACGTCGTCGCGAACCTCGCGAAGATGCCGCACCTCCTCGTCGCGGGCTCCACCGGCTCGGGCAAGTCGAGCTTCGTGAACTCGATGATCACGTCGCTCCTCATGCGCGCGAAGCCGTCCGAGGTGCGGATGGTGCTCATCGACCCGAAGCGCGTCGAGCTCACGAGCTACGCGGGCGTCCCGCACCTCATCACCCCCATCATCACGAACCCCAAGAAGGCCGCCGAGGCGCTGCAGTGGGTCGTGAAGGAGATGGACATGCGGTACGACGACCTCGCGTCGTTCGGGTTCCGCCACATCGACGACTTCAACCGTGCCGTCGTCGCCGGCGAGATCCAGCTGCCGGCGGGAAGCGAGCGCGTGCTCAAGCCCTATCCGTACCTGCTGGTCGTCGTCGACGAGCTCGCCGACCTCATGATGGTCGCACCGCGCGACGTCGAGGACTCGATCGTCCGCATCACACAGCTCGCTCGCGCGAGCGGCATCCACCTCGTGCTGGCCACCCAGCGCCCGTCGGTCGACGTCGTCACGGGCCTCATCAAGGCCAACGTGCCGTCCCGGCTCGCGTTCGCCGTGACGAGCGTCACGGACTCGCGCGTCATTCTCGATCAGCCGGGCGCCGACCGCCTCATCGGGCAGGGCGACGGCCTGTTCCTCCCGATGGGGGCGTCCAAGGCGCTGCGCGTCCAGGGCGCGTGGGTCGCCGAGAGCGAGATCGAGAAGGTCGTCCACCACGTCAAGAACCAGGCCCGCCCCGAGTACCGGGCAGATGTCGCGGCCGTTGCGGAGAAGAAGGAGATCGACGCCGACATCGGTGACGACCTCGACCTGCTGCTCGCCGCGGCGGAACAGATCATCTCGACCCAGTTCGGGTCGACCTCGATGCTGCAGCGGAAGCTCCGCGTCGGGTTCGCGAAGGCGGGGCGTCTCATGGACCTGCTCGAGTCGCGCGAGATCGTCGGTCCGTCGGAGGGGTCGAAGGCACGCGACGTGCTCGTGACGCCCGAGCAGCTGCCCGAAGTGCTCGCGCGCCTCCGCGGCGACGACCCGCCGGCGGCCGCCGGCGGTGCGGCATCCGACGACCCCTACGGACCGGACGCCGTCGACGCTCGCTACGACGGCTACGAAGTCGTCGACGGCAGCGAGTCCGAAGACGCGTGGGGTCTGACGGGTCGCGACTGACCCGTCCCGGCTAGAGTCTGACCGTGGCGATCCCCAGGCAACTCCCCAATGCGATCACGATCGTGCGCATCTTCTGCGCCCCCATCTTCCTGTGGATGCTGCTGGCGGATGCCGGGGCGGACGGGCCGCTGCGATGGTGGGCCGGCGTCCTGTTCATCGTCGCGATCGCGACGGACGGCATCGATGGCTACCTCGCCCGCAGGTACGAGATCGTCACCGACCTCGGGAAGCTCCTCGACCCGATCGCCGACAAGGCGCTCACGGGGTGTGCTTTCGTCGGGCTGTCGATCCTGGGAGAGCTGCCGTGGTGGGTCACGGTCCTGGTCCTGGTGCGCGAGGTCGGCATCACGGTGCATCGGCTCGTCGTCGCCTCGAATCACGTCGTCGCCGCTGCCTGGATGGGAAAGCTCAAGACCGTCGCGCAGGCCGTCGCGCTCTCCTTGGCGCTCCTGCCGCTGTGGACTCTGGTGGGGGACTGGATCCACGTCGTGAACACGGTGGCGATGTGGATCGCGGTGGCCCTGACGGTCGCGAGCGGCATCGACTACGTCGTGACCGAAGTGCGCGGATCGCGCGCGGCGCGCGCGGCGGCATCCGAGCGTCCCTCGGGTGACGCGTGAGCGGGTGGTTGGAGCCGCCCGCGCCGGAACTCGGCGACGATCTCGAGCGCACCGACGATCTGGAGCGCACCGATGATCTCGAACGCACGCAGGTCTCCAGCGGTCGGCTGAGCGAGCCGGAGCGGCTCGTCGCGCGTCTGTCCCAACTCGGCTGGCGCCTGGGCGTCGCGGAGTCGCTGACGGGCGGGCTCGTCCTGTCGACCATCGTCGACGTCGCGGGGTCGTCCCAGGTGCTGCGCGGGGGCGTCGTCGCCTACGCGACCGACCTCAAGGCCGCGCTGCTGGGCGTCGACGAGACCCTGCTCGCCGCGCACGGCCCCGTGCACCCCCGGGTCGCGCGACAGATGGCCGAGGGCGTCCGGCGCACGGTCGCCGGCGCCGGCGAGCCCGCCGACGTGGGCATCGCGACGACGGGCATCGCGGGACCGATGTCGCCCGACGGGCAGCCGGTGGGAACGGTCCACCTCGCCGTGGCGACCGCCCTCGGATCGCGTGTCGAGTCCCTGCGTCTGCGCGGCGACCGCGCGTCGATCCGTGCGGAGGCCGCCGCGCGGGCGATCCGGCTGGCTCTCGACGCGCTGTGATGCGGGCGGGTACCGCCCGCGGCGCCCTTCCGTCGGCGCCGGGAATACCGCAGATGTCGTCCCTGTTACGTCTCAGTGATTCCAGGCCATTCCTCAGGGCCGGGGGTCTAGTGTGACTCGCAAGGTGCTGTACTGTAGTCCACCCGGGACACGGTTCGATCATCGTAAGGAGGGGGCCCGACATGATCCTGGTACGTCAAGAGATCGGCGAAGTCCTGCGCGACTTCCGTCTGCAGAAGGGGCGCACCCTCCGCCAGGTCGCGGGGCGCGCGAGCGTCGCCCTCGGCTACCTCAGTGAGGTCGAGCGCGGTCAGAAGGAGGCCTCGAGCGAGATCCTGGCCTCGGTCGCGGAGGCGCTCGACGTGCCCATCTCCACCATCATGCGTGAGGTCGGCGACCGGATCTCGGTCCTCGAGGGGCTGCAGGTCTTCCCCGATGTCGTTCCCGACGACCTCGTCGCGCTCGACCGTGACATCCAGTCGCAGCTCTCGCTGCGCTGACGTGCGGCGCAGCGAGTTCGACCGCGCCGTCGCCGATGAGTTCGGGCCGCGCGCGAGCTACGTCGTGGGCGATCTGACGCTCGGCGGCATCGGCTATCGCACGGCCCGGCAGGCGATCGCGGACGGCGTGCCGCCGCGCGAGGTCTGGCTGGCGCTGTGCGCCGAGATGGATGTGCCCGATTCGCGCCGCCATGGGGTGGGGCGGCTGGAGCCGCGACGGCGCTGAGCGCGTCGCTGCCGGCGCCGGTCCATCGGGACGCGGCGTGTCGTCGTACTTTTGTTCGACCCTGTCATAGGCTCCTCCACAAGAGGTGTCGCGGAGAAGTTATCCACCGTTTCGCAGTTTCCGCCGACCGATGTCGGAGGCCCTTCGTAACGTAGGCGATGTCACCACGACACCTCCGCCTTGTCGCAGATGCCGCCCCGTCGGGGCGGGGCGCGACAGCCTACAGGCGACGGACACGCGAACAGAAGGAGCACGTCATGCCATCACCCGCCGACCGCGAGAAGGCGCTCGAATCGGCCCTCGCCCAGATCGACCGGCAGTTCGGAAAGGGCTCGGTGATGCGCCTCGGCAGCGACGAGCGCGCTCCCGTCGCCGTCATCCCCACCGGGTCCATCGCTCTCGACGTCGCTCTCGGCGTGGGCGGGCTGCCGCGGGGTCGCATCGTGGAGATCTACGGTCCGGAGTCCTCCGGTAAGACGACCCTCACGCTGCACGCGATCGCCAACGTCCAGCGCGCCGGCGGCATCGCCGCCTTCGTGGATGCCGAGCACGCGCTCGATCCCGACTACGCACAGAAGCTCGGGGTCGACATCGACCAGCTCCTCGTCTCGCAGCCCGACACGGGGGAGCAGGCTCTCGAGATCGCCGACATGCTCGTCCGCTCGGGGGCGATCGACCTCGTCGTCATCGACTCCGTCGCGGCCCTCGTTCCCAAGGCGGAGATCGAGGGCGAGATGGGCGACTCGCACGTGGGCCTCCAGGCACGCCTCATGTCGCAGGCCCTCCGCAAGCTGACGGGTGGTCTCAGCCAGACCGGCACCACGATGATCTTCATCAACCAGCTGCGCGAGAAGATCGGCGTCTTCTTCGGATCGCCCGAGACGACCGCCGGCGGCAAGGCGCTGAAGTTCTACGCGTCCGTGCGCCTGGACATCCGTCGCATCGAGACCCTGAAGGACGGGACGGAAGCGGTCGGAAACCGCACCCGCGTGAAGGTCGTCAAGAACAAGATGGCGCCGCCGTTCAAGCAGGCCGAGTTCGACATCCTGTACGGCGTCGGCATCTCCCGCGAAGGGTCGCTCATCGACTACGGCGTCGACCAGGGCATCGTGAAGAAGTCCGGCGCGTGGTACACGTACGACGGCGAGCAGCTCGGTCAGGGCAAGGAGAACGCGCGCAACTTCCTGCTGAAGAACGCCGACATCGCCGCCGACATCGAGCAGAAGATCCTGCAGAAGCTCGGCATCGGCCAGCCGAAGTCGACGGATGCCGCGGCGCCGGTCGCCGACCTGGCCGAGCGTCGCCCGGCCTGATGTGTTTCGACGACGGGGGCGAGGGTGACCTCGCCCCTGTGATCCCCCTGTTCGGTGCTGGTGGAGATGCCGCCGGCCGCGGGCGGTCGCAGGGCGCGAGCGCATCGAGGCCATCCGCCGACGACGCGGCGGCGTGGAACAACACCTGGGCCGACCGCGCCACGGAGATGCCCGGCGTCTCCGCGCCGCACGATCCGCCCGCCGATGACGAGATCGCCGCCGCGGGCGAGGCGACGCTGCTGCGGAAGCTGCGCACCCGATCGCTGTCGGAGCGCGAGGCGCGCGATGTGCTCGCAGCGTGCGAGGTGGACGAGACATCCATCGGGGCGATCGTCGCGCGGTTCCTCGGCAACGGCTATCTCGACGATGCACGCCTGGCCGAGCAGCTGCTGCACACCGGGGTCGCACGCAAGAGTCAGGGGCGGTCCGCGCTGGCGCGCAGTCTCGCCCAGCGGGGGATCGCACGCGACGTGATCGACGAGGCGCTCGGCGCCCTCCCGGACGACGAGTTCGCGCGGGCCCTCGAATTCGCGCGCACCAAGGTGCGCGCGATGCGCGGGCTGGAGCGCGACGTCGCACTGCGCCGTCTCGCCGGCCAGCTGGCCCGGCGCGGATACGGTGGGCTGTCGCTCGAGGTCGCGCGTCGGGCGCTCGATGAGACCACACCGCGCTCCTCGGGCAGCGGCGTCCGGTTCGAGCCCTGAACGGCGCCGCCCGACCGGCATCCCTCCGGTGCACCGCTCGTACAATGGACGCATCATGACCTCTCCGTCCGCCGCCCCCACCCTCATCGCGCCTTCTGTCGCAGCCGTCGCCGCCGACGGTCGCGTACGCACGTACGAAGTGCGCACGTTCGGCTGCCAGATGAACGTCCACGACTCCGAGCGGCTCTCCGGCTCGCTCGAGTCGGCCGGGTACGTGCGGGCCGACGCCGGCGCGGATGCCGACATCGTCGTCATCAACACGTGCGCGGTGCGCGACAACGCCGCGGGGAAGCTCTACGGAACGCTCGGTCACCTGAAGAGCCGCAAGGACAAGCACGAGGGAATGCAGATCGCCGTCGGCGGATGCCTCGCGCAGATGGACAAGGATGCGGTGCTCGAGAAGGCGCCCTGGGTCGACGTCGTGTTCGGCACGCACAACATGGGTTCGTTGCCGACGCTCCTCGAGCGGGCGCGCCACAACGGCGATGCCGAGCTCGAGATCCTCGAGTCGCTCGAGGTCTTCCCGAGCACGCTGCCCACCAAGCGCGATTCGGTCTACAGCGGCTGGGTGTCGATCTCGGTCGGCTGCAACAACACCTGCACGTTCTGCATCGTCCCGCATCTGCGGGGCAAGGAGAAGGACCGTCGCCCCGGCGACATCCTGAACGAGATCCGCCTGCTGACCGATGACGGCGCGATCGAGGTGACGCTCCTCGGTCAGAACGTCAACAGCTACGGCGTCGAGTTCGGCGACCGTCAGGCCTTCGGCAAGCTGCTGCGCGCCGCGGGCGAGATCCCGGGCCTCGAGCGCATCCGCTTCACGAGCCCCCACCCGGCGGCGTTCACCGACGACGTCATCGACGCCATGGCCGAGACACCCGCCGTCATGCCCCAGCTGCACATGCCGCTGCAGTCCGGGTCCGACCGCATCCTCAAGGCGATGCGGCGCTCGTACCGCAGCGAGCGCTTCCTCGGCATCCTCGACCGCGTCCGCGAGCGCATTCCGCACGCGGCGATCTCGACCGACATCATCGTCGGCTTCCCCGGCGAGACCGACGAGGACTTCGAAGACACGATGCGCGTCGTCGAGCAGGCACGGTTCGCGAGCGCGTTCACCTTCCAGTACTCGATCCGCGAGGGCACCCCCGCCGCGACGATGCCCGATCAGGTGCCGAAGGCCGTCGTGCAGGAACGCTACGAGCGTCTGACCGCGCTGCAGGAGCGCATCTCGCTCGAGGAGAACCAGGCGCAGGTCGGCCGCGAGCTGCAGGTGCTCGTGTCGACCGGCGAGGGCAAGAAGGATGCCGAGACGCACCGCCTCACCGGCCGCGCCGAAGACAACCGCCTCGTCCACTTCGAGCTCCCCGCCGGCAGCGCGCGCCCCCGCCCCGGTGACGTCGTGACGGTGACCGTCACCCACGCCGCGCCCTTCCACCTCCTCGCCGACAGCCCCGACGGCGCTCCGCTGCGCATCCGGCGCACCCGCGCGGGGGATGCGTGGGACCGCACGCAGGCCGAATCGTGCGGCGTTCCCGCGCCCGCCGCGACGCTCACCGCCGACGGGCGCCGCGCCGTCGGCCTCGGCATCCCGGTGCTCCGCCCCGTCGACGCGCGGTGAACGCCCCGCCGCGGCCGCCCCGCCTGTGGGCCGTGGTCGGCGCGACCGGGACGGGGAAGACCGACCTCTCGCTCCGCCTCGCGGAGGCGCTCGCTGCACGCGGCCGCCCCGCCGAGATCGTGAACGCCGACGCGATGCAGCTGTACCGCGGCATGGACATCGGCACGGCGAAGCTCCCGGAGACGGAGCGTCGCGGCATTCCGCACCATCTCTTCGACGTGCTGGAGGTGACCGACGAAGCCGCCGTCGCCTGGTACCAGGATGCCGCGCGCACGGCGATCACGGAGATCTTCGCCCGCGGGTCGGACGCGATCCTCGTCGGCGGCTCGGGGCTGTACGTCTCGAGCGTCGTCTACGACTTCCGCTTCCCGCCGCACGACGACGCCGTGCGCGCGCGGCTCGAAGCCGACCTCGCGGCGAGCGGCCCCGCCGCCCTCTACGAGCGCCTGCGGGCTCTCGACGCGGCCACGGCGGCCCGCGTCGACCCGCGCAACGGGCGCCGCATCGTGCGAGCGCTCGAAGTGCTCGCGCAGGGCGCGGACACGCACGGCGCCGCGCTGCCCGACGAACCGGCGCTCTGGCATAAGCGGACGACGCTCGTCGGCGTCGCGCTCGATCGCGCGGCGCTCGTCGCCCGGCTGGATGCCCGCGTCGAGGGCATGTGGGCGGACGGGCTCCGCGCCGAGGTCGACGCGCTGCGCGGTCGGGGGATCGCGGACTCGCCGACCGCTGGCCGAGCGATCGGCTATGCGCAGGCGCTCGCGCACCTGGAGGGGGCCATCGGCCAGGACGAGGCGATCGCGCAGACCCAGGCCCTGACGCGTCGCTACGCGCGCCGGCAGGTGTCATGGTTCCGTCGATACCCCGGCATCGTGTGGACAGGGCCGGACGCGGATGCCGCCGCCCTGGCAGACTCGATCGGATGACCATCGAGATCCGCCCGTTCTCCGTCCTCGATACGGACGCCGTCGTCGAGCTCTGGCAGGAGACGGGTCTCACGCGCCCGTGGAACGACCCGTACCCAGGACATCAGACGCAAGCTGACGGTGCAGCCGGAGCTCTTCCTCGTCGCCGTGGACGACGACGGGATCGTCGGGACCGTGATGGCAGGCTACGACGGACACCGCGGGTGGCTCTACTACCTCGCGAGTGCGCCGGAGCGCCGCGGTGAGGGCATCGGACGTCGGCTGGTGGCGCGCGCCGAGGAACTCCTCCGCGACATGGGATGCCCCAAAGTGCAGCTCATGGTGCGGCCCGAGAACGGCGGTGTCCACGATTTCTACGCCGCCGTCGGCTACGAGCCGTTCGAGATCTGGACGACCGCCAAGCGGCTCATCCCGGACTGACGCTCGTCCGGCGGCTCTAAGCTGAACGCATGACTCGGACGGTCGCGTTCACCAAGGGCCACGGCACGGGCAACGACTTCGTGATCCTGCCCGATCCGGACGGCGAGCTCGTCCTGAGCGACGATCAGGTGGCCGCTCTCACCGACCGCCGGTTCGGCATCGGCGCCGACGGCACGCTGCGCGTCGTCCGCTCCGCGAACCTGCCCGAGGGCGCCGCGACGCCCGATGCGGAGTGGTTCATGGACTACCGCAACGCCGACGGCTCCGCGGCGGAGATGTGCGGAAACGGCACCCGCGTGTTCGCCAAGTACCTCGTCGAGTCGGGGCTCGCGTCCATCGACGACGCCCCGCTGCGCATCGGAACGCGTGCCGGGACCAAGGTGCTCACCCGCAGCGCGCTCGGGTTCGAGGTCGACCTGGGACTGTTCGCCGTCGACGAGTCCGACGTCCTCGTGCGGGCGCGCGGACTCGACGTGCCGCGGCCGGGGCTCGGCATCGACGTCGGAAACCCGCACGTCGTCGTCGCGCTCGGTGCGGCCGCAGAGCTCGACGCGCTCGACCTCGCCCTCCAGCCCGTGCTCTCGCCGCTCCCGCCGCACGGCGCGAATGTGGAGTTCGTCGTGCCCGCCGATCCGCTCGTCACCGGGGGCGTCGGCGCGATCCGCATGCGCGTGTTCGAGCGCGGGGTGGGGGAGACACTCTCGTGCGGCACGGGCGTCGCGGCATCCGCGCTCGCCGTGCGGCACTGGGCGGGGGCCGCCGCGCCCGACGAGTGGATCGTGGACGTCCCGGGCGGGATCCTGGGCGTCCGCATCGTGGAGGAGCGCGACGGATCACACGTGCTGCTGTCGGGCCCCGCGACCCTCGTCTACTCGGGCGAGGTCGCGCTCGCCTGAGTAGTCTGCGCTCACGCGTCCACCACGTCGACGGCGCCCGTCCGCACGGCGCCGTGGCGGCGCACCTTCAGCACGCGGAACCCGCGCGCGGTCGCGGCACGAGTGACCGAGTAGCCCGCGTGGAACGTGGCATCCAGCCACCGCTGCAGCGAGTCGGAACCGAGGTTCCGCTGCACGACGAGCCACGCGTCGCTGCGCTCGTCGAGGCGGGGGATCCACCGCTCGAGCAGTCCGTGCAGCTCGTTCTTGCCGACCCGGATGGGCGGGTTCGAGCGGATCGTGCGGAAGACGACGTCGTCGGGCACGTCGTCGGGGAGAACCGCGTTGATGTTCTCGAGCCCCCAGCCGTGAGCATTGCGACGCACGAGATCGAGCGCCCGCTCGTTGACGTCGACGGCCCACACGGTCGCGTGCGGAGAGGCGATCGCGAGGCTCATCGCGATCGGACCCCACCCGCATCCGAGGTCCAGCAGATGCCCACCCGGCGGGGCGGGAGGCGTGTTGGACAGGAGCACGGCGGTTCCGCCGTCGACGTGGTCGGGGCTGAACACCCCGCCCGCGGTCGTCACCTCGCCGGAGCGCCCCGCGAGCGAGACAGGGATGCGGCGAAGGTGCTCTGCACTGGACGGGGATGCACTGAAGTAGTGATCGAGCCCCATGCCCGCCAGCGTACCGGAGGCGCCGCGCGGCCAGATAGCCCGGAGAGCGGCTAGACTGCAAGGCTCACTGACGAGAAGGAACGAATGACTCAGGACACCGGCTTCACGGACGCCGCCGACACCGCTGACGAGGCCGTCACGGTCGGCGTAGACCCGATCGACCCCGTCGATCGGGTGCTCGCGCGCGCGGAATCGCGCGCCGGCGTGCACGTGTTCGGCGCCGCCCAGGCGCTGCAGGACGAGGCGACCGTCGCGTACGGCGACACCGACGGCGACCAGTGGGACCGTGAGGAGCGCGCCGCACTGCGCCGCGTGCCGGGCCTGTCGACGGAGCTCGAGGACGTCACCGAGGTCGAGTACCGCCAGCTGCGCCTCGAGAACGTCGTCCTCGTCGGCGTCTACCCGCAGGGCTCGCACGACGATGCGGAGAACTCGCTGCGCGAACTCGCGGCGCTCGCCGAGACCGCGGGAGCCGTCGTCCTCGACGGCGTGCTGCAGCGGCGCCCGCACCCCGACCCGGCGACGTACATCGGTCGCGGCAAGGCGGCCGAGCTCCGGGATCTCGTCGCCGCAGTCGGCGCGGACACCGTCATCGCCGACACCGAGCTGGCGGCCAGCCAGCGACGTGCGCTCGAGGACGTCGTGAAGGTCAAGGTCATCGACCGCACGACCGTCATCCTCGACATCTTCAGCCAGCACGCCAAGAGTCGCGAAGGCAAGGCCCAGGTCGAGCTCGCCCAGCTCGAGTACCTTCTGCCGCGGCTGCGCGGCTGGGGCGAGTCGATGAGCCGGCAGGCGGGTGGTCAGGTCGGCGCGGGAGGCGCGGGCATGGGCTCCCGCGGTCCGGGTGAGACGAAGATCGAGCTCGATCGCCGCCGCATCCGCACCAAGATGGCCCAACTGCGCAGGCAGCTGCGCGACTTCGCTCCGGCGCGCGAGGCGAAGCGCGCCGAGCGCAAGCGTCACACGATCCCCGCCGTCGCGATCGCCGGCTACACGAACGCCGGCAAGTCGAGCCTGCTCAACCGGCTGACCCGCGCCGGCGTGCTCGTCGAGAACGCGCTGTTCGCGACACTCGACACCTCGGTGCGGCGGAGTGAGACCGTCGACGGTCGCGTGTACACGCTCACGGACACCGTCGGCTTCGTGCGGAATCTGCCCCATCAGCTTGTCGAGGCGTTCCGCTCGACCCTCGAAGAGGTGGGGGATGCCGATGTCATCGTCCACGTCGTCGACGGCTCGCACCCCGACCCGGCCGCCCAGCTGCAGACCGTCCGCGACGTGATCGGCGACGTCGGCGCGCGCGACATCCCCGAGATCGTCGTCTTCAACAAGGCCGACCTGCTGGACGACGACACGCGCCTCGTGCTGCGCGGGCTCGTGCCGCAGGCCCTGTTCGTGTCGTCGCGGACGGGGGAGGGCGTCGACGAGCTGCGCGCACGCGTCGAGGAGACCCTCCCGCTTCCCGCCGTCGAGGTGCGTGCGGTCGTGCCGTACGACCGGGGCGACCTCGTCTCGGCCGTGCATGAGCACGGCATCATCCTGAGCGAGGACCATGGTCCCGACGGCACGATCCTGCACGCGCACGTGCCGGCGATCCTGGGCGGGCGACTCGCGGCCTTCGCGATCTGATCGTCCGCCGGCCGGTCAGTCGAGCGCGATCGGCGGGATGCCCGGCGGCGTGAACCCGAAGACGGCGCCGAGGAACGCGAGCTCGGCCTCCGCCGCGTCGATGATGGTCTCGGCGCGGCGGAACCCGTGGCCCTCGCCCTCGTAGAGGCGGTAGGCGTGCGGGATGCCGCGGTCGGCGAGAGCATCGCGGATCGCCTCGGACTGCGACGGCGGCACGACCCGGTCGTCGCTTCCCTGCAGGAGCAGCACGGGTGCGGTGAAGCCGTCGACGTGCGTCAGGGGCGAGCGTTCCCGGTACACCTCGTCCGCCTCGGGGAGCGGGCCGATCATGCCGTCGAGATAGCGTGACTCGAAGTCGTGCGTGTCCTCCGCGAGCGCGCGGGCGTCGGCGACGCCGTACCGGCTGATGCCCGCGGCGAACGCGTCGGTGCGCGCCAGCGCCGCGAGCACCGTCCAGCCGCCGGCGGAGCCGCCCTTGATCGCGATCCGCGCCGGGTCGGCGTCGCCGGCGACGACGAGTCCTGCCGCGACGGCCACGACGTCATCGACATCGACGACGCCCCACTGGCCGCACAGACGTTCGCGGTAGTCGCGTCCGTAGCCGGTCGATCCGCCGTAGTTCACCTGAACCACGCCGATGCCGCGACTCGTGAAGTACACCGTCTTGGCATCCGTCACCCCGCCCTCGTGACCGGTCGGTCCGCCGTGCACCAGGACGACGTACGGGGGCAGTTCGCCGGGGGAACCCGTGACGTCCGGGTGGGTCGGCGGGTACACGAACGCGTGGACGGGACCGTGCGGTCCGTCCACCGTGATCGCGCGGGTCCGCGGCATCCATCGACCGTCGATCTCGCCGGGGGTGCCGACGACCTGCCGCGCCGTGCCGGTGTCGACGTCCACGAGCCACAGGCCGCCCGTTCCGGCGGCCTTGCCGGAGACGAGCGCGCGCCCACCGGAGACGGCCTCGACGTTCAGTTCGGCCGTCGGGGGGATGGGGAGCGGCGCGACCCCGCCGTCCGCGCCGATGAGGACGAGTTCGTCGGAACCGTTCGTGCGGACGGCGACGATGCGGCCGCCGCTCAGCACGCCGTACCACCGCATCCCGAGGGACCAGAGCGCGCCGCCCGTGTCGGCGTCGAACGGCGCGAGCGGCACGGCAGCGCCGAAGCCCTGCGTGCGCGTGCCGTCCGTGCGCGCGTCGTGCCCCCGGCTCCAGAGGTTCCAGCGGCCCGTCGGCTCGTCGAGGTAGACGAGCTCCGCGTCGCTGCGCCACGTGGGCTGGAGCGCCGCCGTGTCGCCCGCCGTCACGGCGGACCACGACCGCACGCGGCCGTCGTCGATGCGGCCGACACGCACCTCGGTGCGGTCCCACGGCATGTGCGGGTGGTTCCAGGCGACCCACGCGAGGTGCGTGCCGTCGGGGGAGAGGTCGGGCTGGGCGACGAAGTCGCTGTCCCCGACGAGCTGACGGACGGATGCCGCGCCCTCGAGCGCGATCTCCACGATGCCCCGCCGCACGACGCCTTCGCCCTGCCACTCCCGCACGGCGAGCAGCCGGCCGTGCGAGAACCGCAGCCCGCCGTAGCACGCCGACTCGTCCACCGCGGTGAGCGCACGGGGGTCGCCGCCCGGATCGACGATCCAGACGCGCTGATCGGTCTTCTCGACGAACACGAGTCGTCCGTCGTCCGTCGCCGCCCACGCCCCGCCGCCGTACTCGTGTACGCGCGAACGCACGTTCCAGGGTGCTTCCAGGATGTCGACGACCCCGGCATCCATCCGCCGCCGTACCGTCGTGCGGCCGCCCTCCTCGGGAACGGACTGGCCCCACCAGATCTCGTCGCCGACGAACGCCGCCCCGTCGACGCGCGGTGAGGAGACGGACGCCCACTGCGCCGTCAGTGGGGAAGGCCAGGATCCGTAGGGCAGCGTGTCGACCATGACCTTTACGGTACGCGCGCTCACTCCAGCAGGGTGACGCCGAAGCCTGCCACGACGGCCCGCACCTCGGTGAGGTAGCGCTGCGCCTGCTCGGTGAGCGGGATCGCGGCATGCCCGATCCACCCGATCTCGATGCGTTCGTCGACGTCGAGCGGCACGGCGACGATCTCGGGGTCGAGCTGATCGCTGATGATGCCCGTCGAGATCGTGTACCCGTCGAGTCCGATCATGAGGTTGAAGATCGTCGCGCGGTCGGACACGCGGATCTCCTGAGCGCTCGACAGGGTGGAGAGGATCTCCTCCGCGAAGTAGAAGGAGTTGTTCGCTCCCTGATCGAACGTGAGTCGCGGGAGGCCCGCGAGATCGGCGAGCGTCGCCCGCTCCTTCGCCGCGAGGGGATTGCGGCGGGAGACGAAGATGTGCGGCTCGGCGACGAACAGGGGATGGAACGCGAGGCCGGAATCGCGCAGCAGTCGCTCCAGGACGGCGCGGTTGAAGTCATTGCGGTAGAGGATGCCGAGCTCGCTGCGGAGCGTCCGGACGTCCTCGATGATGTCCCACGTGCGCGTCTCGCGCAGCGAGAACTCGTACTCCTCGGCACCGCTCGCCTTGACCATCCGGACGAAGGCGTCGACAGCGAACGAGTAGTGCTGGGCAGAGACGCCCAGCAGGCGCCGGGAGGGCGGGCGCCCGAGGTACCGCTGCTCGAGGAGCGCCACCTGTTCGACGACTTGGCGGGCGTACCCGAGGAACTCCGCACCGTCATCGGTGAGGCTGACGCCGCGCGCCGAGCGGGTCAGGAGCGCGCGGCCGACCCGCGACTCGAGGTCCTTCATCGCCGCCGACATCGTGGGCTGCGCGACGTACAGCACGTCGGCAGCCGCTGAGATCGATCCCTCGGCGGCGACCTCGATGAAGTAGCGGAGCTGCTGGAGCGTCAGACCGCTCGTTCCCTGAGCCATAGTGCAAGGCTATATCTATCCATAGTTCCACCGAGTTACTCGATATCTCGGATTCGCTGCACGATGGATCTGACTCCTTTCACGTACGGCCGAGTCGGCCGCAGACCCACAGGATTGGCCACTCATGGCGGAGGAATTCGCGTTCAGCATCAGGACGACCCGGTTCGACGAGGACTACGCCCCGTCGGAGAGCTCCCGGATCACGACGAACTTCGCGAACCTCGCGCGCGGCGAGCATCGCCGACAGAACCTGCGTGGTGCGCTGACCATGATCGACAACCGCTTCAACGACCTCGCCGATGCGGACAACCCCACGGGTGACCGCTACACCGTCGAACTCGACATCGTCTCGGTCGACCTGCAGTTCACCGCACAGGGTGGGCAGGGCGCGGATGCCGACCAGCAGTTTCCGCTCCTCGAAGTCCTCGACATCCAGATCGTCGACACCCGCACCGGCACGCGGACGCACGGCATCGTGGGCAACAACTTCTCCTCGTACGTCCGCGACTTCGATTTCAGCGTGCTTCTGCCGGCGGCGAACGACGGGCGCACGGGTGCACCCGTGCTGCCGGAGGGTTTCGGGGTGCTCCACGGCAAGCTGTTCCAGCAGTTCCTCGAGTCCGACGCGTATCGCGAGCGGTTCCCGCAGACCCCGGTGATCTGCATCAGCGTCTCCACCAGCAAGACCTACCACCGCACGACCACTCACCATCCGGTCCTGGGTGTCGAGTATCGGCAGGACGAGTACTCCCTCACCGACGAGTACTTCGCGAAGATGGGCCTGCAGGTGCGGTACTTCATGCCGCGCGGCAGCGTCGCCCCGCTCGCCTTCTACTTCCGCGGCGACCTGCTCGCGGACTACTCCGACCTGCAGCTGATCGGGACGATCAGCGCGATGGAGACCTTCCAGAAGATCTACCGCCCCGAGATCTACAACGCGAACTCCGCCGCACCCGCCGTCTACCGGCCGAGCCTGGGCGCGCAGGACTTCTCCCGCACGCAGATCGACTACGACCGCGACGAGCGCAACCGACTCGCCCTCACCCAGGGCCGGTTCGCGCAGGAGCATTTCATCGAGCCGCACCGCGAGGTGCTCGAGCGCTGGGCCGCTCAGGTGACGGTGGCCGCGCAGACGGCGGTGGCCGTCGCATGACCGTCCCCGCCCCCGCGCTGCTGCCCACGACGATCGTCGGGAGTCTGCCCAAACCTTCGTGGCTCGCACAGCCCGAAGTGCTCTGGTCGCCATGGACGCTCGAGGGCGACGCCCTGATCGAAGGCAAGCAGGACGCGCTGCGCATCGCCGTGCAGGAGCAGACCCGGCGTGGGATCGACATCCTCAGCGACGGTGAGCAGACTCGACAGCACTTCGTCACGACGTTCATCGAGCATCTCAGCGGAGTGGATTTCGAGAAACGCGAGACCGTGCGCATCCGCGATCGCTACGACGCGAGCGTTCCGACCGTCGTCGGCGAGGTGCGTCGCGAGCGTCCCGTGTTCGTCGACGACGCACGCTTCCTGCGCGAGACCACCGATCGGCCGATCAAATGGGCCCTC
The DNA here is from genome assembly GCF_017305435.1 of Microbacterium sp. Classification (GTDB taxonomy): domain Bacteria; phylum Actinomycetota; class Actinomycetes; order Actinomycetales; family Microbacteriaceae; genus Microbacterium. Next base: position 42,719 of record NZ_JAFKIP010000007.1, on the reverse strand, counting down.
CCCGGGCCGATGACGATGGTGGACACTCTCTACGACGCGCACTACAAGAGCCGCGAGAAGCTGGCGTGGGAGTTCGCGACGATCCTCAACGAGGAGGCGCGCGCCCTCGAGGCCGCCGGCGTCGACATCATCCAGTTCGACGAACCGTCGTTCAACGTCTTCTTCGACGAGGTGAAGGAGTGGGGCGTGGCGACGCTCGAGAGAGCGACGGAAGGCCTGCGCGCCGAGACCGCCGTGCACATCTGCTACGGATACGGGATCAAGGCCAACACGGACTGGAAGGCCGGTCTCGGGTCGCAGTGGCGGCAGTACGAGGAGTCCTTCCCCCTTCTGCAGGAGTCGAGCATCGACATCATCTCCCTGGAGTGTCAGCACTCGCACGTGCCGATGGAGCTCATCGAGCTCGTCCGCGGCAAGAAGGTCATGCTCGGCGCGATCGATGTGGCGGACGAGACGGTCGAGACACCGGAGGAGGTGGCCGATACGCTGCGCCGCGCGCTCGCGTTCGTCGATGCCGACAAGCTCATCCCGAGCACGAACTGCGGCATGGCGCCCTTCCCTCGGGACGTCGCGCTCCGAAAGCTCACCGCGCTGAGCGCGGGCGCCGCCCTCGTCCGGGGCGAGCTCACGGAGGCCACCGGAGTGCGGCCGTGACCGCGCCCTCCGGTGCCCCGTCGGGCGTCGAGGCCGAAGCCCGGCACGGGTTCGCGTCTTCGCTGTCCGCAGACGAGTTCAAGGCGCTCTTCCGCGGGCATCCGGGTGGTGTCGCCGTCATCACCGCCGACGCCGGCGACGGGCCTGTCGCGCTGACGGCGACGTCGGTCGTGTCCGTGAGTGCGGAGCCGCCGCTGCTCATCTTCTCGATCTCGACGCTGTCGTCGTCCTCCGATGTCCTCGCGCGCGCCGAGACCGTGGTCGTCCATCTGCTGGATGCGAACGACATCGAGGTCGCGAAGCTCGGCGCGGCGCGCGGGGTCGACCGCTTCGCGCAGGAGCAGGGCTGGTCGCGGCTCGCGACGGGGGAGCCCGTGTACGACGGTGTGCGCGCCTGGGTGCGCTGCGCCGTCATCGATCGCATGGATGCCGGGACCTCCACCGTCATCGCCGCGCACGCGCTCGAGAGCGGATTCGGGCGTGAGCTCGGGGCGGGTGACGCGGGCGATGCCCTCGTGTACCACAACCGCACGTGGCACCGGCTCAGCGACCGGTCCCGCATCGACGCCTGAGAACCAGGCCTGAGAGCTCAGAGCGAGACCGGCGCGGCACTCTCCTCCGTGGCGGTGATCGCCTCGTCGGGACGCGCCTGCAGGAGCTCTGCGATCCACCAGGCGAACAGCGCGAGAACTCCGACGAGGATGACGGCACTCACCGTCAGCGGACGCAAGACGAGCAGGCCGGCGACGGCGAGCGCGACGATCAGGGCGCGCACCAGCACGCGCTGCGCATAGAGCCACCGGCCGACCGCGCCCGTCTCGAGGCCGCGTGCGGTGCGCGCGCGGCGCAGACTGCGATTGATCGAGCCGAACGTGCTGCGGAGGGCGACCGCCGGACGTGACCGCCCGTGCACCCACGCGACGGCGGCGACGGCGGCGCCGATCAGGGCAAGGACCACCGACGTCCGCGCCATCCCATCAGACACCTGTGCGTAGATCGCGGCGAGCGCCGCCGGCTCGAGTCCGGTCTGGGCGCCGACGGCCGCCATCAGGGCGGAACCGATCGAGATGACGATCGCGAGGACGCCGCCCCCGATGAGGAGCCCGAGCCCTGCTCCCAGGAGGGCCGTCTGCCGACGGCGCGCGATGAGGATCCCGCCCACGAGAAGCCCTAGCGTCAGAACGGGCGCCCAGTAGCCGACCCCCGCGGCGACGGCGTAGCCCGTCCGAACCTGCGCGAGACTCTCCCCGGAACCGAGGATCACGACCCGATCCACGCGCGGAATGAGGCCGGCGATGCCGACGCCCTGCGCCGTCAGGGTCTGCGTCACGCGTTCGACGATCGCGCCCAGCTGGACGCCGACGCCGTCGTCGGTCCGGACGACGAGACCGCCCCCGTCGGAGGTCGCCGCGGTCGTGAACGCCCGATGGCCGGCGCGTGTCGTCGTCGCCCAGACCTCGGCGAAGGCGTCCGAGGTGACGACCCGCGTGACGGCGCGTTCGACCAGGCTCTCGAGGCCGTCCGCCGCGGGCTGTTTGAGCAGCGTCAGCGCTGACACGGCCGCCGGCGGAAGGCCGAGATCCGCGATGCCGTCGATGGCGCTCGAGGTGATCGCGGTGAAGTCGACCTGTGCCGTGATGGCATCCATCGTCTCGTCGATGATCATCGACTGGACCGCCGGGTCCGCGGCGAGGGGTGCGAGCGTCGCGACGAAGGCATCCTCATCGACGAGCTGTGCCCGGCCCCACGCCGTGACGACCGACACCGGAACGAGGACGGATGCCACGACGATGCAGAGCGCCGAGAGCCACGCCCGCCATCGCCCCGCGCCTCGGCCGTGCACGGGCGCGACCGCCTCGCGGAGCCGGGCGTTCTCCGCCTCGAGGGCCGAGATGCGCGCGGGAAGATCCTCGTCCTGCGTCGTGGCGCCGTTCGTCATGGCGCCATTGTGGCGGAAGAGACGATCTCCCCGCCGAAAACTCGGCCGGGGAGACGCACCGCGTCGCCGGCGTGGACGGCTCAGACTGCGCGCAGGACCGCGACGACCTTCCCGAGCACCGTGGCGTCGTCGCCGAGAATGGGTTCGAACGCCGTGTTGCGCGGCAGGAGCCACGTGTGGCCGTCGCGTTGGCGGAACGTCTTCACCGTCGCTTCGCCGTCGAGCATGGCCGCGACGATGTCCCCATTGTTCGCGCTCGGCTGGGAACGGACGACGACCCAGTCGCCGTCGCAGATCGCGGCGTCGATCATCGACTCGCCACTCACCTTCAGCATGAACAGCTCGCCCTTGCCGACGAGCTGGCGGGGGAGCGGGAAGATCTCCTCGACCTGCTGGTCCGCCGTGATAGGAACACCGGCTGCGATCCGGCCGACGAGCGGGACGAGCGCGGCGTCGCCCACGGCGGGCGCTTCGTCAGCGGGGTTCTCGGCGGACGATCCGGGCAGGTCGATGAGGACCTCCATGGCGCGCGTCTTGCCCGCGTCGCGGCGCAGGTACCCGCTCAGCTCCAACTGGTTGAGCTGGTGGGTGACGCTCGAGAGCGACTTGAGCCCCACGGCGTCGCCGATCTCGCGCATGCTCGGCGGATAGCCGTGCCGCGCGATCGAGCGCTGGATGACCTCCAGGATCGCGAGCTGCTTGTCGCTCAGGCTCTTGCGTCGCCGAGTCTGCGGCCGTTCCATGTCGCTCTCCTTCGATCGCACCGCGCGCTCTCGTCTTCGAATGCCGGAGGCTCGTCTTCGAATGTCGGAGGTCGGTGATGGGGTGTCCTCGTCGAAACCGTATCCGGTCCCGGACGCCCCGACCGACAGGCTCACGCGTGTCGCGTTCGATCCGCTTCCGATCCGATGCGATCTTGACACCCGTACTATATCGAAGATAGGTTCGGAAGAGAACTTCGTATCCGGCTCTCCCGGCCGAGAGTCGGATGCGAAGATCACGACTTCCGTCGAGGAGAAGACAATGACCACGATCGACCTCACCACCGCCACGTTCGTTCCGCGCGTCCCCGCGACGCGGCTACGGTTGACCGTGCGCGGGCGTCGCGTGCTCGCCGCGATCGCCGCACTTCCCGCGGTCCTCGCTCTCGCCTTCGCGATCGTCTCCGGCGGCGGGGCGCTCGCCTCGAGCGACGGAGGCGCCCCGGCAGACTCGTTCGAGCAGGTGACGGTCATGCCCGGCGACACCCTGTGGTCGATCGCCGAAGCCGCGGACCCGGCATCCGACCCGCGAGACGTCGTCGACGAGATCGTTCGGCTGAACGCGCTTCCGTCAGGCGCGCTCGTGGTCGGTCAGACGATCTCGCTCCCCGTCCGCGCGGAGCACTGAGGACCGGTCGCGCTTTACGATGGTGCTGTGAGCGCGCGTCTCGATGACCTTCCCCTCCGGCCCGATCTGCGTGGACTGACCCCATACGGGGCGCCGCAGGCGCCGCTGCCGGTCGCCCTCAACGTCAACGAGAACACTCACCCGGTGCCGGAGGAGGTCGCGGACGACATCCTCGATTCACTCGCGCACGCGTTGCGCGACGTCAACCGCTACCCGGATCGCGAGTTCACGGCGCTGCGCGAGGGCTTCGCCGAATACCTCGGACACGGTCTGCTCCCCGAGCAGATCTGGGCGGCGAACGGGTCGAACGAGGTCCTGCAGCACCTTCTCCAAGCGTTTGGCGGCCCCGGGCGCACGGCGTTCGGCTTCGGCCCCACCTACTCGATGTACCCCCTTCTCACCCGCGCCACGGGAGCGTCCTACGTCGCCGGCACGCGCGGCGTCGACTACACGATCGCCGCGGACGACGCCGCCGCGCAGATCGAAGAGGCGAGCCCCGACGTCACCTTCCTGTGCTCTCCCAACAACCCCACCGGCACGCCGCTCGGACTCGATGTGATCGAGGCCGTCTACGACGCGACCGACGGCATCGTGATCGTCGACGAGGCGTATCAGGAGTTCGCGCCGCGTGATGTCCGCTCCGCGCTGACGCTGCTGCCGGGTCGCGAGCGGCTCGTCGTCTCGCGCACCATGAGCAAGGCCTTCGCCTTCGCCGGCGCCCGCGTGGGCTATCTCGCGGCCGATCCGGCGCTCATCGACGCTCTGCGCCTCGTCCGGCTGCCGTATCACCTGAGCGCGCTCACGCAGGCGGCGGCGATCGCCGCGCTCCGTCACGCCCCCGCCATGCTCGCGATGGTCGATGACATCGTCGCGCAGCGGGACCGGATCTCCGCGACCCTCGATGCGCTGGGTTACGAGCCGTTCCAGAGCTGGACCAACTTCGTGCTCTTCGCCGGCGTCGACGATCCCGCCGCCACGTGGCAGGGGCTCTACGACCAGGGAGTGCTCGTCCGCGACGTGGGGCTGCCCCGCAGCCTGCGCGTGACCGCGGGCACGGAAGAGGAGTCCACCGCCTTCCTCGACGCGCTCGCGTCGCTCGGCGACGGCGGAGCGCACGCGGGTGAGGTCTCGTCCGATCGGGACTGAGCGCGTGCGTCGCTAGACTCGGCAGCATGGCATCCGCGTCCCTTCCGTCCGCCTCTGATCGCACGGCATCCCTCCGTCGGGTGACGAGCGAATCCACGGTCGAGCTCGACCTCGATCTGGACGGTACGGGCACGAGCCACATCGACACGACGGTGCCGTTCTTCGATCACCTTCTGACGGCCTTCGCGAAGCACTCGCTCACCGACCTGACCGTCCGCGCCTCCGGCGATACGCACATCGATGCCCACCACACCGTCGAGGACGTCGCGATCGTCCTCGGTCAGGCGATCCGTCAGGCTCTCGGCGACAAGGCGGGGATCTCCCGCTACGGCGACGCTCTCGTCCCGCTCGACGAGGCGCTCGCGCAGGCCGTCGTCGACATCAGCGGGCGCCCGTACCTCGTGCACACGGGGGAGCCCGCGGGCTACGAGCACCATCTCATCGGCGGTCACTTCACGGGGTCACTCGTGCGGCACACGTTCGAGGCGATCGCCTTCAACGGAGGCCTGACGGTCCACGTCACCGTCCTCGGCGGGCGCGACCCGCACCACATCGCCGAGGCGGAGTACAAGGCGTTCGCGCGTGCGTTCCGGCAGGCCAAAGCGCTCGACCCGCTCGTCGACGGCATCCCGAGCACGAAGGGCGCCCTGTGACGGATGCCGCTTCCCGCCCGATCGTCGCCGTCCTCGACTACGGTTCGGGAAACGTCCACTCCGCCGTCAAGGCCCTGGTCGCTGCGGGCGCGGACGCCCGCTTGACGGCGGATCGCGGACTCGTCGCCGAGGCGGACGGCCTCGTGGTTCCCGGCGTCGGGGCGTTCGACGCCGTGATGAGCGCGCTCCGCGGCATCCGCGGGGATGAGCTCATCGAGCGGCGCCTGTCCGGCGGGCGCCCCGTCCTCGGGATCTGCGTCGGCATGCAGGTCCTCTTCGAGCACGGCGTCGAGCGCGGGATCGAGACGGACGGCCTCGGCGAGTGGCCCGGCACGGTGACCGAACTCGACGCGCCCGTCCTGCCGCACATGGGCTGGAACACCCTCCGTGCCGGTGAAGGCTCGGTCCTGTTCGACGGCATCGAGGACGAGCGGTTCTACTTCGTCCACTCGTACGGAGCGCAGCACTGGACCCTCGAGCCGATGCGGCCCTTCCGTGCGCCGGTGACGACGTGGTGCGACTACGGGCAGCCGTTCCTCGCGGCGATCGAGAACGGTCCGTTGAGCGCGACGCAGTTCCACCCCGAGAAGAGCGGCGCCGCCGGCATCCGCCTGCTCGGCAACTGGATCTCCGCGCTGCCGCGGACGGCATGAGTGTACGACGTGCCCGCAGCGGGCGGGTAGTCTCTCTCATTGTGCCGGGGCTCGACCGCCGAGATCCCGGGCCATGACCACCCCACCTGGAGCCATGAACGATTTCGCGTCGACCCCTGAACTGATCCTCCTGCCGGCCGTCGACGTCGCCGACGGCAAGGCCGTCCGCCTCACGCAGGGCGAGGCGGGGACCGAGACCAACTACGGCGACCCCGTCGACGCGGCCCTCGCCTGGGCGCGCGACGGTGCGCAGTGGATCCACCTCGTCGACCTCGACGCCGCATTCGGACGCGGGAACAACACGGCCGTCATTCGCAAGGCCATCAAGCAGCTGCGCGGCGTGCAGGTCGAGCTGTCCGGCGGCATCCGTGACGATGCGTCGCTCGAGGCGGCGCTCGACTCCGGCGCCGCGCGCATCAACCTCGGCACCGCTGCGCTCGAGAACCCCGAGTGGGCGGCCGACGTCATCGGACGCTACGGCGAGGCCATCGCGGTCGGACTCGACGTGCGCGGCACGACGCTCGCCGCACGCGGGTGGACGCGCGACGGCGGCGATCTGTGGCACGTGCTGGATCGCCTGGAGGATGCCGGGTGCAGCCGCTACGTCGTCACCGACGTCACGAAGGATGGCACCCTCCGGGGGCCGAACCTGGAACTCCTGCGCGAGGTCACGTCGCGCACGACGCGCCCCGTCGTCGCCTCCGGCGGCATCTCGAGCCTCGATGACATCGCGGCGCTGCGGGAGCTCGTGCCGCTCGGCGTCGAGGGCGCGATCGTCGGCAAGGCGCTGTACGCGGGCGCCTTCACGCTCGCCGAGGCGCTGGATGTCGCAGCAGGCTGACAGCGCCGGCGTCCCGTGGGAGGGGCGCAGCTTCGAGTCGAATCCGCACGCGGGCGACGACGGATCGGCGGATGCCGCGCTGCTGCGCGCCCTCGAGGAGGTCCGCGCCGGGGTCGGCGACGCCGTCGCCGTGGTCGAGGCCTACCGCACCGCGCGGCTGCTGATCCCGCTCGTCGCCGAGGCGGGGGACGTCGGCGTCGCCCCGTCTGGTCTCGCCGTCGACAAGACGCAAGAGCTCTCGATCGTGACGGTCGCCGCTCCCGACGGGCGGCGCGTGCTGCCGGTGTTCACGTCGGTCGCGGCGCTCGCCGCGTGGGACCCGCGCGCGCGCCCCGTGCCCGTCGACGGTGTGCGCACGGCGCTGTCGGCGGCCGCCGACGACACCGACCTGATCGTGATCGATCCGACCTCGCCGACGGAGTTCATCCTCCGTCGCCCCGCCGTGTGGGCGATCGGCCAAGGCCAGGCGTGGGAACCCGCGCATCGCTCGCCGGAGGTGTTCTCGGGCCTGCAGGCATCCATCGGCGGCGAACTCGGCGTGATCGACCTCTCCGTGGAGGACGGCGATCCGTCCGGTCGCCTCCGCGGTCCGGAGCTCATCGTGCGGCTCCATCTCGTGGACGGCCTCGCGCAGGCCGAGCTCGATGCGATCCTGCAGCGGCTCGCGGGGCGCTGGGCGGCCGATGACCGCATCGCGGTGCTCGTCGACTCGCTGACGGTCAAGCTCCTCCGCGCTTGACGCGCCGGGTCAGGTGACCGGGCCGGTCCATTTCTCGCCGGGGCCCTTGCCGATCGGGTCGGGGATGACGGAGGCTTCGCGGAAGGCGAGCTGCAGCGAGCGCAGCCCGTCGCGCAGGGATCGCGCGTGCATGTCGCTGATCTCGGGGGCGCCGGCGGTGATGAGTCCCGCGAGGGCGTTGATCAGCTTGCGCGCCTCGTCCAGGTCGGTCTGCGTCTCGGGGGCGTCGGCGAGACCGACCTTCACGGCGGCGGCGCTCATGAGATGGACGGCCGCCGTCGTGATGACTTCGACCGCGGGGACATCGGCGATGTCGCGGGATGCCGCGGCGGCGGCCCGCTCCTGCTCCTCCCAGCGCGCGAGGCGTTCGGCCTCCGCGGCGGAGGGGGCGGCGTGCGAATGGTCGGGGGAGGGGGCGTTCGTGCTCACGGATCGCTTTCTGCTAGACTTGCCGCGCACCGGAGTGTTCTGCTCCGGATCGAAAGTGGATCACATCCCACCCGCGCTTGCCGCTCCAGGCTACCGGGTCCCGCACTCCGCCCGGCCTGCCAGCGACATCGGCACCGGGTAGCTCCGCACGGCGAGAAGCCGTGGAGGACAGGGTGTAGAACTTCCCGGCGTCGCGCCGGGTGGGCGTGAGACTCTTCCGCCCGTAAGACTTCCGTCGAGCGGTGGCATCCACCCGTACGACAGAGGAGTTCCGCATCAGCGATCCCCGCACCAACGACCGCATCCGCGTCCCCGAGGTCCGCCTCGTCGGGCCGAACGGTGAGCAGGTCGGCGTCGTCCGCATCGAGGCGGCGCTCCGCCTCGCGCAGGAAGCAGATCTCGACCTCGTCGAGGTCGCCCCGAACTCGAAGCCGCCCGTGGTCAAGATCATGGACTACGGGAAGTTCAAGTACGAGACGGCGCAGAAGGCCAAGGAAGCCCGTCGCAACCAGGCCAACACCGTGCTCAAGGAAGTCCGCTTCCGCCTGAAGATCGAGGCGCACGACTACACGACGAAGCTCAAGCGCGCCGAGGGCTTCCTCCAGGCGGGCGACAAGGTCAAGGCCATGATCCTCTTCCGCGGACGCGAGCAGTCCCGCCCCGAGCAGGGCGTGCGCCTTCTCCGCAAGTTCGCCGAGGACGTCGCCGAGTTCGGCACTGTGGAGTCCAACCCCACGATCGACGGACGCAACATGGTCATGGTGATCGCGCCGCACAAGAACAAGTCCGAGGTCAAGACCGAGCAGAACGCGCAGCGCGCTGCGAACAAGGAGGCGGCGCGCCAGGCGCGCAGCACCCCCGGTGAGACCGCCCCCGCCGCGGCGGCTCCGGCCGCCGACGCCCCCGCCTCCTGAGGCGCGGGCCCCACAGACTCCCGCCCTGCGGGAACCACAACGAAGGATAGAGACATGCCGAAGCAGAAGACCCACTCGGGTGCCAAGAAGCGCTTCAAGGTCACCGGTAGCGGAAAGATCATGAAGCAGCAGGCGAACCTCCGCCACAACTTCGAGGGCAAGCCCACCAAGCGCACCCGTCGCCTCTCGCAGGACCAGGTCCTCGCCCCGGGTGACGCCAAGGTCGCCAAGAAGCTCCTCGGCCTCTGAGCCGCGACGCACGATAGGAAATTGAGAAATGGCTAGAGTCAAGCGGGCCGTCAACGCCCAGAAGAAGCGCCGCGTCATCCTCGAGCGCGCCTCCGGTTACCGGGGTCAGCGGTCGCGCCTGTACCGCAAGGCGAAGGAGCAGGTCACCCACTCGCTCGTCTACGCGTACCGCGACCGTCGCAAGCGCAAGGGCGACTTCCGCCGTCTGTGGATCCAGCGCATCAACGCCGCCGCGCGTCAGAACGGCGTCACCTACAACCGCTTCATCCAGGGTCTGGGTCTCGCGGGTGTGCAGGTCGACCGTCGCATGCTCGCCGAGCTCGCGGTGAACGAGCCGAAGACCTTCGCGTCGCTCGTCGAGACCGCCAAGAAGGCGCTCCCGGCCGACGTGAACGCCCCCAAGGCGTAAGCAGCGCGAACGAGAAAGGGTGTCCCCCGAACGGGGGACACCCTTTCTCGTTCTCTAGGATGAGAGCGTGCTCGAGAACCCTCGTTCCCCGCGCGTGCGGGCTGTCGCCAAGCTCACCAAGCGCAGCGCCCGTCAGGAGACGGGATTGTTCCTGCTGGAGGGGCCGCAGGCGGCGCGCGAAGCGCTTGCGTACCGGCCGGACACCGTCGTCGAGCTCTACGCGACGCCGACCGCGATGGAGCGTCATCAGGACGTGCGCGATGCGGCCCGCGCGGCGGGACTCGACATCGAGTTCACGACCGAGGCGGTGCTCGACGCCATGGCCGACACCGTCACGCCGCAGGGCATCGTCGCCGTCGCGCGCCAGTCGCCGACCGCGCTGAAGGACGTGTTCGCGGCATCCCCGCGCCTCATCGCGATCTGCGAGGAGGTGCGCGATCCCGGCAACCTCGGCACGATCATCCGCGCGGCCGACGCGGCGGGGGCGGATGCCGTGATCCTCACCGGCCGCACCGTGGATCCGTACAACCCCAAGGTCGTGCGCGCCACGACCGGGTCGCTCTTCCACGTGCCGGTCGCGGTGGCCGCCGATCTCGAGACGACCGTCGAGCGTGCGCACGCGGCGGGGCTGCGGGTCGTCGCCGCGGATGTCGGGGGAGAGGACTTCCTCGCCCGCCGTGACCTCCTCGCCGAGCCGACGGCGTGGCTGTTCGGCAACGAGGCACGCGGGCTGGAGCCGGAGGCGCTCGCGCACGCCGATCTCTCGCTGCGCCTCCCCATCTACGGCCGTGCCGAGTCGCTCAATCTCGCGACGGCGGCGAGCGTCTGTCTGTATGAGACGGCCTTCGCGCAGCGCGCGGCGGGCTGAGCGGGGATTGTTCCAGCCCCGTAACGGCTCGGTCAAGATCCTGTGTATAACTTGAGCGCCCTCGGGGGGCTCTGCCTAGGCTGACCCCATGGCGACCCCGGATCCTGCCCCCGCGACCAGCAACATCACCGTCCGCCGCGGCGACCCGCTCGTGGTCGTCTCGGACGTGCAGAAGCACTACGGACAGTTCCAGGCGCTGAAGGACATCGACCTCACCGTCAACCGCGGCGAGGTGGTGGTGGTGATCGGCCCCTCGGGCTCGGGCAAGTCGACGCTGTGCCGCACGATCAACCGCCTGGAGACGATCACGAGCGGTTCCATCACGATCGACGGCAAGGAGCTGCCCAAGGAGGGCAAGGCGCTCGCCGGGCTCCGCGCCGACGTCGGCATGGTGTTCCAGTCGTTCAACCTGTTCTCGCATCTGACGATCCTCGAGAACGTCACGCTCGGCCCGATCAAGGTCAAGAAGATGAAGAAGGCGGATGCCGAAGCCGAGGCGCGTGCGCTTCTCGAGCGTGTGGGCGTCGCCCAGCAGGCATCCAAGCTGCCCGCGCAGCTCTCGGGCGGGCAGCAGCAGCGCGTCGCGATCGCGCGCGCTCTCGCGATGAAGCCCAAGGTCATGCTGTTCGACGAGCCGACGAGCGCCCTCGACCCCGAGATGATCAACGAGGTCCTCGACGTCATGGTCGGCCTCGCGCAGGACGGGATGACGATGGTCGTCGTGACCCACGAGATGGGGTTCGCGCGCAAGGCCGCCGACCGCGTCGTGTTCATGGCGGACGGGCAGATCGTCGAGGAGGCGACCCCCGACGACTTCTTCACGAACCCGAAGAGCGAGCGCGCGAAGGACTTCCTCTCCAAGCTCATCACGCACTGAGACGCGCATCGCGCACTGAGACGTCCGCGCCCTGCACCGGCGCGGCACCCCCGAAATGAAGACACGAAACCAGGAGGATCACATGCGTACCACCAGAATCGCCGGCGCCTTCGCCGGCATCGCGATCGCCGCCCTGGCGCTCACGGCGTGCAACAGCGGCACGCCCGGCGCCGACACGACCCCCGGAGGCGAGGCATCCGGCGAGGCTCCCGCCGGCAACCCGTGGACGGTCGCCGAGGGCGTCACGATCGACGGCAGCCCCACGTTCGAGAAGATCAAGGCCGCGGGCGTCGTCAAGGTCGGCGTCAAGGAGGACCAGCCCGGTCTCGGTTACCTCGACCCCGTCACGGGCGAGCGCACGGGCTTCGACGTCGACATCGCGCGCTGGATCGCGGCGGCCCTCGGCTACGACGAGGACAAGATCGAATTCACGGCGATCCCCTCCGCCAACCGCGAGCAGGCGATCGTCAACGGCGACATCGACTACTACGTCGGCACGTACTCGATCACCGACAAGCGCAAGGAGCAGATCTCCTTCGCCGGCCCGTACTTCATCACGGGCCAGGGGCTCCTCGTCGCCGCCGGCAACGACACCATCACCGGCAAGGACTCCCTCACCTCCGACGACGTCGTCTGCTCGGCGACGGGGTCGACCTCGATCCAGCGGATCAAGGACGAGACCCCCGCGAAGACGAAGGAGTACGACACGTACTCCGCGTGCGTCGAGGACCTCAAGAACGGACAGGTGGATGCCGTCACCACCGATGAGGCGATCCTCATCGGCTACGCGGCGCAGGACCCCGACAACCTGAAGGTCGTCGGCGACGTCTTCAGCGAGGAGCGCTACGGCGTCGGCATCGCGAAGGGCGACACCGCCTTCCAGGAGTTCATCAACACGACCTTCACCGACGGCGGGGAGATCTGGACGGCGATCTTCGAGAAGAACCTCGGTGCGTCGGGCGTCAAGGGCACCCAGCCCGAGGTCGACCCGGTCGGCTGATCCGTTCCACTCCGTAGACCCGGCGGCGCGGCTCGTCCCCGCCGCCGGGTCACCCCACCTCTCGAACATCCACCGGAAAGGCCACACATGGGCGTCATCACCGACAACCTGGATCTGTGGGGCGAAGCCGTCCGGGGCACCCTGATCCTGTTCTTCGGCGGGGGCCTGCTCGCACTCGTCGTCGGGCTGCTGATCGGCGCCATGCGGGTCTCGCCCATCCCCATCGCCCGGACGGTCGGGGCGGTCTACGTCAACTGGATCCGCAACACCCCGCTGACCCTCGTGATGTTCTTCTTCGCGTTCTGCCTGCCGATCCTGCTCCGCCAGCGCATCGACGCGATCCTGCTCGCGACACTCGCACTCGGGTTCTACACGGCCACCTACGTCGCCGAGACGATCCGCTCCGGCGTCAACACCGTCCCCGTCGGCCAGGCCGAGGCCGCCCGGGCGCTCGGCCTCACGTTCGGACAGGTCATGACGCTCGTCGTGCTGCCGCAGGCGAGCCGTTCGGTCATCCCCCCGATGATGAGCGTCTTCATCGCCCTGCTGAAGAACACCACGGTCGCCGCCGGATTCTCCGTGTTGAACCTCGGCTCGATCCGATCGTGGCTCAGCGAGCGCGGCGAGAACCAGCTCGCCGTCCTCGTGTGGGTCATGGTGATCTTCATCGTCATGGTGCTCCTGCTCGCGTGGCTGCAACGCGTCATGGAGCGCAGATGGAAGGTGGCGCGATGAGCTCCGTCCTGTACGACGTCCCGGGCCCGAAGGCCGTCGCCCGCAACCGCATCCTCAGCGTCGTCACCGTCGTCCTCGTCCTGGCCGTCATCGGCTGGGTCATCTGGCGGCTCGCCGACACCGGCCAGTTCAGCGCCGCGAAGTGGGAGATCTTCACGTACGGCGCCATCTGGCAGCTGCTCCTGGACGGCGTGCTCGCGACGCTGTCCGCGTTCGCCGCTGCTGCCGTCGGCGCGCTCGTCCTCGGCTTCGTGCTCGCGATCGGGCGCCTCTCCGACCATGCATGGATCCGCGTCCCGGTCGGCTGGATCACCGAGGTGCTGCGGGCCATCCCCGTCCTCGTCTTCATGATGCTGCTCTACTACGGACTGCCCGTCGTCGGCATCCGGATGGAGCCGTACTGGGCCGTGGTCATCGCCCTCATCGCGTACAACGGATCGGTGCTCGCCGAAGTCATCCGGGCGGGTGTCGAATCGCTGCCGCGCGGGCAGAGCGAAGCGGGCTATGCGATCGGACTGCGGAAGTCGGGTGTGCTGCGGTTGATCCTGCTGCCGCAGGCGATCCGCGCCATGATGCCGGTCATCGTCGCGCAGCTCGTGGTGACCCTCAAGGACACGGCGCTCGGGTTCATCATCACGTACCACGAGCTCCTCTACGTCATCAAGCTGCTCGGATCGAACGCCGTCTACGGTTCGCCGCTCATCCCGACGGCGATGGTCGGCGGCACGATCTACGTCGCGATGTGTCTGGCGCTCAGCTACGTCGCGTACCGCATCGAGCAGCGCACGAAGCGCCGCCAGCGTCAGCAGGCCGCCGAAGGCGGCCAGCCGCACCACCCGGTGGGGGACGGGACCGACACCGAACTCATCGCGCTTCAGAAGCACGCAGGCAAGTACGACAGCAACGCCTTCTGAGTCCGCTCGGACGCCCGCGCCTGCGCCGGTAGACTCGTCTCTCGTGTCCGACGCACCCCTGATCACCCCAGAAGCCGTGGATGCCGCGGTCGCCGATGCCCTGTCGGCGATCGATGCGGCCTCGACCACGGCGGAGCTCAAGGCGGCTCGCGCCGCCCACGCCGGCGAGGCATCCCCGCTCGCGCAGCTGAACGCGCAGCTGCGGAACGTGCCGAACGAGCAGAAGGCCGCGTTCGGCAAGCTCGTCGGGCAGGCCCGCGGGCGCGTGAGCCAGGCGATCGCCGGCCGTGAGGCGGTCCTCGCCGAAGCGGAGTCCGCCGCGCAGCTGGAGGCGGAACGGGTCGACATCACGGCGATCGCGCCGCGGGCGCGGGTCGGCGCCCGGCATCCCGTCTCACTCCTGCAGGAGGAGATCGCCGATCTCTTCGTCGGCATGGGCTGGGAGATCGCCGAGGGTCCCGAGCTCGAGCACGAGTGGTTCAACTTCGACGCCCTCAACTTCGACGTCGACCACCCCGCACGCCAGATGCAGGACACCTTCTTCGTCGACCCGGTGGAGCGCCACCTGGTCCTTCGCACCCACACGAGCCCCGTGCAGGTGCGCTCGATGCTCGAGCGCGGTGCGGCGCTGACGCGCGACGGGCGCGGCATCTACGTGCTGTGCCCCGGCCGCGTGTACCGCACCGACGAGTTCGACGCGACGCACCTCCCCGCCTTCGTGCAGTTCGAGGGGCTCGTGGTCGACAAGGGCATCTCGATGGCGAACCTCAAGGGCACGCTCGACCACGTGGCGCGGCAGCTGTTCGGCCCCGAGGCGAAGACCCGGTTCCGCACCAACTTCTTCCCGTTCACCGAGCCGTCCGCCGAGCTCGACCTGTGGCACCCGACCTTCAAGGGCGGAGCGCGCTGGATCGAGTGGGGCGGCTGCGGCATGGTGAACCCGAACGTCCTGCGCGCCGCGGGCATCGACCCCGAGGTGTACTCGGGCTTCGCGTTCGGGATGGGCGTCGAGCGGGCGCTGATGTTCCGCTCCGACGTGCAGGACATGCGCGACATGGCCGAGGGCGATGTCCGCTTCAGCGAGCAGTTCGGAATGGTGGTCTGATGCGCGTCCCTCTCTCGTGGCTGCGTGAGTACGTCGATCTCCCCGCGGAGGCGACGACCGACGATGTCTTCGCCGCGCTCGTCTCCGTCGGATTCGAGGAGGAGGAGGCGCTCGGCTTCGCCGTGACCGGTCCCGTCGTCGTCGGCGAGGTGCTGTCCTTCGAGGCCGAGCCGCAGTCGAACGGCAAGACGATCCGCTGGTGCCAGGTCGACGTGGGCGAGGCGCACGGAGGCGTCCGCGGCATCGTCTGCGGCGCATCGAACTTCTTCGTCGGCGACAAGGTCGTCGTGTCCCTGCCCGGCGCCGTCCTGCCGGGCCCGTTCCCGATCGCGGCGCGGAAGACCTACGGTCACGTCTCCGACGGCATGATCGCCTCGGCGCGCGAACTCGGCCTCGGCGATGAGCACGGCGGCATCCTGCGCCTCGCCGAGCTCGGGCTCGATCCCGCGCCGGGCACCGACGCGATCGCGCTCCTCGGCCTCGACGACGTCGGCGTCGACATCAACGTGACGCCCGATCGCGGCTACGCGCTGTCGATCCGCGGTGTCGCGCGCGAGTACGCGCACGCGACGGGCGCCGCATTCCGCGACCCCGCCGCGCACGAGTGGGACGACGTGCAGCCCGGCAGCGGGTTCCCGCTCGCGGTCGACGATCGGAACCCGATCCGCGGCCGCGTCGGCGCGAGCGAGTTCGTCGTGCGCGTCGTGCGGGGCGTCGACCCGTCGCGGCCCACGCCGGCGTGGATGGTCGCGCGGCTGACGCTCGCGGGCATCCGCTCCCTCGGCATCCTCATCGACATCACCAACTACGTGATGCTCGAGCTCGGCAACCCCATCCACGGCTACGACCTCGACCGGCTCTCGGGCGGGATCACGGTGCGTCGCGCGGCCGAGGGAGAGACGCTCACGACGCTCGACGGCAAGGAGCGCACGCTCTCGACCGAAGACCTCCTCATCACCGACGAGTCCGGCCCGATCGGCCTCGCCGGCGTCATGGGCGGAGGCGCGACGGAGATGACGGATGCCACGCGCAACGTCCTCATCGAAGCCGCCGTCTTCGACACCGTGTCGATCGCGCGCACCGCGCGGCGGCACAAGCTGCCCTCGGAGGCGTCTCGACGCTTCGAGCGCGGGGTCGACCCACTCATCCCGTTCATCGCCGCGCGCCGCGTCGCCGACCTCATGGTCGATCTCGCAGGGGGCACGCTCGACACCGAGCTCGGCGGAGCGCTCTACGGCGAGGTGTTCCTCGAGGCGATCGAGCTGCCGAGGGGCTTCGTCCCCGCGCTCATCGGCGTGGACTACACGGATGCCGAGATCACGGGCGCCCTCGAGACGATCGGGTGCGAGGTCGCCCCGCTCGAGGATGCGGATGCCGGCTGGGAGGTCATCCCGCCGTCGTGGCGTCCCGACCTCACGGACCGCTGGACGCTCGCGGAAGAGGTCGCCCGCATCCACGGGCTGGACCGCATCCCGTCCGTGCTGCCGACGCCGCCCGCCGGCCGTGGGCTCACTCCACTGCAGAAGGGTCGGCGCCGCGTCGCGAACGCGCTCGCCGCGGCGGGCTACGTCGAGACGCCGTCGTTCCCCTTCACGACGGCAGCGGCGAACGATCTGCACGGCTCCGCCTCGGGGGAGGCCGCGCCGGCCGTCCGGCTCGCGAACCCGCTCGACGGCCAGGCCCCGTTCCTGCGCCGATCGCTCGTGCCCGGTCTGATGCAGGTGGCGCACCGCAACATCTCGCGCGGCTTCACCGACCTCGCGCTCTTCGAGACCGGACTCGTCTTCACGCCCGAAGCGGGCGTGACCTACGGCACCGAGGTCGTCCCGCCGCTCGGCGAGCGCCCGGACGATGCGACCCTCGCCGCGCTGGATGCGTCCATCCCGCCGCAGCCGCGGCTGGTCGCGGTCCTCCTCGCCGGCAACATCGACACGAAGCGCCCCGGCCGACCGGCGGTCGCCGTCGATCTCTCCGACGCTCTCGCCGCCGTCGAGGCGATCGCGGCCGCGGCCGGCGTGCGCATCGACGTCGCCCAGGGGCAGCGCGCGGCGCTGCACCCGGGGCGCACGGGCGCCCTGTCGATCGGCGGCGTCGAGGTCGGCTACGTGGGGGAGATCCTCCCCACCGTCTCCGCCGAGGCCGACCTGCCGGGTCGGGCGTACGTGGCCGAGCTCGACCTCGACCTCGTGCTCGGCCTCGCGGGAACGCCCGACGTCGAGGCATCCCTCTCGTCCTTCCCGGCGGCGACCCAGGACGTCTCGCTCGTGGTGGGCGACGACGTCGTGGCGGGCGACCTCGCCGCGGCGCTCCGCGAAGGGGCGGGCGAGCTGCTCGAATCGCTCCACCTCGTCGACGACTACCGCGGTCAGGGCCTCGCGGAGGGGACGAAGAGCCTGACGTTCGCCCTCCGCTTCCGGGCGCCGGACCGCACGCTCACCGCGGCGGAGGCGACCGAGGCGAAGCTCGCGGGTGTCGCCGTCGCGGCGGCGCGTTTCGGCGCGACGATCCGCGAGTAGCTCCTTCCCGCGGGCGGCGACGATCTGCGACGTCGATCTGGTGACAACCGGCGCGTGGGCGTGGGTAGGCTCGGGAAGGATGAGCGAGACAACCCCCCTCCCCGCCCTCCGACTCGCCGGCCTCGTCAAACGCTTCGGCGAGAAGACGGCCGTCGCCGGCGTCGACCTGGTCGTCCCGGCCGGATCGTTCTACGGGCTCGTCGGCCCCAACGGTGCCGGCAAGACCACGACGCTGTCGATGGCGACGGGACTCCTGCGCCCCGACGCGGGCACGGCGTGGGTGCACGGCGTCGACGTCTGGGCCGAGCCTGCCCGCGCGAAAGCCATGATCGGCAACCTCGCGGACGGCGTGCGCCTGTTCGACCGTCTCACGGGAGAGCAGCTGATCACCTACACCGCGATGATGTTCTCCCTGCCACGTCCCGAGATCGCGGGGCGGGTGAGCGACCTGATCGACCTCATGGACCTGCGGGAGGCCGCGGGCACGATCGTCGCGGACTATTCGGCCGGCATGACGAAGAAGGTCGCTCTCGCGTGCGCACTCGTGCACGCCCCGCGCCTGCTCGTCCTCGATGAGCCGTTCGAGTCGGTCGATCCGGTCTCCGCGGCGAACATCGAGGACGTGCTGCGTTCGTACACGGCATCCGGCGGCACCGTGATCGTGTCGAGCCACTCCATGGACCTCGTCCAGCGCATGTGCGACCACGTCGCCGTCATCGCCGCGGGCCGGGTGCTCGCCGCCGGCACGGTCGACGAGGTGCGCGGCGAGCAGTCCCTGCAGGACCGCTTCGTCGCCCTCGTGGGCGGACGGCACACGAGCGAGGGGCCCGCGTGGTTGCGACAGTCCTGAGGCTCCGCTATCGCATCCTCGGCAACACGCTCGCGCGCAGCCCCTGGCAGCTCGTCGGGTTCTGCTTCGGCGCGCTGTGGGGGCTGTCGGCGCTCGCGCTCGTCGGGGCGGGCTCGGTCGCGCTCGCCGCGGTCCACGACCTGACCCTCACCCGCACGATCGTCGTCGTCGCCGGCTCGGTGCTGCTGCTCGGTTGGGTCGTGGGCCCGCTGGTGGTCGCGGGCGTCGACACGACCGTGGATGCCGCGAAGCTCGCGACCTTCCCGCTCACCACGCGCCAGCTGATGGCCGTGCTCACGGCGACGGGCCTCACCGGGATCCCGGGTATCGCGACGTCGCTCGCGGCGCTCCTCTCGATCCTGATGTGGATGCCGTGGCCCCCGGCCGCGATCGTCGCGGTGCCGTGCGTCCTCGTCGCGGTGCTCACATGCGTCGTCGCGACGCGACTCGCGGCGACCCTCTCGACGGGGCTCGGCGCCGGCCGCCGCGGGCGCGAGCTCATCGGCACGATCGTCCTCGCCGTCGTGATCTTCGCGGGCCCGATCCTGAGCGGCGCCGTCGCCCTCGTGTCCGGGGGACGCGACCTCGTCGCCCAGCTGCAGCAGGTCGCCGGCATCCTCGCCTGGACGCCGCTCGGGGCGGCCTGGGCCGTCCCCGGCGACGTCGCCGCCGGGGAGTGGCTCCTCGCCCTCGCCCGTCTCCTGATCGCGCTCGCGACGCTCGGCGCCCTCTGGGTGGCCTGGCGGGCCGCACTCGAGCGATCGACGGACGCGCCGCCGCGTCGTGCGGCGCGGACCGTGCGTCAGGGCGCGCTCGGGCTGTTCGGCGTCATGCCGACGGGCGGTGTCGGCGCCACCTGGGCGCGGTCGCTGCGGGGATGGCTGCGCGACCCGCGATACGTGCGACAGCTCATCCTCGTCCCGCTGTTCCCGATCCTGTTCGCGTTCACGGGCGGCATCGACGGATTCCTCTTCCCCGCATCCGCGCTCCTCGTCGCGTTCGTCCTGTGCATCGCCGGCTACTCGGACATCTCCTACGACGGCACGGCCTTCGCGTCGGTCCTCGCGAGCGGCGTCCGGGGGAGGCAGGACCGGCTGGGGCGCGTGCTCGGGGCGGCGACCGTCGGCGTCCCGCTCGTGATCGTCGTCGCGGTCGTGACCGCGATCGTCAGCGGACGGGCGGCGCAGTTGCCCGGTATCCTGGGAGCATCCCTCGGACTCCTCCTCGCCGGCCATGCCGTCAGCTCGGTCTCGTCGGCGCTCCTCGTCACCCCCGTCGCCGCCCCCGGGGACAGCCCCTTCAAGACGGTGCCCGGCCAAACCTTCCTCTCCGGGCTCATGGTGTTCGTCGTCATGGGCGCGTGCGGCCTGCTCGCGCTGCCGGCCCTCGTCCTCGGGATCACGGCGATGAGCACCGCGTCGGCGACCCTCGGTGCGGTCGCACTTCTCGTCGGCCTGGTGGTCGGCATCGCCGAGATCGCCGCCGGCATCGTCGTCGGCGGTCGCACGCTGGATCGGACGGGCCCGGATCTGCTGCTGCGGATCAAGGCCTTCCCGACGACCTGAGGAGCCCCATGACCGACGTGCTGATCCTCGGCGGGACCGGATGGCTGGGCGGCCGGATCTGCACGGCCTGGCTGGATGCCGGGGCATCCGTCACGTGCCTCGCACGCGGCGCGCGCGAGGCACCATACGGGGCGCGGCTCGTCCGCGCCGACCGCACCGCGGCCGGCGCTTACGACGACGTCCGCCGCCGGGACTGGGACGAGGTCGTCGATGTCTCGTCGAGGGCGGCGCACGTCGCGGCGGCCGCCGACGCGCTGCGGGGGACTGCCCGCCACGTCACGTACGTCTCGAGCGTCTCCGTCTACGCCCGCGACGACGAGCCCGGCGCCGACGAGCGCGCCGCGCTCGCCGCCCCCGTGGATTCGGCGGATCCGGATGCCGACGGCGACTACGCCGGCCAGAAATCCGCTGCTGAGCGAGCGATGCGCGAGGCCTTCGGGCACCGCGCGGCCATCGTTCGGCCGGGACTCATCGTCGGACCGGGCGATCAGACCGATCGGTTCGGCTACTGGCCGGCGCGGTTCGCCCTCGCCGGGGCGGAGCCCGTGCTCGTGCCGGACGCGCCGGACGCCCGTGCCCAGGTCATCGACGTCGACGACCTCGCCGCGTTCATCGTCGCGGTCGGTCGCGCCGCATTCACCGGCGCCGTCAACGCGGTGGGCGACTCCGTGCCGCTCGGGGAGGTGCTGCGGCTCGCGCGCGCGGCATCCGGCCACACCGGTGCCGTCGTCGCCGCGTCCCCCGATGCGCTGCGCGCGCACGGCGTCGAGTACTGGGCGGGCCCGCGATCCCTCCCGCTGTGGCTGCCCGCGGATGCGCCCGGGTTCGCGACGCGGTCGAACGCGATGTACCGCCTGCTCGGCGGCGGACTCCGCCCGCTGAGCGAGACGATCGCGCGCACTCTCGACGACGAGCGGGATCGGGGCCTCGAGCGTGCGCGCGCCGCGGGGCTCACCCGCGCCGAGGAGAGGGAGCTGATCGCCGCGCTGGAGCTGTGAGGGCGCGGATTTGCCTCCCGGCCCGCCCGCACGCTATCGTCGCGGCATGCTCTCGGCCCCGACCACCGCCTCCGCGGTGTCCCGCGCGCGCCGACGCCTGGGCGACCGCCGACTCTAGGCGGCCCCGTACCTCCCCGTCCTCGGCGGGTCGAGGAGTGGGTGTCGCCGTCTCCGGTCCGTGCCGCGTCATGAGCGGCGTCACCACAGACAATAAGGTTGAGAGATGACCTATTCGGTCGCCGTTTCCGGCGCTTCCGGCTATGCGGGCGGCGAGATCCTGCGCCTGCTCGCCGCGCACCCCGACATCGAGATCACGACGGTGACCGCGCACGCCAACGCGGGTCAGCCGCTCGCGCTGCACCAGCCGCACCTGCGCTCGCTCGCGCACCTCGAGCTTCAGGAGACGACTCCCGGCGTGCTCGCCGGTCACGACATCGTGTTCCTCGCGCTGCCGCACGGGCAGTCCGGACAGTACACCGACGCGCTCGCCGGCACACCGCTCGTGATCGACGCCGGTGCCGACCACCGGTTGACGTCACCGGATGCCTGGGCGCAGTTCTACGGCGGCGCGTTCCACGATCCGTGGGCCTACGGCGTGCCGGAGCTGCCGGTCGGCGGGCTGGGCAGCCCCGGCAGCACGCGGCAGCGCGCGAACCTCGCCGGGGCGACGCGGATCGCGGCGCCCGGCTGCAACGCCTCGACGGTCGCGCTGAGCCTCGCGCCCGGCGTCGCCGCCGGCGTCATCGATGCCTCCGACATCGTGAGCGTCCTCGCGGTCGGCCCGTCGGGGGCGGGGAAGAGCCTGAAGACGAACCTCTTGGCATCCGAGATCCTCGGCTCCGCCAACCCGTATGCCGTCGGCGGCACGCATCGGCATATCCCGGAGATCCGGCAGGCGCTCGCCGCCGCGACCGCGCCGGCGGCGGGCGGCGACGTGCGCATCTCGTTCACACCGGTCCTCGTGCCGATGGCGCGGGGGATACTCGCGACCTCGACGGCGCCGATCGCGGCGGGCGCCACGGACGCGCAGATCCGGGATGCCTGGGTGCAGGCGTACGGCGACGAGACCTTCGTGCAGCTCCTGCCGGAGGGGCAGTTCCCGCGCACGGCCGACGTCCTGGGCGCCAACACGGCCCTCCTCGGCCTCGCGATCGATCGCGCCGCGAACCGCGTCGTCGTCGTCGCCGCGGTCGACAACCTCGTCAAGGGCACCGCGGGTGCGGCGATCCAATCGATGAACATCTCCCTCGGCCTCCCCGAGGATCGGGGCCTGACCGTGAACGGAGTCGCACCGTGAGCACCACCGCGCAGGGAGTGACCGCGCCCGAGGGCTTCGAGGCGGCCGGCGTCGCCGTCGGCTTGAAATCCACCGGCAAGCCGGATGTCGCCGTCGTCGTCAACCGCGGGCCGCTCAAGGTCGCCGCAGCCGTCTTCACGTCGAACCGGGCGAAGGCGAACCCGATCCTGTGGTCGCAGCAGGTCATCGCGGACGGCGTCGTCGAGGCGATCGTGCTGAACTCCGGCGGCGCGAACTGCTTCACCGGCAGCTTCGGGTTCCAGACGACGCATCAGACCGCCGAGAAGGCGGGCGAGCTCCTCGGGGTGAGCCCCGGCGACGTGCTGGTGTGCTCGACGGGCCTCATCGGCTCTGGGGACGAGGTCTTCCGCGGCAAGGTCCTGGCCGGGACCGCGGCCGGTATCGCCGATCTCTCTCCCGAGGGCGGCCCGGATGCCGCGCTCGCCATCATGACGACCGACACGGTGCCGAAGACCGTCACGTTCCGCCGCGACGGCTGGACGATCGGGGCGATGGCGAAGGGCGCGGGCATGCTCGCGCCGGGCCTCGCGACGATGCTCGTCGTCCTCACGACCGATGCCGTCCTCACCGCCGCCGAGGCCGACGCGCACCTGCGCGCTGCGACGCGCGTGAGCTTCGACCGACTCGACTCCGACGGCTGCATGTCGACGAACGACCAGGTCACCCTCATGGTGTCCGGCGCGTCCGGGATCGTCCCCGACGTCGACGCGTTCCGCTCCGCCCTCGTGGAGGTGTGCACGGACCTCGCCGTCCAGCTGCAGGCGGATGCCGAGGGCGCGAGTCACGACATCGCGATCCGCGTCGTGGGCGCGGCATCCGAAGACGACGCCGTCGAGGTCGGACGCTCGGTCGCACGGAACAACCTCTTCAAGGCGGCGATCTTCGGGAACGACCCGAACTGGGGGCGCGTGCTCGCCGCGATCGGCACGACATCGGCTCCGTTCGACCCCTACGCCGTCGACGTCAGCTTCAACGGCGTGCGCCTGTGCAGCGCCGGCGCGCCCGACCGCCCCCGGGAGGAGGTCGACCTCACGCCGCGCGCGACCGACGTGCTGATCGATCTCAAGGCCGGCGACGCGGCGGCGACGATCTTCACGAACGACCTGACGCACGACTACGTCCACGAGAACAGCGCGTACAGCTCATGAGTGCCGCCGACAACGTCCAGCACACGACGCCCGAGCAGGCCGCCGAGAAGGCCGCCGTCCTCATCGAGTCGCTGCCCTGGCTCGCGCGCTTCCGCGATCAGATCATCGTGATCAAGTACGGCGGCAACGCGATGGTCTCCGAAGAGCTGCAGGATGCCTTCGCCCAGGACATCGCCTATCTGCGCTTCGTCGGCGTGAAGCCCGTCGTCGTCCACGGCGGCGGCCCGCAGATCTCGCACATGCTCGACCGGCTCGCCATCCCGAGCGAGTTCAAGGGCGGCTATCGCGTCACCTCGACGGAGGCCATGAACGTCGTGCGGATGGTGCTCACGGGGCAGGTCAATCCGCAGCTCGTCGCCCGCATCAACGCACACGGTCCGTTCGCTGCGGGGCTCTCCGGCGAGGACGCGGGACTGTTCGGCGGGCGCCGTCGCGGTGTCGTGATCGACGGCACCGAGCACGACCTCGGCGCGGTGGGCGACGTCGTGCGCGTCGACCCGCAGCCGGTGCTCGATCAGCTCGCCGCCGGGCGGATCCCGGTCGTCTCCTCGATCGCGCCCGATCTCGACAACCCCGGGCAGTCGCTCAACGTCAACGCGGATGCCGCCGCTGCGTCCCTCGCGATCGCGCTCGGCGCCGCGAAGCTCGTGGTGCTCACCGACGTCGCCGGGCTCTACGCCGACTGGCCCCGTCGCGATTCGCTCGTGTCGCACATCACGGCATCCGAGCTGCGGGAACTGCTCCCCACGCTCGAGTCGGGCATGATCCCGAAGATGCAGGCGTGCCTGGACGCGACGCTCGGCGGCGTCGAGACGGCCGCCATCATCGATGGCCGCCAGCCCCACTCGGTGCTGGTGGAGATCTTCACGGAACAGGGAATCGGAACAGAGGTGGTGGCGCAGTGAGCGCGGTGGAGCAGGACAGCGGAACGCAGGCGAGCTGGAAGGACGATGCCGGACGCGATCTCGTGCGCAACGCGGGGGAGCGGTTCGCGCTCTTCGTGCGGGGCGAGGGGTCGTCGCTGTGGGACGACGAGGGGCGCCGCTACCTCGACTTCCTGGGCGGCATCGCGGTGACCTCGCTCGGCCACGCGCATCCGGTCTTCGTCCAGGCCGTCGCGCAGCAGGCCGCCACCCTCGCACATGTGTCGAACTTCTTCGCGACGCCCCCGCAGCTCGCGCTCGCCGCGACGCTCAAACGGCTCGCGGGTGCGGGCGAGGCGGGGCGTGTCTACTTCGGCAACTCGGGCGCCGAGGCGAACGAAGCCGCGTTCAAGCTCGCGCGTCTGCACGGGCGCGGGTCCGACGGCACGGACACCCGCCCGCGCATCCTGGCGCTCACGAACGCCTTCCACGGGCGCACGATGGGCACTCTCGCCCTCACGGGGAAGTCCTACATGCAGGAGCCGTTCGCGCCCATGGTGCCGGGCGTGGAGTTCCTCGACTCCACGGTCGAGGCGCTCGAGGCGGCCATGGACGACCGCGTCGCGGCCCTCTTCGTCGAGCCGATCAAGGGCGAGGCGGGCGTCGTTCCGCTGCCGGAGGGCTACCTCGAGGCGGCGCGCGAGCTCACCGCGCGGCACGGGGCGCTGCTCATCATCGACGAGATCCAGACCGGGGCGGCCCGCACCGGCAGCTGGTTCGCGTTCCAACGCGCGGGGATCGTCCCCGACGCGATCACCGTCGCGAAGGGCATCGGCGGCGGGTTCCCGATCGGTGCGCTCATCACGTTCGGCGCGGCGAGCGACCTGTTCACCCCCGGCAGCCACGGCTCCACCTTCGGTGGCAACCCGCTCGGGACGGCCGTCGCCGACGCCGTCCTCGCCGAGATCGAGCGCGCCGGTCTCGTCGAGAACGCCCGGCAGCGCGGCATCCAGCTGCGCGAGCAGGTCGCCGCACTGGGCTCGACGCTCGTCGAGGGATGCCGCGGCGAGGGCCTGCTCATCGGCGTCGCGCTGACCGCGCCGGTCGCCCCGGCCGTCGTCGCCGCGGCCCAGCAGCACGGCCTCATCGTGAATGCCGCGAACGACTCGACGATCCGGCTCGCGCCGGCGCTCACAATCGGCGACGTCGAGATCGACGAGTTCACCCGGCTGTTCTCTCGCGCGCTCGCGACCGTGCAGGACGCCCTCCTCCTCGATGCCCAGACCCCGACCTCGGAGGTGCCCGCATGACCCGCCATCTGCTCCGCGACGACGACCTGAGCCCGGCCGAGCAGGCCGAGATCCTCGACCTCGCCGTCTCGCTCAAGAAGGACCGCTGGAAGCTCAAGCCCCTCGAGGGTCCGCAGACCGTCGCGGTGATCTTCGACAAGAGCTCCACCCGCACGCGCGTCTCCTTCGCCGTCGGCATCGCCGACCTCGGCGGCTCGCCGCTCGTCATCTCGACGGCCAACAGCCAGCTCGGCGGCAAGGAGACTCCGTCCGACACGGCGCGGGTCCTCGAGCGCCAGGTCGCCGCCATCGTGTGGCGGACGTACGCGCAGGCGGGCCTCGAGGAGATGGCTCGCGGCACGACGGTGCCCGTCGTCAACGCGCTGAGCGACGACTTCCACCCCTGCCAGCTGCTCGCCGACCTGCTCACGATCCGCGAACACAAGGGCGACCTGAAGGGCCTCACCCTCACCTTCTTCGGCGACGGGCTGTCCAACATGGGCCACTCCTACGTGCTCGCCTGCGTCACCGCGGGCATGCACGTGCGCGTGGCATCCCCGGCCGCCTACGCGCCGCGCGCGGACGTCATCGCCGACGCGGATCGCATCGCCGCGCAGACTGGCGGGTCCGTCACCCTCTTCACCGACCCGAACGAGGCGGCGGCCGGCTCCGACGTCATCGTCACCGACACGTGGGTGTCGATGGGCAAGGAGGAGGAGAAGATCCAGCGGGTGCACGACCTCGGGGGCTACAAGGTCACCGAGGAGATCATGGCGCTCGCGTCGCCCGAGGCGATCTTCATCCACTGCCTCCCCGCCGATCGGGGATACGAGGTCGACGCCGAGGTCATCGATGGCCCGCAGTCGGTCGTCTGGGATGAGGCCGAGAACCGCCTGCACGCGCAGAAGGCGCTGCTGGTGTGGCTGCTGCGTCAGCCGTAAGAGGCGGACTCTCGGCGCCGGGCCGACTGCCCGGCGTCGATCTCGCGCGCGGGCTCGCCGTGCTCGGGATGTTCGCGGCGCACCTCATCGCGCTTGCGCCGTGGGACTGGCGCGAACCGGCGACGTGGGGTGACATCGCGAGCGGGCGGTCGTCGATCCTGTTCGCGACGCTCGCGGGCGTCTCGATCGCGCTCGTGTCGGGGGGCGCGCACAGGATGCCGCGGGGGCCGCGGCTGACGTTCGTGCGCCAGGCGCTCGCGATCCGCGGCATCCTGCTCTGGCTCATCGGCCTCGCCCTCATCGCGACGGGCGTGCCGGTGTTCGTGATCCTTCCCGCGTACGCGCTCCTCTTCCTCCTCGCGCTCCCGCTCCTGCGGCTGGCGGCCCGGACACTCTGGATCGTCGCGGCCGCCCTGGCGCTCGTCATGCCCTGGATCCAGCCGGCACTCGACGCGCTGCCGCTCTGGCAGGGGGAGCAGGGCGCGATCCTCGCCCTGCTCCTCGGCTGGCACTATCCCGTGACGGTGTGGATCGTCTTCCTCGTCGCCGGTCTCGCCGCCGGTCGCTCGGGCCTCGCCGTACGCGCGACGCAGGCGCGGCTGCTGGGCGCGGGTGCGGCGCTCGCCGTGATCGGCTACGGCGCCGATGCGGTCGTTCGCGCCGGCGCGGCCGGATCGGCGCCGTTCAGCTCCTCGATCGCCGGCGACCCGTTGCTCGGCGCGGAGCTGACGGCGGTGCTGACGGCGCGCGCCCACTCCGGCGGTCTCTTCGAGGTCGTCGGGTCGGGCGGTGTCGCTCTCGCGGTCATTGGGGCGTGCGGGCTCGTGTGTCGGGCGCGGGCCGTGGCCGCCGCCGTTCTGCCGCTTCGCGCGGTCGGGTCGATGCCGCTGACGGCATACGTGGCGCAGATCGTCGCGTGGGCCGTCGTCGCCGCGATCGTCCTGGGTGATACCGCCGATCTCGACGGCATGCGCGCGCTGCATCCGTTCTGGCCGTTCGTCGTCGGCACGGTGCTGCTGTGCACGGCGTGGGCGCTCCTCGTCGGGCGCGGCCCCCTCGAAGCCCTTCTCGCCGTCGTCAGCCGACGGGTGCTGGGGCGCTGACCTCGCGGGCGCGGCCAGCCGCCACGCCGACCCCCGCGCGCTGCAGCCGGGCGGCGATGAGGCGGCCGAGCGCCGTCGCGATGAGGATCGCGGCGACCAGCACGACGATCGTGATCGCCCGGACGACGGGCGGGAAGCGCCCCGCATCCAGCGTGAACCACCAGAAGGCGGCATAGCCGACCGACAGGACACCGGCTGCGAGGTACGCCATCGCCGCGGTCCAGCGGCGCCACAGTGTGAGCGCATAGGGCAGCTCGAGGAACGCGGCGATGAACAGGAACAGGCTGAGCCCGCCGATCCCGCCGGTGAACGGCACCGCCACGAGGCCGGCGATGAGGCCCGAGACGAGTGCGCTGCCGCCGCGGGGCACGACGGCCTGCGCGATGACGCCGGGGAGCACCCACGGGATCACGAACGCGCCGTAGAGCATGGGCGCCCCTGCCCACACCAGTTGGGACACCCACGAGATGGGGATCACGATGAGGCCCGCGCCGACGCCGATCGCGGCGAGCGTGAGGAGGGTGCGGGTCGAGAAGAACGTGCGTTCGCGCGGAGTCACGGTGACGATGTTAGGGCACCCTTACCTGGTTCCGGTGGCGGAGGCGGGATCGGGAGCCCCGGGCGAGGTCGGTAGGCTGGCGCGGTGACTGATTCCACCGCACAGAGCACGAACGAGGGAGCGCGCACCAACGAGGGGTCGCTCTGGGGCGCGCGATTCGCGTCCGGCCCCTCGCCCGAGCTCGCCGCGCTCAGCCGCTCGACGCACTTCGACTGGGCGCTGGCCCCTTACGATCTCGCCGGTTCGCACGCGCACGCGGCGGCCCTCGCCGCCGCCGGCTATCTCACGCCCGACGAGGAGCAGCGCATGCATGCCGGGCTCGACGCGTTGCGGGATGCCTGGGAGTCGGGCGCGCTCGTGGCATCCGACGCCGATGAGGACGTCCACGGTGCGCTGGAAGCCGCGCTCATCGCCGAGGTGAGCGCCGAACTCGGCGGCAAGCTGCGCGCCGGGCGCAGCCGCAACGACCAGATCGCGACGCTCGTCCGCCTGTACCTGCGTGACCACGCACGTGTCATCGCCCGCGACATCCTGCGGCTCATCGACGCCATCGTCTCCCAGGCCGATGCGCACGCGGAGGCCATCATGCCGGGGCGCACGCACCTGCAGCACGCGCAGCCGGTGCTGCTCGCGCATCACCTGCAGGCGCACGCCTGGCCGCTCGTGCGCGACCTCGAGCGCCTGCGTGACTGGTCCGTCCGCGCGGCCGTCTCGCCGTACGGCGGCGGTGCGCTCGCCGGGGCCACGCTCGGCCTCGACCCCCAGCTGGTGGCGGATCGGCTCGGCCTCGCACGCCCCGCGGAGAACTCGATCGACGGGACGGCGGCCCGCGATGTCGTCGCCGAGTTCGCGTTCATCGCCGCGATGATCGGCGTGGACCTCTCACGGTTCGCCGAGGACATCATCATCTGGAACACGCGCGAGTTCGGCTTCGTCACCCTCGACGACGCATACTCGACGGGCTCGAGCATCATGCCGCAGAAGAAGAACCCCGACATCGCCGAGCTCGCGCGCGGCAAGGCCGGCCGTCTGATCGGCAACCTGTCCGGGCTGATGGCGACCCTGAAGGCGCTGCCTCTCGCGTACAACCGCGATCTGCAGGAGGACAAGGAACCCGTGTTCGACTCCGTGACGACGCTTGAGGTCGTCCTGCCCGCCTTCGCGGGGATGGTCGCGACGCTCCGCTTCGACACGGACCGGATGGCGACGCTGGCGCCGGCGGGCTTCTCGCTCGCCACCGACGTCGCCGAATGGCTCGTCAAGCGCGGTGTGCCTTTCCGTGATGCGCACGAGATCTCCGGTGCGCTCGTCAGGGCGTGCGAGGAGCACGGGATCGGGCTGGAGGATGCCGATGACGCCCTCCTCGCCGCGGTGTCGCCGCAGTTGGATCCGTCGGTGCGGGAGGTGCTGTCGATCGAGGGGTCGGTGGCGAGCCGCACCGGTGTCGGCGGCACGGCCGGCGTGCGGGTCGCGGAGCAGCGGGCCGAGCTCGTCGCACGCGCGCAGACTGCCGCGCGCTCCGTGATCGCCTGATATCCGGCGGAATATAGGCCCAAAGCTTCTTTCTCCAGCATCATAAGATATAGATTGATGGCGTGATGGTTCCTGTGATCGCCGACATCGTCGGCTCCCGCGAACTGGCTGATCGACGTGTCGCGCAGCGCGGAATCGAGCAGGCGCTGGCCGATGCCGAGCGCGTGCTCCCCGCCCACGCGCGCCCTGTCCGATCGCTGGAAGCCGTCGTCGGCGACGAGTTCCAAGGGGTCTTCCCCTCGCTCCGCGCGGCGCTGGCGGGCACACTGCTCGTGCGGCTCGCGCTGCCGTCGGGGCTGGATCTGAGGTTCGGATTGGGCATGGGCGCCGTGCAGGACATCCCGTCGGTGGGAGGCGTGCTCGCCGAGGGTCCCGGATGGTGGGCCGCTCGCGCCGCCGTCGAGCGCGTCGAGGACGTGGCACGTCGCGAGGCGCCGCAGGCGCGCACGTGGGTGGTCGCCGATGCGGCGGAATCCGCGGGCGTCGACGAGCTCGTCGGGATCGCGAACGCCGGGGCGCTCGCGCGCGACCGTGTCATCGGGCGTTGGAGCGATCGGGTTCGTGCCCTCGTCTCCGGGCGGATCGCCGGCGTGACGCAGGGCGACCTGGCGGAGGCGCACGGGATCAGCCAGTCCGCGGTCTCCCAGACGCTCGCCACGGCCGGCGCGACGACGATCATCCTCGCCTACGCGCAGCTCGTCGATCTCTGACGGGTGCTCACCACAGGGCGAGCGGTGCGATCGCCCCCACGGCGCACGCCCAGACGAGGCTCGCGAGGGTGCCGACGATGAAACGCTCGCGAGCGGCCGGCGTCGCGAGCTCCGTGAAGCGGCCGATGCCCTTCAGTGCGACGATGACGGCGATCGCCGCGGGGAAGCCCGCGACCAGACTGAGCGCCGCCGCCAGCCGTTCGAGGTAGCCGATCGTCGTGCCGCCGCGCAGGATCTCCTCTTGGTGTGTCCCCGACACCGTCGCGGCGACGGAGCGCTCGGCCATCAGTTCGACCAGGATGCCGCCGCGCGGCCCCTCCGTGGTCTTTCCTCCGTCCGCCGCGCGGAGCACCCAGCGCGCGACCGGATTCCCCCCGACGGTCGCGAGCGCGATCGTCAGGAGCGCGAGCACCGCGCCGGCGAGCGCAGGGATCCGTGCCGGGACGACCGAGACGGCGACGAAGCACACCACGACGAGCGCTCCGGCGACCGCGAGCGGGCCCGTCCGCACCGACCGGGAAGAGACCGTCACGAGCACCAGCGCCGCTGTGAGCGCCGCGACGACGCCGACGACGAGGATGAGCGCGTCGAGCGTCATCCCAGCGAGGTCGACGGCTGCGGCATCCACGCGGACAGTCTGTCACGACGATGGATGCCGCGGCCGCACGCCCCCTCGGCGAATCAGCGCCGCTCCACGAGCCGGGTCGCAGCCCCTGCGCACAGGAGAACGGCGGCGCCGAGGAGGAGCATCGCGAGTCCGGCACCGTCCCCTCCGCTCGCCGCGAGCGGCGCGGACGCCCGGCCGTCGTCGCCCGGGACGGGCGGCGGGGAGGTGAAGGTGTAGACGTTCTCGATGTCCATTCGGGCCCGCTCGTCGCCGCGGACGACGATCGGCTCCGTGCCGCTCGCCTCGACGGTGACGACGGCGTTCGCGCCGGACACGCGTTCGACGGCGGAGACCACGGTGCCCACGGGAAGATCGGTGATCGAGGTCGTGGTCTGCGTGGTGGTGCCCGCAGGGATCGTGATCGTCTGCAGGGGGACGTCATCGGCGAGGACATCGATCACGATGTCGTCTTGCGCCCCGGCGCCCTCGCCGCTGATCGACTTCACGATATCGACGGCGCCGAGGATGCGCGTGTAGGTGTTCGTCATCGCTGCCGTGACGATGTCGACGGCGACGATCGTCGCCGTCTGCGGCTCGCGGCCGGAGACCGTGACGAAGGCGTTGGCGCCGGTGCTCGTCTCGGTGACCGTGACGACCGATCCGACGGGCAGCCGGTCGAAGGTGCGACGGTGCGCACCGGCGGCGGCTCCCGCGGGGATCGTCACCCGTTCGTCCAGACCGTGGTCGCTTGTGACGTGGAGCACGACGTCGTCCTGCCATCCCGCGCCGTCGCCGGTGATCGTCTTGGTGACCGTGAGGGCGCCGAACGGCACGAAGGTCGCGGTCGCCTGCGCCGTCGCGACGAGATCCGCATCTCGCGCGGCGATGAGTCGCTGTCCGTCGGCCTCGGCCTGCCGGTGCGCGTACAGGAAGGTCGACCCGCCGGGCATCGTCACACTGCCGACGGCGGTCAGGGTCGCACCGGTGCCGTCGGCGGTGGCGCGTAGCCAGATGCTCGTTCCGTTCTCGACGATCGCGCCGTCCGCGATCGGCACGGTGGCGTCCGCGTCGGCATACATCGACGCACCGGAGGACGAGACGGTCGGCGCGTCGACCGAGCCCGTGATCGTGTACGGGCCGGCGAGCTCGTCGTGGAGGACCTCTTGGGCGTCGGGGGTGATCGACAGCTCGGGGATGACGGGCTCGCTGAGCGGCCCGGCGCCGAGCGCCGCGGTCACGAGTGCCGCCGTATGGGGTCGGATCGGGTCATCGGCGGCAAGGACGTAGCCGTCGCTGAAGTACCAGATCGCGGATTGAACGGCCGCGGCGCGCACATCGTCGGAGACGTCGACCGGCTGGGAGGGGACGGCGGGGTAGTTCTCGGCCATGAGGCGCGAGATGTACCCCGTGTGGGGAACGCCCGCCTCGGCCCAGGAGCCCTGGTCGTACTCATGGCCGTGGACGATCGACGTGAGGAAGTCGATGCAGTACATCTCGAGCACCGTGCCGCTCGACGTCTGCGCGATCTGGATGCGCGCCCACAGGCGTTGCGGGTCACGATAGCCATCGGGAATCGCGTCCGGGTAGGGGTCGGCGAGGTCGATCGCGGTGCCGCCGCCGGTGAGCGGCACCGCGCCGATGACGCGCTCGCCGGCGGCGTTGCCGGTGACCGTGATCGATGTCGAAGGCATCGTGGGCGGCGCGGCGGAGGCGGCTGGCGCCAGTGCGGCGCTGATCGCGAGAACAGTGGCCGATGCCGTCGCGCGCGCGAGCCAGCGGGTCGTTCTGCGGGGGCGGGGTGGGCGAGTGTGCATGTCCGTCCTTTGTGAGGGGGTCGTGGCGGATGCCCGGGGCACCGTCCCTCGTGAGGGCGGTCACGGCATCCGCGTGACGACGGCGGGTGACGTCGTCCGGTGTCTGCAGATCAATTCTACCTGTGGTCAGACCACTTGGCTCCGAAACCGCAGAAGGCCACTGATAGCCTGAAGCGCGTGTCTGAATCCGTCTCCGTGAAAGCACTGGAGCCCGCGAACGACCCGACGTTCGAGAACGTCTGGGATGAGATCGTCTGGCGTGGCCTCGTGCATGTGTCCACCGATCAAGAGGCTCTGCGCGAGCTGCTGTCCGGCGACCCGATCACGTACTACTGCGGATTCGACCCGACGGCGCCGAGTCTGCATCTGGGCAATCTCGTCCAGCTGCTGACGATGCGCCGCCTCCAGCTGGCCGGCCACAAGCCCCTCGGTCTCGTCGGCGGGTCGACCGGCCTCATCGGCGACCCGCGACCGACCGCGGAGCGCACGCTCAACACGAAGGACACCGTCGCCGAGTGGGTCGGCTTCCTTCGTGCCCAGGTCGAGCGGTTCCTGAGCTTCGAGGGCGACAGCGCCGCTCGGATGGTCAACAACCTCGACTGGACGGCGCCGATGTCGGCGATCGACTTCCTGCGAGAGATCGGCAAGCACTACCGGGTCGGCACGATGCTGAAGAAGGACGCCGTCTCCGCGCGGCTGAACTCCGAAGCGGGCATCAGCTACACCGAGTTCAGCTACCAGATCCTGCAGGGGATGGATTACCTGGAGCTGTACCGCCAGTACGGCTGCGTGCTGCAGTCGGGGGGCTCGGACCAGTGGGGCAACCTCACGAGCGGCGTCGATCTCATCCATCGCGTCGAGGGTGTGGGGGTGCACGCGATCGGCACCCCGCTGATCACGAACAGCGACGGCACGAAGTTCGGCAAGAGCGAGGGCAACGCGATCTGGCTGGATGCCGCGATGTGCAGCCCGTACCGCATGTACCAGTTCTGGCTGTCGTCGGCCGATGCCGACGTGGTCGATCGGCTCAAGGTCTTCACATTCCTCACCCGCGCCGAGATCGAGGAGTACGCGGCGCTCGTCGACGCCGAGCCGTTCCGCCGCGCCGCGCAGAAGCGACTCGCGCTCGAGGTGACGACCTTCGTGCACGGTGCGCACGCCGCGGCAGCGGTCGTCGCGGCATCCGAGGCCCTGTTCGGCGCGGGCGACCTCCGGGCGCTCGACGCGGCGACGTTGCGCAGCGCACTGGAGGAACTGCCGCACGCCGCGGTCGCCGCGGAGACGTCGGTGGCCCAGGCGCTCCTGGACACCGGTCTCGTGTCGAGCCTGTCGGAGGCGCGGCGGGCGATCGCTCAGGGCGGCGTCTCGCTCGACGGCGTGAAGGTCGACGACGAATCGGCGGTCGTGAGCGGCACGCTGCCCGGTGGGGTCTCGGTGCTGCGACGCGGGAAGAAGACGCTCGCCGGGCTGTTCGTCGCCTGAGGCCACGCGCGTGCCGTTCACTCCGTCGCACGCCGTCGTCGCATTGCCGTTCGTGCGCACGCCGCTCCTGCCGGCGGCCATCGCGATCGGCGCCATGACGCCGGACCTGCCGCTCTTCCTGCGAGGCACGCCGCTGAGCTATCAGCAGACCCACACGAACGTCGCCCTGTCGACGGCGATCGCGCTCGCGCTCCTCGTGCTCTGGTACGCGCTGCTGCGGCCCGCGGTGCGCGAACTCGCCCCGGCATCCGTCGCGCGGCGCCTTCCGGCACAGTGGGATGCCACGGGGCTCGCGATCGTGCGCGCGCTCCCACCGCGACGCCCGTGGGTGCGCGCCGCCCTCGTGATCGTCTCGCTCGTGATCGGGGTCCTCTCGCACATCGCGTGGGATGCCTTCACCCACGAGGGCCGGTACGGCGTGCGTCTCTTCCCCGCCCTCGCCGAGCAGTGGGGCCCGCTCGCGGGATACAAATGGCTCCAGCACGGATCGAGCGCCATCGCTCTCGTCATCCTCGCCGTGTGGGCGGCGCGATGGATGTCGCGGCGTGCGCCCGCGGCATCCGTCCCGCATGTGCTCGCGCCGATCGTGCGGCGTGCGTGGTGGTTCTCGCTGCCCGTGATCCTGGCGGGAGCGTGGGTCATCGGGCTCCTCGCCTACGGACCGCTCACCGCGACGTGGACGGCCCAGCACCTCGCCTACCGCGTGCTGCCGCCGGCCTGCGCCGTGTGGGGCGTTCTCACGGTCGCCGTCTGCGTGGCGGTCATCGCACGACGAAGCCGTGCTCGCCGTGCGTGAACCGCGCGCGCTAGTGTGGACGCGAGCAATGTGAACGTGCACATCGAAGGCGAGGGCGCGGTGACCGCAGGCGAGGAGCGCACCCGCACGGCGAGTATCCGCGATGTCGCGCGCGCTGCCGACGTGTCGTATCAAACCGTCTCGCGCGTCCTCAACGGCCATCCCTCGATCCGCCCCGAGACGAAGCAGCGCGTGCTCGACGCGATGACCGAGCTGCGCTACCGGCCCAACCAGGCCGCCCGCGCCCTCGTGACCAGCCGCTCGCGCACGCTGGGGCTGATTCTCGGGTCGCGCGGCGAGTACGGCCCGACCTCCAGCGTCGCCGCCGTCGAGGATGCGGCGCGGGCGCACGGCTACTGGGTCAACTCCGCCTACCTCGCCGACACGCGCCCCGAGACGATCCGCGCGGCCGTGGAGCACCTGCGTCGCCAGTCGGTCGAGGGCATCATCGTGCACGCCCCGCAGGTGCGCGTTTTCGACGTCCTCGCCGAGCTCGACGTCGATGTCCCGTATCTGGGTCTGCACACGGCCGAGCGCGGCGTCGCGGAGATCGCGGAGGATCAGGTGCGCGGGGCGCGCCTGGCGACCGAGCATCTCATCGGGCTCGGCCATGTCGAGATCCTCCACGTCGCGGGCCCGCAGGACTGGATCGAGGCCGAGAGCCGGATGCGCGGCTACCTCCATGCCCTCTCCGACGCCGATCTGCCGACCCGCCCGCCGATCCTCGGCGACTGGACAGCCGACTTCGGCTACCGGGCTGCCGTGGAGCTCTCCCGCCGGCTCGACTTCACCGCCGTCTTCGCGGGGAATGACGCGATGGCGTTCGGGCTCCTGCACGGCTTCCGCGACGTCGGGGTGGACCTGCCGCATCAGATGAGCGTCGTCGGCTTCGACGACATCCCGCTGGCGCGCCATGCCGCCCCGCCGCTCACGACCGTCCACCAGCATTTCGCGGGTCTGGGCGAGCGCGCTGTCCGTGCGCTGCTGCGCGCGATCGGGCCTGCCGGCCCCGCGAGCGCGGCGGCGACGGATGCCGCGGGCGGCGCCGGAGGAGCGGGCGAAGGGATCGTCGATCTCACGCCCGAACTCGTCGTGCGGGGCTCCACGGCGCCCGCCGCGACGCGTCGAAGATGACGCTTCGATAACGGGCCCCGCGCGTAATTGACACGAGGCGGCGGAGGGTGCACGATGTTCAAGCGATGTGAACGGTCACATCGACGGCGGAGAACCGCCGCAATCATGCTTCGGGCATAACGGACGACGAGGAGGTCGAGCCCATGGCGGACGCGGTCCCGATCCTGGAGATGCGCTCCATCACGAAGGAGTTCCCCGGCGTCAAGGCGCTGAGCGATGTGTCGATCACGGTCGGCGCGGGGGAGATCCACGCGATCTGCGGGGAGAACGGCGCGGGGAAGTCCACGCTCATGAAGGTTCTCTCCGGCGTGTACCCGCACGGCACCTACACCGGCGAGATCTGGTTCCGCGGTGACCTCGTGGCCTTCCGCGACATCCGCGCCTCCGAGCAGGCCGGTATCGCGATCATCCATCAGGAGCTCGCCCTGATCCCGGAGCTCTCCATCACCGAGAACCTCTTCCTCGGCAACGAGATCGCCCGCGGCGGCGTCATCGACTGGTCCGAGGCGCGTCTGCGCGCGGTCGACCTGCTCGCCCGCGTCGGACTCCGCGAAGATCCGGACACCCAGATCAAGCACCTCGGCGTCGGCAAGCAGCAGCTCGTGGAGATCGCGAAGGCGATCGCGAAGGACGTCAAGCTCCTGATCCTCGACGAGCCGACCGCGGCGCTCAACGAGGACGACTCGCAGCACCTGCTGGATCTGATCCTCTCCCTCAAGGGCAAGGGGATCACGTCGATCATCATCAGCCACAAGCTCAACGAGATCGAGCAGATCGCCGACGAGATCACGATCATCCGAGACGGCCGCACCATCGAGACGCTCGATCTGCGCGGCGGCGGCGTCGACGAGGACCGCATCATCCGCGGGATGGTCGGCCGATCTCTGGAGAGCCGGTTCCCCGACCGCACCCCGCACATCGGGGAGGTGTTCTTCGAGGTGCGCGACTGGACCGTCCAGCATCCCCAGATCGCCGAGCGCCTCGTGGCGAAAGGCTCGAACCTGTTCGTCCGCCGCGGCGAGATCGTGGGGCTCGCCGGTCTCATGGGGGCCGGGCGCACCGAGCTCGCGATGAGCATCTTCGGTCGGTCCTACGGCAAGTACCTGGGGGGCACGATCGTCAAGGACGGCCAGGAGATCGTCCTGAAGGACGTCCAGGCCGCGATCGCGCACGGTCTCGCGTACGTCAGCGAAGACCGCAAGGTGCTCGGCCTCAACCTCCTCGACACGATCAAGCGCTCGATCGTCGCCGCGAAGCTCTCGAAGATCTCCCGTCGCGGCGTCGTCGACCCCTACGCGGAGAACGACATCGCCGAGGACTACCGCAAGCGACTGCGCATCAAGACGCCGTCGGTGGACGTCGGCGTCTCGAAGCTCTCCGGCGGCAACCAGCAGAAGGTCGTCCTCGCGAAATGGATGTTCACCGATCCCGACCTGCTGATCCTCGACGAGCCGACGCGCGGCATCGACGTCGGCGCCAAGTACGAGATCTACACGATCATCCAGCAGCTGGCGTCCCAGGGGAAGGGCGTGATCCTCATCTCGAGCGAGCTCCCCGAGCTCCTCGGCATCGCCGACCGCATCTACACCGTCTTCGAAGGTCAGATCACCGACGACATCCCGGCATCCGAAGCCACTCCTGAAAACCTCATGCGCAGCATGACCTCCTCCCGACCGAAGGCGAGAGCATGACCGACACGACAGCGAAGGACCGACAGGGCGGGTTCTCCGACCTGCGCAAGATGTTCGGATCCGGCTCGACCGGCCGCCAGTTCGGCATCCTCGGATCGCTCATCGCGATCATCCTCTTCTTCCAGATCATGACCGGGGGAAAGACCCTCTCCTCCCAGAACCTCATCAACGTCGTCAGCCAGCAGTCGTACATCCTGATCCTGGCGATCGGCATGGTGATGGTGATCATCATGGGTCACATCGACCTGTCCGTCGGATCTGTCGCGGCCTTCGTCGGCATCATCGTGGCGAAGTCCATGAGCGAGTGGAACGTGCCGTGGCCGTTCGCGATCGCGATCGGCCTCGTCGTGGGCGCCCTCGCCGGCGCCTGGCAGGGGTTCTGGGTCGCCTACGTCGGTGTGCCGGCGTTCATCGTGACCCTCGCGGGCATGCTCATCTTCCGGGGCGCGAACCAGGCGATCGGCCAGTCGACGACGATCCCGGTCCCGCCGGAGTACAGCTTCATCGGGTCGGGCTACCTCCCCGAGCTGCCCCTGCCCTTCGACTTCAACGTGCTGACGATGGTGCTCGGCCTCATCGGTGCGGGCTGGATCGTCTGGAACGAGGTCCGGCTGCGCCGTCAGCAGGCCAAGATCGACGCCGACCGCGCGCCGGTGTGGGTCTCGGTCGTCAAGGTCGTCCTGCTGAGCGCCGCCATCCTCTGGGCGGCATGGCTGTTCGCCACGGGGCGCCCCGGCACGAGCTTCCCGATCTCGGGCGTCATCCTCCTCGTCCTCGTCGTGATCTACTCCTTCCTCACCAACAGCACGGTGTTCGGCCGCCACATCTACGCCGTCGGCGGCAACCGCCTCGCCGCGAGCCTGTCCGGCGTCAAGGATCGCCGCGTCGACTTCTTCGTCATGATGAACATGTCGGTGCTCGCCGCAATCGCCGGAATGATCTACATCGGGCGGGCGACGGCGTCCGGCCCGCAGGACGGCAACGGCTGGGAGCTGGATGCCATCGCCGCGGTCTTCATCGGCGGCGCGGCCGTCTCGGGCGGTATCGGCACCGTGATCGGGTCGATCATCGGCGGCCTCGTGATGGCGTTCCTCAACAACGGTCTCCAGCTGATCGGCGCCGGCGCCGACACGGTCTCGATCGTGAAGGGCCTCGTCCTGCTCCTCGCCGTCGCGGTGGACGTCATCAGCAAGCGCCGCGGCGGACCGTCGATCATCGGCCTCATGATGCGACGGCGCGACACGTCCGTCGAGGTCATCGCCGAGGTCCCCGCCGTCGTCCCCACCTCCGGCACGAACACCTCGAGCCAGCCCGCGGACCTGCCGAAAGGCTGATCCGCCGCTCATCCCGGCCCTTCCATTCCTTCCCTTCCGTACCCACCAAGAGAAAGTGATGAATCAATGAAGAAGATCGCACTCGCGGCGGCGGCTCTGGCCGCTGCCACGGCGCTCGCGCTGACCGGCTGCTCCGGCTCCGGACGCACCGCCGACCCCTCCGCCTCCGGTGACGCCGGGGCCTCCGGCGGGTTCGCGGCGGACGCGACGATCGGCGTGGCGCTGCCGGACAAGACCTCGGAGAACTGGGTCCTCGCCGGCAAGCTCTTCGAAGACGGGCTGAAGGAGGCCGGCTTCACGGGCGACGTGCAGTACGCCCCGGCATCCAACACCGTCGCCGAGCAGCAGAACCAGATCTCCGCCATGATCACGAACGGCGCGAAGGTCATCGTCATCGGTGCCAAGGACGGCAAGCAGCTGGGCACCCAGCTGCAGCAGGCCGCGGATGCCGGCGTCAAGATCATCGCGTACGACCGCCTCATCGAGAACACGCCGAACGTCGACTACTACGTCGCGTTCGACAACTTCAAGGTCGGTGAGCTCCAGGGCCAGGCGCTCCTCGACGGCCTGGCGCAGCGGTCGGGACACGGCGCCCCGTGGAACATCGAGCTGTTCTCCGGCTCGCCCGACGACGCGAACTCGGCGGTGTTCTTCAACGGCGCGATGAAGGTGCTCCAGCCGAAGATCGACGACGGCACCCTCAAGGTCGTCTCCGGTCAGACCGCGATCGCCCAGACGGCGACGCAGGGCTGGAAGGCCGAGAACGCGCAGAGCCGCATGGACGCCCTGCTCGCCGCGAACTACACGTCCGCGACGATCGACGGCGTGCTGTCGCCGAACGACACCCTCGCCCGCGCCATCATCACTTCGGTGAAGCAGGCGGGCAAGGACATCTCGACGTTCACCGTCACCGGTCAGGACTCCGAGGTCGAGTCGGTGAAGTCGATCATGGCCGGCGAGCAGTACTCGACGATCAACAAGGACACGACGCTGCTCGTCCAGCAGACGATCAAGATGATCGGTCAGATGCAGAAGGGCGAAGAGGTCGACGTCAACGACACCGAGCAGTACGACAACGGTGTGAAGGTCGTCCCGGCGTACCTGCTGCCGCCCGTCATCGTCACGAAGGAGAACGCGGCCGAGGCCTACGCCAACAACCCGACCCTCCTCGCGATCGTGAAGGCTGCTCAGTAAGACGCCGCCGCACCACGACGGCCCTCGCTCCTCGGAGCGGGGGCCGTCGTCCATTCGCGGCGCTCCGAGGAGTTCAGGCCCAGATCGGGCTCAGGTCCAGGTCGGTTCGTCGCGTCCCCACGGGCGCGGCGGGGCGAACCGATCCTGGCCTCCGGGGAAGGTGAATGCCGGTCCGGCCGTCGTGACGGTCCGACCGTCGACATCGAAAGTCTGGGTGTGGCCGTCCGCCGAGGCCGGCAGGACACCCGGGGTCGGGTGCTCCGTGCGCGGCATGCCGAGCAGTTCCGCGGCGATGCGACGCAGCGAGGTGGTGGCCCTCCACGAGCCGCCCTCGCGTGCGCGGCGCGTCACGAGCTCGATCGCCGCGGTCGCAAGGAGGTAGCCGGCGGTGTGGTCGAGCGCCTGCGCAGGCAGGGCTCCCGGCTCATCGGACGTCGACTCGAGCAGCGCGATGCCGCTCTCGGCCTGCACGAGGCTGTCGAAGCCGCGGCGATCCGGTGTGCCCCACGCGCTCAGCGACAGGACGATCAGTCCGGGATGCCGGGCGATGAGCAGTTCAGGCGTGACGCCCAGGCGCTCGAGGCCCGCGGCGCGGTAACCGAGGACGACGATGTCGGCGCCCTGCACGAGCGCTCCGAAGCGTGCCGTGCCGGCGGGGGAGCGGAGGTCGAGCAGCGCCGACCGCTTGCCGTGCCCGGTGTCCAGGTGCTGCGTCTCGAGCTCGGGTGCGTGCGGCGGGTCGATGCGCAACACGTCGGCGCCGAGATAGGCGAGCGTGCGTGTGGCGACCGGGCCCGCGATGACGCGGGTGAGGTCGAGGACCCGGATGCCGCCGAGTGGCGCATGCGACCCTTCCGTCGCGATGACGCGAGGCGGAGGGGGTGGCGTGTGGGCGATCCGGCTCATCTCCACGAGCGGAGCGCGGCGCAGCGCGGCATCCCTGGCCGGAACCTCCGCGCGGACGGGTACGCACAGTCCGCCCTGTGCCGTGACGTCCGCGACGACACGATCGGTGTCTCGGGAACGAAGGGCGTCGGCGACATCGTCTCGCTCGGTGTGAAGCGGCAGCCCGAGGCCACGCAGCAGGGCATCGCGGTGATGCGGGTAGTTCGCGTGCGTACGGACATGGCCGTCGCGCGTGCGGAAGAACGACGAAAGCGGCGCGAACCCCGTCTGCGCGCAGCCATCCAGACGGAACCACCGCTCGCTGGAGTAGGAGATCGCCACGCGGACGGGGTCGATCGCGGGCCGCTCGCCCTGACCCGCCAGCCGCGTCGCGGCCGCCGCGACGCGCTCGACCGCACTCGCCGCGAGCGCAGACACGTCAGTGCGGGCGGGAAGCGGGACGTGATCGCTCACGTCGCCACCCTATCCCCGCGACACGCCCGGGATGAGGGGCGGATTTGCCCCATGCGCCGGAGCCACGTAACTTAATACCTGTTCGCCCCACAGGGAAGAGCAAGAGCCGGAAGGCCTCGCCCCCTCAAGCGGAGAACCACCCATCCCAAACCTCTCGATTGAGAGAACACGACCTTTCGGTCTAGGATGGGATCCCCACTCCTCGACATCTGTCGAAGATCACCGATGGCTTGCCTCTAGAGGCGCTGAGGTGGATTTGACGGTTGGTTGGTGTGGGGGTAAGGTGGTGAAGTTGCCCTTCTGGGTTGGTCGTGAGGCTGGCTGGGGGGAGCGTTCGATCCTTGAGAACTCAACAGCGTGCACTTGTCAAATGCCAATTAACCTCGTTCCAGCTTCGGTTG
>NZ_JAFKIP010000006.1 GCF_017305435.1 Microbacterium sp. | reverse complement strand
TGAGGGAAACGCCCGGTCACATTCCGAACCCGGAAGCTAAGCCTCACAGCGCCGATGGTACTGCAGGGGGGACCCTGTGGGAGAGTAGGACACCGCCGGACTCCTTTTCACGGAAAGGCCACCCCACACAGGGGTGGCCTTTCCGCGTTTCTGGACTCTTCAGCAGCGATCGTCGGGCCGCGATGTGGGCCCTGATCACGTCGTGATGATCTCCACGATCGCGTCGCGGCCCGCGGGAGCGACGACGCGCGACACGCAGCAGCACATCTTCTCGTGCGCATTGCGCTGGCGCTCGCTGTAGAACACATCCCTGTGGTCGA
Source organism: Microbacterium sp. (assembly GCF_017305435.1). Taxonomy (GTDB): domain Bacteria; phylum Actinomycetota; class Actinomycetes; order Actinomycetales; family Microbacteriaceae; genus Microbacterium. The sequence goes on along the minus strand of NZ_JAFKIP010000006.1, from coordinate 452,074 downwards.
TCTCGCCGTCGAGCCCGGCGATGCGCACCTCGCACAGCCCGCACTCGCCTTTGCGGCAGTCCGAGAGCATGTCGGCGCCGGCGCTCTCCAGCGCTTCGAGCATCGTCTGGTTCGGCTTGACGCGGGCCTCCAGCCCGGTGGCGGGGATACGGACGATGAACTCCTGGGCATCGAACCACCCGCTGTTGCCGAACGTCTCCATGCGCAGGTCGGCGATCGGCAGTCCGCGCTCCTGCCACGCGCGACGCACCGCGTCCATCAACCGGATCGGTCCGCACACGTAGACCTCGGTGCCCGGAGCGATCCCGGACACGATACCGGCGACATCCATCGTCGTGCCCTCGTCGCGCACGTGCACGCTGAGGCGTTCCCCGTGCCGCTCGGTCATGTCGTCGAGGTAGGCCATCAGGGGGCGGCTGCGCCCCGCGTACCGCAGCCGGTAGTCGGCTCCGCGGCGACGCAGGCTCTCGGCCATGCCGAGCATCGCCGTGATGCCGACCCCGCCGGCGATGAGCTCGTACCGCGGTGCGCCGGGGCGCAGGGGGAAGTCGTTGAGCGGCTGGGTGATCTCGATGGCATCCCCCGGGCGCAGCGCGTTCATGACGTGCGCGCCGCCGCGACTGACCGGCGAGGTGTAGATGCTCAGCGCGATCCGGGCGCCGTCGGGTGTGGCATCCACGATGGAGTACGACCGCCGCTCGGGCTCGCCCCCGATGGACAGACGCACGTCGACGTGGGCGCCGGGTTCGACCCGGGCGGGCTGCTCGACCTCGATCTCGATGCGTCGGATCTCGGGCGTGAGCGGACGGTTCGTGGCGATGGTGCCGCGCTGCCAGACCTCCGTGTGTGCGACGGCCACGATCAGCCCGCGAGGGGGGTGAGAGGCGCGAGCGGCGCGGGGCCCGTGGAGCGAACCGGGCCGAGGGTGCTGCGCTCGCGTCCTTCACTCTCGAGCATGCGCTCGAGGAGCTTTCGCACCCACATGCCGCCGGTGTCGATGTTCAGGCTGTAGAACTCGTAGTCCGGGTTCGCGTCGATCGCCTGCTGCTGCGCCGTGAGCATCGCCTCATCCTCCCCGAAGACGCCGTGGACGCCGTCGCGCAGCTGAGTGGTGATGAGCTGGCTCTCCAGGCGGTAGTTGCGCTGGAACGACCAGAAGTAGTGGCTCGTGCGGTCCGTCTCGGGGCTGATGGTGTTCATGACGTAGCCGTTCACGCCCTGCGAGCGGTCGCCTTCCGGGGCCCCCGTGCCCGCCTTCGCCACCCCGACGTCGATGCAGATCGTCGACGGCGCCTCGTAGTGGATGATCTGCCACCGGTCGACGCGGCCCTCGAAGTCGGGGAACTTGTCGCGCATGTTCTTGCGCCAGAACGGCGGCGCCTCGATGTCGAGCATCCACCGCTCGACCGTGACGGTCGTGTCGGTGTGGCTCGTGATGAAGTCGGACTCGCTGAGTTCCTTCTGCCCGATGCTGGAGGAGTGCACGAACTCCTCGTGCGTGAGGTCCATCAGGTTGTCGAGGATCAGCTGGTAGTTGCACGGCGCCTCGATCGTGAGGCCGTCGCCCGTCCACGCGGGGTCGGTCATCTGGTGCATGTCGGGGATCAGGTCGGGGTCGGCGAGCGCCGCGTCGCCCACCCACACCCAGAGGTACCGGTAGCGGTCGACGACGGGGAACGACGGCACCAGCGCGCTCGGGTTGATCGTCTCCTGCGCGGGCATCGAGGTGCAGCGGCCACGGGAGTCGTAGGTGATGCCGTGGTAGGGGCAGCGGATGCCGTCGGCGCCCACGAGGACGCCCTGGGAGAGCGGAGCGAGACGATGCCAGCACGCGTCGGCCAACGCCACGGGCCGCCCGTCCTCCGTTCGATACAGCGCGAGGGGGCGCCCCGCGACGGTGCGCGAGAGGATCTGCTTGCGGCCGACCTCGTGATCCCACGCCGCCACGTACCAGGCATTGCGCGGGTAGTCGAGCAACTTCGCGGTGACTGTCTCCGCCATCGGGACCTCCTCGTCCGAATAACTATCAAGATAGATATATGCAGGAAGATAACGTAGGACTCGGCGATGCGCAATCGCCGAGGAAGGCGGGTCCATGACTCTTCGCTATGCGCTGCTCGCGCTTCTCACGGCTCAGCCGATGACGGGATACGACCTGGCCAAGTCCTTCCATGTCTCCGTCGGGCACGTGTGGCATGCGCCGGACTCCCAGATCTACCCCGAGTTGAAGCGCATGCTCGCGGACGGGTTCATCGAGGGGGAGTCCGTGCCGTGGGGCGCAGCCTCGACGAAAACGCGGTACTCGATCACGGATGCCGGGGTGGACGCCTTCGCGCGGTGGATGGACGAGAAGGTCGAGTACGTGCACGAGCGCGATCCCATGCGGCTGCGCGCCGCGTATTTCGAGTGGTCCGACCCGGCGGCGGCGCGGGCGCGTCTGCGCGAGCACATCGCGCACTACGAGCTGCTCCGCGCGCAGTGGCAGGCGCAGCTCGACGCGATCCGCGACCACAGCCATCCGATCATCGCTCGGCGCCTCGCATCCGACACGCGGCACGAGCCCGAGGCGATCGTCGCCTTCAAGGTCTTCACGTACGAAGGCTTCGTCGATCGGGCCGACGGCGAGATCGCGTGGGCGCGCCGCGGGCTCGCGCTCCTCGACGATCTCGACGACATTTCGACGAAATCATGACGAGCGTCAGAAATGTGTTGACAGTTCTGATTCCATGCCGGAGCATGTGAGCATCGGCACATCGACGTGACGCGGGCGGAGACGCCCAGGACACCCGGGGCCGACCTGCACCTGACCACCACGTGAAAGAGGCCCTCAATGAAGAAGTTCCTCGCCGTCGGAGCGCTTGCTGCCGCGGCCATCCTTGCGCTCAGCGGCTGCACCGACTCCGCCGCTCCCAGCGGCTCCGCCTCACCCTCGGGGAGCGGTGACGCTGGCGGAGAGATCCGCGACATCCGCGTCGCCGCGCTTCCCATCGCCGAGACCGGTGCCCTGTGGGCCGCCATCGACGAGGGCATCTTCGAGAAGCACGGACTCAACGTCGAAGTCGTGCCTGCTCAGGGTGGCGCCAACGCCATCCCGGCCCTTCTCAGCGGCGACATCCAGTTCGCCATCGGGCAGCCGTTCGGACCGATCCGCGCCGATCTGCAGGATCTCGGCGTCGCGATCATCGGCAACTACGCCAACAGCCTGGCCGAGGGCACGGACGTCAACGCCGTCGTCGTTCCGGCAGGGTCGGCGATCACGCGGCCGGCGGACCTCTCCGGCAAGACGGTCTCGGTCAACACCATCGGCGCCGCCGGCGATCTGACGATCCGCAAGGCCGTCGACGACGACGGCGGCGACTCCTCGACGATCAAGTTCGTCGAGGTCGCCTTCCCCGACGTCCCCGCGCAGCTGGATGCCGGAACGATGGATGCCGCGTGGGCGCCGGACCCGTTCCGCGGGATCGTCGTGGGCAAGGGTGGCACCTCGATCGTCGCGCCGTACCAGGCGACCATCCCCGGGCTGACGGTCCTCACCAGCATCACGACGCAGGATCTCATCGACAACGACGCCGATCTCGTCGCGGACTATGCGGCCGCGATGGAAGAAGCGCTCACCTTCGCGTCGTCGAACGAGGACGCGGTGCGCGCGGCGATCGCGACCAACCTCAAGATCCCGGCCGAGGCGGCAGCGGGCATCACCCTTCCGACGTTCACCTGGGATCTCTCGGATGCGGGTATCGAGAAGCTGGGTGCGCTGGCGGTCAGCTACAAGTACATCGATGCGGAGCCCGACTACTCGCGGCTCATCCAGCAGAAGTGACGTCGACGCGATGACGACCACGTCCGCCAGGCTCGAGACACCTGTTCGGAACTCCGCGCGCGACCTGACCGGGAGCCTCCGGGCCCTCCGCAAGGTCGGGCTCGGCGTCGCCGGGATCGTCGGGTTCCTGCTCACCTGGCAGCTGCTGCCGGGCACGGGACTCGTGAATCCGGAGTACTTCCCGACAGCCACCCAGACGCTCACTGCTTTGGGCGCTCAGGTCGGTGATCTCGAGTTCTGGCGGAACGTGGGTCGCACGATGACCGCATGGGCCATCGGCCTCGCCCTCGCCGCCATCCTCGCGGCGGTGCTCGGAACGGTCATCGGACTCGTTCCCTTCCTGCGCAGGGCCACGCATACCGTCGTCGAGTTCCTGCGGCCGATTCCCTCGGTCGCCCTCATCCCGCTCGCCGTGCTGCTGTACGGCTACCAACTGCAGGCCGCGCTGATCATCATCGTGTTCGCGTCCTTCTGGCAGGTGTTCATCCAGGTCCTCTACGGCGTCGCCGACGTCGATGCCGTCGCACGCGACACGGCCAAGAGCTACGGCCTGTCGAACCGGTCGCAGATCGTCAATCTGGTGTTCCCCACGGCGCTGCCCTACCTGATGACGGGCCTGCGACTGGCGGCCGCCGTCGCGTTGATCCTCGCCATCACGGCGGAGATGTTCATCGGCAATCCCGGCATCGGGCGCGCGATCGTCTTCGCCCAATCCGCGGGTGACTGGCCGCTCGTCTATGCGCTCGTGGTCGTCACGGGCGTCCTCGGTCTCATCATCAATCTCGTCTTCCGGGTGATCGAACGCCGATCACTGTCGTGGCACCAGTCGGTGCGAGGGGAGGAGGTCCTGTGACGCTCTACACGAGCACGGTCGTCGTGCCGCGCCGCCCGTCCCGCGTGTGGGCCAAGATCGGCGAGAACACCGCCTACGCGCTCGGACTTCCGGTCGTGCTGATCGTGATCTGGGGGATCTGGGCGACGATCTCACCCGCGAAGTTCTTCCCCTCGCCCAGCAAGCTGGCGCAGGCCTTTGTCGAGACCTGGATCGGCCCGGCGTTCGTCACGGACGTGCTGCCGAGCCTCGGTCGCCTGGCCGCCGGCATCCTGATCGCGATCCTCGTCGGCATCGTCGCCGGCGCCGTGATCGGACTCACGCGCTGGCTGCGCGAGCTCCTCGAACCGACCCTGGAGTTCTTCCGCGCGGTGCCGCCGCCCGTCCTGCTGCCGATCGTGGTCGTGCTGATGGGGCCGACCGACGTCATGAAGATCACGATGATCGTCGTGGGTTCGGTGTGGCCCGTCCTCCTCAACACGATCGAGGGTGTGCGGGCGACCGATCAGATCATGAAGGAGACGGCGCGCTCCTTCGCCCTGACCACTCCCGAGCGGCTGCGCTTCCTCGTGCTGCCGGCGGCCTCGCCGCGCATCATGGCGGGGGTGCGGCAGTCCCTGTCGATCGCCCTGATCCTCATGGTGATCTCGGAGCTCGGCTACTCGTCATCCGGTCTGGGCTTCCAGATCGTCTACTTCCAGCGCAACTACCTCATCGCCGAGATGTGGAGCGGGATCCTGCTGCTGGGTCTGATCGGGGTGCTGCTCGCAGCGATCTTCTCGGTCGTCGAGCGGCGCGTCCTGCGCTGGTACCACGGAATCAAGGAGGTGGAGCGTGTCTGACGCGCTTCTGGAGGTCGAGCACCTCCGCAAGGTCTACGAATCTTCGACGGGGAGCGTCGAGGCGATCGGCGACATCAGCTTCACGATGCGTTCGGGTGAGCTCGTCTGCATCGTCGGGCCCTCGGGCTGCGGCAAGACGACCCTGCTCAAATGCATCGCGGGGCTCCTCAAGCCCACGTCCGGCAGCGTCGCGCTCGACGGCAAGAAGGTGCAGGGGCCGCCGCCGAACATGGCGCTCGTGTTCCAGGAGTACGGTCGCAGCCTGTATCCGTGGCTCACGGTCCGCGGGAACGTCGAGCTCCCGCTCAAGCACAAGAAGCTGACGAAGGTCGAGCGGGAGCGCCTCGTCTCCGACGCCCTGCTCGCGGTCGGTCTCGACCACGCTGCGAGCAGCTACCCCTGGCAGCTGTCGGGAGGCATGCAGCAGCGCGTCGCCATCGCCCGCGCCGTCGCGTACCAGCCGGAGGTCCTCATCATGGATGAGCCCTTCGCCGCCGTCGACGCGCAGACTCGGGCCGACCTGGAGGATCTCGTCCGCACGCTCCATCGCGAACGCGGCATGTCGATCCTCTTCGTGACCCACGACATCGACGAGTCCGTGTATCTCGGCGAACGCGTCGTCGTCCTCTCGAAGTCGCCCACCTGGGTGCAGGAGGATCTGGCGATCGATCTGGATGCCGAGCGCGATCAGATCACGACGCGGGCGCTCCCTCGATTCACCGAGCTGCGCACGCACGTATACGAGCAGATCCAGCGCGCCAAACGCGGCGAGGCCGTGCGTCCGGCAAGCTGAATGCCGTGCGAAATCGCAAACCGGTCCAGCTCCTGCTCGCCTTCTTCGGCGAGATGGTCGTCGGGCGCACCGACGATCCGGTGCCCGCGTCCGTCCTGATCGACGTGCTGGACGGCGCGGGCATCGCGGGGCCGACCACCCGTGCATCACTCGACCGCATGCGCGAACGCGGACTGCTGGGCCGGGTCCGTCGCGGACGCGAGATCGGGTTCCACCTGACCGATCGCGCCAAGGACGTGCTCAACGAGGCCGCGGAGCGTGTCGAGCGCACCGATCCGTTCGCGCCGCGAGGCGCGGGGTGGACCCTCGTCACGTTCAGCGTCGCCGAGCGGCACCGCAGCCTGCGGCATCAGCTGCGCGCGAGCCTGACCTGGGCGGGATTCGCTCCGCTGCGAGACGGTCTCTGGGTGGCGCCCGGTGCCATCGACCTGGCATCCGCTCTCGGCCCGCTTCAGGACGACCTGCCGCCCGGGACGGTCCAGGCGTTCCGGGCCTCCGAGATCGAGGGATACGAGATGGGCGACGCGGTCGCCTCGGCGTGGCAGATCGATGAGATCCGGGCCGAGCACGAGTTGTTTCTTCGGGAATGGGAGGGCGCGGCAGACTACGGCGGACGCATGCCGGCGCTGACGGCGCGTACCGCGCTGGTCGCCGACTGGCTCGCGCTCCTCCGCGCCGATCCGGGGCTGCCCGCCGGTCACCTCGGCCCGCACTGGCCGGCGGACAGGTCCACGCGCGTGTTCCGCGAGCGCCATGCGGCTCTACACGCCGCCTCCGACGCCGAGTTCCTCGCACGCATGGGCGCCATACCCGCCTGAGACGTCGGCGCGTCCGCGGGGCGCCGGACGAGCTCGTGCGTCAGTCGAGCGGCCACCCCGTGTAGGCCTCGGCGAGGTAGGTGCTGCCGGCTTCGGACTCGACGACGCTGCGCAGCTCCCCGAGCTGGCGCTTGCGGTCGAAGTCGGAGGCATCCGGCGCGACGTGCAGCATCGAGGTCATCCACCAGGAGAAGTGCTGCGCCTTCCAGATGCGGCGGAGGGCCGTCTCGGCGAAGGCATCCAGCGGGCGCTCATCGTTCTCGAGCAGCAGAGCACGGAGGGCCCGCTCGAGCACGAGCACGTCGGCCGCCGCGAGGTTCATGCCCTTCGCGCCGGTCGGCGGCACCGTGTGCGCGGCATCGCCGATGATCGCGACGCGCCCCTTGCGCAGCTCGTACGCGACGAAGCTCCGGAACCGCAGGACGTCGCGCTGGAAGATCGGGCCCTCGTTCAGGGTCGTCCCCGGGACGCGTTTCTGCAGCTCATCCCACAGCTGCGCCTCGCTGAACGCCTGCGGATCGGCATCCGGGTCGCACTGGAAGTACATGCGCTGCACCTCGGGGCTGCGCTGGCTGATGAGCGCGAACCCGTCGGGTGAGTTCGAGTAGATCAGCTCGGGTGCGCTCGGCGGCGCCTCGGTGAGGATGCCGAACCAGGCGAACGGGTACTCGCGGAAGTAGCCGCCGTGCGAGCCGGTCACGACCGGGCGTGCCACCGAACGCGACCCGTCCGCGCCCACGACGAACTCGGCGCGGATGACGACCTCGTCGCCCGCCGCGGTGCGCGCGACGACGGCGGGGCGATCGGATGCCTCGTCGACGACGGCCTCCGCGGTGACCTCGAAGCGCAGATCCTGCCCGGCATCCAGCGCTTCGGCGACGAGGTCGCGCAGCACCTCGTGCTGCGGATAGAGCCAGACGGCGCGGCCGACGAGAGCGTCGAAGTCGATGCGGTGCCCCTCGCCCGCGAAGCGCAGCTCGATGCCCTCGTGGCGGCTGCCCACCGTGCGGGCGCGGGAGCCCGCGATCTCGTCGAGGAGCTCGACGGTGCCCTGTTCGAGGATGCCTGCGCGGATCGTGTGCTCGATCTGCTCGCGCGTGCGGCTGTCGATGACGATCGAGTCGATGCCGGCGATGCGGAGGCGGTTCGCGAGGAGGAGGCCGGCGGGGCCCGCTCCGATGATCGCGACGCGCGTGGTCAGCGTGGTGGTCATGGTCGTCTCCTTCGACGAGAGGCATGGGTGCAGCGGGGTGGCTTCGACCATGATGGATGCCGCACCGCGGCATGCCGGTAATGTTCCCATTGAATGAGAATTCAATTCAGGCGCGAGTGAGCGCGTGCTCGATCTCGCGCGCCGCGCGGTGCAATTCCTCGAGGACCGGCGTCGTGGGCGCGTCGCGAGGAAGGATCGCGGAGAGCGCCGCGACGACCCGACCCGCATCCGCGCGCACGGGCACGGCGACGCCCGTCGAGACGTCTTCGACGAAGCCGGGGGCGACGGCGTGCCCCAGCGTGCGGATCTCGTCGAGCTTGCGGCGGACCGCCTCGGGTGTCGTCGGCGTGGCCCCGGCGAGGCGGCGCAGCGGCTGGGCGAGCACGCGCTCGCGCACGTCGGCGTCGGCGTAGGCGAGGAGCACGAGGCCGGAGGACGAGGCGTGCAGGGGCAGGCGACCCGCGACGCGCGTGATGTTGGCGCCGGCATCCTGCCCGCTCAGCCGCTCCAGGAAGAGCGCCTCGTCCTGCTCGAGGATCGCGAGCTGCGTGTGCTCGCGGATGCGCGCCTGCGCACGCTCCATCGCGGGCAGTGCGGCCTGGCGGAGGCGCAGCGCGTGCGACGAGCGGGTCGCGAGCTCCCAGAGCCGCATGCCGACGCGCACGCGACCGTCGCCGTCGCGTTCGAGCAGGCCGGCGTCGACGAGTTCGCCGACGAAGCGGTGCGCCGTGGAGGGCGGCAGGCCGGCGCGGCGGCCGACCTCCGCGGCCGTCTGCGCCGTGCGGGTCGGTGTGAAGGTGTCGAGCACGCGCACGAGCCGGTCCGTCACCGAGTCGCCGCTGGGAGAGTTCGCCACGTGGGCAGGATGCCACACTCTGCGAGCGCATCCGCCGAAGCGGGCGCGGTACCCTCGACGCATGCCCGAGCCCGCCGCCGCCGACCCGTGGAGCGCCCTCACTCCGGAAGGGGTCGCCGCGGCACTGGGCGCTGCTGCACTGGGCGCTGCTGCACTGGGCGCTGCTGTGACCGACGGGGCCCCGCGCTGGTGGCTGTCCGGCGGCGCGGCGCTCGACCGGTTCGTCGGCGCCCCCATCCGCGACCGCGAGAACATCGACGTCTCGACGATCCCCGCGCATCTCGCGTCCGTGATCGCCGGGTTGCCTGCGGGCCTCAGCGCGTGGGTCGGGCAGGACGACGACGAGCCGCTCATCGCGTGGGCGGGGGCCGACCCGGCATCCGACATCCAGCGTGTGCTCGTCCGCGACGATGCGCGCGGCGTGTGGGTGCTGCGCATCAACGTCGAGGACGGTGCCGCGCGCGCCTGGATGTACCGCCGCGATCCGCGCCTGCAGGTGCCGTGGGATGCCGCGGTCATCGACCGTGACGGCATCCCCACGGGGGCGCCGGAGATCCAGCTCGTCTGGAAGGCCCTGCGCCCGCGCCCCGAAGACGACGTCGACAAGGATGCCGTGCTGCCGCGCCTCTCACCCGAGGCGGTCACGTTCTTCGAGACGGCGCTCCTGCGCATCCATCCGCACTCGACGTGGTCGATCCACGTGCGGAGCCCCGTGTTCCCCGCCCGGCCCAGCTGGAACCGCCGCCCGGGCGCGGGCGCGTAGCACCCCGCGTCACCCCGGCGGGACCTCCACGAGGTCGCCGGCCCCGGTGAACTCGCCCGATGACACGGCATCCAGCGTCAGCTGCCGGAACCAGCGCTGCGCGGTGCTGAGGCTCGCCTTGCGTCGCGTGTACAGCGCGACCGGTGAGCTCTGCGCGGGCCAGGGGAGTTCGGTGATCCGCAGCCGGGGGAACCAGCCGCAGAAGACCTCCGCGACGTGCCGAGGCAGGAGGGCCACGAGATCGGTCGCCGACAGCACCGCGGGCACGGTCGCGTACTCGACGACGTTGAGGGCCACCTGCGGCAAGAGTCCCTGCTCGTCGAGCACCTGAAGCGGGAAGACATGCCCGCCACGCGACGAGACCTGCACGAAGCGTCGACCCGCGAACATGTCGGGCGCGACCGCCGGCAGCGGAAAGGCGTCGGAAGTGAGGGCGACGTATTCCACGGTCCGCACTCGCGAGCGCCACAGCCGCGGCGAGATGAGGTGCGACACCGTGATCGCGACGTCGACGGTACCGCGGACGAGCTCCTCCTCGACCTGGTCGGCGTCGACCCGCTCGACCTGCAGCCGCGGCTGCGCGCCGGTGCGCGAGAGCGCCGCGAGGATCGGCGGCAGGAACGTCTGCTCGCCGATCGACGTGAGGCCGAGCCCCAGGTCGCCGGTGAAGGATGCCGGGGTGAAGTCGTCGTCGTCGCTCACGGCCGCGTCGATCTGCGCGAGTGCTTCATGCAGCGGCGCGAACAGCGCCGTCGCGCGCGGCGTCGGCACCATGACGTTGCCCTCGCGGCGGAACAGCACGTCGCCGAACCGTTCCCGCAGCCGCGCGAGGGTGTAGCTGACGGTCGGCTGCGTCACGTGCAGCGCCTGCGCGGTCGCGGTGAGGCTCCGCCGCTCGTACAGCACGGTGAAGGTCCGCAGCTGGTTCAGGTCGGGGAGAGGCATCCATCGATCCCATCTATTGGCAAACGCTCCAGAATCTATTGGACCACACTCGATCGGGCTCGTACCGTTGGTCTCACCGGAACCCCCACGACGAGGACCAGCGTTGATCATCGACATCCACGGTCACTACACGACCGCCCCCGCACAGCTCGGCGCCTGGCGCGACCTGCAGATCGCGTTCGCGAACGGCCAGGGCGAGGCGCCGGACCCCGCCGCACTGACGATCAGCGACGACGACATCCGCGAGACGATCGAGCAGAACCAGCTGCGCCTGATGGACGATCGCGGCAGCGACGTCACGGTCTTCAGCCCGCGCGCCTCGTTCATGGCGCACCACATCGGCGACCTCGCGGTCAGCGAGACCTGGGCGCGCATCTGCAACGACCTGTGCGCGCGGGTCGCCCAGCTCTTCCCGGACCGCTTCCTCCCGGGCGCGATGCTGCCTCAGTCGCCCGGTGCGCTGCCGGCGACTACGATCCCCGAGCTCACTCGCGCGGTCGAGGAGCTCGGCGTCGTCACCGTGAACCTCAACCCCGACCCCTCGGGCGGCCTCTGGACCGCGCCGCCGCTCACCGACCGCTCGTGGTACCCGGTCTACGAGAAGCTCGTCGAGTACGAGCTGCCCGCGATGATCCACGTGTCGACCTCGTGCAAGCCGCAGTTCCACACGACGGGCGATCACTACCTCGGCGCCGACACGACGGCGTTCATGCAGCTGCTCAAGGGCGATCTGTTCCGCGACTTCCCCGACCTGAAGGTCGTCATCCCGCACGGCGGCGGCGCGGTGCCCTATCACTGGGGGCGCTTCCGCGGGCTCGCGATGGCGCTCGGCAAGCCCGAGCTCGAAGAGCATCTGCTCGGCAACGTGTTCTTCGACACGTGCGTCTACCACCAGCCCGGTATCGATCTGCTGACCCAGGTGATCCCCACCGAGAACATCCTGTTCGCGAGCGAGATGATCGGCGCCGTCCGTGACATCGACCCGCGCACGGGCCACTACTTCGACGACACGAAGCGCTATGTGGATGCCACGGCGCACCTCGACGACGCCCAGCGCGCCCAGGTGTTCGAGGGCAACGCCCGCCGCGTCTACCCCCGACTCGACCGTGCGCTCGCCGCGCAGGGGCGCTGAGAACAGGACAGCTGGGAGGAACATCATGAAGCTCAACAACCTCGGTGAGGTCCACACGAACATCGCACGCCCGGACGCCGCCGACGTCGCGCGGCTGGCGCAGTTCGGCGTCGCCACGATCCACGAAGCGATGGGCCGTGTCGGCCTCCTCCGCCCCTACATCCGCCCCGCCTACACCGGCGCGAAGCTGTGCGGCCCCGCGGTGACCGTGCTGCTGCAGCCGGGCGACAACTGGATGTTCCACGTCGCCGCCGAGCAGGTGCAGCCCGGCGACGTGATCGTCGCGGGGTGCACGACCGAGAGCGAGGACGGCTTCTTCGGCGAGCTGCTCGCCACCTCGCTCACGGCGCGCGGCTGTCAGGGCCTCGTCATCGACGGCGGCGTCCGCGACGTCGCCGACCTCGAGAAGATGGACTTCCCCGTGTTCTCGCGGGCCATCAACTCCAAGGGCACCGTCAAGGCGACGCTCGGTTCGGTGAACATCCCCGTCGTCGTCGCGAACGCGCTCGTGAACCCGGGCGATGTCGTCGTCGCTGACGTCGACGGTGTCGTCGTCGTGCCCCGCGCGCTCGTCGGCGCCGTCGCCGACGCGAGCCAGGAGCGCGAAGACCGCGAAGAGGCCAAGCGCGCGCAGTTCCGTGCGGGTGTCCTGGGTCTCGACATCTACGGGATGCGTGAGCCCCTGGCATCCGCCGGCCTGGAATACGTGGAGGACTGACGGATGCCGGAGACCCAGACCGTGCACGGCGAGACGACCGGCCCGTTCGAGAAGACGCCCGGGTGGCTCGACTGGTACGACGGCCCCTCGACCCCGCGCTTCCGCCTGCCCGCGGGCGCCGTCGACGCGCACTGCCACGTCTTCGGGCCGGGCGCCGAGTTCCCCTACGCGCCACAGCGCAAGTACACGCCGTGCGATGCCTCCGCCGATCAGCTGTTCGCCCTCCGCGACCAGCTCGGGTTCGACGCGAACGTCATCGTGCAGGCCACCTGCCACGGTGCCGACAACCGTGCGCTCGTCGACGCGCTGCGCCGGAGCGACGGCCGCGCCCGCGGCGTCGCCACCGTTCGCCGCGACGTCACCGCGGACGAGCTCGCCGACCTGCACGAGGCGGGCGTCCGCGGCGTGCGCTTCAACTTCGTCAAGCGGCTCGTCGACCGTGTGCCGACGGACGCGCTCGACGAGATCGTCGCGAAGATCGCCCCGCTCGGCTGGCACGTCGTGATCTACTTCGAGGCCGAAGATCTGCCCGAGCTGTACGACTTCTTCAGCGGCATCCCCACCGATGTCGTCGTCGATCACATGGGTCGCCCCGACGTCACGAAGGACCCCGACGGCCCCGAGTTCGGACTGTTCCTGCGCTTCCTGCGCGAGAACCCGAACGTCTGGACCAAGGTGACCTGCCCCGAGCGGTTGAGCGTCACGGGGCCCAGAGCGCTTCCGGAAGAAACGCAGGACGGTGAGCAGCACACGTATACCGACGTCGTGCCGTTCGCCCGTCGCGTGGTCGAGGAGTTCCCCGACCGCGTGCTGTGGGGCACCGACTGGCCCCACCCCAACCTGAAGGACCACATGCCCGACGACGGGCTGCTGGTCGACTTCATCCCGCAGATCGCCGTGACCGAGGAGCTGCAGCGGCGCCTCCTCGTCGACAACCCGCGGCGCCTCTACTGGGCGGATGCCTCGCCCGACACTCGCGAAGGAGCATGACATGTCACTCGACAAGCCGTACAAGAAGGTCCCCGGTACGACGATCTTCGACGCCGATCAGGCGCGCAAGGGGTACCACCTCAACCAGTTCTCCATGTCGCTCATGAAGCCGGAGAACCGCGAGCGCTTCCTCGCGGATCAGGCCGCCTATCTCGACGAGTGGCCGCTGACCCCGCGGCAACGCCAGGCCGTCCTCGACATGGACCTCAACACGATGATCGCCGAGGGCGGCAACATCTACTTCCTCTCCAAGATCGGTGCGACGCACGGCCTCAGCTTCCAGCAGATGGCCGGCTCGATGACGGGGATGAGCGAGGCCGCGTACCGCGACATGATGATCGGCGGCGGGCGCCGGCCGGAGGGCAACCGCCTCAAGGACCTCGACGGCTGGACGCCTCCGTCGACCGAGAAGGCCGAGACGTACCGCGAGGATGCCCCGGCGCAGTTCACCTCGGCGCTGTTCACGTCGCACGTGCCTGCGATCGGCGCCGCGATGGATCTCGGCAAGACCGAGGAGCCGTACTGGAAGAAGGTCTTCGACGGCTACGAGTGGACGCGCGCGTGGGTGAAGGAGAACACGCCCGACGTCATCATCCTCGTGTACAACGACCACGCCACGGCGTTCGACTCCAACATCATCCCGACGTTCGTGCTCGGCACGGGAGCGCACTACCCGGTGGCCGACGAAGGCTACGGCCCGCGCCCGGTGCCCGACGTGAAGGGCTACCCCGAGCTCGCGGCGCACATCGCGCAGTCGGTCATCCAGGACGACTTCGACCTCACCCTGGTCAACGAGATGGTCGTCGATCACGGGCTGACGGTTCCGCTCTCGCTCGTGTTCGGCGACGTCGAGGAGTGGCCGTGCCGCGTCATCCCGCTGCCGGTCAACGTCGTGCAGTACCCCGTGCCGTCGGGGCGCCGCTGCTACGAGCTGGGCAAGGCGATCCGCCGCGCGCTCGACAAGTGGGAGGGCGAGCCGCTCAACGTGCAGATCTGGGGCACGGGTGGCATGAGCCACCAGCTGCAGGGTCCGCGCGCCGGGCTCATCAACGAGGAGTGGGACAACGCGTTCCTCGACCACCTCATCGCCGACCCGCTGGGCCTCACCGAGTGGTCGCACATGGAGTACGTCGATGAGGCAGGCTCCGAAGGCATCGAGCTCGTCGACTGGCTCATCGCCCGCGGCGCCATGGACGACCAGTTCCACGGCGGTGCGCCCGAGGTGAACCACCGGTTCTACCACGTGCCGGCATCCAACACCGCCGTCGGCCACCTCGTCATCTCCAACCCTGCCCGCGTCGGCTCCACCGCGGCCGCCGACGCCGTCGAGGAGGCCGTCGAGGAGGCGGACGACCACGCGCCGCTCACGGCCGAGGACGCGCTCCGGTCGGAGGTCCCCGCGTGAGCGGACCTGCGGGGAAGGTCCGCGTCGCCGTCGTCGGCGCCGCGGGTGCGTTCGGCATGAAGCACCTCGACGGCCTGGCGAACATCGAGGATGCCGAGGTCACGGTCGTCAGCGGCACGAAGCCCGAGGCGACGCAGGCCGTCGCCGAGCAGTACGGCGTGCCGCACGCCGTCGTGGGACTCGATGCCGTGCTCGAGCGCGACGACGTCGACGCCGTCATCCTCGCGACCCCGACGGGGCTGCACGCGTCGCAGACCCAGGCCGTCCTGGCCGCGGGCAAGCACGTGCAGGTGGAGATCCCGCTGGCCGATTCACTGGTGGATGCCGAGGCGACGCTCGCGGTGGCCGAGGCATCCGACCGCGTCGCGATGGTGGGGCACACGCGCCGGTTCAACCCGTCGCACCAGTACGTGCACAACCGCGTGCTCGCGGGTGAGTTCGCGGTGCAGCAGATGGACGTGCAGACGTACTTCTTCCGCCGCAGCAACACGAACGCCAAGGGCGAGGCGCGCTCCTGGACCGACCACCTGCTGTGGCATCACGCCGCCCACACGGTCGATCTGTTCGCGTACCAGACGGGGCGGATCGTGCAGGCGAACGCGATCCAGGGGCCGATCCACCCCGAGCTCGGCATCGCGATGGACATGTCGATCCAGCTGAAGGCCGAGACCGGCGCGATCTGCACGCTGTCGCTGTCGTTCAACAACGAGGGCCCGTTCGGCACGTTCTTCCGCTACATCGGCGACACCGCGACCTACATCGCGCGCTACGACGACCTCTACACGGGCGCCGACGAGCAGATCGACGTCTCGCGGGTCGCCGTGTCGATGAACGGCATCGAGCTGCAGGATCGTGAGTTCGTCTCGGCGATCCGGGAGGGGCGCGAGCCGAACTCGTCGCTGCGCCAGGTGATCGACTGCTACCGCGTTCTCGGCGCGTTGGAGGAACAGCTCGCGTGAGCCTGCCCCGGATGGGTCTCGGGTGCATGAACCTGAGCCACGCGTACGGCGTCGCCCCGTCGCCCGCGGAAGGGCTCGCGCTGCTGCGCGCGGCGCGAGACCTGGGTGTCGGCATGCTCGACACGGCGACGCTCTACGGCGGGGGCCGCAACGAGGAGCTCGTCGGGTCGGCTCTGCGCGCGATGCCGGGCTGGCGCGAGGAGATCGTCCTCGCGAGCAAAGGCGGCATGGCCCTCGAGAGTGGCGTGAAGGTGATCGACGGGCGCCCCGAGACGCTGCGCCGGCAGGTCGACGCGTCGCTGTCGCGCCTCGGCGTCGAGCACATCGACCTCTACTACCTGCACCGCTGGGACAAGCGTGTGCCCATCGCCGAGAGCGTGGGAGCCCTCGCCGACCTCGTCGCGGCCGGGAAGATCGGTGCGATCGGCCTGTCCGAGGTGTCCGTCGCGCGCCTGCGCGAAGCCCTCGAGGTCGCCCCCGTCGCCGCCCCCATTGTCGCGGTGCAGAACGAGTACTCGCTGTGGAGCCGCAACCCCGAGCTCGGCATGCTCGACGCCACGGCGGACCTCGGGATCGCCCTCGTCGCGTTCTCGCCCGTCGCGCGCGGCTTCCTCGCCGATGGGGTGACCGACCCGGCATCCCTCGTCGAAGGCGATATCCGCCGCGGGATGCCGCGTTTCCAGCCGGCGCACTGGCCCGCCAACGCGGCGCTCCTCCCGGCGTGGAACGCGCTCGCGGCCGAGGCGGGGTGCACGCCCGCCCAGCTCGCGCTCGCCTGGTTGCTGTCCCGCGGAGATCACGTCGTGCCGATCCCGGGGACGACGAGCGTCGCGCACCTGCAGGAGGACGTCGCCGCGCTGGATGTCGCCGTCCCGGCGGAGCTGCTCGCGCGTGCCGGCGCCCTGATCGACACCGCGACGGTCTCGGGGCCGCGCTATGCGCCCGGCCCGGCCGCCGAAGTCGACGCCGAGTCGTTCGATGGCGTCGTGCCCGAGGGGGACGCATGAGGGCGATCTCGTCGATGGCGACGCGCGCGCTCCTCGCCGACCTCGCGGCCGCGGCACACGCCGCCGGCGCGCCGTCGCTCGAGATCGAATCGGTGGGCGGGGTGGATGCCGAGGCGCGCGTCGCAGCGGGTGAGCCGGTCGACCTCGTCTTCCTCGCGTCCGGTGCGCTCGCGCGCCTCGCCCGAGACGGGCACGTGGACGCGTCGACGGTCACGCCGATCGCGCTCTCGCAGGTCGCCGTCGCGGTGCCGTCGGAGGGCGTCGACGCCGCGTCGTCGCCCACCGGTACGGCGTTCGACGACGCTTCGGGCCTCCGCGCCGCGCTCCGCGCCGCGGGGCGAGTGGGCTACTCGACGGGCCCCAGCGGCACCGCCCTCGTCGGGATGATCGAGGAGTGGGGGCTCACCGGCGAGCTCGGCGACCGGCTCGTGCAGGCGCGTCCCGGTATCCCGGTTGCCGCCTCCCTCGCCGCGGGAGACGTCGACCTCGGTTTCCAGCAGCTCAGTGAGCTCGTCGGCCAGCCCGGCATCCGCGTTCTCGGCGTGCTGCCGGCCGACTGCGCGATCGACACGACCTTCTCGGGCGCCGTCGCCACGGCATCCACCGACTCCGTCGCGGCGGAAAAAGTCCTCGCCCTCTTCGCGTCGGAGAAGATGACGCCCATCATCGAGCGGCACAGCTTCACCCTTGTCTGATCGGAACGTGATCGGAGAAGCCATGTGGTCTACGAGCGCCCTGCGTGTCCTCGCGATGGTCGGAGCGGTCATCTGCCTCATCGGCGTCGTCCTCGCCGTTCTGCTCGGCACCGGCCTCGCCGCGCGCGAGCCGGCCGCTGAGTGGCTCATCGTCGCCACGGCCGTCACGCTCGGCGTCGTCGTGACCGTCTTCGCTTCGGTGTCGCTCGCACGCAGACCGAAGACGACCTGAGCACGAGCTGTGCGAGGGACGTGCGGCGATCGCGTCGCGGGTCCCTCCTCAGTGCCCCTGCCCGTGCTCGTGCTGGTGGTGCAGATGCAGCCGATCGAGGCGATCGCCGAGACGGTCGTGCAGCCGGTCGAGGACGACGCTCGTCGTCCCGCCGATCCACATGACATACGGCGCTTCGTGGGCGTCCTGGGTCTCCGGCATCCACTCGGCGACCCAGGCGACGGCGGCACGCGCGGCCAGTTCGCCGCGGGGCTCGGCGCGCGTCGCCGAGTTGTTCACGAGCCAGGTGACGGTCATCCCCACGGGGGCCGGCAGCTCGGTGATCTGGAATGCCGTCGCGACCTCGATGAAGACCTGTCCGTACGCGTCCGAGGGAAGTCGGCTGAGGAGTCGGTCGAGGAAGGGCAGGTCGCCCGCATCGCCGGCGATCAGGAAGTGCGCGGGAACGCCACGGGAGGGGGAGGAGTCCATGACTCCGAGCTTACTTAGGCTTGCCTAACCTAACAAGCGTCATGCCCCTCGAGCGGAGTCACGTCAACTCGACGGCGTGCCCCGAGACGGTGATTCCGCCTGTGGTCGGAATGTCGACCGTGAGGATGCCGGGGCGCCCCACGTGCGCGCCCTGCCGGATCTCGACCCGCTCGGGAGCATCGACCGCACCCAGCTCGCGCAGGTAGGCGCCGACAGCCGCCGCGGCGGAGCCGGTCGCCGGGTCCTCGGTGATGCGACCGACGGGGAAGAGGTTCCGGGCGGCGAACGTGCGCGGCCCGACGCGATGCAGAACGGTGATCGTGGCGGGCCAGCCGCGGGCATCCATCAGTGCGCGCACGGCATCCGGCTCGAAGCGGAACGCGTCGAAGTCCTCGCCGTCGGCGACCGTGAGAACGGGGTGCGGGTTGCCCGCGTCGGCGATCCGCGGCGGCAAGGTCGCGTCGAGGTCGACGGGAGACAGCCCCAGCAGCTCGAGGATCGCGGCGAGGTCGGTCGGCTCGAGCGCGGTCACCGACGGCGCGACGCTCGTGAACGCCGCCCGCGCCCCGTCGGTATCGCGCGTGACGCGGATCTCCACCGGGCCGACGGGCGTCGCGAACACGACGGTGGATCCCGGTTCGGCGAGCCCGTGATCGGCGAGTGCGACTGCCGTCGCGACGGTCGCGTGGCCGCAGAAGGGCACCTCGGCGATGGGGGAGAAGTACCGGATCGCGAGGGCGCCGCCCGGAATCGCCCCCGTGACGAACGCGGTCTCGGCGTAATCCACCTCGGTCGCGATCGCCTGCATCTCGCGGTCGGAGAGGGCCGCGGCATCCAGGACGACGCCGGCGGGATTCCCGCCCTCCGTCGAGGTGCTGAAGGCGGTGTAGCGCAGGATGCGGGGGTCGCTCATGCACGCCCACCCTGCGCGCGGAGCTCGAGGCCGGCGAGGAGGAGGTCCAGTCCCGCGCGGAACTGGTCGCGGTCGTCGTGCCCGGCGAACTCGTCGACGATGTGATGGATGAACGGGTAGTCCGTCGCATCGAGCGCACGCCACTGCGCGGTCGCCCGCGCCATGTACTCGTCGCGGCTGACCTCGCCCGAGACCACCTCGGCGGGGGGCTCCTGGCCCATGTCGGCGGCGGTGCCGATGACGAAGCCGACGACGGCGGAGGTCGCGTGGAACCGCTCGCGCGCGGTGAGCGGCAGCCGCATCGTCTCCTCGCCGATCCGCTCGTACAGGCGCAGCGAGTTCGGCTGGGCGGCGGTGTTGCGCATCGCGTAGGCGCCGAGCCACGGTCGATCGACGATCGCGTCGAACATCGCCACGGCGATCGTCCGCAGGTCCGCGATCGGATCGTCGGTGCGGACATCGGCGACGGAGATCAGGACTCCTCCCAGCACGGAGTCCGCGGCGAGGTCGAGCAGCTCATCGCGCCCGGACACGTACCAGTACAGGCTCGCCGCGCCGCCGCCCAGGCGCGCGGCGAGGGCGCGCAGCGTGAGCCCCTGTGCGCCGTGCTCATCGAGGAGGGCGACCGCCTCGGCGAGCACGGCCGCGAGGGAGTGGGTCGCGCGAGAGCGCGATCCGCCCCGCGAGCGGGCGAGCGGGTGAGCGGGCTGGTTCACGGTTTCATCCCATCACAGCTGGCGTCGTGTTGCGCTTTCTCGAACACTGTTCTATCGTATAGAACGATGTTCGATGATCGAACGCCGTTCGAGACTTGAAAGGAGACACACATGAGCACTCAGACCGCGGCATCCCGCACAGTGACCCGCACGTACACTTCGATGAAGGCCGCATGGATGCCGCTCGCCGCGCTGTGCCTCGCCTTCTTCGTCGAGATGGTCGACAACACGCTGCTCTCGATCGCTCTGCCGACGATCGGCCGTGATCTGGGCGGCGACACGATGTCGCTGCAGTGGGTCACCGGCGCGTACTCGCTCACGTTCGGCGGCCTGCTGCTGACCGCCGGGTCCATCGCCGACCGATTCGGCCGACGTCGCGTCCTCCAGGTGGGGCTCGCCCTCTTCGGCATCCTGAGCCTAGGCGTCATCCTCGTCGGCTCGACCGTCGAGCTCATCGCGTTGCGCGCCGCCCTCGGCATCGCCGCGGCGGCGATGGCCCCCATCACCAACTCGCTCGTCTTCCGGCTGTTCGAGGACGACACGCTGCGCATGCGCGCCATCACCCTCATGATGGTGGTCGGCATGTCCGGCTTCGTGCTCGGTCCGCTCCTGGGCGGAACGGTGCTCGCGCACCTCCCCTGGCAGTGGCTGCTCATCGTCAATGCCCCGATCGCGCTCATCGCCTGCCTCGGCGTCCACTTCGGTGTGCCGGCGGATGCCGCGGACGGACTCACGAAGGATCGTCTCGACCTGCCCGGAGCCGCCCTGAGCATCCTCGCGATCGGGCTCGCCTGCTACGCGCTCACCGCGGGGGTGCAGTTCGGATGGGGCGCGCCGCTGACGATCGCGGTCATCGTCGGCGCCGTGGCATCCGTCATCGGCTTCATCGTGCGTGAGCGCCGCGCCGCGGCGCCCATGCTCGATCTCGCGCTGTTCCGCAGCGGAACCGTGCGCGGAGCGACGATCGCGCAGATCGGCACCTCGATCGCGATGGCCGGAGTCATGTTCGCGCTCGTGCTGCACTTCCAGTACGCGTGGGGATGGAGTCCGATGCTCGCGGGCCTCGCGAACCTGCCGCTGATCGCGACGATGCTCCTCGCGACGCCGCTCACGGAAGCGCTCGTGCGCCGCTGCGGCCAGCGCATCGCGTGCCTCGTGGGCGCGGCCCTCCTCGCGGCGGGGCTCGGCCTCATGGCGTGGGCGGTCGAGGTGAACTACCTCGCGATCGCCGTCGCCATGGTCGTCATGACGATCGGCCTGCGCACGGTCATGACGATCTGCGCCGTCGCCCTCGTCGGGGCGCTGCCCGAGAACCGCACCTCGATGGGGGCCGCGCTGAACGACACCGCGCAGGAGGTCGGCACGAGCCTCGGCACCGCCGTCGTCGGAACCCCCATCGCGGTCATGGTCACCACGGTGCTCCCGAACGGAGTGTGGTCGCCCGGCCTCGTCGCGTCGTACTTCCACGGCGAGCAGGTGCTGTTCACCGTTCTCGCGGTCGCGGTCGGAATCATCGCCGGTCTCGGCGCCGTCACGCTGACGAGCTCACGCGACGTCGACGAGCACTGAGGCGACGACGAGGGCGCCGCGTGCTTCATAGGAAGCACAGACGAGGCGCCGAGAGTCCGCCTCGACCGGAGACCTACCGTCGTGGACATGACCGACGACACGACCCGGCACACGCCCTCTTCACGCCCGCGGACGCGCACGACCGTCGCCTTCGGCGCCGCCCTGCTGCTCACCGCGGGTCTGAGCCTCGCCGGCTGCGCCACTACATCGGCATCCGTCTCGACCGTCACCCCATCCGCGACGGTCACGTCATCGACCACCGTCGCCGCGTCGACCGGCTCCACGACGGCATCCACCATCGCCGACACGACCGCGGCGGCGGAGGCGTTCCTCGCGACCCTCACCGACGAGCAGCGCCAGGCCGTGCTGTACGCGTACGACGACGAGACGAAGACGACGTCGTGGTCGAACTTCCCCGTGACGTTCGTGCAGCGCGCGGGCCTGAACCTGAGCGATCTCACCGACGAGCAGCAGACGGCGGCGCTCGCCGTGCTCGAGTCGCTGCTGAGCGACGAGGCGTATGCGACGGTCGTCGGCATCATGGGCGGTGACGAGTACCTGCACGAGAACAGCTCGAGCACCGAGTCCTCGCTCGGGCAGTACTACATCGCGTTCTTCGGCGACCCGTCCGATACGGATGCCTGGTCGGTGCAGTTCGGGGGGCACCACCTCGGTATCAACGCCGATCTGAACGGCACCGCGAACGCCATCACGTTCGCCCCGACGCACCTCGGCGTGCAGCCCGCCGTCTACACGAACGCCGACGGTCAGCAGGTGCAGCCGTTCGACGGCATCTACACCGATGCGTTCGCGTTCTTCGACAGCCTCACCGCCGAACAGCAGGCGACCCTGACCTCCGGTGAGGTCACGATGTGCGCCCCCGGGGACACGTGCGACTACCCGAGCGGCTCGGGTCTCACCGGCGCCGATCTCACGGCGGAGCAGCAGCAGCTGCTGCTCGCTCTCATCGCGAACTGGGCCGGCATGGCCGACGACGAGACCAATGCCGCGGCGCTCGCGAAGATCGAGGCGACCCTCGACGAGACCGTCATCGCCTGGTCCGGCGCGACCGTCTACGACATTTCCACCGGCGACGGGATCTCGTTCTCGATCTCGGGTCCGAACGTCTACATCGCCCTCCAGGCTCAGCAGGGCTCGGCGGGTGCCGATGTCGCGGGGGTCTCGACATCGGGCTGGGGCCACGTGCACACCATCTACCGCGACCCCACAGACGACTACGCGAACAGCGTCACCCAGCAGGCGGCGTCGGGGATGGGCGGCATGGGCGGCCCGGGCAACTGAGGCTGCGCCTGCGAAAGCCGGCCCGACCCGCCCGAACCGCGCCCGATCAGTCCGCCGGGTCGATCTCGAGCAGCCGGAGGAAGTCCTCGAACAGCCCGACCATGTCGACCTGCTCGGGGTCGAGCAGCCACTGCAGCTGCAGGCCGTCCATCATCGCGGTGACCAGCTGGCCGACGCGCTGCGGGTCGAGATCGGCCCGCAGGCGGCCCGCTTCCTGCAGCCGGGTGAAGGACTCGTCGTCCTGGTGGCGGATCTGCCGATAGCGCTCCTGGAAGGACTCGTGCGCCGGATGCTGCGGATCGGTCGCCTCGGCGGAGAGGACGACGTGGAGGGCCACGAGGCCGGGGGACTGCGCATTGCGCTCGACTTGCGTGCGCATGGTGTCCACGAACGTGGCGCCCGCCGCCTCGGCCTCCTCGCGGCGCACGCGGTCGAGTTCGTCTCGTTCGGCGATCGTCGCCGCGAGGAGGCCGACCTTCGATCCGAAGTGGTGCAGCAGACCCGCGTCCGAGATGCCGACGCGTCGCGCGACCTCGCGCAGTGAGGTGCCGCGGAACCCCTGTTCGCCGAAGACCTCGACGGCTGTCTCGAGGATCGCCTCGCGTCGTCGATCACCGCGCACGCGGCGCAGATCGACCTTGTCGGCCGGGGGAGTGTGGTTGCGATCCATGGTGCCCACAGTCTATGGTGAACAAACTAAGCGAGCAATCGCAAGGTTTGTTTGGCACTGGGGCGCAGCCCCGAACTCGACGAGGAGGAGACCCATGGGAATGGGGCGTAAAGCACTGGCGGTCGGCGCGATCGGCGTCATCGGACTGCTGACGTTGGCCGGCTGCGGCCGCGCTGACGATGCGGCGACGAGCGGCAGTGGTGCCGCCACGACGATCGATGACGGTCCGGCGACCGGTGAGATCACGATCTGGGCGATGGGCGAAGAAGGCGAGCACCTGAGCGACTTCTCGGCCGCCTTCACGAAGGACAACCCCGACGCGAAGGTCAGTGTGACGACGATCCCCTGGGCCGACGTCATGACGAAGTACCAGACGGCAGTCGCGGCGGGCACCGTGCCGGACGCCATCATGATCGGGTCCTCGTTCCTGCCCTCCATGGTCGCCGCGGGCGGCCTGGCCGCCGTCCCCGACGGCGTCGTCGACGAGAGCACGATGAACCCGACCGCCGCCGAGTCGGTCGTCGTCGACGGGGTCTCGTACGCCGTTCCGTGGTACGTCGAGACGCGCGTGCTCTACTACCGCAGCGACCTCGCCAAGGCCGCCGGCCTTGCGGCGCCGACGACGTGGGATGACCTGACCGCGTTCGCCAAGGGCTTCCAGTCCGCGGGGGCGACCTACGGCATCCAGTTGCCGATGGGGGATGCCGAGGACTCCACTCAGGTCATCATGCCGTTCTACGCGCAGGCGGGCGGCGCGGTGCTCAACGCCGCCGGCGATGCGTACGCGTGGGATCACGACGCCCTCGTGGACGCGCTGGAGTACTACGGCTCGTTCTTCACGGGTGGCCTCGCGCCGACGTCCGGCTACGGCGATTCGCAGACCGCGGCCTTCGTCGACGGATCGAACCCCGCATTCATCTCGGGACCGTGGATGGTCTCCGTGCTGGCGGACATGAAGGATGCCGACTGGGTCGCGCAGAACGTCGCCACCGTCCCGGTCCCGGCGGGCTCCGCGAACAACGACTCCTACCTCGGCGGCGGCCACCTCGGCGTCTTCAGCGACGCCAAGAACGCCGATGGCGCGTGGAAGTTCGTGCGCTGGCTGTCCGAGGCGAAGACCCAGCAGGCCTGGTTCGACGAGACGAGCGACCTCCCCGCCGTCAGCTCCGTGCTCAGCGGCAGCGCCTTCGCCGACGACCCGCGTCTCTCGGTGCTCAGCGACCAGCTCCAGAACACGTGGGCGCCGCCGTCCG
This sequence comes from Microbacterium sp., assembly GCF_017305435.1. Lineage (GTDB taxonomy): Bacteria > Actinomycetota > Actinomycetes > Actinomycetales > Microbacteriaceae > Microbacterium. The sequence goes on along the minus strand of NZ_JAFKIP010000006.1, from coordinate 427,160 downwards.
TTCCCAGCTGGGACCAGCTCTCGGCGTTCATCGAGACCGAGGCGGAGAAGGTCGCGAACGGCGCGAGCGCCGAGGATGCGGCCTCCGCGATCGAGGCGAAGGCGGCCTCCCTCGGGACGGGCTGGTAACCCCGATGACCGTCGCCGCCGCTGGGCGGGCGAGAGCCGCCGCCTCGGGCTTCCGTGCCCAGCGGCGGCGCACCGCCCTCATCGCCTGGCTGTTCGCCGTGCCGTTCGTCGCGATCTTCGCGGTGTTCATGCTCGGCCCACTGCTCGGCTCGTTCGCGATGTCGTTCACCGACCTCGGCGTGAAGGACCTGCGTTCGCCCTTCGCCGTCAACTTCATCGCGTTCGACAACTTCGTCGCGCTCTTCCAGGACGAGCTCTTCCTCCGCTCGATCGTCAACACGTTCTACTTCGTCATCGTCGGCATCCCGCTGACGATGGCCGCCGGCCTCGTGCTCGCCGTCGCGCTCAACTCGGGCATCGACCGGTTCCGCGCGGTCTTCCGGGTCGGGTACTACACGCCGGTCGTGACCTCGATCGTCGCGGTCGCCGTCGTGTGGCGCTTCATCCTGCAGGACTCGGGCCTCATGAACACCGTGCTGGCCTGGGTCGGCATCGACGGGCCGGACTGGCTCAACGACCCGGTATGGGCGATGCCGTCGATCATCGCGATGGCGGTGTGGCGCAACATGGGGACGCTCATGATCATCTTCCTCGCGGGCCTGCAGGCGATCCCGCGGGAGCTGTACGAAGCCGCCGAGGTCGACGGAGCCGGCACCTGGCGCCGCTTCAGCGGCATCACACTGCCGCTCATGCGTCCGACGCTCCTGCTCGGCGCGGTGCTCCTCTCGGTCGGCTTCCTGCAGGTGTTCGAGGAGCCCTTCGTGATGACGCAGGGCGGCCCGCTGAACTCGACCCTCACGATCAGCTACTACGTCTACAGCCAGTTCGGCTACGGCGACTACTCGCTGGCATCCGCAGCCGCGTACGTGCTCTTCGCGTTCATCGCGGCGCTGTCGGCGGTGCAGTTCCGGCTGCTGCGTTCGAAGGACAACTGACATGACGACCATCACCCGTCCGCGCCGACGCATCGAATGGTCGCGCGGCGCGACCTACCTCGCCCTCACGATCGGGCTCATCCTGACCCTGATGCCCTTCATCTGGATGCTGCTGGGCAGCTTCAAGACGCAGGGCGAGCTCCTGCAGCGGCCGATCACGTGGTGGCCCGAGCAGGCCACGCTCGACAACTACTCGCGCTGGCTCACGCAGCTGGACTACGGACAGTTCTTCGTCAACTCCGTCGTGGTCGCCGTCGCGGTGGTCATCGGGAACATCGTGTTCTGCTCGATGGTCGCCTATGCGCTCGCCAAGCTCGACTTCCCGGGGAAGAAGGCGCTGTTCGGGCTCGTGCTGCTGACGCTGATGGTGCCGGGCGTCGTGACGCTCGTTCCGATGTTCGTCCTCGTGGCGAACATGGGGCTCGTGAACACCTACCCCGCGCTCATCCTGCCCTTCCTCGCGGGTCCGCTCGGCGTCTTCCTCATGCGGCAGTTCATCATGGGCGTCCCCGACGCGCTGCTGGAGGCGGCGCGCATCGACGGGGCGGGGGAGTTCCGCATCTTCACCCGCATCGTGCTGCCGCAGTGCGGACCGGCGATCGCGACCCTCGCGATCCTCACCTTCCTCGGCTCGTGGAACAACTTCCTCTGGCCGCTGGTGGTCGCGCAGACCGAGAAGATGTACACCCTCCCGGTCGCGCTCTCGCTCTATTCGGTCGGTTCCAACGGCACCTACTACGGCCTGCTCATGGCAGGTTCCGTGCTCGTCGTCACCCCGATCCTCATCCTGTTCCTGTTCCTCCAGCGCTACTTCGTGCAGGGGATCGCCATGACCGGGCTCAAGTGAGCTCAGACAAGGACCCGTTCTCATGACCCAGCTGACCTTCCCCGACGGATTCCTCTGGGGCGCGGCGACCGCCGGGCACCAGATCGAGGGGGGAAACGTCAACAGCGACTGGTGGCCGCGCGAAGTCGCGCCCGGCAGCGACATCCCCGAGCCTTCCGGGGATGCCGCGGACAGCTACCACCGCTATCGCGAGGACATCGCGCTGCTCGCCGCGTCCGGCTTGAACACCTACCGGTTCTCGCTCGAATGGTCACGCATCGAGCCGGCGGAGGGGATGGTCTCGCGCGCGGCGCTCGACCACTACCGCCGCGTCATCGACTGCTGCCACGAGTTCGGCGTGCAGCCCGCGATCACGATCTACCACTTCACGACGCCGCGGTGGTTCGCCGACGACGGAGGCTGGCGGAACCCGGCATCCGTCGAGCGATTCGCACGCTTCACCGAGATCGTGCTGCCGCTGCTCGACACGGCGTCGCACGTCTTCACGATCAACGAGCCGAACATCCTCGCGATGATCTTCGCGGGCAAGGAGGGCAACCAGCAGATCCAGGCGGGGGCCCTGCCCGACCCCGACCCCGTCGTCACGGGTCACATCATCGCGGCGCACCGCCGCGCCGTCGACCTCGTCCGCACGACGGGACGCCCCGTGGGGTGGCCGGTCGCGCCGCAGCAGTTCTACACCGATCCCGGCGACACCCGGGCCGCAGAGGTCATGCGCGCATACGCCTACCCGCGCGAGACGGTGTTCCTCGAGGCATCGCGCGGCGACGACTTCGTCGGCGTGCAGGCCTACACGCGCACCAGGATCACGGCGGACGGGCCGCTGCCCGCGCCCGACGACGTCGAGCAGACCCTCACCGGCTGGGAGTACTACCCGCCCGCGATCGCCGAGGCGGCGCGCCTGGCGCACGATGTCACGGGCCTCCCCGTCTTCGTCTCGGAGAACGGCATCGCGACGGCGGACGATCAGCGCCGCATCGACTACACACGCGGCGCGCTCGCCGCTCTGCACGCGGAGGTCGCACGCGGTCTGCCGCTCATCGGCTATCTGCACTGGTCGCTGCTGGACAACTACGAGTGGGGGTCGTACCGCCCGACGTTCGGCCTCATCGGCTGGGATCGTGAGACGTTCGAACGCCATCCCAAGCCCAGTCTGGCGTGGCTCGGCGAGGTCGCCAAGGCCAACGCCGTCGACACCGAGTGAGCGCGCGGACGCGCGCCCCGCGGCGTCAGTGGCCGTGGTGCGGGTCGATGACCGGCACCGTTCCGTCGCTGCGGAGCGTCGCGGCATCCTGAACCGCGCCGAGCGCGGGGGTCCCGAGGGCGGCGACGAGCGTCGCCGCGAGGAGGAGCGGGACGATGCGCACCGGAGAAGGGGCGGCGCGGCGGCGACTCTCGACGCCGCTCAGTGCGGCGCAGGCCAGCAGCAGCGCTCCCGCGGATGCCGCAGCGACGACGCTCGCGCGCCCTCCGGTCGTCGCGAGAAGAGCGCCGAGGTCGACGAGGGCGGCGATCATGCCGGCGATCGCGATGCGCGGCGCGACGATGCGTCCGCGGGCGAGGCACGCTCCGCCCCAGATCAGCGCCGCGACGCCGAGGCTCACCCCGGCGAACCCCGCGATCCGCGCGTCGAGAGCGCCGGTGACGATGCTCGCGGCGCCCATTCCCGCGAGGATGAGCCCTGCGCCCCACGCCGCGGGGGCGAGCCAGGAGCGGCGCCAGGACGCAGACCGCTCCGCCGCGACCGCCCCCGCGGCCGCACTCACGCGACGGCCCGCCGCGGCTGCTCGGCGCGCTCTGCGCCGAGACCGATCGCGAGCAGCACGATGGCCGAACCGAGGTGCAGGAAGTGGTCGGGCACGTTCAGGGCCAGGATGTTCGCCGGCGTGCCGACGAGGAAGAACCCGGCGATGCCGAGCAGCAGGTATGCCGCCCCCACCGTCGTGTTGACGGCCTTCGCCGGTCGGACACCGGCGATCCCGGCGATGAGCAGAGCCGCGCCGATCAGGAGGTGGGCGATGTTGTGCAGTGGGTTGACCGCGAAGATCCCGAGAAGCAGGCCTCCTTCGGTCGCGACGAATCCGACTCCCGACGTGACGGCGAAGCCGAGCAGGCCGACGAGGACGTAGACCGCGCCGAAGATCGTTCCGGCGAGGCGGTTCGGTGATGTGCGCATGGGGACCTCCCGTTCATGACGCGACGGTCTGCCGCGTCTGGAGGTGGTTCGTCTCGACGCCTGATTCGGATTGGCCCGACCGGTGACGCGTCTCAGAGGAGGTCGGCGCGGTGCACGAGCGCGGCGGCGCCGATGAGCGGTGCATCGCCGCCGAGGGCGGCGCGCTCGACGCGGAGCCGGGCCGCGTAGGCGTTGACGGATGCCGCGCGCACTCCCGCCGCGATGAGGTCCGTGTAGTCGTCGGCGACGAAGGAGAACCCGCCGCCGACGACCGCGAGTTCGAGATCGAGGAGTGTCGCCGCGTTCGACAGGCCGACGCCGATCGCGTGTGCGGAGCGGGCGACCGCGGCGACCGCGATCTCATCGCCCGCCCGATAGGCGGCGGCGAGCTCCTCGCCGGTCGTGCCGCTCCAGCCCTGCGCCCGGGCCCAGGCGACGATGTGCGGGCCCGAGGCCCGCTCTTCGACGGTGGATGCCGCGGCGTCGCCGTCGAGGTCGGCGACGACCAGCTGGCCGAGGTGGCCGGCGTTGCCCGAGCCGCCGGCGACGAGCCGGCCGTCCGAGACGATGCCGCCGCCGACCCCCGTCGAGACGACGAAGATGATCGCGTTGCGGACACCGCGCGCTGCACCCAGCCACGCCTCGGCGAGCGCGATGCAGGTGCCGTCGAGGCGCAGGTGCGCGGCATCCAGCCCGCTGGCCGCCCGCACCGCCGAGACGATGTCGAAGCCGTGCGCGGCGGGCAGGTTGATCGGTGCGATCGTGCCGGCCGAGATGTCGACGGGTCCCGCCGATCCGATTCCGGCAGCCGCGACCTCACCCCAGCGCGGATGCGTGCGGCAGGCGGCGATCACGGCCTCGAGTGCGTCGGCCAGGACGGTGACGTCGGATGCCGCGGCCGCACCGGTCGGCGCGCGGTGGCGGGACCCCTCGATCAGGGAACCGTCCTCGTCGACGAGGGCGGCTTCCACCTTGGTGCCGCCGAGATCGATCGCAAGCGCGAGAGTCATGTGAAGGTTCTCCGAGTCTGCCGGGACATGCCCATCGGGGCATGCGTCTCAGCGTAGTGTCGGCCTCAGCGATCGGCATCCGCCTGTGGCTTCCCCGATCGGGTCGCTCCGACCCGTCACCCGCCAGGAGCCGCCGCATGAGCGCAACCGTCTCACCGCCGTCGACACTCGGACCCGTGCGTCGCACGTACGCGACCAGCGAGACCTTCCCGCCGGTCGCCCGTGCGTACACCCAGGTCTCGCAGGTCGTGAAGGAGCTCGGGCTCCTGCAGCGCGCTCCGGTCTTCTACGCCGTCGTCGGCGCGGCACTGGCACTCGCTTTCGGGGGATGCGTGGCGGGCTTCATCCTGCTCGGAGACAGCTGGTTCCAGCTCCTGATCGCGGCGGCCCTCGGCATCGTGTTCACGCAGGTCGCGTTCCTCGCGCACGAGGCCGCGCACCGTCAGATCCTCGGGTCGGGCCCCGCGAACGACCGACTCGCCCGCGTGCTGGCGGCGGGTGCCGTGGGCATCAGCTACTCGTGGTGGGACTCGAAGCACTCCCGCCACCATGCCAACCCGAACCGCGTCGGCAAGGATCCCGACATCGAGGTCGACACGATCTCGTTCCTCGAGGAGGATGCAGCACAGGCGCGGGGCATCCGCCGGATGATCACGCGGCGTCAGGGGTGGCTGTTCTTCCCGCTGTTGACGCTGGAAGGACTGAACCTCCACGTCCTCGGCATCCGTCACCTGCTCTCCCGGGAGCCGGTGCGCGGCCGCGGGATCGAGCTCGGTCTGATCGCCGCCCGCATCGCCCTCGTGCTCGTGCCGGTCTTCCTGCTGCTGCCGCTCGGCATGGCGTTCGCGTTCATGGGCGTCCAGCTCGCCGTCTTCGGCGTGTACATGGGCGCGTCGTTCGCGCCGAACCACAAGGGCATGCCCGTCATCGCCGAGGGAGCACGCCTCGACTTCTTCACCAAGCAGGTACGCACCTCTCGCAACATCCGTGGCGGCTGGTGGGCGACGTGGCTGATGGGCGGGCTCAACTACCAGGTGGAGCACCACCTGTTCCCGAGCATGGCGCGCCCGCACCTGTCGCGCGCCCGGACGGTCGTGCGCGAATTCTGCGAGACGCACGGCGTGCCCTATACCGAGACGAGCCTCCTGCGCTCCTACGCGATCGTGATCGACTACCTCAATCGCGTCGGGCTGGCCGCGCGCGACCCGTTCGACTGCCCGATGGTCGGCCAGTACCGCCGCGCCTGACCCCGGCCTCGGCGAGCTCGCCGACGTCAGGCGCCGACGTCAGGCGTTGCGCTTCACGACCCTCAGAAGCCACGCGATGATCGCGATGATGAGGATCACCAGCCCGATCCACAGGAGGAACTTCGCCGCCTCGACGAAGACGCCGAGGAGGATCAGGACGATGGCGACGACGAGGAGGATGATCGCAAGTGTCATGCGTCTATCGTCCTCCCGATCGGGTGTCCATGGCAGGGCTTGACAGGCGCGATCACGTCTGTCAAGCCCCTGCGCCGCCGCCGCGGCATCCGCTTGTCTGGATGCCACGGACCGACATCGACATCGCGAGGCGTAGCCATGAAAGACATCCTGATCGAGGGTCATCGCATCCTGACCACCGACGACATCGCTGACGCCGTGCTCTCGTACGCGCGCGTGCTGCGCGATCGGGGCGGCAGTGACATCGTGGAGTTCCCGAGCATCCACGACGGCAACCCCACGCTCTGCTCCTTGCTGCTCGGCGGCGGGGGCGTGATGGCCGTCGTCGACGCGCCGATCGCGCTGTCGGCGCCGGTCGGCGGGGCCGAGCTCGCCTACGACGAGATCACTCGTCGCGCCGAGGCGTTACGGTAGGAGGCGTGGGCAGGTTCAATTACGACGGTAGCGTCAAGGTCGATTTCGACGACCGGCTGCTGGCGCACCTCCAGGTCGTCATCACCCAGAAGCTGCGCCGCGGCGAACCCTTCCCGTTCACGTGGCGCAACGACGCGAGCCTCGGCGACGGGCGCACCACGGTGTGGTTGCACCCGAACGCCTCCCTCGTCTACAAGTACAGCGGGAGCCGCCAGCCGTCGCTCAACCGCGCGTGGCTCGAAGCCCTGACGCACGCCGCCAACTCGACGGCGGGGCTGTACGTGGTGCCCGAGCCCGAAGGTGCGCACACCGGCGAGGTCCTGACCGGCTGAGCGCCTTTACGGGGCGACCTCGACGGTCTGCGGGGCGTCGTCGGGCTCGCCCTCGTCCTCGATGTGTTCGGCCACCAGGGTGATCCCTCCCGAGGAGTTCGCGGACTGCGCGAGCTCCTCGATCCACTCGCGGCTGAGCTCGGACGGTTCCGGATCGTCGAACACGAAGCGCAGCGGGATCGACGGATGCAGCCAGATCGTGCTGCGCCCGCGGGGCTCGTCATCCAGATGACGCCACGACACGGTGAAGCTCTCGCTGCGGCGCAGCTTCGTCGCGATCACGACCTTGAGATGCGCAAGCGCACGGTCCTCGATGTGGATCGGGGTCGCCGACCCGCCGTAATAGATGGTTCCCACGGAAGAGATTGTAAGTCGGGATGCCGGGGGCGCGAACACCGCATTCGTCGCGCGCCGCTGCGACCATCGGTCAGGGCGTCGTGACCGTCACGTCGGCCTCTGCGAGAGCCGCGGCGAGATCCGGCGGCGGAGGCGCATCCGTGATCAGATAGTCGGCTTCATCCAGCGGCGCGACCTGCGCGAACAGGCGCCGGCCGAGCTTGCTCGAGTCCGCAAGGATCGCGGTGCGCTCCGCACGCTGGATCATCTCGGCCATCATCGTCGCGTCGCCGAGGTTGCTCGTCGAATAGCCCGATGCGTCCACGGCTCCCACGGCGACGAGGGCGAGGTCGCAGCGGATGTCGACTTCGCGGCCCCCGGCGGTCATCGTGAAGGTGACGGGGCCGGTGGTCGCCTGCGTGATGGTTCGCACCGCGCCGCCGAAGACGTACAGATCGCGGAAGGCCGAGGGGGAGACCTCCGCGGGGATGCGCAGATTGTTGGTGGCGATCGTGAGGTCGCGATGACCGCGCAGAGCGCGAGCGACCGCGAGTGTGGTGGTGCCCGCGTTCAGCATGATCACGGCGCCGTCGTCGACCATCTCGGCCGCGAGCCGAGCGATCTTCTCCTTCTCGTCGACCTGCACCTGCAGGCGGACGTCGATGCCCTTGTCACGCATCCCGCCTTCGACCGTGCTGACGGCGCCGCCGTGGGTGCGTATGAGCGCGCCCTCGCGGTGCAGCTGGTCGAGATCGCGTCGTACGGTGTCGATCGACACTCCGAAATGCTCGGCGAGATCGGTCACGGTCACCTGACCGCGTTCAGCGACGTGCGCCGCCAGATCGGCCTTTCGCCCCGCCGGCAGTCGCCGGTTTCGCATCGACTCTGAAGAGCTCATGCCACATATCTAGCACACATCTGTGCCGTTTCGGAGCCTAAAACAGCAGATAACGGCATCCAAGAGCACGAAAGTGTAACGAAGCCTTGACTACACGGCAGATACATGCAAAATTGTGCTCAAAGCCGCACGAATCTGCACATCTGCGAGCGGCCCTGAACTCAAAGAGGAGAAATGATGACCAGAGCAGGTCGAGGGGTCCGCAGGGCCCGTGCACTCGTCGGCGCAGCGACCGCCGCCGCAGCGCTGCTGGTGGTGACCGGGTGCTCCGGCGGATCGACGGGCGGGTCGTCCGGCGATGCCGGCGGAGACGTGACGATCGAGTTCGCGCAATGGTGGGAGCCCGAGCTGCCCGATGGTCAGTTCCGTGCCCTCATCGACACGTTCGAAGAGGAGAACCCCGGGATCACCGTCAACCTGGTGAGCGGCCCGTACGCGTCCACCAAGGAGCAGCTGTTCGCCGGAGCGGCCTCGGGCACCATGCCGGACGTCGTCGGGCTCGATGGCGCGTGGGTCAACGACTTCGCCTCTCAGGGCGTGATCGCGAACCTCACCGACCTGATGAAGGATGCCGGCTATGACGACAGCCAGCTGGCGAGCCAGATCCAGGTCGACGGCAGCACCTACATGATCCCCGTCGTCAACTTCGTGTACCCGATGTTCACCAATGACGACCTCCTCGCGAAGGCGGGAGTCAGCGCGCCGCCGTCGACGCGGACGGAGTTCGCCGACGCGGCCAAGAAGGTCAAGGCCCTCGGCGGCGACGTGTCCGGCTGGGTCCTGCCGCTTTCGCTCGAAGCCCCCAACGGCGTGCAGAACGACGTCATGTCCTGGGTCTGGGCGTCCGGCGGCTCGATGCTGAAGGACGGCAATCCCGACCTCACCAACAAGGACGTGGCCTCCGCCACGGACTACATCCAGGGCCTCTGGAACGACGGCGTGATCGCTCCGGGATCGTTCACCATGAAGGAGCAGGACAAGGTCGAGGAGTTCACGAACGGCCGCGTCGGCATGATGATCGACTCGCTCGCGCACATCAACCTCATCCGCGAGTCCAACCCCGACCTGAAGTTCTCGATCTCGGCCATTCCCGCCGAGGACGGGTACACCGGTGAGCGGGGCATCCCCTATGCCTCCTGGGGCATCGGGGTCGCGGAGAACTCGGCGCACAAGGATGCCGCCTTCAAACTCGTGCAGTTCCTGATGAGCGAGAAGGTCAACTCGGAGCTCTCCACCATGGCGAAGGCCTTCCCGGGGAACACCGCCTCGACCCCGGACTTCTCCGACAGCGACGAGCTCTTCGAGAAGGCGTTCGAGATCTACAAGGCCGGCTACCCGGCCAACGAGTTCACCGGACTTCCCGTCGCCGAGGACCTGATGCGTCAGCTCGGCGAGCAGCTCCAGTCGGCGCTCGACGGCCAGCAATCGATGGACGATGCGCTGACCAAGGCGCAGGCCTCGTGGGAAGTCGAATTCTGATCCGACCCACCGACTCCCGGGTGCCGCGCCGAGCGGTGCGGCACCCGGGCACCACCGGGAAGCCAAGGAGCCCCGCAGTCCCATGACACTCAAATCGCCCGTCACGCTCGACACGGAGGTGCTCGTCACCGGTGTCGCGCCGTCGAAGCGCCGCCGCCAGTTGCGCCGCACGGCCGAGTCCTACGCGTTCCTCTCACCGACCCTCATCCTCCTTTTCGTCCTGATGATCGTGCCGATCGTGATGGTGATCGGCTACTCGTTCCAGGACAACGCCATCCTCAAGAAGTCGTCGACATTCGTCGGCGTCGACAACTACATCGCGATCCTGACCAATCCAGGGTTCTGGAACGCCACGTCCAACACGGTGGTCTTCACCGTCGTGAGTGTCGTCGCCCACCTGATCCTCGGCCTCGGGTTCGCCCTCATGCTGAACAGCCCGCTCATCGGCGCCGTCCCGCGGGCGATCTTCCGCGGCCTGTATGTGCTGCCCTGGCTGTTCACCGTCGCGGTGATCGCCGTGCTGTGGCGCATGCTGCTCGCCCCCAACGGCGTGATCAACTTCCTGCTCAACTCGAACATCGAGTGGTTGGCGTCCCCGCAGCTCGCCCTCGGGACCGTCACGTTCATCAACATCTGGGCGGGCTACCCGTTCTTCATGGTCAGCCTGCTGGCCGGACTCCAAGGCATCCCCAGCGATCTCTACGAGGCGGCGACGGTCGACGGGGCCGGCAGCGTGCAGCGGTTCTGGAACGTGACGGTGCCCCAGCTGCGCCCCATCATCGTCAGCCTCGTCCTCCTCGATCTCATCTGGACGTCGCAGCAGTTCGCGCTCATCTGGATGACGACGGGCGGCGGGCCGATCAACGTCACCGAGGTGCTGAGCACCTTCACCTACAAGCTCGCCTTCGCGAAGTACGACTTCTCGCTCGCGGCGACGTCCGCGGTGCTCGTGCTGCTCATGTCGATGGTCCTGGCCGTGTTCTACGTGCGTCATCAGAAGGCGAGGGACTGAGATGGCTCTTTCCGTGCAGAACCGTCGGCGCTCCGCGCGTGTCGGCGTCGTCATCGGGCTCGTCCTGGGAGCGGTCTTCGCGGCCGGCCCCGTGGTGTGGATGCTCTCCAACTCGTTCAAGTCGAACACCGAGATCTTCGAGTTGCCGCCGCGGCTGATCACCGACAGCTTCTCGTTCGACGCGTACGTCGCGATCTTCACGAACCCGGAGACGGTGCGCTTCTTCATCAACAGCTACATCGTGGCGGGTGCCGTCACGATCCTGACGCTGCTGGTGGCGATCCAGGCGGCCTACGCGTTCAGCCGCTTCGACTTCCGGGGCAAGCGCGTCCTGAACGTGATCATCGTGAGCGTGCAGGCCGTGCCGCCGATCACGCTGCTGATCCCGTACTTCGGCCTCGTGGTCGCGCTCGGCCTGTACAACACCTACCCGGGCCTGATCCTCACCTACATGGTGTTCACGCTGCCCTACGCGATCATCATGATGACCGGCTACTTCAACACGCTCCCGAAGGAGCTCGACGAGGCGGTCCGCGTCGACGGCGCCGGCTCCATGACGGCCCTCTGGCGGGTGCTCGTGCCGATCTCGGTGCCCGGCATCGTGTCGGTCGGCATCTACACGTTCATGATCGCGTGGAACGAGTACCTCTTCGCGCTGACCCTCACCCGCACGATCGACATGCGCACGGTGCCCATCGGCATCCAGCTGCTCATGGGTCAGCACTCGTACGAGTGGAACCAGATCATGGCGATGAGCGTCCTCGGGTCCATCCCCGTGCTGATCCTCTTCCTCTTCTTCCAGCGGTTCTTCATCAGCGGTCTGACGGCCGGCTCGGTGAAGAGCTGACCCCTCCCATCCAGACCCACCCACCGAAAACAGGAGAATCCACCGTGGTGCTGTACACCGGCAAGTCCATCCTCGACGTCGCCAATCAGAACAACTTCGCCATTCCGGCCTTCAACATCAGCGACTGGGCCATGTTCCTCGGCGTCATGGACATCAGCGAGGAGAAGAACGCTCCGGTCATCATCGCGATCCACCCCGACGAGGTCTCGCACATCACGACCGACCTCATCGCCGCGATGCACGCGCGCGCCCACCGCTCGCCGGTGCCCGTCGCGATCCACTGGGACCACGGCGGCACGTACGAGCAGATCATCACCGCGATCCAGTCGGGCTTCACGTCGGTGATGATCGACGCATCGCTGCTGCCCTTCGACGAGAACGTCGCACTGACGAAGAAGGTCGTGGATGCCGCTCACGCGGTCGGCATCCAGGTCGAGGGCGAGCTCGGCACGATCGGCGCGAACGACAGCTACGGCGAATCGGGTGCGGCGGAGATCATCTACACGAACGTGGATGACGCGGTGCGCTTCGTCGAGGAGACCGGCGTCGACAGCCTCGCGATCGCGATCGGCACGTCGCACGGCCTGTACCCGGCCGACAAGAACCCCGAGCTGCGTCACGACCTGCTCGAGCAGATCAAGGCGGCCGTCGGCATCCCCCTCGTCCTGCACGGCGGCTCGAGCAACCCCGACGCGGAGCTCGCGCGCGCCGTGTCGCTCGGCATCAACAAGATCAACATCTCCAGCGACATCAAGGTCAGCTATCACAACCGGATGCGCGAGATCCTCGGCACCGACGAGCGTCTGCGTGAGCCCAACGCCATCCAGCCCGAGCCGATCGCGGCGCTCAAGATCACGGCCGCTGAGAAGATCGACCTGTTCGGCGCGGCCGGCAAGGCGGCGCTGTACTGACCCGGTTCTGACGGAAGGCGGTCGGCGATGAGCGCTCAGCTCGTGCTGGGACTCGGCGGCACGGTCGATTACGAGATCCGATGGGATGCCGAGGTGATCGGCGCGCTCGCGCGCGACCTCGGCATCCGTCGGCACGAGCTCACGACGCAGGTCGAGATCACCGACGAGCGGGCGCTCGTGGTGACCGTCCTCGCGTTCCTCGCCTCGGGGGCCGGCGGTGAGAGGTTCGTCGCCTCATCCGACATCGTCGAACGGTTCGCGAACCGTTTCGAGAAGACCATCACCCTCGGCGGGACCGGCGTGCGCGCCGGTCTCGCCCTGGCGAACGTCGGGATCCCGAGCGCGCAGCACCTCGTGAGCATCGACGACAACGTGCGGCGGCTGATGCCGCCCGAGATCTCCTGGATCTGCTCGGCGACGGAGGACACCCTCGACCCGCACCTCATCGTCCAGTACCCGGTCGGGACGATCGTTCGGCTCGTCGACGGCGATGTCATCTCGCCCGCGGCGAACCGGCTGATCTTCGCCAACGATCCCCCCAACCGCGAGATGGCGCTCGCGGCGGAGCTCGGCGACCTGCTCGCAGATGCGCGCGCGTTCCTGATCTCGGGGTTCAATACGATGCAGGATGCCGCGTTGCTCGAGCGCCGCCTGCGCGACCTCGGGTCGGCGATGGCATCCCTGCCCGCCGACGCCGTCGTGTACTACGAGGACGCCGGCTTCTACCACCGCGAGTTCGCGGCGATCGCCCGCGACCGGCTGCTGCCGCGCATCGACGTGTACGGCATGAACGAGGACGAGCTGCAGGAGTACGTCGGCCGGTCGGTGAACCTGCTCGATCCCGCCGACGTCACGGGGGCGCTGACGGAGGCTCACCGCATCATCCCCGCGCCGGCGCTCGTCGTGCATACCCGGTTCTGGTCCATCGCCGTCGGGTCCCACGCGACGCGTCATCGCGGATCGCTGGAGAGCGCCGTCCGCGTCTCCGCGACACGTTACCGACTGGGCGACGTGTTCGGTCCGGATGACCTGGATGAGACGGCGGCCCTCCATCGCCATGAGAGCGGCGCGCGCATCGTCTCCGCCATCGAGGCAGCGCGCCCCGACGCGGTGGGCGCTGCCGCCTTCGTCGTCGAAACGGACAGCCCCACCACCATCGGCCTCGGCGACAGCTTCGTCGGTGGTTTCCTCGCCCCACTCGCCCACTCGCCCACTCGTAGCGGAGAGACATGCCCATCCTCCTGAGCTCGAACCGTCCTGCGGACCGTTTCTACCGAGGCGGTGCACGCCTCGCCGCGTTCCGCGGCGAGGCCTCGACCCCCGAACGCGAACCCGAGGACTGGGTCGGATCCACCACCACGGTCGCCGGGGAGACCGAGACGGGCCTCACGCGTCTCCCCGGCGGTGCGCTGCTGCGCGCCGCCGTCGCCGCCGACCCGGTCGCCTGGCTCGGCGCGGACCACGTGCGGCGGTGGGGCGCGGACGTGCGCCTTCTCGTCAAACTGCTCGATGCCGGGCAGCGGCTGCCGGTGCATGCGCATCCGCACGATGATTTCGCTGCGGCGCATCTGGGGCTCGCGCACGGAAAGGCGGAAGCCTGGTACATCCTCGCCGGCGGGACGGTCCACGTGGGGCTGACGGCCGACGTGGATGCCGGGGAGCTGCGCGAACTCGTCGAGCGCCAGGACACGGCGGGGCTGCTCGATCTGCTGCACGAGATCGAGGTTGCACCGGGGGACGTCGTCTGGGTGCCGCCCGGCGAGCTGCACGCCATCGGCGCCGGGGTGCTGCTGCTCGAGCTGCAGCAGCCGGAGGACCTCTCGATCCTGCTGGAGTGGGAGGGGTTCGCCCTCGACGGTGCGGCCGACGGTCACCTCGGTCTCGGGTTCGATCTCGCGCTCGAGGCGGTCAACCGCCGCGCCCGCTCGACCGATGGGATCGCGGAGCTGGTGCGCACCGCACCCGCGCGGGGCTCGGTGTTCCCCGCGGAGGCCGACCGGTACTTCCGGCTCGAACGGGTGCCCGTTCACGGACCCGATCTCCTCGGGGAGGGGTTCGCGATCGTCGTCGTGACGGAGGGATCGGTGACCCTGTCGGGGTCGCATACCCCGATCGGCTCGACTCTCCTCGTTTCCGCGGCCGACGGCGCCATCCAGGTCGACGGGAAGGGCGAGGTGCTCGTCGCACGGCCTCCTGCGCCGTGAGCAGAGGTGCGCTCACCGCGCCGCCCGTCATACTGTGACGGCGCCGTCTACAGCCGCGTCCAGGCCTCCGTCAGCACGCTTCGCAGGATCTGCTCGATCTCGTCGAACTCGTTCGGGCCGATCGTGAGCGGCGGCGCGAGCTGGATGACGGGGTCGCCCCGATCGTCGGCGCGGCAGTAGAGGCCGGCCTCGAAGAGCGCGCCGGAGAGGAACCCGCGCAGCAGCCGCTCCGATTCGGCGTCGTCGAAGGTCGTCTTCGTGGCCTTGTCCTTCACGAGCTCGATGCCGAAGAAGTAGCCGTCGCCGCGCACGTCGCCCACGATGGGCAGGTCCGTGAGCTTCTCGAGCGTCCGGCGGAAGACGGGGGAGTTCTCCCGCACGTTCTGGAGCAGCTGCTCCTCCTCGAAGATGTCGAGGTTCTCCATCGCGACGGCGGCCGACACGGGGTGACCGCCGAACGTGTAGCCGTGCGGGAACGACGCGTCGCCGCGGCTGAACGGCTCGTACACGCGGTCGCTGACGATCGTTCCGCCGAGCGGCGAGTAGCCGCTCGTCACGGCCTTCGCGAAGGTGATCATGTCGGGCTGGTAGCCGTAGGCATCCGCCCCGAAGTAGGTGCCGAGGCGGCCGAAGGCGCAGATGACCTCGTCCGAGACGAGCAGCACGTCGTGACGGTCGCAGATCTCGCGCACGCGCTGGAAGTACCCGGGCGGCGGCGGGAAGCAGCCCCCCGAGTTCTGCACCGGCTCGAGGAAGACGGCGGCGACGGTGTCGGGGCCTTCGAAGAGGATCATCTCCTCGATGCGGTCCGCGGCCCAGACGCCGAACTCCTCCTCCGTGGACCCCGCGAAGCCCATCTCGGCGGAGCGGTAGTAGTTCGTGTTCGGCACCCGGAAACCGCCCGGCGTGATCGGCTCGAACATCGCCTTCATCCCCGGCAGGCCCGTGATCGCAAGGGCGCCCTGCGGGGTGCCGTGGTACGCGATGGCCCGAGAGATCACCTTGTGCTTGGTCGGCTTGCCGGTGAGCTTGAAGTAGTGCTTCGCGAGCTTGAACGCGGTCTCGACCGCTTCGCCGCCGCCGGTGGAGAAGAAGACGTGATCGAGGTCGCCGGGTGCGAGATTCGCGATGCGGTCAGCGAGCTCGATCGCGGCGGGGTGCGCGTACGACCAGATCGGGAAGAATGCTAGCTCCTCGGCCTGCTTCGCGGCGGCCTGCGCGAGACGCGCGCGACCGTGGCCGGCGTTCACGACGAACAGGCCGGCGAGCCCGTCGATGTACTTGCGCCCGCGGCTGTCCCAGATGTGGTGACCCTGCCCCTTCACGATGATCGGGACCCCGGGGCCCTCGGTCATCACTGACTGGCGGGCGAAGTGCATCCACAGGTGGTCACGCGCCATCTGCTGCAGGTCGGCATCGCTACGGGTCATCCGGTCCTCCGATCGACGTGCTCTCACGCTACTGCGCAGCGCGGGCGCCGGTCACCTTCACGAACGCAACGCCGGACGCCGTGTCCGGCGGGGAGCGCCCCGGCGGTCGATCTGCCGCGCTTGTGCATCCGAGGCGACGTGGGATCAGTGCGGGGATGCCGTGCGCAGTGCCTGCTCGAGATCGGCGATGAGGTCCGACGCCGTCTCGATGCCGATCGAGAG
Organism: Microbacterium sp.; assembly: GCF_017305435.1. Lineage (GTDB taxonomy): Bacteria > Actinomycetota > Actinomycetes > Actinomycetales > Microbacteriaceae > Microbacterium. The sequence goes on along the minus strand of NZ_JAFKIP010000006.1, from coordinate 410,537 downwards.
GCGGATGAGCCCGTCCGAGATGCCGAGCCGCGCGCGCTCGTCGGCGGAGAACGACACGTGCGTCGTCGTCGCGGGGTGGAGCGCCATCGAACGCACGTCTCCGATGTTCGTCATCCGGCTGAAGACGCGCAGGGCGTCGAAGAAGCGCTGCGCGCCTTCGCGTCCACCGCGCACCGTGAACGCGAACACCGACCCCGCGTGGCCGCCGAAGCGTGCCGTCGCGATGCGGTGGTACGGGCTGGTCTCGAGCCCCGCGTAGTCGACGCTCTCGACGGCGGGGTGGCCGGCGAGCCAGCGGGCGATCTCGTCGGCGTTCTGCAGGTGTCGAGCCATCCGCAGCGACAGGGTCTCCATGCCCTGCTGCAGCAGGAACGAGTGCACGGGGGAGAGCGCCGCGCCGAGGTCGTTCACGATGCCGAAGCGCAGATAGGCCTCGAGGGCGCGCCGCCCGTACTTCTCGGCGAACGACGGTGCGCCGGGTGCGGGCGGAGCAGTGATCCCGGGGTAGCTGCGCGACGAAGCCGACCAGTCGAACGAGCCGCCGTCGACGATCGCGCCCGACAGTGCAGCGCCGTGACCGGTGAGGAACTTCGTCGACGAGTGCACGACGACGTCCGCGCCGAGCTCCAGCGGGCGGATGAGGTAGGGAGTCGCGACGGTGTTGTCGACGATGAGCGGGATGCCGTGAGCGCGCGCGACCTCCGCCACGGCGACGACGTCGACCAGGTCGTTCTTCGGGTTCGGGATCGTCTCGACCAAGATCGCCTTCGTCTCGGGCGTGATGGCCCGATCCCATTCGTCCCGGTTCTCGGGATCGCGGACGTAGTCGACGCCGACGCCGAGGCGGGCGAACGTGCGATCGAAGAGGATGCGCGTGCCGCTGTAGATGCTCGCCGTCGAGACGAGGCGTTCGCCGCTGCCCGCGAGGCCGAGCAGCAGCCCCGTGATCGCGGCCTGCCCGGAGCCGACGACGATCGCTCCTGAGCCGCGCTCGAGGGAGGCGAGACGGCGCTCGGCGACGTGATGCGTCGGGTTTGCGTTGCGCGAGTAGAGCTGGCCTTCGTCGGCGCCGGTGAACCGCGCCTCCGCCTCGGCGAAGTCGTCGAACAGGTACGCGGCGCTCAGGTAGATCGGGGTGATTCGTGCGCCGTGCGTGCTCTCGGGGGCCTCGCCCGCGTGCACCTGCCGGGTGTCGAAGCCGAACCCGCCCCAGTCGTCGTTCGTACTCACCCGCTCAGCGTACGGGCGGGTGTGCGATTGTGACGCCGCCGCCGTAACACTTCGTGGCATCCCCCCCTGTCGGGTTAGCGTGGGGGTGTGTCCTTGACCTGTCGCTGTTGTCGCTGAGCCGTTCCCGGCTCCTTTCGACGACCCCGACAGCCCGCCGCAGTTCTGCGGCGCCCGCCTCTTCGCGCCGGCGCCCGCGGCTCCACCCTCAGGACCTCTCATGCGCTATGCATCGCACATCGCCGACCTCGTCGGAAACACCCCGCTCGTCCGCCTCGACCGCGTCACCGCCGGCATCGACGCCACCGTCCTCGCGAAGGTCGAGTACCTGAACCCGGGCGGCTCGGCGAAGGACCGCATCGCCGCGCGGATCATCGACGCCGCCGAGCGCGACGGAAAGCTGCGCCCCGGCGGCACGATCGTCGAACCGACGAGCGGCAACACCGGCGTCGGGCTCGCCCTCGTCGCGCTCCAGCGCGGCTACCGGATGATCTTCGTCGTTCCCGACAAGTTCACCGGTGAGAAGACGGCCGTGCTGCGTGCCTACGGCGCCGAGGTCGTCGAGGTGCCCACGCACGTGCCGCCCGAGCATCCCGACTCGTACTACTCCGTGTCGGACCGGCTCGCGCGTGAGATCCCCGGCGCGTTCAAGCCGAACCAGTTCGCCAACCCGAACGGTCCGCGCGCCCACGAGGAGACCACCGGCCCCGAGATCTGGCGCGACACCGACGGGCGTGTGACGCACTTCGTCGCCGGGATCGGCACCGGTGGCACGATCAGCGGCACCGGACGCTTCCTCAAACGCGCGACGGCCGGCGAGGTCACGGTGGTCGGCGCGGACCCCGAAGGCTCGATCTACTCGGGGGGACCGGTCCATGGCTACGCCGTCGAGGGCGTGGGCGAGGACTTCTTCCCCGACACGTTCGACGCCTCCGTCGTCGACCGGTACGAACGGGTGTCGGATGCCGAGAGCTTCGCGATGACGCGCCGCCTCGCCCGCGAGGAGGGACTCCTCGTCGGCGGCTCGAGCGGTATGGCGGTCGTCGCGGCGCTGCGCACCGCGCGGGGCCTTCCGGCGGACGCCGTCGTCGTGGTGGTCCTGCCCGACCACGGTCGGGGCTACCTCACGAAGCTGTACGACGACGCGTGGCTCGACGCCCGCGGCATCCACCTCGACACCCTCACCGCCCCCATCGAAGGAGCACACGCATGACCACTCCCGCCGCCCGCGGCTTCGCGAGCCTCGCCGTCCACGCCGGTCAGGAGCCCGACGCCCTGACGGGTGCGGTCATCCCGCCGGTCCATTTCTCCACGACATATGCCCAGGACGGCATCGGCGGTCTGCGTCAGGGGTACGAGTACGGGCGCAGCGGCAACCCGACGCGCACCGCCCTGCAGCAGCAGCTCGCGGCGCTCGAGGGCGGCGCGCACGCGTACTCGTTCGCCTCGGGGCTCGCCGCGGAGGACGCGCTGCTGCGCGCCGCACTGGTGCCCGGCGATGACGTCCTGCTCGGCAGCGACGTCTACGGGGGCACGTATCGCCTGCTCGCGCGGGTGCTCGGCCCCTGGGGCGTCAACCTGCGCGTCGTGGACATGAGCGACGCGGATGCCGTGCGCGCGGCCATCGCGGCGCGGCCGCCCCGGATCCTCTGGGTCGAGACCCCCTCGAACCCGCTCCTGCGCATCACCGATGTCGCGGGCCTGACTCGGCTCGGGCGGGAGGCGGGAGCGCTCGTCGTCGTGGACAACACCTTTGCGACGCCGGCGCTGCAGCGACCGCTTGCGCTCGGGGCCGATGTCGTCGTGCACTCCACGACGAAGTACCTCGGCGGGCACTCTGACGTCGTCGGGGGCGCGCTGGTCCTGAACGATGACGCACTCGCCGAGAAGATCGGCTTCCTCCAGTACGCCGTGGGTGCCGTCTCGGGGCCGCTCGACGCGTGGCTCACGACCCGCGGCATCAAGACGCTTGCCGTCCGGATGCAGCGGCACAGCGAGAACGCGGCATCCGTCGCCGCATTCCTCGAAGGGCATGAACGCGTCGCGCGCGTCTATTACCCGGGGCTCGCGGGGCACCCCGGGCACGAGCTCGCCGCCCGGCAGATGTCGGCGTTCGGGGGGATCGTTTCGGTCGCGCTCGAGTCGGGCGAGGCCGCGCGGCGCTTCGCCGAGTCGACGCGACTGTTCACGCTCGCCGAGTCGCTCGGCGGCGTCGAGTCGCTCGTCAACTACCCCGACGCCATGACGCACGCCTCCGTCCGTGGGACCGAGGCGGCCGTACCCGTCGAGGTGGTACGGCTTTCGGTCGGAATCGAGGACGTGGACGACCTGCTCGCGGACCTCGATCGGGCGCTCGCGGTCTGAGCCGGGTGACGCCGGGGTTGCCGCATCCTAATGGTACCGGTAACATCGCGAACGTTCCATCCGAACGGATGTCGGGGGCAGTGTCGCTCACCCGAGCGCCACCGTCTTCGCACAGACCGGACGACTCCCCGGACGGGGTCGCGAGAGCGCGCATGCAGGCGCACTCTCGCACAGCACGTGATGTACACCCACCGTCCGAGGAGCCGTCGGAGTGTTCCTGACTGTGCAGGGGCGGCGAAGCCGCCTCGGTCCGGAACGGCGAAAGTGTACACCCCGCGACGCGTGGACACACTGAACGTCGAGGCTCCTGCCGATGGGCGCACCGAGGTACCCAATCGAAGGAGTCATCGACGTGAGTCAACGCAAAGAACCATCCACCCCCTCGCGAAGGCAGGCACTGAGCCGAGTCGGCGCGCTGGCAGGCATGGGCGCGCTCGTGCTGTCCGCCCTGTCGGCTGTCCCGGCGACAGCCGCGACCACCCAGCTGCTGACCAACGGCACGTTCGAGAACGGCATCGCGGGGTGGAGCGCACCGTTCGGCGGCACGCTCGCCGCGAGTTCGGATGCGCACACGGGCACGGGCGCGCTCCAGATCTCGGCTCGAACCGGTTTCCAATCGGGTCCCGCGGCGACGGTCACGGGTCAGCTGACCACCGACCGCTCGTACGATCTGTCGATCGCGGTGAAGTACACCGGCCAGCCGGCGACGCAGAACGTCAACGTCACGCTGTGCACGACCTCTCGCAGCACGTGCGATGTCGTCGTCGGCGGGCAGGCGGTGTCGGGAGAGTGGCTCACGCTCACCAAGACCTTCACCCCCGCCGTGGACACATACGACTACCTCTTCATCGAGACGCCGTGGAACACGGCGGTGGCGTCGTTCGTCGTCGATGATGCGTCACTGACCGTCCAGAGCACGACTCCGACGACGCCCACGGTTCCCGAGGTGCCGCTCGTCGCCGGCAATCTGCTGCCTGACGGGCGTTTCGTCGACGGGTTCACCGGTTGGCAGTCCCCGCGCGGCGGAACGCTGTCGCTGACGGCGGATGCCGCGAGCGGCGCGAATGCACTCAAGGTCACGGGGCGCGCGAACTCGCAGTCCGGTCCCTTCGCCAGCGTGACCGGCAAGCTCGAGGCCGGGGCGGGCTACCGCCTGACCGCGAAGCTCAAATACACGGAGGGCGCCGACACGCAGCGGTTCAACTTCACCTTCTGCCCCGCGAACTTCAACGGCTGCGACGATCGTGGTCAGGACTTCACGAAGGGGCAGTGGGGCTCGTTCTCTGCGGAGTTCGTCGCCGACCAGCGGCATCCCGGCATGGACTGGCTGTTCGTCGAGACGCCCTGGGGATCGAACGCGCTGCAGGACTTCCAGGTCGACGAGCTCTCGCTCGTGAAGATCTCCGACGCTCCGGCGGGCCCGGGTTTCACGTCACTGGAAAAGGTGCAGACGAAGCCGATCGGTGACCACAACCCGCTGGTCGGGCACAAGTTCGGCGCCGACCCGCACCATCTCGTGTACAACGGCCGCCTGTACATCTACTCGACCAACGACACGCAGCAGTACGAGGCGAACTCCAAGGATGCCAACGGGCTTCCGACGCAGTCGAACGGCTACGGCGCGATCACCACGCTGAACGTGATGTCCACGACCGACATGGTCAACTGGGTCGACCACGGCTCCGTGCCGGTCGCCGGTGCCGGCGCGGCTGCTCCGTGGTCGCGCAACTCCTGGGCCCCCGCCGCGATCGAGAAGGACGGCAAGGTCTACCTGTACTTCTGCGACAACGGCACCGGCACCGCCGTGGTCGTGGGCGGCTCGCCGCTCGGGCCCTGGACCGACCCGCTGGGCAAGAAGATCATTCCCGACACGGTGTCGCGCGACTACATCAACGGCGGCGGTTTCCCGGCCGGAATGTGGCTGTTCGACCCCGAGGTGTTCATCGACGACGACGGTCAGGGATACCTGTACTTCGGGGGCAACTCGCAGATCGGCTCGGGCAGCAACGTCCAGGGGCCGCAGAACCCCAAGTCGACCCGCGTCGTGAAGCTGAAGGACGACATGGTCACCCTTGACGGCGACCCCGTCGAGATCGACGGCCCCGGCATGTTCGAGGCGTCGTCGATCTTCAAGCGGGACGGCAAGTACTACTACTCGTACTCGTCGAACTTCCAGGTCCGTCCGCAGGATGGCCTCTACCCGCCGACGGGAGCGATCGCGTACATGATGACCGATGACCCGATGAACCTGCCGGCCTCGACATATGCCGGTGTGGCCTTCCAGAACCAGAGCACGTTCTTCGGAGCGGGCAACGGCGGCAACAACCACTCCGACATGTTCACCTACAAGGGCGAGACCTACTTCACCTACCACGCGCAGACGCGCGGGGCGGCGTGGGCGCAGGCGCTCGGCACACCGGGACAGACGCAGGGCTACCGGTCGGTGCACATCGACAAGCTCGAGTTCAACGCGGACGGCACGATCAAGCCCGTGGTCGGCACGCGCAAGGGCGTCAGCCAGATCGAGGACTTCGATCCGTATCGCACCTTCGAGGCCGAGACTCTCGCGTGGCAGCTCGGCGTCAAGACGACGCCGACGACCCAGCCGTCGGTCGAGTTCCCGGAGCACAACGGCAACGGGAACATGGCGCTCTCGAGCCTCGATGACGGCGACTTCGCGGCGCTGTCGAGCGTGGCGTTCGGTGACGGTGCGACGTCGGTGTCGGCGCGCGTGAAGCCGCTCGTCGAGGGGGCTTCGGTCCAGGTGCGTCTGGACGATGTCGATGGTCCCGTCGTCGCCACGCTGCCGGTCAGCGGGACGCCCGGCGAGTGGACCACCGTCACCGCCGCTGTCGACGGCGCGACGGGCACACACGATGTGTTCTTCGTGTTCGCGCAGCCGGAGTCGACGGATGCCGCGGTGACCGGTCCGCTCTTCGAGGTGGACAACTGGACGTTCACGGCCGCGCAGAGCCCGGTCGAGAACGATCCCTCGATCGCGCTCAGCGCGACCGAGGTGCGTGCCGGCGGCACGCTCACCGTGACCGGCACCGACTTCACCGCTCCGCGCGTCGAGGTCGGCGTCGCCAGCACCTACCGCGCGCTCGCCGACGCGGACGTCGTCGATGGTGCGTTCTCCACCGTGGTCACCATCCCGTCCGACCTCGAGCCGGGCGCGCACACCATCCGGGTGCAGGTCGATGGCGAGGTGGTGGCATCCGCCCCCATCACCGTGCTCGCAGCCGACGGAGCGGGCGCCGGCTCCGGTACGGCCACACCGACGCCGGTTCCGGCGGCGGGAGGCTCGAACCTCGCCGCGACGGGCGGATCCCCGGGCGGCGTGGTCTCCGGGGTGCTCGCCGGTCTGCTCCTCCTGCTGGCAGGCGCAGCCGTGGTCTGGCGCCGCCGTCGGCTCAGCTGAGGAGGGGAGCACCGCAGGGACCGTGCGGGCGGATGCCGAGGCTTCGGTGTCCGCCCGCACGGGCGTCACCGCCCCCGCCCGAGGAGCGCTAGCGTGGCGGGATGAGTGACACGCCGACGGCGGGCTGGGCGGTTCTGGGCGCGGGCGAGATCAGCGGGGACTTCCTGCGGGCCCTTCCGCACGCGACGCTCGGCACGCTGCGCGCCGTCGGCGCACGCGACGCGGCACGCGCGCGGAGCTTCGCCGACGGGTTCGCGGAGGCGTTCCCGGACGTCGCCGTCGGTTCCTACGATGACGTCCTCGCGCGCGAGGACGTGGATGCCGTCTACATCGGCACCGTGCACACGACGCACGCGGAGCTCGCCCTCGCAGCGCTTGCGGCGGGCAAGGCCGTGCTGTGCGAGAAGCCGCTCGGCATCGACGTCGTCGAGACCGAACGCGTGCTGGCGGCGGCCGACGCCGCGGCGCTCCCGCTGGTCGAGGCGTTCAAGTACCGCTTCGGGCCGTTCCCCGATCTCCTGCGCGACCTCGTCGCGAGCGGCACACTCGGCGAGATCACCGAGGTCGAGACATCCATCGGGTTCGCGGCGGACCGCGGCATCCGGCGCCTGTTCGATCCGGCGCTCGCCGGCGGCGCGATCCTGGATGCGGGGTGCTATCCCGTCTCCCTCGCCGTGGGCGTCGCGGCGTGGGCGGGGCGTCTGGACGTCGGGCAGCCGGCGATGGTCGCCTCCGCCGCGGGGATGATCGGCGAGACCGGAGTGGACGAGGACGCGCGAGCGGAGCTCGACCTCGGCGGCATCCGGGCTCTCGTCTCGACGTCGATCACGCGTGCGCTCCCGCGCGCAGCGACGATCCGCGGCACGCGTGGCGAGCTCGAGATCCCGAACGTGTGGGGGAGTCGTGTCTCGTCGACGGGCGAGGCGGTGCTCCGCCGGGACGGCGGCGAGGAGCGCATCTCCGCCCCGATCACGAGCCCCATGGCTGCCGAGGCGGACGCGACGGTCGCGGCGCTGCGCGCCGGCCGCACGGAAGCGCCCGAGATGCCGTGGACGCAGACGCGGGCGACCGCGCGGCTGCTCGCGGACTGGCGCGCCGCGCTCGGCTGAGCCTCGCGCGACGGCCCGTCACGCGAGCGAGTCGACGCTCTCCGGCCGGTGGATGCCGCGCGGTCGATAATCGAGCGCGTCGGCGAGCCCCGCGAGATCGGCGAGGTACCAGACGATCGCGAGCCACATCTCGGTGCCCTGCAGACCCGGCTCGTCGTCGGGGCCGAAGGAGATCCCCGCGAGCGGCACCCACCGCGTCAGCGCGTCGGCGAGGAGGTCGCGGCCGAGCGCGACGACCTCGGTCGTGCGGTGGCCCGTCGAACGGGTGAGCCACAGCGGGTGCGCGACGTCGAGAACGTTGCAGGCATTCCGGCGGTCGGGGGCGAAGAAACGCTCGTCACCCGCGTGCGCGAGCACGGTGTCGATGACGCGCTCGGGGTGCGGCACCGGGACGCCGAACTGTGCGAACGTCCCGCGCGTCGCGCGGTAGAAACCGTTCACCGGCAGCAGCATCCCGGTGTCGGGTGCGGGCTCACCCCAGACCCCGGAGACGGGGTCGGTGTGGGTGACGAGCCAGCCGAACAGCGTTTCGGCGTATCCGGCCGGTGCCGCCGCACCGGCTCGGCGGCACCACAGCAGCGCCGTGCCATAGGCGTCGACCTCGTGCCCGGCAGCCCAGGCATCCGTCGCCCACGGCAGTGCGTCGAGCGCGGTCACGAGGTCGGCGGAGGCGAGGAGCGCGGGCCGCTCGGAGAACGATGCTCCGAGCAGGTCCAGCGCGTACCCGGCGCACAGCACGCGGTAGGACGGGTCGGTGCCATCGTCGAGGGGCCACGTGTCGATGAGCTCGCGCCACGACGCGGCATCCCGCTGCGGCGGCGTCTCGGCGAGAAGGAGGTCCGCGATCTCGACGGCGTCGCACTGCGCGCGCAGGGTCGGCGCCGCGCCGGGGCGGTCGGCGAATCGTCCGGCGTCGGGCTGCCAGGACCGCTCCAGCACGACGGACGCCTCGCGTCGGGCGGTGTCCGCGAATGTCGCGACGGCGTCCCGGAGCGGGTCGACGGGCGGGACGCGCCATTTGAGCACCCGCGCCGGATTCCCCCCGATGACGGCGCCCGCCGGCACGTCCTTCGTGACGATCGCGCCCGCTGCCAGGACCGCACGGGAGCCGACGGTGACGCCGTCCAGCACGACGACGTGCGATCCGATCCAGACATCGTCGCCGATCCGGATGCCGCGGGAGGTGAGGGGCTGAAGCCGCACCTCGACATCGGGCTCCATCGTGTGGTTGAACCCGAGGATCGAGGTGTGCGCCCCGATGCGGGTGGCGTCGCCGATCACGACGTCACCGCGGATCACGGTGTACGGATTGACGCTCACATCGCGACCGATGCGCAGCGTGCCCGTGAGGTACGCGCCCGCGGCGACGTAGGAACGGTCACCGAGGTCGAGGACGTCGGCGTCGATCGCCGCCAGGTCCGAGACGAAACAGTGCGCGCCGATCCGCCACTCGGGGTGGGCAGCGCGCAGGGATGCCTGGGCCTCGAGCTGCGCGACCTGGGCGGCGGCATCCGCTTCCGTCCAGAACGACCAGGGCGAGTGCTGGAATCGGTCGACGCTCATGCGCGCACCTGCGCCGTGGACTGGCGGACGACGAGCGTCGGGCTGAGGATCGCGCGGTGCACGGGGCGTGACGGGTCCTCCAATCGCCGGGCGAGGAGGTCGACGGCGGCCGCGCCGACGGCGGCCCGCGGGGGGCTCACGGCGGTGAGCGCGGGGGTGAAGAGCTCCGCGACCTCGTCGTCGTAGGCCACGACCGAGAGGTCGCGCGGGACCGACAGGCCCCGGTTGAGGGCGATGTCGATGAACGCCATCGCCTCCGGGTCGGAATGGATGAGCAGTCCCGTCACTCCGCTTGCGAGGGCCGTGTCGATCGCCGCGTTCACCGACGCCGTGAAGTTCGGGCCGTTGCGGTCGGGGAAGTACTCCTCGAAGTGCTCGGACGGGGAGAGCTCGAGCTCCGTGCACGCCGCCTCCCACCCGCGCACGATCTTGCGGCCGGTGGGGGAGTCGCGCGAGAGGATCAGCCCCACCTTGCGGTGGCCGAGAGCGGCGAGGTGCCGCGCCGCGAGGACGGCGCCGAACGCGTGATCGCTCGTGACGCTCTCGACCGGAGCGCGGTCGGGTCCGCCGAGGGCGTCGCGTTCGACGAAGACGCTCGGCAGCCCCGAATCGGCGAGCCACTGCACGACGTCCTGCGCGTGCGGGGTGTCGGTGTTGGGCGCGAGGACGAAGCCGCGCACGTCGTGCTCGTCGACGAGGCGTTCCAGAACGGGTCGTTCGTCCTGGAGCTCGTACGATGCCCCGCGCAGCACGAGGGTGAGGCCTCGGCGGCGTGCTTCCGTCTCCATGCCGCGGATGACCCCGGGCCAGTAGTAGTTCAAGGACGGCACGAGGACGGCGAGCGATCCCGTCGTGTGCGCGGGGGCGTTCTCCGCGGCGGCAGGCACGCCGCCCGCAGGCGGCACGGCACCGCCGTGCACCCGGACGAGGAGGCCCTCCTTCTCCATCTGCGCGAAGTCGCGCCGCAGGGTCACGGGCGCGACATCGAGTTCGTCGGCGAGCTGCGCCATGCGCACGACGCCGTCGCGGGCGAGGGCCGCGAGCACGTGCGCGCGGCGCTCGGCGCCCAGAAGAGCAGGCGTGGTCTGGTCGGTCATGCGGGGTCCTCCGCGATCATGTCGTCTCTTTCTACCGTCAGGTGGAAGCTGTCGCGCGCACCGACGTCGAGTCGGATGCGGGTGAGTCGGTCGCCCCAGACCGCTGTCAGCATCGGATCGTCGACTGTGCGCACCTCGAGCGCGGCCGTGATCCCGGCCGGCCAGCGCAGCCGTACGGGGGACCCGCCCTCCAGCGGCCGGATCCGCGCGCCGCCGCCGAGGTGAGCGGGCACGATCTCCACGTCGCCCGCGACGATGAGATGCTCGACGATCTCGACGGGTGCCGACGCCGACCAGGTGTCGCTGATCTCGACGTGACCCGTCGCACGGTCCAGCCGCGCCGTGCGCACGAGCGCGTCGAGGGCCCCGGTCGCGTAGGCGGGGGCGAGGTCGAGGGTCACTCCGGCATCCGTCGCCTCGATCAGCCGGGCATGGAACCGTGCGCCCGCGGGCTGTCCGGCGCCGTCCACCATCGGCACGCTGTGCCACGCGCTCTGCATCGTCCAGATGTCGTAGCGGCCCGGCCCGAACGTCTGCTTCGTGTACGTCGGTCGTCCGGCATCCACCAGCACGGGAACGCCGTCGCTCGCGACCACGAACGAGCCCACGTCGTTGTGGTTGTGGTGCTCGCCGTTGTGGCCGCCCTTGACGGCGAGGGCCAGCCCCGCGGCGTCGCCGTCCCGTCCGCGGGCGAGCAGCACCTCGACGGACGGCAGCCACACCGACGCCGGAAGGGGGGAAGTGGCGGATGCCGCGCTTCGCCACTGGGCATCCGCGAGGGCGAGCAGCGTCCGCCCCGCACCCGACGACGCGTCCGCGAGCGGTGTGCCGGCACCACGTTGCGCGAGCGCATGACGACGGGCGTCGTCGTCGCCGGCGCGGATCGCCGCGCGGAAGAGAGCGTGCCAGGGCTTGTGCTCGACGGGTCGAGCCTGCCCGTCGGCGAGATTGAGGTACCAGCCCGCGCCGAGGTGCATGCGGTGGGGGAAGGCGACCGTGGCCCGCAGGGCCGGGACGGCCGCCCCCAGCGACACGCGCCCCGCTGTCGCGTGTGCCAGCACGTCGAGCGCCTCGAGGGCACGACATGCACCGTTCCACCAGTACTCGTACCCCTCGTCGATCGCGCCGTCGTCGGGCAGCGCCGCGACGTAGCGGTCGAGGCCCCCGACGGCGAGCTCGATCACCTCGGCGCGCACGGCGGCATCCCCGGGCTCGTCCAGCAGTCGCAGCGCCGCGACGAGGACGTTGCCGTGGATCCACGGGTTCCAATTGTGGACGTCGCCGTCGAGGCCGATCCAATGCCAGTCGCGCCGCGCGCGGAACGGGGCGAATACGCGGGTGCGTGCCTCGTGGCGCATGCGGGAGCGCACGCCGGGGTAGCGGGCGTCGAGCTCTGCGCCGAGGAGCTGATCGATCCAGGCGAGCTGCGCCACGACCTCGCCCGCGCCGAGGTCCAGGAAGGGATCGGTCACGGTGGCGAGGACGGAACCGTGCCGCTCCCACGTGTCGTCGTGCGCCGGCCAGCACCATGAGGACTGCTCGCAGAGCAGCACGATGCCGTCGACGACCTCGTCGATCCAGGCATCCCCCCGCGCGGCACCTTCCCGTGTCGTGGCGACCATGACGGCGGCGCGGGTGAGTCGGTGCGTGCGAGCGAACGCGGGCTGCTCCCAGGCGACGCGGTCGCCGTCGCGGTGGACGCGAGCGGCCGCGCTCGCGAGCGGCTGCGGCCAGGGGGTGCCGCGCTCGGCATCCGCGACGGCGGCGATCGCGGCGAGGGTCGTCTCGTCGACCGCGTCCCATACGCTGGAATCGGACGCCGGCGGCAGCGGCAACGCGTCTTCCGGCTGCGCGATCAGCGTGATCCACTCCGCGGGCAGGGCTACGGCGAGCGGTCCGCGAAAGCCGTCCATGGCATCCCTCTCCTCAGCGAGTTCCTCTGAAGCGATCATAAACGATCATTAAAATTCAAACAAGGACTTGTTATGAACGAAAGAGATTGCTAATCTCCGAAAGTGTTCGGGAATGACCCGAGTGCACTTCAAGGGAGAAGACGTGGGCGAGACAACCTCCGCACCGGTCGCGAGCGCTCACGCCATCCGCGATTGGACGCGCGAGCAGTGGGTGGCCCACGCTGATCGCCTTCTCGCCGGCGCCCGCGCCTGGGCTTCCGACGATTTCGCCCGCATCACACCTCCAGGCGACGAGGGCGGCTACGGACACGCGATCGACGGACTCGAGGGATTCGCCCGCACGTTCCTGCTCGCGGGCTTCCGCATCGCCGGCGCACGCGGCGAGGGCGTCGACGCCCTCATCGCCGACTACTCCCGCGGCATCGCCGCCGGTGTCGACCCCGCGAACCCGAACCGCTGGGTGCGGATGGGCGAGCACGCGCAGGCGAAGGTGGAGGCGGCATCCATCGCCCTCATCCTCGACATGACCCGCCCGTGGATCTGGGATCGCCTCGACGCCCGCACGCAGGAGCGGGTCATCGACTACTTCGCGCCGGTCGTGGGGGACGAGACCTACCCGCAGACCAACTGGGTCTGGTTCCGGATCGTCGTCGAGACCTTCCTGCGCTCGGTCGGCGGCCCGTGGTCCGAGCGCGACATCCGCGCCGACCTCGCCCGCCACGACTCGTTCGTGAAGGGCGACGGCTGGCTCTCCGACGGCGACGAGCGCTCCTACGACCACTACGTGGGCTGGGCGCTGCACCTCTACCCCATCCTGTGGTCGCGCATGCAGGGCGCCGCCGACCTCGCCGCAGGGCGCACGCCCGCCGACATCGCGCGGCTGGACCGCTACCTGCAGGATGCCGTCGCCCTCGTCGGCGGCGACGGGTCGCCCCTCATCCAGGGGCGGAGCCTCATCTACCGCTTCGCCGCCGCGGCGCCGTTCTGGGTCGGCGCCTTCGCCGAGGTGCCCTCGATCTCCCCCGGGCGGCTGCGGGTCGCGGCATCCTCGATCGTGTCGCACTTCGCGGAGCACGGGGCGCCCGACGCGGACGACCTGCTCTCGATGGGGTGGCACGGGCCGTGGCGCCGCCTCGCGCAGGGCTACTCCGGCCCTGCGTCGCCGTACTGGGCGACCAAGGGCATGCTCGGCATCGCGCTGCCCGCCGACCACCCGGTGTGGACCGCGCCCGCCGAAGAGCTGCCCGTCCAGCAGGCCGACGAGCTGCGGATCGTCGCGCCCGCCGGCTGGGTCGTATCGGGGACCGTCGCGGACGGGATCGTGCGCGTCATCAACCACGGAACCGATCACGCCTTCCCGGACGCGCTCGTCGGGGATTCTCCCCTGTATGCGCGGATGGGCTACTCGACAGCGACCGCACCGCTGCACAACGGGGATGCCTGGGCGGAGCCGCTCGAGCAGTCCGTCGCCCTCGTCGACGCGGCCGGCCGTGCCACCCACCGCGCCGCGATGGAGCTGCGGGGCGTGCGTGTCGACGACGGCGTGGGCGTGGCGGGCTCGACGACGCGCGCGCACTGGATCACGCCGGACCTCACGCAGACGCTGCACGGCTCGGGAATCCGCGGTGCGGTCACTATCGCGGGCCGCATCACCACGTGGTCGCTCGTGCGCGGCGCTTGGGAAGTGCGGATCGCCATCGTCGATTCCCTCGAGGGCGAGGCGGCCGATGCCGCGCTGCGCGTCCGCATCGGCGGCTGGGCGCTCAGCGGATCGGAGAGCGATGTCGACGGGGAGACGACGGCCGGCGCGGCCTCGGCCCGCGCCGGCGGTGTGGCGGCATCCGTCCACGCTCTCACCCCGGGCGGACGCCCGTCCCTCGCGCGGCGTCTGTCGGCCAGCCCGCTCGGCGACGTGTCGCTCGTGCCGATCGTCGAGTACGACGTGGTCGTCGGCAGGCCGATCGTCACGGCGGTCGAGCTCACGGGCACCACGACGACGGCGCCGCCCGCCGTCACCCTCGACGGCGGCGCCGCCGTCGTCGTCTGGCCGGACGGTGCCTGCACCACGACCGGTCTCGCAGATGTCCGATCCGTCACCGCGGCGGACCGGTAACCCGCCCACTGTTGGGGCACTCGCAAAGGAGCAGCAAGACACATGAACCGAAAGATCGCAGCAGCCGGTGGCCTCGCCATCGTCGCGACCCTCGCCCTCACCGCATGCAGCGGTGGCTCTTCCGACCCCGCCGAGTCGGGCGCCTCGGCCGCCCCGGTCACTCTGACCCTGTCGGGCTGGAGTCTGGCGACGACCCCCGAGTTCCAGGCCCTCGCCGACGGGTTCGAGAAGGCCACCGGCAACAAGGTCGATCTCGTCGAGTACGACCCGGCCGAGTACAACACCCTCCTGACGGCCGACCTGGGGGCGGGCTCGGGCCCCGACATCATCACGCAGAAGGAGGTCAAGTACGTCTCGACGCTCGTCGCCGGCGGCCAGCTCCTCGACGTGTCCGACATCGAGATCCCCGACTCCGTCAGCGGTGCCGCGTCCTACGAGGTCGACGGAACGCAGTACGCCACCCCCTACCGCCAGGACTCCTGGGTCCTCTTCTACAACAAGGACATCTTCGACGCCGCCGGCGTCGCGTACCCGGACGGCTCGTGGACGTGGGATGACTACGACGCCGCCGCGAAGGCGCTGACGACCGCCGACCACTACGGCACGTACGAGCACCGCTGGCAGTCCACCACCCAGGGCTTCGCGAATGCGCAGTTCGACGGTGACATCTTCTCCGGCGACTACGAGTACATGGCGGACCTCTACGACCGCCGCCTGGCGCGCGAGGCCGCCGGTTACCAGATCGACTTCGCGACCTCCAGCGCGAACAGCCCGACCTACCAGGGCGAGTTCGGCAAGCAGCATGCGGCGATGCTCCCGATGGGCACGTGGTACGTCGCGACGCTGATCTCGCAGCAGAAGTCCGGTGAGGCCGACACCTTCAACTGGGGCTTCGCACCGATCCCGCAGAAGGACTCCTCGACCGTCGACGAGCCCGTCACCTTCGGCGACCCGACCGGCTTCGGCATCAACGCCGCCATCGACAGCAGCAAGACCGCTGCCGCGAAGCAGTTCCTCGAGTACGCGATGAGCGATGACGCGGCCGCCATCCTGGCCGGTATCGGCATCACACCGGCCAACACGTCCGAGACGGTGGCCGACGCCTTCTTCGGCGTCGAGGGCGCCCCGACCGACGACCTGTCGAAGTTCGCGTGGTCGACGCACGACACCAAGCCCGAGAACCCCACCTCGGACAAGACCGCCGCGGTCCAGACGATCCTCGGCACGATGCACACCGAGATCCTCATGAAGACCAAGTCGGTCCAGCAGGCGATCGCGGACGCGGACGCGGCGTTCAAGGCTCTCTGAGCCGCCGAACCCGCACCACCCCTCCGGTGCCGGGCGCGCATCTCGCGCCCGGCACCGGAACCCACTGAGAGACAGTCCGGAGAACGCCATGACGAGCGCCACCGCCGACAGGATCGGCATCCCAGACACGAGCGGGACCGACCCGACCCGCCGTCCCCGTCGCTCCAAGCTCGCGCTGCGCAACACGCTGCTGGGCTGGAGCTTCATCCTGCCGAACTTCCTCGGCTTCGCGATCATCACGCTGATCCCCGTGGCGACGCTCTTCTACGTCGCGCTCACCGACTTCAACATCTTCGGCAAGGGTCAGTTCATCGGGCTCGAGAACTTCCCGAAGCTGTTCGCCGACCCCCTCTTCCAGCGCTCGGTCGTCAACACGTTCTACTACGCGATCCTGCACGTGCCGCTCACGATCGCGGTCTCGCTCGGCCTCGCGCTGCTGCTGAACACGAAGCTGCGCGGCATCGCCTTCTTCCGCACGGCCGCGTTCTTCCCCTACATCACCTCGATCGTCGCGATCGCGCTCGTGTGGAACCTCCTGTTCAGCCCGGACTACGGTCCGATCAACGAGTTCCTGCGCTTCATCGGCATCCAGAACCCTCCCGGCTGGCTCACGTCGCAGGAGTGGGCGATGCCCTCGATCGTCATCATCAGCACGTGGCGCGACATGGGCTACTACATGATCCTGTTCCTCGCGGGCCTGCAGACCGTGCCCCGCGAGCTCTACGAAGCGGCGCGTGTGGACGGCACCAACGCGTGGCAGCGGTTCTGGAACGTCACGCTCCCCGGCATCCGCCCCACGATGTTCCTCGTCACGGTCCTGCTGACGATCGCGTCGTTCAAGATCTTCGACCTCATCATCGTCCTCTCGCCCGGCGGCACCGCGGCGCCCAACCAGGCGACGGTGGTCCTCAGCCAGTTCATCTACCAGAAGGGCTTCATCGAGTCGAAGTTCGGGTACGCCTCGGCGGGAGCCGTCGTCCTGTTCGCCATCTGCCTCGGCGCGACCGTCATCCAGTTCTTCGTCAACAAGAAGCGGAGTGCGTGATGTCCACATCCGATCTCATCGTCGGCGCCACGGTCACCGAGGTCACGCCCGAGAAGCCCGGCTTCGATCCGCTGCAGTCCTCCAAGCCCGCGCGCGGCAACGTGCTGCGCATCATCGGCAGCATCCTGCTCGTCCTCTTCGCCCTGGCGCTGCTCGTCCCGTTCGCCTGGATGGTGCTGAGCTCGTTCAAGGACTCCAACGAGGTGTTCTCGGTCCCGGTGAAATGGCTGCCCGAGACATGGCACTGGGAGCACTACATCGAGCTGTGGACCAAGACCGACATGGTCACCTGGCTGCGCAACACGATCGTCCTGTCGGTCGTCGTGACGTTCCTGCAGGTGCTCACCGGCTCGTTCGCCGCGTACGGCTTCGCCAAGGTGCGCTTCCCCGGTCGCGACATCCTGTTCCTCGTCTACCTCGGCACGATCGCGGTGCCGTGGCAGTCGTACATGATCCCGCAGTACATCATGATGGCGCAGGCGAAGCTCACGAACACCCTCGTCGCGATCATCGTGCTGCAGGCATTCGGCGCGTTCGGCGTCTTCCTCATGAAGCAGTACTTCGAGTCGATCCCCGAAGAGCTCAGCGAAGCGGCCCGCATCGACGGGCTCAACGAGTACTCGATCTGGGCGCGCATCATGCTGCCGCTGTCGGGCCCCGCGCTCGCATCGCTCGGGCTGCTGACCTTCGTCAACACGTGGAACGACTACCTCGGACCCCTCCTGTATCTGCGCAGCCGCGAGAACTGGACGGTGCAGCTCGGGCTCAAGAACTTCGTCGCGAACAACGTGGATGCCGACTACGCGATGCTCTTCACGGGGCTCACCGTGTCGGTCATCCCGATCGCGATCATCTTCCTGATCGGGCAGCGGTACTTCGTCGAGGGCATCGCGACCTCGGGCCTGAAGGGCTGACCCGTGCGCTTCGACAAGATCCAGGGCGCCCTCGACACCCTCGGCACGGCCGTCGCCGTCAATGTCCTCCTCGCCGTGACGGCGGCGCCGCTCATCGCGGTCGTCGTGTTCACCGACGCCTTCGCGCTGTGGCCGCTGGTCGCCGTGACCGCGGTGCTCGCCGCGCCCGGCCTGACCGCCGCGTTCACCGTGTTCGCGGCGCCGCACGACGGGGTCTTCCGCACCTTCTGGCGCGGGTATCGGGCGACCTGGCGTCGCGCGAGCGCTGTCGCGGGCGTCGCCGCGCTGGTCGGCGTCGTCCTCGTCGTCGACGTCCGCTTCTTCGCCGACACGCCGTTCGCGCAGGCCGCCATGGTGGTGCTCGTCGTCACCGGGCTGCTCGTGGCCGGCACCGCCCTGCTCGCGCTCGCCGCGATCGCGGAGGCTCCGGGCACGTCGGCGCGGGACGCCGTGCGCCGCGGCGCCTGGTTCGGCGTGCGGCGGTGGTACCTCACGGCACTCAGCCTCGTCGTGCTCGTGGTCTACGCCGCCGCGTTCGTCGCCCTGCCGCTGCTCGCCCTGTCCGCGTTGGCCTCCCCCGCGCTGTACCTGGCGTGGACCAACAGCCGCTTCACCCTGCACCCGGCCGACCACCTCGCCCACGTGCGCGCCTGACTCCAGAAAGACCTCCCATGACTTCCACCCCCCACACATCCGCCGGCGCGCCCGCCCCGGGAGCGTCGACGCTGGGCGCCGACACCCGTACCGCCGCCCTCGACGCGGCGCTCGCGACCGTGCGCCGCAACATCACACTGCACGGCGACCTGTACCCCGACGACACGACGCACGCGAACCGGTATGAGCTCCGCCCGGCGGCCCCGGGCTTCGCCGCGGGCGCCAACCGCGGCTGGACGACGAGCTTCTGGTCGGGTCAGCAGTGGCTCGCGTGGGAGCTCACCGGAGACCAGGACTTCCGCGCCGCGGCCCTCCGCCACGCCGACGACTTCGCCGAACGGGTGCGCGGCGAGCACGACCTCGACACCCACGACCTCGGCTTCCTGTACAGCCTCGGCTCCCTCACGGCGGCGCGGCTGGCGTCCACCGCTGCCGCGCGCGCCGACGCCCGTGCGGCAGCCCTCGACGCCGCCGATCACCTCATGCGCCGCTTCCTCGAACCCGCCGGTGTCATCCAGGCGTGGGGCGACCTGTCCGATCCGCGACAGGCGGGCCGCACGATCATCGACAGCCTCATGAACATGCCCCTCCTGTCGTGGGCGCACGCCGAGACGGGCGAGGAACGGTACGCCGACGCCGTGCGTCGCCACACGACACAGCTGCGCGAGCACATCCTGCGCGCCGACGACTCGACCTTCCACACGTTCTACTGGGACACGGTCACGGGCGAGCCGCTGCGCGGGGCGACCGAGCAGGGCGCGTTCGACGACTCCTGCTGGGCGCGCGGGCAGGCGTGGGGCATCTACGGCTTCGCGATCAACCACCGGGCGACGGGCGACCCGTCCCTGCTGGATGCCGCATGGCGCTGTGCCGAGTACTTCCTGGCGCACCTCCCCGCCGACGGCGTGCCGTACTGGGACCTCGTCTACACGGACGAGAACCCCGCACCGCGCGACAGCTCCGCGGGGGCGATCGCGGCCTGCGGGTTCCTCGAGCTCGCGCGCGTCGATCCCGATCCCGCCCGGGCCGCGCGAGCGCAGGCGTTCGCCGAGCAGCTCGTCGGCGATCTCATCGCCGGCTACACCCCCGCGCGCCCCGAGGACGCCGACGCGCTCCTCCTGCACAGCGTCTACGACCTGCCGAAGAACAACGGCGTCGACGAGGGCACGCTCTGGGGCGATTACTTCTACCTCGAGGCGCTCACCCGGCTCGCAGACCCCGAGTGGGTGACGTACTGGTGAGGCTCGTCACGGTGCGATCGGCCGGCGGTCCGCGGGCCGGCGTCGTCGTCGACGTCGCGGGCGTCGACCGCGTCGCCCTCCTCGCCGATCCGGTGACCGCGGTGCTCGGCGGAGGGGCGGCGCGTGAGCGCGCGGAGGATGCCGCGGCATCCGTCACCGCGGCATCCCCGGCCCTCGCGGCCCTCGATCTCGCCCCGCCCGTCACCCCCGGGAAGATCCTCTGCCTCGGCTACAACTACCGAGGACACGTGCCCGACGGTGTCGATCCGACCGCCGACGACCCCGCGTTCCCCGATGTGTTCGTGAAGACGCCCAACACGCTCGCCGGGCCCGATGACGCGGTCGTGCTGCCGACGGGCGCGGTGGATGCCGACTACGAGGGCGAACTCGCGATCGTCATCGGGCGGCGTGCGCACGAGGTGTCGCTGGCGGACGCGCTGGGCCACGTCGGCGGGTACACGATCCTCGACGACGTCTCCGATCGCGCGTGGCAGCGGAGGCAGAGCCAGTGGGCGCTGGGCAAGTGCTCCGACGGGTTCGCGCCGCTGGGCCCGTGGATCACCACGCGCGATGCGGCGCCCGACCCGCAGGACGTGCTCGTCGAAGTCGTACGGGACGGCGTCGTGACGGTGTCGCAGTCCACCGCGACGACGATCTTCTCGGTCGCCTTCGTCGTGCATCACCTGAGCCAGGTGATGACGCTCGAACCCGGCGACGTGATCTCGACCGGCACGCCGCAGAAGCTCCCCGCCGCCCAGGCGGCGCACCGCCCGCTCGCGGGGGGCGACACCGTCACCGTCCGCATCACGGGGCTGGGGGAGCTCACCACCCGCTTCATCGAACCGCTTCATCGACCCGGGGTAGCCTCGGGGACCACCACGGGAGAGAACGCATGATCCTCGACACCTTCCGCCTCGACGGCCGCACCGCCCTCGTCACCGGCTCCAGCCGCGGGCTCGGGCAGGGCGCTGCGGTCGCGCTCGCCGAGGCCGGGGCCGACGTGGCGCTCCTCGATCGCGGCGACGCGCGCGAGACGGCGGCGCGCATCGAAGCGCTCGGGCGGCGGGTGCACCGCGTGCAGCTCGACTTCGCCGAGGCATCCGCCGCCGAGTACGCGGCCGCCGTCGGCGAGATCGAGGACGCGCTCGCCCCGGTCGACATCCTGGTGAACAACGCCGGCACGATCCGTCGTGCCCCCGCCGCCGAGCACCCGGCGAGCGATTGGGACGACGTGCTCGCCGTCAACCTCGACTCCGTCTTCCACCTGTCCCAGGCGGTCGGGCGCGGCATGATCGCGCGCGGGCACGGCCGCATCGTGAACGTCGCGTCGATGCTGTCCTTCCAGGGCGGCATCCTCGTCCCCGGCTACACCGCGAGCAAGCACGCCGTCGCGGGGCTCACCAAGGCGCTCGCGAACGAGTGGGCGGCGTCGGGCGTGACGGTCAACGCGATCGCCCCGGGCTACATGGCGACCGATAACACGGCACCGCTGCGCGCCGACGAGGACCGGTCGGCGTCGATCCTCGCGCGCATCCCCGCCGGGCGCTGGGGCACGCCGGGCGACCTGCAGGGCGCCTTCGTCTTCCTGGCATCCGACGCCGCCGCGTACGTCACCGGCGCGATCATCCCCGTCGACGGCGGCTGGCTCGTCCGCTGACGCGCCCCCACCTACGACCCCGCATACCCCTCGAGAAGGAGAACCCATGACCGAGCAGCACATCCCGCAGCGCTACGCCACGAACCCCGCCCAGATCCCGGGGATGACGACGGCGCAGCTACGCGAAACGTACCTCGTCGACGACGTGTTCGTGCCGGGCGAGATCCGCCTGACCTACACACACCACGACCGGATCGTCCTCGGCGGCGCCGTGCCCGCGGGCGACGAACTCGTCCTCACGGGGTACCCGGAGATCCGCAGCGACCACTTCCTCGAGCACCGCGAGCTCGGCATCGTCAACGTCGGCGACACGGGCGCGGTCATCGCCGACGGCGAGACCTACGAGCTCGTGAACGGCGCGTGCCTCTACCTCGGCCGCGGCGTGCGCGACGTCCGGTTCCTGGATGCCGACGGGTCGGACGGCGCGTTCTTCTACCTCTTCTCGGCGCCGGCGCACACCACGTACCCGACTCAGCTCGTCCGCCCGGGCGAGGGCACCGTCCGCGAGCTCGGCGACCAGCTGACGAGCAACCGCCGCACCCTCAACCAGTACATCCACGAGAACGGCATCCGCAGCTGCCAGATCGTGATGGGCGTCACGCAGCTCCACCCCGGTTCGATGTGGAACACCATGCCGGCGCACACGCACGACCGTCGCACCGAGTGCTACCTGTATTTCGATGTGCCCGAGGACGCGCGCGTCATCCACCTCCTCGGCGAGCGGGAGGAGACCCGCCACCTCGTCGTCGCCGACCGTCAGGCCGTCATCTCGCCGTCGTGGTCGCTGCACTCCGGCGTCGGCACCGCGGCATACTCGTTCGTGTGGGCGATGGCGGGGGAGAACCAGGCATTCGACGACATGGACGCCGCCCCCGTCACCGACCTGAAGTGACGAGCGGCGTGCTGCCCGGCGCACTTCTCTCCGGAGTCCTGCTGGCCGCCGGCGAGACGATGGCGGTCGTCACGCCCCTCGACGCCGAGCCGGTGGAGGGTGCCGAGACGTTCCGCATCGACGCGGGCGGCGCCGAGTCCAATGTCGCCGCGCACGTCGCGGCGATGGGTCAGCGGGCCCGCTGGCTGTCGCGCGTCGGCGACGATCCGCTCGGGCGCCGCGTGTGCGCGCGCATCGCCGCACGCGGCGTCGACGTGACACCGGTGATCGTGGATGCCGCACACCGCACCGGCCTGTATGTCAAAGACCCCGGACGGGGCGTGCACTACTACCGCGACGGCTCGGCGGCTGCGCACCTCTCACCCGCGGATGCCGAGGCCGTCAGCCTCGACGACGTCTCCGTCGTGCACGTCTCGGGGATCACCGCGGCCCTCGGCCGTTCGCCGCACGGCGGCACGGCGCCCTCCTTCCTCGACGCGCTCATCGCGCGGGCGCGCTCGGTCGGCATACCCGTGAGCTTCGACGTCAACCATCGTGCCGCGCTGTGGCCGGCGGCGGAGGCCGCACCCGTGCTGCTCGATCTCGCGCGCCGCGCCGACATCGTCTTCGTCGGCCGTGACGAGGCCGAGACGCTGTGGGGCGCTGGGGCGGCGGCCGACATCCGCGCACTGCTGCCGCACGTGGCCGAGGTCGTCGTCAAGGACGGCGACGTCGGTGCGACCGTGTTCGCCGGCGCCGACGAGCAGTTCGTGCGCGCCCACCGCATCGACGTCGTCGAGGCGGTGGGGGCGGGCGACGCGTTCGCCGGCGGGTACCTCGTCGGGCGTCTGTCCGGGGCGCCCCTCGCCGAGCGCCTGCAGGCCGGCCATGACCGCGCTGCTCTCACCCTGGCCACGACGGCGGACTTCCCCGACGCGGCATCCACACCCTTCCTTCCGGGCACCGCCCTCACCGAAAGCGACCGCGCATGACCCTCGACACCGCCCCCTTCTTCGCCGAGACCTTCGCGGGCGCCCCGCTGATGGCGATCCTGCGCAGCGCCGGCGCGGAGCGCGCCGTGCGCGTCGCGACGACGGCGTGGGACCTCGGCCTCGACTCCGTCGAGGTGACGATCCAGTCGGATGCCGACGTCGAAGCACTCCGTGAGGTCGCCCGGCTCGGTCGTGAGCGCGGCGCGGTCGTCGGAGCGGGAACGATCATCCGCGCCGAGCAGGTCGCCGTCGCGCAGGATGCCGGCGCAGGCTATCTCGTCTCGCCGGGGCTCGACCCCGAGGTCGTCCGCGCGGCGCAGGCTGCCGGCATCCCGATCCTCCCGGGGGTGTCGACGCCGTCGGAGGTCCAGCGCGCGGTCGCGCTCGGGCTGACGTGGCTGAAGGCCTTCCCCGCGCAGTGGCTCGGCACGGACTGGTTCCGGCACATCCGCGGACCGTTCCCCGAGGTGCGCTTCATCGCGACCGGCGGGATGGACGCCGCCAATGCGGGTGCATTCCTCGACGCGGGTGTGAAGGTCGTCGCGGTCGGTTCGGCGCTCGAGGACGAGACGCAGCTCGCGCAGCTCGCCGAGCTGCTGCGCGCTCGACGCTGATCGCGGCCGGTCAGACCGCGCGGATCGGGCCGGCGCCCGGCCCGTGCAGCTGGCCGTGCAGCCTCTCCATGCGCGCGTCGAGCAGAGCGGCCGAGTCCGCGGCATCCTTCAGCTCGGTGAGGAGCCCGTCGGGGACGACGCCGGCGTACTTGTAGTAGATCTTGTGCTCGAGGCTCGCCCAGAAGTCCATCGCGATCGTGCGGAACTGCACTTCGACGGCGACGGCGACGCGGCCCGTGGAGAGGAAGACCGGCACCTCGACGATGACGTGCAGGCTCTTGTACCCGTTGTCCTTCGGCTCGGCGATGTAGTCCTTGACCGCGCGGATGGTGATGTCGTCCTGGGCGGTCAGGAGGTCGAAGAGGCGGTAGGCGTCCTTCGTGAAACTCGTCGTGACGCGGATGCCGGCGATGTCGGTGATCGCCGCCCGGATCGCGTCGAAGCTCGGCTCGACGCCCTTGCGGATGACCTTCTCGACGAGGCTGTCGGCCGTCTTCACGCGGCTCGAGACGTGCTCGATGGGGTTGTAATCGTGCATCTGCAGGAACTCGTCACGCAGGATGCCGAGCTTCGTCTCGACTTCGCGCAGCCCGAACTGGTACTCCAGCAGGAACCGCTGGAACTCGTCGCGCATCGCGCGCAACTGGTCGGGGGAGAAGCTCGCGACACCCTCGTCGGTCGTCACCAGGAGTTCTCGTGCATCGGTGCTCACCCGCCCGACGGTACCGGCGCAGGCTACGCGATTGCTGTGCGTCGCGGCATCCGTCGGCGTCCGTGCTGGCGCGGCTGACGTGCCGGCGGGGACCTGCGCAGTCGATGACGGGGGACAATGGAGGGGTGAGTCCGTCGCCCTTCCTCGTGCGCCTGCGCGCGGAGGCGGCCCACCTCGTGACGAGTCTCACGACCTTCGGACCGTCGACGGGGCGGCGGTGGCCCCTCGCCATCCAATCGGGGCTCGCGATGGCCGTGCCGATCGTCGGGCTCGCCCTCACGGGGCATGCCGACATCGCCCTGCTCGCCGCGAGCGGCGCGTTCACGGTCATCTACGGCGGCTGGCTGCGCCCGCGCCAGCGCGCCCGGTTCGCACCGATCATGGCGCTCGCCCTGTTCGCGTGCGCCGCCGCGGGCGTCCTCGCGGCGGGCGGCGGCACGATCGTCGTCCTCGTGGGCGGTCTCGCGCTCACGATCGTCGCGGCGAGCCTCGCCGGATGGTTCTCGCTGGGTCCGCCCGGACCCGTCTTCTTCGTCCTCGTGTACGGCCTGTCGGCGCAGGTCACCGCCGTCCGCGGCGGCGTCCGCGTCGTCGATCCATGGGTGTATCTGGCCGTCGTCGCGGCATCCTCTGCGTTCGCGTGCGTCCTCGTCCTGCTGCCGCTGCTCCTCCCGCGTTACCGGCATGAGCAGGTGCGCCCCGTTCGTGCGCTCTTCCCGCGCCGATGGGACGGTGTCGCGCAGACCCTCGCCGTCCGCGCCGCGATCGTCGCGGTAGTCGGGGTGGGCGCGGCGGCGTTCATCGACCCGGAGCGCTCGTACTGGATCATCTGCGCGGGGCTCGCCGTCGTCGGGATGCCGGTGGGTCGCCGCGCGGCGGCGGCTCGCGGCATCCATCGCACCGTCGGCACGATCGTCGGCGGGGCTGTGTACCTCGGGCTCGCGCTGCTGCCCCTGCCCATCTGGGCGCTCGGGCTGCTGCTGGGCGCCCTGCAGGTCGCGGTCGAACTCACCGTCGTGCGGCACTATGCGCTCGCGCTCGTCTTCATCACGCCGCTCGTGCTGCTCATCATCGGAGCCGCGACGGGCGAGGGCGCCAACACCGCGCTCGCCCTGGAACGCGTCGTCGACACGCTCGTCGGCGCGGTCGTGGGAACGATCGCCGCGCTCGCCGTGCGTCTGCGCGACGAGCGTGGGTGACTGACCGGCGCCGAGTCTGCTCGTTGTTGCCGAGATCGCCGGTTGTCATCCGTCGGTATCCGGCGCACTCGGAGATAGCGGGCGCACTCGGCGCCGTGATCGGGTGGTCTCGCCGTGCGTCCGGTTTCCTTGTATGCATATACTCGGAAATCAGATACTCGGTATGCCCGCCGGGTCGGACGGGAGACGCGGATGTCCATACGACAGAGCCTTCTGGCCATCCTCGATCAGGGCCCCTGCTACGGATACCAGTTGCGCACCGAGTTCGACCGCCGCACGGGCTCGACGTGGCCCCTCAACGTGGGGCAGATCTACAACACGCTCGAGCGGCTCGAGCGCGACGGTCTCGTCGCGAAGGGCGACGTCGACGAGCAGGGGCACGTGTACTGGCGCATCACGGATGCCGGGTCGGCGGAGGTCCGCGCGTGGTGGAGCGCACCGGTCGAACGGGCGGGCACGCGTGATGAGCTCGCCGTGAAGCTTGCGCTCGCCGCGACGCTCCCCGGCATCGACGTCGCGACGATGATCAGCACGCAGCGGGCGGCGTCGCAGCGTCGGTTCGATGAGCTGAGCGCGAAGTATGTCGCCGTCGATGTCACCGACCCGACCTCTCGCGTGGAGGCGCTGCCCCTGTCGGCGGCGCTGTTCACCGCCGAATCCGAAGTGCGTTGGCTCGGCCACGTCGCCGAGCGCCTCGCCGCCCAGCCGCGCCAGGCCCTCGCCCTCGAGCTCGACACCGAGAAGCCCCGGCGCGGGCGCCCGCGGAAGAAGAGCGCCTGAGCGGGTCGTTCAGCTGTCGTTCGCGCGGGGAATGCGGGTCCGGTTCCCGGCACAGCTGACAACTCGACGGGAGGCGCGCGCTAGTTTCGAGAGATGACAGGTCACCTGATCACTCCGCACGAACTCGACGCGCTTCTCCACGGCGACGGCGCCGCCCGCCCGCCCGTCATCCTCGACGTGCGCTGGCGGCTCGGCGGCCCGGACGGCCACCCGCTCTACCTCGACGGGCACATCCCCGGCGCGGTATACGTCGACCTCGAGCGCGATCTCGCGGCGCACGGCGCCCCGGCCGAGGGCAGGCATCCGCTGCCGAGCGCCGCGGCATTCGAGGCATCTGCCCGGCGCTGGGGTCTCGACGACGGCGATGTCGTCGTCGTGTATGACGACGACAAGGGCTGGGGCGCGGCGCGTGCGTGGTGGATGCTGACGGATGCCGGGGCCACCGCCCGCGTGCTCGACGGCGGCCTGGCCGCGTGGCGTTCCGCGGGGCTGCCGCTCGAGGTCGGCGACGTGGAGCCCGTGCCGGGCGGCGTGACGCTGCACCCGGGCGCGCTGACGCGGCTCACGACCGAGGAGGCCGCCGCCCTCGCCGCCCGCCCCGACGCCACCCTGCTCGACGCGCGGGCGGGGGAGCGCTATCGCGGAGAGGTCGAGCCGCTCGACCCGCGCGCGGGGCACATCCCCGGCGCGCTCAGTGCACCCACGACGGAGAATCTCGCCCCCGACGGCACCCTGCGCTCGGCCGACGATCTGCGGGCGCGCTTCGCGGGGCTCGGCCTCGGGGACGGGCCCGTCGGCGTGTACTGCGGCTCGGGAGTGAGCGCCGCCCAGCAGGTGCTCGCGCTCGCCGTCGCCGGCTACGACGCGGCTCTCTATCCGGGATCGTGGAGCGCCTGGTCGAATCAGCCCGACCGCGCCGTCGCGACCGGCCCCACGCCCTGATCCTCATCCGCCCCAGAGCTCAGCCCCTGGTTGCGCGATTTCGTCGGCGCAGGGTGCCGCTCCGCGCTCGGATAATGACGATCCGCGACGACGAAAGTGCGGCCGGACATCCACGAGAATGGAGGGATGACCTCCACCCCCCGTTCCGGCACTCCGTTCATCCTGCGCGCGGGCGCGTACGAAGCCGAGATCGCGAGCATAGGCGCGTCGTTGCGCGCTCTGCGCCACGAGGGACGCGACCTCGTCGTGCCGTTCGACGCCGACGAGGTCCGGCCCGGCTACCGTGGTGCGCTCCTCGCGCCGTGGCCGAACCGCGTCGTCGACGGTCGCTACGCGTTCGCGGGTGAGGAGTTCGAGCTCGCCCTGACCGAGCCGAAGCGCGGCCACGCTCTGCACGGCCTCGCCGCCTGGCTCGACTTCGTGGCGACGGCGCAGACGGATGCCTCCGTCACCCTCGCGGCCGTCATCGAGCCCCAGACGGCCTACCCGTGGCGCGTGCGAGTGGAGACGACCTACGCCCTCGACGAGAACGGGCTCGTCCAGACCGTCCGCGCCGTGAACGAGAGCGAGGATGCCGCTCCCTTCGGCACGGGCCCCCATCCCTACCTCGTCGCGGGGCCCGGCCCGCTCGACACCTGGACGCTCACGCTGCCCGCCGCCGAGGTCCTCGAGGTCACATCGGACCGGCTCTCGCCGGTCGCGCTGCGCGACGTGGCCGTGTTCGACCCGGAGCGCTTCGACTGGCGTGCCGCGCGCCCGGCGCGCGTGCTCGGCGCCGTCGAGATCGACCACGCCTACACCGCGCTGGAGCGCACCGCCGACGGCCTCGCCACGGTGCGGCTGAGCGACCCCTCCGGCACGGGCGTCGAGATGACGTGGGATGCGGCATGCCCGTGGGTGCAGGTGCACACGGCGGACCTTCCGGGCGGCCCGACCCAGCCGTTCCACCGCGCGGGTCTCGCCGTCGAGCCGATGACGTGCGCCCCGGATGCCTTCAACGCGAACCGCTACGACTACGACGCCGGACTGATCGTGCTCGAGCCCGGCGCGGAGACCTCGGCATCCTGGCGGATCTCCGCGATCTGAGCGTCGGTGCAGCAGCGGCGTCCTGAGCGCGCGCGGCAGAAAGGCCCCGGAGTACTCTCCGAGGCCCTTCGCGAAGCGCCGGCAAGGGAGGAAGCCGGCGCAAGAGGATGTCAGTCGTTGTCTCCGCGCAGATCCGCCTTGACCTCGTTGCGCTTCTCGACGGAGTCGCGCTCGGCCTCGGCCTTCTTCACCTCGGCATCCGCCTTCACTTCGTCGATCTTGTCGCCGACGCGGTCCTTGGTGTCCTCGAAGCCTTCCTTGATCTTGCGGCCCGCCGTCTCGGCGGCTTCCTTGGCGTCGTCCAGGATTCCCATTGCGCGCTCCTTTCGTCGGAGAAGAGTGGTTCGTCGACGACGATACGGCGGGGCCGCCGACGTCGGCAGGGGGTTGCTCTCGCGGGAGACGCGTGGTATTCCGTGACGCGGCGTGTCGGATGAAGATACGAATGCGTGCGAGCCGGGCGCCCCCTAGCATGAGCGCCATGGACGTTGACAACACGACTCTCGACCAGTGGCAGAGCGTTTTCGGCGGAACCGCCGGAACGATCATCGGACTGGCGTACTACATCCTGCTCGCGATCGCGATGTGGAAGGTCTTCACGAAGGCCGGCTATCCGGGCATCCTCGCCCTGATCCCGATCGTCAACTGGTTCTTCCTCGTGAAGATCGCCGGCTATTCGGCCTGGTGGGGACTTCTGGCGCTGATCCCCCTCGTGAACGTCGTCTTCGCGATCATCGTCGCGATCCGGGTCGGCCGGGCCTTCGACCACGGGGCGGTGTTCTCGTTCTTCCTGCTGTTCCTCATCGCACCGATCGGCTACTTCATCATCGGCTTCAGCGCCGACCGGTACAGCAAGCCCGCCTGATCGACGGATCACCCGATCGGGCTGGTCGTGTCGATGGCATCCCGCAGAGGGCGGCGCATCGCCGCCCAGTAGTGCGTCGGTGTGAGGCGGGTCAGGACGTCGACCAGGCCCGCCTCGCGGCCGACCATCGTGCGCGCGCGGCGGCGCACGATGGCCTCGACGATCTTCGCCGCGGCATCCACCGGCTCGGTGTGGTACATCGCGGCCTGCGCCTGCGCGGCGCGCTGGGCGACGGCGGGATCGATCGCCGCGGCGTAGCGTCCGTGCAGGATGATTCCCGTCTTGACCCCCGCGGGATAGATCGCACCCACCGAGACGCTCGAGCCCTCCAGCTCGTGCCGGAGCGCCTCGGTGAAGCCGCGCACGGCGTACTTGCTCATCGCGTACGGGATGCGGCCGGCGGGCGCGGCGAGCCCGTAGATCGAGACCAGGTGCGTGATGTGGGCCGCCGGGGAGCGGCGCAGCGCCGGCAGGAGCGCCTGCGTGATGTTGACGGTGCCCCACAGGTTCACGTCCATCAGCCAGCGCATCTCCTCCATCGTCAGCTGGTCGATGTCGCCGAGCATCGACGAGCCCGCGCACGTGATGAGCGTCTGCACGTGCGGATGCGCCAGCGCGATCTCCTCCGCGAGAGCAGCGACCGCGGCGTCGTCGGTGAGGTCGACGACGTGCGTCGTGTGCGCGGAGCCGGCGAGGGATGCCGCGACGCCGGCGAGCCCGTCGGCGTTCCGGTCCACGAGCGCGATGCGCGCGCCTCGCGCCGCGAGCTGCCTCGCGACCTCCGCGCCCATGCCGCTCGCGGCCCCTGTGATGACGCTCGTCGCGCCCGCGACCTGCAACCGTGGCATCCTCGCCCCTTCCGATTCCCGCACGCGGGATTGCGTCGTCTCCTCGATTCTCCCCGATGGCGCCTCGTAGGATCGAGGTGAGGGGGTGACGTGGCGAAGAAGAAGCGGGCGCGCACGCGCGACATCGTCGCCGAGGGGCTGTACATCGCCTCGGCCGCGACGCGTCTGAGCCTCAAGAACACGATCCTCGTGCACATCCTCGCTGAGGGCGAGGACTTCGACCTCGAGCGGTACCTGCCCGAGGCGCGCGCCGCGCTCGAAGCGCTCGCCGCCGAGGCGGAGGCGGATGCCGCGCGGACGGCGACCGAGCGCCGGCGGGCCCGAGGCCGCCACTACGACTCCGACGGGACGCACGACTATCGCGCCCGCGACGTGCGGAACCTGCGTCGACGCGAGAAGCAGTCGCTGCACGTCGCCGAACAGCTGCGGCTGCGGGCCGCCGACGACGCCGAGCTGCGCCTCCTCATCGCCGATGCCCGGGATGCCGCGTGGGCGGAGGTCGCGAAGAACATCGACCGGACTCTCCGCATCGAGGCATCCCGCCCCGACCTCGACCCGGACTACGCGCGCATGCGCACCGCGCGCATGCAGGCGCTGCGCCTCGTCGACCTCCCGAAGCTGCGTGCCCAGCGCCGCAGCGCGAAGGCCCAGCGCGTCTTGCGGGAGTCCGGCGAGGTGCCCGAGGTCGTGGAGAGCGGCGGTGCGCACCGGGGCGCGATCGACCCCGCGGAGCTCGAGTAGGCGCCCCGATTTAGCGCATGCCTCGCCGTGCGCTAAGCTATTCCACGGCCCTCCGCGAGGAAGGCATGCGCCCGTAGCTCAATGGATAGAGCATCTGACTACGGATCAGAAGGTTAGGGGTTCGAGTCCCTTCGGGCGCACACTGTGTTGAGACAGTGACGAAGACCTCCGGGAGACCGGGGGTCTTCTTTTTCCCACCCGGGGAGGCGGCGACGTGTCAGGTGAATGCGGGCCGGCGTGCGGGTGCGGTGCACCGTCTCGCGATCTCTTCGCCCTCGCTGCTCCGCCTCGCGCGGAGGCCAGCCGAGCGACGGGGCGTCACCTCGTGCCACAGGTGCGCGTTCCCGCAGGGACTTTCACGATGGGCGACTCGTCGGGCGACCGGAACCCCGCCGATGGCGAGGTGCCGCTGCACGACGTCGCCCTGGAGGCGTTCGAGATCGATGAGACGTCGGTGACCAACGAGGCCTTCGCGGCGTTCGTCGACGCGACCGGATACCGGACCGAGGCGGAGGTGTTCGGCTTCTCGGCGGTCTTCCACCTCGCCCTCGCGGCGCCGCCCGTCGATGTCATGGGCCCGGCTGCCGGAACGCCCTGGTGGTTCGGTGTGCGCGGGGCCGACTGGCGACACCCCGGCGGTGCCGCGTCCTCCATCGACGGCCTCGCCGAACACCCGGTCGTGCACATCAGCTGGAACGACGCCGTCGCCTATTGCGCGTGGGCGGAGCGACGCCTCCCCACCGAAGCCGAGTGGGAGTACGCGGCACGCGGCGGCATCGCGGGGGCGACCTACCCGTGGGGCGACGACGACGTCGATGCCGAGCGCTGGCGCGCCAACATCTGGCAGGGTGTCTTCCCACACGAGAACACGCGCGAAGACGGATGGCTCACGACCGCGCCGGTGCGCACGTTCGCCCCGAACGGGTACGGCCTGTGGCAGATGGTCGGGAACGTCTGGGAGTGGTGCAGCGACTGGTTCTCGCCCACGTACTACGGCACGTCCCCGGCATTCGACCCGCACGGCCCCGACGCGGGCACGACCCGCGTCCTGCGCGGCGGCAGCTACCTCTGCCACGTCTCCTACTGCAACCGCTATCGCAATTCCGCGCGGTCGCAGAACACACCCGACTCCTCGATGGGCAACGCCGGATTCCGGACGGTGGCGCGATGACGGACCGCCCCCGCTTCCCGTCCGCCGTCTACCGACACGGCGACGAGCCCGACCCGAGGTTCACGCTCGCGAACGAGCGCACCTTCCTCGCGTGGATCCGCACGGCGCTCGCGCTCGTCGCCGGCGGTGTCGCGCTCGAGGTGCTCGGGCTCGACCTGCATGCGGGGCTGCGTCTCGCGGCATCCCTGGTCCTGCTCCTCGCCGGCATCGCGACTCCTGCGATCGCCTGGGTCGGCTGGATCCGCGCCGAGCGGGCGATGCGCCTCGGCGCGCCGCTGCCGGCATCGCCGCTCGGGCCGGTGCTCGCGCTCGCGGTGACGGCGTCGGGCGTACTCGTGCTGCTCGCCGTCCTGTTGCGATGAGCGCGCTGTACGACCCGGGCCTCCAGCCGGAACGCACCGAACTCGCGTGGCGGCGCACCGCGCTCGCCCTCGCGGTGGGCTCGCTCGTCGCGATGCGGATGCTCCCGGCCACGCTCGGCGGAGTGGGGTGGGTGGCGCCGGGCATTGCGGGGCTCGTCTGCGCGGGTGCGCTGTGGCACGCCGCGCGCCTCCGCGCCGCCCGGGTGAACGACGTGCTCCTCGCGCGGACGGCGCGGCGCGCGCTCCCGGATGGCGCGCTGCTCGTCGCCCTCGCCGCCCTCACCGGGATGATCGGAGTATTCGGGCTCGTCGTGATCCTCGTCGCCGCCATGCGCTGAAGGATGCCGGGAGAAAAACTTCCACTTGGAGGTTTTCTGCGGTATCGTCGGTTCCGCCGCGGGCGGCATCCGCACGGCATCCCACAACGACGTACCCAGAAGGACGTGCCATGACCCTTCCCGAAGCCTCGGTCCAGCTCTACACGCTGCGCGAGGAGTTCTCCGCCGATCTCCAGGGGTCGCTCGACACCCTCGCCGGGATCGGGCTGCGCAACGTCGAGGCGTTCGACTTCGTGTCGCGCCCGGCGGAGATCCGGGCGGCTCTGGATGCCGCGGGACTCGCCGCGCCGACGGGTCACGCGCCCCTGCTGACCGACGAGCTGTGGACCCCGGACGGCTCGATCCCCACGCCCGCGCCGGAGGTCGTGTTCGCGGCGGCCGCCGAGATCGGCATCCAGACCGTCATCGACCCGTTCGTCGCACCGGAGCGCTGGCTCACCGAGGAGGGCGTGAGCGACATCGCCGAGCGTCTCAACGCGCTCGTCGAGACGGCTGCCGGGTTCGGGCTGTCGGTCGGCTACCACAACCACGCGCAGGAGTTCGTGGCCTCCTTCGACGGCGTCTCCGCGTACGAGCGGTTCGTCGCCCTCACCGATGAGCGCGTGCAGCTCGAGCTCGACCTGTTCTGGGCGCTGACGGGCGGCCAGGACCTGCCGGCTCTCGTCGAGCGCCTCGGGAGCCGTCTCACCGCGGTCCACGTGAAGGACGGCGTCGTGCCGGCATCCAACCCGTGGGCTCCGGGCGCCGCGGAGTTCGGATCCGACGCACTCGACCAGCGCCGCGCCGGTGAGGGCGACGTGCCGCTCGCCGCCGCGCTCCGGGCCGGCGCCGCGATCCGCTACGCCGTCATCGAGTACGACAAGGCCCCCGGCGACGTCTTCGCCGACATCGCGGCATCCCTGGCCTTCCTCACGGACGGCGGGTTCGTCGCGTGACCGGCACCGCAGCAGGGCGCCCGTTCAGCGTCGGTATCATCGGCCTCGGCGTCATCAGCCAGACCTACCTCGAGAACCTGACCTCGTTCCCCGACGTCGCCGTCGTCGCGGTGGGGGATCTCATCCCCGAGCGCGCGAAGGCGAAGGCCGAGGAGTTCGGCATCGCCTCGTGGGGCACCGCGGCTGACGTGCTCGCGCACCCCGACGTGGACCTCGTCGTGAACCTCACGATCCCCGCCGTGCACGTCGAGGTGTCGCGCGCGGCGGTCGAGGCGGGCAAGCACGTCTGGACCGAGAAGCCGATCGGCCTCGACCGGGAGTCGACCCGGGAGCTTCTCGCTCTCGCGGCGGAGAAGGGCGTGCGAATCGGATCGGCGCCCGACACGCTCCTGGGCCCCGGCTTCCAGACCGCGAAGCGCGCCATCGCGGACGGCGTCATCGGCACGCCGCTGTTCGTGCAGACGATCTTCCAGACGCAGGGTCCGGATGCCTGGCATCCCGAGCCCGCGTTCCTGTTCGCGGAGGGTGCCGGACCGCTCCTCGACATGGGGCCGTACTACTTCTCGGCGCTCGTGAGCCTGCTCGGCCCCATCGAGGCCGTCGCCGCGCGCGGGTCGCGCCCGCAGCTCGAGCGGACGATCCGCACGGGACCGCGGGCGGGGGAGACCTTCCCCGTCGAGGTGCCCTCCACCGTGCAGGTGCTGACCTCCTTCGCGGGCGGTCAGCACGGCACGCATCTGCTGAGCTTCGACTCCGCGCTCGAACGCGCCGGCGTCGTCGAGATCCACGGCTCGGAAGGGTCGATCGTGATCCCCGACCCGAACATGTTCTCGGGGCGCATCGCGTATGTGAAGCCGGTCGGAACCATCACCGATTTCGACCGCGCGGGCCAGGAATGGATCGAGATCCCCGAGCAGGGCATCGTCACGGGTCGTGGGCTCGGCGTCCTCGACATGGCACGCGCCATCGCCGCGGACCGGCCCCACATCGCGACGGGTGAGCTGGGCTTCCACGTCCTCGACGTGATGCTGTCGGCACAGGATGCCGCCGCCTCCGGCGAGACCGTCCGCATCGACTCGACCGTGGCGCCCGTGCCGCTCCTCGAGGACGGGTTCGACCCCTTCGCGCGCACCCTCTGAGCGACCGTCGATCCCTCCGATCGCCGTTCAGTGGGCGCGTACGCCGGAAACCTCGCTCAGATTCCCGGCGTACGCGTCACCTGAACGCCGGTCGGCGGCGGTGAGTGCGCCATCGAGGTCAGCCATGAGGTCCGCGGCATCCTCGAGCCCGATCGACAGGCGCACGATGTCGGCGCCCGGCCGCGCCTCGGCTGGGACTGGCCGATGCGTGAGGGCGGCCGGGTGCTGGATGAGCGAGTCGACGCCCCCGAGGGACACGGCGTGGGTGAACAGGCGCACGCCCGCCGTGACCGCCGCTGCGGAGTCGTAGCCCCCGCGCAGGCGTACGGCGAGCATGGCACCGGGACCGCGCAGCTGGCGACCGATGAGGCCGCGCGGGTCGCCGTCCAGCCCGGGATAGAAGACCTCGGCGACGGCGGGGTGCTCCGCGAGCCAGGTGGCGATGCGCTGCGCGCTGCGCTGTTGACGCTCCATCCGCAGCGGAAGAGTGGGAAGTCCGCGGTGCAGCAGATAGGCCCCGAGCGGGTGGAGGAGTCCGCCCGTGATGGCGCGCACGCGCCTGAGCGCCTCGATCGACTGCTCGGATCCAGCGACGACGCCCGCGATCACGTCACCGTGCCCGCCGAGGTACTTCGTCGCGCTGTGCAGCGACATCGTCGCGCCCAGCTCGATCGGGTTCTGCAGCACGGGCGTCGCGAACGTGTTGTCCACCACCACGGGGACCCCTCCCGCCTGCGCGACGACCGCGGCGATGTCGACGAGCTCGAGCGTCGGATTGGCGGGGGTTTCCAGCACGACGAGCCCGGTGTCGGGGCGGATGTTCGCGGCCACCTCTTCCTCGCGGCAGAAGGTGACCTCGGTGCCCAGCATGGCCGACCCGAGCAGGTGATCGGTGCCCCCGTAGAGCGGCCGCACCGCGACGACGTGGCGTCGGCCGATGGACACGGTGTGTGCGATCACGACCGCCGTCATCGCGGCCATGCCCGAAGCGAACGCGGCGGCTGCCTCGGCGTGTTCGAGCGCCGCGAGCGCGTCCTCGAAGCGGGCGACCGTCGGGTTCCACAGCCGTGCGTAGACCATGCCGCCCTCCGCGACTGGGCGCCCGCCCGTCGCCATGGCCTCATAGGAATCGCCGCCGAGCTCGATATCGGGCAGCGGATTCGTCGTCGACAGATCGATCGGCGGAGCGTGCACGCCGAGCGTGGCGAGGTCTTCGCGTCCGGCGTGGACGGCGAGGGTGTCGAGGTGCCAAAGATCATCGCGCATGATCTTCATCTTGCGATGTGAACGGGGATCTCGCGCAGAATCCGAAGAATACGCAACACTAGAGCAATCATCGCGGATTTTCGGTGGCACACGACGTACGGAAGGGGATCTCCTTGGCCAGAATGCAAGCGGCCGATGCGGCGGGACTCGACGAACTCGACATCGCGATCCTGCGCATCCTCACGCAGCACGGCGACGTCACCAACAAAGCGCTCGCGCAGCGGCTCGAGATCGCCGAGTCGACGTGCGCCCACCGGGTGCGGGCGCTGAAGACCCGCGGGGTGATCCGCGACACACGGGTGCGCATCGAGCCCGATGCCCTCGGCTACCCGCTGCAGGCGATGATCCGCGTGCGTCTGACCAACCACACGCCTGACCGCGTCCACGCGCTCGCCGACGCCCTCGCCGACACTCCCCGGGTGCTGCAGGTGTTCCATGTCGCGGGCGCCGACGACTTCCTCGTGCACGTCGCCGCGGCCGACACGGCGGCGCTGCGCGACATCGTGCTGGAGCACATCACTGTGCATCCGGTCGTGCGGGCCACCGAGACCCAGCTGATCTTCGATCTGCGCGACGGACGGGGTCTGCTCTAGACGAGCTCCTGCCGGATTCAGGCTTCGGAAGCGCCCAGGCGCTCGGCCACCACCCGCGTCGCCGTCGCCACGTCGAGGCGATGCATCAACGATTCCGGCGTGATGAGAAGCTCCGCACCGGGCATCGCGGCCGCGAGCTTCTCCGCCGCGACGGAGAGCATTGGAAAGGTCTGCTCTCCGCAGAGGATCGTGACAGGCGCCGCGACGGCGAGCATGTCCGGCGTGGGCGTCGAGACGTCGCGCGTCAGAGCCGCGTCGTAGACCGTCGACTGCGCGAGCGCGCGCAAAGCGTCGAAAAGCGGGCTCTGGCGGATCTGTTCGACCATCGCGTCGGGCAGCCCGACGCCCTCCCGCTGGAACAGGACGACGGCGTCGCCCGTGCGCTCGGCATCCACGAGCGCCTGCAGGCGCTCGGGGAGACTCGGGTCCGCGTCGTCCACGCCGAAGTGGAAGGGCGGCTCGGAGAGGAAGAGCCGACGCACGGGGATGCCGCGGGCCGCGGCCACGAGCGCCAGGACTGCCCCCGACGAGTGGCCGAGCACCGCGGCATCCCCGCCCGCCGCCGCGATGACCGCGGCGAGATCGTCGACTTCGCGCAGCGGGTCGACGGCGGTGCGGGCGGCGCGCGCATCGTCGCTGTCGCCCCGCGCACGGCGGTCGTAGGTGATCGCCGTGAACCCCGCGTCGGCGAGGGCGGTGGCGAGCTCCCCGGCATCCCGCGCCGTCGAGAAGGCGCCGTTCACGATCACGACGGACGGCCCCGCGCCCGCGCGGTGGAGGGCGATGCGAGTGCCGTCGGCCGAGATCACGTGTTCCATGGCTCGATGCAAGCAGGGGCCGCCGACACCGTCAAGCGAGGGACCCCGCCACTCTTCAGGTGAGCGTCAGGCGGTCACGTGCTCGTCGGCGACGTCCAGGGCGCGATCGATGATGTCGAGCCCCCGGACGAGGTCGTCCTCCGAGATGACGAGCGGCGGCGCGACGTGCACGCGGTTGAAGTGCGTGAAGGGCCACAGGCCCGCCTTCTTGCACGCCGCCGCGATCGCCGCCATCGGCGCCGCGTCGGCACCGGAGGCGTTGAAGGGCACGAGCGGCTCGCGCGTCTCGCGGTCGCGCACGAGCTCGATCGCCCAGAACAGGCCCTGCCCGCGCACCTCGCCGATCGACGGGTGCTTCTCGGCCATGGCGCGCAGGCGGGGCTCCACGACGCGCGAGCCCAGATCGCGCACGCGCGGCAGGATGCCGTCGCGCTCGAACACCTCGAACGTCGCGACCCCCGCGGCGCACGCGAGGGGATGCCCCGAGTACGTGAGCCCGCCCGGGAAGGCGACGGTGTCGAAGCGGCTCGCGATGGCGTCGGAGATCACGACGCCGCCGAGCGGGACGTACCCCGAGTTGATCCCCTTCGCGAAGGTGATGAGGTCGGGCACGACATCGAACGCCTGGAAGGCGAACCACTCTCCGACGCGACCGAAACCCACCATCACCTCGTCGGCGATGTAGAGGATGCCGTAGGTGTCGCACAGCGCCCGGACGCCCGCGAGGTACCCGGGGGGTGGCACGAGCACGCCGTTCGTGCCGACGATCGTCTCCAGGATGATCGCCCCGATCGTCGACGCCCCCTCCAGGATGATCGTCTGTTCGAGGTGCTCGAGCGCGCGCGCCGTCTCCTCCTCGGGGGATGCCGAGTGGAACGGCGACCGGTACGCGTACGGCCCGAAGAAGTGCGCGACCGACCCGTCGGCGGGCTCGTTCGGCCAGCGCCGCGGGTCGCCGGTCAGCGTGATCGCCGTCGACGTGTTGCCGTGGTAGCTGCGGTAGGCCGACAGCACCTTGCGCTTGCCCGTGACGAGGCGCGCCATGCGGACGGCGTTCTCGTTGGCATCCGCCCCGCCGTTCGTGAAGAACACCTTGGAGAAGCCGTCCGGTGCGACCTCGGAGATGCGGCGGGCGAGGTCTCCGCGCACGTCGTTCGCCATCGACGGCTGGATCGTGGCGAGCTTTCCCGCCTGCTGCTGGATCGCGGCGACGAGGTCGGGGTGCTGGTGACCGAGGTTGAGGTTCACGAGCTGGCTGGAGAAGTCGAGGAACGTGTTCCCCTCGTAGTCCCAGAAGCTCGCCCCTTCGCCACCCGCGACGGGGTGTGGGTCGATGAGGGCCTGGGCGCTCCAGGAGTGGAAGACGTGGCCGCGGTCGTCCGCGCGCACGCGCGCGTTGGCCTCGAGGTCGGGCTGGATGTCGGTCATGGCGGGTCCGATCAGTGGTTCTGCGGGAAGCCGAGGTTGATGCCGGCGGATGCCCCGTCGGCGCGGGCAGCCGGGTCGATCCAGCGGGCCGTGATCGCCTTCTCCCGCGTGAAGAAGTCGAATCCGTGCACGCCGTATGCCTTGGCATCCCCGAAGAGCGACTGCTTCCACCCGCCGAACGAGTGGTACGCGACCGGTACCGGGATCGGCACGTTGATACCGATCATCCCGACCTGCACCTCGTTCTGGAAGCGCCGCGCCGCGCCGCCGTCGTTCGTGAAGATCGCGGTGCCGTTGCCGAACTGGCCCGAGTTGATCAGCGCGACGCCCTCGTCGTAGGAGCTCACGCGGACGACCGAGAGGACGGGCCCGAAGATCTCCTCGGTGTAGGCGCGGCTCGTGGTGGGCACGTGGTCGAGGAGCGTCGGGCCGAAGAAGAAGCCGTCCTCGGCGCCGTCGACCGCGAAGCCGCGCCCGTCGACGACGACGCGCGCGCCGTCGGCCTCGGCGATGTCGACGTACGAGGAGACCTTGTCGCGGTGGATGCCGGTGATCAGCGGGCCCATGTCGGGCTCCACGGCATCCGCGCCGTTGCCGACCTTGAGGGTTGCGATGCGCTCGCCGATCTTGTCGACGAGGGCGTCGGCGACGGTCTCCACCGCGAGGACGACCGAGATCGCCATGCAGCGCTCGCCCGCGGCGCCGTAGCCGGCGTTGATCGCAGCGTCGGCGACGAGGTCGAGGTCGGCGTCGGGGAGGACGAGCATGTGGTTCTTCGCGCCGCCCAGGGCCTGGACGCGCTTGCCGTGCTTGCTGGCGGTCTCGTAGATGTACTGTGCGATCGGCGTCGACCCGACGAACGAGATCGACTGCACGTCGGGGCTCTCGAGGAGGCCGTCGACGGCGAGCTTGTCGCCCTGCAGCACCGTGAACGCGCCGTCGGGGAGGCCCGCCTCCTGCCACAGCCGCGCCATCCAGAGGGCGGCGGAAGGGTCCTTCTCGGAGGGCTTCAACACGACCGCGTTCCCCGCGGCCAGCGCGATGGGGAAGAACCACATGGGCACCATCGCCGGGAAGTTGAACGGCGAGATGATGCCGACGACGCCGAGCGGCTGCTTGAGCGAGTACACGTCGATGCCGCTCGACGCGTTCTCCGAGTACGCCCCCTTGATGAGATGCGGGAATCCGGTCGCGAGCTCCACGACCTCCTGCCCGCGGGCGATCTCGCCCATGGCATCCGAGAGCACTTTGCCGTGCTCGGCGGTGATGAGCGCCGCGAGCTCGCCCTTGCGCGCGTTGAGCAGCTCGCGGAACGCGAAGAGGACCTGCTGCCGCTTCGCGATCGAGAACGCGCTCCAGGCCTCGAACCCGCGCACCGCCGAGGCGATGGCCGCGTCGATCTCCGCCTGATCGGCGAGAGCGACCTGGGCCGTGACGGCGCCCGTCGCCGGGTTGTAGACGGGAGCGGTGCGCCCGCCCTCCGGCGCGTACCCGGCGCCGTCGATCCAGTGGGCGATGACGGAGGTCATGGTTCTCCCTCGGGGGTGGGGGAGCCGGTGCGGTCCGCTGATCCGGACAGTCCGACCGGCGTGGTCTATCGTGGTCAGAATTCAGTCTGACAGCGAGAGAGCGTGATCACGGATGCCTGAGCGTCGCGAAGACCCGAGCGATCGGACAATCCGTCCGAGCGCCCCGCCGGAGAGTCTTCCGACCGTGCGCGAGGTGCTCGCCCTCGACGTCTTCGCGGCGGGGCACCCCGAGATCCTCGCCGACGACGCGGCCCTGCAGCAGCGCGTGCGATGGGTGCACGTGTCCGACAGCGCCGGCGTCGCGCGTCTCCTCGACGGCGGCGAACTGCTGCTGTCGACGGGGCAGGGATGGCCCGCCGATCCCGACGAGTTGAGCGCGTTCATCGGGCGCCTCGCCGCCGCGGGCCTCGCGTGCCTCGTCCTCGAGCTCGGCACGCACTACCGCTACGTTCCCGCCGTCGTCCTCGACGCGGCGCGCGCACACGAGCTGGCACTCGTGGCCCTGCACAACGAGGTCAAATTCGTCCAGCTGACCGAGGCCGTGCATCGGCGCATCATCGCCGACCAGTCGGCGGCGCTCCAGGCCCGTGACGAGGTGCGCTCGCGGTTCACGGCGCTGGCCCTCCGCGGGTCGCCCGCCGACTTCATCGTGCACCAGCTCGCGGCGACTCTCGGTGCGCCGGTGGTCCTCGAGAATCTCGCGCACGAGGTCGTCGTCAGCGGCATCCCGCCCGCACAGGAGCAGGAGCTGCTCACCGGCTGGGAGGCGCGCTCGCGCGCTGCGCACCGCGCGGTCTCGGGTTCAGGCGCCGGCGCGGACGATCCGGACGGCTGGCTCATCGTGCCGGTCGAGGCGCGCGGCACTCGCTGGGGGCACCTCGTCGCTCTCCCCGGTCCGCCGCATTCCGCGGGACGCGCCGGAGTCCTCGAGCAGGGCGCGATCGCGCTCGCGCTCGGGCGGCTCACCGACGGCGCGGGGGAGGAGTGGGCCCGCATCGGGCGCCGCGCCCTCCTCGAGGACCTCCTGTCGGGCCGCTTCGGCGCGTACGGCGCCGCGACCGCGCGCGTCGAGGCATCCGGCGTGCCCGTCGACGGCGCGTGCCTCGTCGGGCTCGTCATCTCCGGCGGCGGAAGTGCCGCTGCCGAGGCGATGGCTGGCGGCGTGGATGCCGCGGCGCAGGCGCTCGGGGGCAGGGCGCTGTCGTCGGGCGGGGAGGGGCGCGGCGGAGGCATCCGCCTGCTGCTCTCGCTGCCTCCGCGCCTCGCCGTGGACGACGCGCTCGTCCTGAAGCTCGTGCGCGAGCTGGCGCTGCCGCCGGGGGTGGTCGAGCGCCTCGTCGTCTCGGTCGGACCGGTCGCGAACGATCTCGAGGGCGGTCTCGCGTCGCTCGGCGAGGCCATCGATCTATCGCGCTCGCCCGGCGGTCGCCGGGTGCGCGGCGGCATGCCGGGCGCGGCCGGCGCGGCGAGCGGCGGCGTGGCGGAGATTCGCCGGAGCGACGATCGGCCGCTCGCGCGCCTCGTCGCGAGCCTGCGCGACGACCACCGCGCGCTCGAGCACGGCGAGCGGATGCTCACGCCGCTGATCGAGTACGACCTCCACCGCGGTGGTGACCTCCTCGACGTGCTCGGCGCGATGCTCGCGCACCCGGGCAACCGCACGGCCGCCGCGACCGCGTCGCACCTGTCGCGATCGGTGTTCTACCAGCGCATCGCGCTCATCCAGGACCTGCTCGGCGTCGACCTCGACGACGGTGAGGTGCTGACGGCACTGCACTTCGCCCTGCTCGTGCGGCGCTCCGCCGCGCGGGCGTGAGGGGCGGAGTCTCACAGGGGGTAGCCTCCGACGAGAGGCGCACGGGCGCCGCGCGAAAGGGGAATGCCATGACGTCCACGAGAACCCTCGTCCGAACGGTGCCGGCGGCCGGCGCTCTCGTCCTCGCCCTGGCGCTCGGCGGCTGCGCGGGTGCGAGCTCGGCCCCCGCGACCGGCAGCGCCTCGGCGCAGCTGGCCGCCCCCGTCATCGCGGATCTGACGAAGATCGACGGCACGACCGTCACGGTCCCGGTGGGCGGCGTCGTCGACCTGGTGGGTGACGACGAGACCTTCACCGACTGGACGGCCGACATCGACGACCCGGAGGTGGTGTCGTTCACGGCGGGAAAGAAGGATGCCTCGGCGAGCTTCAACCCCGGTCTCACGGCCCTC
This sequence comes from Microbacterium sp., assembly GCF_017305435.1. Lineage (GTDB taxonomy): Bacteria > Actinomycetota > Actinomycetes > Actinomycetales > Microbacteriaceae > Microbacterium. The sequence goes on along the minus strand of NZ_JAFKIP010000006.1, from coordinate 367,474 downwards.
TCGGTCGGAGACTCCGACGTCACCCTCACCAACGGCTCGACGGGTCAGAAGGTCGAGTTCGAGGTCGAGGTCACCGCGAAGGGCTGAGCGGGCGTCTGGAGATCCTCGCTCAGGCGAGGTAGATCTTGCGCAGCGTCTCGCGCACGGTCCAGACGGTCTGCATGCCGGCGGTCAGCCGCGCGACGGCACCGGGCGCGAGCTCGATGGAAGGCAGCGCCGGTGAGACGAACTCCACCGTGGCATCCCCCGCGATGACGACGAACACCTCGTCGATCTCGGTGTCGCGCATCGCGCCGACGGTCATCTCCCAGACGCCGATGCCCATGTCCTCGTCGAGGTCGATCGCGCCGGTCGACGGCGACCCCGCGACGACCTGCGCGGCGGGCACGGCCTCGAGCGGCACCCCCGCGGTGAGAGCGGAGACGACGACGCCGGGATCGAGCTCGCTCACGAGTCGAAGCCCAGCCCGAGGGCATCGAGGGTCTTCAGCAGCAGATTGCGCTTGCCCTCGTTGTGGTCGGCGCGGTCCATCGACCAGCGCGTCAGGTTGATCCCGACGGCTGCGGCCGGCTCGGGCGGGAAGGGCAGCGGACGCTTGCGGACCATCTCGAGCCGGGTGCGCTCGGTCTCGTCTCCGGCCAGCAGGTCGAGCATCACCTCGCCCGCGAACCGCGTCGACCCGACCCCGAGCCCCGTGAAGCCGGCGGCGTAGGCGACGCGGCCGCCGCGGGCCGTTCCGAAGAACGCCGTGAACTGCGTCGACGAATCGATCGCTCCCGCCCACTCGTGCGAGAAGCGCAGGCCCTCCAACTGCGGGAACGTCGTGAAGAAGTGCGAGGCGAGCTTCCGCCACACATCGGGACGGTGCTCGTACCGCGGATCGACGCGGCGCCCATAGTGGTAGAGCGCGTCGTAGCCGCCGAACAGGATCCGCCCGTCCTGCGTCGGCCGGTAGTAGTGGAACTGGTTCGCCATGTCGCCGATACCCTGGCGATCGGCCCATCCGATCGAGGACCACTGCTCGTCGGTGAGCGGCTCCGTCATCAGCACATAGTCGTAGACCGGCACCGTCATGAGCTTGTTGCGCGTCAACAACGACGGGAACACATTCGTCGCGAGCACCGCCTGCGACGCACGCACCCACCCGCCGGAGGTGATGACGGTCACGCCGTTCGTCGACGAATCGAGTGAGGTGACGTGCGAGCGCTCGAAGATCTCGACGCCGCGGTCCTCGCAGGCCCGCGCGAGCTCCGCCGCCAGCCGCGCGGGGTGCACCAGCGCGCTCGAGCGCTTCTCCCAGATCGCGGCGAGATAGGTCGGCGAGTTCACCGACCTGCGCACCGCCTCCTCGTCGAGATAGACGACGTCGGGGTCATCCGCCGCTTCCGCGCGCCACTCGTCGAGCCACGCGAGCTGGTGCTCCTCGATCGCGGGGGCGAGCTCACCCGTCCGCTCGAACTGGACATCGAGCCCGAGGTCCGCCACGGTCTGCTCGATCTCGTCGAGGTTCTGCCGTCCGAGCCGCTCCAGCGTGTCGATCTCGTTCGGCCACCGGCTCGCGCCGTTCTCGCGCCCGTGGGTGAGGCTCGCCTCGCAGAAGCCGCCGTTGCGGCCGGATGCCGCCCAGCCGACCCGCTGCGCCTCGACGATCACCACGCGCCGGTGCGGGTCGCGGAGCTTTGCGAGGAGCGCCGTCCACAGCCCGGTGTAGCCCGCGCCGACGACGACGAGGTCGGCGCGCACCGTGCCGCGGAGCGCCTGCCGATCGGGCCGGAGCGCCGCGGGCAGATCGTCGATCCAGAAGACCCCGTCTCGAGTCTGCTCGAGACTGTGGTCGACGACGGATGCCGAGGGTGCGCTTCTTTCGAAGACGGTGGTTCCCACGGGGATCACTTCCTGTCTGGAGATCGAGAAAGGCGCACCGCGTTCCCGGTGGCCGCGGCGTGCGGGTGTCGTCGGCCATTCAATACGCCGCACCGAGCCGGAGCAAGGGGAGTCGCCGACCTCGGACGATCATCCGCCCCGCAGGCGTTCGCCAGACGGACCGTCCGCCCGCCCGCGCGGGGAGACCCGCTCAGAGCGGCGTGACCCGCACCCAGACGAATCCGTGCGGAGGAAGCGTGAGGCCCTCGTCGAGATCGAGGTCCGCGTCGTGCACGAGATCGTACGCCTCGCGGGCGAAGCCCGACAGCGTCAGCGGGTCGATCTGCACCTCGGCATCCCCGACATTCGCGAGCACCAGCACGCGGGTGTCCGGGCCGGGGCGCTGGTACCCGACGACGGAGGGGTGCGGTGTCCGGAACCCGATGAGGTCGTTGCCGGCGAACTCGGGGGCCTGCTGCCGGACGGAGATGAGCTTCGTCAGCCGGCGGAAGACCCGCCCGGCCGCGGTGCTCTCGTCCCCGCGCTCCGCGTAGCGGTCGCGCGGCCGATTGCCCCGGTGCACCCAGCGGCTGTCGCCGCGGCGCGCCGGGTCGTCGCGGTACGAGTAGTCGTTCAGCTGCGCGACCTCGTCGCCGAGATACAGCAGCGGGATGCCGCCGGTCGACAGCGCCAGCGCGTGGGCGAGGACGACCCGGTCCTCGCCGCCCGCATCGCCCGCTTCGATGCCGGCGAGCGATGCCGTCGTACCCGCGACGCGGGCATCGCCGGTCGTCGGGTTCTCCTGGAACGCGACGCCGCGCGCAAACGATCCTTCGAAGCGGCCCGTGTAGAAGCGGTTGAGGAACTGCCGGTGCGCGTAGCCGTCGATGCCGTAGCGCGCGGCATCCTCGTCGGCGAAGGTCCAACCGATGTCGTCGTGACTGCGCACGTAGGTGACCCACGCCGTCCCGGCCGGCAGGGCGTGGCGCTCCTCGAGGGCGTCCTGCAGGAGTCGTCCGTCGCGGGTCGCGAGCGCCTCCCACGTGAGCGCCATCTGCAGCGGGTTGTAGGAGAGCTGGCATTCCTCGGGAGAGATGTAGGTGACGACCTCGTCGGGGTGGACGATCGCCTCCGACTTGAACACCATCCCGGGCGCCGCCATCGCGAGCACGGCGTTGAACGCCTGCAGCAGGAGGTGCGCCTCGGGGAGCGACTCGCACGCCGTCCCCAGGCGCTTCCAGATGAAGGCGACGGCATCCATCCGCAGCACCTCGACACCGCGGCCCGCGAGGAACAGCATCTCGCCCGCCATCGCACGGAAGACGGCCGGGTTCGCGTAGTTGAGGTCCCACTGGTAGTGGTAGAACGTCGACCAGATCCACCGGCCGTCCGGAAGCTGCACGAACGACCCGCGGTGGTCGTCGGGGAAGATCTCACGGGTCGTCCGCTCGTACGCGTCGGGCATCTCGCAATCGGGGAAGATCAGGTAGAAATCGGCATACTCCGGGTCGCCGGCGACGGCCTTCCGCGCCCATTCGTGCTCGTTGCTCGTGTGATTGAAGATGAAGTCGACGACGAGTGAGATCCCTGCCGTGCGGAGATCCGCGGCGAGTTCGCTGAGCTCGTCCATCGTGCCGAGACTCGGGTTCACCCTCCGATAGCTCGACACGGCGTAGCCGCCGTCGTTGTCGCCTTCGGGGGCGTCGAACAGCGGCATGAGGTGCAGATAGGTGAGCCCGAGCTCGCGGAAGTACGGGATCTGGTCGCGGATCCCGGCGAGGTTTCCGGCGAACCGATCCACGTAGGCGACGCCGCCGAGCATCCGCTCGGACTGGAACCACCCGGCATCCGCTTCGCGCTGCGCGTCGCGCACCTTGAGCTCCAGCGGCCGAGCGTTCCAGGAGGTGGATGCCGCGGCGACCGTCGCGGCGAGCTGCTCCTGCCCGTCGGCGCGGTCGCCGTAGAGCCGCGTGAAGAGGTCGTGCAGGCGGGGGAACTGCGCGTCGAAGCGGTCCAGGAACGCGTCGTCGACGCGCCCCGCCGCTTCGGCGGCGGCGAGGGCCGCGGTGCGGTCCGATGCGAGTGTCGTGAGCGCGGTCACAGTGCGTCGATTCCCATGCCGATCAGCCTACGGCGAGGCCTCGTCCGCGTGCCATCGCCGGTCAGCGCGGCGTACGCTCGAAGGATGAGTGCGTACGTCTCGGCGTTCGAGCTGTTCTCCATCGGTGTAGGACCCTCGAGCTCACACACGGTCGGCCCGCTCCGGGCCGGGCGGGACTTCGCGACGCGCATCTCCGCGCTCCCGGGTCTCGCGCGCGTGACCTGCGCGCTCTACGGCTCGCTCGGAGCGACCGGAATCGGTCACGGCACGCCCGACGCGGTCGTCGCGGGCCTGCAGGGTCACGACCCCGAGACGGTCGACCCCGATCTCGTCCGATCCGCGTGGACCGCCTGGCCCGACGGCGCCCCCCTCCTCGTCGCCGGCACGACGCCCGTGCCGTTCGCGCGTGCCGACATCGCCTTCGAGCCGCGCACGCGTCTGCCCGGTCACCCCAACGCGATGACGCTGCAGGCGTGGGATGCCGCGGGCGCCGTCCTCGCCGAGGACACCTACTACTCGATCGGCGGCGGCTTCATCCGCCGTGAGGGTGCCGCGGCGGAGGTCGCGTCGACGCCGTTCCCGCTGCAGTTCTCCTCGGCCGCCGAGCTCCTCGCCCTCTGCGACGAGCGGGGCCTGACGATCGCCGAGGCCGCGCGCCGCAACGAAGAGGCGCTGCGCGCGGAGGAGGAGATCGCTGCGGGGCTCGACGCCATCTGGGATGCCATGAAGGCGTGCGTCGATGCGGGGCTGCATCCGGCCCACACGGGCGGCGTGCTCCCCGGCATCCTGCGCGTGAAGCGGCGCGCGAGCGCCATCCGCGAACAGCTCGAGGAGGCCGAGGCGGGCACCGGGCGCGAACTCCCGGGGGAGTGGCTGGGCGCGTTCGCGCTCGCCGTCAACGAGGAGAACGCCGCCGGCGGGCGGGTGGTGACGGCGCCGACGAACGGAGCCGCGGGGATCGTCCCCGCGGTCGCGATGTACTGGTGGCGCTTCCTCGCCGACTCCGGGCTGGGGTCGTCGACGGCGGTGACCCCGTATGGCGAGCTCGTCGGGTCGGCGCTGCTCGGTCTGCATGCGCCGGCTGACGCCGGGCGCGGGGCTGGGTCGCCGGCCGAGGGCGGCGCGTCCGGCGCGACCGGCCGCGAGGACGAGGCATCCCTGGCCGAGGCGAACCGCCGCCGCGGCATCCGTCGGTACCTCCTCACCGCGACGGCGCTCGGCTCGCTGTTCAAGGCGAACGCGTCGATCTCGGGCGCCGAAGGTGGATGCCAGGCCGAGGTCGGTTCGGCCTGCGCGATGGCCGCGGGCGGACTCACCGCGGTCATGGGCGGCACGAACCGGCAGATCGAGAATGCCGCCGAGATCGCGATGGAGCACCACCTCGGCCTCACCTGCGACCCCGTGGGCGGCCTCGTGCAGATCCCGTGCATCGAGCGGAACGCGATCGCGGCATCCACCGCCGTCACGGCCGCGCGACTCGCTCTGCGCGGCGACGGCGAGCACTACGTGTCGCTCGACATGGTCGTCGAGACGATGCGCCAGACCGGGATCGACATGTCGACGAAGTACAAGGAGACGAGCGAGGGCGGTCTCGCCGTGAACGTCATCGAGTGCTGAGGGGGGCTGCGGGCGTTCGGTTGGCGCTCGCGCGGGAAATCGGCGTCGAGTTCCCAGCATTAGTGACAAGCGACCGTGGTGAGGCGGCCTACTGCACCCACCCTCGGCGCACCAGGGCATTCCGCACGAGTTGAACGTCCGCTCCGCGCGCGGGCCGGATGTGCGACGAAGCGATGCGCACGACGTCCCAGCCGATCGCGGCATACGCCGCATACTTATCGAGATCGCGGGTCCACTGGCGACGCGTGGTGCGATGGTGGTCTCCCTCGATCTCGACGGCGACGCGGAACTCGGGGAAGGCTCCGTCGCTGATGCCGAGCAATCGCCCGCGAGCATCGCGTACCTCGACATCCAACAGGGGCTCGGGCAACCCCGACCCGACGAGCCCCAACCGCCAGTCCGTCTCGAGCACCGACATGCTGCCCGTGCGGACGAGCGGAAGGGCCGCACGGAGCCGTGCCGCGCCGAGACGACGCCCCGCCTCGATCGCGGCGGTCAGCTGTGCGGGGGTTGCCAGCTGATGCTCCGGGCGTCGTCGTCCGCGTTCGTCGCGCGGGACGCGCACGATCGCGTCGCCGATCCGGACGAGGTCACGCACCTCCATGCGGCGCCCGAGGAGAGCCCACACCGATGCAGGCGTCGCGACCGGGAAGCCGCCACGTTGGGTGGTGTGGGCGAGCCCTTCGCGTATCTGGACACAGTCCACACCGGTGCGGCGCGAAGCGCGCTGCGGGGTGAAGACGCCCATCTCGAGGTCGTGCTCGGCAGCGCGGACCGGGTCGACGAACGGCAACCCCAGCAGTGCGAGCGCCGCATCGCCGATGTAGAAGCCGCCGGTCGGGAGGACCAGCGCGTGCGCCTCGATGCGTGAGAGGAGCGCGCGGCGGGCTGCGTCGTCGAGGCGCTGCGGCGTCGTGACATCCAGGTCGTCGAGCCCCGCGAGATGGGAGCTCTCCTGACTGGCGACGCGTGTGCGCACTCCTCTGAACGGCGCGTGCAGGTCGCGCGCGGTCAAGCGCCCGCGCGTCGCGCCGAGCGATGTCGCTCGAGTCACCCGGAAGCTCGCGCCGAGGTCATCAGGCAGGGGAGCGGGCGGTCGCGGCATCCCGCCACTGTGTCGCGTCAGCCCGCGGGATACGCGTCCGCGGAGTCATCTGTGCACAAGCAGCGAGAAACCCATACCTGTGGAGAAGTCGATGAATGCACTCAGTTGGCGCGTGCGCCGGAAACCAGGTCGCAGTTTCCGGCGTACGCGCCAACTGGAGGCACGAATCAGCGCGCGGTCAGTTCTCCAGCGCGAAGCCGCCGGTCCAGGTGATCTTCTCGCGCGCGGCGAGGGTCATCTGCAGGAAGGCGACGGCCTCGAGCTCGTGCGCACGTGAGAGCGACCCGGCATCCAGCGCGCGCAGCCCGCCGGCCTCGACCGCCGCGATGAGGCCCGCCTTGGCCTGCGCGTCGTCGCCCGCGACGAGGACGGTGGTCGGCTGGCCGCCGACGGTGCCGGATGCCAGTGTCGCGCCGAAGTTCGTGTTGAAGGCCTTCACGACGTGCGCTGCGGGGAGCAGCTCCTGCAGCTGTGCCGCCGCGGAGCTGCCTGCGGGGACGACGAGGCCGTCGAACGTCGAGAAGTCGACGGGGTTCGTGATGTCGACGACGGTCTTTCCGGCGAGCCCCGCACCGTGCGTCGCGGCGATGTCCGCGAGCGCGGCGTACGGCACCGCGAGCACGACGATGTCGCCGGCGATCGCGGCACCCGCGTCGCCGCTGCCGAGCTGCTGGATGTCGGCGCCGCCGCGGGCGAAGACGCCCGCGATCGCCTGGCCCATGGTGCCGGTGCCGAAGACGGTGATGGAGGTCATGAGGGTTCCTTCCGAGAATCGTGGATGCCTCGACTGTTGTAGAGGCAACTATCCTGGTCAACCTCGTTGTCGCATCAACTATTCCTAGAATGTTCGGATGGGCTCCCCGCGCTTCTTCTCCAACGACGAACTGGCCACCTGGATCCCGTTCGCCGCCCTGCTCGAGCTGCTGCCGAAGGAGCTCGACAGTCAGCTGCTGCGGGACTCCGATCTCACCCACTTCGACTACTTCTCCCTCGCGATGCTCACGAACGCGCCGGATCACCGCGTACAGATGAAGGAGCTCGCATCCATGACCAACGCGACCATGCCCCGCCTCTCGCACGTCGTCAGCCGTCTCGAGAAGCGCGGGCTCGTGGTGCGAGAGCCGCACGCCGCCGACGGTCGCGGCGTCGACGTCGTCATCACGCCCGAGGGGCGGCGGGTCGTGCTCCAGGCGACCCCCGGGCACGTGCAGGCCGTGCGCGAGCTCGTCCTCGACGCGCTGAGCGACGAGCAGGCATCGCAGCTGCGGAGCATCACGACGGCCGTCCTCCGACGCCTGGATCCCGACGGACGCATGGCGGCGAGTCGGCCGCGCCCGCGGAACGAGGACCCCGCATGACCGAGCGCGAACTCCTCGAACCGGTCTCGCTGACCCTGCCGGACGGCCACCTCAACCCGGCCGCGATCGGATTCGCCCGCACTCCTCTCGTCGACACCGCGGGGGTTGCCGCACGCCGCACGGCGAGGCGCGCGCTCGCCCCCGTGCCGGTCGCGTTCGGCCGAAACAAGCGCTGGGAGTACTGGAACGTCATCACACCGACGCACATCGTCGCGCTGACGATCTCGTCACTCGACTACGCGGCCGTGCACGAGGTGTGGATCTTCGATCGCGCCTCGGGGCGGAGCCGGGGTGCGAACGCGACGGTGATCCCCGCCCGCGGTATGCATCTGCCGGGCAGCCTCGGCGGCGGCGTCGCGACGGCTCGGGCAAAGGACCTCAGCATCACCGTCACCCCGAGCGACGATGCCCAGCGCTGGCGGCTGCAGGCGCAGATCCCCGGGGCCGGGTTCGACATCTCCGTGACGAGACCCGCAGGTCACGACCTCCTCGCGGTCGTCGTGCCCTGGTCGCACCGGCTGTTCCAGTACACCGTGAAGGATGTCGCCCTCCCGGCATCCGGCACCATCACCGTCGACGGCGCGGAGGTCGACGTCCCCGAAGGCTCGTGGGCCGTGCTCGACCACGGCCGCGGGCGCTGGCCCTACGACGTCGCCTGGAACTGGGGCGCCGGCTCGGGGCTGCTCGCGGACCGGCGGAGCATCGGCATCCAGGTCGGCGGCCGTTGGACGGACGGCACGGGGTCGACGGAGAACGGCGTCGTCGTCGGCGGGCGCCTGCACAAGATCTCAGCGCCCGTCACGTGGTCGTATGACCTGGCGGCGCCGCTCGAGCCGTGGCGGATCGTCGGCGGAGGGTTGGATGCCACGTTCGCGCCCTTCCACGACAAGCGGTCGGCGACCGACCTGCGCGTGCTCTCGAGTCGCACGGACCAGTGCTTCGGCGAGTGGTCGGGCACGTTCGACACCGGCTCCGAGCTCATCGCGTTCGACGGCGCCGTCGGGTTCGCGGAAGACGTGCACAACCGCTGGTGACCCGCGCGCGGCGGCCCTAGGCTGAACCGCATGTCGTTCCAGGCGTACCTCGACAACATCGAGGAGAAGACCGGTCGCACCCCGCGACAGTTCATCGACGAGGCCACGACGCGCGGCTACGGCCCGGGCACCAAGGCCGGCGAGATCGTCACGTGGCTCGCGGAGGACTACGGCCTCGGGCGCGGTCACGCGATGGCGCTCGTGCACGTCATCACGAAGGGCCCGAAGATCGACGCGAAGCACGTCGGCACCGGCACGACGCACAGCGACGCATCGGACACACAGTGGCTCGAGGGCAAGGCGTCGAAGCCCGCATCCGGGTGAGCGCCGTCGAGTACCCGACATCCACTCGGCGATCGATCGAGAGCCGATCGCAAGGTCGGCACCGCTGTGACACTGACAGCGCGCGTCGGCGTCAGTAGCTTCTGGTGTGATGCCCGTCGCTTCGCCGACCTGAGAAGGGCATGCGGGAGCATCCGACCCCGCACGCTGACAGAGACCAGGACGAGTCGTGATTCGCAGCAGGTCCTCTCGCGCGCACGGACTCGTCGTCGCGCTCCTCGTAGCCGTGCAGGCGATCGGAGCCGTCGTGGTGGCCGCTCCTGCAGGCGCAGCGGATCCGATCCCGGTGATGGCAGGAGCGCAGAATCTGGGTCCTGGCGTCGCTTACCCGGACGTCGCCGCGGGCGGCGGCGGGGTCTTCCACGCGGTGGTGCGCGACTCTTCGCTCGGCACGCGCATCCTCTACCTCCGCTCGACCGACGGCGGGAACACCTGGGCGAGGGCCGCGATCCTCAGCGGTGGGATCGGGGCGACGCGGCCGACGATCGCGGCCGACGGCGATCACCTCGCCGTCGCGTTCGTCGGCGGCTGGACCGACGCGAACGGCGTCGAGGGCGAGGCGCCGTACCTGACCACTTCCGACGACGGCGGCGCGAGTTGGACCGGCGCCCGGCGGCTCGGCACCTGGGCAACCGACGTGGATGTCGCTGTCGACGGGGACCGGGTGTGGGCGATGTGGGGCGGGCACGGCGGCATCCGCGGCACGACGGATGGCGGAGCGAGCTTCTTCGCCTCCCTCGACCTGGACGGCGTCGCTCGCGCAAAGGTCGCCGCGGGTGGCGGCGTGGTCAGCGCCGCCTACACCGACTTCCGCAGCACGCACGTGGCGGTGGCGCAGGGCGATCAGCTCGGCGACTTCTCGACGGTCGACGACGCCCGTCTCACCGATGTCGCCGCGGGGGACGGCCGCGCCTATGCGCTCGTCGACGGCGCGGACGGCCCCTCGGTGCTCGGCATCGAGCCGGGCAGCGCGCCCACGCGCGTGCACGTGCCCCTCGAGGGCTCCGGCGGCACCCTCGCTGCGGGCCGTGGCACTCTCGCGGTCGCAGAGTGCATCGCTGGCACCGTCTCCGTCTCGGAGTCGAGCGGATGGCCGCACTTCGGCGCGCCCATCGCGGCGACCACCTTCGCGAGCGGCGCCGGGTGCATCGCCTCCATCGCGGCGGCGACGGGCGCGGCTCGACTCACACCGCGATTCGACTGGACCGTTGCGCCGCACTACGTCGACAGAGACGGGGACGGCCTCCCGGATCCGGCTCTCACGACCGGCTCGGCGATCGCCGATGCCGACACGCTGACGGTGACCCTCGACGGATGCGCATCGGTGACCGCGGGCAGCGGCACCGAGATCACCCACTACGTGTGGTCGGTCGACGGCACCGCGGTCGCCGACCTCGACCACTGCGCCGGGCCCGAGATCGAGGTGCGCTCGGGCGAGACCCCCACGATCCGGCTCGAGCTGCGCGACGACGCAGGCGGTCGCGCCGTCACGGCGCGCACGATCGCGCCCAAGGACATCGTCGTCGTGTCTTTGGGGGATTCCGTCGCCTCCGGCGAGGGCTCGCCCGTGCATCCCGGCGCGGCGCCGTCGTCGGCATGGTCGGATGCCTCGTGCCACCGGTCCTCGTACGCCGGCCCGGCGCTCGCCGCCCGGCAGCTCGAGGACGACGACCCGCACAGTGCGGTCACCTTCGTGCAACTCGCGTGCTCGGGGGCCGCGATCAGCGACACCGACGACGATCCGACGGGCGCGCATGTGGGCGACGACCCCTCCACCGGCGGGGTCACCGATGAGTACGCGGGCGTCGCCCCGACCGGATCCAGTCTGCGACCCTCGCAGGTGTCGCAGATGGTGCAGGCGCTCGGCGGGCGCACCGCCGACGCGGTGCTGGTCTCGATCGGGGCCAATGACGTCCGGTTCTCCGCCACCCTCACCTCGTGCCTCCTGCCCGTCGTGGGGGGCGTGATCGGCTCGGACTGCAGCACGAACTCGGTGGCCGCGACCCACGACGCGAGGATGTCTCAGCTCCCCGCGCGCTACGACCATCTCGCCGAGGCACTTGCCGCGGCGGGTGTGGCGCCGGATCGCGTGCACCTCACCGAGTACTTCGATCCGACCGGCGACGTCTACGGAGTGCCCGATCTGCGCTGCGTCGGCGACATCGACCCCTCGATGCTGGCCCTCATCACGGGCGGGGCCGTCGGCGGTCTCATCACCGACGACGAGGCGACGTGGGCCCGGGGGCACCTCGTCGCGGGCCTCAACGACGCTGTGCGCGCCGCGACGGTGCGTCACGGCTGGGACTACATCGGCGGCATCGCGAGCCAGTTCACGACCCACGGTTACTGCGCGCGCGACCCCTGGATCGTGCGTCTCGGCGCCTCGGTGCAGGATCAGCACGACCAGAACGGCACCTTCCATCCCGACCGCGCGGGCCAGCAGGTCTACGGCGACGCGATCCACGCCCGCCTCGCCGCGTTGACCGCGACCCCGACGACGCCGGTGACCGCCGCGGCCCCCACCGGCGCGGCATCCGTCGGCGACTTCGTCGTGCTCGCTACCGACGTCTACGCCGCCACCCCGGAGCTGCGCTCCATCGCCGTGACCTCCACCGGCGGGGCGCCCACGGTCGGGGCGGTGCGGCAGCTGCAGACCGGGTACGGCTTCGGGGCAGCCGCCTCAGACGGCTCCTCCGCGGCGGCGGTCTGGGTGGGCGTGACCGGCGCGACGACGACCTCCACCGTCGGCTACGCGGGGCGAATCGGCTCGCGGCCGGACTACGGCGTGCGCAGCGTACGCATCGTGCAGGCCGCCGCCGATGCGAGTCGGCTCGTCACGGGCAGGAAGACCTCGGTGCTGGCGGACCTGTGGTCCTCGGTCGAGGGCACCACCTCCGCACAGGTGACGACTTCGGTGATCGCCCGCACCGACGGCGTCGACACGACGGTCCTTCAGCCGACCACCGAGACCGTGACGGTGCGGTCGGGGTCCACGCGGGTGCTGCTGCCCCTGAACGACGTGCTCGAGGCCCCCGAGGGCTCCGTGCTCATCGCCACGGTGACGGTCGCCGACCCGCCGGATGCCTCCGAAGAAGACAGTGCGAACAACGAGCTCTCGAGCTCGCCGCACGACTTCATCGAGACGATGACCACGCGCCCGCTGCGGATCGCCCTCCTTCCCCTCGATCTCGGCGCTTCGACGGTCTCGTGCACCGACATCGCTTCACGCGCGAACACCTGGGTCGCCTGGGCGCAGCAGCTGCTGCCCGTGCAGGACGGCGGGGTCACCGCCGAGCTCTCCTGCCTGCCCGAGGTGCTGCCGACCCAGACCGGGGAGGCCGGTGTCGCCGGTGCTCTCGGCGACCTGGACCTGCTCGCCCGCGAATCCGGTCTCGACTCGGTGGTCGCCGTGGTGCCGAACGGGTGGCTCGGCGCGCAGCTCGGCGACACCTCCGTCGGGCGGGCCGGGGTCACGGGACGCTCGGTGCTCCTCGACCTCGACGCCCCCGAGGCGACGCTCGCCCACGAGCTCGGCCACAACCTCGGCATGGAGCACACCGATCCGACGCCCGTCACCGGCGCCTGGGTGAGTCGCAACCGGATCATCGACGGCACCGACTTCATGGCAGCGAGCTGGGACGGCGTCTCGCGCGAGTGGGTCGGCGGCAGCACCTGGGATGCGCTGACCGGCTCTCTCAACCTCGGCAGCGCCCCGACCCGGCCGAGCCCCGGCGGCACCGCCTACTGGATCCGCGGCTCGATGCCCATCGAGGGCGACTCGATCCGCCTCGACCCGTTCCTCGACGACGGCGACATCCCGAGCCCTCCGCCCTCGGGCTCCGACACGAGCCGGGTCACCGTGGTCCCCGTCGCAGAGGACGGATCGCCGACGGGCGCTCCCGTGAAGATCGGGCTCACCGATTCCGAAGGGTCGCGCAGCGCGGTGGTGACGAAGGTGTTCGCGCAGAAGGTCGTCGCCCCCGCCGGAACGGCGGCGTTCCGCATCCTGCTGGACGGTCATCCCGTCACCGAGCGCGCCCTCGGGTCCGCGCCGAGCATCAGCGTCACCGAGCCTGCCGCGGACACCTCCATCGCGCGGTCGGAGCCGATCCACGTCGCTTGGACGGTCACCGACCCCGACTCGAGCGACGAGGTGCCCGCGCCGACGGTCGACCTCCTCGTCTCCGACGACGGAGGCGACAGCTGGCGTCCGCTCGCGAGCGGCCTGACGGGATCGTCGGCCGATCTCGCCGTGCCGCGCGATCTGGCGGGCTCGGGCCTGCGCATCCGCGCGGTCGCCTCCGACGGGGTGCACCTGCGCTCCGCCGACTCCGGCGCCTTCGCCATCGCCGCGGCGGCCGGGCAGGACCGGCTCGTGTTCGTCAGCGATGCGCTCGACTCCGACGACCCGTGGGCCACCGCGAGTCGGATCGGCACGATGAGGCCGGACGGCTCGGGAGTGATCTGGCTGCCGCTGCCCTCCGTGGCCGACGCGGGTGCGCATACACCCGCCCACTACGCCTCGCCCGTCTGGGGTCCGGATGCCGAGCGCATTTACTACGTCGCGTGGGAGCAGTCGGCCGGCGTGCCCTGTCACGTGGTGAACTCGGTCGCCGCCGACGGCTCCGACCCGCGACGCGAGCTCAGCCCCGGCCTCGACGACTGCCAGGCTCAGGTCGGGCAGCCGACGGCCTGCCTGTCGATGAGCGCGGACGGCGGGCGGTTCCTCTTCGACGGCGGCGTGTACGAGCGGTCGGGGTCGGGCTGGTCGCGGATCGGGCGGCCGGACGCGACGTCCGGATGGGAGACGAGTCTGCCCTTCAACGGGTACAACCGGGTCGACGCCACGGTGACGCAGTGCCCCGCGCTCTCGCCCGACGGCACGCTCGTGGCGGCGGTCGCCGACTATCACGGCCTTCGGGTCGACGACCAGGGTGGGCAGACTCCGGGATCCGCGCTGGCGGTCGTGGTGGCGCCGGCGAAGGACGGCTGGTACGAGGACGGCACCGCGGTCTCGGAGTGGCCCATCTCCTTCGGTCCGCGCGTCGTGTCGGCGTGGGACGAGACCCTGTGGCGGGCCGACGGAGCGGCGGGAGCGGATGTGCGCCAGCTCTCGGTGAGCTGGGCGGGCGAGAACTCCCTGCTCGTCGCGGCGGGCACGCCGGGTTGGGACAGCGCGACGACCTCGACCCTCGACCTCGGCACTCTGCAGCCCGATCGGCGGGCCCCCGACGGGCACCTCCTTCCCGTCACCCCCGCGACGGCGACGCCGCAGGGTACCCTCTCCCTCCCGTCGAGCACGGCGCGGCAGCGGGCCGCCAAGCCCACCCTCGACGGTCGCGTCTACGGCGATTCCGGATGCGGCTGGTATCTCGGGGCCACGGTGCTCGGGGCCGAGGACGTCGCTGGTGCCTCTTCGTGCGTGCACGACGTGAACTGGGGTCGGCCGCTCGGCGATCTCGATCCACAGCCGTGGGTGGCGTTCGTGGCGGGCGACCGCGACGTGGAGCATCCGACCGACCCCAGCAATCTGGGCACGTTCCCGACCTGGGACCGCGTCGGCACGATGTCGCCCGACGGTTCCGCTCGAACCTTCTTCGACGCGCCGACGATGATCGACGTGGCGCCGAACCAGAGCACGCCTCAGGCCTGGAAGCGCCCGGCGCTGTACACCTCGCCCGTGTGGGCGCCCGACGGGCGGATCTACTTCCTCGAGAAGGGCGGGCTGCTACAGTCGGTGCTGCCCGACGGGAGCGGACTGCGCTCCGAGTTCAGCAACGGCGGCAACGCCGACGACATCGGTTACGACCGGGCCACGACACCTCGACCCTGCCTGTCGCTCAGCTCGTCGAACCGCTACGGTGACTTCCTCTGGTTGGAGAACTTCACCGTCTTCGGGGTCTCCGGCCAGAAGTTCGGTGACGCGCTGGCGCTGAAGGGCTCACCCGACGTTCCCATGCAGGCCTACCACGGCCTCTTCGCCTATGACGAGCCGAGCCCCGGCGATATCCAGGGTGCCGGGAACATGGAAGCGGTCGGATGCCCCGAACTCTCGCCCGACGGCCGCTATGTCGCGCGTGTCGAACGGATCGGCGGGGGTTACGGCGTCGTGGTCGCGCCCGTGAGGTGGCAGAGTCCGACGTTCCCCGGCGCCTCCGGCTCGACGCATCTGGTCGACTCCCTGCGCTTCGTGACGATGATCGACCGCACCCCGATCCTCGGAGTGAGCTGGACGAGCGACCACGAACTGCTCGTCACCGAGGAGAACCGCCAGCTGCGGGCCGACCTGTCGACGTTGACGCCGCCTGAGCGCGATGACGACCCGCTCACCCCCGCCGTGACGACGGAGGTCGGCACTCTCGCGGTTCCGTCCGGATGGTCGGGCCACCGCGCGGCGAAGAGCATTCCGGGGGGCGGCGTCTACGGCGACGCGGACTGCGGTCTGTACTTCGGTGCGACGACCATCGCCACCACGATCCCGGACTACGTGCCGGGCACGTCCACCTGCTACACCGACTTCGCCTGGAACGGCGGCGGTCTCCCCGGCGGTGGCGACGGAGGCGGCGGGTCCGTCGACCTTCCCGCGCTCGTCGTCGACCCCGCCGAGGCGCCGGTTCCGAGCGAACCGCCCGCGGCATCCGAACCGTCCGTCGTCGCGACGACGGACGCGGCCCCCGGATCGGGGAGCGACGCGACGGTTCCGGATGCCGGCGCCATCGCGCCGAGCACGGTCACTCTCACGCCGGGCGAGACACGGGTGATCGCGCTGCACACGGCCCACGACGTGCCCGCGCGTTTCGAGGTCGATCCCGTCGTGGATCAGCCCGCGGGCGGGGGCGCGGTCGCGGTCCTGGAGCCGATCGACTCCGTGACGGGGCTGATCGTCTCGGCGGGCACCCTGCGGGTGAGCGCGGATGCCGCGACCGCCCAGGCCACCGGCCCAGCGCGCATCCGGGTGCGGGTGGCGGGGGCGGAGTCGTGGACGACGATCGAGCTACGAATCGACGCGCCCCGCCGCCCGACGGTCGTCGACGACCGGCTCGAGGTGATCGTGGGTACGGAGTCGGTGCTCTCCGCCGCCGCCCTGCTCGACAACGACGCGGCGACAGGTGACAGCGCGCTGCGACTGGTCGCGGTCACCGGCTACACGGGCGGCGCGGCGTTCCTGGATGAGGCGGGGGCGCTGCACGTGACCGCCGCGACCGCCGGGGAGGGGACGTTCCAGTACATCGCCGCCCAGGCCGGATCGACGGGCACGGCATCGGCGACCGTCACGGTGCACGCCGTGGCGGAGCAGACTTCGCCGTCCTCAACCGACCCCGCGCCGACCGCGTCGGTGGAGGCGGGCTCGGGTGAGGGCGACGCGGACTCGGGACCGCGCGCTCGCGGCGTGACGGGGTCCGAATCCGGCCCCGGCGGGGGATCTGCGCTCGCGCCCAGCGCCGCAGTCCCATCACCGTCGCCTTACGCGACCCCGCTCACGTCCGCGGACACGCCGGATGCCGCGTCACCGCGTCATGCGTCCGACGATCCACCGCCCGCGCCCGCGCCCGCGTTGCTGCTGTGGCTGATCCCCGTTGCCGTCCTGGCCGCGATCGTCTGGTGGCTCCTCCTGCTGCGACGGCGCCGATCCCCCTCCGACTGACCGGCGACCGCCCCGATGACGCGCATCGCGTTGACCTGTGGCTGGGGGGCGATCCTTGTCGCCCACGCTGCGCCGGCGGACGCCGTGAGGCGGGCGGTCAGACGCCCCGGAGCTTCGTCGCGAGGGACTGCAGCTGGGTCAGCTCGTCGTCGTCGAGCACCGACATCCGTTCGGCGATCGATCGACCGTGCGCGGACGCGACGCGCCGGAACGCGGCGACGCCGTCGTCGGTCGCGCGCAGAAGCGCGCCGCGCCCGTCGTGCGGGTCAGGGCACTTGGAGAGGAGCCCGCGTGCGACCATGCGATCGACGAGGCGCGAGACGCTCGGCTGGCTGATGAGCATGTTCGCCGTGACGTCGCGCAGTCGGGCGGTCGCTGATTCGCCGCGCGTGACCGTCAGGAGCACGTCGTACTCCGCCTGCGTGAGGTCCGTCTCGGAGAAGTCGGTGCTGATCTCGCGGAACACCTCGTGCTGCGCGCGGAACAGGCTCTCCCACGCGGCGACGGCGAGGCGGCGATCGGTCATGGCGTCCACTGTAGTGCGCCGCGCCGACGGCCCGTCCTAGGGTGGGGGCATGAGCCGATCCCGCCCGCCGGCGTCCGCCGCCGGCGCGCTCGCGACACTGATCTCCGCCGTCGTGAGGGCGCTGGTAGCAGTGCTCATGATCGCGTTCGCGACCGTGATCGCCGCGCCGACGGCAGCGTCCGCGGCATCCGGTTTCTCCTCCCTGACGGCGGTGCTCGGCGATGTCGACGACTTCACGTTCGACTCCTTCGCCGCCGACTACACGCTCACCCGCGCCGATGACGGCACGAGTCGGCTGGAGGTCGTGGAGACGATCGTGGCCGTGTTCCCCGAGAGCGACCAGAACCGCGGCATCCGCCGGCTCGTCCCCGAGACGTACAACGATCAGCCGCTCCACCCGCGGCTCGTCTCGGTGACGGACGAGAACGGTGCGCCCCGCGAGAGCGAGACGGACGACGTGGACGGGGCGCTCTCGATCGTCTCGCGCGCCGATTCCTACGTGCACGGGCGCCAGACCTACGTCCTCACCTACACCCTCGAGAACGTCACGTGGGACTTCCCCGACACGGGCCTCGAGTTCTATTGGAACGTCAACGGCGTCGACTGGGCGCAGCCGTTCGGCGCCGTCACCGCGCGGCTCCACCTGGACGCCGACCTCGCATCCGCGCTCACGGGCACGATGGCCTGCTACCAGGGCGCGAAGGACGCGTCGGATGCCTGCGCCTCGATCACCTCGCAGGCGAGCCCCGACGGGGGCGCCGTCATCACGGCATCCGCTGGCGCGCTCGCGCCGCACCAGACGCTCACGATGTCGGTGGGTTTCGCGCCCGGGACGTTCGCGCTCTTCGACGACGGCTACTTCCATTCGCCGTTCGGCTGGATCCAGGGCGTCGCCGGGGTCGGCCTCCTCGGCGCGGGGGCGTTCGCGATCCGTGCGCGCCGGCGCCCCCTCGCCGACGAGCCGGGGCGCCCCACGATCATCGCCGAGTACGATCCGCCGGCGAACGTCGACGCGTTGGAGAGCGCGGTCCTCCTCGGCAGACGAGACAAGGCGGTGCCCGCGGAAGTGCTCGAGCAGGCCGTCGCCGGGTCGATCCGCATCGTCGAGGTCGATCGCACCTGGACGGGCAAGACGAAGCTCGCCGCCGAACTCGTCGACCCTTCGCGTGCCGACGCCGACGGCCATGTGCTCTTGCAGGCGCTGTTCCCGACGGGGATGCCGGGGGAGCGCTACGAGTTCGGGAAGCAGGACTCGCGGCTCGCGTCGCGCGTGCAGAAGCTCCTGTCGCAGGCTGACGCCGAACTCACGGCCCGCGGCCTGCGGAAGACGGTGCGCGCGGGCTCCCGGGCGTGGCCGATCATCGTCGCCGTCTTCGCCGGCGCCGCCGTGATCGTGTCGGGCATCGTGATGATCTCCGCGGACATCGGCGGATTCGTGCCGATGGTGGCGATCGTCGCAGCGGGCCTCCTCGTGGTCGCCGTGGTCGGGCTCGTGTCCAAGCGCCCGCTGTCCGCGGCGGGGGCCGAGACGCGCGATCACCTCAAGGGGCTCGAGGAGTTCATCGCGTGGGCCGAGGCCGACCGGATCCGCATGCTGCAATCGCCGTCCGGCGCCGAGCGGGTCGCGATCGACGTGAACGACCCGCGCCAGAAGCTCGCCCTGTACGAGAAGCTCCTGCCGTACGCCGTTGTGTTCGGGCAGGAGAAGGAGTGGTCGAGTCAGCTCGCCATCCTCTACACCGCGGTCGGCGCGACAGGGCCGTACTGGTACTACGGCACGGGTGCGTTCGACGCCGCGTCCTTCTCGTCGGGCATCGGCGGTCTGTCGGCCGCGGCATCCAGCTCGTCGTCGACGTCCGGAGGGTCGTCGGGCGGGGGATCTGCCGGTGGCGGCGGAGGCGGTGGGGGCGGCGGAGGCGTCTGATCTCAGCGCGCGTCGCCCGAGCCGTCGCCCGGCTCGAGGATCGCGCGCAGCGTCGCGCGGTCGATGGGGGCGTCCGTCCCGCCTGCGGTTTCGGTGAGCCCGAACGGGATGCCGTGGTCGTCGAGGAACGCGATCGTCTTCTCGAGCCGCGGCGCCGCCGTGATGTGCTCCGCGCCGAACAGAGCCGCGGTGTAGAGCGGTGCACGGTCGCGGATCGCGTGCCGCAGCTCGACCGTGGAGCGGCCGGTGATGCGGTAGAGCGCCTGCAGCGCCGCACTCGGCAGATCGGGCGTGCCGTCGAGGGTGAGCGAGATCGCGAGGTCGGTCATGAGACCAGTCCATCACGTTCAACGGTGATCGAGTGCCGTGGCTCCGCCGCGGTGTGCTCATGGGTGATCGAGTGCCGCGGCTCCGCCGCGGTGTATCGAGATCCAGAAAAAGGTGAGGGCCGGTCGGAGAGGCTTCCGACCGGCCCTTGTCCCTTGCACCAAGAGTGTCCTGCAATCACATGTCGGTAGCTGCCACAGCAAAACAACTACCGTGCGAGCACTCTATAACGGCCAGGTAACGGTCCACAAGGCTTCGCCGTTATCTTTTTGTGATTCTTGGCGCATCTGTCGTGTCTCACTCCAGTTGTCCGATTCTCACGGACCTGTCCAGTCGTCTCACTCCAGTTGTCGGATTCTCACTCCAGTTGTCGGGAGAGCGGCGCGCCGCGTAGCGCTGCTCCGAGGCGGGAGTAGCTTGCGGTTCAAGCCGGGAGGTTCCACCGGAGCGCTCTGATCGGGTGCGGGATTCTCCGGAAGGGAGAGTTCTCCGTGACCTTGACCCAAGACTGGCTCGCCGCGATCGACGGGACGAACGCACTCGCGGCCACGATCGAGTTTTCCAGACACGGCCTCCTCCAGCACGCAGACCCCGTCGACGCGGCGCGCGTGATGTTCGAGGATGCGGATCCGGTTCGCGAGTTCCCGTCGTGGCCGGGCAAGCGCAACTTCGAGGGCAAGCTGTGGATGGCCTCGACGGGCCGGCACATTCCGTTCGAGTCGTTCTGGGAGCGCTCGTTCCTGACCTCGCTGGACCGGACGGGGGATGTCGTCGGGGTGGCGAGCCAGCCGATGTGGATCCGCTGGCGGTCACCGAAGCGCTCCCACGCGCCCGACTATTTCGTGCGCCGCTCCGATGGGAGTGCGCTGCTCGTCGACGTGAGGCCGGTCGAACTGATCAAGCCCGAGGACAGCATGAAGTTCGAACTCACTCGTCGCCTTGCTGCCGCACTGGGGTGGTCCTATCTCGTCTTCGATCAGCTTCCCGGCGCCACCCAGGCGAATCTGCGCTTCCTGCTTCGGTACCGCGAGCCTGCGTGGCTGGAGGGCGTCGACATCGCCGCGCTCGGGCTCACCGGTCGGATGAGTCTGGGCTCGCTCGCGGCGGCCCTCGGTGGCGTTGCTCGCTCAGGTGTCGGCGCCGCGTATGCACTCGTGTGGAGCGGGGTGGCGCAGGCGGATCTACACCGTCCCTTGTCGATGGCGACCGTTGTCGATCTGGAGGGCGGGTCATGAGCGTTCATCCTGGCGACATCATCCGGTGGCAGGGCGGAAGTCACCAGGTCGTTGCGATCCGGCCCACCTACCTGACCCTGCGCGCCGTCGACGGGGATGGAGACGACGTGGAGGTGCTCGCCGCGGACCTGCGGCACCAAGCGGAACCTGCCGCTCCCGCATCCCTGCGGTCACTGCTGGACCTGCGCAGCCTGCAGGATCTCGACGCGCGCGATCGCAAGATCGTCGACGTGTGGCTGGAGGAACTCGCCCGGTTCGACAAGCTCGTGGCGGCAGGCGTGACCAAGCCCGCGGCGCGGCAGCAAGTTATCGACGACGTCAACCGTCGTCTCGGAACCGGCTACGGCCCGGTCAAGGTCTCGCGTCAGCAACGCGCCCTCGAAGAGTTCGGGGTCAGCGGTCTTCTCGATCGACGTCGCCACGGCCTCGCCGACATGCCCGGGCGCTCCTACGACGAGCGCCTGATCGACGCGATTCTGACCGTCCAGGCTGGGCAGGAGCGGAAGTCGACCGGCACCGGGACGCGATTGATCTGGCTCGTCCGCAGGGAGCTGGACGACCGCTTCGGCGAGGGTGTCGTGCCGATGCCGAGCCGGGCGACGATGTACCGGCTGCTGAATGAACTCGATGCCGGCAAGCACACGTTGGGCAGCGCCCGCGCACGTCGCACCACAGCCAATCAGCCGGATCACATGCACGGATTACGTACCGGCGTGCGACCCGGTGAGCAGGTGCTGATCGACACGACCCCGATGGAGATCCTCGTCGAATGCGATGGCGAACCGATCCGCCCCGATCTCACCCTGTTGCTGTGTGAGGCATCACGCTCGGTGCTCGCGGGCATTGTCACCGTCGGTTCTCGCAGCATCGACCTCGTGGTGGTCCTCGCCCGTGCTCTGGTGCCGTACTCGGCCCGTCCCGACGGAGTTCGCGCGAACCGGCGTCAGGTCTCGGAGGCGTGGACCGGCACGGACGGGCTCATGGTGGAGCGGTTCGAGGTAATGCGCGACGCGCAACCGTACATCTTCCCGGAGTCGATCACGACCGACCGTGGCGCGTCGTACGTGTCGCGGCACTTCTCGGATGCCTGTCGGACGCTGGGGATCTCGCTGACGGTCAACGCGGAGTACACGCCGACGCAGAAGGCGAAAATCGAGCGGATGTTCCGCACCGTGAAGGACCAGTTCACCCAGTACGCGATCGCGTTCCTCGGGCAGAGCCCCGACATGCGTGGAGACGAGGTGATCGCGACGAGCCAGCTGCTCACCCTCGAGCAGCTGCAGGAGCTGTTCGAGGACTGGGTCGCGGTGACCTGGCAGAACCGACCCCACAAGGCGCTGCGCGACCCCCGCAACCCTCGGCTCATGCTGGCCCCGAACCAGATGGTCGCCGCGTACCGCGAAGTCGCTCCGGAGCTGCAAGTCCCGCTCACCGCCGAGAAGTACATCGCACTGCTCCCGACCGAATGGCGTGTGATCAACCACTACGGTGTCGACATCGACCTGCGCGTCTACGACTCCACCGAGCTCGGCCCGCTGCGGAAAAAGCGGTCACCGCACCACCGGCAACAAGGCAAGTGGCCATTCCACGTCGACCCCTACAACCCGATGACGGTGTGGCTGGAACTCGGCGACCAGTTCCTCCCGCTCGACTGGCGCTCCCCGTACAGCGGCGCCCCGATGGCCGACGAGGTCTGGCGAGTCGCCCGCGCGCAAGCCGCAGCCCGCGGCGACAACGAGCCGAGCACCGACGACCTCAACGAGGTGATGCGCCGGTTCATGTACAAGGGCAACGCGCTGCCGACGGCGCGTCAGAAGAAGCGTGCTGTAAGCGCACGGACGGACCCGCTGGCGATCACCAACCAACTCCCACACATCGCACCCACAGCACCGCCGGGCGCCGAGCATTCGGCAACTGGGGACCTCGGCGACAAAGAACTCCATGTTGTCGCGGCGAAGCCAGCATGGCCGGTCGCCGCACCGTTCGGGATGACCCGGTCGCCGGATGAGGCGTGAGCGCGATGTTCGATGATCTGCTGGGGGACTTCGACTTCGACGCCCCATCGACCGACTTCGACTACGCCACAAAGGAAGGGTGGCGCGAGTTTGTCGAGTTCGTCGCCCAACGGACACTCCCGCTCACGCTCGCCGAGTACGACGCGATGGACTCCTCGGAGCGAGCGCTGTTCAACATCGCCCGCGAACGGTACATGACCCTCGGCGCCCGGGTGGCGACCCCATCACTCCGACGGGTCGCGGTCGCCATCCGCCACGCGATAACCGACAACCGCTCCCCAGACGCCAGCAAGTCCGGCGTGATCATCTCTGGCAGGCCAGGTCTCGGGAAGACCACCGCGGTCCAGGAGTTCGGCAGGGCGTTCGAGCGAGCCCGACGCCAGCGCGCCACGGCCTCGCAACGCAACTTGACCCCCGTCGCATACGTGCCCGTGCCGACGCACGCGACGGCGAAGACCATGATCACCAAGCTCGCCGACTTCTACGCCATCCCGTACTCCCGCAACGCGAACTACGAAGTCCTCCTCAGCCGCGTGAGCCATGTGATGCGCGAATGCCGCACCGAACTCGTGATCATCGACGACATCCACCGGCTGGACCTGCACTACCGCGGCAACGAGCAAGTCGCCGACGCGCTCAAAGAACTGTCCGAGAGGTGTCCCGGCACGATGGTCTACGCCGGTGTCGATGTCGCCCGCAACGGCCTGTTCTGGGGCTCGCGCGGCGAACAGATCATGGCCCGATTCGAGCTGGTCAAGTTCGACACCTACGGGACTGGCGAGACCGCTGACGCCGCGGTGTGGGGGCGCATCCTCGTCGACCTCGAAGACTCACTGTGCTTGATCTCGCAACCTGACGCGGAGATCCTCACCGTCGCTGCTGAACTCCGCGACCTATCCCGCGGCTCCATCGGCCGCGTCGCCCGAGCCGTCCGCCGCGGAGCGCGCCGCGCCATCGAACAGCACACTGAACGCCTCGACCTCGACGACGTGCTCGCGTCGCTGGCGAAAATCCGTGAGTCGGAAGGCTGGATCGAGGAAGAAGAGAACCGGCCATCACCACGGCCCAAACGAGGCCGTCCCGCGCGAGCGAAATGATGAGGAAGCTCCCCGTGCTCATCGAACCCTTCACGGGAGAAACCGTCAGCAGCGTCTACCGCAGACTTACCACCCGCAACGCCGTGCCGGCCGGGGAACTGTGGACGACCCTCCGTCACGAGCGCCCGCGGCTGCCTCTGCGCACGACACCAGAACTCGTGCCGCGACTGGTCGAACAACTCGCCGACCTCCCTCCCGGGTACTTCGACGGTAGCCGCTCTGACCGCCTGTTCGTCCGCTGCATTCACGCCGACTGGCGACACAACAACTGCCCGATGTGCGCGCCCCTGCCGTCTGCCGTCACGAAATGCAGGCGATGCACCGGCGGTGAACCCGTCGAGGTGCGCACCCGGATCGGAGCGGTGTGTGCGCGACACCGCAGGTGGCACTACGCGGGAGCGGACCGCGACCTCGCGCGAAACGCCGACTTCTTTCGCGCCGAACGATGCCTCACAGGCACGCTCTGGGAACGCGGCATCGGCCCCGACACCGGCGAACTGGAACTCGCCACGACCCTTCTTCGCGCCACCGATCTCGAACAAGAGGGCGTATCTCATCGAACGGCGCTTGCGCGCCACTATCCCGAAGCGGTGCGTCTCGTCGCGCTGACAACAGAGCCGTGGGCGGAGCGGTTCCTCACGAACACGAACGTCGGCCCCATCCAGGTCGCCGCGCTCGTCGAAGCAGCGGTGAACGCGGTGACCGCGGGCACGTCGCACGACGTCGCCGCTGTCCGCGCGTCTTTTCACATCGAAGGCCGCGAAGCGGTCATCGGCCTCGACCGACCCGTGCGGCTTCGGTACGGCCGGTCCGCGGGCCTCGATGAACTCGGTAGGAGAATTCTGGCGTTCGCCCCGCGGGTCCGAGCCACACTCCTGCGCCACACCGACGCCCGCAAGCCTCCCACGCGTCGACCGCGCGGCTCATCGAGGCATGACCGCGTGTGAGCCTTCCGTTCCGCACGCTACCGATTCGACTCGAACTCATCGAGGGTGAGACCGTCGAAGGGTTCACGAAGCGGCTCGCCCAAGCTCACCAGTGCGAGGAACGCGATATCCGTCGAATCGTCTTGGAGCACCTCGGTCGCAACTGGTGGCCCGCGGCGGATCAGCGTGTCGTCGATCTCATCGAGCATCTCGCAGATCTGCCGCGCGACGCGCTACGCCCCAACTTCGAGAAAGATGGCATGTGGGTCAGATGCGGCCACCGCAGCTGGCGTCCTGAGAAATGCGCCAGGTGTGCCCGGTTCGCCGAACCCCGTATTGCATGCCCGGAATGCTCCGGCGGGCTGGCCACCACGACGATCGCCCGCGGCGGTGCGCTCTGCCTCGCGCATCACCATTGGGCGTACCGCGCGTTGCACGCCGACATAGCAGGCATGCCCGGCTACGAGAGTGCGGAACTGCTGCTGCGATCACAACTCTGGAAGCGCGGCGTCGCCCTCCACACCGGCGAAGTAAACCTCGCCGCAGCTTTCGTCGAAGCCTGGCACGAAGGCTCAGATGATTCGTCCCCGATCGGCGACCGCATGGCGAGTTTCGGCATCCCGCACCTCGACACCTACGAAAACGTGCTGCTGTGCGCGTACCCCGAGATCATTCGTTTGACCTGCGTGCTCACATCGCCGCGCACGATCACTCCGATCCTGGACGTGACGACTTCCGCGCTCGCTCAGGCCGATCGCCTGCTACCTGCCGTCGCGAAGGCGATCGGTGACGAACCCAACGACGCATTGCGCACCTTCACCGTCAGCGTCGTCGGGCAGGCCCACCGGGCGATGTTGTACATGTACGGACTGCGCAGTTCGAAGCAGGTCAAGTATCAGCGGTGCCCACTCAACCGCGCCCTCATTGCTGCAGCGCACCGGCAGCGCGCCTGCCTCCTCCGCCACGCCAACCCAAGGATTCTTCCCCACATCGCGGGGAAGACAGGTCAAGCCGCACCGCGCAGCCGGGTCATCCGCAACTGGCCACCCCGTTCCGACGAGTTGGCTATGTCCTAACCTGCGGTCCTCGTGAGTACTCGCACAGAGTTCCACGGCGCCGTCGACCACTCGCGCGAAGGCTTGCCGGGGACGCGTCAGAACGATTCGGGAATCGGGTGCTCGGGCCGCGCGCGGTGTTATACACGGCCGACGTATTCGAGAGATTGCGGCAGGCAGGGCGGATCAGCGCGCGCTGCACTGCGACGTGACCTGCATGTGGATCAGTCCGTCGATACTCGTCGAGTCGCGGATACTCATCTTCTCCACCGGCAGCGCGTCGCTGTAGCGGATGTCTTCCTGCATTGCCCGATCCGCGGCGTATCCTGCGGCATCCCAAACCTTGAGGATTCGCGCGAGCGTGGCGCCATTGTCCGCGGTCTCGAACGTGAGCCCGAGTCCGATTCGTGTGCCGTTCTCACCGCACGCGGTCGATGCCGGTGACATCTCGTCGGCGTCGAGGAGCTGTCCAGCGGAATCGTGCACCGGCCCGACGGCTGCGTCCAGCGACGCCGCGACCATATTCTCGAGCCCTGCTCGGGCCTCGTCCGCGCCGTATGTGGGCGCGGCGGGCGCTGAGGGAATCGGTGTTCGTGCTCCGGTGCTGACACCACATGCGAGCGTACGGTCGGTGAGCTTCGGAAGGGTGAAGTCCGGGTCGCGGTCGGTCGTCACCGGCGCAGCCGAGTAGTCAAAGCTGAAGTTCCGCCAGACCCGGAGTGACGCGCCGTCCTCCGCCACCGTATAGGCGCCGTCCGCGAAGGGGTGGTAGCCATCATCGCTGAGGGTTCGCTCGACGGCCGTGACAAGTACGCCATCCTGTCGATAGATCGTGCCCCAACCCGCAAGAAGGAACGACTTCTCTTTGACCACATACCCGGTTTCGCAGCCGTTGGCGACGAGCGGAACAACCGTCGAGGACGAGGTGAGGAAACACACGATCCCTGCCAGTGCGGTGGCCGCGATGGCTACCGCGCGCGCCGGGATCATCAGGATGAGCCAAAGCCTGGGCACGGGGATGACGCACAGTCCCGTCGCCAGGGCTGCCAGGGCCGCGATGAGCGCGAGACCAGAGAGCAACTCCGAGTCAACCGTGCCGATCAACACGGAGGTCGCACCGTCCGATGCTGTGGAGACAATGAGCAGTGTCACAAGAACGGTTGTCGAGCAGAACAGGATGGCGCCAGCGAGAAGCAGGGCAATCCGACGCCAGCTCCGTGAAGGAGTGGGCGATTCATCATCGCTCTCGGTCGACACGGGTGCAGTAGACACGTGGCAAGCCTAAGAGGAGCAACCTGGGGCTCCGCCGCACCATCGTCCACGTCCGTCGCGCGCATAAGTGACAAGTGATCGCGACGGCATCCGCCGACTACGGTGGATGCATGCGGCACCGCTCGGCTTTCATACTCAGTTCCGTGCTCGCGCTCGCTCTGACCGGGTGCGCGACGCCCGCGATGGTGGCAGGCGGCGCCGATCCTGCGGGTGAGCCACTGCCTGCGCAGTCCTCCGAGGCGAGCGACTCGTCGGCGATCGCTACGCCGGGGAGCACAGACCCGGAGGCGCAGGCACAAGCGCACGCATGGCTCGATGCCGCAGCACTCCCGCCGGGCGCGATTCCCGCCGACGCGAGTGTCGCAACGTTCAGCTCGTATACGGGGTGGCCCTGTGGTCCCGTAGCGAAGTTGGAGGGGTTCTGGTCGATCCCTGACGCAACCGTGAGCGCGACCGCGAACTGGCTTAGGGATAATCCGACCGCCGATCTCATCTCGACTTCAGTGGGGGCGGTCCCCGATGATCCCGCCATTCAATCGGCCATCGTGGGGTACATTCCGGCAGAGGGCGCGCAGGAGGGAGTCGTTTACACCGTGGAGAAGACGACAGACGGCGTCGCGGTGCGCGCCGAGGTCGCAGCGCAGACCGCCGAGGCATCGTGCCCCGTGTTGCCGGACGGCGGGGGGTACGGTGCACCGGGTCAGGGATGACGTCAGGGCACGATCAGCGACCGGGACTCACGCACCGGACGCGCAAAGCTCCGAGGGTCGCGCGTCCGCGGCAGCTCGACTTCTGACAGCGGGTGCCCCAGATTGAGTTCGACGGTGAACAGGAGAGGATTGCTCGGCGTCACCGTAGGTCTCGCTGTCCTGCTCGCAGGGTGCACCGCAGCGCCGGCGCTCCCGGACGCTCAGCCGACGCGCAGTAGCCCACCTGTTTCATCAGTGCCGACGCCGACTGCGACGGTCACGCCAGAAGCTGAACCGGTGAGCGATCCTGGTCCCTGTGAGGCGGCCACGCCCGCCTATCCCATCGCCGACGACACCGAGGTGGAACAGCTCGGCGGAGTGACGTTAGCGGTTCCCTTTGATCGGGGTTCCATGCCGCACGCGACGGGACAACCCGTTCTCGATGTAAATGGCGTTCCGGTCGCCTACAAGGTGGCCGACAATGATGTCATCTCAACAATCGGCGCGCGATTCTGCGTCGGGGAGCAGTGGCTCTACTGGGTGAATTACGTCCGCCGTGATGGCGACACACTGTACTCCGGTGACACCCTCAACCTCGACGCGCACACCATCTTCAGCGTGGGCGACCAGAACGGCATCGTTCACAATAATGCTCTACCCGAGGGCTTCGTGATCCCGCCTCAGCGGTGACGGGGCGGTCAGTTCGCGTCCACTGTCACTTCTGACTGCAGACCGGTCTCGGTGTCGTAGGTCGTTATCCGCCACGCCGGCCGCCCGTCCTGCATGATCAGCGCCAACTCGATGAGGCGCGGACTGGGGTAGACCTCGCCGGACAGTTGGGCGGCGGCGTACGCACTGACCCCGAGGTCAGCCAGTTCGGCCTCCGTGAGCGTCACGTGGCGTTTCTGCTTCACGGCGAGGGTGCTGGCATCGTAGAGCGCCTCCTGGCCTCGGTCGGGTTCGGTGACGGACTCGCCCCACTCGTCACGACCGGGATCGAGACTCCGTACCCGCCAGACCCACTGGTCGTCGACATACTCCAGCCGCAGCCCGACAAGAGGGCCAGGAGGAGAGTTCGCCTCCCCGAAGAATCCCTCCAACCAATCTGACGGCCACGCCACGCTGACAGGGACACCGCTGGTGGGGTACTCCTCGCCGACAGAATCCGGAGCGTCCGGGAACGACGCGTCGGCAGAATCCGGAGCGTCCGGGAACGACGCGCCGCACCCGGACAGGACAAGCGTTCCGGCGATCACGATCGCCCCGACGAACATCGTCATCATCCGCTTCATCGGATCACTCCATTCCCGAGGACCAGCCTAGACAAGGCCGTCGCGCATGAGTTGGCTCAGTTCCGCCTCAGGTGGGCGATGATGGGCCGGTGGTCGCTGCCTCTGTCATCGAACGAGCTGTCCACGGTGACCTCGTGCACAGCCCACGCAGACCCGACCAGTACATGGTCGATCGGCGACGCGAGCCACACCGGCAGTGACGTCGGCCAACTGCCTGCTGCCGCAGAACCCGACTCGCTCGCCGCGTCTCGGCAATCCCCCATCAGCGACTCTCCGCGACCGAATGCCGACAGGTGATCGATCGTCGCGTTCAAGTCCCCGGCCACGATCACGTCGGGCTCGCCGCATTGGGTGGCGACCCACTCCAACCCCGCCCGCCAGCCAGCCATGTCTTCCAACAACGGCGGCAGCGGGTGTGCGGCGACAATCGTCGGCCTGATCCCATTGACGGGGCGCCAGACCCCACTCGGCAACCCGGGCGTCGAACCGGCTGCCTCGTCAACGCGGTACTCGCCGAGATCGGCTGCGATGAGCACGGACGTCGGGATCCACGAGTCACCCGCTTCGCCGTACGCGGTATCGGCCCACATTTCACGGCCCGACAGCGAAACGATCCGCGCAGTCTCTGCCGCGGCAACGGCGTCCGTCTCCGGCAGCGTGACGATGTCGGCATCGGTCTCGACAATGAGCTCCGCGATGCTCTCAGGCGATACCGCACCGCCGAGAGTGTTCCACGAAACAACCACAAGATCACCGTCAGGCACGGCCTCACCGGCACCGCGCGAGGAGAGAATGGCGCCGCTTGTGAGGGATGTAGCACCGAGGATGATGGCGACTCCGGCGGCAACACCCCAGCGCCGCCGGAGCACGGCGACAACTGCGGCGCCGCCGGCGAGAACAAGGAGGACGATTGCGACCAGTCCGCGGAACGCAAGAAGCTGAGCGATGATCGGAGTCAATTCTGCGCCGAATGCTTGCGGCCACGCGATAAGTACCCCGACAGGCGCACCCGCGAGTAGCGTCGCGAAGAGCGGGATTCTGCGGGAACGTCGAGTCGGCATCAACCTCAGTCAACCGTTCCTGAAGCTAGAGTCAAACCCGTGGTGACGGACGAGCTCGCGAACCTTCTGCAACGCGCATACGGCCCCGATCAGGAACCGCTGACGCAAGTCGAGTTGTATCAGCTGCGAGGACTCCAGACCTTCCCGCAAGACGGGCGCGGAATCGACCAGATTGAAGACGTGCCGCGAACGCGTGCCTCACGGCGCTGGGGCTGGCCGGTCGCGGTGGTCGTCATCGGAGTCGTGGCCGGGTTCACCGGGCACGCGTACGGCGAGGGAGGGTTCGACCCGGCAGCGCCCGCACAAACGGATAACGAGCAGGTGTCGGGGATCCCGCTCCCCGATGGACGGTGGGGCTCGCTCTCAGACGCTGACTGTGCGGTGAATCTGAGCGCGACCAGCGGCGCACGCGAGTCAGTTACATGCACGTGGAGCGAACACGGTGGTGACACGCGTCGCTGACGAGCTTCCTGGAGAGAATGTGCGCGGAGTGATCCAGGTCAACCGCTCGGGCGACGGGATAGGGCTACGAGCGGCGCAGGGCATCGATCAAGTGATCGCGATTCATTCTTGCTGGCAACGGATCGCCCGGGGCGATGGGGGCCCATCCCCATGTAGTCCGTTCGATTTGGATTCGAGACATCTGTCGTGAGACCGATCGGATTGCCGGTGCGATAGTTCGGTCGAGAAAAGCCCTGGTCGGACAGCCGCGACCGAACAACTCTCGTGAGATCCGACAGCATCCATAGGTTTGCTGTCGCCACCCGGACATGCGAATGCCCCCGTCCTGAGGAAACGGGGGCATTCGCGAGGGAAGCGGGTGGCTTACTTGAAGGCATCCTTCACGTCTTCGCCCGCCTTCTTGACGTGGGCCTTCGCCTGGTCGGCCTTGCCCTCGGCTTCGAGCTTGTCGTTGTGGGTGACCTTGCCGACACCCTCCTTGACCTTGCCGCCGAGGTCTTCCGCGGCGTTCTTGATCTTGTCGTCGAGTCCCATGGGGTCCCCTTTCTCTGACGGATGCCTCGAACCTACGAAGCCCGACGTGCCGTGCACAGGGGGTTGACGTGACGTCGTTGCCGCTCTAGTCCCGATCGAGCTCGTCTGGGGTGGAGGTGTCGCGCTCGAGGATCGCGGTGGGTGCGGGGAACCACGTGGGCAGCGGATCGGCCCACGATGCCCACACCTCCGGGCCGGCGGCGAGCTCTGTCGCCGTCAGGAGGGCGTCGTCGAGCACGCGAGAGACCGCTCCGGGCATCAGATCGATGCCCGTGAAGACGAGTTCCTGCGCGGTGAGACTGCTCTCCATCGTGGAGTCGAGGGGGTCGATCCAGATCGCCGACCCGACCTGATCCCATCGCGCGAGGGTCTGCGCCCGCGACGCGACTCGGCAGAACCCCGCCGAACGGACGACGCGACCGGCGCGTCCCGCGTCGAGCATGTCGAGAGCGGTCACGAGTCGCTCCGGGTGGAAGGGCAGCAGGCGCTCGTAACGCTCCGTCGTGACGCGCGGGTCCGTGAGGTACGGATCGTGCTCGTCATTCAGCATCCGAACCCAGCCCGCTCGTTCGAGCACGTTGTCGACGATGGCCGGGCCGCCGCCCGCCCGGAGCGCGCGCAGGTCGTCCGCCGCCCCTCGGGAGAGCCGAGCCCGTGCGGTCGGTCCGAGATGCGCCACGAGTGACATGAGGACGGAGAGGCTCGCGGTGTCCATTCGCTCCCAGTTGACGATGCATACGTGGGATGCCGACTCGAGCTGCGACACTGCGCGACGGGCGCGAGCGCCGACATCCCCCCGATCGTCGTCCGCTGCGGTGGGTTCGGCGAGGGGAGCATCGTCGAAGAGGTCGTCGAGGAGGTCGACCGCATCGACGACGCAGATGATCTCGGCGGCGGGGGAGCGAAGACACGGCTCCAGGTGCAGAGCGTCGACGGTGGCATCCACATCGAGGATGACCCGCTCGCTCTCGTCGCGCGAGCGGGCGAGCGGCACCCGGGTGGACGGGGACGAAGAGACGCGGACGACGGGCCTTCCGGTCGCTGCGCCCAGAGCGTGAGCGTAGCGCCGGCGTTCCGGCGAGCAGATGCCGACGACGACGAGGGGAGAGGAGGACACGGTCATTCCGCTTTCGCTTTGACGACGAGACCTCTCCACCCTAACCTGTTACTGAGAAGAATTATCAACAAGGAGTCATCATGAAAGTGCGCGCTTCGCTGAAGTCGCTCAAAGCGCAGCCCGGGGCGCAGGTCGTTCGTCGGCGCGGCCGGGTCTTCGTCATCAACAAGCAGAACCCGCGATTCAAGGGGCGCCAGGGCTGACGTGACGAACGGCTCCGATCGGTCGCTGCCATGCGACGGATCGGAGCCGTTCGTCATCGTCCCCGCGGGGACGGCGGATCAATACCAGCCGCTGGACTCCGAGTGGTCCCACGCGCCGCACGGCGAGCCGTAGCGACCCGCGATGTAGCCGAGACCCCAGGCGATCTGCGTCGCGGGGTTCGTCTGCCAGTCGGCGCCGGCCGAGGCCATCTTGCTGCCGGGCAGAGCCTGGGGGATACCGTAGGCGCCGCTCGAGTTGGCGGCGTTGACGCGCCAGCCCGACTCGCGGTTCCACAGCGACAGGAGGCACGCGAACTGGTCGTCGCCCCAGCCGTAGTTGGCGGCGGCCATGGAGCGGCCGATGCCCTGAGCGGACGCGGGATCGACGTTCACGTCGACGGACGGCACGGAGGAGCCTCCGGTCGACGACGAGGACGCGGCGGCCTCGGCGGCAGCAGCGGCTTCGGCGGCGGCCTGCGCGGCGGCGGCTTCCGCGGCGGCCTGAGCGGCCGCGGCGGCTTCGGCAGCGGCCTTCGCCGCGGCTTCTTCCTCCGCCTTCTTCGCGACGGCGGCGTCGAGGCGTCCGCGCAGCATCGCGGCCTGCTCGCGCACCGACTGGGTCGCGGTCGCCGCCTCAGCGGTGAGCGAGGGGATCAGCAGCGCGGGCGTCACGTCGAGGTCCTCGAGCTTGTCGATCACCATTCCGAGCGGCGCGGTGTTCACGACGGTCGATGTCGTGCCGACGTCGAGGCCCGACGTGCGGATGTCGACGGTCACCTGGCGCGCCTCGTCGATCGCGGCGCGGGCGTCGAGGAGCGCTGCCTGGCCCTGCGAGGTGATCTGGGCCAGCGGCGCCGAGACGGCCTCGGAACGTGCCGTGGCGGTCGACTCCGACGCGGATGCCGCGTGCGGGAGCGCCGCTCCGGTCGTGGCGATCATGCCGGCGACGAGGCCCGCGCAGACGAGGACGGGCGTAGCGGAGCGGAGAGAGAAACGGGGCATAGAGGTACTTCCGGTGGATCTGAACCGCACGATGTCGGGGCATCGATCGCGGTCTGCGTCCTCGGGTGGGCGCGAAGGTCACAGGTTGGCAACGCTTTCTGGGCAGAACCGGCACGCTTCCTGAGTGAAAGCTGGGAGCGAAGGTGCGCGATGGCCTCGGCCGCGAGCGATATTTCGCACGGTCGAAGGCCCCTACCGGCCCGCCAGCGCCCGGTATAGAGTCGCGATCAGAGGCCAGAACTCAGGTGTCACATACGGCGATTTCACACGCTATTTCGGGGAGCGAAAGAACATGGCATCCAATTCCGCAGCAGAGATCATCGACGCGGTCGGGGGTCCGGGCAACGTCGCCAGCCTGACGCACTGCGCGACGCGCCTGCGTTTCCAACTTCACGACGGAACCAAGGCGAACAAGGATGCCGCGGAGAAGATCCCCGGCGTCATGGGAGCCGTTCCGCAGGCCGGCGACCGCTTCCAGGTCGTGATCGGCGGGGGCGTGCAGAACGTCTACAACGACATCATGGCGCTGCCGGTGATGGCCGGCGTCGGCGCGGGCGACGGTGCTGCGGCCGGCGGAGGCGGTGACAGCGACGCCGACGTCAAGGCGCGCGAACGCGCGAAGGGCCCCCGTGGCACCAATGCGTGGCTCGACACCCTGTTCGAGTTCCTGTCCGATTCGTTCCGGCCGATCCTCGGTGCGCTTCTCGGGGCATCCCTGTTCATCACGTTCATGGCGCTCATGGCGACCCTCGGGGTCATCCCCGCGTGGAACTCGCCGGGTGTCACCCTCGAGCCGTCGTGGGCGTTCGTCAACCTGATGTGGCAGTGCGTGTTCGTCTTCCTGCCGCTCATGGTCGCCTACAACGCGTCTGCGAAGATCGGTGCCGACCCCTGGGTCGGCTTCGCGATCATGGCGGTGCTGATGCTGCCCGGCTTCTCGGGGCTCGCCGCCGGGGTGGACAAGACGCCCCTGTTCGGGTTCGAGCAGGCGCAGGTCGCAATCGTCCAGATCTGGGGCCTGCCCATGCCGATCGCCGACTATTCGTCTCAGGTGTTCCCGCCGCTCCTCATGGCGGCCGTCCTCGGCCCGCTCTACAAGGGCCTCAAGAAGATCATCCCGGCGAACCTGCAGCTGATCTTCGTGCCGTTCCTCGCGATGCTCATCATGATCCCGCTGACGGCCTTCCTCATCGGCCCGATCGGCGTCTACGTCGGTGCCGGCCTCGCGAGCCTGCTGGCGGCGATCAACACGTTCTCACCGTTCATCTTCGCGATCGTCATCCCTCTCGCGTACCCGTTCATGGTGCCGCTGGGCCTGCACTGGCCGATCAACGCGATCATGCTGCTGAATATCCAGACGCTCGGCTACGACTTCATCCAGGGCCCCATGGGCGCGTGGAACTTCGCGTGCTTCGGAGCGACGGCCGGTGTCCTCTTCCTCGCCTGGCGCGAGAAGGACAAGGACATGCGCCAGACCGCGACGGGTGCGCTGGCCGCGGGTCTGCTCGGCGGCATCTCGGAGCCCTCGCTCTACGGCATCCATCTCCGGTACAAGCGCATCTATCCACGGATGCTGGTCGGATGCCTCACCGGCGGCCTCATCATCGGCATCGGCTCTCTCATCCTGGGCCTGAAGAACGGCATCACCACGCAGGCGTTCGTCTTCACGTCGCTGCTCACGATCCCGGCCTTCGATCCGATCGGGCTGTACCTGATCGCCGTGCTGGGTGCGTTCGCCGTCGCGATGATCCTCGTGATCGTGTCGGGCTACAAGAACCCCGATCAGGCCGGTACGGTCGCCGTCGCCGCAGCGACCGCGGGCGCGGGCACGGCCATCCGGGACGCCGACGAGGCGGCATCCGTGTCGAACGTCGCCGGCGGAGGCGAGTTGCTCTCGGGCGGCGTCGCCGCGGGTGCGGCGGGAGCGGCGACCGCGCTCGCGACCAAGGCGGAAGGCGAGACGACCGAGGTCGGGGCGCTCCTCCAGCTGGCCGCTCCGATCGACGGCACCGCCGTCGCCCTCGACCAGGTGCCCGACCCCGTCTTCGCGGGCGGAGTCATGGGCCCGGGTGTCGCCATCGAGCCGACCGGCGACACGGTCTACGCGCCCGGTGCGGGCGTCGTCGCGGCGGCGCAGCCGACCGGCCACGCGTTCGGCCTGCAGCTGGACAACGGCATCGAGGTGCTCATCCACGTCGGCATCGACACGGTGAACCTCAAGGGCGAAGGTTTCGACGTCAAGGTCAAGAACGGCGACCGCATCGAGGAGGGGACGCCGCTCGTCACGTTCGACCGCGCCGTGATCGAGAAGGCCGGCTACCCGCTCGTCACCCCGGTGATCGTGTTGAACGCGGATGCCTTCGACACG
Source organism: Microbacterium sp. (assembly GCF_017305435.1). Lineage (GTDB taxonomy): Bacteria > Actinomycetota > Actinomycetes > Actinomycetales > Microbacteriaceae > Microbacterium. Next base: position 331,304 of record NZ_JAFKIP010000006.1, on the reverse strand, counting down.
GTCGACCCCGTGAAGCTCGGACCCGTGTCGCACGGCGACCCGCTCCTCGACGTGCAGAAGAAGGCCTGACCGGGCGGCGGGACCGGGGTCAGGGGCGCCGCGCGATCACGGCGTCCCAGACGGCGTCGGCGACGGTGCGCTTGGAACCGGATGCTTCGGCGAGGATCTCGCCGTCGGCATCCATGATGAGGATGTCGTTGTCCACGCCCTCGAACCCGCGATCCCAGTCGACGCGGTTGACGACGAGGAGGTCGGCGCCCTTACGCGCCGCCTTCCGTCGGCCGCGTTCGACGAGCTCCGCATCCGTGGAGGCGGTCTCAGCGGCGAAGCCGACGACGATCTGCCCAGGGCGCCGGGAGGCGACGAGCCCGGCGAGGATGTCGGGGTTGGGGACGAGGTCGAGCGACGGCACCCCGTCCTCCTTGCGCAGCTTCGTCGGAGCGACGGCGGAGACGCGGTAGTCCGCGACGGCTGCAACCATCACGACGACGTCAGCGCGCGCCGCGGCATCCGTCATCCCTTCCTGCAGCTCGGCGGCGGTCGAGACGCGCGCGACCGTGATGCGTGGATGCCGTAGCGCCGCGTCGAGCACGCCGTCATCGACGTGTGCGGCGACGAGCGTGACCTCCGCCCCGCGATCGGCGGCGGCGAGGGCGAGGGCGGTGCCCTGACGCCCGCTCGACCGGTTGCCGAGGTACCGCACGGGATCGATGGGCTCGCGCGTTCCACCGGTCGAGACCGCGACCGTGAGCCCGGAGAGATCGCCGGATGCCGTGGCATCCACGATTCCCCGCACCGCGACGTCTGAAATGCGAAGCGCCGCCGAGAGGATCTCGTCGGGCTCGGTCATGCGGCCGGGTCCGGCGTCGCCGCCCGTGAGCGGGCCGTCGACGGGACCGACGACGTGCACGCCGCGCGCTCGGAGGGCCGCGATGTTCGCCTGCGTCGCCGCGTGCTCCCACATCGCGGTGTGCATCGCGGGTGCGACGACGACGGGCGCGGCCGTCGCGAGAAGCGTCACGCCCAGGAGGTCGTCGGCGATGCCGGCGGCCATCTTCGCGAGCGTGTTCGCCGTCGCGGGGGCGATGATGACGAGGTCGGCTGACGTGCCGAGCGCGACGTGCCGCACCTCGGAGACGTCGTCGTGCACGCTCGTCGTGACAGGATGGCGCGAGACGGCCTCCCACGTGGTCGCGCCGACGAAGCGCAACGCGTTCTCGGTGGGAACAACGTGCACCTCGTGCCCGTTGGTGACGAGTGCGCGCACGAGGTGCACCGTCTTGTACGCGGCGATGCCGCCCGTCACGCCCACGACAACGAACATGGTCCGATCCTGCCACGCGGGGTCGGCGGAGAGGTCACGAGCACTGTGTGCACCGTCATCGTCCACGTTCCCGAGCCGGCCCCGGGAGGCGCGGCCGGAGAGCCCGGCACGCCCGCACCGCCCGTGCGCCTGCTCGCCGTGCGCGACGAGGACCCATCGCGCGCCTGGGACCCGCTCGGCGCGTGGTGGCCCGATCGGCCGAACGTCGTCGGGGTGCGCGACCGGCGGGCCGGGGGCGCGTGGCTCGCAGCCGATCCAGACGCAGGACGGCTCGCGGTGATCCTGAACCGCGCTGACGTCGTCGTCGAGGACGCCGTGCCGCTGGAATCGCGCGGGCGCATCGTGCTGGATGCCGTGGACGGACGCACGCCCGCGACGCCGCCGCACACGCACGGGTTCAACCTCGTCGAGGTGACCGCCGGCGGCGCCGCCGTCACGATGTGGGACGGCGGGTCGCTCCGGCGCGTGGATCTCGACCCGGGCATCCACATGATCGCGCATGACGACGTCGACGATCCCGCCACGGCGCGCATCGCCGCGTGGCGGGGCGCGTTCGACGAGCCGGCCGCGAGCGACGACGGCTGGCGGGAGCGGTGGCTCGACACCCTCGAGCGCACGAGCGCGCTCGGACCCGTCGACGACCGCGCCATCGTGCGCGACAATCGCCCCTTCGGCTACCCGACGCTGTCGTTGCTCGTGTGCACGGCATCCGTCGGCGCGTCCGGGGTCGATGTGCGCTACGGCGAGTTCGCCGAACCCGGTTCCTGGAACCGCCCCGCGCTGCGCTGACGCCGCACCGCAGGTGGCGCGACGCTAGGCGGAGCGGCGGATCGCGGCGACGATCGGGGTGGTCGCCCGCACCGACAGCCACACGATGAGGATGCCGACCGCGAACGTCCCCGCGATGATGACGAGCGACACCGGCGCGAAGAGCACCGCCGCACCGACGAACGGGAACGCCAGCACGCCGCCGACCGCGGCGCCACCGAGCGCTGCCCACCGCAGCGGGACCATGACCGTGAGCGACCGCGCCTTCTGCAGCTGATCGGCGGGCATGCCGAGACGGTCGAGCCCGATGATGAGCTCGCGGTCCTCCAGGACGGATGCCGCCTGCGTGAGGCCCACCGAGCACGCCAGCAGCACGAACCCGGCGCCGAGGGTCACGAGGACGCCGGTGCGCATATCGGCGAACAGCGTCGCGTCCGCGGCCGCGCCGGCGCCCGCGTCGTCGCCGAGGATCGTCGCGAGGCTCGCGCCCGCCCCGCCGACGACGGCGATGAAGGAGATCATCGCGATGCCGGAGACGCGCCGCCAGGCCACCGCGGCATGGGCGGCGAGCTCGCGCCCCGCGATGAGTCGTGACGCCGACGATGCGGACCTCGCCATCGCACGGCCGCGCGCCGCGACGAGCGGGGCGCCCATCGCGTTCACGAGGAGGAGCGAGACCGCGAACAGCCCGAAGAGGAAGCCGATGATCGCGATCGGGCCGAGGACGCTGCCGAGGGCGTTCCCGATCGCTCCGAACTGGCTCGCCGCGAGGGCCACCACGACGATGAGAATGCCGCATCCCACGAGCAGGGCGGTGCGGCGCGGAGGCGGATCGGTGCGTCGGCGCACCCCGAGCGGAGTCAACCGCACCCGCCTGAGGCTGACGGCGGCGCTTGCAGTGGCCAGGACGACGACGGCGCCGACGGCGGACGCCGCGATCGCCGGGCCCGTCCACAGCGCCGCCGCACCGACTGAGCCGCCGAAGAACGGCAGCAGTCCGACGGCGGGCAGCAGTGCGATGAACAGGACGACTCCGCACAGGGCCCCGATGGCCGCTGTCGCCGCAGCTTCGAGCACGGTCATCACGCCGACCTCACCGCTCGTCGCTCCGAGGAGGCGGAGCGTCGCGAGCCGGTCGTTGCGCCGCCGGGCGGACAGCCGCGCAGCGGCGGCGCCGAGCGTCGCGATCGGCACCGCGAGGAGCACCAGGGCGAAGATGCTCAGCGGGGCGTACATCTCCGCATTCGTGGCTGCGCGCGGGTCGGTGAGGAACATCCGCACCCCGCCTGCGACGATCAGCAGCAACGCCGTGGTCACGGCGAACGCGACGACGGGGAGCACGAGGGCGGCCCGGCCCTGCCGTGACGGCCGGGCGAGCAGGCGCGTGAGCGTCACGACCCGTGCGGCGCTGGCCGCGGTGGCGCGCGGCGCCGCGGCAGGCGCGGAGAAGGCGGGCGCGGTCATCGGCTCGTCACCTCTGCGCTCAGTCGTCCGTCGCGCATCCGGAGCACGCGACCGCATCGCGACGCGACGCCCGGGTCGTGCGTGACCACGACGAGACTCCGCCCCTGCCCGACGGTCGCGTCGAGCAGGGCCGTCATCACGTCGGCCGACGTGTGCGAATCGAGCGCGCCGGTCGGCTCGTCGGCGAAGACGAGCGGGGCGCCGGTGACCTGGGCGCGGGCGATCGCGACCCGTTGGGCCTGGCCGCCCGAGAGCTGCCCGATCCGGCGCTCCTCCATTCCGGCGAGGCCCAGTGCGCGCAGCCACGCGGCGGCGTGCGCTTCGGCATCCGCCCGCGGCACGCCCTGTACGAGCAGCGGCAGCGCGGTGTTCTCGACCGCCGTGAGCTCGGGCAGCAGCAGGTGCTCTTGGAAGACGAAGCCGAGCAGCGACCGGCGCGCGGCCGACCGCTCGTTCTCGCTCATGCCGACGAGCTCGATCGGCGGCGCGGCGGGTGGGGCGATCCGCACCGAGCCGGCGTCGGGCGCGATGATCGCGGCGAGGCAGTGCAGCAGCGTCGTCTTGCCCGAGCCGGACGCGCCCATGATCGCGACTGCCTCGCCCGCGGCGATCTCGAGGTCGACGCCTCCGAGGGCGACGAGGTTGCCGTAGCGTTTGACGAGGCCATGAGCGGACAGTACGGGGGTGGTCATGTGCCCAGTCTCCGGCTTCGTGTGCGGGCATGTCGTCGACCGTCGGATGTAATCCGGGTCCGCCTCGCGATGGATCCCGAGCGATGTCGGATCCCCCTGGTAGCGTCACGCACGTGAGCGAGGTCGAGCCCGACGTGGTGTTCTTCGAGGATGCCGCGGCCTTCCGCGCGTGGCTCGAAGCCCACCACGCCTCCGCCCCGGAGATCTGGGTCGAGCGTCGCCCCAAGGCGCACCCCGCGCAGGGCCTGACGTGGGAGGACGCCGTGGTCGAGGCGCTGTGCTTCGGGTGGATCGACTCGGCGACCCGTCGCATCGGAGATGTCCGCACCCAGCGCTTCAGTCCGCGCAAGCCCTCGTCGAACTGGAGCGCCATCAACATCGCGCACGTCGAGCGGCTCACGGCCGCGGGGCTCATGCACCCCGCGGGGATCGCCGCCTACGAGCGGCGAACGCCCGAGCGCACCGCCGTGTACTCGTACGAGACGCGTGAAGAGCTCGACGAGGCGGAGTTGGCCGCACTGGCCGCAGTCCCCGCCGCGCACGCCTTCTGGAGCGTCGCGACGCCGGGGTACCGCCGCCTCTGCGCCAACTGGCTGCACGGCGCGAAGCGCGCGCAGACGCGAGCCGATCGCCTCACCGCGCTCGTCGCGCACTGCGCGGCGGGCGAGTTGATCCCTTCGCAGCGGTACGGCACGCCGCCCGCCTGGCTCGCCCGCGCGGCCGCGGCGGCAGCGTCGCGCGGTTAGCGCGTTGCCCCCTACCGGCGGCGCACGAGCAGCACACCGTCGTCGATGACGGCGGGCGTTCCGTCCGGACCGTGGAGGTCACGGGCGCGCAGCTCGGCGAGTTCGATCACCCAGTCGTCCGCGTCGAGACCCAGCAGCGCGAGCTCCTCCGTCGGCGTGCGCAGGAGCGGGAGGTGTTCGGGTGCATCCTGTTTCCAGGGCGGCAGCGCGGCGTGCGAGACCGCCAGCATCCGGCCGCCCGGCGCGACGCGGGTCAGCGCGTCGCGCAGGATCGCGATCCTCGGAAAGTCGGGCTCCCACGAGTGCAGGAAGCTCGAGACGACCAGGTCGAACGGCCCGGTCGGGAGGTCGCCAGCGGCATCCACGGACGCGAAGTCGATCTGAATCCCGCGCTCTCGTGCGGCCGCGCGGGCGCGGTCGACGGCGGTGCGCGACACGTCGACCGCCGTCACAGTCCATCCGCGCTCGGCCATCCACACGGCATCCGCGCCTTCGCCGCAGCCGATCTCGAGGACCGATCCGCCGACGTGCCCCGCCGTGAGTTCGGTGACGACGGCCGCAGTGGTCTTGTTCACACGTCCCGACCAGACGCGGTCGATGTCGGCGTAGCGCTGCTCCCATCGTGCGTTCCGCTCGGCGCTCCGGTCAGCCACAGCGCGGGCAGTGTCGTCGGCGACGAGTCTCGCGTTGGCGCCGGCTCCGGCCATCGAGCCCGAGCCCATCGCCATCGGCACGTTGCCGTGGGGCGCGGTGAGGTTGCCCGCGGCCCACACCCGGGGGTGGCTGGTTGCTCCTGACCCGTCGACCGCGAGCGGCGATCCGGGTGAATCGCTCCGGGCGAGCCCGAGCGCCTCGGCGAATCCGAGGGAGAGGCGGGGGAGGGGGGCCGTGAACAGCGCGTCGATCTCGTGGCGACGCCCGTCGGCGGTGACGACAGCGGCCAGCGCGTCGTCGACGACCTCGAGGCGCTCGACGAGGGCATCCACGATCCGAATGCCTCGGGCCACCAGCCGCGCGCGCACGTCCTCCTCGAGAGGCTCGGCCGCAGCCGTGAACGCCGTCACATCATCGCTCCACTGCCGCGCGAGTTCGATCTGGTGCAGGCTCGCGGGTGAGGTCGCGAGAACGCCGAGGCGCGAATCCACGACTTCGAATCCGTGGCAGTACGGGCAGTGCAGGACATCGCGACCCCACCGCTGTGCGAGTCCGGGCACGTCGGGCAGCTCGTCGATCACGCCGGCAGCGAGGACGACGGCGCGGGTCGTGTCGATCGTGCCGTCGGCGCGCGTGATCCGCAGCTGAGAACCCAGATCGACGATGCTCGTCACAGCTCCGTTCTCGATCGTCACGCCGTAGCGGCGGGCCTCGGTGCGTCCCTTCTCGAGGAGCTCTCCAGGATCGATGCCGTCGTGGCCGAGCACGCCGTGCATGTGTGCGGAGAAACGATTCCGCGGCTGCGCGGCGTCGATGACGAGCGTGCGTCGGCGAGCCCTCCCGAGCATCTGCGCGGCACTCAGCCCTGCCACCCCGCCGCCCACGATGACGGCATCCCACTTCGGTGAATCCATGCCCACAGCATCCGCCGTCAAAGCACAGTATTGCAAGTTGTTTTGCGCAAATGGCAAGATGGAATCATGTCGGCAACGGATCGCGTGGGAGAACGGCTGCGGGCCGCCCGTCAGGACAAAGGCTGGACTCTCGAGGAGCTCGCCGGGCAGGCGGGCGCCTCCGTCAGCACTCTGTCGCGTTTGGAGTCGGGGAAACGCCAGGCCAGTCTCGAGCTGCTCGTGCCGCTGACGCGGCTGCTCGGCATCCGCCTCGACGATCTCGTCGCCGAACCCGCCGACCCGCGCGTGCGCAGACCTGCGACGAATCGCGACGGCCACATCGTCGCTCCCCTCACCCGTGAGGACTCGCCGGTGCAGACCTTCAAAGTCACCTTCCCACCGCGCGTCGCGCCGCCCGAGCCGCGCGTGCACGAAGGATTCGAATGGTTCTATGTGCTCAGTGGTCGGGTGCGCCTCGTGCTCGACGACAGCGAGCTGGTGCTGGTCCCGGGTGAAGCCGCCGAGTTCGACACCCGCACACCGCATTCGATCAGCGCCGTCGGGCCCCGACCTGCCGAGGTCGTCTCGATCTTCAGCCCCGACGGGGCACGACTGCACACGCGTACGACCGTCTAGCTGAACGTGGCGCCGTCCGCGGCCTCGCCCGCGCGTCAGTGCACGAAGATGTCCGGAAGCGCGTCGATGTACGCGACCTCGTCGAAGTCGTCGAGCATCGCGCGCTGCAGGACGAATCCCGGAGCGGCGGACAGGACGACGGGGGCCATGCGCGCACCCCACGCCGACGGATCGGCGCCCGTCCGGTCGGGATGTGCCGCCGCCCACTCGGTGAGCCGATCGGCGACGGTCTGACGCAGATCGCGGAACACGGCCGAGACGAGGGTGCGGATCTCGGCGTCGATCGAGGCCTCCCCCCACAGCTGAGGGAGGACCGACCCCACGTTCTCGGCGCGGATTCCGCGGATGAGCGTCGCCATGACCTCGCCGGGGCTGAGTGGGCGGTCCGCGCCGGCTCCTGCTGCGAGCTCGTCGCGGCGCGACTTCAGAATGCGCGACGCAGCTGCCACGAAGAGCTCCTGCTTGCCGCCGGGAAAGTTGCCGTAGATGGCTCCGGCGGAGAGCCCGGAGGCGGTGACGAGATCGGCGATCGAGGTGCGCGCGTAGCCGTGCTCGGCGAACTGCGAGATCGCGACCTCGATGATCTCGCCGCGGCGGGCATTGCGGTACTCGTCGGTGACCTTCGGCATGATCCTCCTCGCGTTGACAGCCTAGTCCGAGACGAGTATAAAGAACGAGCATTCGTTTTTTATACTTTCTTTCCGCTGGAGTTCAGATGTCCGCACCCACCGCCACCGCGCCGCACACGCCGCACACCCCGATCGGCCGGGTCCTCGGCGTGTCGATCGCGCTCGCCGCGCTCGTCGCCGTCGTCGTGCTCGCCTTCGCGTGGCCGAGCGTCACGGCCGAACCGCACAACCTGCCCGTCGCGATCGCCGGTCCCGAGCAGGCCGTCACGGCGGTCACGGCCGCCCTCGACGAGAAGCAGCCCGACGTCCTGGCGTTCGACGAGGTCGACGATCGGGATGCCGCGGTCGCCGCGATCGAGAAGCGCGAGGTCTACGGGGCGATCATCCTGTCCGGGACGCCCGGCACCGCACCCGAGGTCCTCACCTCGTCGGCGGCGAACCTCGCCGTCAGTCAGCTGCTGACGGGTATCGGGAGCGCGCTCGAGGCGCAGGTGAACGCACAGGCGGCAGCCGCGGCATCCGCCGCCGGAGCACCCGCGCCGGCGCACATCGCGGTCACGGTCACCGACGTCGTTCCGCTTGCGGCGAGCGACCCGCGCGGCACCGGCCTCACTGCGGCCATGTTCCCGCTCGTCATGGGCGGCATGATCGGCGGCATCGCGATCTCGATCGCCGTGATCGGGGCGCTGCGGCGCGTGCTCGCCGTCGTGGTCTACTCGGCCGTCGGCGGACTCGTGCTCACCGGCATCCTCGCGGGATGGTTCGGCGTGCTCGAGGGCGACTTCTGGGCGGAGGCGGCCGTCATCGCGCTGGCGCTCGCCGCGATCGCGGCGCCGATCACGGGGGCCGTCGCGCTCCTCGGTCGCGCGGGCATCGCGGTCGGACCGATCGTCATGATGCTCTTCGCCAACCCGATCTCGGGCGCCGCGATGCCGCGCGAGTTCCTGCCGGGGGTCTGGGGTCAGATCGGGCAGTGGTTCCCGCCGGGCGCCGCGGCGAACCTGCTGCGCGACGTCTCGTACTTCCCGCAGGCGGACGCCTCGTTCTCATGGCTCGTCCTCGGCGCGTGGACGGTCGGCGGTCTGCTCCTGTCGGTGCTCGGCCACTTCCGCACGGCGGGCGGGGCGGAGTCGGATGAGCTCGCCGCCCACGAGGACGACCGCGAGCCGGCATCCCTCCCCGCCTGACGCCGCACCCACCACCGCGAGAGAACAACGCGTCGCCGAGAGGGCGGGTGTCACCCGTTCTCTCGGCGCCCGGGTGTTCTCTCGCGGAACGTCGCCGCGGGGCGGGGCGGGGCGGCGCGCCGCGGCCGGCCTCAGCCGCGGCGCGCGCGGTAGTAGTCCAGGAGGGCCTTCGTCGAGGCATCCTGCGCGTCGTAGGCGGCCTGGTCTCCTTCGACGGCGGGTGCGATCTGCAGCGCGAGCTGCTTGCCGAGCTCGACGCCCCACTGGTCGAACGAGTTGATGCCCCAGATCGCGCCCTGTGTGAACGTGATGTGCTCGTAGAGCGCGATCAGCTCGCCGAGCACACGTGGCGTGAGGGCGGGCGCGAAGATCGACGTCGTCGGTCGGTTGCCGGGGAAGGTCCGCGCGGCGACGAGGGCGCCCGTGGTGCCCTCTGCCTCGACCTCCTCGGCGGTCTTGCCGAACGCGAGCGCCTTCGTCTGCGCGAGGAAGTTCGCGAGGAAGAGCCCGTGCACGTCGCGCCCGTCGTCGGTGAGCGCGTAGGCGGGGTTCACGAAGGCGATGAAGTCGGCCGGGATGAGGCGCGTCCCCTGGTGGATCAGCTGGTAGAACGCGTGCTGGCCGTTCGTTCCCGGCTCGCCCCAGAAGATCTCGCCGGTTTCGGTCGTGACGGGCGATCCGTCCCAGCGCACGCGCTTGCCGTTGGACTCCATCGTGAGCTGCTGCAGGTACGCGGCGAAGCGCGACAGCTGCTGCGCGTACGGCAGCACGGCGTGCGACTGCGCTCCGAGGAAGTTCGTGTACCAGACGTTCAGGAGGCCCATGAGGACGGGCACGTTGGATGTCAGGGGAGTGGATGCCATGTGCTCGTCGATCGCGTGGAAGCCCGCGAGGAACTCGCGGAACGCGTCCGGCCCGAGCTCGACCATGAGCGACAGTCCGATCGCCGCGTCCACCGAGTAGCGTCCGCCGACCCAGTCCCAGAACCCGAACGCGTTCGCCGGGTCGATGCCGAAGGCCTCGACCTTGTCGAGCGCGGTCGAGACGGCGACGAAGTGGTGCGCGACGGCATCCTTCCTGCTCGCGTCCGATCCATCGATCGCGCCGGCGGCTTCGAGCCCCGCCCAGAGCCAATCGCGCGCGAGGCGTGCGTTGGTCAGGGTCTCGAGCGTCGTGAAGGTCTTGGATGCCACGACGACGAGGGTCGTCTCGGGGTCGAGGTCCTTCGTCTTGTGCGCGAGGTCGAACGGGTCGATGTTCGAGACGAAGCGCGCCGAGATCCCGGCGTCGGCGTAGGGCTCGAGGGCGGCGGAGACCATCGCGGGGCCGAGGTCCGATCCGCCGATCCCGATGTCCACGACCGTCTCGACCTTCTTGCCGGTGATCCCCGTCCACTCGCCGGAGCGCACGCGCTCGGCGAACGCGGCCATGGCGTCCAGGACGGCGTGAACGTCCGCGTCGATGTCCTGCCCGTCGACGACGAGCGCGGGGGCCTCGCCCGCGACCGGCGCGGGGCGGCGCAGAGCGGTGTGGAGGACGGCGCGGTCCTCGGTCGTGTTGATGTGCTCACCGCGGAGCATCGCGGCGTACCGCTCCGCGACGCCGGTCTCCTCCGCGAGCTGAACGAGGGCGGCGAGGATCCGGTCGTCGACGAGGTTCTTCGACAGGTCGACGTGGAGGTCCCCCGCCTCGAAGCTGAGGCGCCCGACGCGCCCGGGGTCGTCGGCGAACCACCCGCGGAGGTCGGGCTCGAGGGCCTCGGCGAGCGTTGCGAGCTCGGTCCAAGCGGTGGTCGTGGTGGGATCGATCGGCGTGGTCACGCCCCCACGCTAGCGCGCGGGGCACAGTGGAGCCATCCCGTGCCCCCGCTTCGGGTCGACCCCCGGTAGCGTGTGGGCATGACCGCTCCGGAGACGCCCCGCCGCCGTGCGTGGTCGCTCGGCACGGCGCTGGACTGGTTCTTCTTCGCGTTCGCCGGTCTCGCCTCCATCTGGCTCGCCTACCTCAACCTCACCGAGACGTTCCATCTGGGGTGGTGGGGCATCGCCGCGGGCATCGCCTTCTGGGTGCTGCTGGCCTACCTCGTGCTGCCGCGGCTGCACCGCATCCTGACGACGATCTACGTGCCCGACTACTTCATCGGGCGGGCCCGGACGAGCGACGGGCTCCTGGGCGACCCGGTGAACCTCGCGCTCATGGGCGACGCGGAGCAGCTCATCGCCGCGATGGAGCGCTCCGGGTGGCGGCGCGCCGACCCCGTCACGCTCCGCTCGTCGTGGCGGATCGTGACGTCGACCCTCACCCGTCGCAGCTACGACGAGGCACCCGTGAGTCCGCTGTTCCTCTTCGGGCGGCAGCAGGATCTCGCCTACCAGCAGGAGGTCGACGGCAACCCCGCCCAACGCCACCACGTGCGCTTCTGGCGCTGCCCCGACGGGTGGCTGCTCCCCGGCGGCCGCCGGGTCGACTGGCTCGCCGCGGCGACCTTCGACACGTCGGTCGGTCTCTCGCTGTTCACGCTGCAGATCACGCACCGCATCGACGCCGACACCGACATCGAGCGCGACCACGTCGTGCGGACGGTGTCGGGCGCGGAATCCGCGATCACGGTGGAGGTCCTGAAGGACTTCTCCACCGGGTACCACGCACGCAACGGCGGCGGCGACTCGATCCGCACCGACGGCGATCTGCCGATCCTCGACCTCCGCGCCGTGGATGCCGGGCACGCCGTGCCCACCGCGGATGCCGCCCAGGCGGACGGAGGTGCCTTATGAGCGATCCGCACGAGCGACGCCCGGCGTTCGAACCGGCGACGCGGCTCCTCCGCCCCACGGGCTACGACCCGACGATGCCGCGCCCCGCGGCGGTCATGGCAGCCGTGCTCCTCCTGGCGCTGCGCATCTTCTCCGGCACCGTCGTCCTCATCGCGGCGGCGTTCGCGCCCGAGGCGGTCGCGGACATCGACACGCTCACGGACGACGAGCGCAGCGCAGCGGTCGTCGTCGTGGTCGTGACCGCCGTCATCGTCCTCGCCGTCGACACCGTGCTGCTGCGTCTCATCTGGACCGGCCGCAACTGGGCGCGGGTGGTCGTGATGAGCGTGACGACCCTGTCCATCTGCGCGGCGTTCGCGGGCTGGTGGGATCAGGGGCAGGAGATCACGATCGACGTCGGGCTCGTTCCGCTCGGACTCGACGTCCTGATCCTTCTCGCGCTCTCCAGCCGCGACGCGGCGGCGTACGCGAGACGCCGTGAGAAGCGCTGAAAGGATGGAGGGGTGACTCCTCGCGACATCCGCCTGATCGCCGTCGACATGGACGGCACCCTCCTGCTGCCGGACGGGTCGATCCCCGAAGGGATCTGGCCGCTGCTGGGCGAGATGGCCGCGCGCGGCATCGCCTTCGCCCCCGCGAGCGGGAGGCAGCTCGCGACGCTGCAGCAGATGTTCGCCCGCGTTCCCGGAGAGCTCGACTACATCGCCGAGAACGGTGCGTTCGTGGTCCGCGGTGACGACGAGGTGTCGTCGGATGCCGTGGACGGCGCCGTCGCGGCATCCCTCGTCACGCGCATCCGGGGCCTCGTCGCCGGCGGCGCGCTGCGCGCGGGGCTGGTCGTGTGCGGCAAGCTCTCCGCCTACGTCGAGGACACGACCCCCGAGTTCGTCGCCGAGGTGGAGAAGTACTACGCGAAGCTCGAGATCGTGCCCGACCTCCTCGCCGTCACGGATCAGGTGCTGAAGCTCGCGATCTACGACTTCGACGGGGGAGAGACGCACACCGCTCGCGCGCTCGACGACCTGCGCGCGACGCACCAGGTCGTCGTGTCCGGCCGGCACTGGGTTGACGTCATGAACTCGACCGTGAACAAAGGCGTCGCCCTGCGGGACCTCCAGCGGGCGCTGGGCGTCACCCCGGCGCAGACGGCCGCCTTCGGCGACTACCTCAACGACGTCGAACTGCTCCAGGCGGCCGACTGGTCATACGCGATGGCGGATGCGCACCCCGATGTCGCCGCGGTCGCCCGCCACCGCGCGCCGTCCAACGCCGACGCCGGCGTCGTGACGGTCATCGCAGAGCTGCTCGCCGCGTCCGATCGGTGAGCACTGGCGCCGCACGGCGACCCCGCCCCGACGACGGCGTACCGTAGAGTCCATGGTCACGATTCCCACGGTCTCCCTGAACGACGGCACCGCCTTCCCCCAGCTCGGCTTCGGGACGTACAAGCTGACCGGTGACGACGGCATCGCCGCGATCGGGGCGGCGATCGAGAACGGCTACCGGCTGCTCGACTCGGCCGTCAACTACGGGAACGAGGGCGAGGTCGGCGAGGCGGTGCGGCGCAGCGGCATCCGCGACGAGCTCATCGTCACGACGAAGGTGCCCGGCCGCGAGCACGGCTACGAGGAGACGATCCACTCGGCGCATGCGTCGCTCGACCGGCTCGGCCTCGACCGCATCGACCTGTACCTCATCCACTGGCCGAACCCGAGCGTCGACCGGTACGTGGAGACCTTCCGCGCGATGATCGACCTGCGCGAGAAGGGCCTCGTCGGCTCCGTCGGCGTCTCGAACTTCACCGAGGCGATGCTCACGCGCCTCATCGACGAGACGGGTGTCACGCCGGCCGTCAACCAGGTCGAGATGCACCCGTACTTCCCGCAGGCGAAGCTGCGCGCGTTCCACGCGGCGCACGGCATCCGCACCGAGAGCTGGAGCCCGCTCGCCCGCCGCAGCGAGCTCCTCACCGAGCAGGCGGTCGCGGACGTCGCATCCGCCCACGGCGTCACGCCGACGCAGGCGGTGCTGCGCTGGCACACGCAGCTCGGCTCGACGCCGATCCCGAAGTCGGCGACGCCCGAGCGTCAGATCGAGAACGCCGACGTGTTCGGGTTCACCCTGACGGATGCCGAGGTGCAGGCGATCTCCGCCCTCGAACGCGGGCGGCTGTGGGACGGCGACCCGGACACCCACGAAGAGATGTGACATCCCCGCTGAGCACGGGCGTCCGGGTGGGTCAAGCCCCCTGACGCGCGGCGCACGCGTGCCTAGGCTCGCGGCATGAGCGACGACAACAGCACCCAGAACGGCACGCACGGCACCGGCGAACCGGCCGACGACGACGTGACGACCAAGCCGGGCGGCCTCGGCGAGGACGGGACGATCCCGCCCGACCCGGACGGTGTCGCGGCGGGCCACAGCGACGAGGCATCCCACTTCAATCCCGAAGAGGACGAGGACGCTCCGGCCTGATCAGCGGGCGGTGCGCCCGGGCTGCGCCGCGAACCGGCTCGCGCGCCAGAAAGCTGCGCGGGCGCCAGAAAGATGTGGCGCGCGCGCAGCTTCATGGCGCCCGAGCGGATGCCGCCGCCGCAGGTCAGTGCGGCGCGTGGTACTCGCTCTCGCCGCTCTTCCAGTAGCCCTTGACGACGATGCGATCGGCATCGAGGCCCCAGCGCTCGAGCAGCAGGGCGCGGCCGGTCTTCACGATGGCCTGTTCCGCCGCGACGAACGCGAACACGTCGCCGGTCGGGCGGTCGGCCCCACCGAGCTCGTCGAGGCGTGCCGCGAGCGCGGTCCCCGGGCGACGGATGCCGCGGTGCACCTGCTCGACGACGACACCCGTGGGGGCCTCGATGGGCAGCTCACGGTCGGGATCGGGCACCTCCACGAGGATGCGTCCGACGGCGGCGGCATCCATCAGGCGGGCGAAGCGACGCATCGCGGGGACGGCGGTCTCATCACCCGCGAGGAACCAAGCGTCCGGCCGCCCCGAGAGGATGAGCGACCCGCGCGGCCCGCCCACGCCGGCGGGCGCGCCGATCTCGGCCGTCGCGGCCCACGGCGCCGCGACACCCTCGCCCACGTCATCGCCGGCATCGCCGGCACCGCCGTGGATGGCGAACTCGAGATCGAGCCATCCTGCGGCGCCGTCACCGCCTCCCCAGGCGAGCGGTGTGTACTCGCGGCTGGGGGCGGCGCGCAGCTCCTCGACCGACGAGGTCTCACCTGCGGGGAAGAAGATCCGGATGTGATCGTCCGACCCGGGAGAGTCGAAGCCGCGCAGCTCCTCGCCTTCGAGGCGCACGCGCACGTACTCGGAGGTCACCCACTCGCGTGCGGCGAGACGGACGGAGCGGAAGCGCAGCTCCTGTCCGCGGCGATCCAGCTGAAAGGAGGTAGGGGAAGTCGACGAGGTCACATTACTTAGGATAGCCTCACCTTGCTTGGAGCGGCTGCACATCGCGCCGCACCCCCGGCATCCCTGCACACAACCGGAGAGATACGTCACGCATGCCCATCACACGTCGTACCCGCACGCTCACGCTCGCCTCGGCCACGCTCGCGGCCGCGCTCGGACTCACCGGCTGCGCCGGCTCCGCCGCGCCCGCCGAGACGACCGCTGATGCCGCCGCCACCTCGGTCACCGTCACCGACAACCACGGCGAACAGACCGTCGCCCTCCCGCCGCAGCGGGTCGTCGCGACCGACAACCGCACGATCTCGGTGCTCGACAGCTGGGGCATCGACGTCGTCGCCGCTCCGCTCGACATCTTCCCGGCCGGTCTGTCCTACAAGGAGGACGGCTCGTCGACGATCAACCTCGGCAACCACGGCGAGCCGAACCTCGAGGCCGTCGTTGCCGCGAACCCCGACCTCATCGTCAACGGTCAGCGCTTCGCGTCGTACTACGGCGACTTCCAGACCCTCGTCCCGGATGCCACGATCGTCGAGCTCGACCCGCGCGAGGGCGAGCCCTTCGACGCGGAGCTCAAGCGTCAGGTCACGGTCCTCGGCGAGATCTTCGCCAAGAAGGACGAGGCCGCGAAGCTCGTGGCCGACTTCGAGAAGTCGATCGAGCGCGTGAAGAAGGCGTACGACGGCCAGGCGTCGGTCATGGCGGTCATCACCTCGGGCGGGGAGATCAACTACGCCGCCCCGACGACCGGCCGCACGCTCGGCCCGGTGTTCGACATCCTCGGACTCACGCCGGCACTCGCCTCCGACGGCTCCACCGACCACCAGGGCGACGACATCTCGGTCGAGGCGATCGCCGCGTCGAACCCCGAGTGGATCCTCGTGATGGACCGGGATGCCGGGGTCAGCGAGAACACCCACGAGGCGTACAAGCCGGCGAACGACCTCATCTCCTCGTCCGAGGCGCTGCAGAACGTGCCCGCCGTGAAGAACAGCCGGGTCGTGTACATGCCCGCCGGCACCTATCTCAACGAGGGCATCGTCACGTACACGACGTTCTTCAACGCGCTGGCTGACGCGCTCGAGAGCTGAGCAGCCCGTGCAGACGGCGCAGCGCGCCCGGCAGCGGCTCTTCACCTGGCCGCTGCTGGGCGGGCTCGCCGTCGTCACGGCGCTCGTCGTGACGTCGCTGTTCGTCGGCGTCTATGACGTGTGGGGAGCGGATGACGGGGGCGAGATGTTCCTCATCACCCGCGTCCCCCGCACGGTGGGGCTCGTCCTCGCCGGAGCGGCGATGGCGATGTGCGGGCTCGTCATGCAGATGCTGACGCAGAATCGGTTCGTCGAACCCACCACGACGGGTACGACGGAGTGGGCGGGGCTCGGGCTCCTCCTCGTCATGCTCCTCTTCCCCGAGGCTCCCCTCATGGCGCGCATGGTCGGCGCGGTCCTCGCGGCCTTCTTCGGCACGATGCTCTTCTTCCTGTTCCTGCGCCGAGTGATGCTCACGTCGTCGATCATCGTGCCGATCGTCGGCATGATGCTCGGCGCAGTCGTCGGCGCCGTCTCGACCTTCATCGCCCTGTCGACCAACATGCTGCAGAGCATGGCGATCTGGTTCACGGGGTCGTTCACCTCGGTGCTGCGCGGCCAGTACGAGCCGCTGTGGATCGTGCTGCTCGTCGTCGCCGTGATCTTCGTCGCGGCCGACCGCTTCACGATCGCGGGCCTCGGCAAGGACGTCGCCACGGGGGTCGGAGTCGACTACGACCGCGTCATCCTCATCGGCACGGGGCTCATCGCCCTCGCCGCCGGTGTCGTCACCGTCGTCGTCGGAAACCTCCCGTTCCTCGGCCTCATCGTGCCGAACGTCGTCTCGCTCGTCCGCGGCGACGACCTGCGCTCGAACCTGCCCTGGGTGGCCCTGGGCGGCATCGCGCTCATCACAGCGTGCGACATTGTCGCGCGCGTCATCAACATGCCCTTCGAGGTGCCGGTGTCGCTCATCCTCGCGATGGTCGGGTCGGTCGTGTTCATCCTCCTGCTCCTGAGGCAGCGTCGCCGTGCCTGAGACCACCCCCTTTCTCGCCCGACCGGCTGCAGCGGCCGTCGCTGCGCGTCCCCGCCGCACCGGCGCCTTCGCCTCCCGCGCTCGCGAGCGCCGCTACAGCGTCACCATGGTCGCGCTGGGCGTTCTCGCCGCGGCGATCGCCCTCGGCATCCTCGCGTGGGAGAATCCCCTGCCCTTCGGCACCGACGGGTTCTGGCGCATCGCGCAGCTGCGCGTGACGAGTCTCATCGTGATCGTCGTCGTCGCGTTCTGTCAGGGCATCGCGACGATCGCGTTCCAGACCGTCACCGCCAACCGCATCGTGACCCCGTCGCTCATGGGGTTCGAATCGCTCTACACCGCGATCTCGACCGCCGCGATCTTCTTCTTCGGCGTCGCCGGCGCGCTCGCCGTGCAGGGGGTCGGCGCCTACCTCGCGCAGATCCTCGTGATGCTCGTGTTCTCCGGCGCCCTCTACGGCTGGCTGCTGTCGGGGCGCTACGCCAACGTGCAGATCATGCTGCTCGTCGGGATCATCCTGGGCGGCGCCCTCGCGGCGTTCTCGACGTTCCTGCAGCGCCTTCTCACCCCGACCGAGTTCGACCTGCTCACCGCGCGGCTCATCGGCTCCGTCGCCAACGCGGATGCCACGTACCTCCCCATCGCGATCCCTCTGGCCGCGCTCGCCGTCACGGCGCTGTGGTGGGGCGCCGGGCGCCTCGATCTGCTCGGTCTCGGGCGCCCGGTCGCCGTGAGCCTCGGCTCGCCGGGGCGCCGCGATCCGATCCTGGCCCTCCTGTGCGTGTCGGTGCTCATGGCCGTGTCGACCTCGCTCATCGGACCGATGACGTTCTTCGGGTTCCTCGTCGCGATGCTGACCTACCAGCTCTCTGACACGTATTCCCATCGCCGCATGTTCGCGATGGCGTGGCTCGTCGGGTTCGTCGTGCTCGGCGGTGCCTACGTCGTCATGAAGCACGTCTTCTACGCCGCGGGGTCGGTCGGCATCATCGTCGAGATCGTCGGCGGCACGTTCTTCCTCGTCCACCTGCTGCGAAAGGGGCGCCTGTGATCTCGCTCACCGCCGTCGAGAAGCGCTACAGCACCGACGTCTCGATCGGTCCCATCGACCTCGATCTGCCCGCGGGCGGCATCACCGCCCTCATCGGGCCGAACGGGGCCGGCAAGTCGACGCTCCTCACGATGATCGGGCGGCTGCTCGAAGCGGATGCCGGGACGATCTCGATCGCGGGGCACGACGTGGCATCCACCCGCTCGCGCGATCTCGCGAAGGTCGTCGCGATCCTCCGGCAGGAGAACCACTTCGTGACTCGACTCACGGTGCGCCAGCTCGTCGGATTCGGTCGCTACCCGTACTCCCGGGGGCGCCTGACGGAGGGTGATGAGGAGATCATCGACCGCTCGATCGACTTCCTCGGGCTCGAAGGGCTCGAAGGGCGCTACCTCGACGAGCTGTCGGGCGGACAGCGTCAGCGCGCGTACGTCGCGATGGTGCTCGCGCAGGACACCGACTACGTCCTGCTCGACGAGCCGCTCAACAACCTCGACATCCAGCATGCCGTGCAGATGATGCGCCACCTCCACCGCGCGGCGACCGAGCTCGGCCGCACGATCGTCGTGGTCCTCCACGACATCAACTTCGCGGGGCATTACGCCGACCGGGTCGTCGCGATGAAGAACGGTCAGGTCGTCGCGTTCGGGACCCCCGACGAGATCGTGCGCGGCGATGTGCTGAGCGAGATCTTCGATACCCCGGTCGAGGTCGTCGACGGCCCTCGCGGGCGCCTCGCCGTGTACTACTGAGCCGGGCGATTGTGGTGCGGGTGCGGCTCAGAGCTGCGCGCCGTCATCCCAGGGGTCTCCTCGGTGCGGCATGCGCCCGCGCCAGGACTCGTAGGCGATCAGCCAGCCGATCGAGACGATGACCGCGAGGGTCAGCCCGAGCCAGACGCTGCCGAGGATCAGCCCGATCACGACGCCGAGCACGAGGAGCACGACGGTCCCTGCGAGCCAGCCCCAGCGGCCGCGAGGCCAGCCGGTCTTCGCACTGCCGTCGTCGGCGCCGGTGAAGGTCATGACTCCACTGTAGGGGTGTCGTCTCCGCCCGCGCCCTCGTCGTCGCACATGATCATCCACTCGACGCCGAACCGGTCGGTGAGCATGCCGAACGTGCCACCCCATGGCGGCGTCGTGTACGGCGCGGTGACGGTGCCGCCGTCGGCCAAGGCATCCCACACGCGCTGCAGACGTTCGGCCTCGTCGCCGCTCACCGACACGGAGAAGCCGGCGGGCGCGGCATACTCCATCGTCGACGGGACGTCCGAGACCATCAGTACGAGCCCGTCGGGCGTCGTCAGCTGCCCGTGCATGACGAGGTGTTCTTCACCGGGCGGGGCCATCTCGGGGAAATCCGAGAACGTGGTGACCCGTAGGTCCCCACCCAGCACCGATCGGTAGAACTCGAGCGCCTCCCGGGCGGTGCCGCGGAGGTTGATGTAGGGGTTCAGCTGCAGTGTCATTCCGCCAGTGTGACGGGGGCATCCGACACCCACAAGAGTCAGCGAGCGCGGTGATCCTCGGGCGCCAGACGCGGACCCCGCCGGGGCTCCAGAACCCCGCTCAGCGCGAGGAGGCGCAGGACCCGCTGTCGGTGGCCACGCCACGGTTCGAGGAGCGCGACCATGCCGTCGTCGTCGACCCGCGTGCCGATGAGCGCGTAGCCGACCTGATGGGCGAGGTGGTAGTCGCCCACGCTCACGGCATCCGGGTCGCCGAAGGCGCGGATGCGCGCCTCCGCGCTCGTCCAGACGCCGACGCCCGGCAGACTCGTGAAGACGGCGTCGCGTTCGGCGCCCGTGGATGCCGCCCCCGCTGCCTGTTCGATCGACGCGCGGCGCGCGGCGGCCGCCACGATCGTGCGCGACTGCGGCGGCTCGAGCCCCGCGCGATGCCAGGTCCAGCTGGGGACGAGGTGCCAGTCGGCGGGCGGTGCGAACATCGGGCGCGGGGTCGGGCCGGGCGCGCGCTCGCCGCACCAGGTCAGGATCATGCGCCACGCGCCGAACGCCTGCAGGCCCGTGACCTTCTGCTCGAAGACGGCACTCGCGAGGGCATCGAAGACGAGGTCGGTGCGACCGAGGCGCAGGTCGGCGTGGCGCCGGTGCACTTCGGCGACGAGCGCGTGACGGTGCGGGTCGAACCCGATCGGATCGTCGTCGGCGCCGCACAGACGAGGTAGCTGATCGAGCGCCCACTCGGCGCCCGGCCCCCATGCCGCAGCGCGCACGCGCGCGCGCTCGACGCGGATCGCGAGGGTCGCGACGCCCGCGGGGGTACGGCTCGCGCGCCAGATGACGCCCGCGGTGCTCGTCTGGGCGGGGTCGTGCGTCCCGCGTTGCTGCAGCGCGATCGCGCGGTGCGCGTCGATCGGAGTGCGGGGACGGTACTCCGTCTCGATCGGGCGTTCGGGTGCCGGGCGAGGGTCACGAGCGGGCGCGGCGGCAGGCCTCGGCATCCTCACCCGCGTCGTCATGCCGTCACTGTACGTCACTCACCGGACACCGACGCACCCGCGGCGTCGTCCTCGCGCGTCGTCAGAATCGGTCGGGAGAGGGCGTGCCGTGGCCGAAGCGGATCACGACGTCCGCGTGCCGGTCGAACCGGTAGCCGATGCCGCGCACGGTGCGCACGATGTCCTCGTAGCGGCCGAGCTTGGCGCGCAGGCGACGCACGTGCACGTCGATCGTGCGCTCACCGGGAGCCTCGCCGTCGTCGGCGTGGCTCCACAGCGAGGAGACGAGCTCGGTGCGCTCGATCGTGCGGCCCTCGCGCAGGACGAGGTACTGCAGCAGCTCGAACTCCTTGAAGGTGAGCGCGGCGCCCTCGCCGTCGATGTGCACGCGGCGGCGCGAGATGTCGATCGTGACGCCCCCGGGCACGTGGTCCTGGTCGGGCTCCTCGGTCTTCGTGCGGGCGACGGCGCTCGGCTCGTGCAGAGCGAGGCGCACGACATCGACGTCGCGGCCACCGGCGGAGGCGGGGGCGAGCGCGACGGTCGCGTAGCTCTCCGCCTGCGGAGCGAGCTCGGCGAGGGTCTGACGGAGCGCCGTGACGATCGTCGAGAGCGAGACGCCGTCGGCGGCGGCCTTCAGCTCATCGAGCCCGACGTACAGGGCGAAGCCGCGCGGGGCGGTGCCCACCGGGATCGCGCCGGTCGTGGGAGCGGAGGCGGGGACGGATGCCGGGGCCGCATCGACGGCGTGCAGGTGACGCGGCGTCGTGGCGGGAGCGAGGGGAGCGGCGGGCGAGTCGAGAAGGGCGGTGGTCGACATGAGGAGAAGTCCTTCGGGGCGGAACCCGGGCGGTGCGCCGTGCGCGTGTCCGTCGGATTCGGGTGTGTGCTGCGAGAGCGGCCCCTTTGTCACCGACGTCAGGCGACGATGAAGGGGGAGGGGCCGGTGTGCGAGGCATCCGTCAGCCGCGTTGTGGGCGGAGACATCCGGTGACTCGGGGGTCTGCCGTCTCGTCGTTCAGAAGACGAGGGCGGACCCGGCGGGGATGACCGTCAGAGACACATTCGGCAACACATGGCAACGCGCGGCATCATGATGCCGGCAGATCCGTTCGCCTCCCGGGCGGACAGAGTGCGTGCGTTGTCAGTCATGAGCCTGATTATGACGAACGGTTGCGGACTGTGTCAAACCGCACGTCGCGCGCCCGGGTTTCGTGACGGAATGTGACAGAGTGCACAATCGGCGCCGGGAGCGGCTCGGCGGCGTAGCGTGGAGACATGACGGGCTTTCGGTTTTCCGACGAGAAGGACGCCTCGCGCTTCACCCTGCACCGCGGCGATGACCTCGTGAGCGTCCTCGATTACCGCGATGACGGGCGGACGCTCGCTCTGACTCGGGCCTATACGGTGCCCGCGTTCCGCGGACGCGGCTACGCAGCGGACGTGGTCGAGCGCGCCGTCGCCGACATCGAGCAGCGTGCGGACCGCACCGTCCGGCCGGTCTGCTGGTACGTCGCGGACTGGTTCGACGCGCACCCCGACCACGCGGGGCTCCTCGAACAGCGCTCCGTCGGCTGAGCGCTGCCAGCCGGTACCCCGCTCATCCCCGGTCGTCAAGCCCCTGCCGATCCGGCGGGCGCCGGGCGACGATGGCGTCATCGAGGCATGAGCGAGGGGGACCCCATGGCCGAAGACACGCAGGACGAGCCGGTGCTCGAGCAGAACACCGCGTCCGAGCAGGAGCGACTCGACGGCCTCGTCGCGCAGATGCGCGCCGATGTGCAGGGGGAGGATGCCGCGACCGTCGAGCAGGCGCTCCGGCACCGCCTCACCGACATCGGGATGACGCTCGACGAGTCCGAGATCGCGCAGCTCGTGGCCGACCTCACCGCGCCCTGATCTTCTCGCCTACCGCGCGCCGTCGTCCGCGGCGTCGTGTAGCGCGCGCAGCCAGCGGCGGATCTCTGCGCCCGCCGGCTCTGCGTCACGGATGAGGGTCTCGTGGTGGTGTCCTTCGACGACGAACGACGACGCATCGGGGATCGCGGCGACGACCTCGTCGAACCACTCCTGTGGCACGACGACGTCGAGCTCACCGCGGATCACGAGCGTCGGCACGTCGATCGCGGGGTAGGAGCGCTCGGGGCGATGGACGAGCATCGCGCGCATCTTGCGGCGCAGATTCGGGCCGGCGCGCAGGTACTCCCGCGTACCGAGGAGCAGCACCTTCGCGCTCTCACCCAGAAGGTCTCGGCCGAGGCGGAAGAGCTGTGTGAGTGCGCGGCGGTGGTGCCGGTCGACGGTGGGGGCGACGAGCACGAGGTGCGAGACGGCGCCGGGATGCCGCACGGCGACCTCCGTGACGACCTGCGTCCCCATCGAGTGCCCGAGGAGGATCACCGGCCCTCGACCGAGATGACGCAGGTAGGCGGCGACGAGGTCCGCCATGCGCTCGATCGTGGGGGTGCGCGCCGGCTCCGGGGCATCGCCGTAGCCGGGCAGATCGACCGCGACGACGAGCGCATCGTCCTCGGCGCGCAGCGACAGGTCGGCGAAGACCTTGCGACCCATCCCGATCCCGTGGACGAGGACGAGGGTGCGGGATGCCGCGGCATCCCCCCGCCGTTCCGCGATGAGGCTCGCGCCATCGTGGGTGAACGTCTCGATCTCGCCGTCGTCTGTGGGCACGCCGGTGGCCTCGTCGATCGCCCGATCGACCGCCTCGACCGCGGCATCCACGGCCTCGTCGACCTTCTCCTGCGCGGCACGCGTCGCGGCCTCGACCGCCGAGTCGTCGTCCTTCCCCATCGTTCGAGCGTAGCCGCGACGCACGGCGCTCCCGTTGCTGCGCCTGTGGATCGCCTACGATGACCGCAGCGAGGAAGAGGGGACGAATGTCCGAAGACGCGCACCGGGGCTGGCAGAAGCCCAGCATCTACGACGTGGCGCGGGCCGCCGGAGTGTCGCACATGACGGTGTCGCGCGTGCTCAACGGACACCCGAACATCCGCGAGTCGACGCGAGCGCGGGTCGTCAAGGCGATCGACGAGATGCAGTACACCCGCAGCTCGATCGCCCGCGCGCTCGCGACGAGCCGGACGATGCGCATCGGCGTCCTCGTCGACAGTCCCGTGCAGTGGGGCCCCAACAGCACGCTGCGGGCGATCGAGAGCGCCGCCCGCGCGCAGCAGTACTCGGTGAGCGCCTTCGCCACCTCGGACGAGGACGCCGAGACCATCTCGGCCGGGATCGCCGACCTCGTCGCGCAGGGGATCGATGCCCTGTGCGTCATCGCCCCCCGATCGTCGGCGCTGGAGCTGTTCCGCGAGCACAGCTCGAACATGCCGACCCTCGTGATCAAGTCCGAGCCCGACGCACACCTGCACACCGCCGGCGTCGATCAATACGCCGGCGCGCGGATGGCGGTCGCGCACCTCGTCGAGCAGGGGCATCGGGAGATCGCGCACGTCGCCGGCCCCCTGGACTGGTATGACGCCCGCGCCCGCTGGCAGGGGTGGCGCGACGAGCTGCGCGACCGCGGCCTGTCCGAGGGGCGGGTCGCGCAGGGCGACTGGACCTCGGACTCCGGGTACCGGATCGGCACATCGAGGGAGCTCGGCGGATCGACCGCCGTGTTCGCGGGGAACGACCAGATGGCGCTGGGTCTCATCCACGGATTCGTCGATCGAGGGATGCGCGTGCCGGGGGATGTGAGCGTCGCCGGTTTCGACGACCTTCCCGACGCGCGGCACTTCCTGCCTCCGCTCACGACGGTGCGTCAGGATTTCACCGCGCTGGGCTCCCTCGCGCTGCGTCTGCTCATCGCCGCGATCGACGGCGACGACACCGCGATACACGAACTCATCGCCCCCGAGCTCGTCGTCCGCGCCTCGACTGCGCCTCCTGCGAGCTGATCTTCGGCCGGACGTGTTCGCGGTAACAGAACCGTAACGAATATGCCGAAACGACTTGCGCTGACGGGTTGTTAGCGCGCACAATCTTCTTCGAAGGCACCCGATGCCTCCATGCACCCGCACTGTCCCGCGCCCGTCGGCGCAGCCTACGCCCCGCGCTCGCGGGGCTTCTCAAGGAGGAGAAAGAATGCACATCACCAAGCGCGGATTCCGCGGACTGCTCACGCTCGCAGCGACCGGAGCCCTGGTCGCCGGCCTCAGCGCCTGCTCCGGCGGTGCGGACGCCGGCAGCACGGGCGACGCCGCCGGTGGCGACGACGTCGTCACGGTCGGCTTCGTCGCGGTCGGCCCCGAGGGCGGCTGGCGCAACGCGAACGAGCAGGCGATCAAGGACGCCTTCACGAAGGATGCCGGCTTCGACCTCAAGTACGCCCCCGCCGCGAGCCCGAGCGACCAGAAGTCGCAGCTCGATGCCTTCTCGACCTTCGTCAACGACGAGGTGGATGTCATCCTCCTCACCGCGACCGAGGCATCCGGCTGGGAGGACGAGCTGAAGAAGGCCAAGGAGGCGGAGATCCCCGTCATCCTGCTCGACCGCGGCGTCGACGCTCCGAGCGACCTCTACGTCACCCGGATCGCGCCCGACAACACGCAGGTCGCGAAGTCCGTCGGCGAGTGGGCGGTCACCGCCTTCCCGCAGGGCGCGAACTACTTCGTGCTCGAGGGCGTTCCCGGTCTGTCGGTCGTCAACGAGCGCAACGAGGGCTTCGACTCGGCGATCGCCGGCAAGTCGGGCTGGAACAAGGTCGGCGCGCAGACCGCCAACTGGAAGACCGATGAGGGCAAGTCCGTCATCGAGACGGTCCTCAAGGCCAACAACAACGACATCCAGTTCATCTTCGCTCAGAACGACGAGATGGGCATCGGCGCGGCGCAGGCCGTCACGGCGGCGGGCCTCAAGCCCGGCACCGACGTCAAGATCGCCACGATCGACGGCACGAAGGGTGCGCTCGAGGCGCTCGCGAAGGGCGACCTGAGCTTCGTCGCGCAGTACAACCCGTTCTTCGGCACCGACGCGGTGGATGCCGTGAAGAAGGCCCTCGCGGGTGAGAGCGTCGACTCGACCATCATCGTCAAGAGCGCGACGTTCGACTCGCCCGAGGCGGGCCAGAAGGCGCTCGACGAGGGTCTCGGCTTCTAAGCCGGCCCCGCGCCCCGCACAAATACCGGGGTGGGGATCGCCGTCCCCGCGGCGGTCCCCACCCCACCACCCTCCACCACTCCCAGCGGTGACACGCATACTCAATGAGGAAGTCTCAACGTGGTGACTGAACCCCTCCCGATCGTCGAGGTCCGCGGCGCGTCCATCACCTTCCCGGGTGTCAAGGCGCTCGACGACGTGGACTTCCGTCTCCTGCCCGGCGAGGTGCACACCCTCATGGGTGAGAACGGCGCCGGCAAGTCGACGCTCATCAAGGCGCTGACGGGTGTCTACCAGATCGACTCCGGGTCGATCCTCGTCTTCGGTGAGGAGCGCCGCTTCTCCGGGACCGCCTCGGCGCAGGCCGCCGGCATCTCCACCGTGTATCAAGAGGTCAACCTCTGCACGAACCTCTCGATCGGTGAGAACGTCATGCTCGGCCACGAGGTGCGCTCCCTCTTCGGCATCGACTGGCGCAAGACTCACGCGCGGGCACACGAGGCGCTGATCGAGATGGGACTCGGCCACCTCGACCCGAAGGCGCCGCTGTCCTCGATCTCGATCGCGCTCCAGCAGCTCGTCGCGATCAGCCGCGCGATGGTGACGCGCTCGAAGGTCCTCATCCTCGACGAGCCGACGTCGAGCCTCGACACCGCCGAGGTCGACATGCTCTTCCGCGTCATCCGGCGCCTGCGCGACCAGGGCGTCGCCATCCTCTTCGTCTCGCACTTCCTCGACCAGGTCTACGCGATCAGCGACCGGATCACGGTGCTGCGCAACGGACGGTTCGTCGGCGAGTACCTGACGCGCGACCTCGACCGCACTGCGCTCATCTCGAAGATGATCGGCAAGGACCTCGGCGCGCTGCGAGCGCTCGGCTCCAACCGCCAGGTCGACGAGCGCGACCGCTCCGCCACCCCGGTGTACGCGGCGACGGGCCTGGCCCGCAGCGGCGCGCTCGCGGCGACCGACATCGACATCCACCGCGGCGAGGTCGTCGGCTTCGCGGGTCTCCTCGGATCCGGCCGCACGGAGCTCGCCCGTCTCATCGTGGGTGCCGACAAGGCGGATGCCGGTGACGTGCGCGTGAACGGCTCGCCCGCGAGCATCTCGACGCCGGTGTCCGGGCTCGCCCACCGCATCGCCTACTCGACCGAGAACCGTCGCGAGGACGGCATCGTCGGCGACCTCAGCATCCGCGAGAACATCATGCTGGCCGTACAGGCGCAGCGCGGCTGGCTGCGCCGTGTGCCGGCGCGCGAGGTCGATCGCCTCGTCACGACGTACATGGAGCGCTTCAGTGTGCGCCCCAACGACCCCGACCGGCCCATCCGCCTGCTCTCCGGAGGCAACCAGCAGAAGGTCCTGCTCGGGCGGTGGCTCGCGACCGAGCCCGAGCTGCTGCTCCTCGACGAGCCCACGCGCGGTATCGACGTCGGCGCCAAGGCCGACATCCAGGAGACCGTCGCGGAGCTCGCCGAAGGCGGGATGAGCGTCGTGTTCATCTCCTCCGAGCTCGAGGAGGTCGTGCGCCTCTCCGAGCGCATCGTGATCATGAAGGACCACCAGAAGGTCGGCGAGGTCGTGAACGGCCCCGATGTGACGGCCGAGCGGATCGTCTCGATCATCGCCGCCGACTCGGAGGAGGCGGCCGAGGCCCGCGCCGACCGACTCGCCGAGACCGTCGAAGGAGAATCGGCATGAACCGCGTGAGAGCGCTCGTTCGCACCCCCTGGTTCTGGGGCATCGTGGGCATCGCCCTGTTGCTCGCACTGAACACCCTGAAGGACCCCGGCTACCTCGCGATCGGGATCAACCCGACGACGGGCCAGGTCGCAGGCAACGTGCTCGACATCCTGCGCGTATCCGCGCCCATCGTCATGATCGCGCTCGGCATGACCTTCGTCATCGCCACGAGCGGCATCGACCTCTCGGTCGGTTCGGTCATGGCGGTCGGCGGGGCGATCGCGATGGTGACGCTGAGCAGCCTCGACCAGCCGGCATCCGTCGGAGCCATGTTCGCCGCCATCGGGCTGGCCGTCCTCCTCGGCGCCGTGCTCGGAGCGGTCAACGGCTTCCTCGTCGCCGTCGTCGGCCTCCAGCCGTTCATCAGCACGCTCGTGATGATGCTCGCTGGGCGCGGCATCGCACGCGTCATCACCGGAGGCCAGAACACGAACGCCGAGAACGCGCCGTTCCGCGCCCTCGCCAACGGGCAGTTCCTCGGGCTCCCGCTGAGCTTCGTCCTCGCGATCGCGATCGTCGTGATCGTGTCGCTCGTCATGCGGCGCACAGCCCTCGGGCTCATGATCGAGTCGATCGGCATCAACCCGCACGCGAGCCGGCTCGCCGGCATCCGTCCGCGCCCCATCCTCATCGCCGTCTACGTGCTCTCCGCCGCGCTCGCGGCCGTCGGCGGGCTCTTCACGGTCTCCGAGGTCATGACCGTCGACGTGTCGGGCACCGGTTACCAGATGGAGCTCGACGCGATCCTCGCGGTCGTCATCGGCGGCACGTCCCTCGCCGGCGGCAAGTTCTCCATCGTCGGCTCGACGGTCGGCGCGCTCCTGATCGCGACCCTGAACAAGACCGTCCTCTTCCTCGGAGTGTCCGCCGCCGCGACCCCCGCGTTCAAAGCGATCGTGATCGTCGCCCTCGTGCTGCTGCAGTCCGAGCGGGTCCGTTCGCTCGTCCTGCGCCGCCGCGTCGGACCGCGCACCCCCGACGCCGGTCCGCCGACGGCGCAGCCCGGAGCCGCAGCGGAGCCCGAAACCACGCAGTCGAAGGAGGCCGTCGCATGAGCGGCGCACCCACCACACGGGAACGCTCCGCCGGAGGCGCAGGAGCAGCCGCGGCGTCCACGCCGGGTCGCGGCGCCGCCTGGGCGCGCGTCTGGGGACGCAGCCAGTCGCTCATCCCGACCCTCGCGGCCGTCGTCCTGTTCGTCGGCATGCTCGTCTACGCCGAGATCGCCTATGGCCGCGTCTTCCACCTGGGCACGATGTCGAGCCTGCTCGTCAGCTTCGCGCCGACGATCATCCTCGCCGTCGCCATGACCGTCGTCATCCTCTCCGGCGGCATCGACCTGTCGGTCGGCGCCGTGGTCGCCTTCACGTCCGTCGCCGGGGTCATGCTCATGGACATCGGGGTCAACGGCTGGGTCGCGATCGTCCTGATGGTCGTGTTCGGAGCCCTGTTCGGACTCGTTTCGGGCGTCCTCGTCCAGTACTTCAACGTGCAGCCGTTCATCGCGACGCTCGCGATGATGTTCCTCGCCCGCGGGCTCGCCTCGATCCTGTCGACGGTGCCGGTGCACGCCCCCGACGACGCGCCGATCCACCTGCTGGCGACCGACTTCAAGCTGATCGACGGGCCGAAGGTGAACGACCTCGTCCTCACTCCCGGCTTCTTCATCGCGGTGATCGTCGTCATCGCAGCGGTGTTCTTCCTGCACCGCACCCGCACCGGCCGTACGATCTACGCGATCGGCGGGGCGGAGTCGTCGGCTCAGCTCATGGGCCTCCGTGTCGCCCGCACGCGTGTGTGGATCTACGTCATCAGCGGCGCGCTCGCCGGTGTCGCCGCGGTCGTCTACACCGCCGAGGTCGGCGGCAAGGCGCAGAACGTGACGGGCATCGGCTGGGAGCTCGATGCGATCGCCGCCGTCGTCATCGGCGGCACGCTGCTCACCGGAGGAGTGGGGTACGTGCTCGGCTCCGTCGTCGGCTCGCTCGTCCTGGCGGCGCTGTGGATGATCATCACGAAGGACGGCTCGATCAAGCCGGAGTACCTGACGATCATCACCGGCGGCATCCTGCTGGTGTTCGTGCTCCTGCAGCGCGCTCTCACGAAGCGGAGAGCACGATGACCGCGGCCGGCGTCACGGCGGGCGCCGAACTGCAGGCGCGCATCGACGCGGTGCGCGCGGACGTCGCGGCCCTGCACGGCGAGCTCGTGCGCTACGGGCTGGTCGTCTGGACGGGCGGCAACGTGTCGGGGCGCGTGCCCGGCAGCGACCTCTTCGTGATCAAGCCGTCCGGCGTCTCCTACGACGACCTCGCGCCGGACAACATGATCCTCTGCGACCTCGACGGCGCGGTCGTCCCGGGCACGCCGGGCAGCGACCGTTCGCCGTCGTCGGACACGGCGGCGCACGCCTATGTGTACCGGAACATGCCCGAGGTGGGCGGGGTCGTGCACACGCACTCCGACTACGCCGTCGCGTGGGCGGCGCGCGGTGAGGAGATCCCGTGCGTGATCACGGCGATGGCGGACGAGTTCGGCGGCCCGATCCCGGTGGGCCCGTTCGCGATCATCGGTGACGACTCGATCGGTCGCGGCATCGTCGACACGCTCCGTGGCCACCGCTCGCGTGCGGTGCTCATGCAGAACCACGGACCGTTCACGATCGGCGCGACCGCGAAGGACGCCGTGAAGGCCGCCGTCATGTGCGAGGACGTCGCGCGTACGGTCCACCTCGCCCGACAGGCGGGGGAGCTGATCCCCCTTCCGCAGGACGCGATCGACGCCCTCTACTCGCGCTATCAGAACGTGTACGGCCAGAGCACGGACGACCGCCGATGAGCGGAGCGGAAGCGATCCGGTCAGGGCGGACGGCCCTCGGCATCGAGTTCGGATCGACGCGCATCAAGGCGTGCCTCGTCGACGCCGACGACCCTGCTCAGGTCCTCGCGGTCGGGTCGCACGAGTGGGAGAACCGGCTCGAAGACGGCGTCTGGACCTACGCGCTGGATGCCGTGTGGTCGGGCCTGCAGTCTGCGTACGCGGCCCTCGCCCGCGACGTCCAGGTCCGGCATGACGTTGCTCTTCAGACGGTCGGATCGATCGGCGTCTCGGCGATGATGCACGGCTACCTCGCCTTCGACGCGGCCGGCGAGCTCCTCGTGCCGTTCCGGACCTGGCGCAACACCAGCACGGGCCCGGCCGCCGAAGAGCTCTCCGAGTTCTTCGGCGTCAACATCCCGCTCCGCTGGTCGATCGCCCACCTGCGCCAGGCCGTCCTCGACCACGAGCCGCACGTCGCGCGCCTCGCCTCCGTCACGACGCTCGCCGGCTACGTGCACGAGCGTCTCACCAGCCGGCGGGTGCTGGGTGTCGGGGATGCGTCGGGGATGTTCCCGATCGCCGCCGAAGGGGTCGACTACGACGAACGGCTCATCGCGCTCTTCGACGGTCTCGCACCCGGGGAGCTCCCCCCGCTGCGCTCCCTCCTGCCGGCGTCGCTGCCCGCGGGTGCCGACGCGGGGTCGCTGACCGCGGCAGGCGCCGCGCTCCTCGATCCGTCGGGCTCCCTCGGCCCCGGCATCCCGTTCTGTCCGCCCGAAGGCGACGCGGGCACCGGCATGGTCGCCACCCACGCGGTCGCGCCGCGCACCGGCAATGTGAGCGCCGGAACGAGCATCTTCGCGATGGTCGTGCTCGATCGCCCGCTCACCGCGCGGCACCACGAGCTCGATCTCGTCGCAACCCCCGCGGGCGACGCCGTCGCGATGGTGCACTGCAACAACGGTGCGAGCGAGCTGGCGGCGTGGGCGGGGCTGTTCCGGCGCTTCGCCGCGGCCTCGGGCGCCCCCGCCGACTCCGACGCCGTCTTCGACGTCCTCCTGCGCGAAGCCCTCGACGGGGCCTCCGATGCGGGTGGTGTCCTCGCCTACAACCATCTCGCCGGCGAACCCGTCGTCGGGCTCACCGCCGGCAGGCCGCTCGTCGTGCGCACACCGGATGCCGAGTTCACGCTCGGCAACCTCATGCGCGCGCACCTGTACGGGATGTTCGGGACCCTCGCGCTCGGCATGCGCGTCCTCGCGCGCGAGGGCGTGGACATCGACCGCCTGTTCGCGCACGGCGGGGTGTTCCGCACGGCCGGCGTCGCGCAGCGGTTCCTCGCCGCGGCGCTCGATGCGCCGGTCGCGGTGGGCGACACGGCGTCGGAGGGCGGGGCGTGGGGGATCGCCGTGCTCGCGGCCTACCGCCGCGCCGTCGCCCGCAGTGCGCAGCCGACCGCCGACGCGACTCTTGCCGACTACCTCTCTCAGGTCGTCTTCGCGGATGCCGTGGCATCCGTCGCCGACCCCGACCCCGCGGATGTCGCGGGGTTCTCCGCCTACCTCGACCGTTATCGCGCGGGGCTTGCCGTCGAGGCATCCGCCGTCGCCCATCTGTAGAACCGAAGGACCCGAAATGCCCCTCTCCTCCTCGCTCGAGACCGCGACCGTCTGGTTCGTCACCGGAAGCCAGGGCCTGTACGGCGAAGAGACCCTGCGTCAGGTCGCCGAGCAGTCGCAGCGCGTCGCCGCGGGCCTGTCCGGGCTGCCGGTGAAGGTCGAATGGAAGCCGGTCCTCACCGACTCCGACGCGATCCGGCGGCTCGCGCTGGACGCGAACAGCGACGACTCCGTGATCGGGATCATCGCCTGGATGCACACGTTCAGCCCCGCCAAGATGTGGATCTCGGGCCTCGACGCGCTGCGCAAGCCGCTGCTGCACCTGCACACGCAGGCGAACGTCGAACTGCCGTGGGCGGAGATCGACTTCGACTTCATGAACCTGAATCAGGCCGCGCACGGTGACCGCGAGTTCGGGTACATCCAGACGCGCCTGGGCGTCGCGCGTAAGACGGTCGTCGGGCACGTCTCGAACCCGGCCGTTCGGCAGCAGGTCGAGGACTGGCAGCGTGCCGCGGCGGGATGGCAGGCGGCGCGCACCCTCAAGCTCGCCCGGTTCGGCGACAACATGCGGTACGTCGCCGTCACGGAGGGCGACAAGACCGAGGCGGAGCTCCGGTTCGGCGTGCAGGTCAACACGTGGGGGGTGAACGAGCTGGCGGATGCCGTGGCTGCGGCATCCGATGCCGACATCGACGCGCTCGTCCAGGTCTACCTCGACGAGTACGACGTCGCCGACGAGCTCCTCCCCGGCGCAGACCGCCACCAGTCGCTGCGCGACGGTGCGGCGATCGAGCTGGGCCTGCGGTCCTTCCTCGAGGCGGGGGGCTTCGGTGCGTTCACGACCTCGTTCGAGGACCTCGGTGCGCTGACGCAGCTCCCGGGCCTCGCCGTGCAGCGGCTCATGGCCGACGGGTACGGCTTCGGCGCGGAGGGCGACTGGAAGACCGCGATCCTCGTTCGTGTCGCGAACGTCATGGGGGCGGGGCTTCCGGGCGGTGCGAGCCTCATGGAGGACTACACGTACGACCTCGTCGCGGGCGACGAGAAGATCCTCGGCGCGCACATGCTCGAGGTCTCCCCGACGCTGTCCTCGCGGAAGGCGCGGCTGGAGATCCACCCGCTCGGGATCGGCGGCAAGGACGACCCCGTGCGCCTCGTCTTCACGGCCGACCCGGGCCCGGCGCTCGTCGTCGCGATGAGCGACCTGCGCGACCGCTTCCGGCTCGTCGCGAACGTCGTCGAGAACGTCGACGCCCCCGACCTGCCGAAGCTGCCCGTCGGCCGCGCCGTCTGGAAGCCCGCCCCCGACTTCGCGACGAGCGCCGCCTGCTGGCTGACCGCCGGCGCCGCGCACCACACCGTCATGACGACGGCGGTCGGCATCGAGGTGTTCCGCGACTTCGCGGAGATCGCCGGTGTCGAGCTCGCCGTCATCGAGGAGGGCACCACGGTCCGCGGCTTCCAGCAGGAGCTGCGCTGGAACCAGGCCTACTACCGCCTCGCGCAGGGCCTCTGAGCTCGACACCTCGCCCCCCACGCCATCCCACCCTAATCACGAGGAAGCCTCTCGACGATGAGATCACCCATGCTCTCGCGCCCCTCCGGGCACGCACGTTCCCCGCGCCGGCTGATCGCCGCGACCATCGCCGGCGTCGTCGCCGTCACCGGCATCGGGCTGGCGGCCCCGATCGCGGCCTCGGCCGCCGATGCGCCGCCGCCGACCGCGCACTACGACATGTCGCACAGCGGCACGACGCTGCTCGATGTGTCGGGCAACGGCCGCAACGCGACGCTGAACGGCCTGACCGACGCCTCGTTCGCGGATGCCGGCGGTGACGACGTGCTGCGCTTCCGCGCGGACGGCTACGCCACCCTGCCGTCCGGGTCGATCACCGGATCGGACAATGACTTCACCGTCGAGTACACGGTCTCCACGCAGACGTCGGCGAATCACTTCGGGTGGGTCATCGGCGACGGCGTCGGGCCGTGGAACACGACGCAGCTGGGCAACCACATCTTCCTCAGCCCGCGGTCGGCGCAGGGCGGATACACCGATCAGGTGCTCGCCGCGATCCGCGTCAAGAACGGCAACAGCAACGGCGAGAGCAGGATGCCGGCGGGCGGAGGCCTCAACCCGGGCTTCACGACGCTGACGATGGTCGGCTCCGGCAGCACCTTGACGCTGTACCGCGACGGCCAGCAGATCTCCACCCTCGCCCACTCGCTCTCCCTCAGCTCGATCATCCCGACGGGCGCCGTGCTGGGCTACCTCGGACGCTCGCTCTACCAGGGCGACCCGCTGCTGCGTGCCGACGTCTCCGACGTCAAGCTCTGGGACGTGGCGCTCACGGCCGATGAGGTCGCTGCGAGCATGCCGACGGCCGATCAGAAGAAGGCGACCACCGCCGCGCTCCTGCGCGGCGACGTGATCGCCCAGATGCTCGGGGCCAATTCCGCTCTGACGAACGTCTCGTCGAACCTGACCCTGCCGGCGACCGTCAACGGCGTCGGCCTGACCTGGTCGTCGTCATCGCCGTCGGTCGTGTCGACCACGGGCGTCGTCTCGCGCGCGATCTCGACCGACACCGCGGTCACCCTGACCGCTGCCACTTCTCTCGGGTCGACCCTCACGTTCGATGTGACCGTCGTCGCGCCCGACGTCTCGGCGGACCTCGACGCGATCGTCCTCGCGACCCGCACCACGGAGAACCTCCCCCTCCTGACGACGGGCGTCGTCAACGGCGGGTCCATCACGTGGACCTCCTCCGACCCGGCTCTCGTGACGGCGACGGATGCCGGTTACACGGCTCCCGCGGCGGGTCTCGCCGACCCGTACCGCGGCGGCGGCCTCGTCACCCGACCCGCGTACGGTGCGGGAGACCGCGAGGTGACGCTCACGGCGCACGTCGAGCTCAACGGGGCGAGCGCCGAGCGCACGTTCACCGTCGCGGTCGCCGAGCACGGGCGCACGGCGCCCGACGCGGGCTACGCGGCGGCCTACTTCAAGTCCGACGGCGACGAGAAGATCTACCAGGCGGCGACGTCGGGCAACGACTTCTTCACGTTCTCCCCGGTCAACGGCGGCAACGCGGTCATCACGTCGACGACCGACACGACGGGTCTGCGCGACCCGTACATCCTCCGCTCGAAGGACGGCGACAAGTACTACATGGTCGCGACCGACCTCTGCATCAGCTGCGGCACGGGCTGGGGCCCGGCCCAGTCCGCCGGCAGCCTCAAGATCGAGGTGTGGGAGTCGACCGACCTCGTCACGTGGACACGCACCAACGGCGAGGACACCGGCATCACGGTGAATCAGCCCGCAGCCGGGATGACCTGGGCGCCGGAAGCGTACTGGGACGACGAACTGCAGTCGTATGTCGTGTTCTTCGCGTCGCGGCTGTACTCCGACGCGAGCCACACGAACAGCGACAACCTGTACGCACGCATGTTCGCCGTGCTCACCCGTGACTTCCGCACGTTCACGGCGCCGCCGGCGAGCTGGCAGGACACCGGCTACGCGCGCATCGACTCCACCGTCACGAAGATCGGGGACTACTACTACCGCTTCACGAAGAACGAGGAGGGCGGCGCCGCGGGCCCTCTCGAGGCGGGCAAGGACATCTTCCTCGAGCGCTCGAAGGTGCTCACCGCGCCGACGACGGAATCCAGCTGGACGGCCGACCCGTCCACCACCTGGCAGCTGCTCGACACGCACATGACCTCCGCGGAGACCGGCCAGGCCGGTGAAGGGCCCGAGATCGTCAAGCTCAATGCGGGAGATCCGAACAACACGGGCGACGGCTACGTCTTCCTGGTGGACAACTACGGCGCCGGCGGCTACCGCGCGTTCGTGACCAGCGGCGACGCGATCGCCTCGAGCACCCAGAGCGACCGGCTGTCGCAGCGCAGCGACTGGAACGTGCGCGCCCAGGGCGGCCTGCCCGCCAGCCCGCGTCACGGCGCCTTCGTGAGTGTGCCGCAGGCGGTCCTCACCGCCATGCACGACTGGACCGGTATTACCGCGGTCGCCTCGACGACGTCGCTGAGCGCCGAAGAGCGCACGGTCACCGCGCGCGTCACCGCCGCCGACGAGGGGGACGTGGCCGGAACGGTCACGTTCACGGACGCGACTGCCGTGTCGCCGCTGGCGCGCGCCGCCGGCGGCTGGACGGCGACGGTGCCCCTGTCGGGCGGGACGGCGAGCGTCGCTGTCCCCGCCGCCGTCACGAGCGTGACGGCGCAGTACGACGGCTACCGTGACGGGCTCGTCGACGTCTCGAGCTCCGAAACGGTGCGCCTCGCCGACCCGTCGGCGACGCCCGAGCCGTCGCCGACGTCCTCCTCGACCGCGCTCCCCTCGACCGGCGCGGGCACCGCGGCAGGGCTCGCGGTCACCGGCCAGAGCCCCGCAGCGGTCACCGCGGCGGCGATGCTCGCGGCGATGCTGGTCCTCGGGGGTGCGGTACTGCTGGCGCTGCGTCGTCGCCGTACCCGCCAGGGCTGACGGCCGCAGACACACCGCCACGCACGACGATGGGCGACTCGGGGCTTCCGAGCCGCCCATCGTCGTGCGGGGCCGTCGCCCGGGAAGCCTCCGCCGTCGTCGAGACGCCTCGTCGTCGGGGCAGTAGCGTGGACGGGTGACGGTTCCGGGCACGGCCAGCATCCCCCTCGAGCACGGTCAGCGCTGGCGCGCCTTCTGGGTGTGCGTCTCGGTCGCTGCGCTCACCATCCTCGACCTCAGCAAGGTCAACGTGGCGCTGCCGTCGATCGAGCAGGCGCTGGGCGCGGCATCCACCGAACTGCAGATCGTCGTCTCGGGCTACGTCCTGCTGTTCGGTCTCGCCCTCGTGCCGTTCGGGCGCCTCGGCGATCAGCGGTCGCGCACGCAGCTGTTCATCATCGGCCTGAGCCTGTTCACCGTCACGTCGATCGTGTGCGCGCTCGCCCCCACGACGGAGGTCCTGATCGCGGGACGCCTCGTACAGGGACTCGCCGCCGGCATCCAGATGCCGCAGGTCATCGGGACGATCCAGCAGCTGTTCACCGGTAAGGAGCGCGGCCGCGCGTTCGGGCTGTTCGGCGCGACGATCGGCATCGCGACGGCGTTCGGGCCGACGCTCGGCGGTCTCATGATCGCCCTCGGCGGGGCACAGGACGGCTGGCGGTTCATCTTTTGGATCAACGTGCCGCTGTGCCTCGCGGTGCTCGCCGGCGTCATCTGGCTGCTGCCGAAGACGCGGATGCCGAGTGCCTCCCGGCTCGAACTGGATCCGGTCGGGCTGATCCTCTTCGCCGTCGTGATCGTGACCCTGATGTGGCCCTTCCTGTTCACGACCGGGTCGCCGGACGACGATCCGCGCCGGTGGTGGACCCTCGTCCTGTTCGCCGTTTTCGCCGTCCTCTTCTTCTGGTGGGAGCACCGGTACGGGGCCTCCGGACGAGCGCCGCTCATCCCGCTCGGCCTGTTCAGCGTCGCGTCGTTCCGCAACGGCACGCTCATCGCGGCGACGTACTTCACCGCGATCCCGGCGATGTTCCTGCTGACGACGCTGTTCCTGCAGCTCGGCGTGGGGCTCGAGCCCGTGTACGCCGGAATGGTGTCGATCGGGTTCGCCCTGGCGAGCGCCGTGAGCGCGTGGTACGGCGGCAACCTCGTCGGCCGCTTCGGCCGCCCGCTCGTCGTCTGGGGCCTCGGCGTCGTGCTCGTGGCGGTGGTCGCCCTCACGATCGTCGCGTTCACGGTGCCCGTCGGGGTCGTCGCCTACGTGATGGCGGCCGTCATGCTCGTCGCGGGCGCCGGCGCCGGCCTCGTCGTCGCGCCCAATCAGACCCTCACCCTCGCCGAGATCCCGACGCGCTCGGGCGGCCTCGCCGGGTCGGTGGGGCAGCTCGGCCAGCGGATCGGGACGGCCATCGGGACGGCGGTCGCCCTGTCGCTCTTCTACTCCGCGATCTACCGCGATGAGGGCTCCGGGCGGCACGGCATCGACGTCTTCCACGACGCGTACGCCTTCGGCATGATCTCGGTCGCGGCGTTCCTCGTGGTCGCGTTCGGTCTCGGCCTGTTCGACCTCGTCGCGCGCCGCCGCGCGCGCGGCTGACGGCGGGCCGCGCGGGCGATGTCGGAGGCCGCGCTTAGCGTGGAGACATGCGCATCCTGCACACCTCCGACTGGCACATCGGGCGGACCTTCCACGGTCACTCCACGCTCGACGCGCTGCGCGGCGTGCTCGACGCGCTCGTCGTGCAGGTGCGCGCGCACGCCGTCGACGTCGTGATCGTCGCGGGCGACGTCTTCGACTCGGCCACCCCCGCCGCCGCATGCTACGGGCTGCTCTCCGACACGCTCGCCGCCCTCGCGGACACCGGCGCGGAGGTGATCGTCACGAGCGGCAACCACGATTCCGCCGCCCGGCTGGGATTCCAGGCGGCGCTCCTGCGCCCCGGCATCCATGTCCTGACCGATCCGGCCGAAGTCGGCACGCCGATCACCGTGCGCGACGAGCACGGCCCGGTGCACATCTACGGCATCCCCTTCCTCGAACCCGCGCTCCTGCGCCACGAATGGCCGGGTGCCACCTCGCAGGCGGGCGTCCTCGCCCACGCGATGGGCCTCGTCCGCGCCGACCTCGCGGCACGACGTGGTGCGGACGCCGGGGTGGGCGGCTCTCTGCGTGCGGTCGCCGTCGCGCACTGCTTCGCGGCGGGCGTCGAGCCGACGCCGCACCTCGAGCGCGACATCCAGCAGGGCGGCCTCGACGTCGTGCCGCTCCAGACGTTCGACGGCGTCGACTACATGGCGCTCGGCCACATCCACGGGCGGCAGCAGCTCTCCGACCGGGTGCGGTACGCGGGGGCGCCGCTGCACTACAGCTTCGGCGAGGGGGACAAGCCCCGCGGGTCGTGGCTCGTCGAGCTGGATGCCGCGGGCTTCGCCGGAGCGCGCTGGCTCGATCTGCCGGTCCCGCGCCCGCTGCGGACGCTCCGCGGCGCGTTCGACGAGATCCTGCAGGGCGACGCGTACGCCGACGCGGAGGATGCCTGGGTGTCGGTCGAGTACACCGACGCCGTTCCGCAGGCCGATCCGCTGCGCCGGCTGCAGCAGCGTTTCCCCCACTGCGCCGCCGTCGCGCACACACCGCCGGCGCGCAATTCCGAGGACACCCGCAGCTATACGCAGCGGGTGCGGGCGGCGCAGAGCGACGCCGAGCTCGTCGAAGCGTTCCTCGTGCACGTACGCGCCGGCGAGGGCGCGTCGGATCGCGAGGCGGAACTCGTCCGCGACGTCCTCGGCGCGCGCGAGCGCGCGGAGCGTGACGGGGACGTGCGCACGGGCGGCCGCGTCGCGCGGAGCACGGCGCCGGTGGCGACGTGAAGCTGCACGCGCTCGAGCTGACCGGGTTCGGGCCGTTCCGCGAGATGCAGCGGGTCGACTTCGACGCGTTCGACCGCGATGGCGTCTTCCTCATCTCGGGGCGGACGGGCACGGGCAAGTCGAGCATCCTCGACGGGGTGAGCTTCGCTCTCTACGGCACCGTGCCGCGCTACGAGGGCGGCGAGAAGCGCCTGCGCAGCGACCATAGCTTCCTCACCGATCCGACCGAGGTGCGCCTCGAGTTCACGGCCGGCGACGCCCGGTGGCGTGTGACGCGCGCCCCCGAATACGACCGCCCCGCCAAACGCGGCGGCGGGCTCACCACCGAGCCGGCGCGGGCCGAGCTCGAGGAGCTGCGCGACGGCGTCTGGATCGGGCGTGCGGCGAAACCGCGCGATGTGGGTCTCGCGCTCGGCGAAATCCTCGGCCTCGGCGCTCAGCAGTTCCAGCAGGTGATCCTGCTCGCGCAGAACAAGTTCTCGCGCTTCCTGCTCGCTCCCGGGGACGAGCGGCAGATACTCCTGCGCACGCTTTTCGGGACACGCCGGTTCGAGCAGTATCAGGCCGACCTCGACGAGCGCCGCCGCGAGGCGCAGAAGCGCCTGGACTCCGCGGGCGAGCACGCGCGCACCCTTCTCGGTCTCGCCGAGCGCCTCATCGCCGAGCGCGCGCTCGGGTCGGACGGCGACGACGACGCGATGCCCGCGACGGAGTCCGGCGGGGGTGATCTCGCCGCACGGTCCGCCGCGGTGCTGGCGGCCGTCGGCCGGGCGGCGTATCGCGTCGATCAGGCGACGACCTCGCGTGCGCGCGCCGAAGAGGAGCACCGGGCGCGATCCGCCGCGCACGTCGAGCTCGTCGAGCGCGCGCGCCGCAGCCGCGAGCGCGCCGAGGCGCGTACGCGGCTCACGCAGCTGGAGCACAACGCCCCTCGGATCGAAGCGCAGCGCGCCCTCCTCTCCGCCGCGCGGGCCGCGGATGCGCTGCGCGCACCCCTGGATGCCGCCGATCGCGCCGCTCGCGAACTCGACGACGCGCGCGCCGAAGAGCGTCGCGCGCACGAGGCGTGGGCGGGCGGGGTCGAGCTCGCGCGCGAAGTCGATCCTGCCGGCGATGTCGACGTCGATCTCGAGGCCGCCGAGATCGCCGTGCGGGAGATCACGGCCGATCTCGCCCGCTGGGAGGATGCCGCCGAAGCCGAGCTCGCCCTCGCACCGGTGCGGGAGCGCGCCGCCGCCTACGCCGCCGCGCTCGCCGAGACGGACGCCGCGCTCGCCGCGCTCGGCGAGCAGCTCGCGGAGGTCCCGGTCCGTCGCCTCGCGCTGGAGGAACGCCTCACCTCGGCGCGCGCCGTCGCGGCGCGCGCCGAGGACCTCCGCGCGCGCTGCACGCGGCTCGAAGCCCACGTCGAGGCGGCGCGCGCCGCCGAGCGGCACGCGCCGGTCGCGGCCGCGGCGGAGCGTGCCTATCTCGAGGCGAGCGCCGCCGCCGCCGCGGCCGGCCTCGCCGTCACCGATCTGCTGCAGCGCCGTCTCGCCGGCTACGCGGGTGAGCTCTCCGCCGCGCTCGCTCCCGGCGAGCCCTGCGCCGTGTGCGGATCCCGCGAGCACCCCCACCCCGCCGCCCCCGCGTCGGCACCGGTCACCGACGAGGATCTCGCCGCCGCGGAGGCCACACGCGACGCCGCCCACGCGCGCGCGAACAGTGCTGCCGCGACCGCACGTGCCGCGCGCGACGAGCTCGCCGCCGCCCAGGCGGATGCCGGGGGCCGTGACCGCGCCGACCTGGAGGCCGAACTCGATCTCGTGCGCACGGATCTCGACGCTGCGTCGGCCGGGGCGCGCGACGTCGACCTTCTCTCCGCGGAGCGGGCGGATCTCGACCGGATCGCCGATGCGGCTGAAGCCGAACGTGACGCCCTCACCGTGCGCCGGCTCGCCGACCGCGAGGAGCAGGCGGCGGCGAACGCGGAGATCGCGCGCCTGGAGGAGGCGGTCGCCCGCGCGCGCGGTCAGTTCGAGAGCGTCGCGGCGCGCATCGCGGACGGCGAAGCGCGCCGCACGCGGGCGGCGGCCCTCGTCGCCGCGCGGGCGACGATGGCGGAGCGGCAGCGTGCGTGGGAGGCCGCGACCGTCGACGTGGAGCGCCTCCTCGTCGACAGCCCGTTCGATGCCCCGGGTGCGGTGCGCGCAGCGCTCCGCACCCCCGCCGAGATCGCGGCGGCCGAGGGGGAATCGGCCGCTCATGCGGCCGAGATCACCGCCACGCGCGAGCGCCTCCTGGAGTTGGAGCTCGCCCTCGTCGGCGCCGAGGTCACGGGCGACGAGGTGGAGGAGGCGGCGTCGCTCGTCGCGGCCGCCGATACCGCGCGCTCGGCCGCGATCGCGGCTGAGCGCGATGCCCAGAACGTGTGGTCGCAGCTGCGCGACCTGTCCGAACGGGCCGACGACGCCTATGCCGACGTCGCCGAGCTCGCCGCTGATGCGGCATCCGTCACGCGCCTGGCCGACACCGTCGCCGGACGCGCCCCGAACACGATGAAGATGGACCTCGAGACGTTCGTGCTCGCCGCCGAGCTCGAGGAGATCGTCGCGGCGGCGAACGTCCGCCTCGCGGAGATGTCCGCCGGTCGGTACACGCTGCACCACAGTGACGCGCGCGCCGCGCGCGGGCGCGCGTCGGGACTCGGCATCGACGTGCTCGACGCGCACACCGGACGGCTGCGCACGCCGCAGTCGCTCTCCGGCGGCGAGACGTTCCTCGCGTCCCTCGCCCTCGCCCTCGGGCTCGGTGAAGTCGTGACGGCGCGCGCCGGCGGCATCCGGCTCGACACGCTCTTCGTCGACGAGGGGTTCGGCTCGCTCGACCCCGAGACGCTCGAACTCGCCATGCGCACGCTCGACGACCTGCGCGTCGGCGGACGGACGGTCGGGGTGATCAGCCACGTCGAGGCGATGAAGGAGCAGCTGCCGGCCCAGCTCGTGGTCGAGGCGACACCGCAGGGGCCGAGCATCATCCGCCAGGAGGCGGCGGTGCGGAGCTGAGCCGGGCAGACCGGCCGTGCCTCACTCCCGTGCTGCCAGCGCGTCGTGGATGCGGCGCATGTCGACCATCAGTGAGCCGATGAGCACCCAGTGCTGCGGGGGAGCGGTCCGCAGTTCGAGGGGGCGGGTGAGAGCCGGCGGCTCATCCGTGAGCGCTCCCGGGGCGCCCAGGCGCAGGTCGTGCGCTGCGCGATGGAGCTGCTCGGCGATCGCGGCGACATCGGCATCCGTCGCCGTCGACACGTCGTAGTCGTCGACGAAGGCGCGGGTCATGCCCGTGACCTGCGTGGTGATGGCAGACAATCGGGTGACCGCATCGACGAGCTCGCGCACCTCCTCGCGGGAGCGGCGCCCCCGCGGATTCAACGCGAGCGAATCCCGCGCCTCGCCGAGCGCCTGCTCCGCCGCCGCGACCGCGCCGCGCACCTCTCGCGCCTCGGCGAGGAGCGCCGCGAGCGACGCCGTGTTCTGCGGGGCGAGGAGCGCGTCGCCGAGCCGGTCGAGCGCCGCCGCGGTGTCGGCCGTCAGCTCCGCCACGCGCCCGCGCGCGGGGTCGAGGGCGAGCGGGGGCACGATCGCGAGGTTCACGACGAGCCCGATCGCGGCGCCGAGGAGCGTCTCGAGAACGCGGTCGAGGGCGTACCCGGGCGTCGCCGTGCCGAGCGCGAGGACGAGCATCGCGCTGATCGCGACCTGGTTCGCGGTGCCCGGCGTCGCCCGCAGCGCCCACGTCATGAGCAGTGCGCACACGATCGAGAGGGCGACCGCGCCGAAGCCGCCGCCCCACACGATGCCGATGAGCGAGGCCACGACGACGCCGGCGACGACCCCGACGGTGCGCTCGACGCCGCGCCCGAACGACTGCGTGATGCTCGGCTGCACCGTCAGCAGCGCCGCGATCGCCGCGAAGACGGGCGGCGGGCCGGCGATCAGCCATCCCGCGAGGAGCCACGCCGCGAGCGTCGCGACGGCGGACTTCACCACTTGCAGCAGGGGCGAGCGACGCGGAGCGCGCAGCGACCAGTTCATGCCCTTCACGTTACGCACGTCCCCGGGCCCGGCGTGCGTCGGCGTGTCTCGGCGTACACGGCCGGGCCGGCGTCAGACGCCGTAGCGGGAGCGGACCTCGTCACGCAGCACCGCGCTGCAGGCCGCCACGGCGGCACGCCAGTCGGTGATCGCGTCGTCCTGCGCGTTGTCGGAGACGGCCTTGAGGACCGTGATCGGCACGCCGAACTGCCCGGCGACCCAGATGTAGGCGTACGTCTCCATGTCGACGAGGGTCGCGCCCAGAGTGCGGATGGATGCCACGGCATCCGCGTCGTCGACGAAGTGATCGCCGGTCGCGATCGTCGCCGTCCCGCGCCCCGTCGACACGAGCGGCGGCAGCGAGACGTGCTGGCCTGCGATCCCGTCGACGTCGCTCACGTCGTGCTGGATCGCCGCGGCGATGTCGTGCACGCCCACGATCTCCGGATCGAGTGCGCCCGCCGTTCCGACGACGACGATCTCGTCGATGCCCCCGGCATCCAGGCGCCGCGTCAGCGCGTAGGTCGCCTGCAGCTTTCCGGGGCCCGTGACGAGGCGCTCGAATCCGTCGAGCTCGTCCTCGAAGGCGACGAGTTCGGAGGAGAGGGCGGCGACGAGGAGCTTCATCCCTCCAGTCTCACATGCGCCGCAGCGAGTACTCACGGCCTCCGGCTCTGCCGTCCGGCCCCGGA
This sequence comes from Microbacterium sp., assembly GCF_017305435.1. Classification (GTDB taxonomy): domain Bacteria; phylum Actinomycetota; class Actinomycetes; order Actinomycetales; family Microbacteriaceae; genus Microbacterium. The sequence goes on along the minus strand of NZ_JAFKIP010000006.1, from coordinate 287,086 downwards.
GGTGCGCAAAGATGAGCTATCGGACACGTCCCACCGCGGACACGGCGATCGGAGCGAGATGACTTTGCAGACGGTTCTTCTTCCGGCACCTGCGGGTGTCACGGCGCGACTCGGCTGGGACCCGGGGACGACGGTCCACGACCGCCGCCGGATCATCGCGAAGGAGCTCATCGCCGCGAGGCTCGGCTGCGAGCCGACCGACGTGAAGATCGAACGCGAAGCGCCCCGCGGATTCGGCTACCACACGCGGCTCATCGCGTCGCGCGATGGTGCCGACCTTCCGATCGCGATCGTGACCGCGAGCTTCCGCGCCGCGACCGTCGTCGCCATCTGCGACCCCGGTCTGCCGCTCGGCATCGACATCCGCGACGCGCACCCCGAGCCGGCCGACCTGCGCCTCATGCGCAAGCACTCGCACCTGTTCGACGAGAACGACATCGACGATCTGCTGCACCACTGGACGAGCGTGCAGGCCGTCATCGAGGCCGATGGCCGGGGGGTGCGGATGTCACCCGAGCGCGTACGACTCGACTCGACGCGCCAGCACGGCTGGTTCCGCGACCGGAACATGCAGTACGCCCTGACGGATGCCTCGCAGGACGGCTGGATCATCACGATCGCCGTGGGGCTGCTCCCCGCCGCCTGACGCGCCGCCGTCAGCGGCCCGCGTCGCGCAGGGCGGCGTCGAGTTCGGCCAGCCACGCGTCGGCGTTGCCGTCGGAAGGCGCCCGCCAGTCCCCGCGCGGCGACAGCGACCCGGCGGGCAGCACCTTCGGCCCGTTCGGGATCGCGGTGCGCTTGAACTGCGCGAAGCCGAAGTACCGCTTCAGGAACACCCGCAGCCACCGCACGATCGCGTCGCGGTCGTAGGCGTAGCGGTCCGCGTCGGGGAACCCCGGCGGCCAGGCGCCCGCCGTGGCATCCGCCCACGTCTGCTCGGCGAGGAAGGCGATCTTCGACGGCCGCAGTCCGTAGCGCAGGATGTGGAACAACGCGAAGTCGTGGAGCGCGTAGGGTCCGATCGTGTCCTCGGTGGACTGCACCTTGCCGTCCTGGCCGGCGGGCACGAGCTCCGGGCTGATCTCGGTGTCGAGCACCGACTGCAGCACATCCTTCGCCTCCTGCGACAGCGCGGCGCCGTCGTCGGGGTGTGCGATGACCCACCGGATGAGATGCTGGATGAGCGTCTTCGGCACACCCGCGTTGACGGCGTAGTGGCTCATCTGATCGCCGACGCCATAGGTCGCCCAGCCGAGGGCGAGCTCGGAGAGGTCGGAGGTCCCGACGACGAAGCCGCCGTTCTGATTCGCCAGGCGGAAGAGGAAGTCGGTGCGCGCTCCCGCCTGCACGTTCTCGAACGTGACGTCGTACACCGGCTCGCCGTCGGCGTACGGGTGCTGGATGCCGCGCAGCAGCTCGGTCGCCATGGGGCGGATGTCGATCGTCGAGGTCGTCGCGCCGATCGCCTCGGCGAGGGCGATCGCGTTCGATCTCGTGTGGTCGCTCGTCGCGAACCCGGGCATCGTGTACGCGAGGATGTCGCTGCGCGGCCGGCCCATCCGGTCCATCGCGCGCGCCACGACGAGCAGGGCGTGCGTGGAGTCCAGGCCGCCGGAGACCCCGATGACGGGCTTGGGGGAGCCGATCGCGCGCATGCGCTGCTCGAGCCCGGAGACCTGGATGTTGAACGCCTCGTAGCAGTCCTGGTCGAGGCGCGCCGGGTCGTCCGGCACGAACGGGAAGCGGTCGAGCGGGCGCCGCAGCGTCGTGGTGGATGCCGCTGCCGACGCGATGTCGACCGTGAACGGGATCGTCCGCCGGTGGGTTCCGCTGAGGACGCGGTTGTCGTCGAACGTGCCCTGGCGAAGCCGGTCCTGACGCAGCCGGTCGAGGTCGATGTCGGCGATGGCCGTGCGCGGGCCATCGGGGAAGCGCTCGGTCTCGGCGAGGAGCGCCCCCGCCTCGTAGATCATGGTCTGCCCATCCCACGACACGTCGTTCGTCGACTCGCCCTGGCCCGCCGCGGCGTAGACGTACGCGGCGTTGCAGCGGAAGGACTGCGACTTCGCGAGGAGGTGCCGGTCGTCGGCGCGCGCGACCGTGATCGGGCTGCCGGAGAGGTTCAGCAGCACCGTCGCGCCCGCGAGGGCCGCGAGCGAGGAGGGTGGCACCGGCACCCACAGGTCTTCGCAGACCTCGGCGTGCACGACGAGACCGGGAATGTCGGATGCCGCGAACAGCAGGTCCGTGCCGACCGGGACCTCGGCATCCCCGATCACGGCGACATCGGGCGCGTCGGCGCCGCTCGCATACCAGCGCGCCTCGTAGAACTCGCGGTACGTCGGCAGATAGGTCTTCGGGACGATGCCGAGCACTCGCCCGCGGTGGATGACGACGGCGCAGTTGTACAGACGCGACCCGAGCAGGAGCGGGGCGCCCACGACGAGGAGGGGCCGGAGATCCGCCGATGCGGCGGCGATGTCGGCGATCGCGCTGCGCGCGGCATCCAGGACGACGTCCTGCATGACCAGGTCGTCGATCGCGTACCCGGTGAGGCACAGCTCCGGGAAGACGGCGACGGCCGCGCCCGCGTCGTGCGCGGCGCGTGCGGCGGAGAGGACGGCCGCGGCGTTCCGCGCCGGATCGGTGATCGCGACCGGGATCGTGCACGCCGCGACGCGCGCGAAGCCGTGCCGGTAGACGCTCTCGAACGGTAGCTGCTGGCTCACCCGCCCAGTCTGGCACTTCGCCCGCGGTGTCGGAGGAGGTGGCTAGTGTCGATCGCGGAAGGATGACATGCGATACATCGAAGACAGCGGCGGCGACGGCGCGCGCATCGTCTGGAGCGCGAGCGATCTGAAGTCGGCTGCCGAGTGCGAGTTCGCGTGGCTTCGCCGGATCGACGCGAAGCTCGGGCGCGTGGCGGCCGTCGAGGAGCCGCAGGACCTGACGCTCGAGCGTGCGGGGCGGCTCGGGACGCAGCACGAGCTCCGTCAGCTCGAGGCGTATCGCGCGCGGTTCCCCGAGTCGGGCCGTGTCGTCGAGCTTCCCGAGACGCGCTCGTCGGATGCCGGAGCCGTCGCCGCGGCGGTCGCCGAGACGAACGCCGCGCTCGCCGATCCCGATGTCGCCGTCGTCTACCAGGCCGTCTTCGCCACCGAGGAGTTCGTCGGCTTCGCCGATTTCCTCGTCCGCGACGACGCCGGCGCGTGGATCGTGCAGGACACGAAGCTCGCCCGGCACGCGCGGGTGACGGCGCTCATGCAGCTGGCGGCATACGTCGATCAGCTCGACCGGTTGGGGGTGGCGCGCAGCGATCTGGTCGAGCTGCTCCTCGGCGACGGCACGACGTCGACCCATGTGGTCCGCGACCTGATGCCCGTCTTCCGGTTGCGGCGAGACCGCCTGCGCGCGCTCATCGCCGATCGTGACCTCCCCGCGGGCGCCGCCGGTGCTCCCATCGCGTGGGGCGATGACCGCGGCGCGCTCCGCGTCGTCGCCTGCGGGCGCTGCGCGACGTGCGATGCCGAGGTGGTGGCGCATCGCGATCTCCTGCTGGTCGCCGGCATGCGACCCGTGCAGCGCGATCGGCTGCGTGGTGCCGGCATCCGGTCGATCGATGATCTCGCCGCCGCGCGCGACGCGCCCGAGCGCATGTCGTGGGACGCGTTCTCGGGCCTGCGCACGCAGGCGCGCCTGCAGTTGGGGAGCCCCGCGGGCGGTGTCCTCCCCGTCTCCGAGCTCGCCGCGGGGACGCACGCCGTGCCCACGTACGAGGTCGTGTTCCCGAAAGCGATCGGTGCGCTGCCCCGACCCGACCGCGGTGACATCTTCTTCGACTTCGAGGGCGACCCCCTCTACACCGAGACGCCGCCCGTCGGTGCGGGACCGCAGTGGGGGATCGACTACCTCTTCGGCTGGGTGGACGACCGCGAGCAGTACACGGCGGTGTGGGCGCATTCGTTCGCCGACGAGCGTGCCGCGCTCGAGACCTTCCTGGACGTCGTGAAGCTCCGTCGCGCCTCGCATCCCGGCATGCACATCTACCACTACGCGCCCTACGAGACGACGCATCTGCTCGCGATGGCGGCACGCTACGGCGTGCGCGAGGCCGAGGTCGACACGCTGCTGCGCGAGGGGGTGTTCGTCGACCTCTACCCGATCGTGCGGCGCGCGCTGCGCGTGGGATCGCGGTCGTACTCGATCAAGAAGCTCGAGCCGCTCTACATGGGCGACGAGGTGCGCACGAGCGACGTCCAGCGCGGCGACGACTCGATCGTCAAGTACGTCGAGGCACGCACGCTGCTGGATGCCGGGCGTACGGCGGAGGCGCAGAGCGTGCTCGACGACCTCGCCGATTACAACCGCTACGACTGCGTCTCGACGCGGCGCCTGCGTGACTGGCTCGTCGACCGGGCCCGCGAGGCGCACCTGATGCCGTCCGCCGACATCGATCAGAGCGAGCGCCCCTACGAACCGTCGCCGCGCGCCGAAGCCCTCGGGCGGCTCGCCGCAGCCGCCGCGGCGCAGTCGCAGCCCGACGACCGCGCCGTCGCGGCGCTCGCGCTCGGCGCTGCGGCGATCGACTACTACCCGCGCGAGGCGAAGACGTTCTGGGCGACGCACTTCCTGCGGCTGCGCGAGCCGGTGTCGATCTGGGAGGACACCCGCGACGTCGTCGTCTTCGACCACGACCGCTCGCGCGTGCTGACCGACTGGCACATCCCCGAGGGCGCGCGCGTCCAGCGGCGCGTCGTCGAGCTGCGCGGGGACCTCGCCCCGGGGACGAAACTCACCGCCGACTCGTCGACCTTCGTCCTGTACGAGCTGCCGGCGCCGTTCCCGATCGACACCAGCCCGCGCTGGATCCACGCCGCGCGCACCGTGCGCGTCGTGGAGGCACTCGACGACGGCGTCGTCGTCGAGGAGAACTCCCTCGCCGGATTCACCTGGCAGGAGCTCCCGATCGCGCTGACCCCGCCGGCGCCCCCGCAGGCGGGCAGCCAGCAGGCCGCGATCGACCACTGGGCGGATGCCGTGATCGCCGCTGCCCCGTCGGCATCCGACGCCTTCCCGCGGGATGCCGCGACCGACCTGCTCCTGCGGAGGGCGCCGCGCACCCGTTCCGGCGCGCTCGCACACTCGGACGCACTCGCGGTCGACGGTGTGGCGGTCGACGACGTCGGCGACATCGTCCGGAGCGTCCTCGACCTCGACCACAGCTACCTCGCCGTGCAGGGCCCTCCGGGCACCGGCAAGACCTACGTCGGATCGCACGTCATCGCGCGTCTCGTGGCCGAGAAGGGATTCCGTGTCGGAGTCGTCGCCCAGTCGCACGCCGTCGTCGAGAACATGCTCGAGCGTGTCGTCGCGGCGGGGCTTCCCGGCTCGCAGGTCGCGAAGGCGCTCAAGGCCGGCGCGGGCGGTGACGCTCCACCGTTCACCGCGATCGCGAAGGACGGCTACGCGACCTTCGCCGCCGAGCACCCCGAGGGGTTCGTGATCGGCGGCACGGCGTGGGATCTCAGCCATCCCGGGCGGGTGCCGAGGGGCAGCCTCGATCTGCTCGTCATCGACGAGGCCGGGCAGTTCTCCCTGGCATCCACGATCGCGGTGTCCGTCGCCGCCGATCGCCTGATGCTGCTCGGCGACCCGCAGCAGCTCCCGCAGGTGAGTCAGGGCACCCATCCGGAGCCCGTCGACACGTCGGCGCTCGGATGGGTGATGGACGGTGCTGCCGTCATCCCCGCCGATCGCGGCTACTTCCTCGCGCAGACGCGGCGGATGCGTCCCGAGATCGCCGCGCCCGTCTCGGAGCTGTCGTACGAGGGGCGGCTCGCGGCGCATGAGTCGACCTCCGGGCGCCACCTGGCGGGCGTCCTGCCGGGGGTGCTCGCTGTGCCGCTCGGCCACACCGGCAACGCGACGGCCTCACCGGAGGAGGCCGAGGTCGTCGTCGCGCTCGTGTGGGACCTCATCGGGCGCGCCTGGACGCCCGGCGCGGGCGCTCCCGCCCGTCCGCTCGACCAGGACGACCTCATCGTCGTGACGCCGTACAACGCGCAGCAGGTGACCGTCGAGGAAGCGCTCGCCGGCGCGGGATTCGATCGGGTGCCGGTCGGCACCGTCGACAAGTTCCAGGGGCAGGAGGCGGCGGTCGCGATCGTGTCGCTCGCCGCGTCGTCGGGCCGCGACGCGCCGCGCGGCCTCGAGTTCCTGCTGCTGCAGAACCGGCTGAACGTCGCCGTGTCGCGGGCGGAGCACACGGCGTACGTCGTCTATGCGACCGGCCTCCTCGACGATCTGCCGCGCACCCCCGAGGGAGTGAGCCGGTTGAGCGCGTTCGCGCGCCTCGTCGGAGCGGCCTGAGCCTAGACTCGCCCCATGACCGACGATGCACCGCGCCAGTTCGAGATCGACCTGCCGCCCGAGGTCGTTCCCGGCAACTACGCCGACTTCGCCAACGTGTGGCACACGCCCGACGTCTTCGTGATGGACTTCGTCTCGCTCGCGAGGCCGCCGCAGGCGGGGTCGGATGCCGACGGCAACCCGGTCACGATCGTCCCCGGCCGGGTCGTGCAGCGCGTGCGGATCCCCCCTCAGCAGGTGTTCGAGCTCGCCAAGGCGCTCACGCAGCAGCTGGAGTTCTGGGAGCAGGAGACCGGGCGCCGTACGGACGGGTGACGGTCACCTCGGAGGCGTATACTCACCGAGGCGCCAGGCATCCGTTCCGATGCTCTCGATCCGGCGCCTCCGAGCGAAGGCGGTGACGACCATGGCAGACGATAGTCCGCGCGCCGCGGTGTCCGCCGCTCGCGTCTTCCTGCGCTGAGCTCCCGCCGACCCGTGGCGCACTCGCGCGCATGCCACCGGCGTGCGCGGCTTTTCCGCGCGCCCGCGATCCGGGCGCCCGCGCGTACGGAGACGACCATGACCTTGATCGACAACGCCATCTATGTGGACGGCCGCCGTGTGGCGACGCCCCGTTCGCTCGACGAGACCTACACCATGCAGGAGATGCACTCCGGCTTCGCGTGGATCGGGCTGTACCGGCCCAGCGCGAGCGAGCTCGCGTCGGTCGCGGCCGAGTTCGACCTGCACCCGCTCGCGATCGAGGATGCTGCCGTCGGCCACCAGCGCTCGAAGGTCGAGCGCTACGGGGACACCCTCTTCGTCGTGCTGCGCCCCGCGCGCTACGACGACGCGCGGGAGGAGCTCGACATTGGTGAACTCCACGTGTTCGCCGGACCCGACTTCCTCATCACCATCCGGCACGCGGAGTCTCCCGACTTGGCATCCGTGCGCCGGAGGCTCGAGGAGCATCCCGAGCTGCTCGCGCTCGGCTCGGAGGCGGTTCTCTACGCGGTGCTCGATCGCATGGTGGACGAGTACGAGCCCGTCGTCGCCGGGATCGAGAACGACATCGACGAGATCGAGGACGCCCTGTTCGGCGACTCCGACGACGATGCGCTCTCGCGCCGCATCTACGAGCTGTCCGGCGAGCTCATCCGGTTCTCGCGGGCGACGCACCCGCTCGTCGGGATCATCGAGTGGCTTCAGCGCGGCCACGACGCCTACCACGTCGACATCGAGCTGCAGCGGCGGCTGCGCGACGTGCAGGACCACGCCATCCGTGTCACCGAGCGCATCGACGGGTTCCGCACCGTGCTCGACAAGGCGCTGACGGTCCACTCCGCGCTCGTGGCGCGACGTCAGACCGAGGTCAACCTGCAGCAGAACGAGCAGGTCAAGAAGATCTCGTCGTGGGCGGCGATCATCTTCGCGCCGACCCTCATCGGCACCGTCTACGGCATGAACTTCGACATCATGCCGGAACTGCACTGGGAGTACGGCTACCCGGTCGCGCTCGGGGTCATGGTGGCGTTCCCCACGGTGCTCTACCTGATCTTCAAGCGCCGCCGCTGGCTCTGACGCGCGGCCTCGCCGAGGTCGAGGCGCCGGGTCGGGTCGCCGGAGTTCAGACGGTGCCGTACAGGCGGTCGCCGGCGTCGCCGAGACCGGGCACGATGTAGCCCTTCTCGTTGAGCCGCTCATCGAGCGCGCCCAGGACGAGGGTCACGTCGCGGTCACCGACCTGCTCCTGGATCTTCGCGACGCCCTCCGGAGCGCCGAGGATGCAGATCGCCGTGACATCCTGCGCGCCGCGCGCGAAGAGGAAGTCGATCGCGGCGCCGAGCGAGCCGCCGGTGGCGAGCATGGGGTCGAGCACGAAGCACTGTCGGTCGCTGAGGTCCTCGGGCAGCCGCTCGGCGTAGGTGTAGGGCTGGAGGGTCTCTTCGTTGCGCGCCATCCCGAGGAAGCCGATCTCGGCGGTCGGCAGGAGCTTCACCATGCCGTCGAGCATGCCGAGGCCGGCGCGGAGGATCGGGACGACGAGCGGCCGCGGTTTCGAGATCCGCACGCCCTTCGTCGTCGTGACGGGCGTCTTGATCTCTATCTCCTCGACGCGCACGTTCCGTGTCGCCTCGTAGGCGAGGAGGGTCAGCAGCTCCTCGGTGAGCTGCCGGAAGACCGGCGACGGGGTGCGCTCGTCGCGCAGCACCGTCAGCTTGTGGGTGATGAGAGGGTGGTCGGCCACGTGCACGCGCATGGGGTTCAGCCTACGGCGCCCGGCGCATTCCGCGCGAAGCAGCTCTCCGGCGAGAACCGCCCCCTACGCTGGAGCCGTGACCCTTCCCACTCGGACGAGCGATGACGTCGCCATGCGGCGCGCGCTCGAGTTGGGTGCGCAGGCCTCTGCGGCCGGGGAGATCCCGGTCGGCGCCGTCGTCGTGGATGCTGCGGGCGCGATCCGCGGCGAAGGCCTCAACCTGCGCGAAGCGACCGGCGACCCCACGGCGCACGCCGAGGTCGTCGCGCTGCGCGCCGCTGCGGCATCCCTCGGCTCATGGAACCTCGAGGGATGCACGCTCGTCGTCACTCTCGAGCCGTGCGTGATGTGCGCGGGGGCGATCCTGCAGGCGCGCATCGGTCGCGTCGTCTTCGGTGCGTGGGACGACAAGGCCGGTGCCGCCGGCTCGGTCTACGACGTGCTGCGCGACCGGCGCCTGCCCGTACGTGCCGAGGTCGTCGGCGGCATCCACGAGTCCGAGGCGCAGGCGCTGCTGCGCACCTTCTTCGACGCCCGTCGCTGACCTCGACGACGCCTCAGTCCGATGAGCTGAGGATGATCGCCTCGGTGGGAGGCGCCGGGTCGGCGGGCCGACCGATGTAGCCGATGCGCTCGAGCAGCGCGCGGCGGAATTGGGCCGGACGCTCGAGGTGCGGCGAGTGTCCGACGCCCTCCAGCTCGACCTCGATGACATCGCCGCCCGCCGTGCGGTAGGCCTCCAGCACGTCGCGCGTCTGTGACACCATCGGCTGCGCGGGCGCGATCTCCTCGCCCGGCCAGCCCGGGACGACCCCGAGCGCGCCGAGGTTGTTGAGGTCGAAGAACGAGGCATCCGACACGATGGCGTCCGCCGAGCCGTGCACCCACAGGATCGGCGGCTTCGCGGCGATGTCGACGATCCCCGACGTGTCGAAGTAGCGCGGCACCATGGTGTTGAGCACGCCGATCGTGCCGGCGGCGAAGCCCGGCCAGTTCGGGCTCGCGGCGCCGTCGCCCGGGTAGTTCCCCTCGGCGGTGGAGGTCGTGTTCATCGACGCGACCCAGGTGTCCTCGTGGTCGGTGGTGTACCCGGGCGCGACGTAGCCCGAACGGAAGACGCTCCGCGGTGACGTCGGTGCCGCGTCCGTCATGTCGCGATCGGTCAGACGCTGCACGAAGTCGGGGTTCGCGCCGCCGCCTCCGCAGCCGGCGTCGTCGTCCGTCAGGCGCGAGCCGTCGCGGCGCGTACCGCCGAATCCGTAGGGCGAGACCGGCGCCTGCAGCGTGAGGCTGAGTGCGGGGTGATCGATCGCGTACTGCATGACGACGCCACCGCCCATCGACCAGCCGACGAGGTGGGCGGTCTCCAGGCCCAGCGCGCGGAGGGTCGCATGGACGTCGTCGCTGAAGTCGCGGACGCCTCGGGTCGCGTCGACCGGCAGGCTCTCGGTGTCGCCGAAGCCGCGCAGATCGATCGCGATGACGCGGAGGTCGCTCGGCAGGTCCTGCATGAGCTCCTGCCAGAACAGGCTCGACGATACGTTGCCGTGGATGAGGACGACCGTGCTGTCGGCCGGTGCGGCGGGGTCGTCGCCCTCGCGTTCGAGGATGTTCACGGTCAGCCGATCGGTGTCGATCAGCCGGGCGGAGATGCCGTCGAAGAGCGTCATAGCCGAATCCTACTCCGGGGTTCTTTCCCCCGAATCGGAGCTCATCAGGGAGCCGAGCGGCGCCCCGGTCCACCGTTTGTGCGCCGCGCGCGGCGCGTACGGACCATGCGCACTGGTGCGTTTGCCGAGCGCGATGAGGCTCTCGGCGAAGCGGACGGCTGCGGCGACACCGTCCACCACGGGAACGCCGAGGCGCCGCTCCAGCTCCGCGTCGAGGCCCGCGAACCCCGCGCAGCCGAGGACGAGCACATCGGCGCCGTCGACCATGACGGCGCGCCCGGTCTCCTCGAGCGCGTCGGCGGTGCGGGCGACATCGGCATCGATCGCGGAGATGGGCACGTCGGCCGCTCGGACAGAACTGCACCGGGCGCTCATGCCCATCGTCATCAGACTGTCGCGGATGCCGGCGACGGTTGACCCCACGGTCGTCACGACGCCGAAGCGGTGGCCGAGCAGGCATGCGGCGAACGCCGCGGCTTCGGTGATGTCGACGACGGGCTGAGGGACCAGCTGCCGCATTCCTTCCCGGCCGTGCTCGCCGAAGCCCGCCATCACGACGGCGTCGAACGCGTCGGTGCGGCGGGCGACCGCATCCATGACGGCAGCCGCCGTGACGAAGCTCTCGACATACCCCTCCGCTGACGCCGGACCCCACGCCGGAGTGACCCCGACGACGGTCGTGCCCGCGGACGCGGCCGCCTGACCGGCCGTCGCGATCGCGGTCGTCATGGCAGCGTCGGTGTTGCAGTTCACCGCCAGGATCCGAACGGTCACCGCAGTTCGTCGTTCTGCGCGACGACCCGCCCACGGTGGATGACGATGCGGTCCGCGTCGCGGTCCATGACGGCTGCCGTCGGGGTGTCTCCGCGCACGACGACAAGCTCGGCGGGGTCGCCGATCGCAAGACCCGGCCGGGCGCCCGGAGAAAGGCGGGCCAGGGAGGGGTCGATCACCGACGCGCCGCCCCACGTGCCGATCGCGAGGCAGTCCTCGATGAGATCGTCGCGCGAGAAGCCCTGGGTGAAGGCGAGCATCCACGTCCGTTCGAGCATGTCGCCGTCGCCCCACGGTGACCAGTAGTCGCGTTGCCCGTCCATTCCCAGTCCGACGCGGATGCCGAGCGAGAGGAGCCGTTCGATAGGAAGATCGAGGGGAACCGACAGCGAGCCCTTCGGAGCGATCGTTGTGAGCGCGACATCGAGCTCGGCGATCTGCTCGAGAGCGCGGTCGACTCCCGGGGAGCGTGCGGCGAGGGAGAACGCGTGCGACACGCTCACCCGCCCGGCCATGCCGAGCGCACGGGTGCGTTCGAGCACGAGGTCCAGTGAGAAGAGACCGAGTGAGCCGCCCTCGTGCAGGTGGATGTCGATGCCGACGCCATGCCGGTCGGCGAGGTCGAACACCGTGTCGAGGTGTCGCACGGGGTCGCGGTCGATCTCACACGGGTCGATGCCGCCGATGAGATCGGCGCCTGAGCGCAGAGCGACGTCGAGGAGGTCGGGGACGCCGTCTTCCAGATGGATGCCCACCTGTGGGAAGGCCACGATCTCGACCGCTGCGCGCTCGCGGTGCGCGGCGCGCGCTGCAAGCACGCCCTCGAACTTCTCCAGTCCCGAATCCGCGTCGACCTGCGCGTGGCTGCGCACCCGTGTCGCGCCTTGCGCGATCATCCGTCCGAGCGTGTAGGTGGCTCGGTCCGCGACCGACCGCTCCGCCGACCGCCAGTTCTCGCGATCGTTCATGATGTGCGACCAGCGCGTGTCGCCCGCCGTGTTCGGGCGGAAGGGCAGGCCCATCCGGGTCGAGTCGAGGTGCACGTGAACGTCGCTGAAGGAGGGGATCAGGATGCCGCCGTCGCCCTCGATCACATCGGCTGGCGCCCCGACGATCGCCCCGGGACGGGCGACCTCGAGGATGCCGTCGTCTCCGATCAGCACGTCCGACGTCTCACCTCCCCAGGGGCGGACATTGCGCAGGAGGGTGGGAGTCACGAGAAGTCTGCCTTTCGGTGAGGGAACCAGGGATGACGGGGAGGAGCGGACGCGTGGACCGTTCCTCCCCGTCCGGATGATCAGCCGGTGTAGGAGACGTCGGCGAGGTCGTACTCGCCGTCGACTCGGGGGGTCCATGTCACCTTGGGTGATACGGCGTAGTCTGCCTCCGGAGTGAACAGGGGTACCAGATAGGCGCCTTGGAAGTTCGCCTCCGCGAGGGCGCGGAAGGCCGCGATGCGATCGTCTCCCGCGACCGTGCGCTGCTGCGCGACCAGCGCGGCCGTCTCCGGGCTCTTCGCGTAGTCGTTCTGGCCTCCGGCGAACAGGTTGGTCGCGGGCATATCGCCGTCCATCGTCGACGGTGCCCAGGTGTTCAGGTACAGGCCCTTCATGTCGACGGTGCCGTAGATGCGGCCCGACAAGGTTGCCTGATCCATGCCGGAGAGCTTCACCGTGATCCCCACGGCCTCGAGGTAGCCGGCGATGGCCTGCGCGATCTCCGCGCTCATGGGGATGCGTCCGCTCGTCGCGTACTCGAGGTCGATCTCCTCACCGCTGTAGCCGGCCTCGGCGAGCAGAGCCTTCGCCGTGGCCGGGTCGTAGGCGGGGCCTGCGGCGTCGGGGACGTAGCCGGCGACGTTCGCAGCGACGATCTGGTCGTTGGCGACGGCGCGCCCGCTCAGCACGGTCTTCACGAGAGCCTCGCGGTCGATGGCATGCCACACGGCCTGACGGATGCGCTCGTCGGCGAGCGGGCCCGCCGTCGAGTTGATTCCGAGGAAGGTCGTGCCGTTGGCGGGCCGGGACCGGACATCGACGCCGCTGCCCTCGGCGGAGGAGACCTGGTTCGGCGAGATGAGGGCGATGTCGAGGCTCCCGGAGAGGACGCCGTTCAGGCGCGCCTCCTCATCGGAGACGGTCTGGAACGTCAGCTTGTCGATCTTCGGCGCTCCGCCCCAGTAGTCGTCGTTGCGCTTGAGGACGTAGTCGACGCCGCGCTGCCAGCTGACGAAGGTGAACGGGCCGCTGCCGACGGGGGCGGCGGCGAAGCCCTCCGAGCCGAGCGCGGTGTAGACCTTCTCGGGCACGATGGACTGCGCAGTCGTGATCGAGGGCCACGGGGAGAACGGGGAGTCGAGGTCGAAGACGACGGTGTGGTCGTCCGGAGCGGATACAGAGGTCAGCATGTCCATGTACCCGAGGTTGTCGGAGTCCGGCGTGTGGAGCACGGTCTCATAGGTGAACACCACGTCAGATGCCGTGAGCGGCTCGCCGTCGTGGAACTTCACGTCGTCGCGGAGTGTGAACGTCCATTCCGTGAAGTCCGCGTTCGGTGTCCACGACGTCGCGAGCGACGGCTGGATGTTGCCGTCGGCATCCAGGACCGTGAGCTGGTCGAAGAGGTTGTAGTAGATGTTGTAGCCGGCGAGCGACCCGTCGATGATCGGGTCCGGCGACTTCTCCGGTTCGGCGACGACTCCGATGGTGAGGTCGTGGGATGCCGAGCCGGAGCCGGTGCCGCCGGCGCAGGCCGAGAGCACGAGCGCAGTGCCGGCGAGGGCGGCAGCGGCGGCGAGTCCGCGACGAAGGCGGGGTGAACGGTGGGTCATGACGGTCCTCTGTTCGTTCGGGTGGGGTCAGAGCGTGATGCGGGGTGGTGCGTCCGCCCGCAGGTGCGGGTCGGGGATCGGGATGGCGGCGAGGAGGGTGCGGGTGTAGTCGTGCTGCGGCCGCTCGAAGATCTGGTCGCGGTCGCCGAGCTCGACGATCCGTCCCTGCCGCATGACAGCGACACGATCGGAGAGGTGCCGGACGACCGACAGATCGTGCGCGATGAAGAGGTATGACAGCTGCCGCTCGCGTTGGAGGTCCTGCAGCAGATTGATGACCTGCGCCTGCACCGACACGTCGAGCGCCGAGACCGGTTCGTCGAGGACGAGGACTTCGGGTTCGAGCGCGAGGGCACGGGCGATGCCGATGCGCTGGCGCTGTCCGCCGGAGAACTGCGCCGGCGTGCGGCGCAGGGACTCGGCGCCGATTCCGACGCTCTCGAGCAGCTCGACGACGCGGGCTTTCGAGTAGCGTCCGACGATCGTCAGCGGTTCCGCGACGATGTCGTGCACGCTCAGGCGTGGGTCCAGAGACGAGTACGGGTCCTGGAACACGAGCTGCACCCGGTTGCGCAGTCGCCGCCGGGCGAGCGGCGGCAGGTCGGCGAGCCGTTGACCGAGGACGCGGATGTCGCCGGACGCCGGGGTGTTCAGCCCGAACACGGTGCGTACGAGCGTGGACTTGCCGCATCCCGACTCGCCGACGAGGCCCAGCGTCTCGCCGCGGTGGAGGATGAGGGAGACCCCGTCGACGGCATCCACGACGTGACGGCTGCGCCATCCCGTGCGGCGGGAGAAGCGCACGTGCAGGTCGTCGATCTGCAGCACGGGTTCGGCGGCGCTCATCGGGCGACCTCCTGGGCGAAGCGCGTGACTGTGTCGGTGTGATGGCACGCGGACAGGTGATCGGATGCCACCGTGCGCAGGCCCGGGACCTCACTGACGCACCGCTCCGACTTCGCCGGAAGCTGGCACCGCGGCGCGAACGGGCACCCCGCGGGCCGGGCCGCGGGCTGCGGCGGCGCTCCCGGGATCGCATAGGCGCGTCCGTTCGCGCTCTCCGCGGTGAGCAAGCTCGCCAGGAGGCCCGCCGTGTACGGGTGGCGAGGTCCATCGAAGAGCTGCCACACGGACCCCGACTCGACGATCCGCCCCGAGTACATGATGACGATGCGATCCGCGGTCTGGGCCACGAGCCCGAGGTCGTGCGTGATGAGCGCCATCGCCGCGCCGGTCCGGCGCCGGGCGTCGGCGAGCAGCTCCATGATCTGCGCCTGGATCGTGACGTCGAGCGCCGTCGTGGGCTCGTCCGCCACCAGGAGGTCCGGATCGTGGGCGATGGCGGCGGCGATCACCGCCCGCTGACGCATGCCGCCGGACCACTGATGCGGGTAGGCGCGAGCCCGGGCTGCGGCATCCGGAACGCCGACGGAAGCAAGAAGCTCTGCTGCGCGCCGGTCCGCCTCGGCGCGGGTCATGCCATCGGCGTGCAGGCGCACCGCGCGGGCGATCTGGGCGCCCACGCGCTTCACCGGGTTGAGCGCGGTCATCGGATCCTGGAACACCATCGCGAGCCGCCGTCCGCGCAGCTCCCGCAGGCGGCGCTCGCCGGCGCCGAGCAGATCCTCTCCCCGGTACTCGACGCGCCCGGAGAGGACCTCGACGCCGGTCGGCAGGAGGCCGAGGACGGCGGCCATCGTCAGGCTCTTGCCCGATCCCGACTCGCCCACGACGCAGAGCACCTCACCCTCCGCGATCTCGAACGAGACCCCATCGACCAGGCGTATCTCGCGTCCCTTCTCCCCGCGGGTGCCGACGACCAGGTCATCGACGCGCAGGAGCACATCACGAGTCATGCGCGGACCTTCTTCCGGCGGCGGAGGGCGGAGAGCTCACGCTCGGAGGTGAAGCGCTGGCTGAGGAGATTGACGCCGATCACCACGAGGAAGATCGCGATGCCGGGCATCAGCGCCAGATACGGCGCATCGCGCACGTATTTCTGGCCTTCGCTGATCAGCAGCCCCCACGACGGAGTCGGCGCCTGCACGCCGAGACCGAGGTAGTCGAACGACGAGGTCAGCAGGAGCACTCCGCCGATGTCCGCCGAGGCGAGGATGAGGACCTGGACTCCCACGTGCGGTGCGATGTGCGTCGAGACGATCCACTGCGGGCTCGCTCCCTGGATGCGCGGTGCGATGACGAAGTCGCGGCCCTTGAGCGACATGGCCGTGCTGCGTGCGACGCGGGCGTACCCCACCCAGTACGTCGCCGCGAGGGTGAGGATCATGACCCAGACGTTGGGCCCGAAGGCGGCGGAGAGGGCGATGAGGACAAGGATGAGCGGCATCGCGAGCTGCACGTCAGCCCAGCCCATCAGCAGGTTGTCCAGCCGTCCGCCCGCGTAGCCGGCGATCATCCCGGTCACCATGCCCACGAACGCATTGATTGCGACGACGAACACGACGATCCCGAGCGAGATCTGGCCGCCCACGGCCAGCCGGCTCGCGAGGTCGCGGCCCAGCATGTCGGTGCCCAGAGGGTGGGACCAGTCGGTGAAGGGACGCGCGAAGGATGCCGAGAGGTCCTGCCCGTACGGGTCGCTCCCCGGCAGAAGTGGAACGATGAGGATGAAGGCGACGACCGCGGCGAGGATGCCCGCGCCCACCCATTCCGTGGGGCGCAGGCGCGGCCACACGAATCGTGCAGCCGTGTCGCGGTCGGGTGCTGGCGGCGGGGTCTGCTCGGCGTGCGCCCTCTCGGCGAATGCCGAGCCGGCCGGCGTGGAGTGCACGGTCATGCGAGGTGTCTCACTCTCGGGTCGATGAGCGCGCTCACGACGTCGACGAGTGCGTTGGCGAGGATGAAAAGCACGGCGACGACGATGAGCCCGGACTGCACGACAGGGAAGTCGCGCGCGTAGACGGCGCTCAGCATCAGTTGGCCGAGGCCCGGCCACGCGAAGACGTTCTCGACGATGACGAGCCCGCCCAGGAAGGACCCGAGACTGATGCCGGCGATGGTGAGAACGGGGAGCACGGCGTTGGGCAGCTGTTCCGCCACCACGACGCGCAGACGGGTCTCTCCCCGGGCGTAGGCCGTGCGGGCGTAGTCGAGCCGCGACTGCTCGCCCAGCGCGTTGTCGAGCAGCCGCAGGTACACGACGAACTGCGCCGTCGCGATCGTGGCTGCGGGCATGATGATCGCGAGCGGGTCGCGGTTGCCGAGCGACGGCAGCAGCCCCAGCGCGACCGAGAAGACGAGCACGAGCAACAACCCGAAGAAGAAGTCGGGGATGGCCTGGCGAGCCGATCCCAGGGCCAGCAATGCCGTGCGCATGCCGGCGCTCCGGACGACGTGGACCGCCACTGCCGCGACGACGGCGAGCAGCACCCCGGCGACGAGCCCCACGGCGCCGAGCTGTAAGGATGCAGGGACCCGCTCGAGCACCAGCTGCATGGAGGGGATGCCGCGCTGGCGATACGAGTCGCCGAAGTCCCCGCGGGTGACGATGCCGACGATGTAGTCGACGTACTGCTTCCAGAGCGGCTGGTCGAACCCCAGGCTCGCGTCGAGAGCGTCGATCTGTTCGCGCGAAGCGTTGTCACCGAGCAGAAGAGCGGCAGGGCTGCCGCTGAGGCGCCCCAGGGCGAACGCGATGGTCACGACCACGAAGATCGTCGCCAGGGCCTGTATGAGTCTTCTCAAGACCAATGCCGCCATGTGCGCCTCCTCTCGCGACCGTGCTTTGGGATACAGGATCCGCTACTTATGTTTCTGCGATATGTCCTGCAGTTTCCGCGCAGTGAACTCTTCGGTCTGTCCCTCGTTGCCAATTTCGCCCGTATTTGCGCGGAAAGTGGAGGAGTGCAGCGACTGTTCGACGGCTACGCGCCGTCGCGCGGATACGCATGTGTGGCGTTGCTCCGCGCCACAACCACTATGTTCGGTATACCAAAGGAGATCTCATGGCGACACTGACACTGACCTCCGTCGACGTCGAGGGCCTCGCGGACGCGGAGGAGATGCGACACGCGATGGCGGCGGCGCACCGGGCCCTGCGGACGGGCAGCGCCGTGCAGCCGAGACCCGACGCGCTCCCGGTCGGTGTCGACGGCACCGCGGACGCTCCCGCCGTGGTGCCCATGAGCGCGCTGTCCGAGGAACTGGGGCTGTTCGCCGTCAAAGTCCTCGCCGACGCGCCGCGCAATCGCGCCGCGGGACTCCCCGCGCAGCGCTCGACCGTCGTGCTGTTCGATGCGACCACGGCGGAGTGTGTCGCCATCGTCGACGGGCGCGCGCTCACCCGTATCCGCACCGCGGCGGTGACCGCGCTCGCGACGGACGTGCTCGTGGCCCCCGATGCGCGCGTCGTCTCCCTCATCGGAGCGGGGCCCCTCGCGGCCGAGCATGCGCGCTCGCTGCGCCTCGTCCGTGGATTCGAAGAGGTGCGCGTGTGGTCTCGCAGCGCGGCGAGAGCCGAGGCCTGCGCTCGGCAGCTGGCCGCTGAGGGCATCCCCGCGACGGCCGCCTCGACGCGGGAGGCCGCGCTCGACGCCGCGGATGTCGTCTGCACGTTGACACCCGCTCAGGAACCATTCCTTTCCCGCTCGATGCTCGGCGATCGCGTCCACGTCAACGCCGTGGGCTCCCCCCCACGCCCGATGTTCAGCGAGGTAGAGGCCGACGTGTTCCGGGACGCGCGCGTGGTCGTCGTCGACCACCCGGCGGTCGCCGTCGCCGAGTCCGGGAACATCCGCGACGCGTTCGTCGCGGGCGCGCTGGACCCGACACGGCTCGTCCCGCTCGGCGACGCGATCGACACCGCCGCGAGTGCGGCGCGCGGCGGGCTCACGATCTTCAACTCGGTCGGCCTCGGCATCCAGGACCTCTATGCGGCGCACGTGCTGTGTCTGCGCGCGCGCGCCGTCGGCGCTGGCACAATGGTCGCGATCCGATCGTGACGCGGCGTCGCGCGGTGGCGGTGCGACGGACGGCACCGTGAGAGGAGATGGGATGCCGGAAGGACACGGCGCGTCGGATGACTCCCTGGCGGCCACCGCCTACCGGCGCATCCGCACGGCGATCATCCTCGGTCGATATCCCGACGGAGCCGCCATCGTCGAGGGGCGGTTGGCCGATGAACTCGAGATGTCGCGGATTCCCGTTCGGGCAGCGATCCTCCAGCTCGGCGTGGACGGATTCCTCGCCACGGCCCCCCGCCGCAGCGCTCGTATCGTGGGATGGGACCGGCGCTCCATCGACGAGCTGTTCGACGTTCGGCTGAGTCTCGAGACCCTGGCTGCGCGGCTTGCGGCGCAGAACGCCGGCCGTGGGGCACCGGTCGACGACCTCGATCGCGCGCTCGACTCCGCGCACGTGGCCGTCACCGGAGGGGATCGCCTCGCGATCGCCGAGGCGCACGCGGCATTCCACGCGTGCATCGTCGAGATGGCGGACAGTGCGCTTCTCACCTCGCTCACCCGCGTCGTCAGCGGCAGGCTGGTCTGGCTGTTCTACCTGACGGGTGCCGACCGCGACGCGCATGAGCAGTCCCATGAGCATGAGCAGCTCCTGGCCGCGATCTCGGAAGGCAATGCGCGTCTCGCCGAGAGCCTCGCCTTCAGCCATATCGAGAGGGGACGCGCGCCCTCGGTGGACATCATCTCGGGTCGGCGAGACAGGTGAATCCGTCGGGATCCCGCGGTTCCTCTGGGAGGATGTGAGCATGCCCCAGACCCTTCCCGCGATCGCGATCCTCGGTGCCGGTTCGATGGGCGGCGCCATCGCGCACGGCCTCATCCGCTCGGGACTCGCCCCGCAGCTGACCGTCACCAACCGCTCCCAGGCCAAGGCGGCGGAGCTCGCCGGCGACGGCGTCACGAGCATCGCCCTCGAGACGGATGCCGAGGCCAACACCCACGCCGCGGCCGAAGCCGACATCGTCCTCGTGGGCGTCAAACCCGTCATGGTGCCCGATCTGCTGCGCGAGATCGCCCCCGCTCTGCGACCCGGCGCGATCGTCGTGAGCCTCGCCGCCGGGGTGACGATCGCGACCTTCGAGTCGATCGTCGGCGAGGGCGTGCCGGTCATCCGCTCGATGCCGAACACTCCCGCGGTCGTCGGCAAGGCGGTGACAGGACTGGCGCGGGGGTCCGCGGCATCCGATGCCGACCTCGCGCTCGTGCGCGCGCTCTTCGAGACGTGCGGCGTCGTCATCGACGTGCCCGAGGCGCAGATCGACGCGCTGTCGACGATCTCCGGATCGGGCCCCGCCTACGTCTTCCTCCTCATCGAGGAGCTCACGGAGGCGGCCCGCGGCAAGGGGTTCTCCGACGCCGACGCGCGGCTCATGGCCGAGCAGACCTTCATCGGCGCTGCGGCGCTGCTGGATGCCACGGGGGAGGATCCGGCCGAGCTCCGTCGCCGCGTCACGAGCCCGAAGGGGACGACCGAGCGCGCCGTCGCCGTGCTGCAGGGCGCGAACCTCGCGGGGATCTTCGCCGAGGCGACCGACGCCGCACTCGCCCGCGCCCGCGAGCTCGCCGCGGGCGCGTAGCCCTACCGCGCGAACTCGCCTCCGGCTGCGGCATCCACAGCGCCGCTTGCTGTCGAGATCACCCGTTGTCCGCGGTCAGCAACCGGCGCACTCGGCGAGAGCCGGCGCACTCGGCTACCCCGCGACAGCCGTCAGCGGTCGAGCGACGCGAATCGTTCGATGTCGCTGTTCGTGCCCGACACGATGATGAGGTCGTGGTTGGTGACCACGGTGTCCGCCTCCGCGTAGCGGAACGGCTTGCCGGGGCTCTTCACGCCGACGACGGTCACGTTGTACTTCGAGCGGACGCCCGACTCGTTCAGACCGATCCCGCGGATGAACTTCGGCGGGTACATCTTCGCGAGCACGAAGTCGTCGTCGAACCGGATGAAGTCGAGCATGCGCCCCGACACGAGGTGGGCGACGCGCTCGCCGGCCTCGCGCTCGGGGTAGATGACGTGGTTCGCGCCGACGCGGGCGAGGATCTTGCCGTGGCTCTGCGAGACCGCCTTCGCCCAGATCTGCGGAACCTTCAGGTCGACGAGGTTGGCGGTGATGAGCACGGATGCCTCGATCGACGATCCGACCGCGACGACCGCCACCTGGAAGTCCTGCGCGCCGATCTGCTTCAGCGCGTCGATGTTCTTGGCATCCGCCTGGACGGTGTGGGTCACCCGCTCGGACCACTTCTGCACGAGCTCGAGGTTGTCGTCGATCGCGAGGACCTCGCGGTCCAGGCGATCGAGCTCGCCGGCGCACGCGGCGCCGAACCGGCCGAGTCCGATCACGAGGACGGGGGCGTCGCTGCGCAGCTGCTCAACCAACGATGGGCCTTTCCACGGGCAGCGAGTAGTGCTGCGAACGGGATGTCGCGGCCACGGCCGCGGCGAGAGTCACTGTACCAACGCGCCCCATGAACATCGTGAGGGCGAGGACGTAGACGGCGGGGTCGGGGAGGGTCGCCGTGAGCCCCGTCGACAGGCCCACGGTCGCGAAGCCCGAGACGACGTCGAACAGGACGTTCTCGACGGTGTCGCCGGTGATCTGCGTGATCGTGATGGTCGAGACGGCGACGATCGTCGCCCCCCATGCGACGACCGAGAGCGCCACGCGCTGCACGTCGCTCGGGATCCGCCGCCCGAACGCCTCGACCGAGGGGCGGCCCTTCGCCTCCGACCACACCGCGAGGGCGAGCACGGCGAGCGTCGTGACCTTGATGCCGCCGGCGGTGGATGCCGAGCCGCCGCCCACGAACATGAGCATCGATCCGACGACGAGCGACGACCCGTTCAGATCGCCGATGTCGACGACGGAGAACCCGCCCGACCTCGTCATGGCGGAGAGGAAGAAGGCTTGGAAGGTCGTGTCCCAGGCATCCATGCCGCCGAACGTCTTGGGGTTGGCGTACTCGAGCAGGAGGAAGACCCCGGCGCCCACGAAGAAGAGGATCACGGTCGTGATGATCGTCAGCTTCGCGTGCAGCGACCAGCGCCGGAGGTGGAAGTGGTGGCGCCACAGTGTGAAGATCACCGGGAACCCGATCGACCCGAGGAACACCCCCGCCATCAGCACGGTGAGGAAGAAGTAGTCCGTCGCGAACGGCGTGAGCCCACCGGCGTTCGGGGTGAAGCCCGTGTTCGTGAACGACATCGCCGCGTAGAACGGCGCCTCCCACAGCGCCGTGAGCGGGTCGACCCCCCCGATGAGCAGTGACGGATAGAGCAGGAGCGCGAGCGCGACCTCGATCACGAGGGTCGACAGTGCGACGGTGGCGAGCAGCTGACCGACCTCGCCGAGGCGCACGGTCTGCCCCTCGTTGACCGGGCCGCCGTGCGCGCGCAGCGGGTTCGTGTCGCCCGCCGCGATGAGCTTCGCCCGAAGGCCCAGGCGCTTGGAGATGACGAGGCCGAGGATGGATGCCAGGGTCAGCACGCCCATCGCGCCCACGTTCACGCCGATGAAGACGAGGACGTGGCCGAACGGCGACCAGTGCGTCGCCATGTCGACCGTAGACAGGCCCGTCACGCAGATCGTGGAGACCGCCGTGAAGAGCGCGTCGGCGAAGGGGGTGCGGATGCCGGATGTCGTCGCCGCGGGGAGCGAGAACAGCCCCGTGAACACGAGGATGAGGGTGGAGAACACGAGAACCGCGAAGCGCGATGGAGAGGCGGTCGCGAGTTCGCGCACACCGCGGAAGAGCGACCCGGCGGCGGCGCCGATGCGGCGACCGACGCGGACGCCGACGGAGTCGTCCGCCATGGCGTCCTCCTCGTTGCGTGGTCGTGCCGGGTCGTTGTCATGGTACTCGGGACGAGAGGCGGGCTAACCTACCTTCATGGCGGACATCTTCGACGTGATCGCCGACGGTACCCGTCGGGACATCCTGCAGCTGCTGCGCGAGCGTGCGATCGCGAGCGAGCACGGCACGAGCGTCTCGTACATCGTGAGCGAGCTCGGCGTCAGCCAGCCCACGGTGTCCAAGCATCTGAAGGTGCTGCGGGAGGCGGAACTGGTCTCCGTCCGCGAGGAGGGGCAGCACCGCTACTACAGCCTGTCGACGGCTCCGCTCGACGTCGTCGACGACTGGCTCATCCCGTTCTTCGATGAAGCGCTGACAGGCCCCGCGGAGGGCGCGACGACCTTGACCGACTCCGCCGCGGCCGCCGCGGACCTGGTGGGCCGGGCCGCGGCATCCACGAAGCATGCCTTCGACAGCATGCTCAAGCGCATCCCGGGCCGCTGACGCGCGCAGACCGACCGCGTCATCCAGCCGGCGCCGAGAAGACGCCGAGCCCAGTCACAGCCGTCACAGAGGTTTACACGCGTCCCGGCCAGCCTCTACGCTGATCCCAGCGCCGCGGGGGAGCCAGGCGCTGGGGAGAGTGAGAATGGCCGAGTTGCCCGATGTGCGTTTTCTGACCGTCGCCGAGGTGGCGGACATCATGCGCGTCTCGAAGATGACGGTGTACCGCCTGGTGCACTCCGGAGAGCTGCCCGCCGTCCGGTTCGGGCGCAGCTACCGCGTACCCGAGACCGCCGTGACCGACGCCCTGCAACGGCCGGTCGCCGACGTCGGCTAGACTGTTCCGAGGGCATTTTTCGAAGTGCCCGTTCCCGGACGCGGCGATCCGCGTCCAGACCCCTGACATAGTGAGGTTTTCCGTGGGTTCTGTCATCAAGAAGCGCCGCAAGCGCATGGCGAAGAAGAAGCACCGCAAGCTGCTTCGCAAGACTCGCCACCAGCGTCGCAACAAGAAGTAATTCCTGCTGCGGCAACGCTGAAACGACACCGAGCGCCTGTCCATCTGGACGGGCGCTTCGTGTTGGAGAATGGATGCCGTGACGACACTCACGCTCATCTCGAAGCCCGACTGCCATCTGTGCGACGTCGCCCGCGAGATCGTCGACCTCGTCGTCTCCGAACTGCCGGAGAGCGATGTCGAGGTCGCGGAGGTGTCGATCCTCGACGATCCGGCGCTGTACGAGGCGTGGTGGGAGAAGATCCCCGTCGTGCTGATCGACGACCGTCTGCACGCGCACTGGCGCCTCGACGCCGCCCGCCTGCGGGCTGCGCTGGATGCCGCGGCATCCGCAGCGCCCGCAGCGGGCGCACTCCCCGCAACGACCACCGCCCCGGAAGAGGAACCCGCATGATCCGTCACATCGTCGCCTGGCGTCTGGCCACCGAGGACCCCGCCGAGAAGGCTGCGCAGGCGCAGAAGATCGCCGCGGACCTCCTCGCGCTGAAGGGCGTCGTCCCCTCGATCGGCGAGATCTCGGTTGGCCCGGACGTCGTCGGCGGCACCAACTGGGACGTGGCCCTGGTCGCCGATTTCGCCGATCAGGCCGCGCTCGACGCGTACCAGACCCACCCCGACCACCAGGTGGTCGTGGCGTACGTGCGTTCCGTCGTCGCCGACCGCGTCGCCGTCGACTTCCAGCTCTGACCTCCCGGGGTTGCGCGCGAAAACTCCGGTGATCTGGCGGAGATCACGCCGATAACGACCCCCGTGGCCACGATCACCGCCGCGGTGGAGGAGTTTTCGTGTGCCGGCCGGACGCACCCCGTGCTCTCACGCGGCCGGTCGCACCGCCACGGCGACCTCGGCGAGCGTGAGCCGCACGCGCTGACCGTACTCGTACCGGTCGGCGACGTCGTGCTGCACGTGGACGATGTCGCCGCCCGTGGTGCGGACGACGGTGCGGCGGAAGCTGCCGAGGAACGTGCTCTCCTCGACCTCACCCTCGATGCCGGGTGCAGCGGCACCCGGCGCCGGCGACACCGCCTCGATGCGGACGTTCTCCGGGCGGAGGAGAGCCGTGACCGGTCCCGTCTCGCCCGTTCCGAGGCGGGCGAGCGTGGCGCCCCACACGGTCACGGCGTCGCCCGTCGCGACCGCGGGGACGGCGCTGGAGAGGCCGACGAACGCGGCGACGACCGGGGTCCGCGGGCGCAGGTACAGCTCTTCGGGGGTGCCGATCTGCTCGATCCGCCCGGCATCCATCACTGCGATGCGGTCGGAGACGGCGAGGGCCTCCTCCTGGTCGTGCGTCACGAACACGGTTGTGATGCCCAGGCGCAGCTGGAGGCGGCGGATCTCGTCGCGCAGCTGCACGCGCACGCGCGCGTCGAGGGCCGAGAGCGGCTCGTCCAGCAGCAGCACGCGGGGCTCCGTGACGAGTGCGCGCGCGAGGGCGACTCGCTGCTGCTGCCCGCCGGAGAGCTGGTGCGGGTAGCGGTCGGCGAGGTGACCGAGGCCGACGAGTTCGAGAGCGTCGAGCGCACGTCGTGCGGCGGGCGCGCGACGGATGCCGCGCCGGCGCAGGCCGAACGCGGTGTTGTCGACGACGCTCAGATGCGGGAACAGCGAGTACGACTGGAAGACCATGCCGATGTCGCGGCGCTGCGTCGGGACGCGCGACACGTCGCGCCCGCCGAGGAGCACCGTGCCGCCGTCGGCGGATTCGAGGCCTGCGAGCACCCGCAGCGCCGTCGTCTTGCCGCACCCCGAGGGGCCGAGGAGCGAGACGAACTCGCCGGGCGCGATGTCGAGGTCGACGCCGTGCAGCACGCGCGTGCCGCCGAAGCTCTTCTCGATGGCCTGGAGCTGCACCCGGGTGCCGGCGGCGGCTCCGGTGAGCAGCAGGTTGTCGGCGGTGTGGGGGAGAGCGCGGTCGATGGTCACGGGCGGGCCTTTCGATGGCCGCGCGCGGCGCGGCCGATGACGAGGAGGAGGACGAAGCAGAAGAGCAGGGCGAGGAGGGTGAAGATCGCCGGGAGGAACGGATCCTGCTTCTGGACCACGACCATCGCGGTCTGGAACACCTGACGGTTCAGCAGCGACGCGATCGTGAACTCGCCGAGGACGACGGCGATGGACAGCAGGGATGCCGCGAGCAGCCCCGGCCGCAGGTTCGGGGCGAGGACCCGCAGGACGACCGCCGTCCACCCCGCACCGAGCGAGCGGGCGGCCTCCGCGAGCGTGCGGAGGTCGACGGCGTCGATCGAGGCCTGGATCGAGCGGTACGCGAAGGGCAGCACCGTGATCCCGTACGCGAACGCGAGCGTCCACGCCCCCGTGCCGAGGAGGCGCCCGATCTGCAGGTAGAGCGGCGCGAGCCCTACGACGAGCACGATCGCGGGGATCGAGATCGGCAGCAGCACGGTGAACTCGAAGATGCGCTTCAGGCGGGGGAACCGCAGGTTCACGAGCACCATCGTCGGCGCGAGGAGGAGGAGCACGATCGCGACCGTCACGACGCACAGGACGAGCGAGTTGCCGAGGCCCGTCCAGATCGGCTTCAGCGTCGCGGCCGTCTTCGCATCGAACAGGCCCGCCCAGCGTGCGAAGGACAGTGAGCCATCCGGCATCTTGAGCGTGTACAGGAGGGTCGAGACGAGGGGGATCGCGAAGAAGGCACCGACGACGACCCCGATGATCGCTCGCGTCGCGGGGCGGGGAGCGAGGCGGGTCATGCCTGCCACCGCGCGGCGCGCCGCTGGACGAGGGTGTACGCACCCATGACGAGGCCGACGACCACGATCATGCCGAGAGCGAGTGCCCCGGCGAGGTTCTCCCGCCCGAGGACGGTCTCGCTCGTGAGCGCCGCACGGATCTGCAGCGGCACGATCTGCGACCCCTGGCTCGCGAGCGCCGCCGCCGTCGCGTACGACGAGAACGCGTTCGCGAACAGGAGCAGCAGGCTCGCGATGAACGACGGGGCAAGTACAGGGATGCCGATGCGCGCCCAGAAGCTCGCGGCCGACCCGCCGAGGGTGAGGTTGGCTTCAGCCCACTGCAGCTTGAGGGCGGAGAGCGCGGGGAGGAAGGTGATGACCATGAGCGGGATCTGGAAGAAGACGTAGGGCAGCACGAGACCGGGCAGTTCGTAGAGCCACGTGCCGTTCGCGAAGATGTCGATGCCGAACGCGTCGCGCAGGAACACCGTGACGACCCCCTGGATGCCGATCGTCGCGATGAACGCGAAGGCGAGCATGACACCGCCGAACTGGGCCAGGACTCCCGCCGCGGCATCCACGGCGGAGCGCACCGTGCCCTCGGCGGAGAGACCGAGGAGGGCGTAGCAGACGAGCGCGCCGACGACGGCGCCGATGACGGCCGTGAGGAGCGACAGACCGGCCGAGTTCGCGAACGTCCGGAGGATGAGCGGGTCGCCGAGGGCGGCGACGTTCGACCATGTGAACGCCCCCTCGCGGGTGAAGAATCCCGAGCCGATCGCCAGGGCCGTCGGCAGGGCCAGGAACAGTGCGACGTAGACCGTGAACGGGAAGAGCCCGAGCCACGCCCATGACAGGCGTCGCCCGGTGGGCGCGGCGGGCCTCGGGGAGGAAGGGGCGGAGCCCGAGGAGGAAGGGGCGGGGGCGGATGCCACGGCATCCGCCCCCGCCGTCACGGCAGTGGTCACTGAACCGCCGTCGCCCACTTCTCGCCGAGGAGGGTGCCCGCCGCGGCGGACTGCTTCTCGGTCGGGACGACGGTCTCGGCGGGCGCCTCCGGCAGCGCCGCGGCGAGGTTCGCGTCGATCGTGCCGGCCTCGGTCATCGCCGCCATGCGCGCGGGGCGGGCGCCGCCCTTGAGCCACAGGTTCTGCACCTCGTCGCTGTACAGGAACTCCTGCCAGAGGCGCGCGGCCGCGGGGTGCGGGGCGCTCTTGTTGATGGCCTGGTTGTAGTAGCCCGCGTAGCCCGTGCCGTCCAGCACGACGACCTTCCACGCGGGGTTGTCGGCCTGGTGCGTCGCGTTCAGGTAATCCCAGTCGAAGACGACGGGGGTCTCGCCGCTCGCGACGGTCGCCGTCGTGACGTCGACCTTGAGGAGGTTCCCCGCCTTCTGCAGCTTTCCGAAGAAGTCGATGCCCGGCTGGAAGTCGTCGAGCGTGCCACCCGACTGGACGGTCGCAAGACCCACGGCGGCGAACGCCGCGCCGGCCTGCGTGGGGTCGCCGTTGATCGCGACGGCGCCCTTGTACGCGGGGGTCAGAAGGTCTTCGAGCGACGTCGGCGCGGGGAACTTCGACGAGTCGTACCCGATCGACATGTACCCGCCGTAGTCGCCGACGAACAGGCCCGTCGGCTCCTTGAGCGCGTCGGGGATGTCGGCCCAGGTCTGCACCTGGTAGGGCGCGAACTGAGCGGTGTTCTGCAGAGCGACCGTCAGTCCGATGTCGAAGACGTCGGGAGCGGTGTCGAGGCCCTCGTTGGTCTTGGCGGCCTGGATCTCCTCGGCGCTCGAGACGTCGGGTGACTGCTCGTTGATCGCGATCTCCGGGTAGCGCTCGGCGAACAGGTCGAGGATCTCGCCGTAGTTCGCCCAGTCGCGGGGCAGCGCGATGACGTTGAGCGCGCCCTCGGCCTTGGCGGCCGTCTCGAGGGCCTCGAACGAGCCGAACGCGGTCACATCGGTGGCGGATGCCGCGTCGACGCCGCCGCCGCTCTCGCCGGCTTCCGCCGCGCCGCTGCACGCGGCGAGGGTCAGGGCCAGGGCGGTGGCGGCCGCCGTCGCGGCGATCGCGCGGCGCAGGGGAGTACGGAGCATGGGATTCCTCTCGGGTGATCCGCGCGCGCCGGAAGGCGCGCAGTGCGGGGATGAGAGGAACGTAGAACCGCTCCGTGACGCGCCGGGTCAGGCCGGGTGAACGGCTCGTGGCCTCCGGGTGACGACCTCGACCGGGATCACACCTCGACGACGGGCGCGTCCGGGGCGTTCTTCTTGATGGACTCGATGCCGTTCTGCGCGGCCGCCTTCGATTCGTACGCCTCGCCGACGGCGATGACCTGCCCGTTGCCGGCCTTGAGGCGGAACCGCCACTTGCCGCCCGCATCGGTGTAGAGCTCGAACTTTCCGGCCATCGCCGTACCTCCCATGACAGAACGGGCCCACCGCCCGTATCGCGTCACACGTTAGTGCGCGCGCCGGTCGGGGGGAAGATCGCCCGCTGTGAGGTTTCGATCAGCCGGCGAGGCGCGTCCGCAGGGTCTCGAGTCCGTGCTCCGTCAGGCCGCCCGAGCGCAGGTAGTCCGCGCTCGAGCCGTGCGTGGCATCCACCCACGCCAGCGCGGCGCTGATGGCCTCCGGAGGCGTCCGGACGACGAGCGTCTCGAGGGCCGGAGTGAGTGGGATGCCGAAGGACGCGACCATCCGCAGCATGCCGTCCGCCCAGTCGCCGGCGAGGTTCTGCTCGGAGGAGGCGTAGTCGGCGACGACGGCCGCGCGCTCGGCGCCCGCGGCGTCGAGGAGGAGAGCGGTCGCGACGCCGGTCCGATCCTTGCCGGCGGTGCAGTGGACGAGGACGGCGCTCGGCTCGTCGTCCTTCGCGTCGCTGCCGGCGACCAGGCGGGCGACCGTCGCGAAGGCGTCGGCGCCGTGCTGCAGCATGCCGATGTAGAGCTGGTCGAGCGTGGGGATCTTCGCGGCGGCATCCGCCAGTTGGTCCGCCGTCGGCGCACTGCCTGGCGAGAGCATCTCCTTCGCGAGCTGCGCCATCGCCCCCTCGAGGATCGACAGCTCTACGGTCTCGATGGTGCGGGTCGGCAGACGGTCGGGCGCGGCTGCACGCTCTTCGGGCGTGCGGAAGTCGACGACCGTGCCGATCGGGCTCGCGTCGAGTGCCGCGACGCCCGCGTCGGTGAGCGCGTTCAGTGCATCGGAGCGGAAGAGCACGCCCGGGCGGGTCACCCCGCCCGACGCGAGGGGCGTGCCGCCCGTGTCGCGGAAGTTGTGCAATCCCTCGATCGGCTCGGTCACGGCATCCCCTCGTTACGGCGCCAGCCGGGTCGGGCCGCGGAAGAGATAGGTGACCTCGCGGATCGAGTCCTGCCCGAGCATGAGCATCAGCACACGCGCGAGACCCATCCCGAAGCCGCCGTGCGGCGGCACACCGTAGCGGAAGAAGTCGAGGTAGTGGGCGAGGCCCTCGAGCGAGAGGCCCTTCTCGAGCGCCTGCGCCTCGAGCACATCGATGCGGTGCTCGCGCTGCGCGCCGGTCGTGATCTCGGTGCCCTGGAAGAGCAGGTCGTAGCTCGTCGTGAGCCCGGTCTCGGCGTTGCGCATGTGGTAGAACGGCCGGATCTCGGGGTGGTAGTCCGTGATGAACACGAACTGGTGCCCGAAGGTCTCGCGCACGTGCGCCGAGATCTGGCGCTCGCCCTCGGGATCGAGGTCGCCGTCGGTGCGCGGGATGTCGTAGCCGCGCGCCTTCACGATCTCGCGCGCCTCGGCGAGCGGGATGCGCGGGAAGGGGAGGGTCGGCACGACGACATCGATGTCGAAGAGCTCTGTGATCTCGTCGCCGTGCTTGTCCTTCACCGCCTGGAAGGCTGCCGCGAGGAGCTCCTCCTGCATCTGCGCGACGTCTTCGTACGAGTCGATCCAGCTGATCTCGGCGTCGATCGAGGTGAACTCGGTCGCGTGGCGGCTCGTGAACGACGGGTCGGCGCGGAAGACATCGCTGATCTCGAAGACCTTGCCGAAGCCGGCGGCCTGCGCCATCTGCTTGTAGTGCTGCGGGCTCTGCGCGAGGTACGCCGTCTGGTCGCCGAAGTACTCGAGGGCGAACAGCTCGGCGTTCCCCTCGGCGGGCGTCGACATGAGCTTCGGCGAGTGGATCTCGATGTAGTCGCGGTCGATCCAGTAGGAGCGCATCGCGTGCTCGAGCGTCGTCTGGATGCGGAAGATCAGGGCGTTGCGGCGCTGGCGCAGGTCGATGAATCGCCAGTCCATGCGCTTGTCGAGCCCGCTGTCGGGCGCGATCGGAGTCTCGGGAAGCGCGGCGGATGCCACGTCGAGGGCGCCGATCTTGATCTCCACGCCGCCGAGCTTGACGCGCTCGTCGTGCTTCAGGTCGCCGGTCACCGTGAGGAACGTGCCGGTGGACATCTCGGAGATGCGGGCCGTGAGGGCGAGGGCCTCGGCATCCTGGTCCGCGCCGTCGGGATCCGGGCGGGTCGCCGGGTTCACGAGCTGCACGGCACCGGTCTCGTCCCGCAGGATGACGAACTGCACCTTCTTCTGGTCGCGGACGGTCTCGACCCATCCGGAGACCCGGACGGGTCCGTCTTCGCGGGACTGCAGCTGGCTGACGAGGGTGCGTTCGGTCACGAGGGTCCAGTCTACGCGGGGGTCTCCGCCTGCTCCCGCACGGCGGCGGCGATCGCGGCGGGGGAGCCGTGCCAGGGTGCCCCGTGACCGGGCAGCACCCAGGCGGCGTCGACGCCCGCGATCCGATCGAGCGAGGCCAGTGCGACGGCGGGATCGTCGCTGAACGGTGCCGGCTGCGCGCCGGACCGGCCCGTCAGCACGTGGCGCGTCGTGAGCGCATCTCCCACGAACAGCGCGCCGACGGCGGGAACGTGGACGGCGATGCTCCCGGGCGAATGCCCCGGCATCCCGATGACGAGGGGCGCCCCGGGCAGATCGAGTCGATCCCCATCTGCGACTTCCTGCACGACCCGGGGATACGCGGTGCGGAATCCGCCCTTGCGCAGCGCATAGGCGAGGAAGCCCGCCGTCGGCATCACCCGCGCCGGTCCCATCGCCGTCTTGGGCTTCTCGCCGGTGCGCGCGCGGTGGGCATCGGCGGCGTGGACGTA
The DNA here is from genome assembly GCF_017305435.1 of Microbacterium sp. GTDB lineage: Bacteria > Actinomycetota > Actinomycetes > Actinomycetales > Microbacteriaceae > Microbacterium. The sequence continues at coordinate 255,556 of NZ_JAFKIP010000006.1, read as the reverse complement.
GACCGGAACGCCTTCGCGGCGCAGGCGCTCGGCGAAGCCGATGTGGTCGCTGTCGCCGTGGGTGAGGATGAGCCCGCGGATGTCGGAGAGCGGGCACCCGATCTCCCGCAGCTCGCGCTGCAGGTCGCGCCAGTGCCCGGGAAGTCCCGCGTCGATCAGCGTGATGCCATCGGGCAGCTCGACCAGATACGACGAGACGATGTCGCCGCCGAGGCGGTGCAGGTGGGGAGCGAGTCGCATGTTGGGCCTCCATGGCGGTTGGGGCGATCGTCGGCGGGGATCCCTGCCATGGCTACGATAAATAGCTATGATGGCTAATGTCAATAGCTTTGGAGGATCCCGTGCCGACGCCCCCTCGTGCCTCTCTGGCCCAGATCATCGACGCCGGCCGCGAGATCGTCGAGGTCTCCGGACCCGCCGGGCTCACGATGCAGGCCGTCGCCGAGCGCGTCGGCGTGCGGGCGCCGTCGCTCTACAAGAAGGTCGCGGATCGCGACGCGCTCCTGCGCGCGGTCGCCGGGGCGACGCTCGACGATCTGTCCGCCCGCCTGGAGTCGACGGGCGATGATCTCGCCGCGCTCGCCCGCGTCTACCGCGCGTTCGCGCACGAGCACCCCGAGGCGTTTCGGCTGATGTCCGCCGTCCCGATGCCCGTCGAGGTGCTGCGGCGGTCCGCGGATCCGCTGCTGCGCGCCTGCACGCGCATCGTCGGCGAGGCCGACGCTCTGGATGCCGCACGGTTCGCGGTCGCTTGGGTCACGGGGTTCCTCCAGATGGAGCTCGCCGGCGCGTTCCGCCTCGGCGGTGACGTCGACGGCGCCTTCGAGTACGGCGTGCGCCGGCTCGCCGTGAGCCTCCGCTCCTGACGGCGTCCGCTCAGGTTCTCGTAACCTGGGCCGCATAGCGTCGCGGGTATGACGGCACTCGACGGATCCTGGCTCACGGCGCTCGTCGACGGAGTCGTCTCGCTCATGGACCTCATCGGCGCCCCCGGTGCGGGCATCGCGATCGCGCTCGAGAACCTCTTCCCGCCGCTGCCGAGCGAGATGATCCTGCCGATGGCGGGCCTCGCCGCCGCGCGCGGGTCGTTCACGCTCTTCGAGGCGCTGTTCTGGACGACCGCCGGCTCGGTCGTCGGCGCGTTCGCGCTGTACGGTCTCGGCGCCGTGCTCGGCATCGAGCGCCTTCGTCGCCTCGTCGACCGGATGCCGCTGCTCAAGGTCGAGGACGTCGATCGCACCGTCCTGTGGTTCTCGCGACACGGCGGCAAGGCCGTCTTCTTCGGACGGATGCTGCCGATCTTCCGCAGTCTCATCTCGATCCCGGCCGGTGTCGTCCGCATGCCGATGTGGCGGTTCGGCCTGCTCACGTTCGGCGGGTCGCTGGTCTGGAACGCCGTGTTCGTCCTGTCCGGCTACTTCCTGGGCGCGCAATGGCACATCGTCGAGGAGTACGCCGGCATCCTGCAGTACGTCGTCATCGCGGCCGCAGGCGCGGCGCTCGTGTGGTTCACGGTCGCCCGCGTGCGCCAGCTGCGCGGGCGCGGACGCGCGGTGGACAGCGACCCCGCCTGACGGCTCCCAGCCCGCCCACAACCTGCGCCCCCGTAGACTTGGGGCGTGCCCGCCGATCGCCTCCACCTCGTGCGCCATGGCGAGGTCCACAACCCCGATCGCGTGCTGTACGGGCGTCTGCCGAACTTCGCACTGAGCGCCGACGGCCGCGCGATGGCCGCCGCCGCCGCCGCGCACGTCGAGGGCCTCGGGCGCCCCGTGACGGCGCTCTACGCCTCGCCGCTGCAGCGCACGCGCGAATCCGCCGCGCCGTTCGCCGAGGCCTTCGGGCTCGAACCCGTGATCGACGACCGCGTAATCGAGCCGACGAACGTCTTCGAGGGCAAGCGGATGCGCCGTGCCGTCCTCAACCCGGCGAACTGGAAGCACCTGACGGACCCCGCGATCCCGAGCTGGGGCGAGCCGTACCTCGAGGTCGTCGAGCGGATGGACGCCGCGATGACGGATGCCTGGAACGCCGCACCGTCCGGTGACGTCGTCATCGTCTCCCACCAGCTCCCCATCTGGATCACTCACCTCGCCATCGCCGGCAAGCCGCTCAAGCACGACCCGCGCAAGCGCCGCTGCGCGCTGTCCAGCGTGACGAGCTTCGAGCGTCGCGGCGATGAATGGCGCGAGGTCGCGTATGCGGAGCCGGCGACGACGGCGGGAGCCGTGGATGTGGGGGCCGTCTGATGCCCGTGTTCCCGATGGCCGGACTCCCGATCAGGCGGATCGTGGCATCCCTCGCGGCCGTCACGCTCGCGCTGACGCTCGCGGCGTGCACGAGCCCGAACGACGAGCTCGCCGAGCAGTACAAGCAGGGCGGCGACACCGGGTTCATCTCCGGTGACGGCCGTGTGCAGGAGATCCCCGCCGACCAGCGAGACGGCGCGGTGGACTTCACCGGCACGGCGATCGACGGCTCGACCGTCACGAGCGCCGACTACGAGGGCGACGTGCTCGTGCTGAACTTCTGGTACGCGCAGTGCGGTCCGTGCCGGGCCGAGGCCCCTCTCCTGGAGGAGAGTTTCCAGGCCACCAACGTAAAGGGCGCAGAATTCCTCGGCGTCAACATCTACGACGGCCCCGAGCAGGCGACCTCGTTCGAGAAGACCTACGGCATCTCCTACCCGTCCCTCCTCGCGAAGGACGACGCCGACCTCAAGCTCGCCTTCGTCGACTGGACGCCGCTGCAGGCCGTGCCCATCACGCTCGTGCTCGACCGGCAGGGGCGCGTCGCCGCGCGCTTCGTCGGTCAGGTCGAGAGCGCCTCGATCCTGCAGACGATCGTGAACGACGTGCTGGGCGAGTCCTCGTGAGACGGCGGAGGCCGCAGCGGTGAACGCGGGATCGGTCGTCTTCGACGGGGCGCTGTGGCTCGCGATCCCGATCGCGATGCTCGCGGGCCTCATCTCGTTCGTGTCGCCGTGCGTCCTGCCGCTCGTGCCGGGCTACCTCGGGTTCCTCGGGGGAGCGAGCGCCCCGGCATCCGGCGAGGAAGTCCGCAGAAATGCACGTGCTCCGCAGGATGCCGCGGAAAGCCTGCGGAGTTCGCGACAGAGTGCGGAGTTCGTGAAGCGCGCGCCCGGCCGGGGGCGCCTGCTCGCCGGTGTCGCCCTGTTCATCGCGGGCTTCACGGTCGTCTTCGTGGCGATGGGCGTGCTCGCGGGCAGCCTCGGGCGATTCTTCATCCAGTACCAGGACGTCCTCACGCGTGTGCTGGGCATCGTCGTCATCGTGATGGGTCTGGTCTTCCTGGGCGTCTTCGGGTTCGCGCAGCGCACCGTCAAGCCGCAGGTGCGCAGCGGCCTCGGTCTCGTCGGCGCGCCGCTCCTCGGCGTCGCGATGGGCATCGGCTGGGCGCCGTGCATCGGTCCGACCTACGCGTCGATCCTCTCGATCTCGCTGACGCAGGCCGACCCGTGGCGGGCCGTCCTCCTGGCCGTCGCGTACTCGCTGGGCCTCGGCATCCCGTTCCTCCTCCTCGCCGTCGGCTTCGGCTGGGCGACGCGCTCGGTCGCGTTCCTGCGCCGGCATATCCGCGCGGTCAACATCATCGGAGGCGTTCTGCTCGTGGCGCTCGGCGTGCTCATGATCTCGGGAGCGTGGACGGCGATCATGTCCCAGCTGCAGGGGGTGATCGGCGGTGTCACGCTCCCGCTCTGACGCTCCCGTGATCGCGGCCGACGCGTCCGATCCGCTGCGCCCGTCCGATCACGCGGACGGCGACGGCGGCGACGGCCGCGGCATCACCCAGCCGCAGCTGGGGTTCGTGGGCTGGCTGCGGTGGGGCTGGCGCCAGCTGACGAGCATGCGGACGGCGCTCGTCCTGCTCCTCCTCCTCGCGATCGCCGCGATCCCCGGCTCGATCGTGCCGCAACGCTCCGCCGACCCGAACGGCGTTATCGACTTCGAGTCGAAGAACCCCGGGCTGTATCCCGTCTACAACGCGCTGCAGCTGTTCGACGTGTACTCCTCGGTGTGGTTCTCGGCGATCTACATCCTGCTGTTCATCTCGCTCATCGGCTGCGTCATCCCGCGCACCAAGCACCACTTCAAGGCCATGCGCGCCCGTCCGCCGCGGACGCCCATGCGCCTGTCGCGTCTCGACGACTATGCGACGGCCGAGCGCGCCGTCCCTGAAGGACGGGATGCCGAGGCCGAGGCATCCCGCGTCATCGACCTGGCGCAGGCGCAGCTGCGGAAGTCCGGCTATCGCGTCGAGCGCTACGACACGCCCGCGACGGGGAAGCGCCCGGCCATCGCCTCCGTCTCTGCCGAACGCGGGTACGCCCGCGAGACCGGCAACCTCGTCTTCCATGCCGCGCTCGTGGGCGTGCTCATCTCGGTCGGCGTCGGCGGCGGGCTCACCTACACGGGCCAGACCGTGATCGCCGAGGGCGACAGCTTCGTCAACTCCCTCGGTCTCGGGTACACGTCGTTCAACCCCGGCCGCTTCGTCGACACGGAGCACCTCCCGCCGTACTCCCTCGGCCTCGACAGCTTCGAGGTGTCGTACGTGCCGGTCGGTCAGGCGGGGCAGGGCATGGCGGGCGACTTCGCCGCGAACCTCACGACGCGCGAACCCGGTCACGATCCCGAGCAGAAGACCGTCCGCGTCAACCATCCGCTCGACATGGCCGGTGACCGCATCTATCTCATGGGCAACGGCTACGCGCCGACCATCACGGTGCGAGACCCCGCGGGCGACGTCGTCTTCCGCGAGGACGTCGAATTCCTTCCCCAGGACGCCAACATGACCTCGCAGGGCGTCATCAAGATCGCCGACGGCCTCAGCGAGGACGGCGCTCCGACGCAGCTCGGCCTGATCGGCTTCTTCTACCCGACGGCGGCGACGCTCCACACGGGCGCGCTGACCTCCGCCTACCCGGCCCTCGCGAACCCCGTGCTGACGCTGTGGGTCTACGCGGGCGACCTCGGCATCAACGACGGCACCGCCCGGAACGTCTACGCGCTCGACCCGTCCGAGATGACGCAGCTCGCCGGCGGCACGAGCGGCACCGATGCCCTGCAGCTCGAGCCCGGTCAGACCGTCCCGCTGCCGGACGGGATGGGCACGATCACGTTCGAGGACAACACCGCGAACGGGGGAGCGGAGGTCGTCAAGCGCTACGTCTCGCTCTCGATCCACCGCGACGTGGGTGCGCCCTGGGTCCTCGGCTTCGCGATCCTCGCCCTCGCCGGGCTCGTCACGGCGCTCTTCGTCCCCCGCCGCCGGATGTGGGTCAAGGCGACCGCGTCGGGCTCGTCCGTGCAGCTCGAGTACGCAGGACTCGCCCGCGGCGAGGACCCGGCGATCGCGGTCGCCGTCGCCGAGCTGAAGCGCACGCACGAGGCATCCCTCGACAGGCCGGGAACCACCGGCCGCTGACACGCCCCGCGTAGACTGGACGCCATGCCCGACGCCGACTTCTCGCTCGACTCCGTCTCGGTCCTGCTGGTCTGGACGGCCATCGCGATCTACGCCCTCGCATTCGTCGCGTACGCGGTCGACCTCGCGCGTCGCTCCGACCTCGCCGTGAAGGCCCAGGACGTGAAGACGCAGGATGCCAGGGCTCAGGCCGTGACGGCGGGCGCCCTCGTCGGCGCGGGCGCCTCGGCATCCGGCGGCTCGGCATCCGGTGCCGCCGGCGTCGCGCCGTCGTCGGTCGCGCAGCTCCGGGCGGAGGAGGCCGCGGCGCTGGAGGCCGTCGAGGCGCGCCCCGCGGCACGTCCGCGCTACGTCTGGGCCCGCATCGGCACGTCGCTGACGGTTCTCGGCTTCCTCTTCCACGTCGGCGCCGACATCACGCGCGGCATCGCCGCCGGGCGCGTGCCGTGGTCGAACATGTATGAGTTCGCCCTCACCGGCACGATGCTGATCGTCGCGGTCTATCTCCTCGTGCTGTTCCGCTACGACCTCCGGTTCCTCGGAACCTTCATCACGGGCCTCGTGACGGTGCTCCTCGGCGGCACGGCGATCTGGTTCTACACGACGGTCGTGCCGTTGTCGGATCCGCTCAAGAGCGTGTGGCTCGTCATCCACGTGTTCGTCGCGTCTCTCGCGACGGCGCTGTTCGCGCTGGCCTTCGCCCTCTCGGTCGTGCAGTTGCTGCAGGCCCGGCGTGAACGCCTCGCCGTCGCCGCGGAGGAGGCGGGCTCATCGGAGGCGACGGATGCCGAGGCATCCACCGCCGCGGCTCCCGCGGCCCCCGCGAAGACCGGGCCGCGCTTCCTGCGGACGCTGCCCTCCGCGGACGCCCTGGAGTCGCTCGCCTACCGGTTCGCGATCATCGGCTTCATCTTCTGGACGTTCACGCTCATCGCGGGCTCGATCTGGGCGAACGACGCGTGGGGCCGCTACTGGGGCTTCGACACGAAGGAAGTCTGGACCTTCGTCATCTGGGTCCTCTACGCCGGCTACATCCACGCGCGTGCGACGCGCGGCTGGCGCGGCACACGGTCGGCGTGGCTGTCGATCGTGGGCTTCTCGGCCGTCATGTTCAACTTCACGATCGTGAACATGTTCTTCAAGGGCCTGCACGTCTACAGCGGCCTGAGCTGAGGCGCACGGCCCCGCCCCCGCCTCCACCCCTCCGTCGAGTGTCCAAGACACGCGGACATGCCCCGCGCGCCCTCCGCGTGTCTTGGACACTCGGCACCCCGGTCGGCGCGCGGCGCCCCCCGCCTCCCCGCTGAGTGTCCACAACACGCGGATGCCGACGGGGGCGGTACCGCGTTTCTTGGACACTCGGCGTCCCGGGGTCAATCGGGGTAGCCGCGAGAGGCGAGTGCCGCGCGGGTGCGCGCGACGATTCCGTGATTGGGATCGTCGAAGTGGTGCGCGAGGACGCGCACGATGAGCCAGCCCTCGGCGGCGATATCCGACCAGCGGTCGGCGTCGCGCGCGAACTGCAGGCCCGTGCTGTGCTGGCGTCCGTCGTACTCGACGCACACCTTCCACCGTCGGTAGGCGAGATCGAGACGTGCGACGAACCGGCCGTCGGAGCGGCGGAGGTCGATGTTGAGCTCCGGCTCGGGAAGCCCCGCACGAACGAGCGCAAGCCGCGTGAAGGTTTCGCGCGGCGATTCGGAGCCGGCGCGGGCCTCCGCCAGCGCTGCCCGTGCCGTCACGGCACCGCGGTGGCCGCGGCGGATGGATGCCGCGAGTTCATCCGGCGCGGCCATTCCCCGGCTGAGGATGGCATCTGCCATGGCGATGAGGTCCTCGAGGGCGAGGTGCTCCGCGCATTGCGCCCAGACGAGAGCGGGTGGAGGCACCGGCATCCCGTGAACCAGCGTGACCTCGGTCGCATCGAACGTATGGCGATGACCGATCACTCCCTCGGTGCGCGGCTCGCGAGCGCCCCAGAGAGCGCAGACCTCGAGCGGGCGGTACGCGCACCACGCCGGGAGGGGGAGCTCCCAGATCGCCGCGGCGGAGAGGTGACTGAAGATCTGGTGGCCGCGGAGGCGCGGAGCGAGCTGGGCGCACCGCGCGAGGACGCCCTCCTCCGGCGGGTTCGGTGAGCGGATGCCGTGAAACGGTCGAGCGAGCCGTCGCGATCGGAGCCGATTGGCCGGGATGCCGTCAGCGCGTGCCTCGGACACCGCGAACGCCGTCGCGGCGAACTCCTCGGGGAGCGGGATGCGGTACACGCAGCCATTCGACCCCGCTCGGCATCCCGCCGGCGCCGTCAGGACCCGATCTGTGGATGGATCCGCCGATTCGCCGCCTGTGGAGAAATCCCGCCGCCCGCCGAACGATGTCTCTGCCCCTTGCGCACCCGGCGCCGAGTGTCCAAGACACGCGGAGGATGCGCGGGGCATGTCCGCGTGCTTTGGACACTCGGCGAAAGGCCGGGCGCGGCGGGCGCGCCGCGCGGGCCTACGCGAGGGCGGGCGCGGGCTCCAGCAGCGCCGACGCCTTCGCGGTGCGGCGCCGAGCGACGGCGATGATCGTCACGACGAACGCGAGCGCGGCCCAGATGATCATCCCGACGAGACCGGCGCCGAGCCCGCCAGCCGAGGTGAGCGCCGCGAGGAACGCGCCATAGGCGGGGGTCGTCGGCATGAGGGCCGCGATCTGCGTCAGGATGCCGGGAACCGTCGAGACGATCCCGGTCGCCACGGCGAGCACCCCCACGAGCGCCGCGATCCAGCGGCCGGCGCCGCCGAACACCGCGACGAGCGCCTGGTTGACGGCCGCGAAGGCGACGCCCGCGACGACCGCGAGCCCCGCGAAGGTCCACCACGTGCCGGCGTCGTACCCGGCGGCGAGCTGCACGATCGCGGCGACGAGCAGGCCCTGACCGGCCCCGATCGCGGCGGCCGGTGCGAGGCTGCGGAGGGCCAGCAGCACCGACGGGCGGCGCGAGCTCAGCGCGTGGCGCGGCACGGCCTGGAGGGCGATGAACGACGCGAGCCCGCCGAACCAGAGCGCGAGCATCGCGAGGAGCGGGATCGCCGACGCGCCGAACAGCGTCGTCGAGGTGCCCTGCGCCGTGACCGGTTCGGTCACGACCGACGCGAGGTCGGTCGCCTGCTGGTCGGTGTACGACGGCAGGCTGGATGCCGCGGTGCTGAGCCCGTCCGCGAGCGAGCCTGTCCCGGTCGACAGCTTCCCGAGTCCTGCGGCGAGTGCGTCGCCGCCGTCGGCCGCCGTGGTCGCGCCGGTCGCGAGCTGAGTGGCGCCGGAGGCGGACTGCCCGACGCCCGACGCGATGGTCTGCGCCCCGGTGGCGAGACCGTCGGCGCCGGTCGCGAGGTCGCCGGCGCCCGCGGCGGCCTGGGAGAGGCCCCCCGCGAGCCCGGCGATGCCCTGCGAGATCCCGGCCGTCCCGGCGGCGAGCTGTGCGGTCGCGGCGGGCAGCTGGTTGATCTGGCCGAGGCCGTCGGCGATCTGCTGCGCGTTCCCGATCAGGTCGTTCACCGTCGGCAGGCTCGCCTCGGCCTGCTGCGCGGCCTGCGTCAGCCCCGCGCAGAAGTCGGCCGGGTAGCCGTTCGTCGTGCAGTCGGCGGCGAGCTGCTGCAGCTGCGCGACCGTCGCGGCGGCGCTCTCCTGCACGGCGGCGCTGTTGTCGGCGACGCCCTGCGCGGCGTCGATCACCTGCTGCGGCACACTGATGCCCTGCGCCTGAGCAGCGAGCTGCTGCATGCCCGCTGCGACGTCGGCGCTCGGCTGCACGAGCTGGTCGAGGCCGCCGGAGAGCTGCGCCAGCCCGTTCGCCGAGCGGTGCGCACCGGCGGCATAGGCCTGCACGCCCGTCGCGTACTGCGTCGCGCCCGAGGAGAGCTGGCCGAGCCCGCTCGCGAGCGTGCCCGTCCCGGATGCCAGCTGGCGGACGCCGTCGGCGAGCGAGACCGCGCCCGCCTGCGACTGTGCTGCGCCGTCGGCGAGCTGGTGCGCGCCGTCGGCGGCGGTGCCGAGCTGATCGCCGAGCGTCGTGAACCCGAGGAATACGTTCTCGAGGTACACGGTCGACAGCTGCTGGCCGAGGACGGATGCCGCGGCCTGGGCCACCTGCGTCGTGATCGCCTCGTCGACGATGCGGCCGTCGGGCGAGGTCTGCGCCGTGATCGTCGCCTTCTCCGGCGTTCCGCCGGGCGCCGTCGAGGTCGCCGCGGCGGAGAAGTTCGCCGGGATCGTGATGACCGCGTCGTACGTCCCGTCGGCGAGGCCCGTCGCGGCATCCTCGGTGTTGGAGATCGTCCAGTCGAGGTTCGACGGCAGGTCGTCCGACCCCTTCACGAGCCCCGCCGTCAGCTGACGCCCGAGGGGCACGTACTGCCCGTTGACGGTGACGGGCTCGTCGTCGTTCACGATCGCGGCGCGCATGCCGTCGAGGCGCTCGACGGGGTTGTAGAGCGCGGCGACGAGGATGCCGCCGATGACGACGGGCAGGAGGAGGACGCCGATCAGGGTCAGCCAGGTCACGGGGCGGCGCGAGCGTGCGCGCTCGAGGGGGAGAGTCATGAGGAGATCACCTGGGTCGAAGGAGTCAGGGAAGCGAGGTCGAGGGAGGTCACGCTCGGGCGGTGTGCGTCGGCGAGGAGTCCGAGCGCAGGCCCGTCGTGGCGGGCCGAGGCGACGATCGTGAGGGGCGATCCGGCATCGCCGCGCCGCTCCTTCACGGCGGTCGCGGCGTCGCGCAGCAGCGCCGCCGCCTGATCGCGTTCGGCGCCCGCGAGGGTGTCGAGCCCGTCGATCGCGACGAGCGTGGTGCCGCCGCGCAGGGCGCGGCGGAGCTCTCGCAGCGGATCGGCGGCGCCGGCGAGGAGAGCCACGCCGACGTGCGCGCGCACCCAGGCCCCGCGGCCGGGGAGCAGGTGCCCCGCAACGCGCAGGCGACCTTCGCTCGGATCGATCCGCCCCGCCGTCATGAGGACGAACGCGCGGGCGGCGCGGGGATCGGGGGCGGTGACGAGCAGCGTGCCGCCGTGGTTCAGGCGGAAGGTGGCTCCGGAGAAGAGCTCGACCTCTCCCACGCCACGGCCGCCCTCGACGCGCACCGCGACGTCCTCGCCCGCGAGCGGAGCGCGCGAGCCGGGCTCGGGCCAGTCGGCGAGGGCGAGCTCGCGCTCGACGGCCTCACCCTCGATGTCGAAGTGTGGCAGCGCGCGGTCGAGCCAGCGCGGCATCCACCACGCCTTCTCGCCGAGGAGCGCCATGATCGCGGGGCCGAGCGTCATGCGCACGAGGAACGCGTCCACGGCGATGCCGACGGCGAGCCCGAGGGCGATCGGTTTGATCGAGGTGTCGCCCTCGGGCACGAACGCGGCGAAGACGGCGAACATGATCACGGCGGCCGCACTCACCACCCGCGCGGAGGCGGTGAACCCGCTGCGTACGGCCCCGACCGCGGTGTGGCGGTCGGCGCGGCCGGACCGCGCTCGGCGGGTGTGCACGTAGTCCTCGCGCATACGCGAGACGAGGAAGACCTCGTAGTCCATCGCGAGCCCGAAGAGGACGCCCATGAGGATGATCGGCATGAACGAGATGACCGGCCCCGTCCGGGTGACGTGCAGCGCATCGGCGAGCCATCCCCATTCGAAGACGGCCGCGACGACGCCGAAGGACGCGAGGATCGACAGCAGGTAGCCCACGGTCGCCTTGAGCGGCACCCAGATCGAGCGGAACACGATCATCAGCAGGATGAACGACAGTCCGACGACGAACAGGCCGAAGGGGAGCAGAGCCGCGCCGAGGCGGTCGGAGATGTCGATCGCGATCGCCGTGAAGCCGGTCACCTTGAGGTCGACGCCGTAGGTCTCGAGCCATTCGTCGTGGTGGGCGCGGAGCTCGCGGACGAGGTCGGCCGTCGCCGGGTCGTCGGGTGCGGTCGTGGGCACGACCTGGATGAGGCCCGTGTCGGCGGTCTCGTTCGGCGTCGCGAGGGCGACCTCCTTGACACCGGCGATCTTCTCCACTGCGGTCTTGAGGTCGGCCATGAGCCCGAGCGGGTCGGTCGAGGTGACGATCGTCCCGGTGAGGATGAGCGGGCCGTTCGCGCCCGGGCCGAAGTGCTCGGCGGTGAGGTCGTAGGTCTGCCGCGCCTCGCTCGAGCTCGGCTGCATGCCGGCGTTGGGGAGGGCCAGCTGCAGGCTCGCCGCGGGGATCGCGACGACGCCGAGGGTCACGACGACGGCGATCGTCGTGACGATCGGATGCCGCGTGACGAGCATGACCCACCGGTTGACCTTCTTGGGCTGCGTGACCTTCTTGGGCTGTTTCGGCGGCGCAGTCGGCGCGGGCTCGGACGCCGCCGTCGACGTCGACGTCGACGCGGCGCGCCTGCGGGGCCAGCCCGCGACGCGGCCCTTCGCGAAGCCGAGGAGCGCCGGCGTCAGCGTCACCGCCACGAGCACGGCCACCGCGACGGCGCCGGCCGCGGCGATGCCCATCGTCGTGAGGAACGGGATGCCGGCGAAGCCGAGCCCGATGAGCGCGATGAGCACCGTCACACCCGCGAACACGACGGCCGACCCGGCCGTGCCGGTCGCGCGCGAGGCGGATTCCTCGGGGGGAACGCCCGCGCGCACCTGGTCCTGATGTCGCGCGACGATGAAGAGGGCGTAGTCGATGCCGACCGCGAGGCCGAGCATGATCGCGAGCATCGGCGTCGTCGAGGACACCGTCGCGAAGGCGGTGGACGCGAAGATCAGCGCGATCGCCAGCGCCACGCCGATCAGCGCGCTCACGAGCGGGAACCACGCGACGGCGAGCGAGCGGAACGTCACGATCAGGACGAACAGGGCCACGAGCACGCCGACGATCTCCACGAGGGAGAGCGCCGGAAGGGACGTCGAGAAGAGGTCCCCGCCGACGACGACCTGCGACCCGGCCGGCAGCGCCGCGCCGAGGGATGCCGAGGCATCCTCGAGCGCGGTCTTCGTGGCAGCCGGCACATCCGTCACGGTGCCTTCGAACTGCAGACGGATGAGCGCCGCCTCGCCGTCGTCCGACACCGTGCCCGAGACCATGTCCCCGAACGGATCGGTCACGGCGAGGACGCCGTCGAGCGTGCCGAGGTCCTTCACGGTCGCCGCGATCTCGTCGCGGTAGGGGGAGTCCTCGACGTGGTCGCCGGGAGCGGCGACCACGATGAACTGCGCGCTCGTACCGCTCGCCTGCGGGAACGTGCGGTTCAGCAGCTCGATGCCCTCCTGGCCTTCCGTGCCGGGGATCGAGAAGGAGTTGTCGAAGCCTTTGATCGCGCCGGTGGCCATGCCGAGGCCGACCGATCCGCCGACGATGCCGAGCAGCAGCAGCCACGCGACGAGGACGCGCCACGGGTGACGGTACGACCAGCGACCGAGGGAGGACAGGAGTGTGGACACGGGCGCTCCGGAGGACGACGGTTCAGCGGGGGACGATACAAAACTGTATCGGATACATGGTTGTATCCTAGAAGGGTTGCTCCCCGTGATTCTGGGGAGTAGATGTGAGAATCGATCCGAAGGAGGCGCCGTGGCCGATGTCCTGCCCCGCTCGGGCACGCGACGCCGCGAGCAGACCCGTGCGCGGCTTCTCGACGCGGCGCACGAGGTGTTCGCCGAGGTCGGCATGGATGCCGCATCCGTCGAGATGATCTGCGAGCGCGCCGGCTTCACGCGGGGAGCGTTCTACTCCAACTTCGACTCGAAGAACGAGCTGTTCCTCGCGCTCATCACGCAGCTCGCCGAGGCGAAGCTCGATGAGGTCGCCGGGCGCGTGCGCGAGCTGCCGGTCGATGCGGTCGCGGATTCGCGTGGGCTCGTTCGTCAGGTGGTCGGTGCGTCGCTCGGCGAACGCATGGAACCGCAGCTGTTCAGCGAGATCCGCACGCAGGCGCTCCGCGACCCCGCGCTCGCGAGCGCGTACCTCGCCTGGCAGGACGCGATGGCGGCGCGCGTCGAGGGGATCATCGACTACGTCGTGGATGCCTACGACCTGCGCCTGCGCCTGCCGATCGCCGAGGCCGCGCGACTCCTCGTCGACGTGTCGGACGACACGTGCACGCGCGCGACGCTGGAGGGCCGCCCCGCCGAGGAGGTCACCGAGCTCATGAACGCCCGCCTCGAGCGCATGGTCGGCCTCCTCGTCGAGCTCAGTCCTCGATGAGGGCGAAGCACCGCTCCAGCCGCGCGAGCCACCACTCCCGTCGTTCGGGCGACGCGGCGTGCGCGCGCAGCAGCGCGGCATCCACCTCGACCCGTCCGACCGGCAGCGTGCCGCCGTGCGGGCGGAGCGGTGCGCGCGTGACGTCGGCGGCGAGCAGCGACGCCGTGCCCAGGCCGCAGTCGTAGGGGAGATCCGGCAGGGCCGCCGCGAGGGCGAGGCCCATCGACAGTCCGACCGACGTGTCGAGCGCGCTCGAGACGACCGCCGGAAGCCCCGCATCCGCGACGATCGCCATCGCCCGGCTGACCCCGCCGAGCGGCTGCGCCTTCACGACGATGAGATCGGCGGCCCCCGCGCGGGCGACCGCGAGCGGGTCGGATGCCTTGCGCACGCTCTCGTCCGCTGCGATCGGGATGTCCCAGTCGGCGATCCGCTCGCGCAGCTCGGCGAGCTCCGCGACGGTCGCACACGGCTGCTCGAGATACTCGAGGTCGAACTCCGCGAGGGCGTGGAGGGCGTGCTCGGCCTCGTCGACGTTCCACCCGCCGTTCGCGTCGAGGCGGACACGTCCTTCCGGGCCCATCGCCGCGCGCACCGCGCGGACGCGGGCGACGTCGTCGGAGAGCGTCTGGCCGCGCTCGGCGACCTTGACCTTCGCCGTGCGGCATCCGTCGAAGTGTGCGAGCACGCCCGGCACGTCCGCCGCCGCGACGGCGGGCACGGTCGCGTTGACGCGCACGCTGCTTCGCACCGGGGCCGGCTGCGGACGCCAGCCGAAGTCGATGGCCGCCGCGAGCCAGGTCGCGGCCTCCGCATCGTCGTACTCGAGGAACGGGGAGAACTCCGTCCACCCCTCGGGCCCTTCGACCAGGAGCGCCTCGCGGTGATCGACGCCGCGGAAGCGGGTCACGAGGGGGAGGGAGACCACGTGCGCGTTCCCTCGGAGGTCGTCGAGCGAGGGCTGGGTGGTGCCGGTCATGGCATCCATCCTGCCGCGCTCGGCCTCCCTCATGCAGGTGTGTGGTTGACGATAGTGTGTATCACACAGTAACGTGTGATGCGTGAGCGAAACCGAGGCCCTCGACACCCACCTGCAGGAGCTGCGGCGCGGCACGGTGGTGCTCGCGTGTCTGCGTCTGCTCGCCGAGCCCGGTTACGGCTACGGGCTCCTGGAACAGCTGCAGCAGCGCGGCTTCGACACCGACGCGAACACGCTGTATCCCCTGCTGCGGCGCCTCGAGAAGCAGGGGCACCTCACGAGCGCGTGGAACACGGACGAGGCCCGTCCGCGCAAGTTCTACCGCACCTCCGCCGCCGGCGACCGCCTCGCCGCGGTGCTCACTGCCGACTTCCACGCGCTCGCGCACGCGATCGACGCCCTGCCCACGAAGGACTGATCATGACCGCCACCCTCACCGACCGTTACATCGACGCGGTCATCCGCACGCTCCCCGAGCGACAGCGCGCCGACGTCGCCCAGGAACTCGGCGCCGCGATCGCCGATCAGCTCGACGCACGGATCGAATCCGGCGAGCCGGCGGATGCCGCGGAGCGCCGCGTCCTCATCGACCTCGGCGACCCCGACCGCCTGGCCGCGGGCTACGCCGATCGTCCCCTGCACCTCATCGGCCCGCGCTCCTACCTCGCGTGGAAGCGGCTGCTCGTGCTGCTCCTGTGGATCGTGCCGGCGTGCGCGGCGGTCGGCGTCGGCACCGCCGAACTGATCTCGGGAGCGGGGGTCGGCGAGCTCATCGGCGCGATCGTCCCCGTCGTGATCAGCGTCATCGTGCACGTCTGCTTCTGGGTGACGCTCGTCTTCGCCGTGATCGAGCGGACGGGACACCAGCTGCTCGAC
Source organism: Microbacterium sp. (assembly GCF_017305435.1). Classification (GTDB taxonomy): domain Bacteria; phylum Actinomycetota; class Actinomycetes; order Actinomycetales; family Microbacteriaceae; genus Microbacterium. The sequence continues at coordinate 240,042 of NZ_JAFKIP010000006.1, read as the reverse complement.
ACGACGCCGTGGACGCCGGACAGCCTGCCGGACGTTCGCGTCTCGGGTGCGCGACTGTCCGACCTCGTCGGCGGGCTCGTCTTCCTCGCCCTGCTCGCGGGTGCACTCGTGTGGGATCTCCTCCGCGGCTTCGCGTTCGTCGACGGCGCATGGATCCCGTTCCTCAACCCCGCGCTGTGGCCCGGGTGGGTGGTCGTCCTCGTCGTCCTCATCCTCGTCGAGGTCGCGCTGACGACGTCCGCGTTCCGCGTCGGGCGGTGGACGATGCCTCTCGCGGCCATGAATGCGGCGCTCGCCGTCGTCTCGGCATCCGTTCTCCTCTGGCTGCTGGGCGGGGGGATGCTGGTGAACCCCGCGCTCATCGATCTCGCGATCTCCTCGGGGGCGGATGCGGACCTGACTCGGGTGCTGGGCGCGATCGTCGCTGTGTCGATCGTCTGCGTCTCGCTGTGGGACATCGTGGACGGGTTCCGCAAGGCACGCCGCTGAGCAGGGAGCCCCGATGTCGGAGCACGGACGGCGTGCGGATCAGGTGCCGCGCGTCATCCACCGCTCCGGTGTCGGAAGCGGCGCGAATCCGAACTGCGCATACAGCCCGTGCGCATCGGCGGTGGAGAGCGTGATGCGCCGCAACCCGAGCGGCTCGAGGTCGGCGACGACGCCTTCGACGAGGAGCTTCCCGATCCCGCGACCGCGCGCGGCCTCGTCGACGAAGACGTCGCACAGCCACGCGAAGGTCACCGTGTCGGTGACGACGCGGGCGAAAGCGAGCTGCTCGCCGGACGCGTCGTCGTACACGCCGTAGGCGCGCGAGCCGTCGATCGCGGCGTCTTGCACCTCCCGCGTGCGCCCGCGCGCCCAGTAGGACTGCTCGCTCAGCCAGTGGTGGACGCGAGCGCGGTCGATGCGCGCGGGATCGGCGGAGAAGACGGGCACGCGCGTCACGCCACCCGCTGCCCGCACATGCCGCACACACCGGTCGCGGGCACCTGCACGAAGCAGTCCGGGCACATCACGGCGGGGCGCTCCGGAATGGTCGGCGCCGCGGCCTTGCGGGGGCTGGGCGACGCGGCGCGGCGTGCGCGTTCGGGGGCGGAGACGGGCGGAGCGAGCTTCGGTTTCGGCTTGTGGTCGGCGCAGTAGTACCGCACGAAGCCGGCCGGGTTCGTCGGATGCCGGTGCTTCACGACCCACAGCGCTTCGCGCGGCCAGGGCTCGCTGTCCGGGCCGCAGCCGGAGCACCGCGTAGCGTCGCCCGGCACGGCCTCGGCGGCCGCGACGGGGATCTCGAAGGGGAGGCCGTCACGCCAGTCGGAGGAGTTCCTGATCTTCATCGTGACATCACCGCGCGCCTTCCGGGCAGCCCCCGCCGGGTGAGGAGTCGCCGTGGTTCATTCTCCCACGTCGGATCGGGTCGCCGACGCCTGGACCGACTCCGTGCGTCCTCGTCCGGGAGGACTTCTGCACTCGGGAGGGCGGATTCCCGTGGGGAGTCCTCCCGAACGCCGATCTCCTCCCGAACGACGGAGGCGCCCCGCGCGTAGGCTGGGCGGGTGACCGACCGCTTCGTCTCCGAACTGTTCGACCCGGCCGAGTGGGAGCTCGCGCCCGGGGCATCCGACTACACGGACATCACGGCGCACCTCAGCCGTGACGGGCGGATCGCGCGCATCGCGTTCGACCGTCCCGAGGTGCGCAACGCCTTCCGACCGCACACGGTCGACGAGCTGTACCGCGCCCTCGACATCGCCCGGCAGGACCCGAAGGTCGGCGTCGTCCTCCTCACCGGCAACGGCCCGAGCCCGAAGGACGGCGGCTGGGCGTTCTGCTCCGGCGGCGACCAGCGCATCCGCGGGCGCGACGGCTACACGTATGCCGCCGACGACGCGACCGCGCCGGACAGTGCGCGCGCGGGGCGTCTGCACATCCTCGAGGTGCAGCGGCTCATCCGGTTCATGCCGAAGGTCGTCATCGCCGTGATCCCCGGGTGGGCGGCCGGCGGCGGTCATTCGCTGCACATCGTGTGCGACCTGTCGCTCGCGAGCGCCGAGCACGGCAGATTCAAGCAGACGGATGCCGATGTCGGCAGCTTCGACGCCGGCTACGGGTCGGCATACATGGCCCGCCAGGTGGGGCAGAAGGTCGCCCGCGAAGTGTTCTTCCTCGCGGAGGAGTATTCGGCGCAGCGCGCGTACGAGATGGGCTCCGTCAATCGCGTCGTGCCGCACCCCGAGCTCGAGCGCGAGGCGATCGCGATGGCGCGCACGATCCTCGGCAAGAGCCCGACCGCGATCCGCATGCTGAAGTTCGCGTTCAACGCGATCGACGACGGCATGGTCGGTCAGCAGGTGTTCGCCGGCGAGGCGACGCGTCTCGCGTACGGCACCGACGAGGCGGTCGAGGGCCGCGACGCCTTCCTCGAGAAGCGTGACCCCGACTGGTCGCCCTACCCGTACCACTACTGAGACAGGCGGCACGTGAAGCTCGAAGGGGTGGATGCCTCGGACGCGCGCGCCGTGCTGCGGGGGCTCCGCGGAGCGGTGCTCGGGGCGGGGCCGGCGATCGCGCTCGGCGCAGGCCCCGGCCACGCACTCGGACGGGCGCGGGACGGCCAGCTCGTCGCCTCGGGGAGCCTCCCGACCGAGGTCCCGGCGGGAACGGCCGTCGTCGTGCGGACGTCGGGGTCGACGGGGCATCCGAAATCCGTCGCGCTCAGCCGCTCGGCGCTCACGGCGTCCGCGCTCGCGACGGCCGAGCGGGTCGGCGAGGGGGCGTGGCTCCTCGCCCTGCCGCCGGGGTACATCGCGGGCGTCCAGGTGCTGGTGCGGGCGCTCGTCGCGGGGCGCGAGCCCGCGATCCTCACCGGCGCGTTCTCCGCGCATGCCTTCGCCGCCGCGGCATCCGCCATGGCATCAAGCGAGGGCGGTGTCCGCGTGCCGACGTACACCTCGCTCGTCCCGGCCCAGCTGCAGACCGTGCTCGACGCGATCGAGGGGGGAGACAAGGGCGCCGAGCGCGCCCTTGTCAGCTTCGAGGCGATCCTCGTCGGGGGCCAGGCGCTCGCGCCGGCGCTCGCCGAACGCGCCCGCGCCGTCGGCGCCCGGATCGTCCGCACCTACGGGTCGAGTGAGACCTCCGGAGGCTGCGTCTACGACGGCATCCCCCTGACCGGCACCGGCGTGCGCATCGACGGCGGCGAGGTGCAGCTGTCGGGTCCGACCCTCGCCGACGGCTACCTGGGCGATCCGGCGCAGACGGACACCGTCTTCGTGCGCGACGAGACGGGCACCCGCTGGTACCGCACGGGCGACCTCGGGACGTTCGACGGCGGACGCCTCGCCGTCACGGGGCGGGCCGACAACGTCATCGTTTCGGGCGGCATCAACGTCTCCCTCGACCGTGTCGAGCGTGCCGTCCGCACCGTCCCGGGCTTCGAGGGCGCCGTCGTCGTGCCCGTTCCCGACGAGCGGTGGGGGCAGGCGTCGGTCGTCGTCGCGGACTCCCCGGCCGCTCGTGACGCGGGCGCGCTGGAGGCCGTGCGGACCGCCGTCGCGGCCGAGGTCGGCAAGCCCGCCCGCCCCCGTGAGGTGCGCGCGGTGGCCCGGATTCCGCTGCTGCCGAGCGGCAAACCCGACCGCGCCGCCGCGCGGCTGGAGGCCCTGGGGACCGCGCTCAGCCCCGACGACGGGCGACCTCCGGCGGCGACGTAGGATTCTGGGGTGGCAGGCAGCACCCGGAAGAAGCGCGCGCACGGCGCGAACAGCGCCAAGAAGAAGACGCACGGCAACCCCCAGTGCGCGCACATCTCGCGCGACCCGGCGCACGTCGCCCCCGCGACCCTGGGCGACTGGATCGGCGCCGCGCGACTGCGGACGCTTCCTCTCGCCGTCTCCCCGGTCGTCATCGGAACCGGCGCCGCGCTCATCGCGAAGACCGAGTTCCACTGGGTCATCGCTCTGTGCTGCCTCGTGCTCGCCGTCGCGATCCAGATCGGCGTCAACTACGCGAACGACTACAGCGACGGCATCCGCGGCACCGACGACCATCGCGTCGGCCCCGCGCGTCTGACGGCGAGCCGCAAGGCGTCGCCGCGCGCCGTGCTGACCGCCGCCCTCGTCTTCTTCGGCATCGCCGCGATCGCGGGCATCGCGATCGTCGTGCGCACAGGGCACTGGTGGATGCTGCTCGTCGGCGCCGCCTGCCTCGTCGCGGCCTGGTTCTACACGGGCGGAAAGCACCCGTACGGGTACGCGGGGCTCGGCGAGCTGTTCGTGTTCGTCTTCTTCGGTCTCGTCGCCACGGTCGGCACGACATTCGTGCAGGCGGGGTCGGTGCCGCAGGAGGCGTGGTTCGGTGCCGTCGCGGCGGGCCTGCTCGCCTGCGCCGTGCTTCTTGCGAACAACCTGCGCGACCTCGACCAGGACCGCCTCGCCGGCAAGCGCACCCTGACCGTGCGCATCGGGCGGCGCGCGACGCAGATCGTCTTCACGGTGTTCGTCCTGGGGGCGTTCGCCATCACGGCGTTCCTCGCGCTCGTCTACCCGCTCGCCTGGCTGGGCCTCCTCGCACTCATCCCCGGCGCCTGCGCCATCCTCATCGTCTGGACGTACCGGCAGCCGCGCGAGCTCGTCGTCGCCCTCAGTCTCACGTCGCTGACCTCGCTCGCCCTCGCGGGCCTGCTCTGCTGGGCCTTCGTCGGCTGACGGATGCCGCGGCGAGCGGCTGCGGCGCAGAGTTCTTCAGCGCTCGGTCGCCCTCAGCGTTCGGTTGTGGAGGGCGGCTCGATGGCGATGTCGTCCGCGGAGGCATCCGTCGCGGCATCCTCGACGTCTTCGTCGGTCACCTTGCGCGCGCGGCGCGCGTCGGCGCCCGACGCGATGCCGGCGCTGAGATCGCCGAGCGGCCGGCGCAGGAACAGCATCGACAGGCTCAGCCCGATGAGCGCCGCGAAGATCGCCGACAGCCAGTAGAACTCGCGCATGATCGGCAACAGCATCATGAGACCGAAGGGCACGAGGAAGGCGGCCAGTCGCAGCACGGTGTAGACGAGGGCCGAGCGAGCACGCATGTCACCGAGTTTACGCGCCTGCGCGGCGGCTTCCCACGCCGTCACCCCCACGATCTCGCCGCTTAGGATGGGAGGGTGGTGCGCATACTCCTGCCGGCGGTGCTGCTGCTGATCGCGTTCTGGGTCTACAGCATCGTCGACTGCGCCCTGCTCCAGCCGACGCGCCATCGCGGCGTGAGCAAGCCCGTGTGGCTCCTCATCGTGGTCCTCCTGCCGGTCCTCGGCGGCATCCTCTGGTTCGTCGTGGGCCGCGGTCGTGCGCGACCGCCGGTCGTGCCGCAGGCCCCCGACGACGACGCCGCGTTCCTCGGCACGATCGGCTCGATCAGCGATCAGGACGAGCGGATCCGCCGCCTCGAGGCCGAGCTCGCCGCGCTCGACCTGGAGGATCTCGCCGGGCTCGACCCCGACGGCCCCGGCCCGCGCGACCCGCGCGACCCAGAGCCCCACCGGCCTGGCGCGGCGGGCCCCGCCGCGCCTCCCTCACCTCCCGATGACGACGCCGACCCGCGCGGGCCGCATGGACCGCGCGCCTGACATGACGCGCGCCGACACGGCGGCTCCGGCGACGGATGCCGCGGCCGCCCTCCTCGGCCGGCTGATCGAGCTCGGGGTGCGGCACATCGTCGTGAGCCCCGGCTCGCGGTCGCAGGCGCTCGCTCTGGTCGCCGCGGAGCTCGAGGCCCGCGGCGCGGCATCCGTGCACGTGCGCATCGATGAGCGCGTCGCGGGGTTCACCGCCCTGGGCATCGGCCGCGAGAGCGGGATGCCGGCCGCGGTCGTCTGCACGTCCGGTACGGCGGTCGCGAACCTTCTGCCGGCCGCGCTCGAGGCTCACCACGCGGGCGTGCCGATGATCCTCCTGACCGCAGATCGCCCTCCGGAGCTGCGCGGCGTCGGCGCGAACCAGACGACACGTCAGCCGGGCCTCTTCTCCCCGAGCGTGCGGCTCGAGGCCGACCTGCCGGTGCCCGATCAGGTCGACGACGACGGCACCGGCGAGCAGTCGGCGATGCTCCGCCGCGTCGCGGAGGACGCCGTCGCGGCGGCGCTCGGCGCCGGCACGCGACAGCCCGGCCCGGTCCACCTGAACCTGCCCTACCGTGAGCCCCTCGCCGGCGCCCTGCCCGAGTGGCTCGGGACGCCCGCGGTGGACCTCGAGCCCCTGCCGTCCGGTCCCGACGCCCTCCCCGTCGAGGACGCCGCCCCGGCGCCCGACCCGTCCGGCGCGCTGTACCAGGGCGGCGGCGGCATCGGCGAGGCGAACCACCCAGCCGACCCCGAGGTCGATCCGCACGTGCTCGAGCGCGGCCCGCGTACCGTCGTTGTCGCGGGCGCGGATGCCGGGCCCGCCGCCGAAGCCCTCGCCCACGCGGGCGGCTGGCCGCTCATCGCGGAGATCGTGTCGGGGTCCCGTTACGGGCGCAACCTGGTGCACGGGTACCGTGCCCTGCTGCGCGAGGCGGAGCTCGGCGGGCGCGTCGAACGGGCGATCGTGTTCGGGCATCCGACCCTCAGCCGCGAAGTCACGGCGCTCCTCTCGCGCGACGACGTCGAGGTGCTCGCCGTCCGCGGCCCGGGCGAACCGCTCAACCTCAACGGGGCGACGACCGCCGTCGACGCTGTCGTCGCGGCGGTCGGCGACGTCGATCGGGACTGGTTCGGCGCGTGGATGCGCGCGTCCCGCGCGGCCGCGGTCGACCTCACGCCCGCGGCTCCGGATGCCGACGGCCTCGCCTCGGCGGTGCCGCGCGAACGACTCGGAGCGATCGCGGCCGAGCTGGAGGTCGCGCGTGCGCCGATCGACCGCGCCGCCCTGGTGGATGCCGCGTGGCGCGCGAGCTGGCCGCACGACCGGCTCGTCTTCGCGTCGTCCCGGCTCGTGCGCGTCGCCGACGAGCTGCTCGGCGGCAAGAAGGTGCCCGTCCACGCCAACCGCGGCCTCGCGGGCATCGACGGGACGATCGCGACCGCGATCGGCGTCGCGATCGCGAGTCAGGCGGCCGGCACGCCCGGCGTGACGCGACTCGTGATCGGGGATCTCGCGCTGCTGCACGACGTCGGCGCGCTGCTGCTGCCGGCCGGCGAGGCGGCCCCCCGCGTGCAGGTGATCGTCGGTAACGACGGCGGGGGGACCATCTTCGACGCGCTCGAAGTCGCGGCCATCGCGTCCCCCGCAGCGATGGCGCGCGTGCTGTACACGCCGCAGGAGGTCGCCGTGGCCGACCTCGCCTCCGCATACGGGTGGGAGTACGTGTCGGCGCGCACCCGCACCGAACTCGACCAGGCCCTCACGTCGGCCGCGGTGGGCCGCCAGATCATCGAGGTGGCACTCGCGCGCTGACCCCGGCATCCCCCAGGATGGCAGCATGACCGCGAAGAGCCAGACCCGCTGGACGGGCGAGCCCGCCGACCTGCTGCGCGTGGGGGAGGGGTTCCGTCTCGCCGACGTCGACCCCGACTCCACCCCGGGCTTCGACGGAGGCAAGAAGCAGGGGCAGGCCGACCTCGCCGACGGCGTGGACGAGCTCGACGAGCTGCAGGAACGCCTCTACGCGCAGAGCCGGGTCGTCGAGGGGGCGCCGTCGGTGCTCCTCGTGCTGCAGGCGATGGACTCGGCGGGGAAGGGCGGGATCGTCCGGCACGTGATCGGGGCCGTCGATCCGCAGGGCGTGCGCCTGAAGGCGTTCAAGGCCCCGAGCGCCGAGGAGCGCGCGCACGACTTCCTCTGGCGCATCGAGAAGGAGACCCCGCCGCCCGGGTTCATCGGCGTCTTCGACCGCTCGCACTACGAAGACGTCCTGATCGGGCGCGTGCGCGCGCTCGCCCCCGCCGACGAGATCGAGCGCCGCTACGGTGCGATCAACGACTTCGAGAAGCGTGTGACGGATGCCGGGACGCGCATCGTCAAGGTCATGCTGCACATCTCGCCGGAGGAGCAGAAGGCGCGGCTCATGGAGCGACTCGATCGCCCCGACAAACACTGGAAGTACAACCCGGGCGACGTCGACGAGCGCCAACTCTGGCCCGCGTACATGGATGCCTACCAGGTGGTGTTCGACCGCACCTCGACGCCGTACGCGCCGTGGCATGTCATCCCCGCGAACAGCAAGTGGTACGCACGTCTCGCCGTCCAGGCCCTGCTCCTCGAGGCCCTGGAAGCCGTCGATCCTCAGTGGCCCGCCGCCGACTTCGACGTCGCCGCCGAGAAGGCCCGTCTCGCCGCGACCTGACCGCGCAGCGCGGCGTCCCACTTCGGTGGTTGAGTAGCCGCGCGCAGCGCGGCGTATCGAAACCGGCCTCAGCCGACGGTCGACCCCTACGCGAGCGCGTCGACGATCGGGCGGAACTTCACGCGCGTCTCGAGCAGCTCCGCCTCGGGGTCGCTGCCGGCGACGATGCCCGCGCCCGCATGTGCTGTGAACGGGATGTCGGCACCCGCCGCCGCAGCGGTGAGGTCGAACTGCGCGCCGCGCAGCGCGATCGCCCACTCACCGTCGCCGTGCGCATCGATCCAGCCGACCGGCCCCGCGTAGCGGCCCCGGTCGAAGGGCTCGATGCGGGCGATCGCGGCGACCGCGGCATCCGTCGGAGTACCCGCGACGGCCGCGGTCGGGTGGAGGACGCCCAGCAGGTCGAGGGCCGACGTCTCGCCTGCGACGGTCGCCTCGACATCCGTCGCGAGGTGCCAGACGTTCGGGAGCGCCAGCGTGAAGGGCTGCTCGCTCGCGGCGAGCGCGCTCGTGAGCGGCGTGAGCGCGTCGACGAGACTGCGGACGGCGAAGCCGTGCTCGGTGAGGTCCTTGACGCTGGATGCCAGTGCTCCGGCGGCCTCGTGATCCGAGTCGGGATCGGCGCCGCGCGCGACGGTGCCCGCGAGAACGCGGGCCGTCACGGTGCCGCCTGCGACGGTGACGAGGGTCTCCGGGCTCGCGCCGATGAGGCCGTCGACGGCGTAGACCCACGTGTCGGGGTAGCCGGTTGCGAGCGAGCGCACGAGGCGGCGGAGGTCGGCCCCGGCGGGGACGGTGCCGACGAGGTCGCGCGCGAGGACGACCTTGCTGACCTCGCCGGCGGCGATCGCGTCGAGGCCGGCGCGGACGGCGGTCTGATAGCCCTCCGGGGTGAGGGCGCCGGGGCCGACCGCGGCCGACCAGTGCGGCCCGAAGGGTACCGCCTGCGGCTCGTCGGGCTCGGGTTCGCCCGTGTCGGGCAGGATCCACGTCGCCCATGTAAGCCCGTCGCGGTGCCCGATCGTGAGCTGCGGCACGGTGAGCGCGGCGGTCGCAGCGGAGCGGACGTCGAACGGCAGCGCGCCGAAAGCGACGAGACCCGTGCCCGGCGCGCCGACGTGGTCATCGACCTCGGCGACGGTGGCGAGCTCGCGCCAGCGCGCGGCGAGCTCCTCGGCATCCCTCGCCTCGATGTGGACGGCCGTGCCCACGCCGACGAGCCAGGCGCCGCGGCGCGCCCAGACGAGCGGGTTCGCGGGGTCGGCGTACTCCAGCAGGTCGCCGAGGGGGGCGATCGCACGGGTCACGACGCGCAGCCGGACGGGGCTGCGGGTCGGGGTGCTCACACGCTCCAGCCTAATCCGGCCCGCTCGTCCGCCGCCTCCCACTCGGAGCGGGTGCGGTTGCCACTCCCTCCGCGTTCACAATTCAGTCTCCGCGACGCGCGCGGCGCCCGTCGCCCCCGCAATCCCGGGGCCCGCCCGCTGGCAGATGCTCGTCCGGACTGAATACCGAACGCGTAGGCTCACGGACATGAGCACCGCCGCCCCGTCCGGGCACCCGGCGCACTCCGGGCGCCCCGAGCCGGGCACGCGCGTGCCGTTCCGCTGGCGCAAATGGGACGGCTCACCGCACTGGGTCCACGACTGCGTCTACCTCGGCAGCGATCGGTGGGGCGACTGGGTCGGGCAGCGCGGTGGCTGGCACAGCGAGCGGCCGGGGCTCGCCTTCGACGCCGAGGGCGACAACGTGACCCTCGTCCCGCCGTCGGGAGACTACGCGGCGACGTTCAACGCGACCCATCCGCGCCTCGCGATCTACATCGACATCGCGTGGGACGTGCACTGGGAGTCCGGGGCGCCGGTCGGCATCGACATGGACCTCGACGTCGTCCGTGCGCGGGACGGCCGGGGGATCTGGATCGACGACCGCGACGAGTGGGACGAGCATCGCGTCGCGTACGGCTATCCGCCGGGCGTCGTTGCGAGACTCGAGCAGGTCGCAACGGACCTCGAGCGCGAGGTCACGCAGGAGGCGGTGCCGTTCGATGGCCCGACCGCGGCGCACTGGCTGTCGGAGCTCGACCGCCTCGCCCCTGCGCACCGCTGACCCTCGCATAGGATCGAACGGTGACTGAGCACCGCGCAGACCTCGGCAAGGATCCCTCGCGGGTCAGCGGCATGTTCGACGAGGTCGCCGCGGGCTACGACCGCACCAACACGGTGCTGAGCCTCGGGCAGGACAAGCTGTGGCGCATCGCGACGACGCGCGCCGTCGCGCCCAAGCCCGGTCAGCGCATCCTGGACCTCGCCGCCGGCACCGGCGCGAGCTCCGTCGCGCTCGCGCGCTCGGGTGCGGAGGTGACGGCCGGTGACTTCTCGCCCGGCATGATCGCCGAAGGCCGGCGCCGACACGGACACGTCCCCAACGTGACCTTCGTGCAGGCGGATGCCATGGCCCTGCCCTTCGCGGACGACAGCTTCGACACCGTCACGATCTCGTTCGGGCTCCGCAACGTCAACGACCCGCAGCTGGCCCTGCGTGAGATGCTGCGCGTCACCGCCCCCGGCGGGCGCCTCGTCGTGTGCGAGTTCTCGCACCCGCAGAGCGCCGCGTTCGCCGGGCTGTACGGCTTCTACAACGACCGCGTGCTGCCGATCGTGGCGAAGACCGTCTCGAGCAACGCCGACGCCTACGACTACCTCAACGAGTCGATCCGCGACTGGCCCGATCAGGTGGCGCTGTCGAGCCGGATTCGGGATGCCGGGTGGACGCAGGTCGCGCACCGCGACCTGACGTTCGGGATCGTCGCGCTCCACCGCGCCACCAAGCCGCACGCCTGACGCGCGGCGCTGCCACCAAGCCGCACGCCTGACCGGCAACCACCCCGGGTAGGCTGGACGGCGTGACTGCGAGCCTTCCCGCCGGTGCCCATGCTCCGGGCGAGCGCCTGTCTGCCCAGCTGGGCCTGACCGAGCGCGTCCTCGCCGGCCCTCGCCTGCGGAAGCTCCTGGGCGTCGTCGAAGCCGGCCTCGATGAGGTCGAGCAGTCTCTCGCGCGCGAGCTGAAGGTCACCGACGCGCTGGCGGATGCCACGACCCGCTACCTCTACGAGGCCGGCGGCAAGCGCGTGCGCCCGATGCTCACGGTCCTCACGGCGCAGCTCGGCACGGGCACGACGGAGCACGTCATCGCGGGGGCCACGGCGCTCGAGATGACCCATCTCGGATCGCTCTATCACGACGACGTCATGGACGGCGCGGACGTGCGCCGCGGTGTCCCGAGCGCGCACGCCGTCTGGGGCAACAACGTCGCGATCCTCACCGGCGACCTCCTCTTCTCGCGCGCGAGCCAGCTCATGGCGCAGATCGGCGAGCGGGCGATCCGGCTGCAGGCCGACACGTTCGAGCGCCTCGTGCTCGGCCAGATGCACGAGACGGTCGGGCCGCAGGCGGGCGACGACCCGGTCGATTTCTACCTGCAGGTACTCTCCGACAAGACGGGTTCGCTCATCGCGGCATCCGCTCAGGCGGGCGTGCTCTTCTCCGACGCGCCCGAAGAGTACGTGCAGCCGGTCCTCGACTACGGCGAGAGGGTCGGCGTCGCCTTCCAGCTGCTCGACGACGTGATCGATCTGTCGGCGGACGCCGAGGCCACCGGCAAGGTGCCCGGAACCGACCTGCGCGCGGGTGTTCCGACGATGCCGTCGCTGCTGCTCGCGCGGGCATCCGACCCGGCATCCCGCGCCCTCAAGGCCACGATCGACGACGGCGTGCTGCGCATCGCCGATGGTGCCGATCCCGCGATCCTGGACGACGCGATCGCACGGCTGCGCGACCACCCGGCGACGGCGGAGACGCGCCGGCAGGCGTACGCGTGGGCGGATGCCGCGGTCGCGGCCCTCGACCCGCTCCCGGCGGGGGCGGTGCGCGACGCGCTCGTGAAGCTCTCGCACGTCATCGTCGACCGCTCCAGCTGACGCGCAACGACTCGGGCCGCTCGGCCCCGCCCCACGACCGGACGAACACGAAGGAACACCCATGACCAAGCTCAGGCTGGCCATCGTCGGCGCGGGTCCTGCCGGCATCTACGCCGCGGACATCCTGCTGAAGGCGGAGCGCAAGTTCGACGTGTCGATCGACCTGTTCGACCACCTGCCCGCGCCGTACGGACTCGTGCGCTACGGCGTCGCGCCCGATCACCCGCGCATCAAGGGCATCATCACGGCCCTGCGCGATGTGCTCGACCGCGGCGACATCCGCATCTTCGGGAACGTCCGGTTCGGCGAGGACATCACGCTCGACGACCTCAAGCAGCACTACAACGCCGTCATCTTCGCGACGGGCGCGATCCGCGATGCGGCGCTCGACATCCCCGGCATCGACGCCGTCGGCTCCTACGGCGCCGCCGACTTCGTCAGCTGGTACGACGGTCACCCCGACTTCCCGCGCGAGTGGCCGCTGGATGCCGCGTCCGTCGGCGTCGTCGGGGTCGGCAACGTCGCCCTCGACGTGGCGCGCATCCTCGCCAAGCACGCGGAGGACCTCGTGCCGACCGAGATCCCCGCGAACGTGCAGGCGGGGCTCGAGGCATCCCCCATCACCGACGTGCACGTGTTCGGGCGCCGCGGCCCCGCGCAGGTGAAGTTCACGCCGCTGGAGCTGCGCGAGCTCGGCGAGCTGCGCGATGTCGACATGGTCGTCTACGACGAGGACTTCGACTACGACGAAGCGTCGAAGGCCGCCATCGCCTCCAACAAGCAGGTCATGGTGATCGACCGTGTGCTGCAGTCGTGGCGCACGCGCGACTCGGTCAACAACGCGGGCGGCTCGGCATCGCGCCGGCTGCATCTGCACTTCTGGGCGAAGCCCGTGGAGGTGCGCACCGACGACAGCGGACGTGTCGCGGCGCTCGTCTACGAACGCACCCGACCCGACGGAGAGGGCGGCGTGGAGGGCACGGGCGAGCTGCGCGAGATCCCGATGCAGCAGCTGTATCGCGCGGTCGGCTACTTCGGCTCGCCGCTGCCGGGCGTGCCGTTCGACAAGAAGCACGGCGTGATCCCCAATCATGAGGGCCAGGTCCTGCGCAAGGAATCGAACGAGCGCGTGCCGGGCGTGTACGCGACCGGCTGGATCAAGCGCGGCCCCGTCGGTCTGATCGGGCACACGAAGTCGGATGCCATGGAGACGGTCAGCCATCTGATCAACGACCAGGGTTCGTGGTGGCAGCCGGCCGATCCGTCGCCCGAAGCGATCCCGGCCCTCCTCGCGGAGCGCGGCGTGGTCTGGACCGACCTCGACGGCTGGCACCGCCTCGACGAACACGAGATCGGCCTCGGCGAGCCCGCCGGACGCGCGCGCATCAAGGTCGTCGATCGTGACGAGATGGTGCGGGTCTCGCGGGGCGAGTGAGTCCCCGTCGGCTTGCGTTCGGGAGGAGATCCGCATTCGGGAGGACTCCTGAGCGGCATCCGCCCTCCTGAGTGCAGAAAGCCGCCCGAACGGCGGGGTTGTCGCGGTGACACCCTCGGGGCCCCGGGGCGCCGGGGCGGCTGGTTAGGCTGACGGCATGGCCGACGCGCAGAAGTGGGCGCCCGACATCCTGGGTGCGCCCTTCGAACGGCTCACGCTGCCGCTCGGGACGGATGCCGAGGGCGACGTCGTCGCGACGCTCGTGCGGTCGCGCCCACGCGGCGCGGTCCTCGCGCCGCTCGCCGACGTCGACGTGCTCTACGTGCACGGCTGGTCGGACTACTTCTTCCAGAAAGACCTCGCCCGCTTCTGGAACCGGCTCGGTGCGCGGTTCTACGCCCTCGACCTGCGCAAGTACGGTCGGAGTCTGCGGCCCGGACAGACGCCGGGCTACATCACGGACCTCGACGACTACGACGCCGACATCGCGGCGGCGCTCGCCGCGATGCGCGCGCGCTCACCCCGGCGTCTGCACGGGCGCACGCGTCGCCTCGTGATGCTGGGGCATTCGACGGGCGGGCTGACCCTCAGCCTGTGGGCCGCGCGTCATCCGGGCGAAGCGGCGGCGGTCGTGCTGAACAGCCCGTGGCTCGAGCTGCAGACCGGGGCCATCGGCCGGCAGGCGATCGCACCGCTCGTCGCGGCACGGGCGCGGTTCGACCCCCTCGGCACGCACCCGGTCGTCGACCTCGGGTTCTACACGCGTGCGCAGCGCGAGCTCGGCACCCTCCCGGACAGCCCCGAAGGGTGGCGCCCCGAACGCGGCTTTCCGACGCATCCGGGGTGGCTCTTCGCGGTGATGGCCGGTCACCGGGCGATCGCCGCCGGGGTCGACATCGACGCGCCCGTGCTCACTCTGCTCTCGACGGGCTACAGCTCACCGCTGCAGTGGACGCCGGCGATGACCACGACGGACAGCGTGCTGGTCGTCGATGACATCGCACGCGCGGCGACGCGGCTGGGCCGGCGCGTCGGCATCCAGCGGATCCCCGACGCGGTCCACGACGTCTTCCTCTCGGGCAGCGCCGCCCGGGCGGACGCCTACGCCGCGCTCGAGGCCTGGCTGCTGGACGGTGCCCTGCCGCGCGCGATCTGAGTCGCGTCACCGGCTCGATGCCTCACGGGGTCCGCGCGCGCGTCCCTTCGCCCCGTAGGCGCCGGTACGGGTGGTCCTGCACACGCGTCGTGGCGTCGGCGATGAGCGCGGCACCCGGCTTCGACCTGCGCGCGAGCGACATGAGCCAAGCGGTCGTGCGGCCGGCCGAGCGCAGGTTCATCGGCCGCCCGTCGATGCCGTAGAGCAGGCGTGCCCAATCGGGAAGGATGCCGAGGACTCCGTCCTGCACGATGATCGTCGTCCAGACGGTGATGGGGTTGCCGCGGAACACCGGCTTGCGCAGGCCGCGCGTGACCTCTGCGGCCTCGACGCCGAGGGCGAGCCACGACGTCTGCGCGTCGATGTACGCCTCGAGGTCCGCCCAGGTGCGGGGGAGGAGCGTCTCGTCCTCGATGCCGATGAGCCGACCCGCGACGAGCTGCTCGACGACGAACTGCTCGACCTCGGCATCCGTCAGGGGCACGCCGAACTCGCGGCTCGCGCGCACGAGGGCGTAGACGAACGTGTTGTGCGTCCACGCGAGCCACTGCGGATTGTCGGCCGCGAGCACCTCGCCCGTGTTCGGGTCGGTCCAGCGTGCATGCGCGTGCATGCGGCGCACGATCTCGCTCGCCTTGTCGGCGTGCGCTTTGTCGCCGAAGACGACCGTCTCGAAGTAGCGCCCTGTGCGCTCATCGCGCCCCGCGGCATCCTCGTGCGAGACGGTCGTGTTGTAGAACACGCGCATCATGAACGGGTTCAGCGCCTGCAGCAGCAGCGCGGCCATGCCGCCGAGCTTGGATGCCGGGTCGGCGAAGACGCGCCACGAGACGCTGTCCGGGGAGAAGTAGCCGTCGTGGGTCGTCGTCGACGCCACCGGCAGGTCGGTCGTGCTCATGAGTACTCCAAAAAGAGGGACAGGGTACAAGTTTGGACTCACTCTAAGTTGTACCATTGTCGCATGGCAGAGGAAGGACTGCGCGAGCGCAAGAAGCGTCAGACCGAGAACGCCATCGAGCTGGCGGCCGTGCGGATCGCTCTGCGCGATGGATTCGCGGCGGCGACGGTGCGCGACATCTGCGCGCTCGCCGAGGTCTCCCGCGCGACGTTCTTCAACTACATGCCGACGCGGGAGGCCGCCATCTTCGGCAAGCCGATCGAACTCATCGATGCGGATGCCGCGGATCAGGCGCTCGCCGAGGCATCCACGACGGACGCCGTCAGTGCCGTCTACGTTCTGCTTCTCGCCTCAGTCGGGCACACGCAGATGAACCCGGCGGTCGCGCGCGGGCGCGCCCGGCTCGCGATGGAGCAGCCCGGTGCGCTCGAGCTGATCAAGAACCAGTACGCGCGCATCAGCACTCAGCTCACTGCCTACTTATGCGGCTGGCTGTCGGCGCGCCCCGAGTGCCGACGGCTGCCCGAGGTGAGCGCGATCGAGGAGGCGTCGCTCGCCGTCGGTGTCGGCATGACGGCGATGGGCGCCGTCTTCGCCGTGCAGGAGGATGCCGAGGCCGACGTCGACCTGTCGGCCTCCGTCTTCCGCGCTCAGCTCGACGCAATGAGTCGGCTCGCGACACCGGGGGACTGACGAGGTCGCAGGGGCGGATGCGGGAGGCATGCATACCGCGTCGGGGTGGCCGTCGGCAACCCTCCGTCACCGCGGAAGCGCTCGTGGCACACTTCTGAGGCGGACATCCGATCCGATCGGGCCACGGCTCCGAACAGATGGCAGCCACGCCCGATCCGAAGGAGAGCTCTGCCCGTGAGAGAGATGTCGACGCCCCCGCTCGCCGACCTGTCGGAGTACCGCAACGTCACGGATCTCCTGATGCGGCGCATCCAGGAGGCCCCCGACCACCCCGCCTTCGACGTGCGTGAGGGCGGGCAGTGGCATCCCGTGTCGACGGCGGCGTTCGGCGCGAAGGTGCGCGCGGTCGCCAAGGGACTCGTCGCCGATGGCCTGCGGCGCGGTGACGCGGTCGCGATCATGGCGTCGACGCGGTACGAATGGGCCGTCGCAGACCTCGCCATCTGGTTCGCAGGCGGCGTCGTCGTCCCGGTGTACGACTCTTCGGCCCCCGGTCAGGTCGCGACGATCGTCGCGGATGCGGACGTGCGGGTGGCGTTCTCCGGAGACGAGAGTTCGCGCGCGGCGCTGGATGCCGCAGGCGTCCCCGCCGTGATCTCCCTCGCCGACGGGCTGGCCGGCCTCGCGGAGCGCGGCGTCGACGTCGAGGATGCCGCGCTGGAGAGCGCTCGCACGCACGCCGGGCCGGCCTCTCCGGCGACGATCGTCTACACGTCGGGAACGAGCGGCACGCCCAAGGGCGTCGTGCTCAGCCACGAGAACTTCCTCGGCCAGGTGCTCAATGTCGCCGCCGCCTACGCGGACATCGTGCGCCCCGACGGCAGCACGGTCATCTTCCTTCCTCTCGCGCACGTCCTCGCCCGCGGTCTGCAGTTGATCTGTCTCGCCGGCGGCATGCGGATCGCGCACCTCTCGGAGCCTTCGGAGGTCGTCGCGTCGCTCGCCGACCTGCAGCCCACCTTCCTCGTGGTCGTGCCCCGCGTCCTGGAGAAGATCGCCGCGGCAGCCGAGGCGAAGGCGACCGAGAAGCGGCTCGGGCGGGTGTGGGCGGCCGCGGTGAGCACCGCGATCGAGGCGGCCCGACGCGCGGAGCGGATCGACGATGGTGAGGCCGCGGCATCCTCGTGGAGCCTGCCGCTGCGCCGCCGGGTCTTCGACGCCCTCTTCTACCGGCGGATCCGCGCGCTCATGGGCGGGAGGATCGGCTACGTCCTCTCAGGCGGGGCAAGCTTGCCGCCGCGGCTGTCGCTGCTGTTCCGCGGCATGGGCGTCCCCGTGATCGAAGGCTACGGGCTCACGGAGACCACCGCGCCCCTCACCGGCAACCTGCCCGGGCGCATCCGATCGGGGACGGTCGGCGTCCCGCTCCCCGGCTCCACGGTGCGGATCTCCGAGGACGGAGAGGTCCTCGCGAAAGGTGTCGGGGTGTTCGCCGGCTACCGCGATCCGGACGACGATCGGGAGGCGTTCGTCGACGGCTTCTTCCGCACCGGCGACCTCGGCAGGCTCGACGATCGCGGCCGGCTGGTGCTCGAGGGTCGCGTGAAGGATGTCGTGACGACCTCCGGGGGGAAGACCGTCGCCCCCGCCCGGTGGGAGGCGGCGATGGAGGAGCACCGCTTCGTCGCGTCGGCGGTCACCGTGGGGGAGGGAAGGCCCTACCTCGCCGCTCTCCTCATCGTCGATCGTGAGGCCGTCACCGCCGCGCGCGACGGTCGCGATGTCACCGTCGATGACGCCGAGCTGCGCGCGGACATCGAGCGCGCGGTCGATGCGGCCAACGCGCTCGTCGCGCGCAGCGAGCAGGTGCGTCGTTTCGCGCTCGTCTTCGCGGATGCCGAGGACCGCGAGATCGTGACGCCGACACTCAAGATCCGCCGACGTGAACTGCTCCACCGCGAGGCGGGCACGATCGACGCGCTCTATCTCTGACGCCCGTTCCCCGACCCCGTCCGTCCCCGACCCATCCACTCCGCTCGTCACCCGAGGAGATCCCCATGTCACAGCGCCCCGGCGCCATCATCATCACGATCGTCGTCGCGCTCGGCATCGGAGCCGGGCTCGCCGTCGCGGGCGGGAGTGCCGGGCAGCGGCTCGGCGACATCCCGCTGTTCGCCGTCGCCGTTGTCGCCGCCTTCGCGATCCAGATCATCGCCTACATCCCGGCGGTGCTGCTGCGCACCGAGAAGTTCTTCGACCTCACCGGCGGGCTCACCTTCGCCCTCGTCGCGGGGGGACTGCTCGTCGCCGTCGCTCCGGCCGGAGCGCGAGCCTGGGTGCTCGTCGCGATGATCGTCGTCTGGGGAGTCCGGCTGTCCGTGTTCCTCGCCGTGCGCGTGCGCGCGCAGGGCTCGGACGGACGATTCGACGAGATCAAGACGAACCCGCTCGCGTTCTTGCGGGTGTGGGTCATCCAGGGTCTCTGGGTCGCGGTGACCTCGTCCGCCGCATGGGTCGGGATCACCGCGATCGACGGATCGGGCTTCGACGCCTGGGTCGCCGTCGGTGGCGCGGTGTGGCTGGTGGGTCTCGTGATCGAGATCGTCGCCGACGCGCAGAAGGCGGCGTTCCGCCGCGACCCGTCCAACGAGGGCCGGTTCATCACCTCGGGGGTCTGGGCCTGGTCTCGGCATCCGAATTACTTCGGCGAGATCCTCGTCTGGATCGGTGTCGCGATCGTCGCGCTCCCCGTCGCCCAGGGATGGCAGTGGGTCACGGTCGTCTCGCCGGTGTTCGTCGTGCTGCTGCTCACGCGTGTCAGCGGCATACCGCTTCTGGAGAAGCGCGCCGACGCGCGCTGGGGCGACGAGCCCGCGTACCGCGAGTACAAGACGCGCACGCCGGTTCTCGTGCCCGGTCTCGGCCGGGGGTGAGGGCTGCCGACCGCGGCCTCAGCGGTAGTTGACGAACTGGAGGTCGACGTCGAGGTCGGCGGCCTTGAGCAGTCGCTGGATCTCCTGCAGGTCGTCACGCGACTTCGACTGCACCCGCAGCTCGTCGCCCTGGATCTGCGACTTGACCGACTTCGGTCCCTCGTCGCGGATCATCTTGGAGATCTTCTTCGCGTCCTCTGACGAGATCCCCTCCTTGAGCGTCGAGGTGATGCGGTACTCCTTGCCGGATGCCTGCGCGTCGCCTGAGTCGAGCGACTTCAGCGAGATGCCGCGCTTGATGAGCTTCGACTGGAAGACGTCCAGCACGGCCTTCGCGCGCTCCTCGCTGTTCGCCTTGATGAGGATCGACTCACCCGACCAGTCGATCGAGGCATCCGTGCCCTTGAAGTCGTAGCGCTGCTCGACCTCCTTGCGCGCCTGGTTGAGGGCGTTGTCCGCCTCTTGGCGGTCGATCTTGGAGACGATGTCGAATGAGCTGTCAGCCATGGCGACAAATCTACCCCGGCCCAACCGTCCGCCCGCGAGAACGCACAACAGCACGCGTTGGAGCCGTCGGGCGGTGCTATCGTGCGTTCTCGCGTTGCACCCGCGGGCACCCGCTCACGTCCGGAACGGAGCAGCTCGCTGCGCGGGAATCTCCAGAAGATGGAACCAGCGCCCAGTTGGCGAGAGGCGGGTCCAGACGGGCAGGAAATGCGGGTCGCTCACATGTCCGTCGAACTCGGCTTCGGTGATCCCGCGCCCCGCGAGCACATCGAGCGAGCGGCGAACGCACCCTTCGACGAGTCGTTCGCCATCGGGCGTGCTCGCTGCGGCGGTCTCGGCGGTGACGACGGGTCGGGAGGAATCCCGATAGACGAGACAATTGGCGACGATGCGGTCGCGCACAATGGCGACCGAGGATGCCTCGACGTCGAGTTCATCGATCAAGTCCGCATTGAGGGCATCAGCGAAGCCAGGACCGACGGGACTCCAGGCGGCGTGCGTCCAGGCGTACACCTCGGCGTTGTGCGCGGCGAGCTCGCCCCACGAACGCTCCGCGGCGCTGGCCACCGAGGGATGCGGTGAAAGCAACGTGCGGTGCGCGACGGCGACCGCGGAAGGCGGAACTACCTGGATCGTGTGGGCGCCCAGCGCACGCGCGAACGCCACGTGGTCGTCACCGACATACCCGCGAGCCATGAAACCCAGGTCGCGTGCGCGCCGTGTTCTGAGGTGGTCGAACACGGCGCGTCCGACTCCGCGGCGCCGGTGCCCCGGTGCCACCGCGATCTCGCACCAATACCTGTCGCCGTGCACGCGCGTGGTCCACATGATCCCGGCCGCGATCGTTGCGCCGGACTCGGTCGCGATCACCGATCTCGTGTCGTTGTCACGCCAGCGGTCGGCGCGCAACGGGATCTCGCGCATCCAGTCGGCTGCGGAGTCGATGTCGGTTTGGGTGAGCGCCGCGAACTCCACGCCTTCCAACCTGCCACACTCGCTGGCTACGCTTCGTAGGTGACCGGTCGATTTGTCTACCACCGTGTCGTAGATCTACTGCCCGGCACGACGGCTCTTCTGTCGGCCTCGGCGCTCCGCGACATCGATGATCGTGCATACCGGAGTGCTATGAGAAAGTACGACGATACGCCCGAGCGCCGCCGGCTCGCGACGACGCGGATACCGTTGATCGATCGCGCGTGGACTGAGGTCGTCTTCCTCTCGCCCGTTCATCCGCGCGCGATCTGGCAAACCTGGCTCGACGTGTCGGGCTCTCCGCTTCCGCGTGCTGAATTCTGGGAGATCCCGGTCGAGCTGCTCCCGGACGATGCCGTAATTCTCGACCGAACCGTAAGCGCGGTTGGCGATCCGATCGACCTGGCAGAGCTGGTGCGGTTCGACGCCGAGCGCTTCCGCACCGCACTGCAGACGACCGCCGCCAATCGTGCGTGGCTGGCGAAGCTGGCCGCGGGAGGGCTCCGGGGGGCGTATTTCCACGGCATCCCGCATGTGCTCACTGCAGGGCCGGTCCCGCTCAAGGGCGCGCGACTCATCTCCTGGGATGCCGCGCCGCCAGTATCCCGTTAGTGGGCTCCCCCGCGGGCGGCCAACCGGGCTTCTCAGACCGGTCGTCGGCGCGCAGCAGCTCGCCCGTCCAGGCGAGGATCGGGCTGCCGTCACGGTTGGGGAGGAGTCCCGTCTGCGCTCCCGTGAAGCGGAAGCCGGTCTTCGCGGCGACGCGCATCGACGCGACGTTGCCGAGGGTGCACTCCCAGCGCACACGGTCGAGGTCGGTGCGCGCGAACACCGCATCGATGACCGCGCTGAGCGCTTCGGGCAGGATGCCGCGGCCACGGAACTCCGCCCCGAGCCAGTACCCGACCATCCCGCCGCGCATGCGTACGCCGATGACGCCGAGGAGCGGCGCCGCACCGCGTTCGCGGATCGCCCACGTCCACTCGGAGTCATCCGCCCAGCCGTCCGGCACATATCCGTCGACGAACCCGACGGCGTCTTCGCGGCGGTAGGGCCAGGGCGTCAGCATGAAGCGCTCGAACACGGGGTCCGTGCAGTAGCGCGCGATCGCGTCGACGTCGGCATCCCTCGGCTGATCCAACGTGAGGCGAGCGGTCTCGAGGGCGAAGGGCGACATCCCCCGATCGTAGGCGGCGCCGCCCGCGAGAACGCACGACAGCACGCGTCGGGGCGGCTGGGCGGTGCTATCGCGCGTTCTCGCGTCGCCCCGGATGCCACCGCGCGGGACGACACAGCGCCCGCGTGCCGCCGCGCTCCTAGACTGGTCGGATGCAGGCGCTGACCGAAGACCAGGTCCGCGCGGCGCTCGTCAATGCGTCGCCCGAGGAGCGCGACCGGCTCTCCGTGCCGATGTCGTTCGTGCTCGCCGACTGGGACCACCTCGACTTCTTCGCGTGGCCCGACCCCGATAATCGCGGTCGCGGGTACGTCGTCGTGGAGCGCGCGGGTGTGCCGACGGGCGTCGTGCTGCGTGCGGCATCCGGCGCCCGGCCGCGGGCCGCGATCTGCAACCTCTGCCACACGATGCAGCCCGGCAACCAGGTGGCCCTGTTCACTGCGCGGCGTGCCGGCGACGCGGGGGAACGGGGCGACAGCGTCGGCACGTATGTGTGCGCAGACCTCGGATGCCACGAGAACGTGCGGCTTGCGGCGCCGCTCGCCCCGAGTGAGATGCGCGCGAGCGTCGACCGCCGCATCGACGGCACGCGTCGCCGTGTCGAGGCCTTCGTCGAGCGGGTCGTCGCCCCGGAATAGGGGGTCGCCGCGCCCGCGCGCCTCGGTGATTTTTCGAGCGGCGCGCGTCGGGCTAAGATAGGTGATCGCGCCTCCGCTCGACTGAACAAGCCGGTCGGGTGCGCACTTGGCGAGTTACCCAAGCGGCCAAAGGGATCTGACTGTAAATCAGCCGTCTTCGACTTCGGGGGTTCGAATCCCTCACTCGCCACGTTGTGATGATGGGCCCGGCTCGATGAGAGCGGGGCCCATTTTCGTTCGAGTATGAGTCAGGTCGCGGATGCTGCGGACCCCGCGAGTGCGAGTGCCTGCGCGCGAACGGCAGAGCGTCGCGCGGCGGTGCTCTCTGCGCCCACGATGAGTGCCGCGAGGTGCGGCAGACACCTGTCGACCGTGGCGATGGCCACGATTGAGAGCACCAGTTGTGCGGCATCCAGCTCAGTCATGGGAACCGCGTCTGCGAGCGCCGTGACGATCGCACGACAGCCGGCCGCTCGTGTCGCGGCTGAGACCGGGCGATCGAGCTCCAGACTCTCCCAGGCAAGCAGCCGCGCGAGGTGCGGGCGCTCGACGGTGCGATCGAAGAGGGCGGAGGCGAACGCGGCCGCAGCCTCGGGCCCCCGCCCGTCCAGCGTCACGCCGCTCAGGAGGCCTTCGACCTCGGATTCGAGGACGGCGTCGAACAGGCCGGCCTTATCGCCGAAGTACTGATAGATCCTCTCCTTGTTGACGCCCGCGCGGCGTCCGATGACATCGACACGCGCCCCAGAAAATCCGTGCGCGGCGAACTGCTCGATGGCCGCGTCGAGGAGGCGACGACGAGTCATCTCGGTACTCCAAGCCATCCGAACAGGTTACCCCAACCGAACAGTTGGATTTGCTGATATCGTCATCCCCAACTGAGTGGTTGGAGATTCTTGTGAAGATTCTGGTGGTGGGGGCAAGAGGTGCCGTGGGGGCGGCGGTCACTGCCGAGGTGCGTGACCTCGGGCACGATCCGATTCAGGTCGGGCGGACCTCTGTGCCTGGTGGCATCGCAGCCGATGCGACGTCATCTGAAGGCCTCAAGCGGATCGGGGCGGCGGCGCGCGACGTTGACGCGGTCATCGATGCCAGCGGCCTGGAGCGCCTCGACCTCCAGCGAGCGATCGGGACGACGCCGCTCATCGACATCTCGGCGACCGCCTCGCACCTCACCCGCCTCGCAGCCGCCGCTCCCGCCGGCAGCACGGTGCTGCTGGGCGCAGGGATCGCGCCGGGGGCGAGCAGCGTCCTCATCGCAGCTCTCGACGTCGCGCCGGGCGACGACATCGATGTCGCCGTGCTCCTCGGCGCCGGAGAGGCGCACGGCGCGGCCGCCGTCGAATGGACCGCGCGCTTGGCGGGGACGACGGTCTTCGCTGCCCCGGAGACGGATGCCGTCGGAGGGAAAATACGCAACTTGCGGACAACGCGGCGTTTTCCGGACGGCGGCCGCGACCGCCGGTTCCTGCGCGCCGACTTCCCGGACGACGCACTCATCGGACGGCCTCGGGGGTTGCGCGTCCGTTCTTGGCTCGCTCTGGACAGCGCACTCGCGACGAATGCCCTCGCCCTGGTCGGCCTCGTCCCTCCGCTGGCTCCGATGCTGCGACACGCGCCACACCTCGGTTCGGACCGCTGGCGTGTGCGCGTGTCCAACCGGCGCACCGGCCACACGCGACTGGCGTCCGGCCGAGGGCAATCCGTCGCGACGGGCCGTTTGGCGGCACGCGCCGCGCTGCGGATCGCCGAGGGCGGTGTCACGGGCGTGGTGACGATGGCCGATGTCCTCACACCGGCGGACCTCGTCTCGGTCGACGGCATCGAGATCGACGAGGATCGATGATCCATCTGCGCGGAGAGGACATCTCCGCCCAGAGAGGACATCTCCGCCCGGAGAGGACATCTCTGCCTGGAGAGGACATCTCTGTCAGGATGGAGGCGATGCCACCCGGCGAAGGGAACGTCATGTCACAACCGATCACCTCACCCGAGTCCAGCAAGATCCTGCGCGCATCGCTCTGGGTCGCGATCGGGGCGCTGATCGCGGCGGCGCTCGTGTGCGTCGTGTGGGTGCTCATCGGCGACGACAACGGCATCATCGGCAAGGCCTTCCTCACGATCCTCCTCCTCGCCGGTTTCGCCGGCGTCGCGATCATCGAAGCGCAGCTCGCCTCCCGCCGTCCGGCGTGGCTCGCCCTCGCGAGCATGGTCGCATGGGTGCTGACCCTCCTGATCGGCGCGTTCCTCATCTGGATGCCGACGAGCGGCGCCTTCGGAGTCGGCGCCGAACGGTTCTTCCGATTCGTGCTGATCGTGCTGATCATCCAGGGCGCGCTGCTGCACGTGCGGCTGTTCCTCACGGCATCCGCCCGCCATCAGACGACCTTCACGACGGTCGTGACCTACGTGACTATCGGCCTCGTCGGGATCCTCGCCGTCATGCTCGTTCTGCCGCTCGTCACCGAAGAGGTCGTCGACTTCCGCCCGCTGTACTGGCGCGTGGTCGTCGCGCTCGCGATTCTCGCCGCGGTCGGGACGGCACTCGTGCCGCTCGTGAACGCGCTGCTCGCGCCCAAGCGACCGCGGCCGCCCGTGCCGGCGACCCCGTACGCGCCCTATGGCGCGATCGCCCCGTCGCCCTACGGCGGCCATGCACCCCAGCCGTACGGCCAGGTCGCACCCCACCCTTACGGTGGACCGGCGCCGCAGGCGCCGCTCCTGCCCTGGCCGACCTTCGTCGACGGTGTGACGCCGCTGCCCGTGCTCCCCGACGGCACGCCCGACTGGAACGCGTACTACACCGGCGTTCCGAGCCACCCGCAGCAGGGCGCGCCGACGCCCGCCTCCGCCGCGCCGACCGCTGAGTCGCCCGCCGCGCCGTGGTATCAGGGCTACCCGCCGCCGCCTCCCGTACCGCCGCAGGCACACGACCCGCAGTCGCAGGGCTGACGGGTGGTGGATGCCGACGGACTTCTGCCCCTCGCCACCGAGATCGCCCGGGAAGCGGGCGCCCTCGCGCGGCGCCGCCGCGAAGAAGGAGTGCGCATCGCTGCGACGAAATCGGCGCTCGCCGACATCGTCACCGATGCCGACCGCGAGGTCGAGCAGCTGATCCGCGCGCGCCTCGCGCAGGCGCGCCCGGGCGACGGCTTCCTCGGGGAGGAGTCGGGGGCAGAGCGCGGCACGAGCGGTGTGACGTGGGTCGTCGACCCGATCGACGGGACGGTCAACTACGCCTACGGCATCCCGCATTACGCCGTCTCGATCGCCGCCGTCACCGGCGAACCGACGCCGGAGGCGTGGACCGCCGAGGCCGGTGTCGTGTACACCCCCGTGGTCGGCGAGCTCTTCCACGCGACCCGCGGTGGTGGTGCCTGGCTCGGCTCCCAGCGACTGGCCGTGTCGACGGCCGCGGATGCCGGTGCCCTTCTCGCCACCGGGTTCGGCTACGACCCGGCGACGCACGCCGGTGACCTCGAGCGCGTGCGTCGTGTCATGCCGCTCGCGCGCGATCTCCGCCGGGCCGGCGCCGCGTCTCTCGACCTCGCTTACGTCGCCGCCGCGCGCCTGGACGGCTATTTCGAGCGTGGGCTGTGGCCATGGGATCACGCGGCCGGAGCGCTGCTCGTCACCGAAGCGGGCGGCGTCGTGACGGGCGCGCCAGACGGTCGGCCCGGGCGCGAGATGACGATCGCGGCGGGTGCGGACCTCGCCGCGCGACTCTCATCGGCGATATACCGCTAGCGTTCATCGCATTCTCAGCCGGTCGGCTGTAGTGTTTACCCGATCGTTACTTTCGCCGCCCGAACGGCGAGACCGATCGCCACCCGACGACGTGCCGCGTTCCCCCGCGCGGCCGGACGAGAGTTCTGCGATTTGACCTTCGAAGCCTCCATGGTTGACGACGCGCCCCCGACGCGACGCTCCAGCCGCCGACCCGCCGCGCCCGCGCCGGCGGAGGAGGGCGTTCCGCTGACCCGCGCTGAGCTGCGGCGACGTGCGGCAGCCGCGCAGGAGCCATCCCAGGAGGCCCCGGCCACCGAGCCGACCATCGTCGAGACGGTCGTCGCCGACGTCGCCGCGGCCATCGTCGCCGAGTCGGTCGGCGCGACCCCCAACGCGAGCGCGCGTCGCCGGCTCCGTCAGGCCGCCCAGGAGGTCTTCGCGCACGTCGCCGCGCCCCAGGAGGCCGCCCCGTACGAGGTCGTCGCCTCGGCGTCCGCCCCCGCGGACGCCGCTCCGGCATCGGGCGCGTCCGGCGAGGCGTTCATCCGCTCTTCGGCTGCCGAGTGCGGCCAGGATGAGTTCGATTTCGCCGCCAAGCTGTTCTCCTTCACGGGGGAGACGCCCGTTCAGCGGCCCGCCGACGCCGACACGCCCCCCGACGCCGCGCCGCGCGCAGCCGCGCCGATCGTCGATGTCGCCCAGCGTCGCCCGCGCCGAGGTGTCGTGGCGTTCCAGCGTGTCGCCGCGGCATCCTTCTCCATCGGCGTGATGTCGATCGTGGGGCTCCTCGCCGTCGGCACGACGACGCCCGCCGAGGCGCTGGCGCCGACGTCGGTCACCACGGCCGACCTCACGGCCGCCGGATCGACGAGCGCCAAGCGCGACAGCGGCGAGATCCAGGCGTTCGTCGCGAGCGACGCCGGCCAGCCCGCAGCCCTCGACCGACCCGAAGGCTACGGCGTCGCCTCGATGTCCGACCTCGCCGCCGAGTCGGGCGTCACGATCTTCGCGAGCGCGGGCCAGGGCACGTGGGTCAACAACCCGTCGGCCGCGATCCAATGGCCGTTCCCCGTCGGCGTGCCGATCTCGGCCGCGTACGGCTCGTCGTCCTACCTCGCCGAGTTCTCCTCCGCGCACAGCGGCACCGACCTCACACCCGGCGATGGTGCCGAGATCCACGCGGTCGCGGCCGGCACCGTGCGGATCGCCACCGAGGCGGGCGGCGACTACGGCGTCACCGTCGTGATCGACCACATCATCGACGGCCAGCTCGTCTCCACCCGGTATGGCCACATGCAGTACGGCTCGCTCCAGGTGACGCAGGGGCAGAAGGTCACGGCCGGCCAGATCATCGGCAAGGTGGGCCAGACCGGCAAGGCCACGGGCCCCCACCTGCACCTCGAAGTGCTGCTCAACGGCACGACCACCACCGACCCGATGCCGTGGCTCTACGAGCACACGACGGGTACCCACACCGTCGGCTGACGGTTCGGCGGGATGCCGCGGCTCTGGTATCCTCTTCTAGTTGCCTGCTCGCAGGTTCAACGCCCCGATAGCTCAGTGGCAGAGCACTTCCATGGTAAGGAAGGGGTCGTCAGTTCAATCCTGACTCGGGGCTCGCATCGCCCCGGTTCACGCCGGGGCAATCGCGGCAGGGTAGCTCAGTTGGTGAGAGCGCACGACTCATAATCGTGAGGTCGCGGGTTCAAGCCCCGCTCCTGCTACAGACAACAACCCCCCGGACTTCCGGGGGTTTTGTCGTTATTGGGACGATGGGTAGAGGGGCGTGGGGGAGGGGCTGTGCCGGTTTTGTGCCGGTTGAGTCGTCGAGAACACATCGCACTGGCCGGTCGCGGACCCGCCGAGGTACACTTGTAGCACGGCGGGCAGTAGCCCTCGGAGCCTGGCAGTCTTCCGGACGGTATGACGAGCCAGGCTCACGTTTTTCTACAGCCGGGTGACTCGGGACTCGACGATCGCATTGACGCGACGGATCCAGTCGCCGCCATTCGAATAGCACCAGGCGACGGCATCGCTCACCCACAGCAGCGGATGCTCGTGCGGCGCGACGTGCCGATACTGCATCTCGGAGGATCCAGCACGGCGGATCGCGTCGGCGATTAGTCGGCGGTCGGCGCGCTCGAGTGATTCGTCTCGTTCGATGATCAACTGCGTCACGCCAGCGCGGACCGCCTCTGCTGTGAGCGCGCCAAGGGACAGCGGTCGCGCTTCCTTGTCGGAGCGCTGTTTGACGATCCAGACGGACACCCGCACATCGAGAGTGCACATGCAGGAGAGGATCTGGCGACGGCGACTGTCACTCTCACTCTTGAAGTGGATGCGGCGCTGACCAGGCTTGAGGAGATCTCGCAGTGCCCGATCAGACGCTCGAACGTCTCCGGCCACGGAGGCGGTCGCGACGACGTAGTAGCCTCGCGCCTTGGACTCGTCGACGTAGACGCGGTCAGCGGGGCGGAAGGTCACTCATCCACCGTAAGCGGGGCAACGGGCGGACGGAACTCCGCTGCCTCCCGCTTCGTGCGAAAGCCGCGCTTATCGGTTTGTCGCTTGGTCGGCGTCCGATACCACGCGCGATAGCGACGACCTCTCGTGGTGTCGTTGTCGGCGGCGCTCGATCGTGCCCATGCGCCGTCCTTCGATCACGAGCAGCATGCGGTGCGATCCTGCCGTTGTCGAGGACTCGGGGCGGATTGGATGAGCTTGGATGACGACGTGAGGGCGCGACCGTCCACACGTCGATGCTCCCGGGGGAGAGGGCTACTCGCCCTCGCGTAGCCACCCATAAACGGCGTGTCGCCGGTTATCGGCAGAGTCCGTTGGGTCATCGCGAAACATGCCTTTCGGCACTTCCGCGTCAATGAGTTTGCCTTCATGCGCAGATCGGACTTCCGCGAGATCGAGGAGCTTCGAAGCGTTGTCGTGGTCAAAGCCCCTCACGCGCGAGATGGGCGTGCGCGTGCCTATCGACGTGGAGATGTTGACGAACAGGCACATTGCGTCGATGTCACCGACCCGTTCTCTGAGATCCTGGAACCAAAGCTGGAAGCCCGGTAGGTCAACGAAGAACCATCGCCAGGCCGCCGTCCTCTCGCGGTTGTCCCATTGTGGCGGGGTTTGTGTCGGACAGGTATGTGTTCAGTGCTGTTCGGAATGCACCTCGCGCGGGATCGTCAAGGAGCATGGGTGAGCTGGGCTCGCCGTCGTACTCCCGGCAGGCCCGTTCCACCACTATCGACATAAGGGTCGCGTCCTGCTCGGCGAGCGCTCGCACGCTGGCGGCGGTGTCGGCCACGTCGAGAAGTCGCATCTGCAGCGCGAGGATTGCCTCAAAGCGTCGAGCGGGATCGATGATGTCGTTGTGTTCCGGGACAGCAGAGTGAAGGGACGCCAACCACTCAATGAGGCTTAACGACGACCGACTGACCGGCTCCAACTCTCTCGCGACCTTGTCCAGGACCAATGCGGGTTCGACAGCTATCACTCGACGGATCTCGGCGTCCGTTTCGTCCGCGTTCTGGCCCGCCTGATGCGCCTCGATACTCGCCCTGACCGTCGCGTCCGCTACGTCATCTTCGGTGAGGCCGAAGCTGAAGTAGCGATCGAAGTACTTTTCGTTCGCCACTCCGCGCGGTCGGGCGCCACTTGACGCGCTCGACCCAGACCAGACGCTTGCGAACGCGGGGAACAAGTAGCCAACTGCTGATGCGACGCCTTCGAGGTCCTTATCGCGGGTACCTGCCTGCTTGAAGCTCGTCCGCCACTCGTCAGCACGAGCGCGCAGCTGCTCTATGTTTGCGTCTGAGCGCGCAAGCGCGCGGGGTAAGTCGCTGCCAGTCAACTCTCCGCGATGCGCCTGAAGCAACGCGTAAACGCCGGGTTCGAGCGTGCGCAGCCACGTCAGAACGAAGAAGTCAGGAAGGTCCAACTCGTCGGACATCGATGCAGAAAGAAGCCGCAGCTGGGTGAAGAACCTCTTCAGCGCTCGCGGGGTGTTGAATCGCTCGGCCAGGAACGAGAAATACGCAGTTGAGAACCGCTCCGTATCGGGCACACTTAGCGACAATCCGCCGTGGTCGGCGAGTTCCTCCAAGCCGCGGTTCGTGAGACGCAACGCATCGTTAGGACGCAAGTGAGGAATATCGAAGCGGACCTGTACGACCTTCTCCATATACTCTCTCGCTCTCGAGAGAGAGTGCTTGCCGACCAAGCTGGTTCGGCTGAGAACATCTAGGACGGTGGACTCGTCGTAAGACAGCAAGTAGTGCACGTGAGGCAGCCGCCCGAGCTGGCGCACGAGCTTGAGCGTGAGGAGCAACTCCTCAGCGGTCACGCGGTCGAGATCGTCGATAACGACAAGAATGGGCGTGGCGGCAGACACCAGTGCCTTCTCGAGCTTCGCACGGCTCGCAGCGGCGCTTGAATCTGGGTCGACAAGATCAGCTGCCGCCGCGATGGCTTCCGTCATGTTCGCACCCCCGAGGGCTCCTATGACCCCGAGTGGAGCAACCGCTCGTCCGAAAGCCGCGACGCGAGAACGGACCTTGATCAGACTCGCTTTCCTCTGAAAGGCGGCCGCGAGCTCGTTGAAGAATCCGAGCTGCAATGACGAGGGGTCGGCATAGTCCCACGGGTTGAACTTGACCGTCACCCAGCGAGGCTTGCGTTCATCGGCTAGTGCGCGACGGGCGAGCCAATCGAGGATCGAGGTCTTCCCGGTTCCCCACGGTCCGACGAGGCTGAAGACCGTCGACGACTTTAGCGAGTGAGATTCTCGGATCACGTCCCAGACACGCTCGACGAAATCCTGTCGCCCAAGTCCGCCGGCCACATCAGCTGCGGCATCATCTGAGAACCATGTCGTCTCGTTCAACTGGTCCACTCCCTGTACGCTGCCTACCCCCATCGATTCAAGGGTAGAAGCTGAGCGTACGGATAGCGCATGACTCGTCAGGTGAACAGTCACAGCTTCGGTCAGAGAACGAAACGTTCGCGTTCACGGCCCGGTTGTGATCGAGGGTTGTCGATACCCTGCGCTTAGATGCTCTTATGGCATCGGAAGTTGACTTCATCTCGGCCTCCGTCGCTCTCCGACCCCCGCGGATCGCGATCCTTGTGGCAGACGACGAGCATTGGCGCGATTGGGTGATGACCGCGTTGACTATCGCCTCGGGCTACTGGGGCGGAGGCAGCTGGATCCTCGTGCCGTTTGACATCAGGTCCTCTCGGCCGGCGTCTGAGTTCGCCGAGATCGTGCGAGCCTATGACCCCGATCATGTCGTCTCGATCGACCTTCACTGGCAGCTTTTCGAGGAGTGGTATCCCGGCCACATCCGCATCAATGGGGTTGCCGATGACGTGGAGCGTCGCCGGATGATTGCCAACCATCACCAACACACGACGGTGCGCGAGTCCGATGAGGCACGCGACGAGGTTGTCTCCTGGTGCTCGCCCATGCGTTCCGTCCGGTTCCGAGATGATCCGGCGAGGCAGAGGGAGCAGCTGACCAGGCTCCGCGCGCGCGACCTCAATGCTCACTTCAATCGAGGTCTAGCACCCTCGCCGCCGCCGGCGGACCCATTGCAGGCGCGTCTCGCCGCCTCGAGTGGCTGGCGATCCGACTTTGGCCTCATGGCCGCCATGCGGGTCGGTGTCGCGCAGAGCGAGAGTGCCACCGGTGCGCGACCGGAGCCGACAGCGGACGACCTCGGTTGGTTGATCCGATCGGTTGACGATGCCCCGGCCTCGCTCATCTGGAACTCCACGACGATCGAGACCAAGGCCTCGGCGGGTCTTGAGAATTGGTTCCTTGCCGACCAACGGCTGCTCCAGGTATCGAATGGCTATATCGAGGACCGCGCAGCCGTGGTCATCGGCGACACCGCCATCGACTTCGCCCTCGCCGTCGCCTACGACCGCCTCGTCGGAAGTGGCATCTGGCTCCCCCGCGCGCTCATTGACGACGGCGAGGCTTTCCGTGACCAGGTACAACGAGCGACATGGATGTTGGCGACGGATCTCGAAGGCGGCGGCGCACATATGTCCGTCAGCTCATCATCTGAGCCAACCCTTTATCTCAACAAGGTGGCGCCGCGGATCGTTGATTCCCCGCTGCCGCCGGGCCTGCAATCCGTGCGAGACCGACGCGAGGAGACGGTACGCGTCGGGCCGCCAATCATTGATGGCGGCTATCTCGAGTACGTTGTGGACGAGCACATCGGGGCCTCGAAGTCGATCCCGGTGCGGACGAATGAGAACGGGTCGAGCGAGGCGATCTCAGGCCTTGAGACGCCTACGCCGTCCGAACTGCTTTATCCGCTCAACTCTGGGTGGGTGCCGTACTGGTACGTGGACATTGCGTGGTTCGGCGACAAGATGCCGCGCGGACGGGACATTCCCGCCCACGCGCTCGTCGCGGACGAGGGGCCGCTTCCGTCCGTTAGTCTCCGTGCAAGCCGCGAGTCTGTGACGATCGACCCACATTCGATGGGGCTGGTCATGGCGGGGTCGTTCCTGCCGGGCCGCATCGGTCGACCACGCCTCCGGGGGCTGTCAATGATGGCGTGGGTGGAGGCGATGGCAGGGCCGGAAGGGCTCGGCGTGCGCCTATCACGTCCCGGGCGCCAGGCGGAGCTGATCCGGAGACGGCTAGGGTCCCGCGCTGCGCTCCTGGACCTAATGACGCCAGAGAACGTAGGAATGCTGCGCGCGTTCATTCCGCGTGAGAAGGGGCCTACCAGCGATGAGCGGAAGGCTGATCCGGAGACAGTCGTTCTCGACGATCTCGACCCATTCCTTACCTTCGAGGCGATGCGGACACTGTTCGGCGGCGATGCGGACGCGACGACGTCGCTCGTTGATCGCCTAACCGTCTCCCGGCTACTTCGCCGTGGGCTCATTCTCGATTGCACAGAGTGCGGTCGCCCCTCGTTCGTCGACGCTGACCGCGTCGCCCAGGTGTACGAGTGTTCGCGCTGCGCGGCAATGAATGCCCTTGTCTCCGCCCGCTGGAAGGAGAAGCGGTCGGAGCCGCGATGGTTCTATAACCTATATGCCGCATTTCGCGAGCTCCTTGGCGCTAACGGCGACACTGTACTCCTCGGCGCTGCAGCACTGCGCGGCTCGAGCAGGTCCTATATCGACTCGCCGGAGCTTGAGTTCTACGAGCTTCAGACAGGGAGGACAGTGGCAGAGATTGACGTGATTGCGAGTGTGAACAGGGAGGTCGTGCTCGTGGAGGGCAAGTCGAACGGGAAGTTCAATGGGAAAGCGAACCGTGAGGATCATGCGGAGAAGATGCTGCAAGTCGCGAAGGCGCTGCGGGCGAACCGGATTGTCTTCGCGACGACGATGGAAGCGTGGAGCAGTACGGACGTAAAGCACTTCGAGCGCGAGGGTGCAAAGGTCGCGCCATTCCCCGTCAAGATCGAGGTGCTCGCGCGTCTGGGCGCCTAGCATCGGTGGTTGGTCGTGCGGGACTCGGTGAATGAGTTGACATCTCCCGCGGGCATCCTTTCCAGCGCTTCGGTGCGGCAAGCTGTCGGAGCCGCGGCTGACCGCGGAGCTGGACGCCTTCGTCGCGCAGCAGCTTCAGTAGGCCGCCCTTCGAGAGGTTGTACTGGTCACAGAGAGACTGCGTCGTGGTGCCAGACTGGTACTTCTCGACGATCTCAGCTACTTCTCGACTATCTCAGCGATGAGGGCTGGCTCGAGCCGACGACGCAGGGGGCGAGGCATCTGCCCAGAGAGTGAGCTTGATGCGGTCGATTCGGCGCGAGACTAGATAGTTTCCGCAGCTCCATCAGGGGTGGCGGCAGCAGGGCTGACTTATTCGAGTTGTCGTGTACTGTGCCTACCGAAGTCATCACGAAACCCTCGGCCGCGGCCGAGGGTTTCGTGATTCCGGCGCCGCGCGCCGCTATCGTCGGAGGTGCCCAGCCGACGAGGAGCGAAGCATGACCGACGCACAGCCCGCCGAACACGCCGAGTCGATCGAACACGCTGCCCCCACCCGCCGGGGGCGAGCGCTCCGGTTCGTGCGCACGGTGCTCTCGCGCGTTCCCGCCACGTGGTTGCTGATCGGCGTCCTGCTGGGCGCGGGGCTCATCACGGGCGCCCTCTGGCGGCCGATCGCCGGGCACCCGTTCTATGAGCACCTCGCCTACGGGCTGCCCTCCTTCGAGAAGGGCAAGTGGTGGACGCCGCTCAGCGGCACGTTCCTCCTCGACACGCCGATCGCGTACCCGATCATCATCCTGGGCTTCTGGGGGATGGCGTACCTCGAGTGGAAACGCGGCACCCGCGTCGCGCTCGCCTATTTCTTCGGCGGGCAGCTGTTCGCGATCCTCGGCGCCGCGTTCCTGCTGTGGAGCGCGACGACGCTCGCGCCCGACTGGGCGTGGGCCGCGAAGGAGGCGGCGTCCGTCGACGTGGGACCCAGCGGCGGCCTGTTCGCGTGCATCGCCGCAGCGATCACGGTCATGCCCTCACCGTGGCGTCTGCGCGGATGGCTCGTCGTGCTCGCGTTCGTCATCGTCAACATGATGTTCTGGGGCTCGATCGACGACCTCGAGCATCTGCTCGCGGTGCTCCTTGTCCTCGTGATCGACCGTTCGCTGCGGCCGCAGCGTTCGACGGTGCGCGAGCAGCGACTGATCGTCTTCATCGGCACGCTCATGCTCGGGGCCCTCACGATCGTCACCCAGATCGTCCCGACTTACGGCCCCTTCGGAGAGACGGTCGTCGATGAAGCGGATGCCGGGTGGGTGACGACCGCGATCAGCGCCGTCGCGATCCTGCTCGTCGCCAACGGCCTGCGACGCGGGCGGCGCTGGGCCTGGGTCGTCAGCATCGTCGTGGCATCCCTCAACATCTTCGTCGGATTCGTCATCCTCGTCGCCGTCGGCGTCCTCGGCTGGGACGATGTCACCGACACCGCCAACGACGGCTCGGTGGGGCTGGCGCTCGCGACCGCCGTCATCTGGGCGATCTACCTCGTCTATCTCGTGCTCGTGCGCGGCGTCTTCCGGGCGCGCCCGCGCCACCCGCTCGGCGTCAGCCACTCCGCTGCGCAGCCCACCGTCGACGACGTGAAGGACCTCATCCGCGCCACCGGCGGAGGCACGCTCTCCTGGATGGCCACGTGGGACGGCAACGACTACCTGCGCACGTCGTCGGGCATCGTGCCCTACCAGCGGCACGCGGGCGTCGCGATCGCGCTCGCCGATCCGCTCGGCCCGGTCGCAGGCCGCGCGGAGTCGGTCGTCGAGTTCGTGGATGCCGCGCAGCACGCCGGTCTCATCCCCGCGTTCTTCAGCGCGAGCGAGGCGACACGCGACGCGCTGCCGGAGGGGTGGCGCAGCCTCGTCGTGGCGGACGATTCGATCGTGGACCTCGAGGGCCTGCAGTTCACCGGCAAGCGCTGGAACAACGTGCGCACGGCGATGAACAAGGCCGGGCGCGAGGAGATCACGTTCCGGCTGACGCGGTTCAAGGACGAGCCCTGGGGTGTTCAGGCACAGATCAGGGCGATCTCGGAGATGTGGGTCGGCGACAAGGGCCTGCCCGAAATGGGGTTCACCCTCGGCTCGCTGACCGAGGCCGCCGATCCGGAGGTCCGCCTCGCGCTCGCCCTGTCTCCCGCGGGAGACGTCGACGGCTTCCTCTCCTGGCTGCCGGTCTACGGCGGGGGCGGCCTCGTCGAGGGGTGGACCCTCGACCTCATGCGCCGGCGAGAGGGCGGCTTCGGCTCGGTGATGGAGTTTCTCATCGGATCGTCCGCTCGGCAGTTCTCCGACGAGGGTGCGCGCATCATGTCGCTGTCCGGCGCGCCCCTCGCGCACGACTATCCCGAGGATGCCGGGGTCATCGCCGTCCTCGCCGACCGGCTCGGCGACAGCCTCGAGCCCGTCTACGGCTTCGCGTCGCTGCATCGATTCAAGGAGAAGTTCAACCCCCGCTACGAGACGATGTACCTCCTCTACCGCGACGAGGCGGACATCGCGCGGATCGCGGCCGCGCTCACGCGCGCCTTCCTGCCGGATGCCACGCTGCGGCAGTTCGCGGGAGCGGGGATCGAACTCGTGGCCGGTCGCTGACCGCCCGCAGCCCCCGCCGCGGGCGACCCCGCCACACGTCATGTCGGAGCCCGGCGATAGCATGGACCGTTCCCACTCCACCTCCACCGGAGAACGCGCATGCTCGGAAAGATCCTCGTCCGCTATCTGCGGACGTACCCGTGGTGGCTCGCGGGGGTGCTGGTCTTCCAGTTCGCCTCCGCCATGGCCTCCCTCTACCTGCCGCGGCTGAACGCCGACATCATCGACCACGGCGTCGCCGCCGGCGACACCGGCTACATCTGGTCGCGCGGCGTGTTCATGCTCGCGATCGCCCTCGGGCAGATCGTGGCATCCGTCATCGCGACGTACTTCGCCGCGCGGGCCGCGATGAGCGTCGGGCGTGACATCCGCCGCGACGTCTACGAGAAGGTGAGCGGATTCTCCGAGCGGGAGGTGTCGACCTTCGGTGCGGGGACGCTCATCACGCGCAACACGAACGACGTCCAGCAGGTGCAGATGCTCGCGATGATGGGCGCGACGATGCTCGTCACCGCGCCCCTGCTCGCGATCGGCGGCATCATCATGGCGCTGCAGCAGGACGTCGGGCTCAGCTGGCTCATCGCGGTCGCGGTGCCCGTGCTCCTGATCATCGCCGTCGCCATCATCAGTCGCATGGTGCCGCTCTTCCGTCAGTACCAGGGCAAGCTCGACGGCGTGAACCGGGTGATGCGCGAGCAGCTCACGGGAGTGCGGGTCGTCCGCGCGTTCGTGCGCGAGCGCATCGAGGAGGCCCGCTTCCGCGTCGCGAACACCGACATCATGATCGTCGGGCGCAAGGTCGGGTCGCTGTTCGTCATCATGTTCCCGCTCGCGATGCTCGTGCTGAACATCACCGTCGTGGGCGTCATCTGGTTCGGCGGCATCCAGGTCGATGCCGGGCACGTCCAGATCGGCACGCTCTTCGCGTTCATGCAGTACGTCGGTCAGATCCTCATGGGCGTGCTGATGGCGACCTTCATGACGATCATGATCCCGCGCGCCGCCGTCTCGGCCGACCGCATCGGCGAAGTGCTCGAGTCGACAGACGCGCTCGCACGCCCCGCCGATCCCGTCACGCGGTTCCCGGCACCCGGCACCGTCGTCTTCGACGATGTGTCCTTCACCTACCCGGGCGCGGAGGCCCCTGTCCTCGCGGGCGTCTCCTTCCGCGCGGATGCCGGCGAGACGGTCGCGATCGTCGGGTCGACCGGCGCGGGCAAGACGACGCTCGTCTCCCTCATCCCGCGCCTGTTCGACGTGACGGGAGGAGTCGTCCGCGTCGGCGGCGTCGACGTGCGCGATGCGGACCTCGACCGCATGTGGCAGGGGATCGGCTACGTTCCGCAGAAGGCGTTCCTGTTCACCGGCACCGTGGCATCCAATCTGCGCTTCGGGCGTGAGGACGCCACCGATGACGAGCTGTGGCGGGCGCTCGAGATCGCCCAGGGCAAGGACTTCGTCGCGGAGATGCCCGGCGGGCTCGACGCGCGCATCGCGCAGGGCGGCACGAACGTCTCCGGCGGTCAGCGGCAGCGGCTGTCGATCGCGCGCGCGATCGTGCACCGCCCCGACATCCTCGTCTTCGACGACTCGTTCTCGGCGCTCGACGTCGCGACCGATGCCCGGCTCCGTCAGGCGCTCTGGCGGGAACTGCCCGAGGTGACCAAGATCGTCGTCGCACAGCGTATCTCGACGGTCGTCGACGCCGACCGCATCATCGTGCTCGATGACGGGCACATGGTCGGCGCGGGTACGCACGCCGAGCTCCTCGCCACGAGCGACACCTACCGTGAGATCGTCGAGTCGCAGCTCGGAGTAGACGCATGAGCGCCCCCAACACCGCCGCCCTCTCCGAAGAGGAGCGCTACGAACTCGAACTCGCCGAGCAGGCCCGGCAGAACTCGGGCGACTGGGACTCGGTCGCGCCGGGCAAGGCCGCGAACTTCCGGCAGAGCTTCGCCCGCATGATCGGCCTCCTCGGGCCGTACAAGTGGTGGTTCGCCTTCGTCTCGGTGCTGGGCGCGATCGGCGTCGTCCTCGCCGTGATCGCCCCGAAGGTGCTCGGCGAGGCGACGAACGTCATCTTCGAGGGCGTCGTCTCCGCGGCCCTCGGCGGGCAGTTCCCCGCCGGCACGACGCAGGCTCAGGTCGTCGACGCCCTGCGCGCGGCGGGCCAGAACGACATCGCGAACATCGTCGCGGCGATGCAGAACTTCCAGGTCGGTGCGGGCGTCGACTTCGAGCGGCTCAAGTGGGTGCTCATCGCCGTCATGGCGATCTACATCGTCTCGGCGGTGCTGACGTGGCTGCAGGGGTACGTCATCAACATCATCATGGTCCGTACGATGTGGCGTCTGCGCGAGGACGTCGAGGCGAAGATCAACCGACTGCCCCTGTCGTACTTCGACCGTGTGCAGCGCGGCGAGCTCATCTCGCGGGTCACGAACGACATCGACAACATCACCCAGACGATGCAGCAGTCGCTGTCGACGGCCGTCACGAACATCCTGACCGTCGTCGGCGTCCTCGTCATGATGTTCTCGATCTCGTGGCAGCTGGCGATCGTCGCACTCGTCGCCCTGCCGCTCATGGCGGTCGTGTTCGGCATCATCGGGCCGAAGTCGCAGAAGGCCTTCTCGGCGCAGTGGCGCAAGGTCGGCCGGCTCAACGCACGCGTGGAGGAGTCCTTCTCGGGTCACGCGCTCGTGCGCGTCTTCGGCCGCGAGGAGGACTCGCGCGCGAAGTTCCAGGAGGAGAACGAGGAGCTCTACCAGGCGGCGTTCAAGGCGCAGTTCCTCTCCGGGCTCATGATGCCCGCGATGATGTTCATCGGTTCACTCAGCTACGTCGGCATCGCCGTGCTCGGCGGCCTCATGGTCGCATCCGGCCAGTTGCGTCTGGGCGATGTGCAGGCCTTCATCCAGTACTCGCAGCAGTTCACGCAGCCGCTGAGCGAGCTGGGCGGCATGGCGGCGGTCGTGCAGTCCGGCACGGCGTCGGCCGAGCGCGTCTTCGAGCTGCTCGACGAGCCGGAGCAGGAGCCGGATGCCGAGGGCGCGCCCGCGCTCGAGGACGGCCCCGGCGTCATCGAGTTCGAGCACGTCGCCTTCGGCTACGCGCCCGACAAGCCGCTCATCCGCGACCTGTCGTTCCGCGTCGAGCCGGGCCAGACGGTCGCGATCGTCGGCCCCACCGGCGCCGGGAAGACGACGCTCGTGAACCTGCTCATGCGGTTCTACGAGCTCGACGGCGGGCGGATCCTCCTCGACGGGCAGGACATCGCCGAACTGACGCGCGACGATGTCCGCTCGCGCACCGGCATGGTGCTGCAGGACCCGTGGCTGTTCGCCGGCACCATCCGGGAGAACATCCGCTATGGCAACGAGGCCGCCTCCGACGTCGAGATCTATGAAGCCGCCGTCGCGACGCGCGTCGACCGGTTCGTCCACACGCTCCCGGACGGGTACGACACGGTCCTCGACGAGGATGCGGCGAACGTCTCCGCCGGGGAGAAGCAGCTGCTGACGATCGCGCGTGCGTTCGTGGCATCCCCGAGCGTGCTCATCCTCGATGAGGCGACGAGCTCTGTCGACACCCGTACC
Source organism: Microbacterium sp. (assembly GCF_017305435.1). Lineage (GTDB taxonomy): Bacteria > Actinomycetota > Actinomycetes > Actinomycetales > Microbacteriaceae > Microbacterium. The sequence goes on along the minus strand of NZ_JAFKIP010000006.1, from coordinate 199,967 downwards.
GAACTCCTCCTGCAGCACGCGATGGCGGCGCTGCGCGAGGGGCGCACATCGTTCGTCATCGCGCATCGCCTCTCGACGATCCGCGACGCCGACCTCATCCTCGTGATGGAGCACGGCGATATCGTCGAGAAGGGCACGCACGAGGAGCTCATCGCCGCCGAGGGCGCATACTGGCGCCTCTACCGCGCGCAGTTCGAGCGCGCGGCGACGGAGGAGGAATCCGTCGAGGCCGGTGCCACGGATGCCGGTGTCGCGGACGCCGGTGCCACGGAGGTTCGGGAGTGAACGCTGCTCCGGCCGGACGCCGCACACCCCGGTTCGTCCTCTCGTGCATCGGTGTCGGCCTCGCGGCGGGTCTCCTCTCGGGGCTCTTCGGGGTCGGCGGCGGCACCGTCATCGTGCCGATGCTCGTGCTGATCCTCGCGTTCGGTCAGAAGCTCGCCTCCGGCACGTCGCTCGCCGCGATCGTGCCGACGGCGGCCGTCGGCGTGATCTCGTACGCCGTGCACGACTCGGTCGCCTGGATCCCGGCGCTGATCCTCGCGATCGGCTCCGTGGCGGGGGCACAGATCGGCACGTGGCTGCTGCACAAGCTGCCCGTCGCCGTGATCCGATGGGGCTTCATCGCCTTCCTCGCCGTCGTCGTCGTGATGCTCTTCATCGTCATCCCCTCGCGGAACGCGAGCCTCGAGGTCACCTGGATCACGGGGCCCGGGCTGGTCGTCCTGGGTCTCATCACCGGCATCCTCTCGGGCCTTCTCGGTGTCGGCGGGGGGATCGTCGTCGTCCCGGCGCTCATCCTGCTGTTCGGCACGAGCGATCTCATCGCGAAGGGGACGTCGCTGCTCATGATGATCCCGACCGCGATCTCGGGCACGATCGGGAACCTCCGCCGCAGCAACGTCGACCTGCCCGCTGCCGCCCTGATCGGCGTCGCCGCCTGTACGACGACGGCGCTCGGAGCGTGGATCGCGACGCTCCTCGACCCGCTCGCGGCCAACATCCTCTTCGCGGTGTTCATCGTCTTCATCGCGACGCAGATGGCGGTGCGGGCGCTCCGCTCCCGGCGCACCGCGAAGTAGCCGAGAAGTGACGTCCGGCCCGGCTCGGTAGGATTGACAGGTGTCCGTGAACCCCGAGCTGGTCGGCCGCGCCTTCGCCCCGACCGCCCCCTACCTCGTCGGGCGTGAGAAGGTGCGCGAGTTCGCGCGTGCCGTCTTCGCGACCGACCCGCAGCACGTCGATCCCGCCGCCGCACAGCAGCTCGGGTACGCCGACGTCGTCGCGCCGCCGACCTTCGCGATGGTCATCCAGGACCTCACCCTGCAGCAGCTGCTCGCCGAGCCCGACTCCGGCATCGCGCTGGAGCAGACGGTGCACGCTGAGCAGCGCTTCCACTACTCGCGCCCGATCGTCGCGGGCGATGAGCTCGTCGGGGAGCTGCGCGTGACGAAGGTGCGCCCGTTCGGCAAGGGTGCGATGGTCACGAGCGAGACCGAGATCACGGATGCCTCGGGAGCGCACGTCGTCACCGCGACTTCCGTGCTGCTGATCGGAGGTGAGGTGGCGTGAGCGCCCTCACCGCGGCTTCCCTCTCCGTCGGCGACGTCGTCGCCGAGCGGTCCGTCCACCTCACCCGCGAGGCGCTCGTGCGGTACGCGGGAGCATCGGGCGACTTCAACCCGATCCACTACCGCGACGACATCGCTGCGGCGGTGGGGCTCCCGGGCGTCCTCGCGCACGGCATGCTGACGATGGGCCTCGCGGTCGAGACGATCGTGCCCTGGCTCGGCGACGCCGGACGCATTCTCGAGTACGGCGTCCGCTTCACGCGGCCCGTCGTCGTGGATGCCGAGGACGGCGCCGACCTCACGATCGTCGCGACCGTCGGCGCCGTGACGGATGCCGAGGCCCGCATCGACCTCACCGTGACGGCGGCCGAGACGACCGTGCTCGGCAAGGCTCAGGTGCGCGTCCGCCTGGACGGCTGACGTGCCCGAGATCGCTCCGATCCCGCTCGCCGAGCTCACGACGCTGCGCGTCGGCGGCCGGCCACGCCGGATGATCGAGGCGCGGACGCGGGACGATCTCGTCGCCGCGCTGCGCGATACCTGGGCGAGCGGCGACGACTGGCTGGTCGTCGGCGGCGGCTCGAACCTGCTCGTCGGCGACGAGGAGTTCGACGGCACCGTCGTGCTCGTCCGCACGAGCGGTATCGAGCGGCTGCCCTCGCCGCGCGAGGGCTGGGTGCGCCTCCGCGTCGAGGCCGGTCACGGCTGGGACGACCTCGTCGCGTACGCGGCTTCGGAGGGCCTGTCGGGGATCGTCGCGATGTCCGGAATCCCCGGGACGGTGGGAGCTGCGCCCGTGCAGAACATCGGTGCATACGGGCAGGAGATCGTCGAGACGCTCGTCGAGGTCGAGCTGATCGACGAGTCCACGGGGGATGTCTCCGTCGTGTCCGCCGCGGAGCTCGGCCTCGGCTTTCGCACGTCGGTCCTGAAGAACCACTACGGGTCGGTCGCGGTGCGCCGGGCGGTTGTGCTGTCGGTGACGCTCGAGCTGCGCGAGGTCGGCCACGGTCCGTTCGCTCTCTCCGGTGCGCAGCTGCGGCAGGCGCTCGGCGTCGCGGAGGGTGAGGGAGTGACGCTCGCCTGGGTGCGCGAGACGGTGCTGGCGACCCGCGCCCGGAAGGGCATGGTGCTCGACGACGCCGATCCGGACACGTTCAGCGCGGGCTCGTTCTTCCAGAACGCCATCGTCTCGGCATCCTTCGCTCGAACGCTGCCGCCGGAGTGTCCGCGCTGGCCGGTCTCGACCACTGCGGCGCCGCTCGAGGCCGCCGACCGAGTGATTCCGCTCGCGTCCTACGACGGGTACGTCCCGCCCCCGGTGTCCGTGCAGCCCGACGTGAAGGTCAGCGCGGCGTGGCTCATCGAGCATTCCGGGCTCCGCAAGGGGTTCCACCTGCCGCGCTCGCGCGCCGGGCTGTCCACGAAGCACGCTCTCGCGCTGACCAACCGCGGAGCCGCGACGGCCGAGGAGATCGCCGAGCTCGCCCGCTACATCCAGCAGCGGGTGCAGAGCGAGTTCGGTCTCATCCCGCAGCCCGAGCCGGTCCTCGTCGGCGTCGACCTGTAGCGAGCGGGAGAGGGGCGAGCGGGCGAGCGCGTCGGCCCGCGCTCAGGCGAACAGGTGCTGGAGGCGCTGTACGCCTTCGAGCAGCTGGTCGTCGCCGAGCGCGTACGACAGACGCAGGTAGCCCGACGGGCCGAACGCCTCGCCCGGCACGACCGCGACCTCCGCCTCGTCGAGGATGAGGTCGGCGAGTTCGAGCGACGACGTCACCCGGCGACCCGCCCACTCGCGGCCGAGCAGGCCCGTCACGTCGGGATAGACGTAGAACGCGCCGAGCGGGTTCGGCACCGTCACACCGGGGATCTTGGCGAGCTCCGCCACGATCACCTTGCGGCGCCGGTCGAACGCCTGGCGCATCTGCTCTGCTTCGGTCTGCGGCCCCGTGAGCGCTGCGAGCGCCGCGCGCTGCGCGATGTTGTTCACGTTCGACGACAGGTGCGACTGGAGGTTGCCGGCGACCTTGATCGCGTCGGCGGGGCCGACCATCCAGCCCACACGCCAGCCGGTCATGGCGTAGGTCTTGGCGACGCCGTTGACGAGGATCGTCTGCCCGGCCAGCTCCGGGACCGCCTCGACGATCGACGCGGCGCGCGCGCCCTCGTAGACGAGGTTCTGGTAGATCTCGTCGCTGATCACCCAGATGCCGTGCTCGAGCGCCCACTCGCCGATCGCCCGCGTCTCCTCGGGCGTGTACACCGACCCGGTGGGGTTCGACGGCGAGACGAACACGAGCACCGTCGTCTTCTCGGTGCGGGCGGCTTCGAGCTGCTCGACGGTGACCTTGTACTCCTGGTCCGCCCCGGCGAAGACCTCCACCGGGATGCCGTCGGCCAGAGCGATCGCCTCGGGGTACGTCGTCCAGTACGGCGCCGGCAGCAGCACCTCGTCCCCGGGGTTCACCACCGCCTGGAACGCCTGGTACACGGCCTGCTTGCCCCCGTTGGTGACGATGACCTGCGCGGGCGAGACCTCGAGGCCCGAGTCGTGCAGGGTCTTCGCGGCGATCGCCTCGCGCAGCACGGGCAGGCCCGCGGCGGGGGTGTAGCGGAAGTTCGCCGGGTCGCGCAGGGCTTCGGCCGCGGCATCCACGATGAACTGCGGGGTCGCGAAGTCGGGCTCGCCGGCGGCATACGAGATGACGGGCTTGCCCTCGGCCTTCAGCGCTTTCGCCTTCGCATCGACCTTGAGGGTCGCGGACTCGGCGATGGCGGAGAGTTTGCGGGAGAGCGGTGCGCGTTCGGTCACACGAACAGCGTAGCCGTCAGGCCGCGTCGTCCCTGGTCCCGAAAAGTCCCGTGCCGTACTTCGTCAGCGCTTCATAGGCTTCGCCGTACGTCTTGGGGATGTGCGCGTCGCGGTCGAACTGCGACATCAGCAGGCCCAGCAGTCCGCGTGCGGGGGAGGTCAGCGGGCGCCGCTTGTGGGTCTTCGTCGTGTGCTCGGCGATCGCTTCCGGGTTCGGCGGCTTCCACAGGGAGGTCGGGCGCGGCCAGGTGTACGGCTGGCGCGGCGTCGCCGAGTTGATGGCGTTGTAGATCGGGTTCGCCCCGGCATCCCGCGCGTTCAAGGGCTTCAGCCCGTGCTGCCGGCACAGCGTGTTGATGATCGCGCCATGGTGCATCTCGTCGTGGATGACGCTGCCCGCCGCCGTGTAGGCGCTCACGACGATCGCGGGGACGCGGACGCCGAGCCGGTCGAAGGCGAAGCCCATCTCGCCCTCGTCTCCCGTCGTCGGGGGCGTCGCCGATGGCGGCGGCACGTGATCGAAGGTGCCGCCGTGTTCGTCGAACGTCACGACGAGGGCCGTGTTCATCGCGTTCGAGCCCTGCGCGCTGGTCGAGGTGCGGATCGCGTCGTAGATGTCCTGCAGCAGCTTGTCGCCCGCTCGGACGTCGGAGTAGGCGCTGTTGTCGAGCTGCAGCGTGGAGCCGTCGTCGAGCGTGATCTCGCCGTCGCGCAGCTCGCCCCACGGCGGGTGCATGTCGTTGTGGTTGAAGATCATCCGCGGCTCGACGAACGCGTACGCCGGGAGGTTGCCGTTTTCGACGTCGTCGTAGAACTGCGTCATGTCACGGAAGTGCGTCTTCCAGTACTGGCGCAGCACCGACGCGTGCAGCATGCCGGTCATCGAGACGAGCTGAGTCGGGTCGTAGTAGACGCGCCAGGGGATGCCGGCCTCTTCGAGGCGATTGAAGATCGTGGGCGTCGCGGGGGCGTTTATCCACTTCTCGTAGTCGTCGCCGTTGTGATTGGTGACGTATCCGTGCGAGGTCGACGCGTGGAAGAACGACCGGTTGCAGAACGTCTGCGACGGCACCCCCGCGAACCACCTGTCGTAGACGGCGAACTCGCGCGCGAGCGTCGAGAGCACCGGCAGCATGTCGGGGCTGAAGCCGCCCATCGCCACGCGGTACTCCTCGGGAGTCGGCTCGCGCCGCTTCGACAGCCGGTAGTTGACGATGTAGTCGTGCACGAAACCGGCGTTCGTCGGCATCTGTTCGGGCTGCGGATTGTTGAACGGCGCCGACATCGGATGCTGCAGCAGCTGCGCGTTCGTCGGGGGATCGATGATGCCGAACAGCTGCGTGTTCACGTGCGGGTACGTCTCGCCCGGGTCGGGCTGCGGCTGCTGCATGATCTGGTCGGTCGTGCCCTGGTAGATGAAGGGCACGATCGGCTTGCCGTCGGGCGCCGCGTTCGCGTACGACCCCTGGGGTATCCCGTCGAAGTCCGCCGCCGACTTCTCTGCAGTCGAGTACAGGTGGCCGAGCACGTTGTCGAAGCTGCGGTTCTCGAACATGAGCACGACGACATGGTCGAAGCCGGGCGCGTGACGCGGTGTGAGCGGCGCGAACTCCGGCGGATGCACCGTCGCGGCGGTCGTGATCGCGGCGGTCGCCGAACCGCCGATCGCGAGGCCCGCCGCGCCGATGCCGGTGCGACGAAGGAACTCCCGACGGCTCGTCCGGGTGTCGTCGTCCGATCCGGTCATCGCACCTCCTCGCTCGGGCCGGTCTCTGACAGTATCCGCTACTCTCGGCGCATGGCGCCCACCCTCGCGTTCGACCGATCCGCCCGCTACGGGGCCGCCATCGTCGCCATGCTCGTCGGCGGCTATCTCGGCGTCGCGACCGACTTCTCCTCGATCGTGCAGTCCGAGGTCTACGCGGGGACGATCGCCTCGGATGCCCCTCTGCTGAGCATCGCGCAGTTCCTGCTCGTCCTCGGTTCGATGCTCGCCGCCGTCGTGCTCCTGCCCACATCGGGCTGGCGGCGCCTCGGCGCCTTCACGCTCGTCTGCGTCGTGCTCTTCCTCTGGGTGACCTTCGGGCTGCAGCACGCGGCGGGCAACGTCGTGCACCCCGTCACCTTCTGGCGGTTCGTCCTCGACCAGGGGGCGGTCGTCCTCCTGGCGGCGGTCGGGGGATGGGTCATCGCACGCGGGCGGCATCCGTGGTCGTGGACGGTCGTGATCCTCGCGATCATCCCCGCGCTCGTGACGCCGATCCTCGTCGAGCACTCCTTCCCCTCGAGCGCGATCGCGCTCATCTCGCAGGGGATCGTCGCCGTCGTCGGTCTCGGCGCGGTGTGGCTCGCGGTCTGGATCGACGGGCGGCTCGCGCGTCGCGCGTCGACGGCGAAGGGGCCGGATGCCGCGGCATCCGACCCCTCATCGTCCTCGCCCCGCGATCAGTCCTCGTCGGTCAGGTAGTCCGCGTAGGCGACGAGCGTCAGGAACGTCGGAAAGTCCTCCCCGAGGGCGACCTGCTCGAAGATGCTCGCGGCGTCGTCGAAGCGATCTCCCTCGAAGCGTGTGACCTCCTCGAGGGTGCGCGTGATGAGCTGCTCGATGTACTCGCGAGTGATCTTCGTGCCGTCCTCGGTCGAGCGGTCCTGGTGGATCCACTGCCACACCTGGGAGCGCGAGATCTCCGCAGTCGCGGCATCCTCCATCAGGTTGTCGATCGCGACGGCCCCGAGCCCGCGCAGCCACGCCTCGATGTAGCGGATGCCGACGGACACGTTCGCGTACACGCCCGCGGTCGTGATCGGCAGGCCGATGTGCACGTCGATGAGCTGCTCGGCGCGCACCGACACCTCGGGGCGCTGACGGTCGACCTGGTTCGGGCGCTCGCCGAGCACGGCGTCGAACTCCGCCTGGGCCACCGGGATCAGGTCGGGGTGGGCCACCCAGGTGCCGTCGAAGCCGTCGCCGGCCTCGCGCTTCTTGTCGGCCGACACCTTCTCGAATGCCTGGGCCGTCACTTCGGGGTCGCGACGGTTCGGGATGAACGCGCTCATACCGCCGATCGCGAAGGCACCGCGCTTGTGGCACGTCTGCACGAGGAGCTCGGTGTAGGCCCGCATGAACGGCACCGTCATCGTGACCTGGCTGCGGTCGGGCAGCACGAACCGGGCGCCGCGCCCACGGTAGTTCTTGATCATCGAGAAGATGTAGTCCCAGCGTCCCGCGTTCAGGCCCGCGATGTGATCGCGCAGCTCGAAGAGGATCTCCTCCATCTCGAACGCGGCGGGCAGCGTCTCGATCAGCACCGTCGCGCGGATCGTGCCGTGCGGGATGCCGACGTAGTCCTCGCTGAACGTGAAGACGTCGTCCCACAGCTTCGCCTCTTCGGACGACTCGATCTTCGGCAGGTAGAAGTACGGCCCCACCCCGTTCTCGATGAGGCGCTTCGCGTTGTGGAAGAAGTACAGGCCGAAGTCGACGAGCGAGCCGGAGGTCGCGAGGCTGCGCCCGGCGCGGTCGGTGAACTCGATGTGCTTCTCGGTGAGGTGCCAGCCACGCGGGCGCATCACGATCGTCGGCGTGCGCTCCGCGGTCACTTCGTAGACCTTCCCCTCCGGGGACGTGTACGACAGCTGCCCGCGGATCGCGTCGAGCAGCGACAGCTGGCCCTCGATGACGTTGCGCCAGGTCGGGCTCGTCGCGTCCTCCTGGTCGGCGAGCCACACCCGCGCACCGGAGTTCAACGCGTTGATCGTCATCTTCGGGTCGGTCGGGCCGGTGATCTCGACGCGGCGGTCCTCGAGCCCGGGGCCCGCGCCGGCGACGCGCCACTCGGCATCCTCGCGGATGTGCGCGGTGTCCGACCGGAACTGGGGGTCGTGGCCGTTGCCGATCTCGAAGCGGCGCCGCATGCGGTCGGCGAGACGGTCGTGGCGCCGTCCCGCGAAGCGCGCGTGCAGCTCGGAGAGGAACGCGAGCGCTTCGGGCGTGAGGATCTCCTCGTACCGGTCGCGGATCGGGCCCGTGACGACGATCGCCGACGTCGGGATGGGCCCCGTCGTGGGGCGAGTGGTCGTTTCAGGCTCGATGCCCGTGGCGGTGGGAGTCATGGCCCTGTCTCTCTGTCTCGGTCGTGCGGTTGGTCGTTCGGTGTCGTGCGGGGTGTCCTGCAGTGCGGCTCGTCTGGCCGTGACACCACTCTGAGTGAAGATTCGCACCGCTGGCGACCAAATGCTCAGTGAAGTTTCATGGAAATTCACCTTCTGTGACAGAATGCCGCTCATGACGTTGCACGCCCCCGCCGCCACCGAGATCGCCGACGAGCCCGACGGCGCCGACGCGCTCACGATCGGCCGGCGCATCCGGCAGCTGCGTTCGGCACGCGGCATGACGCTCGAGGAGCTCGCGACCGCCGTGGAGCGTGCCCCGAGCCAGCTGTCGATGATCGAGACGGGCAAGCGCGAGCCGAAGCTGACCCTCCTGCGCGCGATCGCCAAGGCGCTCGGCGCGACGGTCGACCAGCTGCTCGAGGCCGAGACGCTCGACGAGCGTGCGACGCTCGAGATCGCCCTCGAGCGTGCCATGAAGGGGCCGACCTTCCAGGCGCTCGGGATCGACGCCTTCCGCATCGGCAAGACGCTCCCCGACGACGCGCTGCGCGCGATGCTCGCGCTCCACGGTGAGATCGAGCGCCTCGGGGACGAGCGGTCGGCGACCCCCGAAGAGGCGCGGCGCGCCAACGTCGAGCTCCGTCACCTCATGCGCCGGCAGGACAACTACTTCGCCGAGCTCGAGGAGCACGCCCGCGGCATCCTGCGCGCCGTCGACCACCCCGGCGGCCCGGTCACGCAGCGGACGGCCTCCGACATCGCGGCCCATCTCGGGTTCTCGCTGCACTACGTGGCCGACCTCCCGGCATCCACGCGCTCCGTCGCGGACATCCGCAACGGCCGGCTGTACCTGTCGAGCACGGTGCCCGCGAAGGGCGACTCCCGCACCGCCGTGCTGCAGGCGCTCGCGAGTCGCATCCTGGGGCACAGCGAGCCGCGCTCGTACGCCGAGTTCCTGCGCCAGCGCGTCGAGACGAACTACCTGACCGGGGCGCTCCTGATCCCGGAGGACCACGCGGCGCCGGTGCTGCAGGATGCCAAGGCGCGTCGCGCCATCTCGATCGAGGATCTGCGTGACGCCTATTCGGTGTCGTACGAGACGGCCGCGCACAGGTTCACGAACCTTGCGACGCGGCACCTCGGCATCCGGGTGCACTTCCTCAAGGTGCACGAGTCGGGCACGATCACGAAGGCCTACGAGAACGACGACGTGAACTTCCCCGCCGACCGGCTCGGGGCGATCGAGGGGCAGCTGTGCTGCCGGCGGTGGACGAGCCGCGTCGTCTTCGACATCCCCGACAAGTTCAATCCGTACTACCAGTACACCGATACCGGGAACGGGACGTATTGGTGCACGGCGCGTGTCGAAGGGTCGAGCGAGGGAGCCCACTCGGTCTCGGTGGGCGTGCGTTTCGACGACACGAAGTGGTTCGTCGGGCGGGAGACCGCGAACCGCAGCGTCTCGCGGCACGCCGTCGAGGTGTGCTGCCGCCGGCCCCCGGCCGAGCTCGAGGGGCAGTGGCGCGACCAGGCGTGGCCGAACGTGCGCACGCCGCGGACCCTCCTCGCGACGCTGCCGACCGGCGCCTTCCCCGGGGTCGACACGACCGACCTGTACGAGTTCCTGGACGCGCACGCCCCGCGTGCGTGACGCCGCGCGGGGGTGATGCCCCGCCGCGCTCTCAGTCGCGCGCGCCGACCCGCCCGTCCGCCAGCCGGTCGCGGGCGTGAGTCGCGCTCGCCGCCACCGGAACGTGTGATGTCGCGGCGGCGAGGCCCGACGCGGGCATCGCGACGTACATGCTCTCCGCGTGGGCGACGGCATAGGTCTCGTGCCAGACGCCCACCGCGCCGCGCGCGTTGCGGGCCCGGCGATAGTAGGCGAGCCAGGCGGGGCGATGCGCGCGCCCGGCGTCACCCGCGTACGCGTAGAGCTTCTCGTGACTCTCCCAGTACTGCACGAGGAGGGGGCCGCGGGGGCCGATGCCCATGCGCCAACCGAGAAGGCCGGAGTCGGGGTCGCGCAGCAGCTCGGCGAGCATCGGACCCATCGCGAGAGCGGCCGGAATCCACTTGTCGGGGCGCCAGAACCTGTTGATGCGCATCCCGATGAGAAAGACGACCAGGTCGCCGTCGTGCCGGTGCGTCATGCGCCCGGGGAACACCTTCGCCATCATCCGCTCCCTTGGATAGTTTCAGTATCCAGTATTGGATAGCGATAGTATCCATGTCAATCCGCCGCGGTGAGCGGTCATCGATACGGGAGGCCACGCGCATGCGCATGTCGGAGCTGTCGCGGGCGGCCGGCGTTCCCGTGCCGACGATCAAGTTCTACCTGCGGGAAGGGCTCCTCCCGGCGGGCGAGCGCACCGGCGCCACGCAGGCGGAGTACGACGAGGAGCACGTCGCGCGGCTCCGGCTCATCCGGGCGCTCGGCACCCACGCCGGGTTGAGCCTCGCAGCGACGCGGGAGATCCTCTCCGCCGTCGACGATCCGCCGGAGAGCACGCACGACCTGCTCGGCATCGCGCACCGCGCCGTGAGCCCGCCGGCGGATGCCGCCGCGGAGGATCAGGCGGCCGTCAGGGCGCTCCTCGAGGCCGACGGGTGGGATCTGGCGGCCGTCGACACCGCCGCGATCGACGCGGTCGCCGTCGCGTACAGGCAGCTGCAGGAGAGCGGCGTCGCCTTCCCCGACGCCCTCATCGGCACCTATCTGGATGCCGCCCGGACGATCGCCCAAGCCGAGGTCGCCCACGTGCCGTCCACCTCCACGTCGACCTCGACGGCCGACGCGATCGCCTACGTCGCCGTCGGCGTCGTCCTCGCCGAGCCGCTGCTCGTGACCCTCCGGCGGCTCGCACAGCAGGTGGAGTCGAGCCGCCGTTTCGATGCCCGGCAGGCTCCCGCGTCCGACTGACCGGCGGTACCGCCGACGCGCGAGTTGACGGCGGGATGCCGAATCTGCTGTGATGGTGTTTCTCAGTTAGAGATAACGATTATCATTTAGAACTGTCAATGTCATGCCGCATGCACACTCCCGAGATCACCTCAGGTCTCATGGCGTTCCGGTCTGTGGATGCCCGGCGACGGCTCTCCGCCCTCCGGCGGCACGGTTCGGCGTGGGCGCCCCTCGACGCACGTGGATGCCCGTGCGCCGAAGGCTCGTGGGCTGGATGCGCGCCACCCTCGTCTACTCCGATCGAATGCGCTGACCGTTCCGGCGACGGGCGAGCCCCATACCCGGAACGGTCGCGTCACATCCCCCACTGTCATATCGATCCGTGAAACGAGAACCCCCATGAGCACGACCACCTCCGCGCCCCCGCGGCGCCCCCTCTTCGCCCGCACGCTGCTGGCCCTCGCGGCTGCCGTCGCCATCGGCCTCGCCCCCGCTCTTCCTGCTTCTGCCTCCACCGGCGCGCAGACCGGCGAGTGGGACGTCGTCGCCGCCTCCGCGGCGCAGTCGCCTCGCCTGCAGAGCTACGACCACGAGAACGAGTCCTGGGACACGGTCACGTCGCCGGACGCCTGGTTCGCCGTCGGCAGCGGCAAGGTCATCGACGAGTCGGAGACGGCGACCACGCCGGTCGCCGGCGGCGGCATCCGCTTCCAGAACACCGCGTCCGGCGCACGCGCGGCGACCTTCACCTTCCGCATCCCGGCGAACGTCGGCCTGAACATCTCGAACGGGACGCTCACCGTCGTCAACAGCCCCGCGACAGCCGCAGCCCGCACGGTGACGTGGACCACCCCGTCGGTTGCCGCGGGTGCGACGTGGCACGAGCACCTGACCTGGACGTTCTCGGGCTCGGGCACCTCCAGCGCCGCGAACATCGGCGTCTCGGTCTCCGTCCCGGGCAGCGGCGGCTTCTCCGCGTCGACCACCTACCGGTTCACGTTCTGATCCCGTCGCGGGTGGGGCCGGGGCGATCGCGCCGGCCCCACCCGCACCTCCCTCTCGATCTCTAAAGTCCTCATGCGCACGCTTCCCTCCCTCACCGCGTCCGTGCTGGCCGCCGCCCTCGTGCTGGTTTCGCTGGCCCCCGTGCAGGCGGCCGAGCCCGACGCCGTGGATCCCGTTGCCACCGCGACCCCCGCAGCCGTGCCGAGCGCAACGCCCGCCGCGACGCCGACGCCGACGGAGGAACCGACCACCACCCCGGAGCAGCCCGTGCCCCCGGTACACGAGGCGGATGCCGCGGCAACCCTCGAGACGCCGCCGGCGGCTCGCGCCGAGGGGGCCGCCGAAGACGGACGCACTGTCATCTCGGAGGGGGAGGTGCGCATCGTGAGCGCCATCGAGGACGACCGCCTCGTCCACTACCTCCTCGACGAGTCCGGTGCACGCCTCGACCCCGCGACCACGGTGCTGCGCGTACCGCACGCCGAGCCGTGGCCCGGCGACGCGGACGGAGGCGACACGTGGGAGCGCATCGACCCGTCGCACGGCGATGTCTACCGGACCGCCGGCGGTGGGGCTGAGACCAACCCGCTGTCGCTCGTCGTCGACACCTCGGCGGTCCCCGAGGACGCGGCCTTCGACCCGTTCGGCTGGCTCGGCCCGATCTACACGCGACTGGGCCTCGCGCCGGGCGACCCGGTCGCCGCGCTGCTCCCCGGCGGTGTCGAGTTCGGCGGTACGACGCAGCGTCAGGCCGGCCAACCATGGTTCCGGACGACCGGCGGCGAGGGCGGACTGCTGCCGGTGAGCCTCGCGTTCCTCGAGCCGGGTCGGGTCTGCGTTCCCCTGGCCACGCATTTCCAGCGCTCAGACGGCGCGTTCCTGAACGCCGATCTGACGCTGACGGTCGCCGTGGGCGACGCGCATGCGGCGACGATCGAGCCCTGCGCGCCACCCGCGGAGTTCCCGGTGTACGCGCCGGAACCCGAGCAGGCTGCGCCTGGGTCTACCGTGATCGACGCGGGGGTCGCGCTGCTGTCGACGCGCGAGGACCGGGACGGCATCCGTCTCGACGTCGTCACATCGGATCGCGGTCGCGCCGTCGCCCACGATCCCGCCGACGTCGTCTTCTCGCTCCCCGCCCGCGATACGCAGTGGCCCGCGACCGGGCTCTCGCCGTCGAGTCCCACCTTCCGCGACTGGGAGCGGATCGCGGCGCCGGGTGCGACGCTGTGGCGCTCCGCGGGCGTCTACACGCCGTGGGCGGGATCGACGCTGCCGAACGATCTCGTGCTGGATCTCGACGCCTCCTTCATGGACTGGGGTCAACTCTCGGAGACCTCCGAAGGGATCGAGTTCACGATGACCGGCGCCTCGACGACGGGTGACGGCTACGTCGCCACGTACCGGTACTCCGACTCCTACGGGAGCCTCGGCGGGGACGGATCGGGCGCCGCCTTCTGGGACAGTCGCCCGGGCGGGCGCACCGAGACGCAGTTCGTGTACCCGCGGGACGGTGAGTTCCACACGAACGAGAAGGAGTTCATCGGCAGCCCGGCGACCGGATTCGCCTTCTCGGCCGCCGGTGTCTACTGCGTCGGCGTGCGCGCCGGCACCACGCTGGCCGGCGCGTCCGAGGCGACGCGCGCGCATGCCACCTTCACGTTCGCCGTCGGGATCGACCCCGCCGCCGTCACTCCCTGCACGCAGCAGTCGGACGACGACGGGCCGGGCCAGCCCACCGATCCGGGCGGGAGCGAGCAGCTCGACCCCTCGGTCACCTGGTTCCTGAAGAACCACCTCGACCTGGCCCCGCGTCTGACGCCGGACGGCTCGCTGCAGATCGCCACGGGCGACGGCGAGGGCGACGAGCTGACCCCGCTGCGCGACGCCGTGTGGGTGGGGCGTGGCGAGTTCGCGACCTTCCGCGTTCCCGAGCCCGACGCTATACAGGACGTCAGCTTCATCGGAGTGCCCGGGACGACCTACTACGGCTTCACACAGGGCTCGAATTACCAGAACAAGACGATCTGGCCGGGCCTGAGCATGCTCAAGCTGCCCGTGGGGTACACCGATCGCGACGCGACCTGGCGGGTGTCGAAGCTCGAGGGCCCGGGTGACGTCGTCGTGTGGTCGGGAGCCAGGCACTACCTCAACTCGCGCACCGACACGTCGTCGTGGTTCCCGGTCGGGCGTACGCACATCCACGAGAACTGGGCGTTCACGGCGGCGGGTCGATATTGCCTCGCGATCGAGACCCGCATCCACGAGGAGACCACCGGCCTCGACCGCTCCGCGCAGGGCCTGCTGACCGTCGTCGTGGGCGACGTCGACCTCTCCCAGGTACAGCCCTGCGAGCGCACGCGACCGGTCGAGGCGCCCCCGGCGCAGCCGGTGGGCAGCGTGTCGGCCGAGCAGACGGTCGTCAGCGCGGCATCCGTCGCCGGGAATGCCTCGACCAGCGGGCTCGAGCTCGTCGAGCGCGGCGGTGCCGTCGACGTCGTCGCGGCACTCCGCCGCCCCGTCGGCTCGGGCGCCGACTACCGCGATCCCGAGAAGACCGTGCTGGCGCTCGCGCGGGGCGGGGACACCTGGTCGATGTCGGACCGGATCGCCACCGCGATCGACGCCCCGGGCCTCACCGGCGACGTCACACTGCACCTCGGCGACGTCCGCGGTCCCGGGAACTATTGGCTGAATGCCGGGCGTATCTCCGACCAGTTCGCCACCGCGCTCGACACCCGCGCACAGCGCGAGAGCCGTGAAGCCATCCTGCATCCGCGCTACGGATTCGCGAGCTCGCACACCGTCGACGCCGCCGGCGTCTACTGCGTGCCCCTCACGTGGTCGGGAACGACCGCCGCCGGTCAGACCTTCCACATCACGAAGACGCTGACCCTCGCGGCGGGCGTCGACGCGGCATCCGTGACCCCGTGCGCCGCCGGCGGGGAGGGGTCGACGCCCGTCGACCCGGGCACGCCCGACCCCGAGCCCGCCGTCTGGGACGTACCGAACCGCAGCCTCACGGCATCCGGCGCGACGATCCTCACGGCCGGTCACGTCGACATCGCCTCGCGGCTGGATGCCGGGGCTCTCGCGACCGTCGTGAAAGACGACACCGACGGTGAGCCGGTGTACCGCGACCCGGCCCGCACCGTCATCCAGCTCCGGCCGGAGGCGCAGACGAGCGTGCCCGGGGCGCCGGCGTTCGGGTTCCTGGGGGCACCGGGCGCAGCCCTCTGGCAGGTCACCGAGACACAGCAGGACGGACTGATCTGGCCGGGATGGTCGAGCGAGCTCATCGACCGCGGCCTGGTCCCCGCCGGCATCGACTGGTCGTTGCAGCGGGTCGACGGACCGGGCGAGTTCACGCTGTACCAGAGCGATCTCGGGGTTCCGCGGGTCCTCATGTCGACCCGTGACGGCATCACGGCGGCCGACACCGTCCGCATCGCCGAGCACGTCCACGTGCACGGCACCTGGGCGTTCAGCGCCGAGGGGCTGTACTGCCTCGGCTTCGAGCGCACGGCGGTGCACGCCGGCGGTCGCCCGCTGAGCTCCGTCTTCACCCTGGCGATCGCCGTCGGGCGGGCCGACGTGCGCGCCGCCGACCCCGCGAGCTGTTTCACCGCCGCCGCGGGTGAGCCGACCGAACCCGATCGGCATCCGATCGCCGAGGAGCTCCTCACCCCGGGCTCCGAGGGCGGCGTGAGCGTGCTCGACGGGCGGTCCGGATTCCTCGCGGGCGAGCTCGTCACCGTGCAGGTGGCGCGCGAGCGCGCCGGAGACTGGGTCTCGGTGTGGTTGTGGGGCGCCGCGGGCGCCGCCGCCGAGCCGCGCTGGCTCGGATGGGCGCGTGTCGGATCGAGCGGCGCGGTGCAGGTGCGGCTGCCGGCCGACGCCGCGGCCCATGGACACCGCCTCGTCGTCTCGACGCGCGAGGGAACGCTGATCGGGTGGGACGCGCTCACGGTCGTCACGGCGCCGCCGATCGGCGTGCCTGTTCCGGTGCCGGTCGGCGACACGACACCGGCCGTCCGCCAGGTCGCTGCCGCCCAGTGCGTCGCGGGAGCGACGATCCTCTCGTCGGGGCACATCGACTATGCCTCCCGCATCGTCGGGGGCGGCCTCCGCTCGCTCGTCGGCGACGACTCGTCGGGAGCGAAGGTGTACCGCGATCCCGCCGACGTCGTGCTCTGGCTGAAGCCGTCCGCGCGCCAGCAGCTGCCCGCCGGCTACGGCGCGGTCGGCGCGGCGGGGCAGATCGTCTGGCAGGTGCCGCAGACCCAGAATCCGAACCTCATCTGGGTGGGCTGGAACACCGAGGCCCTGAGCGGAGCGAACGCCGCGGGCCCCGTCGACTGGACCCTGGATGCCGTCGCCGGCCCCGGCCGGGTGACCGTGTACACCTCGGGAGTCTTCGGCGGTGTGCAGAGCGTCGTGCTGGACGGCGCGGGGTCGTCGTACCGCATCCCGCTCGGGGTTCACGCGCATGCGAACTGGGCGTTCAGCGAGCAGGGCGTCTACCGGCTGCGGATGACGCAGACGGTGAGCCTGCCCTCGGGCGAACGATCGAGCGACACCGCGACGGTGACCGTCGCCGTCGGAGACATCGACCCGGCGCAGGCCGTCGCGGGCGGAAGCGGCTGCGGCGCGATCTCGGCTGCCCTCCTCACCGCCGACGACGAGGATGCCGCCCGCCGCGCCGCGGAACAGGCCGCCGCCGAGGCCGCGGCCGCTGCTGCCGGCTCGTCCGGATCGGCCGGCACGGCACGCATCGCCGGACCGGACGCGCCGCTCGAGCGTGAGGAGGTCGCCGCGAGCCCCGTGCCCGTGCTCCTCGGTGTGCTCGGCGGTCTGCTGCTGGTCGCGGGCGTCGGAGCCGGAGTGGTCTCGGTGCGACGGCGCCGCCCGGCCTCATGACGGGGACGGACCGCCCGAGTGGGACGGGCGCCACGCCGTCGCGCCGTGGCACGGCATGCGCGGCGGCCGCCGTCGTCATCGCCCTCACGGTGACCGGCTGCGCCGCCGCGCCCGCGCTCAGCGACGCCGACGATCGCGTGCAGGTCGTGACCACGACGCCCCTGCTCGCCGACCTGGTCGGCCACGTGGGGGGAGAGCGGGTGCGCGTGGCATCCCTCGTGCGCGACGGAGCCGATCCGCACGAATACGCGCCCACCCTGCGCGACGCGCGCAACGTCGTCTACGCGGATGCCGCGTTCAGCAACTATGCGCTGCTGGAGGAGCACGGCATCATCAAGACCCTCGACGCCAACCTCCGTCCGGGAGCGCCGAACGTCTCGCTCGCCGAGGAGTCGGTGAAGTACGCGGCGGAGCTCATCCCGCTGGTCGAGGATGCCGGGCTCGACACGGTCTGGCTCGGCGCACGCGTCCACGGCGACGGCCGGCAGTGGGGCGCGACGCGCGCCTCGCAGGTCGTCCTCGAGGCGACCGGGATGACGGGCCCGGGTAAGGCGTTCGCGTACCTGACCGGCACGTTCGGCGACACCGACGTCATGATCGACTCGGCCGACGGCTTCGGGGGCGCCCGTCCGGACACGATCGAGCTGCCCGTCGACGCGCACAGCCATCTCTCCTGGGCGTTCACCGAGCCGGGCGTCTACACGCTCGACCTCCGCGCGAGCCTGCGGCTGACCCCGTCATCGCCGGGGATCGACCTCGCCGCCGCGACGTACACCTTCGCCGTCGGCGTCGATCCCTCGCGCGCGTCGATCGACGGCGCCGTCGTCCTCGATGAAGGCCACGCCGACGTGACCGCCGATCTCGACACGCGTCGCATGCGCATCCGGTACGACCCCGACGGCGGCGGCGAGCACACCCAGCAGGACCTCGACCCCGCCCGCATCGTCATCGAGGTGCCGGCGAAGGCGCAGGAGGAGATCCCGGGAGGATCGGACTTCGCCTTCCTCGGACGCCCGGGGGAGCGGGTGTATCAGCTCGCCCAGGCGGTGCTCGGCCGGCACATCCACGGCGAGATCGATCCGCACCTCTGGCAGAACGTCCGCAACGTCATGGCCTACGTCCAGCTCATCCGCGACACGCTCGTCGAGGTCGATCCCGCCGGGGCCGCGGAGTACGCGCGCAACACCGACCGCTACCTCGCCGAACTCGACGACACCGACCGTGTCGTCCGAGAGACGATCGCCGCGATCCCGCCCGAGCGGCGCTGGCTCGTGACGACCCACGACGCGTTCGGCTACCTCGCGCAGGCCTACGACCTGCGCATCGCCGGCTTCGTGACGCCGAACCCCGCGACCGAGCCCTCGCTCGCCGACCGCCGACGCCTCGCCGACACCATCCGCTCGCTGCACGTTCCCGCGGTGTTCGTGGAACCGAATCTCGCCGCGCGCTCCACGACCCTCGCCGATGTCGCTCGCGCCGAAGGTGTCGCGATCTGCCCGATCTACGGCGACACCTTCGACGCGCACGTCCGCACCTACCTCGATCTCATCCGTGCCAACGCGCGTTCGCTCGCCGACTGCCTCGGCACCGCCCCCCGAGAGGACCCCCAGCCATGAGAGTCGCCCCCGTCTCCACCCGTGCGGCCCTTCGCCGCCGGGTCTTGGCCGGTCTGCTGGTGGCGGGCGCCCTGCTGAGCGCCGGCCCTGCCGCCCATGCCGCCGCCGAAGGCGATGATCCGAACCTCGATCAGACGATCGCGGCCGACGAGGCCGTCGTGCGCGGCGCGCGCACCCTCAGCAGCGGACACGTCGACATGGGGCCGCGTTTCGTGGACGGTTCCTGGACGTTCCTCATCCACGACGACGTCGCGAAGGTCGATCCGTCGCTGACGAGCGTGTGGCGCTACCCCGACGAGACGGTGCTCCAGGTCGTCGACGCCGCGCAGCTGACGGCCCCGGACGACGCCGCGTACGCCTTCCTGGGTGCCGAGCCGGGGTCGACGGTGTGGGTCGTGCCGCAGACGCAGAACCCCGACGTCGTCTGGGTCGGCTGGAACACGCAGGACCCCGAGGTCATGGCCCGTATCGACCGCGGCATCACCCTGACCCTCGATGCCGTCGAGGGGCCGGGGGCGATGTCGGTGTACCTGCAGTCCGGCTCGTTCGGGGCACCCCAGGTGCTGTGGGACTCGCGGACCCCCGAACCGCAATCGGTCTGGGTGGACGTCAACACCCACACCCACGCGAACTGGGTCTTCACCGCACCCGGCGTCTACCTCGTCGAGCTGACCGCCGAGGCGACGCTGCAGGGCGGCGCCACGGTCTCCGACACCCGCCGCATCCGCTTCGCCGTCGGTTCGCAGACGCCGGTGGATGCCGCGCTGGGGGCGACCTGGACCGGCTCCGAGCAGGGCCCGCCCGCGGCTGCCGCCCCGGCATCCGACGACGATCCGCTCGTCCCGATCCTCGCGGGCGCGATCGGCGCGGTCGCGGTCGCCATCGTCGCAGGGGCGGTCGTCGTGATCGTCCGCGGCCGACGTGCGCGCCGTGAAGCGCTGCGGGCGGATGCCACGGCCGCTGTTGCACCTGACCGTCGCCCCGGCGCCGAGACGAAGGAGGCATCATGACGGCGGCGCTGCAGCTGACGGACGTCGTCGTCGAGCTGGCCGGCCGGCGTGTCTTGGACGGAGTGTCCCTGACGGTGTCGGCGGGCGAGCTCGTGGGACTCATCGGCCCCAACGGCGCCGGCAAGACGACGCTGTTGCGCACGGCGCTGGGCCTGCTGAGGCCGCAGCACGGATCGGTGCACGTGGCCGGCAGGCGGGTGCGCCCCGGGCGCTCGCCCGTGGGCTACGTGCCCCAGCGTCACGACGTCGCGTGGGACTTCCCGATCACGGTCGCCGACGCGATCATGACCGGACTGGTGCGCCGCATCGGGCCGGTGCGCCGGCCGGGGCGGCAGCACTGGGAAGCGGTCGGCGAAGCCCTCCGCCTCGTGCGGCTCGCCCCTCTGGCCGAGCGCCCGATCGGGCAGCTCTCCGGCGGGCAGCGTCAGCGCGTGCTGGTCGCCCGGGCCCTCGCCCTCCGCCCCGAGGTGCTGTTGCTGGACGAGCCGTTCACGGGCCTCGACCTGCCGACGCAGGAGCTGCTCACCGAGCTGTTCGCGGAGCTCGCGGCATCCGGTCGCGCCGTGCTGATGACGACCCACGACATCGTCGGCGCGATGGCGACGTGCGGGCGCATCGCCCTCCTGGCCGGAACGATCGTGGCCGACGGAGAGCCCCGCGTCGTCGCCGGCGAGACGGAGATCTGGGCGCGGACCTTCGGGGTCGGCACCGACAGCGCGTTCCTCCGGATTCTCGAGGCGGTGCGATGAACCCGCTCGACTTCCTCGCCGACCTGGTCAACCCGCAGCTGGCGTTCCTGCCGAAAGCGCTGCTCGTGGCGGTCGTCTCCGCCCTGGTCTGCGGCGTCGTGGGCACCTTCGTGGTCCTGCGGGGCATGGCCTTCATCGGGGATGCCGTGGCGCACGCCGTCTTCCCGGGCCTCGCGATCGCCTTCGTCCTCTCCGGCGACCTCGTCCTCGGCGGGACGATCGCCGGCGTCGTCACGGCCGTGCTGGTCGCCGTGTTCTCCCAGAACCGGCGACTGAAGGAGGACTCGGTCATCGGCATCTTCTTCGTGGGAGCCTTCGCGCTGGGGATCGTCGTCATCTCGCAGGCCCCCGGCTACGCGGGATCCTTGCAGCAGTTCCTCTTCGGCTCCATCACCGGCATCCGCGACGAGGACATCTGGGTCGTGGCGATCACGGCGCTCATCGTCCTCGTCGCGATGTTCGCACTGCACAAGGATTTCGTCGCGACGAGCCTCGACCGCGAGTCCGCTCGGGCGCTGGGCGTTCCGGTGTTCTGGATCGACCTCGCGCTGTACGTGCTCGTCACCCTTGCGGTCGTCATCAGCGTGCAGACGATCGGCAACGTGCTCGTCCTGGCTCTGCTGATCGCACCCGCCGCGACCGCGAGGATGCTCACCGACCGCCTCGCGGTCATGATGGCGCTCGGGCCGGTCATCGGCGCGGTCGCCGCCGTCGGGGGGCTGTACGTGTCGTGGTCGTGGGACCTGCCGGTCGGCGGCACGATCGTGCTCGTGCTGCTGGGGATGTTCCTCGTCGCCGTGCTGCTCGGCCCCCGTCAGGGGCTCTGGGGGCGCGTCGGACGGCGACGGGCACGTGCCGCATGAACGACGAGTTCACCCGTCTGCTCGTCCCGGATCCGAGTCTCGGCGGGGCCGTCGCCGCACGTCGGCCGCGTCGGCGAGCGGCGGCCCTCAGCGGCGTCCTGGTCATCGCGGCGCTCGCGACCTTCGCCGGTGCGCTGTGGGCGTCGTGGCCCGGCGAGCACCCACCCGATTCGGCGACGGGAGTGCCCGCCGGCACGGACGCTTCCACTGAGTCGTCCCCGACGCCGTTGCCGGTGGTCTCACGAGCGCCTGGCGCGCAGGCGGTCTCCGCGCTCGCCGACCCGGCGTGGGTGAGGCGGACCGCGGCGCGCACCGGCATCCCACCGCGCGCTCTCGCCGCCTACGCCGGCGCCGCCTTGCGGATTCAGCGCGTGCACCCCGGGTGTGGGCTCGGCTGGAACACACTGGCGGCGATCGGCGAGGTGGAGTCGGCGCACGGGACGATCTTCGGCGGTGCGATCGGGGCCGACGGCGTCGCACGACCACGGATCATCGGCATCCCGCTCGACGGCACCTCCTCGCTCGCCGTCGCCGACACCGACGGCGGCGTGCTCGACGGTGATCCCATCTGGGACCGAGCCCTCGGCCCGATGCAGTTCATCCCCGACACGTGGACGCGCGACGGGCGTGACGGCGACGGCGACGGGAGAGCGGATGTGGACTCGATCGACGACGCGGCGCTGACGGCGGCGGACTATCTCTGTCGTGCCGGCGGCGACCTCACCGATCCGTCCTCATGGATCCGCGCCGTCGATGCCTACAATCCGTCCGTCGACTACAACCACCGCGTCGCGGAGGCCGCCGACGCCTACGCGGCGCTCGCCGGCTGACGGCCCGGCACGGGTCACCGTGCGCGAGCCGCGTCCCCGTCCGGAGCTCAGTCGGCCGGGGACGCGAGCAGCTCCCCGAGCAGCGCGTCCACCTGAGGGATGAATCCGGGGTCGACGGCGAAGAGCCCGAGATGCCCATGGACGTCGTCGATGACTCGCAGCTCGCTCCCCGGAACGAGGGCCTGCTCGGCGGCGCAGTCGCGCACGGGGAAGAACATGTCCTCCGAGATGGGCATCACGAAGGTCTTCGCGGTGATCCGGCCCAGAGCCGCGGCCAGGTCGCCGCCCGTGTGCCGGGAGACGTCGCCGCGCTGCCACTTCCACGCCATGGCGAGCAGGTCGTTGGGGTCCATCGCCGTGAAGTAGGGCTCGAGGAAGTTCGTGAGGAACTCCTCCTTCGACGCGAACCCCAGTGCGCTCCACTTCTCCTGCTTCCAGAACTCCGTGGAGAAGCCCATCGTGGCCCAGAGGTGGGCGTGGCGGGTCAGGCCGTCCGCCACCTCGGAGTTCGAGGCGTACTCACCGCCGTTCCAGCCCGGGTCCGACCAGATCTGCTCGTTGAGCGTCTCGGTGAACAGGAAGTCGTGCGGGGTGTTCTTCGCGGTGCCGGCGATCGGGGCGGCGCGGCGGACCTTCTCGGGGAAGCGGACCGCCCATTCGTAGGTCTGCTGCGCTCCCATCGAGCCGCCCACCACCAGCGCCAGACGTTCGATCCCGAAGTGCTCGCGCAGCAGTCGTTCCTGCGCGACGACGTCGTCACCGATGCGCACCTTCGGGAACTTCGACATCGACACGGCATCCTCGGCATTGTGCGGAGACGTCGACAGGCCGCCTCCGATCTGGTTGACGCAGACGATGAAGTACTTCGCCGGGTCGAGGGCGTGGCCCTCGCCCACGTAGGCATCGGCCCAGATCTGGTGCGTTCCGGAGTACCAGGTCGGGATCAAGATCGCGTTGTCCTTCGCCTCGTTCAGGGTTCCCCAGGTGCGGACGGCCAGCTGCACGTCGGGGAGCGTCCCTCCCTCTTCGAGGTCGAGGGCGCCGATCGAGACCAGGGTGTAGTCCTGGTGGACGGCGGGGGAGTAATACGGGTTGTCGATCATCGGTTCCACCTCATCGTGGTCGGGATAGTGCTCACCAGCATCCCGGGAGGGGAGGGCGCCGGCCACCGACGAAACGACGCAGATGCCTCGTCCGGATCAGACGTTTGGCGGGTGCTCAGGAGGAGGGTGCGGGCAGCTCCAGGACGCGCGAGGTCCGCAGCCGCCAGATGAGGAAGGCCAGGCCCAGCCGGGTGCGTCCGAGACCGTCGAGCGGGTCGAAGCCGAGCTCGGCGATGACCGTGTCTACGCGCGTCGACATCGTGGAGTGATGGATGCCGGCCGCGCGCGCCGCCTCGCGAACCGACGAGGTGCGTACGAGGGCGTCGACAGTCGACGCTCCCCAGGGGTGACGCATCACGGCATCCAGCGCATCGCCGTCGCTGTCCGCCCGGGTTCGGGAGGGAAGGGAGGCCAGCACTTCGGCCAGCCCTCCCAGATCGTCGGCGTGGGACGGGCCGTCGCCTCCGTCAAGACCGTGCGGGCCGTGCAGACGCAAGGCGATCACCGCCGTGCGCAGCGACAACCACAGGTCTTCCGGGGCGGCGGCCGTTCCGATGCCGAGCGGGGTGGCATCCACCGGTGCATCCGCCTCGATGATCGCGGCGTGCACGGGGCCGTGGGCGGTCGTCTGCACGTCCTCGGGCCCGGTCGGGTGCACCCGCCACGTCGCGAACAGGGGCGCGGCCACGGCCCGGTATCGGCGGGTGGGGGAGAGCCCTCGACGGGATGCGGCGTCGAGGCGGTCGGCGAGCGGTGCCTCGGCGTCGAAGATCACGGCGAGGTCGCGGCGCGTGGGAGCCGCGTCGTCGTCGCGTATGCGCAGGGCGAGGGCGAGTCGCTCGAGGATCAGCGCATCGTTGGCGTGCACCCCCGTGCCGTCATCATCGATCCAGACGGCGGTATCGGCGCCGACGGTGACGGTCGCGCCACCGGGCCCCGGGTCCGTCAGCTCGTGCCCGCGGGTGTCGATGCGGGTGAGGCGTCCGTCGCGGCGGAGCGACACCGGTCGCCCGGCGAGGGCGGCCGCAGCGCTGAGCAGCCCGCGGCTGCCCACGCCGCCGGTCATGAGCTCGTCGAAGCACGCGATGACGCGCAGGCTCTGACTGGCCGTGGGATCAAGGGCCCGTAAGCGCCCCAGCAGCTCCTGCACCCGTGCCCTCCTTCGCGTACGGCTCGTCCAGCATGACGCGCGGGAGCCTACCGCGCCAGTGTCCGCTCGACCCAGTCGCGCCGAGCGTGGATCATGGCGCGAGAGATCGAGGCGTGCGGGGCGAAGATGTCACACGCGTGGAAGGCACCGGGCCACACGTGCAGTTCGGTCTCCACCCCCGCCTCCCAGAGCGCCTGCGCGTACGCCACCGTCTCGTCGCGGAAGATCTCCGCGCCGCCCACGCTGAGAAACGTCGGCGGCAGTCCGGACAGGTCTTCGGCGCGGGCAGGCGCCGCATACGCGCTGACCTCCTCGCCACCGACGCGCCCACCGAGCAGCGCCGCCCACCCCGTCTCATTGCTGACCCTGTCCCACACGCCGACCCCGTCGAACGCGTACGTGGAAGCGGTGAGACCCCGGTCATCGAGCATCGGATAGTCCAGCAGCTGCCCGCACAGGTGCGGCCCACCGCGGTCGCGCGCGGCCAGGGCGACGCCGGCCGCGAGCCCGCCGCCGGCGCTCGCCCCCACCACCGCGAGCCGGTCGGTGCGGATTCCGAGCGTCCGTGCGTTCGCTCCCACCCACTCCAGGGCGGCGTAGCAGTCCTCGAACGGCACCGGATCAGGGTGCTCCGGCGCCAACCGGTACTCCACGCTGATGAGCCGCATCCCATACCGCTCGACCCACTGCAGCGGTTCGTCGAGGCCGCTGAAGCGATCGCCGAACATCATGCCGCCGGAGTGGAAGATCAGCAGCGCCGGGAGAGGCTGCGCCGAATCCTCGGGAGAGATCACCGACGCGGCGATCGAAGCGCCCTCATGCCCCGGGTAGTGCAGGTCCTCGATGCGGATGCGGTGCGCCGCGAGGATGTCGCTGCGCGCAGGGGAGGCGTAGGAGCGCCGCATGAACGGGATCAGCTCCGGGGTCACCGTCGGCGGGAAGAGCCCGCCGACCACGGCGAGGGCCGCTTTCAACTCGGGGTCGAACACGGCGCGGTTCGGATCCATGTCGTCATCTAAGCGCATCAGCGGCGAGTCCCGGCCGGCGCTCCCGGACCTCAGTCGGCCAGCGCGACGAGCGCCGCCCACAGCTCCGCACGGGCGGGGAACGACGCGAGATCGACGCCCAGCACCTGCTGCGCCTGCGCGACGCGTGCGCGGACGGTGTGGCGATGGATGCCGAGGGCCTGCGCCGCCTCGTCGATGCGGGCATCGTGGGCGAGCCACGTCCGTACGGTTTCGGTGAGCACCGTGCCGTGCGCCTCGTCGTGCGCGCGGAGAGGCTGCAGCCGCGCCTGCGCCAGCGCTCGGCCCTCCGGCGTCCCGAGGGCGGCGAAGACGCCGCCCTCGGTCGCCCGTGCGAACGCGGCGACCTCGCCGGTGGCGGCGCGCCGCGCCGCCACCGTCGCCTGCTCGTACGCCCGCGCGAACCCCGGGTAGTCCACGGGGTCGCCCGACCCCACGGCGGTGTCGAACAACCGCGCGAACGTGTGCAGCGTGTCGACGTCGGCGGCCGGAACGACGATGACGTGCCCGTCCGGCCCCCGGCCGTGGAAGAGGGCTCCGCGCCGCTCGGCGGCGCGGAGCTCGAGCCAGTCGGTCGCGGCATCCGCCCGGCCCGGCGCGAGAGGCGCGGCGGCCACGACGATCGGAGCGGCGGGGAGCGGGCCCCACAGCTCGCGCGACACGCGTCGCGCGAGCTGTGCATCGCCGGCGAGCAGCGCCTGCACGAGCGCGCCGCGGAGCGCCGCGCGTGCCCGCCCGAGCCCCACGTTCTGCTCCAGGGCGAGCCCCGCCATGGCGATGACGGCCGTCACGACGCTGCGGCCCTCGAGGTCCAGTTCGGCGCCCGCGATCGCGATGAGTCCGCGCAGGTGCCCGCCGCGGCCGAGGGTCTGCAGCGTCACGCGGGTTCCCGACACCTCGAACTGCGACGCGGCGCGGGCGCCGCGTCGCAGGACCGCCCCCGCCTCCGCATCGATCGCGGCGGCGAGCTCGCCGCCGCTGGCCGAGGCGTCCCCGTCGGCCCCGTCATCCGTGCCGGCTCCACCCCGGACGCCGCTGCTCGCGGTGAGCACGCCCGCGGCGTCATACAGGCCCACCCAGGCATCCAGCTGCTTGGCGAGCTCGGCGACGGTGGCGCCGAGCCCGTCGGGGCGCAGCGCCGCGAGCGAGATCGCGCGCTGCGCCGACAGGGCCCACGTCCGTCGGGCGTAGGCCTGCGCGGCGATCGCCTCGGCGTTGGCGCGCGCGAGCGCGATGAAGGGGGTGCGGTACGGCACCTCGAACAGCGGCATCCGCTCGTCGTGGCACGCCGCGACGAGCGCGGGCGGGATGCCGTCGCGCACCACCTCGGTACCGAAGCCGAGGCCGCGGACGCCGCGCGCGCGCAGCCGCGCGACGTACGCGTCGGCGGGGGCGGCGGGGTCGCCGGACCCGGAGACGGTCTTGAACTGCGTGCCCGTCGTGAGGAGCAGCAGGTCGTCGGCGAGGAACGGCGTCGGGTCGGCGAGGTCGGATGAGTGCACCCAGCGCAGGGGCGTGTCGAGGGCGTCGGGGGCCAGTGCGTCCTCGTCCGACGCGAGGCGCAGACCCAGGTCGGGGCGGGCGAGGAGCGCCCGGAGCGTCGGCTGGGGGTCGGTGGCAGGCATCCGGGTGTCCGATCTGTTCCGCGCTGATATAGACGCGGTGTACTTCGTGGTGTTCAGAATGTACACCGCGGCGGATGTGCGACGTCCGCGAGCGCGCATACGCTCCCGACCATGAGCTCGATGTCGACCACCCTCCTCGGCGGACCCACCCTCCCGCAGCAGCGTTCCCTCGTCACCGCGATCCCCGGCCCGCGTTCGCAGGAGCTCCTCGCACGCAAGGCCGCCGCCGTCTCGGCCGGCGTCTCGCACACCGTGCCGATCGAGGCGGTCGCCGCTGGCGGCGGTGTCGTCGTCGATGCCGACGGCAACTCCCTCATCGACCTCGGATCGGGCATCGCTGTCACGAGCGTCGGCAACGCCCACCCCGCCGTGGTGCAGGCGGTTCAGGATGCCGTGGCGCAGTTCACGC
Source organism: Microbacterium sp. (assembly GCF_017305435.1). GTDB lineage: Bacteria > Actinomycetota > Actinomycetes > Actinomycetales > Microbacteriaceae > Microbacterium. The sequence goes on along the minus strand of NZ_JAFKIP010000006.1, from coordinate 172,264 downwards.
ACACGTGTTTCATGATCTCGCCGTACGAGTCGTACGTCGCCGTCGCCGAGCGGCTCAACCGCCTGACGCCGGGCGATCACGAGAAGAAGTCGGCCCTGTTCAACTCGGGCGCCGAAGCGGTCGAGAACGCCGTCAAGATCGCACGCAAGTTCACCGGTCGCCAGGCCGTCGTCGCGTTCGACCACGCTTACCACGGCCGCACCAACCTCACGATGGCCCTCACCGCGAAGTCGATGCCCTACAAGAGCGGATTCGGCCCGTTCGCCTCCGAGGTGTACCGCGTGCCCGCCTCGTACCCGTTCCGCGACCGGCTCTCCGGGCCGGAGGCGGCGGCCAAGGCGATCTCCACGATCGAGAAGCAGATCGGCGCCGACAACCTCGCCGCGGTCATCATCGAGCCCATCCAGGGCGAGGGCGGCTTCATCGTCCCCGCCGACGGATTCCTCTCGGCGATCGTGGACTGGTGTCGCGCCAACGACGTCGTCTTCATCGCCGACGAGGTGCAGACCGGCTTCGCCCGCACGGGTGCGATGTTCGCGAGCGAGCTGTTCGGCATCGTCCCCGATCTGATCACCACCGCCAAGGGCATTGCGGGGGGCATGCCCTTGGCGGCGGTCACCGGACGCGCCGAGATCATGGATGCCACGCACGGCGGCGGCCTCGGCGGCACGTACGGCGGCAACCCCGTCGCGTGCGCGGCGGCCGTGGCATCCATCGATGCGTTCGAGAACGACGGTCTCATCCAGCGTGCCGAGGAGCTCGGAGCGATCCTCCGTTCCCGACTCGACGCGCTGCAGTCCGAGGATCCGCGTATCGGCGACATCCGCGGGCACGGGGCGATGGTCGCCGCCGAGTTCGTCGACCCTGCGACGGGGGCACCCGACGCGGCCCTCACGGCCGCGGTCGCGAAGGCCGCGATCGCGGAGGGCGTCATCGTCCTCACGTGCGGCACCTACGGCAACGTCATCCGCTTCCTGCCGCCGCTGTCGATGCCCGACCACCTCCTGCACGAGGGTCTCGACGTCGTCGCGGCCGCCCTGAAATCCCACTGACCGCTGCCGCTCCGGCATCCCCCTCGTCCCACTTACGACCGACCTCGTCCCACTTTCGGTTGATTTCTCCACCGAGAATCAGCCACTTTTGGGACACGATGCCCGCCCCGCCTTCAGAGGAGAAGCAATGACCGAGATCACACGAGACGTCGTCATCGTCGGCGCGGGGGCCGCGGGCCTCACCGCCGCGAACCAGCTCAAGAAGGCCGGTCTGTCGGTCGCGGTGCTCGAAGCGCGTGACCGCGTCGGCGGACGGCTGTGGACCGACGTCATCGACGGCGCGATGCTCGAGATCGGCGGGCAGTGGATCTCGCCCGACCAGGACGCGCTCATCGAGACGGTCGACGAGCTCGGCCTCGACACCTTCAGCCGCTACCGCGACGGCGACAGCGTGTACGTCGGTCCGGACGGGGCCGCGCACCGCTTCACGGGGGAGATGTTCCCCGTCGCCCCCGAGACCGAGGAGGCGATCGCCCGGGTCACCGAGCTTCTCGACGCGATGGTCGCAGAGATCGACCCCGACCGTCCCTGGGCGCACCCGAAGGCCGCCGAGTGGGACGCGATCTCGTGGGAGGAGTGGCTCCGCCGCCAGACCGACGACGACGAGGCGGTGCGGAACCTCGCCTTCGCGACCGGCTCCGCGATGCTCACGAAGCCGACCCACGCGATCTCGCTGCTCGAATCGCTCCTCATGGCGGCATCCGCCGGCAGCTACTCGCACCTCGTCGACGCCGACTTCATCCTCGACAAGCGCGTCGTGGGAGGCCTCCAGCAGGTGCCGATCCTCCTCGCCGAGCGCCTGGGCGACGACGTCTTCCTGAGCCAGGCCGTGCGCACGATCGAATGGTCGGATGCCGGGGTCACCGTCACCACCTCGCCCACGACGGGCGTCACCGGGACGGCGACGACCGACGGCAGCACGGGGCTCACGGTGCGGGCGCGCCACGCGATCCTCGCCCTCGCGCCGGTGCTGTACGACCGCATCTCCTTCGTGCCGGCGCTCCCGCGCCTGCAGCACCAGATGCACCAGCACATCTCGATGGGCTTCGTCATCAAGGTGCACGCCGTCTACGACCGTCCGTTCTGGCGTGAGCAGGGCCTGTCGGGCACGGCATTCAGCCCGTACGAGCTCTCGCACGAGGCGTACGACAACACCAACCACGGCGACGAGCGCGGCACTCTCGTCGGCTTCGTCAGCGACCTCAACGCCGACGGCGTGTTCGAGCTCTCCGCCGAAGAGCGCAAGCAGCGCATCCTCGAGTCGCTGTCGCACTACTACGGTCCCGAGGCGCTGAACCCCGTCGTCTACTTCGAGAGCGACTGGGGGAGCGAGGAGTGGACCCGCGGCGCCTATGCCGCGAGCTTCGACCTCGGCGGCCTCTCGCGCTACGGCGCGCGCCTGCGCGAGGCGATCGGCCCCATCCACCTCGCGTGCAGCGACCTCGCCGGCGCCGGGTACCAGCACGTTGACGGCGCCATCCGGATGGGGCGCCTCGTGGCATCCCAGATCCTCCAGGCGCGCGCGTGAGCGCTCATATCGTCGTCGGCTACACCGCCACCAAGACCGGGCGGGATGCCGTCGCGTTCGCCGCCCGTCTGGCGGCGGCGATCGGGGCCGTCCTCGACGTCGCGATCATCCTGCCCCGCGCCGACCGCAGTGTCATCACCCCGCCCGACGCGGGGTACGACCGGCACCTCCGCGACCAGGCGCAGCAGTGGATCGCTGCGGCGATCGACCGCATCCCCGCCGATGTCGTCGCGCACGCGCACGTGCGCGCGGCCGAGTCCTTCGCCGAGGGCCTCGTCGAGATCGCCGACGGATTGGATGCCGCGTTCATCGTCGTGGGCGCGGCCGACGGCGCTTCGCGCGGCAGGCACCGCCTCGGCACGACGACGACCGAGCTGCTCCATTCTTCCGACGTCCCGGTGGTGCTCGTCCCGCGCGACGCGCGCAAGGTCGCGGCCGAGACGGGCATCACGCGTCTCACTGTCGCGATCGGCACGCGTCCAGGCGCCGACGCCCTGATCGGCGCCACCGCCCGGCTCGCGGAGGCCGCCGGTGTGCCCGTGCGCCTCCTGTCGCTGCTGCCGGTGGACCTTCCGGCCACCGCCGACACGGCCGCCATCCGCATCTCCACCTCGACCGCGGCCGACGAGGTGCTCGCCGCCGCGCAGGCGAAGCTGCCCGCGGGGCTCGACGTGGATGTCGTGGTCGCCGCCGGCGACAGCATCGAAGACGCCGTCGCGCACCTCGAATGGCAGGGCGGCGAGGTCGTCCTCGTGGGCTCGAGCCGTCTCGCGCAGCCGCGGCGCCTGTTCCTCGGATCCACCGCGGCGAAGATGCTCAAGGAGATCACGGTGCCGGTGATCGTCGTGCCCCGCACCACCATTCTCACCGCCCCGCCCGCCGAGGAGACGAAGAAGTGACCCCTCCCGAAACCGTTCCCCTCGACGACCGATCGGACCGGGGCCTGTCCAGCAAGGGTCTCTCCGCCGGCACGATCGGCCTCATCGGCGCCGTCGTCATCGGCATCTCCTGCATCGCCCCCGCCTACACGTTCACGGCGGCGGTCGGCCCGACGGCATCCGTCGTCGGCGCGCAGATCCCCGCGATCGTGCTCGTCGGGTTCATTCCGATGCTGCTCGTGGCGTTCGGCTACCGCGAGCTCAACAACCGCATGCCCGACGCGGGCACGTCCTTCACGTGGGCGTCGCGCGCCTTCGGCCCGTGGATCGGATGGATGGCGGGGTGGGGCCTCGTCGTCGCGACGATCCTCGTGCTCTCGAACCTCGCGGGCGTCGCCGTCGACTTCCTGTTCCTGCTCATCTCGCAGATCACGGGCAACGCGGAGATCGCCGACCTCGCATCCAACACCGTCATCAACATCGCGGTGTGCCTGCTGTTCATGCTCGCTGCGACATGGATCTCCTACCGTGACATGCAGACGACGCAGAAGCTGCAGTACGTGCTCGTGAGCTTCCAGGTCCTGGTGCTCGTCTTCTTCGCGGTCGCCGCGATCGTCGAGGCCGTGTCTGGAAACGGCTTCGACTTCCAGCCGTTCGACATCTCCTGGTTCAATCCGTTCGCGGTGAGCTCGTTCTCCGCATTCGCGGCGGGGCTGTCCCTGTCGATCTTCATCTTCTGGGGGTGGGACGTCACTCTCACGATGAACGAGGAGACGAAGGACCCCGAGAAGACTCCGGGGCGCGCAGCGACCCTGACGGTCGTCACGATCGTGTCGCTGTACCTGCTCCTCGCGGTCGCGATGATCATGTTCGCCGGTGTCGGCACGGGCGAGCTCGGTCTCGGCAACGAAGGCATCCAGGAGAACGTGTTCTTCCACCTCTCCGGCCCGATCCTCGGACCGCTCGCGTTCCTCGTGTCGCTCGCCGTCCTGACGAGCTCCGCATCGTCCCTGCAGTCGACGTTCGTCGGCCCCGCCCGCACGCTGCTGTCGATGGGGCACTACGGCGCGCTGCCGCCGGCCTTCGCGAAGGTCAGCCCGCGGTTCTTCACCCCGGGCTACGCGACGATCGTCTCCGCGATCGTGGCCTCCGCCTTCTACGCCGTGATGCGCGTCGTCAGCGAGAACACGCTGTGGGACACGATCCTCACCCTCGGCATGATGATCTGCTTCTACTACGGACTCACCGCGTTCGCGTGCGTCTGGTACTTCCGCAAGCAGTGGTTCGACTCGGTGCGGAACGTGTTCTTCACGTTCCTGTTCCCGCTCGTGGGCGGCATCATCCTCGCGATCCTCTTCTTCACGACCCTCATCGACTCGATGGATCCGGCGTACGGCTCCGGTGCCGCCGTCGGGGGAGTGGGGATCGTCTTCGTCCTCGGCATGCTGATCATCGTGGTCGGCATCGTCATCATGATCTGGCAGTTCGTCAAGCGCCCCGCCTTCTTCCGAGGCGAGACGCTCGGCACGGACGCCCCCGCCAGCACCCGTCGCCTGAAGGAGGCCGCACGTTGATCAGCGAAACCGCTCTGCTGGAGAAGCTCCCCCGTGGACTGTTCATCGGTGGGGAGTGGGTGGACGGCTCCCACGGCACCTTCCCCGTCCAGGACCCGGCCACGGGAAACACCCTCGTCGAGATCGCCGATGCGAGCGCGGAGGACGGCATCCGTGCCCTCGACGCCGCGGTCGCCGCGCAGGATGCCTGGGCGGCGACGCCCGCGCGCACGCGCAGCGACATCCTCCGTCGTGCGTTCGACCTGCTGCAGGAGCGCGCCGACGAGTTCGCCCTGCTCATGACCCTCGAGATGGGCAAGCCCCTCGCCGAGGCGCGCGGCGAGGTCACCTACGGGGGCGAGTTCCTGCGCTGGTTCAGCGAGGAGGCGGTGCGCATCTCCGGCCGCTACGGCATGAACCCCGAGGGCACCGGCCGCATGGTCGTCAGCCAGCGGCCCGTCGGCCCGTGCTTCTTCATCACGCCGTGGAACTTCCCGCTCGCCATGGCGACGCGCAAGATCGCTCCGGCGCTCGCCGCCGGCTGCACCGTCGTGGTCAAGCCGCCGGAGCTGACGCCGCTCACGACCCTCGCCTTCGTCCAGCTGCTCGTGGAGGCGGGACTTCCCGCCGGCGTCGTCAACGTCGTGACCACCACGAGTTCGAGCGCCGTCTCGGGGCCGATCATCGCCGACCCGCGTCTGCGTAAGCTCTCCTTCACGGGGTCGACCCCCGTCGGCAAGAAGCTCATCGCCCAGGCCGCCGAGGGCGTGCTGCGCGTGTCGATGGAGCTCGGCGGCAACGCTCCCTTCGTCGTCTTCGACGACGCCGACCTCGACAAGGCGGTCGACGGCGCCATGGCGGCGAAGTTCCGCAATATCGGGCAGGCGTGCACGGCGGCGAACCGCTTCATCGTGCACTCCGCCGTCGCGGAGGAGTTCGCCGATCGCGTGAGCGAGCGGGTCAGGGCGATGAAGATCGGCCGCGGCACCGAGGAGGGCGTGCAGATCGGACCGCTCATCGACCGCAAGGCCGTGGAGGGCACGGCAGCGCTCGTCAAGGATGCCGTGGACCGCGGCGCGACCGTCCGCGCCGGCGGCTCGGCGATCGACGGCCCCGGCACGTTCTTCGAGCCGACGGTCATCACCGAGGTCGCCGCCGGCAGCGACATCCTGCGCGAGGAGATCTTCGGTCCGGTGCTCGCGATCGCGACCTTCGACACGGAGGACGAGGCCGTGCGCCTCGCCAACGACACCGAGTACGGCCTCGTCTCGTACGTCTTCACGCAGGACCTCGCGCGCGGTCACCGCATGATCGACAGCCTGGAGACGGGCATGATGGGGCTGAACGTCGGCGTCGTCTCGAACGCGGCCGCCCCGTTCGGCGGCGTCAAGCAGTCCGGGATGGGCCGCGAGGGCGGGCTCGAGGGCATCCACGAGTATCTGTCCACGAAGTACACGCTGATCCCGGCATCCTGACCTCGGGCGACCGAGCGCACGAGAACCGCACGAGAAGACCGACACCGAGATCGACACCGAGAAGAGGACACCATGAGCGACTACGCCGTCACGAACCCCGCCACGGGGGAGACCCTCGCCACGTATCCGACCGCGACGGACGCCGAGGTGGAATCGGCGATCGCGGCCGCCGACCATGCGTTCCGCACGTGGGGGCGCACGTCGAGCCCGGCCGAGCGCGCCGCGCTCCTGCGTCGCGTCGCCGAGCTCCACCGCGAGCGCCGCGACGAGCTCGCCGCGATCATCGTGCGGGAGATGGGCAAGCCGCTCGCGGCCGCCGAGGGCGAGGTCGACTTCGCCGCCGACATCACCGAGTACTACGCCGACAACATCGACAAGATCACGGCGGACACGCCGATCGACCTCCTCGCCGAGGGGTCGGCGGTCATCCGTCGGGCGCCGCTCGGCGTGCTGCTCGGCATCATGCCGTGGAACTTCCCGTACTACCAGGTCGCCCGGTTCGCCGCGCCCAACCTGGCGATCGGGAACACGATCCTGCTCAAGCACGCGCCGCAGTGCCCCGAGTCGGCGGCCGCGATCGCGCAGATGTACACCGACGCCGGGTTCCCCGAAGGCGCCTACGTCGACGTGCGTCTGACGAACGAGCAGTCCGCGACCGTCATCGCCGACCGCCGCGTGCAGGGCGTGTCGGTCACGGGCTCCGAGCGGGCGGGCGCCGCGGTCGCGGAGATCGCGGGGCGCAACCTCAAGAAGGTCGCCCTCGAGCTCGGCGGATCGGACCCGTTCATCCTGCTCTCGACCGACGACCTCGACGGAGCGGTGCAGATGGCGGTCGAGGCGCGTCTGGACAACAACGGCCAGTCGTGCAACGCCGCGAAGCGCTTCATCGTCGCAGAGGATCTGTACGAGCCGTTCGTCGAGAAGTTCACGGCCGCCATGGCGGATGCCAAGGTCGGCGACCCGTTCGCGGAGGACACCGTCCTCGGCCCGCTCTCCTCGCTCGCCGCGGCGGAGCGCCTCGCCGAGCAGGTCGACCGGGCGGTCGCCCAGGGAGCGACCGTCGTGACCGGCGGGGTCCGCGACGGCGCCTACTACCCCGGCACCGTGATCACGGGCGTGACGGAGGACATGGACGCCTACCGCGAGGAGTTCTTCGGGCCGGTCGGCATGGTGTTCAAGGTCGCGGGCGAGGACGAGGCCGTCGAGGTCGCGAACGGCACGTCGTTCGGGCTCGGCTCGTACGTCTTCACGACCGACCCCGCCCAGGCCGAGCGCATCGCCGACAAGATCGACGCCGGAATGGTGTACGTCAACATCGTCCTCGCCGACTCGCCGGAGCTCCCCTTCGGTGGCGTCAAGCGCTCCGGTACGGGGCGCGAGATGGGCCTGCTCGCCGCCGACGAGTTCGTCAACAAGAAGCTCATCCGCATCGCCGGCTGAGCCCGCCGTCACACATGATTTCCCCGGCGGGCGGGGGTTTCGCCCCGCCCGCCGGCGCGGCAGGATGGAGTCATGGAGCACACGCCGGACCCCATCACCCCGCTCAGCGACGCCGAATGCTGGGACCGCCTCGCGGAGCAGCAGCTCGGCCGCCTCGTCACGCGCGTGGGCGATGTCATGGACATCTTCCCGGTCAACTACACGGTCGACGGGCGAAGCGTCGTCTTCCGCACCGGCGAGGGCAGCAAGCTGACCGAGCTGACGATCAACGACGAGGTTCTGTTCGAGGTCGACGAGTACACGTCGACGGATGCCTGGAGCATCGTCGTCCGCGGATCCGCGCAGCGTCTCGACGACCCTGACGAGGTCGCCGCGGCCGACCGGCTGCCCCTCACTCCGTGGATTCCGACGGTGAAGTACAACTACGTCCGCATCGTGCCGACGTCTCTTTCCGGGCGCGATTTCCTGCGTGGCGAGGAGCCCGATCGCTACGGCATCCAGCAGTACTGAGGCGTCGCCGGGTTCGCGACCCCAGCGCCCATGACGTACACTGGACAGTGCAGTTGAAGTCTGCATTCTTTCGCCGTGCCCACACGAGATCATCGTGAACGGGGTCGCATCGGAAGGGGAGGACTTCACCCCGAGATCCCCCGGATCTCTAGGGCGGTAGCTCAATTGGCAGAGCAGCGGTCTCCAAAACCGCAGGTTGCAGGTTCGATTCCTGTCCGCCCTGCGCGTCAGCGTTGTGTTGACAGAGCGCGCCAGCAGACGCTGGCGCGGAAGCAGTCCGAGCAGTTCGCATGGGTGGGTACATGGTCCAGGAAGAGGCGCACGGCGAAGTCGTCCCCGCGGGCGGCGCGCCCCGTGAGAAGAAGCTGAACTTCTTCCAGCGGATCGCCCTCTTCATCCGCCAGGTGTTCGCAGAGCTCCGCAAGGTCGTCACGCCGACCCGGCAGGAGCTCGTCAAGTACACCCTGGTCGTGCTGGGCTTCGTCGTCGTCATGATGGCGATCGTGTACAGCCTCGACTTGCTCTTCACCTGGGTGGTGAACGTCGTCTTCGGCGTCCCGCGCTGAGCGCGCGCATCCCCGCCGCTGCGCCCCACCCCCGATGGAAGAGAATCCACGTGCCTGAGAAGTACACCGACGACGCCGACTGGGCGACCGCCGCAGAGCAGTCCAGCGAGGACGACGAGGCCCAGGAGGGCAACATCCTCGCCGAGGAGGAGCGTTCGTCGGCCCCCGCCGAGCACCTTGCCGTCCACGTCGTGGACGACGAGGACGAGGATGCCGGCGACGACGAGGACATCGACATCGACGACCCGGAGGCAGACGCCATCGTGAACGACGCACTGGAGATCGACGAGGCGGCCGAGGCCGAAGCAGCCGCCGAGGTGCTGAACGACTCGCTCGCCGAGGAGGAGGCGGAGGCCGCTGCGGCCGCCGCTGACGAGGTCGCCCCCTACGACGGCCCCGACGTGAACGGCGAGCCCGACGCTCCCGCCCTCGACGAGGACTTCGTCGCCGAGGTGGATGCTGCCGCTGACGTCGTCGACGAGGCCGAAGCCGACGAGGACGCCGCCGAGGCGGACCCGTATGACGCGTTCCGCGCGGAGCTGCGGTCCCTTCCGGGCAAGTGGTACGTCATCCACTCGTACGCAGGCTTCGAGCGCAAGGTGAAGGCCAACATCGAGCAGCGCAAGAACACGCTCGAGGTCGAAGAGGACATCTACCAGATCGAGGTCCCGATGGAGGACGTCGTCGAGATCAAGAACGGCCAGCGCAAGATGGTCAATCGCGTGCGCATCCCCGGCTACGTGCTGGTGCGCATGGAGCTCAACGAGGACACCTGGTCTGTCGTGCGGCACACGCCCGGCGTCACGGGCTTCGTGGGCAACGCCCACAACCCGACGCCGCTGCGCTTCGAAGAGGCGTTCAACATGCTCAAGTCGCTCGTCCAGGTGACCGAGGCCGCTCCCGCCAAGGGTGCGGCGAAGGGCGCGGCGACCCAGGCGCGCACCGTCATCACCGAGGTCGACTTCGAGATCGGCGAGACCATCACGATCAAGGAGGGCTCGTTCGCCGGGCTCCCCGGATCGATCAGCGAGATCGACGCCCAGCGCGGCAAGCTCACCGTCCTCGTCTCGCTCTTCGAGCGCGAGACCCCCGTCGAGCTCTCGTTCGACCAGGTCACCAAGCAGTAGCGGCTCTTCCTCGTCCCACTCGGGGCGAGAGTCGTCCCACAAAAGGCTGGTTCAGAGGCTCTGAACCAGCCTTTTCTGGGACATGGATGCCGAGGGTGCGGGATCGGGTAGAATAGTCCGGTTGCGCGCCTGTCGCGCGGCATCCCCACCACCTTCAGGAATGGCCTGAGGCGTGGAAGCGCGCCCCGCGGCTCCGGCCGGAAGGCGCTCGAAAAGGAGAGAGAGAATGGCACCGAAGAAGAAGGTGACCGGCCTGATCAAGCTTCAGATCAACGCCGGTGCCGCCAACCCGGCGCCGCCGATCGGCCCCGCGCTCGGTCAGCATGGCGTCAACATCATGGAGTTCTGCAAGGCGTACAACGCCGCGACCGAGTCGCAGCGCGGCAACGTCATCCCCGTGGAGATCACCGTCTACGAGGACCGCAGCTTCACGTTCATCCTGAAGACCCCGCCCGCGGCGGAGCTCATCAAGAAGGCCGCCGGCGTCGCGAAGGGCTCGAAGACCCCGCACACCGTCAAGGTCGCGAAGCTCACCAAGGACCAGGTCCGTCAGATCGCCGAGACGAAGATGCCCGACCTGAACGCGAACGACATCGAGGCCGCCTCGCTGATCATCGCCGGCACCGCCCGCTCCATGGGCATCACGGTCGAGGACTGAGGGGGAGAACGACATGGCTAAGTCCAAGGTTTACGAAGCAGCCGCGGCGAAGATCGACCGCGACAAGTTCTACACGTCCACCGAGGCGGTGAACCTCGCGAAGGAAACCGGCTCGACCAAGTTCGACTCCACCGTCGAGGTCGCGCTCAAGCTGGCCGTCGACCCGCGCAAGGCGGACCAGATGGTTCGCGGCACGGTCATCCTGCCGCACGGCACGGGCAAGACCGCCCGCGTCATCGTGTTCGCGACGGGTCCGGCCGCCGAGGCCGCCATCGCCGCGGGTGCGGACGAGGTCGGCGGCGCCGAGCTCATCGAGAAGGTCGCCGGTGGCTGGACCGCGTTCGACGCAGCCGTCTCGACGCCCGAGCTCATGGGCCAGGTCGGTCGTCTGGGTAAGGTGCTCGGCCCCCGTGGCCTCATGCCGAACCCCAAGACCGGCACCGTGACCCCCAACCCGGCCAAGGCCGTCGAGGAGATCAAGGGCGGCAAGATCGAGTTCCGCGTCGACAAGCACGCCAACGTGCACTTCGTCGTCGGCAAGGCGTCGTTCTCGGCCGAGCAGCTGGACGAGAACTTCAAGGCCGCGCTCGAGGAGATCGTGCGCCTGAAGCCCTCGAGCTCCAAGGGCCGTTACATCCAGAAGGGCGCCGTGTCGACCACGTTCGGCCCCGGCATCCCGCTGGACGTCAACTCGCTCGCCTGAGTTCGCTCTACGACAGGGGCTCCACCTTCGGGTGGGGCCCCTTCGTCGTCCTCGGGGGTAACGTCGGACCGTGACCCTCAGCGACGTCCTCGGCATCCGGTACCCCCTCGTCCTGGGGCCCTTCGGCGGGCTCTCGAGCGTGGAGCTCACCGCCGCCGTCAGCAACGCGGGCGGGCTCGGGTCGTACGGTCTGTACGGCTACGACGGGGCTCGGATCACGGACACCGTCTCGCGGCTCCGGCAAGCGACCGACCGTCCGTTCGCCGTCAACCTCTGGGTGCCTACGGGAGACGAGGCGACGCCGGATGCCGTCGATATCGCGCCACTGCGCGAGGCCCTCGGGCCCGTGTTCGTCGAGCTCGGCGTCGCGCCGCCCGAAGAGCCGGCCCGGTTCCTCCCGCCCATCGACGAGCAGCTCGCCGCCGTGCTCGAGGCCCGCCCGGCGGTGCTGAGCGTCGTCTTCGGCGTTCCGGGGGCCGCTCTCGTCGACGCGGCCCACGAGCGCAGCATCGCCGTCGTCGGCACCGCCACGACCGTGGCCGAGGCGCAGGCGCTCGACGATGCCGGCGTCGACGCGATCGTGGCGACGGGGTTCGAGGCGGGCGGACACCGCGTGTCCTTCCTCGGCCCGGCCGAATCCGCCCTGATCGGGACCATCGCGCTCGTCCCTCAAGTCGTCGATGTGGTCTCCGCCCCCGTCATCGCGGCCGGCGGGATCGCCGATCGCCGGGGCGTCGCGGCCGCGTTCGCGCTGGGGCGTCGGGGGTTCAGGTCGGCACGGCGTTCCTGCGCACGCGGCAGTCCGCGGCATCCGTCGGCCACCGCGCCGCGATCGCGACATCCCGCGACGACACCACGCGCCTGACGCGGGCGATGAGCGGGCGCCTCGCCCGCGGCATCCCGAACCGGGCGATGACGCTCCTCGAAGCCGAGGAGATCCTGCCGTTCCCCGCGCAGAACTGGCTCACGGGACAGTTCCGCACCCCCGCCGCCGCGCAGGGACGGAGCGACCTCGTCAGCCAATGGGCGGGGCAGTCGGCCGCGCTCGCGACCCGGGAGGACGCGGCAGACGTCTTCGCCGAGCTCGCCGCCGGGCTGCCCGGCTGAGCTTCCCTCTGGCTCAGCCGTCGCGGCGGATCTCGAAACCGGTGTCGCCGAGGGGCGCGATCCGTGCCGTGTCGACCCCGGTGACGCGGGCGGCGGGCGGCCCGTCGTGCATCCAGGAGAGGACCGTGTCGACCGCGGCATCCTCGCCCTCGAGCTCCGCCTCGACGCGGCCGTCGCGGAGGTTCCGCGCCCACCCGGTGACTCTCGCGCGGCGCGCAACCTGCTGCAGCGTATAGCGGTAGCCGACGCCCTGGACGTCGCCCGAGACCATCGCGTGCACGCGCTTCATCCCTTCATCCTGTCGCGCAGCGGCGGGAACTGGAAGGATGCCGGCATGGGAACCATCGACGACTATCTTGCGACGCTCGCTCCGGAGGATGCGGCGATCATCGCGCACACCTATGCGGTGGCGCGGAGCGTGGTGCCCGACGCGGAGCAGGGGCTCGGCTACGGGATGCCGGCGCTCACCTACCGGGGGAAGTCCCTGCTATCGGTGATGCGCGCGAAGGCGCACTTCGGTGTGTACCCGTTCAGCCCCGCCGCGATCGTCGAGATCCTGCCGCTGCTGGATGGCGTCGACCACGCGAAGGGGACGATCCGATTCACCGAGCCGCTGCCTGATGACACGATCCGCGCCCTGGTCGCTGCTCGCAAGGCACAGATCGAGGGCTGAGCGGCGAACCGTCCCGCGGTGCTGGGCCAGAGCGGTCAGTGCGGCCAGACGAGGTTCACCGCGATCGCGAGCATCACGACCGCGATGACGCCGTCGAGAATCCGCCACGCGCGGGGCGTGGCGAGCCACCGGCTGAGCGATCGTGCGCCGAGCGCGAGCGCGAAGAACCATCCGAAAGACGCGACCACGGCTCCCGCGGCGAACACCCACCGCGTGTCGCCGTGCGTCGCGGCGACCGAGCCCAGCAGGAACACGGTGTCGAGGTAGACATGCGGATTCAGCCAGGTCAGCGCGAGGCACGTGAGGAGCACGGGCGCCAGTCGAGAGGCCGCCCGTGGGCGGGTCGCCGTCGACCGCGGGGAGCCGGCGCCGGCGAGTGGTGTGGCCGTGATCGGGGCGTCGGAGGCGACGGCCGGCGCCGCGGCATCCAGCGTCTCCCCGTTCCCGCGCAGCGCCCGACGTGCGGCGATCAGTGCGTAGACCGCGAGGAACGCGGCGCCGGCCCAGCGCACGGCGTCGATCAGCCAGGGTGCGGCGTGCAGAAGCACCCCGAGCCCTGACACCCCCACCGCGATCAGCGCGGCGTCGGACAGCGCGCACACGAGCGCGACCGCGACGGCGTGCTCTCGCCGGATGCCCTGCCGCAGGACGAACAGGTTCTGCGCGCCGATCGCGACGATGAGCGAGAGACCGAGACCGAGGCCGGCGAGGAAGGGGGAGAGCACGTCTCGACGTTAGGGTCGGCGGTTGATACAGTCCAGTTCAGATTCTTTCATTCGGTGAAGAAGGGCTTCATCATGCGGATTCCCGCGGTGGGCGCGACCACCTTGGCCGCCGTGCTGGATGCCGGGAGCATGGAGGCGGCGGCGGAGCGCCTGCACATCACGACGTCGGCCGTCAGCCAGCGCATCCGGGCGCTCGAGGCCGAGCTCGGTCGCGTCCTGCTCGTACGATCGAAGCCCCTGCGCGCGACGCCCGCGGCGCATCCGATCGTCCGTTTCGCCCGTCAGCTGGACCTGCTCGCGCAGGATGCCGCGATCGAGCTCGGGGCCGCCGCCGCCCGGACGAGCATCCCGCTCGCGGTCAACGCCGACTCGCTCGCGACCTGGTTCCTCCCGCCTCTCGCGCGGCTGTGCGCCCGGCATCCCGTGGTCTTCGACCTCCACCGCGACGATCAGGACTTCACGGCGGGCCTCCTCGAGGAGGGCGTCGTCATGGCGGCGGTGACGTCGCGTGCCGAGCCGGTGGCGGGATGCCGCGTGCAGGCGCTCGGCGTCCTCCGGTACGAGGCGGTCGCGGCACCCGCGTTCGTGCGCGCGCACTTCGCGGGAGGGGTGAGCCCAGACGCCCTCGCCCGGGCTCCGCTCGTCGACTTCGACCGCCGCGACGATCTGCAGTCACGCTGGCTCGTCGCGCAGGGCGCGGACCCGTCGTCGCCGCCGCGCCACCGGGTGCCCGCGTCGCAGGACTTCGCCGCGGCGACGGTCCTCGGTCTCGGCTGGGCGCTGCTGCCGGAGAGGCAGGCGCGGCCGGGGATCGCGGACGGGACGCTGGTCGCCCTCGGCGGGCCCGCGATCGATGTGCCTCTGTACTGGCAGCAGTGGAACCTGCGGTCGACGCTGCTCGACGCCGTCGCCGAGGACGTCGTCGCGGAAGGGCGGCGGGTGCTGCGCTGACGAGACGCGTCAGGCCTCAGCGACCGACAGCACGATCTTCCCCCGTGTGTGCCCCTGTTCGAGCTCGCGGTGCGCGGCGGCGGCCTCGGAGAGCGGGAACACGCGGTCGACGAACACGCGGATCGCGCCCGAGTCCAGAAGCCGCGCGAGGGTCGCCAGCACGACGCCGTCCGGCGTCACCTTGTACGACGTCGCGCGCACCGTGGCAGCCGCTGCGGCCTCGGCGTATCCCGGCCACGAGCCCGTCGGCACGAGCACGTACAGGCCCCCGCGGCGGATGACCCCGATCGAGCGCGACCCGGTGGTGTCGTGGGTGTTGCCGACGAGGTCGATGACGACGTCGACCTCGCCGACGACATCCTCGAACCTGGTCGTGAGGCGGTCGATGACGACGGATGCCCCGAGCTCGCGCAGCCATCCGAGGTTCGGGCCGGATCCGGTCGCGGTGACGTGCGCGCCGAAGTACGCGGCGAGCTGGACGGCGAAGTGACCGACGCCGCCGGAGCCGGCGTGGATGAGGATCCGCTGCCCCTCGTGCGCGTGCGCGGTCTCGACGACGAGCCCCCACGCGGTCAACGCCGCCAACGGCACCCCCGCGGCCTCGACGTGCGAGAGCGATGTGGGCTTGCGGGCGACGGACAGCGTCGGGGCGACGACGTACTCGGCGTAGCTCCCGCCCGAGCGAGGGAAGGCGGCCATGCCGAACACCTCCGTGCCGACGGGGAAGGGATGCGTCTCGTACGGCGACGTCACGACGACGCCGCTGAAGTCGAACCCCAAGGTGCTCGGGTACCCCTCGATCGCGGCGCTCAGGCCCGCCCCCGACCGCGTCTTCGCGTCGATCGGGTTCACGCCGGCGGCGATCACGCGCACGAGCACCTCGCTCAGCACGGGTGCGGGCGTCGGCGTCGCGGTCACACGCAGCGCATCGGCGTCGCCCGGGGCGTCGAAGACGACGGCGCGCATCTCCTCGGGCACCGCGATCGGCTCGGCGGGGGTGGAGTCGGTGACGGAAGCGAGGCGCAGCGGCCGGAACTTCATGAGCGTGTCCTTCCGCGTGTCGTCGTCGCCAGCAGGATGCCTGGGGTGCGACCCAGTCAAGCGCGGATTTGTCTCCGACGTGTTACGCGGGTGCTACCGGGTCGAGAAGGTCAGTGCGGCAGCGTGCTCGTCGTGAGGGCGTGCAGGAGTCTCGTGAGGTTCTGGATGTCGTCGACGGGCCATCCGTCCAGCGCCTTCACGAGGGTGTCCTCCTGCGGTGCGCGCGCGTGTGCGAGGCGGTCGAGGCCGAGCGCGGTGGGGGAGAGGATGCTCGCGCGCCCGTCGTCGGGGTCGGGGTCGCGTCGGATGAGGCCGAGCTGCTCGAGCTCTCGCACGGTGCGGCTGAGCTGACCCTTGTCGACGACGAGGTGCTCGGCCAGGGCCGATTGGGAGATGCGCTCCCGACGCGCGATCGTCGTGAACACCTTGTAGGCGCCGGGGAGCATGCCCGGGCTGACGCGCTGGGCGTTCTCCATCAACAGACGCCGCATGCGCGAGATCAACTCGCTGAGCTCGCCCTCCAGGTCACGCACCGCATCGGTGCGTGACCGGAGAGCGTCGCCGTCATGCACCGCGTCGGTGCGTGGCCCGGCATCGTCGAGGGACATCGCCCGCTACGACCGGGTGTCGTCGTCCGTGGGGGCGGCGCCGTCGGCATTGGTCTGCACGCGCACCGAACCGGTCGCCGCGAGCGTCGCCATGGCCTCGGGCACCGAGACGGTCGCGAGGTCGGCCTCGCTCGCCTGGATGCGTTCGGTGGTGGTCATGGTCGTCAGCGACTTGTTGGGCAGGAACACGATCGCGAGCAGCGAGAGCACGGCGAAGGGCACCGCGATGAGGAACGAGTGTGAGATGCCGTTCGCATAGATGTCCTCGAACACGACGCGCAGCGCCTCCGGCATCTCCGAGACCTTCGGCAGGGCGCCCGACTGGAGCTGCTCGCCCCAGTACTGCGCCTTGTCGCCGAGGCTCATGATCGCAGCCGTGATGTCGTCCTTGCGCTCGGCGACGAGGTCCACGACGCGTGCCGCGAGGGCAGCGCCCATCACCGACACGCCGATCGTGCCGCCGAGGCTGCGGAAGAACGTGACGCCCGAGCTCGCGACGCCGATCTCCTCGGGGCGCGTCGTGTTCTGCACGACCAGGACCAGGTTCTGCATCGTCATGCCGACGCCGGCACCCAGCAGGAACATGTAGACCGAGACGAGGAAGAAGTCGGTGTCGTAGTGGATGGTCGACAGCAGGAAGGAGCCGGCGATCAGCAGCACCGAACCGACGATCAGGTAGGGCTTCCAGCGCCCGTACTTGGTCACGAGCGCCCCCACGCCGATCGATGAGATCAGCAGGCCGCCGATCATCGGGATCGTCATGAGCCCGGCCTCGGTGGGCGTGGCGCCGCGGGCGAGCTGCATGTACTGGCTGAGGAAGACCGACGCGCCGAACATCGCGATGCCGGTGGCGATCGAGGCGATCACCGACAGGGTGAAGGTGCGGTTGCGGAACAGGCTCAACGGGATGAGCGGCTCCTTGGAGCGCAGCTCGACGATGATGAACAGGACGGCGGCGAGGATCGCGCCGCCGACCATGAGGACCGTGTTGAGGCTCCACCAGTCGTTGTTGTTCGCGACATCCGCCCAGTCGCCCGACACGGTGGTGCCGGCGTTGGTGACCCAGATCAGCAGCATCCCGACCGCCACCGAGAGCAGCACGATGCCGACGTAGTCGATGCTCGTCTTCTTCTTGGGGCGCGCGGGCACGTGGAGCGTCGCCTGCACGAGGATGAGCGCGATGATCGCCACCGGAAGCGACACGAAGAAGTTCCAGCGCCAGCCCCAGGCATCCGTGATCACGCCGCCGAGCAGGGGGCCGCCGATCGTGGCGAGCGCCATGACGCCGCCGAAGAGGCCCATGTAGCGCCCGCGCTCGCGCGGGCTGATGATGTCGGCCATGAGCACCTGGCTGAGCGCCGCGAGGCCGCCGGCGCCGATGCCCTGCACCGCGCGGAAGGCGATCAGCATCTCGGGGCTGGTCGAGAACCCGGCCGCCGCCGTCGCGAGGACGAAGATCACGATCGCGAGCTGGTAGAGCACCTTGCGGTTGGTCAGGTCGGCGAGCTTGCCCCAGATGGGAGTCGAGATCGCCGTAGTCAGGAGGGTCGCCGTGACGACCCAGGTGAACGCGGTCTGGTTGCCGTCGAGGTCGTGGATGATGACGGGGAGCGAGGTGGAGACGACCGTCGAGGCGAGCATCGACACGAACATGCCGAGGATGAGGCCGGAGAGGGCCTCGAGCACTTGGCGGTGGTTCATGCGCGGCTTCAGCGCGGCGTCGGAGGGCGTGGCTGACATGGGGATCCTTCGAGAGTGATGCGAAACGAGGAAGGCGACGGTGCCGAGAGGCAATGGTTGATTGATATCAACCGTTGAGACTGGTCAACGATACAGCTCTCGTTGACCTACGTCAACCAAGGTCGCCGCACGTCATCGCACGGCATTGCCACGCGATCGCGAGGGAGGCGGCGGGCAGGCGTCGGGGTGAGCGTGCGTCAGTCGGCGAGCGCGAGGGCGCGGAACGGCTCGCGCGGCCGCGCGGCGGGCGGAGCGACCGTGGTGACAGGGATGCCGCGACGCGACATCGTCCGTCGGTACAGCTCGTCGATGAGCTCCGTCGCGAGGCGCACGAGCTGACCGATCTCACGCTCGTCGCGCTCGACCCACGCGCAGCGGGGCTCGTCGCCCACGGGGACGAACCCGTCGTGCTCCTCCCAGACGACGAGTGTCCGCTCGGCGCCGAGCACGTGCTGCTGCCACCACACCTGACGCAGGTAGGTGCGGGGGATGGAGCGCCACGTCTTGTTGGTCGTCTTGATCTCGGCGAGGGTCACGCGGCCCTCGGCATCCACCGCGATTCCGTCGGGCGTCGCCAGGTGACGCTTCTCGACGACGGCGTGGAACAGGGCGGAGGACGGCTGGATGCCGTGGGTCGCGGCCACCCACGCGGCGATCTCGGGCTCGCGCCGCCGCCCGTGATCGGTGTAGGCGTTGCCGGAGAATCCGGGCCCGCCGCCGAGCTTGGAATCCGCGGCGCGGGCGATCGCCGTGTGGCTCGTGAGCTGTGCGACATCCGTCGCCGTGATGCCGCGTGACCGCGCGCGCATCCAGCCGACGCGATCGCGCGAATCGGCGACGATGCGGGCGGCGAGGTCCGGGGCGAGCGATGCGAAGGCCTCCGGAGTCATTCTTCGAGGCTAACCCGCGACGCGATTCGTGAGTGCGCGACGCGCGCGACTCGCCGAGAGCGCCTGATGTTGCCGAGACGGCCGCTTCTTCACGGTCAATGACGGGCGCTCTCGAGAAGACGGGGTGACCTCGGCGCGCGCAGAGGACCGGACGTGGATGCCGGGGCGCGATTTGGCGGGCGGGCGGGCGGCGCGTAGACTCGTCGAAGCCAAAGACCGCTGGTCTCGGTGTGCGCGAAAGCTCACGCCGACGAAGCTCTGCATCGCAGGGGCCCGCGCAGGTGACACTGAATTCACCGGGAAACCGGAATCGAAGCTCCGTGCGCTTGCGCCGGAGCTTCTTCGCGTTGGGGGAGTGGTCGAGGCGGCGCCCCGGCACCCTGGGGCGTCACGTACACATCCAAGGAGTGACCATGGCGCGCAAGGACGCATCGGTTGCCGAGCTCACGAAGAACTTCGAGGACTCCGCTGCCGTTCTGCTGACCGAGTACCGCGGTCTGACGGTTGCCCAGCTCAAGCAGCTGCGCAACAGCATCCGTCAGGACGCCTCGTACGCCGTGGTGAAGAACACGCTGACCAAGATCGCCGCCAACAACGCGGGGATCACGGCGCTGGACGAGGACCTCAAGGGTCCCTCGGCCGTCGCTTTCGTGCACGGTGACTTCGTCGCCACCGCCAAGGCTCTTCGTGACTTCGCCAAGGCCAACCCGCTTCTGGTGATCAAGGGCGGCATCTTCGAGGGCAACGCCCTGAGTGCCGACGAGGTCAACAAGTACGCCTCGCTCGAGAGCCGTGAGGTTCTGCTGGCGAAGGCGGCGGGCATGATGAAGGCGACGATGGGCAAGGCTGCCGCCACCATCGACGCGCTTCGCGAAAAGCTGGAGACCGCCGAAGCCGCGTGAGCGGTGGCGATCTCTTCACCACACACCCCATCTATCTAGGAGATACATCATGGCTAAGCTCACCACTGAGGAGCTGCTCGAGCAGTTCGCCGGCCTGACCCTCGTCGAGCTCAACGACTTCGTCAAGGCGTTCGAGGAGAAGTTCGAGGTCACCGCCGCTGCCCCCGTCGCCGTTGCCGGTGCCGCCGGTGGCGCGGGCGCCGCTGAAGCCGAGGAGGAGAAGGACTCGTTCGACGTCATCCTCGAGGCCGCCGGCGACAAGAAGATCCAGGTCATCAAGGTCGTCCGCGAGCTCACCTCGCTCGGCCTCGGCGAGGCCAAGGCCGTCGTCGACGGTGCCCCCAAGGCCGTGCTCGAGGGCGCGAACAAGGAGACCGCCGAGAAGGCCAAGGCTTCCCTCGAAGAGGCCGGCGCGACGGTTACCTTGAAGTAATCACGCTCACGCGTTCCGAGGGCCCTCCTGCATCACGCAGGGGGGCCTTCGTCATTCGGCGGCGCTTCCCGTCAGCGGCGCCGCGGTGGAGTTGCGCATGATGAGGCGCGCCGGCGTCCGCACGACGGTGCGCGCGCGCCCCGGTTCGGCGATCTCGGCGAGCAGCACCTCGACGGCCGCCGCCCCTTGCTCGCGCGGAACCTGCTGGAGCGTCGTGAGGGCGAACATCTCCGCGAACTCGTGGTCGTCGATGCCGACGACCGAGAGCGAAGCCGGCACCTGGATGCCGAGGCGACGGGCCGCGATGATGGTCCCGATCGCGACTTCGTCGCAGACGCCCACGATCGCCGTGGGGCGGCGGCGGGTGTCGCCCAGCAGGTCGGCGGCCGCCGCGTAGCCGCCGGGCAGCGACACCTCGGAGTGCGCGTGCCGGACGAACTCGGAGAGCCCGGCTTGGCGCATCGCGTGGCGATAACCTGCGAGACGCTCCTGATCGACGTGCGCCCAGTGGCTGCGCGGTGAGCCGCCCACGAAGGCGATGTCTCGATGGCCGAGCTCGATGAGGTGTTCGGTCGCACGTCGCGCCGCGTGGTCGTCGTCGACGGCGACCACGCTCGTCTGCTCTCCGCTGCCCACCACGCTGACGATCGGCCGACCGATCTGCGTGAGCTGATCGATCTCCTGGTCGACCGGCTCGAGGCCGACGGCGATGAGGCCGTCGAAGCGCTTGCGAGCGAGGAAGTCGCCGAAGATCCTCTCGCGGCCGGGCGTGCCCGGCTTCGCGTCGTACAGCGTCAGGTCGAGTCCACGTTCCAGGAGCGCCTGCTGGATGCCTTCGAGCACCTCCGCGAAGAACCACCGATTGAGATACGGCATGACGACGCCGATGTTCTGGGTGCGACCGGTCGCCAGGCCCACGGCGCCGGCCGACGGGACGTAGCCGAGCGCGTCCGCGGCATCCCGCACGCGGGCACGCGTCGCGTCGGACACGTAGCCCGAACCGCTCAATGCGCGACTCGCCGTCGCTTTCGAGACGCCCGCCTGTGCGGCCACCTCTGCAATGCCTGCCATCCGGCTCCTCCTCGAGTCGCCTTCCCACGATAGTCGAAAACCTCAAAGATGTGGAACCGTTTGCATTTGATATGGTCGCGCTCCCACGACTCCTAACGGCCGTTACCTGCTCGTGATCGCGCCGATCTTGCGATCCGTGAGGAAGTCCAATACGGTGATGTGGAATCGGTTCCCTACGACAGCACCATGCGCAGGCAATCGAATTACGCACTCAACGAGGAGGAATCACGTGCGGAACACTCAACGTCGGTGGATCGTTCCGATCGCCGTCATCAGCGTCGCTGGTTTTGCGCTCGCGGGCTGTGCCGAGGGGGGTTCGAGCGGCGGCGACAGCAGCGGTTCGGCCGAAGGACAGACCGTTCGCATCTCGGGCGGCATCACCGGATCCGAGGCGGATCTGCTGCAGCAGTCGTTCGCCAAGTTCACCGAGGACACCGGCATCAAGGTCGAGTACACCGGCGACAAGGGCTTCGAGGGCAACATCGTCACCAAGGTGACCGGTGGAGACGCGCCCGACCTTGCGATCGTCCCGCAGCCGGGTCTCCTGCAGACCCTCATCGGCACGGGTGACGTCGTCAAGGCTCCCGACGCGGTCGACAAGGCCGTGGACGAGAACTGGTCGTCGGACTGGAAGACGTACGGCACGGTCGACGGCACGTTCTATGCCGCGCCGATGCTCGCCAACGTCAAGGGCTACGTCTGGTACTCGCCGGCGAAGTTCAAGGAATGGGGCGTCGAGGTCCCGACGACCTGGGATGAGCTGCTGACTCTCACCCAGACGATCCAGGAGAAGACGGGCAGCGCCCCCTGGTGCGCCGGATTCGAGTCGGGCACCGCCTCGGGCTGGCCCGGAACCGACTGGATCGAGGACCTCGTGCTGCGTCAGTCGGGCACCGATGTCTACGACAAGTGGGTGGCCGGCGACGTCAAGTTCACCGACCAGCCGATCGTCGACGCGTTCGACTCCCTCGGCAAGATCCTGCTGAACCCGGCCTACGTCAACGCGGGCTTCGGCGACGTGCGCAGCATCAACTCGACGGCGTTCGCCGACGTCGCCGCGAAGGTGGCCGACGGCACGTGCCCGATGACGCACCAGGCGTCGTTCCTCTCGTCGAACTTCCTCGACGTGAAGACGGCGGCGGGCGCGACCCCGAAGGTCGCAGCCGACGGTGACGTCTACGCGTTCGTGCTCCCCGGCACGAAGGCCGGCGAGTCGCAGGTCGAGGCCGGTGGCGAGTTCGTCGCCGCGTTCAACGACAATGAGGCGACTGCCAAGGTGCAGGAGTTCATGGCGTCGGCCGACTTCGCCAACGCGCGTGTCAAGCTCGGCGGCGTGATCTCGGCCAACAAGAACGCTGACCCGTCGCTCGCCTCCAGCGAGTTCCTCACGGACGCGATGACGCTGCTGCAGGACCCGAAGACGACGGTCCGCTTCGACGCATCCGACCTCATGCCCGCAACGGTCGGCTCCGGCTCGTTCTGGAAGGGCATGGTCGACTGGATCGACGGCAAGGACCAGGCCACGGTCCTCAGCGACATCCAGGCCGGCTACAACAACTGATCCACACCCCGTGAGCGGTGGTGGGATGCCGGTGCCGCCGGCATCCCACCACCGTCACACCCCGTACGACACCCGTTCCGCGTCCGCAGAAGCACACGGAGGCCACGCCCCATGCCCGAGACCACGACCGCGAAGCCCACGATGTCGGCTTCGGCAGAACCGCCGGGGACGCGTCCGTCCGGCCGCCGCGACGAACGCGGCACGCGCGGGTCGACCCTGATCCTGCTCGTCGGTGCGATCATCGTCGTCGCACTCTTCATCTTCCTCATCGTCCAGACCCCGCGCGAGACCTCGCCGACCACGCTCGGCTTCTCGTTGAACAGCTTCTTCCAGTGGCTCGGGAACCAGCATCAGCTCGTGCAGATCCCGATCGTCCTCGTCGTGTTCGGCGCCGTGATCGGGCTTCTCCTGCTGCTCATCGAGTTCGCCCCGCGCCCCGGACGCTTCTACTTCTGGCTGCGCCTGGTGGCGTGCTTCGCGATCCCGGTGATCGCGTTCATGATGCTGCGGCCCTATCAGAACGCCGTGTTCTACGTCCTCGGCATCGCCGTCGTGCTCGGCGGGGTGCTGTTCCTCCTCGACTACCGGTCGCGGGAGGGGGCGGGGTACCTGTTCCAGCTCGTCCTGTTCGCCGCTCCCGCGGTCATCCTCCTGCTCATCGGCCTCATCTACCCGGCGATCGCCACGTTCGTGCAGTCGTTCTTCGACAAGACCGGCAAGGACTTCGTCGGCATGGAGAACTACGTCTGGGTCTTCACCAACCCGGAGGGGTTCTGGTCGGTCATCAACACGGTGATCTGGGTGCTGGTGGCCCCCGCCGTGGCGACGATCATCGGACTCGCGTACGCCGTCTTCATCGACCGGGCGCGCGGAGAGAAGTTCCTCAAGGTCCTCATCTTCATGCCGTTCGCGATCTCGTTCGTCGGCGCCGGCATCATCTGGAAGTTCGTGTACGACTATCGCCAGGGCGATCAGCTCGGCATCCTGAACGCGATCGTCACGGCCTTCGGCGGCGAGCCCGTCTCGTGGCTGAGCGTGACGCCGCTCGTGAACAGCCTGCTGCTCATGGTCGTGTTCGTCTGGTCGCAGACCGGGCTCGCGATGGTGATCCTCTCCGCGGCCATCAAGGCGGTGCCCGCGGAGCAGAACGAGGCGGCCGAGCTCGACGGCGCGAACGCGTGGGAGAGGTTCCGCAACGTCACGGTCCCCGGCATCCGCTCGTCGATCGTCGTGGTCGTCACGACCGTCGCCATCGGGGCGCTCAAGATCTACGACATCGTCGCCGTCATGACCGGCGGCCGCTCGAACACGAGCGTGCTCGCGTTCGAGATGGTCAACCAGCAGCAGCGCTTCCAGAGCTACGGGCACTCGGCCGCCCTCGCGGTCGTGCTGTTCCTGTTCGTCACGCCGCTGATCGTGTTCAACGTCATCCAGATCCGGAAGCAGAGGGAGATCCGATGAGCACCGGGGTCGACATCATCGAGCCGATCGCGGACGCGCGCACGGCGCGGCAGGTCGCACGCGACACGCGCAAGAACGAGGCGATGGCGCGCAAGCGCCTCACCTCCAAGGGCGCCACGATCGCGGCGATCATCATCGCCTTCTTCTGGACGATCCCGACCTTCGGGTTGTTCGTCACCTCGTTCCGCCCCGGCGCCGACGTGCAGTCGACCGGTTGGTGGACGGTGTTCGTCGATCCGTCGTTCACGCTGTCGAACTATTCGGAGGCGCTGAACTCGGGCGGGACCGCCCTGACCCTCGGTCAGTCGTTCCTGAACTCGCTCGCGATCACCATCCCGGTCGTGTTCTTCGCGCTCGCGGTCGCGTCGCTCCTCGCGTACGCCTTCGCGTGGATCGACTTCAAGGGGCGCAACATCGCCTTCATCGCGGTGTTCGCGTTGCAGATCGTGCCGTTGCAGATGGCCCTCGTGCCGCTGCTGAGCCTGTTCTCACGCGGCCTCACGATCGGCGAGGTCACGGTGTTCCCCGGGTTCGCGCTGCGCGACATGGACCACAGCTTCGCGACCGTGTGGATCGCGCACACGATCTTCGCGCTGCCGCTCGCGGTGTTCCTGCTGCACAACTTCATCGCCGAGATCCCGAGCGAGGTCATCGAGGCCGCGCGCGTGGACGGCGCCGGTCATGGCCAGATCTTCTTCCGGATGATCCTGCCCCTCGCGGCGCCTGCCCTCGCCTCCTTCGCGGTGCTCGAGTTCATCTGGGTGTGGAACGACCTGCTCGTGGCCACGATCTTCGCGCCGTCGTCGTCGCTGCCGCTGACCCAATCGCTGAATTCGCTGTCGGGCACGTGGGGGAACAAGTGGTTCCTGCAGGCGGCGGGCACGTTCATCTCGATCATCGTGCCGCTGCTCGTGTTCTTCGGCCTGCAGCGCTTCTTCGTGCGCGGCCTGCTCGCGGGCGCGACGAAGGGCTGATCCGGAGAGCGGGGAGGCTCTAGGCTCAGCCCATGGCCTCCCCGTTCCCGACTCCCGCCACCCTCGACGAGGTCGTCGATCCGACGCGCGGCCTCACTGCGGCGGAGGTCGAACGGCGCACCGCGGCGGGGCAGGCCAATGCCTACAAGGCCGAGACGAGCCGGAGCGCGGGCAGCATCATCCGCGCGAACGTCTTCACCCTCTTCAACGGGATCGTGTTCGCGTGCTTCGGCATCCTGTTCGTCCTGGGCCGCTGGCAGGATGCCCTCTTCGGGTTCGCGGCGATCGCGAACGCGATCATCGGCTCCGTGCAGGAGTTCCGTGCGAAGGCCGCGCTCGACCGGCTCGCCCTCCTCAACGCGGCGAGCGCCCGCGTCCGCCGCGACGGCGTGGAGAGCGAGATCCCGCCCGGCGAGGTCGTCCTCGGCGACATCCTGGTTCTGCGGGCCGGCGACCAGCTGCCCGCGGACGCCCGGGTCCTGTCCACACGGGGCCTGCAGATCGACGAGTCGATGCTCACGGGCGAGGCCGACGCGATCGACAAGCACGAGGGCGACGACGCGCTCTCCGGCTCGATCGTCGTCGGCGGCGACGGCGCGGCCCAGGTCGTGCGCGTGGGCGCCGATTCCTACGCCAACACGTTCGCCGACGAGGCGAAGCGCTTCTCGCTCGTGGGGTCGGAGCTGCGCGACTCGATCAATCGCGTGCTCACCTGGGTCGGCTGGGCCATCGGTCCCGTGGGCCTGCTCGTCCTGAACGCGCAGATGCAGGCCGCGGGCGGCTGGGCGGAGGCGTGGCACACCGGGACATGGGTACAGGCCGTCGTCAACACGATCGCGTCGCTGACAGCGATGATCCCGCTGGGACTCGTCCTCATGACCTCGATCACCTTCGCCGTCGGCGCTGCGCGTCTCGCGAACCGGCAGGTGCTCGTCAACGAGCTCCCCGCGGTGGAAGGGCTCGCGCGCGTCGACGTCATCTGCCTCGACAAGACCGGCACCCTCACCGAGGGAGAGATCACCTACGGCGACGTCACCGTGCTCACCGAGACGCCGGGGTGGCGGGAGACGCTCGGCTGGTACGGACGGGCGCCCGAGGCGAACGCGACCGCGCGCACGCTGCAGGAGCCGTTCGGCGACGAACCCGCGCGGGAGGCGGCCGAGACGATCGCGTTCTCGTCGGCGCGCAAGTGGAGCGCGGTGTCGTTCGCCGGCGCAGACGGCACCTGGGTGCTGGGGGCTCCCGAGATGATCTTCGGCGCCGCCGCGACGGATGCCGCGGACCCGCTCGGCTCGATCGTGATCGACCGCGCCGCGTCGGGGCGTCGCACTCTCGTGCTGGGGTTCGCTCCGGCATCCCTCACCGCGTCGCAGGCGGAGGACGAGCAGCTGCCGGAGGGTGTCCGTCCGGCCGCCGTGCTGACCTTCCGCGAGAAGGTCCGCAGCGACGCCGCGCAGACGCTCGCCTACTTCCAGGAGCAGGGCGTCGGCATCCGCGTGATCTCGGGCGACAATCCCCGCACCGTCGCCGCCATCGCGCGTGAGGTGGGGTTGGATGCCGCCGAGGGCTACGACGCGCGCACCCTCCCCGAGGACGACGCCGCGCTCGCCGACGTGCTGGAGCAGAACCTCGTCTTCGGGCGCGTGACGCCCGATCAGAAGAAGCGCATGGTCGAAGCGCTGCAGTCGCGTGGGCACACCGTCGCGATGACCGGCGACGGGGTCAACGACGCCCTCGCGATCAAGACCGCCGACATGGGCATCGCGATGAACTCCGGATCGCCCGCGACGAAGGCGGTCGCGCGGATCGTGCTCCTCGACGGCAAGTTCTCGCATCTGCCCGACGTCGTGGCCGAGGGGCGGCAGGTCATCGCCAACATCGAGCGGGTCTCGATGCTCTTCCTCACCAAGACCGTCTACGCGACGCTCCTCGCGGTCCTCTTCGGCGTGCTCGTGCTGGAGTTCCCCTTCCTGCCCCGGCAGCTCTCGATCACCGACGGGCTGACGATCGGCATCCCCGCGTTCTTCCTCGCGCTCATGCCGAATGCGCAGCGCTACATCCCCGGCTTCCTCCGGCGATCGCTGAGCTTCGCGATCCCCGCCGGTGTCGTCGTCGCCCTGACCCTCACCTTCTACACGCTGACGGTGCGCGGCGGCGTCGATGTGGACCAGCTGCGCACCGGCGCGACCATCATCCTCGCCGTCGTCGGAATCTGGATCCTCGGTGCGCTCGCCCGCCCGCTGAACCGCTACAAGGGCGCCGTCGTCGGCGCGATGTTCATCGCGCTCGTCGTGATCTTCAGCGTTCCGCTCGCGCGGAGCTTCTTCGTGCTCGTCGACCCCGGGCAGGACACGGCGTTCGTGATCGCGCTCTACGGCATCGTCGCGATCGTCCTCATCGAGGTCATCCGCGCGATCCAGCGGCGCTACGTCGCGCGCACCGAAGCCGCGGGCGGCACGCACGCGCTCGCCGGTCACCCCGTGGAGCGAGCACGTCGGCCTGTGCCGGTCGCGATCGCCGTGGTACTCGTCTACCTCGGCGGGCTCGCGAGTGCGCTCTTCGGGCTCCTGTTCCTCCTCAGTCGGTACGACGTCGCGGAAGGCGAAGTGGTCGAGGTCTCCCTCATCGGGTCGGGGATCATGCTCTTCGGGCTGCTCTCCGTCGCCGCGGCATCCGGCCTGGGACGCGGCAGCGGGCTGTCGCGGGTCTTCGTCACGGCGCTCGCCGCGATCCTCATGGCGCTGCAGGTGTGGAGCCTCATCGAGACGCACGACTTCAGCGGCTGGTCGATCGCGCAGATCGTGCTGCACACCGCGGTCATCGCGGCGCTGTGGCTGCCGCCCGGAACCCGCTTCTTCCGCCCCGTGCTCCACGCGGGCTGACACCGCGAGCGCCGCGCGTCAGGGCGTGCAGGCGAGGGACTTCTGCAGCGAGGTCATGAGGTCGATCTCCGCGGACTGCGTCGCGATGACGCTCTGCGCCACCTGCAGGGCGCGCGGCTCGCTGCCGAGAGAGACGAGCGCCTGGGCCATCGGGATCGCGCCCTCGTGGTGGCGGATCATCAGGGTGAGGAAGCGGCAGTCGGCATCCGTGCCCGTCGCCGCGCGCATCGCCGCGAGCTCGCCGTCCGTCGCCATCCCCATCTGCGCCCTGAGCTCGGCCTCGGTGGCGTTCAGCGTCGTGACGTGCTCATGACCGGACGGGGCCGCGGCCATCCAGGCCATGAGCGGGCCGCCGGACTGCGGCAGGTTCCACTTCACGAGCCAGTCGTAGAACTCGCCCTTCTGCGCGGACTGCGTCGTGGCGATGTCGTACGCGAGCACGCGCACGTCCTCGCTCTCGGTGGTGCGGTAGATGTCCATCGCCATCTCGACGGCCTGGCCGTGGTGCACCTGCATGTCGCGCGCGAAGCCCGCCTCGGGGGAGTCGGTGCCGGGGAGCGCTGCGGCTCCGCTCGCGCCGAACGTCGAGAAACGCCCGATCGCGAACGCCAGCGCGATGACAGCCACGGCGACGAGGAGCACCGCCCACCACGGCGGCAGGGCGCGTTCGGGGGCGTCGCCGTCCGAGGGGCTCACGACTGCTTGCCGGGCCCGTCGATCGCCCCGGTGCAGGCCGCCGCCGGCTCGGGCACGTTCTGGCTGCGCCAGTACTCCTCGAAGAACGCGGGGATGCGCGCATCGGAGGCATCCTGCAGCTGCAGCTGCGTGTTCCAGCCGCTCAGGACGATGGGGGCGGGCAGACCCTCGTACGGTGAGAGGATCGTGTAGGTCGACGGCAGGTGAGAGCGGAGCGTCGCGAGCTCGTCGCCCGAGACCTGCGCGGCGTCATACGTCACCCAGATGGCGCCGTGCTCGAGTGAGTGCACGGCGTACTCGTTCTGCTGCGGCCGGTCGTAGACACCGCAGTTCAGCCAATACTGGTTGTGCGGTCCGCCCGCGGGCGGGTTCTGCGGGTAGTCCACCGTGCCCTCGACGTGACGGGTCTCGTTCGTGAACGTCTCGACGCCGTCGATCGTGGCGCCGGTGCCCCCGGCCTCGTAGGTGGGGGCAGGGGCCGGCGCGAAGATGAGGGATGCCGCGACGACGCCGACGACCGTGAGGGCGGCCACGCCCCCCACGACCCACCACGTGAGCCGGCTGCGGCGGCGCTTCGCGAGCTGGCGCTGGTACTCCGCCAGCTTCTCCTGCTTCTGGAGTTCGCGCTGCTGCTTGACGGTGAGGTCGATTCGCGCCTGCGTTGCGGGGTTGCCGCTCGCGCGCTTCGGGGAGGGGGGCTGTGAAGTCGGGGTCATGTGCGTGATCTCGGCTCGGGATTCCGGCGCGGACGTCGCCGGTGATCCGATCCTATGCAGACGAATATGCCGGCGGGGCGGCTCGCGCATCACTGTCGGCAATATCATAGAAAGCTCGCCGAATCGTTTCGAGATTCGTGCGTCACCGCTCCTCGAGCTCCCACCCCCTCATCGACGGGACCCCCGTGCGCGACATCGACCGCTCCTCCTCGCCCTCCACCGCACCGATCGTGCTGCACCCGGGCGACGCGATCACGACGTCGCGCCGTGTCGTCTACATCATCCTGCTCGGGGCCCTCACCGCTCTCGGCCCATTCACGATCGATCTCTACCTGCCGGCCTTCCCCGTCCTGCAGGCCGACTTCCACACGACCGCCGCGGCGATCCAGCTGACGCTCACCGGCACGATGATCGGGTTCGCGCTCGGGCAGCTCATCGTCGGTCCGCTCAGCGACAAGGTGGGTCGGCGCATCCCGCTCTTGTCGGTCACCGCGCTGCACGTCGTCGCGAGCACGGGCGCCGCCCTCGCCCCCTCGCTCGAGCTGCTCAGCGTCGCCCGGGTGCTCATGGGGATGGGCGCCGCCGCGGGCGGCGTCGTCGCCATGGCGATCGTCCGCGACCTCTTCGGCGGTCGTCGGCTCGTCGTGATGCTGAGCCGCCTCGCCCTCGTCTCCGGCGTCGCCCCCGTCGCAGCACCGCTCATCGGCTCGGCCCTCCTCGCGATCATGCCCTGGCGAGGCA
Source organism: Microbacterium sp. (assembly GCF_017305435.1). Taxonomy (GTDB): domain Bacteria; phylum Actinomycetota; class Actinomycetes; order Actinomycetales; family Microbacteriaceae; genus Microbacterium. The sequence goes on along the minus strand of NZ_JAFKIP010000006.1, from coordinate 141,602 downwards.
TCTTCGTCGTGCTCGCGGCATACGGACTCGTCATGCTCGTCTCGGCGATCGTGATCGTGCCCGAGACGCTCCCCGTCGCGCGCCGGCAGGAGAAGGGCGGGGCGACCGTGCTGCAGCGCTACCGCAGCGTCCTGCGCGACCGCGTGTTCATCGGCGTGCTCATCATCGGCGGGATGACCTTCAGCGGGCTGTTCTCCTACCTCTCGGCGTCGCCGTTCCTCTTCCAGGAGGGCTACGGCTTCGACCCGCAGCAGTACGGGGTGCTCTTCGCCGTCAATTCCGTGGGCGTCGTTGTCGGCGTGCAGGTCGCGTCGCGGCTCGCGGCGCGGTTCGGGCCGCAGTGGGTGCTCGCGTGGTCGACGGCCGTTCTCGTCCTCGCCTCCACGGCCATCGTCGTGCTGGATCAGCTGGGCGCGGGGCTCTGGGGAACGATGGTGCCGCTTTTCGTCTTCATGACCGCGTGCGGGTTCACCTTCCCGTGCGTGCAGGTGCTCGCGCTCGACCGACACGGCAAGGCGGCGGGCACCGCGGCATCCCTCATCGGCGCCTGTAACTTCGGCGTCGCCGGGATCATCTCGCCGCTCGTCGGGTGGATCGCGAAGGATGCCGGGATCACGGCGACCACGATGGCCGTCGTCATGATCGGCTGCGCCGTCGTCGGCTTCCTGTCGCTGTGGCTCGTCGTGCGGCCGCGGACGGTCGCGCGCCTCGCGCCCTGAATCGCCACTGAGCCTCGACGGAAGCCGGTCGGGCACAATGGGGCGATGACGACGCCGCCCGACGAACACGCCACGACGATCGCCCTGCAGCGCGCGGTGATCGGGGTGGTGCTCGTCGTGTGCGCGTTCGCCCTCGGCATCCTCGTCACGGTCGAAGCCGACGTCGATCTCGACGACTGGTGGAACGGCGTCGTCTCGTTCTTCGTGTTCCTGCAGCCGGCGTCGCTCGCGATGAACTTCCTCGGCGGCGGCTGGTTCGCGACGTTCGTCGTGCCGCTCGGCGGTGCCGCGGTGCTGTTGGCCCTGCGGCGCCCGTGGGGCGCGGCGTTCGTGCTCGTGGCCTCCGCAGCCAGCGCGGCGGGCGTGCAGATCCTCAAGGCGACGTTCGGTCGGGCGCGCCCGGAGGACATGATCGTCGTCTCCGACCACGGATCGTTCCCCTCCGGCCACACCGCGAACGCCGCGACGATCGCGGTGATCGCGGTCGTTCTCGCGCCGCGCCTCTGGGTCGCGATCGTCGGCGCGGCCTGGGTGTTCGCGATGGCTTTCAGCCGGACACAGGTGCACGCGCATTGGCTGAGCGACACCGTCGGAGGCGCGCTCGTGGGCGCGGGCTTCGCGCTCCTGGTCGCGGCGGCACTCACGCCGATACTGACCCGTGAGAGCGAGCGGCGCGCTCGCTAGGCTTCAGGCATGACTGCTCCCGATGACGCCGAGCTCGCCCGTCTGCAGGCCGAGGCCGAAGCCGCCGAGGCGGCGCTGAAGCTCGCCCAGGCCAAGGCCGCGCTCGCCGCAGCGCAAGCCGAGGCGGCCCGCGCCGCCTCGGAGAGCGGAGCGGCATCCACCCCGCCTGCCGCACCGCCGGAGGCGTCGGCCGCGCCGTCTGCTGCCTCCGTGGCGGAGGACGCGCCGGCAGATGACGCCCCGACCGACGCCGCGCCGGCGGAGGCCGCTCCGGCGCCGGTCGCGTCCGACAGCACCGGCCCGCTCGGTGACGCGGACATCGCGGCGATCACGAAGGGGTACGCCTTCGAAGGGGAGACGCTCGATCTCGGGGCGCTCATGAACGGGGATCCGCTGCCGAGCGCGCAGATCCGCATCCCGCTCGGCATGCTGAACCGCCACGGGCTCGTCGCGGGCGCCACCGGCACCGGCAAGACCCGCACGCTGCAGGGTCTCGCCGAGCAGCTCGCCGACAAGGGCGTGCCGGTCTTCGCAGCCGACATGAAGGGCGACCTCTCCGGCATGGCGACGGCGGGGGAGTCGAGCGACAAGCTGCTCGCCCGCACGCGCGCCCTCGGCCAGGACTGGAAGCCCGAGGCATCCGTCGTCGAGTTCTTCGCCCTCGGCGGCGTCGGCAAGGGTGTTCCCGTGCGTGCGACGGTCTCGGGGTTCGGGCCGCTGCTGCTGAGCAAGGTCCTCGGCCTCAACGAGACGCAGGAATCGAGCCTCGGCCTCGTCTTCCACTACGCCGACGCGAACGGTCTCGCCCTCGTCGATCTGTCGGACCTCCGCGCCGTGCTCACCTATCTTACGAGCGACGAGGGCAAGGCGGAGCTGAAGAACCTGGGCGGCCTGTCGGCCGCGACGGCGGGAGTGATCCTGCGCGAACTCATCACGTTCGCCGACGGCGGGGCCGACGTCTTCTTCGGCGAGCCGGAGTTCGACGTCAACGACTTCCTGCGTCTGGCCGCCGACGGCCGCGGGGTCATCTCGCTCCTCGAGGTGCCCGGCGTCGCCGACAAGCCCGCGCTGTTCTCGACGTTCCTCATGTACCTGCTCGCCGAGCTGTTCGAGATCCTGCCCGAGGTCGGCGACCCCGAGAAGCCGAAGCTCGTCTTCTTCTTCGACGAGGCGCACCTGCTGTTCCGGGATGCCTCGAAGGACTTCCTCGCGCAGATCGTGCAGACCGTCCGGCTCATCCGCTCGAAGGGCGTCGGCGTGTTCTTCGTCACGCAGACGCCCAAGGACGTCCCCTCCGACGTTCTCGGCCAGCTCGGCTCGCGTGTGCAGCACGCCTTGCGCGCCTTCACCCCCGACGACGCCAAGGCCCTGCGGGCGACGGTGGGCACCTACCCGAAGAGCGGGTACGACCTCGAGCGCACGCTGCAGGAGCTCGGCACGGGCGAGGCGATCGTCACGGTCATGAGCGAGAAGGGCGCCCCGACCCCGGTCGCGTGGACGCGCCTGCGCGCACCGCAGGGGCTCATGTCCCCGACGCCGGACGCCCAGATCGACGCCGCCGTCGCGGCATCCAGCCTCCTGCCGCGCTACGGCACGCCGATCGATCGGGAGTCGGCGCGCGAGATCCTCACGGCGAAGATGAACGCCGCGGCCGAGGCGGAGGAGGCCGCGGCTGCGGCCAAGGCGCAGGCCGAGACCGACAAGGAGCTCGCCAAGCAGCAGGCCGCGGCGCAGAAGGCCGAAGCCGCCGCCGAGAAGGAGCGACAGAAGGAGTACGACCGGCTCATGAAGGCCTCCGGCGGCACGTCACGCACCCGCACGACGCGGAAGGCCGACGCGTCGCCGCTCGAGCAGGTGCTGAACTCCAAGACGACGCAGACGATCCTGAACTCGGTCATCCGCGGGATGTTCGGCACCGGAAGGCGCTGACAGGCACCGGGAGGCGCTGACGGCGACCGGCTCGGCTACCCCGGCGGATGCCGGGGCGCAAGCCCGTCGCCCCCGCCCGTTCGCCGTCGTACGCTCGGCGCATGAGCGAGCTGACGACCCCGACCGGGCGCGAGGAGGCGCTCGTCGCCGTGCCCCGCGCGGATGGCACCGCGCCCCGCGCGCTCGTCCTCGGGGCGACGGGCTACATCGGCGGACGGCTCGTGCCGCGCCTCGTCGCGGCGGGGTACCGCGTGCGCGTCCTCGTGCGCGATCCGGCACGGCTCGCCGCCTTCGAATGGGCGGACGCCGTCGACGTCGTCGAAGGCGCGGCGACGGATACCGCGGCGCTCGAGCGCGCCTGCGCCGACGTCGATGTGCTGTATTACCTCATCCACTCGATGGGTCAGGGGGCGGGGTTCGAGCGGGCCGATCTCGTTGCGGCACGCGCCGTCGCATCGGCCGCATCGGCGGCGTCCGTCCGGCGCATCGTCTACCTCGGCGGCCTCCATCCGGAAGGCGTACCGCTGAGCCCGCACCTGCGATCGCGCGTCGAGGTGGGCGAGACGTTTCTGCAGAGCGGCGTGCCGACGCTCGAGCTGCAGGCGGGCGTCGTCATCGGGTCGGGGTCGGCGTCGTTCGAGATGATCCGGCACCTCACCGATGTGCTCCCGTACATGCCCGCACCGAAGTGGGTGCGCAATCGCATCCAGCCGATCGCCGTGCGCGATGTGCTGCACTACCTGCTGGGCGCGGCGCGCGTCGCCCCCGACGTCAATCGCGCCGTCGACATCGGCGGGCCGGACGTCCTGCGGTACGGACAGATGATGAACGGCTACGCCGTCGAGGCGGGGCTGCCGCAGCGGCCGATCGCGGCGCTCCCCGTCCTCACCCCGGGGCTGGCCTCGCACTGGGTCAACGTCGTGACGCCCGTGCCGCGGGCGATCGCGCGCCCCCTCATCGCGTCGCTGCAGCACGACTGCGTCATGGACGACCACGACGTCGACGCGCTCATCCCGCCTCCCGACGGCGGCCTCACGCCGTATCGGCGAGCGGTCGCCCTCGCGCTCGGTCGCGTCGAGGCCGACACGGTGGAGACGAGCTGGCAGGATGCCGAGGTCACCGGCATCCCGTCCGATCCGCTGCCGTCCGACCCGGAATGGGCGGGACGGACCGTCTTCACCGATGTGCGGGTCGCGCGCACTCCCGCGCCGGTCGAGGACCTGTGGGCGGTCATCGCCGGGATCGGCGGCGTCAACGGGTGGTACTCGGCACCTGTGCTGTGGGCGATCCGCGGGTGGATGGACCGCCTGGTCGGCGGGGTCGGGCTCTCTCGGGCCGGCGCAGCAGGTCGCGGGTCGCGGTCGGCGACGTCGTCGACTTCTGGCGGGTCGAGAAGGTCGAGCCCCACAAGCTCCTGCGGCTGCGGGCCGAGATGAGGGTGCCGGGCCTCGCCTGGCTCGATCTCGCCTGTGAGCCGGACGCCGGCGGCGGGTCGGTGTACCGGCAGCGCGCCGTGTTCTTCCCGTCCGGGCTCGCGGGGCGGCTGTACTGGCTCGCGGTGCTGCCCTTCCACGGGTTCATCTTCCGCGGGATGGCGCAACGCATCACGGCGACCGCCGAGGCCGACGCGCAGGCCGCGGGCGAAGCGTCCGGCGGCGCGGACCGCTCCTAGACTGGGCGCGTGCCGTTCATCCGCCCCTTCCGCCCCGGCGACGAGGCCGCGCTGTCGGACATCTGCCTGCGCACGGCGGATGCCGGAGCCGACGCCACCGGTGTCTTCGCCGACGACGACCTGTGGGGCGCGGTGTTCGTGCTGCCCTACGCGGCGCGGCATCCCGACCTGGCGTTCGTCGTCGAGGCGGACGACGGCCGCGTGGTCGGCTACGTGGTCGGCACCGACGACACCCGCGCCTTCGAGGACTGGTTCGCCGTGCACTGGTGGCCGCAATTCGCCGAGCGCTGGCCGATGCCGTCTGCGCCGGTCGGTGAGCGGACGCGACAGGACGGCACGGTCGCGTATGCGTACGGGCGCCGCGGCGGCGCGGAGCCCTTCGGCGACACCTACCCGGCACACCTCCACATCGACCTCCTGCCCGAGCTGCAGGGTCAGGGCTTCGGGCGCCGCCTGATCGACACGCTCACGGGCGCGCTGCGGGCGCGCGGCGTGACGGGGCTTCACCTCGCCGCCGACGTCCGCAACGCCGGCGCGATCGCCTTCTATCCGCGCGTCGGCTTCACGCGGATCCCCTCGCACGAGGACGTCGTCGCGTTCGGACGCGAGCTCTGACGGCTGCCCCCGACCGGCTCGGTTCAGACGACGGAGCCGGCCGCCAGCCGGACCGTCCGGTCGACCAGGCCGTCCGGGACGGCGACGTGCGAGATCAGCACGATCGCCTGTTCGGGCGCGACCGCGCCGAGGAGGTCGGTTAGCAGAGCGTCGGACGCATCGGCGTCGACGCCCGCGGTCGGCTCGTCGAGGACGAGCACGGGGAAGCCGTGCAGGATCGCGCGGGCGAGGGCGATGCGCTGCGCCTGCCCACCCGAGACGAGCGCTCCGCGCTCGCCCACGCGCGCCGACAGGCCGCCGCGCTCGCGCAGCCACTCGCCGAGGCCGACGCGTTCGAGCACGGCCTCGAGTTCGGCATCCGTCGCCGTGTCACGCGCGAAGAGCAGGTTCTGCCGGATGTCCTCGTCGAAGAGCATGGGCTGCTGCTCGCACAGGCCCACGGTGCGGCGCACGTCGTCGGGGTTCAGGGTCGCCACATCCGTGCCGCCGAGCGAGTACCGGCCTTCGGAGGGCGAGAGGAACCGCAGCAGCACGTGCGCGAGCGTCGTCTTGCCGGCGCCGCTCGATCCGACGACGAGCACGCGCTCGCCGGGCGCGACGGTGAGGTCGACCCCGTGCAGTGCCTCACGGTCGCCGTCGCCCGCGAACGGCCAGTACGCCGAAACGCCGCGCAGCGCGAGTCCCTCGCCGAGCGGGGGAGCGGCACCGGTGGGCGCAGGAACGCTCTCGGACGGGATGCCGGCGGGCACCTCCTCCGGGAGAGATGCCGCGATCCGCTCCGCCGCCGCCCGTACCTGCCGCCACGCCGCCGCAGCTGCGGGCACGGCGGCGAACACCTCGAAGACGGCCATCGGCACGAGCACCGCCACGGCGAACGCCGGGCCGGTCAGGGTGCCGTCACCGACGGCGGGCGCGGTCACGAGCACGGCGACCAGCGAGGCGGCGCCGGCCGCGAGGGAGACGAGCGCCGTCGTCCCGGCCTGCGCTCCGGCGCGCCGTGTCACGGCGCGCCGGAGCTCTGCGTCGGCGTCCGCGATGCGGCGGGCGCTGGCGTGCTCGGCGCCGTAGGCGACGAGCACGTCGAGGCTCGCGAGGTGATCGAGCACGGCGTCGGCGAGACGCGCGCGGAGCGGCGCGATGCGCCGCTCCGCGCGCGAGCCCGCGGCCCAGCCCCACCCGGTCGCGACGAGCGCGGCGAGCACGAGGCATCCGAGGAGCGTCAGCGCCGCCGGCCACCACACGAACGCGACGAGCACGACCGCCCCGATCGCCACAGTGACCGAGGATACGAGCGGGAGGACCACCCGCAGCGGCAGGTTCTGCAGCTCGTCGACGTCGTCGACGAGCGCACCGAGCACGGAGCCGCGGCGCGTGCGGGCGAGTCCGTCCGGCGCGAGCGGGATGAGCCGGCGCACGAGGTCGGTGCGGGTGACGGCGAGCTGACGCAGCGCCGCGTCGTGGCTCGCGAGACGCTCGGTGTAGCGGAACGCGGCGCGGCTGAGCGCGAACGCGCGGACGCCGACGACGGCGGCCGACAGGTACATCACGGCGGGCTGCTCGCTCGCCCGCACGATGAGCCACGCGCTGCACGCGAGCAGCGCGACGGCGGATGCCTCGGACAGAAAGCCCGACGCCGCACCCGCCCAGAACCGGCGCAGCGGCGGCATCGCGCGGCGGAGGATCTCGGCGGAGGTCACCGCGGGGGCCGTCATGCCACCACCTCCGCCGTGCGGGGGGCGAGCGTCACGACCACATCGGCGATCGCGCGGGCCGACCGGCGGTGCGAGACGAGGAGGACGGTGGCGCCTTCGTCGGCGACACCCCGGACGGCGCGCCACAGCGCATCCTCGGTCTCGGCATCCAACGCAGAGCTCGGCTCGTCCAGGGCGACGACCGCCGCGAGACCGCGCAGGTGCCGGTACAGGGCGCGGGCGACGGCAACGCGCTGCGCCTGCCCGCCGGACAGGCCCGCCCCCTGTACGCCGAGCTCGCGCGCGGGGTCGAGGTCGCCCGCCTGCGCGAGGTGCAGCGCGCGGCGGACGATCGTGGCCCGCCGCGCCGCGGGATTCTGAGGAGATGACGGATTCTGAGGATCGGATGCCTCGGGTTCGTCCTCAGAATCCGTCATCTCCTCAACATCCGACGGGTCAACATCCGACGGGTCGCCGAGGGCGACATTGTCGCCGATCGTCCCGGCGATGAGGCCGGGCTGCTGACCGGCCCACGCCAGCCACTCCGGCGCGGACAGCTCGGCCAGCGGCATCCCGTCGACCGTCACGCGGCCCTCGTACGCCGCAGCTCCCCGGAGCGCGGCGAGGAGACTCGACTTGCCCGAGCCGCTCGGTCCTTCGATGAGGGTGACGGTGCCGGGCATCGCCGTGAACGAGACGGGCGGCATCAGGACGTCGCCGCGACGGACGCGCGCGTCGCGGACCTCCACCCGCCCGGAACCCACCCGCCCGGAACCCACCCGCCCCGACGCCTGTGTCCGCGGTGCGGCGGCGGGGGCGTCCGTCGCCTCGTCGAGCACGCCGAACACGTCGTCGGTGGCGGCGACGCCCTCCGCGGCGGCGTGGAACTGGACGCCGACCTGGCGGAGCGGCAGGTACGCCTCGGGCGCGAGGAGCAGGACGAAGAGGCCCACCGTGAGGGTCAGCGACCCGTCGAGCAGGCGGAAGCCGATCGACACGGCGACGATCGCGACCGAGATGGAGGCCAGGAGCTCGAGGGCGAATCCGGAGAGGAACGACACGCGCAGCACCCGCATCGTCTCGCCGCGGTAGGCGTCGGTGACCTTCTCGATCGAGGATGCCGCGCGGTGCTGGCGACCGAAGACCTTGAGCGTCGCGAGCCCCTGCACCGTGTCGGCGAACCGCGCCGCGAGCTGACCGAGGGTCCGCCACTGCTTCTGCTGCACGGTGCGCGTCGCGAGGCCGATCAGCACCATGAACAGCGGGATGAGGGGGAGGGTGATGAGAACCGTGAGCCCCGACACCCAGTCCTGCCACCACATGACCGCGACGAGCACGGGCGTCGCGATCACCGTGAGCACGAGCTGCGGGAGGTAACGCCCGAAGTAGGCGTCGAGGGCCTCGAGGCCGCGGCCGGCGGTGACGGCGAGCTGCGCCGTGTTGCGCCCCGCGAGCCAGCCGGGACCGAGTGCGCCGACGGCGGCGACGAGCCGTTCGCGCAGCTGCAGCTGCACGCGCGCGGATGCCCGGGCCGAGAGCGACTCCCGCGCCCACAGCAGCACGGCGCGCGCGGCTGCGACGGCGCCGAGTGCGGCGAGGATGCCGGTGAGCTCCGCCCACGACGTCCCCGCGATCACGCGCGTGATGGCCTGCGTCAGCAGCCACGCGAAGGCGACGACGACGGCGGTCTGCGCCGCGCCGATCACCGCGATGAGGGCGAAGAACCCTCGCGACGCGGCGGCATACCGCAGGAGTCGCGGATCCACCGGGCGCACGCGCGTCGGTGCCGGGTCGGGTGCCATGCTTCGATCCTGCCCTACCGCGTCGTTCGTCGGGACCGTGGTGCGGGTGCCGACCCTCGTGCACCGGTGGGCGACTCCCGCCCCGCCGGTCCGACGAACGGAGACACGCTCAGTGCGCGGAGGCCTCGGCCTTCTCGATCATCGTGCGGGTGACACGCTTGCGGAAGATCCAGTACGTCCAGGCCTGGTAGGCGAGCACGAGCGGAAGGAAGACGAGCGCCGCCCAGCTCATGATCTCGAGCGTCATCTGGGTCGACGAGGCGTTCGCGATCGTGAGGCTGTTCGCCGGGTCGTTCGAGGCCGGCATGACGTAGGGGAAGAGCGCCAGCCACAGCGTCAGCACCGCGAACACGATCGTCACGGCGCCCGCGGCGAACGCGCGACCGTCACGATCCACCCAGTTGAAGGCGACGGATGCCAGGAGTGCCACCGCGGCGATGACTCCGCACGCGATCACGGCCCACAGCAGCGGCGCGTCACGGCCGGCGGCGATCGCGATCGTCCACACGACGCAGCCGGCCGCGAAGATCACGGTCGGGATCGCGAGCTTCTTACCGAGCGCCTGCGCGTCGTGGTGCACCTGTCCGTCGGTCTTGAGCCCGACGAAGTAGACGCCGTGCAGGAAGAACAGGAGGAGCGTCGTCACTCCGACCCACAGCCCGTAGGGGTTGAGGAGCGTGAACAGCGACCCGGTGAAGTTCTTGTCGGCATCGATCGGCACGCCCTGCACGATGTTGCCGACCGCGACGCCCCAGAGGAGGGCGGGCACGACCGAGCCGATCGTGATCATCCAGTCGAAGCGGCGCTTCCATCGGATGTCGTCGCGCTGGTGGCGGTACTCGAAGGAGACGCCGCGGAGGATGAGCGCGAGGAGGATGAGCAGCAGCGGCAGGTAGAACCCGCTGAAGAGGGTCGCGTACCACTCGGGGAAGGCCGCGAACAGGCACGCGCCCGCCACGATGACCCAGGTCTCATTGAGGTCCCAGACCGGGCCGATCGTGTTGATCACCTGGCGGCGCGAGACCTCGTCCTTGCCGAGGAACGGCAGCGACATGCCGACGCCGAAGTCGAACCCGTCGAGGACGAAGTACCCGACGAAGAGCACGCCGACGATGAAGAACCAGAGAGTTGCGAGATCCATGTCAGCTCCTAGTAGACCGTCGAAGGCGTCTCTTCGACGGCGAGGTCGGCGGGATCGGGGTCATCGGGCCCGGGGAGCGGCGCGGGGCCTTCGCGCACGGTCTTGAAGATGAGACCGAACTCGACGATCGCGAGCGCCAGGTAGATGAGAGTGAAGGCGATGAGCGAGATGAGCACCGTCCACCCCGGCACGTTGGGGGAGACCCCGTCCTGAGTGAGCATGAGCCCGAAGACGATCCACGGCTGACGGCCCATCTCGGTGAAGATCCAGCCGACGAGGATGCCGAGGAGGGCGAGCGGCGCCTGCCAGATCGCGATCTTCCACATCCAACCGGCGACGGGACGCTTCGCGCCCTTGCGGGTGACCCACAGCCCCACGACCGCGATCGCCGTCGCGAGCACGCCGAAGCCCATCATCCAGCGGAACGCCCAGTAGGTGACCCAGAGGATCGGGGCGAAGTTGCCGCCGACCTGGTCGGCGAACTGCGGGAACATCTCGTTCGTGTAGAGCGCGTTGAGATCGTTGATGCCTTCGACGCAGCCGTTGAAGTCGTGCGTGGAGAGGAAGGCGAGGGCGTACGGCACGCGCAGCGACCAGACCTCGCCGGTGCCGTCGGGCGTCCCGATCGAGAACAGCGAGAACGAGGCATCCGGCCCGCACGCCGTATTGAACAGCGCTTCGGCGGCGGCCATCTTCATCGGCTGGGTCTGCACCATCACGAGGCCGAGCTGGTCACCGGAGAGGAAGACGCACACGAAGCCGATGATCATGCCCCACAGACCGAATTTCAGGGCGGGGCGCATCGTCTCGTCATGCTGCTTGCGGGACAGGTGCCAGGCCGCTGCGGCGATCATCACGCCGGCGGAGAACATGAGCGCGGCGGAGATCGTGTGCGGGAACTGCGTGAGGGCGACGGGGTTGGTGAGCACCGCCCAGAAGTCGGCCATCTCGGCGCGGTGCCCCTCGGTGGACATCTGGTAGCCCTTGGGGTTCTGCATGAACGCGTTCGCGGCGAGGATGAAGTAGGCCGAGAGCCAGGTGCCGACGACCGTGATCCAGATCGTCGCGAGATGGACGCGGCGCGGCAGCTTGTTCCAGCCGAAGATCCACAGTCCGATGAACGTCGCCTCGAAGAAGAAGGCCATGAGGCCCTCGAAGGCGAGCGGAGCGCCGAACACGTCGCCGACGAAGCGGCTGTAGCTCGACCAGTTCATGCCGAACTGGAACTCCTGCACGATGCCGGTGACGATGCCCATCGCGAAGTTGATCAGGAAGATCTTCCCGAAGAAGCGCGTCAGGTGCAGCCACTTCACATCGCCGGTGCGGTGCCAGATCGTCTGGAAGATCGCGACGAACAACGACATCCCGAGCGTGAGCGGCACGAAGATGAAGTGGTACAGGGTGGTGAGGCCGAACTGCCAGCGTGCGAGCAGGAGCGGGTCCAAGAAGTCCATCGCAGTCCTTCCCCGGAGGTGGGTCTTCCTTGTGACTGAAGGTACACAGGTCTTTCTCAGCGCAGGAGGGGGTGGGCCGTGAATAAACCCATGCGCAGGTTCTGGGAGGTCAGGCCTTCTGCGACGCGTGCAGCAGCTGGACGATGCACTCGCGCGGGTCGCACGATGAGCGCATGCCGTCGACCGACAGCGGACCGTCGGCCGAGCTGAGCACGCTCTGCATGATGCTCAGGTGCACGCTACAGAGGGTCTCCCGGTGGGATGCCTGCGACGACGCGTGCGCGCACGGCGTGAGCTCCACCGTCAGCTCGCTCTCGTCGACGACGGGGTCGAACCCCGCCCCTTCGAGGTCTTCGACGAGTGCGTCAATCTGGTGGAGTGCGGCGGTGTCGAGCTCGGGAGCGGATCCGGGAAGGACGCGGCGCATCAGGTCGCCGCGTTCGGCGGCGTCGCGTGCTTTGCGCCGCTGGACGGGACTGCAAGCCGTGACGCCGTCACTCGCGGAGTAGAGCACGCGCGGACGGCCGCGCGTCGTGCGGTGTTCGGTCTCTGAGACGACGTAGCCGTCGTCCATGAGGCGCTGCAGGTGCTCGCGCACGGTGTTGGGGTGGAGTTTCGTGGCCGAGACGAGCTCGGAGACGGTGCGATTCGGACGATCCTGTACGAGGTGCAGGATCTCGACGCGTGAGTAGCTGGATATGGCGCTGTAGCCCGCCGGGCGACCTGTGGTCATACCACTATTATTCACGGCTTTCCCCTTTCGCGCCAGTGGTCTGATCAGGTGTCTCGGAAAGCACCGTTCGTGCGCTCACCGGGCGCTCACTCTCCGTGGTCTAGTGTCACCTCATGTACATCTGGGAGCTGCAGATCATCGGCGGCCCCTTTCCCGTCATCGTGTACTCCGTGGCGGCGGTGCTGCTCGTCGTCCTCCTCGCGCGGCGATGGCGGCTGCGCTCGGTTCAGGCCGCGATCATCGGGGCCGCGCTGGGGGCGGGCGCCGCGACGATCGCCGTCCTCGTCGCGAACCTCACGAAGGCGTTCGGCGACGACCTGCCCGACTTCGTGCTGTGGTGGAGCGCGGGGGCGCTGGCCCTCGTCGGGTTCGCCCTCGGCGGCATCGTCGGCGCCCGCGTGTGGCGTGCGGTCGTGTCCGTCGTCGCGGCGATCGCGTTCGCGCTGGCCGGGGCGGTCGCGATCAATGCGACGTTCGGCCTCGATCCGACGCTCGGCTCGGTGTTCGGCCTGCCCGATCGCCCGCCGATCACGCTCCCGACGCCGCCCGCCGAGTTGCAGGGTGCACCGGCGCAGCCGTTGTCGGCGACCTGGACGGCTCCCGAAGGGATGCCGGCGAAAGGCCAGCGCGGCAGCGCCGTCATCCCGGGGACGGCGTCGGGGTTCGACGCGCGCCCCGCCGGGGTGTACCTGCCTCCCGCCGCTCTCGTCCCGAACGCCCCCGCGCTTCCTCTCGTCATCATGATGATGGGGCACCCGGGCAACCCCGACCCGACCGTGATCAGCGACGTGCTGGATGCCGCGGCATCCCAGCACGACGGCCTCGCGCCGATCGTGATCGTCGCCGACCAGCTGGGGGCTTCGGGCGCCGACACGGCGTGCGCCGATTCTGCGGCCTACGGCAACGCCCGCACGTACGTGAGTGTGGACGTCGTGGCGTGGGCGAAGGCGAACCTGAACATCATCGACGATCCGGCCTACTGGACGATCGCGGGCTACTCCAACGGGGGCGGGTGTGCGCTCACGTTCGGGGTGCGCTCGCCGCAGCTGTGGAAGAACATCCTGAGCGTGTCGGGCGAGCCGTACGGCGGGTCGGAGCAGGTCGAGAACATCACCAAGATCATCTACGGCGGCTCGGCGGCGGCATTCGAGGCATCCAAGCCGGTGAACATCATGGCCGCGGCGCCCGCGGGCACGTTCCAGGGGATGACCGCGATCTTCACGGCAGGGGCCGACGATCCCGAGTACATCGCGGCGGCGGACGGCGTCGCCGCGGCGGCGAAGAGCGTCGGGATGACCGTCGTGCGCTACGACGTTCCCGGCGCGGGGCATACGGGCGACGCTCTCAAGGGCGGCCTGATCGAAGGATTCGCCGTCCTGTATCCATTGCTGGGGCTCTCGACGGGTTGAGCGGGTGAGCGGCGCCCGGCCCGTGCACAACTCCTTCGATCCGTGCGGCGTGGCGCCGGAGAACCGCGTGTTTCCGGGGGAGGCCGGCGTGGCCTGCGCCGATTCGAAGGAGTTATGAACGGCCACGCGCTGACCGTTCGGCGCCGTACGCTGGGTGGGTGAGTGCCGACGCGATCGCGGAGTTCTGGCAGCGGTGCCGAGCGGATGTGGCCGGCCTGCCCGAGGAGACGCCTTCGGCATGGGCGTTCGGCGCGACGCGCGAGCACGCCGACGGACTACTGGAGCTCGTCCTCGCGGGGACGAAGACGGCGACGGCGTCCTCCGTGTGGGATTACGAGTTCTCGGGCGATGCGCTGCCGCAGGCCGGCGAACTGAGCATCATCCTCGACGGCATGGGTGCGCCGCGCGCGCTCATCGAGACGACCGATGTCGTCGTCGTGCCGTTCGACGAGGTGGCGGCGGCCCACGCATTCGCCGAGGGCGAGCGCGACCGCACGCTCTCGTCGTGGCGGGAGGTCCACAAGCGGTATTGGACCGAGCACTCCGAGGGGCCGCGCGGCTACGAACCGGACATGCCCGTCGTATGCGAATCTTTCCGACTGATCGTGGGCGGCGACGGATCGTCGTGACGGCGGCGCTCCCCGGCCGCCACGGCGCCGAGCCAGACCTCGACGTCGCCCGGTGTCCGCAGACGCACGATCGTGAGGGAAGGGTGCTCCACGCGGAGCGCCGCGACCCGAGGTGCGTAGGTCCGCCGAGTCGACCAGGACCACCGGACGATGTGCTCAGAGTCGGTGAAGAAGGCCCACAGCGGCCCCTCGAGGTTGCCGTTCCACAGCTCCTCGCGTCGCCACCGGCGGCGCACCGTGCGCCGCACGACCTGCGGCAGGGTCACCCGGAGGTAGGGCAGATCGAGCCACACCAGGAGGTCGGCGCGCTCGGCGAGCAGAGGGCGGGCGTCGGAGTACTGCCATTCCGTGATCCACGCGTCGCGCGCGATGAGGGCGCGCACGTCGTCTGCGAACGACGCACGCGGTGTCCAGTCCGGGCCGTGGAAGAGCGCGTCGATCTCGGTGTGCGGGATGTCCAGGATGCCGGATAGTCGCCGTGCGAGTGTCGTCTTCCCGACACCTGATACGCCCGCGACGAGGATCCGTCGCGGGCGTATCGGAAGGGGGTCTCGCGCGCCGAGCATGACGCGGAGTCTACTTCTCGGTGTTCGGCTTCCATCCGAGGGCGGGCGCGACGTGCTTCGCGAACTCCTCGACGATGTGCAGGTTGAACGCGACGCCGAGTTGGCTCGGGATCGTCAGCATGAGGGTGTCGGCGCTCATGACGGCGGCATCCTGCTGCAGCTGCTCGACGAGGACGTCGGGGGATGCCGCGTAGGTCTTGCCGAACGTCGAGCGGAAGCCGTCGATGTAGCCGATCCCGTCGCCCTCCTGGCTGTGCCCGAAGTAGAGCTCGTCCTCGGCGGTCGTGATGGGGAACACCGAACGGCTCACCGACACGCGCGGCGTGCCGGTGTGCCCGGCCTCGTTCCACGCCGTCCGGAAGCGGTCGATCTGCTCGGCCTGCAGGATGTCGAACGGGCGCCCGTCGGCCTCGGTGACGAGGGTCGACGACATGAGATTGAGGCCCATCCGGCCCGCCCACTCGGCGGTGTCGCGGGACCCTGCGCCCCACCAGATGCGATCGCGCAGCCCCGCGGACTGCGGCTCGATGCGCTGCAGCCCGTTGCCGCCGCCGAACGGGGAGTTCGGGTCGCGTTCGGCGATGCCCTCGCCTCCGATCGCGCGCCAGAACAGGTCGAAGTGCTCGCGTGCGAGGTCGGCGCCGCGCGGGTCCTCAGCGGTGTAGCCGAACTTCTCGTACCCGCGCACGACCGTCTCGGGTGACCCGCGGCTGACGCCCAGCGCCAGTCGCCCGTCGGAGATGAGGTCGACGGCCGCGGCCTCCTCGGCGAGGTACAGCGGGTTCTCGTAGCGCATGTCGACGACGCCCGTGCCCATCTCGATGCGCTCGGTCTTCGCGGCGATCGCCGCGAGCAGCGGCATGGGGGAGGCCTGCTGACGCGCGAAATGGTGCACGCGGAAGTAGACGCCGTTCGCGCCCAGTTCGTCCATCCCCTGGGCGAGGTCGATCGCCTGGTGGAGCGAGTCTCCGGCGGTCAGCTCGCGCCCGCCGCCGAGCGGTCCGTAGTGTCCGAACGAGAGTGTTCCGAAGCGTTGCATGATGACTGCAACCGTACGCCCGAGCGTTCCATTCCCGTGAATGGATGCCGCGGCATCCGGATGCCTGCACACAGTCGCACTCGGCCGAGTTTCGGTCTCCTCAAGCGCCCGAAGCTCTCGCGAATCGAGTTTCGGTCGCTTTACGCGCCCGAAACTCCGCGGGCGTGGCGCGCGTCAGCGCGCCGGTGGACGCAGGCCGGTCTCGATGACGATGCGGCCGCCCGTGATGACGCCCGGGCCGTCGCGCGGCGTCGGTGCGGGAGCGGGCGTGATCTGCTCGGCCTCCCAGACGGCCTGCGCCTCAGCGGCGGTGGGGCGCCAGACCTCGTCGAAACCGAATGAGCCGCCCGAAGGGCGCGAGATCGACTCGCCACGGCGCCGCCTGCGCGCGGTGTCCCACGCGTACCAGACGAAGTACACGGGCAGCGCGATGAGGGAGAAGAGGAAGACCCACATCACCGCCGCACCGAACATGACGTGATTGTACGCGGCGGGGAATGCGCCGGGGCGTGCCGTGCTTGGATCGGAGTATGACCCGCATCGGCACGAGCGACCTCGACGTCTTCCCCCTCGCCCTCGGCGGCAACGTGTTCGGCTGGACGGCCGACCGTGACGCCTCCTTCGCCATCCTCGACGCGTTCCACGCCGGCGGCGGCAACTTCATCGACACGGCCGACTCGTACAGCGCCTGGGTGCCCGGCCACGAAGGCGGCGAGAGCGAGCGCATCCTCGGCGCGTGGCTCGCGAGCCGGCATCACACGGGCCTGACGGTCGCGACGAAGGTCAGCCAGCATCCCCAGTTCAAGGGACTGGCCGCGGCGAACGTGCGGGCAGCGGCCGAGGCATCCCTCGAGCGCCTCGGCGTCGAGTCGATCGACCTCTACTACGCGCACTTCGACGACGCCGAGACGCCGCTGGAAGAGACCGTCGCCGCCTTCGGGCAGCTCGTCTCCGACGGTCTCGTGCGGTACACGGCGGTGTCGAACTACTCCGCCGATCGGATCCGCGAGTGGGTGCGCATCGCGCGGGACCTCGGCGTCTCGGAGCCCGTCGCGATCCAGCCGCACTACAACCTCGTCCACCGCGAGACCGAGAACGACATCGTCCCGGTCGCGGAGGAGCTGGGGCTCTCGCTCGTACCGTACTTCTCGCTCGCGAAGGGGTTCCTCACCGGCAAGTACCGGTCGACCGAGCCGGAGGATCAGGCGTCGCCGCGCGCCGGCCAGGCCGCGACGTACGCGACGCCGCAGGGGCTGCAGATCCTCGAGGTGCTGGAGCGCGTCGGCGATGCGCACGGCGTCTCGATCGCGGCGACGGCCCTTGCGTGGCTGCGCGCGAAGCCGACGGTCGTCGCCCCCATCGCGTCGGCGTCGAAGCTCGCCCAGGTGCCGGACCTCCTCGCGGGCGCGACGACGGAGCTCACGGCGGCCGAGGTCGCCGACCTCGACGAGGTCTCGGAGTGGACCCCCGCCGACATGTGACGGCGGTGGTGACGGCGGGGCGTCGGCGCCTGGCAGGATGACCCCATGCCCGACGCCTACACCCACGGTCATCACGAGAGCGTGCTGCGCTCGCACCGCTGGCGCACCGCCGAGAACTCCGCCGCCTACCTTCTCCCGCTCCTGACGCCGGGGACGTCGGTCCTCGATGTCGGCGCGGGGCCGGGGACCATCACGCTCGACCTCGCGGCTCGGGTCGCGCCCGGAGCGGTGCGCGGTGTGGACGCCTCGCCCGACGTCGTCGCGCAGGCCGAGGCCGACCGTGCGGCAGCGGGCGCGTCGACCGTGTCGTACGCGGTCGACGACGCGTACGCGCTGGACTCCGCCGACGATGAGTGGGACGTCGTACACGCCCACCAGGTGCTGCAGCATCTCGCCCGTCCGGTCGACGCGCTCCGGGAGTTCCGCCGCGTCGTGACGCCGGAGGGCGTCGTCGCGGCGCGCGACGTCGACTACGAGGGCGTCATCTGGTGGCCGCGGCTGCCGGGTCTGGATGAGTGGCTCGAGGTCTATCTCGCGGCGCACCGCGCGACGAGCGGCGAACCAGCCGCGGGGCGGCGGTTGAAGGCGTGGGCGCAGGAAGCCGGCTTCGCCGATGTGCGCGCCTCCGCGTCGGTATGGCTCTACGAATCCCCGGCCGAAAGGGCGTGGTGGGGCGGGATGTGGGCCGATCGCGCGCTGCAGTCCGCGTTCGCGGACGTCGTCGTGGGGCAGGGGATCGCCGACCGGGCCGCGCTCGAGCGCATCAGCGCCGCGTGGCGGGAGTGGGCGGTCGCCGAGGATGGCTGGATCCTGCTGCCCCACGGCGAGATCCTCGCTCGCGGCTGAGGGCCGCGGGAGCACCCGGGGTCAGGGGGCGAGTCGCTCGATCGCGGCGATGAAGGCGTCGAGGTCGAAGGCGAACTGCTCGGCGCCGTAGTTGTCGACGCGCGCGTCGACGAGCTCACGCAGCGCCACGTACCCCTCCCGCTCCGTCGCGAGCGCGACACGCAGATCCTCGACCTGGGGATGGCCGCCGGCGCGGCTGCCGATCACGGCATCCTGCGCGAATCCGCGGCAGATCGTGACGAGCAGGTGCAGCGCGCGGCTGACCGTCACCGGTTCGAAGCCGGCGGCGAGCATGCGCGCCGCGATGACGTCGGCGGGGCCCGCGATCGCGAGGTCGCGCGGGCTCGTGAAGCGGAAGTAGGGCAACCACTGCCCGATGTCGACGAGACTGTGCCACATGTTGTCGGCGTAGGCCCGGCACGCGCTCTGCCACGTCTCGCCCAGGTCGACCTCGTCGGCCGAGAAGCGGCGGCGGAAGGCATCGATCGCGAGCAGCTCGAGGAGGCTCTCGCGGTCGGTCACGTGATGGTTGAGCGCCTTGCGGTCGACGCCGAGAGCCGTCGCGACGCCCTGCATCGTGACGTCGACAGGATCGAGCCCGCGCGCGGCATCGACGATCGCCGCCTGGTCCAGGCCCGCGCGCGCGCCGCGGCGACGACGCGGCGCGGGGCGGGGATCGGACATGGTGACGACTCTAATGCGGATCCACTATTATTTCCCGCACGGGAATAAAAGTTCCCGATCGGGAATTGAACCTGATGAGCCCGCCCGGGGCTCGCTAAGGAGCTCACCATGTCAGAGACGACACCACTCACCGCCGCCAGCACGATCGGGGCCTGGCTCGACAGCGAGGTCGGCGGACCTCTCGTCCGGGGCCTGCTCGCCGCATCCGGTGCGTCGGAGGAGACCCTCGCGCCGTTGCGCGGGCTTCCCCTCCAGCAGCTCGTCGCGCTCAGTCAGGGGCAGATGCCCCAGTCGGTCGTCGACGACCTCGTTCTGAAGGCGAACAACGGCGTCATGCCGGCGGATGCCGCGCCGTCGGGCTGGGTCGAGAAGATCACCGCCGGGCGCTTCGCCGGCAAGACCGTCGTCGTGACGGGGGCCGCAAGCGGCATCGGTCGTGCGACCGCCGCGCGTGTCGCCCGTGAAGGCGGCCGCGTCGTCGCCGTCGACATCTCGGAGGAGAAGCTCGGCGAGTTCGCCGCATCCCTCCCGGAGGCGACGATCGTGACGGTCGCCGGCGACATCACGAAGCAGGAGTCGATCGACGCGATCGTGGCCGCGGCGGGGGAGCGCATCGACGGTCTCGCCAACGTCGCCGGCATCAACGACGACTTCTCGCCGTTGCACGAGACGACCGACGCCATGTGGGACCGCGTCATGGGCGTCAACGTCACGGGCGCGTTCAAGCTCACCCGCGCCGTTCTGCCCGCGATGATCGCCGCCGGCGCCGGGTCGATCGTGAACATCTCCTCCGAGGCAGGCCTGCGCGGCTCGGCGTCGGGCAACGCTTACACGACGAGCAAGCATGCCGTCATCGGCATGACCCGCTCCGCCGCGTTCATGTACGGTCCCGCGGGCATCCGTGTGAACGCCATCGCTCCGGGAGGCGTCGCCACCGGCATCCCGTTCCCGCCGCACGTGTCCGAGGCGGGGTCGGCGCGGCTGCACCCGTTCCAGGCATCCATCCCGACGCTCGCGACGGCGGAGGAGCTCGCGGCATCCATCACCTTCCTCCTCTCGGACGACGGCGTGAACCTCAACGGCGTCGTGCTGCCGAGCGACGGCGGGTGGTCGGTGCAGTAACGGGATGCGCGTGTCGGCGGTCACGCGTAGCGTTCTGCGCATGACCGCCGACACGTCCGTCCACCGCCTCACGCGCGACGAGGCGCGGCGTCTCGCCGTTCGTGCGCAGCTCCTCGACGCGGAGCGACCGGGCGATGTCGTCGAGGTCGCCGAGCAGCTCGGCGCGATCAAGATCGACCCCACGGCAACGATCACGACAGCGGAGCACGCCGCCCTGTGGAGCCGCATCGGCTGGGCATACGAACCGGGCCAGCTGCGCAAGGCGGTGGAGCAGGATCGGCTGCTGTTCGAGTCCGACGGGCACTTCCACGCGGCATCCCTTCTGCCTGCGCATCTCGCGCGCATGCGGGCCCGGGTCTTCCGCGAGCGCGCGGCGACGTGGATGGCGGCGAACGAGCGATTCCGCCGCGACGTCCTCGCTCGCCTCCGGGCCGAAGGGCCGATGCTCGCGGCGCAGATCCCCGACACGAGCCAGGTCGCGCACCACGACGAGGCCGGCTGGTACGGCCCCAATCAAGTGCCGCGCATGCTCGATCTGCTCGCCTACATCGGCGAGGTCGGGATCGTCGGGCGCGAGGGGCGGCAGCGCGTGTGGGACATCGGAGATCGGGTCTACGCGGGGGTTCCCGAGTTGGATGCCGAGGACGCGGCCCGGGTGCTCGAGCGCCGCCGCCTGCAGGCCGCGGGCATCGCGCGGCAGAAATCGCCGTGGACGCCCGTCGGCATGGCCGGCGAGCCGGCTGTCGTCGAGGGCTCGGCCTGGAAGTGGCGCGTCGATCCGGACGCGCTCGCGGGGCTCGACGACGACCCGGGAGGGCGCGTCGCGATCCTGAACCCGTACGACGGGGCCCTCTTCGATCGGCCGCGGCTGAAGGAGCTCTTCGGCTTCGAGTTCATCCTCGAGCAGTTCAAGCCGAAGGCGCAGCGGGTCTACGGGTACTTCGCGCATCCGATCCTCGTCGGCGACCGGTTCGCGGCGCTCCTCGATGCGCAGCTCGACAAGAAGAAGGAGAACCTCGTCGTCACCGCGGTGCACGAGCGGGACGAGCTCGGAGGAGGCCTCGACCCCGAGGAGCGCGAGATGGTCGATGCCGAGATCCGCGATCTCGCGGACTGGCTCGGGGTGCCCGTGGTCTTTCCCGGCGACCGCTGACCGCGTCCGCTGACCGGCTTCCTTCTAGGCACTCTCCTCGCCCGGCGCGAGGGCGAGGGCCACCTGCTCGTCCGTCGTGAGGGGCGTGCGCGTGATGATCTCGTGCAGGAAGGCGAGCTTGCGCTGCACGGGCTGCGTGATCGTGAACGGGTAGAGGTCGCCGAGGCCCATCGAGCGGTTCACGCGGTTGAAGCCCTGCGACAGCGCCGCCCAGTCGGCGAGGACGCGCCCGACCGGCTCGTCGCGGTAGTCGTCGCGCGGTACGACGTCGATGTCGCGCAGCGTCGAGACGCCGGCATCCAGCCGGATGCCGATCGCGGCGGCGGTCTGGAGCGTACCGACGATGTGGAGGTAGTGCGCGAAGGTCTCGGCGAAGTCCTCCCACGGGTGCATCGTGGCGTACTCCGAGATGAACGAGTCCTGCCACGACTCCGGGGCGCCCACGGCGTAGTGGCGCTTCAACGCCTCCTGATAGCTCGCCCGCTCGTCGCCGAACAGGTCGCGGCAGCGCGCCCAGGTCTCGTCGTCCTGGATGAGGACATTCTGGTAGTAGTGCCCGATCTCGTGCCGCAGGTGCCCGAGGATCGTCCGGTAGGGCTCGCCGAGCTTCACGCGCACGGCTTCGCGGACGTCGTCGAGGCTCTCCGCCAGGTCGATCGTGATGATCCCGTTCGCGTGCCCGATGATGACCTTCCGCCCGTCCGAGCGGCTCGACAGGAGGTCGAAGCCGAGGCCGCCCGGCGTCGTGTACCAGGGAACGATCGGGAGCCCGAGGTCGCCGACCTGCAGGAGGAGGCGGCGCTTGGCCTCTTCGACCTTCGCGAGCTTCTCGAGGGCGATCGTGTCGTCCTGATCGGGGCGGGTGCGGGTGAGGCGGCACGAGATGCAGCGGCCGGCCGGCGCGTCGTCGCGGACGAGCCAATTGCATCCCCACTCGCGTTCGGAGCAGGCGAACCACGTCCCGTCGTCACCGGTCGCGCGCCCGTCGCGCAGCGCGACGAACACGCGGTCGATGACCTGCATGCCCATCTCGGTGCCGCATTCGGGGCAGACGAGCGTGTCGAGGTAGACGAAGCGGCGGCAGGAGGGGCAGCGCGGGGTGGAGCTCACCGGATCACCGTACCGGCTGGCGTCACACGACGACACGCGATTCGCGTCCGCGAGGCCGCGCGGGCGACGATGAGATCCCGCGTGAGCGCGGACGGCGCGAGCGCGCGCGGAGGGTCTTCAGGAGGTAGGGCGATGAGCCGACGAGGGTTTTCGACACGTCAGGTGCACCAGGGCGTTGCAGTATCCGTGCCGGCATCCGCCACGGGGTCCGCCCCGACCGCACGTGTGACGCCCATCTACCTGACCGCGGGCTTCGAGTTCGACGAGTACGCGGCGGCCGGCGCGCACTTCGGAGCGGGGGAGGGTTACGCCTACACCCGCATCGGCAACCCCACGATCGACGCCGTCGAGCACACGCTCGCTGCACTCGAGGGCGGGTCGCAGGCTCTTCTGCTCGCGAGCGGCCAGGCGGCGACGACCGTCGCGCTCCTCGCGCTCGTCGAGGCGGGTGGACACATCGTGTCCTCGACGCACATCTACGAGGGCACGCGGGGTCTCCTGCGCGACAACATCGCCCGGCTCGGCATCGACACGACCTTCGTCGACGCGATCGACGACGTGGATGCCTGGGAGGCGGCGATCCGCCCGGAGACACGGGCGCTCTTCGCCGAGTCGATCTCGAACGCCACCAACCGGCTCCTGGACATCCCCGCGATCGCTGAAGTGGCCCGACGCCACGGCATCCCGCTCGTCATCGACAACACGTTCGCGACGCCGTATCTGCTGCGGCCGATCGAGCTCGGCGCCGACGTCGTCGTCCACTCGGCGAGCAAGTTCCTCGCCGGGCACGGGAGCGTCCTCGGCGGCGCGATCGTCGACAGCGGCCGCTTCGACGCCGAGCGCTCCGGCGCGCTCTATCCCCACCTCGTGGCGCCCGGCCGCGGTCCCGGTGGCGTGCCGGGTCCCAGCATCGCCGAGCGCACGGGCGGCGACGCCCGCATCGCCTACGCACGCGAGAGCGTCGCCCCGCGGTTCGGGCCGACGCCGTCGCCGCTGAACGCCTTCCTCATCGGGCAGGGCATCGAGACGCTGAGCCTGCGCGTGGAGCGGCAGAGCGCGAACGCGCTCGCCGTCGCGCAGTGGCTCGCCGCGCGCCCCGAAGTCGCCTCCGTCGACTACGCCGGGCTGCCCGCGCACCGCGACCACGCCCTCGCGGTGCGCGACCTCGCGGCGGGGTTCGGCTCGGTCTTCACCTTCACGCTCCGCGGCGACGCCGATACGGCGCAGCGCTTCGTCGAGGCCCTCGAGGTCTTCACGCACATGACGCACTTGGGTGACGTGCGCTCGCTCGTGCTGCACCCGGCGACGACGTCGCACGCCTTCCTCACCGACGCCGAGCGCCGCGCCCTGGGCGTCGAGCCGGGGACGCTCCGCGTGTCGATCGGCATCGAGGACGTCGCGGACCTCCTGGGCGACCTGTCCGCCGCCCTCGACGTCGCCGTCGACGCGCCCGTCGCCGTGGTCGCGTGAGCGCCAGGCCGCAGCACTTCGGCTGGTTCCTCGCGCGCGGGTTCGGCCCGCACGGGTGGGGCCATCCGTACCTCGACTGGGACTACGACTGGACACGCCCCGACCTCTATCAGCAGTCCGCGCGCGAGCTCGAGCAGGCGGGGTTCGACTTCCTCCTGATCGAGGATGCCCCGTCGCTCGGCTCGCCCGCGACGATCGACCTGCGCGTGCGGCACGCGTTCGGCGGCCCCAAGCACGACCCGCTGCTGCTCGCGCCGTACCTGTTCCAGGCGACACGGCACCTCGGCGTCATTCCCACCGTCAACCCCGCCGCCACCCTCCCATACACGGCGGCGCGTCAGTTCGCGACGCTGCAGCACTTGAGCGCGGGCCGTCTCGGGCTCAACGTCGTCACCGACACCGGGAGCGCGCGCCACTTCGGCGATGCGCCCGCGCTCGGCCACGACGCGGCCTACGACCGGGCGGAAGAGTGGCTCGCCGGCATCCGCGCGCTCTGGTCGTCGTGGGGAGCCGGTGCGCTCGTCCGCGACGCGGCATCCGGCGTCTACGCCGACGGCACGCGCCTGGATGCCACGGTGCACCGCGGTGAGCACTTCGCGTTCGACGGGCCGCTCAACGCCATCCCGTTCGACGAGGTGGGGCTGGGGGAGCCGGTCATCGCGTCGCCCGGAGGCTCGGGCCGCGGGCTCGCCTTCGCCGGTGCGAACTCCGACATCCAGCTCGCGCTGGCGCCGCTGCACGAGCAGAGCGTGCGCGACTACCGTGCGCGGATCCACGCGGCGGCGGCGGAGCGCGGGCGCCGCGCGGAGGACATCCGCATCATGTTCGCGATCCAACCCGTCATCGTGGCGTCGCGTGAGGAGGCGGATCGGGTGGTCGCCGCATCGGCGCACCCCACCGACGAGACGCTGCGTCAGATCGCCCAGCGTCAGTCGAGCGACCTGGAGACCGATCTGACGGGCCTCGATCTCGATGCGCCCCTTCCCGACTCCTTCTTCGCCGAGCATGTCTCGCAGGGCTCGCTGCGCCGTCTGACCGGCGACCGCGACCCACGGACGACGCCGCTGCGCGCCCACCTCGGCGCGCTCGCGAAGCTCGGCCGGATCTCCGACCGTTCGGGGTTCGTCGGCACCGCAGAGGAGTTCGCCGACCTCGTCGAAGAGCTCGGCGAGTGGGGGAACGACGGGGTGCTGCTGTGGGGCGACCTGCATCCCGCGACGGTGCATCGCACCCTCGACGAGCTCGTGCCGATCCTGCGCCGGCGCGGCATCCTGCGCCGGGAGTACACCGGCGCCGGCCTCCGGGCCGATCTGCGCGCCTTCTGAACCTGCGCCATCTGCGCTGCCTGAGCTGAGCGCCTTCGCCCGCGAGCGCTCATGCGAAGGCCCCGGCATCCCGCGTGAGCAGGATGCCGGGGCCTTCGTCGTGCGTCAGCTGAGGCCGTTCTCGCTCAGCCACGCCTTCGCGATGTCCTCCGGCGACTTCTGGTCCTGCGTGGACTGCACGTTGAGCGCCACGAGGCCTTCGGGGGTCAGGGCCGCGCTGACCTTGTTGATGACGGCGGCGGCATCCGTCGGGAACGACGCGCTCACGAGCGGCACGACGTGCGACGCGAGGAAGAGTCCCTTCGGGTCCTCCAGCGTGACGAGGTCCTTCGTCTTGATGTTGGGGTCGGCGCTGTAGACGTTCGCGACCTGGATGTTGCCCGCGACGAGCTCGTCGACCGTCGTGTCGGCCGTCGCCGAGAAGGTGACGTCGACGCCGTACTTCTCCTTGAGCCCGCTGGGGCCGTATGGGCGCTGCTCGAGTTCGGGGGCGCCGCCGAGGACGAGCGGAGAGATGCCCGCGAGGTCGCCGATGCTCTTCAGGTTGTGCTGGGCGGCGAAGGCCGCGGTCACGTTGTACGAGTCCTGGTCGGTGGCGGGCGACTGGTCGAGGACGGCGAGCCCATCGGGGAGCGCCTTCTCGAGCGCCGCGTAGACGTCGTCGGTCGTCGTGGCCGTCGTCGTCTTGTCGAAGTACTGGAGGAGGTTGCCCGTGTACTCCGGCGTGAGCTGGATCGTGCCGTCCTGGAGGGACGGGATGATCGCGTCGCGCTGGCCGATGTTGAACGTGCGCTCGACCGTGAAGCCGGCGCCCTCGAGGGCCTGTGCGTAGATCTCGGCGATGATCTCGTTGGAGTAGTAGGCCTGCGACCCGATCGTGATGGTGTCGGATGCCCCGGCAGAGCCCGAGCCGGTCGCGGCGGGCTCTTCCAGCGAGCCGCTGGACCCGCACGCGGTGAGCGCGAGGGCGGTGATCGTGAGGGCGCTCGCTGCGAGGGCGAGCCGCGAGGTGATGCGTGACATGGTGGGTGCCTTTCTGGATGCTGCGTGTGTGGTGCGGGGTCAGGAGGTGGCGGCGGCGACCCGCGCCGCGCCGGCGGCGCGAGGCGCGGGCGCGGCGGTGCGGGCGCGGACGCCGCGCGGGACGAGGAAGCGCTGCACGAGCGCGAAGAAGCCGTCGAGGACCAGTGCGAGCGCGACGACGAGGATCGATGCCCCCAGGATCTGCGCCGTGTCGCGCAGCTGGATGCCTTGGATGATGTAGAAGCCGAGGCCGCCGAGCCCCACATACGTGGCGATCGTGACCGTCGCGACGACCTGGAGGGTGGCGGAGCGGATGCCGCCGATGAGGAGCGGAAGACCGAGGGGGACCTCGACCTTCCAGAGCACCTGCCACGGCGTCATGCCGACGGCGCGCGCCGCGGAGACCACGGCCCGGTCGATCGCCTCGAACCCGGCGTACGCCCCCGCGAGGATCGAGGGGATCGCGAGGATCACGAACGCGACGACGGCCGCCTGGCTCTTGTAGACGACGCCGACGAGGAGGTAGAGGAGGACGACGAGGCCGAGCGTCGGGATCGCGCGGG
The DNA here is from genome assembly GCF_017305435.1 of Microbacterium sp. Lineage (GTDB taxonomy): Bacteria > Actinomycetota > Actinomycetes > Actinomycetales > Microbacteriaceae > Microbacterium. The sequence continues at coordinate 114,742 of NZ_JAFKIP010000006.1, read as the reverse complement.
CCGCGCCCGACAGGGCGACGGCGAATTCGCGCCCGCGGCCGGTGTGTCCGATCGCCCAGCCGGCGGGGATCGCGATGAGCGCGGCGAGGAGCACGGAACCGAACGTGAACGCGAGGTGCTGCCCGATCGCGACGGGCAGGGGCAGCGATCCGGTGAGCCGGTCGGGCGAGAAGATCCATGCGAAGGCGTCGAGGAAGAGGTTCACGCGGCCGCCTCCACCGCGAGGCGGCGAAGCGCCCGCCGTTCGGCGCGGCTGCCCTCGCGCTTGGGCACCCACGGCATGAGGGCGCGACCGGCCCACACGAGGAGCAGGTCGATGATGAGCGAGATGACGACGACCAGCACGACGCCCGTGAGCACCTCGGGGATGATCCGCCGCTGCAGACCGTTCGTGAAGAGGTACCCGAGGTTCTGGACGCCGATCAGGATGCCGACGGTCGCGAGCGCGATCGTCGACGTCGCCGTGACGCGGAGCCCCGCGAGCAGGACGGGGCCGGAGAGGGGCAGGTCGACCGTCCAGAACCGCCGCCACGGTCCGTAGCCGACGGCGACGGCGGCCTCGCGGGTCGTGGCATCCACGGAGTCGAGCCCATCGGTCACCGAGCGGGTCATGATCGCGACGCCGTAGATCGTGAGTGCGATGACGAGGTTCGTCTCGGAGAGATAGGGGATGCCGAAGACCGCCCAGAGCAGAGCGAACAGGCCGAGCGAGGGGATCGTGTACAGGAGCCCGATCGTCGTCAGCACGGAGCCGCGCAGCCGCGTGTAGCGCCACGCCAGCCAGCCGAGCGGCAGCGCGATGACGAAGGCCAAGGCGATAGCGATCGTGCTCTGCCGCAGATGATCGAGCGTGAGTGAGCCGATGAGCCCGAGGTTGTCGAGGACCCAGTTCACGGCGCGCTGCCCGAGCGATTTGCAGCGACGGCGCCGGCGCCGAGGTGCTCTCCGACGGATCCCGCATCGGCGGGGGCATCGACCAGCACGCCCTGCGTGCGACCCGCGGCATCCACGAGGACCGTGCCGCGCGGCGTGCGCTTGGTGTGCAGGGCGCGCGCGCCCCGATCGACGCCGACGAACTCTGCGACGAAGTCGCTCGCCGGGTTCTCGACGATCTCGTCGGGGGTGCCGACCTGTGCGATCTTCGCGCCCTTCTCGAGGATGACGACCTGATCGCCGAGCAGGAACGCCTCGTCGATGTCGTGCGTCACGAACACGACGGTCTTCTCCAGGTCGCGCTGCAGACGCCGCGTCTCGGTCTGCAGTTCGCTCCGGACGATCGGGTCGACCGCGCCGAACGGCTCGTCCATGAGGAGGATGTTGGGATCGGCGGCCAGGCCGCGTGCGACGCCGACGCGCTGCTGCTGGCCACCGGAGAGCTGGCGCGGGTAGCGCTCCGCGAGCGCGCGATCGAGTCCCACGATGTCGAGCAGCTCGAGCGCGCGGGCGCGGGCCTGCTTCTTCGGGACGCCGTTCAGGCGCGGAACGGTCGCGACGTTGTCGACGACGGTGAAGTGGGGGAGGAGCCCCGCGTTCTGCAGCACATAGCCGATGCCGCGGCGCAGCCTCACCGGATCGCGCTGCTGGATGGGCTCGTCGTCGATGAGGATCTCGCCGCTCGTCGGCTCGATGAGGCGGTTGATCATGCGCAGGAGCGTCGTCTTGCCGCACCCCGACGAGCCGACGAAGACGGTCGTCTTGTGCGCCGGCAGCACGAGGCTGAAATCGTCGACGGCTGTGGTGCCGTCGGCGAAGCTCTTCGTGACGGAGCGGAACTCGATCGCCATGCGTCCTCCGGGTGGGTGTGCTCCACCCAACCACACCCCTCCGACATCCCGAAGGGGGGTGGCACACGGCGTCACACTCGGGTAGAGGTGACACATGCAGAAGGACGAGTACGACCTCATCGTGATCGGGGCGGGGCCCGTCGGCGAGAACGTCGCCGATCGGGCCGTGCAGGGTGGTCTCTCGGCGGTGATCGTCGAGAGCGAGCTCGTCGGCGGCGAGTGCTCCTATTGGGCGTGCATGCCGTCCAAGACGCTCCTGCGCCCCGCCGCCGCACTGCAGGCGGCGCGAGCCGTGCCCGGCGCCGCGGCGGCGGTCCGCGGCGGCGTGGATGTCGCTGCGGCTCTGCGCTCGCGGGATCGGATCGTGCACGAGTGGAGCGACGACGGTCAGGTGGAATGGCTCGCGGGTGCGGGGATCGACCTCGTGCGCGGCCACGCCCGCCTCGACGGCGAGCGCGCCGTGCGCGTCACCGCGCCGGACGGATCGGAGCGCGTGCTGCGCGCGCGTCACGCCGTCGCCGTCTGCACGGGGTCGGCCGCTCTGATGCCGGAGATTCCCGGCCTCGCCGACGCGGCGCCCTGGACGAGTCGTGAGGCGACGGCGGTGCAGGAGGTGCCGGCATCCCTCGCGATCCTCGGCGGCGGCGTCGTCGCGTGCGAGCTCGCGACGGCGTACGCCTCATTCGGCACGCAGGTCACCGTGATCGCGCGCTCGTCGCTCCTCGGCGCGGTCGAACCGTTCGCGAGCGACGCCGTCACGACCGCGCTGCGCGAGGCGGGGGTCGACGTGCGGCTGCGCACCGCAGCGACGGCGGTGCGTCGCGAGGGCGGCGAGGTCGTCGTGACGCTCGGCGGAGGCGGCGGAGACAGCGAAGAGCTGCGGGCGGCGGAGCTCCTCGTCGCGACGGGGCGCGTGCCGCGCACCGAAGACCTGGGCCTCGAGACCGTCGGTCTGCGCGCCGGGGCGTGGCTGGACGTCGACGACACGCTGCGCGTGCGCGGCAGCGAGTGGCTCTACGCCGTGGGCGACGTGAACCACCGCGCGCTCCTCACGCATCAGGGCAAGTACCAGGCGCGCGCGGCCGGTGACGTCATCGCGGCGCGGGCGCGGACCGGTGAGAAGCCTGGCGCGGCGGACGAGCGCCCCTGGGGGGCGCACGTCGCGACGGCGGACCATCGCGCCGTCCCGCAGGTCGTGTTCACGAGTCCGCAGGTCGCCTCCGTCGGCCCGACGCTGGCACAGGCCGAGGCTGCCGGGGTGCGCGTGCGCGCGCTCGACGTCGACCTCGCGCAGATCGCGGGTGCCGCGACGTACGCCGAGGGCTATGCCGGCACCGCGCGGGCGCTCGTCGACCTCGACCGCGGCGTCATCGTCGGCGGCACCCTCGTCGGCCCCGACGTCGCGGAGATGCTGCACGCCCTCACGATCGCCGTCGTCGGCGAAGTCCCCCTCGAGCAGCTGTGGCACGCCGTTCCCGCCTACCCGACCGTGAGCGAGCTGTGGCTGCGCTGGCTGGAAGCCTTCGGGCGACCGCAGTGAGCGGCATCCGTCTCTCGTCGTCGATGCGCTTCACGGCGAACTCACGGTATCGGTGAGCATCGAACGATATATCGTTGAGTATCGTTCACTTCGAGGAAGGGTCGTCATGAACAACGGATACGGCGGTCAGGGTTTCGGCGGTATGGGCTTCGGCGGCAGCGGCGACGGCAAGGGCGTGTTCGGCGGCCAGGGGATGAATGACATCTTCGACGCGCTCGGACAGTTCGGCCAGAAACTCGAGCAGCGCTTCGACCTGCCCCGCTTCGACATGAAGGCCGGGTCGCGGATGGGGCGCGGTGATGTGCGCGTCGCGATCCTCGCGATCCTCGCCGAGCAGCCCCTTCACGGCTACCAGATCATCCAGCAGATCGAGGAGCGCTCGGGAGGCGCGTGGAAGCCGAGCCCCGGTTCGGTGTACCCGACTCTGCAGCTGCTCACCGACGAGGGCATCGTCGACGTCGAGGAGGAGAGCGGGCGCAAGACCTACTCGCTCACCGAGGCCGGGCGCGCGGAAGCCGCCGACAAGCCCGCGCCGTGGCGCGCGAGCGAAACCACCGCAGGGGATGCCGGCGCCGCGCCGGGCGCGTCCCGCCACGACGGCCCCGGGTTCGGTGCCCTCTCGAAGTCCGGTGCGAACCTCGCCCAGGCGGCGATGCAGGTCGGCCGCACGGGAACGCCCGAGCAGGTGCAGCAGGCGATCGACATCCTCGACGACGCGCGCCGACGGCTCTACGCGATCCTCGCCGAGGGCTGAGCGGGATGCCGCCGGGCGACGCCCCCTCTTCCGCTCCCGCCCCATCCCGCGCTCGCTACAACCGGATCATCCGGTTCGCGACGGGGGTCATGATCCAGGCGTGGTGGTTCGAGCTCGTCCTGCCGCGCATCGGGCTCCGCCGCGTCGCCGAGCGCACGCGCGCTCGGCGATCGCAGCGGATCGCCACCCGGTTCCGCGTTCTGGCCGTCGACCTCGGCGGCCTCATGATCAAGGTCGGGCAGTTCCTGTCCGCGCGCCTGGACGTCCTGCCGCCCGAGGTCACCAGTGAGCTCGAGCAGTTGCAGGACGAGGTGCCGGCGGTGCCGTTCGTCGAGATCCGCGCGCTCGCCGAGGCGGAGCTCGGAGTCCCGCTGGACCGTGCGTACGCGTGGTTCGACGAGGTGCCGGTCGCGGCGGCATCCCTCGGCCAGGCGCACCGCGCGCGGCTCGCGGACGGCGACGAGCAGATCGCGGGGTTCGCAGAGGTCGTCGTCAAGGTGCAGCGGCCGGGCATCGACCGGATCGTCGAGACCGACCTCGCCGCGCTCCGCACGATCGGGGCGCGCCTGAGCCGCATCGGCTTCGTCGCGGATCGCGTCGACGCGCCCGCTCTCGTCGAGGAGTTCGCAGCGACCAGTCGCGAGGAGATCGACTACCTGCACGAGGGCGTGAACGCGGAACGGTTCGCCGAGACCTTCGCTGACGGGGCGCGCGTGGCGGCGCCCGTCGTCGTGTGGGAGCGGACCACGCGCCGCGTGCTGACGCTGTCGGATGTCACCGCGATCAAGCTCAACGACGTCGCGGCGCTGCGGGCGGCGGGGATCGACCCGCGCGAGGTCGCCCAGGCGTTCGCGGGCGCGATGTTCGATCAACTGTTCGGCGCGGGATTCTTCCACGCCGATCCGCACCCCGGCAACGTCTTCGTCACGCCGCACGCGCCGGACGGGAGCGGCCGCACGTGGACGCTCACCTTCATCGACTTCGGGATGATGGGACAGGTCCCGGAGGGGCTCCGCGACGGCCTGCGGAAGATCGTCATCGCAGTTGCCGCGCGGGACGGCACGGGCCTCGTCGACGGCATCCAGCGCATCGGCGTGCTGCTGCCGGGCGCGGACACGAGCGAGCTCGAGCGCGCCCTCACGGCGCTGTTCGCGCGATTCGGCGGCATGGCGTTCGGCGAGCTGCAGAACATCGACCCGCGCGAGTTCCGCACCTTCGCCGACGACTTCGGCGCGGCGATGCGCGAGCTCCCGGTGCAGCTGCCGGAGAACTTCCTGCTGATCACGCGGGCCGTCTCGCTCACGTCGGGGGTGTGCAGCGCGCTCGACCCCGCGTTCAACGTGTGGGAGGCGATCGATCCGTACGCTCAGCGGCTGCTGCGCGAGGAGAGTCGCAACGTCGTGACGGATGCCGCGAAGAGCGCGCTCGGCTACGCCTCGACTCTCCTGGGGCTGCCGCCGAAGCTCGATGTCGTCGCCGACAAGATCGACCGCGGGGCGCTGTCGGTCGCGACCCCCGAGATCGACCGGCGGTTCGATCGGCTGGAAGCCCTCGTCCGCCGGACGATCGCCGCAGTCGTCTTCGCCGCGATGCTCGTCGGGGGAGCGCTGCTCCTGCCCGCGGCATCCGTCGTCGCCGTGATCCTGATGGGGGCGAGCATCGTGCCGCTCGCGTTCGTGCTCGCCCCCACCCGCTCCCGGGCGCTCAGGCGAGCGCGGCGCGCAGGCCCTCGGCGACCGGGGTCGTCGGGCGGCCGATGAGGCGCGACAGCGTGCCGTCCGTGTCGGCGAGGACGCCTGCGCGGATGCCGTCGTCCATGCTCGCGACGAACTCCGCCGTCCCGGCATCCAGACCCGCGGACTGCAGACCGGCGACGTACTCGTCGTGCGTGAGCCGCACATACGCGACATCGCGGCCGAGCACCTCGGCGGCCGCGGCCGCGAGGTCGTCGTAGGTGAGGCTGGCGTCACCGGCGAGCTCGTACACCTGGCCGATGTGACCGTCCTCGGTGAGGACGACGGCGGCGGCTTCGGCGTAGTCCCGGCGGCTCGCGGCGGCGACGCGGCCGTCGCCCACGGATGCCGCGATGACGCCCGACTCCGCGGCGCGCTGCACATCGCCGACGTAGTTCTCGGTGTACCAGTCGTTGCGGAGGATCACGGTCGGCAGACCGCTCGCGGCCAGGGCCTCCTCGGTCTGCTTGTGCTCGGCTCCGAGCGGCCAGTCGAAGCTCGTCGCCTTCGAGACGCTCGTGTAGACGAACTGCGCGACGCCCGCCTGGACGGCCGCATCGATGACGTTCTTGTGCCCCGCATAGCGCGTGCCGGGCTCGGATGCCGAGATCAGCAGAACGCGATCGACGCCCTCGAGCGCCGCGGCGATCGTCGCCGGGTCGTCGTAGTCGAGGTGAGCGGTGCGGACGCCGCGGCCGTGCAGGTCGTCGAGCTTCGCGATGGTGCGGGCGCCGGCGACGATGTCCGAGGCGGCGACGCCGCGGGCGAGCAGGGCGTCGACGACGAGGTGGCCGAGGTGCCCTCCGGCACCGGTGACGAGAATGGTCATGAGTGGTCCTTTCGATCGGTTCCACGAGGGGCAACGCGCGCTCGCGGCATCCATTCCGAATCGTGGGTACCCACTTTTCGGTAAGGTACCCACATGGCGGTGAGTTTTGCGGAGATCCAGGCAGGGCGCGATCAGGTGTTCACCGAGAACTGTCCGACGCGCGTCGTGCTCGACCACGTGATGAGCAAGTGGGGCGTGCTCGTCCTCCTGGCGCTCACGGACGGCACGGCGCGATGGGGAGAGCTCCGGCGCGCCGTCGCCGGGATCAGCGAGAAGATGCTCGCCTCGACGCTGCGCACACTCGAGGCCGACGGACTCGTCGCGCGGACGGCCTACCCCGAGGTGCCGCCGCGCGTGGAGTACGCGCTCACCGCGCGGGGCGACGAGCTCATGGAGCGGATGCTGCCGCTCATGGAGTGGATCGCCGACAACGCGACCGAGATGGTCGCGCGCTGACCCTCACTCGCACGTGGTCGGCGCGCCGCCGGCTGCCACGGCGTCCGCCCACGCGAAGAGGTCGCCGATGAGCGGGGAGTCGGCGGCGACGACGCCCATGTGCGAGCGTCCGGCGTACTCGTGCGCGCTGACCGCGGCTCCCGCTGTGCTCGCGGCACACACGCGCACCGCGAGGTCGCGCTGGATCGCGATCGGCACGACCTCGTCCGCGGTGCCCATGCCGAGGTACAGCGGTGCGCCGACCGTTCCGGTCGCGGCGTTCGCCGTGAGACGGTCGTGGACCGCTCCGGCGGACAGATCGATGCGGTACAGCTCGTCGTCGGTGCCGAGGCCGAGCGCGACCAGGAGCGTCGCGGCGGTCCCGGTGTCGAGCACGCAGCGGCTCGCCGCCGCCCGGGCGAACGTCGCGCCGGCGGGATGGGTGACGCTCTCGATGGAGATGTCGTCGTACTCGTCTGCGTAGGGCACCAGCACGTATGACGTGATGACGTCGCCCAGGGGCGTCGCGCCCGCGCCCGCGACGCGCTCCGCCATTGCCAGCGGGTCGGCGGCTGCCGACAGCGCTGCGACGCCGCGCACCCGCAGTTCGGGGGCGTAGTCGGCGGCGATCTGCCCGGCCCAGAGGGCCGCGTGCCCGCCCTGCGAATGCCCCCACAGCCAGGTCTCGGGGGAGGCGTCGACGCCGTCGAGCTGCCGCACCGCCCGCACTGCGTCGAGCGTCGCGCGGCCCTCTCCCTCCCCGATCAGGTAGGGGTAGCGCCCGCCGGTGCCCTGCCCGGGGTAATCGGTCGCGACGACGATCCAGCCGCGCTCGATCATCTTCTCGATGCCGGGCACGCCGCGGTCCTCGAGCGCATCGGGGAGGAGGCTGGGGGCGCAGCTCTGTGCGACACCGGTCGTGCCGTGCTCCCAGGCCAGCACGTCGCGAGGGGTCGTGGATGTCGCGGTGGGGATCGCGACGACGGCGCTCGCGACCGCGGCGGACCCGTCGGCGCGGGTCGTCGCGTACAGGATGCGCTGCGCGGTCGCGCCGCTCGGCGATACCCCCTCATATGCAGCGGTGCGTAGGAGCGCGCCGGGTTCTGCGGGCACCGCCCCGGACCAGACGTAGAAGTCGTCGATCGGCTGCACGTCGCGCAGTGCCCACACCGACCCCGCGGTCACACCCGCGGCGAGGGCGACGGCGGCGACCGCCGCGGTGACCCGGATTCCGGTGCTCCGGCGCCCTGGGCTCTGTGTCCCTGGGCTCTGTGTCCCTGGGCTCCGCGTCCCCGCGCTCACGATTCGGCCGGGTGCGCGAGCCGCCGCGCGGGACGGCCGGCCCCGCAGCGCATGCCAGCCCTCGCGGACCCCTCCGACGACGAGCGCCACCGCGACGAGCCACGCGAGCAGCAGCAGGGCCACGTCGGGCCAGACCCACACGAGCGCCGCCGCGACGGCGCCCGCCACCACGAATGCCGCGTCCGTCGCCCGACGGGCGCCCGTCGACGCGCCGCGCACGAGGAGACGCACGGCGAGCGCGACGAGACCGAGCGCGATGACCGCCGGGAGGGCCTGGACGACCTCCGAGGTGAACAGGAGCGCGGCGACGGCGCCGACGAGGGCGAGAGCAGCGCCGACCCAGGAGCCCGCGCGCCCGCGCGCTCCGGACGCGAGCCGCACCGCCCACGCGACGAGGAGGACGGCGGCGGCCCACACGAGCAGCTGCAGAGTCGTCAGCGGCCGTGGGAACAGCCAGAGGCCGCCCACGACGCACGCGGCCGCGACGACGACCCGCGCTCCGCGCGCGGCACGCCTGCTCCCGTCCCCGCGCTGCGCGCTGTCAGCCCCCACCAGATCAGAATAGGGCCGCCCTCCGACGGGTGCGACGGATCGCCGTACGCTGAAGGGATGCCGCAGTCAGCCGCCGTCCTCGCCCACGCCGACGACCTCGCCGGGTTCGTCGCCGATTCGCCGTCGAGCTTCCACGCGGCATCCACCGTCGCCGCCCGCCTCGGCGCCGCCGGTTTCACGGCGCTCGACGAGACCGAGTCGTGGAGCATCGCGCCGGGGGCGCGCCAGCTCGTCGTCCGCGACGGGGCCGTGCTCGCGTGGATCGTCCCGGACGGTGCGTCCGCCGACACGCCGTTCCACGTCTTCGGCGCGCACAGCGATTCGCCCGCTCTCAAGCTCAAGCCGCAGCCGACGACGGGGCGCGCGGGGTGGCTGCAGGCCGGCGTCGAGATCTACGGGGGCCCGCTGCTGAACTCGTGGCTCGACCGCGAGCTGCGTCTCGCGGGGCGGCTCGTCCTCGACGACGGGTCGTCCGTGCTCGCCGCGACGGGGGCGCTGCTGCGACTGCCGCAGCTCGCGATCCACCTCGACCGCGAGGCCAACGACCACCTCGCGCTGAACAAGCAGACCCAGACCCAGCCCGTCTGGGGACTCTCGTCCGCACTCGCTTCGACGGGTGGCGCGGCATTCGCCGATCTGCTGGGCGAGGTCGCCGCAGCGGCGGGCGTCGACGCCGCGCGCATCCGCGGGTACGACCTCGTGACGGCCGATGCGGCCCGCGGCGCCGTGTTCGGCCAGGACGACGTCTTCTTCGCGTCGGGGCGTCTCGACGACCTCGCGTCGGTGCACGCCGGGCTCGTCGCCTTCGAGAAGGCGGGCACGGATGCCGCGCACATCAGCGTCCTCGCCGTCTTCGATCACGAGGAGGTCGGGTCGGCGACCCGCTCGGGTGCTGCGGGACCGTTCCTCGCGGACGTGATCGAGCGCATCCAGCTGGGCCTCGGCGCGGACCGCGAGCAGCAGCTGCGTGCGCTCGCTGCGTCGTGGTGCGTCTCGAGCGACGTCGGACACTCGGTCCATCCGAACTACGTCGAGAAGCACGACCCCGTCGTCCAGCCCGTTCTCGGGTCGGGCCCGATCCTCAAGATCAACGCCAATCAGCGCTACGCGACGGATGCCGCGGGCGCCGCCACGTGGCACGGCTGGTGCGATACGGCGGGCGTCGTGAGCCAGGAGTTCGTCTCGAACAACGCCGTGCCGTGCGGGTCGACGATCGGGCCGATCACCGCGACCCGGATCGGCATCCGGACCGTCGACGTCGGCATCCCGATCCTGTCGATGCACTCGGCGCGCGAGCTCGCCGGCACCGCCGACCTCTTCGCGCTGTCGCGTGTCGCGGAGGCGTTCTTCGCGGGCTGAGCCGCGGCGCCGGTCCGCGCCCGGGCGCCACACCGCGGTTCGGGCTCCACAGATCGGTAGCGCCCGAACAGGGACGTGGCGTCCGGGCCTGCCCCGGGCCTTCGGGCGCCGTCAGGCGCCGGCGGTCTCCGCGCGCTTCGGGAGCACCCAGCCGGCACGGGGGAAGTGGCACGTGTACCCGTTCGGGATCCGCAGCAGGTAGTCCTGATGCTCGGGCTCGGCCTCCCAGAACGCCCCGGCCGGCTCGATCGTCGTGACGGCCGGCGCCGGCCAGAGGCCCGAGGCGTCCACGTCCGCGATCGTCTCGCGCGCGACGCGCTCCTGCTCGGCATCCAGCGGGAAGATCGCCGACCGGTAGCTCGTGCCGATGTCGTTGCCCTGCCGGTTGAGCGTCGACGGGTCGTGGATCTGGAAGAAGAAGGCCAGGAGATCGCGGTACGTCGTCTTCGCCGGGTCGTAGACGATCTCGACCGCCTCGGCATGCCCCGGATGGTTGCGGTAGGTCGCGTGGTCGTTCTGCCCACCCGTGTAGCCGACGCGGGTGTCGAGCACGCCCGGCTGTCGGCGGATGAGGTCTTCCATGCCCCAGAAGCATCCGCCGGCGAGGACCGCCGTCTCGGTGTCGGGGGTGCGGGTGATGCTGCCGTCGTCGGTCATCCTTCCATTGTGGTCTCTCCGGCCGGCGCGAGGGTCGCTGCGGTAGAATGGATGCCTCCGCGGCGCCGTATGGCGCGGCGAGGTGCATCTACCAGCTCCACAACCGAGAAACGGCGGCACGTGAAAACGAGCCGATTCTCGGAGGAGCGCGTGGCAACCACCGTCATACCCAGCACCGATCAGCGCACCCTGGTCCAGCACACCGGCTGGGCGTACTGGCCGATCGCCTTCATCGCGCGGCTGCCGTTCGCGATGATGACCGTCGGCGTCCTCATGCTCGTCGTCGCCGCGACGGGCTCGGTGGGGCTCGGCGGGCTCACCTCGGCCGCCGTCGGCGTGGGCGTCGTCGTCGCCGGTCCGATCTTCGGCGACCTCGTCGACCGGCACGGGCAGCGCCGCGTCCTCGTCCCGGTGGGGCTGGCGAACGGCCTCCTTCTCGCGCTCTTTCCGCTGATCGTCATGAGCGCGGCTCCGGAGGGCGTCGTCCTCGCCGCCGCGCTCGCGATCGGCCTCAGCGCCCCTCAGGCCGCTGCGATGAGCCGCAGCCGGCTCCTCACGATCATCGCGGCCCGCCTCGCGCCGACCCGTCGCGTGCAGACGACGAGCCGCGTCATGTCGTACGAATCGGCCGCCGACGAGACCGCGTTCGTCATCGGGCCGTTCCTCGTCGGCATCCTCGCGGCGTTCATCGCGCCGTGGGCGCCGATCGCGATCGCCGCGGCGCTCAGCTTCGGCTTCGTCACGGCGTTCGCGCTGCACCCCACCGCGCGCGTGCAGGCGGGCGGGGATGCCGAGGCGGAGCGCGCTCCCGTCCGCGCCGTCTTCGCGCGGCCGATCCTCGTGCTGGTGGCGGCGACGTTCGGCGTCGGAGTGTTCTTCGGCACGACGCTCACGTCGCTCACCGCGTTCGCGCAGAGCTTCGGCGACGAGTCTCGGGCGGGTCTGTTGTACGGACTCATGGGCATCGGGTCGGCCGCTCTCGCGCTCGGCGTCGTGTTGCTCCCGGACCGCTTCGCGCTGCGCCGGCGCTGGCTCGTCTTCGCGGCCGTGCTCAGCGCGTCGGCACTCGGCTACGCGATGTTCGCCGACGCCGGCTCGATCGTCATGTGGCTGCTCCTCATGGGGCTCGGGGTCGGTCCGACGCTCGTGACGCTCTTCTCCCTCGCGGGCATGCGGGCGCCGGCGGGCCGGGCCGCGACGACCATGACACTGCTCGGCTCTGCGTTGACCCTCGCGCAGGCCCTGGCATCCGCCGTCACCGGGTGGGTCGCCGAAGAGCTGGGCGTCGGCGTCGCGATGGCCCTGCCCGCGGTCGCCGCCGCCCTCGTTCTCGCGCTCGGCGTCGTGAACGTGGGGGTCGAGCGCCCCGGACGGGGCTCGAAGCGAGGAGTTTCGGTCGTCTGAGGCGCCCGAAACTCCCGCGAACGCCGTTTCGGTCGCCTCAAGCGCCCGAAACTCGCCTCGCCCCGCGCGCCTCGGGCCCCGCGGGCTCAGACGAAGCGCACCCAGTTCGCGCCGCGGCCGGTCTCGGCGCGCTGCCGCAGCTCGAGGTGGTCGCCGATGACGGCGTAGAGCGAGACGGTCGTCGACTTCTCGCCGGCCGCGACGAGGAAGCGGCCGTCGGGGCTCACGTCGAATCCGCGCGGCTGGGTCTCGGTGCGGGTGAACGCCTCGGCATCCGTCGGCGTGCCGTCCGCGGCGATCGCGAGGGAGCCGAGCATCGACTCGGTGCGCTCCGACGCCCAGAGGCGGTCGCCCGCGAGGTGCAGGTCGGCGCCCCAGATGTAGTGGTGCGCGAGGGGGTCCGCGCCGAAGACGCTGCGGCCGAGCCCAGCGGACGCGTCGATCGCGGTCGCGGCGCCGGCGAACCCGAGGCTGCCGTCCGCGCGGTCGCGGCGGTAGTGCAGCACCTCGCCGGAGAACTCCGTCATGACGTACACGGCGTCGTGCGCATCGTCGACGACCAAGTGGCGGGGGCCGCTGCCGGCGGGGGCGGCCACGGTCGGCGGGTCGAGGGGCGTGAGCGACAGATCGTCGGCGAGAGCGTACTGCGCGATGAGGTCGGCGCCGAGCGACACGAGGTACGCGAAGCGTCCGTCGGGGGAGGGCAGCACGGAGTGCAGGTTCGGATACGTCACCCGCGACACCGGCTCGCCGACCACGCCGTCCGCCACGGGGCAACTGATGCCGTATCCGCCGCCGTAGCTGACGCCGAGGAGGCCCGAGCCGTCTCGCGTGAGCGCGAGGTAGTTCATGCCGCCGCCCGGCAGGTCGAGGCGCGAGACGGGCGTGAGGATGCCGGAGGCGCGGTCGAGCGTGAGGGCGACGATGCCCGCGGGCTCGCCCTTCACCCCCGCGTAGACGAGATCGCGCGCCGCGTCGACGACGAATGTCGAGCAGCCGGTCAGGCCCTCGGTCACGGCGAGCCGATCGAGGCCGGCCGACGCGCCGTCCGAGCTGCCGGGTGTGAGGCGGAATGTGGAGATCGAGCCGTCGCCGGCGTTGGCCACGAGGACGAGGGAAGCGGTGTCGGTCACCCCTCCAGCGTAGGCTCGAGTGCGACGGAAGGATCCCCATGGCCCGCATCCTGCTCATCGGAGGGCACGGTAAGGTCGCCCTGCTCCTCGAGCCGCTGCTCCAGGCAGCCGGTCACCACGTCACCGCCGTGATCCGCTCGGAGGATCAGGCGGCCGACGTCGAGGCCGCCGGCGCGACGCCGCTCGTCATCGACATCGAGCACCTCGACCTCGACCAGACGACGAACCTCGTCGCCGGGAACGATGTCGTCATCTGGTCGGCCGGTGCCGGTGGGGGCGACCCCGTGCGCACCGTCGCGGTGGACCGGGATGCCGCGATCCGCTCGGTCGACGCCGTCGTTGCCGCGGGGGTGCGGCGCTACCTCATGGTGTCGTACTTCGGCGCAGGTCCCGATCACGGCGTCGACCCCGCCGACTCGTTCTTCGCGTACGCGGAGGCGAAGACCGCCGCCGACGCGCACGTGCGCGCGAGCGGACTGGACTGGACGATCATCGCGCCGTCCGCGCTGACCCTCGACGAGCCGACGGGGCGGATCGACGCCACGGCGGCGACGTCCGCCTCCGTGCCGCGTGGCGACGTGGCCGCCGTCGTGGCGGCATCCATCGCCGACCCGTCGACGATCGGACGCACGATCCGGTTCAACTCCGGCGACACGCCCGTCGCCGAGGCGCTGCGCGCCGAGGGCGTCTGACGTGGCCGGCACCGATCGCACCACGTGGGTGCTCGTCGACGGTGAGAACATCGACGCGACGCTCGGCGGCTCGATCCTCGGGCGGCGCCCCCAGCCCGACGAACGGCCGCGATGGGATCGGGTCCTCTCCTTCGTGGCGCGCACCTGGCACCAGCAGGCTCGTGGGCTCTTCTTCCTGAACGCGTCGACGAACCTGCCGATGCCGTTCATCCAGGCGCTCCTCGCGCTCGGGTTCCAGCCGGTGCCGCTCTCGGGCGACGCCGACGAGAAGGTCGTCGACATCGCGATCCAGCGGACGCTGCGGGCGCTGCGCGATCGCGAGGGGGATGTCGTCCTCGTCAGCCACGACGGTGACTTCGTCGAGGACGTCGGCGCGATCCTCGACGGCCGTCGGGTCGGGGTCGTGGGCTTCGCGGAGTTCCGCAACGCCGCCTTCGCGGACCTCCCCGGCGTCGATTTCTTCGATCTCGAGTACGACGTCGACGCGTTCGACGCACAGCTGCCGCGGGTGCGGATCATCCCGATCGACGAGTTCGACCCCGACCGGTTCCTGCGCTGAGCGCCATGCGCCCCGGCTCGACCTCGCTGCAGCGGACCTACCGCTACCTGCGGATCGCGATCGTGGGCGCCGTGGTCGTCGTCTTCACGGCGATCGCGACGACGCTGCCGGTCGTCGGCATCCTGCCGTCGATCAGCCACTACTACTACAGCCCCGCGAACACCCTGTTCGTCGGGGCGCTGATCGCCGTCTCGGTCTCGCTGTTCGCGCTCTCCGGTCGGGGCGCCGAGCGCGTGCTGCTGGATGCCGCGGCCACGATCGCCCCGCTCGTCGCGATCGTGCCGACGGCGGTCTCGCCGGGATCGATCGCGGGGGCGGATGCCGCATGCCCGGGTGACCGGCGGACGTGCGTTCCGGAGGAGTACGCCGCCGCCGTCGACAGCGGCGTGATGACGTACCTGATCGTGGGGGCCGCCGTCGTGATCCTCGCGGCCGCTCTGACCGTCGCCGGCGAGGTCGACCGCCGCGGCGCCGCCGTGTCGATCGTGATCTCCCTGCCTGTGCTCCTCGTCGTTGGCCTGACCTGGGGGTTCGCCCGCACAGCCTTCCTGGCATGGGCGCACGTCGCCTCGGCATCCCTTTTCTTCCTCCTCATCGCCGCCGTCGCGGTGCGCACGGCGATCGCTCCCCGCGCGCCGGGCGCTCCGCCGTGGCTGCGCCGCGCCTACATCGCCATCGCGGTCGCGATCGCCGTGCTCGTCGCCGGGATGCCGCTGTACGGCGCGCTCCACGCCGGACGGGTCTACGGTGTGTTCGTCGGCGAAGTGCTCGCGCTCGTGCTGTTCGCGGGGTTCTGGATCCTGCAGTCGGTGCAGTACTGGCATGCGGACGACCCCGCGATCATCGGGCCGCGCGCACCGCAGAGTGGCTGACCACGTCGGAGGAGGAGATCATGACCCGGACGATCGTCATCACGGGCGCCAGTGACGGGATCGGCGCGGCTGCCGCCCGGCAACTGCACGCGGCGGGGGAGCGCGTCGTGGTGGTCGGGCGCCATCCCGACAAGACGCGGGCGGTCGCCGAGAGCATCGGGGCGCCGTGGCACCTCGCCGACTTTGCCGATCTCGACCAGGTCCGCGAGCTCGCGAGCGTCCTCACCGAGCGGTATGCCCGCATCGACGTGCTCGCGAACAATGCGGGCGGGATCTTCGGCGAGCGCACGCTCACCCGCGACGGGTTCGAGCAGACGTTCCAGGTGAATCACCTCGCCGGGTTCCTGCTGACGAATCTGCTCCTCGAGCGCCTCATCGAGAGCCGCGCGTCCGTCATCCAGACCTCGAGCGTCGCGGCGCAGCGCTTCTCGCGATTCGACATCGACGATCTGCAGGGCGAGCGCCGCTACACCGCGAGCACGGCCTACGGCAACGCGAAGCTCGAGAACATCCTCTTCACGAAGGAGCTCGCGCGCCGGTTCGGCGACCGCGGCCTGTCGGCCGTCGCCTTCCATCCGGGCGCCATTGCGAGCGGGTTCGCGGGCAGTTCGCGCGGACTCTGGCGCTGGATGTACACGAATCCGCTGGCGAGCCGGCTCCTCACCCCGACCGAGGTCGGCGGCGCGCGGCTGGGTTGGCTCGCGCTCGGCACTCCGGGCGTCGACTGGCGCTCCGGCGGCTACAACGCGAAGAATCGCCCCGCCCGCACGACACCGCTCGCCGACGACCCGCTCCTCGCGCGCCGGCTGTGGGAGCAGAGTGCGGACATGGTGGCGCTGCCTACGCGATGACGGCGCCCGCGCCGACTCCGTCGCCGATGTCGGCCGGCACCGTCAGGTACCACTCGACGAACCTCGTCGCGCGCCCGTCGGCTGCGAGGTGGACCTCCCAGAGGTTCACGTAGGAGGCGTGGCCCGGATAGTCGACCGTGCCGCGGATGATGCCGATGCCGTCGCTCTCGACGAGGACCGCGAGATCCCACACCGCCTGCGTCGGCTCGGGGCTCATCCACGCCTCGACGATCGCCTCGATCCCGCGTACCGGGTCACGGTCGTACGGGTGGAACCAGTACTCCGCGTCGTCGGTGAAGATCGCGAGCACGTCATCGGCATCCTTCGTCCGCCATGCGCGCAGGTATCCGTCCAGCCAGTCGCTCGTCATCGTCATGGCTCCGGTCTAGCAGCACCGTCCGACACGGGCGCTGACACGGCCGCCGACACGGGTGCCGATCGTCAGGCGAGGACGCGCAGGATGGCGTCGGCGAGGATGCCGGTCACGTGCGGCGCCACGTGGAGGTTGAGCGCCGGCTCGATGAGCTCGACCTCCAGCAGGCACAGGCCGTACCGCGCGGAGTGGACCGTGTCGACGCGGGCGTAGAGCGGCAGATCGCCGCCCGTCACCTGCTGCACGGCACGAAGCACCTCGGCCGCGAACGTGCGCTCGCCGGCGGTGGCGTCGACGGGGACGGGGTTCTCGCGGTACACGCCACCGCGGAATCCTCCGCCGGGCGCGAGGAGCGCGCCCTTCGCGATCGCGTGCGTGAACTCTCCGCCGATGACGTAGAGGGCTTTCTCGCGGCCCTCGGAGAGTTCGAGGATCTCGGGCTGGATCATCGCGACGTCGCCGCGGCCGATGATCCGACAGGCGAGGGCGAGCGCCGCCGGGTCGGATGCCGCGAACAGCCCGGTGTCGCGGGCTCCGGCCGACACCGCCGGCTTCACGACGACGCGATCGACCGCCCCGACGGTGCCGAGCGCCCCGATGGCGTCTGCCGCGGCACTCGCCGTCGTCGCGTAGGTCGTCGGAACGACGCGGACGCCCGCGCGCTCGAGGTCGCCCAGGTAGGCCTTGTCGAGGTTCCAGCGCATCGTCGCGGGGGCGTTGACGACGCGGGTCGCGTGCTCGGCGCGGTCGAGCCACGCGGCGAAGTCGGCGGGGCGCTCGGGATAGTCCCACGGCGAGCGGATCATCAGCAGATCGAAGGATGCCGGGTCCAGCGCCGCGTCGTGCCAGACGACCGCCGCGGCGTCGGCACCGCGGTCGGCGAGCGCCGGGAGCAGCAGTGGGGTGTCGTAGTCGGGGTCTTCGTCCGCATAGGCGTCAGTCACGACGATGCCGATGCGCGGCGCGCGGGAGGAGGTCACGGGCATCCAGCGTAGTGAGGCCGCTTGACACGCTTGCGCCGCGATGGCGAAGGTGGGGGTGGGTGCAGACGAGGAGAGCGGATGTCGCAGACGTGACCGGAACCGCGCGCGCGGAGCTTGCCGCGGTCGCGGGCGAGGCGTCGGGCTGGCCTTCTCGCTTGCGCGATCTTCCGATGGGCGCCGATCCTCGTGCCGCCGCGGTGCTCATCCTGTTCGGCGTGCTCGACACACTGCCTGCGGGGCGCGAGGCGCAGGATGCCGCCGTCTCGCGCGACCTCGACGTGCTCCTGCTGGCCCGGGCGACGACGCTGCGCGCGCACCCGGGGCAGGTCGCGTTCCCCGGGGGCCGGCTCGACCCCGGGGACGACGGACCGGTCGCCGCGGCGTTGCGGGAGGCGCGTGAGGAGACCGGTCTCGATCCTGCCGGCGTCGAGGTGCTCGGCGCCCTCCCGCAGGTGCCGCTCGAGTATTCGGGCCACCTGGTGACGCCCGTGCTGGGGTGGTGGCGGCATCCGTCGCCCGTCGGCGTCGTCGACGTGGCCGAGTCTGCAGCGGTGTTCCGCGCCCCCGTCGCCGACCTGCTCGATCCGCGGCGTCGCGGCGTGACGGTGATCCGGCGCGACGGTCAGGAGTGGCGGGGGCCCGCGTTCGAACTGGACGGGCACCTCGTCTGGGGTTTCACCGCGATCCTGCTCGACGTGCTCTTCGACCGGCTCGGCTGGACGGAGTCGTGGGATGCGCAGCGCGTGATCGCGCTGCCGGGCTGACCGGCGCCGGTCGTACGTTCGCAGGGCGGGCGTTCGGGGGCTGATAGGATCGTCGATGGAAGTGTGTCCGAGCGGCCTAAGGAGCATGGCTGGAATCCATGTAGGCGGGGTAACTCGCCTCGCAGGTTCAAATCCTGTCACTTCCGCCACACGCACGGTGTGAGAACCCCGCCCGACGGAACATTCGGGCGGGGTTCTTCCATCTGCGCCTCAGCGCGCGCGGGTCATCGGCCGCCGAACGTGAACGAGTACCCCTGCACTCCCGCCGGCAGCGTCACTTCGATGGTTCCGGACGTGGTGTCGGGGGTTTTCGTGAGCTCGTAGGAATTGGGTGTCCCCGACACGTCGATCGCGCGGGTGGTGCCGTCCACGTCGACCGTGATCGTGCCTGTTCCGGCGAGGACCATGCGCACCTCCGCGGCGGTGTAGTTCAGTCGGATGGTGACCGCGTCCCCCGTGGCCTCGATGTACTGCGTCTCCACGTTCGCGCCGCCGTCGATGGCGAACGAGTTGGCGGGCTGGTCGGCGGGGTAGGCGAAGGTGGCGACGCCGCTGGAGTATCGGTCCCCGCCGCCGTAGTTCTGGGCCTTGGACCAGCCGAGGTAGGTCTCGGGGGTGATGACTCCGCTGTCGGGAGTGTCGTCGGCGACGTCGGTGGGCGCGGGAAGCCGCACGCCCGGGTTGGCGTCGGTGAGCAGCCGGCGGATCATCCGTTCGGTGGCGGCGTAGTTGCCCTCTCCGAACTGGACGTTGCGGACGGTGCCCGCGGAGTCGATGAGGTAGTGGGCGGGCCAGTACCGGTTGCGATAGTTCGTCCAGGTCGACAGGTTGTTGTCGATCGCGACGGGATAGGTGATGCCGAAGCCCGCCGCGCCCTCCTTGACGTTTCGCACTTCCTTCTCGAACGCGTACTCCGGCGAGTGCACTCCGATGATCTGGAGGCCCGCGTCGGCGTAGGCCTTCTCCCAGGCGACGACATGGGGGAGGGAGCGCTGGCAGTTGATGCAGGAGTACGCCCAGAAGTCGATGAGCACGACCTTCCCGCGCTCTTCGCCGAGGGTGAGGGGCTGGTCGCCGGGAGTGTTGAACCACTCCTGGATGCCGGTGAGATCGGGCGCGGTGCCACAGCTCTGGAGCTCGGTGGCGTTGTTCGTGCAGAGGTCGAGGTCCTTGTTCTGGTCGTTCTCGAGCCCGCCGAGGTTGAGGGCCTCGCTGACCTGGTCGCTGCTGGAGAACTGGTTCTGCAGCGCCGAGGTGTAGTCGGGGACCAGGCGCTGCAGGGCCGCCGGCACGTTGAAGAGCAGTCCCACCGCGAGGGCGATCATGAGCACGCCGCCGGTGGTGCGGATGGCCTTCTGGTGCATGCGGAACGTGCGCACGCGCTCGGCGACGCGGCGCCCGGCGAGAGCGAAGATGAGGAGCGGGATCGCGGCGCCGATGGCGAAGGACACGGTGAGGATGATCGTCTCGACTCCGATGCGCCCCGTGGAGCCGGCGACCGTGATCGCGGCGAGGACCGGCCCCGCGCACGGGACGTACACCGCACCGAGGGCGAACCCGAGCACGAGGCCCGACCCGTCGGTCCCGACGTTGCGGCGCGGGATCTTCGAGAAGGGCTTCTCCAGGATCTCCTCGAAGCGGGGGAAGATCAGCCCGGCGCCGATGAGCAGCAGCACGACGATTCCGGCGTAGCGCAGGACATCCTGCGGCAGGTTCAGCAGCGCCAGAATCAGCGAACCGAGCAGCGTGAAGAGGCTGAACGACACCACCAGGCCGACGATCACGAGATACGGGCGCCACCGCGACACCACCCGCACGTCCTCGTGGGCGGGCTTCTCCGCTGTCAGCACGGCGCCCGATGCGGTCTCCGCGGCGCCTCCCGCCGCTCGGGCGGCGCGCGCGTCGTCGCGGCGCCGCTGGACGGCCTCCGGGCGTGCGCTCTGGGCTCCGCCAGAGAGGAAGATGACCGGGAGCACCGGCAGGATGCACGGCGAGATACCCGTGATGAGTCCGCCGAGCAGGCCGATGAGTGCGAGTGAGATGATCACGGATGCCTCCAAGGCTGAACGTGCTCGTTGTTCGGAGCCGAGTCCGCATCCGATTGGATTCCGATGGATATCCAACGCAACGAGCCGGAAATAATCGCGCCCTACAGTCGCCGTATAGCTGCTGCTCACTCGGGAGGTTGATCATGTCGGATGTCCCGTCCGTCCATCCCTCCGCGGTGTGGAACCGTGGCGCGATCGCTCACGGCGACCATCAGAGCTGATCCCGCACTCGGCGCTTTCTTCCGCGCACGCCGACACGATGTCGACGTCGCGCGATCTCCTTCTCGCCATCTCGCGCGAACTCCATCAGTGCCGCCGTCATGCTGCCGTGACCGCACTCATCAGAGGACCCTTCCATGTCATCCAAGACACTGCACCTTGCCCTGTTCCTGTTCCCCGGCTACCACCTCGGCGCGTGGCGCCTGCCCGATGCGATCCCTGAGATCGACATGAGCATCGATCACCTGACCCGTGCTGCTCAGCTCGCCGAGGGCGCCAAGCTGGACGCCATCTTCTTCGAGGACCAAGCGGCCGTGCGCCGAAGCAACGACATCCTCGCCGGTGACACCTACGGGGCGGCGAACCCCCGCTCGATCCACCTCGATCCCACCGTGGTGCTCCCCGCCCTGGCCATGCACACCACGCATCTCGGGCTCGCCGCGACGTCGACCACGACGTTCAACGACCCGTACAACCTCGCCCGTCGGTTCTCCACGCTCGATCACCTCAGCGGTGGCCGTGCGGGATGGAACCTCGTCACCTCGTTCAATGAGGACGAAGCGCAGAACTTCGGCCTGGACACACACATGCAGCACGCCGCCCGCTACGAACGCGCCGGCGAGTTCGTCGACGTGGTCACCGGGCTGTGGGACTCCTGGGACGTCGACGCGATCAGTCGCGACAAGAAGACCGGTGTGTACTTCGACACCGACAAGATGCGCTTCCTCAACCACGACGGCGAGCACTTCAAGGTCCGGGGGCCACTCACCACCGCCCGCAGCCCCCAGGGCCGTCCGGTCATCTTCCAAGCCGGATCCTCCGAACCGGGCAGGGACCTCGCCGCTCGCACCGCGGACGTCGTGTTCACGCTGCAGTCCGACATCGACAAGGCACGGGCGTTCCGCGACGACATCCGCGCCCGCGCCGTCGCCTACGGGCGCCCCGCAGACAGCATCAAGGTGCTCGTCGGAATGACCCCGATCGTCGGAGACACCGACGCCGACGCTCGTGATCTGGCCGACCAGATGATGGCCCTCATCCCCGACGACCTCGCGCTCAGCAACCTCAAGCCGCTTGCCGGCGGGGTCGACTTCCGCGATTTCGATCTCGACGCGCCCGTGCCGGAGCTCCCCGAGACGAACGCCGGGAAGTCGCACCGTGAGGCGATCATGGCCATCTCGCGGGAGAAGAACCTCACCGTGCTCGAGACGGCGCGCTACTTCGCCGAGGGCAGCTATCTGAAGATGATCGGCTCGCCTGCCACCATCGCCGATGCCGTGCAGACATGGCGCGACGCGGACGCCTGTGACGGGTTCCTCGCCGTACCCACCCATTATCCCACCGGCGTGGAGGACTTCACGGAGCGGGTGGTCCCAGAATTGCAGCGACGAGGTGCGTTCCGAACCGAGTACACGGGCACCCAGCTCCGCGACCACCTCGGCCTGAACGGCAGCGCGGTGGGGGTGAAGGCATGAGACCGCACGGCGGCGATCCTGCCCTCCTGCGTGAGGCGTTCTCCGGCTTTCCCTGCGGCGTCGTCGCCATCGCTGCTGCCGCTTCGGGGAGCGACCACGTCCTCGTCGCCTCCTCGTTCACGGTCGGCGTCTCACAGGACCCTCCGCTGGTGATGTTCGCGGTGCAGCACACCTCCTCCACCTGGCCCATTCTCAGCACTGCGTCGAGGCTGGGCGTGTCGGTGCTCGGAGAAGGCCACACCCGCCACGCGCGCAAGCTCGCCGCGCCCGACCGGTCCCGCCGGCTCGAAGGCCTCGCTGTGCATCGGACTTCCCACGGTGCGATCCTTCTCCTGGATGCACCGATCTGGTTGGAATGCTCGGTGTGGAGTACGTACCCCGCAGGCGATCACGACATCGTGGTGCTCCGCGTGGAAGAACTCAGCACCGACTTCGCGCACCAACCGCTGCTGTGGCACCGGTCGGGCTTCACGAAGATCGCGTGACCGATCCACGAGACTCGAAGAAAGATCTATGTTCGAATCTGGCAGAGTCGACGTATGAGCTTCATCGGAGATCTTCGCGACGGCATCGACCGTCTTGCGGACTTCGTCGAAGCTTGAGGTCGTGCTCGCGGGTGTCGTCGCCCGGCGGTCCGCGCGCGATCGCGGGCACGGCGGCCTCGCTCAGGTGGAGGGCTTCCGCACTCCCGTACAGATGGTCAAAGAGATCACCGGCGCGACGCGCGGCGAGGCGATCCGCGCGGTCAAGGTGGGCGAAGCGCTTGTCGCCGGCGTTCCGGATCTGACGCAGGATGCCGAGGCCGCGCCCCTCTCGCCGGACGAGGAGGTCGCCGTTCGTCCGTGGCACGAACCGCTCGGTGACGCGTTGCTCGCCGGGCGGCTCTCGAGTGCTCAGGTCGATGCGATCCGTCGTGGTCTGGGAGAGCCGCCCGCGATGGACCGGCCCGCCGACGACGTCAGGGAGGTCTGGCGGGTCGCCGCGATGCAGCTGATCGACGAAGCGACGTCGTGCTCTGTTGAAGACCTCATCGCCGCGGCGCGTTCCGTTCGCGACGCGATCGACCCGGCGGGTGCGGAAGAACGCTGGCGCGACCACTATGCGGCTCGATCATTCCGGATGCGCACGGATGCCGAGGGGCGGCGCCACGGCCACATCGTCTTCGACGACGCGACCTTCGCCTTCTGGCAGACCGTGATGGATGCCGCGCTCCGCCCGCGCCGCGGCGGCCCCCGATTCCTGACCGACGAGGAGCGTGCCGCAGCGTCCGAACTCAGGAGCGACCCGCGGACGAACGAGCAGCTGGCGTACGACCTCATCACCGATCTCGTCCATGCGGGCGCGAAAGCGGAAGCCAAGGATGTCTTCGGAGCACGATGTGCGGGCGTGCGAGTCGTGACCATCCATGATGACCGCGACGGCGCCGCGCCGCGCGACCTGTTCGAAAGGCTCCTGCAGGTCGCGCACAGCGAGGACGGCGCGCTCACGGTGCCCGGCTCCATCGTCGAGCGACTCGTCTGCGATCTCGGCATCACCCCTGTGACGCTCGACGCGGGTGGGAACCCGCTCGACATCGGTCGCGATGCGCGGCTGTTCTCCTCCCGTCAGCGCATCGCGCTCGCCACAAGAGACGGCGGGTGCATCTGGCCCGGCTGCGATCGTCCGCCGTCGATGACCGAAGCGCACCACATCGACGAGTGGGTCCGCGACGAGGGCGCGACCGACATCGACCGCGGCGTCCTGCTGTGCGCCTTCCATCACGTGCAC
This sequence comes from Microbacterium sp., assembly GCF_017305435.1. GTDB lineage: Bacteria > Actinomycetota > Actinomycetes > Actinomycetales > Microbacteriaceae > Microbacterium. The sequence continues at coordinate 90,657 of NZ_JAFKIP010000006.1, read as the reverse complement.
CTGCATATGACTGGCAGGCGCATCACCCGCGAGGGGAAGGGCCCCTTCCTCCTCCTGCCGCCGCCGGGTGACCTCACGCCCCCGATTGAACTGCGGACCGCGTCGCCGCTGCGCTGGATGTTCGACCCGCCGGAACGCCGACCGTGGCGCCGTCCGTCCGCCGCGTGACGCGTGCCCGCGAGCTCGCGGCGGGAATGCGGGCGGCGTGTGTGCCGTTGTCGTCACTCGTCACATCCCCCTGTCGTCGCATCGCGTCGTCGTAGGGTCGAGCGTGGTCTGCTCTCTGCGGGCCGCTGCACCAACCGGCATCCGCCACCCCAGGAGATACACCCCTCATGAGTTCCCCCCGCACCACCGCGCCCGCGTCGAATCCGGCCGCACGCACCCCCCGGCCCAAGAAGCCGTTCTACCGCTCGTTCGGATTCCAGATCACGATCGCGCTCGTCGCGGGCATCCTGCTCGGCATCCTCGCGCTGAACATCGGCCCCGATGCAGAAGGCAACGCCAACGGCCTCGCCGCGACGCTCTCCACCATCGGCAACGCCTATGTCACGCTGCTGAAGGTCGCGGTCGTCCCGCTCATCTTCCTCGCGATCGTCGCGAGCATCACCCAGCTGCGGAATGTCACGAACGCCGCGCGCCTGGCGGGACAGACTCTCCTCTGGTTCGGGATCACGGCCCTCATCGCGGTGACGATCGGCATCGTCCTCGGCGTCACGATCCAGCCCGGCAATCGCGTCGCGCACGATCAGTTGACGACCGCCGACCCCTACGCGGTCGGCACGTGGTGGAACTTCCTCAAGGGGATCATCCCGCAGAACTTCCTCGGCCTCACCGTGTCGAGCTCGGCGGATGCCACGACCGGCGCCGTCACCTCGACGGTCGGCTTCAACGTGCTCCAGGTGATCGTCATCTCGATCGCGGTCGGCGTCGCCGCGCTGAAGCTCGGCAAGCGCGCCGAGCCCTTCGTCGCCTTCACGCAGTCGACCCTGAAGATCGTCCAGCGGGTGCTGTGGTGGATCATCCGCATCGCCCCGATCGGCACCCTCGGCCTCATCGCCTCCGCCGTCGTGCAGTACGGCACCGACAAGCTGCTGACCCTCGTCTGGTTCGTCGTCGCGGTCTATGCGGGGCTCGTGCTCGTGCTCTTCGTCGTCTACCCGATCCTCGTGAAGAGCCACGGCCTGTCGATCAAGCAGTACTTCTCCGGCGTCTGGCCCGCCGTCCAGCTCGGCTTCGTGTCACGCTCGTCGATCGGCACGCTGCCCCTCACCCAGCGGGTCACCGAGCGGAACCTCGGCGTGCCGCGCGAGTACGCGTCGTTCGCGGTGCCGCTCGGCGCGACGACGAAGATGGACGGCTGCGCCGCGATCTACCCGGCGATCGCCGCGATCTTCGTCGCGCAGTTCTTCGGCGTCGAGCTCAACTTCGTCTCCTACCTGCTCATCGCGCTCGTCTCGGTCGTCGGCTCGGCCGCGACCGCCGGCACGACCGGGGCGACCGTCATGCTGACCCTCACCCTGTCGACGCTGGGTCTGCCGCTCGAAGGCGTGGGCCTCCTCCTCGCGATCGACCCGATCCTCGACATGGGCCGCACGGCGGTCAACGTCGCGGGCCAGGCGCTCGTCCCGACGATCGTCGCGAAGCGCGAGGGCATCCTCGACGTGGCCCTCTACGACGCGCCGCGCGACGGCGAGCCCTTCTCGGACGACTCGGGCGATGACGACAACGCCTCGACGGATGCCGCGCCCGCGGATGCCGTCGACGACGGCATCCGCACGGAGACGCCCGCGCGCGTCTGAGCGCGACCCGAGCCGACGCCCTGGTCTGAGCCCCGCTCAGACCAGGGCGTCTCTGTCTGCGAACGCCGACCCCGGGCGCACGACGAGGGACCGCGGCAGGAGCGTGGCCCGCGCCCGATCGAGCGGGCCGCGGCGCGCGCGCAGGCCGACGCGGATCGCATCGGCCTGCGCGATCCCGTCACGCGAGCCCGTGCCGCCTGCGCCGCCGGCACCATGGCGAGCTGCGCTCTCCGCGCCGCCACCGCGCGGCGCATAGTTCTCCCGTTCGACGGCCGCGACGAGCCGGGCGACCGCGTCCTCCGGCGCCCCCTCCGCGACGAGGCGCACACCGAACGCTCGCGGCGACTGCGCGGCGGATACCGCGATTCCCAGGTCGATCGCAGCGTCCTGCACGAGCACCCACGCGGCGGCGACGCCACCTCGGCGACGGAGGAAGCCGCGGCGGGCGGCGCCCGCCGCGGCGGGCACTGAGGCGACCACGAGCGCGCCGAGGACGATCAGGAGTGCGGGCCGCGGGTCCCCTCCGGCAGCCGGCTGCCCGGAGGTGCCGCCCGTCGCTTCGTCGCGCGCCTCGTCGGGACGGGCTCCCGCCGATGCGCTCGAGGTGGGCGTCGGGGTCGGGCCGGACTCCTCGGCATCCGTCCCGCCGGTCGACGAGGCCGCGCTCACATACCGCGTGGCGATGCCGAGACTCTTCGTCGGCTCGAACGGCACCCATCCGATGCCGTCGAAGTACACCTCCGGCCAGGCGTGCAGCTGCCCCGTCGTCACGGCCGCCACGCGCTGCCCGTCGACCGTATCGCCCGTATACCCGCCGGGGAGGAAGCCGACGACGATCCGCGACGGCATCCCGAGCTCGCGCGCCATGAGGGCGAACGCGCCCGCATAGTGGATGCAGTAGCCCGCCTTCTTCTCGAGGAACGCCGCGACGGCGGCGACGCCGGTGTCGTCGAACCCGTCGGTGACGGGGGCGGTGAGGGAGTACGTGAACTCCGGGCCGCGGAACCACGTCTGCAGCGCCTCCAGGCGGTCGTAGTCGGTCGTCGCGCCTGCCGTCACCTGCCGGGCCAGGTCGCCGATCACCGCGGGCGTCCCCTCGGGGAGGGCGTACACGTCGACGCGGTTCTCCGCGAGGCGCGCCTGGCTCGCCCGGATCTGCTCGAGCGTCGGTCGCGGCACCTCTGCCACGACGTCGTAGTTCTGCCCCTGGGCGCTGTTCTGCGCACTGAGGATCGTGCGGCTGTACGGCACCGACCGCCAGGCGCCCTCGAGGCCGTCGATCGCGACGGCCGGGTAGGGGATCGGCAGATAGGCCGACGACAGCTGCGTCACCTCGACGTGAGTGCGGTACTCGGTCGTCGCGATGCCCTCGGCGACCTGCACGGGCTCGAGTGGCGCATCGGCGAGGGCGACGGAGCGCAGCTGATCCGGCATCCACACCGACCCGTCGAAGATCGACAGCGTCGTCACACGCAGGTTCGGCAGTTGGGGCGCATCGCTGCGGAGCGTCAGCACCGGCGTATCGCCCGGGCGGCGGAGGTCGCTGCCGAGGTCCAGGGAGGGGTCGATCCGGGCCGCCGCTCCCGATCCCGCGCCCCCGACCGCCGGGTGCGGGAGGGCCGGACCGATGACGAGCGCCCCCACGATCGCGACGGCACCGATCGCCACGGCGACGGCGGCGACACCGCCCGACCGGGTCGCCATGATCGGTGCCTCGCGCGTGCGGTTCTCGGCTCGGATCAGGGCGAGCACGGCGATCGCGAGCACGACGAACGCGGCGATGTCGACGGGAGCCGGCACGACGACCGAAGGGATCAGCCACACGAGGACGAGCGCGATCGCCGCGAGCAGCGGCATCCTCGCCGACAGCACGACATGATCGAGCGCGATCGCGAGAAGTCCGAACGACGCGACGATCACGAACGACATCGCGGGCGTCGCCGGGATGGGCGCCACGCCCGAAGCGATCTCGTCGGAGGCCGTGCGGATGACCTCCGGCACCGCCGCCACGACCGCGCCGGTGGGGAGGAAACCCCACAGGGCGGTGCCGGAGAAGAAGCCCCCCGTGACGACGAGGGCCCAGACGACGACTTCTGCCAGCGTCACGCCGATCGCGGGCACCCGTCGCCGGCGCAGCCCGAACCCCGTCGCCAGAAGCACCGCCGCGAGCACCGCCGCGCCCGGCATCCACGGGCCGGTGTGGATGACGCGTGCGAGCGGAGGCAGCGTCGCGAGGAGCGCGAGCCACATCGTCAGCGTGAGGCGCAGTTCGCCCCGCGGCCGCCGCTGCCGCTCGGCGCCCCGTGTCGAGTACACGTCACCGCCCGACACGGTGCGCTCCCCGCTCGGCGACGTCGGTCCACGCGTCGACGAGGTCGTCCTCCGTCGCGATCGCCGCGACGCGCCATCCCGCCGCTGCGGCGTCCGCGAGCGCATCCCGCGACGGCATCATCGCGAACAGCACCGGCATCGCGCTGCGATGCGCGAGCGGCGCGAGCGCAGCGGCATCCGACGACGTCAACGCGCCCCCGATGACGATGAGCGGCCCGGTTGCGCCCTCCGAGACCGGTGCGGCGAGGAGCGCCGCGAGGTCCTCCGTCGACCCGTCGCGTCGCGCGGTGACCGGCGCGAGATCGATCGCGAGCTGTTCGATGCCGGCGGCATCGCCCCCGTCGAGGGGATCGGACAGCGGCGTCCCGTCGAAGTCGACGACGGTCACGAGGTACCCCTCCTGCACGAGGCGCGCGGCGATCGAGACGCACGCGCAGACCGCGACCTCGAACGCGGGGTCGGCGCCTGGCGCGCGCGTCGCCTCGACGTGCCAGCGCGCCGAGGCGCGATCGAGCGCGACGAGCGCGGCGGGGGTGGTCTCCTGCTCCTCCTGACGCACCATGAGCGCGTCGCGGTGCGCGCTCGCGCGCCAGTGGATCCGGCGCATCGAATCGCCCGGTGTGTAGTGCCGGGGGACGAGATTGTCCGAACCCTGACCGAGCTGATCGCTGGTCGTGTGCATCGTGCCGCCGATGTCACCCGGCAGGTCGCTCAGCGGGCCGAGCGCGACGACGGCGGGGGTGATCGTCAACGGCACGGCGCGGCCGATCGCGTGGCGGCGCCGTGCGAAGCCGAAAGGGTCCGTCGAGGTGACGGAGATCGGTCCGACGCTCCGGATGCCGCGGCGGCGGAGCGTCACGGAGTATCGCAGCAGCGCCGCCCGTGAGCCCGCCCGCATGCCCGACCCGGTCTGCGGGAAGATCCCGTCGGCCGGGCCCGTGACGCCGTCGGGAAGCCGGTCGTGCCAACGCCCCTGCGCCGTCGGCAGCGGCGAACGGATCTCGACCCGGAGGTGGACGTCGAGGTCGCTTCCGACCGCGCCGACATCCGGATCGAAGGACCTCTCGACGCGCTCGGTGCGCCGGACGAGGTAGAGCGTCGCGACGCTCCCCACGAGCGCGACGGCGAGAAGCACGCTCACATACAGCAGCTCGGTGATCTGGAACGCGTGCGCGCCGATGAAGGCGACGAGCGCCAGGACGGCGGCTCCGGTTCCCCGGGCGGTGAGCGGCCAGCGTGACATCCGTGCGCCTCAGCGCGCCGCCAGCGGCACGCGCACCGAACCGACGATGCCACGGAGCGTCACTGCGACGGTGTCCGCACCCGACCGCCCGCGGGCGGTCGCCGCGCCCCGCACCGCGATGAGCCGATGCGCGAAGACCGGCTCGACGAGGCTCGCGACGTCGTCGGGGATCACGAACTCGCGGCCGTCGAGCGCGGCCCACACCTTCGCCGCACGGATGAGCTGCAGCGTGGCGCGGGGGCTCGCGCCGAGTCGCAGGTCGGGGTGCTCGCGCGTCGCGCGGGCGAGCGCGACGGTGTACTCCTCGACGGCGGGGGAGACGTGCACACTCCGTGCCCACGCGATGAGGCCGCGCACGCCGGCGGCGTCGATGACCGGGGCGAGCGCGTCGAGCGGGTTCACGACGTCGCGCTGGCGGAGCATGAGCGCTTCGTTCGCGGCATCCGGATAGCCCATGGAGATCCGCATCATGAACCGGTCGCGCTGCGCCTCGGGCAGCGCGTACGTGCCCTCCATCTCGAGCGGGTTCTGCGTCGCGACGACGAGGAACGGCTCGTCGAGCGCGTGCGAGCGGCCGTCGACGGTCACCTGGCGCTCCTCCATCGCCTCCAGCAGCGCCGACTGCGTCTTGGGGGAGGAGCGGTTGATCTCGTCGGCGATCACGATCTGGGCGAAGATCGCGCCGGGCTTGAACTCGAACTCGCGCTCGACCGGGTTGTAGACGCTGACCCCCGTGACGTCGCCGGGGAGGAGGTCGGGCGTGAACTGGATGCGTCGCACCGTCGCATCCACGGATGCCGCGAGTGCGCGCGCGAGCATCGTCTTGCCGACGCCGGGGACGTCCTCGATGAGGAGATGTCCTTCGGCGACGAGGCACACGAGCGCGGCGCGCACGGCGGCCGGTTTGCCGTCGATGACGCGCGACACCGAGGCGAGGATCGCGTCGGTCTGGCGCGCGAACGCATCGGCGGTGATCGGGGCGGGGGTCATGAGCGGCCAGCCTCCCGGTGGTCAGGACGATGCGCGGGGAGATGCGCGGGGCGATGCGTCGCCGGTGACGCGCGTGAACCGATGCTAACCCGGTGTGGCGCCCCGCGGGCCGGACGTCGGGTAAACTCCAAGAAGCTCTCCGCGAGGCGGCATCCAGGCCAACTCCCCCAGGACGGAAACGTAGCAAGGGTAACCAGGCTCTGCCGGGTTCGCGGAGAGTCTTTCTTTTCCCCGGGCCGTTCCTGGCCACCTGCCGACGAGCGCCCGTAGGCTGGCAGCGTGGCCCAGAGCATCTACATCACGTCGACCGAGGGTCTCTCGGGCAAGTCCACCGTCGTCCTCGGCGTCCTGGACGCGCTCAGCCGCACGACGCCGCGCGTCGGGGTCTTCCGTGCGATCGCCCGGTCGAACATCGAGCGGGACTACGTGCTCGAGATGCTGCTGCAGCACATCGGGGTGGAGCTCGACTACGAGGAATCGGTCGGCGTCACCTACGACGACGTGCGCCGCGATCCGGATGCCGCGCTGTCGACGATCGTCGAGCGGTTCAAAGCCGTCGAGGCGAAGTGCGACGCCGTCGTCATCGTCGGGTCGGACTTCACCGACGTCGGCTCGACGAGCGAGCTCGGCTACAACGCACGCATCGCGGCGAACCTCGGCGCGCCCGTCCTGGCCGTCCTCAACGGGCGTGCCAGCGAAGGCGATCGCCTCGGGCTGAGCGTCGCACGCACGCCGGAAGAGCTCGTCCGCCTCGTCGTGCCCGCGCTCGGCGACCTCGCCCAGCACCGCGCGGAGCTGTTCGCGGTGATCACGAACCGCGCCGACCCCGATCGCCTCGACGAGATCAACGCGGCGATCCGGGAGGTCGTCGCCGACGCACCCGCGGCGGACGGCACGCGCGAGGCGCCCGTGAGCGTCTGGGCGATCCCCGAGGACGTCTACCTCGTCGCGCCGGCGGTCCGCGACCTCATGCCCAAGCTCGACGGTCGCCTGCTGCGCGGCGACGACGACCTGCTCACCCGCGAAGTGCTCGATGTGGTCGTGGCGGGCATGTCGCTCAACAACATCCTGCCGCGCCTCACCGAGGGCGCCATCGTCATCGTCCCGGCCGACCGCACGGAAGTCCTTCTCGGCCTCCTCCTGGCGAACTCGTCCGGGACGTTCCCCTCGATCTCGGGCATCATCCTCAACGGCCCGTTCCCCCTCCCGACCGTCGTGCACGACCTCATGATCGGCCTCGACTCGTCGCTGCCGATCGTGCAGACCGACCTCGACACCTACGACACGGCCGTGCGCGTCATGAGCAGTCGGGGACGCCTCGCGGCGGGCTCCCAGCGCCGTTTCGACACGGCGCTCGCGCTCTTCGAGCAGCACGTCGACACCGAGGAGCTGACCCGGGCGCTCGGGCTCGCGCACTCGGCCGTCGTGACGCCGCTCATGTTCGAGTACCAGCTGCTGGAGACCGCGCGGACCGAGCGCAAGCGCATCGTCCTGCCCGAGGGGGGCGACGACCGCGTGCTCAGGGCCGCCGCGACCGTCCTCGCGCGCGGCATCGCCGACCTCACGATCCTGGGCGAGGATGCCGAGGTCCGCGGTCGCGCCGTCGAACTCGGCCTCGATCTGTCCGGCGCCCGCGTCCTGAGTCCTTTCGATCCGGAGACCGTCGACCTGTTCGCGACCGAGTACGCACGCCTCCGCGCGCACAAGGGCGTGACCTACGAGAAGGCGGCCGACATCGTCACGGATGTCTCCTACTTCGGCACGATGATGGTGCACCTGGGCCTCGCCGACGGCATGGTCTCGGGCGCCGCCCACACGACCGCGCACACGATCCGCCCGGCGTTCGAGATCATCAAGACCCGTCCGGGGGTGTCGGTCGTCTCGAGCGTCTTCCTCATGGCGCTCGCCGACCGCGTCCTCGTCTACGGCGACTGCGCCGTCATCCCCGACCCGACGGCCGAGCAGCTCGCCGACATCGCGATCTCCTCCGCGGCGACCGCGCGCGAGTTCGGCATCGATCCGCGCATCGCGATGCTCTCGTACTCCACGGGCGAGTCGGGCTTCGGCGCCGACGTCGAGAAGGTGCGCTCGGCGACCGCTCTCGTCCGCGAGCGCACGCCCGACCTGCTCGTCGAGGGGCCCATCCAGTACGACGCGGCCGCCGACGCCGCCGTCGCGAAGGCGAAGATGCCGGAGTCGCAGGTCGCCGGCCGCGCCACCGTCTTCGTCTTCCCCGATCTCAACACCGGCAACAACACCTACAAGGCGGTCCAGCGCTCGGCGGGCGCGATCGCGATGGGCCCGGTGCTGCAGGGGCTCAACAAGCCCATCAACGACCTCTCGCGCGGAGCGCTGGTCGACGACATCGTCAACACGATCGCGATCACCGCGATCCAGGCGCAGGCACAGCCTGCGGGAACGGACCCCACCGCATGAGCGTCGTCCTCGTCATCAACAGCGGCTCGTCGTCGTTCAAGTACCAGCTCATCGATGTCGAGACGCAGGAGGCCCTGGCATCCGGCCTCGTCGAGCGCATCGGCGAGCCGCTCGGCGCCGCGACGCACGAGGTCGACGGGGTCAAGACGGCGATCGAGCTGCCGATCCCCGATCACGCGGTGGGATTCGCTCTCATGCTGCAGGCCTTCGAGGATGCCGGCCCGTCGCTGGCGGAGGCACAGCTCGCCGCCGTCGGCCACCGCGTCGTGCAGGGCGGGGCGCGCTTCTTCCACCCCACCCTGATCACCGACCTCGTCGAGATCAACATCGACGAGCTGTCGCTGTTGGCGCCCCTGCACAACCCGGGGGCCGTGCAGGGCATCCGCGCCGCGCGCGCGGCGTTCCCCGAGATCCCGCACGTCGCCGTCTTCGACACCGCGTTCCACCAGACCCTCCCGCCCGCGGCCTACACGTACGCGATCGACCGCGACCTCGCGCGGAAGCACCGCATCCGCCGATACGGCTTCCACGGCACGAGCCACAAGTTCGTGAGCGAGGCGGCGGCCCGGTTCGTCGACCGCCCGCTGCGCGAACTCACGCAGATCGTCCTGCACCTCGGCAACGGCGCGTCGATCACCGCGATCGACGGCGGCCACTCGGTGGAGACCTCGATGGGGCTCACCCCGCTGGAGGGGCTCGTGATGGGCACGCGCTCGGGCGACCTCGATCCCTCGGTGCTCCTCGTGCTGGCGCGCCGTGAAGACATGACTCCGGGCGAGCTCGACACCCTGCTCAACAAGCGCAGCGGCCTGCTGGGGCTCGCGGGCGTCAGCGACATGCGCGACATCGAGCAGCGCCGCGAGGCGGGCGACGGCGCCGCGATGCTCGCCTTCGACGTGTACATCCACCGGATCCGCGCCTACATCGGCGCCTACATCGCGCAGCTCGGCGGTGTGGACGTCATCTCGTTCACGGCGGGGGTGGGTGAGAACTCGGCCCTGGTCCGGGCGCAGGCACTGGCCACGCTGGAGTTCCTCGGCATCCGCCTCGACCCCGAGCGCAACGAGCGCCGGGAGCGCGGCATCCGCGTCATCTCCGCCGACGATTCCGCCGTCACGGTCCTCGTCGTGCCGACCAACGAGGAGCTCGAGATCGCGCGCCAGACCCTCGAGGTCGCGCGCGCGGCCACCGCGCGCGACTGAGAACGTCACGCACCGGACACACCCCGCGACTACGCTGGCACAGTGACGAACGAGCTTCCCGATCTCGCGACCTTCGACGGCGTCCTCTTCGACCTCGACGGCGTCCTCACGCCGACCGCCGAGGTGCACATGCACGCATGGCAGACGATGTTCACCGAGCTGTTCACGGCGTGGGCGATCGAGCCCGCGTACACCGAGGACGACTACTTCCGCTGGCTCGACGGCAAGCAGCGCTACGACGGCGTCGCGAGCCTGCTGCGCTCGCGTGACGTCGAGATCCCGTGGGGCGATCCGTCCGATCCGCCGACGGCCGACACGGTGTGCGGCATCGGCAACCGCAAGAACGAGGTGTTCGCGCGCGTCCTGCGCAGCGAGGGGATCGCGCCCTATCCCGGATCGCTCGCCCTGATCGAGCAGCTGCGCGCGGCCGGCACGCCGATCGGCGTCGTGTCGAGCTCGAAGAACGCCGAAGAGGTTCTTCGCGCCGCCGGCATCCGAGACTTCTTCCCCGTCGTGATGGACGGTGTCGTCGCCGAACGCGAGCAGCTGCGCTCGAAGCCGGCACCCGACATGTTCGCCGAGGGCGCCCGGATGCTCGGCGTCGACCCGGCCCGCAGCGCCGCCGTCGAGGATGCGCACTCGGGCGTCGCCTCCGCCGCCGCGGCGGGCTTCGCGCTCGTCGTCGGCGTCGACCGGGGCGCGGGGGCCCAGGCGCTCCTCGATCTCGGTGCGACGCTCGTCGTGGACGACCTCGCGGCGTTCGTCCGATGATGCGCAGCACCCCCGAGAACGGCACGACCGAAGGGATGGACAGGATGGATCGCGACCGCTTCCCCGTCGACGAATGGCGTCTCGTCGAGAAGAAGTTCTCGCTCGACGACGTCGGCGTGACCGAGACGATGTTCGCCCTCGGCAACGGCTACCTGGGACTGCGGGGCAACCACCCCGAAGGGCGCCATGCGCACGAGCACGGCACCTTCATCAACGGGTTCCACGAGGTCTTCCCGATCCGCCACGCCGAGCAGGCGTACGGCTTCGCCGAGGTCGGTCAGACGATCATCAACGCGCCGGATGCCAAGGTCATGCGCGTCTACGTCGACGACGAGCCGCTCTCCTTCGACCTCGCGGACGTCCGCGAGTACGAGCGCGTGCTCGACATGCGCACCGGTGTCCTCACCCGCCGGCTCCGCTGGATGACGCCGAGCGGCAAGGACGTCGTCATCGAGGCCGACCGCATGGTGTCGTTCGAGGAGAAGCACCTCGCGATCATGCGCGTCACGGTCACCGTCCTGAACGCCGACGCCCCCGTCACGATCGCCTGCCAGCTCATCAACCGGCAGGACGGCGAGGACGTCTACGGCGGCAAGGCACCCGGCGGCGGCAAGGCGGGCTTCGATCCGCGCAAGGCCGAGAGGATCTCCGAGCGCGTCCTCCAGCCTCAGGAGTACTGGCAGGACGGCGGGCGCTCGGCGCTGTCGTACCGGGTGAGCGCCTCCGGGATGACGCTCTCCCTCGTCGCCGACCACCTCATCGAGACGGACAACGAGTACTCCGCCCGCACCTCGATCGAGCCCGACATCGCGAAGAACGTCTTCCGGGTGCAGGCGAAGGCGGGCGTGCCCATCACCGTGACGAAGCTCGTGAGCTATCACACGTCGCGCGGCGTGCCCGCCCGCGAGCTCGTCGATCGCGGACGCCGCACCCTCGACCGTGTCGAGGCGGAGGGCGTGCAGGAGCAGTACGACCGCCAGGCGGCCTGGATGGCCGCCTTCTGGGAACGTTCCGACGTCGTCATCGGCGGGCACCCGGACCTGCAGCAGGCGACGCGCTGGTGCCTGTTCCAGCTTGCGCAGGCGGCTGCCCGCGCCGACGGGCAGGGCGTGCCGGCGAAGGGCGTGTCCGGTTCGGGCTACAGCGGTCACTACTTCTGGGACACCGAGATCTACGTGCTCCCGTTCCTCATCTACTCGAGCCCCCTGTGGGCGCGCAACGCCCTCCGCATGCGCTACCTCATGCTCCCCGCGGCGCGCAAGCGCGCGGGGCAGCTCAACGAGGCGGGGGCTCTCTTCCCCTGGCGCACGATCAACGGCGAAGAGGCATCCGCCTACTACGCCGCCGGGACGGCGCAGTACCACATCAACGCGGACGTCAGCTTCGCGCTCGGCAAGTACGTGCGCGCGACGGGCGACGACGAGTTCCTCTACCGCGAGGGTGTCGACATCGCCGTCGAGACGGCGCGCCTGTGGTCGACGCTCGGGTTCTGGCGCTTCAACGAGGACGGGGCGCCGGAGGTCTTCCACATCCACGGCGTCACCGGGCCCGACGAGTACACGACGGTCGTCAACGACAACCTCTTCACGAACGTCATGGCCCGCTACAACCTGCGCTTCGCCGCGCGCGTCGTCACCGAGATGGCGGAGCGCGCGCCTGAGGAGTACGCCCTCATGGTGGAGCGCCTCGGTCTCGGCGCGGAGGAGGCGGAGGGCTGGGATGCCGCGGCGGAGGCCATGCACATCCCGTACAGCGAGGGCCTCGGCATCCACCCCCAGGACGCCGTCTTCCTCGAGCGCGAGGTGTGGGACCTCGAGTCGACGCCCCCCGAGCAGCGCCCGCTGCTGCTGCACTTCCACCCGCTCGTGATCTACCGCTATCAGGTGCTCAAGCAGGCCGACGTCGTGCTCGCGCTGTATCTGCAGGGCAACCACTTCACCGACGAGGAGAAGCTCGCCGACTTCGAGTACTACGACCCGCTGACCACGGGCGACTCGACGCTGTCGGCGGTCGTGCAGGCGATCCTCGCGGCGGAGGTCGGGTACCAGGATCTCGCGTTGGAGTACTTCTCGCAGTCGATCTTCGTCGACCTGGGCGACCTCCACCACAACGCCGCCGACGGCGTGCACGTCGCCTCGGCGGGCGGGGTGTGGACCGCGCTCGTGGCGGGCTTCGGCGGAATGCGCGACCACTGGGGCGAGCTGTCCTTCGACCCGCGCCTTCCCGCCGACTGGCCGTCGCTGTCGTTCCCGCTGCAGTGGCACGGTACGTCGCTGCACATCGAGATCACGAAGGATGCGCTCACCGTCACTGCGGGGGCGGGCGATGCCGTCGCCTTCCTCGTGCGCGGGACCGGCTACGAGGTCGCGGGCGGGGGATCGGTCACGGTTCCGCTCGACGGTCAGGGTCCGGTGCTCTCGGGGCGGCCGACGCTCAGCGACATCGGCGAGACGCTCCGCGAGGACGGCACGCTCCTGTCGGCATCCGTCCCGATCACGACGGCGACGACCACGATCCCCGTCATCACGGGCGCCGTGCCGATCGTCGACGCCGCGCATCGCGAGGAGCACGGGAACCTCGGCATCGACTCCTGACGCGGGCGCGTCGCCCGGTCTCGCGAGGGGTCGCGACACGCGGTGGCGCGCGGGTGCCACGCCGCGTGTCGCGACCCCTCGCGGACCTCAGCGGGGTCACTCTGCGCGGACGGTCATCACCCGTGCGTGCGCGGGCATGGTCGAGGTGGGGGCGGGGCGCCACGGTTGATCGTGTGACCTTCCACGTCCTCGCGCTCGCGCCGGCCGCCGTCGGCCTGTGCTGCCTCGCGGCGGATCGTCGGCGTACGCGAGCCCTCGAGGTCGGCGCCGCCCTGCTCATGATGCTTGCGATGTGGGATGCCGCCGTCACCGCTTTCGTCCCGGCAGCGTTCTGGACGGCTGCACTCGTCGTCGGCGGGATGGCGCTGGCCGCGGTGCGCGGGCGCGTGAGAGGCCTCCGATTGGGCGGAGACGACGTCTCGATGGCCGTGCACTCGGCGGCCGGCATGGTCGTGATGGCGGCCATGATGCTCGCCATGGTGGGCGGCGCGGCGGTGACCGCAGCCTCGCACCACCATTCCGGCACGCCCGCGCTCGCCGTCGCCGCGGTTGCCGGTGCCGTGGCATACATCGTGGCATCCGCCGCGCTCGCGGTGCGGTCGCACGGCCGGCTGGCGCGCGCTCAGTACCTGGCGATGGCCTCGTCGGTGGGGATCATGTCACTGTCGCTCGTCGTCTGACGAGCGGTCTCCGCGACGATCGCGCGCACGGCATCCCTTCCGGCGCGGTTCGCGCCGACCGTCGACTGCGACGGTCCGTAGCCGATGAGGAACAGCCGCGGCTCGTCGATCGCACGCCCGTTCGCGACGCGGATGCCACCGGCCGCAGTGCGCAGCCCCAGCGGGGCGAGGTGGGCGATGTCCGCGCGGAACCCCGTCGCCCACAGGATGGCGTCGGCGCGTTCGAACGTGCCGTTGGGCATGCGGACGCCGTCCGGCTCGATCGCCGTGAACATCGGATGCCGCACGAGCACGCCGCGCGCACGCGCCGACTCCGACCAGGCGGTACGGTGCTGACCGGTCACCGAGATGACGCTTCCGGGCGGCTCGCCTCGGCGCACGCGTTCCTCGACGCCCGCGATCGCGGCGATGCGTGCCGCAGTGTCGAACTCCGCGGCATCCCACGTCACCTCGTTGCGTGTCACCCAGAACGTCTCGGCGACGTGCGAGATCTCGTCGAGCAGCTGGACGGCCGAGATCCCCGCCCCCACGATCACGACCCGCTCGCCGGCGAACTGCTCGGCCGAGACGTAGTCGTGCACGTGCAGCTGACGACCGCGGAAGGTCTCGGCGCCGGGCGCGTGCGGCCAGAACGGGCGTCGCCACGTTCCCGTAGCGTTGACGACGAAGCGGGCGGCCCAGACGCCCGCGTCCGTCTCGACGAGGAGGCGCCCGTGCGGATCGTCGCCCTGGCGGCGGACGGCGCGGACCGTGATCGGACGCTGCACGCGGAGGTCGAAGCGTTCCTCGTACGCGGCGAAGTACGCGGGGAGCACGTCGCGCGCGGACGCAGCCGGATCGGCAGGCGGGACGGGGAAGCCGGGGAGTTCGTGGATGCCGTTGACCGTCGCCATCTTCAACGACGCCCACCGGTGCTGCCAGGCCCCGCCGGGGGCATCGTCGTGATCGAGGATCACGTAGGAGGGTCCGGAGTCGGCGGGAGCGGGGGAGTACCCGCGCCGGCGCAGGTGATACGCGGCAGACAGCCCGGCCTGCCCCGCGCCGATCACGACGACGTCGACGGCTTCGGGCTCCACGTCGGGTGCAACCGTCGAAGCGGCACGGCTGTTCCCCGTCGACGCCCGCCCGGCGCGATGTCGGCGGCACGCCGTAGGCTGGTCGGGTGACCACAGCCCTCTATCGCCGCTACCGGCCGGAGTCGTTCGGCGAGATGATCGGGCAGTCCCAGGTCACCGATCCGCTCATGACCGCCCTGCGCGGCGACCGCGTGGGCCACGCCTACCTGTTCAGCGGTCCGCGCGGCTGCGGAAAGACGACCTCCGCCCGCATCCTCGCGCGGTGCCTCAATTGCGCAGAGGGCCCGACCGACACCCCGTGCGGCGTATGCGACAGCTGTGTCGAGCTCGGGCGCGGCGGGGGCGGATCGCTCGACGTCGTCGAGATCGACGCGGCATCCCACAACGGCGTCGACGATGCACGCGACCTGCGCGAGCGGGCGATCTTCGCCCCCGCCCGCGACCGGTTCAAGATCTTCATCCTCGACGAGGCGCACATGGTGACGCCGCAGGGCTTTAACGCCCTGCTGAAGCTCGTGGAAGAGCCGCCCGACCACGTCAAGTTCATCTTCGCGACGACCGAACCCGAGAAGGTCATCGGCACGATCCGCTCGCGCACGCACCACTACCCGTTCCGGCTCGTCGCGCCGGCCGCGATGCTCGCCTACGTCGAAGAGCTGTGCACGCAGGAGGGCGTCGAGGTCGAGCCCGGTGTGCTGCCGCTCGTCGTGCGTGCCGGCGGAGGATCGCCGCGCGACACGCTGTCGCTGCTCGATCAGCTCATCGCCGGCTCCGAAGCGGGCGCCGTCACCTACGCCCGCGCCGTCGCGCTCCTGGGGTACACGCACGCGGAACTGCTCGACGAGGTGGTCGGAGCGTTCGGCGCGCACGACGCCGGCGCGGCCTTCGCCGCCGTCGATCGCGTCGTGCAGACCGGTCAGGATCCGCGCCGCTTCGTCGACGACCTGCTCGAACGCCTGCGCGACCTCATCATCATCGCCGCGACCGGCGAGGGCGCGTCGGCGGTGCTGCGCGGCATCCCCGCAGACGAGCTCGAGCGGATGTCGCATCAGGCGGCTGCTTTCGGCGCTGAGCGGCTCTCGCGCATCGCCGACCTCGTCGTCGGCACCCTCGACGACATGTCCGGAGCGACATCCCCGCGTCTGCAGCTCGAGCTGCTCGTGGCGCGCGTCCTGGCGTCGACGGCGACGGATGCCGCGGCTCCCGTCGCCGCGCCGGGTCCGCCGGCGGCCGCTCCGGCGGCGCCGGCTCGCCCGGCTGCACCCCGTGGGCAGAGCGTCGAGACGGCATCCGCCGTCTCCCCGGCCGCGCCGCGGGAGGAGCGCGTCGACACGGCGCCCGCCCCGCCCGTGGCCGCTCCCGCAGAGAACGCGGTGCCCGCCGAAAACGCGGTGCCCGTCGACAACGCGGTGCCTGCAGGTCCCGTGACGTTCGACAGGATGCGCGACGCGTGGCCCGAGATCCTGGGGAATCTCGAACAGGTGAGCCGCACCTCGTGGATGCTCGCGACCGGTGCGACCCCGATCGCCTACGGCGACGACGTGCTGACGCTGAGCTTCCGCAGTGCGAGCGATGTCGCCGCGTTCAAGAAGCTCGCCGCGGGCAAGGGCCCGAGCGAGGATCTGCGGGGGGCGATCCTCGGAGTGCTCGGCGTGCGGGTGAAGTACGTCGCGCGCCACGACGAGAACCCGAGTGATCCCGGCCCGGGCGGGCCGCCGCGACCCGGTGCCGACACGCCTGACGGACCGGTCGGCGGGGTGACCGCCCCGCCGAACTCACCTGCCGCGTCCGAACCGACGGCCCCACCCGTGCCGTCCGCCGCCGCGCCGCTGAGCGCGCCGGTGTCCGCACCCGCCGCGTCCCCCGCACCCGCACCAGCCCGCGGGGGCGCCGCGCCGCCCGATCGGCCGACGCCCGCGGCATCCGCCCCCGTCACCGATTGGGTGGTCGCCGCCATCCCGACGAGCACGCCGGACGGTGCCGCCCCCGTCCCGGCGGCGCAGTTGGCGGTCGACGATGAGCCCGAGGATGCCGCGGCATCCGCCGCGCGGACGCTCACGCTCGAGCGAGAGGGCGTGCACGAGCGCTTTCACGACGGCGACGTCGTGCCGCTCTCCGAGATCCCGCCCGAGGATGAGAACGACATTCCGCCGCCACCCGACGATGAGGCTCCCGTGCCGCCGCGGGCTCCCGTTGCCGTCGAGCGCCCCGCTCCGGAACGGGCGGTACCCGCCGCCGGCCCCCGCGCACCGCGGATGAACGGCATCGAACGGGTCGGAGAAGCCGTCGTGCGGCAGGTCCTCGGTGCCACCTTCGTGCGGGAAGAGCCGCACACTCCACCCACGCGCTTCAACTGACCGACCGAGAGGTTCCTGAGACTCCATGTACGACGGCATCGTCCAAGATCTCATCGACGAGTTCGGGCGACTGCCGGGCATCGGCCCGAAGTCCGCTCAGCGCATCGCGTTCCACATCCTGCAGACGCCGACCTTCGACGTGTCGCGGCTGTCGCACCTCCTCGGCGAACTGCGCGAACGGGTGCGGTTCTGCGAGATCTGCGGCAACGTCAGCGAGCAGGAGCGGTGCGCGATCTGTCGCGATCCGCGGCGCGACCAGACCCTCATCTGCGTCGTCGAAGACGCGAAGGACGTCTCGGCCATCGAGCGCACGCGCGAGTTCCGCGGTCTCTACCACGTGCTCGGCGGGGCGATCAGCCCGATCGCGGGGATCGGTCCCGACGATCTGCGCATCACGCAGCTCATGCAGCGCCTCGCCGACGGCACGGTGCAGGAGGTCATCCTCGCGACGAACCCGAATCTCGAGGGGGAGGCGACGGCGACCTACCTCAGCCGTCTTCTCCATACGCTCGAGATCCGGGTGACCCGACTCGCGTCGGGGCTCCCCGTCGGCGGCGATCTCGAGTATGCCGACGAGGTCACGCTCGGACGCGCCTTCGAGGGCCGCCGGAGCATGTGATGGCTCGGCCTGCCCGCCCGCACCCGGCTGCTCGCGCGCATGGTGGCCCCGCGCACGGTGTGTCCGGGCGCGCCTGGCTGCTGTACGGCGCGATGGCGATCCTCTGGGGCATCCCGTACCTGCTCATCAAGGAGGCCGTCGACTCGTTCTCACCCGCGGCGATCGTCGCGGGGCGCACGCTCCTGGGCGCACTCATCCTGCTGCCGCTCGCGATCCGCCGCGGCGCGCTGCGCCCCGCCCTGAAGCTCTGGCCCTGGGTGCTCGCGTTCGGCGCGATCGAGATGGCGGGTCCCTTCTTCCTGCTCGGCCACGCCGAGCTGACGCTTCCGTCCGGTCTCACGGGGCTCCTCGTCGCGACCGTGCCGCTGTTCGCGGCAGGCATCGCCCTCGCCCGCGGCGATCGCACGATGCTCTCTCCCACCCGGGCGGCGGGTCTCGCGATCGGGTTTCTCGGCGTCGGCGTCATCGTCGCAGGCCCCGGCCTCGCCGTCGCCGACCCCGCCAGCGCGCTCGGCGCCCTCGGCGAAGTGCTCCTCGTGGCCTTCCTCTACGCCGTCGCACCGTTCATCGTCGCGACGAAGCTCGCACGGGTCCCCTCGATCGGCACGATCACCCTGTCGCTCCTGGCCGTCGGCATCGCCTACCTGCCGGTCGCACTCCTCACCCAGCACGAGGTGCCGACCGTGCGCAGCACGGTGTCCCTCGTGGCCCTCGGCATCCTCTGCACCGCCGTCGCCTTCCTCGCGTTCTTCGCCCTCATCGGCGAGGTCGGACCGGTGCGGGCACCGCTGTTCACCTACGTCAATCCGGTCGTCGCGATCGCCTTGGGCATCGTCGTGCTCGGCGAGGATCTGTCGGGAGGGCTCCTCATCGGATTCCCGATCGTGCTCGTCGGCTGCTGGCTCGCCGCGACCGGAGGGCGACTCCGTCCGCGCCGAGAGGGCGGAGCGCCCGATCAGCCGTCGTTGCCGGAGCCGCTTCCTCGTCCCTGAGCTGCGCGCGGGGCGGCCGCTCGACGATCGCGATCAGCGCAGCACTTCGACGAGCACCACCCACGAGATCATCAGTGCCGCGACGATCGAGAGGATCGACCCGATGGCGAACAGCAGCAGCCCGCCCGGCATCCCCACCGCCAGCATGACGCCGCCGATCAGGTATGCGAGCGGAGCGACGAGACCGAGCACGACCTTGAAGAAGCGCGCCCGGTTCTCCGGGTGCCGGTTCTCGACGATGCGTCGAGCAGCCTGCACGGGGAACGCGAGGAATCCGGCCGCGACGATCAGTACCGAGACCCCGTAGGCGACGTCGCTGATCGCGGGCATGAGGCCGATCGCGGATGCCGTGAGCGCGAGCACCAGGCCGCTGATCCCCGAGGCCAGTCGCGAGGTGAGCGACGTCTCTTTGACGATATCGCCGATGTTGACGCTCGCCGCGACGATCACGAGACCAGCGAGCGCGGCGGCAGCCCCGACGATCGCCACGTTGAAGTCGTGCCAGCTCTCCACCGCGTCCATGGGGGCATCGTAGCGGCGCAGGCGCAGTTCTCCGCTCGCTCGGCCCGGGGAAGCGCGGTACGCAACCGCTCGTCGTCCAATCGGAGCGCTCTCGTTCACCTCGCAGACCGCTGCCGGTCGCACGGCGGCAGGAGCATTCGGGGCGCGGCTCGGCGTCCCCCGATAAGCGGTGCCGCGGAAGGTCGACCATGTCCGCGCGGATTCTCTACGCGCATTTCGCCGCCGCGAACCACACCGCGGCTGCCGACTGGTTGCGCACCGTGCGCGAGATGGCGGCGGGGCAGGGAAGTCAGGACATCTTCTGGACAGCCCAGACGGAGCTCGCTCGCACGCAGGCGGCGGTGTCCTGGCGCCTCGTCAGTGAGAACCGGCGCGAGATCTCGCGAGCGAGCGTGCTGCACAGCGACGAGAGGGCGGTGGCTGCCGACGTCGCTCAACTGCTGCGTCGGGCACACGAACTCCAGGTGCACACGTCGCCGGCGCCGCGGCTGCGCAGTACCGGATGGTTCGTCAGCCACGGCACCGAGATCGTGATGATCGGGGCGCGGCGGTACGAGAAGCGTTCGACCGCGGAGAGCGCCGCCCTCCTCGCGATGCGACTCGTGCGTGAACTCGCCGAGACCGCCGCCGAGACCGCCGCCGATGGCACTGGCCATGAGCACCCCGACGCGACGACGCCGTTGCTGCTGCAATGACCGACGGGCTCATCGCGGGGCGGTTCCAGCTGCGACGACTGCTGGGCGCGGGCGGCACGGCGTCGGTGTTCGAAGCTGTCGACGCGCGCAGCGGCGGCGCCGTGGCCCTGAAGCTCCTCCACCCGCACCTCGCGGCGGACCGTGCCGTCTGGGATGCCTTCTTCGAAGAGGTCCGCGCAGCGCAGACCGTCGATCACCCCGGCATCGCCCGGGTGATCGATGAGGGCGTCGACTCCGCAGAGCCGCCCGTCGTCTGGATCGCCATGGAGCTCGTCGCGGGCACGAGCCTCGCCGATCATGTGGCCGATCACGGACCGTTGCCGGTGGATGCGGCGATCGTCGTCGCGACCGCTCTGCTGGACGCTCTGCAGGCGGCCCACGCCTGCGGCGTCGTGCATCGCGACGTGACGCCGGCGAACGTGATGATCGATCCCCTCCTGCTGACCGTGCCGCTGGATGCCCCCGCGTTCGCGCGCAGCGTCCGCCTGCTCGACTTCGGGCTCGCCGACGTTCCGGGCCGTTCGACCGCGGGCGCAGACCCGTTGCTGAGCAGTGCGACGACGGAGGCCTCGCTCGGAGTCGTGGCGAGCGTGCCCTATGCCTCGCCCGAGCAGGTATCGGCCGGGGCGGTCGCCGAGGGGAGCGACCTGTATCAGGTGGCGGCGACGCTCTACTTCGCGCTGACCGGCTCGCCTCCCTTCGTGGGCGACACCGCGGTCGTCGCGCGCGCCCATCTGTCGGCGCCTCCGCCGGTGCCGTCGTCGCGCCGCAGCGGCGTGCCTCGCGCGGTCGATCGGATCGTCACGACGGCGATGATGAAGCGGGCGGACGACCGATTTCCGAATGCGGCTGCAATGGCCGCGGCGCTCCGGGCCGCAATGCCGGAGGTCGCGGAGCTGCCGGCGGCGTCTCTCGAATCCGACGGCGGTAAGGGCGACGCTCCTTACGCGGCCACTGTTCAGGATCGCACGGCTCTCACCCGTGTCTATCGGACGAGCGTGCCGGCGGGGCCGGATGTCCCGCGCTCGGAGGTGACCCCGGCAGCGATGACTCCCGCCGGGCGCGGCGGGTGGGGGGCGCCTCTCATCGCGGTGCTCGCGATCGCGTCGATCACCGCCGCGGTGGGAATCTCGGCGATCGCGGCTTCGAACGCTCCGACGCCGCTCACGGCGCCGCCCGCAGCGCCGACCGCGACGGAGGCATCCTCTCCGGCTCCGCCGAGCGCCACCGAGACGGAGGCGCCGCGTGCGCTGGTGCCGGCGATCACGGGGCTCGTGCTCTCCGACGCGGTCGCCGCGCTTCAGCGTGAGGGACTGGTGCTCGGCGACATCGCACGCGAAGACGCCCCGTCGCAGGTCGACGTCGTGCTGGGGGCGACGCCCGCCGTCGGGGAGTACACGCGGGTCGGATCGGTCGTCGCGCTGCGCGTCGCGACGGGGCGAAACGTCGTCCCGGACACCATCGGCCTGAGCCGCACGGAGGCGATCGGGAAGCTCGCGGCGGCGGGCTTCGGCACGCGCGACGCGGTCCAGGCGCCGGATGACGGCGGCGCGACGGTGTCCGCTGCGTCGCCGGCCGCCGGCCAGGTGGCGGCTGTCGGCACCGTTGTCGTCCTGACGCTCGTCGCGCGCTCTGCGGTGCCTTCCACGCCGACGCCGGTTCCGACGAGCACCTCGACGCCGCTGCCGACGCCCGCCGCGACCCCGAGCGAGAGCGGCCGACCGTGACTTCCGTCATCTCTCGCATATCCACCCGACACGGCGAAGACATGCCACGAGTCATCGTCGTTCACTTCGCCGCGGCATCCTGTCCACGCGAAGCGCGGTCCCCGTCGCGCCCGTCACGCGCAGAGCTGTCGTTCGGCGCCTTCCCTCCGACACCGCTCGCCGGTGATCCGAACCGCGCCGCCAAGGAGGCGACATGACGATCGAATCCGTGACGGAGGTCATCCCCGCCCCGGCGGCACCGCAGCCGCGCTCCTTGACATCACGACCGGTGCGGGCCGATCGCATCTTCCGCACCGTCTGCTACGCGGCCGGGGGAGTGACCGTCGCGATCATGCTGGCAGTCGGGGTGTTCCTCTCGGGTCGAGCCTCCGAAGCGCTGACGCGCTCGGGTCCGGCGTTCCTGTGGACGCAGAACTGGGCGCCCGAGTCGAACGACTTCGGCATCGCGGCGGTGCTCTTCGGAACCGTGACGATCGCGCTCGTCGCCCTGACGATCGCCGTGCCGCTTTCGCTCGGCACGGCGCTGCTCATCAGCGAGATCGTGCCGGGGCAGCTGAAGTCTCTGCTGATCTCGCTCGTCGACCTCATGGCCGCTGTGCCGAGTGTGGTCTTCGGTCTCTGGGGGGTGTTCTTCCTGCAGGCCGGGGTGATCCCGGTGTCGCAGTGGATCTCGACCTATTTCGGCTGGATCCCGATCTTCGCGGTCACCGACGACGCGGGTGCGCGCATCACCGACGCGGGGGCGTTCACGTCGTCGGCCTTCATCGCCGGGATCGTCGTCTCCCTGATGATCGTGCCCACTCAGACCTCGGTCATGCGCGAGGCGTTCTCGCAGGCGCCGCTCGGCGAGCGCGAGGGTGCGCTCGCACTCGGGTCGACCCGGTGGGGCATGATCCAGACCGTTGTCCTGCCGTTCGGGCGCGGCGGCATCATCGGCGGGACGATGCTCGCGCTCGGCCGCGCGCTCGGCGAGACGATCGCGGTCGTGATGATCATCTCGCCGATCTTCACGATCAACTGGCAGGTGCTGAAGACCGGCACGAACTCGGTGTCGGCCCTCATCGCGCTGCGCTACGGCGAGTCGAGCCAGTTCGGGCTGTCGGCGCTCATGGCCGCGGGTCTCGTGCTGTTCATCATCACCCTGATCATCAACTTCACGGCGTCGACCATCGTCGCGCGCAGCCGGTCGGGAGCGGAGAGCAACTGATGACGATCCTCGACTCGAGATCTCACGTGGATGCCGGGCAGCCAGCCGTGCAGCGCACGGTCGTGCCGGTGCGGAGCGACGCGACGGGCGCCAGGCGCGACCTCCGCTCGATTCCCCTCGACGACGCGTTCAACGTGCTCGGAGCGCTCGCCGCTGGGCTCGCGGTCGCCTCGCTGCTGTTCGGCTGGCTGACTCCGATGACCGGGTTCATCGGGTGGGCGGTGATCTCCTTCGTCGCCTTCATCGGCATCTATGCGGTGCTCTCGTCGCTGCGCGCCGACCGGCTGACCGTCGGCGAGCGCATCATGACGGCGCTGTTCTGGTCGGCGGGGGCGATCCTCCTGAGTGCGCTCGTCTTCGTGCTCGGATTCACGGTGTTCCGGGGCATCCCGGCTCTGCTCAACCCGAACTTCTTCGTCGAGACGATGAAGCTTGCCGGGCCGCTCGATCCACTGAGCGTGGGCGGGATCGCGCACGCGATCATGGGGACACTCATCCAGATCTCGATCGCCCTCGCGATCACCATTCCGCTCGGTATCACCACGGCGGTATTCATGAATGAGATCGGCGGCCCGTTCGCTCGATTCGTGCGGACGGTGTCGGACGCGATGACGGCGCTCCCTTCGATCGTCGCCGGCCTGTTCGTATACGCCGCGGTCGTTACCCTCATCACCAATCAGCGCTCAGGTTTCGCCGCCGCGCTCGCGATCAGCGTCATGATGCTGCCGATCATCATCCGGGCCTCCGATGTCGTGCTGCGGCTCGTGCCGAACAACCTGCGCGAGGCCTCGTACGCGTTGGGATCGACCCGCTGGCGCACCGTGTGGACCGTCGTCTTGCCGACGTCGCGGTCGGGCCTCGTCACTGCTGTGATCCTGGGCACCGCACGCGGAATCGGTGAGACCTCGCCAGTGCTGCTCACTTCCGGTGTCACTGCCGAGATGAACCTCAACCCCTTCGCCGGCCCGATGATCTCGCTCCCGCTGCAGGTGTTCGATTTCGTCAAGTCGCCCGAGCCGAACATGATCGCGCGCGGCTTCGGGGCCGCGGCGACCCTTGTCATCGTGGTGCTGATCCTCTTCCTCGTTGCGCGCGTCATCGGCGGACGCGGGGCAGGGCAGCTCTCGGACCGTCAACGTCGTGCCGCCGTGGCAGCGTCCGAGCGCGATCTCGAGCGCATCGTCCGTCGCCGCGTGGAGAAGTCCCACTCTGAGTCGCTACACCGACCCTCACCGTCCCCTGAAGAGAGCATGCCGTGAACCTCGCTCGCCCATTTCGTTTTGTCGCCGGCGCTCTTGCGGCGGCGCTGCTGGTCCTGGCTGCTGCGGCCCCGGCTCACGCCGACAGCTACGTACCCGTCTCTGGATCGGGTTCGACGTGGTCGCAGAATGCGCTCGACCAGTGGCGGAAGAACGTCGCCGGCAACTACGGCATGACCGTCAACTATTCGGGGACGGGATCGAGTGCGGGCCGCCAGGATTTCATCAACCAGACAGTGGACTTCGCGATCAGCGAGATCCCGTTCCAGTCTCAGCCTGAGGACGGTTCGGCGCCAGAGATCCCTCCTGTCAAATACGCCTACATGCCGATCGTCGCCGGTGGCACCTCGCTCATGTACAACCTGAAGATCGCCGGCAAACAGGTGACGAACCTGCGGCTCTCGGGCGAGGTGATCGCGAAGATCTTCTCGGGTGCGATCTCCAACTGGAACGACCCCGCCATCCAGGCGGACAACCCGGCGCTGGCGATGCCCGATAAGGCCATCACGCCGGTCGTCCGTTCGGACGGATCGGGGACGAGCGCGCAGTTCACGCTGTGGATGTCGAAACAGTTCCCCAGCATCTGGACGCGGGGGATGACCTCGCAGTTCCCGTCGCTGACCTCGGCGTTCAAGGCGCAGAGCGGGTCACTGGGTGTCGCGGGGTACGTGAGTCAGAACTACGGCGAGGGCGCGATCACCTACGTCGAGTATTCCTACGCACTCAAGTCGGGATTCCCCGTGGCGAAGGTGCTGAACAATTCCGGCTATTACGTCGAACCGACGTACCAGTCCGTCGCGGTCGCCCTCATGGGCGCCGCGATCAATTCGGACCTCACGCAGAACCTCGACGGTGTGTACAACAACGCCGATGCCAGGACGTACCCGATGTCGAGCTACTCCTACATGATCGTTCCCTTGGAACCGACGAAGGTCTTCACCGCTGACAAGGGGAAGACGTTGAGCAAGTTCGCGAACTACATGATCTGCGAGGGGCAGCAGCAGGCGTCGGCGCTCGGCTACTCGCCACTCCCGATGAACCTGGTGCAAGCAGCGTCCGACGTGATCACGAAGATCCCCGGCACTGTCGGCGGCGTCGACTTCAACGCGTGCAACAACCCGACGTTCAAACCGGGAGACTCACCGTCGAACAACCAGCTCGCAGCCACGGCACCGATGCCCGCGGACTGTGACAGGGTCGGCACGACGCAGTGCGCGACCGGCACGGGCGGTGCCCTCGTGGACACGCCCGTCACCGGCACCGGCGGATCGGGGCAGGCGACGAGCGGCAGCGGCGCGACGGATGCCACGGCAGCTTCCGCCGGCGCTGCGGTCACTTCGGATGCCGTCTACGACGCGAACGGCAACCTCGTGTCCGGATCCGCGGCCTCGGGCGCGAAAGCGGTCTCGTCGCCGTTCTCCCTCGCGTCGGATTCTTGGGGTGTTCCGCAGACGACGATGCTCGTCGCCGCCGCCCTCCTGCTCGTCGCCGTGGTCGTCCCGCCGCTCGTCTCGCGCCGATTGCGCGGTGGTGGCGGGGGTCGGTAGCGCTCTGCCGCTTGGGCTGTCCGATGGTGCCCGGCGATTATGGCCGGCCGCCGTCGGCGCTGCTTCGCGCGCCATCATGACTACTCCAATTATGACCTCTGACCTGGTATTTAATCGGTTCTCCCCCTGAGTACCCCCTGGAGAAGGCTCGTTCCCAGCGTGTTCATCCCGTGTCCACAACCCGCCCATAACTTGATCCTGTCCGGCGCTGGGGCGCCGAGAATCCCTGGAGAAAAAGTGAACGTGATGCCGCGCGCCCGACGCCGCACCTGGTTCGCATCCGGTCTCACCGGAATGCTGACGGCAGGCGCCGTCTTCGCCCTCGTCGCCGGCTCGAGTGTCGCCATCGGCGGCTCACCGGCCCAGGCAGCGGAGGCCTCGTCGAGCGCGTTGACGATCGCGGCCAAAGACTACGATCCGGAGTATCAGAACTCGCCGTTCCCTGACCTCGCGATCTCGGTCTCCCAGACGAAGAACCTCGTCTCTCAAGGCATCCAAATCAGCTGGAGCGGTGGACGCCAGTCCGTCGCTCCAGGTCAGACTGGTGGGGAGGACTTCCTCCAGATTTTTCAATGCTGGGGCGATGATCCTTCAGACCCGACTCGTCCAGATCGTACGACGTGCCTGTACGGCGCAACGCTTGGCCCCGGAGCAACGCGCGATACCCAACGGGAGTCCGACAAAGTCGTCGACAAGGCGCACGATGCTCAGTTCACGATTCCATCGAAGGGTGTGGCAGAGCCCGCTTACACGAGCATTCCCTTTAGAGCGCCGGACGGCACCACTGTCACAAACCTGAAAGTCAACTCTGACGGTACGAAGTCGGTCAACACTGACGTGTCGGTTAACACCAATCAGTACTTCACCGCCTACACGACGAACGAAGTGCCCTGGGCGCCCTCCGGCGCTGACGGACGTGGTTCGGTCTCTTTCGAAGTGCAGACCGCCATGCAGTCGTCAGGGCTGTCCTGCGGTACGCCGAAGCCTGACAATCTCGCCGTTGGAGAATCGTGCTGGCTCGTCGCGATTCCGCGAGGCGCGTCCGATAACGGATCGCGATACATCACTCAGTCGGGCCTCTTCTGGGACACGTGGAAGCACGCGATCGCCTTCAGACTAGATTTTCGCCCGCTCGGTGCGCGGTGCGAACAAGGAACCGCCGAGCGCCAGATCTTCGGCAGCGAACTCATCTCACTCGCTGTGAGCTCATGGCAACCGACGTTCTGTCGAGCTCCCGGCGGGTCGGTGTTGGCTCTCGTCACCGGCTCCGAATCGGATGCACTTCGCGCTGCGGCAAGCAAAGCGGGCGGGGGGTTGGTGGTGACCACGCGTCCGTTGCAGGGCGCGGACGGGGATCCACTCGTCTACGCGCCGATAGCTCTCAGCGGGTTGTCCATCGGGTTCACGATCGATCGATTCGTCAATCCAAACGTCGCCGCGCCACCAGAGGTGGCGGAAAAGGACCGTCTTCCGATCACGAAACTGAGGCTCACACCGCGGTTGCTCGCGAAGCTCCTCACAAACTCCTACCGCGCTGCGTTGCCGCTCGGTGTCGATGCTGGGGTCGTGGAGCACAATCCCTGGAATGTGTCACAGGACCCTGAGTTTCTCGCCGTCAACGACCCCGAGTGGGCGTCGCTCACAATGCAGGGGTACGCCCTCGGCGATCTGATGGTTCCTCAGGGACGCTCGGACGCTGCGTGGGTCATGTGGCAGTACATCTCCGCCGATCCGCAGGCCGCGGCCTTCCTTGCCGGCACTCCCGACCAATGGGGCATGGTGGTAAACCCGTGGAGCAGCACCGATCCGGCGAAGAACGCGTCAGGCGCGGCGTTCACGGTGCCGCGAGAGGACTTCCCGAAGGCCGACCCGATCGAGCGACCGAGCGACAGCACCGGTGGCGCGGTGAACCTCATCACGTGGCGTCCCTACACCTCCGATCTGGACGCCTCCGGCTACCTTGCGCTCCGAGGCGATGGTCAGTTGCTCGGAAGCTGGGATTTCACGAGTCCAGCGCCGAAGTGGGGAAAGGCTGCTCGCGCTCTCCCGGGCCGCCGGCAGGTGTTGGCGCTTACGAGCGACTCGGCGGCACAGCGGTATCAGGTAGTGACGGCCGAGCTTCAGAACTCCGCGGGTGCCTTCGTCGCCCCCAGCACCGAGTCGATGCTCGCAGCGGCCAGCGCAATGGTTCCCGACGGCAGCACCGGGCAGGTGCGCCGGTATGACTCCGCATCGCCTGCTGCAAAGGCGGCGTTCGGTGCGTACCCACTGACGGTTCCCCTATATGCGGCGGCGAACCCTGACACGGTCTCGGCGGATGCGCGCAACACGTACGTTGCCTTCATCCGATTTGCGGCTGAGGAAGGCCAAACACCCGGAGATGGACTCGGACAGCTGCCACGAGGGTACGCGCCACTTCCCGACGAGTTTGTCGCGCAAGCGATGGCTGCGGCCGACCTCCTCGCCAATGGACGTCCGGCAATCAACGCGCCGACCACAAGTTACATCCCATCCCAGAGCTCGCCGGCGCCGCAACGCGCGATGACGCAGCCTGCGGCGTCGCAACCCACCGGCGACGGCAGCGGCGCAGGGAGTGCCGTCGCGACAGGCAACGCCAGCGGCGCGTTGTCGGCAGGCTCCACACCGACTGACCCGGAAAGCGGAGGCTTGGCTGCCGCAGTGCCGTTGAGTGCGCTCGCCGGCGTTGCAGGGGCCGCGGCCGTTCCATTGATCACCCGTCTGCGAAGGCGGGTCAGCTGAGCCCGCGCCCGCGGAATCAGACGTTCCACACAGCACTACTCGACCACCAAGAAGGAAGTGACATGAAGTTCAAGCGAATCGCCGCCATCGGTGCGGTGATCGGCGTGGCTCTCACCGGTTTCGGGATGACGGCCGCTCAGGCAAACCCGATCGGTTCTGGCGACGGTTATGTGATCGTCGGCTCCGACACTCTTCAGGACGCTGTCAACGCGCTCACCAACGGCACCAAGATCACGGGCAGTAATGTTCGGAGTGCCGCCGCGGGTCGGGTGCTCAGCTCGTTCGATGCTTTCCCGAATGACACCGCCCTGGCGGGCAGCCTCATCCAGACCAAGGCCTACGGCCCCTACTTTCAGCGACCGGCTGGGTCGGGCAATGGCAAGAAGGCGCTGCTCGCGTCGATGGGAGTGGATGGCACGGGACAGGCATCCTCCAACATCTGGGCGGGTGTTAACGTGGCCGGTCAGATCGACCTGTCTCGTTCCTCGGGTGGCCCGACCGCCAGCGGCAGCGGCTCGCTCGCGTACATCCCCTTCGGCCGCGACGCTGTGTCGTTCGCTTTCAAGGCTGGCTCGAACGTGTCTCAGGCCACCATCTCCACGGTGTCGACCTACAACGCGTCCCAGCTTCTCGCGCTTTACCAGGCCGCGAACGGTGACGTGACTATCAACGCGAGCGACCACATCATCGCCACGCTGCCGCAGAGCGGTTCGGGTACGCGTGAGTTCTTCCTCAAAGCGATCGGGCACTCGAGTGACGGCAAGGGAGCGGTCTCGACCGTTCCCACCAACCGCCAGTCGTTCGCGGAGAACACTGGCAGCGTTCTCGCGCCTGCAGCCAACGAGATCTGGGTGATCCCGTTCTCCGTCGCGAGCTACGTCGCGCAGGTCAACGGGGCCGCGCCCGCGAACACAACGTCGGGTATCACGCTCGGCAGCCCTCAGGGCGCGGCCACTCCGCCATTCACCGGATCGGCCGCGAACCTGGTGCCTGGGGCCAACTTCTACGCCAGCTCCACCTGGGGGCGCGACACCTACATCGTCGCTCCTTACGCCAAGGTCACGTCGGGAGCGGGTTTCGACGCGAAGCTCTTCGACGCCCTCGACTACACCAACGACACGAGCCTCGCCGCGTTCAAGATCGACGGCGACCTCACTCCGGCCGGTGCCGTGAAGCAGAAGTTCGGCTTCCTCGAGCCCACCACCTACAACTTCACCCGTTCCTCCTGATCAGTCTCGCCCAAGAAAGGAAAGAACAGTGAACTTCAAGAAGTCTCTCGCCGCCTTCGGCGCCGGCACTATCGCGGCGCTCGTTCTCGCGCTGGCAGCGCCGGTGGCGGCCAACGCCGTCACCCCTGCCGGTCCAGCCGATTCGTCGCATGACGTATGGCTGAGTTCGTCCGCCAACACCCCCGTACTCCTGGCTCCGACGGCCACGCCGAAGCTCAATGCATCGGTCTACGCGTCGAAGTCAAGCGATCCGGCCGATCGCGCGTGGGCGATGCCTTCCGGCGCGGTCTACGAGTACGAGTTCATCTCTGCGCGCGGCAAGGAGCGCAATGTGGACGACTGGACGATCTATACCGATCGTCACACTGATCCGGGCGCGAATGTCAACCTCAAGATCAGCACGATGACAACGGCGAACCCCGGCAAGTCGTTCGACCAGATCGGAAACAACGGCGGCGACTTCTCGCTGGGCCTCGCGTTCGTTGACGCGCTCGGTCACGTCATCGAGGCGAACTACGTCTACATCACGGTTACGCCGAATGCCAACCCCACGGCGGCAACCTACGAGTTCTCGACGCCCGTTTCGGCTCCTGTTGTCGTCGTGCCCGTGATCACGACAACCTCCCTCAACGCGCTGACGACGGGCACGACGTTCACGCAGACGCTCGCGGCGACGGGAACGGCGCCGATCACGTGGTCGCTGAAGTCGGGCACGCTTCCCGCGGGCCTCGCGCTCGACGCCGCGGCCGGCACGATCTCGGGCACGCCCACGACGGCGGGTGCGTACAGCTTCACGCTGACCGCGACCAACGGCGCGGGCTCCGTCGACCAGGCCTTCACCGGCACGGTGGCCGCCCCCGCGCCGACGGCTCCCACTGAGCCGACGACGGGCGCGATCACAATCGCCGACCCGGCCAAGGGCGCGACCTCGATCACGGTTCCCGCGGGCACGGTGAACAAGGGCAAGACGTTCGACGTGTGGGCGTGGTCGACCCCGACCAAGCTCGGTCAGGCGATCGCTGACGCCACCACGGGAGACGTGGTGGTCGACATCAGCACGCTGCCCGCCGGTGCGCACAAGGTCGCCCTCGTGCTGCCCGGCGACGCGACCTACGCCGTTCAGGAGTGGGTGTCGTTCACCAAGCCGACGAACACTGGCGACACGATCTCCACGGACGTCGCGCTGACGGCTGCGGTGACGGCGAGCGACCTCTGGTCGCTGTCGGCGGAGAAGACGGCGGTCGACTTCGGCAACGTGGCGCGCAGCGCTTCGGTGACCAAGAAGCTCGGCAAGGTCACCGTCGTCGACGACCGCAACGTGCTCAAGGGCTGGGAACTCGGCGCCGCGTGGAGCGACTTCACCGGTGCGCAGAACATCGGCAAGGACGTCCTCGCAGTGGCTCCGGCTTTCGCGGCCGGCTACACGACGGCGCCGTCCGGGATCCAGGTGTCCAGCGTTGCTGGAACAAGTGGTGCCAAGAAGCTCGCCGAGAGCGCTCCGCTGGTCAGCACCACCCCCGCGGGTGCGCAGTTCGACGCCGACCTCACCTTCACGGCGCCGGCCAGCGCCGCTGCGGGTGCGTACAGCTCGACGCTGACCCTCACGCTCACCTCCAAGTGAGCGCGCGCTGAGCCCCAGGGCTCGTTCAGAGCATCACCCACTCTGAGCCGTGTGGGGAGGCCGCTTGCGGCCTCCCCACACGGCGCGTCGTATCCACCGCTTCTTCGATCACCTCTCCGAAGCGGTCTGCTCACTTCTCGTTCACCCGTGCGATGATCTTCCGTCGCCCTCATCTGCGGAGATAGACCGTGCTCAACTCGATTCCCCGGTCGAGGCGGCGCATCCAGCACGCGCTCGGTGCGCTCGTCGTCCTGCTCGCCCTCGTTGTCGCGCCTATCGCGGCACCCACGACGGCCCACGCTGACGATGCTCCGTCCCCCGGCGACGTCGGAGTGGCCACTCGGCCCGCCGGCCCCGACGGCACGCCCGACGACCGCACGCGCTTCTCCTACACGGCCGACCCGGGGCAGAGCGTCACCGACCAGGTGTACGTGGGCAACACCGGCACGGAGCGGCAGGACTTCACCGTCCTCGCCACGGACGCCTTCAACGGTGCGGACGGCGCGTTCAACCTCCTCGCGACCGCTGACAGTCCGACGGGAATCGGCTCCTGGGTGACGTTCGAGAACGGCCAGAACCGCATCCAGTTCTCCCTCGACCCGCAGGAGGTGCGGCTGCTGACCTTCACGGTGGCGTTCCCGGCCGATGCCACCCCCGGAGACCACGTGGGCGGCATCGCCGCATCGGTGCTGCAGGAAGGTGAGACGGTCAAGGTCGACCGCCGCGTCGCGACGGCGATCTTCGCGCGCGTGTCGGGCGACCTTCAGCCTCGACTGACGCTCGCGAGCTACGAAGCGACCTATCAGGGCGACTGGTGGAACCCGTTCGGCGGCACCCTGAAGATCCTCTATACGGTGGACAACCCGGGGAACGTCGCTCTCGCTTCGAACAACACGACGCACGTCGCGACCTGGTTCGGCATCCCGGCCACCGGTGACGCGGGCGGGAGCACCCCCATCCTGCTGCCCGGCAGCTCCGCGACCTACGAAGTCGACATCCCCGGCGTCGCGCAGTGGGGCTACCTCAGTCCGTCGATGAGCATGCAGCCGTTCGTCGACACCACCGACGCGTCCCAAGTGCTCAGCGTCACCCCTGTCACCCGTGACACCGTCGTCATCGCGATCCCGTGGGCGCTGCTGATCCTGGCGGCACTGATCGCGGGTGTCGTCTGGTTCGTGCGGGCCCGGCGCAGGCGCGACGAGGCACGCGCCGCCGAATGGATCGCCTACACCCAGGCAGAAGCGGCCGCGGCGGCCGAGCAGAAGCTGCGCGTGGATGCCGGATCGGCGACCGACTCGTGAAGGCCCATCCACCCGTCGTGCGGCACCAGGCGATGACGGCCGGCATCCTCGTCGCCTCGCTTCTGGCGGCTCTCGCGATGACGTTTCTCGCGCCCGGAGCGTTCGCCCGCGCGGACGACTCCGTGTCCGACGACGGCAACCTCACCGTCACCGTCACCGACGGCTCGACCCCCCGGCCGACCCCCTCGGTCTCGCCGAGCCCAACGGGCGCCACGTCCGGCAGCACGTCGGGAACGGGCGCGGGAAGCGGCGGCACGGGCACGAGCGGGTCCACCGGCGTCGGGACGGGCGGCGGTGGCACCGATTCCGGTGCCAAGCCCGGTGAGGTCGGCACCGCCGGTGGGGTCTACGTGAGCGGCGTGAACTCCACCGCCGCCCTCACTCCCGACCCGCTGGACGGTCTCGTGACGGTGTGGATCACCGTCCGCAACGCCTCGACCGCACCGGTCGATGCGACGGCGGACTTCTGGATGGAGAGCCTGCTCTTCGGCATCCCCCTCGACCGCGTCGAGGGCGTCGCGATCGCGGGCCTGCAGCCGGGGGAATCGCGCGTCGTCCCCGCTCAGCTGCACGGTGCCGGCCAGTGGACCCTCGTCAACGCGCACGCGACGGTCACCCCTCCCGAGACGGTCGACGGCGTAGCGCTCACCCCGCTCACCCGGGACGCGACAGTGTTCCTCTTCCCGTGGCTGCTCGCGGGCCTCGCCGCGCTCATCGCGATCGCGGTGCTCGTGCGCCGCGCGCTCCGCGCCGCCGCAGCCGCCCGGACGGTGGAAGCGATCGCATGACGCTCTTCGACGAGAAGACGCAGGTCCTGTCTCCCACGACCCCCGCCGCGCTCCCGCACTCGGCGGGGGGTCGACGGCCCACTCCGCCGCGCCGACCGCCGAGACCGCCGCGACGGATGCCGCGGCCGGCTCCCCAGTACGCACCGCTCACGACCGGGCAGGCGATCGCCCGCGGCATCCTCGCGCTCATCTCCGCCCTCGCTCTCGCGTTCGTCCTGCACCTGCTCGTCCTCAGCCACGTCGAGCACTACGCGTCGCAGCAGCAGCTGGCGAACACGTTCCGGGACCAGCTGGCCGCCGGAACCGCACCCGTCAGCGAAGGCGACTTCGACAACGTGCTGCTCGCCGACGGAGCGCCCGTCGCGCTCATCGACATCCCGCAGCTGGGGGTGCGCGAGATCGTCGCCGAGGGCACGTCGTCGGGCGTTCTCATGAGCGGCCCCGGCCACCGCCGCGACACGGTGCTGCCCGGCCAGATCGGCGTGAGTGTCGTGATGGCGCGCGCCGCGGCATACGGTGGCCCGTTCGGCCGCATCCAGAGGCTCCAGCCCGGCGACCAGTTCACCGTGCGCACCGGTCAGGGCGAGAGCACCTTCGACGTCCTCGGCGTCCGCTACGCGGGCGACCCGACGCCGCCCGCGCCGGCAAAAGGCGAGAGCAGGCTGATCCTCGTGACGGCCCGAGGGGCGCCGTACGTGCCCACGGGCATCGCCTACGTCGACGCGAGGCTCACCGGCACGGCCCAGCCGGCCGGCGTCCGGCAGACCACACCCCTCACGCTGCCGCCGTCGCACACGGCCATGGCCACCGACACGACGACCGTCTGGGCGCTCGTGTTCGCCCTCCAGTTCCTCGTCGTCGCCGAGATCGGCGCGGTCTGGGCGTTCCGCCGGGTCGGTGCGCAGAAGACCTGGATCGTGTTCGTTCCCGTGCTCCTGCTCGCGAGCGTGTTCGTCGCCGACCAGGCCACGCGCCTTCTTCCCAACCTCCTCTGACCGCCTCACCTGCCCTGCCCACGGAGCGACCCATGACCGACACCCCCGACGCCCCCGCGATCCAGACGGTCGAGGCTGCCGGTGAGACCGAGCAGACGGATGCCGGCGCGCCGGCGACCACCGTCGACACCGTCGAGCCGGCCGCCGCCTCCGACGCTCCGCAACCGCCGGCGGTTCGGCGCTTCCTCGGACGTCGGGCCGGGCGCGCGCCCGAGAAGTCCGCCACCCTCCCGCCGAGCGTCCTCTCCGACACCGCCGGCACTCTCCTCGCGCTCGAGACCCCCTTCGTGCGCGTGTCGTCGTCCTCACCCGCTCAGCTCGACGCCCGCGCCATCTCCGCCTGGTTCGGCGATCACCAGGTGCTCCATGACGTGTCGCTCACAATGCCGTCCGGTCAGGTGACGGCGCTCATCGGTCCGTCGGGCTGCGGCAAGTCGACCTTCCTGCGGATCCTCAACCGGATGCACGAGCTCGTGCCCTCGGCATCCCTCGCGGGCGAAGTCCTCCTTGACGGCGACGACATCTACGACGCGTCGCATCGGCTCGTCGATGCGCGCAAGAAGATCGGGATGGTGTTCCAGAAGCCCAATCCCTTCCCGGCGATGTCGATCTACGACAACGTCCTCGCCGGTCTCAAGCTCACCGGGGTGAAGGCGGGCCGCGACGAGAAGGATGCCATCGTCGAGCGCTCGCTCACCTCCGCGGGGCTGTGGAAGGAGGTGCGCGACCGGCTGCGGGCTCCCGGCGGCGGGCTCTCCGGCGGCCAGCAGCAGCGCCTCTGCATCGCCCGCTCGGTCGCGGTGCGCCCGCGGGTCCTGCTCATGGACGAGCCGTGCTCGGCACTCGACCCCACGTCGACGCGCGTGATCGAGGAGACGATGACCGAGCTCGCCCGCGAGGTCACGATCGTGATCGTCACCCACAACATGCAGCAGGCGCAGCGCGTGTCGCAGCAGTGCGCCTTCTTCCTCGCGTCGCAGGGCCAGCCCGGCCACATCGTCGAGCACGGCGACACCGACGTCATGTTCGATTCGCCCATCGACCCCCGCACGTACGACTACGTGAACGGCCGCTTCGGATGAGGCTCCGCCCATGACCTCCCTTCCTCCCTCGTTCCGCGAGCGGCGTCGCGATCGCGACCGTCTGCGCCCGGACTGGCCCGGTCGCGTCCTGGCCATCATCGGGGCGGCGGCCGTCGTCGTCGCCGTCGTCGCGTTCTTCCCGCACGACGGCCGCGTCACCGAAGCCGCTCCGCTCGCAAGTGCCCTCCGCGAGAGCATCGCCGTCCTGCCCGCGCACGGAGCGGTGCGCTCCGAGACCAGCGCCGCGGAGGACCTGTCGGATGCCGCGGCGTCCAGTCTCGGCGGCTCCGAGCCGGGCATGCAGGCGATCCGATCGGGGGTCGCGTCGCCGCAGCCCGATGCGGAGTGGGTCGGTCGGCTCTCCGCGGCCACCGGCATCCCCCCGCGCGCGCTGCGCGCCTACGCCGCGGCGCAGCTGCGCACCGACATCGACGACCCCGGATGCGGCGTGGGCTGGAACACGATCGCCGCGATCGGCGCCGTCGAGTCGGGGCACGGCACCCATGGGGGAGCGAGCGTCGGCGTCGACGGGCGGGTCAGTCCGGCGATCCTCGGCCCGGCGCTCGACGGCGACGGCGTCGCGCTCATCGCCGACACCGACGGCGGCGCGCTCGACGGCGACACCCGATGGGATCGTGCCGTCGGCCCGATGCAGTTCATCCCCGAGACCTGGCAGCGCGTCGGGATCGACGCCGACGGCGACGGCGTGGCCGACCCCCAGGACATCGACGACGCCGCCGCAGCGACCGCACGCTACCTGTGTGCGGCGGGATCCATGACCGACGCCGTGGGCTGGCGCCGTGCCGTGTTCAGCTACAACCACCTCGATGCATACGTCGACGACGTGGCCCATCAGGCGAACACGTACGCAGCGGCGCGCGGGTAGCGGACCCCCGCCGCGGCCCCGTCACATGGCCGGACGGGCATCCGCCGCTCTCTACAATGGGCGAGGGCGCGGATGCGCCCGGCTGAGCGGTGCGGCATCCGCACACGCTCGACACCACCACCGACCTACGCGGAGTTCCACACGTGGCGCTGATCGTCCAGAAGTACGGCGGGTCCTCCGTCGCCGACGCGGAGAGCATCAAGCGCGTCGCCAAGCGCATCGTCGACGCTCGGCGAGCGGGTCACGACGTCGTCGTCGCCGTCTCGGCGATGGGCGACACGACCGATGAGCTCCTCGACCTGGCACACGATGTCGCCCCGATCCCGGCGCCGCGCGAACTCGACATGCTGCTGAGCTCGGGGGAGCGCATCTCGATGGCGCTTCTGGCCATGGCGATCCACTCGATGGGCTTCGAGGCGCGCTCCTTCACCGGCAGCCAGGCCGGCATGATCACCGACGGCACCCACGGCGCCGCGCGCATCGTGGACGTGACGCCCGTGCGGCTGCGCGAAGCGCTCGACGAGGGCGCCATCGTGATCGTCGCGGGGTTCCAGGGCTTCAACCGCGACACCCGCGACATCACGACGCTCGGCCGCGGCGGCTCCGACACGACCGCCGTCGCGCTCGCCGCCGCCCTGCAGGCCGACGTCTGCGAGATCTACAGCGACGTCGACGGCATCTTCACCGCCGACCCCCGCGTCGTCCCGAAGGCACGCAAGCTCGAGGTCGTCTCCGCCGAGGAGATGCTCGAGCTCGCCGCCAACGGCGCCAAAGTGCTCTACATCCGTGCCGTCGAGTACGCGCGCCGTCACGGCGTCATGATCAACGCCCGTTCCACCTTCAGCTCCGGCCAGGGCACGTTCGTGCTCGGCGAGGGCATGACCGTCCCCGCCGCGATCGCGGCCGTCGCAGAGGAGTCCGCCATGGAAGAGCCCATCGTCGCCGGTGTCGCCACCGACCTCGGCCAGGCCAAAGTCACGGTCATCGGGGTTCCCGACGTCCCCGGCAAGGCGGCGGAGATCTTCAGCGTCGTCGCCAAGAGCGGCGCGAACGTCGACATGATCGTGCAGAACGTGTCGGCGGCCGCGACCGGTCGCACCGACATCTCCTTCACGCTTCCCAAGTCGGATGCCGCGGTCGCGCTCCGCGCCCTCGCCGGCGAGCAGGGCTCGGTCGGTTTCGAGAGTCTCGTCCACGACGACCAGATCGGCAAGCTCTCCGTGGTCGGCGCCGGCATGCGCACGCACTCGGGTGTCTCAGCGACGCTCTTCGAGGCGCTGTCGACGGCGGGAGTGAACATCGAGATGATCTCGACGTCCGAGATCCGCATCTCGGTCGTGGTGCGCGGCGACGACCTCGCCGAGGCGGCGCGCCTCGTGCACACCGCTTTCGGTCTGGACGGCGATGTCGAGGCCGTCGTCCACGCCGGCACGGGGCGCTGACACGGCATCCCGCCTCGTCGCCAGGTCCCCGGCCTCCGCGACCCCGGTAGAATCGCCGAAACCCACTCCACGCAAGGATCCGCCATGACCCGCATCTCCGATTCAGGACTCTCCGTCGCCGTCGTCGGCGCCACCGGCCAGGTCGGCACGGTCATGCGCGAGATTCTCGTGGAACGTGCGTTCCCGATCCGTGAGCTGCGCCTGTTCGCGACGGCGCGTTCGGCCGGTCAGGCAGTCGAGTTCGGCGGCGAGACGGTGATCGTCGAGGATGTCGCCACGGCCGACCCGGCCGGCATTGACATCGCCCTGTTCTCCGCCGGCGCGACCGGTTCGCGCGCACACGCCCCGCGCTTCGCCGCGGCCGGCGCGGTCGTCATCGACAACTCCAGCGCCTGGCGGATGGACCCCGAGGTTCCGCTCGTCGTCAGCGAGGTCAACCCGCACGCGGCGGTGAACCCGCCCAAGGGCATCATCGCGAACCCCAACTGCACGACGATGGCCGCGATGCCCGTGCTGAAGCCCCTGCACGAGGCGGCCGGTCTCGAGCGCCTCATCGTCAGCACGTACCAGGCGGTGTCCGGTTCCGGTCTCGCCGGCGCGCAGGAGCTTCTCGGCCAGGTCGAGGGCGTCCTCGCGCAGAACCACACCCTCGATCTCGTCCACGACGGCTCCGCGGTCGACTTCCCGCAGCCGGAGAAGTACGTCGCCCCGATCGCCTTCGACGTGATCCCCTTCGCCGGGAACCTCGTCGACGACGGCGACAACGAGACCGACGAGGAGAAGAAGCTCCGCAACGAGAGCCGCAAGATCCTCGAGCTGCCGGGCCTCCTCGTCGCCGGTACGTGCGTACGCGTTCCGGTCTTCACCGGTCACTCGCTGTCGATCCACGCCGAGTTCGCCGAGGACATCACCCCCGAGCGCGCACGCGAGATCCTGGCATCCGCGCCCGGTGTCGTCCTCGAAGAGGTGCCCACGCCGCTGCAGGCGGCCGGCAACGACCCGAGCTACGTGGGCCGCATCCGCGCCGACCAGTCCGCGCCTGCCGGCAAGGGGCTCGTCCTGTTCGTGAGCAACGACAACCTCCGCAAGGGCGCCGCCCTGAACGCGGTGCAGATCGCGGAGCTCGTCGCGGCACGGCTGGGTGCGCACGCCGCCTGAGCGTCTTCACCGATCGGCAAGAACCGCGATCCTTGACGAGCGTGGATGCCGCTGACGTCGGCGCGCGCCGAGAACGCCGCCTAGACTGGGACATCGTGAGTGAACCCGTCGACGTCGTCCTGATCGGCGGTGGCATCATGAGTGCCACCCTCGGAACCCTCCTGCAGCGACTGCAGCCGGACTGGAAGATCGTCGTGCTCGAGCGGCTCAGCGAGGTCGCCGAGGAGTCGTCCAACGCGTGGAACAACGCCGGCACCGGCCACGCCGCCCTCTGCGAGCTGAACTACATGCCCGAAGGCAAGGACGGCTCGGTCGACCCCGCCAAGGCGATCGCCATCAACGAGCAGTTCCAGCAGAGCCGCCAGCTGTGGTCCAGCCTGATCGAGCAGGGCGTCCTCGACGAGCCGAAGACGTTCATCAACGCGACGCCGCACATGACGTTCGTCCGCGGCGAGAAGGATGTCACCTACCTCCGCAAGCGCTACGAGGAGCTCAGGAAGCAGCCGCTGTTCGCCGGCATCGAGTACTCCGAGGACTCCCGCGTCATCAACCAGTGGGCCCCGCTGCTCATGCAGAAGCGCAAGAAGGGTGAGCCGTTCGCGGCGACCCGGGTGCCTGCCGGCACCGACGTCGATTTCGGCGCGCTCACCCGTCA
This sequence comes from Microbacterium sp., assembly GCF_017305435.1. GTDB lineage: Bacteria > Actinomycetota > Actinomycetes > Actinomycetales > Microbacteriaceae > Microbacterium. The sequence goes on along the minus strand of NZ_JAFKIP010000006.1, from coordinate 50,690 downwards.
GCTGTTCGACCACCTGCAGGCCGAGGGCGTCGAGGTGCGCACGAACATCGAGGCGCGGAAGCTCCGCCGCCAGAAGGACGGCACGTGGCGCGTGAGCTACCGCCACTCGCTCGGCCGCACGCCCGGCAGCCTCGACGCGCGCTTCGTGTTCGTCGGTGCGGGCGGCTGGGCCATCAAGTTGCTGCAGTCCTCGGGCATCCCCGAGATCTCCGGCTACGGGGTCTTCCCTATCGGCGGCCAGTGGCTGAAGACGTCGAACCCGGCGATCGTCGCGCAGCACAAGGCGAAGGTGTACTCACAGGCCTCCGTCGGCGCGCCGCCGATGTCGGTGCCGCACCTCGATACCCGCGTCGTCGACGGCGAGGCCTCGCTGCTGTTCGGCCCGTTCGCGACGTTCAGCCCGAAGTTCCTCAAGAACGGCCGCATCACCGACATCGTCGCGCAGGTGCGCCCCGGCAACCTCTGGCCAATGATCAAGGTCGCGATCGACAACCCGAGCCTCATCTCGTACCTGGTCGGCGAACTGCTGAAGAACCACAAGAAGAAGGTCGACTCGCTGCGCACCTTCATGCCGACGGCGAAGGATGAGGACTGGGAGCTTCTGCAGGCCGGTCAGCGTGCGCAGGTGATGAAGAAGGATGCCCAGAAGGGCGGCGTCCTGCAGTTCGGCACTGAGGTCGTGACCTCGGCCGACGGGTCGATCGCGGGTCTGCTCGGCGCCTCGCCCGGCGCGTCGACGGCGGCATCCATCATGCTCGGCCTGCTGAAGACGTGCTTCCCCGACCGCATCGCGGGATGGGAGCCGGAGCTGAAGAAGCTCATCCCGAGCTACGGCGAGACCCTCAACGGCGACGCCGCGACGGCGCGCGCCTCGGTCGAGCGCACCGCGGGAGTGCTCGGCATCACGGCCTGAGCGCCGCGGCCTTCGCGCGCAGCACCGCCGCCTCACGGTCGTTGCCCGCGAGGCCCGCCGCCGCGAGGAGCTCGGCGCGCGCCTCATCGTCGCGCCCCAGTCGGGCCAGCAGCTCGCCGCGCACACTCGGCAGCAGATGGCTGCCGGCGAGCGCAGGGTCCGAGGCCAGCGCGTCGACGATGCGCAGCGCCGTCGCAGGCCCCGTCGCCATCGACACCGCCACGGCGCGGTTGAGCTCGACGACGGGGTTCCGTGTGAGTTGCCCGAGCGCCTCGTACAGGATCACGATCTGCTCCCAGTCGGTCTGTGCGACGTCGGGCGCGGCGGCGTGGACCAGACCGATCGCCGCCTGGAGCGCATACGGCCCGCGCCCGCGGCCGAGCGCATCGGCGCGGGCGAGCGCCGCAGTGGCTCGGGCGATCTGGGGACGATCCCAGCGCCGACGGTCCTGGTCCGCCAGCAGCACCGCGCTGCCGTCCGCAGCGACGCGCGCCGCGAACCGCGACGACTGCACCTCCATGAGCGCCACGAGCGCGTGCGCCTCGGACTCGTGCGGCACGAGCCGGGCGATGACGCGGCCGAGCCGCAGCGCCTCATCGGCGAGGTCGTGGCGGATCCAGGTCGCGCCGCTCGTCGCGGCGTATCCCTCGGTGTACAGCAGGTAGACGACGCCGAGGACGCCCGCGAGCCGTTCCGGCCACTGCTGCGGGTCGGGGGTCTCGAACGGCACGCGAGCGGCCGCGAGCGTCTTCTTCGCCCGCGTGATGCGCGCCTGCACCGTCGGCACCGGCACCAGCAGCATGCGCGCGATCTCGGTCGTGGTGAGGCCGCTGACGACCCGGAGGGTGAGGGCGACCTGCGACTCGCGCGACAGCACGGGGTGACAGGCCGTGAACACGAGACGCAGCACATCGTCGGCGATCGGCTGCCACTCGGCATCCGTCGTCTCTTCGAGTTCGTGCGCCAGCACCCGGTACCGCTCGTCGAGCGCGGCGTCGCGGCGCCACTGGTCGATCGCCCGCCGCTTCGCGACGGCCGTGAGCCACGCCCCCGGGGTACGCGGCACGCCCGACTCCGGCCACTGGCGCAACGCCTCGACGAGAGCCTCCTGAGCGAGGTCCTCCGCACGGCCGACGTCGCCGGTCGCCTTCGCGAGCGTGGCGACGATGCGCGCGCTCTCGATGCGCCAGACCGCGTCGACCGCGCGGCGGACCTCCTCGCTCACCGGCCCGCAGCGGCTTCCTGATCGGCGCGCCAGCCCTTCTCCTTCTGGATGTACTCGTTGTCCTCGTACTGAGCGAAATCGCTCTCGTCGGTGACGCGGCGCACCTCGATCTTGTTCCCGGTGCCGAGCGGGGCGCGCTTGGCCCACTCGATCGCCTCGTCCTGCGTCGCCACCTGCACGGTCCAGAAGCCGTTGAACAGCTCGTGCACCTCGCCGTAGGGGCCGTCCGTCACGATCGGCGCCTCGCCGGTGAACTCGACGACGGCGCCCTGCGCGGCATCCGTCAGCCCTTCACCGGCGATGAGCACGCCGGCATCCATCATGGACTCGTTGTAGGCGCCCATCGCATTGATGATGGCCTCGAAGTCCATGTCGGCATAGTCCTGCGCGGACCCGCCGTTGCGCATGATCAGCATGTACTTGGGCATGATGTCTCCCTTGTTCGGTGGGGGCGTCGGTCGCCCTCCTACTATTGCGTCGAACGGCGTCGGATGGAATCGACATCATGCGTAAGATCCTCTGGTGGCCAAACTCTACTTTCGCTACGGGGCGATGAACTCCGGCAAGTCGACGGCGCTGCTGCAGGCCGCGTTCAACTACGAGGAACGCGGCCAGCACGTCCTGCTCGCCAAACCGGAGATCGACACGAAGGGCGCTGATCAGATCTCGAGCCGGCTCGGCGTCGAGCGTCAGGTCGACTTCCTCATCGCGCCTGGCGCCGACGTCCGCTCGCTCGTTGCGGAGCACGGCTCGCGGTATGTCGGCGCGGTCGCCTGCCTCCTCATCGACGAGGCGCAGTTCCTTACTCCCGCTCAGGTCGACGACCTTCTGCGTCTCACGGTCGAGGACGGCATCCCGGTGCTCGCCTACGGCATCCGCACCGACTTCCGCACGCACGCCTTCCCGGGGTCGGCGCGCCTCATGGAAGTGGCGCACAGCCTCGAAGAACTGAAGACGATCTGCCGGTGCGGCCGCAAGGCGCTCTTCAACGCGCGCCTGGTCGGTGGACGATTCGTGTTCGACGGCGACCAGGTCGCGATCGACGACCTCGACCACGATCAGGTCACCTACGAATCGCTCTGCGCGCAGGACTACCTGCTCGCCTCGGGCGGTCGCCTCAGCTGACCGCCCCGGTGCCCGCCGTCGCGCGGCGGCGGGGGAGCGGGACGAGCATCGACGTCTCCTTGCGGTACTGCGCGTAGGCGGGGTACTTCGATGCCGAGATCGATTCGGTGAACACCGTCGACCCGATGAAGAGCACCGTCAGGAGCACCGCTCCGACGATGGTCGGGTTGACGGCCCCGCCCCAGAAGCCGGCGCCCGCGGTCACCGCGGCGCTCGCGCCGAGTGCGTAGAAGGCCCACCACTGTGCCTGCTCGAAGAAGAAGTTGGGATGCCGAGAGAAGGCGAAGAGCCCCGACGTCAGGAAGCCCTCGGCCTCGCCGCGCTTCTTGCGCTGGTGGAACTCCCACTGCTGCTGATCCGCGATCGTCTCGCCGGCCAGCAGGAGGACGAACAGGATCGCGAAGGCGGCATCCCACCCGGTGATCGGCGCCGGGTGCTGCCACGCGACGAACGCCGGCAGAGTGATGAGCACGAGAAGCGCCATCTGGTAGAGCACGATGAAGAAGAGGTTGAAGAGCTGGAACTGCCACGACGCCATGCGTCCGCGCAGGATCGCCCAGCGGTAGTCCTCGACGCCGGAGTACCCGCCCTTCCGGGCGAAATTGAACGTGAGTCGCGCGCCCCACGCCGTGACGAGCACGGCCATGAGGACGAGCCGGGTCGAGTCGTCGCCGTGGGTGAGCGCCGCGACGGCGAAGATCCAGACGTACACGACGGGCACGATCGACCAGAGCCGATCGACCCACGAGGTGTCCTTCGTGACGAGCGAGGCGATCCAGCAGAACAGCGCGGATGCCGCGGCGACGGCGATGACGATCGGGAGCGGATCCATGGGCTCAGCGTAAGCGGTCTGCGGTGGCGACGTCGGTGTTGTATCGTTTCATTCGGTGCTTGGCGGTCGGACCACAGTGCTGTAGCGTGGTCGGACCATGGAAGGGGTCGAGATGACGGAGTCAGCATCGGAGCAGACGGTTCCCGCGCGCGCATGGCGGGTCGTGCTCGACAAGATCGAGGGCGATCTGCTCGAGGGTCGGCTCGGCCCCGGCGACCGGCTGCAGCCCGAACGCGAGCTCGCCGCGACGCTCGGCGTCGGCCGCTCGAGCGTGCGCGAGGCGCTGCGGGTCCTCGAGGTCATGGGCCTCATCCGCACGGCGACGGGGTCGGGCCCCACGTCGGGCGCCATCGTCACGGCGACTCCGCAGGGCGGTCTTGCGCAGTTGCTCCGCCTGCAGGTCGCCGCGCAGGGCTTCCCCATTCCCGACGTCTATGAGACCCGGCTGCTCCTCGAGGAGTGGGCCGTCGCCCACCTCGCAGACAGGCCCGACGCGGCCCTCGACGACGCCCGCGCGACGCTGGCGGCGATGGAGGAGACGAATCTGACGCTCGAGGACTTCCTGGCTCTCGATTCGCAGTTCCACGTGCGCCTCGCCGAGGCATCCGGCAACGTCGTCGTCTCGGCGACGATGGCGGGGCTGCGCGAGACGATCGAGAGCTACATCCGGGCGGGCGCCGCGCGCGTGCCCGACTGGGCCGCCACCTCGACACGGCTGCGTCACGAGCATGGCGAGATCCTCGCGGCGATCGAGCGCGGCGACGCCGCCGACGCCCGCCGCCGCGTTCGCGCACACATCACCGACTACTACGCCGACGCGGGACTTCCCGTCCCGACCGACGCCCCCGCCTCCACCGACCGTTGAAAGGCCACCGCATGGTCCAGCGCCAGCTCCCGAAGATCCCCGAACTGCTCGAGCTCATGCAGTTCAAGAAGCCCGAGCTCGACGGCACGAAGCGCCGGCTCGACGGTGCGCTGACGATCGCCGACCTGCGCACGATCGCGAAGCGCCGCACCCCCAAGGCGGCCTTCGACTACACCGACGGCGCCGCGGAGGGCGAGCTCTCCCTCGCGCGCGCTCGCCGTGCGTTCGAGGACATCGAGTTCCATCCCGACATCCTCCGCCCCGCGGCGGACGTCGACCCGTCGGTGGAGATCCTCGGCGGGCGCTCCGCGCTGCCCTTCGGCATCGCGCCGACGGGCTTCACCCGCCTCATGCAGACCGAGGGTGAGATCGCGGGTGCGGGCGCCGCGGGCGCCGCCGGCATCCCGTTCACCCTCTCGACCCTCGGCACGACCTCGATCGAGAACGTGCGCGCGACGAACCCGCACGGGCGCAACTGGTTCCAGCTGTACGTCATGCGTGACCGCGAGATCTCGTACGGGCTCGTGGAGCGCGCGGCGAAGGCCGGGTTCGACACGCTCATGTTCACGGTCGACACCCCGGTCGCGGGCGCACGTCTGCGCGACAAGCGCAACGGGTTCTCGATCCCGCCGCAGCTGACGCTCGGCACGATCGTCAACGCGATCCCCCGCCCGTGGTGGTGGATCGACTTCCTCACGACGCCGAAGCTCGAGTTCGCGTCGCTGACGACGACGCGCGGCACGGTAGGCGAGCTGTTGGATGCCGCGATGGACCCCACGATCAGCTACGACGACCTCGAGGTCATCCGGTCGCTCTGGCCGGGCAAGATCGTCATCAAGGGCGTCCAGAACGTCGCCGACTCGAAGCGGCTCGTCGATCTCGGCGTCGACGGCATCGTGCTCTCGAACCACGGCGGGCGTCAGCTCGACCGGGCGCCGATCCCGTTCCGCCTGCTGCCGGAGGTCGTCCGCGAGGTCGGCTCGGATGCGACGATCATGGTCGACACCGGCATCATGAACGGCGCGGACATCGTCGCGTCGATGGCGCTGGGGGCGAAGTTCACCCTCATCGGGCGCGCCTACCTGTACGGCCTCATGGCCGGAGGCCGGCGTGGTGTCGATCGCACGATCGCGATCCTGCGCAGCGAGATCGAACGCACGATGAAGCTGCTCGGTGTCGCCTCGATCGACGAGCTCGAGCCTCGGCACGTGACGCAGCTGCAGCGCCTGACACCGGTCCCGGGTGTCGGTGCCGTCGCGCCTCGGTGAGACTGCACTGGTGCGCCGAGACTGCAGCTGGTGGCTGCTGTCTCGGCGCACAGCTGCAGTCTCGCGGAAGCGATGACCGAGGAGCGCGCGAGTGTCAGCGCGTCGGCAGGGTCGGAAGGAGCCGCTCGAGGAAGTCCGCGGTGTCCTGCCACCCCTCGACGGCCTGGCAGGCGACGCCCATCGCGAGCACCGGGTAGTCGTTGCCGTGCTCGTCGAGGCGGTCGCCGACGAACAGCATGTCGTCGAGGGGGATGCCGGTGTGCGCCGAGAGCTCGCGCATGCCGTACGCCTTGTCGATGCCGCGCTCGGTGATGTCGACCGAGGTCGATCCGCCCGAGCGCACCTCGAGGTCGGGCACGCGCGCGGCGACCGCGTCGCGCAGGGCGCCCTTCTTGGCGCCCGTGGGGTCCCACGCCGACTTCGCGTCGACCGGAGCCGTCTGGCCGAGCGCCGAGAACGTGATCTGCGACCCGCGGTCCTCGAGGATGTCTCCCCAGGTCTGCGCCTCCCAGAGGCCCAGACGTCGGGCCTCCTCCTCGACGGCGGTCAGCGCACGCTGCTTCTGGTCGTCGCTCAGCGTGCGCGCGTACACGGTCTCGACGCCGCCCGGGCCGAGGCGGTAGTACTGCGTCCCGCAGGTGGGGAGGAGGTGCACGTAGGGGAGGACGGACTCCGCGGATGCCGGGAGGCGGTCGACCACCTGCGTCGTGAACTGCGCGAGCTGGCCGCCCGAGATGATCGCGACGTCGACGCGCTCGGCGAGGGCGACGAGGAGGTCGCCGATGCGGGGATCGATGGCGCTCTTGGAGGGGGCGAGGGTGTCGTCGAGGTCGAAGGCGACCAGGCGCACAGTGCTCATCGGGGGATCGGCTCGCTCTCGTGAGGGGGGTCTGCGGGTAATTCTAGGGGCGGAACCGTGAAGGGCTCCGCCGGATGATCCTCCGGCGGAGCCCTTCTGTTGTCGGGGTGACAGGATTTGAACCTGCGGCCTCTTCGTCCCGAACGAAGCGCGCTACCAAGCTGCGCCACACCCCGTGGCAACCCTCCGAGTCTACAGGGTTCGGACGCTCCTGCCGAATCGGTTCACGGCGTCGCCCGGATCTCGAGGACGGAGGCTTCGGGTCTGCAGGCGAACCGCACCGGCGCGTAGATGGAGTGTCCGAGGCCGGCCGAGACGTTGAGCGGGGCGCGGTGGCCGGCGTGGGCCCACGTGCTCAGCCCGCGGGCCTGGTCGCGGGGGATGTCGCAGTTCGCGACGAGGGCGGAGCGCGAGAACGGGATGCGCACCTGGCCGCCGTGGGTGTGGCCGGCGAAGATCATGTCGGCACCCAGGTCGGTGAAGGCGTCGAGCACCCGTCGGTAGGGGGCATGTGTCACGCCGATCGTGAGCGCGGTCTCGTCGGCACGGCCGAACAGCGGGCGGCGTCGCAGGGCGGCCACGGCGCCGGGGAGCACGTCGAGGTCGTCCCATCCGCGGTGCGCATCGCTCACGCCGAAGGCATCCAGGCGCAGCCCTGCCGTCTGGATGACGGATGCCGCGTTGTTCAGATCGACCCAGCCGAGTTCGTCCCGGAAGTAGTCGTCCATCGCCGGGGTGTCGAGGTCGACGCCGCGGTGCGAGCGCTGCGAGGGCCCCTGGAAGTAGCGCAGCGGGTTGCGGGCGGAGGGGCCGGTGACGTCGTTGGAGCCGTGCACGAAAGCACCCGGAACGCCGCGCAGGGGGGCGAACGCGGCGCGGATTCCGCGCAGTCCGTCCTCATGCCCGAGATTGTCGCCCGTGTTGATCACGAGGTCGGGCTGCACCCGATCGGCGAGGTCCGCGATCCAGCGCTGCTTACGGTGCTGCCAGGGCGCCATGTGCGCATCGGACAGGTGCAGGACGGTGAGCGATGGCGAACCCGCCGGCAGGAGCGCCAGCTCGTGCCGGCGCACCGTGAACAGGAGCCGCTCGATGCACGTGCCCCAGACGGCGGCGGAGAGACCCACCGCCCCCGCCGCCGAGACGGCGGCGAGGGCGGTGCGACGGGCGGGACCCACTAACGGCCGCCGCAGGTCTTCGCCTGGTACTGCACCGTGATCGCCGCCGTGCGGCTGACGATCGTGCCCGCCGCGGGGTCGGTGCCGGTCACGGTGCCGTCCACGGGAGCGTCGTCCTTCGCGGTGCACGACGTCGTCACCTGGCCGAAGCCCGCGGCGCGCAGTGCCGTGACCGCGGCATCCGGCTTGCCGCTCACCGCGGGGACCGCGACGCCCTGGCCGTTGCTCGGCCGGATCGTGACCGTCGTGCCGCCCGCGACGCGTCCGGCGCCCGGGTCCTGCTGGACGACGGTCCCGGATGCCTCGACGCCGTCGACCGCGTCGCCGACCGTCACCGAGAAGCCGGCGGTCTCGAGCGTCTGGGTCGCCTGGTCGATCGTCATGCCGATCACGGACGGCAGATCGCTCAGCTGCCGCTTGGTGAGGTTCGCGTCGGGCGACGGGAAGGCGTCTCCGCCGAACTTCGCGTTGGCCGCACCCTGCATCTCGGGCCAGATCGAGTTGCGGATGCGGGAGAGGACGTAGCCGTTCTCGTAGTAGTCGCTGAGCAGCGCGTCACCCTGCACGTTGCCGACCCAGACGACCGTCGCGACCTTCGTCGACGAGCCGTCCATCCAGGTGTGCAGGTACTCGTGGATACCCGTCTTGCCGAACACCGGCACGCCGTCGCCGATCTGCGCGCCGGAGCCCGTGCCGGTCATGACGCCCTGCAGCGTGTACGCGGCGGTGGAGGCGACGGCCTCGCTCATGACGCGGCTGCAGGTGGTCTGCGGGGTGATGTCCTCACCCTTCGCGTTCAGCGCCTTGTCGATCGCCTTCGCGGGGCAGAGCATGCCGTTCGCAGCGATCGAGGCGTACGCGCCGGCCATGTCGATCGGTGCGACCGCCTGGTCACCGAGCACGTTGTAGCCGAAGTTCGTGGTGTCGAGCGGAGTGCCGTCGCCCGTCATGACGCCCATCTTCATGGCGACCTGGTTCGTGGAGCAGACCGAGATCTTCTCCGCCATCGCAAGGAAGCCCGAGTTCAGTGAGTCACGAGTGAAGTTGTAGACGGTCCCGGTGTAGCCGGGGTTCGCCTCGAAGTTGCCGATGCCGTTTCCGTTGTTGCTGGAGACGACGTCCTGCGTCTGCCCGTCGCAGTTGATGACCTTCTTCGTGCCGACGCGGCCGTTGAGGGTCTCGTTGACCGAGTGCCCCTGCTCCAGCCAGTTGACGAGGCTGAAGACCTTGTAGGTCGATCCGGCGGAGTGACCGCCGCCGCCGTTCTGCAGGCGGACGTTGTAGTTCACCTGGGTGGTGGGGGCGTTCTGATCGTCGGAGCTCTCGATCGAGTACGGCCGGTTCTGGACCATCGAGAGGATGCGTCCGGTGCCGACCTCGACCTGGATGCCGGAGGCGCCGAGGTTCATGTAGTCGACACGCGCGGGGACGATCGAGATCGCGTTGAGCCCAGCCTGCTGGAGGTCGGCGTCGAGCGTCGTGTAGATCTTCATGCCGCCGCGGCGGAGGTTCGCGGCGCGCGCGTCGTCGTCCTCGCCGAAGGCGGGGTCGGTCAGCAGCACGGAGCGGACGTACTCGCAGAAGAACTCCGCGCCGGTGGCCGTCTGGCAGCCCTGGGTCTGCTCGGAGATCACCGGCGTGATCGGCGAGTTGTAGGCCTCGTCGTACTCCGCCTGCGAGATCTTGCCGAGGTCCAGCATGCGCCCGAGGACGTAGTTGCGGCGATCGAGCGTCAGCTTGTACCCGTCGGCTGCGCTGTTCTCCGGATTGCCGGCGTCGTCCTCCGTGGATCCGTCGGGTCGGTCGATGCGGTACGTGTTCGGAGCCTGCACCATGCCCGCGATCGTCGCGGCCTGCGCGACGGTCAGGTTGGCGGCATCCGTCGAGAAATAGTGCTTCGCCGCGGCGCCGATGCCGTAGACCGTGCCGCCGAAGTTGGTGATGTTCAGGTAACCGAGGAGGATCGTCTCCTTCGAGTACGCCTTCTCCAGCTGGATGGCGTAGCGCATCTCCTGCAGCTTGCGCTGGTAGCCCTCGGCGCCGCTGTTCACGGTCGTCGCGGTGAAGCAGGCCTCGACTTCGTCGTCGCTCTTGGCCTTCGACTCGCAGTTCTGCTGCAGCACGTTCTTGACGTACTGCTGTGTGATCGACGAGCCGCCTCGGTTGGAACCGTTGGATGCGTTGCCCAGGAGCGCGCTCACGGTGCCGACGAGGTCGACGCCGCCGTGCGTGTAGAAGTTCTTGTCCTCGCTCGACGTGATCGCGTCGAACATCACCGGGTTGACCTGGTCGAACGTGACGGGGATGCGGTTCTGGTCGTAGAACTGCGCCATCAGCGTGTCGTTCCCCGCGCTGTCCTTGCGGTAGAGCTCGGTCGGCAGCATCAGGGGGTCGATCTCGAGGAAGCTCGGCATGTTCTCGAACGTGTCCAGGGCGCTCGAGGCCGCATAGCCGGAGACGGCGATCGCGGGCGTGACGGTCGCCGCGACGAGGACACCGGCGATGGCGCTCAGGCCGACGAGGCCGGCGATACCGCCGAGCACGCCGGTGGCCGTGCGTTTGGGTTGAGGCATAGGGTTGATCGTAGGGGAGAACCCTGGGGGAAGCCTTGGTGGGACCGGGCGCGCCCACGACGGGCCCCGGGCGGATCCGAGACGAGTTCTGCGCCGCCCGCCCGCGCGACACCGACACCATCCGCGACAGGAGAGTCCATGACCACGTGGGAGTACCTCACGACGCCGCTGCTGATCCACAACACCGCCGCGATCCTCAACAACTGGGGCAAGCAGGGGTGGGAGCTCGTCCAGGTCGTCACCGGCCCCGAGGGCGGCCTCGTCGCCTACTTCAAGCGTCCCGTGGGGGCGGGCTCCGCGAACGCGGGGCTCGGCGCTGCCGCCGTCGCGGCCCAGCAGTTCGAGGGCGAGGCCCACGCGTGAGCGGCGCGATCTCGACGCGGCTCGCCGACCTCGGCATCCAGCTCCCCCCCGTCGTGCCCCCGGTCGCGGCGTACGTGCCCGCGAAAGCCCACGGCGACCTCGTCTACACGGCGGGGCAGCTCCCGATGATCGACGGCGCGCTGCCGGCGACCGGCAAGGTCGGCGCCGACGTGGATGCCGCCGCCGCGCAGTCCTACGCGCGCCAGTGCGCGCTCAACGCGATCGCGGCCGCGGCCGCCGCCGTCGGCGGGGTGGACCGGCTGACCGGCGTCCTGAAGGTGACCGGCTTCGTGGCATCCACCCCCGATTTCACCGGGCAGCCGGGCGTCGTGAACGGCGCGAGCCAGATCCTCGGAGAGATCTTCGGCGATGCCGGTCGGCACGCCCGCTCGGCCGTCGGCGTGCCGGTGCTGCCGCTCGACGCGCCCGTCGAGGTCGAGGTCGTCTTCACCTGGGAGTGACGACCGTCCTCGTACACGAGGGGCATTGACGAAGCGCTTGCTTTTTGCAAGTGTGTGCTCATGAACCTTTTCGTGAGCTTTCCCGTCGACGACATCGAGCGTGCGAAGGCCTTCTACTCCGCCCTCGGCCTCACGGTGAACGAGGCCATGTCCGACCACAACACGAGCTGCTTCGTGCTCGACGACGACAAGTTCCTCATGATCTCGACGCGTGCCGCGTATGCGGCGGTCGGCGGGACGGAGGAGCTCGTCGGCACGTCGGGGACCCCCTCGCCGATCACGCTGTCCTGGGCGATGTCCAGCCGCGAGGAGGTGGACGCCCTCCTCGAGCGCGCTGAGAAGGCCGGGGGCCGCATCGGCGACACCGACGACTACGACTTCATGTACCAGCGGCAGTTCGATGATCCGGAGGGGTATCACTACTCTCCGTTCTGGATGAAGCCGGAGACCGGCGCCTGACCGCCGACGAGCCGGACGGGCTCGAGCACGCGCTCGGCATCGTCGGGCAGAGGTGGGCGCTGCTCATCGTCGATCGGCTGCGTGCGGCGCCGCTGCGATATGGAGATCTGCAGCGGGACCTCGGCATCCCCACCAACATCCTCGCGACGCGGCTGCGCGAACTCGAGCAGGCCGGGGTGCTGTACCGGCTGCCGCTGAAGCACAACACGCGCGCGTACGCGCTCACCGAGCGCGGGCTCGAGCTCGGTGACGCGCTCGACGCCCTGCGACGGTGGGGCGCCTCGGCGCCCCACCCGGCTACTTGACCTGCGCGGAGATGACGCTCATGACCGCTGTGTCGGCGAGGGTCGTCGTGTCGCCGACCTCGCGCCCCTCGGCGACGTCGCGCAGCAGGCGGCGCATGATCTTGCCCGAACGGGTCTTGGGCAGCTCGCCGACGATGTAGACGTCGCGGGGGCGCGCGATCGGGCCGATCTGCTCGCCGACCCACTTCCGCAGGCCGTCGGCGAGGCCTTCCGGAGAGTGGGCGTTCAGGTAGCTCTGCTTCACGATGACGAAAGCGACCACCGCCTGGCCCGTGGTCTCGTCGGAGGCGCCGACGACGGCCGCTTCGGCGACGGCCTCGTTGCCGACGAGGGCGGATTCGATCTCCGTCGTCGACAGGCGATGGCCCGACACGTTCATGACGTCGTCCACCCGCCCGAGGAACCAGACGTCGCCGTCCTCGTCGAGACGCGCGCCGTCGCCGGCGAAGTAGTAGCCCTTGTCCTCGAACATCTTCCAGTAGGTCTCGACGTAGCGCTCCGGGTCGCCCCAGATGCCGCGCAGCATCGACGGCCAGGGCTTCGTCAGCACGAGCAGGCCGCCATTGCCGTTCCCGACGTGCTCGCCCTTCTCGTCGACGACGTCGACGGCGATGCCGGGGAGCGGCACCTGTGCGCTGCCGGGCTTGGTCTCCGTGACGCCGGGGAGGGCCGACACCATGATCGCGCCGGTCTCGGTCTGCCACCAGGTGTCGACGATCGGCGCGGCATCCGCACCGATGATCTCGCGGTACCACATCCACGCCTCGGGGTTGATGGGCTCGCCCACCGAGCCGAGCAGGCGGATCGACGACAGGTCGAACTGCTGCGGGATCTGCCGCCCGAGCTTCATGAAGGAGCGGATCGCGGTCGGCGCGGTGTAGAGGACGGTGACGCCGTACTTCTCCACGATCTCCCACCAGCGGCCCGGGTGCGGCGTGTCCGGCGTGCCCTCGTACAGGACCTGCGTCGCGCCGTTCGCGAGCGGACCGTACGCCACGTAGGAGTGCCCGGTGATCCAGCCGATGTCGGCGGTGCACCAGAACACGTCGCTCTCCGGGTGGATGTCGTGGACGATGCGGTTCGTGAAGGCGGCCTGCGTCAGGTACCCGCCGGAGGTGTGCAGGATGCCCTTCGGCTTCCCGGTGGTACCGGAGGTGTACAGGATGAACAGCGGGTTCTCGGCGGGGAACGGCTGCGCCTCGTGCTCGGCGGACGCAGCCGGAACGGCGTCGTGCCACCAGACGTCGCGACCCTCGGTCCACCCGACCTCGTTCTCGGTCCGCCGCACGACGAGCACGTGCTCGACGGATGCCTGAGGCCCGGCACCGCGGTCGGCGAGGGCCTGATCGACGGCCGGTTTGAGCGGCGAGACGCGCCCCTTGCGGTAACCGCCGTCGGCCGTGATCACGACCTTCGCGCCGGCGTCGTCGATGCGGGTGCGCAGGCTGTCCGCCGAGAAGCCGCCGAAGATGACCGAGTGGATGGCGCCCAGCCGCGCGACAGCGAGCATCGCGGCGATCGCCTCGGGGATCATGGGCAGGTAGATCGCCACGCGGTCGCCCGCGACGACGCCGAGGTCGGTGAGCACGTTCGCGACCCGCTTGACCTCCTCGGTGAGCTCCGCGTACGTCACGCGGCGCTCATCGCCCGGCTCGCCTTCCCACAGAAGTGCGATGCGATCGCCGTTGCCCGCCGCGACATGCCGGTCGAGGCAGTTCTCGGCGACGTTGAGCTCACCGTCGGCGAACCACTGCGCGAACGGCGGGCTCGACCAGTCGAGGACCTGCGTGAACGGCGTGCGCCAGTCGAGCGCACGCGCCTGCTCGGCCCAGAACGCCTCTCGATCCGCGTCGGCCTCGGCGTAGAGCTCCGCCGTGGCGACCGCATTCGCGGCGAACTCGGGCGAGGGGGCGAATCTGCGGTTCTCGGTCAGCAGGTGGTCGATCTGACTGCTCATGGGCGCGCTCCTTTGCGGCGGTCCTGAGACGGGAGCGGGAGGCTCTCCGAAGGATGCAGGAAATCTAGCCACCGCACTCGGTCCGCACTACCTCCGATAGTAGGGACGGGGTGTGACACGGCGGCATCCGCCCGCAGAAGCGGAGAGATGACCGGCCCCGACAGATATATCGGTGCGCGGGGCCGTTTCGGGCAGGAGCGGCGGGCATCGTTGCGTATGCTCATTCGCGGCCGAACTCTTTGATTCTGGCATCGCGGCGGCCGCGTTCCCCCCACATGCGGCTGTCGCTGAGACGGCATCCCATTTCCCCCGATGGGATGCCGTCTCACTTTTCCGGCGGCGCGTTTTCCGCCCGCGCGTCATCGCCTCCTCCACAGGCGCCTGGTTTTCGGATCTGTCCACCGATCGCGGCTGCGCGCGACTCGCGCGCCATCGCAGCGCCTACCGTCGGGGCATGTCCGATCCCTTCGTCGTCCGTCGTCGCGTTCCCGAGGCCGTGCGCCGCGTGGACGTGCGTGCGGATGCCTCGGCGTCCGTCCCTGCGATCGTCCCTGGGATCGTCCCTGAGCGGGGCGCGCCGACGACTTCTGAACGGCACCGCGCGAGGGATGCCGCGGACCCTGCAGCTCCCGCGGCGCTCCGCGCGCGGCCGACGCGACGACAGCTGCCCGACCACCCGGCACTCGCGCCGCTGCGCGACGTCCTGAGCGACCCCGAGGTCACCGACGTGTTCGTCAACGGCGAGGACGGTCTCTTCGTCGATCGCGGCGCGGGCGTCGAGCATGTGCCGCAGTGGCGTGCCGGCGCGGAGGAGCTGCGAGAGCTCGCCGTCGCCCTCATCGGGATCGGGGGCCGTCATCTCGACGACGGTGCGCCGCTCGTCGACGTGCGCTGGGAGCACGGCACGCGCGTACACGCCGTGCTGCCGCCGATCGCGTGCGCGGGAGCGGCGATCTCGATCAGACTGCCCTCAGCGGAGATGCCCGATCTCGACGAGCTCGGGCGACGCGGCATGTTCGATCCTGTGACCGGTGCACGCCTGGAGGCCCTCGTCGCGGAGCGCGTGAACCTGCTCGTCACGGGAGCAACGGGAGCGGGCAAGACGACGCTGCTCGCTGCCCTCCTCGGGCGGGTGCCCGCGAGCGAGCGGATCGTCACCATCGAGGATGTCGCGGAGCTCCGCATCGCGCACCCGCATCACGTGCGTCTGGAGGCGCGCCAGCCGAACCTCGAGGGCGCGGGCGCCGTGTCTCTCGCGCGTCTCGTCCGCGAGGCTCTGCGCATGAGACCGGACCGGCTCGTCGTCGGGGAATGCCGCGGAGATGAGGTCCGAGAGCTGCTCATGGCCCTGAACACCGGGCACGCCGGCGGCGCGGGGACGGTGCACGCCGGCGGCATCCGCGAAGTCCCGGCCCGTCTCGAGGCATTGGGAGCGCTCGCCGGGCTCGACGATCACGGTGTCGCCCGGCAGGTCGTGAGCGCGATCGGCGTCATCGTCCACGTCGAGCGGGGGAGCGACGGCGTACGCCGCATCGTCGGCTTCGCCCGCCCCGTGCTGACCGAGGGACGACTCGGCGTCGAGGCGATGACATGAAGAGGCGCACGGGGCATGGCGGCACGGGGGATGCCGACACGGGCGCGGAGTCGGCCCAGCGGCTCGCGGTCCTGTTGGAAGCGGGGATCGCGCCCCCACGGGCATGGCGGCTGCTCGCCGAAGCGGGCGACCCCGTCGCCGAGGCGGTGGCGTCGTCGCTGCCGGGCACGCGGGTCGGAGACGTCCTGGAAGCGCACGGGGAGACGTGGCGGCAGATCGCGATCGTGTGGGCGGTCGCCGAGACGGTCGGCGCGCCGCTCGCATCGAGTCTGCGCCGCTTCTCCGCCGCGCTCAGCGACGCGCAGGAGACCCGCGACGACGTGGCCGTCGCGCTCGCCGAACCCGCGGCGACGGCGCGACTCGTCGGATGGATGCCGCTCGTGGCGATCGCCTTGGGGCTCGTCCTGGGGTTCGACATCCTGTCCACGCTGACGCAGCCGTTCGGAATTGCGAGTCTCGTGATCGGCATCCTCCTCATGCTCCTCGCCCGGCGCTGGAGTGCACGTCTGGTGAGGGCGGCCCAGCCCCCGCCGGACCTCCCGGGGCTGCAGGCGGACGCCGTCGCGGTCGCCCTGTCGGCGGGGGTCTCGGTGGATCGGGCGCTCGCCGTCGTCGCCGCCTCGGGCGGCGGCACACCGTCGGACGAGACGACGACCGTTCTCGCTCTCGCTCAGCGGGCCGGAGCGCCGGCGGTCGAGCTCCTCCGGTCGGGCGCAGCCGACGCCCGACGGCGGCGGCGCACCGAAGGCCGACTGCGCGCCGCGCGACTCGGGTCGCGACTCCTGCTGCCGATGGGACTCTGCACGCTCCCCGCCTTCCTCCTGCTCGGCGTCGCGCCGATGTTCCTGTCGGTGCTCGCCGGCTCCACCCCGATCCTCGCCGTGCCATGACGCGGCTGTGCACGTGCCCGCCATCCAACGAACGAAGGAGCAACACATGTCTCTCATCCCCTTCCCGGTCCGCCGTCCTCACGACATCGATGCCGTCGCATTTCCCTCGCTGCCGCCCCTGACGCAGCGGCGCGCCGCCGCCCTCTTCGGCGACGAGACGGGCGCCGCAACCGCTGAGTACGTCGTGGCGACGATGGCCGCGGTCGCATTTGCGGGCCTGCTGGTCGTGATCATGCGCTCCGACGAGGTGCGCGGCATGCTGACCGACCTCGTCCGTCGGGCGCTCACCGTCGCATGAGCAATCCAATCCGCCGGCGCCCGCGTGCGCCGGCACGGTGGGACGAGCGCGGATCGGCGACGGCGGAGTTCGCCGTCGTTCTTCCCGCCGTCGTCCTGGTGGTCGCCCTGGCGATCGGCGGGCTCGCCGCCGCCGGTCGTCAGGTGCGTCTCGAGCACGGCGCAGCACAGGCATCCCGACTCGCCGCCCGCGGTGAGTCCGACGCCCGTGTGACCGCGATCGTCGCGGCGGTCGCCGGGGGTGCGGTCGAATCTGTGTCGCGCGACGGCGGTCTCGTGTGCGTCGTCGCCTCAGCGCCCGCGGGCGTGCCGCTCCCCCTGCCCGAGCTGCGCGCCCGCGCGTGCGCACTCGGCGAGGGCGGCTGATGGCCGGCGTCGCCGCGGCGGTCGGTGTGCTCGCCGTCTCGGCGACCCTCGCGGTGGGCATCGGCGCCGCGTCAGCGGCGGCGGTGCGTTCGGCGCACGCTGCAGGTGCCGCGGATGCCGCCGCGCTCGCCGCGGCGGACACGACGAGCGGCGCGCTCGACGGCATTCCCTGCGACGCCGCCGCGCAGGTCGCAGGGGCGGCAGGGGCACGACTCGTCTCGTGCGACCTCGACGGGCTGGTCGCGACCGTCCAGGTCGAGGTGGGGGCGGGCCCGTTCGCCGCGCGCGGGCGTGCGCGTGCGGGCCCGCCGCCGCATCCGGTCGGGGAGCCTTGAGACAGTCGGGGGAGCGAGGGGACACGTCGTCGGGGCGGGACGAAGCGGCGGCGCCGGCGGACGTCACGGCGCCGCGAACTCGGCGACAGCCCTGAGTGCGCCGACATCTCCGTGAGAGAACACGCTTCCTAGTTCACCGTGAGCTCGCCGAAGCGAGGATTCCGTGACGGTGTCGTGCCGGGTCCTCAAGCTCGCCCGCCAGCCCTACTACCGCTGGCGAAACGATCCCGCCTGCGACGCGGACAGCCTCCGGGCGTATCAGATCAAAGCCCTGCACAACGCACCTCACGACGACCCGACGTGAGTCCACGCAAGCGAGTGCAATCTACTCCAGCGACGATGGATCAACTTGAGGCTTTTCTGTGCCGTGCTCGGTTTACCAGGGACAAACGATGCCAGGCTGTGTCGATGACGACCTTCGTTGATTGCCCGGCTCGCAGATGACGGCCGGGTCCCGTGTCGCAGTGACTGGCGCGACCGGTTTCATAGGTAGCCGAGCTGTGCGTGCGCTCCTCGCGAAGAACGCCGATGTCGTGGCTCTTCAGCATCGGTCGGCATCCACTGAGAGTTCCGTAGACGTCATCAAGGGAGATCTTGGTACCGGCGATGGATTTTCGGAGCTTCTGCAGGGTGCTCGCGTCCTCGTGCATTGTGCGAGTTACATCGGCGACGATGAGCGATTGCAAGAGCGTGTGAACATCACAGGTACAGCCCATCTGGTCGAAGCTGCCGAGCATGCTGGTGTCGAGAGGATCGTCTATCTCAGTACATCTGCGGTGTATGGCGGCGGCATCGCCGGCGGCACCGAAGACGAACTTCTGGTAGCACCCGGCTCTTCGTTGAGTGCGTCGAGACGCGCCGCCGAACAGGCGGTGCTGCGTGCGGGTGGTGTCGTCGTTCGTCCTCATGCGGTTGTCGGCGCCGGCGATCGATGGTTCCTGCTGTCGGTGCTGGCTGCGACGGTCCGGTTCAACGCTTGGATCGAGGGTGGGGAGTCCCGCGTTTCGGTCGCCAACGCCGCACAGGTGGGGGATGCCCTCGCGCTGTTGGGCATGGACGAGGATTGTCCACGCGGCGCGGTGTTCCACAGCGGCGGACCTGAACCAGTGCGTCTGCGGGGTCTGATTGAGCCTGTGCTGCGCAGCGCGGGGTGTGCGCTGCCGACGCAAACACTGAGTGGAGATCATCTTCGTCGAGTTGCCGATCAGTACGGCATCTCTCGGTCGCAGCTAGCGATGGTAGCGCAGGACAACTGGTTCGATGCGCGGAGGCTGCTGTCGCGTTACCCGCAGCTCGCGCAGACTCCAGAACTCTCTGCGTCCGATATCGGCTGGTATGTCTCGGCTCTCCGCGCATCGATCGAGTTGTGAGCAGAGGCTCGCGGTCATCGTGCAATGACGGGGGAGCCGCCCCGTCCCATGGGGCTCCCGGTTCTTGCCCGTGCGATGGGCGCACCAGACTGTGTGAACTCCGTGCTGGTGAGTGCCCCTTTGTTGGTCAGCAGTGACACATCGGAGCCGAACTCGGCGAACTTCGAACAGACCAGGGATATCGATCCGGGCTGGACACCGTTCAGAGCCATGTGAGCTGCGATGGCTGCTTCTGCCAGCAGCATGCCCGGAACATGATCCGCGTCGTGGTCGTAGAAGAACGGATGCGGATACTCCCAGCCTAGAGTCGCTCGTAGCTGGACGTCATCGTTCGATCTGTCGTGTAAGAGCGCGGTTCCTGGAGCCATAGCAGCGTTCGATGTGGCGACGGCGGCGCGTCGAATGAGCCGGTATGCGCGGGGAGGCAGACAGTTGATGTGGCCGTGACCAGTCCCGATCAGTTGGTCGCCGAGCCAGAAATCCGTCTTCGCGACCAGTTCGACGAGCACACCGTGGTGTTCTCTGGAAGACTCGACGTTGCACGAGACCTCCAGCGTGAGATCGTCACCGCCTGTCCACACCGGCGCGCTCGTCGTCCACGAAAACGACGTTTCGTTCAGAATGAAAGCCCATTCGAGCGGCACGTTTCCTCCGAGGTGGCCGAGCGCGAGTCCTACCTGGCGGAGAGCTTCCACTGCGATGATGAGCGGCAATTCGTCCCTCTCCGCTGACCACATCGTGTGCCGACGGAGGATACGGACAACGAAGCGACAGAGATCCTCTTCGCGACGAAATCTCGTCACCAGGATCTCGCTGAGAGACCGCTTGTGTATCGCTGCCTGAGGTACATCGATCCAGGTTGCCATCGGGGTGGGTGTGATGGGGACCGTTCGATTCGTGGACAGCGGGGTCGATGTCATGTTCGCTCCTTGAAGTACCGGAAGAGGTGTTTCTCGCGAGTGGCGATGCCGGCCAGAGCGGCACCGATCAGGGCGGCTCCTCCTGCGGCAGGCAGCGCGGGAGCGACGATGGGGATTAGTGTTCTCAGCTGGCTTAGGTCGCTGGCGGACGACGCGGTAGCGAGGGCGCCGAAAGCTCCCAGCGAGATCGCACCTGCAAGCACTGCGCCCAGCAGAGCCCACGCAGCTGTTTCGAGTGTGATGCCGAGCACGAGCCCACTGCGGCTCTGGCCGGCGTGCAGGGCCGCAGCGTGTTCCAGACGCCGAAGTCTGACGCTCACCCAACCGAGGCCGAACGAGACTCCTGCGGCAAGCGGAGACGCGAAGCGGGTGATGCGGCTCTCGAACTCTCGCTGTGCGTCGAAGCTCGACCCTTGGGCCCTATTCAACTGAGCGATCTGCAGCGGATCCGTGGATCCGGTGGCAAATGCAGAGGATCTCAGCAGTACGTCCGTGTCGTCGCTCAGCGGCCACGCCGAAGCCCAGCACTCGTCGAATGAGCCAGTGCCCGTCGGTACCGGAAGGAGCACGGCATAGGCCAGTCGGCTATCGCGGCCGTCGTCGGGGTAGCGATAGGTCCCTGCGATCGCGAGGGGGCCATCCGACGTCGCCAATGTGTCTCCAGCGGCGACGGCCAGCGTTGTGGCGAGAGTCTTCGATACCCAGGCCCCCTCCCGACGGATGGGTGCATCGGCGAGGAGCGCGATGAGGCCGGGGGTGACGCTGAAGGCGGGCACGGTGGTCGTCGGCAGCGCGCTGAACTGCACGGCTGCGTCGGCGACGAGCGCACCAGAAGCCTCGATGGATCCGGAGCCCGTGAGGTGGTCGCAGGCGGCGCCGGAGATCGAGCCTTGCAGCTGCAGAACGCGAGTCGATGCCCCCGATGCTCGGAACGTTTCCGCGCGGGTTTCGAGGCCGTGGATGGCGAGGGCATCTGCGAGCACGAGTCCGGCGAGGATCGCGCTCAGCAGCAGCGAGAAGGTCACAGCTCGGCTCGTGCCGGAGATCAGGTTACGCGCCGCTTCGGAGAGGATCGCTGTTGCTCTCATCTTTGCCGCCTTCCAAGTTTGAGACCACTGAGGTGCGCTCCGTCAGCGGGTGCGCTGCGAGATCCACCGTGTAGGTGCAGGCATCTCTCGTTCCTTGGTCGTGGGTGGCGACGAGGACGATCGAGCCTCCGTCTGCGACGTGCCTCAGGGTGGCGTTCACCGTGCGGGCGGTGGTCTGGTCCAGCTGCGCGGTGGGTTCGTCGACGAGGAGCAGATCGGGTGCGATGCACACGGCTCGGGCCAGCATCAGACGTTGGGCTTCGCCCCCGGAGAGCGCGTGAAACGGCCGTTCGGCGGTGTTTTCCAGTCCGAATCCGCTGAGCACATCCCTCGCCCTGTCGCTGGCGTCTCTGCGGGAGCTCCCTTGGGCCAGCAGCGGGAACGCCACGTGGTCCAGCGCCGTGCGGTGAGCGACGCCGTGAGGATTCTGGAAGACCCATCCGGTGGTGCGGATACCAGGCTTGTCGATCTGACCTTCCACGGGTTTTTCCCATCCGGCGAGGATCGACAGCAGCGTGGACTTCCCGCTGCCGGAGGGGCCGCAGATCGCGACCACGTCGCCTCTGCGGAACCGGAAGCTCACGTTCTCGAACAACAGCGGGCCGCCGCGGAAGGCGTGGCCGAGCCCCTCCGCTCGGATCTCTGCATCTGCGCGGCCGCGGAGTTCCTTAGTTTTCGCAGCTGGTCGCCGTGATCGCAGCACCAAGGTTCACCTCCGTCGGAGGGTTCATATCGCGGTGCGGCTCTATCGCGACCAGCGACGCCCCGAGCGAGGACCCGAGCACGATCACGGGATACGAGACCGTCCCCGATTGCAGGCAGCCGCGGTGGGTTCCGTCCGCGTCGCTGTTCGCGATTCCGAACACGGCTGAGGCTGGCACTTGGAGCGCGTCGACGCTCGCCGTCAGCGCGAGGGTGGCGGGTACTTGCGTCGACGGGTCTCCGGCCAGCACCGTCTGAGCATCTTGGGTGGCTTCCACCGCGTCGAGAACTCCGTGGTCGGTGATCGAGGTCGCTCCCGCGGGAAGGTTTCCCGTCACGCCGAACACGGTGAGGGTGCGGTCGCCGGCGACGAGATCCGTTGGCGCACTGTCCATCACGACCTGTTGGAGAGACCCGGACTTGGTAGCAAGCGCCGTTCCTGGAGAGACCTGAGCGCCGAGGCTCGCGTTGCAGGTGCTGGTGGCTAGCTGTTCCTCGGGGATCCAGACGATCTCCGACAGGGCGAGTGTCGTGCTCTTGGGCATGCCCGCTGCCGCGCGCAGATCACGGACAGCCATCGCCGTGGCCCAGTCGAAGTACCCGTCGGCGTCTACGGGATAGCCCAGACGCTGCAGCTCGCTCTGGAGGGCTGCAACGTCGGCGCCGCGCGTAGAGGACTCGAAGTCTCGGAAGGGCGGCACGCTCAGATGCAGCGCGAGCAGGGGGGCATCGTTGACACGCGCCGCGACCGTGCCTGAACTCAGGGTTCCACCGATCGTGCATGCTGTTGCCGTGACCACTCCCGACGTGTTCGCCGTCACCGAGACATCGGGGCCGGGGACCAGCCTGACCTGCACCTTCCGGCTGTCCGAGAACTCTCGCGCCGTCACCGGGGCGGACAGCGTCGGCGCACTGCTCTGGAGGGCTTCGGGCGCACTGGCTGGTCTCAGGTAGATCCCCGTGAGGAGGGCGACGCCGACCAAGGTCACGACACACACCACCGTGAGCGCGACGGACCGGCGGGTCACTGCTTCCCAACCGTGATCGTGTAGCCGGCGTTGCTGAAGCACGTCTGCGCTTCCGATGACATCGGGTCGAAGGTTGCGTCCTTGAACGCGTTGTCCAGATCAGAGCGGAAGTTGCTCGCCGTGTAGCTCGCGTCGACGAGCCCTGCTTTATTGAGGCACTGCACGGCGAGCTGTTCCTGATCGACGATGAGATCGGGGTTGCCCTGCTGGGTGATGAACAGCGCCTCGATAGGCGCCAGTTCCGCTGAGCACTCCGTGCCCACGTCCATGTACTTCTCAACCGCGGAGTCACCATCCAAACGCGGCGGTGTGATCTGGTAGCTGCCGTTCGCCAGCTGCGTGTAGGTCTCCTCGTAGCCGGCGTCCGACATGCACACCCGGTAGAGACGATGAGCCTCGTCGTAGTCGGCCTGGGAGATCTTGCCCGTCGCGATCGCCCGGTTCAGCACTTCGATGACGAAGGGGTTCTTCTCGCCGTCGAGAGCCTGCTGGAACAACTCGGTGAGGCTCCCCGCCAACTTGGCAGTCGTCTGGTTGCTGGAGCCCTCGTAGGTGCCCTGAGTCGTCGTGGTGCAACCTGTCAGCAGCAACGCCGCCGTGGCGAACGCAGCAATACCGATCGCGATTCTCTGCTTGCTCATCGTGTCTCCATCCGTCGGTCCTGTTTGGCTTGCAATCCGTTCTATGGAGGACGCGATCAGCGTCGCGTTACTGCGAACCTCACGCAGCGCTAACGCTCCGGCTGACAGAGTGGAGACACATGTATCAACGTTGAACCATCAACGGAGCGAGGAGGCGCGATGAGAGTGATGGTCGTCGAAGACGATCCGGTGCTCGGCGATACCCTCCGGGACGGACTGGCCGCGGAGGGCTTCACCGTCGATCTGGCCCGCGAGGGACGCACGGCATTGGAGCGCCTGGGCGAGATCGATATCGATGTGCTCGTGCTCGATCGGGATCTCCCGGGCATCTCCGGAGACACCGTCTGCAAGAGCCTGCGCGAGTACAACGACGACACCCGAATCCTGATGCTCACCGCGGCCGCTTCGGTGATGGACCGTGTCGACGGCCTGGACCTCGGTGCCGACGACTACCTCACCAAGCCGTTCGCGTTCGTCGAATTGGTCGCGCGAATCCGCGCTCTCGGACCCCGCGCCCGTGTCGTCAATGCACCAATCATCGAACGGGGGCGTCTCCGTGCAGACACCGTTCGTCGTCGCGCGTATCTCGAGGACGAACCTGTGAGGCTCTCGCCGAAGGAGTTCGAAGTGCTCGAAGCGCTGCTACGTGCCGATGGTGCTCCACTGCGTTCGGATCAACTGCTAGATATCGCCTGGGACACCCCAGACACCGTGACCGGCAGCGTCGTGAGAGTCCTGATGCATTCGCTACGCAAGAAGCTCGGCCGCGATCTGATCGAGTACGAGCAGGGTCACGGCTACCGGATAGGACAGCCATGACGTCGCCTGAGACTGCGCATCCGCGCCGCCGTTCCCTCGCGCTTCGACTCACGGTGCTGTCCACGGCTGCCTTCGCGCTGGCAGCGGCGATCCTGCTGGTCGCGGAGTACTTCCTGCTGCAGTACGTAGTCGAAGTGAGCGTCGAGGCCACCACCGGCAGCTCGTCGCAGGGCGAGAACCCCGGAGACCTCGACGGCAAGACCATCGTGTTCCGTGTCGCCAAAGACCTTGCCGACACCGTGATGCTGCTCTCGATCGTCACGGCGGCAGTCATGGTTCTGCTCGCCGGCATCGCGGTATGGTTCGTCGCGCGCAAGTCCCTCGGCCGCATCGCCGGGGTCACCGCATTGACGCGAGCGATCACCGAGCAGAACCTCGACCAGCGTCTGGATCTCGCCGGCCCGAAAGACGAGATCAAAGACCTCGGCGACACCATCGACGAGATGTTGAGCAGACTTCATGCTGCGTTCGAACAGCAGGACAGCTTCGTCGCGAACGCCTCCCACGAGCTACGCACTCCCCTGGCAGGCATCCGCGCATCGCTCGAAGCCTCTCTGTTGCACGACGAGATCGCTGACGCTCCGAGAGCTGCGATGTCGCGAGCTCTCGTCGCCAGTTCCCGAGCCGAGAGCATTCTCACCGCGCTCTTGCAGCTTGCGCGCGCGAGACGAGTGGCTTCTGATCATGCAGAGGTTGTGGATCTTCGAGAGGTTGTATCAGCCGTCGTCGGGCTGTTCGAAGAAGACCGGTTCGAGAGGATGCCGTCCTCCGTCGAAGACGTCCGGCTCATCAGGCACTCGTTCGAACTCGACCTCGAGGAGGCAACGATCCTGGGCGACGAGGTATTGATCACTCAAGCGGTGCAGAACCTCGTCGGCAACGCGATTCTTCACGGCGCCGCCAACGAACCGATCGTGATCCAAACGCGTGTTCACGCGCACCCCGAATATGAGCTGTCTGTCTCCGGTATGCGCAGCACGCCGGGAGCTGCTGTCCTCCTCGTACGCAGCGGTGGCGAGATCATCGCCCCAGCCGTCGCGGCGAAACTCGTCGAACCGTTCAACAGAGGAGCCCGTACACGCCACAACGACGCCGCTGCCGGGGATCCGGGCATAGGCCTCGGGCTCTCTATCGTGCGGGCCATTGCTCAGCAGCACGGCGGATGGGTGAGCGTGAACCCTCAAGCCGCCGGTGGACTTGAGGTGGAAGTCACGCTGCCCTCGAGTACAGAGGAAACCATCACCTTGTGAGAAACGAGAACGGCGTCCTGGCCTCGATGCTGCAAGTCAGGACGCCGTTCTGGAGGGGACGATCAGCGGAACTGGTACCAGGCCGTGCCGCTGGACAGCCCACAGGATGCCCAGGCATTCGACGTTGACGAACCCCACTGGGAGAGCGACGATGCGCACCCGTGCTGTGCGTACGACCGCCCCTGAGTACCGCCCGAGGTCCACGTCCACGCCTCGGCGCGGACGAGTGAAACCTCGGTCTTGCCGCTACCTGCGGCCATCGCCGGCGCCGTTGCCGCGAACACACCGCCGAGCGCGAGTGCACCCGCCAGCACGCCTGTCGCCACTCGCTTGCCGTACTTCGTCTTGATCATGGTGAACTCCGATCTGTTCTTGTGTGCTCGATGGTGAGCACAGGGCCATCGTCGCGGGTTCTCTCAGCACATGTCAAGGAAATTCAAACAGAACACTCTGTTTTGTATGCCGTTCTCCTCGCGACGCGCTGAGGCCTTCGGTGGGCCTTTGGATCATGGCTCCGAACGTGTAGTTCTCTCCGTCATCCTCGAGCGGTATGAGAATCTGAGAATGTCCGCGGGTAGTCTCGGCAACGTGTCGACGGCAACTGAAACGCCCCAACGCCAGCAGCGGGCTCTGCAGACTCGTGCGCAGATCATTCGTGGCGGCGCGAAGGCTTTCGTCAAGAATGGGTACGAGGGTGCGACGCTGGCCGCGATCCAGAAGGAAACACAGGTCTCCAACGGGGCCTTCTACTTTCACTTTGCCACCAGGCAATCGCTGGCTCTGACGGTGCTCGAGGAGTACGAAGACCTCGTCCGCAGAATCGTCACTGCGGAGGCATCAGCTAGCTCAGCACTGGAATCGCTGATCTCGGCATCTCTGCGATTCTCGAAGGCGATCAAGAGCGACCCCATTGCTCAGGCCGGTGTGGTTCTGAGCACTGAGCGTTCGAGCTTGCCCGAACGGTCCGTTCGACAGGCCTACGACGTCTGGCGCGATCAGGTCACCATGGCTCTCACACTTGCGCAGCAGCAAGGAGATCTTCGAGACGATGTAGATGTGGCCGAACTGAGCATGTTCTTCGTCGCGTCCTTCACAGGGATCCAACTCGCGTCAGCGGTGAATACTCGACGCCGAGACCTCATTGAACGAGTGCGAGCTGCATGGATGCTACTGCTACCTGGGCTGGTTCCAAATGAGCATCTTCACCGCATGCTCGACTTCGTTTCGGGGCCTGCGAAGCAACGGACTCGCAAGTGACAGCGAGCGGAGGGCAGCTCCGTCAACACCTTGAGAAGAGTACGCCGGACGGTTGTGTTGCACGACAGGTGTCAGAGAGACATCGTTCGGTTCAAACAGTGTGAGATGAACGTGGAGCCTCTTGGCGCGAAACTAAATGGCGACGCGCGCAGGCTACCGCTGTCGTGCCGGCATATCGCTGTGCCGGAGCGTGATCGCGTCGAGACTGAGAGTCTTCCACGGAACGTTATCGCGTAGTCCATCGTCACCAGGACGGTCTTCTTCGCGTACGGCTTTAGTTGCATTGCGTGGTCGATGATGTCTCGGTAGCCGTCGACGAGTGCAACGCGCGACAGATCGTCGACCAGAACACGGATGTTGGCGGCGCCTGCAGGGAGCCCCGGCTCGCTGTCGGAGCGTGCGGCGCCGCCGCATTCGGTCGGGGAGCCGTGAGAGGCGAGACGACGGTGGCGGCGGACGAAGACGGCGGCGCCCCGGACCTCAGGCCGCCTCGCTCACAGCGAACCGCGGGCGCCTCACAGCCTCTTCATGTCCGGCACGTGTGTATGGTGTGCATCGACGAAAGGACGCCCCGTGGCCCCGAGTATCAAGGCAGCTGGCACCAAGGCAGCTGGCGCCAAGGCGCCTGGCACCAAGGCAGCCGACACGACGGCACCCGGAGCCAAGGCGCCCCGCGCGAAGGCGGCCGCGCCCGCGGGCAAGAAGCTCGTCATCGTCGAGTCGCCGACGAAGATGAAGTCGATCCAGGGCTACCTGGGCGATGGCTACGAAGTGCTCAGCTCGGTTGGCCACATCCGCGACCTCGCCGAGAAGAAGGACATCCCGACCGAGCTCAAGAAGACCTCGGTCGGCAAGTACTCGATCGACATCGAGAACGGGTTCACCCCTCTCTATGTGGAGAGCGACCGCGGCAAGAAGACCGTCGCCGAACTCAAGCGTGCATTGAAGGGCGCCGACGAGCTCCTCCTCGCGACCGATGAAGACCGCGAAGGCGAAGCCATCGCGTGGCACCTGCTCGAGGCGCTGAAGCCGAAGGTGCCCGTGCGCCGCATGGTCTTCCACGAGATCACGAAGGACGCCATCCGCGCGGCCGTCGACAACACGCGTGAGCTCGACCTCGCTCTCGTCGACGCGCAGGAGACGCGCCGCATCCTCGACCGCCTCTACGGATGGGATGTCTCCGACGTCACGCGCCGCAAGGTCGGTCAGGGGACGTCCGCCGGGCGCGTGCAGTCCGCCGCCACCCGCCTTGTCGTCGACCGCGAGCGGGAGCGCATCGCGTTCGTCTCGGCCGAGTACTGGGACGTCGAAGCGCTCGCCGTGCCCGCCACGGACGCCTCCGCCGGGTTCGCCACGCGCCTCGCGCGCCTCGACGGCGCGCCGTTGGCCCGCGGCACGGACTTCGACGACGCCGGCCAGCTCAAGAAGGCCGTCGTCGTCCTCACCGAATCGCAGGCGCGGGATCTCGCCGCCGCTCTCGAGAAGGCCGGTGAGGTCGCGGTCACCGCGATCGAGGCCAAGCCGGGGACGCGCAGCCCCAAGGCGCCGTTCACGACCTCGACCCTCCAGCAGGAGGCGGGCCGCAAGCTCTCGATGAGCGCGAAGCACACCATGGGTGTCGCACAGCGTCTCTACGAGAAGGGCTACATCACCTATATGCGCACCGATTCGACGTCGCTGTCGACGCAGGCGATCGCCGCCGCACGCGCGCAGGCGGTCTCGCTCTACGGCGACCGTGCGGTGCCGGCGAACCCGCGCAGCTACGCGAACAAGAGCAAGAACGCGCAGGAGGCGCACGAGGCGATCCGCCCGTCGGGCGACCACTTCCGCACTCCCGCGTCGGTGGCATCCGCCCTCGATCGCGACGAGAGCCGCCTGTACGACCTCATCTGGAAGCGCACCGTCGCATCGCAGATGTCGGATGCCAAGTACGAGACCACGACCGTGACCCTCGAAGCCGATGCGGCCGGCCGCGTCGCGTCCTTCACCGCGTCCGGCACGGTCTACACCTTCAAGGGGTTCCTCGAGGCGTACGAAGAGGGCCGCGACGAGAAGCGCGGTGACGCCGATCGCGCCGACGACCAGTCGCTGCCTCAGCTGGCCGTCGGCGACGTCCTCGACCTCCGCGAGATCGAGCCGAAGGGCCACGCCACGAGCCCTAAGCCACGCTACACCGAGGCGAGCCTCGTGAAGGCGCTCGAGGAGAAGGGCATCGGCCGCCCGTCGACGTTCGCGTCGATCATCGACGTCATCCTGAACCGCGGCTACGTCACCAAGCGGGGCCAGGCGCTCGTGCCGAGCTGGCTCGCGTTCAGTGTCGTGCGTCTGCTCGAACAGCACTTCACGGAACTCGTCGACTACGACTTCACCGCCGCTCTCGAAGACGACCTCGATGCGATCGCGCGAGGCGAGCAGCAGCGGGTGGAGTGGTTGAAGGACTTCTACTTCGGGTCGGACGCGCACGTGGGCCTGCGCAACATCCTCGACAACCTCGGCGAGATCGACGCCCGTGAGATCAACGCGACCCGCATCGGCGACGTCGCGACGCTCCGCTTCGGGCGGTACGGGCCGTACCTCGATGTGCCGACGGGGGAGGGGACGTCGCGGATCGTCAACATCCCGGAGGACCTCGCCCCCGACGAACTGACCCCCGAGAAGGCGCGCGAGCTCATCGACGCTCCGATCGCGGGCGACCGCGTGCTCGGGCAGAACCCCGAGACGGGGCGCGACATCGTCGTGAAGGACGGTCGCTTCGGGCCGTACCTCGAAGAGGTCATCCCGGCCGAGCCCGAGCCGGAGCCGGCACCCGTCGCCGACGCCGCCGAGACCGCGCCGAAGAAGCGCGTCGCCAAGAAGAAGGTCGAGGCTCCCAAGCCGCGCCGCGCATCGCTGTTCAAGAGCATGTCGCCCGAGACGATCGACCTCGACACGGCGCTCAAGCTGTTCTCGCTGCCGCGCACCGTGGGGGTGGATCCGGAGACGGAAGCCCCCATCACGGCTCAGAACGGCCCTTACGGCCCCTACCTGAAGAAGGGCACCGACTCGCGGTCGCTGCAGAGCGAGGACCAGATCTTCGACATCACGATCGAGCAGGCGCTCGAGATCTACGCGCAGCCGAAGTACGCCAACCGTGCCGCGACCTCGCTGAAGGAATTCGAGGCCGACCCCGTGAGCGGCAAGCCCATCCGCATCAAGGACGGCCGGTTCGGCGCCTACGTCACCGACGGCACGACGAACGTCACGATCCCCAAGGGCCAGACTGCCGACGACATCACGTTCGAGGTCGCGGTGCAGATGCTCGCCGACAAGCGCGCGAAGGGCCCGGCGCCCAAGCGCACGACCCGCCGCACGACCACGACGCGCAAGCCCGCCGCCAAGAAATGACGCGCGGCGTCTGGATCACGTTCGAGGGCGGCGACGGCGCCGGCAAGACGACGCAGGCGACGCTCCTGGAGCGGTGGCTGCGAGACGAGGGTCGCACCGTCGTCCGCACGCGCGAGCCCGGTGGCACGGAGGTCGGCGTCCTCGTCCGCGATATTGTCCTGCACCATCGCGGCGACATCGCCCCGCGAGCCGAGGCGCTCCTTTACGCCGCCGACCGCGCGCACCACGTCGCGACGCTCGTGCGTCCCGCGCTTGCGCGCGGCGAGATCGTCATCCAGGACCGCTACCTCGATTCCTCGGTCGCCTACCAGGGAGCGGGGCGGGTGCTGGATGCCGCACAGATCCGTGACCTGTCGCTGTGGGCCACGGACGGCGCGCTCCCCGACCTCACGGTGCTGCTCGACCTCGACCCGGCATCCGCGCGCGCCCGTCTCGACGCGGACGACAAGCCGTTCGACCGGCTCGAGGCCGAGAAGGCGGACTTCCATGCCCGCGTCCGTCAGGCCTTCCTCGACCTCGCCGCCGCCGAGCCGGAGCGCTTCCTCGTGCTCGATGCGTCGCTCCCCGCCGACGACCTCGCCGCGGCGGTCCGCGCGCGCGTCGCGGCCGTCCTCTGACCTCCGCGCGGGGACGGGCGCGGCCGCGTCGGCGGCACACCGTAGGCTGGTGCGCATGACCAGCGCCGCGCCGACCGACCTGCCGTGGGGTGAGGTCTGGGGCCAGGACGAGGCGCTGGCGCAGCTGCAGTCCGCGGCGTCCGATCCGGCGCACCTCGCGCACGCCTGGCTCATCACGGGGCCGGCGGGGTCGGGCCGCTCGACGCTCGCCGCCGCCTTCGCTGCGGCGCTCATCGCCGAGCCCGGGGACGAGGCCGCGATGCGGCAGGTGCTCGCCGGCACGCACCCCGACCTCACCGCGCTGCGCACCGAGGGCGTCATCATCTCGATCAAGGACGCCCGCGCCCTCGTCGAGCGCTCCTACTTCTCACCGTCGCTCGGTCGCTACCGCGTGATGGTGATGGAGGACGCCGACCGCATGGTCGAACGCACCTCCAACGTGCTGCTCAAGGCCCTGGAGGAGCCGCCGGAGCGCACCGTGTGGATCCTCTGCGCTCCGAGCGAAGCCGACCTCCTGCCGACGATCCGCTCCCGCGTCCGCACGCTGCGGCTGCGCGAGCCCGACATCGCCGACGTCGCGCGCCTCATCGCGGCGCGTACGGGCGTCGACGAGGCTCTCGCCGAGCAGTCCGCGCGTCTTGCGCAGCGTCACATCGGCATGGCCGTCCGGCTCGCAACGGATGCCGAGGCGCGCGCCCGCCGCGATGAGACGCTCCGCGCCGTCCTCGCCGTCCGCGGCGTCGGCACCGCCGTCGAGACCGCCGCGCGCATCGTCCAGCTCGCGACCGACGACGCGAAGGCCCTCACCGCGGAGCGCGACGAATCGGAGCGAGAGGCCCTGCTGCGCACCCTCGGCATCGCGCCCGGCGCCGCCGTGCCGCCCGCCGTCCGTGGTCAGCTGAACGCCCTCGAGGACGATCAGAAGCGGCGCGCGACGCGGAGTCTGCGCGACGGCATCGACCGGGTGCTTACCGATCTCGAGTCGATGTTCCGCGACGCGCTCATGCTGCAGTTCGGCCAGTCCGCCGACCTCATCAACCGCGAGCTCGCGGACGACATCGCGGCGCTCGCGGCCGCGTGGACTCCCCGCCGCACCCTCACCGTTCTCGATCAGATCTCGGCGACCCGCACGAACCTCGAAGGCAACGCCGCCCCGGCGCTCGCCCTCGAGAGCATGCTCATCACGGTCGCCAGCGGAAGGACCCCGTGAATCGTCTCCCTCGTTTCGCCACCGCCGTCGCCGGCCTCGCCATCGCGGCGACCGTGCTCTCCGGATGCCTCTACGCCGCCATCCCGCCGGAGACCGTCGCGAGCCCGGCGCCCAGCCGCGAGCCGGTGACCGACGGCGCACCCGCCGGCTTCGAGGACTTCTACGCGCAGAGCCTTGACTGGACGTCGTGCACCGGCGCGGATGCCGGGGCGTACGACTGCACGACCGTCACGGCCCCGCTCGACTGGACCGATCCCGGTGCCGGCACGATCGATCTGGCGGTCATCCGCCGCGCAGCGACGGACGGCGAGGCGATCGGGTCGCTTCTCACGAACCCCGGCGGTCCCGGTGCGAGCGGTTACGACC
The DNA here is from genome assembly GCF_017305435.1 of Microbacterium sp. Lineage (GTDB taxonomy): Bacteria > Actinomycetota > Actinomycetes > Actinomycetales > Microbacteriaceae > Microbacterium. The sequence goes on along the minus strand of NZ_JAFKIP010000006.1, from coordinate 18,173 downwards.
TCATCGCCGACTCGGCGTCGTTCGCCGTCGGCACAGCGCTCCTCGACGCGTATGACGTCATCGGTTTCGACCCGCGCGGCGTCGGCCGTTCGACGGCCGCCACCTGCCTCGACGGCGACGCGATGGACGCCTACCTGTATGACATCCCGGCCGATCCGCGGGGGAGCGACGGCTGGCGCGCCGAGCTGACGGCGCGCAACGAGCAGTTCGTGTCGGCGTGCGAGGCGAACTCCGGCGGCATCCTGCCGTACGTCACGACGGACAATGCCGCGCGCGACATGGATCTGCTCCGCGCCGTACTGGGGGACGCGAAGCTCAACTACCTCGGCTATTCGTACGGCACCTTCCTCGGCGCGACGTACGCCAAACTCTTCCCCGAGCGCGTCGGGCGCCTCGTGCTCGACGGCGCGATCGACCCGTCCGTGTCGGGGCTCGACGTCGGCACGACGCAGGCGGTCGGGTTCGAATCGGCCCTGCGCGCGTACATGGCCGACTGTCTCTCATCGAACGACTGCCCCTTCACCGGATCGGTCGACGACGCGATGGCGGACCTCGCGACGCTCCTCGCGAGTGTCGACGCGTCGCCTCTGAAGGCCTCCGACGGGCGGATGCTCGGCGCCGACTCGCTCATGACGGCGATCATCGCGGCGCTGTATTCGCAGGACAGCTGGAGCTACCTCACGACGGCGCTGTCCAACGCCCTCTCGGGAGACGCCGACATGGCCTTCATGCTCGCCGACTTCTACAACGGCCGCATCGGCGTCGGGACCTACCAGGACAACTCGACGGAGGCGTTCCGCGCCTACAACTGCATGGACTACCCCCTCGACACGTCGCAAGCCGACAAGGATGCCGCGGACGCGCTGATCGCGCAGAAGGCACCCACGATCGCGCCGTACTGGGACGGCGTGGACGTCTGCGAGAGCTGGCCGTACCCGCCCACGGGTGTGCGCGAGCGCATCACCGCCGACGGCGCCGCGTCGATCGTCGTCGTGGGGACGACCAACGACCCGGCGACGCCGTACGCGTGGTCGCAGTCGCTCGCCGAGCAGTTGTCCTCCGGCGTCCTCATCACGCGCGAGGGGGAGGGGCACACGGGCTACAACAAGGGCAACGCGTGCGTCGACGACGCTGTGGAGGCGTACTTCCTCGACGGCACCGTCCCGCAGAACGGCCTCACCTGCTCGTCCTGAGGCCGCGCCTGCGATCCGGGGGATCAGCTCGCGGGTGATCAGCGGCGCAGGATGCGTCGCGCGAGCGTGTTGCCGACGAGCTGCACGACCTGCACGATGACGATGATCACGAGCACCGCCGACCAGGTCACCCACGGGTTGAACTGCTTGAACCCGAAATTGATCGCGAACTGGCCGAGACCGCCGGCGGCGACGACGCCCGCCATCGCGGTCATGTCGACGAGGGCCACGACGACGAACGTGTAGCCGAGCACGAGCGGCCCGAGCGCTTCGCGCGGGATGAGGCGGAAGAGGATTCGCGACCGGCTCGCACCCGCAGCGCGCGCCGCCTCGATGACACCGGGCCGCACCGTGAGCAGGTTCTGCTCGACGATCCGGCTGATCGCGAACAGCGAGGCGATCGTGATCGCGAAGATCGCGAACGGCACGCCGATCCCCGGGAGGCCGACCCCTCGGGCGAGGGGCTGGACGGCCGCGAGCAGGATGATGAACGGGATCGGCCGGAACGTGTTGACGATGACGTTGAGGATGCCGAAGACGACGCGGTTCGGGAAGAGGCTGCCCGCGCGGGTCGCGTAGAGCGCCATCCCGAGCACGAGGCCCGCGAGGCCGCCGAAGATCAGACCGGCGGTCGCGACGTAGAGGGTTTCGAGCGTGGCATCCCACAGCTGCGGGAGCAGGTCGATGAGCCTATCCATGGGAGTCCTCCTCCTCCGGGTCGTGTTCCGTCAGCGCGGTGACGGCCGATGCCGCCGTGAGGGCGCGGTCCACGGCATCCGGATCGCCCGTCACCGCCAGCGTGAGGTGACCGAAGACGCGCCCGCCGATGTCGTTGATGCCGCCGTGGACCACCTCGAAACGCACGCCGTGCGCGGCGAACGCGGCGAAGACGTCGGCCTGAGCGGCGGCGCCGTCGCGGACGTCGAGAGTGACGATGCGGCCGGGGTGGCGCGCGCGGAGGGTGGCGAGGTCGTCGCCGGTCGGGACGTCCTCGATGATGCTCGAGACGAACCGTGCGGTGGCCGCGTGGCGCGGAGCGGAGAGGATGTCGAAGACGGCCCCCTGTTCGATGATGCGACCGTTCTCCATGACCACGACACGGTCGGCGAGGGTGCGGATGACGTCCATCTCGTGCGTGATGACGAGGATCGTGACTCCGAGCTCGTCGTTGACGCGCTTCAGGAGGCCGAGGACTTCGGCCGTCGTGTCCGGGTCCAGGGCGCTCGTGGCCTCGTCGGCGAGGAGGATGCGTGGGCTCGTGGCGAGAGCGCGGGCGATGCCGACGCGCTGCTTCTGTCCGCCGGAGAGCTGCTCGGGGTAGCTGCGGGCCTTCTCTGCGAGGCCGACGAAGTCGAGGAGCTCGCTGACGCGCGCGCGGATCTCCGCCTTGGGGCGCCGCGCGATCTCGAGCGGGTAGGCGACGTTTCCGGCGACGGTGCGCGAGTCGAAGAGGTTGAACTGCTGGAAGATCATGCCGATGTCGCCGCGGAGGCGCCGGAGATCGCGCTCGCCGAGGCGGGTGATGTCGACACCGTCGATCTCGACCGCACCGGTCGTCGGCGTCTCGAGCGCGTTCACGAGGCGCAGGACGGTCGACTTCCCGGCGCCCGAGTAGCCGATGATCCCGCAGATCTCGCCCGCGGCGATCTCGAGGGTCACATCGTCGACCGCGGTGACGGATGCTGCGTCGCGGCCCCCCGCGGAAAAGGTCTTCGTCACGCCGTCGAGGCGGATGAGCGTCATGGATGCCTCCTGGCACGGAACACGCGTGTGCGGCCCGCCCCGAGGAGCGGGCCGCACACGCGGGCGATCACTGGTTCGCGCGGATCTGGTCCTCGGTCTTCTTGAGCGAGGCGACGAGGTCGCTGGCCGGCGTCTTCAGGAGCACGGCGGTGCCGCCGGAGGCCTCGAGCACGCCGTCCTGCACGGCCTGGGTCTCCTGGTAGATCTTCACGAGCTTCAGGTAGGTGGGGTTGTCCGCATCTGCGGCGCGTGCCGCGAAGATGTTGATGTACGGGAACGCGGCGGGGTCGGACGGGTCGTCCTGCGCGAGCAGCTGGTCGGCGGTGAGACCCGACTTCGAGACGAAGTCGTTGTTCACGACCGCGCCGGCGAAGTCCGGGAGGGACGACGCGGTGAAGTCGGCGGCGACGGCCTCGACCTTGACCTTGGAGCTCGGCTCGATGTCGGCCGTCGTGGAGAAGACCGAGCCGCCGTCCTTCAGCTCGATGAGCTTCGCGGACTGCAGCACGAGGAGCGCGCGGGCCTGGTTGGACTCGTCGTTGGGAACGGCGATCGTCTCGCCGGCGGGGATGTCGGCGACATCCTTGTACTTCGTCGAGTACAGGCCCAGGGGGTAGATCGCGGTCGCGCCGATCGGCACGAGGTCGTCGCCCGCGGCCACGTTGTAGGTCGCGAGGTAGATGATGTGCTGGAACTGGTTGAGGTCGAGCTCGCCCGCCGAGAGGGCCGGGTTGGGCTGGTCGTACGAGTCGAAGTCGACGATCTCGACATCGATGCCCTCGGCCGCGGCCGCTTCCTTGTAGGTCTCCCAGTACGGGTCGCCGGCGCCGACGACGCCGATCTTGACGGGGCCGGTCGACGTGGCGTCCCCGCTCGCCGCGGGCGCGGCGGAGGACGAGCATGCGCCCAGGATCAGGGCGAGCGGGAGGGCGAGCGCTGCGGCGAGCGTCTTCGCGGTGAGGGACTTCTTGGACAAAGTGGTGCTCCTTGGGGTCGGTGCACCGCGCCGGCGCGGTGGGCTCGTGACCCGGCTGTCCGCGCTCGCCTCATCGCGGTGCCACATCGACGGTAGGCGCCGGTCCCTGGTCGGCCGAAATCGGGCCGTAACACGGTGACACCGGATGCCGCGACGCGTGACACCCCGGCATCCGCGTGCGTGGTTCGCGGCACACCTTCGAACCCTGTAAGATCGATCTTCGTGCACGGCGTCACCGCCTCGCACGAAAAGCGCCGCCCTAGCTCAGTCGGCAGAGCATTTCACTCGTAATGAAAAGGTCAAGGGTTCGATTCCCTTGGGCGGCTCCAACCAGAAGCCCGGATCTCGCTGGACGATCCGGGCTTCTCGTCGTCTGCTACTTGAAGGCGTCCTTGAGCATCGTGAGGTACAGCACGGCGAACAGTGCGACGACGCCGACGTTCACGCCGAGCCTGATCCAGACGTGGTCACGGAGGAACAGCACATCGACGGCGATGATGATCGCGCCCATGGTGATGAGGTACAGCACGACGAAGACGGTGTGTGTCATTGCTGTGTCCTCTGTTCGGTGCGGGGTCGCTGCAGGTTCGGTCCAGCGCCATCATCGCGCCGGTCGCCCCGATCGGTCAACGTCGGCGCTGACCCCGAGAGTGTCCGATCGAATGCACTGACTGTGGAATACTTCGAGGTCAGCCCGCGCGAGCCAGGAGGCCACCCGTGACCGGCGCGTCCGACGTCATCGACATCCTGTTCGAGATCTTCGCCTGGATCGGTTTCGGGGGATTCGTCCTTCTCGCGGTGGCCGCCGTCGTCGTGTGGGCCGCCGACGGCACGTGGCTCCCCGCCGAGGCGATCGTCGATCGGGAGCGCGATGCCGCCACACAGCACGAGACGACGATCGTGCGCTGGTACGACGCCGACGGCGATGCCAACAGCGCCGTCGCGAGCCCGCAGGATGCCGCGGAGCTCGCCGGGCGGGACGCGGCATCCATCTGGTATCGCCACGGGTGGACGGGGCGGATGCGGCTGACGCGGCGCTCACCGGGGCTCCACCGGCTCCTCTGGAGCGCCACAGGGATGCTCGCGCTCGGCATCCTCGCGGTCGCCGCGAGCATCATCCTCTATTTCTCGCGGGGCTGATTGCTAGCTAAGCTAGCGATATGACCGCGCGCAGGGATGTGCCCACCCGCTGGCTCCGCATCGGGATCCCGGTGCTGCTCGTGTTGATCTGGCTCGTGGGCGGATCGATCGGCGGCCCGTACTTCGGCAAGGTCGACGAGGTCGCGACCAACGATCAGTCCAGCTTCCTTCCCTCGTCGGCCGAGGCGACACAGGTGCAGGAGCGTCTCTCCGACTTCACCGGCGGCGACACGATCCCGGCGGTCGTCGTGGTGACGGGCGACGGCGCGCTCACCGACACGCAGCTGTCGGACATCGACGACCTCGCGAAGTCGATCGGGGCGGTCGACGGGGTCGGTGAGATCTCGCCGGCGCTGCCGTCCGACGACGGAGAGGCCGTCCAGCTGTTCGTGCCGATCGACTCCTCCGGTGACGTCGACGAGACCGTCGCCGCCGTCCGCGAGGTGATCGCCGACGACCTGCCGGCGGGGCTGGATGCCTGGGTCACAGGTCCCGCGGGCTTCACGACCGACCTCGTCGCGGGCTTCCTCGGGATCGACGGGCTGCTGCTCGGCGTCGCGCTGGGCGCGGTGTTCATCATCCTCGTGATCGTGTACCGCTCGCCGCTGCTGCCGATCCTCGTGCTGCTGACCTCCACCTTCGCGCTGTGCGTCGCGCTCCTGACCGTGTGGTGGCTCGCGAAGGCGGGCGTGTTCGTCCTCAACGGGCAGGTGCAGGGCATCCTCTTCATCCTCGTCATCGGCGCGGCGACCGACTACGCGCTGCTCTACGTCGCCCGCTTCCGAGAGGCGATCGGGCGCGGGGAGGCACGCTGGCAGGCGACGACGTCGGCCTGGCGCGGCGCGTTCGAACCCATCCTCGCGTCGGGCGGCACCGTGATCGCGGGCCTTCTCTGCCTCCTTCTCAGCGATCTCGCGACGAACCGGGCGCTCGGCCCGATCGCGTCGATCGGCATCGTCTTCGCCGTGCTGTCGGCGTTGAGCTTCCTGCCCGCACTCCTCGCGCTCACCGGGCGGGCGGCCTTCTGGCCGTTCATCCCGAAGCCCTGGGCGAACGCCGACCCCGGGGATGCCGCGGAGGCGCTCGTCGCCGACCCGCACGCGCCGGTGCGCGGTTTCTGGTCGCGTCAGGCGCGTCTGATCGCGCGGCACGCGCGCCCGGTCTGGATCGTCACGACGATCGTGCTCATCGCGGCCGCCGCCGGCGTTCTGCAGCTGAAGGCCGATGGTGTGCCCCAGTCGGATCTCGTGCTCGGGGCGTCCGAGGCGCGCGACGGTCAGGACGTCCTGGCGCAGCACTTCCCGGCGGGATCCGGCAGTCCGGCCTACGTCATCGTGCCCGAGGACCGCGTCGCCGATGCGGCGCGCGTGCTCACGGATGCCGAGGGCATCGACAGCATCGCCGCGGTGTCGCAAGACTCGGCATCCGGCCAGATCGGCGTCGCACTCGATGGCGGCGACGTCGTGTACTCCGTCGCGGGACCGCCGCAGGCTCCGGGCGCGCCGGTACCCGCGCCGACCGTGTCCGATGGAGACGTGCTGCTCGTCGCAACCCTCACCGACGCGGCCGACTCCGTCGCCGCGGAGGACGCCGTGCGGGGCCTCCGCACCGCGCTGGCCGATCAGCTCGGTGCCGGGACCACGTTCGTCGGCGGCCCGACCGCGATCGACGTCGACACCAACGACACCTCGATCCGCGACCGCACCGTCATCATCCCGGTGATCCTCGTCGTGATCCTCGTCATCCTCATGCTGCTGCTGCGCGCGGTCGTCGCGCCGCTGCTGCTCATCGCGAGCGTCATCCTCTCGTTCGGCTCCGCTCTGGGAGTGAGTGCGCTCGTGTTCAACCACGTCTTCGACTTCCCCGGGGCGGATCCCGCTGTGCCGCTCTACGGGTTCGTCTTCCTCGTGGCGCTTGGCGTCGACTACAACATCTTCCTGATGTCACGCGTCCGCGAGGAGTCGCTGGCTCACGGCACGCGTCCCGGCATCCTGCGGGGCCTCGTCGCGACGGGAGGGGTGATCACGTCCGCGGGTCTCGTGCTCGCCGCGACATTCGCCGCGCTGGGCGTCATCCCGATCCTGTTCCTCGCGCAGCTCGCGTTCATCGTCGCGTTCGGTGTGCTGCTCGACACCTTCGTCGTGCGCTCGCTCCTCGTTCCCGCGGCCGCCTACGATCTGGGGCGGGTGATCTGGTGGCCGTCGAAGCTCTCGCGGACGGATGCCGCATCGAAACCCGTCGAGGCGATGACGCGCGCCGAGTACCGGGCTAGCCTCGAAGAATGACCAGGGCACTCTTCATCGTCGACGTGCAGAACGACTTCACCGAGGGAGGTGCGCTCGGTGTCGCCGGCGGTGACGCCGTCGCCGCCGGCATCACCGCGCATCTCACCGAGCATGCGGGGGAGTACGCCGTCATCGTCGCGTCGCGCGACTGGCACGACGCGGACTCCGACAACGGCGGTCACATCGCCCTCGAGGGGCCGCCCGACTTCGTCGACACGTGGCCCGTCCACTGCGTCGCCGGCACGACCGGTGCGGAGTACGACCCGGGCCTGGACACCTCAGCCGTGACCGTCCACGTCAAGAAGGGGCAGGGAAAGCCCGCCTATTCGCTGTACGAGGGCGCGACGGATGACGGGGAGACGGTTGCCGCGCTCCTTGCCGCGCACGGCGTGACCGAGGTCGACGTCACGGGGATCGCCACCGATCACTGCGTGCGTGCGTCGGCGCTGGATGCCATCGAGCACGGCATCCACGTCAGGGTTCTCACGGGCCTCGTCGCAGGCGTCGCTCCGGAGGCATCCGACGCGGCGCTCGCTGAGCTCGCACATGCCGGTGCCGAACTGGTGGGCGCCGCATGAGCGCGCCCGCCGGCTGGTACCCCGACCCGACCGATCCGTCGCGGCAGCGCTGGTGGGACGGCGCGCAGTGGGCGGCGCCCGCTCCCGCGGCGCAGTACGCGCCGGCGCCGCAGTATGCTTCGGCGCCGCAGGTCGCGTCTCCCGTCGCAGCCCGGGTCGCGGTCGACACGAACACGGTCTGGGTGTGGCTCGCCATCGCGATGTCGGTGCTGCCGATCGGCGTGCTGTTCCTCATCGACTGGGACGGCTACTTCGCCGCGCTGGCGCAGGCAGGCAGCGGTGTGAACCCGACCGCGGACCTCCTGGCATGGGAAGCGCATGTCTTCGCCGTGTCGGCGCTCAGCTGGATCGCGATGGCCGCCTTCATCGTGTTCTCCTGGCTCGATTGGCGGGAGCTCCGCCGCCGTGGCGTGCCCGCGCCGTTCCACTGGGCGTGGTCGTTCTTCGCCCTCCTCAACAGCGGCCTCGCCGTCTACATGATCGGGCGGGCCGTCGTGCTGAAGCGCCGCACGGTCGCGGGCGGCTGGCCGCCGCTGTGGGTCTGGATCGGAACGACCGTGCTCACCTTCGTCGTGGCGATCGTCTGGATGATCGGCTTCGTCTCGAAGCTCTTCACCGTCGTCGGGGGGATGGCCGCCTGAATCGGCGCGGCGCCCGCGACGACGTCGACACGTCACGCGGGCGCCGGGTACCGCCGCCGAAGGACGAGGCGCTGGACGAGCGTCCACGTGACCGTGGTGAGCAGGTACAGGCCCGCGGCGAGCGGGACGAAGAGTGCGACCACGGCCGTCGCGAACTGCAGCACACCCAGGAGGCCCGCCGGCGGGGCCGCGATTCCGGAGGCCCCGGGCGAATCCGACGGTGCCGGGCGGAACAGTCGGCGGGTGAGTTCGCCGACGAGGGCGATCGCGAGCACGAGGCATCCGATCACGATCCACGTCATCGGATCGGCGGAGCCCGCCCGCACGGCGCCGAAGAGGCTGGTGCCGAGGGGCACACCGAAGAGGGTCTGCGTGAGGAGCTCGTTGGCGTGACCGCCGATCATCGGGTGCAGGAACACGGAGTAGAGGAGCCCCACGATCGGCGCCTGGAGGAGGATCGGCAGACACCCCGCGAACGGAGACGCCCCCTCGGCGCGATAGAGCTCCATCGTCTCGCGCTGGAGCCGTTCGCGGTCGCCGCGATGGCGCTTCTGCAGCTCGCGCAGGCGCGGTGCGAGCCGGGCGCGGGTCTGCTCGGCTTTCGCCTGGGCGATGCCCGCCGGGATGAGCGCCGCGCGAACGATGAGAGTGACGAGCACGACGGCGATGGCGGCGGAGAGTGCGCCGGTGGCCGGCGTGAAGAGAGTGATGAGGGCCATGAGCCCGGTGTAGGCGAGGTCGAGAAGGGTCGAGAGAACAGGCAGGGTCGTGAGGTCCACGGGGCATCCATTCGTCGGAGCGATCAGGTCGGCTGATCGGCCGCGAGGGATGCCGGGGCGGGTGCCCGGGCGGATCGACGCTACGCGGCCGCGAGCACCTGACCGGGACCGCGTCGGCGGACGTGCCCCGCCGCGTCGGGATCGCTCTGCGCGAGCGGGGCGCGCAGCTCCGAGCGGCGCGTCGGGTGGGACGTGGCGCCGCGCGGGTTCGCGCGTGCCGCAGCGCCGACGATCGCCACGACGAGCATCGTCAGCGCGAGGGCCACGGCCGCGACCACGGCGATCGAGCTGCTCGCCGCCGGATCGGCGAGGGCAAGAAGGCCCGCCGTGGCGAGCACTGCACGGAGGACGCCGGCAATGATGTCGATCATGCTGCCTCCCGCCGCTGCGTCCGTGGTGGACCTTCCTGGGCGCTTCTCAAACCCCCGTCCGGCGCTGAGAACCCTGATTTCCCGTGTTCTCCGGGGGGCTGGGGGGCGACCGCCACGGTCGAAGTCGTCTATGAGACACGATACGCGAGGTCCGGTGGCGAAAAATTCGGTGCAGTCTCAAACACGATTGCGGCCGATGAGGCAGGCTGAGCTGGTCGCCGACTATGTAGCAGGGATGCCCGTCAAGGCGATGAGCGAGAAGTACGGTGTGCACCGCGGCACGATCCCGGATGTCGTCAAACGCGCAGGTGTCGCGGTACGAGTCGCGGGCTTGGACGCTGACGAACAAGCACGAGCGTCATCCCTCTACGAGAGCGGGATGACGCTCGTGCAGGTCGCCCGTCGCATGGAGATCGGTGACGAAGCCGTGCGCCAGGCGGTCTTGGATGAGGGCGGTCAGATTCGACCGCGAGGGCGACGTCCGCGGGCACAGTCGTAGCGACCCTGAACGGAGTCGGTGGTGCGCATCGCGGCCATGATCTGCATGGGGAAGCTTGACGGAGAGTTGAGCGGATAGGTGCCGATGTTCGCGGCATAGACATCAACGCCTGCATCAAGTAGCGCGGTGGAAATGCGGATGTTTTCGCTATGCGACCGGCTGATCCTGTCGAACCTTGCGACGAGGAGGACGGTGACCGTCCCGCCCACCACATCCGTCGTCAGTTCTTTCAGGGCGGGATGTTCCCGGTCTTCATCGTGGTAGTTGCGGGTGATGTCGTATCCGAGTTCGGCGGCCAGCTTCTGACAGGCTTCTCGCTGCCACTCGTGCTCGGTGGAGTTCGGGCCGGCACTCCGGGTGTAGGTCACGACGTTCATTAGGCCACGCTCGGTTCCGTGTAGGCAGCCGACTCCATCGACTCGTGTTGACGACGCGCTCGGCGGCGTGCGACGGCCTCCTGAGCCCGGACGCGAGCCAGGAGAACCAGGCTGACCGGGCCCATGATGAGGAACTTGAATGCGTTCCAGATCAACAGGATCACGAGAAGGTTGAGCCAGCCGGGAGCACCGTCCGCAATGAGGTTGGTGCAGGTGCTCGCGGCGAGCAGGTACGGCGCGGCCAAGAACATCGCGGGGACGCCCCACTTGAGACCTCGGCGAGTGCGAATCAGGTCGAGAAGGATGTTGGTGAGCATGTAGCGCCGTAGGAAATAGCGGGTACGGACGCTCAGAACCCAGAGCAGGCGGATCATTTGTACTGTCCTCTCAATGCGCGGTCGAATGACGAGACAGTGCATAGAGAGTGGCCCGAAGGCCTGCCCCGAAAGGACGCCAGATCAAGGAGGAATCTGCCTCGATTCCAGAATACGACTCGTCGGCGACATTCGTAAGAGGTGCACGCTTCGCGCCTGGCTCCGAGCGCGCACCTGCCTGGCACAGATTGATGGGAGCCGGGCATGGTCACGATCACCTCTCTCGCCAAGGACGAGCGAACTGCCAGGGTCGCGCTCGCCGCCATATTGGAGCCGGATGACTCGGTGACGGGCAGGCTCGTGGCCGCGGTCGGTGCGGTCGAGACCGTGCGCCTGGCCGCAGGCACCGGCGCACTCTCGAAGAAGGTCGATGCGGTCGAGGGCGAGTTGTGGCGAAGGAAGACCGCCCCTCGCCTTGATGCGCGCACAGTCACGCGGGCGCTGTCTGAGACCGACCGGCTGGGGCTCCGCGTCATCGTGCCAGGTGACAGCGACTGGCCGGACGGGCTGAACGATCTCGGCGACCGCGTGCCGACCGCGTTGTGGGTGCGCGGGGCCGGTTCGTTTCTGACCACGCCTCTTCATGATCGGGTGACGATCACGGGCGCCCGCGCAGCCACTGGGTATGGCGAGCACGTCGCCGTCGAACTCGCCTCCGATCTGGCAAGTAGCGAACGAATCGTCGTCGCTGGCGGTGCCTATGGCATCGACCGGGCCGCCCACACCGCCGCCTTGGCTGCGGGAGGGCAGACGATCGCGGTGCTCGCTGGCGGCCTGGACCGTCTCTACCCGGCAGGCAACCACGAGCTGTTGGCAGGCATCGGGGACGTTGGTCTTCTCGTCAGCGAAATGGCGCCCAGTGCTGCGCCGACCAAGTGGCGCTTTCTCGCCCGCAATCGCATCCTGGCCGCGATCTCGGGCGCGACCGTGATCGTGGAGGCCGGCTACCGTTCGGGCTCGCTCAACGTCGCTGCCCGCGCCGCCCAGCTCGGGCGCCCGGTCGGCGCGGTTCCCGGTCCAGTAACCAGCGCAGCGAGCTCGGGCACTCACCGGCTGCTCCGCGAAGGCATCGCCTCCCTCATCACCGACGCCGGCGATGTCAACGTCCTCACCCGCCCGCCCGCCGCAGCCAACGGGCGAGCGGTTGAGCATGACACCGGGATCGGCCACTCTGCGCGTCGTCCAGGACGATCGTTGTAGTTGCGTCAGCTCCGCGGTGCGCGTCCGCAAGTCACGGGCGATGTCCTCGCGCATCCCTACGCTTGGAACATGACCTTCACCGCATTGCATCGCGCCCTCGGGGTCGCGCCGGGGCCGTTGACCGATGAACTGCTCGATGCGGCGGTGAACGGCGGTGTGACCGAGGCGAACGACTTGGATTGGAAGTCTGAGCTTCCACCGGCGAAGGGGCTGCCGCAGACGGACTTCCCTAAGGATGTCGCCGCAATGGCGAACAGCGGCGGCGGCGTCATCGTCTTCGGCGTGCGGGAGTCGCAGAAGGCCGCGACGGAGCGGGTCGATGTCGGCGAGTTCGATGAGGCGCACGAGCGGTCGCTACGCAGCGCCGCGATCACCGCCATCTCCCCGCCGGTGTTCGGGCTCAACGTGCACCGGCTCGGAGATGAAGGCAAGCGTGCCGTCGTGGTTGAGATCCCGTCAAGCATCGACGGCCCGCATCTGATCTACAGGAACGACTACTTCGGTGCGCCCGTGCGCAACGACTCGGACACCGTGTGGATGAAGGAGCGCCAGATCGAGGCGATGTATCGAGCCCGGTTCGATGAGCGCCGCCACGCCACCGAGGCACTGGACACCCTGTTCGCCGAAGCCGCAGGTGGGCGCAGCACGCGCGAGCGCGCCTGGCTGATTGCCGTCGCCCATCCCCGTATCCCCCGATTTCGGGAACGACTGACTCGAGACCAGGCCCGCGACACACTCACCAAAGCCAAGAGCTTGGGTGATTTCTACGCAGGCAAGGGCGGGATACATCCACTCGACAACGTCGATCAGCACAACCCCCGGCCGGGGCTGCGCCGCTGGGTTGCCGTCAACACCGCGACCGGCGATCGCTCAACGTGGAAGGAAGCTTGGGCGAGCATCCACCATGACGGGTCGGTGACCCTCGCGGCCGCAGTCGGCGGGCATCGCATGAGCAGCGACGCCTACTTCGAGGGTTGGCAAATCGAATCGGCGGCGATCGAGTGCAGCATCGCGGACCTGATGGCACTCGTCCGCGTTTCCGCCGAGGCGACCGACAACGACGAGTACGACATACGAGTCGGGATCGAGTGGACCGGCGAGCAACCGCTGACCATCCTCACAACGGACAACCAAGGCTTCACATACGACGGCGTGTCCACCCCACTGCACCGCTACACCCCGGTCGAGACCACTGTGAACGCGGTCGAGCCCGCCCTGGACTACTACTGGCACGTCCACGACCTCGCCCAGGACTGCGTGAACCAGGGCGGCGTCTCGAACGTGCGGATGATCCAGCCCCCGGAACGCACCGACCCGCAATAGGCCGCTACAGCGTCGGCCCAACACGTCGAGTTCCTGTGCGCCGCGTGCCTTCTTGCTCTCGCTGCTCGGCCTCGGCGAGGTTCTGTGCCCGGTCGAGCGCAGCGCGGGCGCGGGCGGCGTCGACCTTCTGAGCATCTGCCTCCGCGGGTGCGCCAAGCGGGAGCGGATCGGCGATCCCGTAGCGATCCCGATACGCCGCGATGGTGCGGGCGGCATGCCGCCACATTTGCACTGCTCGTCCCTGCTTCGGTTGCTTCCCGAGCACCACGATCCACTCCTGACCGTCGCTGACTGCGGCATCGAGAATCGCGTCTGCGCGGGCTTCGATGAGGTCGCGTCGTTCGGTGAGCGCCTGCCGGAACTCGGTGCTCATGACTCCCGTGGCTTCGGGGATCAGCCCGGCGATCAGTCGCGGCGCCTTGCGGGCGCGTCCGGAGCCGGTGGGCCGCTCGGTGGCCTTGGCGACGCGGTAGTGGAGGACGGCGGCGATGTCGTCGGCGTCAGCGAATCGTCGTGCTCGGACGAGGCGCGGGAGTAGCGTTTCGGTGTCGTGGTGGTTGGCCTCGGCCCGGCGCAGCTCGGCGGTCAGCGCGCCGAACGCCGGAGAACTGATCGCGGCCTCTGCCTCCTCGTCAGTGAGTCCCGACGCACGGACGAGGAGAGCCCAGCGGTCGCGTTGCGCGGCAGCGGCGATCGTCTCGTACTCGGCCGCAAGCTGGGCGATCGACCCCCATGCCTCCTGCTCAGCGGTGATCGTTTCGTGGGCGGAGAGCTCGGCGCCGACATGCTGCAGCACCCCCAACAGCACGCTTCGTGCGGTGGCTTCGATGTTGTCTCCGGGGTGCGGACTCGTGTGGGCGTCGTCGGGTTTGTCGACGGTGACGTAGGCCATGTTCGCTTCGCGACCGCGGGTGAGGGCGACGTACAGGTTCTCCCGAGTCATCGAAGCGTCGACCAGGACGTGCGCAGTGTCGGTGGTGATGCCCTGCGCGCGGAAAGAGGTGACCGCGTAGCCGAGGTCAAGGTGTTCGGCCACGTACCCGGCCGGGAGCACCACCGACCCGCCCCAGCGTCTCGTGGCGCGACGGAGAGTGAGGGAGCCGTCGTCGCGGACCTCGGTGACTGTCCACCTGTCGCCGTTTCGGACCCAGCCGCGGCCAGCGCGCAGGCGTCGGTCGTTGCGGCGGGTGATGACCGAATCCCCGGCCGCGGCGCGAGTGCCGTCGTGCAGCTCGACCTCGCGCAGCGCGTTCACCGTGCCGTCGAGGATCAGGTCTGTGCGGGCGCGCTGGTTGAGCGCGAGGACGGATTCGTTCGAGTCGGTGACCAGCACCGTCGCAAGCCCGGCGAACCGGTCGGCACGCCACGCGGCGTAGGCGGTGTCGATCATCGTCTCCGTCTCCCCGCCGATGATTCGGCCGTGCTCCAGGTAGGTGTCGATGACCTCGGTGCGCCCGTGGCGCAAGCCGAGCGAGGCGGTCTTCTCCCACGGGTTCGTGAACCTGTGGACATCGACCAGCTCAGGGGCATCGTCCCGGTCCTGGACCAGCAGCGAGAACGCCCCACCGGCATCGACCGACTGGAGCTGCGCGTAGTCGCCCACCAGGAGAACCTTCGCGCCGGCTTCGGCTGCGAGGCTCGTGATCCGGTCGAGCGAGAGCGTGCCGGCGAGGGAGGCTTCGTCAAGGATCACGAGCTGGCCCGTGCGGAACGCGGCCCCGGTGCGTTCGTGGGTGTCCCACCACTTCGCCGTGTTCTCGGTCTGGATGCCGAGGTCGTCGGCGAGGACCTGTGCCGCGACCGCGGAGGGTGCGAGTCCGACCACCGAGCCGGGGCCGTGCTCTGCCTCCCACGCCCGGCGAAGCGCGTTCATGGCCGTTGTCTTGCCCGCCCCGGCCGGACCCACGAGGACATCGACGACGCGGCCGGAGACGGCGACTTTCGCCAGCGCAGCGGCCTGATCGTCACCGAGCATCTGCCCCTTCCGGTCGGGCCGCGCCGCAATCCGCTCGACCGTCGCCAGCGGCACGGTCGGGCCGGTTGCGGTCCGGGATCGCTTGAGGAGGCGGTCTTCGGCCGCCAGCAGCACCTCGGAGGAGAACACGGTCGAGTGCTTCGGCCGGAACACGCTGGTCCCGTCCGGTCGCTGGAACACCGCAGGGCTCGACGCGAGCTCCGGCGGCGTCAGCCGTAGCGAAGCGGCCTCGGCGGCGTCCACGATCAGGCCGACGACGGCCTCTCGATCCTCGGTGGTGGCGAACCGGTAGCCCATCGCCTGCCGGGCCGCCTCGGCGGTCAGGTTCCATCGCCGCCAGGTGGACCGCTTCTCACCGACCGCCTCAACCACGCTTCCCCCGAGCGAGGCGATCACCTCCAGCGGCACATCGTCCGCGCGGAGCAGTAGCGGCTCCTCGTTCGCGGTCACACCCTGCGCCCACGAGGTCGCATTCGATCCGAGAATGCGACCGGCACGGCGCCGCCAGTCAGCGGTGAGGTCGGCCAGCGAGTGGACCTCCTTCTCCGGACGGGTCGAGAGGGTTGCTTGGGCGCGGAGCTTCATGATCGTCGCCGGAGCCGGCCGCCGACCGTGCTTGGTGACGTACTGCTCGATGAGGCGGTCTGTCTCGACGTCGATGTGCCGCGACCTCGTGGAGAACGCAGCCAGCAGCTCCTCCGGCACCCCGACGATCGCCCACGCCGGGTTCCGGTCGCGGCCCATATCGCGGGACTCCCACTCCACGCCGAACGTGCGGGTTAGGTGGTCGGCGAATACGGCTTCGTGCAGTTCCGAGAGGGCGACGGTCGCGGCGTGCATCGGCCGCCCGTCGAGGGAGCGCCATTTGCCGTCGAGGACGGTCTGCACCTTGTTCGAGATGACGACATGCGTGTGCAAGTGGGGATCGCCCGCACGGGAGTCGTAGTGGTCGTACCCGGTTGCGATCAGCCCGTGAACGTCTACCTGCGCAACCGCGCCGTTGCGGCCGGTTGCGCCCGTGCGGGTGGCTGCAACCTCTCGCTCCATGTACACAATCACCTCCGCAACCGCCGCATGATGCGCCTGCCCGATCAGGGCTTGGGTTCCTGCGTCCGCGACCGCCCACAGCACCGAGGCGGACTTCGGGATGGAGAACGTGAAGTCGTATCCCGCAACCGCCCGCCGCGTGCCCCGCTCTGCCTCCTCGGTCTCGATTGCGGCGACCGCTTCGGCCCGAGCGACCGGACCGAGCGCAGGATCGAGGTCCGCGACGCGCCCAGCGACCCGCTCTGCGACGGGCTGGTACGCGGGGTAAGCACGGCCCAACGGCTTCCCGGTGATCGGGTCGCGGCCCATGCCGACCAGGAGCTGGAGCTGGGCTTCGGAGACCTGATCGCCCTCCACGATCTGACCGCCGCCGAGGCCGGCGATACCGGCACCGAGCCACCTACCGGGCGGCGAGCCCTCAGCGTTGTAGTACCTCGTCAACGGCGTCGAAAGCGACCGATCGCCGTCCGCCGCGGCGACCGTGCGCAGAAGGTACTTGTAGCCATCGCCCGCCGACATGACGCGCATCGAAACCGTCACCGTCTTGCCTCCGCTCGCTCGTCGGGGAGGTGAGCGACCGGCCGCCCGAAGGGCGGGCGACCTCGATCTGCAAGAGGCGTGGTGGCTCTGAGGGAAGGGGAGTCAAGGGCACCGGGATCGGACGACGCGTAGCTGTCGGCTGGACACGGGAGGCGTGGCGAGCACCTGTCACGTGACCAGCTCGGCATCGAGTTCGCAAGTGGACGACGGCCGGGGATCACCGATCTGCCGGAGTCCTCATGCGCGAACCGACCGATGCGAGCAACGACGACTGTCGTCTGCGGATCGGGTCGCTGTTCTCCGGGTACGGCGGACTCGACCTCGCCGTCGAGGAGGTCTTCGACGCTCGCACAATCTGGTTCTCTGAGATCAACGAGCCCGTCGCCCGCGTCTTCGCCCACCACTGGCCCGGCGCCCCGAATCTCGGCGACATCACCACCATCGACTGGCGCGCCGTCGAGCCCGTCGATGTTCTGTGCGGCGGATTCCCCTGCCAGGACGTCTCCACAGTTGGCAAACGCGCCGGCCTCGCGCCCGGCACCCGCTCCGGCCTGTGGGCTCACATGGCGACCGCTATCGAGGCGCTGCAACCCGAGTGGGTCGTCATCGAGAACGTCCGCGGGCTGCTCTCCGCACCCGCGATCCGCCCGAGCCCGGAAGGAGACGACGATGAGCGACGCAACCCCTCAGCCGCAACCCCTGGCGGCGCAACCCTTCGCGGTGTGGAACCCGACCCGTGGGGTCTGGGAGACCAGCCAGCCCGACCTCTACGGGCACTTGGCGCCGTACTCGGAGACCTGGCCGACCTCCGGTACGACGCACAATGGATCGGCCTACCCGCTTCCGCCATCGGCGCACCACATCCCCGGTTCCGCATCTTCATCCTCGCCCGCCGCACTGTTTCGCACCCCGCTCGCATCCGACTCGATCAGAGGCAACGAGCCAATCGAACGGGTGCGCGCCCGGCGCGGGACCATTACGCTGGGTGAGTCCCATAGCGTGGTGTCACTTCCCGCGGGGGTCTCGTCGTTGTAGACGATGGGGGGCCACCGTGGGATGACCAGTTGTTTCCGGCAAGAAGCAAAGAAGAGATCCCACGATGACCCAGAACCAGTCTGCCTTGACGACCCTG
>NZ_JAFKIP010000005.1 GCF_017305435.1 Microbacterium sp. | reverse complement strand
TGCTAGGTGCATGCCAACTACCCGCGGAATCTGTCATTTCGGATAGGAACCGACACGGCACTTACACGCATCGTTCTCACCAATCTTTCGGATCCGCCACTTGTCCGCCACTTCATCTAAGAATCCGCCATCTTCGCCGAGAACCTACAGGGTGGCGGCGGGGGGACGGGAAAGGGCCCCGGATCGCTCCGGGGCCCTTTCGCTCGTGCGGCGCGTCAGCGCGTGTCGATGCGCGTGTGCATGTTGTCGGCACCGTACTGGAAGATACCGATGGATGCCTGCGTCGGGTCGCCGTTCTCGTCGAACGTGACCGGTCCGGAGTAGCCGTCGTAGTCGGCGACGCCGCCCCCGATGATGATGTCGGCGCACTCCGCGAACGAGGTGCACTTCTTGCCATCACCCGAGCCGCCGGAGACCTCCTGCAGCTTGCCGGCGATGTCCTTGCCGGTCGTCGAGCCCGACGCCAGCGAGGCCAGTGCGAGCAGGACCACGGCGTCGTACGACTCGGCCGCGTAGGAGTAGTCCTCCAGCGCGGCGTTGCCGGCGGCGGTCCAGGCGGTGTTGAGGCGCTCCTTGAAGTCGTCCTCGAGCACCGGTCCGGGCGTCGTGCCCTTCGCGCCCTCGAGCGAGACGGAGACCTGCGATCCCCACTGCTTGAGGTTGCCGTCGACGAGGTAGAAGTTCTTCGCCTCCTGGCCCGCGTTGACCAGCAGCGGCGCGATCGTCGCGAACTGGTCGAACGTGATGAGCACGACCGCGTCGGGCTTGGCAGCGGCGATCGTCGCGACCTGCGCGTCGAACGAGCTGTCGCCGTCGTTGTAGGACGCCTCGGCCACGACCGAACCGCCGGTCGATTCGAAGACCTTCTTGACGACGCCGTAGAGGCCCGTGCCGTAGGCGTCGTTCTGGTAGATGATGCCGATGTTCTTGTGGCCGTCCTCGGCGATCAGGTTCGCCAGGACCTCGCCCTGGAGCAGGTCGCTCGGAGCGGTGCGCCAGTAGAGGCCGTCGTCATCCCACGTCGTGAAGTCCGGCGAGGTGTTGGCGGGCGAGAAGGTGATGATGCCGGCCGCGACGTTCGAGTCGAGGAACAGCTTCGTCACGCCCGAGGCCGCCGCACCGATCATCGCGGACACGCCCGCGTTCTGGAGCTTGGGCACCGTCGTCTCGAAGGCCTTGTTATCGGCATCGCCCGAGTCGCCCGGGGTGAAGTCGATCGTGATGCCCTTGGCCGCCTCGTTGACCTCGTTGACCGCGAGCAGCACGCCGGCCTCCTCGGGCGGGCCGAGGAAGGCGAGGCTGCCGGTCTGGGGCAGCACGCTGCCGATCTTGAGAGTGAGGTCCTCCGCGGGACCCGTGCTCTCACTGGGCGTGGTCGACCCTCCACCGGCACAACCGGCGAGAAGGAGGGCACTGACGGTGCCGACGGCGATGGCGCCGACGAGCTTTCCCGCACCCGAACGTGTGAAGACGCTCATGTTGCTCCTTGCTGTGAATGAAACACGGTGCGGACTCGGGGTGCCGCGCCAGTGGGTCAAACCTAATGGGAGGGAGGTCTCCGCAATGTTGCAATGCGTTAACGGTGTGTCACATGAGGGTCACGGTGCGATAACGGTCGATCAGACGAGTTCGCCGACGTCGCCCGCCGCCCGCGTCCGCCGCGCGTGGCGCAGCGAATCGACGCTCAGGAGGACGAGCGCCACCCAGACGAGAGCGAAGCCGATCCAGCGTTCCAGCGGCATCGGCTCGCCGAGGATCCACCATCCCGTCAGGAACTGCATGATCGGGGCGACGAACTGCAGCAGCCCGATCACGGTGAGCGGGGCGCGCCGCGCACCCGCGGCGAACAGCAGCAGCGGGACGGCGGTCACCACGCCGGCGAGGGTGACGAGCGTCGTGTGACCGGCCCCCTGCGTCCCGAAGACGAGGCCCGTCGTGGAGGCGACCACGATCAGCTGCACGATCGCGATCGGCGTGAGCCACAGCGATTCGAGCGTGAGTCCGCTGATGGCATCCACCCGCGGCCCGATCTGCTTCTTGACGAGGCCGTAGGTGCCGAAGGATGCCGCGAGCGTCAGCGCGATCCACGGGAACGTGCCGTACGCCACGATGATGACGACGACGGCGAGGGCCGCGAAGGCGATCGCGACCCACTGCGCGGTGCGCAGCTTCTCGCCGAGAACGAGGACGCCGAGCAGCACCGTCACGATCGGGTTGATGAAGTAGCCGAGGCTCCCCTCGATGACGTGCCCCGTCAGGATGCCGAGGAGGAACACCTGCCAGTTCACGTAGATCAGCAGGCCCGCGACGATCGTCCAGAAGACGAGCCGCCGGTCACGCAGGATCGCGAGGAGCTTCGGCCACGTGCGCGTCACCGTCAGCAGGATCGCGCAGAAGACGAGGGAGAAGAGGATCCGCCAGACGACGATCTCCCACGGACCGATCGGCGCCAGCAGGATGAAGTAGAGGGGCATGAAGCCCCAGAGGAAGTACGCCGCGAACGCGTACACGCCGCCGAGGGACTCCTGGCGCTTCGTCTCCTCGGGTGTCATGAGTCTCACTCTAGGACGGTCCTGACAGGGTGCGGCCGCCGCGTCTCTGCCAACCTGCGGCGGCGGAAGGACGAAGGGTCCGGATGCCGAGGCATCCGGACCCTTCGGAAACGCTGAGATCAGCGGACGACGACCGCCAGGACGTCGCGGGCGGAGAGCACGAGGTACTCGTCGGCGCCGAACTTCACCTCGGTGCCGCCGTACTTCGAGTACAGGACGCGGTCGCCGACGGCGACGTCGAGCGGCACACGGTTGCCGTTGTCGTCGACGCGGCCGGGGCCCACGGCCACGACCTCGCCCTCCTGGGGCTTCTCCTTGGCGGTGTCGGGGATGACGAGACCGCTGGACGTGACCTGCTCGGCCTCGACCTGCTTGATGACGATGCGGTCCTCGAGCGGCTTGATGGAAACCGACACGGTTTACCTCTTTCTGGTGTGGCGTACTGCCGTTGTCACTGAAAAGACTGATTAGCACCCGATGGGTCGGAGTGCTAACCGCAAGTCTAGAGCGCGGTTGGCACTCGTGCAACGCGAGTGCCAATCATGTGAATCCCTTCATTAACCTGGTGCCTGAATCGCGTCTCATCTACGATCGTCGCTGAGCTCCCCCGCAGCCGGGACCACCGAGCAACGGCGCTCGGACGAAGGCGGGAGCCGGACCGGAGGTCGACGATGACATCCCTGACCACGAAATTCCCGCGCACCCGCACCGCTCCCTCGCGCTCGGGCCGGAGGCGGCGCGTCCTGGCCGGCCTCGCGGCCTCCGCCGCCCTCGTCGGCGGGCTGCTGACGGCGGGGCTCGCCGCCCCCGCGGCCGCCGCCACGGGATCGTGGAGCACGGAGACGATCGCGGGGATGAGCGTGCGCCTCTACACACCCGCGAGTGCTCCCGCGCTCGCATCGGGGCGCGCTCTCATGGTCAGCCTGCACGGGTGCGTGCAGACCGCGTCCGTCCTGCAGACGGGCGGCAACTGGGTCGCGACCGCCGAGAAGTACGGGATGGTCGTCGCCCTGCCGAGCGCCCCGAACGGAGGCGTCGTTCTCGGGTGCTGGGACTACTACGACGCGAACCACTCGCGCACGGCGCCCGCCCGGCACGACGACAACCTGCTCGACCTCGTGACGGCTCTCGAAGCGCGCCCGGGTCTCGGCATCGACGCGAATCAGGTCTACCTCTCCGGATTGAGCTCGGGCGGAGGCGAGACGATGGTCATGGGATGCCTCGCCCCCGACGTCTTCGCGGGCATCGGGATCAACGCCGGTCCGACCGTCGGCACGACGTCGGGGCAGATCTCGAGCGTCGCCGTGACGCAGGCGCAGGGGAAGAACACGTGCACGACCTTCGCCGGCTCGGCATCCGGCTCGTTCGCCACACAGCTCACTTCGGTCGTCTACGGATCGAACGACACGACCGTGGCGCCGGGCTACAACACGCTGAACGCGCAGATCATGGCGTCGATCTACGGAGCGGGCACGACATCGACGTTCAGCCTCGCGGGGCTCGCGGGCACGAACACGGCCGGGTCGGGCACGCTGTATGCGGATGCCACGGGGCCGCGCGTCTCTCTCATCCAGAACACGAACCTCGGCCACAACTGGCCGGCCGGCGGCGGCCCGGGAGGGTCGTACGTGTCGACGAACAGCATCGACTACCCGGCATATGTGACGCAGTTCTTCTTCGACAACAACCGCCGTGCCGACCGGACCACGACGCCGACGCCGACCGTGACACCGACCGCGACTCCGACGCCGACGCCGACGCCGACGACGTGCGTCACCGCGACGCTCGCGCAGCACAAGGCGGCGGGCCGCGCGATCAGCTACGGCGTGAACCCGTACAACCCGTATTACGCGGTCGGGAGCCAGGACTACCTCGGCCAGGGCGACGCCACCGTCGCCAGCCTGTCACCGTCCTCCCCGACGATCTGGCGGAAGGTGCCGAGCTGCTGAGCGCGCCCGGCTGACACGGGAGATCGCCGGTGAGACGGGGCGCGTCGCGTTCCGTCTCACCGGCGATGTCGCGCCTCACGGGCGGGCGGCGCGCGCGCTTAGGCTGGGCGGATGGATCTCGCCGAGCTGACCGCGCTGCTGACCCCGGAGGGCCTGCGCCTGGTCGACGAGCTCGGGGCGCTGGACGCGGCCGGCGACGTCGCCGCGACCGTCTCACGCCTGCGCTCGGCGGGCCGCGCACCCGAGCTCGTCGCGGCGGCGGTCGGCCAGGCGCGTCTGCGTTCGCGCGCGCGCGCGAAGTTCGGTGCGTTCGCCGACCGCATGCTCTTCACGCGGGCCGGGCTCGAGCAGGCGACTCGGCTCGAGATCGCGGCATCCCATGCGGGCCGCTTCCGTGACGCCGGCATCCGCGCGGTCGCCGACCTCGGCTGCGGGATCGGCGGCGACGCGCTCGCGCTCGCGGGGATCGGGCTCGACGTGCTCGCCGTCGATGCCGACGAGGTGACCGCCGCCCTCGCCGCCTACAACCTGGCGCCCTTCGGCGACGCGGCGACCGTCCGTCATGCCCGCGCACAGGACGTCGACCTCGCCGGCATCGACGCGGTCTGGCTCGACCCCGCTCGCCGCACGGCCGGCCACGGGGAGACGACGCGACTGGGCGCCGAGGAGTGGTCGCCGCCGCTCGACTGGGTGTGGCAGCTCGCGGCACGGATGCCGGCGGGCGTCAAGCTCGGGCCGGCGTTCGACCGGACGCTCATCCCGGACGACGCCGAGGCGCAGTGGATCTCGGTCGACGGCTCGACGATCGAGCTCGTCGTGTGGACGGGCGCCCTCGCTCGCCCCGGCATCCGTCGCGCGGCACTCGTCGTACGCGGCGGCGCCGCGGCGGAGCTCACGGCCGGCGCCGACGCCCCGGATGCCGAGGTGCGCCCTCTCGGGGCCTACCTGCACGAGCCCGAGGGCGCCGTCATCCGCGCGCGGCTCATCGGAGAGGTCGCCCGGTCGCTGGGCGCCGGCATGATCGACGAGAAGATCGCGTACCTGACCTCGGATGCCACGGTGGATGGCCCGGCGGAGAGCCCGTTCGTACAGAGCTTCCGCATTCGCGAGCAGCTGCCGAACGACGTCAAGGCGCTCGCGCGGGCGCTGCGCGAGCGCGGGATCGGCACCCTCGAGATCAAGAAGCGCGGAGTCGACGTGGACCCGGCGGCACTGCGCACGAAGCTGAAGCTCCACGGCTCCGCATCGGCGACGCTCATCGTCACCCGCGTCGGCGACCGCCGGCTGACGCTCCTCGCCGACCGGCTCTGACCGGGCGACGTTCGGCGCAGGCGCGAGCCGCGAGGGAGCCGGCGGCGGGGCGAGCCGGCGGCGGCGTCAGCCGAACAGGGGGCCCTGCGTGGACGCCCACCAGAGCCAGCCTGCGCTGTAGACGAGGGAGACGACGCTCAGGCACAGCGCCCAGACGGCGATCGGGCGCGACTCCCAGGGGCGGCGCAGCGCGGCGATCGCGAGCCCGGCGCCGAGCAGCCCGATGAGAAAGCCCCATCCGACGAGCAGCGACACCACGATCCCGGCGACGCCGAAGAAGAGCGCCCACCCGGCGCTGCGCAGCAGGGGGCCGGATGCCGGTGCCCAGCGCATGTCGAGCGCAGTGGGCACGTCGGACGCATCCGGCGCGGCATTCAGCTCTGGTTCCGTGCGCACGGTCTCGGCGATGGGCACCGGCTCGGTGAACTCGCGCTGGAAGCCGCCGCGATGCGCGCCGGGGAGCGGCGCGGAATCGGCGGGGGCGATGTCATCGGCGTCGCCGCTCATGCGTCCCCCCGCGCGACCTGGATCTCGGTGACCGGAAGTGTCGAGTCGGCGCCGAATGCGAGCGTCGACGGCGCGTGCCCCGACGCGACGAGCTGGGCCGCGAGCGCCGCGATCATCGCGCCGTTGTCGGTGCAGAGGCTGAGCGGCGGGATCCGGACGGCGACGCCCGCGGCGTCCGCCCGTTCGAGCGCGACCTCGCGCAGTCGGCGGTTCGCGATGACGCCGCCGCCGAGGAGAAGCCGGGGCACGCCGTGGCGGTCACAGGCATCCAGCGCCTTGCTCACCAGCACGTCGACGACGGCCTCGCGGAAGGATGCCGCGACATCGGCCGTCGCCACCGGGCTGCCGGCTGCGGCGGCCTGCTCGACCCAGCGCGCGACGGCGGTCTTCAGCCCCGAGAAGGAGAAGTCGTACCGGTGCTCGGCCATGTCGGAGGCCCGGGTGAGCCCGCGGGGGAACCGGATCGCGTTCGGGTCGCCACCCGCCGCGGCGCGGTCGATCTCGGGGCCGCCCGGGTAGGGCAGACCGAGGATGCGCGCGATCTTGTCGAACGCCTCACCCGCGGCGTCGTCGAGCGTCTCGCCGAGGAGCTCCACGTCGGAGACGAGGTCGCGCACGAGCAGCAGCGACGTGTGCCCGCCGCTCACGAGCAGGGCGACGGTGGGGTACTCGACCTCGTCGCCGGTGAGGATGTCGGCGGCGATGTGACCGACGAGGTGGTTGACGGCGTAGAGGGGCTTTCCGAGGCTCACGGCGAGCGCCTTCGCCGCGCCGACTCCGACCATCAGAGCGCCGGCGAGGCCCGGGCCACTCGTCACCGCGACGGCGTCGAGCTTCTCCAGGGTGATGCCGGCCTCCGCGACGGCCGCCTCGATCGCCGGCTGCAGCGCCTCGAGGTGCGCGCGGGCGGCGACCTCGGGCACGACACCGCCGTAGCGGGCGTGCTCGTCCATCGAGCTCGCGATCGTGTTCGACAGGAGCGTCCGGCCGCGCACGATGCCGATGCCGGTCTCGTCGCAGCTCGTCTCGATGCCGAGGACGAGGGGTTCGGCGCGCGTCATGTGCACGCCCCCGCATCGGCGGCGGTGGATGCCGCGGCCCGCGACGCCGCCCAGGCCCGCAGGTCGAGCGTCATCACGACGGCGTCGACGTCGTCGGGCTGGTAGTACCGCGGGCGGCGGCCGATCTCGGCGAAACCCTCCGAGCGGTACAGTGCCGCGGCGACCGGGTTGTCGGCGCGCACCTCCAGGAACAGCTCGCGCGCACCGCGCGCACGGGCCGTCTCGGCGAGGGCGCGCAGGAGCGTCCGCCCGCGTCCGCGGCCCCGCGCGGAGGCCGCGATCGCGATCGTCTGCACGTCGGCATCCGCCGCGCCCTGCACCGCCCGCACGCCGCCGTAGCCGACGACACGGCCCGCCTCGACGTCGACGAGATAGCGGCCGTGCGGCGAGACGAGCTCGCCCTGCATCATGGCGTCGCTCCACGCGTCGGTCGGGAACGAGGCACGCTCGATCGCCATGATGGCGGCGAGGTCGTCGGCGGTCGCGTCGCGCAGCGTCATGCGCCCACCCGCTTCGGCGCAGCGGGCAGGGTCACGTCGGGCGCGCGCAGGTAGAGGGGCTCGGGGCCGGTCAGCTCACGGCCGGCGGTGAGCGCGCGACCGGCGAGGGCGGCGATCATCGCCGCAGGGATCGTCGTGACGTCGCGTCGCGCGGCGCCCGCCTCGGCCAGGACGTCGTCGATGTCGGCGCGCGGCGTGAGGGCGGGGCCGGCGACGCGGACGGGGATGCCGTCGTCGTCGAGACCGTCGTAGACCGAGTAGGCGAACTCGCGACGGCGCGCGTCGGTGACGACGGCGAAGCGGCCCGGCTCCGCGAAGGGATCGGCGAGGGCCTCGCCGAGGAGGAACCCGAGCGCGGCCGCGTCGTGGCTCGGGACGGCGATCACCGGGAGCGCGCGGCCGAGGGCGAAGGCGCGGGCGGCGGCGATCCCGACGCGCAGGCCCGTGAACGGCCCGGGGCCCATGCCCGCCGCGACATGCGTCAGGGTGACCGGCTCGGGGGCCCCGGTCTGCCCGATCGCGCCGTGCGCGGCATCCGCGAGCGCCGCCTCGAGGAGCGTGCCGATCGCCTCCGCGTGCCCCAGCGGGTTGTCGCTGGATGCCTCGGCCCGCACGACCCCGTCGGCCTCGACGACGGCGACCGCCGTGCCGAGGGAGGTGTCGATGCCGAGGATCACACCCTCCAGGGTACCGGCGCCGCGCCTCGTCGAGGATGCCGGTTCGCGTCGAGAACGCCGGCTATTCCCCGTCAAGGACCGGCGCATTCGTCAACAAGCGGCGGTCTCGGCGCGGCGGACGCTCGGCGCCCCGCCCGCCCCCGGCCGGCGTCAGAACGTCGCGGTGTCGGGATCCGATCCGACACGCTGCCCGCGGTCGATCGCGTCGATCGCGGCGAGCTCGTCGGGAGTGAGGTCGAAGCCGAAGACGTCGAAGTTGGCCGCGATCCGCTCCGGGGTCGACGACTTCGGGAAGACGATGATCCCGTGGTCGAGGTGCCACCGCAGCACGACCTGTGCGGGAGTGACGCCGTGCGCCGCGGCCGCGTCGGCGACCGCCTTCTCGCCGAAGAGGTCGTACTTGCCCTGGCCCAGCGGCCCCCACGCCTCGATGTGGATGCCGTGGTCCGCGCCGAACGCCCGCAGCTCGCGCTGCGCGAACGCGGGGTGCAGCTCGAGCTGGTCGACCGCGGGCACGGTCTCCGTCTCGGCGAGCAGGCGTTCGAGGTGCGGGCGATGGAAGTTCGAGACGCCGATGGAGCGGGTGAGGCCCTCGTCGCGGAAGGTCTCCAGCTGCCGCCACGTGTCGACGTAGAGATCCTGGTCGGGGCGCGGCCAGTGGATGAGGTACAGATCGACGTGGTCGAGTCCGAGTTTGTCGAGACTCGCCTGGATCGCGGCGCGCGGCTTGTCGGTGCCCTGCTCGCTGTTCCAGAGCTTCGTCGTGATGAAGAGCTCGTCGCGCGGGATGCCGCTCGCGGCAATCGCGCGGCCGACACCCTCCTCATTGCCGTAGATCGCCGCGGTGTCGATGTGGCGGTAGCCGACCTCGAGAGCCGTGGAGACGAGACGCTCCGTCTCGGCGGGATCGACCTTGAAGACGCCGTAGCCGAGCTGCGGGATCGTGTGGCCGTCGTTGAGCGTGATCTGGGGAACAGTCATACGTTCAGCCTGCCACGGTCCGGTCAGGGGCGGCGCGAGACGCGGACGCGCCGCGGCGCGGCATCCTCCATGTCCGCCACGTGCGGCCCCGCGGTGCCGCACGCGGTGTCGAGGCCCGTGCCCGACCAGCCGCGATCGATCTCGACCTCCCACCAGGTGTCGGCGACGGCGGCGGCGAACGGCGCCGCCCACTCCGCGACGACGACCGACCGCGCGAAGTCGATGTCGAGATCGTCCAGCTCGCCGTCGGTGCCGAGCCGGTAGGCGTCGACGTGCACGAGCGCGGGCCCGTCGCCGAGCGCGGGATGCGTGCGCGCGATGACGAAGGTCGGGCTCTGCACACGACCGCGAACGTCGAGGGATGCCGCGACGCCGCGCGTGAGCGTCGTCTTGCCGGCTCCGAGGGGCCCGGTCAGGACGACGAGATCGCCCGGCCGCAGCGCGGCGCCGAACCGGCGCCCGAGCTCCTCCATCGCCGCAGGGTCTGGGATCTCGTGGTCGCCGAGGAAGGCGTCGAGCCCGGTCATGCGGCATCCCCGGGCCGGGTCACGGGGCTACCTCGCGACGCGGCACGCGCGGGCCGATGCGGGTGACGATCTCGTAGTTGATGGTGCCCGCGGCATCCGCCCAGGCTTCGACGGGCGGCATCCCGAGCGTCGGGTCGCCGAAGAGGACGGCCTCGTCGCCCACGGCGACGGGGCGGTCGCCGACGTCGACGACGAACTGGTCCATCGCGATGCGCCCCGCGACCGGGAACGTCTCCCCGCCGATGCGGACGGCGGCGCCCCCGGATGCCGCGCGCGGCGCCCCGTCGGCGTACCCGAGCGGCACGAGCGCGAGGGTCGTCTCGCCGCTCGTGCGATGCGTGTAGCCGTACGACACGCCCTGACCGGCGGGCACGCGCCGCACGGCGGCGACAGCTGCGCGGAGGGTCATCGCGGGGCGGAGCCCGAGGTCTGCCGACGTGCGGTCCGGGAAGGGCGACAGTCCGTACATCGCGATGCCGATCCGCACGCAGCCGAGGCGCGCCTCGGGGAGGGCCAGCGCGGCGTGCGAGGCGGCGATGTGCGTGAGCGGCGGCGTGAGACCGAGGCGCGCGGCGAGCGCGAGCGTCTCGTGGAAGCGCGCGAGCGCGGCACGGTCGTCGGCCTCGCTCGTGTTGGAGAGGTGGCTGAAGATGCCGACGACGCGCAGCCTGCCGATGCGCTCGAGCCGCGCGGCCTCGGCGAACACGGTCGGCAGGTCGGCGGCGGCGAGTCCGTTGCGGCCGAGGCCCGTCTCGACCTTGAGCTGCACGAGGGCGGGGCGGGCGGCGGAGGCCGCCGCGGCCGCGACGAGCTGGTCCATGCTCGAGATGCCGAGCTCGATCCCGTGCGCGACGGCGTCGGTGAAGGATGCCCCGGGCGCGTGCAGCCACGCGAGGATCGGCGCATCGATGCCGGCTCGGCGGAGTGCGAGCGCCTCGCCGATGTCGGCGACGCCGATGCGGCTCGCGCCGCCCGCGAGCGCCGCGACGGCGGAGCGGACCGCCCCGTGGCCATAGCCGTCGGCCTTCACCACGGCGATGACGTTGGATGATGTGAGCCGGCGGACGTGCCGCACGTTGTCGGCGATCGCGTCGGTGTCGATGAGCGCTTCGCGCAGGGTCCCGGCGGGCAGGCGCGTCATGCGCGGGCCCCCGACGACGACGCACCCGACGACGCGCCCGGGGCCGGAAGGGCCTCCGCGACGACGTATGCGGTCGCGAGCCCCGCGTCGTGGCTGAGCGACAGGTGGAGCGCCGTGATGCCGCGGGATGCCACGGTGGCATCCGTCTCGCCGGCGAGGGCGAACACGGGGCGCCCGCTCGGCTCGCTCGCCACCTCGATGTCGGTCCAGTGCACGCCGTCGGAGCCGCCGAGTGCCTTGATCAGCGCCTCCTTGGCGGCGTAGCGGGCGGCGAGCGAGTGCGGCCGGAGCCCCCGCTCGCCGGCGGTGAAGAGGCGGTCGAGGAGGCGCGGCGTGCGCGCGAGCGAGCGCTCGAAGCGGGGGATGTCGACGATGTCGACGCCGATGCCGACGATCACGGCATCCAGCCTACTCACCGCCTGCGACTACTCGACCGTGACGGACTTCGCGAGGTTGCGCGGCTGGTCGACGTCCAGGCCCTTCGCCGTGGCGAGGCCCATCGCGAAGATGTGCAGCGGCACGACGGCGAGCAGGGGCTCGAAGAACGGGCCCGCGAGCGGGATGCGCAGCACCTCATCGGCGAAGGGCAGCACGGCGGCATCCCCCTCCTCCGCGACGACGATGACGCGGGCGCCGCGCGCGCGGATCTCCTGGATGTTCGAGACGACCTTCTTGTGCAGCTCGGCCGATTCGCGCGGCGACGGCACGATCACGAACACGGGCTGTCCGGGCTCGATGAGCGCGATCGGCCCGTGCTTGAGCTCACCGGCGGCGAAGCCCTCGGCGTGGATGTAGCTGATCTCCTTGAGCTTGAGCGCGCCCTCGAGGGCGATCGGGTACCCGACGTGCCGCCCGAGGAACAGCACCGACTGCGTGTCGGCCATCCAGCGCGAGAACTGCTCGATGTGCGCCTGCTCCTTCTCGAGAACCCAGGCGATCTTGCCGGGCACGGCCTCGATCTCGCGCACGTGATCGGCGGCCTCGGCGGCCGGGATCGAGCCGCGCACGCGCGCGACGTGCAGCGCGAGCAGGTACAGCGCGGTGATCTGCGCGACGAACGCCTTCGTGGATGCCACGGCGACCTCGGGCCCCGCGTGCGTGTAGATCACGGCATCCGACTCACGCGGGATCGTCGCGCCCTGCGTATTGCAGATCGAGAGCGTCTTCGCGCCCTGCTCGCGGGCGTACTTGACCGCCATGAGGGTGTCCATCGTCTCGCCCGACTGGCTGATCGAGACGACGAGCGTGTCGTCGCCGATGACCGGGTCGCGGTAGCGGAACTCGTGCGCGAGCTCGACCGACACCGGGATCCGCGTCCACTGCTCGATCGCGTACGCGCCCGTCTGTCCCGCGTACGCGGCGGTCCCGCAGGCGATGACGATGACGCGGCGGATGCCGGTGAACAGGTCGTCGAGGCCGTCGAGCTCGGGGATGACGACCTGCCCGTCCTGCACGCGACCGCGGATCGTGTTGGCGACGGCGTCGGGCTCCTCCGAGACCTCCTTCGCCATGAAGGACGACCAGCCGCCCTTCTCGGCGGCCGAGGCGTCCCACACGACCTCGAAGGGCGAGGCCTCCACGGCGTTCCCGTCGAAGTCGGTGATCGTCACGCCCGCAGGCGTGATCGCGACGATCTCGTCCTGGCCGATCGCGAGGGCGTTGCGGGTGTGCTCGACGAAGGCGGCGACGTCGGAGCCGAGGAAGTTCTCCCCTTCGCCGAGGCCGATCACGAGCGGCGAGTTGCGGCGGGCGCCGACCACGAGGCCGGGCTCGTCCCGGTGCATCGCGAGGAGCGTGAACGCCCCCTCGAGGCGGCGGACGACGGCGCGGAACGCGGTGACGAGGTCGCCGGATGCCCCGTACTCGTGCCCGAGCAGGACGGCGGCGACCTCGGTGTCGGTCTCGGAGCGGAACGCGTAGCCGAGCGAGACGAGCTCGGCCTTGAGCTCGGCGAAGTTCTCGATGATGCCGTTGTGGATCACCGCGAGCTTGTCGTCGTCGGCGAGGTGCGGGTGCGCGTTGGCATCCGTCGGGCCGCCGTGCGTCGCCCAGCGCGTGTGGCCGATGCCCGTCGTGCCGTCGGGCATCGGGTGGGATGCCAGGTCGTCGCGCAGCACCTGGAGCTTGCCCGCACGCTTGCGCATGTCGAGGTCGCCGCTCTCGTCGATGACGGCGATGCCGGCGGAGTCGTAGCCGCGGTACTCCAGGCGTGCGAGCCCGGCGAGGAG
Source organism: Microbacterium sp. (assembly GCF_017305435.1). Lineage (GTDB taxonomy): Bacteria > Actinomycetota > Actinomycetes > Actinomycetales > Microbacteriaceae > Microbacterium. The sequence goes on along the minus strand of NZ_JAFKIP010000005.1, from coordinate 466,145 downwards.
GATGGCCTGACTGTCACGCGGGCCCACGTATCCGACGATTCCACACATGGGGTCCAGGGTAATCGCGCGGATTTGCGCGGAGCCCTGACAAACCCCGAGGGTGCATTCATTCCCCGCGAGGGTGCACTCATTCCCCGCGAGGGTGCACTCGCCCCCCGGTGCATGTGCACCCTCGGCGCAAACGAAGGCACCCTCAGAGCTTGCGGAGGAGGACCGTCTCGACCGCGTGGTCGGCGGCCTTCTTCAGCACGAGGGTCGCGCGGTGCTTCGTCGGCTCGACGTTCTCACGCAGGTTGGGCAGGTTGATCGCGTCCCAGAAGCCCATCGCGCGCTCCACCGCCTCGGCATCCGACAGCCCGGCGAACACGTTGAAGAACGAGCTCGGATTGCTGAAGGCCCCCTGACGCAGCGCCAGGAAGCGGTCGACGTACCACTGCGCGATGTCAGCGGGATCGGCATCCACATAGATGGAGAAGTCGAAGAGGTCGCTGACGGCGACCTCGTGCGGGCTCGGCGGCGGGGAGAGGACGTTCAGGCCCTCGACGATGACGACGTCGGGGCGGCGGACCGTCACGTGCGCATCGGGGACGATGTCGTAGCGCACGTGCGAATAGAACGGGGCGCGCGCCTCGGCGGCACCCGACTTCACGTCGGTGAGGAAGCGGACGAGCGCGCGACGGTCGTACGACTCCGGAAAGCCCTTGCGCTCCATGAGGCCGCGCCGCTCGAGCTCGGCGTTGGGGTAGAGGAATCCGTCCGTCGTGACGAGCTCGACGCGGGGCGTGCCGGGCCAGCGGCTCATGAGCTCGCGCAGCAGGCGCGCGATCGTCGATTTTCCGACGGCGACCGACCCCGCGACCGCGACGACGAACGGGGTCGTCGTGTCCTGCTCGCCGAGGAACGCGGAGGTCTCCACCCCGAGGCGCTTCGTGTTCTCCGCGTACGTCGACAGCAGCCGACTGAGCGGCAGGTACACCTCGTTCACCTCGGTGAGGTCGAGCCGGTCGCCGATGCCGCGCAGCTGCACGACCTCGGTCTCGGTGAGGGGCGACGGGATGCCGGGGGCCAGCGCCGCCCACTCCGCCCGGTCGATCTCGCGATACAGCAGCGGGTCGAGCGCCGTCGCGGGGGCGTCGACCTCGTCGGCCACGGCGTCGTCGCCGGGTGCGGTCAGCTCGTCGGTGGACATCACGCACACTCTATCGCCGCACGACTCAGGCGGAGTCGGGGTCGTGCGGCCGAATCGGCGCGAAGCGCGGCGATCTGCCCGAGTGATGCGCCGCGCTACGCTCGACACGTGCGCCTGGGAGTCCTCGACATCGGATCCAACACCGTCCATCTTCTCGTCGCCGACGTGCACCCCGGCGGTCGCCCGCTCGGCACGACGAGCCAGCGCACGGTGCTGCGCCTCATGCGCTACCTCGAACCCGACGGCTCGATCAACGAGCAGGGCGTCGCCGCCCTCGTGGATGCCGTCGCGCAGGCCCGCGCGACGGCGGAGGCCGAGAACGTCGTCGAGCTCCTCGCGACCGCGACGAGCGCCGTGCGCGAAGCGACGAACGGCGCGGAGGTCATCGCGCGCATCGAAGCCGCGCTCGGCCAGGACCTGCAGGTGCTCGGCGGTGAGAGCGAGGCGCGGTTCACGTTCCTCGCCGTCCGCCGCTGGTTCGGCTGGTCGGCGGGACAGATCCTCCTCTTCGACATCGGGGGCGGCTCTCTCGAGCTCGCGGCCGGGAGCGACGAACTGCCCGATGTGGCGGCCTCCGTGCCGCTCGGCGCGGGTCGCGCGACGGTCGACTTCCTGCCGCTGGACCCTCCGGGCGAGGATGCCGCGGAGCGCCTGCGCGCGCACGCCCGCGCCACCCTCGAACCGGTCGCCGCGATGATGGCCGGCCAGCCGAAGCCGAACCACGTCGTGGGCTCCTCGAAGGCGATCCGCTCGCTCGCGAAGCTCGCCGGCTACCCCGTGCCGGGATGGTCGGGCACGGAACGGATGCTGCTTCCGCGCCACGCGCTCGGGTCCTGGATCCCGCGCCTCGCGCGCCTTCCGGCATCCGCCCGCCAGGAGCTGCCCGGCATCACCGCCGACCGCACGTTCCAGATCGTGGCGGCCGCCGTCGTGCTCCACACCGCGATGACGGCACTCGAGGTGGACGATCTCGAGGTGAGCCCGTGGGCGCTGCGCGAAGGAGTGCTGCTGCGCTACATCGAGAGCCTCAGCTGGTCAGAGCCGGAGTGAGCGGGCGCGGACCCCTCCGTCGCGGGCGGTCCGGGGGGAGGAGCCGCGCCGCAGTTCGGACGGAGGGGCCGCGGTACCCGTGTGCTTCATCATCCGATTCGGGGGATCGGCCGTCGGGGGATCGGCCTCGGATGACGCGAGCGCAGGGCCTACGTTAGGGCGAACGCCGGGCGCGCCGCCAGCGCGGATGACGACGTTTTACACGCGCGTAACGCAGCGTCAGCCTTCTCAGCCGCGGACGATGTCCGCGAGTTCGTCGGCGATGCGCTGCGCGTCCGCCTGGGAGGCCGCCTCCACCATGACACGCACCATCGGCTCCGTGCCCGAGGGGCGCAGGAGCACGCGTCCGCTGTCACCGAGCGCCGTCTCGGCGACCCGCACGGCCGCGACCACGTCGGCATCCGTCGCGCGAGAGCGCTCGACGCCGCGGACGTTGACGAGCGACTGCGGGAACACGGTCATGACGGATGCCAGGTCGGCGAGGGTCCGCCCGGTGCGCGCCATCTCGGCCGCGAGGTGCAGGCCGGTGAGCACACCGTCGCCGGTGGTCGCGAAACGGCTCATGATGACGTGCCCGGACTGCTCGCCGCCGAGGGAGAAGCTGCCCTCGTTCATGCGCTCGAGCACATAGCGGTCGCCGACGGCGGTCGTCTCCACGCGGATGCCGCGTTCGGCCATCGCCCGGTGCAGGCCGAGGTTGCTCATCACGGTCGCGACGAGGGTGTCGTCGCGCAGGACGCCGCGCTCCTTCATCGAGACGGCGAGGATCGCCATGATCTGGTCGCCGTCGATGATGCGGCCGTCCGCGTCGACCGCGAGGCAGCGGTCGGCGTCGCCGTCGTGCGCGATGCCGAGGTCGGCACCGGTGCGCACGACCTCCGCCGCGAGCTTGTCGAGGTGCGTCGATCCGACGCCATCGTTGATGTTGAGGCCGTCGGGGTCGGCGCCGATCACGGTCACCTTGGCGCCGGCGTTGCGGAAGGTCTCGGGTGAGACGCCGGATGCCGCGCCGTGCGCGCAGTCGACCACGACGTGCAGACCGTCCAGCCGGTGCGGCAGCGACGCGAGGAGGTGGATGACGTACCGGTCCTCGGCATCCGAGAAGCGCGTCACGCGGCCGACGGCGCCGCCCGTGGGCTGGAGCTTGGGGCCCGTCATCGCCTCTTCGATGCGCTGCTCGACGACGTCGGGGAGCTTGACGCCCCCGCGCGCGAAGATCTTGATCCCGTTGTCGGGGGCGGGATTGTGGGACGCCGAGATCATGACGCCGAAGTCGGCGTCGATGTCGTCGATGAGGAACGCGGTCGCGGGGGTCGGCAGCGTCCCGGCATCCAGCACGTCGACGCCGGAAGAGGCGAGCCCCGCCTCGACGGCCGCGCTGAGGAACTGCCCCGAGATACGCGGGTCGCGCGCGACGACGGCCGTGAGTCGCTTGCCCGCGGCCTTGCGCGCCTCGGCGATACGGCCCTGGCCCAGGACGACCGCGGTCGCCTGGGCCAGGGTGAGCGCCAGTTCGGCGGTGAGGGAGCCGTTCGCGAGGCCCCGCACACCATCCGTTCCGAACAGTGCCATTCGGTCGGTGCCGATCAGCGCTTCGAGTACTGCGGAGCCTTGCGGGCCTTCTTGAGACCGGCCTTCTTGCGCTCGATGACGCGGGCGTCACGCGAGAGGAAGCCGGCCTTCTTCAGCGCCGGACGGTTGTTCTCGGCGTCGATCTCGTTGAGCGCACGGGCGATGCCGAGGCGCAGGGCGCCGGCCTGACCCGAGGGGCCGCCGCCGGAGATGCGGACGATGACGTCGTACGCGCCCGTGAGGTCGAGCAGCGTGAACGGGTCGGTGATGAGCTGCTGGTGCAGCTTGTTCGGGAAGTAGTCCTCGAACTCACGACCGTTGACGGTGATGGTGCCGGAGCCGGGGATCAGGCGCACGCGGGCGATGGCCTGCTTGCGGCGGCCCACGGCCGAGCCGGGGACGGACAGCACCGGGCGGGGCGCCGCGGCGGCCTCGACGGGCGCGCTCTCGGTGGTGTAGGACTCGGGGGTCTCTTCGATGGAGTCAGCGATCTTCGCCATGTTCGTTTCCTTGGTTCCTGGTTGTCGCAGGGGCGCTTACTGGGCGACCTGGTCGAAGGTGTAGGGGGTGGGCTGCTGGGCAGCGTGCGGGTGCTCGGCACCGACGTAGACCTTCAGCTTCGACAGCTGCTGGCGACCCAGGCTGTTCTTGGGGAGCATGCCGCGGATCGCCTTCTCGACGGCGCGGACCGGGTTCTTCTCGAGGAGCTCGGCGTACGAGGTGGCCGTGAGGCCGCCCGGGTAGCCCGAGTGGCGGTAGGCCATCTTCTTCTGGAGCTTCTGGCCCGTCAGCGCCACCTTCTCGGCGTTGATGACGATCACGAAGTCACCGGTGTCGATGTGGTTCGCGAAGGTGGGCTTGTTCTTGCCACGGAGGATCGTGGCGGCGTGCGAGGCGAGGCGTCCGAGAACGACGTCAGTCGCGTCGATGACGACCCACTCACGGGTCACTTCACCGGCCTTGGGGGTGTAGGTGCGCGTCACAGTAGTGCTGCTTTCTTGATTCGAACGGAGAGGTTCGTGAATCCCACTCCGGGGTGGTTCGCGCTTTCGGTGATCGAGTGCCGCCGCAGGCGGTGTATCGAGATCACGCGAACACGCCAGTGGAGGGCTCACGTTCGCGGTGCCGGCCGCAGGCAGCAGACACCAAAGGGAGAGTCTACGGCATCGGGATGCCAGGGCCAAAACGCCGGCTCAGGACTCCCGGGAGACTCGGGGGGCCGACGCGGAGCGTCGACCCCCCGAGCTGCGGCCGCACGCGGGGGGTCGTCGGCCGCTCCGGTCGTGTGGGGACACTACCGGGGGTTGGGGGAGATCGCGGCGCATGAAGATGAGGCGGCGCCGGGACCAAGCAGATTCTAGCGTGCGAGCACTCCTGCTCGCGTGTCCAAACCGTGATCGGAATCTCGCGCGTCGAGGTCGTCCAGGGCAGCGAGATCGGGCGTCCGATCCGACGTGAGCCCGGTGGCGAAGCTCTTCAGCCAGGGGCGGAGGGCCGGTCCGAGGTCCTCGCGCTCGACCGCGAGCTGCAGGATCGCCTTGATGTAGTCGACGCGGTCGCCCGTGTCGTAGCGACGCCCCTCGAAGACGACGCCGTAGACGCCCGGGCCGTCGGGGTCCGCCGCGAGGACGCGCAGCGCATCGGTGAGCTGGATCTCGCCTCCCTTGCCGGGTGCCGTGCGGGCGAGCACGTCGAAGACGGCGGCCGGCAGCACGTAGCGCCCGATGACGGCGAGGTGCGAGGGCGCCTCTTCGCGGGACGGCTTCTCGACGAGGTCGACGACGCGCACGGGGCCGTCGCCGTCGGCATCCACGTCGTCTGCGGCGATCGTGGCGACGCCGTAGAGGTGGACCTGTTCGGCCGCGACGGGCATGAGCGCGACGACCGCTCCCCCGGTGCGCTCGTGCACCTCGAGCATGCGCGGCAGCAGGTCGTCGCGCGCGTCGATGAGGTCGTCGCCGAGCATGACGACGAAGGGCGAGTCGCCGACGTACGACGCGGCGCGCCCGACGGCGTGGCCGAGCCCGCGCGGCTCGCCCTGACGCGTCAGGTGGATGTCGGCGAGCTGTGACGCGCGCGAGACGGCGTCGAGCTTGACGACGTCGCCCTTGGTCTGCAGCGCCCGCTCGAGCTCGGGCACCGAGTCGAAGTGATTGTCGATCGCGCTCTTGTTGCGCCCGACGATGATGAGGACATCGCGGATCCCGGCGGCCACCGCCTCCTCGACGACGTACTGGATCGCCGGTTTGTCGACGACCGGCAGCATCTCCTTGGGCATCGCCTTGGTGGCGGGGAGGAAGCGGGTGCCGAGACCGGCGGCCGGGATGACGGCCTTGTATCGAGAGCGCATGTGTTCTCCTGCGGGAGCGGGGGGACTCCCTGCGCCGACCGGGGGGGGGTGGAGGGCGCGGGTATCGCTGAGCATAGCGAAGCGACGCGCGGGAGCCGGTCAGGCGGTGACCGACGCTCCGGCAGCCGACTCCGCCGGCACCGCCGCCTCCAGGACGACGTCGTCGCCGTCCTGGAAGAGAAGCGTGCGCCCCGAGAACGAGCGGGTCTTCATGACGGCGCGGGGCAGTCGCCCGGGAGCGGCGACCCGCACGAACATCTCGTCGCCGTCGGCCATCGTGATCTCGATGCGCGCGGCGCGTGCGCCCGAATGCTTGACGGCGTTCACGAGCGCCTCGTTGACGACTTCGGTGAGGAGGGAGCCGTCGCCCGCGTCGGCGATCGTGGATGCCGCGGCATCCGCGATGCGCGTGTCGAGGTCCATGAGGGGCTCCCACCCGGCGAGCATGCGTTCGAAGCCGCCGGCGGAGGCGGTGTCGTCGGCCGTGTCGTCGGTGCGGAGGAGGTCGTCGAGGGCGCCGTCGGTCTCGTCGCGGAATCGGAGGATGTCGTCCGCCGTCGGAGGGTGCTCGTCGGCGAGCGCGGCGAAGATGACGCAGCGCCCCTGCACACGGCCATGGAGGATCGAGGCGGCGCCCCGGAGCGGCTCGACCGCTCGCGCGGAGTGCACGGCGAAGGAGGCGGCGGCGCGCGCCAGCTCGCGGGTCGAGCGCTCCTCTTCCTCCCGGACCGAACGGCGCGCATCGAGAGCCAGGGAGAGGACGATCGCGACGGCGGGGAGGGCGACCGCGGGGACGAGCATGAGCGGGCCCTGTTCGGGGAGCAGGTGGTGTGCGATCCAGGAGGCGACGGCGCCGCCGAGCACCCAGACGACCACGAAGCCGCCCGACCGCAGACGCACGGGGAGCGCCCGCAGGATCGCGCCGGCAACGAGGTCGATGACGATCAGCGAGAGCGTGGCGACGGTTGCGCCGATGAGGTTTCCGGAGGCCGAGATCACGAAGGGCACGCACAGGAGGACGTACAGGCCGCCCGCGGAGAGGTACGGCGTCGGCTCGAGGCGCAGCCCGCGTCGGCGCGCGGGCGGCCGGGCGGAGGCGAAGCGAACGTCACCGGCATGCCCGGGGCCGGCGGCCGCCCCTGCATCCGCGGCACGCTCCTCGAGCAGATGGCTGGCGGTGCGCACCCGCTCCGAGAAGTCGCGGACGGCCTCGAAATCGACGGTCCCGGCGAGCATGGCATCGCGATCATCGCGGATGTCGCGTGCGACCCGGGCGACCTGCGTGGCGGCGTCCGCCGCGCGGCCGGCCGCGACGGCGGTCGCGGCATCCATGCGGTCGAGCGCCGCGGCGAGACGTTCGGCGATCGCCCGGGCTCGGCGGCGACCCTCCGTGATGATCGCGACGACCGTGAACAGGGCGAACGCGGCGAAGAGGTTCGTGAGGGTACGCGTGACGACGGAGCCTGCGGACGTATCGCCGAACAGCGCCCAGAGCACGGCGCTGTTGACGCCCGAACGGACGAGAGCGACGGCGAGGAGCGTCACCGTGACGAGCACGGCGCGGGCGGTCGGGCTGTGGAGCCGCCGTTCGAGGAGCGCGACCCCGGTGACCGGCACGGCGAGGATCACCCAGGCGATCGCGGCGGCGACCACGGAGTGCCCGTAGGCGGCTGTACCTCCGCCGTCTTGTGCGGGCACGAGGATGAGCGCGGCGGCGGCGAACGAGACGGCCGCGCTCCACGCCGTGAAGAAGCGTCCGCTGCTCGCGGCGCTCCAATAGATCGCGACGATCCCCGTCGCTCGTCGTAACGTGCGCTCTGCCATACTCTTCCCCAAGTAGTTGTCAGTGTAGACACCCGTCGCAGCGACCTGGGTGAGGAGCGGCACATGACTTCTACGGCGCGATCCGGTCCGGATGCCACGGGCCGCCTCCCGCGGTTCCTGCGTCTGCGCGATCGCGCGCGCGTCTGGGCTCGCGATGCGCGCGCCTGGCTCGTGGCGTACGGCGTCGTGGTGGCGCTGATCGGGTTCTGGCCGGTGCCGGTGGACTCGGGCGCGGGGCCGCTGCTGCGGGCCGTGACCGCGGTGTTCCCCGTGGCGACGTACGAGCGGATCGAGTTCGGCGCGAACGTCCTGATGTTCGTCCCGCTGGGGCTGCTGCTGACAATCCTGCTGCCGCAGTCGCGGTGGCTCGTGATGCCGATCGCGTTCGTCGCGACGGTGGTGCTCGAGAGCGGTCAGGCGATCGCGCTCAGCGCGCGCACGCCGAGCGTGCTGGACATCATCGCGAACACGGCGGGGGCGTGCCTCGGCATCCTCGTCGCAGTGTTCGTCGAGGTGCTCGCGCGATCGCGGACGGCGCCGCCGGAGGTACGCGAAGAAGACGTGGAAGAGAGAAGGTCGCTTCGCTGAGCCCCCCGGCATCAGCGAAGCGACCGTGACCGCGGTGCTGGGGACGTCCGCGGTGCGTGAAGCGATCCCATGATTGCGCATCGTGGAGCGCCGTGGCGCTGAATGAGAGAGTTCTCATCCGCCGGCGGCGGCGTCGGCGGCGCCGGTCGCGAGACCCGAGCTCTCCCCCGAGATCTCCTCGATGAGGTCGACGGCGAGCGGCCAGTAGCGAGCGTAGTGGTCGGGATCCTGGTTGATCTGCGTCCGGTGGGCGACGAGCGTCGGCGCGAGCGCGTCGCGGTCGGGCACGCGGGCCGCCATCGCGCGGTAGAAGAGGGTCGCCGACGTGTAGGCGTCGAGCCGCTCTTCGCGGGATCCCCAGCCGTCCTGCTGCTGGAAGAGCCCGATCGAGGTCGTCGGGGTGCCGTCGGGGTTCGTGACGCCGCTCGTCTCCCAGTCGCCGTAGTCGAGGGCGCGCAGCGACGATTCGCCGAGCGCCGTCATGACGCCGATCGCCTGGTCGCGCGTGGACAGCCCGAGGTCACGGCCGGCGCGCATGATGGTCGCGGCGTTGTCGCGCTGCTCGTCGGAGTAGCCCGCGACGGCGGGAGGCGAGGCGAGCGGCGAGAGGGCACGCGGAGCGGTCAGGATGCCGAGGGCTCCCGCTATGACGAGGGCGACCGCGAGCGCGGGCACGGCTGCCACGGCCACGATGAGCGCGATGCGCCGACGGCGCTCACGCACGCGGCGATTCGAGACCCGGCGCTTCGAAGAACGCGACTTCGAGGAGCGTGGTTTCGAGGGCCTGGGCTTCGAGGGTCGGCGGTTCGAGACCCGGGACTTCGAGGAGCGCGGCTTCGAGGTTCGCGGCTTCGAGGTTCGCCTCGAGGATGCTGCGCCCGCCATGCCCCGCATTCTGTCACGCGCCCCTGAACATGAACTCAGCGAGGCGCAGCGCACGCACGCACGCGCGCGCACGCATTCCACGGACGCACGCATCGCCGTACGCCGCTACCCTCACGCGGCGAGAGTGCGCAGTCGGCTGGCCGACGGTCGTGGCGTCCGATCGGCATCTATCCACGGCGGCGGGATGAACCACACGGTGGCCGCGACGCCGATGCCCTCGATGCGCACGCCCCACCCGTCGTCGTGCAGACGATGGTGACAGGCGCTGCACAACAGCAGCCCGTTCGAGAGGTCGGTCGTCCCGCCGTGACACCACCACTCGATGTGGTGCACATGGGTCCAGGCGACGGAAGCCCCGCAGCACGCGCATCCACGGTCGCGCTCGGCGATCGCCCGCTTCTGCGCGGCGGTGAAGCTGCGCTTGACGCGGCCCCAGTCGAGCACCTCGGAGTCGCCGCCCATGACCCACGGGATCACGCCCACCTCGCACGCGAGGCGGCGGAGCGCCGATACCGGCAGCGGGGCTTCGATGCCGTCGATGGATGCCGTGCCCACACCGCTCTGAAGCTCCTCGAGCGTCACGCGCACGACGATGGCCGCGCCGACGCCGCTGGGGATCCCGTCACACGCGATCCCGTGGGCGCACAGGTCGGACAGGGCGTCGGCGCGCAGCTGACGCACCGACCGTTCGTCTCGGGTCGCATCGTCGCGGTTCTCGTTGGAGAGAAGAGTCGAGGACACCCGCCCGTCGATGAAGGCTTTGATCGGCGCGCCGGACGCGATGTCGTAGACGGCGTTGAGGTGGATCGCACCGTCGCGCTCGAAGACCTCGAGGAAGCGCTTCGCGCGCTGTTCCTCGTGCCGCGGCTCGACGCCGTCGGGGTCGAGGATCGCTTCGGCGTGGGTGAGGAGCCGGCTCAGTTCGTCGGCCCGCAGTCCCGGAGCGCGCTGGACGAGTTGACGCTCCGCCTCATCGAGGACGGCGGCATCCACCCGCGCGGCGAGGCGATCGAGCAGACTGACGATCGCGTGCGAAGACGTGATGCTCAGGTCGGACGAGGCGACTCCGGCCGCGACATGCGGATGCCTGGCTGGAAGCGCCTCGCCGGTGAGAGTCGTGCGCGGCGCCGTCGCCTCCCCTACCTGGACCAGCTTGATCGCCTCGCCGACGCTCGACCCGGTCGTCGCCTGAATGAGGGCGACGGGAGTACGGAACCCCTGCTTCTTCGCGAGCGAGTCCTTGCCGAGCTCGACGCGCGACTGCCGTGCGATCTCGGCGGCGACGGGCATGAAGGCGGCATCCACCTGGCGCTTCAGCGCCCCGAAGGCGGCGTTGACTTGCAGCAGCTCACCGGGCGAGAGCGCTTCGGGAGCACGCCCGCCACCCGCGGCTTCCAGCACGGCGAGTGCCTGCGCGATGCCGGTGAGCCCTTCGATGTCCATACCTCAGTGTAGAACAGAACTTCGAAGACAGGAAGGGTAATGTTCGAACATAAAGATGATGACGCAGGCGACTGCGACGTAACCGCGGATGCCTCGAGCCCCCCGCCCGAGGCATCCGCGTGCCTGACATCCCCCCAGCGGATGTCAGACCCTGATGCCGGACATTCGGGTTGCCGACATCAGATCACTGGCGGCCGCAGTATGCGACCCGTACCTGCCACTCTGCCCGGCAGACCTCAAGAAAACCGCGAGCAGAGCGCAAGATTGACGCAAGATGCCGGCTCCCGAGCGCGGAATCCGGGCATTCGCGCTCCGCCGCTCAGCCGTGCTCGCCGCGCTCGCCCGCCGACGTGAGGTAGCGCGAGATCGAGATGTCGCGGCCGGTGGTCGCGCTCTGCCGACCGGTGAGGTACCGCCACAGCGCCGCCCCGGCGGGCGGGGCGACCCGCACCATCGTGATGCCCTCTGCGCGCAGGACCAGCGCCGTCTCGCGGTCGAGGCGGCGGTCCGCCGGCGCCGGCCGCCAGTGCGCGTCGACGTAGATCTCTGCAATGCGAGGCGGTCGCGACCTGCTCATCTGCTCTCCTTGCGCGTGCGTCCACGTCACCGGCCGAACCACGACGACGCGCCCCGCGAGCGGAGCGCAGCGCTGCGGGGGCTCCGTTCCCAGAACGGAGCGATGCGTGACCGCCGGCCCCAGCCGGCGTCTGTGACCATTGTGGCGGATGAGGTGGGGCGACGCTCGCGACGAAACGAAGAGTTAACCGGCATCAACTGTTTCGCCCCGGGGCCTTACCTGTCGTACACCTCGCGCCTGTGCCCAGCCCGCACCACGACGACGGTGAGCACGGCATCCTCGATGCGGTACAAGACTCGGTAGTCTCCGGTGCGCACGCGCCATTCGGCACGGCCCGTGAGCTTCTTCGACGTCGGCGGCCTCGGGTCGTCGGCGAGAAGTTCGATCACCGCTTGGACACGTCGCTTCGCTTCCGGAGGCAGCTTCCTGAGCTCGCGGACCGCAGCCGGCAGCACCTGGATCTCGTATGTCACGACAGACCGAGCTCGCGCTTGACCTCATCCCACGGGATCGGGGTTTCAGCAAGTCGCTCGGTCTCCTCCCACGCCTGGTCGACGGCGCGAATGTCGGCGAGCTCCTCAGCATCCTCCAGGAGCTGCGCGAGCAGTACGACGTCGACGACCGCGGCCACCGGGCGGTCGCGGCGCGTCAGGTAGACGGGTTCGTTTCTCGCGTCGTCGATGATCGACGCGAGCCGGCTCCGGGCGTCCGTGATGGCGATCTGGCTCATGTTCCTATGGTATGACGCAAACGTACGTCTCGGTGCGAAAGGTACGGAATCGATGATAACACGCAGCGTGCTCGCTGCCGGCCCCCTCCCCTCAGGCGCGGGCCGCCCGCCCGGCCCGCCGGATGAGCGCCGCGCCCACGATGCTCGCGACGAGCGCCACGACCGCGATTCCGATCATGAGCGCGCCGAACCCGTCGCGGTATGCCGCGACGGCGGCGTCGAACACCTGGGCGTCAGGGCGGACGCCGTCCTTCGCATAGGTGCCGACACTCGCGAGGGCGGAGGAGACATCGGCATCCGTCATGCCCGCCGCGCTCAGCCGCGACGTGATCCCCGCGATCGTGAGCTGCGTGACCACGACCGTCGACAGCGCCGTTCCGAGCGAATAGAACAGCTGCCCGAACGTCGTGCGAGAACTCGTGACGGGTCCGTAGAACTCCGCGGGCGCTTCGCTCAGCACGAGGGTGCCGTAGGGCAGCGACGCCGCCGTGATGCCGAGTGCGACGAGGATGCCGGCGGGCACGAACGCGAGCGGAGACGCGGCGTCCCGCACGAGGAACGCGACGGTGAAACCGGCGGCCGACAGGATGCCGCCGACGAGCAGCGACGTCTGCGGGCTCATCCCACGGGTCATGAGCCGGCCGAGCACGACCGCACCGACGATCGAGGTCAGCGAGACCGGCAGCTGCCACACCGCGACGGCGCTCGGAGCCAGCCCCAGGACGTACTGCCACAGGTTCGACAGCTGCAGGAACGCGACCGCTCCTCCGACATTGAAGACGAACCCGGCGCACAGCGCGGCGAGGAACAGGGGCCGGCGGAAGAGCGCCACGGGGAAGAAGGGGTGCGCGACGCGCGTCTGTGACCACACGAAAAGGCCGAAGAGCACGAGGCCGAGCACCATCGCGCCCCACGTGAACGGGCTCGTGAGCGACGAGGCGAGCTGCGAGACGCCGTAGAGGAAGATCACCATGCCGGCGGCGAGCGCGATCTGACCCCACACGTCGCGCTTCTCGGTGACGCTCGGCGGCACCGCGGGCAGGAGCGCCAGCACGGCCGGAATCGACAGCGCCGAGAGCACCGGCACGAGCACGAATGCGAGTCGCCAGTCGACGCCCGCGAGCATGCCGCCCGAGAATGTGAAGACGACCCCCGCAGCGCCGGAGCAGGCCGCGAAGGTGGCGACCGCGGCGGGGAGGCGCCCGGGCGCGGCGAGCACCTGGATGTAGGCGAACGCGGCCGCGTACACGGCCCCGAGCCCGACGCCCGAGACCGCCTGCCCGAGGATGTAGACGAGCGGCACGGTCGCGGATGCGACGATCAGCTGCCCGACGAGGCCCGTGACGAGCGCCGCGATGAGCATGCGTCGGCGCCCGATGCGGTCGGCGAGGAGGCCCGTTGTGATGACGGATGCCGCGATGGCGAGCGTCTGCATCGATGCGGCGAGGGCCTGGTCGCCCCCGACCATGTCGAGGCCGCGGCTCGCGCGGACGAGGGCGGTGGCGGCGATGTTGGGGGCGGACCCCTGGACGGCGGCGAGGACACCGAGAAGAGGGATGGCGAGCACGGACGCGCGGCGCACGACCGGGGCGGAGGCGGTGGAGGTCATGATCGGGCCTTTCGGGGGGAAGCCGGGGGGGGAAGGAAGGCGAACGTGGATGCCGGTATCAGGCGGTATACGCCGGCACCCCGTCGATGTACGTGGCCTGCACGGAGATGTCGTGCCAGCCCGCGGGGTCGCTCGTCCATGGGTCGGCGTCGGCGACGGCGAAGTCCGCGCGCGCACCGACGCGGAGGGCACCGCGGTCGTCGGCGTGGATCTGCCAGGCGGCATCCGTCGTGACGGCGGCGAGCGCCTGCGCGGGCGTCACGCGCTCGTCGGGGCCGAGCACCGTTCCGTCGGCCTCGAGGCGGCGGAGCACGGCGGTCTGTGCCGCGTGCAGCGGCTGCACCTTCGTGACGTTGTAGTCGGAGTGCAGGCTCGCGCGCAATCCCGCGCGGGAGGCGGATGCCAGACGGTCCAGCCGCGCCGCACGCGCGGGCCCGAGGATCGTGTCACGGAACGCGGCGCCCCAGTAGTAGACGTGATCCATGAGGAAGCTCGGCGAGACGCCGGCCGATGCCATGCGCACGAGCTGGTCGTCGGTCGTGACGGACGCGTGCTCGAAGCGATGGCGGAGGTCGCCGCGTCGCCCGTCGCCGGTGGAGCCGCCGGCGTACTGCGGCAGCAGCTCCTCCGCGGCTTCCAGGGCGAATTCGACCGCGGCATCCCCGTTGGTGTGGATCATGAGCTGCCAGCCGTCGTCGAGACCGGCGCGCATGACCTCGCGGAGTCCCTCGGGAGTCCAGTTGGCGTGGCCGCCCGTGTTCTCGCCGAGGTAGGGCTGCAGGAAGTAGCCCGAGCGCCCCTGGTTCGACCCGTCGGCGACGATCTTCCAGGCATCCGCCCGCACCATCTCGTCGCCGCTGAAGGGGGTGACGCCGGCGGCCTTCCACGCGGCGGCGACGTCGGCGGGGGTCGTGCATCCGGCGAGCGTGGAGAACTGCGCCGTCGACACGCGCACGGGCAGCCGTGCGGCGCCGTTGAGCTGGTGCAGCATCGCGATCTCGCTGACGCCGGCGAGCGTGCCGGTCATCGCCTCGCGCATCGATGTGACACCCTGCGCGGCGAACTCGGTGAGCACCTGACGGATGCCACGGGCGATGTCGGCCTCTGTGGGCCGGGGCAGGCGCGCGAGCAGCATCGTCACGGCGGGCGACTCCCCCACGACGCCGGTGAGGCGCCCGTCGACCTTCTCCAGCGTTCCGCCGGCGGGCTGCGGCGTCGCGTCGGTGATGCCCGCGGCATCCAGGGCCGCCGTGTTCGCGTAGGCGAAGTGCATCGACGCGTTCAGCACGATGACGGGCCGGTCGGTGGCGACGCGGTCGAGGATGTCGCGGGTGAGCGCGGGCTCACCGGGGTACAGGCTCGGGTCGAACAGCTTCGCGAGCAGGGGCTGGCCGGCAGGGACGTGCGCGGCGGCGGCCTTCAAGGTAGTGACGACGTCGTCGAAGCGGGGGCACGCGACGTGGGAGACGTCCACCCAGTCGAGGGTGAGGAGCGAGATCCAGATGTGCGCGTGCGGCTCGATGAGCCCCGGGATGACGACGCCGTCGGGCGCGACGGTCTGCGTCGCGGGGCCGGTGAGAGCGTCGAGGTCCGCGGCCGAGCCGAGGCCGATGATGCGCCCGTCCGAGATCGCCATGGCCTCCGCGGTGGGGGCGGCGGGGTCGCCGGTGGCGATGCGCCCCACGACGAGGAGATCGGCGCGACCGCCTGCGGCGGGGCTGGCCGGTCGGCCGCCCCTGTGGTGGGCGGGCTCGACCGCGACGCCGGCGGAGGCGATGGCGGGGGCGATGCGGTCGCGGCTGAGGGATGTCGTGGCGCTGTGGGTGTCGCACATGGGGGGCTCCAGGGGATAGCGGGGGGTCAGCCGATGAGGTGGTGGATGAGCTGGGCGGCCTCGTTGGCCGCGAGGATCGCGAACAGGGCGGTCATGATGGCCGCGTTGTGCTCGACGAGCTGCGACTTCAGGCCGACGAGCGCGGTGTGCACGCGGGCCGAGCCGGTGAGCTCGACGAGCGCCGGGATGATGAGCAGCAGCGAACCGGCGACGGCGACCGCGAGGCACAGGGCTGCCGCCAGGAGCGGCGCGAGGTGGGCCTCGCCGATCACCGAGCCGGCCTTGAGCGCGAGCGGGATGTTCTTGCTGTTCGCGGCCGCCATGACGAAGCCGAGGCCCGCAGCGGACGCGGGGGTGACGCCGTCGATCGCGGCGAGCCACTTGGGTGCGACGGCGGGCTCGCCGTTGCGGGGCCGGCCGTGCCAGCTGATGATCGCGAAGACGGCGAACCCGATCGTCAGAAGCGCACCGATCACGAGCGAGACGATCCGGCTGTCGGGGCCGGACGCGCTCTGCGCACCCGCCGCGCCCAGCGCGCCGATCCCGATCACGACGAGCGAGACGAGGGTGAACGTGGCGGTGTAGACCGGGGCCGACGACCGCCCGCGCGGCGCGAGCAGGATCGCCACGACCGCCACGATCGGGAGCGGCGAGAGCACCATCCCCATCGCGATGGGGACGAGGGTGTGCAGGTCGTTCACGTCGGCATCCTTTCTCCGCGCTCCACGGCAGGATGCCGGGGGTGCGATGACGACGTTAGGACCGCCTCCCGTGCGCGCTTCCCGGATGTTCGGCTGACGCGACAGCCCGCGGGAGATGTCGTCGCAGATGGTCGCCATATCCCGCTGAAGCGACGATCTGCGCCGACATCTTCCGCGCTGCGGCACCCCGTGGAGTCCGATCCCTCCCCCACGGACCGGCGCCCGAGCACTTTCTCAGGACCGATGCGACGTCCGTGGCCCATCACCACGCGATCCCGCCGCACGGACAGCCGGGCAGCAGCATGGCTCCTGACAAAGTGCGCACGAAGCCCGGGCTCCGCGGAGGGCGGCGCCCCGAGCGCGGGCTACCGCCGCGGCGACGCCGTGACCGGGCCGCCCTCGCGCGCGTCGTCGTCGGCGGCCACGACGGCGCCTTCGACCCAGGATGCGAGGCGCCAGGACGGCACCCGGAACAGTCGCGCGATCACGCTCACGGGGTAGCCCGCTTCGAGCACGGCGGCGACGGCGAACTGCTGCATCGACGCGAAGTCGCGCCCCGCGAGCGCACCCGCGCGCAGGTCGTTGAACGAGCGCGGCTCGTCCACCGGGCGCGCGGTCGGGGCGGGCGGGGCCGCGGCCGGTGGCACCGCTGCGGACGGCGCCGTCGTCGAGACCGGGGTCGTGGGCGAGCGGCGCGAGCGCTCGCCCGCAGCGACGGGCGGATCCTCTTCCGCCGTGGCCTCCGCCCGCACATCCGGGGCGGCATACCCCGCAACACTCGCCCCCGCAACACTCGCCCCCGCAACACTCGCCGCCGCAACACTCGCGCCGGCCCCGCCCGCCTGGTACGCGGCGAGCTGGTTGTGCCCGTAGGTGATGATCGCGTTCTCGATCAGTTCGCGCAGCTCGAGGTGCGTCCGCCGCCGTCTCCGGATGAGCGGCAGTCCGACGAGCGGGATGACGAGGACGAGCAGCCAGAGCCACATCATGGGGTGGTTGTTCAAGAAGGTGACGAACTCCGACTCGAAGGTCCACGCGCTGAGGTCGAGGTCGCTCGTCTTCGCCGTGCTGCCCGCGTCGACGAACACCGGGTCCTGCCCGCTGCCGGTGAGGCGCGCGCCGGTCACGGTGAGGCGCGAGTCGTCGACGACTTCGATCGGGTGCCCGACGTCGACGCCGACGTCGCCGCCCGTGATGGTGCCGCGCGAATCGCTGACGGTCACCGCGCGACCGTGGCCGTCGACGGAGCTGTCGCTGACCGAGAGGTCGCGCACGCGCTGCGACACGGCGAGGCCCGCACCCGACGTCGACGACAGCGATGACCCCGTGACCGTCACGCCGGTCGTCGGGCCGACGAGACGGGCACCGATCGATTCCCCGGTGACCGTGAGCCCCGCGATCGTGGCGTCATCGGTCTCGACGAGCAGCGCACCGCCCTCGCCGGCGTCGCTGATCGTGACGTCGGTGAGGGTGTACTCGCGGGGTCGCACCGTGGGATAGCCGCCCGCCGACGGCCCGGTGGCGAGGGGCGAGCCGTCGATGCGGATGCCGTGGCCGGACGCGCGGGCGATGCTCGACCCCGTGATGGCGATCTTCTGCGCGCCGCGGTCGACGGTGATGCCGTTCCCGGCGACGTCGCTGACCGTGGTCTGGTCGATCGTCACGCCGCTGGAGCCGGACACGACGATCCCGTCGTCGTCGGCGCCGGTCACCGTCACCTGGGAAAGTGTCGATGCGAGGACGCCCGACAGGTAGACGCCGTAGTGGGTGCTGTCGATGCGCGTGCGGGTCAGCTGCGCCACGGCGAGGCCCGTGGCCGACGAGGTGACCGCGACGCCGCCGGTGCGGCCGCTCCAGAAGCCGAGCGAGTTGAACTGCACGTCGGTCGTCACGAGCGCGCCGTCGTGGACCCGCACGTAGGCCCGCCCGTCGCTGGCATCGGCGTCGGCCGTGCCGGCGGCATCCGTCACGCCCATGACGGTGAGCGGGGCATCCTGCGCGCCGCTGAAGACCAGCCCGCCGCCCCACGCCACGATGCTGACGAACTGGCCGCCCCCGCCGCTGTACAGGCGCACGGTGGCGCCGGGGGCGGTGATCTGCAGCACGGCGCCGGAGCGGACGACGACGGACCGGACGATCGTGAAGAAGCCGCCGCCGTCGGAGGTCGCGGCGCCCGCCGCGATGAGGTCGTCGAGCGTGTAGGGGATGTCGCGCGCCGCGAGCACGACCGTGCCGAGGGTGGCCGGGATGGCGGGGTCGGTAGCATCCATCTTCAGGATCGTCGCGAGCCGCAGGTCGTCGAGCGCGACGAGCGTGGCGGGGTCGCCGAGGTCGATCGCATCCGCCGCCGCGTCGGTCGCGGTCGGGGACGGTGTCGGGGAGGCGGAGACGGATGCCGAGACGGCGGGCGTCGGCGCGGCGAACCAGGCCTCCCACGGGGCCTTGCCGGTGCGGGCGAGGTCGGTGAGCATCACGACCGCTCCCCCGAGCAGGACGACCGCGACGACGACGAGGGCCCGGCCGATCCAGCGGCGGCGCGGGCTCGAGGTGCCACGCTCTTCGTCGGTGAACGAGGTCATGCGCGCGGGGCCGCTTCCGGCTCGCCGAGTGCCCCGTCGGGGACCGGGTCGACGGGCTCGTCGAGAGCCCCGTCGAGCGTCTCGTTGGCGACGCTCGGCACGACCAGCGAGGCCTCGGTCTGCCCTTCGCCGCCCTGTCGGTCGGCGGAGCGGGTGAGCCAGCCCTGCTTGTTCATCGTGAACAGGGCGTAGATCTTGATCGGGAGGGCGATGAACGCGATGACGGCCGCGACGAGCGGCAGCAGCACGAGGTCTTCGGGCCTGCGCCACAGGTGGGAGATGCTGCGGATGCCGCGACCGACGACCGCCCACAGCACGGCGAGGCCGAGGGCCAGCCACGGGCTCGCCGACCGCACCGACAGCAGGACGTAGGCGATCGCGACGAGCATCGTGAACGGCGTCATGAGGATCTGCATCATCGTGAGCTGCGAGATGAAGGGCACCTTGAAGACCCAGCCCTTGCCGATGGCCGTGAGGTAGCAGCGGTAGGAGTTGCGGCTCCAGCGGATGCGCTGCTTGACGAAGGCGCGGAAGGTGCCGGGGAACATCGACAGCGCGCGGGCCGTGTCCTGGTGGGCGACGCGGAAGCCCTGGGAGAGGACGAGCCAGGTCATCCGCCCGTCGTCGCCCGCGATGCACTCACGGCCGAAGAACATCTCGTGCTCGAGGTCTTCGACCTGAGGCAGCAGCACGGAGGTGCGGTAGGCCGACGTCCGGCCGGAGGCGCAGATGATGCCGCCGTAGCGGCCCATGGCGGGCGCATAGTCGTAGTAGCGCAGGTCGATGATCCAGTCCGCGATGCGGCGCCAGACGCTCGACCGCGGCAGGTAGACGTTCTGCCGCGTGCTGACGGCGCCGACGGCGGGGTCGATGAACGGCATCTGGATCGCGTCGAGCATGCCGTCCTCCCACGCCGTGTCGGAGTCGGCGAAGAGGATCAGCTCGGTGTCGACCATCCGCATGCCGTGGCCGAGGGCGGAGCGCTTGCCCCGGTGGGCGAACATCTCGACGTGGACGCCGGGCAGGGCGAGCGCCTCGATGCGCTGCTGGGCCTCCGTGTCGGCGAGGTCGAGGACGAGGATGATGCGGCCCGGGCCCTGGCGATGCCACGTGTGGAGGCAGCGGATGAGGACGTCGGGGTCTTCGTGGAACGAGGGGACGACGAGAGTGGTCGTCGTGCGGAAGTCGTTGCGCGTGGGGCGGGCGGTCGCGGAGAGGAGCTTGCGGGTGAGCCAGAAGCCCCACGAGACGATGCCGAGGAGCCCGAACGGCAGCAGCCAGAGCGCACCGTCGGCGAAGGCCTGCAGCGTGGCCATCCCTCCCCCTTCAGCTCGCGGCGCAGGTCGCGCCGGTGATCGTGACCGGACCGTCCGGGCCGGTGTTGTCGCAGTCGACGCGGTTGCCGAGGCCGCGGGCATCCCCGACGACGGCGATCGCGACGGCGTCTTTCGCGAGGTGGAACGTGTTGGCGCTGAGGGTGTTTCGGGCACCCCAGCCCGGTGCGACCGAGTGGATCTGGATGCCGGTGTCGCCGGCCGCATCGATCGTATTGCCTTCGACGGTCCACTCGTTGCCTTTGAGGTCGACGACCGAGTCGACGGCGGGGTTCTCACCGAGGGTGAGGTCGTTGCCGCGGAGCTCTCCGCCGGTCGTCCCCTCTTTGACGTCGACGGCTTCGGCGGTGACGGCGAAGACCTTGTTGTCGATGATCCGGTTGCGGTCGCTGCGGTCCGGCTCGCAGTCGGTGACGTCGCACCAGTTGGATGTCGCGGTGCCGATGTAGATGCCTTCGCCGTACTCGGGCGTCGCCCTGCCGGTGTCGTGCACGACGAGCCCCTCGACGAGGTTGTCGGAGCTGGCCGCGCGCAGGTGGACGCCCTCCTGGCCGGTGCCCGAGACGGTGAGGTCGTGCAGCTCGTTGTGGGAGGAGCCGTCGAGCATGATGCCCTTCGCGGCTCCCGTCACCGTGAACCCGCGCACCACCCAATGCGAGGCGCCGTCGAGGTGCAGCGCGTAGCCGCTGGCGACGTCGCCGCCGTCGATCCCCGCCGAGCTCGGCCCGCAGAGGGTGATCGGCGCATCGTCGGTTCCGGAGACCGTGATCGTGAACCGCCCGGCGTAGGTCGCGTCGGCGAGGCGGATGACGGAGCCCGGCTGCGCGGCATCCAGCGCCTTCTGCAGGTCGGATGCCGAGGCGCCGATCACCACGGCGCCGCTCGGGCACTCGTCGATCGCCGGCTCCGCCTCCCCCGCGTCGGGCGCGCACGCGGCGAGCGCGCCCGCGAGGGCGGCGGCCGCGAGGGCGACGGAGGCAGCGCGGCGCGCGCGCGTCACGGTGATTCGCGGCACGGCGCCTCCGTCGGGGGGATCAGGGGTCCGGTGATGTGAGTCACATTAGCGGGGTCGCGGGGCAGCGGCCGCGCCGGTGGGGCCGGCGGGCCGCTGCGGTGACGCGTGCACCGCGCGAACGCCGCCGCAGCTGAGCACTTTCTCAGGAGCAACGCGGCACGCACCGCCGGCAACCCGCATGATTCCGGCGGGACGCCGACCCCATCTACATCTCACTCCGGAGAAAGTGCCCACGAAGCTTCGGCAATGGTCCCTCGCGGCGGATGCCTACATCGCCTTCGGACCGATCGACCTGACGGGTTTTGATCTGCCGCGCTGCGATCAGCTGACTTTCCGTGAAGTCCGCGGAAGCACGGTGATCGGCGCCGAGCCCAGGTGGTGGCGCGACTGGAGGCGTGGACGCGACCGGAGGGCGCTGCGCGCCCACGGTTCGGACGACTTCTTCGCCCTCGCCGACGCGATGTCGTTGGGTGTGATCGTCCTGGACGCGCGGCGCGCGCCGGTCCGGATGAACGCGATCGCCCGTGGCCTCCTCACCCACATGGGCTTTCCCGACGATCTGCGCGAGCGGGTCGATCTGGCTGCGCTCCGCCTCTCGGAGGCGGACCGCGCGACACCGCCGGACGAGTACGCGGAGCGGGTCGACAAGCTCATCGCCATGGGCGGCGCGGTGCCGATGACGATGTGGGTCGGAGATGAGCACGACAGACGGACCGTCTGGGTGGTCGCGCGCGAGATCTCCGGTCGTCGAGGGCCGCGGGGAAGCGTCATCTTCGCCCGCGACGTGACGACGAAGTACGACGCGACGCGCGTGCGCGACGAGTTCCTCCGCGACGCCGCACACCGGCTGCGGGGGCAGCTGACGGCCGTCAGCGGGTACGCGGAGCTGCTGTCGGAGGACGTCGCCACGCAGGACGCCGCGCAGCGCATTCTGCGTTCGACGAACCTGCTCGTCGACACGGTCGACGACCTCCTCCACACCGCGCGCGAGGAGATCATCCGCTCGATCGACGCGACCGATCTGTCGGCGGCGCTGACCGACGTCTGCTCCGTCTTCCTCCCGATCGCCGCCGCGCGCGGCATGTCCCTGCACCTGCGCGACGAGGGCTGCGGGCTCGTGCGCTTCGATCAGGCCGAGCTGCGACAGGTGCTCGCCGCCTTGGTCTCGAACGCGATCGACCACTGCGCACCGGGCGGCAGGATCACGATCGAGGCGCACCGCACGTACAACCACACCTCGATCGTGGTGATCGACGACGGGGTGACGACGGATGAGGTCCGCCATCGCGAGCTCGAGGCCCTCGCGTCGTCGAGCACGACGGAGGCGTCACCGCGGTGCAACTCGGTGCGCGCGAACCAGGCGACGCTGACGGTGCAGGCCGATCACCCGCACGGAACGGTGTCGACGCTCGTCGTGATCGCGGCCTGAGTTCAGAGTCCCTCGTTGACCGTGCGGGTGCGCTCGATGTACTCGTCGGTGACCGACTCATCGACCATCTCGCCGACGCCGATGTGGACGGGGTCGGAGTACGGCCCGCCGAGGATGCACTCGATGTAGCCCGGCCCGTAGCTGTTCTCTGCCGGGATCAGCACGAGCCAGTGCGGCTCGACCGTGCGGTCGTACACCTGCGCCGTACCCGTCGGCTCGAGGCTCTCGGCTGCCGTCCCATACTCGTCGTGCAGCCGCAGGCACACCTCGACCGCCTGATCACGCGACATCTCCCCTTCCGCCGCGTCGGCGGTCGGGGAGGGCACGGCGGGCGTCGGCGAGGGGGATGCCGAGGCTGACACCGTCACGGTCGGCGCGATGGAGCCGGTCGGAGTCAGTGTCGAACTGACGGTCGGCGCGGCAACAGTGCCCGTGCAGGCAACAAGGGCAAACCCCAGCCACACGAGGACACCGACAGCCGTCGCATTCGGTCTGCCACTCATACGCAGATCCTATGAGCGGAGACGGTGAAGTCGGATGATGAACGCCGCGACCGCGATGATCGCCACCGCGAATAAGAGGCCCACCGATATGGCCACCCATCCGAGCGCGCCGAACGTCAAAACCGCCGCCACCAGTGCGACTCCGGCAGTCGACCACTCCAGCAGGGACACGAAGTCCTCTTGCTGATCAGTGAGAATGACGATCGCTCTGATCAAGAGGAGCAGGATCGCGAGGGTGGCCGTCGTTACGCCCGCAGCGAGGGCCCACATCTCCATGTCAGCGTTCCGTGTCAGCGAGGAGGCGACTCCCCGCGCCTACGGCCGCCCCATCCCGTAATACGTCCACCCCGCCGCACGCCAGGCCGCCGCGTCGAGCCCATTGCGCCCATCGACGACCACACGCCCGCGCGCAAGCGCCGACGCGTGCTCCGGGTCCAGCTCGCGCCGGTACTCGTCCCACTCGGTCACGAGCACGACCGCATCAGCGTCACGTAGCGCCTCATCGCGGTCGAGAACGTAGTTCAACTGCGGGTGCACCCGCTGCGCGTTCTCGATCGCCGCCGGATCCGTCACCGTCACGTTCGCGCCCAGCCCGTGCAACCGCACCGCGACGTCAAGCGCCGGAGAGTCACGGATGTCGTCGGAGTGCGGCTTGAACGCCGCGCCCAGCACAGTCACGTTCTTCTCGAATACCGCACCGCCGAGACCCTCCACGACGAGCTGCACAGCGCGGTCTCGCCGACGCAGGTTGATCTCATCGACCTGCCGCAAGAAGGCAACCGATTCTCCGCGCCCCAGCTCCTCCGCCCGCGCCGAGAACGCTCGGATGTCCTTCGGAAGGCACCCCCCACCGAAGCCGATGCCGGCTTTGAGGAACTGACGACCGATCCGCTCGTCGTAGCCAATGGCCTCTGCGAGCTTGCTGACGTCTGCGCCGGTCGCCTCCGCGATCTCAGCCATGGCGTTGATGAAGCTGATCTTGGTTGCGAGGAACGCGTTGGCGGACACCTTCACAAGTTCGGCCGTCGGCAGATCGACTACAAGGAACGGGGTGCCTTTCGCGACCGCCGGCGCATAGATCTCTCGCAGCACGTCCGCCGCACGCTCGCCGTCCGCTCCCGCGGGCACCCCAGCGACGAGACGATCGGGGTCCAGCGTGTCCTTGACCGCCCACCCTTCACGTAGGAATTCGGGATTCCATACGAGCGTCGCCCCGGTAGCCGACACACGCGGAGCGAGCCCCGCCGCCGTCCCGACCGGCACGGTCGACTTGCCCGCGACGATGTCACCCTCGGCGAGGTACGGCAGCAGTCCGTCGATCGCGGCGTTCACATAGGTGAGGTCGGCTGCGTAACCATCCTTCTGCTGGGGTGTACCGACTCCGATGAAGTGGACCTTTGCGCCCTCAGCCTCCGCCATGTCGGTCGTGAATCGCAGGTTGCCCGCCTCGATGCCCGCGGTCAAGATCTCCTGCAGCCCGGGCTCGAAGAACGGCGCCTGCCCCATCGACAGTGCATCGATCTTGAGCTGGTCGACGTCGATGCCGACGACCTCATGACCGACGGACGCCATCGCGGCCGCATGCACCGCGCCAAGATAGCCACAACCGATGACGGAGAGTTTCATGAGGCTCCTTGCTCAACGCGAGAGTGTTTACGTGCCTGAACGTTCATAGCAGATGGATGTTTCGCTCTCAGGTCGTCGAGGTGAGCCGCCCAGGAGCCCACACCGACGGATAGAAGCCGGGCCCGAGGAAGCGCACACTCGTGGTAGCGAGCGAACCCTTACCGCGGTCGTAACCAGAACGAAGCATTTGACACCTAAGGTACTCAATGTGAAGAAAGCACTACGCGCTGAGCTGGCCAACACGAGGCGTATGACGATCGCGGCCGACATGCGATCGTCCAGGGTGTCGGCGCTGACGCTGAGGCTGGCGTTCACCCGACCAGAGGTTCTTTTCATCGTTCTATTGCGCTGGCTCGAGTTCGCCGATCTAGCGTCAGCCGGTGTGCTCGGCCGCGCGCGCCGGGCGACCGTTCGTACAGCATTCCAGATCGCGTCGATCGTGCTGAGCTTCTCTATCCCACCCCATGTGTTCGGGCCGGGGCTGTCGATTGCGCACTACGGCACCATCGTCGTCAACTCAAAGGCTCAGGTTGGTCGCAACTGTCGATTGCACCCTGGCGTGACGCTTGGCTCAACGCGGGACGAGGCACCCGTCATCGGCGACGAGGTGTTTCTGGGCCCGGGGGCAGCAGTGTTTGGGGCCGTAACAATCGGCAACAGAGTTCACATCGGACCAGGCGTGGTCATAACACGAGATGTGGACGACGATATGGTCGTCTATCCCACCAAGCCGCTTTCAAGAGCGAGGACGCGCCCAACCTGGTGGCGCGAGGCTGTCGGATCCACACACCCCGCTAGTCAGTTTGCGCAGGATTCGTGATGACTGCGCGCGTTCTGCTCGATGCACGATCTGCTGGTTCGTGGAGGATGAGCGGCTGGGAGAGGTACACGCGATCGCTGGTCTCGGTCGCCGCGGAGTGGGACGATGTCGCCCTCTATTCCAGCGATCCGTCGAGCGTAGCCGCCCGCGTCCGGTCAGACTGGATCTCGATACCCGCCCGCGCACGCGACGTCGATCTGGTTCACTGCCCGACTTTCCCCCCAGCAATAGCGCCCAGGAAAGGGCGTGCGGTCGCGATGACGATACATGACCTCACATGGTGGAAGTTTCCTGATACCGCAACTTCTATGGGCATGAAGTACTACAAACCTATGGCCGAGAAGGCAGCATCGCGCGGCGTCGACCTTGTAACTGTAACCCACACCGTTGCTGAAGAACTTGCCGAAATCTTCCCCACCAACCCAATACACGTCGTTTCGCCGCATCCGTCTTCACATTCCTTCTCAACGACCGCGGACCTATCGTCCGTCGCGGGGCAGCACAAGCCCTACTTCCTCGCCATCGGCACTGTGGAACCACGCAAGAACCTCACGAGGCTGGCGGAAGCATTCCGGATTTCTGGCCTGAGCGGTGACTTCGACCTCAAGATAATCGGCCGGGCCGGCTGGGCTTCAGCACCGCCTGGCGTCGAAATCCTCGGAGCTATCTCGGATCAACTGATGTCGGACTATCTCAGAGGAGCGACCGCACTCGTGGTCCCCTCTCTCTACGAAGGATTCGGGATGCCAGGTGTTGACGCGCTAGACCAGGGAGTTCCGGTTTTGTGCTCAGACATCCCTGTCTTCCGCGAAACAGCAAGCGAAGCGGCGGGGTGGTTTACGCCCACCGACGTAGAGTCAATTTCCCACTGCTTGAGAGATTTCGTATCCGGCACGCCGCAGAAGAAAACTCGGAGCGAAGAACCCACCAAGTACTCGAAACAGCGCACCGCCTCTGAACTTCGAGCTATGTACGATCGGATTTTGCATTGAAGGTCCTTGTTCTGACACCGACATTCTTTCCGATCGTCGGCGGAGCGGAAGTTGGAATCCACGAAATATACCGCCGCGTCGCGGAGACCGAAACTGTCACGATCGCCACCACCATACCCGCTGATTCAACGGACGATGGCTTTGAGGCGCTCGATCACACGCGCGAGGCAATGTACTCGATCTCGAGAGTTCCTCCGAGAACTCAAAAGACGCGAATACTAAAGAAGGCATCAGCATTCTTCGCCGTGCGAGAGATCAGCTACATTCGCCAGTTGAAACGCGCGGGACAGGTTGATGTTATTAATCTGCAGTTTGTGTATCCCCACGGACTGGTGGCAGTAGCAGCACGACTGATGAATATACCCGTGGTGCTGTCCCTGGTTGGTAGGTCAGATGTCCTTGCCGGACTCAGTTGGTGGCGTAGGCTTCATGCGGAACTCGTACTGAGAGCAGCAAACGCAATCACCGCAAATTCCAAGTATTACTTGAGTGGATCGCGGTGGACGTCATCGGCGACCGTTGTGCCGTACGGAGCAGACACGCCATATTTTGCAGAGAAGGATCTTGTTTCTGTAGAGCGTCAACGAGACAAGTGGCGGCGAGCGAGTGGCGACGATACCTTTTTCCTCTTGGCCGTGCAGAGGTTGGCAGACGTCAAGCGCGTGGACGTTCTGCTTGAGGTGATGGGCATCTTGGAGACCGCTCAGCCCGGACGATTCAAGCTTATTGTGGTTGGCACCGGGCCCGAGCGAGAAAGCCTCGAGAAGCAGGCCGATAAGCTGCCAGCAGATGCTGTCGAGTTTGCCGGATATGTCGATGAGTCGGACCTACCAGAAATTTACGCCTCCGCCGATCTCTTCTTAAGCCACTCGATGGTCGAGACATTCGGAGTAATGTTTGCTCAAGCAATGGCAAGTGGAACTCCGCCGGTCGCCGCGGATACATCTTGCATTTCCATGGTTATAGACTCTGGCCGAACAGGGGTCGTCGTCGAACCATTCAACCCACACGCATTCGCCGACACCATCATTCAGTTGGCTGATTCCCCTGAATTCCTATCTCGCATGTCACAAACCGCGAGAGCAGCGGCTCGATCCGAGTATCATTGGGACGATATCGCCGAGGCCCACCTCGGAGTATTGCGAGGCGCACGTCACCGGAGACCGTGAGGCAGCCTTGCACGATCGAATGCGCAACCTAGGCGCGATGCTCCTAGGAAGTCTCCCTGGCTTTATTGTTCCAATTGTCGTTATCTCACGCCTTCCGCCAAACTCCTCCGACTCTCTCCTCCTCGCGATTTCAATCGCTTTAGTAGTAACGACAATCGCGGGCTCGACTCTGGAGGCCTCCTATACTGCACGCGCGATTAACCTAATCGGCGCGGGACTAACTCCCGCTCGCAGCGCCATGGTTGCCGCGATCCTACGAAGTGCCTCATTTGGTGCGATTGGCACGGCCGCCCTCTATCCGGCACTCAGCCTCGTCTATGGACTATCCTCGGGGCGGACCGACCTAACAGTCACGCTCCTCACGTCCCTCTTACCGATTGCCCTTGCCGCCCCGATCTCTTGCGCCTCGGCGCCCATTGTGGGCACGCTCGTCGCGAATGGCCGCATACCACGAGTCTTGATAAGCCAGGCTTTTAAGGGTCTGCCCGCAATATTGGCAGTCCTTCTAACAACGGAGATAACGGTTATTGCGCTGGTTATCGTCGCGGGCGAGGCCTTGAGGACCTGGTACTTGTTCAAGGGCGTTGAGCACGCTGCCCCCGCGACAGGCCGCATGGAGTTTCCGAAGATCGTCACACTACTGAATCAAATCGGCTCAGTGTCGATTTCGCAGTTGCTTCCAATCTATGTAAGAGCCGCACTTGCGAGCGCCGGGCTGGGAGCTATTTCTTCTGGCGACATGGCCATCAGACTCTACTCAGGCGCAAACCAAGTCATGTCAAGCGCCGTTGTCCTCCCAGCCGTGGCAGCAGTTCCCAAGCACATTCGCGAATCGGCTGATGCTCGCCAATATTCGAAGACCGTAGTGCTGCTCATGCTTAGGACCGCGCGCAGCGGGGCGATAGTAGCAGCGGTTCTGGCAACCGCGACTGTTGCGGCCTACTTCGGTGCCGACAAGTTGGGGTTGGACGATGACTTGATTACCGGTCTCTCTTGGGCACCAATTCTCCTGACTGCACTTCCTTCGCTGGGCTTGAACATACTCGGATCTCGCATCCTACTAATGCACGGCATCTCATGGCCCTTCCCCCTGATTGCGCTGACATCACTGACTGTTGCGGTCGGCGTTGGCCAGATATCGGGATCGGCAGTTGGCGCGATTCTGGGATTCGCGCTCGCGCAAACAGTGGCTGGAGTCCTCTCTCTTGCAATGGTCATGAGGGCGACAAGAGCTGGTCCACCAGAACAAGATGTCGAATCATCCTGAGATGGACGATCCCCGAAAGGTTGAAGGTGGCTCTATGCCAACTAGCAAGAAGATGGTCTTTCTATCCTCGGCGCGAGCAGTGTGGGGAGGTGAGAACAGCCTCCTGGCTCTCGCGAGTGAGATTCAACGGCAGAACCTAGCTGACATTTCTCTTGTATCAGCGTCCGAAGGCCTCGCAGAGCTGTGGCGGAGCGAGGTGAACGAGAATGTGCGTGTCGTGCGCGGAGGCGGACGCCTTAGGTCGATGGCGACATTCTTTTGGGCAGCGCTGAGATTGCCTTCCAACTCACATGCTGTGGCGTTCGATCTGATTGTCGTCCCCCCACTTGCGCTCCTGCGAGGCGTCTTGCGGCGCAGGGGAGTTCGTCTAGTCATCGACGTGCACGACTGTCCTCGTCCAGAACAACGGATGTTCGTCTCGATACGACTCGCAGCAGCCAGGTTTGACGCTGCGATAGCCGTCAGCAGGTTCGCCGCGTCACAACTCGAGCGCGCGTTGCCGACAGAGGTTGTGTATAGGCCAGTCGCGGTGAGTGAGCGGCTCCCCGGGTTTCGATTCGACCAGTTCCGGACTATTGGGGTCGTTGGACGAATCGACCCTGAGAAGCGCGTTGAGTTTGCTATCGAGGTCATGCGAAGCGCTCCGGCGGACCTGCAGCTGGTGATACGTGGTTCATCAAGCTATGCAGCGGACGGATACGCGGAGAAGATCGTGGCGTCGGCGGCCGACCTAGGTAGCCGCGTCTCGTTTGAAGGAAAAGTCCCCAAGGAACTCGTGTTCGACGGGCTGGATGCCTTGCTGTTTGTGAGTGATCGGGAGCCGAGTGGTCGCACCTTGGCGGAAGCGCAAGCAAGCGGTCTTCCGGTAGTGGTTGTTGATGCCGGCGGAGCAGCGGAGTTTGTTCAGCACGGGATCAGCGGACTCAAGTTTGAGCAGAATTCGTCGTCCTCGGCACTGACGTCGCTGCTTGCTCTACGAGAGAGCAGCGAGCTTCGTGAAACGCTATCGCGTGGAGGTTTCGCGCGAGCGCGCGATGAGTACGACCCTGCGACGCAGGCTAGGCGCTACGTCGACGCTCTAGAGCGAAACGAGGTGGGCACGAACGCGGCCGCCGGACCCCGCGGTGTTGCTGGCGCATGAAGTCCAGAACCCCGGTCGACCTCCGAGTTCTGTGAGAAGTCGGGAACTGATTGCCCGCGATCCTCCCCGTTAACCTGGGATACCTGGGGCACCTCTCGACATCCCAGGATTAGCAAGCCAAGTAGGACCATGAGAGCCGGGTTTGTGTCTAGTGCGTTCCAAGTCGACATCGCCACCAAGTACGCCACTAGCCCTGCTGATGCCTCGACATGACCGCGGCGTAGTCCTGTAACCACAAGCCAGACCGCGCAGCAACAGACGACCACGAATAGCGGGAGGCCAAGGCCGAGGGCCAATTGCAGCGCTGAACTCTCGATGTTGGGTGTTGAAGTCAACATCATCGAGGATTGCCCGGCGCCGGGCCCAACACCTAATAGCCAGTGATCCGCAATTGCCTGGAGTATCGGACCGTAGGTCTCTAGTCGATAGTCGAGCGATGATGTTCCGTCAATGCTGGTGGAGCGAGTTTCAAATAGAGCCGAGTTCGCAACCAGATACACCGCGATAGTTCCGACCGTGATCGCGCCAACTGCGAGCTTCCTACTCTTTGATCGCAGGGAGAACGCGGCCGGTAGAAGGCCAACCGCAACGCCGACGGCAAGAGCCCCCAGCCCACTTCGCGTAACGGAAAGCCACAGCAGGATCACGCATGCGGCGGCGGGCAATATCCAGATCGGACGTCGAAGTCGAACCCAACGCGCCACCGACATGGATCCGACCGTCACCGCGAACACCATGACAACAAGAGGGTGCCCAAATCCAACGATGACTCGTGTGACCGACCACTCTCGCGCGAGCACCGAGCTCGAATACACTGCTCGCCAGGGATTGAACCCGACCGTTGATTCCAGCACGGCGAAAATCGCTGCGGCCACTGCAACTACAGCAAGAACTACCGCCGTAGTAGCCCATGTCGGCTTACGACGCGAGAGCTCGGACGCGAACGGCACTACGACACAGAAGATGGCTATGACGACCCACTGCCACGACGCTTCCGAGTCGGCGCTAACCGTTGACCACAGGAGGAGGAGCAGCGCAATAAAGATGATGCCCGGCGCCCGAGGGAATGCGGCAGGTGCAACAGTTGGCGCCCGCCAAGAATCGCGCCCGCGATGTGGAAACATGCCGACAATAGCCCACATGGCGAAGAATAGAACGGCGGGTGTGATCCTATAGTTTACGGGCACGAAAGCGAGGCACAATATCGAACACACCAACGCGAGTCTTCCATCGCCCGCTATCGATACCACGAGCATTAGCGCGAAAGCAACCACCACTGCGTCTGACATTGCCGAATCTCAGATCACGTTGTCGAATCGATATGAAAGTAGGACTTATACCAGTCAACGAAGGAGACTACGCCAGTTGTCACCGGGGTGCGTGGTATCTCGCCGATCAACTCCCGGAGCAAAGTCGTCTCAGAGTACGTCTCGAGCACGTCCCCCATCTGCATAGGCAGCATATTCTTCTTGAGCGTCCTGCCCGTGGCTTGTTCTACCGACTCGATAAAGCTCATCAGCTCGACTGGAACGCCCCCACCTAGATTCACTGATCGATATGGAGCCACGGGGCTCAGTGAGTCAGCAGTACCTACAGGGCTATTCTTTACCGGCGGGGTGTTGATCAGAGCTACTATGGCGCGGACCAGATCGTCAATGTATGTGAAATCGCGACGCATTTTTCCGTGGCCATATACATCAATCGCGTCGCCGTCAAATGCTGCCTTCACGAACTTATAAAGTGCCATGTCTGGACGACCCATCGGCCCGTAGACAGTGAAAAAACGGAACGCGGTCGTTGGAATACCCCACAGACTTGAGTACGAGTGCGCGAGATCCTCTGTGCCCTTCTTGGTCGCAGCGTAGAGTGACATCGGCGAGTCGGTCCTGTCCGTTTCCGACCAAGGCAACGACTGATTGCCGCCGTAAATGGAAGAGGATGATGCTAGCAATAGATGCTTCGGTTTAGAAATCCGCGCAGCCTCGAGAAGATTGAATGTACCCACAAGATTAGCTTGAATGTACGCGAACGGAGCCTCGAGGCTATACCGGACGCCGGCTTGCGCCGCCAAATGAATAATAACATCTGGCTCAAAGTTTGTGATACTGCGCAGCAACCGGTCAGCGTCCTCCAATTCGAACTCTTCCCCGACGAGCTTATCGAAGTGGCGGAGCGACTGAAGACGCGATCGTTTTAGCGATGGATCGTAATAGTCGGTGATCGCGTCCACGCCCAATACCTCATGGCCGTGTTCCAACAACTGCCTAGCCACATGAAATCCGATGAAGCCCGCGTGACCGGTTACCACAAAACGAGACATAGTACTCCAGTGAGAAAAGGGGAGACCAAGTGAGGTGGGAACGGTGTATATGTCGATTGTCGGACTATACGGCATGAAGCTCTCGCATAACAGGTGGACTCCGTACCCGACCGGGTCGAAGTCAGTCCGGTGTGCATGCGCGGGTCGCAGTCGGGCAAAGATGGTCCCTCGTACTGTTCGGAGCGATCATTCCGCTACTCAAGACTGACACGGTTGCGATCCGCGAAACAAACTCGCGTGGCTCAGAACTTGTCTCCGGGGAGTAGACACTGAGAACTCAGGCTCCGCCGTCGAGCACTCGTGCCCGACGGGACACTCGAACAAGTTCCGGAACAGCTGAAATGTACCTGCCAGCGAGTCGGCGGGGATTAGAAGCAATCCTCCATAACCACTCCAACTTGAGGCCCCGAACCCATCCCGGGGCGCGTGACTGAAATCCTGCAACAAAGTCGATTGCCGCACCGCAGCACACGTAGACGCCCTTTTGCGCCACTTCAAGACACTGAAGCGCGAGCACTTCTTGCTTCGGAATCCCAAGCCCCAAGAATATTATGTCGGCCCCAGACTGCGTTATGCGTGCAACCAATTGCTTCCGTCGCTCAGGGTCGGAGTACTCCTCCGGCGGAACAGTTTCAGACGGCAATAGTTCGGCGCGAGCGCCGCGTTTCTTCAGTTCAGCAGCCGCCAGCAGCGCCGCATCGCGCGCGCCTCCCACCAACAACACTCGGTAATCACGTTCCATCACGATCTTCGGTAGAAGATCGGCGCCGGTGACGCGCTCAATTCCACGGTCTCTCGCGACGCGCCGGGCGATCGCCACGATAGGCCATCCATCGCAGGGAGCGAGCGACGCGCGCCTCACTGCCTCCACCAGCACTGGTTGGTCATGAGCCACGTGCAGCATGGTTGCGTTGACAGGGGTAATAAGCTCTGCGCCTTGCCCGCGTTCAACAATCGCATCGATTCCAGCGATGATTTCGCTGAAGGAGAGCGGCGACGCACTTAGCAAGCCCAACTCAATGCGTGGCGCCATGCCATCCATTCGTTGGTCGTTCGAGATATCATCCCTAGTCACGCGTACCTCCGATTAATAACGACTTGGGCTTATTGAAATATTCGCATGCGAGCGCATAGTCGTCCGGTACCCCAATGTCAAAGAAGGGCGGCGCGCTTACAACAAATCGAGGAGCCACTTCGTCGAGCAACTTCTCCAGAATGTCCTTCTCAAACGACCAGGGCCCTGCCGATCGACCTTCAAGAAGCCGACGCCGTACAGCGTAAGCTCCCGCGTTGATGAGCCCTGCACCCCCGTTGCCCTTCTCGCGGAGCTTTACCACAATGTCTTCCTCTACCTCGACGCTCCCAAATCGCGCCACATTCGGCACCTCGACGAGCGTCATCCCTAAGTCCGACTTATCAAGCGTCGCCATCAGTGCGTCGAGCGAAAAATCTACGAAAGTGTCGCCGTTGACGATGGCAAACTGGTGATCCAACATCGGCAACGCAGCAGAAACCGCGCCGCCCGTTCCGAGAGGCGAGGTTTCGACGCTATACCCAATCGGTACGCCCCTAAAGTCGTCGCCAAAATGTGATGCAATCTGTTTCGCCTCGTAGCCGAGCAGCATAATGAATTCGCTTGCGCCGGCGGTTTGTAGGCGTCGCAATAGGATCTCCAGAAAGGGAACCCCGTTGACGGGAGCCATCGCCTTAGGCGTGCCGGGCGGCAAAGCAGAGCGAATGCGAGTACCCAGGCCGCCAGCGAGCACTGCAACTTGAGTCATCGCTGAGTCCTCCACGCCGCGGCGCCGGTTTGCACGAAATGCGCCTCCGATACGCTTCCACCGCATTCTTCCTGCAGCGCGCGGGCTACTTCGAGCCGACGCTCCGGGTCGACTATGAGCATCATGAATCCGCCGCCTCCGGCCCCAGAGACCTTTCCTGCACGCATCCCGTGTGCTTCAGCCACCTCGTAAGCTCTCGCGATTTCGGGGGTTCCCACTCGCGACGCGATCTTCTTCTTCTGCTCCCAGCCTTCGCGAAGGCTTGTCGCAATTCCCTCGATATCGCCACGTACGAGATGGTCCTTCATAGTTTCAGCCTCGCGCCGAATCGCGTGCGTCGCCTCGATTGCGTTCACATCGCCGGACTCTACTCGAGACCTCTGCTCCGAAATCACCGCTGCGCTACTACGCGAAACGCCACCGAAGTAGAGCAATAGCGACGCTTCCAACTCTGCGAGAACCTCAGGGCGGACACGGAGCGGATTCACGATCATGCGCCCATCCTGTCTGGATTCGATGTAGTTCACGCCACCGAACGTAGCTGCATATTGATCCTGCCAACCGCCCTCAAGCCCAGCTTCTGTGCGTTCGATCTCCCATGCCAACCGCGCTGTCTCATAGGCCCCCAGCGAAACCCCGAAGTACTCAGCGAGCGCCACCGTCATTGCGACAACGAGAGTTGACGAGGATCCGAGCCCCGAGCCGGGCGGTGCATCTACCTGTGTTGAAAGTCGTATCGAAGGTATCTCGCCGCCGCCGAACTGCGTTCCCATCCTCTTCAGCACAGCGACATGAAGCCGATAATCTGAGCTCAAGACATCCAAGTCGCTCGTATCTACCGCGTTAGTCATCTCTCGATCGGGCGAGTGGAACTCGATCGAGCCCTTCTTCAGCGGTGTAACGGTGGCGTACGCGTAACGGCCGATAGTCGCGTTGAGCACCCGCCCGCCGTATAGCTCTGAATAGGGCGAAACATCGGTGCCGCCCCCAGCCAGGCCAAGACGCAATGGCGCCCGCCCACGAACGATATCCAACTCAAACCCTCCCTGATGCCCAGGCTAGATCGCTCGCCATCATTTCCAGCGAGTCATAGGAGAAGTCGGCATCGACGCCGATGTCCTTGCCTATGGCGACCGCTTCGCATCCTCCGACTGCGGATGCCAAGTTTCGTGCCATCACTATGTCGCTATCCGAATCGCCAGCCATGACGGACATGGAGGGATCCACCTCGAGATTCTGGCTAAGCCACTGAATCGCGAGCCCCGGCGACGGTTTCCGGCAATCGCACTTTGACGCAGCGAGATGCGTGCACGACAATATTGCATCCACACGACCACCCGCTTCGGCGATCGCAGACGTCATCAAGCCATGGATGATGTCGAGATCTTCTGCCGTCATGAGTTCTTTGCCGACACCCTGCTGATTTGTGATGACGACAATCTTCGGGGCAATCACAGATAGCTTGGCGATCGCCTCCACAGCGCCTTCGACGAACTCGAAGTCCTCCCACGACCTTACATAGTCACCAACGATGCGACGATTGATTACGCCGTCTCGGTCGAGGAAGAGACACCACGGCACCTGCGGGCCTTCACTGCAAGTCATTTGTTCCCGAACATCTTGTGTTCAACATGCTCTGAGATCGCATGAAGGAAAGCGACATGCGATTCCTGGATGCGACCCGTGTCATCGGAGGGAACGTTTAGAAGGATGTCCGCGAGATCTGCCAACCTACCCCCTGATTCGCCCGTAAAGCCGACCACGGTGATGCCCATATCGCGCGCGACCTCCGTCGCCCGGATAACGTTGGTAGAGTTTCCCGACGTCGTGAACGCCGCCAATACATCGCCACGCCGCCCTCCGCCCTGTAGCGCCCTGGCAAAGACGTCATCGTAGCTGTAGTCGTTTCCGACCGCTGTCATGTGCGATGTATTCGCATGCAACGCTTCGGCGGCAAGAGGCGGTCGTTCGAGAGTGAAATGACCTGTCATCTCTGCTGAGAAGTGCTGAGCATCGGCCGCGCTTCCTCCATTGCCGCATGTGAAAAGTCGGCCTCCGCGCCGATAGCTGTCGACGATCGCATCTCCGGCGGAGCGTACGCGATCAAGCAGTTCCGTATCTGCCAAGATCCTCTGCTTCACCGCGGCGCTCTCGCCGATAATCGCCTCTACGCTTCTCATCGCGCATTTCCTCCGTCAGTTAGGATGTTGAAAGGTTCCGGTCGCGCTCTGAACGTCGGCCGTATTCTCTAGTGCGCGCCCTCGCCGGGCGCTACAGCCGCTTTAGCAGTCTTCGCGAGGATCGCAATATCCCCGACCAGCGACCAGTTTTCGACGTACGACAAGTCGAGCCGCACGGTGTCTTCCCACGACAGGGTGGACCGGCCGCTCACCTGCCAGAGTCCGGTGATGCCGGGCTTCACGAGGAAGCGGCGGTGCACGTGCGTCGCGTACTGCTCGACCTCGCTCGGCAGGGGCGGGCGGGGACCGACGAGCGACATCGATCCGCCGAGCACGTTG
This sequence comes from Microbacterium sp., assembly GCF_017305435.1. Classification (GTDB taxonomy): domain Bacteria; phylum Actinomycetota; class Actinomycetes; order Actinomycetales; family Microbacteriaceae; genus Microbacterium. The sequence continues at coordinate 429,298 of NZ_JAFKIP010000005.1, read as the reverse complement.
AACAGCTGCGGCAGCTCGTCGAGGCTGTACTTGCGCATGATGCGACCGATCGTCGTCACGCGCGGGTCGTTCTTCATCTTGAACATGACCTCGTTGCCCGAGTCGCTGCCCTGCTCGGCGCGCTCCCGCTGCAGGTTCTCGAGCAACTCTTCGGCGTTCGTCACCATCGAGCGGAACTTCAGCATCGTGAACTCGCGACCACCGCGGCCGATGCGCACTTGACGGAAGAGCACGGGCCCCTGCGACGACAGGCGAACGCTCATCGCCAGGAACGCGAACACGGGGCTCAGCAGCACCACGCCGATGACCGTCGCCGTCAGGTCGACCGAGCGCTTCAGGAAGAGCTGGCCCTTGCTGAAGCGAGGCGTCTCCACATGAATAAGGGGGAGCCCCGCGACCGGGCGGGTGTGCAGGCGCGGGCCGGCGATGTCGACGATGCTCGGCGCGAGCACGAGGTGCTGCCGGCCGGCCTGCAGGTTCCACGAGATCTGCTTCACCTTGTCGGGCGGCAGCTCGTCGGTGCTCGTCACCGCGACGGTGTCGGCACCCGTCTGTTCCATCGCGCGCTCGATCGCGTTGACGCTCCCCATGACGGGGATCGCCGTGCCGGGCACGAAATCAGCCACCTTGCCCGACGGCGTGCAGGCCCCGACGACGTGGTACCCGGCACTCGGCATCCGGAGCAGTTCCCGAGCGATCTGCGCGACGGATGCCTCCGAGCCCACCAGCAACACCCGGGCCGAGAACGTGCCGGTCTTGCGCTTCATGACGAGCCACTGCCGCCAGAGCCAACGCGTCCACAGGAGGACGAAGACGCCGATCGGCAGGCTGATGAGGAGGAAGCCGCGGGCGACATCGATCTTCGTCAGGAAGGCGACGATCGCGATCGCGCCGAACAGGCGCAGGCTCGCGTCGACGACGCGCAGGTATTCCGTGGGTCCCGCACCGAGCACCCGCACGCTGCGCGAATCGCTCCACGACAGGGCGCCGAGCCAGAGCAACACGAGGAGGAAGGAGAAGAACCAGTACGAGACGTCGGAGATCCGGGCATCCGCGGCGATAGAGAGCTGCGCGTTGCCGAAGCCGAACCAGGCGATCTGGGTGCCGAAGACCACCCAGACGAGCACGAGGAGGTCGCTAAGGACGAGGCGGCGCTGGAAGCGACGGCGCCAATCGTCGATGGGGGGATGTGGGGGGAGCATGGTGGAGCGGGGGGTGGCCGGAACGGGCCCGCGAGCGTCGGAGGTGAGGTCCGGTGCGCCGGTTGCGGGGGGTTCTTGAGGCGACTCCGTCGTCGCATCGACCTGGAGATCGGTCGACACTTCGGCATCCTCCTTCTGTCACTTCATCAGGGCCCCCCGGCTCGGGGAGCGTATCAGCCGAATGTGTCGGGCGTGTGTCATGTTGCGCGCTCGTGACGCCCAACGAACTCACAGCTTAGGTGAGGATGAGAAACCTCTCATCCAACTTTTGGTGACATCGCTGTGTCCCCTCGGGCAGATACCCGCCGAGAAGGAGCGAGAGCCGCGTGCGATCGGGGGAGAGCCCGGGGACGGCCGCGAAGCTCTCCGAGATGCGGATGCCGCCGGCATCCACACCCTCGTCCCATTCCATCTCGACGACGCGACGGTTGCGCGTCGCGGTGAGACTCCCGACGCGGCGGCCGGCAAGAAAGACCTCGAGCGTCTCGGTCATCGACTGCGGCTGAGCGCGTCGGAGCGGGACGGATCGTCCGACTTCTCAAACGACAGCGTCACGCGGATGCCGAGGCGCCGCATGACTTGGAACAGCCGCGACAGCTGAATGACCGGCCGACCGGATTCGAGCGCGGCGAGGTACGACCGCGCGAACCCGAGGCCTTCGGCCAACTCCTCCTGGCTTGCGCCGCGATCCTCGCGGACGCGTGCGATGACGGGCCCGAGGTCTGAGGCACGACGGATGTCGACGTCGATCGTCTTGCCGCTCATGACCGCTCTCCTCTCGGCGTCTGTCTCGATATTCAGACGTTCTAGCGTGTCTTGATTTTCGGACACAATCGATTGTCGGAATATTCAGACCGCGCTCAGGCGAGCGTCGTGCCGATGACCACCAGCGCCAGATAGCTCACGTTGTAGACGACGTGCGTCAGCACCGCGCCCCAGATGCGCCCGGTCAGCAGCACCAGCAGCGCACACGTGCCGCCGACGGCGAACAGCTGGATGCCGTCCGTCAGCGTCAGCGCGCCGGCGGCGCCGTGCAGGAGCACGAATCCTCCCGCCGAGACGAGCAGCGCCGTCAGCCCGGCCGCGACCGAGCCGACCGGGCGCCGCAGCAGCTGGAACACGACGACGAGCACCACGGTGCGGAAGAAGAACTCCTCCACGATCGGCGCGATGAGACCGGCGGGCAGCGCCTCGGTCAGCCACCAGGAGGGCGGCAGCGCACCGTCGAGCGTCGGCGCGGCCGGGAAGTCCGTGGCATCCGCCCCGCTCAGCCAGCCCTGCAGCAGCCGCAGCGCGAGGCCCAGCCCGACACCCCACAGCAGATCGATCGGCTTCGGGCGGAGCAAGCCGGCGGGGCGCGACCGGACGAACGCGAACACGATCGCGGCGAGCATGCCGGCCCACAGGACGAGCGTCGAGGCGAACGGCGCCCACGGCAGCGGCGCCCGCGCCAGGAGGCCGCCGCCGACGACGCCGAGGCCGACGCCGACGAGCGCGACGGCGAGGACGGTCACGTTCCACGGGCGCACGGTGCGGCCGCCCTGGCGCCAGTCGGTGCGGCGGCGGTGTCGTCGCCTGCGGGGGTTCTCGTGGGCCGGTGCTGCAGGGTCGATCGCGGGGGCGGTCGCGGTCGCGGCTTCGGGCGCGAGGGCGGCCCCGGCGGGGGCGATCTGCGCCGGGGGGCTGTCGCTATGCTGATCGGGCACGTGGCCAAACTACCGGTCACGCCCTCCCGCCACCGACTCCCCCGGACGCCCCCGTGCTCGACATCCTCACCGTGTGCACCGGCAACATCTGCCGGTCGCCCCTCGCCGCCGAACTCCTCGCGACGCGGCTCGCCGATCTCGGCGTCACCGTCTCGAGCGCCGGCACCCGTGCGCGGGACGGCGCCCCCATGACGCCCGAAGCGCAGGAGCTGGCTGCGGCCCGCGGCATCCCCGCGTCTCTCTCGGCGGAGCACGCGGCGCGCTACCTCACCCTCGCGCACATCGCCGGGGCCGATCTCGTGCTCGCCATGACCCGCGACCACCGCCGCGAGGTCGTCGAGCTCGACCCGTCGCGCGTGCGGACGGCGTTCACCGTGCGCGAGCTCGCACGGCTCGCGGCGGATGTGAGCGATGAGGAGCTGCGTGCGGCGGCGGGGTCGGGGTCTTCGGGGTCGGGGTCTTCGGGGCCTGGCGGTGCGGATGCGCGGGAGCGCTTCGCGGCGGCGCTCGCGGTCGTCGCCGGGCGACGCGGGCTCGTGCTGCCCCCGGCATCCCCCGAGGACGACGACGTCATCGACCCCTACGGGCGCTCGATGGCGACGTATGAGCGGTCCGCGGACGAGATGGCGGCGGGGCTCGCGGCGGCCGAGCGGATCGCGCGGATCGCGCTCTCGTGAATCTTCGACTCTGAGCTGTGGATAACTCCGACCGATGTCGGAGGTATGTTCTAGTGTCGAGATATGGAAGGCACCAGGCTCGACGGCATCGCGAAGGCCCTCGCCGCACTCGCGGCGGCGGGCGGCGAGCGCGCGCCCGAGTCACTGACACCGGGTGATCTCGTCGCGGTCGGTCAGGCTTTCGGCGCGCTCATCCGCCAGGTCGACGCGGCCTTCGCTCCCGTCGCCGCCGAGATCGCGCGGCAGTCGCGCGTCGAGCTCGGCAAGGACTCTCTGGCGAAGAAGCAGGGGTTCCGCACACCTGTCGCGCTCATCCAGGCGACGACCGGGTCGAGCGTCGGCGAGGCGATCAAGCTCGTCCAGGTCGGCGAGGCGACCGCCCCGCGCACGTCGCTCGTCGGCGATGACCTGCCGTCGCCGCACCCCCACGTCGCCGCCGCCCTCGCCTCCGGCGCGCTGGGCATGACGGCCGCCTCCGCGATCATCGGACTGATCGACCGTCTGGCGCTCCGGGTGGATGCCGCCCGACTGGATGCCGCGGAGCGCGAGCTCGCGGAGCGCGCCCCGGGCCTGCGTGCCGACGAGTTCGCACGCCTGCTCGCCCGCGCGGAAGCTCTGCTCGACCCGGACGGCGTCGAGCCCCGGCATGAGGAATGCCGCGCGAAGCGGTCGCTGACGATCCACGAACGTGACGGAATGTTGCACCTCGCGGGCGTCTTCGACGTCGAGACGGGCGCTCCGATCAAGAACGCGCTCGAGGCGATGGTCACGCGCACTCTGCAGCGCAACGAGCACGCCGACGACGCGACGCACGACGACCGGTCGGTCGCGCAGATGCGCGCCGACGCCCTCGCCGACCTCTGTGCGCACGGGGCGGCCTGCGACCAGCTGCCGACGGGCGTCGGTGCTACCGTCATCGTGCGCATGACACTCAAGGAGCTCGAGACGGGCATCGGCACCGCGACGATCGACGGGTGCGACACCCCCATTCCGGCGGGAGCGGTGCGCCGGCTCGCGGCCGATCTGAGCGTCATCCCGTGCGTCCTCGGCGGCGGCAGCGAGATCCTCGACTGGGGGCGCGAGAAGCGGCGCTTCACCCGCGCACAGAAGCTCGCCCTCGTCGAGCGCGACGGCGGATGTGCGATGTGCGGGGCTCCCCCGCCCTGGACGCACGTGCACCACACGAGATGGTGGAAACGCGACGGCGGCGCGACCGACCTCGAAGACGGACTGCTCGTGTGCACCGGCTGCCACCATCGGATCCACGACGACGGGTGGGACATCGACATCGACGGCACCGGGATGGATGCCAAGGTCTGGTTCATCCCGCCGGCCTGGCTCGATCCGCAGCGCACGCCGCGGCTCGGCGGTGCCGCGCGGTATCGGCTCGCGGGAGTCGGCGGGTGAGCGCCCGTAGGGGGATGCCGGGGCGCGCGCCGCCGCCATCACCTCGGCATCCGCTCGTCACCGGCCCGAAACGCACGCTGTGGCAGACTGATCCCGTCACCGCCGGCCCTCATGATCCGGCAGCGCATCCCCCCGAGAGGCACCATGGAGCTCAGCGACTACATCCGCATCCTCCGCAAGAACTGGCTCGTGATCGTCGTGTTGACTCTCGTCGGGCTCGGAGCGGCCGCGGGCTACTCGCTCACCCGCACCCCGATCTACGAGTCGTCGAGCACCGTCTTCGTCTCGACGCAGGCCGGCGGCACCGCGGCGGAGCTGCAGCAGGGCTCCAACTTCACGCAGGCGCGCATGAACACCTACGTCGGGCTCGTGACGACCCCGGTCGTGCTCAACCCCGTCATCGCCGACCTCGACCTCGGCATCACGGCCGCCGAGCTGAAGCCCGACGTCTCGGCATCCTCGGCCCTGAACTCCACGCTCATCACGGTCACCGTCTCCGACCCCGACCCGGTGCGCGCCGCCGACATCGCCAACGCGATCGCCGCGAGCCTCTCCGCCGCGGTCCCGCAGCTCGAACCGGAGGCCGCCGACGGGACGAGCCCCATCCGCCTCAGCCGCGTGAGCGACGCGCAGCCGGCACTCAAGCCGTCGAGCCCGAACGTGCCGCTCAACCTCGCACTCGGCACGCTCGTCGGGCTCGCGCTCGGCATCGGCATCGCCGTCCTGCGGACGACCCTCGACAACCGCGTCCGCACGCCGCGCGACGCCGAGCAGATCACGAACGCCCCGGCCATCGGCGCGATCGCGTACGACACGAAGGCGAAAGAGCGCCCGCTCATCGTCCACGCCGACCCGCTCAGCCCGCGCGCCGAGTCGTTCCGCGCCCTCCGCACCAACCTGCAGTTCCTCGACATGGGCGGGCGGGCGAGCTTCGTCATCACGAGCTCGATCCCCAGCGAGGGCAAGTCGACCACGACCATCAACCTCGCGATCGCCCTCGCCGACGCCGGCAAGCGCGTCGCGCTGCTCGACACCGACCTGCGCAAGCCGAAGGTCGCCGAGTACCTCGGCATCGAGGGCGGCGTCGGCCTCACCGACGTCCTGATCGGCCGCGCGCGCGTCGGAGACGTCATGCTGCCCTGGGGCGGCCGGTCGCTCTACGTCCTGCCCGCCGGCAAGGTGCCGCCGAACCCGAGCGAGCTGCTCGGGTCGCGTCAGATGAGCACCCTCCTCGAGGCGCTCGAGCGCGACTTCGACGTCGTGCTCTGCGACGCTCCCCCGCTGCTCCCGGTGACGGATGCCGCGATCCTCGCGCGCGCGACGAGCGGAGCCCTGCTCGTCGTCGCCGCCGGGCGCACGACGAAGCACCAACTCACCGGCGCCGCCGAGGCACTCGTCACGGTCGGAGCGAAGCTCGCCGGGTTCGTCATGTCGATGGTTCCCACGCGCGGGCCCGACTCGTACTACGCCGCCTACGGGTACGGCTATGGCTACGGGTACGGCTACCGCGAGGCACCCGCCAAGCCCTCCCGCAAGGAGGCCAAGCGCCGCCGCACCGCCCCCGTCGCGACCGTGCCCGACGTTCCGAACGTCGTCGACGGCCCGGCATCCGACGTTCCGACGCTCGACGAGCTCGGCTTCGACACCCGACGCGAGGCGCGACAGGCCGACAGGGAGAGCTGACCCATGCCCCGCACACGCCCGATCGCGGCGACGCGGGGCGGCACCATCGCCACAGCGGTCGGCGTCACCATCCTCGCCGTCGCCGTCATCGCCTTGAGCATCGCCGCCCTGCGCGAGGTCCGCGCGGTCGCCCCCGGCGGGGCGACCGCGCAGCCCGCCCCGACCTACTCCTTCGCGCGCACGCCCGCCGCCAGCGCGACGCCGACCCCGACCCCAACGCCCACCGGCTCCGGGGTCGCGCCCGCGCTCGGCGGCGCGGGCGCCGCCGAGCGCCTCCTCACGGTCGGGGCCGACGCCATGTGGCGCGCCACCGCGGGCACGTGCACCCCGACCGGCCAGGCGGGCGGCGCGGCCGGCGGGCCGCCCGCGCACGTCGAACGATCGGCCGACGGCGGCCAGACGTGGCAGAACGTCACCCCCGCGAACGGCAGCATCGCCCACGTACGGAGCCTCACCTCCTTCGGCGGTCGCAACGCGACCGCCGTCGTCGACACCGGCGCCGCGTGCACCACGACCACGATGCGCACCTACACCGACGGGCAGTTCTGGGAGCCCTACCCCGACATCTTCGCCACCGACACCTACCTCTCGGCGACGGGCTCGGTCGTCATCGAGGGCCAGACGGTGACCGCGCCGTGCAGCGCGCCCTCCGGACTCCGGCAGGGCGGGGGCGGGGTCGCCCTCCTCTGCGACGGCTCCGCCTACCTCCGCACCGACGGCACGTGGACGCCTCTCGTCGGCGACGCCCGCGCGCTCGCCGTGAGCGACGCGGGTGTCGTCGTCGCGCACGCGGATGCCGCGTGCCCCGGCATCCGGGTCACCGACTTCGCCTCGGCATCCGACCCCGTCGACCTCGGCTGTGCGGATGCCGACGCCGCGAGCCCGCTCGCGATCGACGTGATCCCCACGGACGGCACCGGCGGCGACATCCCGACGATCGCGCTCTGGACCGGCGATCGCATCATCACGCTCGGCTGAACGACCCGCTCACGACAGGCCCGCGCACGACAGGCCCGCGCACGATCCGCTCAGGCGATGAGGCTCGACACGCGGCGGCGCAGCTCGCGCGGCGCGAACGGCTTCACGACGTAGTCGTCGGCCCCCGCGGCGCGCGCCGTCTCGATGTCGCTCGGCGCCGACCGCGCCGTCAGCATCAGGATCCGAGTCGCGTCGTAGGCGTCGTCGGCACGCAGCGCCCGGCACACGTCGAGGCCCGTCATACCGGGCATCATCCAATCGAGCACGACCACGTCGGGGCGGAGCGTCGCCGCTTCGGCGAGCGCTCGCGCGCCGTCACCCGCGACGGCGACCGTGTGCCCCTCGCTCGTCAGCACGGCCTGCACGAGGGCAGCCACATCGGCATCGTCGTCGACGACCAGCACATTCGCCATCATGGAGCCTCCAGAACATGATCCCGGCGTCCCCAGTGCCTTACCGATAGCGTAGGCGTATGAGGGCCCCCACGGCAGACCCTGCCGCGTCGCGTTCGCGCATCACGTCGCCGGCGCCCTCACGTGGCCGGACGGTCGCGCTGTGGTGCGCGGCGGGCGTCGGCATCTTCGCGCTCGCGCTGGCGGCGACGCGGTTCACCGTCCCGGGCCTGCCGCTCGCGGTCTGGTGGCCGGCGGCGGGGCTCAGCGCCGTCCTCGCACTCCGGGCGCCGGCACGGCATCGCCCGCTCGCGATCCTCGTCATCTTCGCCGCCAACGCCCTGGGCATGCTCGCGGGCGGGCGGGCAGTCGCGAGCACGTTGGTCCTCGCGGCCGCCGACTCCATCGAGATCGTGGTGCTGTGCGTCCTCGTCCTTCACAGACGCCGCAGTGCCGTACTGCGCACGACCGCCGACTCCGTGCGCTTCGCGGTGAGCGCAGCGGTCGCGGCCGTCGCCTACGGCCTGATGGCGGGTGTCATCGGCATCGTCTCCGCCGGCGCCTCTCCCGTGCCGATCGTCCTCATCACCGCGGCATCCCACTTCTCCGCGATCATGCTCATCGCGCCGCTCGCCCTGCTCGCCGTGCGCGACCGGCCGGTCTCACGGGGTGCCGATCCCCCGCGACGCACCGGCACCCCGCCGCGCGGCGCGTTCCCGCGGCGCACAGAGCTCACCGTGCAGATCGTCGCCGCCCTCCTCGCGGTCGTCGCCGGGTTCGGTCCGCTCCTGCCGCTCCCGCTCGCGTTCCTCATCTTCCTGCCGCTCATCTGGGCGGCCCTGCGATTCCCGCCGCTCGTCGCGCACATCGAGGCGCTCGCGATCGCCGTCCTCCTCGTCGCGTTCAGCACGCGAGGGTTCGGCGCGTTCACGACCGCGGGGCTCGAAGGGACCGACCTCGGCATCACGCTGACCCTCTTCCTCTCCGCCATCGCGATCTTCACGGTCACGACCGTCACCGAGCACAACGAGGCCCTCGCGCTCGGCCGCGTCGCGCTCGAGGCCGCGGAGCAACGCGCCGAAGCGGCGCGCGCGACGACGTCCACGCTGCAGGTGCGATACGACCTCGAACGTCAGCGTGAGGCGTTCCTCTCCACGACGAGCCATGAGCTGCGCACCCCTGTCACGATCATCAGCGGCTACGCCGACCTGCTCGGCGAGCGCGACCTCCCCGACGACGCCGCCGGCTGGGTCGACGCGATCCGCCGCAACACCGACCGCCTCGCCGCGATGCTCGACGACCTGCTGGCCGCGCGGAGCACCCACGAGCCGCAGCCCGTCAGCGTCGCCGCCGCCGCTCTGGCCGCCTCCGTCGTCACCGCGTACGCTGCGGCATCCGCGGTCCGGGGCGTCACGGTGACCGTCGACGTGGCGCACGTGGCGCTGCACGCCGATCGCGCCGACGCCGAGCGCGCACTCCGCCATCTCGTCTCCAACGCGGTGAAGTTCGTCGCGACGGGCGGCCGCGTCGAGGTCACCGCCGAGCAGAGCGGCGACGACGTCCTCATCACGATCGCCGACGACGGGCCAGGCCTGCCCGAGAGCGAACTCGATCAGGCGTTCGACCCGTTCTTCCGCGGCGCCCGGGCCGAGGCCGACGCCCTGCCCGGAACGGGCATCGGCCTCACGATCGCGCGCATGCTCGCCCGCCGCAACGGCGGCGACGTCCGCATCGAGTCCACGGCGGGTCGCGGCACGCGCGCCATTCTGCGCCTGCCGTCCGCACACACCGCCGCGGAGCTCGCGCCCGAGCAGCCGGTCGACACCACCGCCGACGCCGCCGCCGTCACCGCGAGCATCACCGAACCGGGCGGTGAGGCCCGATGACCCCTCGTTCCCGCAGCCGCTGGTCGGATGCCGCGCTGCTCGGCGGCGTCGCACGCTCCGTCTGGCAGTGGCAGCTCTCCGTCGCGTTGAGCAGCGTCGCCGTCGCCGTCGCCGTCGCCCTGCTCGACCCGCAGCTGTTCACCCACGTCGCGTTCCTCAGCGGACTGACGCTGCTCTCCGCGACGACCATCGGCGCCCTCGTCACCCCGTGGCTCCGCGCACGCCGCTTCGCGATCCTCGTTCCCTTCATCGACACGATCGCGATCGGCCTCCTCTCCAGCGCCGAATCGGCGCTCGGCTACCTCTGGATCCTGCCCGTCGTGTGGATCGCGACGTACTACACCGCTCTCACGATCGTCGCCGAGATCAGCCTGATCCTCGTCTTCCACCTGACGCAGTGGCGGTCACCGGATGCCTCGCCGCTGCAGGTCGTCATCGTGCTCCTGACCCTCAGTTCCCTCGCCGTCGCCGTCCACCAGGGTGCGCGGCGCACGCGTGCGTATCGCCACCTCATCCGGCGGCAGTCACGCCAGCTCGACCGCGCGCTCGCCCGGCGCACGGGGGATGCGGCGCGTTCCCTCGCCCTGTTCGAGTCGATCGGCACGGCGCTCGCCCGCGTCGACGCGCATGGCCGGATCGACCTCAGCAATGCCGCCTACCGGCGGCTGTACGCGTACGACGACACCGACTACCGGCATCCCTCGCGCGCCGTCGAGTACGACGCCTTCCGCGGCACGGCCCTGCCGCGCGACCAGACCTCGATCGCGCGCGCCGCACGGGGCGAGCGCATCACCGGAGAGGTCCTCTGGCTGTACGGGCCCGATGAGCAGTGGCGCGCCCTGTCGATGTCGATCCGGGGGCGGTCGGCCGCCGCGCTCCGTGCGCAGCAACACGACGACACCCCGGGCGACAGGGCGGGCGGCGACGACATCTCCATCATCGAGCTGGTCGACATCACCGACGGCGAGAGGGAGCGCCGCGACCGACGCGCCGCCACGAGCGCCGTCTCGCACGAGCTGCGCAACCCCCTCACGGTGATCCTCGGTCACGCCGACCTCCTCGTCGAGAGCCCCGATCTCAGCCCCGCCGCGCGCGAGCACGCCGAGCTCATCGAAGTCGGCGCCGAGCGCATGCTCACCCTCACGTCGTCGCTCCTCGACACGAATCGCGCGACCGAGCCCGCACAGGGCTTCGATCTGCGCGCCGTCGCGACGTCCGCCATCGACGCGTTCGCGCCGGCCGCGGCATCCACCGACATCACGATCACGCTCGACGCGCCCGATCCCCTGCCGATCGCCGGCGAGGGATTCCGCATGCGCCAGGTCGTCGACAACCTCGTCAGCAACGCGATCAAGTACACCCCTCGCGGCGGCACGGTCGCCCTCCGCGCCGCACGCGAGGGCGGCACCGCCGTGCTCACCGTGCGCGACACCGGCATCGGCATCGCGCCCGGCGACCTCGATCGCGTCTTCGCGCCGTACTTCCGCGCGCAGAGCGCGACCGCGAGCGGCATCGCCGGCACCGGGCTCGGCATGTCGATCGCGCGGACGATCGTCGAGGAGACCGGCGGCACGATCGCACTCGACAGCGCCCTCGGCGCGGGCACGACGGCGACCGTGCGCCTGCCCCTCGCCACGCAGCACCCTCAGGAGTCACTCGCAACGGACGGAGAGAACCCGTGATCGATCAGCTCCCGGTGATACTCATCACGCTCACGACCCTGTGCTGCGCCCTCATGATCGGCCTCGGGTTCGTGCCGCGCCCGACGCGCGAATCGGCGATCTGGTCGGCCGCGTTCGTCTCGGCGATGGTCGCCAGCTACTTCTTCGCCGCCGTGGCGATCGACGGCGAAGGCGGCGCGGACGGCGCCGGCGCGCACGGCGACGGCCCGTGGTGGCCGGCGGCCATCGGAGGCCTCATCGTGCTCGCCCTCGGCCTCGTATGGGTGGGGGTGCGCGTCCGCCGCGGGCGCCGCGTCGTCATGATCGTCCCGACCCTCGTCGTCGCCGCCGTCCTCATCGCGGTACTCGCCGTCACCGACGGCACGGATGCCGCGGGCGTCACCCGCGCGATCGCGGCGGGCATCGCCGGCCTCGCGGCAGCCGGCATCGCGATCGAGCTCGCCGGCATCCGCGCCGCGCACCGCTCCACCACCATCCCGCTCACCGTCGGAGCGGCCATCGTGGCGATGTACGCGGTCGTGTGGATCGCGGCCGGCACTCCGTGGAACGGCGCCGGCGACCTCGCCGACGGCCTGCCCGCCGCCGCCGAATACGCCCCCACCCTCATGACGATCGCGCTCGTCACGGCACTCGTCACTCTGCTCCTGCTCACGCGGGGCGAGACGGCGCCCGCTGAAGAGCGGGAGACCGGTGGTTTCCGCGCCGTCGCGCGCGACCGCCTCGCCCGCGCCGAGCGCCTCGACGACTCGTGGTGGTCGGTCCTCGACGTGCGCCTCGACGACCCGACCGCGCTGCGCGAGGCATCCTCGGCACTCGGCTACACCCGCGTGCTCGACCGGTTCGCCGACGACGTCACCGCCGTCTTCCCCGCAGAGGCCGACCTCGAGCAGGTCGAGCCGACCCGGTTCCTGGTCCTCCTCCCCCGCCACGAGCCGAGCGTCCGGCCCCTCCTGCGCACACTGCTCGATCGGGTGTCGACGGTGTCGGCCGAACAGCCCGTCGACGTGCGGCTCTCGGTGAGCATCGGATGGGCGAGCGCGGGTGAGATCGGCTACGACCTCGACGACCTCGTCGCCGCGGCATCCGCCGCCGCCGACGCCGCCCAGCTCGCCGGCGGAGACGGGTGGGAGCGGGCGCTCTCCGTCGCCGGAGCGGCAGGCGCAACCCCGGCCGCACCGTAGGATCGATCCGATGAGCACGCCGACTCTCCCCCGCCCGGCGCGCACGGCAGGCCGCATCTTCGCATGGGTGCTCGCCGGCGCCCTCGCCGTGCTGCTCCTCGGCGCGATCTGGGTCGGCGTGCGCGGGGCCGCGGCCTACGGGCACCTGCAGCGCGTGCAGTCCGGCGCCGCGGGCGTGACGGCGGACCTCGCCGAGAACCCGGATGCCGCCGCGCAGGCGCTCACGTCGCTCGCCGCCGAGGCGCACGAGGCCCACGCGCTCACCTCCGACCCGATCTGGAGCGCCGCCGCGCACGTCCCCTGGATCGGTCCGCAGCTCGCCGCCTTCGGGACGGTCGCCGGCTCCGCCGACGACCTCCTCTCCGGCGCCCTCATGCCGCTCGCGGCGTCCGCGAGCGGCATCTCCGTGGACACGCTGCGCCCCGTCGGCGGCCGCATCGACACGAGCGCGCTCGCCCCGCTCGCCGAGCCCGCCGCCGCGGCGGCCTCGGTCGCTTCCGGGGCCGCGGCATCCATCGACGACATCGACCGCGCGCCGCTCATCGGCGCGGTCTCGACCGCCGTCGACGACGCCGACCGGCTCTTCGACCGCGTCGCCTCCTCGGTCGACGCCCTCGCCCGCACGTCGCAGTTGCTGCCGGGGCTCCTCGGCGCCGACGGACCGCGCACCTACCTCGTCCTCGTGCAGAACAACGCCGAGTGGCGCTCGCTCGGCGGCATCGCCGGGGCCGCCGTCGTCCTCCGCGCCGACGGCGGCGCGCTCTCGCTCGTCGGCACGCTCTCCAGCCGCGACTTCCCGGGCGGATTCGCCGAGCCCGTCGCGCCGCTGCCCGACGAGGTCGCCGCGATCTACGACACGAAGCCCGCGCGCTACATCCAGAACGTCACGCAGGTGCCCGACTTCGCCGTCGGAGCCCCGCTCGCGCGGGAGATGTACCGGCTGCACTCGGGCGTCACCGTCGACGGCGTCCTCGCCGTCGACCCGGTCGTGCTGTCGTACCTGCTCGCCGCGACGGGCCCCGTCGCCCTCCCCACCGGCGACACCCTCACGAGCGACAACGCCGTGCCGCTCCTCCTCAACGAGGTGTACTTCCGCTACGCGGACCCCGCCGACCAGGACGCCTTCTTCGCAGGAGCGGCCGGTGCGGTCTTCGGCGCACTCGCGGAAGGCCAGGGCTCGGCATCCGGCCTCGTCGGGGCGCTCGGGCGCGCGATCGACGAGCACCGCGTGCTGCTGTGGAGCGCCGACGAGGCGCAGGAGGCCGCGATCGCGGGGACGCCCGTCGCCGGCGGCCTGCCCGTCACGGACGCGCGCACGGCCCGCTTCGGGGTTTACCTCAACGACGGCACGGGCTCCAAGATGAGCTACTACACCCACCCGACGGTGACGCTCCGGTGGGACGCGTGCCGCGCGGCGGGCGCCGAGGCGGAGCGGCAGCTCACGCTCGACGTCACGCTCGCGAGCTCCGCACCCGCCGACGCGGCGACCGCGCTGCCGGAGTACATCACGGGCGGCGGCGCGTTCGGGACCGCACCGGGGACGACCGAGGTCATCGGCAACATCTATCTGCCGGAAGGGTTCGAGCTCGTCTCGGCCGTGTCCGAGAGCGCGGGCGGGTTCGCCGGCGGCATGCACGACGGCCGCCGCGTGCTGAGCTTCGGCACGAACCTCGAGCCCGGGGCCTCCACTCACCTCACCGTCGTCGTGCGGGCGCGGACGGCGGCGGCCGCCGCCGAGGCGATCACGACGCCCACCGCCGACGCGGCGCTCGCGCCGGTCGTCGCGGCCACCTGCGGAACGGACACGGCGGTCCTTCGGTAGACGTCAGGTAGACTCACCGGACCTCGCAACGCGCGCCGCGCAGCACCACCCCTGTGAAGGTCACCATGCACCGCTCTCTCCGCTCGATCGTGACGGCCCTCGCCATCGGCCTCGTCGCCGCGATCGGTGTGCCCGCCGCCGCGCAGGCCTCGACGATCTACCCGCCCGTGGATGCCTGCTCCACCTCCTCCGCGACGATCGAGGCCGGCGCGACGATCGAGTTCTCCTGCGCGGCCGGCACGTTCGGCGCGAATGAGCCCGTCACGATCACCGTGACGGGCGAGAACGGCGCCGGCGTCACCTTCGCCTTCGTCCGGTTCGCGATCTCGACGGGCTCGGCGGCGCGCACCTCGGATGCCACGGGCGCGCTCCGCGCCGTCGGCATCACGCTGCCGCAGAACGCGTCGGGCGTCTACAACATCGCCGCGATCTCGCCGACCTCCGCCGGCGGGGCGGCGAGCACGTCGATCGTCGGCGCGGACGGCCTGCCGCGCACGGGCGGCGACAGCGGGCAGCTCCTCGGCATCTGGATCGGCGGCGGCGCTCTCGTGGCCGCCGGCGCGATCGTCTTGATCGCTCTCGCGCTGCGCCGCCGCGGCAACCGCGACGACTGACGCGCACCGGCGGAGCCGCCGGGTCGAGTAGCGTGTCAACGTGACCATTCCGCCGCCCGCGGCGACCGTCGGCCCCCCACGACGGCGATGGACGCCACGGCGCCCGTCGACCCGCGCGATCATCATCCTCGCCGTGATCGCGGCGATCGTCGTGATCGCCCTCATCGCCACGCTCGGCATCGTCATCACGCAGGGAGTGTTCCGCATGACGGCGCAGCCCCCCGCAGTCGGCACCGTCGTCATCGCGCCCGAGCAGTCGAAGGCCGTCCAGGCGCTCGACCACATCGACATGGATGCCGACGCCACCGCGGCCACGCAGTACCTCGGCGCACAGCCGACGGCGTACTGGCTCACCCCCGAGCAGGACCCGATCGGCACCGTCGGCGGCACCGTCGTGAGCCTCGTCTCGCAGGCCCGCGACCAGCGCAAGGCTGCCGCGATGGTCGTCTACGGCCTTCCCGACCGCGACTGCGGCAACCACTCCGCGGGCGGGCTCTCCTCCGAGGACTACCCGACGTGGGTCGCCGAGATCGGCGCGGCCCTGCGCACCGCCCCGGACGTGCAGAAGATCGTCGTCCTCGAGCCCGACAGCATCGCCCTCGCGAGCGAGTGCGGCGACATCTCGGCGCGCGCGGGCTACCTCTCCGCCGCCGTCGACGCCCTGAGCGGCACCGGCACGTGGATCTACATCGACGGGGGCCACAGTTCGTGGCACAGCCCGGACGACATGGCATCCCTCATCCGGCAGATGGGCATCATCGACCGCGTCCGCGGCGTCGCCACCAACGTCTCCAACTACCAGTCGACGTACGACGAGTTCGCCTACGCGCACGCGCTCTCGGACCGGCTCGGCGGCACGCACGCGATCATCGACACGTCGCGCAACGGCGTCGCGAGCGCCGGTTCGACGTGGTGCAATCCGCCCGGACAACGGGTCGGCGACGCGGGCGGGACCTTCGGCGACGACGTCGTCGACACCAACGTCTGGATCAAACCTCCGGGCGAGAGCGACGGCACCTGCAACGGTGGCCCGGCCGCGGGGCACTGGTGGCCGGAGGGCGCGGAGGAGCTCACGCGCGACGTGCGGTGACACCCGCCCGTCGCGGCGTGGCTAGACTGTGGCTCACCATCCGGCTCCACACCCCCCAATGGAGATCGTCAGGACCATGAGCGACCCCTCCGCGCCCCTCAAGACCGCCGTCATCATCGAGGACGATCCGGAGATCCGTCATCTCATCGTCGAAGTCCTCGAGGCGGCGGGCTTCTCGACCGTCTCGGTCGGCAACGGCATCGACGGCGTACGCGCCGTCGCGTCCTATCAGCCGTCGATCACGACGCTGGATGTCAACATGCCCGGCATCGACGGATTCGAGGCCGCCCGGCGCATCCGCGCGCAGAGCGACACGTACATCATCATGATCACGGGCCTCGAGGAGGAGGCCGATCTCGTCGTCGGCCTCGGCGCGGGTGCCGACGACTACATCGTGAAGCCCTTCCGCCCGCGCGAGCTGCGCGCGCGCGTCGACTCGCTCATGCGCCGTCCGCGCACGACGGTGCAGAACCAGCCGCCCGCGCCCCGCCAGGAGGTCGCGGGACCGTCGTTCCCGGGCGCCCGCCCCGGCGCCCGCACGCCCGACTACGGGGCGCCCGCGGCGTACGAGCAGTGGCCGCCGGCGCCCGCCCCCGCCGACCCGCCCTACAGCTTCGACGAGGTGCGGTCGCAGCCGGTTCCGCCGCCCGCGTACGCGCAGCCCGCGCCGCCCGCTCCCGCCGCGCAGCCCATCATCGTCCCGTCGACCGCCGGGCCGCAGTACACCGAACCTGGCTCCGACCTCGCCCCGATCGGCCACACCGCCGCCGAGGTCGTCGGCCCCGGCTGGGTCACGCACCGCGACCTGTCGGTCAACCCCGAGCAGCGCACCGCCGTCATCGGCGGTTCCGAGCTCGAGCTCACCCGCACCGAGTTCGATCTGCTCGCGACCCTCATGGAGTCCAAGCGGCGCGTCCGCAGCAAGGCCGACCTGACGCTCGTGCTCCGCGGCGAGTCCTACGTGACGAGCTACTTCGTGGGAGAGGCCGACAAGCGCGCGATCGAGGCGCACATGACGAACCTCCGCCGCAAGCTCGGCGACAACCCCACCAACCCGCGCTACATCGAGACGGTGCGCGGGGTGGGCTACCGGCTGACCTCCGAACGCGCCGCCTGAGCGGCATCCACCGCCGTCGTCAGACGGTGAAGCCCTGGTGGCGGCGCAGGAGCTTGAACGCCATCAGGACGGTCTGGATGACCGTGACGACGCCGACGATGGGCCAGCCGACCCACAGGATCGCCGACTGCGTCACGGGCGAGAGCATGTGCCAGATGACGGCCGCGGCGACGGCCACGACGACGAGCATGATGAACGGCACCCAGTGCCCGATGCTGCCGCCGCCGCGCTCCGCCTTCGCCTGCATCGCCCAGTTGTCGACCTTCTTGCGGGACAGGAAGCGCGTCCACGACCGCAGGAAGTGGCTGATGCGGATCCACATGAAGATCTCGGCGGGGAAGATGAAGCCCGCGAACATCAGATCTCGGGAGTCGCAGTTCTGCATCGTCCGCGCGACGCGCAGGTTCAGGAGCACGGCGACGACGGGCGGGATGAGCCACCAGGCCGAGAAGACGAACGCGTTGATCGACAGCGACGCGATGAGCAGCGTGAGGAACGCGACGCGCACGAACAGGTTCGTCAGCATCGAGAACTGCTCGAACCAGCGCAGTCGCAGGTTCGGGTGGAAGGGCTGGCCCTTCGTGTCGCCGCGCTGGCCCGGCCACATGAGCTCGATCGCCCCGTAGGTCCACTTGACCTGCTGCGCGTCGTATCCCTTCAGGGTCGTCATCCCGCCGACGTCGGCGCGCGCGAACGGGCTGATCTTGGTGAGGTAGCCGGCGCTCTTGATCTGCAGCGACAGCAGCGAGTCCTCCACCTCGCTGTCCTTCACCCACGGCGAGTTCTGGTGGTTCGCCTTCATGACGTCGCGCAGCGCCGTCGTGGAGAAGATCGAGAACTGCCCGCCGAGAACGGCCATGTTGCGCCCGCGCAAGAGGTTCTGCAAGTTGAACGCGGCGAACTGCGTGCGCTGCCCGGCGATGAGGAACTTCGCGACGAGACCCTGGATCGGCTTGTCGTCGATCGAGTAGATCGCCGAGATGCCGCCGATGCGCGAGTCGGAGACCGCCTCGGTCTCGAGGTACTCGACGGCGCGGCGATCGGCCATCGTGTCGCCGTCGACGCCGAGCAGGTAGTCGTACCCCTCGACGAGGGCGTAGCCGTAGTTGAGGGCGCCTACCTTCTTGTCGGGGTTCTTGCCGATGTCGTGGACGAACACCTCGGTGAACTGCTCGCCGAGCTCCGTCGTGATCTCGTGCGGGCCGGAGAACTCCGAGGCGATCTTGACCGTGGCATCCGACGTGTTGTTGACGACGACGTGGATGACGTCGGGCACACGGCTCTGGCCGAGGAGCGAGCGGAGGACGTCGGCGATCGACTCCTCCTCGTTGTACGCCGGCACGACGCACCCGATCGTGGAGCGGTGCACCGTCGAGTGCTCGAGCACCGACGAGAAGTCGTCGAAGTCCGCGATCTGCAGATCCTCCGGGTGCAGTGCCGCCTCGTGCGCGTCGAACGCGTACGACTTTGCGGGCGCCGGCACCGGCGCCGCGGGGATGCGCGGATCGGCGGACGGTCGTCCGGATTCGAAGGGCGTGCTCACGATGGGTACCTCGCGTCTGCTGTGCAGACCAGACTATTCAGTCGTCGTGTTCGGAGAGAAGATGGCGATCGGCAGAACTTGGTAGACGGTCTGCTGCGTGAAGCTCGTGTCGGTGTTGGCGGAGCCCTCCACCCAGATCTGCAGCGCGAACTGCAGCGTGATGCCGTAGGTGTCGGCCGGCAGCTGATGGATCGTCGTCTCGGGCACGAGGAGCCCGCCCTGGTAGCTGTTCAGGAGCAGCCCGCGGTCGGAGCGGAGCGTGTCGGTCGGCACGAGGGTGCGCGGGTCGGCCGAGAACTGGAATGGCGAGGTGATCTGCTGGGAGCCCACGGTCGACTGCGACACCTGCGAAGTGATGTTGACCATCGAGAGGTACACGCGCCGCTTCTGCGTCAGCACCGCCTTCTCGTCGACGCGGTGGTCGTAGACGTTGACCGCGAAGCCGAACGTCTTGTCACCGTCCGGTCGCCACTCCTGCGTGCGCTTCGGGTCGGCCGCCCACACGTCCAGGCGCACCTCGAGGCCGTCGGCGACGTCGGTCGTGAGCGACACCGACCCGTCGTAGGTGAACTGCGAGTCGAACGGCATGGTGGTCACGGTCGACGACGGGACGGGCGACGGCGTCGCGACGGCATCCTGCTGCAGACCGTTGAAGGCGCTCGCGAGCTGCGCGCACCCCGTGAGCGACGTCAGCAGCAGTGCAGCGGACGCCGTGACGGCGGTCGCGCGGACACGGGCGGAGGCGGAGGAAGCGGAAGTCACGTCGCAATGCTAGGGAGCGGACGCGCGCGCAGACGCCCGATTGCGGGAACCTCAACGGGTTCTTGACGTGATCTTGAGGTTCGGGGCGCTCTCAGCCGGTCTCGGGCGCTCTCCGGCCCGCTCTGCCGCTCGCAGGCCCGCTCTGCCGCTCTCAGGCCCGCTCTGCGTCTCTCAGCCGGCGGGAGCGGCGATCGCGACCGTGAGGGTGTCGCTCGCGGTCTGCTTGGCGTACTCGGTCGAGGTCGGCGTCGTCTGCACGAGGAAGTCGTAGTCGAACTGGATCGTCACGAAGGTCGCGTCGGCGGGCACGGCGCCCACGTTGAACGTGTTCGAGTAGCTGTACGGGGAGAGCACGAGGTATCCGGGAGCGACCGTCGATTGGTCGACCTGGGGGTCCAGCGGGGCGAAGCTCTGCGTCGCGTTGCCGGGGACCGCCGTCATCGTGGCGCGCTGCAGGTACACCTTCTGGCCGTCGTTGGGCGTGATCGTCGTGACCATCGAGAGACTGATGGGCTTGACGGCGGTGGCCGTCCACCGGTCCATCCGCAGCGTCGACCAGTAGTTGACCGTCGCGCTCACGGCGCCCGCGGTGAGCGTCCGCTCGGTGGCGCCGCCGGAGAGGTCGTTCGAGACGGGAGGGGCCACCGGCGACGAGCTCACGGTCGGCGTCGGCGAGCTCTGATCCTGCGTCCACGGCGCCGGTCCGCACCCCGCGAAGGATGCCGCTGCCAGCGTCAGGGCGATCGCCGCGGCCGCTCGGCGTGCCGGCCGCGAAACGGCGCGGGCCTCGGCCGACACACGTGCGTGCGTGCTGTCTCGCGTCATCCGCATGCACTCCTCAGGGCCGTCGTTACGTCGCGAAACATTTACATACTGGAAACCGCACGCGTTTGCAATTCGTCTGCCACCTAAGCAATACTCAGGTAAGCATCAGCTACACCATACCGCTTCACATCCTCCCCCCATCTGCGCTCCCGACCGGATTTACGGAACCAGTGGTAGTCGGTAACTACGCAGACCGGATTCGAAAGCAGGCACCCCCCATGAAGAACAAGCTCTCCCAGGCTGTCGCCGCGAGCATCATCGCGGTGGGCCTCCTGTTCGCCGCCCCCGCCGTCGCCCAGGCGTACACGCCGACGGGCCCGAACACCGTCACGGTCACCGTGACCTCCAACGGCCCCGTGCCGTTCACGGGCTTCGAGCCCGGCGCAAGTGTCACGTTCACTCTCGTCGGCGAAGGCGTCACCGGCGCCAACCTGGCGGCCGTGAAGTTCGCCGTCACCTCGGCGACGACCACCAAGACCGCCGACTCGTCGGGTGTCGCCACGGCGACCGTCAGCGGCATCCCCGCGGGTGCCAGCTGGACGCTCTCGGCCACCGGGGCCCGCGCGGGTTCCGAGGCCGGCGGCGGCTCGTCGACGCTCCCCTCCACGGGTGGCGACAGCGACTCGCTGCTCGGCATCTGGATCGGCGGTGGCGCGCTCGTGCTCGCCGGCGCCACGATCGCGGTGGGCGCATCTGTCCGCCGTGGTCGCCAGCAGGCCGGCGCCTGACGTACGACCTTCCACGAAGCCCCGCTCGGCTCTGCCGGGCGGGGCTTCGTCATGCCCGGCAGGGTGCGGCGCGCTCGGCGCGGCGCACACGGCGCGGCGGCATGCAGCGCGAGCGGTGGGCGGCATCCGTCCGGAACGCATCCGTCGAGCGCGACTCAGGCCGGTGACAGCGCCTTCGGCGTGGCGGTGACGAGGATCGGCAGGTGGTCGCTGCGCCCCTGCGGCAGCGTCGTGATCGTCTCGATCTCGAAGCCGACGCTCGTCGCGAAGTCGTAGTGGCCGCGGAAGAACTTGTACCGCGTGTAGGTGCGGGCATCGCTGAGGCTCAGCTCATATCCCGCCTCGCGGACCTTCTGACCGAGGTTCTCCTTGAAGACGGGGTAGTTGTAGTCGCCCACCATGAGGATCGGCAGGCGGTCGCCGAGCCCCGCCAGCTCTTCGAGCGCCGCCGTGATCTGCTTGCGCCGCAGCGAGTTGAGCGCCGTCAGGGGCGCCGCATGGAAGCTCGCGACGATGAGCTCGCGCCCGTGGTCGATGTCGCGCACGCGCACCGCGAGCATCCGCTCCTCGGCGGGCTTGAGCACGCGGTCGTGCAGGGACTTCTTCAGCGCGAGCGTCCGCACCTCGAGCGCCGTGAACGTGTTCGCGCGGAGGTACACCGCGAGCCCCAGCCGGTTGCGCGCGGTCGCATCGACGAGCTGCAGGCCGGCGACCTCGGCGGGGAGCGCGTCGGTCTCCGCCTCCTGCAGGCACAGGATGTCGGCGCCCGTCGATTCCACGAGATCGTCGAGCTCACGGATCGCCTTGTGCTTGTTGAGGTTGTACGAGATCACCTTCATCGTGCCGCCAGCCTAGGCCCGGAAGCCGGGGATCCGCCCAGTCTTGACACAGCGTTGCGTGGGTGTCGGACCGGCTGCCTCAGTCCGTGTCGAGCGAGCGATGCGCGCGGGTCTGCTCGGCGCGCGCGGCGAGCAGCTCGTCGGCGGGGTACCCCACCTCGGTGAGGGTGAGGCCGCGTGCCGCGAGCACCTTGATCTCTGCCGTGCGCACGCCCTCGTCGCGGATGCGCTCGACGTCGGCGGCATCCAGCCGCCCCTCGCCCACCGCGACGCAGGCGCCGACGAGCGCGCGCACCATGCTGTGGCAGAAGGCGTCCGCTCTGACGTTCGCGACGAGGATGCCGAGGTCGTCGCGCCGCCAGTCGAACTCCAGCAGCGTGCGGATCGTCGTCGCGCCCTCGCGCCACTTGCAGTACGCGGCGAAGTCATGGAGTCCGCGCAGGGAGCGCGCCGCGGCATCCATCGCGGAGACGTCGAGGCGGGCCTTCACGGTCGTCGTGCGGCCGCGCTCGAGCGGGTCGTAGGCAGTCGCGAAATCGGCCACGCGGTACTCGTAGCGGCGCCAGACGGCCGAGAAGCGGGCGTCGAAGCCGGGGGCGGCTTCCGCGATGCGGTGCACAGCGACGTCCGGGTACGGCCCGAGCACGCCGTTCAGGCGTGCGGCGAGCGCCTCGGGGGTCGGGTTCCGGCCTTTGCGCAGGCGCCCCAGCTGGGCCTCGGTGAGGTCGAGATGGGCGACCTGCGCCGCGGCGTGCACACCGGCATCCGTCCGCCCCGCGACGACGAGCTGCGGCTCGCCGCCGAGGACGCGGGCGATCGCCTGCTCGAGCACGCCCTGCACCGTCCGCAGCCCCGGCTGCCGCGCCCAGCCGCGGAAGTCCGTGCCGTCGTAAGCGAGATCGAGGCGCAGACGCACCCCGTCAGCCTAGCCCGGAGCGCGCAGGCCCCTTCCACGTCCAGGGTCGCGACGTACACTTGTCGTGCCGCCTCCTCCCCCCCCCGTTTCGACCCTCCTTCCGCCATGTCTTCATCCCCCGCGCCCCGCTACGCGGGACTCGACGGTCTGCGCGCCGTCGCGGTCCTGCTGGTCGTCGTGTACCACCTGTTCCCGGGCGCGTTCCTGCACTCCGGGTTCGTCGGCGTGGATGCCTTCTTCGTGATCTCCGGGTTCCTCATCACGTCGCTGCTGCTGCGCGAGCGGACGGAGACGGGGCGCATCGCGCTGCGCGCCTTCTGGGTGCGGCGCGCCCGCCGCCTGCTGCCGGCGCTCGCCCTCGTCGTCACCGTCAGCGCGAGCGCGGCGTGGCTCGTCGGCGGTGACGTGCTCGTCGGTCTCGGGAGGCAGGTACTGGGAGCGGCGACCTTCTCCTACAACTGGCTGTCGATCGCCGCCGGCACCTCGTACTTCTCGGCCGGGGTGTCCGGTGGGCAGCCCGAGCTCCTGCGGAACCTGTGGTCGCTCGCCGTCGAGGAGCAGTTCTACGTCCTCTGGCCGCTGCTGCTGCCGCTCCTCCTGCTGCTGCGCGGGCGCACCGCGCGCATCGCGCTCGCGCTCGCGTTGGCGGCGGGTTCGGCCGCGTGGGCGGTCGCCGTGCAGGCGGGCGGCGCGAGCATCACCCACGCCTACTTCGGGACGGACACCCACGCGTTCGGCCTGCTGCTGGGCGTCGCGCTCGCGTTCGCACTGGCGGGCAGTGCGCCCGGTCGTGTGGGCGCGCCCGTTGGTGTCGGCGCGCCGGGTGGTCTCGGCCGCGCCTGGGTCCCCCGCGCACTCGTGGTCGCCGGCGTCGCCGCACTCGTCGCCCTCATCGCCGTCGCCGCCTGGCCCGGCGGACTGGGCGGACTGGACGGCCTCGGCGGCGGGTGGAGCGCCTACCCTGCGGTCTCGCTCGCGGCATCCCTCGCCACGGCCATCCTGATCGCGGCGGCGGTCCACCCCCGCTCACCGCTCGGCGCGGCGCTCGACATCGCGCCGCTCCGCTGGATCGGCGAGCGGTCCTACGGGATCTACCTGTGGCACTGGCCCGTCGTCGTCCTCCTCGGGCAGGCGGCGATCGGTCGATTCACGGATGCCGCGGTGCCCGTGCCCATCGGAATCGCCGCTGCCGTCGTGACCGCCGTCGCGGCATCCCTGTCCTACCGGCTCCTCGAGCAGCCGGTGCGCCGTCTCGGCTTCGGCGGCGCGCTGCGCGCGCTCCGCACCCGTCTCGGCGGAGCACCCGCGCGGCGGTTCGGCGCACTGACGACGCTCGCCGCCGCCGCGCTCGTGGTGGGGGGAACGACCGCCGCCGTCGGCGCCGCCCCAGCCGTATCGTCGAGCGAAGCCGTCGTCGCGGCCGGCGCGCGGGCTCTCGCGGAGGCATCCGCCGCGCCGTCCGCCGCCGCGGGGCCTGCAACCGCGAGGCCTGAGGCATCGGGTTCGCCCGAGGATCCTGGTGGGCCGGGGCCGGGGCCAGCACCTGGGCCCAGGAGCGACGGGGCGTCGCCGACACCGGATCCCACGCCGCGCACCGGTCGGCACGGCAAGCCCCTGCCGCCACCGCCCGCCGAGGTGAGCGGCGACCGTATCACCGCCGTCGGCGACTCGGTCATGCTGGCGTCCGCCGAGGGACTGCTGGGGCGCTTCCCCGGCATCCAGGTCGACGCCGCCGTCTCGAGGTCGATGTGGGCGGGCGACGAGATCATCGGCGGCCTGTCCGCGCAGGGCGCGCTGCGCGACTACCTCGTCGTCGGGCTGGGGACGAACGGTCCCGTCGACGGCGCCGACCTGCAGGATATCTACGATGCGCTCGGCCCCCACCGCTCCCTCGTGCTCGTGACGGCCTACGCGCCGCGCGACTGGATCCCCGGGGTCAACGCCGAGCTCGCCGCGTTCGCCGCGACGCACCCGCGGGTCGTGCTCGCCGACTGGTCGCAGGCGATCGCGCCGCACCTCGACTACCTCGCCGGCGACGAGATCCACCCCGGCCCCACCGGCGGGCAGCTCTACGCCTCGACCGTCGCCGATGCCGTGGATGCCGCCGAGAACCAGCGCGCCGAAGTCGCCTACCAGGTCGCCCTCGTGCGCTGGGCCACGGCCCGCGCGCTGGCATCCGCCCCCGCACCCGCCCCCTGACCGCGCCGCGCCGTCGAACGCACCCCCTGTTGCCGAGACAGCCGGTTATTGCGCGTGCAGAACCGGCGCTCTCGGCGGGAAGCGGCGCGCTCGGCACCACCACCACCGCGGCACCCAGCCTGACCCGCGCCCCACGCGACGAAGCCCGCACCCGGAGATCCGGGGGCGGGCTTCGTCGCGTGGGCGAAGGCTTACTCGGCCTTCTCCTCCGCGGGGGTCTCGACGGCGTCGGCCGCGGCGGCCTCGGCCGCCTCGCCCTCGGCCTGCGACTCGGCACCGGCGTCAGCGGCGGTCTCCTCGACGGGAGCCTCCTCGACCGGGGCCTCCTCGACGACCGGCGCAGCCTCGGCGGCGGGCGCGGCAGCCTTCTTGGTGGCCTTCTTCTTCGGCGTCACGGGCTCGAGGACGAGCTCGATGCGCGCCATGGGGGCGTTGTCGCCCTTGCGGTTGCCGATCTTGGTGATGCGCGTGTAACCGCCCTCACGCTCCGCGACCTGCGGGGCGATCTCGGCGAAGAGGACGTGCACGACCTCCTTGTCGCCGATGACCGACAGCACCCGACGACGGGCGTGCAGGTCGCCGCGCTTGGCGAACGTGATGAGGCGCTCGGCGAGGGGACGCAGGCGCTTGGCCTTGGTCTCCGTCGTCGTGATCGCACCGTGCGTGTACAGCGCGGCGGCGAGGTTGGCGAGCAGCAGGCGCTCGTGGGCGGGGCCGCCTCCGAGGCGGGGACCCTTGGTGGGCTTGGGCATATCAGTTACTCCAGGTGGGAAGTGTCTCTAGAACCGAGCGTGACGCCGGATCAGATGGTCTCGTCGTCGTAGCCGCCGTAGAAGTGCGCGCCGTCGAACCCGGGCACCGAGTCCTTCAGCGACAGGCCGAGCGAGATGAGCTTGTCGCGCACCTCGTCGACCGACTTCTGGCCGAAGTTGCGGATGTTCATCAGCTGCGTCTCGGAGAGGGCGACCAGCTCCGACACCGTGTTGATGCCCTCGCGCTTCAGGCAGTTGTACGAACGGACCGAGAGGTCCAGGTCCTCGATCGGCATCGACAGCTCGCCGGAGACGACCTCGGCGACCGGCGCGGGGCCGATCTCGATGCCCTCGGCCTCGACGTTGAGCTCGCGGGCGAGGCCGAAGAGCTCCGTCAGAGTGCGACCGGCCGACGCGACCGCGTCGCGCGGGGTGATCGAGGGCTTCGCCTCGACATCCAGCACGAGCTTGTCGAAGTCGGTGCGCTCACCGGCACGCGTCGCGTCGACGCGGTACGACACCTTGAGCACGGGCGAGTAGATCGAGTCGATCGGGATCTGCCCGGCCTCGGCGTACTCGTTGCGGTTCTGCGTCGCCGAGACGTAGCCGCGGCCGCGCTCGATCGTGAGCTCGAGCTCGAAGCGGGCCGAGTCGTTGAGCGTCGCGATGACGAGCTCGGGGTTGTGCACCTCGACACCGGCGGGGGCCGAGATGTCGGCGGCGGTGACTTCGCCCGCACCGGTCTTGCGCAGGTACGCCGTGATGGGCTCGTCGCGCTCCGACGAGACCACGAGCTGCTTGATGTTGAGGATGATCTCGGTGACATCCTCCTTCACGCCCGGGATGGTGCTGAACTCGTGCAGCACGCCGTCGATGCGGATGCTGGTGACCGCAGCCCCGGGGATCGAGGAGAGCAGGCTGCGACGCAGCGCGTTGCCGATGGTGTAACCGAAACCGGGCTCGAGCGGCTCGATGACGAACCGGCTGCGGAACTCGCCGATCTTCTCCTCGGTCAGAGTGGGACGCTGTGCGATGAGCACTATGTGTTCCTTTCCATCACGTGCCCGCTATATGACACGTGCGATTGCATGAGGTGTTGAGTTGTGTAAGACGACGGCGGATGCCTCGGCATCCGCACACGCGTGTCGACAGGCTCAGGGGCATCCGAGACGTCCCTGAGCCTGTCGAAGAGTCAGACGCGGCGGCGCTTCGGGGGGCGGCAGCCGTTGTGGGCCTGGGGCGTCACGTCGTTGATCGAGCCGACCTCCAGGCCGGCGGCGGTCAGCGAGCGGATCGCGGTCTCGCGACCCGAACCCGGGCCCTTCACGAAGACGTCGACCTTCTTGACGCCGTGCTCGGCGGCCTGGCGGGCGGCCGACTCGGCAGCCATGCCGGCGGCGTACGGGGTCGACTTGCGCGAGCCCTTGAAGCCCACGCCACCCGACGAGGCCCACGCGATGACGGCGCCGGTCGGGTCGGTGATCGAGACGATCGTGTTGTTGAACGTCGACTTGATGTGGGCGTGGCCCAGCGCGATGTTCTTCTTCTCCTTGCGGCGCGGCTTGCGCGCAGCGGTCTTGGCCTGTGCCATGAGTTTCTCCTAAACCTGGGACCGCGCCTTAGCGCGCCTTCTTCTTGCCGGCGACGGTGCGCTTGGGACCCTTGCGCGTACGCGCGTTGGTCTTCGTGCGCTGACCACGGACGGGCAGGCCACGACGGTGGCGCAGGCCCTCGTAGGAGCCGATCTCGACCTTGCGGCGGATGTCTGCGGCGACCTCGCGGCGCAGGTCACCCTCCACCTTGTAAGTGCCTTCGATGTGGTCGCGCAGGGCGACCAGCTGGTCGTCGGAGAGGTCCTTGACGCGGATCGACTCGTCGATCTCGGTGGCCTTGAGGATCTCGGCCGAGCGGGTACGGCCGATGCCGTAGATGTACGTGAGGGCGATCACCACGCGCTTGTCACGCGGGATGTCGACGCCGGCAAGACGTGCCATGCGATGTCTCCTAGGAGTTGTGGAGGTGTGGAGCAGGATCGGTGCCCAGGCCTCCGCCCCGGGGTGTCCCCCGCTCGGCGTGCGAGCGGGATCTGAACCTGCCTGTTGTTCGTATTGAGTTATGTGTCGAGGGATGCCGCGGTCTGCGGCATCCACTCAGCCCTGGCGCTGCTTGTGACGCGGGTTCGACTTGCAGATGACCATGACGCGACCGTGACGACGGATGACCTTGCAGTGGTCGCAGATGGGCTTGACGGAGGGGTTGACCTTCATGATTTCTCTTCTCGCTGTCTTCACCGGGCCTTCGCGCGAACACGAAGGGGGTGTTACTTCTCGACCGGTCTAGCGGTAGCGGTAGACGATGCGACCACGGGTGAGGTCGTAGGGCGAAAGCTCCACGACGACGCGGTCCTCGGGGATGATGCGGATGTAGTTCTGCCGCATCTTTCCGGAGATCGTCGCGAGGACCTTGTGTCCGTTGGTCAGCTCGACGCGGAACATCGCGTTGGGCAGCGCCTCGGAGATCACACCCTCGATCTCGATGACTCCGTCTTTCTTCGCCATACGCTCGCTTACGCTCGGCAGACCGGCCGGTCTGCGGTGGATGGGATGGTGGTGCCGGAGACACGCCAATGAAGGCGCAAGGCACCAAAGATCCAGTGTACGTGATATGCCGGATGCCGGCAAACCGTGCGCTTACTGGAACAGCGAGGCGAACTGTCCCTTGGCGGGGATCGTGTTGTTGGCGATCACCGTGCCGTTGACGGCGATGGTCGGCGTGCCGATGCCGCTCGACCCGGGCGCGATCGGTGTCTTCTCCGTCATCGAGGCGACGAACTTCTTGTAGGTGCCATCGGTCACGCACGTGTCGATGCCGCTCACACCGACGCCCTTCGCGATCGTCAGGATCTCGTCGTCGGTGAGGCCGGTCGAGTTCTCCTCCGGCTGACCCTTGAACATCGCCTGCATGAAGAGCACCGCGGCATCCGGGTCGGCCTCCGCAACGCAGTACATCGCGTTCGCGGCGCGTGTCGAGTACGCCGTCCCCTGCGAATAGCGGTCGAGGATCGCGATCGGGTGGATGTTGAGGGTGATCGTGCCGTTGTTCACGAGATCGAGGATCTCGTCACCGTACGTCTCCTCGAACTGGTTGCAGATCGGGCACATGAAGTCGATGTAGGTGTCGAGCGTCTGCTCGCCCGACCCCACGACGACGGCACCGGTCTCCTGGTTGACGCCCGACCCGCTCGGCGGCGTCCCGGGGTCGGTCGCGGCGTTGTTCATCCACACCACGAGCGCGATCACGAGCGCCACGACGGCGACGACCGCCACGCTCACCCAGATCGCGAACCAGTTGGTCTTGCCCGCTGCTGCCTGTGCCATCGCTGCCTCTCCTCGTGGCGGCCTCCCGCCGCCCCGGCATCCATTCTCCCTCACGCCCGCCTATGCATCCCCCGTGAACCGCCTCGGGGCTGCCGCCGCGCGGGCCTGGCCGCACGCGGCTGGCCCGGCAGATATGTCCCCTTCTGCCGCCTCCCGCCCTCTCGCGCTGCAGAAGTGGCCACTTCTGTGGCACGAGAGGGTGGGGCATCGACTCCTCCCCAGGGGCGGAGGTGGCGGATCTGTCCACAGATGCCGGGAGGGGCACGTGCCGGGGCGGCGGCATGCGGGAAGGTCGGTCCATGTCACCCGCACCCTCGCCGCTGCCTCCGGGCCTGGGGCGCTCGTTCTCCGTCGCGGAGGCACGGGAGGCCGGGGTGCCGGAGGGGCGGCTTCGGCGGCGCGACCTCGAGGCGCCGTTCTGGGGTGTGCGCACGCGGCGGGCCGTTCGGGGCGCGGCCGTCGACGGCGCCGGCACCGCGCTGGTCGACGGCGCGGCGGCGCGGCATCGCGAACTGATGGATGCCTACGGACGGCGGATGCCGGCGCACGCCTTCTTCACGGGACTGTCTGCCCTGGTCGGGTGGCTCGCCCTTCTGCCCGAGCCCTCTCCCCTCCTCGAGGTCGGGACGCTGCTGCCCCACCGCGCTGCGCGCGGCGTCGGTGTCCACGGACGACAGTTCGCGCCTCACCTCGTCTCCGTGCGGACGCAGGAGGGCATGAGGCTCACCTCACCGGCATCCACGTGGATCCTGCTCGCGCCGACGCTCGCACTGCGCGATCTCGTCGCCGTGGGGTCGCTGCTGATCACGCCGCCGCGTGGCACGGGCGGACGGATCGTCGCCCCGCCCCTCACGAACCTCGACGAGCTGCGCGCAGCCACTGCCGCATCGCCGCGGACCGGCGTGGCGGCGGCACGACGCGCGCTCGAACTCATCCGCCCCGGCGCCCGCAGCCGCACGGAGGTGCACCTGTGGCTCGCGCTCGTCGAGGCGAGCCTGCCCGAGCCGGAGTTCGACGTTCCGGTCTACGACTCAGCGGGCTCGCTCATCGGGATCTTCGACCTCGGCTTTCCGGGTCGCGCGGTGCTCGTCGAGTACCAGGGCGACTACCACCGGCTCTCCCCGGATGCCTGGGCGCGCGACATCGCGAAAAGGCAACGCGCACGCGAGGCGGGCTTCACGGTCGTCGAGATCACGCGGCGAGAGCTGTACCCGGATCCGGCGCTCGCCGTAGCACGCGTCGCGCGTGCGCTCTCCTGAGCCTCGCCTACCCCGCGCGGCGCGATGCCGCCCGCACGCGACAGACGTGTCACGAATCGTCGCTGGGCGCGGGCGCCCCCAGCAGATGTGGCCACTTCTGCGGCCACGCGCGGCCTCAGGCGATCGGGACCGGCACGACGCCGTAGGGGGCGAGGTCCGCGGTGCCGCCGTCGTGCGCGGTGAGCACCCAGATCCCGCCGGCGTGCACGGCCACGGAGTGCTCCCAATGGGCGCCGTCGCTGCCGTCGACCGTCGTGACGGTCCAATCGTCGTCCTCGATGAACGTCGCATCCGAGCCCGACGTCACCATCGGCTCGATCGCGAGGCACAGGCCAGGCTTCACCTCGGCGCCGAGATCCGCGACGCGGTAGTTGAACACCGTCGGCCCCTCGTGCATCTTGCGGCCGATGCCGTGCCCGACGTAGTCGCGCAGGATGCCGTACTCCGCGCCGTCCGCCGCCTCGGTCCGCTCGATGAACCCCTGCACGGCGTCGCCGACCTCACCCACGCGCCGCGCCGACGCGAGCGCGGCGATGCCGGCCCAGAGGGACCCGCGTGTCACCTCGGAGAGACGCTCACGGCGTGCACGCACGTCGGCATCCGCCGTCGCGTCGGCGTCACCGGAGACGACGACCGTGATCGCCGAGTCGCCGTTCCAGCCCTGGTACTGGGCACCGGCGTCGATCGACACGATGTCGCCCGCCTCGAGCACGCGAGGGCCGGGGATGCCGTGCACCACCTGGTCGTTCACCGACACGCACGTCGTGTGCCGATAGCCGCGCACGAGCTGGAAGTTCGACTCCGCACCGCGTGCCACGATGACGGCGGATGCCGCGGCATCCAGCTCCTCCGTCGTGACGCCCGGCGCGATCAGCGCACGCACCGCGTCGAGCGCGGCCGCGGTGATCAGGCCGGGTTCGACCATCGCCCGCAGCTGGGCGGGCGTCTTGTACAGGGAGCGGCGGAAGGGCACGGTCAGGCGACGATGCCGCGCGCCGCGAGGGCCACGATGATGCGCTCGAACACCTCGTCGAGCGTGCCGACGCCATCGATCTCGTCAACGACGCCGCGCTCGCGGTAGACGTCGAGGATCGGCGCGGTCTCGGACTCGTAGATCGACAGGCGCTTCGCGATCGACTCGTCGTTGTCGTCCGCGCGGCCCTGCTCCCGCGCGCGGAGGGCGATGCGGCGGATCGACTCGTCACGCGGGACGCTCAGCTCGATGACGGCCGTGAGCGGCTCGTCGCGCTCGCCCAGGAATGCGTCGAGGTCGCCGACCTGGCCGAGGTTGCGGGGGTACCCGTCGAGGAGGAACCCGCCCGCCGCGTCGTCCTGCGCGAGGCGGTCGCGCACGATCGCGCCGGTCAGCGCGTCGGGCACGAGGTCGCCGGCATCGATGATCGCCTTCACCTCGAGACCGAGCGGCGTGCCGTCCTTGACGTTCGCCCGGAACACATCTCCCGTCGACACGGCCGGGATGCGGAACGCGTCGGCGATCCGCTGCCCCTGAGTGCCCTTGCCCGAGCCCTGCGGGCCGATGATGAGGAGACGGGGTGCGGTCATCGCAGGAGCCCTTCGTAGTGACGCTGCTGGAGCTGCGCGTCGATCTGCTTCACCGTCTCGAGACCCACGCCGACGATGATCAGGATCGAGGCGCCGCCGAACGGGAAGTTGGCGTTGGCGCTGACCGTCGCGAGGGCGATGAGCGGCAACAGGGCGATGAGACCCAGGTAGATCGAGCCCGGCAGCGTGATACGCGTGAGCACGTAGTCGAGGTACTCGGCGGTCGGCCGGCCGGCACGGATGCCGGGGATGAAGCCGCCGTACTTCTTCATGTTGTCGGCGACCTCGACCGGGTTGAACGTGATCGCGACGTAGAAGTAGGTGAACCCGACGATGAGGAGGAAGTACAGCAGCATGTATAGCGGGTGATCGCCCTTCGTCAGGTACGACTGGATCCACGTCACCCAGCCCGGGATGTTGCCATTGGCATCCGGCGTCTGGTTGAACTGCGCGATGAGCGCGGGGATGTACAGCAGCGACGACGCGAAGATGACGGGCACGACGCCGGCCATGTTGACCTTGATCGGGATGTAGGTGTTCGTCCCGCCGAGCGTCCGGCGACCGACCATGCGCTTCGCGTACTGCACCGGGATCCGGCGCTGCGACTGCTCGACGAACACGACGAGCGCGACCACGACGATCGAGACGGCGAGGACCAGGAGGAAGACCTCGAAGCTGCGCGCCTGGGCGATGGCCCACATGGCGGCCGGGAAGGTCGCGGCGATCGAGGTGAAGATGAGGATCGACATGCCGTTGCCGACGCCGCGCTCGGTGACGAGCTCGGCGAACCACATGATGAGGCCCGTGCCGGCGGTCAGCGTGATGATCATGAGCAGCTGCGCCCACCACGCGTCGTTGGTGAGGAGGCTGTTGCAGGACGCGATCGACGTCGTGCCGAAGAGCTGCCCCGACCGCGCGACCGTCACGAGGGTCGTCGACTGCAGGAGCGCCAGCGCGATCGTGAGATAGCGCGTGTACTGCGTGAGCTTGGCCTGGCCGGCCTGGCCCTCCTTGTACAGCGTCTCGAAGTGCGGGATGACGACGCGCAGCAGCTGCACGATGATCGTCGCGGTGATGTACGGCATGACGCCGAGCGCGAAGATCGACAGCTGCAGCAGGGCGCCGCCGGAGAAGAGGTTGACGAGCGAGAGCAGGCCCTCACTGGCCGACCCCGTCTGCTGCAGACAGTCCTGGACGTTCGGATAGCTCACGAACGGCGTCGGGACGTGCGCGCCGAGACGGTAGATGGCGATGATGCCCAGAGTGAAGGCGATCTTCCGCCGGAGATCCGGCGTGCGGAAGACCCGCGCGATGGCGCTGAACAAGGATTTCCTCCAGAGGTGTGGCGGCATCCGGCCGCCTGAGGCAGGGACACCGCCTACCAGAGTACGGCAACAGGGGCCGGAGGACTGTTCTCGACCGAGTCGAGAGACCCTCCGGCCCCTGCCGTGGACTTACTTGATCGAGCCGCCGGCGGCGACGATCTTCTGCTCGGCCGAACCCGAGACCTTGTCGACCGACACGGTCAGCTTGACCGAGATGTCGCCGGTGCCGAGCACCTTGACCTTCTCGTTCTTGCGGACGGCGCCCTTCGCGACGAGATCGCTGACGGTGACGTCACCGCCCTTGGGGTAGAGCTCCGCGAGCTTGTCGAGGTTGACCACCTGGTACTCGACGCGGAACGGGTTCTTGAACCCGCGCAGCTTCGGCGTACGCATGTGGAGGGGCATCTGCCCACCCTCGAAGCCGACCTTGACCTGGTAGCGGGCCTTCGTGCCCTTGGTGCCACGGCCGGCGGTCTTGCCCTTCGAGCCCTCACCGCGACCCACGCGGGTCTTGGCGGTGTTGGCACCCGGGACCGGACGCAGGTGGTGCACCTTCAGGACGCCGGGGCGCGAGACCTCGGCATCCTTCTTGGGGGCAGCCTTCGCAGGGGCCTTCTTCTCCGCAGCCGGCTTCTTCGCAGCAGCAGGCTTCTTCGCGGCGGTCTTCTTCTCGGCGACCTCTTCGGTCACCTTCTCAGCCTTCTCGGCCATCAGTCGATCTCCTCAACCTTCACGAGGTGCGCGACGGTCTTGATGTAGCCGCGCGTCTGCGCGTCATCCGGACGAACGACGGAGTCGTTGATCCGCTTCAGACCGAGCGAACGCAGCGTGTCACGCTGGTTCTGCTTCTCGCTCACCTTGGACTTGACCTGGGTCACCTTGAGACGGGCAGCCATCAGGCACCAACCTTCTGCGCCTTCGCGGCCTCGGCCTCGGCGCGGATCAGACGGGCCGGAGCCACCTGGTCGAAGTCGAGACCACGACGGGCGGCGACGGCGCGGGGCTCCTCGAGGCTCTTCAGAGCCGCGACGGTGGCGTGCACGATGTTGATCGTGTTCGACGAGCCGAGCGACTTCGAGAGGACATCGTGGATGCCGGCGCACTCGAGCACGGCACGGACGGGACCACCGGCGATGACACCGGTACCGGCGGCGGCGGGGCGCAGGAGCACCACACCGGCAGCGGCCTCACCCTGGACGGGGTGGGGGATCGTCGAGCCGGCACGGGGAACGCGGAAGAAGTTGCGCTTGGCCTCTTCGACACCCTTCGAGATGGCGAGAGGGACCTCACGCGCCTTGCCGTAGCCGACGCCCACGAGACCGTTGCCGTCACCCACGACGACGAGCGCCGTGAAGCTGAAGCGGCGACCGCCCTTGACGACCTTCGACACGCGGTTGATTGTGACGACGCGCTCCAGGAACTGGCTCTTGTCGGCGTCGCGCGACCCGCGGTCACCGCGAGTCTGGCTGCGCTCACGACCACCGCGACGCGGCTCGCGCTCGCGCTCCGCGGGAGCCTCGGCAGCGGGCGCCTCAGCGGCAGCCGTGGCCTCAGTGGACACTTCGTTCTCCTTGATCTCGCTCACAGGTTCAGACCTCCCTCGCGGGCGCCTTCGGCGATCGCAGCGACACGGCCCGCGTAGCGGTTGCCACCGCGGTCGAACACGACGTCCGAGACGCCGGCGGCCTTCGCGCGCTCGGCGACGAGCTCGCCGACCTTGCGGGCCTTGGCGGTCTTGTCACCGTCGAACGTGCGCAGGTCGTTCTCGAGCGTGGATGCCGAGGCCACGGTGTGGCCCTTGCTGTCGTCCACGACCTGCACGAAGACGTGGCGGGCCGAACGGGTGACGACCAGACGCGGGCGGACCTCGGTGCCCACGACCTTCTTGCGAAGACGCAGGTGACGACGCGAGCGCGCGACGGACTTTGACGTGACAGCCATGATTACTTACCACTCTTTCCGGCCTTGCGGCGGACGACCTCGCCGGCGTACCGCACACCCTTGCCCTTGTAGGGCTCGGGCTTGCGGATCTTGCGGATGTTGGCCGCGACCTCACCCACTGCCTGCTTGGAGATGCCGCTCACGGTGAGCTTGTTGTTGCCCTCGACGGTCAGCGTGATGCCGGCCGGGGGCTCGATGAGCACCGGGTGCGAGAAGCCGAGCGCGAACTCGACGGCCGCACCCTTCTGCGCGACGCGGTAACCCGTGCCGACGACCTCGAGGCCCTTGGTGTAGCCCTCGGTGACGCCGATGATGTCGTTGTTGATCAGGGTGCGGGTCAGGCCGTGGAGCGAGCGCGACTCGCGCTCGTCGTCGGGGCGGGAGACCAGGACCTGGCCCTCCTCCACCTTGACCTCGATGGGCTTGGCCACGGTGAGCGCGAGCTCGCCCTTGGGGCCCTTGACCGCGACATCCTGGCCGTCGACCGAAACGGTCACGCCGGCGGGGATGGTGATGGGCAGACGTCCGATACGCGACATGTCAGATCACCACACGTAGGCGAGGACTTCCCCACCCACGCCCTTCTGCTCGGCCTGACGGTCGGTGAGAAGACCGGAGGAGGTGGACAGGATCGCGACGCCCAGGCCGCCGAGGACCGTGGGGATCTCGGTCGAGCGTGCGTAGACACGCAGACCCGGCTTCGAGACGCGCTTGATGCCGGCGATCGACCGCTCGCGGTTCGGGCCGTACTTCAGCGTCAGGGTCAGGGTCTGGCCCACACGGGCGTCCGAGACCTCCCAGGAGGAGATGTAGCCCTCCTGCGTGAGGATCTCGGCGATGTTGGTCTTGAGCTTGGAGCTCGGCAGCGCGACGGTGTCGTGGTGCGCCGAGTTCGCGTTGCGCAGACGGGTCAGCATGTCTGCGACCGGGTCTGTCATCGTCATTTCTTGGTTCCTTTGTTCAGTGGTTTCGGATGCCGTTACACGACAGCCGACCTTCTTGAGTGGCGACCACCAGCCGGTGGTCGGGTGTTTCGCCGCGACGCGGCGAAATGTATCGGGATCAGGCCTCTTCGGACTGGAACGGGAAGCCCAGCTGCTTGAGGAGCGAGCGACCCTCGGCATCCGTCTTCGCCGTCGTGACGATCGTGATGTCGAAGCCGCGGACGCGGTCGATCTTGTCCTGGTTGATCTCGTGGAAGACCGACTGCTCCTGCAGACCGAACGTGTAGTTGCCGTTCCCGTCGAACTGCTTCGGCGAGAGGCCACGGAAGTCGCGGATGCGGGGCAGCGCGAGATTCACGAGACGGTCGATGAACTCCCAGGCGCGGTCGCCACGCAGCGTGACGTGCGCACCGATGGCCTGGCCCTCACGCAGCTTGAACTGCGCGATGGACTTGCGGGCCTTCGTGACGATGGGCTTCTGACCCGTGATCTTGGTGAGGTCCTCGACCGCGCCATCGATCACCTTGGAGTCACGAGCGGCCTCGCCGACACCGGTGTTCACGACGACCTTCACGAGACCGGGGATCTGCATGACGTTCGCGTAGCCGAACTCCTCCTGCAGCGCCTTCTTGATCTCGCTCTGGTACTTGGCCTTCAGACGAGGCTGGATTTTGCCAGTCTCGAGGGCAGTGGTGGTGCTCATCAGAGGTCCTTACCGCTCTTCTTCGCGTAGCGCACGCGAACGGTGCGCTTCACGCCGTCCTTCGTCTGCTCCTCGACACGGTGACCGACCTTGGTCGGCTTCTTGCTCGAGGGGTCGACGAGGGCGACGTTGGAGATGTGGATCGGGGCTTCCATCGTCTCGATGCCGCCCGTCTTGGTGCCGCGCTGGGACTGGCCCACGCGGTTGTGCTTCGTGACGTAGTTGACGCCCTCGACGATGACACGGTTCTGCTCGACGAGAACGTCGAGGACCTTGCCCTGCTTGCCGCGGTCGCCGCCCTTGTCCTGCTTCTTGCCAGTGATGACCTGGACCAGGTCACCCTTCTTGATCTTGGCCATGAGGTCAGATCACCTCCGGTGCGAGCGAGACGATCTTCATGAACTTCTTGTCGCGAAGCTCACGACCGACCGGGCCGAAGATACGGGTGCCGCGGGGCTCCCCGTCGTTCTTCAGGATGACGGCGGCGTTCTCGTCGAACTTGATGTAGGAACCGTCGGGACGACGGGTCTGCTTCTTGGTGCGGACGACGACGGCCTTGACGACGTCGCCCTTCTTGACGTTGCCGCCCGGGATCGCGTCCTTGACGGTCGCCACGATGATGTCGCCCAGGCCCGCGTAGCGGCGGTTGGACCCACCGAGGACGCGGATCGTGAGCAGCTCCTTGGCGCCGGTGTTGTCGGCGACCTTGAGGCGGGACTCTGTCTGGATCACTTGGCCTTCTCCAGGATCTCGACCAGACGCCAGCGCTTCGTGGCGCTGAGCGGGCGGGTCTCGTTGATGAGCACGAGGTCGCCGATGCCGGCGGTGTTCGCCTCGTCGTGGGCCTTGACCTTCGACGTGCGGCGGATGACCTTGCCGTAGAGCGGGTGCTTCACGCGGTCCTCGACCTCGACGACGATCGTCTTGTCCATCTTGTCGCTGACGACGTAGCCACGACGCGACTTGCGGTACCCGCGAGCCTCGGCGTCGCGGACGTCGTGCGCCGCGTGCTCGTGACCTTCGACGACTGCTTCTTCAGTCTTCTTGGTGGCCATCACTCAGCCTCTTCCTTCGCAGCGGCGTCGTCGGCGGCATCCGCCTTCTTCGTCGCCTTCTTCTTCGCCTTGGGTGCAACCTCGGCGGGAGCGGGCGTGGCACGGATGCCGAGCTCGCGCTCACGGATCACGGTGTAGAGCCGCGCGATGTCGCGCTTGACCGCACGGATGCGGCCGTGGCTGTCGAGCTGGCCGGTGGCCGACTGGAAGCGCAGGTTGAACAGCTCCTCCTTGGCCTTGCGCAGCTCCTCGACGAGGCGCTGGTCCTCGAACGTGTCGAGCTCGCTCGGTGCGAGCGTCTTGGTTCCGACGGCCATTACGCGTCGCCCTCCTCGCGCTTGATGATGCGTGCCTTCAGCGGCAGCTTGTGAATTGCCCGGGTGAGGGCCTCGCGGGCGAGTTCCTCGTTGACACCGGCGACCTCGAAGAGGACGCGGCCGGGCTTGACGTTCGCGACCCACCACTCCGGCGAACCCTTACCGGAACCCATGCGGGTTTCGGCCGGCTTCTTCGTGAGCGGACGGTCGGGGTAGATGTTGATCCACACCTTGCCGCCACGCTTGATGTGACGCGTCATCGCGATACGAGCGGACTCGATCTGACGGTTGGTCACGTAAGCGGGCGTCAGGGCCTGGATGCCGAACTCACCGAACGACACCTTCGTGCCACCGGTGGCAGCGCCGGAGCGACCCGGGTGGTGCTGCTTGCGGTACTTGACCTTGCGGGGAATAAGCATCAGGCAGACGCTCCTTCTGCGACGGGGGCCTCGTTGCGGGGGCCACGACGACGGTCGCCACCGCGGTCATCGCGACCGCGCGGGGGCTTGGGGGCGTTGGCCTGCTCGCGAGCGAGCTCCTTGGCCGTGAGGTCGCCCTTGTAGATCCAGACCTTCACGCCGATGCGGCCGAAGGTGGTCTTGGCCTCGTAGAAGCCGTAGTCGATGTTCGCGCGCAGCGTGTGCAGGGGCACACGACCGTCGCGGTAGAACTCCGAGCGGCTCATCTCGGCGCCGCCGAGGCGACCGGAGACCTGGATGCGGATGCCCTTGGCACCGGCGCGCTGGGCGCCCTGCAGACCCTTGCGCATCGCGCGGCGGAACGCCACACGAGCGGAGAGCTGCTCGGCGATGCCCTGCGCGACCAGCTGAGCATCGGCCTCGGGGTTCTTGACCTCGAGGATGTTCAGCTGGATCTGCTTGCCGGTGAGCTTCTCGAGGTCGGCACGGATGCGCTCGGCCTCGGCGCCGCGGCGACCGATCACGATGCCCGGACGGGCGGTGTGGATGTCGACACGGACGCGGTCACGCGTGCGCTCGATCTCGATGCCGGACACACCGGCGCGGTCGAGCTGCGTCTGCAGGAGCTTGCGGATCTTGATGTCCTCGGCCACGTAGTCGGCGTAACGCTGGCCCGGCTTGGTCGAGTCGGAGAACCAACGCGACACGTGGTCCGTGGTGATGCCGAGGCGGAAGCCGTACGGGTTGACCTTCTGTCCCATTACTTGCTCGCCTTCTTGGTCGTGGCACCGGCCGTCTCGGCGACCGCGGGGGTCGCGAGCTCGACGGTGATGTGGCTCGTGCGCTTCTTGATCTGGAAGGCGCGACCCTGTGCGCGGGGCTGGAAACGCTTGAGCGTCGTGCCCTCGTCGACGTACGCGTTGCGCACGTACAGGTCCTGCTCGTCCAGGTACTCGCCGTCACGGTCGGCCTTCACTCGCGCGTTGGCGACCGCGGACTCGACGAGCTTGTAGATCGGCTCGCTGGCGCTCTGCGGGGCGAACTTCAGGATGGCGAGAGCCTCCTGAGCCTGCTTGCCCTTGATGAGCGCGACGACACGACGAGCCTTCTGAGGGGTCACGCGAATGTGCTTGACGCGTGCGATGGAATCCACCATGTCTCTCCTCCTCTGTCCTCTCTGGAACGCCCCCGCGTCAGCGGCGGCGGCCCTTCTTGTCGTCCTTCACGTGGCCGCGGAAGGTGCGGGTGGGCGCGAACTCGCCCAGCTTGTGGCCGACCATCGTCTCGGACACGAACACGGGGATGTGCTTGCGTCCGTCGTGCACCGCGATGGTGTGTCCCAGCATGGCGGGGATGATCATCGAACGGCGCGACCAGGTCTTGATGACGTTCTTGGTACCGGCTTCGTTCTGCGAGGCGACCTTGCGGAGCAGGTGCTCGTCGACGAAGGGGCCCTTCTTCAGGCTGCGAGGCATCTTCCTCTACTCCTACTTGCGCTTCTTGCCGGCGTTGCGACGACGGACGATGTACTTGTCGCTTTCCTTGTTGGCGTGGCGGGTGCGACCCTCAGCCTGGCCCCAAGGAGTGACGGGGTGACGACCACCGGAGGTCTTACCCTCACCACCACCGTGCGGGTGGTCGACCGGGTTCATCGCGACACCGCGGACGGTCGGGCGGACGCCCTTCCACCGCATACGGCCGGCCTTGCCCCAGTTGATGTTCGACTGCTCGGCGTTGCCGACCTCGCCGATCGTGGCGCGGCAGCGCGCGTCGACGTTGCGGATCTCACCCGAGGGCAGGCGCAGCTGCGCGTAGGGTCCGTCCTTGGCGACGAGACGCACCGAGACACCCGCCGAACGCGCCAGCTTCGCGCCGCCGCCGGGGCGGAGCTCGATCGCGTGGATGACGGTACCGGTGGGGATGTTCTTCAGCGGCAGGTTGTTGCCCGGCTTGATGTCCGCGCTCGCACCCGACTCGACGATGTCGCCCTGCGCCAGCTTGTTCGGCGCGAGGATGTAGCGCTTCTCGCCGTCGAAGTAGTGCAGCAGCGCGATGCGCGCGGTGCGGTTGGGGTCGTACTCGATGTGCGCGACCTTGGCGTTGACGCCGTCCTTGTCATTGCGACGGAAGTCGATGACGCGGTACTGACGCTTGTGACCGCCACCGATGTGACGCGTCGTGATGCGGCCCTGGTTGTTGCGGCCACCGGTCTTCGACAGCGGGCGCAGCAGCGACTTCTCGGGCGTCGATCGCGTGATCTCGGCGAAGTCGGCCACCGACGAACCGCGACGACCGGGGGTCGTGGGCTTGTACTTGCGAATAGCCATGTTCTCTAGTCCTCTATCCCAGCGGTCAGCCGACGGCCGTGAAGATGTCGATGGTGCCCGACTTCAGCGTGACGATGGCGCGCTTGGTGTCCTTGCGCTTGCCGATGCCGAAGCGGGTGCGACGGGCCTTGCCGACGCGGTTGAGCGTGTTGACCGAGGCGACCTTGACGCCGAAGATCTTCTCGATGGCGAGCTTGATCTCGGTCTTCGAGGCGCGGGGGTCCACGAGGAACGTGTACTTGCCCTCGTCGATGAGCCCGTAGCTCTTCTCCGAGACGACCGGCTTCAGGATGATGTCGCGCGGGTCCTTGTTCAGGGCGATGTTCGCGGTCATGCCGAGACCTCCTCGGTGGCGGCAGCCTTGGCATCCGACTTCGCGGCGACGAAGGTGTCGTAGGCGGCCTTGGTGAAGACGATGTCGTCGGAGACGAGCACGTCGTAGGCGTTGAGCTGGCCGACCTCGAGCACGTGGACGTAGCCGAGGTTGCGGACGCTCTTGAGGGTCAGCTCGTCGTCGCGGCCGATGACCACGAGGACGTTCTTCACGGCGCCGAGGGTCGACAGCACGGATGCCGCGGCCTTCGTCGACGGCGCACCGTCGATGCCGAAGGAGTCGACGACGTGGAGGCGTCCGCCGCGAGCACGGTCGCTGAGCGCGCCCAGGAGCGCGGCGGCGATCATCTTCTTGGGGGTGCGCTGCGAGTAGTCGCGCGGCTTCGGGCCGTGCACGATGCCACCGCCGGTCATATGCGGCGCGCGGATCGAGCCCTGACGGGCGTTACCCGTGCCCTTCTGCTTGAAGGGCTTGCGGCCGGCACCGGAGACCTCACCGCGACGCTTGGTCGAGTGGGTGCCCTGGCGAGCCGCCGCGAGCTGCGCGACGACGACCTGGTGGATGAGGGGGATGTTCGTCTTGACGTCGAAGATGGCGGCGGGCAGCTCCACGGAGCCGACCTTCTTGCCGTCGGCCTTCAGGACGTCGAGCGCGAGAGTCGAGTCAGCCATGATCAGGCACCCTTCACTGCGTTGCGGACGTAGACGATGCGGCCGCGCGCGCCGGGGACGGCGCCCTTGACGAGCAGCAGACCCTTCTCGGCATCGACGGCGTGCACCGTGAGGTTGAGGACGGTCACGCGCTCGCCACCCATACGGCCGGCCATGCGCATGCCCTTGAAGACGCGGCTCGGCGTCGACGACGCGCCGATCGAACCGGGCTTGCGGTGGTTGCGGTGCGCACCGTGCGAGGCGGAGACGCCCTTGAAGTTGTGGCGCTTCATGACACCCGCGGTGCCCTTGCCCTTGCTGGTGCCGACGACGTCGACCAGCTGGCCGGCCTCGAAGGTGCCGTCCACGGTGAGCTCCTGACCGAGTGAGTAGTCAGCGGCATCCGCGGTGCGCACCTCGGTGAGGTGACGGCGAGGGGTCACACCCGCGGCCTCGAAGTGGGCCGTGAGGGGCTTGTTGACCTTGCGGGGGTCGATCTGGCCGTACGCGATCTGGACGGCCTTGTAGCCGTCGCGCTCGGGGGTACGCACCTGCGTGACGACGTTGGGCGCGACCTCGATCACGGTGACGGGAACGAGCTTGCCGTTCTCGTCCCAGACCTGGGTCATGCCCAGCTTGGTGCCGAGCAGGCCCTTGGAAACCTTTTCGTTGATGTGTGCCATGACCGGGACCTCAGAGCTTGATCTCGATGTTGACGTCGGCCGGGAGGTCGAGACGCATCAGCGAGTCGACGGCCTTGGGCGTCGGGTCGATGATGTCGATGAGGCGCTTGTGGGTGCGCATCTCGAAGTGCTCGCGGCTGTCCTTGTACTTGTGGGGCGACCGGATGACGCACACGACGTTCTTCTCGGTCGGAAGGGGCACGGGGCCCACGACCGTGGCGCCCGCGCGGGTCACCGTGTCGACGATCTTGCGCGCCGACGTGTCGATGACCTCGTGGTCATACGACTTCAGGCGAATGCGGATCTTCTGTCCCGCCATTGTCTGCTCACTCTCTTTCTCGCGTCGTACCTCGGGGGCATTGGACGCACATGGCACAGGGATCTGCGCCGGGCACTACTCTTTCGAGGCGCACCACTGTTCTGATGTCAGGCCCGATCGCCGCGCGCACGCGCACGGATCCCTGTTCGGGAGGGGATCGGATTGTGTCGTTCTGCTGCCCGCGGCCTAGGCTCTCGCCGGAATCCCGTGGATTCCCGCCGACCTATGCACTGCCCTGGCAGTGATCCCGCACGCCGCGCGTCTTGACGTCGCGCGCACGCAGGAATGTGGAACCTGACTAGTCTACGTGTCGCCCGGGCGTGTCGCAAACTCGGGCGTGTCGCGCCGCCCTCCCACCCGGGGGTGTCTTCGTTTCACCCGAAGGTGCACTCGTTCGGCGCGAAGGTGCACTCGTTCGGCGTGAAGGTGCACTCGTTCGGCGTGAAGGTGCACTCACACCCGCCAACGAGGCTTCCACCCCTGCGCAACGAGCACTCCCCAGAAGACTTCGGCGTCGGCGGACTCATCCCATCCCCAGTGCATCCCCCGCCACCCCGTCGCTCGCTCGACCGCACGACGACGATGCGCCTGATCCTCCGAGACCTGGAACGGCGTACGCCCCGACGCCATCGCGGGATCGAACCTCTTGACCTCGCCGTCGAACTCGCCGAACATCCGCAGTTCCGGCCAGGAGAAGTCCGGGACGTAGATCCCCTCGGCGGTCTCAACCGGCACTTGGAGATCCGGAATCGGCAGGCGCGCCTCCCACATG
Source organism: Microbacterium sp. (assembly GCF_017305435.1). GTDB lineage: Bacteria > Actinomycetota > Actinomycetes > Actinomycetales > Microbacteriaceae > Microbacterium. The sequence continues at coordinate 385,309 of NZ_JAFKIP010000005.1, read as the reverse complement.
CGCGCCAGCGACCGACTCTCGCCGGGTGATTCGACCCGACCGTCCGCGAGCTCCAACACGAGGCGGGCGTTGTGGATGCCACGGCTGCCGGCCGCGGCATCCACACGCTCGGCGACCTGTGCGCGCAGTTGCGCCTCGGCGGCGCGGTCCACCTCTGCCCGGCCCGCGCTCCCGGCGCGACACTGGTGCAATCCGGCGCACAAGGCGGCGAGCGCAGGCTCGAATCGCAACCTGCGAACGAGATCGAACAGAGTGCGGTCGAGCGAGGTGACCCAGAGCCCATCTCGGACCGTGACATCACGCGCGCGGAGTGGGATCTTGTGCCGCACGACGTCGCGGTGCGTCTTCGACGGGTTGTCGCTGAAGGGAGTGGTGTGCACGCGGCTGGCGTCGACACCGACCAGCGGGATGTCGTGAAAGGCCGCCGCGGTGATGTCGGAGAACGCGAAGCACTCGCCGCGAGCGAGAGCTGCGACGGCGTGTGCGCGCATCCGTTGACGCGTCTCGTCGTGGGCGAGCCCCCACGGCGTGGTCGCGACCGCGGCGCCGTATCGCAAGGGACTCGCTCCTCCCCGTGGGCGGCTGAGCGTACGGTGCGGGTAGACATGCCGCGCCTCAGTGTGCGATTCCATGACACCGATGGTGGGATGCCGCGACCTCCGGTAGAGACGCCGACGCGAGATCGGTGGACAGACTCGCAGATCGGCGCGCTGTGGAGAAGACGATGCGAGTGCACCCCGGATCCGGAACGAATGCACCCTCGGCGCAAACGAATGCACCCCCGGCGCAAACGAGTGCACCCCCGGCGGGAACGAGTGCACTCCCGGCGGGAACGAATGCACCCTCGGCGGAGGGGGGGGTGGGAGGAGCGGGCCTTGGGGAAAACCCGCCCCTCCCACGGGGTGGCGCGCCGGTTAGAGCGTGCCGGTCTCGCGGCGGCGTCGGGCCACGACGACCACGACTCCGGTGCCGACCACGACCGCGGCCAGCGCGACCCAGAGCACCCAGAGCGCGGACGTCCCACCCGTCGCCGGCAGCAGCGACACGAGGACCACCGCGTCGTCGGCATCCCGGCCGGTGTCCTCGGGGTCACCGAAGGTGTAGTAGTCCACGACACCCACGTTGGTGATCGCCCCGACCGGTGCCGTCTTGCTGATCGTCGCGTGCAGCGTGATCGTGGGCGCGGCGTCACCCGGCTGCCCGCTCGGCTGGAGCGGACCGAACAGGGTGCACGTGAGCTGGCCGCCGTAGCCGGAGCCGTCCTGCCCTGTGATGGTGCAGGCGTTCCAGTTCGGGAACACGCTCGCGTCGCCCTTGCCCGGCCAGGTGATGTCGTTCACCTTGACCGTCGACGGGATCGCGTCGGTGACGACCACGCCGTCGGCGGCGCTGTCATCGCTCGTGTTCGCGACGGCCAGCGTGTAGCTGAACGGGTCACCCGGCATCGCCTTCTGTGTGGATGCCGTCTTCGTGATCTCGACCGTGGTGTGCCGCGCCTGGTAGCAGTCCTCGCTGGCGGACGGGTAGACCACCGTCGTCGACAGCGACGGGTTCACCGAGAAGGTCACCGTGCTCGGCTCGCGCCAGGCGTAGTCGAGCGTGCTCGGATCGAGGATGAGCCCGTTGTACACGTACTCCGCCTGCTGCGCGGGCGTCATGACCGTCGAGGTCCCCGGCAGGTAGTACTGCGTCGGGTTCGAACCCGGAACGAGGTCCCCGGCCGCGAGCGGGCGCCAGCCCGGGTAGTCGATCGCGATGCCGCTCGGCGTGAACGCAGCCCCGGGCCACGTCGTCGACCCGGTCCACTGGAGCGTGCCGCCGGCCTGCGACAGCTCGACATCCGCCGGCGTCGTCGACGGCCCACCGGACGTCGGCAGCCAGCTCATCTCGATCGGCAGGCTCTGCAGCGTCTGCGACTTGCGGACGGTCCAGTTCAGCACCGCCGCATCGCTCTGACAGGTGGTCCAGACGGATGCCGTGATGTCGCGCACCGGGATCTCGTGGGTCGCGCAGTCGGGGGTGCCGTCTTCCGCGGAGTCCACGCAGGCCTCGTTCTGGAGCGACTCGACGGGCGCGCCGGCCTCAGTGCCGCTCCCCACCGGAGCGGGCTGGAACTCGACGGTGATCCGGACGTCCACCGACTGCCCGACTCCGAGGGAGGCGATCGTGAGATCGACGTCGCGTCCGACGTAGCCCGGCGCCGGGCCCCACGTGACCCCGCCGGAGACCGTCAGCCCCTGGATGTCCAGGCGTGCGTTCAGGTCGTGGTCGGTCACGTGCACGTCGGTCGCGGCACGCGTGCCGTCGTTCGTCACGGTCAGGACGTAGTCGAACGTGTCGCCCGGCTCGACACTCACCTGTTCGCCAGGGAGGTCCGCCGTCTTCGCGATCGTGACCTCATCCCAGTCCACGGTGCCGCAGGCGCGATCGGAGGAGGTGTTCTCGCCGATCGAGAGCTGCACCTCGTTCCAGATCGCGATCCCCGTGCCGCCCTCGCGACACGGAGTGGCCTCGGACGGCCGCTGCGTGACGTCGATGTCGGCCCAGATGCGGTAGGTGTGCGTCACCGCACCCTCGCCGCGCTCCTCCGCGGTGAACTGGGCGCCGGAGACGACGTTCCACTCCCCCGTGCCGTTCCACGTCGCTTGATCGATCGTGAGATCGTCCGGCGCGACCGCGACCGCGTGCCACGTGCCGACCAGCACCGTGCCGCTCGGCAGCGCATCGGGCTGCTCGGTCAGGCTGTAGCCGAGGTTCGACACGGGGTCGCCCGCGACCGGCGCGGGCGCCGTGACCGTCACGAGGTAGCTCACCCGCTGCGATCCGTCGGCATTGTCGGTCGTCGCCTGAGCGGACTTCTCGATCGTCGGCAGCTGCGGCTCGGCGCAGTCGAAGGCGTTGCTCTCCTTGCCGCCCGACGTCATGAGGGCCGTGTTGAGGAAGCCGCCCGCCTCGGGGCCGCCCTCCCCGCGGATGCAGGCGAGAGTGTCGCCCGACACCGCGGCGGGGGTGACGGTCGCCTCCACGGTCACCGTGTAGGTGTGCGTCGCGCCGGAGGCGATGACCTCTCCCGTCGCGAGCGTCGCCTCACCGTCGGTGAAGGTGCCGCTGTGGCGTCCCGTGAACGTCGCGGAGTCGACCGTGATGCCGGCGCCGTAGTCGAGCGTGTCGGTGAGGTCGTACTTCGCCGACAGGCCCTTTTCGTTCGCGGCGAGGCTCGCCGTGACGTCGTACGTGATCGTCCACTGGCCGGTCGTGGCATCCTGCGTCACTCCCGTGACCGTCTTGCTGACCGTCGGGTATACGCGATCCACGAGCGGGATGCAGTCCTGGCCGGTCTGCTCGACGCCGCCGAAGTCGAGCGTGGCGGTGTTGAACAGGCCGTGGCCGGGTTCACCCGTGCACTCGAGGTTCGCCGGGTCGAACTCGCTCGTCCGCTCGACCGTCCACGTGACCAGCCAGGTGTGCTTCTCGTTCGCCGCGATCGCGACGCCGTCCGCGAACACGTCACCGGATGCGATGTCGATCGCCTCGCCCGGCGTCGGCAGCTGCTGCGTCGCCGTTCCGGAGAGGATGTCGAGCCCCACTGCGAACTCCGGGGTGTCCGAGAGGTCGTAGAAGCCCGGCGAGGTGCCCCCCGTCACCGTGATGAGGTAGGTGACGTCGTACTGGTCGGGGTCGTCGCTGTGCTGCGTGACGCTCTGCGCCTGCTTCACGATCTTCGGGAAGCCGGGCGTCGAGCAGTCGTGCGCCGTCTGCGACGCACCCGCGGCCGTGACGGTCGCCATGTTCAGGAACCCGCCGGCGCCCGGCTCGTCGCCGGTGTCGCACGTGAGCGTGTCGCCGGCGAACGCCGCCTGATCGATCGTCGCGTAGGCCGTCACCGTGTAGGTGTCGGTCGTGTTCTTCGCGATCACGCGGTCGGTCGCGAGCTGCGCCGTCGTCGAGGACCCGAACGACCCACTCGATCCGCCCGGACCGGTCCAGCCCGAGTCCGCCGTGAGGACGTCGATGTCGCCGCCGAACGTCAGCGTGTCGCTGAGCGAGTAGGTCGCGGCGAGGTTCGCGTCTCCGGTGACCTTCACGTCGTACGTGACCTCCCAGCGGCCGTCGCTCTGCAGCGCGGTCGAGGTGACCGTCTTCGCGACCTTCACCGTCGGCACGGGGATCGTGACACAGGCGTCGTCGGTCGTCGAACCGATCCCGTTCGTCACCGTCGCGCTGTTGGACAGACCCCCCGGGCCCTCCTGCTGGCAGGTGAGGGAGGCAGGGACGGCGCTCGCGAGCACCTTGTAGGTCGCCACCACCTTGTAGGTGTGGGTCGCACCCGGCGTGATGTAGCCCGCACCGAGATCGCCCGTACCCGACCACGTGCCGACTGCCGTCGCGGTGTCGGCCTGCGTGCCGCCCGCGATGGTCGGCGGGGCGATCGCCCATGGACCCTGCTGCTGCGCGCCGGCGGGCACGGATGCCGCGACGTCGCCGAGCGTGTAGGCCAGAGCGATCTTCGCCGGGTCGTCGTTGCGCACCGTCACGGTGTAGGTGACGCTCCAGAGCCCGGTCGCCGGATCCTGGACGGCCGCGCCGGTCTTCACGACCGACGGCTTGACGGGAACGCCGCAGGAGTCGGCCGAGACCGTGCCGCCGAGGTACGTCGCCGTGACCGTGTTGTAGAAGCCGCCCGAGCCGCTCTTGCCGTCCTGCGCCTCGGTGCAGGTGGTCGCCGTCTTCTCGTTGAAGTCCGAGCCGGTCTTCGCCTCCACCACGACACGGTAGTTCCAGACGACCGGAGTGCCCACCGGGGCGACCTCGTCGCCGGGGATCCCGCCGACCCAGCCCTGCGACACGATCGTGAAGCTCGTATCGGGCTTCGGCGTGTCGACGAGGGTGTACGGCGCGGGCACCGTGCCGCCGTTGGTGACGGTGATCTGGTAGTCGATCTGCCAGTTGCCGTCCGTCAGCTGCTGGATCTGCGACGTCGACTTCGCGACCGTCACCGGAGCGAAGGTGAAGGGCGTGCAGTCCTCGTCATCCTGGTGTCCCAGGCCGTTCGTGACCGAGGCCGCGTTCCAGATGCCCGTCCGACCCTCGCCGCTCGTGCAGCGGAGCAGGTCGAGGTCCGTGCCCGCGGCGATCTTCACCGCAGCGGTCACGGTGTAGACGTGGGTCTTGCCCGCCGGCAGGGTACCGGTGGCGAAGTCTCCGCCGCTCCAGGGCGAGACGAGCGTCGCTGTGCCGCCGTTCAGGGCTGCGGGTCCCGCGACCGCCCACGGCGTCGAGAGCGTGACACCGGTCGGCAGGCTCGCCGGAGGCGTGTCGGATGCCGTGTACGCGAGCGGGATCGACGAACCGTTCGTGACCGTCACGGTGTAGCTCAGCTGCCACGCGCCGCCCGTGTAGGTCGCCGCGGCGGCCGTCTTGGTGACGGTCGGCGTCGCCGGAACGCCGCAGCCCGCGTCGGACGCGGTGCCGCCCGGGAAGGTCACCGTCGCGACGTTGTAGAACCCGCCGCCGGGCGTCTCCCCCGTGTCGGTGCAGCGCAGCGCCGTGGCGAGCTGCTCGGGAGTGGCGTCCTCGGCATCCGCCGTCGCGGTGACGTGGTACGTCCACGTCACGGTCTGGCTCGGCGCCAGCGTGCCGCTCGCCGTGGCGACGGGGGCGCCGCCGCCGGACGGCGTCCACGGGGTCGCCGGAACGGTCACGTCGAACAGCGGGTCGAACTGCGGCGTGTCGCCGAGGCTGTAGCTCGCCGACGCGGTCGCGCTCTCGTTCGTCACGCTCACCTGGTACGTCAGGTCCCACACGCCGCCCGCGAGCTGCGCGACAGTCGCGTCGGACTTGACGATGCTCACCTTCGGCGGGGTCACGCTCGTGCAGGCGCTCGAGTCGTTGCCGCCGACGCCGTTGGTGACGGATGCCGTGTTCCAGAACCCCTTCGTCGGCGCAGTCTGGGAGCAGACCAGATCGGCGGGGTTCACCGCGGTGCCGAGCGTGACCGTCGTCGTCACGGTGTAGACGTGCGTCGCACCGTTCGGGATGAGTCCTGTCGCGAGCTCGGTGTGGCCCGCGCCGCCGGTCCAGCCGGCCGTGAGCGCGCCGCTGCCTCCGCCCGTGATCGTCGGACCGGTCGCGGTCCAGCCGGACCCGGTGACGTTCGCGGGGAGCGCGGCCGGCGTGTCGGACGCGGTGTAGGCGAGCGTCGTGCCCGAGGTGTTGCTCACCGTGACTGTGTAGGTCAGCTTCCATTGCGTCGCCGAGACCTGCATGGCCTGCTGGGCCGTCTTCGCGACGGTCGGGGTGCCGGGCGCCGAGCAGGCGACGTCGTTCGCCGTGCCGCCGGGGAACGTGATGACCGCCTTGTTGGAGAAGGCCCCCGTCTCCTGCGGGCTGCAGGTGAGCTGCGGGTTCGGCACCGCGCTGTCGAACGACGCGATGATCCGGTAGGTGTACGACTGCGTCGCCCCGCCCGCGATCGGGGTGTTCGGGGTCGGAGCCGTGCCCCACGCGCCGCTGACGACGGTGAAGCCCGTGCCCAGCTGCGGCAGATCGGTGAGGGTGTAGACGGTCGCGACGGTCGGGTCGGTGTTCGTCACCGCGATCGAGTAGTCGATCTGCCACGTGCCGTCGGCGAGCTGCTGCGTCGCCGTCACGGACTTGGCGACGACGACCGGCGGCGTCTTCACCGTCGTGCATGCCGTCTGGTCACGCGTGACGGCACCCGATGTGACCGTGGCGGTGTTCTTCATGCCGCCCCCGGCCTCGCAGGAGCCGAGCGCGACCGCCGCGGCGGACGGCACGAGCTTCGCGCTCACCGTGTACGCGTAGGAAGTGCTCGCCGGCAGCGATCCGGTGTAGATCGTGCCGGTCAGTCCGGGCGGATAGGTGCTCGAGCCCGGGGCGGGCGCCGAACCGACCGCCGTGACCTGCCACGACGCCGGGACGAACGACCAGCCCGACGGGGCCGCGGGGAACGCATCCGTGAGCGTCACCTGCAGAGGACCGCTCCCGGGGTTGGCCGCGGTCACCGTGTAGGAGAGATTCCACGAGGCATCCGCGTTCTGCGACGGCGCCGAGGCCGTCTTCGTCACGGTCGGGAACCAGGGCTGGGCGCAGGCATCCACGGTCGTCGGCGTGCCGTCGGCGGTCATCGTGGCGGTGTTGCGGAACGCGCGGGTCGGCGACGTCGACGTGCAGACGCTCGTCGCCGCCGTCGAGGCGGCGTTCGAGACGGTCGCCGTGACCGTCACCGTGTACGTCGCGGTCGCCCCGGCCGAGAGCGCGCCGGCGCCGTTGAGCACCTGCGATCCCGTGAGCGACGTGAAGGTCCCGCTGGTGGGGCCCGTCCAGCTCGCGGCGGTCGCCGTGATGCCGGCGCCGAGCTGCAGCTGGTCGGCGAGCGTGTAGAAGTAGGTCGACGTCGTCGACGTGTTCTTCACGACGATGTCGTACGCGATCTCCCACGATCCGTTCCCGAGCTGCTTCGGCCAACCGGACTTCACCGTCTTGGTGATCGTGGCGGTCGCGGGGACGGCGGTGTTGGTGATCTCGCACGTCACATCGGTGCCGACGACGGGCTTCACCGTCGTCGCGCTCGCCATCGGGAACGGCGTCTGCGTGCCGGTGATGCGGCAGGTCCAGGTACCCGCGTCGTAGCCCGACGGGCCGCCATTCTCGTCGAGCGTGTACGTCGCGCCGCCCTTGACGGGGCCGCTGATCGAGGCCGTCGTGCCCGTCGCCGGCGTGCTCGTGCCGCTCACCGAGGGGTTCCCGGCGCTCGTCGCCGACAGTGCCCAGGCGCTCGCGTTGGCCGAACCCACGCCGCTCTTGTTGTCGACGTTCTTCACGAGCGTGAGCTTCGGTGCCGAGTCGGTGTTCGTGAACTGGCAGACGACCGTCGCACCGTCGGCGATGACGATCTGCTTCGTGGCGAGGTAGTCCGTGAATGTCCCCCCGTCGACCGAGCACGCGAGGCCGGTCAGCGAGTAGCCCGCGGGGCCCCCGGCCGCCTCGTTCAGGTTGTAGGTGCCCGACGCGATGTACTTCGCCTCGCCGGTGTCGAACGAGAGCGTCGCGCCGCCCGCCGGCGTCGCCTGCAGCTTCTGGTTCCAGTCGGTCGGGCCCGCCGTGCCGCCGTTGGGCGACGAGACGATCTTCACGAGCGTGAGGCTCGTCCGCTGAGCGGTGTTGGTGACCGTGAACGCGACGGGCGTCTGCGCAGAGGTCACCGTGGCGTTCGCGGGGGTGACCACGGGCGTCTTCCACGAGTACGACGGGTTGGCGGGACCGAAGATCGAGTTCGACGGCGCGTTCTCCGTGACGACGCAGGACGAGGTCAGCGGGATCTGCGCGACGGGGCCCGTGTAGGTCGTCAGCCCGGCGATGCCCGTCGTGTAGGTGATGCTCCAGGTGCCGCCCGCGTCGTCGGAGGTCCCGGTCGGGTAGTCGCAGCTCCACGTGCCGGTGAAGGTGCCGCTCAGCAGCAGCGGCGCGACGCCCGCGAGCTGCTTGGTCACGGTGAGCGATCCGTAGACGCGCTTGGTCTTGTTGGTGATGTTGAGGATCGCCGTCTGACCGTTCGCGATCGTGACGGAGGTCGGGTTCACGGTTCCCGTGACATCCCACGCATACGAGGTATCGACCAGCCCGCCGGTCGGCGTCGTCTCCGTGACGGTGCACGAGCGCCCCACGGGGATGTTCGGGATGGTCACCGGCGTGGTCGTCGTCAACGTCGAGAACTGACCGGTGTTCCCCGTGCCGCAGTCATAATTGCCGGCGAAGGTCTTCCCCGCGACGACTCCCCCTGCCCCGCCGATCGTCTTGGTGATCTGCAGCGTGCCGAAGTTCTGCTGCGGGGTGTTCGTCACGGTGAACGATGCCGGAGCGCCGGCCGCGACGCTCGCGGTGGCCGGGTCGATCGTCGGCGTCTTCCACGAGTACGAGGGGTCGAGGAACAGGCTGTTCGACGGCGTGTTCTCGGTGACCGAGCACACCGAGGTCAGCGGGATCGTCGACAGGCTGCCGGTCGTGGCGGTCAGGGTCGCCGCGCCGACGCCCGTGACGGTCCACGTACCGGATGCCACGACGGTGCCCGCGGGGTAGGCGCACGACCATGTGCCGCTGAAGCCGGCACCGGCGGTGAGCATGCTCGTGCTGAAGCCGTTCGCCAGCTTCTTGGTGATCTGGAGCGTGCCGTAGTTGCGCTTGGTGACGTTGGTGACACTGAACGACTTCGTCGTGTTGGTCACGATCGTCTGCGCGCCGCTGGGCGCCACGACGCCGGAACTCGCCGTCACCCACGAGAACGAGGCGTCGATGAGCTTCGCCTGCGTGAGCTGCGAGGTGTCCTCGGTGACGGTGCAGGAGCGCCCGTTCGGGATGTTGTTCACCGTGACCGGCGCGGCGGTCGTCACGTTCACCGTGCCGGTGAAGCCCGTTCCGCAGTTGTAGCCGATCGCGAACGGGGTCGTCGCGAGGACACCACCCCCGGTGACGATCTTGGAGATCTGCAGCGAGCCGACCAGCGGAGAGTTCGTGAAGGTGCAGACCATCGACGCGCCCGCGCCGGGGCTCGTGACCGAGATGGTCGTGCCGGTGCCGCTGCCGCCGCCGCCCGTGCAGCTCCAGGTGGTGGTGTACGCGCCGAGATCCGTGCCGGCCGGCGCCGTCTCGGTGACGGTCAGCGCCGTGCCCGCGGGCACGGGCACGGGGCCGATCTGCTGGGACTGGATGCCGGTGCTCGTGCCGGTCGTGGTCGCGGTCGCGACCGTCGTGGACCCGTTCTTGAGCGTCATCGTGAACTGGTCGGTCGGTGCTGCACGACCGACGACGTTCTTCTGCACCGTGAAGGTGGCCGGCGAGTTGCAGCTCGCGAGGTCGGTGCTGTTCGACAGCGACGAGGTGGGCGTCGAGAGCTCCGCCCACGTCGTGGGGTCGAACTTCTTCACCGTCGAGCCGTTGCCGAGGAAGACGGTGCCGTCGGTGTTGAAGGCGATGCCGTTGACCGAGGAGAAGTTGGAGAGAGTGAGCTGCGTCGTCTCCGAATGGTTCATCTCGCCGCCCGGGCTCGCCAGCGCGGCCGCCAGGGTCGCAGCGGTGACGCTGTAGATGTTGATGCTGCTGCCGCTGCGCACGACGTACAGGTTGCCTGCGGAGTCGAACGCGATGTCGCCGTTCGCGGAGGAGCTCCCTCCGAGGCCCGTGTCGAAGTACCCCACGTAGACGATCGCGTTGGTCGCGGGGTTGAAGTCGTACAGGCGGAAGACCAGGTCACCGCCCATGTTGTGGTACCCGCCGAACAGGTAGTGGCCGGTGGCGAGGTTCATGGCGCCGGCGACGAGCGAATTGGAGTTCCCCGTCGTGTAGGCCGTGCCCGAGATCGACTCCCATGTGTTCGTCGCCGGGGTGTACCGGAGGATCGAGGTGACGTTCTGCGCGTTGTCTCCGCCGCGGTCGTACGCATAGGCGACGGTGCCGTTCGCTCCGATCGCGAGGCCGTTCGCCTCACTGATATTGCTCCAGCTGCCGATATCGGTCACCGTCGTGCCTGAGATCTGCCGGACGGTCCCGCCGCTCGACACGGAGTACAGAGTGTTCGCCTGGCAGAGCAGCGACGGGCCCGCCGCGAGCGGGGCGGGGGCGGCGAGAGGCGCGACGAGGGAGCGCGCCTGCGGCGCGGTCGTGGTGGTCGGCGACGGCGAGGGCGCGGGGCTGTCGGTCGTCGTCGGCTCCGGAGCGGGGTCCGACGGGGGCGTCGTCGCCTCCTCGCTCGGCGGGGTCGCCTGCGTGTCCGTCGCCGGCGGCGTGGCATCCTGTGCCGTCTGCGTGTCGCTCGGCGATGGCGACGCGGTGTCGTCGGCCATCGCGGGCGAGAGCCCGGCGAACACGAGCGCCGCCGACAGCGCGGTGGCAATGCCGCCCGCATACCAGCGATGCCTCAGGACCAGCCTGCGCTCTCGCTGCTCACGCAGGCGGCGCGCGCGCTGCGCCTTCCGCGACGAAGAGTCCCCAAAACCGTCACGAGCAGTGCCCATGTTCCCCACGACCTGTCACTGAACGAGCGGACTCCCACAGTCCACTCGGGTGAACGAACCCCCACAGTCCGTCCAGTCAGCGGCACCCCCCGGCGCCTGCCCGACCGCTTCTGACGCTAGGTCAGGGTCGCAGGCGCGTCAAGATAACTGTTTTCCGCACTCGCCGGCCGTGCTCTCACCCGGACACGACGAAGGGGTGGATGCCGCGGCATCCACCCCTTCGCGATCCGTGCGTCTACTCGTTGCCGATCGACTTGTCGATCGAGTCGCGGACGCCGTCGACCTGGGCATCGACCGAGTCGGGTGCGATCTTCTTCACGAAGTCGGCCGCGGCGTCGAGCACGTTGTCGCTGACCTGCTCGGCCTGATCCGAGTGCAGCGTCTCCGCGATCTTCTCCTTGTTCTGCTCCAGGAACTCCTTGCCCTGATTGACCAGATCCTCGATGCCCATGGGCTCCCCTTTCGGCGTGGTGGTGATCACATCATGGCGTGACACGACGGCGAACGGAAGATGCAGAACGCCCCCGTGAGCCGAAGCTCCCGGGGGCGTCCTGGCGAAGTGTGATTACTTCAGGATCTTGGTGACGGTACCGGCACCGACCGTACGACCACCCTCACGGATGGCGTAGCCGAGGCCCTCTTCCATCGCGATGGGCTGGATGAGGTCGACCTTCATCTCCGTGGTGTCGCCGGGCATGACCATCTCGGTGCCCTCGGGCAGCGTGATGACGCCGGTGACGTCCGTGGTGCGGAAGTAGAACTGCGGGCGGTAGTTCGTGAAGAACGGGTTGTGACGGCCACCCTCCTCCTTGGAGAGGATGTAGGCCGTGCCCTCGAACTCGGTGTGCGGGGTGACCGAACCGGGCTTCACGACGACCTGGCCGCGCTCGACGTCGTCACGCTTGGTGCCGCGCAGGAGCAGACCACAGTTCTCGCCGGCCCAGGCCTCGTCGAGCTGCTTGTGGAACATCTCGATACCCGTGACCGTGGTCTTCTGCGTCGGGCGGATGCCGACGATCTCGACCTCGGAGTTGATCGCGAGCGTGCCGCGCTCGGCGCGACCCGTGACGACCGTGCCACGACCGGTGATGGTGAAGACGTCCTCGATGGGCATGAGGAACGGCTTGTCCTTGTCACGCACCGGGTCGGGGATGGACTCGTCGACGGCGTTCATGAGCTCGACGATCGACTCGACCCACTGCTCGTCGCCCTCGAGAGCCTTCAGGCCCGAGACGCGCACGACGGGGGCGTTGTCGCCGTCGAAGTCCTGCGAGGAGAGGAGCTCACGGACCTCGAGCTCGACGAGCTCCAGGATCTCCTCGTCGTCGACCATGTCGCTCTTGTTGAGCGCGACGAGCAGGTAGGGAACGCCGACCTGCTTGGCGAGCAGCACGTGCTCACGCGTCTGCGCCATCGGGCCGTCGGTGGCCGCGACGACGAGGATCGCGCCGTCCATCTGCGCCGCACCCGTGATCATGTTCTTGATGTAGTCGGCGTGACCGGGCGCGTCGACGTGCGCGTAGTGACGCTTCGGGGTCTCGTACTCGACGTGCGAGATGTTGATCGTGATACCACGCTGACGCTCTTCGGGAGCCGAGTCGATCGACGCGAAGTCGCGCTGCACGTTGGTGGCCGACGGGTACTTGTCGGCGAGCACCTTCGAGATGGCGGCGGTCAGCGTCGTCTTACCGTGGTCGACGTGACCGATCGTTCCGATGTTGACGTGCGGCTTGGTCCGCTCGAACTTGGCCTTGGCCACTGGGTCCTCCTCAGGACATTTCGTTGTGGAGGTTCCGGGCGCTGGATTGCGACCGGTGCTCCACGGGGATGTTTCTAGTTTACGGGTATGAAGTTGTGTGTCACAGGTGAGCGAGCGATGGATGCCGGAGGGTCGTCCCGCCGGCATCCATCAGGGTCACTCGCCCTTGTTCTTCTGGACGATCTCGTCGGCGACGGCCTTGGGGACCTCGGCGTACGAGTCGAACTCCATCGAGTAGACCGCGCGACCAGAGGTCTTCGAGCGCAGGTCGCCGATGTAGCCGAACATCTCCGACAGCGGGACGAGAGCGCGGACGATCTTGATGCCCGAGCCGTCCTCCATCGACTGGATCTGGCCACGACGCGAGTTCAGGTCGCCGATGACGTCGCCCATGTACTCCTCGGGCGTACGCACCTCGACCGCCATGAGCGGCTCGAGGATCGCGGGGTTCGCCTTGCGGATGGCCTCCTTGAAGCCCATCGAGCCCGCGATCTTGAACGCCATCTCGGACGAGTCGACGTCGTGGCTGGCACCGTCGAGCAGAATCGCCTTGACACCCACGATGGGGTAGCCGGCGAGCACGCCGACGTTCATCGCGTCCTGGAATCCCTGGTTGGTGGGCTCGATGTACTCGCGCGGGATGCGGCCACCGGTGACCTTGTTCTCGAACTCGTACGTCTTCTCCGCCGTGACCTCGAGGGGCTCCAGCGCGAACTGGATCTTGGCGAACTGACCCGACCCACCGGTCTGCTTCTTGTGCGTGTAGTCGTGACGCTCGACGGCCTTGCGAATCGTCTCGCGGTACGCGACCTGGGGCTTGCCGACGTTGGCCTCGACCTTGAACTCGCGCTTCATGCGGTCCACGAGGATGTCGAGGTGCAGCTCGCCCATGCCCTTGATGACGGTCTGGCCGGTCTCGGGGTTCAGCTCGGTGCGGAAGGTCGGGTCCTCCTCGGCGAGCTTCTGGATCGCGGTGCCCAGCTTCTCCTGGTCGGCCTTCGTCTTCGGCTCGATCGCGACCTCGATGACGGGCTCGGGGAACGTCATCGACTCGAGGACGACGGGCGCGGCCGGGTCGGCGAGGGTGTCACCGGTGGTGGTGTCCTTCAGGCCGATGACGGCGTAGATGTTGCCCGCGGTGACCGAGTCGACCGGGTTCTCCTTGTTGGCGTGCATCTGGAAGATCTTCCCGATGCGCTCCTTCTTGCCCTTGGTCGAGTTGATGACCTGCGCGCCCGAGTCGAGGTGACCCGAGTAGACGCGGATGTAGGTCAGGCGACCGAAGAACGGGTGCACGGCGACCTTGAACGCGAGCGCCGCGAACGGGTCGTTGGCGTCGGGGTGACGCTCAATGACGACCTCTTCGTCCTTGGGGTCGTGGGCCTCGATGGCGGGCACGTCCAGGGGCGAGGGCAGGTAGTCGACGACCGCGTCGAGCATGGGCTGCACGCCGCGGTTCTTGAACGCCGAACCGCAGAGCACGGGGTAGATGTCGCCCGCGACGGTCAGCTTGCGGATCGCGCCCTTGATCTCGGCGAGCGTGAGCTCCTCGCCGCCGAAGTACTTCTCGAGCAGCGCCTCGTCGGTCTCGGCGACCGTCTCGAGCAGCTTCTCACGGTACTCGGCCGCACGATCGGCGAGGTCGGCGGGGATCTCCTGGACCTCGTACTTGGCGCCCATGGTGACATCACCCTTGGCGTCGCCGGGCCAGACGAGCGCGCGCATCTCGACGAGGTCGATGACCCCGACGAAGTCGTTCTCGGCGCCGATCGGCAGCTGCAGCACGAGGGGCTTGGCGCCCAGGCGGTTCACGATGGTGTCCACCGTGAAGTAGAAGTCGGCGCCCAGCTTGTCCATCTTGTTGACGAAGCAGATGCGGGGCACGTCGTACTTGTCGGCCTGACGCCACACGGTCTCGGACTGGGGCTCGACGCCCTCCTTGCCGTCGAAGACGGCGACCGCGCCGTCGAGGACGCGGAGCGAGCGCTCCACCTCGACCGTGAAGTCGACGTGGCCGGGGGTGTCGATGATGTTGATCTGGTGCTTGTTCCAGAAGCAGGTCACGGCGGCCGACGTGATCGTGATGCCGCGCTCCTTCTCCTGCTCCATCCAGTCGGTCGTCGACGCACCGTCGTGCGTCTCGCCGAGCTTGTGGTTGACACCCGTGTAGAAGAGGATGCGCTCGGTCGTCGTCGTCTTGCCGGCATCGATGTGCGCCATGATGCCGATGTTGCGGACCTTGTTGAGGTCGGTGAGCACTTCTTGTGCCACGGGGTGTCCTTACGTGTGGTTTCGGGCTTGCGTGCGGCGTGGATACGCGGGCTGCGCCACTACTCCGGTGAGTGAGTAGCGGCGCAGCCGCGTATCGAGATCACCAGCGGTAGTGCGCGAAGGCGCGGTTCGACTCGGCCATCTTGTGGGTGTCCTCGCGGCGCTTGACCGCGGCACCGAGGCCGTTCGAGGCGTCGAGGATCTCGTTCTGCAGACGCTCGGTCATCGTCTTCTCACGACGACCCTTCGCGTAGGAGACGAGCCAGCGCAGCGCGAGCGTGTTCGCGCGGTGCGGCTTGACCTCGACGGGCACCTGGTAGGTCGAGCCGCCGACGCGACGGCTCTTGACCTCGAGGGTGGGGCGGACGTTGTCGAGCGCCTTCTTGAGCGTTGCGACGGCATCCTGGCCGTTCTTCGCCTCGACGCCCTTGAGGGCGTTGTAGACGATGGCTTCGGCGATCGACTTCTTGCCGTCGACGAGGATCTTGTTCACCAGCTGGGTGACGATCGGAGCACCGTAGACCGGGTCGTTGACGACGATGCGGCGGGGTGCGGGTCCCTTGCGAGGCATCGGACTCAGCCCTTCTTGGCGCCGTAGCGGCTACGGGCCTGCTTGCGGTTCTTGACGGCCTGGGTGTCCAGGGCGCCGCGAACGATCTTGTAACGGACACCGGGGAGGTCCTTCACACGGCCTCCACGGACGAGCACGAGCGAGTGCTCCTGCAGGTTGTGGCCCTCGCCGGGGATGTAGGCGGTGACCTCGGTGCCGTTGCGGAGCTTGACACGGGCGACCTTGCGCATCGCCGAGTTCGGCTTCTTGGGCGTCGTGGTGTAGACGCGGGTGCAGACACCCGCCTGCTGCGGGTTCGACTTCAGGGCGGGCGCCTTGGTCTTGGTGACCTTCGGCGAACGACCCTTGCGAACCAACTGCTGAATGGTTGGCACGTTCTCTCCTTCTCATGCTGCACGGTGACAGCTGGTGTGGTTTCACCACAGATCCACCGGCACGACGGAACCGTCGGGCTTTTTCGTGGTGGATATGCCGTGGGGGCGACCTGTTCGCAGATCGATCCCGGTCGTGCCGCGCTGCTCGCCCCGTCGCTTCCGACCGGAGCCGGACACGACACAAGGCGCGCAGAGCGCACACCCGCTCAATACTACGCCGTATGACGAATGCGGGCAAACGCGCGGGGGTGTCGCCGAGTCGGAGCCGGCGCGGGTGGATCGGTCTGGATGCCGAGTGTCCAGAACACGCGGAGTCCGACGCGCTCGGCACCGCGTGTTCTGGACACTCGGCGGGCGTGCGGGGGGCGGGGCGGGGCGGACGGGGGTCCGCGGGGGCGGGGGTCAGCGGGTGATGCGGCGCAGGTGGAACTCCTCGTCACCGAGGAAGAAGCGCTCACCGGCATCCAGTTGACCGCCCTGCTCGACCTCGACCTCGTCGCCCATGAGCGTGCGGACGAGCACACCGTTGGTCGAGCCGAGGTCGGTCACGATCCAGCTCTCACCGCGCTGCTCGATCCGCGCGTGCGTCTTCGACACCGTGCGCGCGTCGCCCGCGACGGCGAGCAGCTGCGCCGCGGGGAAGGCGGGATCGGCGGAAGGCCGACGCCCGAGGATCACGACCGGCGCCGTCAGCGGCAGGGGGGAACCGACCGCGGGAACGAGCTCCCACGTCGGCCGCACCGATCGACGCGCGACGACCGTCTGGTCGATGTCGTCGAGCAACCCGGGCGCGCTCGGGCGGGTCGCGCGCGTCAGCTCGTCGACGCCCTCGTCGTCGTCGACATCGTCGACGCGGCGGTGCTGCGCCGAGACGGCCCCCATCGCCGACCGCGGCCGGCCGGCGGCCGGCGCCCCGACGACCGCGGAGACCTCGCCCGACAGTTCGAGGAAGCCGTCCGGATCGGGATCGGCCGCCGGCCGCGGGCGCGCGGGCTGTGCGAAGATCGCCGCGTTCGGGTCGCCGACGCGTGCCGGCGTCTCGGCATCCCCGGGACGGACGGCAGGCACACGCGTGACGGGCGACGGCGGGGGCGGGGGCTCGGAACCGGCGCGACGGCCCGGCACGAACGCGATCGGACCGGGGTCGCTCCCGGTCGCCCCGGTCGCCGCGGTCGCCGCGGTCGCCCCGGTCACCCCGGACTCTCCGACCAGGCCGACGGGCGGGGCGACGAACGGGCGGCTTCCTGCCGCGCTCGGCGGGAAGGGGGAGGGGTGGATCGCCGACACGTCGTCGATCTCGGACGGCCACGCGGCATCCTCGACCTCGTCGGCATCGGCCCGGTCGGCATCCGGCTCCGTCGCGGGGGCCTCCGAGGGCGGCGCGGGCACGGCGGGTGCGGAGGTCGGCGCCGAGGCGGCGAGGGGGGCGGGCTCATCCGGGACGGCCGCACCGGACGGCGCCGGCGGGGTCCACCGATCCACGCCCGGCGACGACGGCGGCGCGAAGGAGGAATCGACCTCGGGTGAACGGGGGGATGCCGCGGGGGCGGGCTCTTCCGCCGGCATCCAGTCCGCGGGAGAAGCGTTCGCGGCGGCGTCCGCTTCCGGCACGCTCGAGGCGCCGTGCGCACTCACGTCGTCGAACACCGGCCCGCCGAACAGCGCACTCGCGGGCTCCGCACCGCGCGACACCGCGGCAGGCGGCACGGGCGGCACGGGCGCCGCAGGCGCCGCAGGCGCGGCAGCCGCCGCGACGGCGGGGTCGGCTGCGGGCCGCGCCCCGTCGGGCGCCGCGACGCGGGCGCGCCGCCGGGCACCGAGCCACCGCGCGGGGCCGAACCCGAGGATGCTCGCCCACACGACGAACAGCAGCGCCGCGAGCACCGTCATCCCCCCGCCGTACCCGAACCCGGAGTTGATCCGGTGCGCCGAGACGATGAGGAGGACGAGGACGACCAGGGCCCCGACGATCGGGATGAACGCGAGGAGGATCAGCCACGGGCTGAACCCGCCCCACGCGAGCACGGTCGCCGTGTTGAGGAGGGGAACCCAGCCCTTCCAGGCGTCCTCGCCCATCTTGCGGAACATCGCCGAGAGGGCGAGCGCGGTCCAGACGTAGAGGGCGAGGCTCACGACCACGGAGAGGAGCCCCAGCAGGGCGCCCAGAGAATCGTCGGCGGGTGTGCTCATGTGGTGCGCCGTGCGCCGTCGCGCGCCCGGCTCCCCCTCTCGGTACGTGACCTCTCGGTGCGTGACGAGGACCTCTTCAGGCCCTCGGGGATGAACGATCTCAACGATAGGGCCGCGCGCACCCGTTGCCAGCGTGTCGACGTGAACGCGGCGCGCTCGGCATCCACGATCCGCCAGAACTCGGTGGCGTCGTCAGACGTCGCGCCGCCGTCCGAGAAGACGGCGCGATCGGCGGCCACGGCGATCCCCGGAGCCGCCTCCTGCCCGAGCGCGCGCGCGATCTCGAGCCGCGTCGCCGCCGCGGGTGCCGGCCGGCCCGCGTCCACCGCCGCATCGAGGTACTCGTCCCACCCACCGGCGATCCGGTCGACCGGGGTGTCGGCCCCGCGGCGGGCGCGGCGCCGCACGGCTTTCGCGGCGAGGACCGCGAGGAACGGGCCGACCACGACGAGGAGCGCCCCGAGCGAGATCCCTGCGATGCGCAGCGACGTCCAGAGCCACGCGAGATCGACGGTGTCGGGACGGTCGGGGCTCGACGCGGCATCCTCCTGCGCGGGCTTGGGCGGCTCGACCTCGTCGACCTCGTCGGGGCGCACCTCGGTGCCGATAGTGGGGTCGGGCTGCGACGTCACCTCGCGACTCGGCGCCTGGCGATGCTGCGGCGTCGCGTCCACCGGGATCCACTCCCCCGCGGTGCTGCGCACCTCGACCCATGCGGCCAGATCGTCCGCGCGGCACACACCGTCGTCGCACGCTGCGAGGTCGGGGTCTGCGGCCTCGAGCCGCGCCCCCACGATGATCCGTGCGGGGAAGCCCAGCTCCCGCGCGAGCAGCGCCGTCGCCACCGCGAACTGCTCGTCGTCGCCGATCGCCGCGACGAAGTTGCCCGAGGCCTCCGCGCGCGGGTCCTGCTCGCGCTCGAGGAGAGCCGTGAAGAGCTGATCGATCCGCGCGAGGGAGTGCCCCGCCGCGCTCGGCACGAACGTGTCGACCCCGGCATCCGTCATCCACTGCGCCTGCGCGTCGGTGAGCGCGTGGCTCAGATAGCCGCGCTCGCGCAGCAGGGTGACGAGGCCCTCGAGCGCCGCACCGCCGCTGCCGGCGACGTGCGCCTGCATCCACGTGCGGAGGCTCGCGGGCGCGTCCGGCCCGTCGCCGGGGTCACCGGGGGACTCCGCATCCGCGAGCGCGCTCGTCGCGGGTTCCGATGCGCGCAGCCGGTACTCGTCGTCCTGACGCCAGCCGGCGGTCTGCACGGCGGCGGCGAGGGTGTCGTCGACGTAGAACCCGTCGGCGAGCGCCGCCGCCCGCCCGCCGGAGAAGGCGACGGATGCCACGACGCCCGCCGACGGCATCCAGATCCCGTCCAGCGCGCCGAGGACGATCTCCGTGTCCACCGGCGTTCCCGCCGCCGTAGCGCGCTCCGAGGCCATCCGCACGAAGTCGGACGCGCTACCGGTGCGGAAGACGGCGCCGTCGTAGTCGTCGAGGACGGCGAGGCGGATGCGCGCGGGCAGCTCCGGTCCCGTCGCCGAGAAGAGGACCTGCTCGTGGAGGTCGTCGCGGAACATCGACCGGTAGGACGCGAGCGGGCTGACCGCCCGCGAGATCTCGATCCGCGGGCCGGTCGCCTCGCGCAGCACGGTGCGCTCGGCCGGCACCGCGGCCACGGGCACGGCGAGGGCCGCAGCGACGGCGACGGCGACCATCCCGGCGCCGAGAGCGACCCGTCGCGTCCCCGAGCGGGTCCCGCGACGAAGCCGCACGCCGCTGGATGCCGCGGCCCGCCGCAGGGCTGCGACCCGCGCTTCGCGACTGCGCCACGACAGCCACAGGACGGCGGATCCGAGCGAGCCGAGCCCGATCGCGGTCTCGACGGGTGCGCCGAGGGTCAGGGGGCCGAGCGGCAGCGGCGCACTGACGTCGGTGCGCCCGAACAGCAGGCCGAACCCTGCCATCGCGAGCACGATCGGCACCGCTGCCGCCCCGATCGCCGCGCGACGCCACGCGAGCAGGAGCGCCGCGGTCGTGCCGACGAGGAAGACGACGAGGGCCGGCACGAGCAGGTTGCGGTACCCGCCGACGGGCAGATCGACCGTGAGGAGGTCCTTCCACCCGGTGACGAGGCCCGCGCCCAGCTCGCCGAGCCCGCGCGCGAGGGATGCCGGGTCGCCGAGCCGAGCCGGGACGGCCACCGGCACGCCCACGACGAGGATCGCCCCGGCGAGGAGGGCCGCAGCGACCCACCCGCTCCAGCGTCGCCAGCGCACGAGCGCGGCGATCCCGGCGGCGAGCGCCGTCGCGACCGCGACGAGCAGGAGGAACGACGCCGACCGGTAGATCGGCCAGGCAGCCACGGCGGCGAGGATCACGCCGATGCCGACGTAGAGGGACCCCGCGACGATCCGCCTCACGAGGTCGACCCCCGCAGCAGAAGCCCCGCGAGGTCGTCGAGCGTGCCCACCGTGATGACGGTGAGCGCGCCGAGCACCTGCGTGCGCGGGTGCGCGCGCTCGTCGCACACGACGGCGACCGTCGCGGCATCCGCCGGGAACGCGAGGGCCGCCTGGCGGAGCGCGCCGACGCCGACTCGGGAGCCCGTCACGAGGACCGCGATGGAGAGGTGCTCGTTCGCCTCCGCGGCCAGTCGGCAGACGTCGACGAACGCCATCGTGTCGGTGAGGCGGTCGACCCCGCTGAACCCGTCGAGCACGGTGCGCGGCGCCGTCGTCGGGATGTGGCGGATGGCGCGGAGCCGCCCGCGCACGACGCGGGGGATCTCCGCCCCGACGACGACGTCGAGGTCGCGCGCGTCGCGCACGGCGCGGACCGCGAGCGAGGATGCCGCGCTCACGGCGAGCTCGAACTCGGCATCCGTCTCGTACTCGGCGGTGTCGAGGCCGAGGACGACCGCCATCCGGGAGCGCCGGGACTCCTCGTACTGGCGCACCATCAGGCGCCCGGTCTTCGCGGTGGACTTCCAGTGCACCTGGCGTCGCGAATCGCCCGGGGCGTACTCGCGGATCGCGTGGAACGACATGTCGGCGTCGACGAGACGGGTGGTCGGGTTGCCGTCGAGGTCGCGGATGAGACCGGCACTCGTCGAGGGGACCGGGACCGTGCGAGGGTGCACGTAGAGGTCGTGGACGTCGTCGAAGGCGTGCTCACGACGCAAGAGCCCGATCGGGTCGGACCGGACCGTCGTCGCGGGGCCGATCCGGACGATGCCGCGCGGCTGCGGGGGCAGCTCGAGCTCCTGCGCGCTCGAGGCTCCCGCGCGCAGGAGCGGGACGCCGAACTCCACGAGCCCCGCGCCGACCGGGACGTCGATACGACCGGGCAGGGCCGGGCGGCGCCCGGTGTTGCGGATCGTCACGGTCGCCTGCACACCGGTGCCCGCCACGACCCGCTCGTGCGCGAGCGTCAGGTCGACGTCGTACGTGCGCGCCTGGAAGAGGAACGGCGCGCTGAGGGCGAGGAGCACGAGCGCCGCGATGCCCGCGACGAGAGCCTCCACCCAGCCGAACGCGAGCCCCGCCACGAGCCCCAGCGTCGCGGCGAGGAGCGCCAGCACCCCCGCTGGACGTACCGTCCGCCGGACCCAGGCCCACGCGAGGGCGAGGGCCGCGCGCGTCGCGGTCCACGCCCGCGACGCGCGCACCGCGACGCCGACGAGGCGTCGGCTGCGCGCCGAGGTGACCTCGGTGCGCTCCCCCGTCAGGGATCCGGCCGAAGTTCGGGTCAGTCGCGTGTCGGAGACGGTGCCGGTGCGTTCGGTGCGTTCGGTCACGCACTCTCCCGGCGGGTGGGCGGCGTGACGTCGAGGAGGACCTGACCGATCACGGCCTCGGCGGTGACGCCGTCGAACTCGGCCTCGGGGTGGAGGATCAGGCGGTGCGCGAGGACCGCGACGGCGAGCCGCTTGACGTCGTCGGGCGTCGCGTAGGTGCGGCCCTGCGCCGCCGCCGTCGCGCGCGCCGCGCGGGTGAGGGCGAGGGCGCCGCGGATGCTGACGCCGAGCCGCACCTCGTCTGCCGAGCGCGTGGCATCCACGATGCGCGCGATGTAGTCGAGCACGAGGGCGTCGACGTACACGTCGGCGGCCAGTTCCGCCATGCCGGCGAGCGCGCCGGGGGTGATGATCGGGGCGAGCTCGCCGATGGGGGCGGCGCCCCGATCGAGGATCCGCACCGTCGCCGCGTGGTCGGGGTAGCCGAGCGAGGTGCGCAGGAGGAACCGGTCGAGCTGCGCCTCGGGCAGGCGGTACGTGCCGGCCTGCTCGACGGGGTTCTGCGTGGCGAGCACGAGGAAGGGCTTGCCGACGGGCCGCGTGACGCCGTCGATCGTGACGTGCCCCTCCTCCATGACCTCGAGGAGGGCCGACTGCGTCTTCGGGCTCGCCCGGTTGATCTCGTCGGCGAGCACGATGTTGGCGAACACGGGGCCCTGGTGGAACTCGAACTCGCCCGTCTTCTGGTCGTACACCGTGATGCCGGTGATATCGCCGGGGAGGAGATCCGGCGTGAACTGGATGCGGGTCGTCGTGCCCTGCACCGACTGCGCGACGGCGCGCGCGAGCGACGTCTTGCCGGTTCCCGGGACATCCTCCAGCAGCACGTGACCCTCGCTCAGCATGGCCGTCAGCACGAGCTCGACGACGTGGCGCTTGCCGAGGACGGCGCGCTCGACGTTGTCGGCGAGCGCCGCGAAGGTCTGCGCGAACCAGGTCGCCTGTTCGGGGGTGATGGTCACGGGGTGCCTCCGGTGGTGGGCGGAACGGGGGTGCAGACGGCGGAGAGGGTCGCGGTGGCGGCATCCAGGTTCCACCCGTGCGCCGACCAGTCGACGCCGACGCGGATGCCTTCGACGCGCGCTGCGGCGTCGGGCACGAGCCAGGGGTCAGTGCCGGTGGGGATGACGGCGCCCTGCGCGTCGTAGTAGACGATCGCGGCGGTGTCGAACGTGATCGTGGCGAGCGACCCGGTGGAGCGCCCCGTGTGGCTCAGCGAGGCGCCGCCGGTGCACGCTCCGAGCAACCACGTCGCCTGCACCTGGTAGGGCGCGCTGCCGGCGGCCGGTGTGACGGCGCCCCACTGGGTCTGCCACCACCCGGAGATGTGCTCGTAGCGCACGCGGATGCCGGGGTCGGTGTCGAAGACAGTACTCGGGAGCCCCGAGAAGGCGGGGACGTTGTCGCGGGGCGGCTCTTCGGGAGACGTGGGGTCGGTGTCGATCGTCCAGCTGGCGCGCCCGTCGCCGACGTGCGCGGTGGGCCCGACGACGAACGTGTAGCCCGTCGGCGCGTTGCCGCTCTGCACCGCCCGCACCTCCTTGCTCGTCGTCGATCGGGCGAACGGCTGGCCGTTGTACCAGGACTCGACGCACAGGTCGAAGGTGTACCGGCGCCCGTCCTGGTACCCGCGGAACACCTCCCGGTCGCCGCCGACGGTCGGGGTGCACGGCTGCCCCTGCGGGACGATGCCGTAGCGCAGCGTCGAGCCGGTGCCGCCCGAGCCCGCCGATCCCACCGCCGTGATGTCGGCGAGTCCGCCGCCCGCGTTGACGGCCGTGAGGGTGAGGTCCGGCGCCGTCGGAGCGCCGACGCCGTTCGCATTCACGGTCATCGACCCGATCGCCGGTCCGCCGAGGCCGGGCGGCACGTCGTAGCGCGACAGCGGGGTGACCGTGACGGCGGTCGTCGTGTTCGCGCCGACGCGGAAGGTCGGGACGGTGACGGAGGTCGTGCGGATGTCGACGGGGACGGTGATGCTCTCCCCGACGGGGCTCGTGATCTGCAGGGCCTTCGCGTCCGCGGCATCCACCCCGCTGAAGGCGAGGGAGACCACGCCGCCGTCCGCGCCCGCCGGGACGGGCGTCGAGACCGCCGAGGACGGCACCGCGGGCGGGTCATAGGCCCACGCCGTCGTCCGGACGGACGTGCGGGAGGGGCCGACGGAGTTCACGGCGACCGCCTCGTACTGGCGCTGCTCGCCGTTGGGGGCGGAGATGGCCGGGCAGACGCCCTGCGCCGAACAGGTCGCGACGCTCTGGCCGCCCATGCGGACGTCGAAGCCGGTGACGACGGGGTACGAGGTCTGTGCCGCACCCGGGTCGACGCGCAGCGTCAGGCTGCCGTCCGCGTAGGCGGTCTGCGCGACGGACGAGGGAGCGCGCGGGAACCCGAGGAGGTCGAGGACCACGGAGCCGTCGCGGCCCGACGCGGTCTGCCGGCCCTGCGCGTCGCGCACGGTGAATCGCGCGCTGCAGGTCGCCCCGGGAGCGTCGGCGTCCCAGCTGGCGATCACGCGCGTCGCCGACGCGACGGCGAAGGTGACGCCCGTGCACGCGCTCGACGCGGCGACCGAGACGAGCTGGAGCGGCGTCGAGGGCAGCGGGTTGACCTCTCCCGGAGCGCCGACCACGTCGATCGTGCACGACGAGCCGGATGCCTGGCTGCACTGCTGCGCCGCCCGGCCGCCCTGCGGCAGGGTCGACGGCGCCGCCCCGACCCGCAGGGTGATCCGGGCCGGCGTGACGCCCGGGTGGCTCGTCACCTCGACCGTGACACTCTCGACCGTGCCCGGCGCGGCGTTGTCGTTGCCGCGCACCGTCAGCTGCGCGCCCTGCAGCGTCAGGACGAAGGACGCCGGGGTCCCCCCGATCCGGTACTCGATCGGCTCCGCCTTGCCCTGCCACGTCGTCATCGAGGTCAGGTCGAACACGTGCGTCTCGCCCGGCCCCACCTCCAGCGCGGCCGGCGCGAGCGAGGGCTGCGGCGCGCGGGGCGTCACCGCCACGGGGATGGACAGCACCGACCACGCCGACGTCCCGATGAGGCGCACGGGCACGAGGCACGCGTCGGCCCACGGGGCACCGTCGCCCGCCGTGTAGCGGATGCCGCTCCCCGAGGTCGCGACGCAGACGCCGCCCGCGCGCGCGCCGGAGGCGCGGACGCCCGTCGCGTCGAGTTCGAGTGCGCGCCCGCGCGGCAGCGCGACGAGGCTCGCGACGTCGGCATCCACCTGCTGCCCTTCGCCCACGGTGAGGGGCGGCGTCCCCGCGCGCAGCGACAGCGCGCCCTCCGAGGCCGCCGGCACCCGCAGGAAGGCGTAGGTCGTGACCGGCCCGCCGGATGTCTCCCCCGTGACCGAGAACGGGATGATGCGCGCGGCGTCGCCGGGCGTCGCGCGCAGTCGGTGCCCGACCACGCTGACCCCCGCGGGCGAGCCCCAGAGCCCGACTTCGAGGTCGCCCGTGTCGCCGCCCGACCACAGCACCTTCCCCGCCAGCACGTCGACACCCGTGTCGAGGTCGTCGCGGTCGGCGGCGGTCAGCACGGTGTCGGAGACGACCGGGTAGTCGGGAACGCGCTGCGAGACGACCTTGACGACGAGGAGTCCTCGGGCGGTGCTCCCCGACGACGACTCGACGTCGTAGAGGAACGACATCGTCCCCGGCTCGGTGCCGGCGGCGATCGTGACGGTGTCCTCGGTGACGCTGCGGATGCGTTCGGACAGGCGTGCGAACTCGGTGCTCGTCGACCCGTCGAGCGCCGTCTCCGGGACGTCCGGTCGGACGCGTGCGAGGCTCAGCGTCCCCTGCGTGGGGTCGAGGTCGTTCGCGAGCGGATGCACGCGGATGACGCTGTCGGCACCCGCCTGCACGTGCACGTAGTCGGTGTAGGTGATCGGGCTCGGGTTCGCCTCGCCGCTCAGGATGCCGATGCGCACGGTGCCCTCGCCGGTCGCGCCGAACGCGTCGATCACGCGGTACGTGAAGGTGTCCTGACCGCTCGAGCCCGCCGTGCTCGTGTAGACGATGCCCGTGCCGTCGGGGGCGATCGCCGCGGCGCCGTGCGCGGGCTGGCTGACGATGCGGTCGAGGCGCACGACGTCGCCGTCGGGGTCCATGCCGAACCCGTCGAACGCGACCGTCGTCTGCAGGCCGCTCGCGACGCGCCCGGACAGGCGCGGCGGCAGCGGATCGCGGTTCTCGTCGGCCGAGACGACCCGCACGTGCACCGTCGCGATGTCGCCGAGGGCGGGCGAGCCGGTGGTGAAGGCACGGTAGCCCACCGTGTACTGGCCGGGCGCGTCGGGGGCGAGATAGCGCAGCACGTCGCCCGACGCGAACGCGAGCGCGTCGGGCGACGAGGAGGTGATCGATTCCGCGTCAAGGCGGGGGCGGCCGCCCTCGGCCGACACGTCGTTGTCGAGGACGGGCACGTCGACCTGCTCCCCCGCACGCACCACGACGCTGTCGTCGACCGTGATGGGAGCCGCCTCGGGCGCGGGCGGCAGGAGATAGATCGTCGCCTCGCCCACAACCGAGGCGCCCTCGTCGGCCGTGCCATCGCTGACCCGGTAGGAGACGGTGCCGAGGAGCCCCGACTCCGCCGTCGCGGTCGAGCCCGACACCCGCAGCTGGCTCTGACCGACGGCATCCGCGACGAGCGAAGAGCCCGCCGCCGCGGAGACCACGACATCGCTGAGGAGCAGCACGCGCCCCGTCGGGTTGGCGACCGCGGCGAGCACATCGACGGTCGCGTCGGCCTGCGGCCTGACGAACGCGACGACCGGCGCCGTCGCCAGCTGCGCCGGCGCGTCCGGCGCCAGGAGCGTCACGCGGGCCGTGCCCGTCGTCTCGTGGCCGCCCGCCGAGACGGTCACTGCGACCCGATAGGTGCCGGGGTTCGCCGCGGCGAAGTCGAATTGCGTCGTGCCGCCGACGACGGTCGCCGTCGCGGCCGCGTCGTCGAGGATGCGCGCCGCGGTGAGCGTGAGCTGGCCCGCCGTGCCGGTGACGTGGGGCGCGACGTCGATGGTCAGGCGCGAGCCCGCCGTGTCGACGACGGCGAACGACTGCAGGTGCGGCTGCGGGTCGGACAGCACCCGCACGGAGAGCGTCTTCGTCGTGACGGCGCCGCGCGTGTCGGCGACGGTGAGGGTGACGGGGGCGGCCGCGTCGCCGCCGCCGGCATCCGCGATCTGGCCGGAGTCGGCGTGCTGGAAGACGACGCGCCCCTCGGGCGTCGAGGCCACCTGACCCGTCCCCGACTCGTCGACCGCCGAGAGTAGGACGATGGGGTCGCCCTCCGGATCGACCCAGTCGCCGAGCACGGGCACCGCGACCGTGCCGCCGACGGCGACCTCGGGCTCCGGCCAGGACTGCTGGCACCCCTCGACGCCGCACCACTGCGGCGCGGAGTTCTCCTCGTCCCCCACGACGCGCAACGTCACCGTCGCGGGCGCGGAGAGGAGCCCGTCCACCGCCGTCCCGTCGCTCACGGCGTACCGGAACGACACGGTGCCCGTGGCATCCGCCGCGACACGGATCGCGAGGCGCTGCCGGTCGTCCGTGAGGGTGAGGGTGCCGAACGCGGGGTCGAGACCCTGGACGGATGCCGCGTCGATCTGCAGCACGTCTTCGTTGGGGTCGTGGTCGTTGAGGAGCACGGGCAGCGACACGAGCGCGCCGGCGCGAACGCCGAACGCATCGTCGACGGCGACAGGCGGCCGCGGGTCGATGACGGCGGGGGGCTCCTGGTCGTTCGTCTCCGGGGCGGTCTCCACGGCGTCGTCGAGATCCCAGTTCTGGCTCGACGGCACGAGGGCGCCGTCCGGAACGGTCCACACCCAGCCCGACCGGGTGTCGTTGAGCACGAGTCCGTCGCCGGCATCCGTGAACGTCGGCCGTCGCTGAGAGGGCAGCGTCGCTCCGGCGTAGTCCAGCTGCACATCGCCGCCGTCGGACGTCCACAGCGTCCCGGGGCCGGCGCCCTCGGAGAGCCACGCCGCGTACACGACGCCGCCGCGGACGACGGGGCGTGCCGGTGTGCCGCGCGCAGTCGTCCGGTCGCCGAAGACGCGCTCGGCGTCGGCATCCGTCGTCGGCACACGGACGAGTCCGCTCTCATCGGCGAGATAGACCGCGTCGCCGTCCGCGTCGGCGCGGGAGAGCGCGACGACGCCGGACGTGCCGGCGGAGGCACCGGCGCGGGTGCGCGTCCAGTACTCTCCGGATGCCGAGTCCACGAGCACCCAGTCGTCGCCTGCCGCCGTGAGCGCGGGGGACGACACCTCGGCGGCGACACTGTCGGTGCTGCGGACCTCTCCCGTGTCGATGTCCATGCGGACGACCGTGCCCGCCGCCGCCGAATAGCTGAAGAGGTCCCCCGCCGCATCCACCGCGATCGCGTCGGACGTGTACGCGGGACCGTCGGCGCTCTCGCTCGAGCGCGTGCCCGTCGGGTCGAGCGGGGTCACCTGGCCGCTTGAGAGTCGACCCGCGGAGATCGCCCCGGCATCCGTCCGGTAGGCGACGAAGTCGCCCGACGTGTCGACCTCCTCGGTCCCCGGCGGCGCGGACGCCGCGTCGCGCAGGCTCTCCGCGTCGAGATCGACCGGGACGGCGTCGTCGATCCGGACGACCTTGGCGTCGCTGTCGGTGAACATGTACGAGGCGCCCTGCGTCTGCACGATCCGGCTCGGATTGCTCACGGCGCGGACGGTGTCGAGCTCGTCGATCGCGGTGTTCACCCGGGCGTACCGCAGGCCGTCGGACTGCAACACCCACGCGGTCGTGGTCTTCGGCGGCGTACGCTGCGCGTCGAGGCCCGGCCACACGACGCTCGCGCCCGCGACGAGCGCGAGGACCGCACCCGCCGCGGCGAGGCCGACCGCCGTCTGCCGGCGCATCAGGACAGGACCGTCCACACCCACGCGCCGCCGCCGGCGAGGGCCGCCGCGACGATCACGCCGCCGACGATCCACGGCCAGACGCGGCTGCCGGCGGACGGGGGCGTCGTGACGTCGGTGTCCTCCTCGCGGTGGCGCACGGTGAGCTCGCGCGGCACCGGCGAACGCCGGCTCTCGTGCGCGACGTGGCTGCGCGCCGGCCCGCGGGCGGCGCTGTCGGCGAAGTCGACGGGTGCGGATGCCGGCATCCACTCCGCCGCCGGCACCTCGAGCGGTGTGGGTGCGAGACCCGCATGACGCTGCACGTCGCGAACCGCCTCGCCGAACTCGGCGGCGCTGCGGTACCGGCGGTCGGGGTCGCGCGCCATCGCGGTCGCGAGCACCTGCTGCAGGGCGTCGGGGACGTCATCGCGCGAGATCGGGACGAACGTCGCGCGGGCGATGCGGCGCCGCATCAGCTCGCGGGTGTTCTGCCCCTTCTCCCGTCGCTCGAACGGGCTGTGCCCCGCCAGCAGCGAGTAGACGGTCGCGCCGAGCCCCCACACCTCGCTCGCGATCGTGCCGCCGGTGTGCTCCGCGACGACTTCGGGCGCGCTCCACGGGATCGACATCGCCAGGACCTCATCGCCCGTCGACCGCGCGAGGGTCGACGAGATGCCGAAGTCGGCGAGCACCGCCGACCCGAACGTCGTGATGAGGATGTTGCTCGGCTTGATGTCGCGGTGGATCAGTCCGGCGCGATGCGCGGACTCGAGCGCCCCGGCGAGGCGCACGGCGATCGCCATGACGTCCTCGGTGGGGATCCGTTCGATCCGGTAGCGCTGCGAGAGGGAGCCGGGGCAGTACTCCATCACGATGTACGGGCGTCCGTCGGCCGAGATCCCCGCCTGGTAGACCGTCACGATCGCGGGATGCGCGGACAGGTGCGCGAGGACGTCCGCCTCGGCGTTGAACATGCGCAGGAGGTCGGGGTCGCGTTCGCCGACCGGCAGGACCTTGACGGCGACTTGGCGCCGCGGCATGTCCTGCTGGTAGAGGAAGACGTCGGCGAAGCCGCCGGAACCGAGGGGGCGGACGTAGTCGAGACCGGGGAGCAGGGGCGGTGCGGAGGGCAGCCTGCGCGTCATGGCACCCCTTCGCTCCTGGTCCCCGGCCTCTTCGAAGACCCGGTAATGCTAACAAAACGGGAGCGTGCCGCCGTCCGGCCGCCGCTCTGTCAGGGGTCCGCGCCGTCAGGCCTCGGGCAGTTCCGGCGGATCAGACCGGGGGCCGCCGTTCGATTCGAAGGGGTTCTGGTCGAACGGGGCGTCGAGCGAACGGGTCAGCTCTTCCAGCATCGCCGCGATCTGCGGCTCGACGTACTGCGAGACCGCCGCCTGGATCCGCAGGCGATGGTGCAGCAGCACCGCACAGACCTCGCGACCCACCATGTTGGCGTAGTCGTCGGCGAGCCCGACTTCCTGCCGCAGGGCGGCCTTCGCCTCCTCGGTGAGCGGCGGCAGGGCCGGGATCGCGGCATCCACCTCGTCGGCGAGTCCGCCGATCGTGAAGAGGAAGGGGGCGCCGGGAACGGGATCGGGGTCCATCGGCAGTCCGTCGAACTCCGGGTCGAGTCCCTCGGCGGGGCGATAGCTGCGGGCGCGGTTGCGCGCGGCCTGCTGATCAAGCTCCGTCTGCAGCAGAGGGAGATTGCGCGACGTGTACTCGGCGACCGCGTGATCGACGATCGTCTTGACGCGGGTCGACAGGCCGTGCTGCACGCCGTGCGGGACGTCCGAGCCGAGACCCGCGGCGGAGAGCACCGGCGACCCGATGCACCGCCGGCACGGGGCCACGCGACCGCGATGGGTGGCGGGCTCCCACCGGGGCAGCCAGCGCAGCCAGGCATCCACCGCCTGGCTGACCTGGGTCTCGATCGACCGCTCCACGGCATCCATTGTCGCGGGTCGCGGGCCCGTTCGCCCGGACATCGACGATTCCCGCGCGCCGACCGGCCGGCGCGGAGGTCGGGGGCGACCCAGCGTCAGTCGTCCTGGCGCTCCCACGGCCAGCGCGGGCGGCCCGCGCGCGTCCGCACGAGCGCGACCGCGGCCCATGCCGAGGCGAGGGCGATGGATGCCAGGAGCACGGCGAACCACGACGTCGCGAACCCGCCGACCGCGGCGATCGCGCGCGCGAGGTCGACGCCCGCCAGGGCGGCCCCGATGAGCACCCCGGCGAGGTACGCGAGGAAGCACCCGACGGCGACGAGCCACACGCCCCGGTACGCGGGCCGCGGCGGGCGCACGAGCATCGCCGCGCCCGCCGCGAACGCGATGACCGCGGCGGCGGTGCCGACGGCACCGGGTGCCTGACCGAGTCCTGTGACGGGCAGCACCTCGGCATCCGCCCCGAGGCTCAGGAGTCCGAAGCCCGCCACCAGCAGCGCGAAGAAGCCCACCGTCGCGAACAGGACGGCGACCGGCGCGGAGACGCCGCCGTGCGGGCCGCCGGGGTCACCCGGGGCGCTCATCGGCCGGCGGCCACGGTTCAGCCCTGCTGGATCCGCGGACCCGCTTCGAGTGTGCGCTCGTACTCGCGCTGCGCCTCGCGGTTGAGCTCGCTCATGCGGCGTCCGCGCGCGGCCACCCACGCCCCGAACCAGATCGTGAGCTCGCGTCCGACGACGAACGCGACGATCGCGAGGGGAGCGAGCAGCTGGCCCTGGACGACCTCCTGGCCCTCCCGCGCCGTCAGCTGCCAGAACGGCGCCTGGAAGAGCTGGCCGAGCAGGTGGCCACCGTAGGATGCCGCGCCCACGAGCAGGCCGAAGACCACCCAGTGCCCCCAGCGCCCGCGGTTGATGATGGACCCGAGCAGCCAGAAGGCGAGGTAGAAGACGACGACGGGGACCCAGAACCACCACGAGGTCAGCGCCGAGGTCGCCTCGGTGCCGACGTTCGACGACGTGACGCTTCCGTCGAGGGCGCCGAGGCCGAGCGCGGCGGCGAGGTAGAGGATGCCGAAGGCGACGGCCGCGAGGAGGCCGATGAGACCGGCTGCTCCGCGGTTGCCCCGCGGGCGCGGCGCCTCGGGCGCCTGGACGAAGATCGGCTGCGGCGCGGGGGCGACGGGCGCGACCGGGGCGACGACCGCCGGCGCGACGACCTCGGTGGGAGCGTCCGCGCGCGCGTCGGAGGGCGTCGAGTACGCGCCCGGGACGTACGCCTCGTCGACCGGGTCGTCCGCGTAGAGGCTGCCGTGCGTGGGCGCGACCGGCTCGGCGACGACCGTCGCGGCCGTCGGCTCGGAGGGCGTGACGGCGGGTGCCGCAACGGGCTCGCCGGCGACCGGCTCCCCCGCCGGCTCGTGCGCGCTCGCCTCACGGGACGCGGCCTCGGCATCGGCATCGGCGAGACCCTCGTGAGCGCGCGCGACCGCCTCGTCGGCCGACGTCGCACTGTCGCCGGCGATGCCGTCGGTCGTCTCCGGCACCGGCTCGCCGTACTTGTGGTCGCTCATGGCGTTGCTCCTCACGCGGGGGCGCGCGCCGCCGCACAGCGAGAGTAGCGCCCGCGGCGCGCCACGCCGCGAAGCCTCGCCGGGTTTCCGCGCACCCGCCCGATCCTCACCGCCTATCGCCTCACCGCCTATCGCCTCACCGCCTATCGCCTCACCGCCTATCGCCTCACCGCCTATCGCCTCACCGCCTATCGCCTCACCGCCTATCGTGGAGGCATGGCCCGCTCGACTCGCACCGCGACCGCGCTGGTCGGCGTCGCCGCGCTCGCGCTCACTCTCGCCGCGTGCGTCGCCGAGCCGTCGCCGACGCCGACGGGAGGCGCCACCGGCGCGGCATCCGCCCGCCCGACACCGTCGGCCTCGATCACGCCGTTCCCCATGGGCGCATCGGTCTCGACGACTCCCCTCCCCGCCGATCTGCCGCAGGGGTGCCGCGACCTGCTGGATGCCGACGTGCTCGCCCAGCTCGACGGCGTGCCGCTCAATGCGCCGGGGATGGGCGGCGGGATCCGTGAGGACAGCGCCCGCGTGTGTGTCTGGGGGGAGCCGGGAGCGGCGACGACGCGGCTCGTCACGGTGATCGGCTACTCCCCCGAGCGAGAGGCGCGTGACGAGCTGTACGCCCTCGGCGAGGATGGCTTCACCTGTTACGAGCCGCAGGGCGGCATCCGCTGCGAGAAGACCTGGACCGACCCGAACCTGCCCGTCGAAGACGGCCGCACCCTGTTCTGGCGCGACGGCGTGATCGTCGACACGCAGTACTCCAACCTCGCGCCGACCGGCTACACCGCCGCCGTGATCGCGGCGCTCTGGCCCGCGGGCGGGCGCACGCCGAAGCCCACGCCCAGCACGACGCCGTAGCCCCTCGTCATTCGGGAGGACATCTGCGTTCGGGAGGGCTGATACGCGTCAGGAGTCCTCCCGAACGCAGATCACCTCCCGTGTGCAGGCCCCCGCGCGCCGGACTCAGCCCCAGACCCGGTCCCCGGTGCGGCGGACGTACTCGGCGGGATGCCACGCCTGCTCGCTCGTCGACAGCCACAGCCCTCCCCCGGCCTCGATCGTCTCGGTGAGGTCGCCGTCGGTGCGGGTGCACCGCGTGCGGTCGCCGTCGGTCTCGCACTCGAAACCCGCACCGGGGAGCGCGGCCGCGGCGATCGCCCCGGCATCCGTCGGGACGGCGGCGAGGGTCGTGGACACCGTCCCCGCGTCGGCGTGCCACGCGCACGTGAACCTCACCTGCGGCTGCAGCGCCGCGACGAGCGACGTCGCGGTCGAGACGGGGGCGTCCACTGAGGGGGTCAGCACCGCGCCGGACGTGAAGCGCATCGTCGCCCAGAGGGCCGAGTCGTAGAGGCCGGCACACTCCGTGGGGACGCCCGTCGCGGCATCCACCCCGGTGTCCCCCGCGTCGGGCGGGCTCGTGGGCCGATTCACCGTGTCTCCCACCCAGGCGACGGATGCCGGGATCAGCGGCAGCGCGAGGAACCCGAGCACGCCGACGACCCCGAGGCAGACGAGCCCCACGATCCACGCGAACGCGGCGTTCCTGCCGCCGACCTTGGCCATGCCTTCAGCGTAGGGCGCCGACGCGAAAGGGCGGCCCCGCAACGCGGGACCGCCCTCTCAGCGCCGGAAGACGCCTCGACTCAGTTGTACTCGGTGGAGAAGCCGTCGGTCGTGAAGCTGTCGAAATCGACGTAGCTCAGGTCGGCGTCGGAGTACGCGCCGTCCGAGGCGAAGATGCGGTTGGGGTACCGCTCGCTCTTGGCCTCCTCCGTCGCCTCGACCGTGACGTTGCGGTACTTCGCAAGACCGGTTCCGGCGGGGATGAGCTTTCCGATGATGACGTTCTCCTTGAGGCCGACGAGCGGGTCGCTCTTGCCCTCCATGGCCGCCTGGGTGAGGACACGGGTCGTCTCCTGGAAGGATGCCGCGGACAGCCACGACTCCGTCGCGAGCGACGCCTTGGTGATACCCATGAGCTCGGGGCGACCCGACGCGGGGCGCTTGCCCTGCGCCACGGCCTCGCGGTTCATCTGCTGGTAGCGCTTGAAGTCGACCAGCTCGCCGGGCAGCAGGTCGGTCTCGCCGTGGTCGACCACGGTGACCTTCCGCAGCATCTGGCGCACGATGACCTCGATGTGCTTGTCGTGGATCGGCACACCCTGCGAGCGGTACACGCCCTGCACGCCGCCGACGAGGTACTTCTGCACCTCGCGGGCGCCCTGCACACGCATGACCTCCTTGGGGTCGAGCGTGCCGACCTGCAGCGGCTGGCCCACGGTGACGTGCTGGCCGTCCTCGACCAGCAGCGTCGCACGCTTGAGCACGGGGTAGACGTGCGGCTCGTCGCCGTTGTCGGGCGTGAGGATGACCTTCTTGGCCTTGTCGGTCTCGTCGATCGTGATGCGACCGTCGGCCTCGGCGATCGGCGACGCGCCCTTGGGGGTACGCGCCTCGAACAGCTCCTGCACACGCGGCAGACCCTGGGTGATGTCGTCGGCGGAGGCCGAACCACCCGTGTGGAACGTACGCATCGTCAGCTGGGTGCCGGGCTCGCCGATCGACTGGGCGGCGATGATGCCGACCGCCTCGCCGATGTCGACGAGCTTGCCGGTCGCGAGCGAGCGGCCGTAGCACTTCGCGCAGACACCGACGGCCGAGTCGCACGTGAGGACCGAGCGGACCTTGATGGTCTCGACCCCGGCATCCACCAGCTTGTCGATCAGCACGTCGCCGACGTCCTCACCGGCCGACGCGACGACCTCGCCCGAGGGGGCGACGACGTCCGCGGCGAGCGTGCGGGCGAACACCGAGTTCTCGACGTTGGCGTCACGCACGAGCGTGCCGTCCGCGCCGGGAGCGGCGATCGTGAACTCGAGGCCCTTCGCCGTGCCGCAGTCGTCCTCACGGATGATGACGTCCTGCGAGACGTCGACGAGTCGACGCGTCAGGTAGCCCGAGTCGGCCGTACGGAGGGCCGTATCGGCCAGACCCTTACGGGCACCGTGCGTCGCGGTGAAGTACTCCGCGACCGACAGCCCCTCGCGGTACGAGGAGATGATCGGGCGGGGCATGATCTCGCCCTTGGTGTTGTTGACGAGACCGCGGATGCCGGCGATGTTACGGATCTGCAGCCAGTTACCACGGGCGCCCGAGGACACCATGCGGTTGATGGTGTTGTCCGCGGGGAAGTTCGCCTTCATCGCGGCCTGCACCTCGTCGGTCGCCTCGGTCCAGATCTTGATCTGCTCCTGACGACGCTCGGCGTCGGTCACGAGACCCTTCTCGAACTGGCCCTGGACCTTCTGCGCCTGCTTCTCGTACTTGGCGATGATCTCGCCCTTGTTCGGAGGCGTGAGCACGTCGGAGAGCGCAACGGTGACACCCGAGCGCGTGGCCCAGTAGAAACCGGCGTCCTTGATGCGGTCGAGCGAAGCCGCGACCTCCACCTTCGGGTACTCCTCGGCGAGCTTGTTGACGATCTGCGACAGCTTGCCCTTGTCGGCCTGCTCGCGCACGAACGGGTAGCCCTTGGGGAGCGTGTCGTTGAAGATCGCCTGACCGAGCGACGCGTCCACGAGGCCGTGGCGCTCGTAGCCCTCGGGCGCTTCGCCCTCGAGGAACGACAGACCGGGGATGCGGATGCGGACCTTCGCCTGCAGGTCGAGGGTGCCCTCGTCCTTCGCGAGGATCGCCTCGCCGACCGAGCCGAACACACGACCCTCGCCGCTCGCACCCTCCTTGACCGTGGTCAGGTGGTGGAGGCCGATGATCATGTCCTGCGAGGGCAGGGTGACCGGGCGTCCGTCGGACGGCTTCAGGATGTTGTTCGAGGCGAGCATCAGCACGCGGGCCTCGGCCTGGGCCTCGACCGACAGCGGCAGGTGCACGGCCATCTGGTCACCGTCGAAGTCGGCGTTGAACGCCGCGCAGACGAGCGGGTGCAGCTGGATGGCCTTGCCCTCGACGAGCTGCGGCTCGAAGGCCTGGATGCCGAGGCGGTGCAGCGTGGGCGCACGGTTGAGCAGCACGGGGCGCTCGCGGATGATCTCCTCGAGGACGTCCCAGACCTGCGCGTGCATACGCTCGACCTGACGCTTGGCCGCCTTGATGTTCTGCGCGTGACCGAGGTCGATCAGGCGCTTGATCACGAACGGCTTGAAGAGCTCGAGCGCCATCTGCTTGGGCAGACCGCACTGGTGGAGCTTCAGCTGCGGGCCGACGATGATGACCGAACGGCCCGAGTAGTCCACGCGCTTGCCGAGCAGGTTCTGGCGGAACCGGCCCTGCTTGCCCTTCAGCATGTCGCTGAGGGACTTCAGGGCGCGGTTGCCGGTGCCCGTGACGGGACGACCGCGGCGGCCGTTGTCGAACAGCGCGTCGACGGCCTCCTGCAGCATGCGCTTCTCGTTGTTGACGATGATCTCGGGGGCACCGAGGTCGATCAGGCGACGGAGGCGGTTGTTGCGGTTGATGACACGGCGGTACAGGTCGTTCAGGTCGCTGGTCGCGAAACGGCCACCGTCGAGCTGGACCATCGGGCGCAGCTCCGGCGGGATCACCGGGACGACGTCGAGGACCATGGATGCCGGCGACATGCCGGTCTGCAGGAACGAGTTGACGACCTTCAGGCGCTTGATCGCGCGGATCTTGCGCTGACCCTTGCCCTCGGAGATCTGCAGGTGCAGGTTCTCGGACTCGGCCTTCAGATCGAACGCCTGCAGGCGACGCTGGATCGACTCCGCGCCCATGTAGGCCTCGAAGTACTGACCGAAGCGGTCCTGGAGCTCCTGGAAGACGTCGTCCTCCTGCTTGAGCTGACCCACGGAGAGGTTCCGGAACTCGTCCCACATCCGCTCGAGCTTGGCGACCTGGTCGTCCGCGTTCTTGCGGATGGATGCCATCTCCTTCTCGGCGGCGTCCTTGACCTTCTTCTTCTGGTCGGCCTTGGCACCCTCGGCCTCGAGGGCCGCGAGCTCCTCCTCCAGCTTCGCCAGGCGGGTCGCGACGCGGGCGTCGCGACGGTCGCCGACGTTCTTGATCTCGAGGCGCAGGTTCGCCTCGTGGGTCGGAAGGTCGCGGTGGCGCGCCTCCTCGTCGACCGAGATCACCATGTACGCGGCGAAGTAGATGACCTTCTCGAGGTCCTTCGGCGCCATGTCGAGGAGGTACCCGAGGCGCGACGGGACGCCCTTGAAGTACCAGATGTGGGTGACGGGCGCGGCGAGCTCGATGTGGCCCATGCGCTCGCGACGGACCGAGGACTTGGTGACCTCGACGCCGCAGCGCTCGCAGACGATGCCCTTGAAGCGGACGCGCTTGTACTTGCCGCAGGCGCACTCCCAGTCACGGGACGGGCCGAAGATCTGCTCGCCGAACAGACCGTCCTTCTCGGGCTTGAGGGTGCGGTAGTTGATGGTCTCGGGCTTCTTGACCTCGCCGAACGACCAACGACGGATGTCGTCAGCGGTGGCCAGGCCGATGCGAAGCTGATCGAAAGTGGTGGACTCGAGCACTGGTTCTCCTGTGTCTCAGAAACTTCTCAAAATCGGTGGTTCGTGACGCTGGTCGAGTTCCCGCGGGATGCGGGACGCATCCCGCGGGAGTATCGAGACCTTGGTCAGATCTCGTCGATGGACGAGGACTCGAACCGGGTGGAGATGTTGATGCCGAGCTCCTCCGCCGCGCGGAAGGCCTCGTCGTCGGTGTCGCGAAGGTTGACCGCCGTGCCGTCCGCCGAGAGGACCTCGACGTTCAGGCAGAGCGACTGCATCTCCTTCATGAGCACCTTGAAGGACTCGGGGATGCCGGGCTCCTGGATGTTCTCGCCCTTGACGATGGCCTCGTACACCTTGACGCGGCCCACGATGTCGTCGGACTTGATCGTGAGGAGCTCCTGCAGCGCATACGCGGCGCCGTAGGCCTCGAGGGCCCACACCTCCATCTCACCGAAGCGCTGACCGCCGAACTGCGCCTTTCCACCGAGCGGCTGCTGGGTGATCATCGAGTACGGGCCGGTGGAGCGCGCGTGGATCTTGTCGTCCACGAGGTGGTGCAGCTTCAGGATGTACATGTAGCCGACCGAGATGGGCGCCGGGAACGGCTCGCCGGAGCGGCCGTCGAACAGCTGCGTCTTTCCGGTCGAGTCGATGAGGCGGTCGCCGTCGCGGTTCGGGAGCGTCGAGTCGAGCAGACCCGCGATCTCGGCCTCGTAGGCGCCGTCGAACACGGGGGTCGCGACCTTCGTGCCGGGAGCGGCCTCGCGGGCGTCCGCGGGCAGGTTCGCCGCCCACTCGGGGGTGCCGTCGACCTTCCAGCCCTGCTTCGAGATCCACCCGAGGTGGGTCTCGAGCACCTGGCCGAAGTTCATGCGGCCGGGGATGCCGAGCGGGTTGAGCACGACGTCGACGGGCGTGCCGTCGGCGAGGAAGGGCATGTCCTCGACGGGGAGGATCTTCGCGATGACGCCCTTGTTGCCGTGGCGGCCGGCGAGCTTGTCACCCTCGGTGATCTTGCGCTTCTGGGCGATGTAGACCACGACACGGCGGTTGACGCCCGAGCCGAGCTCGTCGTCGCCGTCCTCGGCGTTGAACTCCTTGACCGCGATGATCGTGCCCTGCTCACCGTGGGGCACCTTCAGCGACGTGTCGCGGACCTCGCGGCTCTTCTCGTTGAAGATCGCGCGGAGCAGGCGCTCCTCGGCGGAGAGCTCGGTCTCACCCTTCGGCGTGACCTTGCCGACGAGGATGTCGCCGGGGCGCACCTCGGCGCCGATGCGGACGATGCCGCGCTCGTCGAGGTCCTTCAGCAGGTCCGGGCTGACGTTGGGGAGGTCACGGGTGATCTCCTCCTTGCCGAGCTTGGTGTCACGGGCATCCACCTCGTACTCCTCGATGTGGATCGAGGAGAGGGTGTCGTTCTTGACGAGGTCCTGGCTGAGGATGATGGCGTCCTCGAAGTTGTGACCCTCCCACGTCATGAACGCGACGAGCAGGTTCTTGCCGATCGCGAGCTCGCCGTTCTCGGTGGCGGGGCCGTCGGCGAGGACCTCGCCGACCTCGACCCGGTCGCCCGCCGAGACGATGACGCGCTGGTTGTAGGAGTTGCCCTGGTTGGAGCGGTCGAACTTGCGAAGGAAGTAGTCCTTCGTCCCGCCCTCGTCCAGCTGCACGGTCACGACGTCGGCCGAGACCTCCATGACGACACCGGCCTTGTCGGCGATGACGACGTCACCGGCGTCGATGGCGGCGTAGCCCTCCATACCCGTGCCCACGAACGGCGAGTCGCTGCGCAGCAGCGGCACGGCCTGACGCTGCATGTTCGCACCCATGAGGGCGCGGTTCGCGTCGTCGTGCTCGAGGAAGGGGATGAGGGACGTGCCCACCGACACCATCTGGCGCGGCGAGACATCCATGTAGCCGATCTCATCGCGGTGGAACATGTCCACCTCGCCGCCCTGGCCGCGACGGGCAAGGACGCGCTCGGTCGCGAACGATCCGTCGGCCTTCAGCTCGGCACCGGCCTGCGCGACGATGTAGTCGACCTCTTCGGAGGCCGTCAGGTAGTCGATCTGGTCCGAGACCTTGCCGTCGACGACGCGACGGTACGGCGTCTCGATGAAGCCGAACGCGTTGATGCGCGCGAACGACGCGAGCGAGCCGATGAGGCCGATGTTCGGGCCTTCCGGGGTCTCGATGGGGCACATGCGGCCGTAGTGCGAGGGGTGCACGTCACGGACCTCGACGCCCGCGCGCTCACGCGACAGACCACCGGGGCCGAGCGCCGAGAGGCGACGCTTGTGCGTCAGCCCCGCGAGCGGGTTGTTCTGGTCCATGAACTGCGACAGCTGCGACGTTCCGAAGAACTCCTTGATCGCGGCGACGACGGGGCGCACGTTGATCAGGGTCTGCGGCGTGATCGCCTCGATGTCCTGCGTGGTCATGCGCTCGCGGACGACGCGCTCCATGCGCGACAGACCCGTGCGGACCTGGTTCTGGATGAGCTCGCCCACCGCGCGGATGCGACGGTTGCCGAAGTTGTCGATGTCGTCGACGTCGAGGCGGATCTCGGCCGGCTGACCGTTCCGGATGCCGGGGATCGAGGCATCCCCCTTGTGGAGGGCCACGAGGTACTTGATCGTCGCGACGATGTCGTCGACGGTCAGGACCGAGTCGCTGAGCGGCTTGTCGAGGCCCAGCTTCTGGTTGATCTTGTACCGGCCGACCTTCGCGAGGTCGTAGCGCTTCGAGTTGAAGTAGAAGTTGTCCAGCAGCGCGCGCGCGGCCTCGGCGGCGACCTGCTCGCCCGGACGGAGCTTGCGGTAGATGTCGCGGAGCGCGTCCTCCTTGGTGAGGATCGTGTCCTTGCTCAGCGTGTCCTCGATGGACTCGTAGCCGGCGAACTCGTTCAGGATGTCCTCGCTCGACAGGCCCAGGGCCTTGAGGAAGACGGTCACCGACTGCTTGCGCTTGCGGTCGATGCGCACGCCGACCTGGTCGCGCTTGTCGATCTCGAACTCGAGCCACGCACCGCGGCTCGGGATGACGCGCGCCGACACGATGTCCTTGTCGGAGGTCTTGTCGGGGGTCTTGTCGAAGTAGACGCCCGGGGAGCGGACGAGCTGGGAGACGACGACACGCTCGGTGCCGTTGATGATGAACGTGCCCTTGCCGGTCTGCAGCGGGAAGTCGCCCATGAAGACCGTCTGGGTCTTGATCTCACCGGTGAGGTGGTTCATGAACTCGGCCTCGACGTACAGCGGGGCGGCGTAGGTCTTGCCGCGCTCCTTGCACTCCTCGATCGAGTACTTCTCCGGCTCGAGGTACGGGTTCGTGAAGCTCAGCTGCATCGTCTCGCCGAGGTCCTCGATGGGGGAGATCTCCTCGAAGATCTCCTCGAGGCCGCTCTTCTCGGGCACGTCGGTGCGTCCCTGGGCCTTCGCCTCGGCGACGCGCGCCTTCCAGGCGTCGTTCGCGACGAGCCAGTCGAACGACTCGGTCTGCAGAGCGAGCAGATCGGGGACCTCGAGCGTGTCCGTGATCTTGGCGAACGACAGGCGCGATGCGCCGCGGCCGTTCTTGGGGGTGGTGGTGGGGTTGGTTGCGTTGCGCGCAGCAGCCAAGGGGATGACCTCCATGAGCCCGGGCGGGGCTGGTTTCCTTGTCGTCAGGTGGAGTGCTCCGTTCCCACGCCTGCCACGCGCCGCCTCCTAGGAGAGGCGGGGTATCTGCAGACGCACGCCGACCACCATATGAGGGCATGGGGGAAGGGAGCGCAACTACCCACTATAGCCTCGGCGACGCGCCATGGCAAGCCGAATCCTTGACGAGTTTCGGCTGCTGCGGTATAACCCCGCGCGGCGTGCGGGGGCGCGGCCCGCTACCGTGGAGGCATGGCCCGCGCACACGTCGAGGAACCCGAGCAGGTGCGCCTATCGGACGGATCGCTCGCGCGCGTCGTGCCGAGCCGCTTCGCCGGCGGGTGGGAGCTCGAGGTCGACGGGACGCCGCAGTCGCACGTCGACCTCGACGACCCGGCCCACCTGCACTTCGAGTACATCGCGCGGATGGGCGCCGTGATCGACCTGCTCCGGATGCCGCGCCAGCCCCTCACCGCGATCC
The DNA here is from genome assembly GCF_017305435.1 of Microbacterium sp. Lineage (GTDB taxonomy): Bacteria > Actinomycetota > Actinomycetes > Actinomycetales > Microbacteriaceae > Microbacterium. The sequence goes on along the minus strand of NZ_JAFKIP010000005.1, from coordinate 343,290 downwards.
ACCTCGGCGGCGGGGCGCTGACGCTCCCCCGCTACGTCGAGCACACGCGCCCGGGCTCGCGCCAGCAGGTGATCGAGCTGGAGCAGCCGCTCGTCGACCTCGTCCGGGCGCGTCTGACGCTGGTGCGCGGCGCCCAGGTGCGGGTGCGGATCGGCGACGCGCGCGCCGTCGCGGCGAAGCTGCCCGCGGGCCTCTCCGGCGCGGCCGATCTCGTCGTGTCGGATGTGTTCGCGGGGGCGCAGACGCCGGCGCACCTCACGACGGTCGAGTACTACCGCGTGCTCGCGGGGCTCCTCGCGCCGGAGGGCGTGCTGCTCGTCAACGTCGCCGACGGCGCGGGGCTCGCGTTCGCGCGACGTCAGGTCGCGACGGTGCGCGCCGTCCTGCCGCAGGCGATCGTGCTCGCCGAGGTGCAGACCCTGAAGGGTCGCCGCTTCGGGAACCTCGTCATCGCGGCATCCATGAGTCCGCTGCCGACGGCGTGGCTGCCGCGTCTCATGGCGGCCGGTCCGCACCCCGCGAAGGTCGCCGAGGGGCGCGAGCTCGACGAGTTCGTGCGCAGCGCGACGGTCGTGACGGATGCCGACGCGACGGCATCCCCGAAGCCCTCGGCGACGCTCTTCGAACGCTGAGTACCGCCGCGACGGCGACCGTTCGGGCGGCGCGCCGTCCGGGCTCGGCCGATGCCCGGACGGCCGGGTGAGACTGGAGGCCGCACCGTCCGCGCGCGAAGGAGGATGCCGGTGAGCTACATCCAGGGATACGACCCGCACACCCTGCGTGAGATCGTCGACGTCTCGCAGTGCCGGGCACGGCTCGACGAGCTCGGCGACCAGCGCTCGCTCCCCGCGCTGCTGGAGCGGGTGTGGCTGCGGAAGGTCACGGGCGAGCTCGACGAGGCCCTGACCGTCTCGGAGCAGTCGGTGCGCGTCGCGCGCATGGGCGGCCCGCGGAAGGACCTGCTGCGGGCCCGTGTGCTGCACGCGACCGTCCTGCAGGCGCGCGAGGCGTACGCCGCGGCGATCCAGGAGCTCACGACGTGCGGCGAGGAGGCCGAGGGTCAGGGCTGGTCGGCGCTCGCGGCGTTCGCGTACCAGCACCGCGGCAAGGTGTTCTACGACGCGGGCGACTTCGTGAACGCCCGCGCGGACTTCAAGCGCGCGCTGTTCCTGCGCCAGGAGGCCGGCGCTCCGGAGGAACAGCTCGAGTCGACGCTCGCCGCGATCGACGCCGCCGAGCGGCGCCGCGCCGGGGCGCAGGTCGCGAGCTGACCCGCTCCCGGCAGACGGTGTCGTAGGTTTGTTCTACATTTCCTGCATGACCGAACGGCTGATCGATGTCTGACCTGAACGACGTGCGTCGCGTCGCCGAAGCGCTCCTGGCGACGCACCTGGATGCCTCGTGGTCGTTCGCGTTCGACAACGCGAAACGCCGGGCCGGGGCGTGCGACTACGCGCGGAAACGCATCACGGTCTCGCGGTACCTCGCGGCCCGCTACGACGACGAGACCAACCGCCAGACGCTGCTGCACGAGGTCGCGCACGCGCTCGCGGGGGCACGGGCGGCGCACGGCGCGGCGTGGAAGCGCACGGCGCACACGCTCGGCTACACGGGCGGCGTCACCCACCACGGCGAGACCGCGACCGAACTCGCCCCCTGGGTGGGGGTGTGCCCCGCCGGACACGTCGCCTACCGGCACCGCACGGCGGCGCGGGCGACGTCCTGCGCGCGATGCTCCCCCTCGTTCGACGAGCGCTATCTCTTCGTCTGGACCCGCCGGGAGATCACCCCGGCGACGCGTCTCGCCGCCATGACCCCGCGGGATCAGCCGGCGTAGGCGACGAAGACCCCGGCGCGCAGCACGGGGACGGATGGCGAGGCATCCACCGCGGCGGCGGCGAGGACCTCGTCGCGCGCGCCGCGCTCGATGAGCTCCTGGCCGGAGCCGCTCGCCGTGAGCAGATGCCGCACCGCACCGCGGAGCCCGCGGAAGGCCTCGCACGCGGCCGCCGCCTCGGGTGAGGTGTGGTCGACGCCCAGACCGCCCAGGGCGTCGATGACGGCGCCCGCGCCGAGCAGGTCCTCGACGGCGAACCGGAGCGGGGCGGGTGGCTGCGCCGGGGCGGCGGGTGCGTTCTGCCCGGCCGGCACGGCCGGCTCCGCGGGGGCGAGCTCGCCCGCGGCGACCACCGCGATGCTCGTGCGTGCACCACGCCGGGTCTGCTCGGCGAGCGCGGCGCGGGCGACGGCCCCCGCGTTGCGGAGCGATCCGAGGAGGACGAGCGGTGCGGGCTCGAGCCGCGCGGCGTGCGCCGCGACGGCGGCACCGTTCCGCGAGAGCGCGTGCGCCGCGGCATCCAGCGGCACCTCCTCGCCCGCCTCGACGCGGTCGGTGACGCGTGATGAGAAGCGCAGCACGTCCACGACGATCACGACATCGGAGGGCGCGAGCATGCCCAGACCCGCGACGCCCCACTCGACGCGCACCTGATAGCGGGACTGGTCGAACGGCGTCATCACCCCTCCAGGCTAGAGCGCGTGCGGTGCCAGACTGGGCGCATGCGGATCCTGCTGAAGCTCGTCCTCGACTGCGACGCGGATGCCGCGTGGCGCGCCCTGCACTCCCCGCGCGCGATCGCGGACCTCTACGGCCCGCTCGTCGAGCTCTCGCCGATGGACGCGGCCGGCCTGCCGACCCGGCTCGATCCGGGCGCCGATGTGCCGGTGCGCCTGCGCCTGGCGGGCGCTCCACTCGGAGACCAGCTGATCCACGTGAGCGAGCGCTTCACCCACGACACGGGCGGCCCCGTGCGGATCCTGCGCGACAGCGGCATCCCGCTCACGGGGCCCCTCGCGAGCCTCGATGTCTGGGACCACCAGATGGCGGTCTCGCCCGCCCCCGGGGATGCCGCCCGCACCCTCTGGCGCGACCGCCTCGTGATCGGCGGAGGCGCTGCGCCGGCCCTCTGGCCCGTGCTCTGGGCGACGTGGCAGTGGCGCGCGGCGCGTCTGCGGGCCCTCGCCCCGACGTGGGCGCACGACCCGGAGACGGCGGACGGCGCGGCTCTCATCGACGACGCGCGCGCCGACACGACTCCCGCCGAAACCTGAGAGGGATGCCGCGGCCGAAGCCTGACCGCGGCATCCCTCGTGCGAAGCGCGCCCGACGCGCCTCGCCGTCTCGCCCGGACGCCCACCCGAGGGCGTCGGAGCGAGAACTCTCATCGGTCGGGGCTCACTCGGCGAGCGCCTCGACCGCCGTCACACGCGTCGCGAGCCGTGTCGGGACGACCGCTGCGACGAGGGTGAGAACCGCCGTCGCCCCGACGACGACCGCCACCGGGCCCCACGGGATCGCGGGCGCGACGACCGTCGGCGACAGCCACGCGGGCGGCATCGTGACCGAGCCGAGCAGCGACTGCGCCGCGACCCAGCCGTACGCGACGCCGAGGACGAGCCCGAATGCCAGGGCCGTGATCGTGACGTGGACGGCTTCGAGCAGGACCACGCGACGCACCTGAGCGGACGTGAGGCCGAGGGCGCGCAGCAGGCCCAGCTCGCGGCGGCGCTGCACGACGCCGATCGACAGGAGGTTGACGAGTCCGACCGCGGCGATGACGGCCGAGACGGCGACGAGACCCATCATGATCGCGGCGAAGGTGTCCATGATCTGGTTCATCTGGACGAGCACCTCGCCCCCCGCGGATGCCGTCAGCACCGCCTTGACCGACTCGTTCGCGACCGCGAACATGACGACCAGCGTGACGCCCATGACGACCCCGATCGCCATGCGACTCGTCCGCTCGGGGTAGCGCAGCGCGTTCTCGGCCGCGAGACGCGACGTCGCCGAGCGTCCGAAGAGGCGACCGGTCAGGCGCAGCAGCGGCGGCATGATGACGACCGCTCCCAGTGAGAGGCCGGTGAACGACAGGATGCCGCCGAAGAACGCGATCACGACGCCGAGCGGCGTGACGAGTCCGACCGCGACGCCGCCCGCGAGGAGCGCCGCGCCGACGACCGACAGCGCGAGCGCCGTGACGTTGCGACCGCGCGAGCGCGACGCCTCATCGTGGGTACGGGGCGCGGCGCCGGCGATCGCCTCGAGCGGTGTGACGGACAGGACCCGACGCGACCCGTTCCACGCGCCGGCCCACGTCGTGAGGCAGACGACGGCCGCCGGGAGGAGGAGCACCGGCTGGAGCACGGCGTACCCGGTCGAGATGTCGAGAGCGGCGTCCGCCCAGCGCAGCAGCAGCGCGGCGGCGATGGTGCCCGCGATCAGGCCCACGACCGCGCCGATCCCTCCGACGGCCGCCCCCTGGGCGGCGACGTCACGACGTTGCGACCGGGCCGACGCACCGATGAGGCGCAGGAGCGCGATCTGCCGGGTGCGGCCGGCGACGATCGTCGCGAACGTGTTCGCCGTCACGATCGCCGCGACGTAGACCGCGACCCCGATGAGGAGCACGCTCACGACGCCGATGACGAGCGTCGCGGTCGCGCCCCCGAGCGCCGGCTCGCTGCGCGCCCACGCGCCAATGTAGCCGGTCGCGCTCAGAAGGAGCACGCCGAACGCGGTCGAGATCGCGGCGACGAGGATCGTCGCGCCCATCCCGCGTTCGCGCAGGCGCGCGAGTGCGCCGGCCCCGGTCCGCGCCGTCCGCGGCGTCCGCGGGATCCGTCCGCTGTTCGGAACGGGGCCGCTGTCGACGACGGCCGCGGCGCTCACGCCGCCACCTCGGCGGCGAGCATGAAGGCGGAGATCTGCTCGGCGCTCTGACGCGGCTTGTCGGCGATGATGTGACCGTCGCCGAGGAACAGCACGCGGTCGGCATGTGCCGCGGCGACCGGGTCGTGCGTGACCATCGCGATCGACTGGCCGTGCTCGCGGCTGGCTGCTCCCAGCAGGCTCAGCACTTCGCGACCCGCGCGCGAGTCGAGGTTGCCCGTCGGCTCGTCGGCGAAGACGAGATCGGGAGCGGTCGCCAGTGCACGAGCGATCGCGACGCGCTGCTGCTGTCCGCCGGAGAGCTGGTGCGGGCGGTGTCCGATCCGTGCGCCGAGGCCGAGGGTGTCGACGAGTCCGTCGATGCGGGCGCGTTCGAGCGCGCTCGGGCGCCGGCCGTCGAGGTCGAACGGCAGCAGGATGTTGCCGAGTGCATCGAGAGTCGGAACGAGGTTGAACGCCTGGAAGACGAAACCGACGCGACGGCGGCGCAGCAGGGTCAGCTCGAGGTCGCCGAGCCCGGTGATCTCGGTGTCTCCGATCCAGGCGCGGCCGCCGGTGGGGGCATCGAGGCCGGCCATGATGTGCATGAGGGTGGACTTGCCCGAGCCCGACGGCCCCATGATGGCGGTGAACTCGCCGCGGCGGATGCCGACCGTGACGTCGTCGAGCGCGCGCACGCCCGACTCGCCGGCGCCGTAGGTCTTCGTGAGGTTCTGCACGCGGGCGGCGAGGCCCAGCTGCGTCGTCGTGATCTCCATGCCTTCGACGCTACGGAGGGCTGCCCGGCCCCCGCGTCGGCCGCGGGTCGCGACCCGCGTACATCGCAAGGATGACCCTCGCCGCCCGCAGCGTGACGCGGAACGGCGCGCCGTCCGCGCGCCGGGTCAGGCGAGGCCGTGCTCGAACGCGAAGACGACGAGCTGGACGCGGTCGCGGAGGCTCAGCTTGGCCAGGATGCGGCTGATGTGGGTCTTGACCGTCGCCTCCGAGAGGAACTCGCGCTCCGCGATCTCCGCGTTCGACAGCCCGCGCGCGGCGAGCGCGAAGATCTCGCGCTCGCGCTCGGTCAGCTCGTCGTACGAGGCCGGGACGGGCTCCGTCGCGGGCGCCGCGAAGTGCGCGAACAGGTCCCGCGTCGCGGATGCCGCGATGACGGCCGACCCGGCGTGGACCGACCGGATCGCAGCGAGGAGGAACTCGGGGTCGGCATCTTTCAGCAGGAACCCGCTCGCGCCCTGCCGGATCGCGCGTGCCGCCGCCTCGTCGAGATCGAAGGTCGTCAGCATGACGACGCGCGGCGGCGGGTCGCCGAGGGTCGGATCGGAGAGCAGCTCCGCCGTCGCGGTGAGCCCGTCCACGACGGGCATGCGGATGTCCATCAGCACGACGTCGGGTCGGGTCGCACGGACGACGCGCACGCCCTCCGCCCCATCGCCGGCCTCTCCGACGACCTCGAGGTCGGGCTGCGAATCGATCACCATGCGGATGCCGGCACGGAAGAGCGCCTGGTCATCCACCAGGGCCACGCGGATCGGATTGGTCATGCGGCACCGTCCCGCGGGAGTACGGCCCGCACGACGAAGCGGCCCGGCTCGTCCGACCCGCTCTCGAGCGTGCCCCCGACGAGCTGTGCGCGCTCGCGCATGCCGATGAGGCCGTGTCCGCGCACCGCGTCGGCGGCGGGCTGGCCAGCGGTCGGCGCGACGGCGTTCGTGACCTCGAGCTGCACCCGATCATCGTGCCACGCCAGGCGCACGGCAACCTCGCCCCCCGCGCCGTGAACCCCAGCGCCGTGACCCCCAGCGCCGTGAACCCCAGCGCCGTGACGGAGCGCATTGGTGAGCGCCTCCTGCAGGATCCGAAAGACGGCCAGCTGCAAGGATGCCGCGATGTCGCCCCGCGGCGCGGGGTCGACGTCGACCGTGAGATCCACGCCCGCCGCGCGGACGTGGGCGTAGAGCTGCTCGAGATCGGCGAGCGTCGGCTGCGGGCCATCCGCCTGCGTGTGCCGCAGCTGGGTCAGCAGCATGCGGACGTCGGCGAGGGCCGCGCGCGCCGTCGACGAGATCGTGGCGAGGGCGGTCGCCGCCGCCTGCGGATCGGATGCCGCCGCGTAGCGCGCGCCGTCGGCCTGGGCGATCACGACCGCGAGGGAGTGCGCGACGACGTCGTGCATGTCGCGCGCGACGCGTGTGCGCTGCGCCTCCGCGACGGCTTCCGCCTCCGCGAGCTGCTGCGCGTGCCGGTTCTCTCGAGCACGGATGCCGGTGCGCACGAGGGCACCGATCGTCCAGGCGAGAAGGAGCGCGAGCACGGACGCCACGAAGGTCATCACGAGGGCGAAGACGTACGAGGCGATCGACGACGTATCGCCGCGCCCCGCGAAGTGCATGAGGCTCGGCACGATGAGATAGAGGCTGATCGCCGCCGCGCCGACGAGCGCCGAGGCGAACCCCGCCCAGAACAGCCGGCGCGTGCCGTACGCCGCCGTCGTGTAGAGCACGGCGAAGATCGCGAGGTTCGCGGGGAGCGGCGGGAGTCCCGCCGCCATCTGGGCGATCGCGGCGGCCCACGAGATGCCGAGCGCGAGGGCGGGCGTGCGGCGGCGTAGCGCGAGCGCGACCGAGAACGCCGCGGTGACGACGATCGCGACGACCCACGCGACACGTTCGCCGACGACGCCCGAGCCGATCGACGAGGCCGCCCAGGGGATGAGCGTCGCGACGAAGGCGAACGCCGCGAACAGCGACGCGGCGACGATGTCGAACGTCAGCTGGGGGCGGGTCACCGTGCGGGGCACACGTCGACGCTACGCGAGCGGGCGGCGCGCGGCATCCGCCGGGGGATGTATTCGCGACGCCACGCGCTCCGGGTCAGCGACCGACGAGGGGAACGACCGGGCGGTGCTCATAGAACGTCTGCAGCACGACCGTCGTACGTGTGCGGACGTTCGCCGCGACGCGGATGTCGCGGACGAGGTCCTCGAGCGCGCGCGGGGAGGCGACGCGCACGAACAGCATGTACGCCGCGTCGCCCGCGATCGAATGACATGCCTCGATCGCGTCCAGGTGCTCGAGGAGCTCCGGCGCGTTGTCGGGCTGCGCAGGGTCGAGCGGCGTGATCTCGATGAACGCGGCGAGCGGGCGCCCCGCGGCTTCGGCATCGATCGTCGCCCGATAGCCGGTGATCACGCCCCGCGCCTCGAGCCGCTTGAGCCGCGCCTGCACGGCGGAGACCGAGAGGCCGGTCGCGGTGGACAGATCGGCCAGGGTCGCGCGCCCGTCGCGGGAGACCCCGGCCACGATCGCGAGGTCGACAGCGTCATCCATGCGTGAAACAATATCGGAGTCAAGGCGCGATTGCCGGAAATATTCCTGAATCGAACGATCGGAGGTTCGCATGTCCCTTCTCACCCCCACCGTGAAGACCGTCGTCGGAGAACCCGAGGTCGTCGAAGACGACCGAGCGAACCAGAAGGTCGTCGAAGACGACCGAGCGAACCAGAAGCTCGTCGAAGACGGACGGCCCGTCGAGCAGCAGCCCGCATGGATCGCCCTGAAGGATGCCGCGACCGCGCTGCAGCTCCTGCAGGCACAGGACGGCTCCGTCCCCGACCCGGCCGACCACGCCGAGGCGGGTGCCCTCGCCGGCGTGATCGCCGCGGCGATCGGCACGCTCGCACCGCTGTTCCCGCACGATGCGGCCTATCTCGCGGCATCCGTCGTCGACATCGAACGCTGGGTGGCCGGCGGCTTCGCCGTGCCCGACTTCCTCGACTCGCTCGTCGCCTTCCACCCGCAGGAGCACCGCGTCGACGGCCTGCAGCACCTCGTCGTGTTCCCGATGTACACGCAGAACGGGTCGCGCAACCGCTTCGTCGAGGCGCTCCTGTGCGAGGTCATCTGGCCGGAGTTCGTCGCCGAGCTCGAGGAGACCTACACCAATCGCCTCTTCGTGAGCCTGCGTCTCATCGATTTCACGCCCGGGTACGACACGAACTCCGCCGTGCTCTTCCCCGAGACCGTCGCGATGCGCGAGATCCCGACGTTCACGTGGGGCGCGATCTTCCAGGACCGCGAGGCGGCGCGCTTCCGCCGTGTGGTGGCCGCGGCATCCGAGGTCACGAAGCTCGACGTGCCCGAGGGGACGGCGCGGATGCTCGCCGACCAGCGGCTCACGGAGGAGGTCTTCGTGACGTGGGACCTGATCCACGACCGATCGCACATGCGCGGCGACCTGCCCTTCGACCCGTTCATGATCAAGCAGCGGATGCCGTTCTTCCTGTACTCCCTCGAAGAGCTGCGCTGCGATCTGACGGCGTTCCGCGAGTGCGTCGCGCTCGGCGCGGGAGAGGGCGAGATCGCCGACCATGCCCGCCTCGTGCAGCAGGCGGTGATCTTCGACCGGATCTTCCGCTTCGCGATCACGGGCTCGCGCGTGCGCAACTACGACGGCCTCGGCGGGCAGCTGCTGTTCGCCTGGCTGCACCAGCACGGCGTGCTGCATTGGACGGACACCCAGCTCGCGTTCGACTGGGACGGCGTGCCCGCCATCGTGATCGCGCTGTCGGACGCCATCGACCGGCTCTACTGGGAGTCGATCGACCGCCCGAAGGTCGCGCACTGGCTCGCGGCGTACGACCTCGTGCGCGCGGTGGTCACTCCGCACCCCGCCTCGCAATGGGCGCGCGGGCTGCCGCAGGACGTGCTCGCCGGGGCGCCGAAGGGCTACACCGACGCCGTGCTGGACGACGAGTTCCCGCTGTCGATGTTCTTCGAAGCGCTCGAAAAGAAGCTGCGGGACGTCATCGCCTCCACGTCGGGCATCACGGGGCGCGATGCCTGACGGGGCCGGGGGCGCGCGCCGAGGGCGCCGCGTGTTGACGAGTGCGCCGGTCGTCGACCGTGAACACGCGGCGGTCTCGGCGGCAACGGGCCCTCTCGGCGCCGAGACGGCGGGGAACGCCGGGCGCGCGCGATGAGCGGGGGCGCGCGCGGGCGCACCGTGCTCATCGCGGGCGCGACGAGCGCGAGCGGGCTGGCAGCGGCGCGCGCGCTGGTGGATGCCGGCGCACGCGTCGTCGCGGTGGGGCGGGATGCGGCCAAGCTCGACGCGCTCGCGAGGGCGGTTGTGGCGGAGCCAGGAGCGGGGCCCGCGATCCGCACCGCGGAATGCGATCTCGGCGTCGAGGGCGACGTCCGCGCCCTGGCCGAGGCCCTGCGCGCGGACCGCGTGCGCGTCGACGGCATCCTGCACCTCGTCGGAGGGTGGCGGGGCGGCGGCGGACTCGCCGGCCAGAGCGACGCGGACTATCGCGCGCTCGAGGTCGGGCTCACCGCGCTCCGGCACGTGACGCGGGCGTTCTGGGAGGATCTCGCCGCCTCGGATGCCGCGCGCTGCGCGATCGTCTCCTCGACGGCGGTCGCGCGACCGCTCGCGGGGGGCGCCAACTACGCCGCGGTCAAAGCCGCGGAGGAGGCCTGGGCGCGCGCGATGGCGCAGGGGTTCGCGAAGGACGCGCGCGACGGCGCACGCGAGCTGCGCGCGGCATCCGTCGTCTTCCGCGTGCGCGCTCTGGCGGGGCTCGAAGACACGCTCGCGGCGCGATTCGCCGGGTTGTGGGATGCCGAGGCCTCCGCGATCAACGACGCCGTCGTCGAACTCGACGCCGGCTGATCGCCGTCACCCCCGCCCCGCGTCGCCTCCTCGGGCCTGCGCGGCCGAGGCGGGGCCGGCAACGGGATCGTCGGCCGCGGACAGGCCCTCCGCCGCGGGAACCTCCGCGTACTCGCGCGAGAGGATGCGGTACGAGCGCGTCGTGAACGCGAGGGCCGCCAGCACCACCATGACGAGGCCCGACACCAGGAACACGAGCGCGATCCCGCGCGCCTGCCCGTCGCCCAAGAGCCACCCCCACGCGTCACGCCCCGCGTCGGTCTCCAGGTACGGGATGATCCAGAACTGGGCGATCGGCGCGATGAGGAACGCCGTGATCGGCGCGGCCCCCGCCTCGAAGGTCGCCGCCGCGCCGAAGACGCGCCCCTGCGTCTGGAACGGCACGACCTTCTGGATCACGGTCTGCTCGGCCGATTCGATGATCGGCACGAGCGCCATGTAGAGCCAGATGCCGAGGACGTACAGCCACCACCAGTCACGGATCGTGAAGACCGCGCCGAGCACGCCCATCACGATGACGGCGAGGAGCATCGTGCGGATGGGGTTCCGCCCGAGCCCCCGCTTCGCGACGATCGCGCCGCCGATGATGAACCCCGTCGAGGTGACGCCGAGGACGATCCCCCACACCGTCACGTCGAAGAGCGTGAGGCCGTACGGGTCCATGAGGGCCATGTAGACCCCGCCGACGAGGTTGTTGAAGGTCGAGAAGAGGATGAGGGCGAACAGCCCCGGGACGGCGCGGATCGCGGACGCGGCGCCCCGGATATCGATCGCCTTCGCTCCGGGGGTGCGCTCGGGTGGGCTCTCGGGAATGCGCAGCGTCACGAGGTGTGCGAGCGCGACCGCCGTGAACACGAGGGCGATGACGAGCGTCCAGCCCATGCCGACGAGACCGATCGCGAGCCCCGAGAAAACGCTCGTCACGAGGAAGGCGAGCCCCTGCACCGTGCCGACGAGACCGTTCGCGTTCGCGTGCCGCTCGGTCGGCACGAGCAGCGTGACGGTCGTCGACAGGGCGATGTTCCGGAGGTTCTCGACGACGGCGCCCGCGAGGATGATGCCGGAGAAGAGCCAGAACCACGGCCCGCCCAGGTCGAGGATGGCGCGCTGCGGCAGCAGCAGGAAGATGACGCCGGCGACGCCGAACAGGACCAGCGTGAAGAGGGCGGAGACGACCATCACGCGATGCTTGCGATGCCGATCGACGAACGTGCCGAACACCATGCCGAACAGCGCCAGCAGCAGCATGTAGGCACCGCCGATGATGCCCGTCGCGAGCACGGACCGCGTCTCGAGGTAGACCCAGAAGGTCAGCGCGAACCACAGGAAGCTCGTCGTGACGTTCGCGACCGCCGTGTTGACGAGCACCCCGAGGAACGTGCGCATGCCCCCCGCTGGAGCGCCGGGTGGAGCGCCGGGTGGAGCGCCGGATGGAGCACCGGGCGGGCCGCCGGGCGCGGCATCCGCGGCGTCCGCGGCATCCGTCGAGGTCATGCCGCGAGAGTAGCCGTCCCCTCCGACACGCAGAAGGCCACCGTCTCCGCCGCCCCGTTCAGTCGACGGGACGGAACTGCCGCAGCACGCGGATGCCGACCGGCACCACGACGACGATCACGGCGGCGACGATCGCGGAGACCCCGATCGGCGTGCTGTGGAGGTCGCCGCCCAGGCGGGCCGCGGCGAGCCACACGAGCCCCCACGCGATCGCGAGGCCGGGCGCGACGCTCCACCGCGACCAGGCGGCGAGGGCCAGCGCGATCACGACCACGACGGCGATCACGACGACGCCCACCGGGTCTGCCGCCGCGGCCCACGACTCGACGCCCGTCGAGGTGAGCGCCGCGGCGACGTTCGCGACGGTCGCGAGCGTGGCCCACCCCAGGTGCAGCCCGGTCGCACCGTCGAGCAGAGCCGTCGCGACCACTCCGTCGTGCGGCTGGCGCGTGCGGACGATCATCGCGTACGCGACGCAGAGCGACGCGAGGAGGAGCGCGAGCACGACGACCGTCGCCCACACGGCGCCCGACCCGTCACCGGCGAACTGCACCGTGACGAGCCACGCGCCGTTGAGGACCATCGTCAGAGCGACCCACCACCCCACGACGCGCTGGCGCTCGCTCGTCCGCTGCGACGGCAGCGCCTGCCACACGGTGTAGCCGAGGAGTCCGAGATAGATGACGCTCCAGATGCTGAACGCGGTCGTCGCGGGAGTGAGGTACGAGGCATCGGGATCGAAGGCGCCGCCGATGGCATCCTGGATCGGCGTGCCGCCGAACGCGCCGATCCCCACCATGTCGCCGACGATCATGAAGCAGAACGCGCTGATGACGACGATCTGCCGCACGAGGTCGCCGGACCGCGAGGATGCAGATGAGGATGCAGATGTGGATGCCGCTGCGGAGGCCATGCCGCGAGCATAGGCGCCCGCGGGAATCTAGGCTGGAGCGGTGACAACGCTCCACGATCGTGATATCCGCGGCTTCGCCAGCGACAACTACTCCGGGGTGCACCCCGAGATCCTCCAGGCGATCGCCGCCGCCAACGACGGCCACCAGGTCGCCTACGGCGAGGACGCCTACACCGCGCGCCTGCAGGAGGTCTTCGCTCTGCACTTCGGTGAGGGCGTGCAAGCGTTCCCCGTCTTCAACGGGACGGGCGCCAACGTGACGGGGCTGCAGTCGATGCTGCCGCGCTGGGGCGCCGTCATCGCGGCATCCACCGCCCACATCAACGTCGACGAGGGCGGCGCGCCCGAGCGCGTCGCGGGCATCAAGATCCTGAACGTGCCGTCGGAGGACGGCAAGCTGACCCCTGAGCTCGTCGACCGCGAGGCGTGGGGCTGGGGCGACGAGCACCGCGCGCAGCCGCTCGTCGTGTCGATCACGCAGTCGACCGAGCTCGGCACCCTGTACACGCCCGGCGAGATCCGCGCTCTCGCCGACCACGCGCACGAGCGCGGCATGCGCCTGCACCTCGACGGCGCGCGCCTCTCGAACGCCGCCGCCGCCCTCGATCTGCCGCTGCGGGCCTTCACGACGGATGCCGGGGTGGACGTCCTGAGCTTCGGCGGCACGAAGAACGGCGCCCTCGGCGGGGAGGCGGTCGTCGTGCTCGACCCCGCGGCATCCGACGGGCTCCTCTTCCTCCGGAAGCTCAACATGCAGCTCGCGTCGAAGATGCGGTTCATCTCGGCGCAGCTGATCGCGCTGCTGGAGCCTTCAGCCCATCCGGAGGGCGACCTGTACCTGCGGAACGCGCGGCACGCCAACGCGATGGCGGCGCGGCTGCGAGCGGGCGTCGAAGCCGGCCTTCGGGACGGCTCGATCACGGGAGTCGGGTTCACCCAGCCGACGCAGTCGAACGGGGTCTTCGCGACCCTGCCGGACGGGGTCGCCGACCAGCTGCGCGCGGCGTTCCGCTTCTACGACTGGGACGCGGCGAAGAACGAGGTGCGCTGGATGTGCTCGTTCGACACCACCGAGGACGACGTCGACGCGTTCGTCGCCGAGCTCGCCCGCCTGACCTGACCCACGCCGCACTCGTTCCGCGCGAGGGTGCACTCGTTCCGCGCGAGGGTGCACTCGTTCCGCGCGAGGAGTGCACCCCCGGGGCGAACGAATGCACCCCCGGGGGCGAACGAATGCACCCCCGGGGGCGAACGAACGCACCCCGGGGTAGGAGGGGTTCAGCCCTCGGCGGTCTCGTCGAAGCCCGAATCGAGGACGACAGGGGCGGACAGCTCAGGGGATGCCGCGGCATCCGTCGCCCCACCGTTCGTCGCCCCGGCACCCTCGGTGCGCATGAGCTCCTTGACCTCGGACATGAAGCTCGTGAGCTGTTGCTGCTGCCAGCGCAGCGCCCGCGTGCGGTCCTCGGCGTCGCGCAGGACCGACTGCGAGTGCTGCGTGACCGTGTCGATGATCTTCTGCGCCTTGACGCTCGCGCGGTCCATCGTCTCCCGCGCGCGGAGCTTGGCGTCGGCGTCGATCTGCTGCGCCTGCGCCCGCATGAGCTTGTCGAAGTCCTCGGCCTTCGCGCTGATGCGCTGCGCGTGCTCGATCGAGGCCGTGACCTGATCGTTGGCATCCTGGGTGATGCGCTCGGCGTGGGCGACCGCCTGGTTGTGCAGCATCAGGAACTCCTGCTGCGCGTCGTCCTGGCGGCGCGTCAGCGACTCCTCGAACTCGAGGGCGCGCATGCGCTGCTCGCGCACGGCCTCCTCGGCCTCGGCACGCGCCTGCTCGCTCTCCCGGGCGACGAGCGCGCGCAGGGCTGCCGCGCCCTTCTCCGCCTCGGTGCGGATCGCCGCGGCCTCCTGGTCGGCCTGTGCGACCTTCTCGGCGGCGTGCGCGGCCTCGCGCTCGAGCTGCGCGCCGTGCGCGGTCAGCTCGGTGTCGATGCGCAGGCGCGCCTGCGCGGCATCCGTGTCGGCCTGCTGACGCACGGCGTCGGCGTCGGCGTGCGCCGCGACGCGCTGCGCGGCGATCTCGTCGCGCGCGGCCTCCATCAGCCGGTCGGCCTGCACGCTCGCGTTCTTGATGATGACGGATGCCTGCTCCTCGGCCACCCGGAGGACCTCTTCGAACCGTTCACGCCCCTTGGACGACTCGTCGGCGGCGTTCACCAGCTCGTCGGAGAGCGTCTGCACCTTGTCCTCGGCGTTCGCGGCGCGCGCCTGCTCGACGGCGAGATCGGCTTCGAGGCCCGTGATGCGGCGCTCGAGGTCCCGGATCGTCGCGGTGTGCTCGGCGATCGTCGCCTGCGCGCGGTGCGCGTCGTCCTTCGCCTGCGCGAGCTGCTCGGAGTGCGCACCCCGCTGCGCCGTGAGGGCGGCGATCGCGGCGTCGACCTCGGCTTTGTCGTACCCGCGGAACGTCGTGGTGAACTCGCCGGATGCCGCAGACGGGGCCGAGCCCGGGCCGGATGCGGAGGCCGACGCTCCGGCCATCAGTTCGTCGAAGGGCGAGGTGAGATCGTCGTCGTGGCGCTCGGGCTGGTCGGACACGGGGGACTCCGCTTCGAAGCGGGCGACGGGGGCATCGCCGGGTGGGGGTGCGACCTCGGGCGGGCCGACACGAGCATCGTACCTCCCGCGCGCCCCGCGGCCACCCCCGATCAGGAGCCGGAGAGCCACTCCCGATACGCGTCGAAACCGTACGGACGGCCGAGGAAGGACTCGACGAGATCGGCGGCGTCGCGGCTGCCGCCGGGCTCGAGGATGTCGCGCCGATAGCGCGTCGCGACCTCGGCATCCATGGGGTCACCGCCGAAGGCGGAGAGCAGGTCGCGGGCGATCACGAGGCTCCACTGGTACGTGTAGTAGCACGAGCCGTACCCGGTCAGGTGACCGAACCCCGCGTACGAGTGGAGCCCGCGCAGCGGCGCGACGGGGCTCGTCACGGCGTACCAGTGCTCGCTCGCGGCCTGCAGGTCCGCCGGCCGGTCGACGTGCAGGTGGTACGACACGTTCGCGTGTCCGAGCTGGCGGCGCACCTCGAGCGCGCGGCCGAAGCCGTCCGCGACGGCCATCTTCGCGACGAGGTCCGCGGGGATCGGCTCTCCGTCCGGGCCGTGCGTGAAGGATGCCAGGACCTCGGCATCCCACGCCCACTCCTCCAGCAGCTGGCTCGGCGCCTCGACGAAGTCCCACTCGGTCGCGACGCCGGTGAACCGCGCGAAGCGCTGCGCGCCGCCGAGGATGTCGTGCACCAGATGGCCGAACTCGTGGAAGAAGGTCACGACCTCGTCGTGCGTCAGGTAGCCCCGGGCGAAGTTGCACAGGAGTACGGCCTCCGGCAGCACCCGATCCGTGATGCCCGGCGCGAGCCCGAAGCACGCGGCATGCGTGTACTTGCCCTCGCGCGGGTGCAGGTCGAGGTGGATGCGGCCGAGCCGCTCGGCGCCGTCACCCGAGGTGCGCACGACGTCGTAGGAGTGGACGTCCGGATGCCACGTCGCCACCTCGACCGGGACGTACTCGACATCGAGCAGTCGGCCGGTGGTCTCGAGCAGCCCCGGCAGCACGCGGTCGAACGTGAAGTACGACCGGACGAGCTGCGCGTCGACATCGTGGCGCTCCTTGCGGAGGGTGCTGAGGACGTGGAAGAAGTCCGCGATCGTGACCTCGGTGGCGGTCGGGTCGTCCTGTTGCAGCCGTTCGAGCAGGAGCGGGTACTCCGCCTCGGCGGCGGCGAGCGAGGCCTCGTCGACACGGGTGAGGAAATCGGCGATCGCCGACCCCGAGCCGATCATGCGGGTCTCGGTCTCGTAATCGGCCCAGTCGCCGTAGCCGAGCAGTGCCGCACGCTCGGCGCGGACGGCGAGGAGCTCGGCGAGCACCGCGTCGTTCTCGGGCCAGGCGAGGTCGTTGGAGGCGGCGACGAGCGCCGTGCGCGTCGCACGATCGGTCGCGTACTCGCGCACCGGCATGAGGTCGGGGTAGTCCGTCGTGAGGACGACGAGCCCGTCGTCCTGGGGCGGGTGCTCGTCGATGAAGTCCTGGGGAAGGCCCGCGAGAGCCTCCGGAGCGACGCGGATCTCGCGACGTCCGTCGCGGATGTTGCGCGAGAACTCGAGGCTCAGCTCGGTGTCGCGGTCGGTGAGCTCCCGCACGCGCTCCCGCTCGGCATCCGGCAGATCGACGCCCCCGCGCCGGAAATCGCGGAGCACGTGGCTCAGCAGACGTCGGGCGTCGTCGTCGAGACCCGCGGATGCCGCGGCCGCATCCGCCGCGCGGACGGCCGCGAACAGCTCCGGCCGCTGCAGGCGCTCCGCGCCGAGGGCTTCGAGGCGCTGCACTTCGGCCTCGGCGGCGGCGCGGACGGCCTCGTCCGGGTGCGACTCACTGAGGAGGTACACCTCGCTCGTCGCCCGGTGCAGCGCGATGTCGGCGTCGTTCCAGAGGTCCACGACCTCCGCGGCATCCACCGTCTGCGCCTCACCCGCGGCGTGCAGCCGCGCATCGACCTCCGCGATGAGGGCGACGGCGGCGGACGGCCGCTCGGTGACGAACGCGAGCCACCCCTCGTGGTCGGTCGGGAAGACGAGGGCGTCGGGAGAACTCATGATCCGAGCCTACGGGGCGGCTCCGACACGCACACCGTGCGCGGCGCGCAGGCGCGCGGGGGCGCGGCGCGCGGGGGCTCGGCGCTCAGCGCCGACCGAGCACGACGTCGGCGAACGACGGGCTGAACCGCCGCGCGACGTAGGTCACGGCCTCGTCGACGCCGAGCGCGCGCGTCGAGTTGCCCACGCGCACCCACAGATCCGTCGATCCGCCCTGAGTGAGGAAGACGGGCTCAGCGGAGCGCGGGCACCGGACGGCGCACACCGTGGCGCCGTCGAGCTCGGCGAAGCGGATCTTGGGGAGCGCCGCGGCGTTCTTGCCGAACGAGGTCGCGAGGAGGTCCCGCAGCCACAGCTCGAAGCGGTCCGCGTCGGGTGTGCGGAGCGTCGAGAAATCGCGATCGAGCCCGATCGGGCGCCCTGCATCGTCGACGCCGACGACGAGTGTGCCGCCGCCGCTGTTGAGGAACGCGGCGACGGTCTTCGCGACGACCTGCTCCATGCGCGCGTCCTTCTTCTCCTCACGCACGTTCCAGCGCGCCGTCTCCTTGAACTCGACGCGATCGCTCTCCCCCGCGGCGACGAGGGCCGCGACGTCGATCGCCGCATCGCGCCGAACGAGGGCGTAGACGGATGCCACGAGGAACGACAGCGCGATGCTGGTGCCCGCCGCGATCAGGAGCGACACCGGCATCCACAGCCGCAGGCCGAAGATGAACCAGCCCGCGACGAAGAGCCCGACGCTGATCCCGAGCATCGAGACGATCGTCATGACGGCGAAGGGCAGAGACAGCCGCGCGCCGAAGATGCGCCGCACGATCCAGGCGATCGCGGCCGCCACGAGGAGGGCGAGGGGAAGGGCGAGGGCGAGGTCGACGAGGACCGTGCTGCGCGGCATCCGCGCGCCTCAGCGCAGGGCGCCGACGGAGGCGAGCGCCTGGCGCACGAGCGTCGAGCGGCCGCCCTCCATCTCCGCGGCGAGGGAGTCGGAGGCCGCCTCCTCGGGGCTCATCCAGGTGACCTCGAGCGCGTCCTGGCGCGGTTCGCACGTGCCCGTCACGGGGACGACGAACGCGAGGGAGACGGCGTGCTGGCGGTCGTCGTGGAAGGCGCTCACGCCCGGCAGCGGGAAGTACTCGGCGACCGTGAAGGGCACCGGCTGCGGCGGGAGCAGCGGGAACGCCATCGGACCCAGGTCATTCTCGAGGTGGCGGAAGAGCGCGTCGCGGACGGTCTCGCCGTATCGAACCCGACCCGACACGATCGACCGGGTGATCTCGCCGAGCGGCGTCGCGCGCAGGAGCACGCCGATCTGCGTCACCTGTCCCATGCCGTCGGTGCGGACGGGGATCGCCTCGACGTAGAGGATCGGCAGGCGGCGGCGCGCCTCGGCGAGCTCGACGTCGGTGAGCCATCCGGGATTCGCGGCGTTCCCGGGCGCGGGCGACCCGAACGAGCCGTCGCCGAGCGGGTGCCCGCGTCGCGCGCCGTCGTCGTCGCGGTCGGCGGGATCGGGGTCGGGGGTGCGGACGGCCATGCCTCATGTATACCCCGTCGATTGCACGCGCGCCGATGGCGGTCGGCGGCGGCGAAGATGTCGGCGGCGTCACGCCGGGGGGTGGATGCCGGTACCGGGGGTGCCGGTGTCGGGGGGTGCCGGTGTCGGGGGTGGATGCCAGGATGAAGCGCATGAGCGAGATCCCCGCCCTCGACGACGACGCCGTGCTCTGGTCGGTGCCGCCCGACGAGCGCACCGCCGCGCTGCGCGACCGGCCGCTGCTCGTGCTGCTGCACGGGTACGGGTCGCACGAGGGCGATCTCTTCGGCCTCGTGCCGTACCTGCCGCCGGAGTTCGTCGTCGCCGCGGTGCGCGCACCGCTCTCGCCGCCGTTCCCGGCGCCCGGCTGGTCGTGGTTCCCGATCGAGGGGCTGCACGCGGCGGATCGGAATGCCGCAGCCGCCGTCACCGCGGCATCCGAACGCGTTCTGGAGTGGCTGGGGCGGGTCGCCCCCGACGCCGCGCCGGTCGGGCTCCTGGGGTTCTCGCAGGGCGGCGTGATCGCGCTGCAGACGCTGCGGCTCGCGCCGGAGCGCATCGCGTTCGCGGTCGTGCTCGCCGGGTTCGTCGCGGACGGCGAGCTGCCGAGGGATGCCGCACTCGCCGCTGCACGACCGCCCGTGTTCTGGGGCCGCGGCGCGCGCGACGAGGTCATCCCGGCCGATCGCATCGCGCGTACGACCGAGTGGCTGCCCGGGTTCGTCGAGCTGAGCGGGCGGGTGTATCCGGGGCTCACGCACAGCGTGTCGGAGGAGGAGCTCGCCGACGTCCGCACGTTCCTGCAGAAGCGGCTCGACGCGCCAGCGCAATGAGGACCACGGGGATGAGCGGACCGGCTCCCTGGCATCCCTCAGCCCGCACGGCTACAGTGGGGTCGTCCCCGTCCCGAGTGTGAGGAAGAGCCGTTGAAGCGTATCGACGCCGCGCAGTGACCCCGCGCTGATCGTCGAACCTCCGCTCTTCCGGGCCGGATCACCGACGCGTCCGCGCATCCCTTCCGCGCCGACCGTCGACCTTCCGCCTCCTCCGCGGCCGTGCTCCGGCACGCCGCCGCCGATGAACCGGTGTCCGCCGCGTCTGCGCATCCGCGACCCGGAGGACCCATGCCCACCACCCATTCCCCCACCCCCGCGGTCATCCTCGACCGCGTCACCTTCACCTGGCCCGACGGCACGACGGCACTGCACGACGTGTCGGGTGCCTTCGGTGCGGGCCGCACCGGCCTCGTCGGGCGCAACGGCACCGGCAAGTCGACGCTGCTCGCGCTCATCGCGAGCGCTCTCGAGCCGGCATCCGGAACGATCTCGACGACCGGAGCCGTCGACCTCCTGCCCCAGCGGCTGACGCTCACGACGGGCCGCCGTGTCGCGGACGTCCTCGGCGTGGCCGCACCGCTCGACGCGGTGCGCGCGATCGCCGCGGGCGACCCCTCGCCCGCCCACTTCGACGCCGTCGGCGACGACTGGGACGTCGAGGCGCGCGCCGGCGCGGCGCTCGCGGAGGCGGGGCTGCCCCTGGACGCGCTCGATCGCCGCATCGGCCAGCTCTCCGGCGGCGAGGCCGTGCTCGCCGCGCTCGTCGGCGTGCGTCTGCGCGGTGCGCCGATCGCGCTGCTCGACGAACCGACCAACAACCTCGACCGCGACGCGCGCGCCCGCGTCTACGAGCTCGTGCGGCGCTGGCGCGGCGCCCTCATCGTGGTCAGCCACGACACCGCTCTGCTCGAGCTCATGGACGACACGGCAGAGCTGTACGGCAGCGCGCTGTCGATCTTCGGCGGCCCGTACTCGCTGTGGCGCGAGGCGCTGGATGCCGAGCAGGCCGCCGCCCGTCACGCGGAGGCGGCGGCACGGCAGGTCGTGCGACGCGAGAGGCGCGACCGCATCCATCAGGAGCAGGTGCTGTCGACGCGTGCGGCGAACGGCCGACGGGCGTTCGTGGAGAAGCGGGTACCCGGCATCGTCGCGGGCGTGCGCAAGCGCGCGGCGCAGGAATCGGCCGGGCGCCTGCGGGTCGAGGCTGCCGGGAAGGAGTCGCAGGCGCGGACGGCGCTGGATGCGGCAGAGCGCCGGGTTCGTGACGACGACAGCGTGCGCATCGACCTCCCCGACCCCGGCGTCGGAGCCGGGCGGCGACTCGCGACCCTCAGATCGGTCACCGACGGCGCGGGCGGCGACGGCCGGTCGTGGGTGATCCAGGGGCCTGAGCGGGTGGCGCTGGTCGGACCGAACGGCGCCGGGAAGACGACGGTGCTGCAGCGGCTTGCCGGTGCCGCGGCGGGGGGCGAGGGGCAGGCGCGGGCCGAGGTCTCCGGCGTTCCACAAGCAGGCTGGATCGACGGCTTCGAGCCTGAAGACAGTCGGAAGAGCCGGTTCAGCCTGCGTTCGGTACAGGCGAGCGCGCACACCGACCGCGTGGGATACCTCTCGCAGCGCGTCGACGGACTCGACGACGTCGCCTCGCCGCTCGAGAACCTGCGCCGCGCGGCACCGGGCGTGGGAGATGTCGAGCTGCGGAACCGGCTCGCCCGCTTCCTGCTGCGCGGCGACACCGTGTTGCGCCCCGTCGCGGCGCTGTCGGGGGGTGAGCGGTTCCGTCTGGCGCTCGCGTGCGTCCTGATGGCCGATCCGCCGCCGCAGCTGCTGGTGCTCGACGAGCCGACGAACAACCTCGACCTTGACACGGTGGATCAGCTCGTCGAGGCCCTCGCCGCCTACCGCGGGGGCGTCCTGGTGGTGAGCCACGACGACGCGTTCCTCGCGCGCCTCGGCCTGGGCCTCGTGCTCGAGCTGCGCGATGGCCGGCTGACCGAGGCTCACATCGCCGCCCGGGCCGACCCCCCGGCGGGGTGAGGCCGCCCCCGCACGTTCCGTATTCAGTCCGCCCGCACCCCGCCCGCCGCGCGACCCGCGGGATTCCGCGCGGCGGCCTCGTGCGGCTTGGTGTCCAGACTGAATACGGAACGCGGGACGGGATGAAGACGGAACGCCGGGCGGACTGAACACGGCGCACCGGAGAGCCGAAGACGGGATGCCGGAGAGGCTGAGCCGGTACGGCCGTCACTCGCCGCGGGCGCCCACGGCCCACAGGGCGCCACCCGTCAGGGGCGTGAGGCCGGGGTAGCCGGGGGTGAGCCCCGCGGGCTCGATGGCGTTCAGGATCACGATCGCGAGCTGGGTGTCGGGGCAGTACGCCGCGATGCCGTTCGACCCGGGAATGGCTCCCGCGTGACCGTGGCAGGTGCCGACCCCGGGCACCATCCAGGTCGCAAGGCCCGCCCCCTCCCCCAGTTGCACGTGCGGCACTCCGGAGGCGTCGTACGCGGCCGAATAGTACTCCGACGACAGCGGCGTGATCGTCAGCATCTCGTCGAGGTGCGCCGCGTCGACGACGTCGCCGCCGACGAGCGCGCGGATCCAGATCGCCTGATCGGCGGCCGAGCTCACCATGCTGCCGGCCGACCACGCACCCGGCCACTGCGGCGAAGGCTGCTGTGGCTCGACGGCGCCGTTCTTCCCGGCGCAGTCGGCGCCTTCACCCCCCGCGCACGTGAGCACGAAGCCGTTCACCGCGTCCGGGCCGGACCCCTCCCCGTCGAGGTAGGTGTGCGTCAGGCCGAGCGGCTCGATGAAACGGGTGCGGACGAGCTCCTCGTAGGGAGTGCCGGCGGCCAGCTCGGCGATGCGGCCGAGCATGATGTAGCCGGCGTTCAGATAGGCGTACTCGGTGCCGGGTGCGAAGACAGGCGGCCGGGTGAAGACGTCGTCGATGAGTTCTTGCGGGCTCACATGGCCGACGAGATCGAAGTCGAGCTCGCTGAGTCCGCTCTCGTGCTGCAGCAGCAGTCGCACCGTGATCTGCCCGCCGCCCGGGGCGTCCGGGAACCAGCGGTCGATCGTGTCGTCCAGCGCCAGGACGCCCTCCTGGTCGAGCTGCATGACGAGCGCCGCCGTGAAGAGCTTCGTCATGCTCCCGATGTGGAACGTGGATGCCGCCTCCAGCGGCACACCCGGAGCGCCGTCGCCGCTCGCGGTCGCCACGACGTCGCCGTCACCGATCGCGGCGGCGAGCGCCGTGCCCGGGATCGTATAGGCGAACGGTCCCGTAGACGGCGACACGCGCCACTGCAGCAGCGCCGCCGACATCCGGTCGGCGAAAGCGGCGTCGGCATCCGGAGCCTGCGCCGCCGGCGCACAGCCGGCGAGCACGCCGGCGAGGGCGACGACGAGAGCGCTCGC
Source organism: Microbacterium sp. (assembly GCF_017305435.1). Lineage (GTDB taxonomy): Bacteria > Actinomycetota > Actinomycetes > Actinomycetales > Microbacteriaceae > Microbacterium. The sequence continues at coordinate 320,024 of NZ_JAFKIP010000005.1, read as the reverse complement.
AACGGCGATCCGCCGACTCCGTCCACGCAGGTTCATGACCTCAGTGTCCTGAACCGTCCACGCTGGTGACAAGAACCTCTTGCGGACGCGTCCGCAAGAGGACACTCTGGGTCGATGGACGACGCCTCCTTCCTGGCCCTGGCCTACCGCGGCCGCCCCGCGACGATCACGGAGCTGGCGGCCCTGGCGCAGCTCCCGATCGACGACGTGCACGCGGCGGTGACGCGCCTGCGCGCACGCGGCCGGGTCGGCGGGGTCGACGGACAGGGTGAGGACATCCGCTACCCGAACCCCGCGGACTGGGCGGCGGAGTCGGTCGCGGCGCACGCGGCGGAGCTCCGCACGACCGCGCGGGACCTCCTCGGCGAGATCGAGCGGGTCGTGACGGAGCTCCCCGGCATGATCGGGCACTGGTCGATCGGCCAGACCTCGGCCGAGCCGATGCCGGTCGTCACGCGCCACGGACCGCGCGCCTCGGAAGACGTGTGGTTCGAGTTCGGCCGACGCGACACCGGGACGCTGGATGCCGTGCTCCCCGACATCCAGCGATTCCTGACGAGCCCCGACGAGCGCGTGGTCCGCTTCTCCGAGGCGTTCCGCAGTAAGGACGCCGTCCGCGTGATCCTCCCGACGGCGGTCGCCGACGACCCGGCGATGGCCGAGTTGCTCGGCGCCTTCACCGCCGCGGGCATGGACTACCGGTTCCTCGACGACCCTCCGAGCTGGTTCTGGGTCGACGGCGACCAGATCGCCATTCCGTACGAATGGGGCGAGCATCGGCCGACGAGCGTCGTGAGTGTGCGCAGCGGCGCGCTGGCGGGGCTGCTCTCCGCGTACTTCGCCTCGCTCTGGCGGATCGCAACCCCGATGACGACACCCGCGGAGCCGTGGACGGGGCTCCTCCTGCTCATGCGGAGGGGGCTGACGCTCGACGCGGCATCCCGTCGGATCGGCGTCCACCCGCGAACGGGGCGTCGGCGCATCGCCGCGGCCATGAGCCACTACGGGGTGTCGACCCTCTTCGCGCTGGGAGCGGCGTGGGCCGCGGATGCCGCTCCGCCGCGATGACCGGCCTGACCGGGCCGATCGGCCCGGCGCGGGCCGAACCCGCGCCCGGGCGCTGTCGGCGAACACCCGCACCGATGTCGGGGGTGCGCGCGAAGATGGACGGATGAGCGACGTGCTCGAGCGATTCGGTCCTGCGACCCAGGACTGGTTCCGCGGCGCCTTCGCGAAGCCGACACCGGCGCAGATCGGCGCGTGGGAGGCGATCTCGCACGGCAAGCACGCGCTGGTCGTCGCGCCGACCGGCTCTGGCAAGACGCTGTCGGCGTTCCTGTGGGCGATCGACCGGGTCTTCCGCGAGCGCCCGGCACCTCCCGTCGCGTCCGACGCGGAATCGGCGCGTACGGCGACTGCGAAGAGGAAGAAACCGAAGACGGATGCCGCGACGACCCGCATCCTCTACGTGTCGCCCCTCAAGGCCCTCGGCGTCGACGTCGAGCGCAATCTCCGCTCGCCACTCGTGGGCATCGGGCAGTCGGCGCGCCGCCTCGGCATCCCGGTACCGGACGTCACCGTCGGGGTGCGCTCGGGCGACACGACCTCCGCGGACCGGCGCAAGCTCGTCGCCGAACCGCCCGACATCCTCATCACGACCCCTGAGTCGCTGTATCTCATGCTCACGTCGCAGGCATCCGAGACGCTCCGCGGCGTGCACACGGTCATCGTCGACGAGGTGCACGCGGTCGCGGCGACCAAGCGCGGCGCGCACCTCGCGGTGAGTCTCGAGCGCCTCGACGCTCTGCTCGAGACACCCGCGCAGCGCATCGGGCTGTCGGCGACGGTGCGTCCGATCGACGAGGTGGCGCGCTTCCTCGGCGGCTCGGCTCCCGTCGAGGTCGTCGCGCCCCGCGCGTCGAAGACCTTCGAGCTGCGCGTCGTCGTGCCGATGGACGACATGCTGAACCCGCCCCCGCCGCCCGGGTCCGCCCCCGCCGAGCGCGCGGATGCCGCCGACGCCGCGGAGAACGCGCAGGATGCCGGCGACGGCGACTGGTTCGCGACCCCCTCGCAGCCTTCCGAGGTCACCGGGTCGGTGTGGCCGCATGTCGAAGAGGCGATCGTCGACCGTGTGCTCGCGCATCGCTCCACGATCGTCTTCGCCAACTCGCGGCGGCTCGCCGAGCGGCTGACCGGGCGGCTGAACGAGATCTACGCCGAGCGGCTGGATGGTCTCGATACGCCGGCTGCGCCGGCTACTCGGCCACCGGATAAGGCTGCGACGAAGCCGCCGGCCGAGATGATGGCGCAGGCGGGCAGTTCGGCGGGCGTGGAGCCGATCCTGGCGAAGGCGCACCACGGCTCCGTGTCCAAGGAGCAGCGCGCCCAGGTGGAGGACGAGCTGAAGAGCGGCGTGCTGCGCTGCGTCGTCGCGACGAGCTCGCTCGAGCTCGGCATCGACATGGGCGCCGTCGACCTCGTCATCCAGGTCGAGGCGCCGCCGTCCGCGGCATCCGGCCTGCAGCGCGTCGGCCGCGCCGGGCATCAGGTCGGCGAGATCAGCCGCGCCGCGCTCTTCCCGAAGCACCGCGGCGACGTGCTGCACACGGCGGTCGTGACCGAGCGCATGCTCGCGGGGCAGATCGAGGCGATCTCGGTGCCGGCGAATCCACTCGACATCCTCGCGCAGCAGACGATCGCCGCCTGCGCGACGGGCTCGATCGAGGTGGAGGACTGGTTCGAGACGGTCAAGCGGTCCGCGCCGTTCCGCACCCTCCCGCGTTCGGCGTACGAGGCGACACTCGACCTCCTCGCGGGCAAGTACCCCTCCGACGAGTTCGCCGGACTGCGCCCGCGTGTCGTCTGGGATCGCGATCACGGCACGCTCACGGGCCGCCCCGGCGCGCAGCGCGTCGCCGTCACGAGCGGCGGCACGATCCCCGACCGGGGGCTGTTCGGCGTCTTCGTCGCGGGCGAGACGCGCAATGCCCGGGTCGGCGAGCTCGACGAAGAGATGGTCTACGAGTCGCGCGTGAACGACGTGTTCACGCTCGGCACGACGAGCTGGCGCATCGTCGAGATCACGCACGATCGCGTGAACGTCCTCCCCGCCTTCGGTCAGCCGGGCAAGCTGCCGTTCTGGCACGGCGACGGCCTGGGCCGGCCGGCGGAGCTGGGCGAGGCGCTCGGCGCGTTCTCGCGCGAAGTCGCGGCATCCCCCGTGGAGAAGGTGACCGAGCGCCTGCGCGAGTCGGGACTCGACGACAACGCGATCGGCAATCTGCTCGCCTACCTCGCCGAGCAGAAGGAGGCGACGGGAACGCTGCCGACCGACCGCACGCTGACGGTCGAGCGGTCGCGTGACGAGGTCGGCGACTGGCGCATCATCCTGCATTCCCCGTACGGCATGCATGTGCACGGGCCGTGGGCGCTCGCGGTGAACGCCCGCATCCGCGAGCGGCTCGGCGTCGACGGGTCGGCGGTCGCGAGCGACGACGGCATCATCGTGCGGGTGCCGGATGCCGAGAGCGAACCGCCCGGCGCCGAGCTTTTCGTCTTCGACGCCGACGAGCTCGAACAGATCGTCACGGACGAGGTCGGCGGCTCCGCCCTGTTCGCCTCCCGCTTCCGCGAATGCGCCGCTCGCGCGCTGCTGCTGCCGCGCCTGAACCCCCACAAGCGGTCGCCGCTGTGGCAGCAGCGCCAGAAGTCCGCGCAGCTACTGGAGGTCGCGAAGAACCACCCGACGTTCCCGATCATCCTCGAGACACTGCGCGAAGTCCTGCAGGACGTCTACGACGTGCCCGCGCTGCTGCGCATCGCGCGGTCGATCGCCGATCGGCGCATCCGCCTCGTCGAGACGACGACGAGCCAGCCGTCGCCGTTCGCCCGCGACCTGCTGTTCGGATATGTCGGCGCGTTCATGTACGAGGGCGACTCGCCGCTGGCCGAGCGGCGGGCCGCCGCGCTGTCGGTCGACCCGGCGCTGCTGTCCGAGCTCCTCGGCAAGGTCGAGATGCGCGAGCTCCTCGATCCCGCCGTCATCGCGCAGTTCGCAGCCGAGGCGCAGCGCCTGGCACCGGATCGGCGCGTCCACGGGGTCGAGGGCGTCGCGGACCTCCTCCGGCTGCTGGGGCCGCTGAGCGCCGACGAGGTCGCGCTGCGCCTCGCAGACGGACCCGAGGCACCCGCCGACCGCGCCACGGCGGCAGCACTCCTTGACGAGCTCGTGACGGCGCGGCGCGCGATCGCTGTGACGATCGCGGGCGAGGCCCGCGTCGCGCAGATCGAGGATGCCGGGCGTCTGCGCGACGCCCTCGGGGTGGCGCTGCCCGTCGGCATCCCGGTCGCCTTCCTCGAGCCGGTCGCCGATCCGCTCGCCGACCTCGTCGCCCGCCACGCCCGCACGCACGGGCCGTTCCGCACATCGGAGGTCGCGACGCGGCTCGGGATCGGCGCCGCGGTCGCGCGCCAGACGCTGCAGCGCTTGGAGTCGCAGGGGCGCATCGCGAGCGGGTTCTTCCTCCCCGCCGAGACCTCGCGGGGTGCGAGGCCCGGCGCCTCACCCGATGGCATGGGCGGTTCCGACGCCGGCGATCTGGAGTGGTGCGACAGCGAGGTGCTCCGGCGCCTGCGGCTGCGCTCGCTCGCGGCGATCCGCGGGACGGTCGAGCCGGTCGCCCCCGAGGCCTTCGCCCGGTTCCTGCCGTCCTGGCAGCACGTCGCGGGGTCGGTCGGCGGGCGGCCGCTCGAAGGCATCGATGGTGTGCTGGCGACGATCGAGCAGCTCGCCGGGGTGCCGCTGCCGGCGAGCGCGTGGGAATCCCTCATCCTGCCGTCGCGCGTCTCCGACTACGCACCGACGATGCTCGACGAGCTCACCGCGACCGGTGAGGTGGTCTGGTCGGGGCATGGATCGCTGCCCGGCCGGGACGGGTGGATCGCCCTGCATCCCGCCGATGCCGCCGCGCTGACTCTCGCCCCTCACGACGACGGCGCGGAACCCGACGCCGCCCGAGACGCTCTCGAACAGCAGCTCCTCACGGCGCTGGGTTCGGGCGGGGCGTATTTCGCCGCGCAGCTCGTCGCGATGACGGGGGCCCCGAGCGAGCAGGCGGTCATCGACGCGCTCTGGAACCTCACTTGGACGGGACGCGTCACGAACGACACGTTCGCGCCCGTGCGCGCGCTCCTGGGCGGAGGATCGCAGGCGCACCGCGCGGTGCGGCGCACACCGCGGGCGCGGATGTTCCGCGGCGTCCCGCTCGCGGCGGTGCGCGGGGCGACGGCGGGAGCCCCGGCGCCCGCACGACCTCCGCTGGTGGGTGGGCGCTGGTCCCTGCTGCCCGAGCCGAGCACCGACGACGCGCTCCGCGCGACGGCCGCGGCGAGCATGCTGCTCGAGCGCTACGGGGTCGTGACGCGCGGCAGCGTGCAGTCCGAAGGGCTGCCGGGCGGCTTCGCCCAGGCCTATCGGATCCTGGCCGGGTTCGAGGACGCCGGGCACACCCGTCGCGGGTACTTCATCGAGCGCCTCGGCGCGGCGCAGTTCGCGGCATCCGCCACCGTCGACCGACTGCGGACTTTCGCCGCACTCCCCGATCCGGCGCCGCTGCACGCGCTCACCCTCGCCGCGACCGATCCCGCCAACCCGTACGGCGCTGCTCTCGGCTGGCCCGCGCTCGAGGGCGTCGCCCACCGCCCGGGCCGCAAGGCGGGGGGTCTCGTCGTGCTCGTCGACGGCGCGCTCGTGCTGTACCTCGAGCGCGGCGGCCGTTCGGCGCTCGCGTTCTCGGATGACGACGCGGTGCTCGCCGCAGCGGCGCGGAGCCTCGTCGACGCCGCGCGCGCGCGGCGACTCGACACCCTCACGGTCGAGCAGGTGTCGGGAGCGTTCGTCTACGGCACGCCGGTCGGGCGCGCCCTTCTCGCCGCGGGCTTCGTCGAGTCGAGCCGCGGCCTGACGCTCCGGCGGCAGCGGTGAGGCTGTCGCCGGCTCCGACGGTGATCGAGTGCCGCGGCGCATGCGCGGCGACTCCGACGGTGATCGAGTGCCGCGGTGCAGCCGCGGTGTATCGAGATCACCGCACCACGGCCGGGCCCTCCCATGCCTGAAGGCGACACCGTCTTCCGCACCGCGCGGCGTCTCCACGACGCGCTCGCCGGCCAGGAGGTGACGCGCTTCGACCTGCGCGTTCCTCGCTATGCGACCGCCGATCTCACCGGTGAGGTCGTCCGCGACGTGACGCCCCGGGGCAAGCACCTCCTCATGCGCATCGGCGAGCTGACCCTCCATTCCCATCTGAAGATGGAGGGGCGCTGGCTCGTCTTCCGCCCCGGCGAGCGCTGGCGTGCCCCCGAGTACCAGGCGCGCGCGATCGTCGGCACCGCGCGGGCGACCGCCGTCGGCTTCGAGATCGCGATGGTCGACCTCGTGCCCACCGCCGACGAGGACGACCTCGTCGGGCACCTCGGACCCGACCTGCTCGGGCCGGACTGGGACCCGGATACCGCGGCCCGGAACCTCGCGGCCGACGCGCGCGCGGTCCACGTGGCGCTGCTCGATCAGCGCAATCTCGCCGGGCTCGGCAACGAGTACGCGAACGAGCTGCTCTTCGTCCGCGGCATCCTGCCCACCCGCCCCTCGTCTGCGCTCGATGCCCCGGCCGTCACGGGACTCGTCGACACGGCTGCGCGGATGATCCGCGCGAACCGCGACCGGTCCGGCCGCACCTTCACGGGCGACACCCGCCCCGGTCAGCAGGACTGGGTCTATCGCCGCGGCGGCAAGCCGTGCCGGCGGTGCGGCACACTCATCCGCCGCGCCGATCTCGGTGCCACCACGACGAGCGAGCGGATCGTCTTCTGGTGCCCGGTCTGCCAGACGTGACCGGCTCAGCCGTCGACCAGCCCGTCGGTCAGCCTCGCGAGCTGTGATCCGGCCGCCTTCAACCAGCGCTCCGGATCCGCCACGGCCGCGGCCGCGGAACCCGCGACGTCCGTGAGCGCGACCACCGCCCGGAACGGAGCGAGATCGGCGTCGTCGGCGATCCTGCCCGCGACGAGCGCAACGGGGACACCCGCGGCATCCGCCGCATCTGCGACGAAAGCCGGCACCTTGCCCGCGCGGGACTGGGCATCGTAGGAGCCTTCGCCCGTCACCACGAGCACGGTGTCCGGGGCCGAGACGGCCTCCGCGAGGCCACTGCGACGAGCGATCTCCGCCGCCCCCGGCACGAGTCGGGCACCCCACGCGAGGAGCGCGTAGCCGGTGCCCCCGGCGGCTCCGGCGCCGGGGGTCTCCGCGTGCGCGAGCCCGCCGAGGAGCTCGGCGAACCGCGTGAGCCGATCGTCGGCGAATCGGATGCCATCGGCATCCAGCCCCTTCTGCGGACCGAACACCGCCGCCGCGCCGCGCGGGCCGGTGAGCGGGCTCGTCACGTCGCACAGCACGGTCACACCGCCCTCGGGCAGCCGCCGGATCCCCGAGAGGTCGACGTCGGCGAGCTGGCCGAGGCCGCGAAGCCCCGGCGCGATCGGCGCGCCGGTCGCGTCGGTGAGTCGCGCGCCGAGCGCCGTCAGCACACCCGCGCCGCCGTCGGTCGACGCACTGGAGCCGATGCCCAGGATCAGTCGGCGAGCGCCGCTGTCGAGCGCGTCCGCGATGGCCTGGCCGAATCCGGACGTGTCGGCATCCCACGGGCTGGGCTGGTCGAGCAGCTCGAAACCGCTCGTGGAGGCGAGCTCGACGACGGCCGTGACGCCGACATCGCCCGCTGCCGCAGGGAGCATCAACCACGACGCGGCGACGTCCGCGCCGTGGGGTCCGCGGACCACCACGGGCACCCGGCGCGCCGAGGGCACGGCGGCGGCGAAGGCCTCGAGAGTGCCTTCGCCGCCGTCCGCCATCGGTCGTGGAATCAGCTCGTCGCCCGGCCTCGCCGCACGCCAGCCGGCGGCGAAGGCGTGGACGGCGACGGATGCCGCGATCGAGCCCTTGAAGCTGTCGAACGCGATGACGACGCGAGCGGTCATGATCTCAGTATCGCCCGCTGATGCGGCGCGCGTCCGGCGCTCACCGCGCCGCCCCAGCGGAGCTCCCCTCAGTGGCCGAGGTACCGACCGGGTCGGTGATTGAGCGCGAGCACGAGGTTCAGCAGCACCGCGCCGACCGCGCTCATGAGCACGTTCGTCCAGGGGACGACGAGGAGCGCCGAGAGGACGATCAGGACGTCGAAGATCATCATCGTCCAGCCGGCGCGGAAGCCCGTGCGGTCCTGGATCTCGAGCCCGATGATGTTGATGCCGCCGACGCTCGCCCGATGGCGGAACAGGATCAGCACGCCCACCCCCGCGAGGAGGTTGCCCGCAAGCGTGCCGTACCAGGGCTCGATCCATCCCACGGGGAACAGCGCGTCGTGCACGAGGGCCCACCCGGACACCGCGCCGATGCAGATGAGCGTGCGCACCGTGAAGTCCCAGCCGCGTCGCCACACCGCGAGGAGGGCGAACGGCGCGTTGATGACGAGGAACAGCAGCCAGAACGGCCAGGCCGTCGCGTAGCCGAGGAGGAGCGACAGACCTGCCGTGCCGCCCGTGACCGCGTGCGCCGCGTGCAGCAGATGCAGTCCGAGGGAGACCAGGAACGTCCCGGTCGCCAGCCCCAGCAGATCCTCGGCGACTCCGTGCTCGTTGTTCTTCTCGTCGAAGACGAGAGAGGGCCCGGTCGTCGGGTCGGGCTCGGGGGCGGGCGCGGTCACGGCATCCATTCTCGCAACCCGATGCGCCTCGGCTGACCCCGGCATCCGTCCGGCCCCATCCGCGGGAATGAATCCCCGCGCCCTCCGGTTGCATTCCGCGAGGAGGACTCGTGGGCAAGAACTACGTCGACATCGAAGACGATCAGGGGAAGACGCTGCGCTACCGCAAGCACGTCAACGGTCGCGGCCTCATCGCGAACGGCGCCAAGGTGCACGCGAGCGCGCTCGTCGAGGCGGGCGCGTACGTCGAACCGGGCGTGCAGATCGCGGAGGGCGCGCACATCGGCCGGGGAGCGTGGATCGAACCGGATGCCGTCATCGGCCGCGGCGCCGAGATCGCACCGCACGCCCACATCGGCTCCGGTGCGGCGATCGGCTCGAAGGCCAAGATCGGCGTGCGCACCGTCGTCGGGGCGCACGCGCGCGTCGCGGGTGGATCGCTCATCGGCGACGATGAGCAGATCGCCGACGGCGAGACCGTCGCGACCGACCGCCGCGGGCTGCGTCTGGCGGCCTGAGCCCTCGAGGAGCGAAGATCGGCGCGCAGCGCGCCCGATGGCCCGCGCTACGCTGGCGGGATGGCAGGGCGGAGTGCGGCGGGGCGGCCCGGTCCCGGGCGCCCGCGACGGCAGAGCGGAGCGGGCGCGGCATCGCGCGCGCGGACGTCGAAGCCCGCGCCGTCCGCGAAGAAGCCCGCACCCCCGCGATCACAACAACAACCCGCCCCGCAATCCGCCCTCCCGCCCGGACCGTTCCGGCTCGGCGCCATCGAGGGCGCGACGCCGGGAAAGTGGATCGACGTCTGGAAGACGCGGTACAGCGGCGTCCCGCTGGAGCTCGTCCCGCTCGGAATGGACGATCAGCGCGCGGCGGTGGCCTCGGCATCCGTCGACGCCGCGCTCGTACGGCTGCCGATCGACCGTGCGGGGCTGCACGCGATCACCCTCTACGACGAGGTCCCGGTCGTCGTGTGCGGCGCCGATTCGCACCTCACCGCGGCTGACGAGCTGACGCTCGCCGATCTCGCGGGCGAGGTCGTGATCACGCCCGCGCATCCGCCGCTCACGGTCGACGTGCCCGGCGCGGTCGCCCCGCGGTTCGCGCCGCCCGCGACCGTCGAAGAGGCCGTCGCGACGGCGGCGACGGGGGTCGGCGTCGTCATCGTGCCGATGTCGCTCGCGCGCCTGCACCATCGGAAGGATGCCGCGCACCGCCCGCTCACCGACGGGCCGCTGTCGACCGTCGCCCTCGTCTGGCCGGGCGACGGCCCGACGCCGCCGCTCGTAGACGCGTTCATCGGCATCGTGCGCGGACGCACGGCCAACTCATCGCGCTGACGGAACTCGTCGCACTGACGGAACGGGTCGCGCAGGCGCTTAGACTCGCCCCATGACGTCGCTCGTGTATCTGTGCGCGCGCCCACAGGAGGGTGCCGCGGCCGCCGAGTACGAGTCGTTCCGCAGCGCGATGCGCCTGAGCGAGGACGAGCTGGAGCGCTGGGATCTCGTGCGCGACCCCCTCCCCGCGGACGCGTCGTCGCGGTGGCGCGGCGCGGTCGTCGGCGGCAGCCCGTTCAACGTGACCGACCCCGAAGAGACCAAGACCGACGCGCAGCGCCGGCTCGAGGCGTCCCTCGCACGCCTCGCCGACGATGCGGCGGCCGGCCGCATCGCGGCACTGTTCACGTGCTACGGCATCGGCGTCGCGACCCGAGCGCTCGGCGGCGAGGTGACGCGCGCCTACCCCGAAGACACCGGCCCGACCCCCGTCGCACTGACGGCCGACGGCCGCGCAGACCCGCTCTTCGGCGCCCTCGCGCACCGCTTCACGGCGCTCACCGCTCACAAGGAGGGCACGGCGACGCTGCCTCCCGGCGCGGTGCTGCTCGCCGAGAACGATGGATGCCCCGTGCAGGCGTACCGCGTCGGCGACCGGCTGTACGCGACGCAGTTCCACCCCGAACCGACCGGTCACGCGTTCACGGAGCGCATGGCCGTCTACCGCGACGGCGGCTACTTCGCGGCGCCCGACTACGACCGCATCGCCGCGAAGGTCCTCGCCGCGTCGCTGTCCGAGCCCCCGCGGATCCTCCGCGCCTTCGCCACCGCGTTCTGACCCCGCCAGGGCTGCAGGGCGCGCAGGCTACGCGCGCGGGCCGACGACGACGGCCGCGTCCGGCGGCAGCACGAGGCCATCGGATGTCGCGGCATCCGCCGTCGCGAGCCACACCGCGTCGCCCGGTGCGAGATCCGGGCGCCACGGCTCCGGCGAGAGGTTGACCCAGACGGTCGCCGCGCCCCGGCGCAGGATCCACCGGCCGGGGCCCACCGCCTCGGCGCGCTGCCCCGCGCGGTCGGGATCGGTCAGCTCGGGATGCGTCCGCCGCAGCCGCGCGAGCGTGCGGTACAGCGCGAGCAGGCGCGCGTGGTCACCCTCGGCGGCCTCGGCCCAGTCGAGCTTCGACCGCGCGAAGGTCGCCGGGTCGTTCGGGTCGGGCACGAGCGACTCGTCCCAGCCCATCGCGGCGAACTCGGCCGTCCGCCCCGCGCGCACCGCCTCGGCGAGCTCGGGCTCGGGGTGCGACGTGAAGAACTGCCACGGCGTGGAGGCGCCCCACTCCTCCCCCATGAAGAGCATGGGAGTGCCGGGCGCGGTCATCGTGAGGACGGCGGCGACCGCGAGGCGGTCGTACGACAGCGACTGGCTGAGCCGATCACCGGCGGCGCGATTGCCGATCTGGTCGTGGTCCTGCGCGAACTCGACGAACCGCCACGACGGCACCTCCGGGGGGACGGGCGCCCCCCAGTCGCGCCCGCGGAACGACGAGTACGTGCCGTCGTGGAAGAACCCGCCCGCCCACGTCTTCGGCAGTGCCCCCGGGTCGGCGAAGTCGGCGTAGTACCCCGCCGTCTCGCCCGTGAGGGCGACGTGGATGGCGTGGTGCCAGTCGTCGACCCACTGCGCGTGGATGCCGTAGCCGCCGGCATCCCGCGCCGTGATCATGATCGGATCGTTGAGGTCGCTCTCCGCGATGAGGGTGAGCGGCCGCCCGAGGTCGGCGGAGAGCGCATCGACGCGGGCCGACAGCTCCGCGAGGACGTGCACGGGCTGCGCGCCCGACTCGTGCAGCGCGTGCACGGCATCGAGGCGCAGGCCGTCGACGTGGTACTCGCGCAGCCACATCACGGCGTTGTCCGTGATGTGGTCGCGGACGGCGCGCTCGTCGAGGTCGACGCTGTCTCCCCACGTGTTGGCGTGACCGTCCCGCAGGTACGGCCCGAACTCGGGCAGGTAGTTGCCGGCGGGTCCGAGGTGGTTGTACACGACGTCCTGGATCACCGCGAGACCGGCCGCGTGCGCGGCATCCACGAAGCGCCGGTAGGCCTCGGGCCCGCCGTAGTCCTCCTGCACGGTGTACCAGAGCACCCCGTCGTAGCCCCAGTTGTGCGTGCCGTTGAAGCCGTTGACCGGCAGCAGCTCGACGTGAGTGACGCCGAGATCGGCGAGGTAGGCGAGCTTCGCGGCGGCCGCATCGAGCGTGCCCTCGGGGGTGAACGTGCCGAGGTGCAGTTCGTAGATGAGACCTCCGGCGAGCGCGCGGCCCGGCCACGCGGCATCCGTCCAGGGGAAGGATGCCGCGTCGTCCCACGCCGACAGCTCGTGCACGCCGCGAGGCTGGCGTCGCGACCGCGGGTCGGGCCGGGCCGGCAGGTCGTCACCGTCGCCTTCGGCCCCGACCTCGCCTTCGGCCCCGCCGAGCACGAATCCGTACTCGTCACCCGCGGCGAGGCTGACGTCCGTGCGCCACCAGCCCGCATCCGCCGCATCGAGGTCGACGTCGCCCTGCCCCGGTCGCCGCAGCCGCACCCGCGCCGCGCGCGGCGCCCACACCTCGATCGTCATGGGACCATCCTGCCCGCCCGCACACGGTGCCCTGCTCCCCTTGACGTACTCCGCAGATCGTCGCGTACTCCGCACCCGGATGCCGTCATGCCTGCGGAGAACGCGACATCCTGCGGAGGACGTGCGGGCGCGGCGCGCGCCCGGGCGAGGTCAGCCCTCCCAGCGCGACGGGCCGCCGGATGCCGCGAACTCGGCCGCCGCGGCGGCGCGCAGCTCGGGGTCGGCGACGTACGCGACGGCCGTGGCCGCGAGGGCGACCGCGGCATCCACGAGTGCATCGAGAGCCGCCGGGAGCACCGTCAGGTCGGCGAACGCGGCGTTGTGCGGGAAGACGTCGTCCGGTCCCCCGAGCCCGAGGGAGGGGTGGATGGAGGGGACGAGCCGGCTGACGTTGCCCATGTCGGTCGAGGGTCCGCCCTGCGGGGGCTCGGCGGGCGGCGGGATCTCGTGGCCGCGGGCGGCGAACGCCTCCGTCCAGCGCGAGGTCAGGGCCGTGTTGGTCTGCAGCGGCAGATACGGCGGCACCGGGTCGACGTCGATCTCGGCGCGGGTCCCCGTGGCGAGAGCCGCGCCCTCGAGCACCGCGACGACGCGATCGGTCAGCTCCCGGAGGGCGCCGACCTCCGCCGAGCGCACATAGAACAGGGCCGACGCCCGCTCGGGCACGATGTTGGGCGCCGCGCCGCCATCGGTGATGATCCCGTGCAGCCGGTCGGTCGGGAGGATGTGCTGCCGTAGCTGCGCGACGCTCTGGTAGGCCGTGACGACGGCGTCGAGCGCGTTGCGGCCGAGCCACGGAGCGCCCGCCGCGTGCGCGGCGCGGCCGTGGAACGTCACGGCAACGCGCCGCACGCCCGTCGTGCGCTGGCCGAGCACCGAGCTGGTCCCCGATCCGCTCGAGGGATGCACCATGCCCGCGGCATCCACGTCGTCGAAGCCACCGGCACGGATGATGAGCTCCTTGCCGCCGCCGTTCTCCTCGGCCGGCGTGCCGATGAGCGAGAGGCGCCCGCCGAGCCGCGCGACGATCGGCGCCGCCGCGAGGAACGCGCCGACCGCGACCCCCGCGATGATGTTGTGCCCGCACGCGTGCCCGATGCCCGGCAGCGCGTCGTATTCCGCGATGATCGCGAAATGGGGGGCGGATGCCGCACCGGCACCGCCCCCGGCCGACGCGCGCAGCGCGGTGTCGAGACCGAAGGCCCCGACCTCGGCATCCACGCCGTGCGCGGCGAGGAGCGCCGCGATGCGCGCGGCCGACGCGTGCTCCTCGAAGCCGATCTCGGGCTCGTCGTACAGCTCGCGGGCGAGCCGGGCGAGGTCGGGGCGCAGGCCCTCGACGGCCGCGGCGATCTCGTCGGCGGCGGTCACAGCTCGACGATCTCCCCGGCGGCCGTGCGCAGCGTCAGCCGGAAGCCCGGCGCGTCGCCCGCGACGACCTCGGCGAGTCCATCGCCGAGCCCGAATGCACCGAGGACCTCGCGCAGCGGCGCCGGGTCGGGCTCGGTGCGCACGAGCGAGACGAGCTCGATCGCGGGGATGTCGCTGAGCCCCGGCTGCGGCGTCGTGCCCCAGTCGATCAGGAACGGCACGTCGATGCGACGGTCCTCGCCGCGGGTGAGGCGCCATTCGAGCAGCGTGCCGTCGGGGGTGCGACGCGACAGATCGCTGACGTCGCCCGGGTCGTAGCCGCCCGCGCGTGCCGCGGCGACCGTCGCCTCGATGTCGGCCGGGTGCACGGCGTAGGCCTGCACCGCGGGGGCGGCGAGCGACGAGATCCCGAAGGTCGCGGGGAGCTCGGGCTCGGCGCGATCGGGGTTCGGGCCGATGAGCTCGATGTACTGCGGTCCGCGCGCACCGTCGACCGTGAGGGCGACGAGCGCGTTCGCGGTGCCGGTCGGGTGCGCGCCGCCGGGGGCCGCGACGACGCCGGTGCGCTCGGCGAACCAGTCGATGAGGGCGCCGAGGTCGGGGCCGGCGATGACGACGTGGTCGAGAAGGGTGGGGATGCTCATCAGTTGCCTCGCTGTCGGGTGGGAACTTCGGGTTCGCCGAGCGACAGCATGAGCCGGTTCGCCCAGTTGAAGAAGGCGGCGCCGCCGATGACGTCGACGATCTCGGCGTCGTCGAGGCCCGCGGCGCGCAGGCGCGCGATGTCGGCTTCGCCGAACGCGAGCGGCGTCTCGGCGAGGGCGACGGATGCCGCGACGACCGCGTTCCACGTCTCGTCGCCGAGATCGGCGTCCACGCCCTCGTCGAGCAGGCGCTGCACGTCGGCTTCACGGCCCGACTCGCGCGTCGCTGCGGCGGCGTGCACCGACGCGCAGAAGACGCATCCGTTCCGGCGCGAGGTGGCCGCGGCGGCGAGCTCCCGCTCGGCTCGGCCGATGCCGCCCGAGACGTTGAAGAAGATGTCGAGATCGGTGAGGGTGCGCGCGTGCAGGGCGGCGGGGTCGCGGGCGAGCAGCCGGAAGTACGGCATCTTCGCGCGCGCGGGCTCGATGAGGGCCTCGCGCTGGACGTCGGTGAGGGCGTCCTCGGCGACGGGCTCGAGCCACGGCACCCAGCCGAGACCCTGCTGGGTGAACGCCTCGGGCCGGGCGAGGTCGGGGTAGTCGGTCACGAGCGCGGTCATCGGAGGGCTCCTTCGGTCGAGGCGGCGGAAGCGGTCGAGGCGGCCACGGCGCCGTCGGATGCGGCGGCGAGCACGCGCAGCCCCCATGCGAGCCGCAGCTGGAAGGAGAGGAACGCGACGAGCTGCGACAGCGAGACGATGTCGTCGGCGCTCCACGACGCGTCCGCGAGCGCGCGGAGCGCATCGGCACGCGCCTCGCGCGGGCGGAAGACGAGCAGGTGCGTGTGCGCGAAGGCCGCTGCGAGGCGCGCGCCGAGCGCTCCGGATGCCGCGGCATCCGCCGCCTCCGCCGACCACCGCAGGCCGGGCGTCGACTCGGCCGCGAGCTTCGGCTCCCGGTACTCGCCGTAGGGGCCGTCGCTCGCTGCGACTGCAGCGGCGGCCGCGACCGGCGCGACGAGCTCCGGCGCTTCATCGCCGAGCAGGTCTCCGTAGAACGCCGTCGCCGCGCCGAAGCCGTGCAGCTGCGCGACGAAGGCGGCGACGGCGTAGCGCTCGGCGAGCGGGAACGTGCCGGGCTCGGCGGGTTCGAGCAGCGCCGCGAAGCTGCGCTGGGCGTTCTCGCGCGCCTGCGCGCGCTGATCCCGCACGGCGGCGAGCGGGGCGCCGGGGGCGATGCCGGCGAGCAGATCGATGATGTCGGCCGCGGTCGCGGTGGGGGTGGTCATCGGGTTCCTTCCTGAGCGGGGGCGGCGGCCACGAGGGCACGGTGTGCGGCGTGGAGATCGGCGGCGGCATCCGGCCCGGTCGCGAACCCGAGGCGGGGGGCGACCTCGTCGGCGAGGAGCTCGAGCGAGCGCAGGGTCAACTCGTGGGTCGCGGCGACCGAGTGCACCTGGAACGACACGTCGGTCACCTCCGCGAGCGACGCGTCGGCCTGGAGCGAGGCGACGACCTCGTCGACGGTGCCGATGTGCGTGTCGGTGAGGCGCGCGAGGTCGTCGATGGAGAGGCCGGCCGGGTCGAAGCCCAGGAGGGACGTCGCGAGCTGACGGAGCCCGACCTCGGCGAGCTCGAAAGCGCGGGTGCGGTTCTCCGGGTCGACGACGACGGCCGTCCGCGACGCGAGGATGCGCACGGGCGCCCCTTCGGGGAGCGCGTCGCGGTACGCCGCAATGATCGGCAGCTGCAGCGTGTGCAGCGGCGCATCCGGACCCGCCTCGCCGCGCGGCTGCGTGCGCGAGAGCAGCAGCCCGTCGCCGCGTTCGCCGGCGCGGCGTCCGCCGTCCACCGAGAACGTCGCCTGCCAGATGCGTTCGCCGAGGTCGCCGGCGGCAGGATAGATGTGCGAATCGGTGCCGCGGATGCCGCGACCGCCGAGCGCGTCGAGCAGCACCTCGAAGTGCTCCGCGAAGATCTCGCGCCGACGGTCGGACTCGCGTCCGAACGCCGCGAACGACGACGGTGTGCCTCCCGTCGCGAGCCCCAGCTGGACGCGTCCGCCGCTCAGCTGATCGAGGACGACGGCATCCTCCGCGACGCGGAGCGGGTCGTCGATCGGGAGCGTGATGACGCCCGTCGCGAGCGCGATGCGCGACGTTCGCGCGGCCGCGGCCGCCAGCAGCACGAAGGGCGACGGCAGGCCGCCCTCGTCCGCGCCGAAGTGGTGCTGCGCGATCCACGCCGAGGCGAAGCCGCTCCGCTCGGCCTGATCGATCTGCTCGAGCGCGAACCGGTAGCGGTCCGCAGCGGGTGCGTCCTCGAGCAGGCGGGTGAAGAACCCGAGTCTGGGGCCGGTCATACGGACACCTCTTCTTTGTAGGGATCGGCCTTATGGGGATCGGCCTCGTGGGGGTCGGGCGCGCGCAGGGACGCGCCGGGGATCGCCGCGAGCAGCTCCTTCGTGTACGGATGCTGCGGGTCGTCGAAGACCGACTGCGCCGAGCCGTATTCGACCTGACGACCGCGCTGCAGCACCGACACCGTGTCGGAGATCTGCCGCACGACGGCGAGGTCGTGCGAGATGAACACGTAGGTGAGGCCCAGCTCCTCCTGCAGCCGCGCGAGCAGCCGCAGGATCTGCGCCTGCACCGTGACGTCGAGCGCTGACACGGCCTCATCGAGCACGACGAGCTCGGGCTCGACGATCAGCGCGCGGGCGATCGCGACGCGCTGGCGCTGACCGCCGGAGAGCTCACGAGGATGCCGCGCCGCGATCTCGGGCGCGAGCGACACGAGCTCGAGATGATGCGCGACGCGATCGGCGCGTTCCGCACGCGTGCCGATGTCGAAGTTGCGCAGCGGCTCGGTCAGGATGTCGGCGATGCTCTGCCGCGGGTCGAGCGACGCGTACGGGTTCTGGTAGACGAGCTGGGTGCTCCGGTGGAACGCACGTCGCGCCCGCCCGGACCCCAGCGCGGTCACGTCGGTGTCGCCGACCCGGACGAGACCCGTCGTCGGCGCGCGGAAGCCCGCGACCGCGCGCCCCGTCGTCGTCTTGCCCGATCCCGACTCACCGACGAGCGCGTGCGTCGTCCCGCGCGCCACCGAGAAGGACACGTCGTCCACGGCGAGGAAGGGCGCGCGCCCCGGGCGGCGGAACTCCTGCGTCAGGTGGGCGACCTCGACCAGGGCGCGGGGCTCGGCGGCACCGGCGCCATCCGCGGCATCCGCACCTGTGTCGACCGCCCGCGCGGCGACCGGCGCCGTGCGTTCGACGACGCGGGCGAGCGAGGGGGCGTCGGCGAGGAGCGTCCGCGTGTACGGAGACGCGGGCGCCGTCAGGACCGCCGCGGTCTCCCCCGCCTCCTGCACGGTGCCGCCGCGCATGACGACGATCCGGTCGGAGCGGTCGGCGGCGACGGCGAGGTCGTGCGTGATGAAGAGGATGCCGGTGCCCGTCTCCGCGCGAAGCTCGTCGAGAAGGTCCAGCACCGTCCGCTGCACCGTGACATCGAGCGCGCTCGTCGGCTCGTCGGCGATGATCAGCTCGGGCTCGAGGGCGAGCGCGGCGGCGATCAGGACGCGCTGACGCATGCCGCCCGAGAGCTCATGCGGGTACTGGCGCGCACGGGCTTCGGGATCGTCGAGTCCGACGCGCTCGAGGAGGTCCAGGACGCGTGCGCGGATCTTCGCGGCATCCTTCCAGCCGTGGATGCGGAGGGCCTCGCCGACCGACCAGCCGATCGTCGCGACCGGGTTGAGCGAGTTGCCCGGGTCCTGCGGGATGAGGGCGATGCAGCGCCCGCGCAGGTGCCGCCAGCGGCGCTCGGACAGGCCGACGAGGTCGGTGAGCCCGTCGGTGCGCTCCGCGAGGCGGATGCTGCCGGCGGTGACCGCGCCGTTCGAGGCGAGCAGGCCGATGACAGTCTGGGCGACCGTCGTCTTCCCCGATCCCGACTCGCCGACGAGCGCCGTGACCGACCCCGCCTCGACGTCGAAGGAGACCCCGCGGACGGCATCGACCGGTCCTCGCCTCGTGCGGTACTGCACGGCAAGGTCGCGGATGGACAGCAGCGGCTGCACGCTCATGCGGCATCCCCTCCTCGGAGTGCCTGGCTGAGGCGATTGGTCGCGAGGACGACGAGGACGACGACGACACCCGGGAGGACCGTCAGCCACCACGCCGTCGCGACGTAGTTGCGGCCCTCCGCGATGAGCAGGCCCCATTCGGGCGTCGGCGGCGGAGCCCCGTAGCCCAGGAACCCGAGCGTCGAGATCTGCAGGATCGCGGACCCGAACTGAAGGGCGGCGAGCGCGATGACGGGCGTGAGCGAGTTCGGCAGCACGTGCCGCCACAGCACGCCGAAGAAGGTGCCGCCCGAGCCGTAGGCGGCCTCGACGTAGTCGGTGACCCGCACGCTCACGACGCGCGAGCGCGCCAGTCGCGCGAAGACCGCGATGGAAGTGACTCCGACCGCGACGGCGGCGCTCGCCGTGCCGAACCCGAGCAGGATCACGACGCTGAGCGACAGGAGGAGCCCGGGGATCGCGAGGAGGACGTCGACGACGCGCATGAGCACCTCATCGACCGCTCCGCCGACCGCTCCGCCCGTGACACCGATCGCGGTGCCCACGAGGAGACCGACGAGGACGGCGACGAGCGCGCCGAGGATCGAGTTGGATGCCCCGTAGACGACCCGCGCGTAGAGGTCGCGGCCCGTGGCATCCGTGCCGAACCAGTGCTCCGCGGTCGGCGCCTGCAGCGCCGGGGCGACGGTCTCCGTCGGGCTCTGCGACGTGAACAGCGCGGGGAACAGCGCCCACAGGAGAGCGAGGAGGATGACGAGCGCCGGGACGACGAAGCCGGCGCGGGAGAGGAGGCTCCGCCACGCGATGCGGCGGTCGGGGGATGTCCCGATCGGGTCCTCGGTGAGGCCGGCGGTCGTGGCGAGAGCGGTCATCGGGCTCCTCCTGCCGAGACGGGGATGCGCTCCGGCTCCGTGCCCGAGGGCGCAGTGCCGGAGGGGGTGCGCGAGCGGCCGCGGGGGCGCGCACCGGCCGCCGTGCCGCCGGTCGACCTGGTGCCGGTCGAGGCTGTGCGCAGGCGCGCATCGAGAACGGGGTAGAGCAGGTCGACGATGAGGTTGATGACGACGAAGGCGACGGTCGAGATCACGACGACGGCGAGGAGGACGGGAGTGTCGCGGTTCGCGACCGCCTGCGCGGTGAGCTGGCCGATGCCGGCGCGGGCGAAGACGGTCTCGGTGACGACGGCGCCGCCGACGAGCTCACCGAAGAGGAGCCCGGCCATCGTGAGGGTCGGGAGGAGGGCGTTCCGGGCGACGTTGCGCCACAGCAGCCACGAGGTGGAGGCGCCGCGCGCGCGGACGACCGTGACGAACGGCTGTTCGCGTACTTCGTCGATCGAGCGGATGAGCACCTGCGCGAGGGGCGCCGCGATGGGGATCGCGAGGGTCGCCACGGGGAGGATGAGCGCCTGCACGGGGTCCGCGCCGATGACGGGCACGAGCCCCAGTCGGAACGAGAAGATCTGGATGAGGATGATGCCGATCCAGAACACCGGAAGCGACACGAAGAACGGCGGGAGGCTGCGGAACACCCGGCGGAGCGCCCCGCCCGCGCCGTACGTCGCGGTGAACGCGATCGTCACGGCGAGGAAGACCGCGACGACGAGGCCGAGCACGGCGAGCACGAGCGTCTGCGGCAGGGCCGTCGCGATGAGGTCGGAGACCGCCGCGCCGCTCGCCACCGAGTACCCGAAATCGCCCGTGAGGAACCCGGCGATCGACTTCACGTACTGGACGATGAGCGGCTGATCGGCGCCGTAGGCCTCGCGGATCGCCTGGATCTGGTCCGGAGTGAGCCCCAGTTCCGGCGCCGCGTACCGGGCGATGATGGCATCGCCCGGCAGCGCCGCGAGGAGAAGATAGGCCGCCGTGTAGGCCAGGGCGAGGACGATGACCGCCTGGCCTACACGACGAAGGACATACGACATGGATCAGCCGGCGAGCCAGGTGGAGTAGAACGACGGGCGGCCGACCGACTCGGTGTCGAAGCCGTGGACCTTGGCGGTGAGGCCGAAGACCTGGGGCTCCTCGAAGATCGGCAGGATGTAGGCGTTCTCGGCCAGGTACTTCTGCGCGGCCTCCGACGCGGCCTGACGCTCGGGGGTCGTCGGCTCGGAGGCGATCGCGAGCAGCAGCGTGTCGAGCTCGGGGTCGCCGACCGTCTGATCGGCCGGGTTGAGGTTCAGCAGCGTGTTGCGGTTCTTCGAGAAGTACTGCGACTTCAGGACGTCGAAGTCGGCGCGTCCGACCATCGAGTGGTACACCTGGATCGTCGACTGGTCGGTCGACGCCTTGGTCTGCGCGGCCATGTCGCCGGCGAACAGCGACACCTCGATGCCGATCTCCTTCAGCTGCTCCTGGATGAGGGTAACGACGTCCTTCGAGCGCGGCTGCGGCAGCGCCTCGTTGAAGGTGAGCGAGAGCTTCTCGCCGTCCTTCTCACGGATGCCGTCGGCGCCGAGCGTCCACCCGGCCTCGTCGAGCAGCTTCGCCGCCTTGTCCGGGTCGTACGTGTAGTAGCTCGACGTGTCGACGTAGCCGAGCGCCGTCTTCGCGAGTGCGCCGGTCGCGAGCGGGTAGTTCGCAGTGAAGAGCGTGTCGACGATCTTCTGCCGGTCGATGCCCGCGATGATCGCCTGGCGCACGCGCACGTCTTCGAGCCGCGGCTCGCGGAAGCGGAAGCTCAGGCCGTTGTTGACGCCGTTCGTGGCGGCCGCGTGCAGCGAGAGCCCGCCAGCGGCGAACTGCGCCTCATCGGGAGCGGGGATGTTGCGGGCGATGTCGGCCTGCCCCGCGACGACGGTGCCGACGCGCACGCTGTTCTCGGCGGCCACGATGTAGTCGATGCCGTCGAGGTACGCGGCACCCTGGTGCTCGAGCGAGGGCGGCGCCCAGTTGTAGTCCGCACGCGCCGTGACGCTCGTCTTGGTGCCGATTTCCTCGCCGGAGACGACGAACGGGCCGCTGCCGATGATGTCCTTCGCCTTGCCGGGACCGAAGCCTTCGCTCGCGAGATCGAGAGTGGCATCCGACAGCAGACCGGAGTTGATCGTGGACACCGCCTGGGCGAAGCCCGGGGAGGGCGCGGTGAAGTGGAAGACGACCGTGTCGTCGTCGACGACCTCGCCGTGGTCGTAGTTGTTGATCGCCTCGGAGACGGGGAGCGCACGGGCCGTGTCGCCCTTGCCGTAGAGGTCGATGTTCTTCACCACGTTCGCGGCGGTGAGCTTCGAGCCGTCGGAGTAGGTGACATCGGTGCGGAGGTCGAACGTGTACTCGGTGGCATCGTCGTTGACCGTGTAGTCGGTCGCGATCCAGGGCTCGAGCTCGAGCGTGTCGGGGTTCTGGTACAGCAGGCGGTCGGTGATGTTGTTCACGATGCCGCCGTTCGGGTAGAAGCCGGCCGACGGCGGGTACAGCGTCGACCACGCCTGCGGCTCGAGGTAGCTGAGCGTGCCGCCGGACTGCGGCGCGGCGGCGGTGTCGGACGCGGCGGGCGCCCCCGCACCGGACGCGCAGCCGGCGATGAGGGCCGCCACCGCGACGGCGGATGCCGCGACGAGGGTCGAGCGGGTGAAGCGGGACATGGGAGTCTCCTGGAAATCTGGTGAGGCTGTGAACGGGATGCCTCAGCCCACCACCCGCCCCCGGTGCGCCACCAATCCGCGGTCACGGAACGTAAGGGTCTGTCATGAAACGTAAGAAAGCGTGCGCTCGGGGAATAGGGGGCGCGAAGGCTGCCCTCGCCGCCCCGGAGGTGGGACTTCGGGCCACCTCTTTCGCGGCGCGCGCCGCTCGCGAGCTCAGACCGGCTCGCGGAGCGCGGACCGGCATCCCCTCAGCTGCGCGTGAGGAGCGCCACGGGGTAGTCCCCGAGCAGGTCGACGAGCGGCGCGGCCCCACCCGCGACCACGCGGCCGGTGAGCTCGTCGCGCCAACGCGCGGCCGCCCCACCGGGGAGCATGACCGCGGCATCCCCCCACCCGCCGCGCGCGGCGAGTCCGACGGGCAGGCGCGTCGCGACGGCGATCGCCCCGCCGCGGTCGAACGCGAGCGCGTGGGCGGCCGCGGCGCCGACGATCTCGAGCGGGGTGTAGCGCGTGAAGAGCTCGGGCCGGTCGCGGCGCAGCCGCAGCGCGCGGGAGACGAGGAGAAGTTTGGCGGCGCCCGCGTCGGCTCCGGTGGCCTCGACCTGCGGCATCCAGCCGTCGTCGATGCGGCGTAGGAGCGCGCGGCGCGCGTCGTAATCGACCGGGCGGCGGTTGTCGGGGTCGACGAGCGAAAGATCCCACAGCTCTGTGCCCTGATAGACGTCCGGAACGCCCGGGCCCGCGAGCTGCAGCAGCTTCGCGGAGAGGGCGTTCACCCGGCCAGGGGCGCCGATCTCCGCGACGACGCGTTCGACGACCTCGCGCGCGGGGCCGAATGCAGCGTCGACGAGGGTGCGCACGCGCGCCTCGAAGGCGGGCTCGGGCTCCTCCCAGCTCGTGCCGACCGCACTCTCGCGCGCCGCCTTCTCGGCGTACGCGTGCAGGCGCTCGGAGAGGGCCGGGTCATCCGACCAGGCGCCCACGACGGCCTGCCAGAGCACGTTGTCGAGCGCGCCGTCGCCCGTCGCCGCGATCGCGCGGAGCTCGCGGAGCGCATGCCACCAGAGATCACCGGTCTCGGCGAGCACGGCGAGGCGGGCGCGCACGTCTTCGGAGCGTTTCGTGTCATGCGTCGTGAGCGTGGTCATGGCGTGCGGCCACGACGCCTGCCGACGCACGAAAGACTCGTGGAACTCTCGCGGCGCGAGCGAGAACTGCGACGGATCGCCGCCGACCTCGGTCAGCGAGGTGAGCCGACCGAAGCGATAGAACGCGCGGTCCTCGACGCCTTTCGCCATGATCGGCCCGGTCGTCTGCATGAAGCGCCGCGCGAAATCGCCCGACGGTTCGCTGCGGATGAGACGCGCGGCCGCTGCGAGGGGTCCCTCCAGGTCGGGGCGGCGGGCGGATGCCTCGGCGACGGCGACCCGCACGTGCTCGGCCCCCGTGGGGAGGTACGCCCGGTACACGCCGAACGCGGCGAGGAGCTCCGCGATCGCCTCGCGCGCCTCCTCGTCGTCGTCGAAGGCGCTGCCCTGGCCGTCCGGGATCTCGCGGATGATCCGGCCGACTTCCGCCGCCTGCGACGTGTCGGCGACCGTGCGCTTCGTGTCGGCGATGAGCGCGTGCCAGTCGACGGCGGCGCCGCGGGCGAAGGCGTCGGCGACGGTCAGCGGTCGCTCACCGCCCGGGTCGGTGAGCACCCGATCGATCTCGCCGAGCGCGTCGTAGCCCGTCGTGCCGTCGGTGCGCCACCACCCCGGCAGCTCCTCGCCCGGCTCCAGAATCTTCTCGACGACGACGTACCCCGTCCCGACTGCCGAGGGTGCATTCATTCCACCCGAGGGTGCACTCGTTTCCGCCGAGGGTGCATCGAAAAGGCTGCGCAGCCGGTCCAGATAGCTGCCGGGGTCAGCGAGACCGTCGGGATGGTCGATGCGCAGTCCGTCGACGAGCCCTTCGCGAATCCAGCGCGTCACTTCGACGTGCGATGCATCGAAAACGGCGGGATCCTCCACCCGCACGCCGGCGAGGGACGTCACCGTGAAGAAGCGCCGATAGTTCAGCAGCTGCGCCTCGCGCCGCCAGAAACCGAGCTCCCAGTGCTGCCGAGCGAGCACGTCGCGCACGATGGCGGCATCCGTCGTCGCCTGCTGTGGAGCCGTGCCCGGTGCGAGCGGCAGCGTGAGATCGAAGTACGTGGCGGTCCCGAACGGGGCGAGTGCACCCTCGGGCGAAACGAATACACCCTCGGGCGAGACGAATACACCCTCGGGCGAGACGAATGCACCCCCGGCGGGAGGAGCGACCGTGATCTCGCCGCGCGTGATCACGTCGTCGAGCTCTCCGCCGAGCACCGGCAGCCGCACCCGTCCGCCGCCGTACAGCCAGTCGATGTCGAACGCACGCGCGTGGCGCGACGCCTCGCCGTACGTCAGCACGTCCCACCACCACGGGTTCTCGGCGGGGGTGGCGACGCCCTGGTGGTTGGGGACGATGTCGACCAGGATGCCGAGGCCGGCCGTCCGCGCCGCCGCCGAGAACCGCGCGAGTCCGTCCGCGCCGCCGCGCGCCTCGTCGACGCGGGTGGGGTCGACGACGTCGTACCCGTGCGGCGAACCCTCCGCCGCCTGGAGGATCGGCGACAGGTACGCCCAGCCGACCCCGAGGTCTCGCAGGTAGGGGACCACCGCCGCCGCGGCATCCAGGTCGAACTCCGCGCGCACCTGCAGGCGGTAGGTCGACGTCGGCGCGTCTCCTGCGTGGTGGCGCACGGACATCAGTGCGGGAGTTCGGTCTGCGGCGCGGGCGCCGGGACGATGTCGATCGGGGTCGTCAGCGCCGCGAGCGACGCGGCGACGGAGTGATCCACTTCGGGCACATCGGTCTCGTGCTGGCACAGCACCATGAGCGATCGAGCCGGGACGTCGACGGTGTCGCCGCCGCGCAGCGACACCTCATCGGCGCGCTGCCCGGCAGTGTCGACGAGCACCTCCCACTCCGGGCTGAACTCCGCCCGGGGGATCGTGAACTGCACGTCGTCGTCGCCGGCATTGAACAGCACGAAGAAGTGCTGATCGTGGATCTCCTGACCGCGCCGGTCCCGCTCACGGATGCCGTCGCCGTTGAGGAACACGCCGATCGCGCGCCCGAAGCCGGAATCCCAGTCGTCCGGCTGCATCTCGGTGCCGTCCGGTCGCAGCCACGCGATGTCGGGAACGGGGGCACCCTCCTCGCGGCGCACCGGGCGACCGTTGAAGAACCGGCTGCGGCGGAAGGTCGGATGCTCGCGCCGCAGGCGGGTGAGCGCGGCGGTGAACTCGACGAGCGGCTGATCGACGTGCTCCCAGTCGACCCACGTGATGTCGTTGTCCTGCGCGTAGCCGTTGTTGTTGCCGCCCTGCGTACGGCCGAGCTCGTCGCCGTGCAGGATCATCGGCACGCCCTGACTCAGCAGCAGCGTCGCGAGGAAGTTGCGCTGCTGCCGCGCCCGCAGTGTCAGCACCACCGGGTCGTCGGTGGGGCCCTCGACACCGCAGTTCCACGAGCGGTTGTGCGACTCGCCGTCGTTGCCGTCTTCGCCGTTGGCGTCGTTGTGCTTCTCGTTGTAGGAGACGAGGTCGCGGAGCGTGAAACCGTCATGGGCCGTGACGAAGTTGATGGATGCCACGGGGCGTCGCCCGTCGTGCTCGTAGAGATCGGCCGATCCGGTCAGTCGCGAGGCGAACTCGCCGAGGGTCGACGGCTCGCCGCGCCAGAAGTCGCGGACCGTGTCGCGGTACTTGCCGTTCCACTCCGTCCACTGCGGCGGGAAGTTGCCGACCTGGTAGCCGCCGGGGCCGATGTCCCAGGGCTCGGCGATGAGCTTGACCTGGCTGATCACCGGGTCCTGCTGCACGATCTCGAAGAAGGCGGCGAGCTTGTCGACCTCGTAGAACTCGCGCGCGAGGGTCGCCGCGAGATCGAATCGGAAGCCGTCGACGTGCATCTCGAGCACCCAGTACCGCAGTGAGTCCATGATGAGCTGCAGCGTGTGCGGGTTGCCGACGTTCATGCTGTTGCCGGTGCCGGTGTAGTCGGTGTAATATCGTTTGTCCGCCTCCTCGAGGCGGTAATACGCCTCGTTGTCGATGCCGCGCATCGACAGGGTCGGGCCCAGATGGTTGCCCTCGGCGGTGTGGTTGTAGACGACGTCGAGGATGACCTCGATGCCCGCCGCGTGGAGGGCACGCACCATCCCCTTGAACTCCTGGACCTGCTGACCGCGCTGGCCGGCGGAGGAGTAGGTGTTCTGCGGCGCGAGGAAGGCGATCGTGTTGTAGCCCCAGTAGTTCGACAGCCCCTTCTCCTCGAGGGTCGAGTCGTTGACGAACTGGTGCACGGGCATGAGCTCGATCGCGGTCACACCGATGCGCTTGAGGTGCTCGATGATCACCGGGTGCCCGATCGCGCTGTACGTGCCGCGGATCTCGTCGGGGATGTCGGGATGCCGCTCCGTCAGCCCCTTCACGTGAGCCTCGTAGATGACCGTCTCGGCGTAGGGGGTCTTCGGCTGCCGGTCGCCCGCCCAGTCGAAGTACGGGTTGATGACGACACCCTTCATCATGGAGCTCGAAGAGTCGTCATCGTTGCGCGAATCGGGGTCGCCGAAGGTGTACCCGAAGACCGACTGGTTCCAGTCGATCTGCCCCTCGACGGCCTTCGCGTAGGGGTCGAGCAGAAGCTTGTTCGGGTTGAAGCGCAGCCCCTGAGCGGGGTCGTTGGGGCCGTAGACGCGGTAGCCGTAGCGCGTGCCGGGCTGGACCGTCGGCAGGTACGCGTGCCAGACGTGCGCGTCGACGTCGCGCAGTTCGACGCGCGTCTCCTTGCCGCGGTCGCCGAACAGGCACAGCTCGACCTTTTCGGCGCCCTCGCTGAAGAGAGCGAAGTTCGTGCCGCTGCCGTCGAAGGTCGCCCCCAGCGGGTACGCGGATCCGGGCCATACCTGCATATGCAACTCCCCCTGCTCGGTGAGATCAGCCTACGGGGCCCGACGTTTCCGGCAGGTGTCGGTTCGGGGCCCTGGACGCCCGCGCGCACACTTGCTATGCGGGCGGTCATGTCGACGCGCGGATTCGCGCCGCCGCTCGTGCCACCGCGCTGTCGCGGCGCAGCTGGGCCACGAAAGCCGCGAGGATCGGCATCGTCACGCCGAGTTCCTCGGCGATGTCGTGGGCGCACAGCTCCATGCGCTCCAGCCGCTCATACGCGATCGGATCGATCAGGACCATCGCCGCGAAGGCATCGGCATCCGCCTCCAGCACCGGGTCGTCGAGAGCACGATGGCCCAGGACGACGTGGCCGATCTCGTGCGCGAGCGTCTCGACCTCTTCTTCGGGGGTCAGCCGCCGGTCGATGAGGATCCTTCTGCTGGCGGCGTAATAGGCGCCCAGGGTGCCCTCCGGGAGCGTCGCGGACGAGACGGACACCCCCAGCCGTTCCGCGGCGGCGAACAGTGGATGCACGCTGCACCTCCCTTCGCCCCAGCTCGCTCGGACGAGACGGAGGGGCCGCTCAGACTTCAGGGGCGGAGCCCTTGACCGCCTCCCCGCCGCGCTGCCGTCGGCAGGTCCTCTCCATGATGCGCAGGGGCACCGACATCCGTGGCACCGCTGCGCGCCGAGAGGTCGCGGATCGCCACCTCGTGCGCACGCGCCGCGAGCTCGGCCGCGGACACGCTCATCGCCTGCGACATGGCGGCGAGGTCCCACACGGAGAGCACGACGCGTCTCCCCGTCTTCGAGCTGCCGCCGTCCAGGCGATCGGACATGTACTGCGAGGACTTGCCGATGCGCCGTCCGAGCCCGCGAGAGGAGAGGTCGCGGCGGCCCATCTCGCCCTTGATCTCGAGGACCAGGGCGTCCCAGAAGAAGTCGGCGTAGCCCCGGATCATGTCGCTCATTCTGTCAGTTGCATGGAATCGGAGCCATCTGGGTGGCCGAATTGACAGTGTATCGATATCCATGCGATATTGCGTGCATGGAATCGCGGGCACCCAGCGCAGTGAGCGCGGCGCTCGCGGACGAGATCCGCGCCGAGATGGCGCGTCAGCGCTGCACACGACGTGACGTCGCGGCGGCGTTGGAGGCCACCCCGCACACGACCGAGCGGCGGCTGTCGGGGGACGTGCCGTTCGACGTCGTCCAGCTCGCTCGCATCGGACAGCTGCTCGGCGTCGATCCGGCGACCTTCCTCCGGCGCGCGGACGAACGCGCGCTCAGCCACGGCGACACCTCGACGCAGCCCGCCGCTTGACTGCTTCCGCCCGAGGCATCCCCTCGGGCGGAGGGGCGCCGCGACAGCGGGGCCGCATCCCAGACCACCGCACCACACCGCATCACACCGCATCACACCGCATCACACCGCACAGAAGGAGAAGTCATGACGATCAGGACCCGGACCCGGAGGCTCGCCGCCTTCTCGATCTCGGCCGCTCTCGCCGCCGGCCTCGTCGCCATCGCGACACCGGCTCTGGCGGCGCCGCCCGAGGGCTGGGAAGGCACCGTCGAGCCCTGGATCGGTGAGCCGTACTGCACCGACGACGGAGCGATGGTCGACGTGGGCATCCAGGCGACGCCGGCCGTGGCGGGCGTCGAGGCCAGCCTGACGGCGAGCTACCTTCAAGGGCGCAACTACTTCGAGGATGCGCAGACCGGCGATGACGGCCGCTTCACCCAGACGGTGGCGCTCCAGAACGGGGAGACCGAGGACGGCGCGCCCAACACTCTCACGAGCGTGGAGGTGTTCTGGGTGCTCGCCGGCGGCAACGCCGGCGATTCCGCGACCTTCACTCCCGCGATCATCGACTGCTCGACGACGACGCCCACGCTGCCCCCCAGCGAGCCCGGCGTTCCGTCCGTTCCGACGACCAACACCGTGAAGGCCGGCGCGACCGGGGACGTCGCCGACCCGTTCGGCGGCGCGGTGCTGCCGGGCCTGCTCGTTCTGACCGCAGCGGCGGGCGCGGGCGCGCTGGCGATGCGGCACCGCGCCGCTCGGGCGCGGATGGAGCAGCGGTCCGGCCGTTGACCTCGCGCGCGCGGGCGCGTCGACTCCGGCGGTGGCACCGCACGGAGCGACGCGCCCGCGTCGGTTTCTGGGTGCTCGCGTCGGCCATGGTGCTCTTCGCGGGCATCGCGGCGGTCACGCTCACCTCGACCACCGGGGGAGGCCCGGCCTCCCCCGCGCCGAGCACGACGTCCGCGGCGGCGGCTCTCGGAGCCACGCCGACCCCGCAGCCCTCACCGACCTCCCGCGCGACCCCGCCCGCCTGGGTCGACTGGCAGTTCGCCGGCGCGACCCTGACCGCGCCGGAGGCCGGCATCGATCATGCCGAGATCCACGAGCTGCGCCCGAACGAGATCGTCACGAAGACGTCGACGGATGCCTCCGGAACGACCGTGACCTACTCGGCGATCGAGCCCGACGACAAGCACACGATCGCTTGGGACAGCCAGGTCGTCGACGGCGTCCGCCAGCCGGTGGGGAGCGTGCTCTCGGCATCCGCCGCGAACACCGTCTACCTGTACTGCCACGACTATCGCGACGGAACGGCCCTGTGCTCGACCATCTCGGACGTCACCGCGCCGGGCGATGAGATCACACTCGAGACGCCCACCGAAGTGCTCACGTACGCGGCCGTCGAGACGTTCGAGGAGCGCAAGAACGAGATCTCCAGCGACCCTCGCGTCACCATGGCGGCCCCCGGCCGGCTGCTCATCATCACCTGCAACAGCGCCGGAGAGCGCGATACCGCCGGCGAGCCGACCGTGAACACGGTGCTCGTCTTCCAATTGGTCGCGTCGCGCGCGCCGTGACGTGCGGCGTCGCGTGCGGCGTCGGCATTCCTCCGGCATCCGTCGCGACGAGCGGAGCGGCCCCGCGGGTCAGGCGATACGGGCCGCCTGCCGGGCGGCGCCGAGCGCGACGTACTCGCCCGCGGCGGGCACCTCCACCGGAACCCCGAGCACCTCGGGCGCGATCCGGCGGACGGCCTCGGACTGCGCCCCGCCCCCGACGAGGAGGGCGCGGTCGATCGGCACGCCGAGCCCGCGAATGGCGTCCAGTCCCGCAGCGAGCCCCCGCAGCATCCCTTCGACGGCGGCGCGCGCGAGGTTCTCGCGAGTCGTGGATGCCAGGGTCATGCCCGTCAGCTCCGCCGTCGCGTCGGGCAGGTTCGGAGTGCGCTCGCCCTCGAAGTAGGGCAGCAGCCTGAGCCCACCCGCCCCCGGCTCCGCGGCGAGTGCGAGCGCGCTCAGCGCCGAGTGGTCGACCCCGAGAAGACGCCCGACCACGTCCAGCACGCGCGCCGCGTTGAGCGTCGCGACGAGCGGGAGGAAGTGCCCGTCGGCATCCGCGAAGCCCGCGACGGTGCCCGTGGGGTCGACCGTCCGCTCCGCGCTGACCGCGAAGACCGTACCGCTCGTGCCGATCGACACCACCACGTCGCCGACCTCGGCGCCGACTCCGAGCGCCGCCGCGGCGTTGTCGCCCGCGCCCGCGCCGACGCGACGCCCGGCGGCATCCGTCACCCACTCGTCGGGGCCGAGCACACGCGGCAGGGCCACGTCATGACCGAGCGCGGCCACGAGCAGCGCACGGTCGTAGTCGCCGCCGGCGGGGTTCCAGTAGCCCGTGCCGGAGGCGTCCGAGCGGTCGGTGACGAGCTCGTCGAACGCGGGCTTCGCGTCGCCGACGGCCGCACCGAATCCGCGCAGCCGCCACGTGAGCCAGTCGTGTGGCAGGGCGACGGCGGCGACCCGAGCGGCGTTGTCGGGCTCGGAGTCGCGGAGCCAGCGGAGCTTCGTGATCGTGAAGGATGCCACGGGCACGAGGCCCGTGCGGCGGGCGAGCTCGGCGGCGCCGAACTCGCCGGTCAGATCCGCCGCAGCCTGCGCGGAGCGCGTGTCGTTCCACAGCAGGGCGTCACGCACGACGTCACCGCGTTCGTCCAGGGCGACCATGCCGTGCTGCTGGCCGCCGATCGCCCACGCGGCGACGTCGTCCATGCCACCGGCATCCGCGATCGCCTCCTGCAGCGCCGACCACCACGCGCCCGGGTCGACGCTCGTGCCGTCGGGGTGGCTCGCGCGCCCCTGCCGCACGACGGCCCCCGTCGCGGCATCCACGATGACGACCTTGCACGACTGCGTCGACGAGTCGACCCCCATCACCAGCGCCATTCCGGCATCCTTTCCGCGTTCCTGTTCACACCGTGTCCCACTTTGGGTCGTTTTTCCGCCTGCGAAACAGCCAGAAGTGGGACATGCTGCGCCGCAAGTGGGACGACGCCCGCCCAGAGTGGGACAACGGCGACAACCGCGGCGGGGCGGGGCGCGCCACTGCAGTCTCGCGGTCAGCGGGGGGGGTGGCGTCAGCGCGCGCCGAGCAGGTGCTCGGTCGCGAACTGCTGCAGGCGCACGAAGCCGAAGCCCTTGCCGCCGAGGTACGCGCCGGCGTCGAAGTCCTCGTAGGCCGAGCGGTCGGCGACGAAGTCTTCGTACGACTCGCCGTCGGCGAACGTCGGCTCGGCCAGCTCGGTGACACGAGCCGCGGTGAGCGCCTCCTGCACCTCGGGGTCGGCGCGGAAGGCCGCAGCGCGCTCCTTCAGCAGCAGGTAGGTGCGCATGTTGGCGGCCGCGGAGTCCCAGACGCCCGTCTCGTCCTCGGTGCGCGAGGGCTTGTAGTCGAAGTGACGCGGGCCCGTGTACGCCTGGCCGCCCCCCACACCGCCGTTCTCGAGCAGGTCGACGAGCGCGAACGCGTTGTGCAGGTCGCCATGACCGAACACGAGGTCCTGGTCGTACTTGATGCCGCGCTGGCCGTTGAGGTCGATGTGGAAGAGCTTGCCGTGGTACAGCGCCTGGGCGATGCCGGCGGCGAAGTTCAGGCCCGCCATCTGCTCGTGGCCGACCTCCGGGTTGAGGCCCACGAGCTCGGGACGCTCGAGCGAGTCGATGAAGGCGAGCGCGTGCCCGACGGTCGGCAGCAGGATGTCGCCGCGCGGCTCGTTCGGCTTCGGCTCGATCGCGAAGCGCAGGTCGTAGCCCTTCGAGACGACATAGTCGCCGAGGAAGTTGACGGCCTCGCGGTAGCGCTCGAGCGCCTGGCGGACGTCCTTCGCGGAGTCGTACTCGGCGCCCTCACGGCCGCCCCACATGACGAAGGTCTCGGCGCCGAGCTCGGCGCCGAGGTCGATCTGGCGCAGCACCTTGCGGATCGCGAAACGGCGCACGTCGCGGTCGTTCGACGTGAAGCCGCCGTCCTTGAAGACGGGGGCCGAGAACAGGTTGGTGGTCACCATCGGGATCTTCAGGCCCGTGGCATCCAGCGCGCCCTTCAGACGATCGATCTGGTTCTGCCGCTCCGCGTCGCTCGAGCCGAACGCGAACAGATCGTCGTCGTGGAAGGTGAGGCCGTACGCGCCGAGCTCGGCGAGCTTCTCGACCGCGTGCACGACATCGAGCGGATGCCGCGTGGGGCCGCCGAACGGGTCGGTGCCGTTGTACCCCACCGTCCAGAGGCCGAACGTGAACTTGTCTGCAGGGGTGGGAGTCGGGGTGGTCATGGCGCTCCTTCGCGAGAACTCCGGATCGAAGATTTGTTGTTGTCAACAACCTATATCACGATCCGCCCGTCGTCCACTCCCCTCCTCCCCGGCCAGGCAGCGCGGATCTCATATGGTGGACGGATGGCAGGCGCGGACGGAACCGTTGAAGGAGTACGGCGTGCGAACCTGTCGCGCGTCCTGCGGCTGGTGCACGAGAACGGCCCGCTCTCGCGCGCTCAGCTGACCGACGCCACCGGCCTCAACCGCTCGACGGTCGGCGCGCTGGTCGGCGACCTCGCCTCGTCCGGGCTCGTGGCCGAGACCGCACCCGACGTGCACCACCGGGTGGGACGACCGTCGCCCAACGTCGCGGCGGCGCCCGAGATCGTCGCGATCGCAGTGAACCCCGAGGTCGACGCGCTCACCATCGCCGCCATCGGCCTCGACCGGCGCATCGTGCGTCGAGACCGCACCGAGCTGCCGAATCTGACGACGGCGGAGCAGGTCGTGTCGATGACGGCCGAGCGGATCGCGCGCTGGCGCGACGACGAGCTGGCGGGATGCCGGATCATCGGCGTCGGCATCGCCGTGCCCGGCCTGGTGCGCAGCGCCGACGGACTCGTCCGGCGGGCGCCGCATCTGGACTGGACCGACGAGCCGCTGCGCGATCGCATGATGGCGGCCACGCAGCTCCCCACCGCGATCGACAACGATGCGACCCTCGGCGCCCTCGCCGAGCATCTCTACGGCGCCGCCCGGGGTGTCGACGACGTGATCTACCTCAACGGCGGTGCGAGCGGCATCGGCGGCGGTCTCGTCATCGATGGACGGCTCGTCCGCGGCTCGGGCGGTTACGCGGGTGAGATCGGCCAGAACCGTCCCGGCATCGCCCTGCCCGCCGATCGTCGGTCCGGCGCGCAGGGCACGGTCGAGGACGAGGTCAGCCGAGCGCGCCTGCTCGCGGCGATCGGCCTCCACGGCGCCGACGAGCCCGCGCTCGCGGGGGCGATCGCCGCATCCCTCGGCACCGACAGCGCGGCCGACGTCGCGGCCGAAGTCGAGCGGCAGCGCCGCATCCTCGCGACGACCCTCGCGAATGCCGTCAACGTGCTCAACCCCTCGGTCGTCGTGCTCGGCGGCTTCCTGGCGACGCTCTTCGAACAGGATGCCGAGGGCCTCCTGACGGCCGTCGCCGCGCAGACGATGCCGGCGAACGCCGAGGACCTCGTGCTGCGCTCGGCCGCCCTCGGCGAGGACCGGCTTCTCGTGGGCGCCGCCGAGATCGCGTTCGCGCAGCTGCTCGACGATCCGGTCAGCGGCGCGGCGGTGCCGTCGTCGATCGCGTGATCAGCCGGGTCGGCAGGATGAGCTGCGTCACCTCGGGGGTCGTCCCGCCCAGCAACGCCACCACCAGTCGGGCCGCCTCGGCTCCGAGGCGCATCATCGGCTGTCGCACGGTGCTCAACGGTCGGGCGCTCAGAAACGCCTCGGGGATGTCGTCGAAGCCCACGACGGACAGGTCTCCCGGCACGTCGAGGCCGAGGTCCGTCGCGACCTCGATGAGCCCGAGCGCCGAGCGGTCGTTGGCGGCGAACACCGCGGTGGGCCGATCGGCCTGTTGCAGGAGGGGGCGGGAGACCGACCGCACCGTGTCGGGATCGTACATGCCCACCGCGACGAGCCGCGGGTCGAACGCGATGCCGGCCTGGCTGAGCGCACGGCGATAGCCCGCCTCGCGCAGCTCGGACGAGCGCAGCTCGGGGCGCCCGGCGAGAAAGCCGATGCGGCGATGGCCGAGCTCGATGAGGTAGGACGTCGCCTCGAACGCGCCCGCGAGGCTGTCGGACTCCACGGACGGGATGCCGACGCGTCCCGCGTGCGGGTCGACCGCGACGATCGGGATGTCTGTCGGCACGCCCACGATCGTGGGCGTGACCATGATGGCCGCGTCGATGAGCGTGCCGCTCAGCCTGCTCAGGGAGCGACGCTCCCACCCGGCGGGGTCGCGATCGCGCGACCCGCTGTAGGCGAGCAGGTCGTACCGGTGATCGCGCAGCGCCGCGCCCACGCCCTTGAGGACCTCGGCGGAGAAGGGCTCGAAGTCGGACACGAGCACCCCGATGACGCCGGTCCGCCGCGAGCGCATGCTGCTGGCGACGAGACTCGACTCGTAGCCGAGCTCGGCGACGGCATCCAGCACCCGCGTCACGGTGGTGCTCGCGACGCCGTATCTTCCGTTGACGGCCTTCGAGACCGTCGCAACGGACACGCCGGCGGCCGCCGCGACGTCGTGGATGGTGGCTCGCCGACTCATGGTGTGCCGATCGTACTGCCGTGCTAAACGTTTTGGAAAAGGTTTTTGAAAACGTTTGACGCGATTGACAACAAATGGCGACACTGGGCGCATTCCGGATCCCGAAGGCCCGGAATGCTCCGTGCCTCGGATGATCGAGGTGAGGCTCAATGAGGAGGACAGGAATCACATGAAGACGAACAAGATCCTGACCGGGGCAGCGCTCCTGGTCGCGGGCGCTCTCGGTCTGAGCGCCTGCAGCGGCGGCGGGTCCGGCGACAGCACCGGCGGCGCCGTCGAGATGACGCTCTGGCAGAACTCCACGACCGGTCCGGGCCAGCAGTTCTGGAAGGACGCCGTCGCGGCGTTCGAGAAGGAGAACCCGAACGTCACCATCAAGATGCAGTCGATCCAGAACGAAGACCTGGACGGCAAGCTGCAGACCGCCCTGAACGCCGGCGACGCGCCCGACATCTTCCTGCAGCGCGGCGGCGGCAAGATGACGGCCATGGTCCAGGCCGGGCAGCTGATGGACCTGACCGACAAGATCAGCGACAGCGTGAAGTCGGAGATCTCGGAGGGGTCGTTCAAGGCCGAGACGTACCAGGACAAGGTGTGGGCCATGCCGCTGGCGGTGCTGCCGAGCGGCTTCTGGTACAGCTCCGACCTGTTCACCCAGGCCGGCGTGACGGCGACCCCCACGACGATCGACGACCTCGAGACGGTCGTCGGCGAGCTCAAGGGCGCCGGCATCGCGCCCATCGCGCTCGGCGCGAAGGACGCGTGGCCCGCGGCGCACTGGTACTACAACTTCGCGCTCCGCGAGTGCTCGCCGAAGACGATCGAGGCGACCGGCGACTCGAAGGACTTCAGCGACGACTGCTGGCTCAAGGCAGCCGAGGACCTCGAGGACTTCGCCGCGCTGAAGCCGTTCAACGAGGGCTTCCTCACCACCGCCGCCCAGCAGGGCGCGGGCAGCTCGGCCGGCCTCGTCGCCAACCACCAGGCGGCGATGGAGCTCATGGGCGCCTGGGACCCGGGCGTGATCGCGTCGCTGACCCCGGACGAGAAGCCCCTCCCCGACCTCGCCTGGTTCCCCTTCCCGGAGATCTCCGGCGGTCAGGGCGAGCCCGGCTCGATGATGGGCGGCGTCGACGGCTACTCGTGCTCGGCGAAGGCCCCGAAGGAGTGCGCCGACTTCCTCAACTTCATCGCGTCGGCCGACCAGCAGAAGGCGTACTACGCCGCCTTCAGCGCTCCGCCGGTCAACACCGTCGCGCAGGAGGCCGTCCAGGAGGACTACCTGAAGGCCGTCCTCGCCGCGTACAACAAGGCGCCGTTCGTGTCGCAGTGGCTCGACACGGTGCTCGGCCAGAACGTCGGCAACGCGCTGAACGTGGCCGTGGTCGACCTGCTGGCGGGCAAGAGCACGCCGCAGCAGATGATCGAGTCCGTCGCGACCGCTGCGAAGAAGGGCTGATCACTCTCATGTCCCTTCGCGAGACCCCCGTGGCGGTCAGCTCTCCCGACGCGGATCTCGCGCAGCACGGCGGGGGCGGCGTCACGTCGCCCCCGCCCTCGCGGCGCCGACGTCCCCGCGGTTCCGGATGGGCCGACCGACTCGAGATCGCGGTCCTGGTGGGCCCCGCGCTCATCATGTTCCTCGGCTTCGTCATCTTCCCCGTCGTCATGGCGGCGTACTACGGCTTCTTCCGCTGGCAGGGATACGGCCCGCCGACCGAGTTCGTCGGGCTCCAGAACTACCTGACGATCCTCACGGACCCCACCTTCCTCGAAGCCCTCGGCCACAACGGCTTCATCGTCATCGCGTCGATCGTCCTGCAGGGCCCGGTCGCGGTCCTGCTGGCCCTGCTGCTGAACCGCCGCATGCGCGGACAGTCGCTCATCCGGGTCCTGATCTTCGTTCCCTACGTCATCGCCGAGGTCGTCGTCGGCACCGGCTTCGGTCTCATGCTGCAGACGCAGGGCGCCCTCAACGGCCTGCTCCAGAGCCTCGGGCTCGGCGCCCTCGCCAACGACTGGATCGCCAACCCCGACATCGCCATCTGGACCCTGATGGCGATCCTCACCTGGAAGTACGTGGGCTTCGCCGTCATCCTCTTCCTGGCGGGCCTGCAGGGCATCCCGGAAGAGCTCTACGAGGCGGCCGCCCTCGACGGCGCCGGCTACTGGCAGATGCACTGGCGGATCACCCTGCCGCTGCTCGCGCCCACGCTGCGCATCTGGGCCTTCCTGTCGATCATCGGCGCACTGCAGCTGTTCGACCTCGTCTACATCATCTGGGGCCAGTATGTGGCCTCCACCGCAGGCACCTCCACGATGGCGACCTACATGGTCGTCAACGGTCGGAACGCCGGCAACTACGGGTACGGGAACGCCGTGGCCGTCGTCATCTTCGTGATCTCGCTCGCCGTGGCTCTCGTCTATCAGCGGTTCGTGCTGAGGCGAGACACGGCCGGCGCGATCACCACTGCGAAGACCGCAAAGCACGAAGGGAAGAAGGCACGATGAGCGCCCTCACCGCCACCTCCGGGTTCTCTGCCGCACGGCAGCGCCGCCGCCGCGCGAAGGAGCCGCTGCCCTGGGGCCACCCGTTCGTGTACTTCATCGCGCTCGTGGTCATCGCGCTCATGCTCGCGCCGGTGCTGTACATCATCATCGGCGGCTTCCGGAGCAACTCGCAGATCACCGTCGACCCCGCCGGGTGGCCCGACCCGTGGAACGTGCAGAACTACCTCGCCGTCCTCACCGGTCCGCAGTTCTGGCAGCAGGTGCTCAACTCGGTCATCGCGGCGACCGGCACGACGGCCGGCGTCGTCGCGCTCGGCCTGATGGCCAGCTACGTCATCGCGCGGTACACCTTCCGCGGTCGCGGAGCGCTGTACGCCCTGTTCGCCGCGGGATTGATGTTCCCGATCACGGTGGCCATCACACCGCTGTACATCGTGATCCGCGACCTGGGGCTCATGAACTCGCTGGCCGGCATCATCCTGCCGCAGATCGCGTTCGCCCTGCCGACGACGATCATCATCCTGGTGCCGTTCCTGCGGGCCATCCCCGATGAGATCCAGGAGGCGGCCTTCATCGACGGGTGCTCGCGCCTGGGCTTTTTCTGGCGCATGGTGCTGCCGCTGTCCGGACCGGGCGTCATCACCGTCGGCATCCTCGCGTTCATCGGCAGCTGGAACAGCTACCTGCTGCCGCTGTTCATCCTCAACAACGAGGCGACGTTCACTCTGCCGCTGGGGGTGCAGGCGTTCTCGTCGCAGTACTCCGTCGACACCGCCAAGGTGCTCGCGTTCACGTCTCTGTCCATGCTTCCCGCACTGGTGTTCTTCAGCCTGTTCGAGCGGCGCATCGTGGGCGGCCTGACCGGCGCGGTGAAGGGCTGATGCACGTGACCATCTCAGAGAACCCCGTCCACCCCCCGACCCTCCTCCCTGCCGCCTCGCCGCGCGTGTACGCGCTCGTGAACGCGATGACGCTCGAGCAGAAGGTCGCGCAGCTCGTCGGGTTCTGGGTCGACCAGGGCGACGACGTCGTCGCGCCCCTCGCCGGAGAGATGGCGACGTCGGCGAGGTACGAGGAGGCGACCGTCGACGGGCTCGGCCATCTCACCCGCGTCTATGGCACGCGACCCGTCGACGCGGTCGAGCGCGCCGCGTGGCTGTGGGCCGAGCAGCGGCGCCTGCGCGCGGCATCCGGTCACGGCATCGGCGCGATCGTGCATGAGGAGGCGCTGACGGGCCTCGCCGCCTGGCGGGCGGCGACGTTCCCGACGCCGCTCGCGTGGGGCGCGACGTTCGACCCCGACCTCGTCGAGCGCATGGGCCGCGCGATCGGCGCGTCGATGCGCTCTCTCGGCATCCATCAGGCGCTCGCACCCGTCCTCGACGTCGTGCGCGACCCGCGCTGGGGTCGGGTCGACGAGTGCATCGCCGAAGACCCGTACGTCGTCGCCACGATCGCCACGGCCTACGTGAGAGGCCTGCAGGATGCCGGGGTGCATGCGACGCTGAAGCACTTCGTCGGCTATTCCGCGTCGCAGGCGGGGCGCAACCACGCCCCGGTGCACGCGGGGCTGCGCGAGCTCTCCGACGTGTTCCTCCCGCCGTTCGAGATGGCCGTGCGCGACGGTGGCGTGAGGTGTGTCATGAACTCGTACACCGACATCGACGGTGTGCCTGTGGCATCCGACGAGCACCTGCTGACGGACCTCCTGCGCGGCGAGTGGGGCTTCGACGGCGTCGTCGTGTCGGACTACTTCGCCGTCGCGTTCCTCGAGACGATGCACGCCGTCGCCGCCGATCGCATCGAGGCGGCCCGCCTCGCGTTGACCGCCGGGATCGATGTCGAGCTGCCGAGCGGCGACGCGTACGCGCAGCCGCTGCGCGACGGCATCCGCTCCGGTCGCATCGATGAGACGCTCGTCGACCGGGCCCTTCTGCGCGTGCTCGCGCAGAAGGAGGAGCTCGGCCTGCTCGACCCGGACGACAGCGAGCCGCCCACCGAGGTGGATCTCGACACGGCCGAGCACCGCGCCCTCGCCCGAGAGCTGGCCGAGCGCTCCCTCGTCCTGCTGTCCAACGACGGCACTCTTCCCCTGGCCGCGCCCCGGCGCATCGCCGTCATCGGCCCGAACGGCGATGACGCTTCGGCGCTCATGGGCTGCTACTCGTTCGCCAACCATGTGCTCGCGCACCACCCGGGCACACCGCTCGGCTTCGCGATCCCCACCGTGGTCGAGGCCCTGCGGGCGGAGCTGCCGGATGCCGAGATCACCGCCGTCTCCGGGTGCACCGTGGAAGGCGACGACCGCTCCGGCTTCCGCGCAGCGGTGGATGCCGCGGTGGACGCCGATGTCGCCGTCGTCGTGGTCGGCGACCGCGCCGGCCTCTTCGGGCGCGGCACGGTCGGCGAGGGCAACGATACCGAGAGCCTCGAGCTGCCCGGGGTGCAGCGGCAGCTCGTCGAGGCGGTCGTGGCGACCGGGACGCCCGTCGTCGTCGTGCTGCTCACCGGCCGTCCGTACGCACTGTCGTGGGCGCTCGACGGCGCCGGCGCCCCCGCCGCCGTCGTGCAGGCGTTCTTCCCCGGGGAGGAGGGCGGCACGGCGATCGCGCGCCTGCTGGCCGGGGCCGCCTCACCGTCGGGACGCCTTCCGGTGTCGCTTCCGCGATCGGCCGGCGCTCAGCCGTACTCCTATCTGCAGCCGCCGCTGGGCGGCCCGAGCGAGGTGACGAGCGCCGACAGCACTCCGGTGCGACCGTTCGGCTTCGGCCTCGGCTACACGACGTTCCGCCGCACGGATCTGTGGGCACCGGCCAGCACGGCGACGTCCGGCTCGTTCCCCGTCGAGGTGACCGTCGCCAACACCGGCGCACGATCGGGCGTGGAGATCGTGCAGCTCTATGCGCACGACGTGCACGCGAGCGTCGTGCGTCCCGTCGCACAGCTGCTCGGCTATGCCCGCGTGGAGCTCGCTCCGGGCGAGAGCGCGCGCGTGCGGTTCGAGGTGCCGACGGCTCGGCTCGCCTTCACCGACCGGGCCGGACGGCGCGTCGTGGAACCGGGGCGGGTGGACCTGTGGGTCGGCGCGTCGGTGGCCGACCGCGAGACTCAGGGTGCCATCGAGCTGACCGGCGAGATCCACCCGGTCTCGGCCGCCGACGCCCGCAGTGTCGGTGTCATCGTCGGCAAGGGCTGACCGTGGCCCTGCAGTACACCGATCTGCCGTTGGAGGAGCTGCGCGCATACGCCCCGGCACTTGTCGAACCGGACGACCTGGACGACTTCTGGGCCGCGACGATCGACCGGGCGCGGGCTGCGTCGACCTCCGAGGCTGCCCGCGTGCCGGTCGAAGGACCTGTCCGCACCGTCATCGTGGAGGACCTGACCTTCCCCGGCTTCGGCGGCGAACCGGTGCGCGGCTGGGTGCTGCGGCCCCGTGACGGGCTCCCCGCACCCGCCGTCGTCGAGTTCGTCGGCTACGGCGGCGGGCGCGGGCTCCCCGGTGAGCGGCTCGGCTGGGCGTCGGCGGGTTACGTCCATGTCGTCATGGACACGCGCGGGCAGGGCAGCGGCTGGAGCCTCGGCGACACTCCCGACCCGCACGGGTCGGGGCCCGCGATCCCGGGCGTGATGACCCGCGGCATCCGCGACCCGCACGAGTACTACTACCGGCGCGTGTTCACCGATGCCGTGCGCCTCGTGGATGCCGTGGCGGCGATGCCGTTCGTCGACCCCGATCGCATCGCCGTCACGGGCGGCAGCCAGGGGGGTGGCATCGCGCTCGCCGCCGCAGCGCTGTCGGGCCGCGTCGGGGCCGTCATGCCCGATGTGCCCTTCCTCTGCGACTTCCCGCGAGCGATCACCCGCAGCCTGCACGATCCGTTCACCGAGATCACCCGCTACCTCGCCATGCATCGCGAGGCCGCGGATGCCACGCGCCGCACCCTCTCGTACTTCGACGGCGCCGTGCTCGCGCGTCGCATCACCGCCCCCGCACTCGTCTCGGTCGCCCTCATGGACGAGATCGTGCTGCCGTCGACGGTGTTCGCCGCGTTCCACGCCCTCGCCTCGACCGACAAGACCCTCGCGGTCTACGAGTTCAACGGACACGAAGGCGGCGGCATCCACCACTGGATGCGGCAGACCGCCTGGCTCGCCGCTCTCTGGTGATGCGCCCCGTTCAGCGCCCCAGCAGCTCGAGCTGCTCGTCGAGGTAGTCCGCCAGGGGGCGTGTGGCGCCACCGGTGCTCCACCGCACCAGGACGACCCCGTCGCTGCACGACAGGCGGCCGGATGCCTCGCCGCGTGCCACGGCGTCGAGATCGATCGGGACCGCCCCCAGGTGCACGATCTCACCGTCGGCGAAGCCGCCGCGGGCGGCGGCGGCGGCGCGCTCCGACCGCTCTCGCTGAGCCTGTGCCGTGAAGCCGCGGGGCGCCTCGGTGCGGGCGCGGAGCACGTCGCCGGTCGCGTAGACCTCGGCGTCCGCGATGAGGAGCACGCCGACGTGCCACGCCTCGCCGACCGGCACGATCCGCGGCGCGCGCCCGAAGCCCAGGAGCTTGCGCGCGTGCGCCCAGTCGCCCAGCCGCTCGCGCGGAGACCCCGCCAGGCGCCGCCGGGCGTCGGTGAGAACATCGTCGAGTTCGACGCCGTTGTCGCTGCCGTCCACACAGCCAGCCTACCGACGCGCGGTGGGGCGGCTCCGCTAATATGTTTTCTATGCCAACAAACTCACGGGATCTGGATGCCGCGCTCGAGAACGACGAGGACGTCCGCGCCCTGTTCGCGGGCGAGTGGATCCGCTACCGCACCTCCGACACCCTGCCCGGCCTCACCTGGAAGGCCCAGTCGACGTGCGCGCGCATCAACCGGATCTTCTTCGACGACCCCGAGGAGGCGCAGCTCCTGTTCGCCGAGCTCGTCCCGGGCGCCGGGACCGGGGTCGACTTCCGCCCCCCGATCAACCTCGACTACGGCATCGGGCTGACGATCGGCGACCGGACGTTCCTCAACAAGGACTTCCTCGTGGTGGGCGGCGGCTACGTCACGATCGGTGCCGACTGCCTCATCGGTCCCCGGTGCAGCATCTACACCCCCAACCACGCCGAAGAGCCCGGCCGTCGCCGCGAGGGATGGGAGCGCGCCTCCGCCGTCACGATCGGCGACAACGTGTGGCTCGGCGGATCGGTGACGATCCTCCCCGGAGTGACGATCGGGGACGACAGCGTCATCGGCGCCGGGTCGGTCGTCACCCACGACATCCCCTCCGGCGTGGTCGCCGCGGGCAACCCGTGCCGCGTGATCCGACCGCTGCGCACCGCCTGACCGGAGTGTCGGTCAGCGCGGTCCCGGCCGCACCGTGAGGTCGCTGATCACGGCATCCCGCGGCAGATCGATCGCCGTCAGCACCGCCGTCGCGACGGACGCGGGGTCGATCCACCGGTCGGCGTCGTAGGCGGCACCCTCCTGCGCGTGCACCTTCTCCTGCATCGGCGTCGCCGTGCGGCCGGGGTACACCGTCGTGACGCGGACGCCGTGCTCCGCCTCCTCGCCGCGCAGGGCGTCGGCGAGCGCTTTGAGGCCGTGCTTGGATGCCGCGTACGCCGCCCAGTCCGGATGCGCGGTCAGCCCCGCACCCGAGTTGACGAACACCACCTGCCCGCGCGCGGCGCGCAGCCGCGGCAGCAGAAGGCGCGTGAGCTCGGCGGGCGCGACCAGGTTGACCGCGAGCTGCTCGGTCCACGCGGCGACGGGGAGATCGGCGACATGGCCGAGATCGACGATGCCGGCGGCATGGATGAGGGTGTCGATCGCGTCCGGGAGGTCAGCGACGTCCGCGGCATCCTGCACCGCCGCCGCAAGCGCGTCGGGCCGAGCGAGGTCGGCGACGATCGAGGTACTCCCGGGGAGGACGCTCGCGAGGTCGTCGGCGCGCGCCTCGTCGCGCACGACGAGGACGAGCCGGTCGCCGCGTGCGGCGAGACGTTCGGCGATGAGGCGCCCGATGCCGGATCCGGCGCCCGTGATCACGTGGGTGGCGGTCATCCGTCCATCCTCGCACCGTGGCACCCGGACGGGGGCTCGCCCGCCCGCGCCGCCGCCTATGCCGACGGAGACCGGCGACCCCGAGTCAGACGCCGCCGTCGATCGACCGGATGAACTCCCCCGGTTCGTCCGGCACCATGACCGGGGTGTCGCGGTTGAGGCTCTTGCCGCCGAAGAAGGGCTTCGACCGCGGGAAGAGGTACCAGACCAGCATCAGCACCACACCGACCAGCAGCGCGCCGATGCCGACGACGAACGTGCCGCCGATGCCCAGGAGCACGGTGTTGCCGTAGTCGACGTCCCACATGTCGATCGCCGACTGCACGAACGCGAAGGTGAGCATGAGCGCGCCGAGGAGGGGGAAGATCCCCTTCACCCACAACTCGCGCGCCGAGTTCTTGAGGTCGCGACGGTAGTACCAGACGCACGCGTAGCCGGTGATGCCGTAGTAGAAGGCGATCGCGAGGCCGAGCGAGGCGATCGAATCCTGCAGGATGTTGTCGCTGATCAGGGTCATGCCCACGTAGTAGCAGATCGCGACGACGCCGCCCACGATGGTGGAGAACGACGGCGTCTTGTAGACCGGGTGCACGTCCTTGAACTTCGCCGGCAGCGCCCGGTACACGCCCATCGCGAGCGTCCCACGCGCGGTCGGCAGGATCGTCGTCTGGGTCGAGGAGACCGCCGAGATGAGCACGGCGACGACGAGCAGCCAGCCGAACGGTCCGAGCAGGCCGTCTTTGATCGCGAGGAAGAAGTCGTCGGCATTCGCCTCGTTGCCGAGGCCGGTGCCGTCTTCGCCGAGACCCGCGTACATCATCGCCGCGATCGTGACCGAGACGTACGTGAACAGCAGGATGATCGTGGTCAGCAGCGCGGCGCGACCCGGGATGCGCTTCGGGTCCTTGGTCTCCTCATTGAGGGCGAGGCACGTGTCCCAGCCCCAGTAGATGAACAGGGCGAGCAGGATCGCCTCGGTGAAGCCGTGGAAGTCGGTGAACGCGAGCGGGTTGAGCCAGTTCCAATCGAACGC
Source organism: Microbacterium sp. (assembly GCF_017305435.1). Taxonomy (GTDB): domain Bacteria; phylum Actinomycetota; class Actinomycetes; order Actinomycetales; family Microbacteriaceae; genus Microbacterium. The sequence continues at coordinate 275,170 of NZ_JAFKIP010000005.1, read as the reverse complement.
GGTGGCTCCCGGGGCCGAGCCGTCGAAGAACTGCCACAGCGCCGCGACCACGAAGATGCCGAGGGCCAGGTACTGCACGCCGAGCAGGATGTTCTGGATGCGCTCGCCGATCTCGACTCCGCGCCAGCTCACCCACGTCATCGCGGCGATGAAGGCGACCGCGACGAGGATGATGCGCCAGTCGTTGTTCTCGAGGTCGAGGCCGAACAGGTCCCAGAAGTAGACCGACGCGATCTGGGCGAGGTTCGCGAGCACGACCATGCCCGCGACCGCGACCCCCCAGCCGCCCATCCAGCCGACCCACGGGCCGAACGCCTTCGTGCCCCACGTGAAGGTCGTGCCGCAGTCGGGCATCTCGTTGTTGAGCTCGCGGTAGGCGAACGCGATGAAGAGCATCGGCACGAACGCGATGATGAAAGCGATCGGGGCCTGCGCCCCCACGGCGAGCACGACGAAGCCGAGCGTCGCGACGAGGGAGTAGACGGGCGCCGTGGATGCCAGGCCGATGACGGTCGAGCCCCACAGGCCGAGCGTGCCCGCCGCGAGGCCCTTGCCGTCGCTGCGCTCCAGGTGGATCGGGGTGGTGCTGCCGAAATCGCTCATCCGCTGCCCTCCAGGCGTCTTCGTCGGGTTGCCGAGAAGAGTAGCGGGGATGCCGGGTCACCAGAAGCTGGCCGCGCGGGCGATTCTCCCGCTGAGGCTGGACATCGCGTACATCCCTCGACGACGTGCGACCGTCACAGCTCCTCGGAGGCACGGAGCCTGTCGACGATCACGGCGAGCTCGTCCGCGTCGAGGAGCTTCGGAACGATCCGCCGGCTGACGTCATTCAACGTCAGTGGAACGACTGTGCGAACGCCGCCCTTCCTCATATCGACGACCAGAGCGGGGTACGACCTGCCAAACGTCGTGTACTCCCCCACAGAGAAAAGTGCAGAGTCCACGTCGACTCGGACCAGAACACGTGATCCTCGCGCGTTCCACACCTCGATGAACGTCGGCGCGAGCGCAACCGCCGCCCCGCGCGGGGTTGAGAATGGTCGGTCGATCGAAGCGATCGAGCGGAGTGCCGCTGCTTGTTCAGACCCGATCCCGGCAGCAACGACGACGTTGTGCGGATAGCGCTTCAGGAGGCGCGCTGTCCCGCGTCGACCGTCAATTCCGGACATCGCAAAAGCGCCAACCACGGCAATCGGCAATAAGACGACGCCCACGGCGATGCCGGCCAGGACTACATCAGCGCGGGAAGATTCTGAATCAGACGACACCGCGATCACGCGCCTCAGCGTGCTGACGCAGAGGATGCCCAGCGCCACGACGACCGAGAGCCAGCGGATCACACGGCGCCGCGCTCTTCTGCGTTCTACTCCCATATAGCGACGGCAAACTTCCTACGGAGCTTGGCCCGGTTTTCCGGACGGTTGGTGTGCGTTGATCATGCCGCGATCTCGGTGTCGGTGTCGGTGTGAAGTGTTTCGTCTTCGGCGGGACTGAGGTAATCGAGAGCGGACGAGCACCGATCTGGCGCGCGACAAGCTACGCGAACTGCAGAACTGCAGAACTGCAGAACTGCAGCTCCAATCGTCATCGCTAGCCCCATCAGCATCCCGCCGACCCCGACCATCCCAATCCAGAACGGACTGGACAGTCTCTCGACCGCACGCGCCTGACGTTTCCCGACTATGCGCTGTGCACGAACGGCAGACCTGAACAGTGATCGTCGGTAGACAACGATCAACCCGCCACGGGGATTAGTATCACGCCCACGACAAAGTTGATCAGCGACATCGATGCTGACATCTCATGACCACCCCCAGCCCGCCGTCGCGCTTGCAACCAGCACCAAACGCCAGCCCTCCGCCCCGCGCCCATCTGGAAGCGTCAGCACCGGGAAGCCGGTCAGGCGTCTCATTCAGGGTTCCGTGCACGGCTCCGAGGAAGCCGCAGCTTTGGAATGCACCCACGGGCGGGCTTCGGTGGCGTCAGCGAAGTCGAACCACGCTCTTTCTGACTGTTCATTGTCAACGTAGGCGAATACCAGGATGACGCTGCGCTCGTCGACCACATTCTGGTCGATTCGCTCATACGTCACACCCAGTCCCGATTGGCCCAGTGTGAGTGAGTCTCCTGTTCTTGCCTGGATGTCGCCCGTCGCTTTCCAGAACTCTCGCCAGCGCGGTCCTGAGGTCTGTTCGACATCCGCGCCGAGCTCGTCGGCGGCAAAGGGCTCGCAAAAGGAGAGTTCGATGGCACCATCAACCACACGCGCAGCCCAATTCGGAGGTTCCACCGCTGGATCGCATGCTGAGAGACCGAGCATGGCAAGCGTCGCAGCGGAAGCAACGAGTGCGCGCCGACCCCTCAAGGCTCCGCCAAGCGTTTGAGGGGATTCGAACACTGAGCACCGCCGCCTAGTAGACCGTGACGTTTCCATGCATTGAGCCCCGCTACCAGGGAATCCACCTCCAGCTCCGTAATCGACCCAAGAGATACTCCCGACTGCGAGGGGAGGGCGAGATCAATACTCCCGCTCTCCCACTCGACCGAGAGAGTGGGCACCGCCGCACGGAGCGCGCGATCGATTCGACGAATCTGCACGAGCGATGCCTTGGGAATGGGACGTATCAGCTGGTTGGTACCGGTGCCGTCCAGAAGGAGAAGCTCCTGGGGCGTGAGCGCAATAATTCCTGCACGGTGCTTGGAAGCTGTGGCGCCCGACGTGATCAAGACCTCAGTGAACAGGATCGTCGATAGGTATCCTTCCCGCACCTGTACCCGGTCCGCCCTTCTGCGCAGACCACGCCACCGCAGCACCGTTGCGCGCACGAAAACTGCGATGGCAAACGTTCCGAAGACAGCAAATAGCAGAGCAGGAAGCTCCAATCGTCCCATCGGCAGGAGCATTCCGAGCACGAACGCCATACCCGTCAATGCCACGACGGAAGTGATCGAGGCCACCACCGACACACCACGAAACTCGATCGCCAGGAATGGAACACGAGGATCATTCTTCGTCGCCGTCATGGCAGTATTGCCCTTCCCGACGAGGTTGCAAGTAGCCAAACTCCGCCCGCCAGTGCACCAAAGATACCGCCGCCTCATGCCGGTAGCGCGCGCCGCATTGCCTCCGCGATGGCCTCGACATCACGGTCGCTGGGTGGGGTGATCCACAGCGGTCTCTTGCCCAGCAGGTAGACGTCGATCATCCCTCGCTCCGGCGTCACTATCCTCACGACCTTGCTGAACCCGGGAAAGGGAACAGCTCGAGTCACCTTTATCGTCATCGCGTCTTCGACCGCAAGCATCTCACCGACCGCGGGGAGCGGAGGCTCGAAGCGGACTCCTCGCGCCCCCACGTACAGAAGCAGCGGACCCTCCACTTCCGTCGGCGCAGCCACGGCCTCTGGAGGCGCATACGCCAAGCCCTCTGCAGCTACGGGGAGTTCGCCTGAGTGAGGCCTCTGGCGCAAGTGGGAGACGACCGCGAGATGCGCGCGAATCCAGAGGAGGTAGACAAGTAACCCGATTACCACAGCCAGCCCGAGCGACAAACCCAGCAATGTGATCGAACCGGTCGTGATTCCGAGAACCACCCCCGTCACCCACACCAGAGCCAACACGAAACCCAGCACGACAGTCATCCCCGCCGCCGGGCGCAAGGTAGACCGAATCAGGACAGACGGGACCTTCATTTCAACTCCCGAGCCGGCGTCGGTGAATCTGGCTTCTGCGCGGATGCCCCGGAGAGGGTTTCCGTGGCAGTAGCGCAGAGGTCGCGCAGCTCCTGACCGCGCATCCGTCGGGGGAAGAGGATTCCGCGCTCGTCCACGGGGAACATCGCGATCGGCGGAAGCGGCCGGTCATGGTGAGCCATGGCCAGGTGTTCGAAGTCGCCGTAGATGGTCGTGGTGGAGCCGATCTCGAAGAAGATTCCCTCCCCTGCGCACCGGATCACCAGCCGTGGACGCCGGCCGCAATAGAGCGCGGCCATCTTCTCGGTCACGACGAGCTGTGCGACCAAACCGCTCCCTGCCGGAATCCTTGCGTGAGGACTAACGCCCCATGCCCGCACGGTGTCGAGCTGATCGGCCCGTACGGTCACGGGCTGCACGAGCGCCGCCGGAAACTCCCTGCGCAGTGGCCCGAGGCCACGCTTCACCTTCGCCGTCGAGAGGAGCAGCACAAGAAGCACCACAACGAAGGCGAAGAGCAGCGCAACGATGAAAAGCCACAGGGTGGCATCCGTGCCCAGTGAGCCACTCAGGTCTCCGGCTGACGAAAGCAGTGCGACAAGCCTCAGGTAGGCGGCGATGAATAACGCTATCCCGCCACCGACAACCGCGACCGATGCCTTCACCTTCGACGGTCGCTTCTTCGGGTTCATGCGCTGCCTCGTTCCCATGGGTCTCACAGGCCGCCAATGAGAGTCGCTCGTCCGGTGGGAAGCCGACCGACGGTGACCGTGTTCTGTGATCCGATCGCTGAGCAGCGCACGATATCGACGATCAGCGCCGGGTATGACCTGCCAAGGGTGGTGTACTCCCCGACCTCGTATCGCGCGCGATCGGTTTCGATATGGATCAGGAGACGCGTTCCTCGCGAGTTCCACACGTCGATGCACGTTGAAGCAAGCACGACGAGAAGTCCTTGCGGGGTCCGGAAGAGCTTGCGTTTCGCAGCGACGGCTCGGAGCGCGTTCGCTTGCTCGGTTCCCACGCTGGCGAACACGATGACATCGTGCGGGTACGTGATTCGTAGACGTGTCGACCCCCTGCGGCTGAAGATCCCCGGCAAGGCGAAGGCGACAAGAATCATGATCGGGAGCACGACTGTACCCAGTGCGACTCCGGTCAGGATGATGTCTCCGCGGGTATGCCCTGAACCAGGCGACAGAGCTATCACCAATCGCACCGAACTCAAGAGCAGCACTCCCAGAATCACGACGGCGAGGACCCAACGGCGCGCTCGCGGACGTGACCACTTACGTTCTCCTGCCATCTGCACCTCTCGCGTATCTGAACACGATCGTTCTTTGCGCGGCTGCAGAAGAACGTGCTCCTGGCCTACAGCGATGCTGGCGAACGGAAGGCTCGCACCATGAAGCTCACCAGGACCCACAGTATTGCCACGAACAGGAGAAAGATGCCGACGAAGAAGTAGATCACGAGAGGTAAGGGCGTGCTGTTGAGCGAGCAGTTTCGCGAGTTCTCCGATATCGCGAACCCCAGGAAGCCAGCCGGCATCACCACCGCAGCAGCGCCGCATCCGGCGGCGAGCGTGCCGACGATCACACGCCACCACCCCTTGCCCTTGAGACGGCCCAACACGTGGACGACCAAAGCCGTTACGCCGAACGAGACCGTGAGCACGACCACCCAACTGAGGATGGTCGCCGGTCGAGCACTGGATGACGCGAGTTCAGCAGATAGGGCGCAGCCCGGTAGCGCGGCGAAGGTCCACGCGACCCCAGCGGCGGCACCGCCGACCCATGCCCACCATCGTGTGCCGCCCTGTGCCTCTCTTGCGCCATGATCTCCGGTTGCAGACACCGCCCACACCTCCGTTCGAGGGGAGGGGCTGCTGCACTGGCGGCGTGTTTGGAAGCTGTCGCCTATCTGTGCAGCAGTCCGTCTCGTTTCGGGTCGCTTTACTCCGCACGTACTCGATGCGCCCATGAAACAGCAACCACGACGACGGACGCAAGACAGAGGACCGCGCCCGCGATGAAGTGAACCGCGAGCCACGCTGGCGCCTGCCCGATATCGCATGATGGGGCGTTCTGATGCACGGCCTCACCGAGGAGGACAGCCGGAACCATCGTCGAGGCAGCGGCGCAGCCGACCGATAGAAGGTAGACCAAGAGCCGAACAGGAGCGCGACCGCGAACTAGGGCGACCATTCCCCACGTAAGCAGCAACGGTGGTCCAACAGAGAGCACGATCACCACAGCCCACGAGAAGACGTTCGCGGGGCGCGAAATAGTCTCCACGAGAGACGGGGACCATCCACAGACAGGGACAACGAGCAGGACCCCCGCCCCAGTGATGGACAAGCCAAGCAGCCAGGCGACAACCACACCGCCTATAGCCGGGGACCGACTACTCATGGTGGGGCCGGTTGCATGCGTTTCTACCAGTTGCATACGCCTCCGATTCCACCATTTCGCCCGATATTGGAGATCGCTTCGTGTGGACTACCCCAACCTGGATTAGAGGACCTCCCAGCCTCCAGATCCCAGGTTTCATTGCCCACCAACCCGTTAAGTTAGGGGCGCCGAGGCATGACAGTCATACTGCTGGGTCATCGCAGGGGTGTCGAACTCTGCACCGACGATGGGGACTATTTGTGGGTACGGAGGCAGTACCTGGAGTCGACGCCGAGGAATCGGCCGAGGGACCCGATGTAGACGCGGGCTCCCATTTCGGTGGCCGCGGGGCCTCCGGCGGTGTCGACGAGTTTCAGGGCGGCTTGGTACCAACCGCCGCGTTCCCCGTTGAGACCTCCGTTGTCGGATGTGGACGTGCCGATTCTCCCCGTGGCGGGGTCGGTGGGTTGTCCGAACGGGTCCTACGGGAGTGCTGCGATCTCTACATGAGGACAAACGCCACCACCGCGAATCCGCCCGCCACCACAGAAGTGACGGCGTACTCAATGACGACGGACCCGCGCGCCCGCCATTGCGCGCGATGGTCCTGTCGGACCGTTTCGGCCGGGTCCTCCCACTTGGGCGATGGAGGATACTTTTGGTCTGTCCGACGACGGCCAGCGATCAGGCGGCCGATCGAGACGAGAAACACGGCGCCGCCTATGGCCACGAGAAGGATCGACCAGACTCCGGGCGAAACTGCTGCAGCGCACCGGTCGAACCACCTTGCAAAGATGTATGCCGCCGCAATGGGTGAGGTGATCGCCAGCGCGGTCCCAGACCAGTACGGCACCATCCGTGCGTAGGTAGCTCTCCAGCCTCCTTGCTCAGCATTGGCCTTCTTGACGTAGTCGATACTCCATCGCGCAACAACCATCGCGGAACCGGCGAGAATGATCGCGACCCAGACGGAGGCGAGCTGCCCTACGCAACTCACCGCTCGAGCGTCGTCGACGTCGGCTCCCACTTCCCCTCGACCTCCACGTTCACCGGTTCCGTGAACGTCTGCCGGATCCGGGAACCATCCGCGCGACCGAATGTGTTCGAGTACTCATCCCGGTCCACCACCGGGAGATCAGCGACCTCCGCCGCCAGATCCTCGCTTCCCTGCCCCAACGGCATCGGCGCGAGCGTCACCGGCTGCGGAGCTGACGCCACCGCCTCCGCCTGAGCCGAGAAATCCCCCACCGGATACTCCACACCCTTCACGGGCGCGAGATCGATATCCGGAGCGACCCGCTCCACATGCTCCGCCGTGAGCTCACCCGGCGGCACCGGCGAAGGCTCCCTCGCCGCCGCGGGCTCAGGGCCTCGCACGGAAGCGATCGCCCCATCAACGGGCAGCGCAGCCAGGACGCAGGCCATGGCCAGAGCAGCAAAAGACACACGAAAACGACGCAACACCGCTGATCCTCCGAGGTGACGAGGAGACAAACGAAGACACATCCACGCCGCTCATGACAGCGTTTCTTTATAGCTTGCTGTGAATCTACAAGGAAGCAGCTATCCCAGCGCAAGTATCAATTCCCACGCGGCTGATAGGTGACGCCACGAACCAGCGATCAGACGATGCCGTGGCGATGGACGCCGGATGCCAGGGAGCGCCCGTTGACGTCGAGGTACAGCTGGCTCTCGGTCACCGAGATGGTCAGCGTGTTGCGGCGCTCCACGGCATCCGCGACGTCGTCGACGAAACCGGGGTCGAAGGTCGTGAGCACGATGTCCTCCGCGCGGTGGACCTTCTTGCCCGCCCAGAGCGGCAGCACCTTCGCGGGGTCACGATGCGTGTAGACCCGCACGCGGCCGGTCAGCTTGCTGCCGTGGTGCAGCCGTTCGGCATCCGGTGCGCCGACCTCGATCCATGCGGTCTGGCGGCCCGTGGCATCCCGCACGAGCACCGCCGGCTCGTTCGTCGCCGACACCCCTTCGCTGAACACGATGCCGTCCTCGTATTCGAGGCAGTACGCGAGCAGGCGCGTGACGAGGAAGGCCGTCGTCTCCGACGGGTGCTGCCCGAGTCGCAGCGTCAGATCCTCGTAGACCCCGCGGTCGAGGTCCGCCACCTGCACGTCGAAGGTATGCATCACCACGCCGATCGCCATGCTCCGAGCCTAGGCGAGCGGATGCCGCGGTTAGGATCGGCGCATGCCCGACGACGACGCCCGCCCCCGCGGCAGCTACGCGAAGGGCGTCGCGCGCCGGCAGGAGATCCTCGATCGGGCGATCGAGGTGTTCGCGCAGCGCGGCGGCAGCCGCACGAGCCTCCGCGCGATCGCGCAGGAGGTCGGCGTCACGCACGCGGCCCTCACGCACTACTTCGGTTCGCTCGACGAGCTGCTCGTCGCGGTCTACCGCGAGGCGGCGGCACGTGGCGATGAGGCGGCGGCGCGCGGCGACGAGACGGACGAGCGGGATGCCACGCCGGCCGAGTCGATGCGCCGTGCCGCCGCTGAGAACCGCGAGATCCCGGGGATGGTCGAGCTCTACTCGACGCTCGTCGCCTCGGCGCTCGGCGCGGCGCATCCGGCGGCGCACGCATACGTGACCGAGCGCTTCAGCGCCCTGCGCACCGGTCTCACCGCCGAGGTGACCGAGCTGCAGGCATCCGGCCGGATCCGTGACGACGTCGACCCGAAGCTCGCGGCGGCGCTCATCATCGCGGCATCCGACGGTCTGCAGACCCAGTGGCTGCTCGACCCGTCGGTCGACCACGAAGCCGCTCTCGCGCTCCTCGATCGCCTCCTCGCGCCGCCGTCCTGAGCGGCCCGGTCAGACGAAGCGCACGACCTGCTGCAGACGCGTGCGGATGTCGAACAGCTCGTTGCCGCCGATGTCGCGCGCGCCCGTCAGGCCGCGGCGCAGCACGGTCTGCAGCGCCGAGCGCGCGACGACCGCGACGGGCGTGCCGCGTACTTTGCCGATCTCATCGATCGCCTGCGCGACGTCGTCGTCGGGCAGCACGACGATCACGCCGCTGAAGCGCACGCGGGCTGCGCGTGCGATCGCGCGGGCCCCTGCGACGGTGTCCGCGATCGGCGCGCCGTCGACGCCGTCGCCGATCAGCTCGCCGCGACGCAGCCGCACGGGCGCGCCGAAGTCCTCGCTGAGGATCGCGTAGAGCCCGCTCGGCCCGAGCACGATGTGGTCGAGCTTGCGCCCGCTCTCGTGCGCGTCGACGGCGACGTCGTGCCAGACGGTGTACCCCATTCCGAGCTCCCCCACGGCACGCGCGGTCGCCTCCTCGGCGAGCGCATCGGCCAGGAGGCGCTTGAGCTCGCGCGGAGCCGTCCGCACGAGCGCCGGGTCGTAGGGATCCGGCAGCTCCGCCCCGCGCCCGACCCATTCCCGCATGAGCGTGAGGTAGCGCTCTCGTCGCCAGCCGCCGGGCTGGCCGAACGAGCGCGCTCGAGGCCGCGTGTCGTGCGCCGCGCGCGGTGGGCGCCAGCCACCCCCCTCGTCGGCGGGACCGTACGCGGGGGCGGAGGCGCCGAAGCCGTGGCCGCGGTCATACGCCGCGCGGGCGGATTCCGTCCCGACGAGCTCCCACGCGCGCTGCACCTGCACGAACTGCGCCGCATCGCCGCCGGTGTCGGGGTGGGTCTGACGCAGACGCAGCCGGTAGGCCTTTCGGAGGTCGTCGTCGGGGGCATCGGGCGCGACACCGAGGACCTCGTACGCCGACGCGGACAGCGGCGAGTCGAACACGGTTCAGCCCCAGAGCGGTGTCGGGGGAACGAACGCGAGGGCGTCCGCGCCGATGTCGCCGCCCTCGCCCTGCGCGACGCGGAGCGCCTCGCGAGTGGCCGGACGCCAGGCCGGCGTGCGGTCTTTGTCGACGACCTGCGCGCGGATGCCCTCGGGCAGATCGGGCTGCGTCTGGGCGAACCACAGCACGAGGCCGTACTCCTGGGCGAGCGCGGCGCGCAGATCCGGCAGCGCCCGTGCCGAGCGGACGGCCGCGAGGGTCACCGCGAGCGCTGTCGGCGAGAGCTCATCGAGCGTGTCGGCGGCGGTGGATGCCTCCGGCTCGCTGCGCGCGCGCAGACGCCCGACGATCTCCTCCACGGTGTCGGCGGCGAACGCGTCATCGATCCAGACGCGTGCCGCGGCGAGCCCTGCGGGCGCGGGCGTCTCGTCGAAGAGGAGGACGAGCTCGGCCGGCGTCGCGGGGTCGGCGCGCGTGCGCAGCGCCTCGACGAGGTCGCCGATCCGCTCGCTCGGGACGAGGGCGTCGGCGAAGCCGGCGTAGATCGCGTCCGCGGCATCCATCGTGGCGCCGGTCAGCGCGAGGTACTCGCCGAGCCGACCGGGCGCACGGGCGAGGAGCCACGAACCGCCGACGTCGGGCGTGAACCCGATGCGTGTCTCGGGCATCGCGAGGCGCGAGCGCTCCGTCACGATCCGGACGGCCGCGTGCCCGGCGAGCCCGATCCCGCCGCCCATCGTGACGCCGTCGGCGAGGGCGACGATCGGCTTCGGGTACTCCGCGATGCGGGCGTTCAGGGCGTACTCGGCGCGGAAGAAGTCGGCGGTGAGATCGACGCGCCCCGCGAGGATCTGATCGCGGAGTCCCCGCACATCACCGCCCGCGCACAAACCCCGCTCGCCGGCGCCGTCGAGAAGCACGACGGAGACCTCGGTGTCGCGCTCCCAAGCGTCCAGCGCGTCGGCGAGGAGACCGATCATCGGCGCGTCGAGCGCGTTGATCGCTCGGGGCCGATTCAGCGTCAGGTGCCCGACCCCGTCACCCGTGCGCGCGAGGACGGTCGGTTCGGAGTCGCTTCCCGCGGGGGCGGCAGGGGCGGATGCAGTGCTCACCCGGGCAACGTTACCCGCGCTTTTCCCGGGCGCGGGACGCGCGCACGGCGACGGTTTCCGCCAGGATGGGGAGAACGTTACCGCCGACGAGAGGTCCCCCATGCCCGACGGACACGTCCTCGAATTCACCGACGTGACGAAGCGCTTCGGAGCGGTGCCGGCGGTCGACGCTCTCACCGCACGCGTCGAGCCGGGCACGGTGACGGGATTCCTCGGCCCGAACGGCGCCGGCAAGACGACGAGCCTGCGCATTCTGCTGGGGCTCGTGCGCGCCACATCGGGCGCCGCGACGATCGGCGGCAAGCGCTACGCCGACCTCGCCCATCCCCTGCAGACCGTGGGCGCCGCGCTCGAGGCGTCGAGCTTCCATCCGGGGCGCTCCGCCGTGAACCACCTTCGGGTGTACGCGCGCGCCGCGGGCATCGGGGATCGGCGCGTCGACGACGTGCTCGGTCTCGTCGGCCTCGCCGACGTCGCGGGACGGAAGGTCGGGGGCTTCTCCCTCGGCATGCGCCAGCGGCTCGGGCTCGCGTACACGCTGCTCGGCGACCCGGGCGTGCTGGTCCTGGACGAACCGGCGAACGGGCTGGACCCCGAAGGCATCCGCTGGCTGCGCGGGTTCCTGCGCTCTCTCGCGCAGGAGGGACGGACGGTCCTCGTCTCGTCGCACATGCTCGCCGAGGTGCAGCAGACCGTGTCGGCGCTGCTCATCATCTCCCGCGGCCGCCTCGTCTACCAGGGCGATATGTCGGGACTCACGCAGCCCGGCGACTACACGACCGTGATCGACTCCCCCGACCGGAGCGCGCTCGCGGCAGCGCTCGACGCGGAGGGCGTCGACTACGAACGGGTGCGCACCGGTTTCACGGTCCGCAGCGCCGAGCCCGCACGCCTCGGCGCGATCGCGGCGGACGCCGGCGTCGCGCTGTCGAACCTGCAGCGCAAGGGCCCCGCGCTCGAGGAGGTCTTCCTCGACCTCGTCAACGGCACGCGCGTGCACGCGTCGGTGGCGGAACCCGCACCCGTACCCGAGCCCGCGCCCGCGACCGCGGGCGCGCCCGTATCCGAGCCCACGCCCGAACCCGAGACCGCGCCGGACCCGGCCGCTCCTTCCCCACCCGGGAACGCCACCGCGAGCGATCCGGACGCCGACCTCGACGAGCCGGTGATCGCCCCCGCCGAGGACACCGTCCGCTGGGATGCCGGGCACCCGCGCACCGAGTCCGACGATCACGCCGACGCCTTCTTCGCCCGCTACGACCACACTGCCGACGACACGGCATCCGCCGACACGGCCACCGACGATGCGGAGGAGGGCCGATGAGCCTCGCGCGCGCCACCCGCTCCGAGCTGACGAAGCAGTTCACCACCTCGATCTGGTGGATCCTCGCGCTCATCCTCTTCCTCTACGTCGGCGTGACCGCGGGTGGTCTCGCCGCGACCTTCGGCGCGGTGGCCTCCGGTGTCATCGGCCCCGAGGCGACGAACGGACCGACGCCCACGGGCGACATGCTCGCTCCGATCATCTACAGCCTCGCGACGTCGGTCGGGTACGTCTTTCCGCTCCTCATCGGCACGCTGCTGGTCACAGGAGAGTTCCGGCACAAGACGCTCACGCCCACCTTCCTCGCGACGCCCCGCCGCGGCGTCGCGCTCGGCGGCAAGGTCGTCGCGGGCGTCGTCATGGGGGCGCTCTACGCCGTGCTCGCGATCGTCGCGGCCGTCGCTCCGGGGGCGGGCCTGCTCGCCGCCTTCGGCCTCGGCACACGGCTCGGCGAGGCCGACACGTGGTCGCTCATCGGTCGCATGGTGATCGCACTCGTCCTGTGGGTGCTGATCGGCATCGGCGCGGGGACGCTCATCCGCAACCAGGTCGCCGCGATCGTCGGCGTGCTCGCGTTCACGCAGTTCATCGAACCGATCCTGCGCACCGTCGCGAGCTTCGTCGACGGCCTCGGAGACGTCACGGCCTACCTGCCGGGCGCCGCATCGGACGCGCTCGTCGGGGCGAGCATCTTCACCACCCTGGGTGGGGCGGGCAGCGGCCCGACCCTCGCATGGTGGGGCGGCGGTCTCCTGCTCCTCGCCTACGCGGTCGTCTTCCTCGCGCTCGGCTGGATCTTCAGCTGGCGTCGCGACGTCAGCTGATCGCGGTCGGGCCGTCGCCCGGCACGTCCAGCCGCAGCGCATGCACGAGCGCGAGACCGTGCCTGGTCGTGAGGACCAGGCGGGAGAACGCGGCGTCGTCTTCCAGATCGACGACGACGGCGGGATGCCGACGGCGCACCACGACGAAGTCATCGCCACTCGCCGAGGTCCACGTGCCCATCGCGACGGTGCCGCGCACGAGCGTGCCGGGGCTCGGCACTCCGCGCAGCCACGTCCACGCATCGTCGGTCAGCTGCACCTTGCGGATGTGGGTGCGCTCGACGCGCACGGCGTCGCGGCGGCGGGCGAGCGCACGCTCCACGGGCGAGAGCGCGACTTCCAGCTGGGTCGAATCCAGAAGCAGCGTCACCATCACCTCAGTCTGCCAGCGCCCGCATGCCGCGAAGAGGATGGACCGGCAACGATCCGGTCTCGAGATCTTCCTTCAGCAATACTGAAGGTTTTCCGCTAGAGTGACGACATGCTCCCCGCCGCCATCGTGATCATCACCGCCGCACTCGTCTTCTACAGCATCGGCGTGTGGGCCGAGCGCATCCAGCGCACCCTGCGCTGGTGGCACGCGGGGATGTTCGCGCTCGGGCTCGCGGCCGACACGACCGGCACACTCCTCATGACGCAGATCGCCGCAGACCGGCGAGCAGAGGGCATCGCGGAGAACGCCGCCGGCACGCTCATGGCCTGGAGCGGCACGGCCGCGATCGCCCTGATGGCGGTGCACCTCATCTGGGCGGTGGTGGTCCTGGTCAGGAACCGCGAGAGCGAGAAGCGCGTCTTCCATCGCTTCAGCATCGCCGTGTGGGCGATCTGGCTGATCCCCTACGTCGCGGGCGCCGTCAGCGCGATGGCGAAGTAGCGGACCACGCCGCGGATCAGACCGCGAACTCGTCCGTCGCGTGCGGCAGCGGGAACGTCTGCACGGCCGCGATGAGGCCGTCGACGGTCTGCTCGCGGGCGACGGCGTTGACGCCGAGGCCCGCCCTGCGGGCATCCTTCGCGGTCCGCGGTCCGATGGCCGCGACGATCGTGGATGTCGGGATGTCGGGGAACTGCAGGCGCACCTGCTCGGCGACCGAACCGCTCGTCACGAGGATCGCGTTGATCCGGCCGGTCTCCACATCGTGCGCGATGCGCTCGGTGACGGGCACGCCGACGGTGCGGTACGCGACGACGCTGCGCACGTCGTGCCCCGCATCGGTGAGCCGACGGGTGAGGACGGGCTTCGCGATCTCGCTGCGGAGGGTCAGGATGCGGCGCGGAGCGGGCTCGAGCGCGATGAGCTGGGCGGCCATGCCCGCGGCGGAGTTGTCCTCGTCGGGCACGAGATCGACGCGGTAGCCGACGGCGCTCAGCGCCGCCGCGGTCGTCTCGCCCACGGCGGCGACGCGCGTCCCAGAGGGGATCTGCGCCCGGTAGGCGTACAGCACGTCGACCGTCGTGGCGCTCGTGAGGGTCACCCAGTCGAAGGCGCCGGCGGCGAGGTCGGCGAGCGCGGTCTCGAGCGTCGCCTGGTCGGTCGACGGCGCGAAGTTGATGAGCGGTGCGATCACCGGCACCGCGCCCTGTGCACGCAGGGTCGCCGCCACCGAGTCGCCCCACGGGCCGCCGCGCGGCACGAGCACGCGCCACCCCTTGAGGGGCTTCGCGGCCGCAGCGGCCTGGTGGTGGTGATTCATGCTCGACTTTCGTGGTGCATGGTCGGGCGTACGGAAACGCACGTCCGACCGTGTCGGGCCCGGGACATCGGCGGCTGCGCTGTTCGGGACGGCAGGGTCGGCAGCCTCTGCATCATCGCCACTGCCTGGTACACGAGCATACCCCGCGCACGTCCGCGGCGTCCGGCGTGCACGATGCACGCCAAATGCTCTCGGCGCGACAGCCTGCGATCACCTCGTGCCGATCACCTCGTATAGAGGCGCACGAGCCCCCACACGGCCACCCCGACCGCCACCGCGACACCGGCAACGGCGAGAGCCCCTTCGACGGGCTTGCTCTGCACGAACCCGCGCGCGGTCGACACGGCGCGATCGGTCGCCCGAGTGACGCGCTTGGGAACGTTCGACTTCTCCTCGATCGCGGCGAGCGCCGCCTTGAGCTCCGCGCGCGCCTTCTCGACCGGATCGGTGATCCCGAGGGCGACGGCCGTGCGGGGGACCGGAACCTCAATACTCATCTGCCACGTCCTTCACGATGCGCGCGTCCACGGTGATCGCCTGGACCGGGTTCTCTTTCTTACCGAGCTTCTTGAACCGCTGGATGCCGAGGAGCGCGGTGACCACGATGACCAGGAGGAACACCCCCACCACGATGAGCGCAGCGGCCCAGGCCGGCATCCACGAGGAGAGACCGATGATCGCGAAGGCGCCGAGCGCCGGGATCAGCCAGAACAGGAAGAACAGCGCGACGATGAACCAGACGCCGCCGAGGCCCGCCTGCTTGCCCGCGCTCTTGGCCCACGCCTTCGCCGAGTCGATCTCGGCCATGACGAGGTTCTTGACGAGCTCCGGGATCTCGCCGAGCAGCGTGAACAGACTGTCGTCGGCCCGATCGCGGAATCCGCGGGGCGTGCTCATCTCAGGAGCCCGTCGTCTTGCGCGTCGTCGTCGTCTTCTTCGCCGCCGTCGTGGCCTTCCCCGCACTCGACTTCGCGTCGGCGACGGCCTTGTCAGCGGCCTTCTCCACCGCCGCAGCGGTCTCCTCCGCGCCGCGGACGACACCCGGCTGCGCGTCTTTGCCTGCCTTGATCGCGGCATCCAGCTTCTGCCCCGGCGTGCCGTTCTTGGTGGCGGCCTTCGTGATCTTCACGGCGCCGTCCCACAGTGCGCTCGGGAGGGCGAGAGCCGCGGTCTTGCCTGCCTCGGTGACCTTCCCGACCTGCTTCTGCACGGGTGCCGTGTTCCAGACCTTGAGGAACCCCGATTTGATCTGTTCGTAGCGCTCCCGGCCGGCGCGGGTGCCCAGCACATATCCCGCAGCGAGCCCGACGACGATGCCGATCTTGCCTCTCATGGTGCTCCTCACGGTGGAAATACAGTGGCGTCCGTCCCAGGGTAACGCTGTATGCCGATTCCGGCATCCACGGTTGCCCCCCGCGACGACGTCTGGTAGCCGACCACCGCGACGGACGGCGTCAGTCGTGCTCGGGCGGCGCCGACACGAGCTGGGCGGTGACGAGTCCGCGCTCGCGACTGACGATCTGCGCGCGCCCCGGCACCGAAGGGACGGGCTTGAGGCGGCCGATCAGTGCACCCTCCTCGGGATTGCCGCCGAGCAGGATGCCGGTGGCGCCCAGGTCGGTGAACCGCTGGATGATCGGGTCGTACGCCGCACGACTCGCGCCGCCGGTGCGGCGGGTGAGGATCACGTGCAGGCCGAGGTCAGCGGCTTGCGCGAGCAGGGGCTGCAGCGGCACCAGGGGGTTTCCCTGGCTCGTCGCGACGAGGTCGTAGTCGTCGACGAGGATGAAGCCCTCCGCGCCCTTCCACCAACTGCGGTCGCGCAGCTGCGCCGGGGTGACGTCGGGCCCCGGGATGCGGCCCGCGAAGAATCCGGCGAGGTCGTTCATGCCGCCCGTCGCGAGCTCGTGCGAGGTGAGGTAGGCGCCGAGGTACTCCTGGGGGATGTCTCCGAGGAGAGACCGCCGATAGTCCACGACGAAGATCTTGGCCTCGTTGGGCGCGTAGAGACGGGTGATCTCTCGCACGATCCCGCGGAGGAACGACGATTTGCCCATGCCCGCGTCGCCGTAGAGGTAGAGGTGCGACTCCTGGCGGGGATCGATGCCGAACGGCGCGAGGGCCGCCTCGTCGACGCCCAGCAGGATCCGCCCACGGAGCTCTCCGTCCCCCGCGTCGGCGACGGTGCGCACCTCGTCCAGGCTGATGAGCTCCGGCAGGAGGCGCAGCTTGGGGCCGGTCGGGCCCGTCCAGGCCTCCGCGACGCGCGCGACCATGTCGTCGATGCCGTCGACCAGGTGCGCGGCATCCCGCGTCCCGTCGATGCGCGGCACGGCCGCCAGCATGTGGAGCTTGCTGCTCGACAGACCGCGCCCGGGCGCACCGGCCGGCACGTTCGCCGCCTGCTTGCGGTCGATCTCGGAGTCGCTCGGATCTCCCAGGCGCAGCTCGATGCGGGTCTGGATGAGGTCCTTGAGACCCGCGCGGATCTCGAGCCACCGGTTCGCGGTGACGACGACGTGGATGCCGAAGCTCAGGCCCCGCGCGGCGAGCGTCTGCACGCGCGGCTCGAGCGCGTCGTACTCCGTGCGCAGCGTCGCCATGCCGTCCACGATGAGGAAGACGTCGCCGTACCCGTCGTCGACGAGTCCCTGCGCACGGCGCGTGCGGTACGTGTCGATCGAGTCGATGCCGTGGGCACGGAAGTACTGCTCGCGCGCATCGAGCACGGCCTCGACCTGGGCGACGGTGCGGCGGACGGCCTCGGCCTCGGTGCGCATCGCGACACCGGCGATGTGCGGGTGGCTCTGCATGCCGGCGAAGCTGCCGCCGCCGAAGTCGAGCACGAAGAACTGCACCTCGAGCGGGGTCGCGGTGAGCGCGAGCGCCGACACGAGCGTCCGCGCGAGCGTGGACTTGCCGCTGAGCGGCCCCCCGACGATGGCGACGTGGCCCGCCGCGCCTCCGAGGGAGACGGTCAGCCGCTCGCGACGCTGCTCGAGCGGCACGTCGACGATCCCGAGCGGCACGGTGAGCGCGCCCGCCGCCCGCCACGCCTCGGAGACGAGCCCGAGTTCGGGCACGACGGCGAGGTCGGGCATGAGGGCGTCGAGCGACGCCGGGTCGGAGAGCGGCGGCAGCCAGACCTGGTGCGCGGCGGGACCGTGGCCCGACATCCGGTCGACGGCGATCTGGAACGTGGTCGCGTCGTCGGGCTCGGCCGCAGGCACCGTCTCAGCCGGTGCGGAGTCGGCCAGTGGCGCGGCATCCCCCTCGTCGAGGGGCTGGAAGCGGGCCGTGAACAGCTCGACGTCGGAGGCCCGCCCGGCACCGCCCTGCCCGGCGGAGGCGCCGATAGCGCGCCGCCGCGTCTTCGGCGCGCCCGAGACGTACGCTGCGCGGAACTGGACCAGGTTGTCGGTGTCGGCCTTGAGGAAGCCGACACCGGGCTCCTGCGGCAGGGTGTACGCGTCGGGCACGCCGAGCACCGTCCGCGATTCGGCCGCCGAGAACGTGCGCAGGCCGATCCGGTAGGAGAGGTACGTGTCGAGGCCGCGGAGCTTCCCCTCCTCGAGACGCTGGGATGCCAGCAGCAGGTGCACCTGGAGCGAGCGCCCCACGCGGCCGATGTTGATGAAGCTGTCGACGAACTCGGGCTTGGCGGCGAGGAGCTCGGAGAACTCGTCCGCGACGATCAGGAGCGCGGGCAGCGGCTCGAGGTCGGTGCGGCCGCCCTTGCGCGCCTTCTCGTAGTCGGAGACGCTGGCGAAGTTGCCCGCGGAGCGCAGCAGCTCCTGACGGCGCACGACCTCGCCCTGCAGCGCGTCCTGGAACCGGTCGACGAGCGCGAGCTCGCTGCCGAGGTTCGTGATGATCGCCGACACGTGCGGCATCCCGGCCATGCCGGCGAACGTCGCGCCGCCCTTGAAGTCGACGAGCACGAAGTTGAGCTGCTCGGGCGAGTGGGTGAGGGCGAGCGCGAGGACGAGGGTGCGCAGCACCTCTGACTTGCCCGAGCCGGTCGCGCCGATGAGCACGCCGTGGGGGCCCATGCCCTGCTGCGCCGACTCCTTGAGGTCGAGGACGAGGGGGGCGCCCGCGGTGTCCTGCCCGATCGGCACGCGCAGGCGATCGCGTTCGAGGCGACCGGCCCACGAGCGCGCGAAGTCGATCTCGCGGATGTCCGGCAGCCCGAGCAGATCGACGAGCTCGCGTTGGGTCTGGGCGCCGGATGCCGCGCCCGTGTCGGCCACGGCGGGGCCCGAGCGCAGCGGCAGCAGACGGCGGGCGGTCGCCTCCGCTTCGGCGATCGACATCGTGTCGGGGGTGAAGATCTGCACCTGCTCGGCGAGGTCGATGATCTCCGCCTTCGCGGCATCCGCCCCTGCCGCACCTGCGCTCGGCAGCGCGATGCGCAGCGTGCCGTAGTCGCTGAGCTCGCCCCAGCGATCGGGGAGGTCGATGAGGGTGACGCCGAGCATGCCGTCGGCTCCGACGAGCGGATGGCCGGCCGGCAGCGTCACGCCGTCGGCGACGATCACGATGTGCGGGGTCGGCGCCGTGCCGCGTCCGAACCGGGGGCGCTCGCGCAGCTCGGCCGGCAGGAGGTCTTCGAGGCGGTCGAGCGACGAGCCGATCATCCGCACCGCGCCGAGGCGATCGTCCGCTCGCGGGGACTGGGTGTGCGGCAGCCACTTCGCCCACTCCCAGTACGCGAGCCGATCCTCCGCGGCGAGCACCGCGATCTGCACGCTGTCGGGGTCGTGCAGGGTCGCGACACCGGCGAGGATCGCGCGAGCGAGGGCGCGCACCGACTCCTCCTCGCCGCCCGTGATCTCGATGCGCCCGTAGTCGTCGAGACGCACCGACGCCGGCAGCGCGGGTTGGATCTCGTGCGTCAGCATGAACCGGTGCGCGGCGGACGCCGCGACGGGGTCGAGCTGGGCGAGGGGCGGCAGCTCGGGTGCCTCGAGCGTGACGCACAGCGGCTGGTCGGAGACGCCGACGCGCGCGAGGAGGTAGGTGTCCTCCCCCGGCGCGCGCTCCCACACTCGGGTGCGCTCCTCGGCGAGGAAGGCCAGCGTGCTAGGCGAGGGGCTCACCCAGTTGCCGTGGCGGCGCTGTTGCCGAGCCGCCGTACGCACGGTCTTGCGCAGGTCGGAGAGGTACGCGAGGTACTCGCGGCGGTTGCCGAGCACCTGGGCGTTGCGCTGCGAGCGCTGCCGCCAGCCGTTGACCGCCACGAAGCCGAGCGAGGAGAGCAGGAACATGCCGCCGGTGATGTAGCCGGCGGGCCCGGTGTTGGTCAACGAGATCATGACGATCGAGCCCACCGAGCCGATCATCGGCAGCAGGGAGGTGAGGATGCCGCCGGCGCCGTCGTTCGGCACGAGCTCGGGCGGCGGCTGCACCATCAGCTTTCCGCTCGGCACGCGCGGCGGCGCCAGCCGGGGTCCCTTCGTCACGACGTCCCTCCCACGAGCCTGCTGATGCTGAAGACGCGGTCTCCGATGCGCACGCGACTGCCGTCCTCCACCTCGGTGCGCACGCCCGCCGCGAGCGGCGTCGCGCGCCCGGCCTCGTCGAGCAGGTCGGTGCCGTTGGTCGAGCCGTTGTCGGTCACCCAGACACCGCTCTCGAGGTGCTCGAGCCGCGCGTGTGTGCGGGACAGGCTCAGATCCTTCCCGCGCACGCGCACGAGGATGTCGCCGGGCTCGAAGGCCTCGGGGTTGCGGCCGAGGTTGACCGCGGCCGCAAGCGGCACGGTCTCCTGCTGGCCCGTGTCGAACGTCAGCACGAGGATCGCCGCGCCGTCCTCCGCGGGACGGGGTGCCGCGCGCCGGATCGCGCCTCGGCTCTCGGGCGCGGCGCTCGGCCCGCCCGGCGCGTCGCCGGCGGCGAGCCCGCGCCGGCGGGGGCCGGGGGCGTCGAGAGGCGCAGCGTCGGCGGAGGCATCCGTCGACGGAGTCGAGCGGCGGCGCAGACGCGGTGGCTCTGCAGCGTCGCCGTCGATCGGGAGGACGGCGGGAGCGGGCGGGAGCACGGGCGCTGCCGGGTTGACGGCGCCGGCGGCGGCCGGTGACGAACCCGGCTCGTCGGGCTCCGTCGCGTCCGGGGACGTCTGCGGCGCCGTGATCTCCGACGGAGAGGTGATCTCGGTCGGGATCGCGGTGTCGGCGACGGCGATGTCGGCGTCCACCGTCGACGTGTGCGCAGGCGGCGCGTCCTCGCTGACGCGCTCGACGCGGCGGCGCCCTCCGGCGGCGGCGCCCGATGTCGGGCCGGCCGAGGCCGCCGGTGCGACGGGCGGCGCGGCGGGCGCGGTCTCCTCTCCGACGACGACCGGTGCGGCGAGGAGTGCGGGGGCCGGGGCGGCGGTCTTCTCGCGCCTGTCGCGCGGCACCGAGACGACGACGGTGCCGGCGGCACGGTCCGCGATGGATTGCCGTCCCGCCGTGTCCCACGCGGACGATGCCGCGACGGCCCAGGCGCCTGCGCCGACGACGAGGCCGCCCGCAGCGGTCACGGCGCCGCGGATCAGCGCGGGGACGGCTCCCGGCGAGAATGGCGCCTCCACGCGTGACACGCGGAGGCTCATCAGCCATGCTCCGAGGCTCGTGCCCGCACGCGCCTGCAGGATCCACAGGATGCCGAGCACCTGCACCGCAGCGACGATGCCGAGGAGCAGCGAGTGCGCGAGCAGCCCGGTGGCCGCGGCGACGACGGCCACGACCGCCATGTCGATCGAGAAGGAGGCGACGCGGCGACCCGCGGGAGCGAGCGTGCCCACGAACTCGGGGCCGAGGCCCGGTGCGGACCGTTCGGGCGCGATCCCGGTGAGGGGGGATGCCTCGGCATCCGCCGTTCGAGTCCCACCGGGCGCAGGCAGGGCATCGACGAGGGCAGCTGTGGCGAGCGGCCGATCGCGGCGCAGACCCTCGGGCACCTCGGCGATGACGCTGCCGGCGCTCGCGACGCCGCGCGGGTTGAACCTGCCCATCTGCGGGTTCTGCGCGAGTCCGCAATAGAGGCACGTCGACGCCCCGGCCACGAGGGCCTGGCCGCAGTTCCAGCAGCGCACCGCACCGCCTGTCGCCTGCACCGTCATCCGCCCATCATCCCTCGCAGCACACCGATCGTATCGGCGGCGAGAAGGCCTGCTGGGAGCGCCAGCACGACGGCGAGCCACTCGAACACGTCGCCGACCCTCGACCAGACGAGGGATCGCGCTCCCCGGCCCACCGGCACAATGGCTGCGGCGATCGCGATCCCGAGCAGCAGGGCGGCGCCCGCGAGCATCGTGAGGAAGAAGGGGCCGGCCGCGCGCAGGGCCGCGGCGAGGGCGACGGCCACGACGACGAGGGCCGCGGCGCGCGGCATCCAGTGCAGCGCCGGCGCCGACGAACGGCGGGCGCCCAGGAGGAGCGCGAGCACGACGCAGACGGCGAGCGCGATCCGCCCGGCGAAGACGAGCGGCGACGACGGGTCCAAGCTCGGCAGTGCGAACGCAGCCGTCACGGCGGCGACGATGCTGAGCAGTGCGGTGCCGCCGCGCAGGCGCGCTGACGCGCGGCCGACGAGCTCGTGGGCGGCAGCGCTCTCGATCGGCCCGACCTCGGCGGGGAGCTGCTGGCGCACCGCCCAGCGCGACGTCTGGAACCGGCGGTACTCGATGAACGTCCCCGGCGCGACATCGATCAGCGTCGTCGGGAGAGCGCGCAGCGCGACCGGGACGGCGCCGAGGGCGAGGGATGCCGGGGCGGCGGACGGCAGATCGAGGGCCAAGGCGAGCCCCCACACCGCGGCGAGCGCCAGAAGGATGAGTGTGATCGTGCCGAGCTCGGCGCGCACGACCCCGACGCGGGCGACGACGGCGAGGAGGCCCGCCAGCACCGCGGCCGTGCAGAGGCCCGTGAAGACGGCGAGCAGTCCCGTCGCGGCGGGCAGAGGAGGAACGGCGACGGCGCCGGCGCCGAAGGCGAGTGCGAGGGGGCCGGATGCCGCGGCGGCGCCGAGGTTCCTGTGCGCGCCGGTCCGCCCGGGTGAACCTGCGGGAGTGCCCGCTCGGCGCGACCACACGGTGGCGCTCGCGACGGCGCCGCCCGCCGCGATGAGAGTCAGCACGAGCCGCAGCGCCGCGTCGATGGCCGTCGGGGCGAGGAGGGCGATCGTCGCGAGGAGGCCGCCCGCGCCCGCGAGGATCCACCAGACGGATGCCGCGGGCGCGGCATCCCCGCGTGTCGGCTCCGCGCCGTCGGGGACCGTGCGCTCGAGGCGCTCCGTCAGGTCGACGAGGGCGAGCACCGCCCCGTCGGTGAGCTCAGCGGCGCGCCGATCGGCCGGGACCTCGATACCTCCGGGCCCGACGAGGAGCCGACGACCCGGCTCCAGTTCCACGCCGATCGCGCGGAGCGCGTCGGCGAGCGTGGTGCCGGGCGCGAGCGCCAATTCGTGCCGCCCGTCACCGTCGAGCACGGCGACGCGCCGACGCGTCGTCACCTCGCTCGTAGCCACCCGTCGATCCTCGCATGCGCACACGCCGAACGCCGAGTGCTCCCGCCTCGGCATCCGTTGCACGCCAGCCCTCGTCGCTCCGATCAGAGGAAGAAGAGCGCGTCGGTGAACTTGCCTGGCGTCGTGACCTCGACAGCCGGCTCGGCCATGGCCGCGGCGATCCGATCACGCACCAGCTCCACGAGTCCGTCGATCGTCGACGGTATCCACGGTTCACGCGGAGACTCGGCGAGTTGCTCGATCACCACGAGCGGCGTCACGCCGTCCGGAGCAGTCGACACGCTCAGCGTCCGCACCAAGATCTGCGGAGGCAACACCACCTCACGCTCCCCCGGGTGCGCAGAGAACGCAGCGATGTCCCGCCCCGTCTTGCTCAAGAACGCGGCGATCACCGGCGCCGAGAAGTTCTCGGTCGCGACGCGGGGGTCGACGCTCGTCGCGATGACGCCGTTCGTCATGCGCGCACGACTGATCTCGGGCACCTCGGCAAGCCCGTGAAACACGACCCCGCTGAACGCGGGCAACTTCTCCAACGCACGGAGAAAGCCTGCCGCCGCCTCCGCTGGGTCACGCATGGAATCGGATGCCGTCATCGCCCCTCATTCTCCCTACTGCCCGCTCGACGCGCCTCGAACTCCCGCCACCAGAGGACCTGACCCCAGATCCACGCGCACGCAGCCTCCTCGGACGGAAACGCCAGTGGCGTCTTGCCGTCATCCGCCTTCGCGATCGACACCCCACCGCGCTCATCTCCCTGGTACACCTCGAACGCTCCGGTGCCGCGGCGGACCAGGCTGTAGCTGGTCGGCAGCGGCCTCCCGTCATCCGGGTGGGAGAGCGTGTACGCGAGCCAATCGGCGGTGGCCCCCGGGAGACCGAGCAGACACTCCTGCAGCTGTGAGTAGTTCATGACGATCGCGGCCCATCCGCCGGCGTCTCACCCTCTGGGCCTCCCGAGGGTCGGAGCTGCCACTGGCGAACGCGTTCCTCCCACCGTGCCGTGACATCAGCAGAAGCCAGACGATCACGCTCGGCCTGCTCAGCACTGACCTCGGGCGCCGGAGTTCGGGCAGCGCGGATGATCTGCCACGCCCACTCGCACGCCGCAGACTCGTCGGCGAAGACACGCCGATGTCCCGGCGCATCCTCCACCGGGACGATCCGGTCACGCATATCACCCTCTGTCGCCGTGAACGTGCCATCGGGGCCCGGAATCAGGCTCACCATCGCCGCGGAGGGCTCACCCCACGAAAGGTAATACCCGACCCCGACCCCATCGGGCGGGATGACGGAGCGGATTCGTTCAACAAGCTCCGCGCGATTCAACATCCACCTCCCCGTCACGACCATCGCGACTAAGTCCCGTTAGCTTCGCCCTGCCGACCGGTCAGGTACTCCTCGAGTCGACGCCGTTGATCCTCAGCGCTGCGCAGAGCCCGCCCATCGTACGCTTCGGTACGCGGCGACGTCGGCGCGCGCGCGTCGAGAATGACGGACCATGCCCAGTCGCATGCGGCAGCTTCGTCCGCGAACACCAGCAGGCGCCCGCCAGGGCCGGGGAAGGGCTCGATCTTCTCCCGATTGTCGCCGCGCGTCGCCGTCACGGTGCCGTCCCGGCGCGGGACGAGGGTGAGAAACGCCGTCGTCGGCACGCCATCGGCAGCCCACTGAAAGAGGTACTGCCACGAGTTCGCGAGGCCCGGAAGCGCCGCCACCCGAGTGGTCAATTCGTTGTGATCCACGTTCCCGCTTTCCCGTTAGGTGGCCTTGATGTATCCGTCGGAGATCCACCGGTTGATTCCTCCGGGGAAGTAATACTGCACGCCACCGCCAGACTGCTGGAAATCAGGGGCGATCCATCCCGCCTGGACCTCGGGCGGGAGCGGCTTGACGATCTCGAGCTGGTGGTGGCCAAAGGCCGGCGACAGCCGGTCGGGCGGCAGACTCTGGGTCGGAAATGCAGTGCCGATCGGGGAGGTGAACTCACCTGGGTCGAGGTGCGGCGGCACAGGGGATAGTCGATCGATGACATCGCCAGGTTGGAGTACGACGTCGGCAGGAATGATCGGCCGCGTGGTGTCAAACCCGTTGGCGCCAGGCCAGTGCCATTCCGCGTAGCCGGTGGGAGAAAACTGCTTCAAATGCGTGTCGATGAACTCCGTCCCCGACAGATCGCCGAACGGCTTGTAGCCGGGGATCGCGGCGTCGTCCGCCCATTGCTGCATGTCGCGGATCAGTTGGTTCCTCCGCGGGTCCAGGCGGCGAACGCCCGGCAGCCCGGCAACCGTCTCGATGTGCGGATGCGCCGCGGACCGCGCGCCCTTCAGCGTCTTCTCCAGCAGGTCGCTCAGCTTCGAGAAGAGTGCCTTGAGCGAGTCGAGGTGCTTCGCGAGGTTGCGGATCGCGTCGATGACCTTCGTCACGTATTTGCCGACGCGCGCCGACAACGAAGCGACGCGAGTGGTCACCTGCCCGACGATCACGGGTGTCGCAAGACCGAGGGTGAACACAGCCTCCGCGGCCCAGGAGATCACCGAACCGACCAGCTGGGCGATCGTGTCCCGCACCAGATCGTGGATGATCTGCACGATCGTCGACGCGATCTGCAGGCCCACGCCCATCGCCTCGGCCCACTGGCCCGCCGCGTGCAGGTGCGCCGCGGCATCCGTCTGGAACCGGCGATACGCGTCCATCGCCTCGCCGGCGAGCTCGTCCACATCACCCAGGATGCGGACGAGCTCGTCACCCGTGCCGTGCATCTGGACCGCGATGTTGCTCCAGGTCTGCGCGAAGCCCGCCACCTCGCCTGCGTCCCCGGCGAAATCGTTCAACCAGCCCTTGAGCGGATCGAAGTGGTCCATCAACCATCCCAGGCCCGCCCCGATCAGCGACCCCAGGGGATCCACGACGGCTGCCGCCGTGTCGAGGGCCACCGAGACCCCGGCGATGCCACCCTCGATCCAGTTGCCCGAGCTGATGGCATCCGCCAGCTGCGCGCCCGAATCCAACAGACCGGCACCCGAGAACGGGGTCGCCGTGTCGACGGGACCCGCGACGAGGGGATTGCCCACCGGCGTCAGTCCGCGTCGGAGGCGAGCGGCACGATCTCGTCGACGGTCTGATCGCGCTCGCCGGCGAGCGCCGCCTCCGAGCGAGGACCGTACTCGATCTCATCCTCGATCGACGGCGCGATCGCACCGGCAAGTCCACGCCCGCGGCGTCGCTTCTCGGCACTCCCGCGACCGGATGCCGCGCCGCCGGCACGCACACCCGCGGCACCCTGCGCGCCCGCCCGGCCCGCCGACTCCGCACCGACACCACCCGGACGACCGGCGCCGCGGCCCGCAGAACCGGCGGCGTCCGCCGGCCCGCGCGTGACGCCGTCGGCGTCGACGAGCCCGGCCTTCCCGCCCGCGACGCGACCCGTGCCCCGCCCGCGGCCGCCGGCACGCGTGCCCGACCGCTCCGACGCGGCACCCGCACCGGCGCGACCGCCTCCGCCGAGAAGGCCTCCCGAGCCGGCGCGCGGCCCCGAGGCCGCCGCACCGCGGCCCGCGCCCGCAGCCGCGTTCGCTCCCGGCGTGCCGGTCAGGCCTCCCGCAGCGACACCCTTGCCGGCGCCGCCGCTAAGGGCTCCGAACGACCCCAGCGCACCCTTCGCACCGAGCCCGAGAACGGCAGCGGCCCCCGCGCCCGCAGCGAGCGTGTTCGACCCACCCAGCAGGCCGCCCGAGCCGCCGAGACCGCCCACCGACGCACCGCCCGCACCCACCAGGCCCGACGAGCCGTGATCCGTCGGGCCCTGCGGCCACGGTCCGGGCTCAGTCGGGATGATCGTGCTCCCTGGAGGCGGCACCGTGCCGGGCGTCACGATCGACACTCCGGGACGCTGACCGGCGGACGAGATCGGGTCGACGTCGTAGTCGGGGTAGCTCGAGAATCCGCCGTCGGGGGATCCCTGCCGCGGGCCACCTCCGCCAGAGTCACGGTTGAACACGGTCGATGAACCGTCGACCTCGACCTCGGTGGGGAGGTCGATCTGTGCGAGGTCGGCGCTGGCCTCGCGCACGGCTTTCTTCGCGGCCGCTTCGCGCATGGCCGCCTTCGCGGCATCCCCGTTGTTCATAGCCGCAACACCGGCGACGAGCGAGAAGGGGCCCAGGAAGATGGTCGACCCCGCCGCCGCGGCACCGATGAGGGCGCGCTCGCCCCAGCTCAGCTCACCGTCGGGCAGCTCCGCGAGGGCGCCCTGGGCTCGCGTGCGGACGACATTCGCCTTCTCCGTCGCTTTGTGCACGGCATCGGCAGTGGCGATGATCGCATCGGCGCGCTTCGCGGCCTCGTCGAGGCTCGCCGTGGCGGCCGTGCCGGAGTCTCCCACGAGGCCGGGGTCAGAAGCGGCGCGCGACAACGATCCGCGCAACGCGTCCAGATTCGAGGTGAGCTCCTCATGCGAAGGCAGGGCCCAATCGCGCCCCCCGTGGGCCAGATTGTCCAGCCGACTCTCCCATGCACCGCTCATCGCGCGCCCCCCTTCGTTTCTGCACCGCTCGCCTGTGCACCCTGCTTGCGGCGGGTCACGGCGATGACGGTGATGATCGCGCCGGCGAGCACCACCGCGCCCACGCCGCCGAGGATCCAACCCAACGGGGATGCCGCGCCCGCCTGATCCGGTGCCGAGGCTTCGCCGCCCGGAGCGGGTGCCGGTGAAGAGGCACCCGCAGACGGGGTCGGCGTCGAGACCTGCGCGACCGTGGGCTGACCGTAGGTCTTGTCCATCAGCGGATTCTCGTCCGGGTACTGCGTCGGATCGACCGCGAGGATGTGCCGCAGGGATGCCGGGCCGTACCCGTAGCCGCCCGTGGTGTCACGCTCGAGAGGATGGTCCTCCGTGCGCGTGTTGTGGATCAGCGACTGGATGAGCTGGTTCGCCGTGGCATCCGGGTACTTCTGTTTGGCGGCCGCGAGGATGCCGGCGACCATCGGAGTCGCGGACGAGGACCCCCACGCGATCCGCCACTCGTCCCACGCGACGATCGAGATCTCGGCGCCGGGCGCGACGACGGTCACTTCGGGTTGGACGTTGGTGTTCCCGGCATTGGTGGTGAGGAGATCGCCGTTCCTATCGAACCCGTTGACGGAAACTACCCCGTTCATGCCCGCGGGAAAATCGCCCTGGCCGGGCTCATTAGGCACGCCGGCGACGAAGATGACTCCGGCCTTGAGGGCGCGCGCCACCGCCGCGGCGTCGTCGTCGGTGGCACTCTTATTGACCACCGACATCGTGACGATGTCTGCGCCGGCCGCGACCGCGGCATCCAGAGCGAGCGCCCAGCCCGAGCGGTCATCCTCGAGGTTGCGGCAGAGCGCGTAGTCGTCGCCGAGCGCGTAGAACGTCACATCGGCCGCGGGAACGATCCCCTTCACGGCGCCGTTGCCTTCGCCGTTGCCCACGAGGAGCGCCGTCACGCTGCTCCCATGGACCGACGCATCGGTGACCTCCGTCGTGGTGGCCTCCTGGTCGCACACGGGAGGTGCGACAGTCACCGACGCGCTGGAGAACACCGGCAGCTGATCGTTGATCTTCTGATCGATCACCGCGATCTTCACGCCAGCGCCGTTCCAGCCCTCCGCCTGTACCTCGGCGACGCCGTACTTCTGATACCACCAGTTGCCGTCGACCTCCGCGGTCGCGGCGACAGCAGCGGGCGCCAGCGCGATCGAGGCGACGAGGGAGAGAGCGAGCGCGGGAACACCGCGACGCAACGAGCGCGGAAGCGTCACAGGGCGTCCCCGCCCGAGGCCTTCCGCCCGGCCCCGCCGTCACTCACCGAGGTCGGCGACGGCTGCTGGCTCTCCGCGGCCGCCGGCTGCGCGTCGGCCTGGGCGGAGAGGAAGGTCTGGCTGGCCTGCACGTCCTGATGCGTCGTGTCGGCGGCGGTGTTGTCGATCACCGCGGTCACGGAGGAGAGCACCGAGGCGGAGGCGTCATCCGCCTCGCGGAGATCCTGCGCGGCCTGGCGCAGGGCGTCGGCGTTCTGCTTCACGACGGCGCGCACCGCATCCGTGTGCTGCCCGATCATCGTCGCGGCATCCTTCAGGCGCTGCAGGAACTCGTTCGACGCGGGCTCGGCGCCGTCGCCGTGGACGAGCGCGATCACGTCGCCGGCCGGCACGAGGTCGCCGCCCTCGGTCAGGCGGGCGTGGTGGCTCTCGGCGACGTCCTCTTCGATCGCGATGCGGTACGCGGGCATGGTCGTTCTCCTGAGGGGAATGCGGGTGAGCCGGGGATGACCCCGATCCGAATGATGGTGGGCCGGCCGGCGGGACACCCCGCGCGCCGGCCCACTATCGAGTCGATCGTCAGGCGAAGCGTCCGGCGGAGGCCTTGTCGCGGTCGACGTAGCCGTTCGAGAGCTCGACGGTCGTCGTCGCGATCTTCGCGAGCAGCGTGTTCATGTCGTTCAGCTGCTTCGTCCACTTCAGCTGCGCCTGGTCGTAGGCCTCCTGCGCGGCACCGTCCCACGACGCCCGCAGCGTGTTCACCTTCGCGTCGAGGTCGTCCAGCTTCTGCTGGATGCCCTTCGCGCCGTTCGAGATCTGCTCGGCCAGGGCGACCACCTGAGCGGGAGTGATTGATGTCGTTGCATCCATGATCTGTATTCCTCGTCTCGGTCGGTCAGGAGTTCATCATCGAGCCGAGGCCCGTGATCGTGGACACGGTCGACTCTTCGAGCGCGCTCTTGTCGGCCTGCGTGCCGCGCAGCGCGTCCTCGAGGTCGATGAGCACCTTGTTGAGCTTCGTGGTCTCGTCGTCCCAGCGCCGCATGAGCCCGTCGAACGCGCTCCCCGCCGGGCCCGTCCAGAACTGACGCGCCTGCTCGAGCTCGCCCCGCACGAAGGAGATCCGGCCGTCGATGCCGGCCTTCGCCTCGTTCACCGCATCCGCGCCCTTGAGCAGGGCTCCCTCGAGTGCGCCGATCTTCTGAGTCGTCACAACATCCTCCAACGTGTCCAGAGACGTGGTCGTGGGATGCAGCAGACGCCGCTCCCCGACATCCCACGCTAAAGGACGAGAATCCCCAGATCAACCGGAGAGCCCGCCCCGGCCGCAGATGAGAGATCTCTCACGAAAGGTTCGCGTCGAGGGCCTTGATCGCCGCGAGCGCCGCGTCCTCGAACGCCGCCATGTCGGTGGCGACGCCGCGCACCTCGGTGGCGCTCCGGCGCACCATCCCCTCCGCGGACGAGATCGCATTCCCCGCCATCGCGGCGGCCACGGTCGCGGGAGCGACGAGGAACGAACACAGCACGCCGAACGCACCGCCGCCCATGTTCGTCGACGAGGCGGCATCGCGTGCGACCTTGATGTCGGATGCCACCTGCTCCACGCGCGCGGCATGCGAGACGATCAGGTCGCGGTCGATGGCGATGCGGTCGGCCATCAGCGCGGCCCTCCCCGATCGCCGAAGCGGTCGCCGGAGCGCTCATCGGTGTCGCTGGGGGGCACGCGGTCGACCTCGGCACGCAGGTGCGCCACGACGGAGGATTCCTCACCGAACGCGTCGGCGGCGATCTGGAGGGCCTGCTCTCCCGCTCGCCGCTGCGCGGCGTTCGCCGTCGCCACGATCAGCGCGCCGAGCTCACGCGGCTCGAGGTCGTAGGCCGCGTCGGCGATCTCGACGGCGGCCAGACGCCCCGCGGCATCCACCGTGACCGAGAGTTCACGCCGCGGCGCCGTCGCGGTGCCGCGGATGGCCTGGATGTCCGCCTGCATCGACTGGGCCTTCGCGGCCGCCGCCTGCGCGTCCGCGATCTGCTGCTGCACGCGGGCGATCGCGAGGTCGGCATCCATGTCGGCGGAGAAGAAGTCGGTCACGGCCCGTAGCGTAGCAAGGGCGACCGCGGATGCCCACGGCTACACTGAGACGGTCCTGCGAGGACGCCGGCCGATCGACGAGCCACGAGGGGAATGCGCACACCGTGAGCCAGACCGTCAGCGCCTCCCGCGCCCTCCTGCGGGTCTCGGTGCAGTCCGAAGGCAGACGCCTGGACATCGGCATCCCCGGGCAGCTCCCCCTCGTGGAGCTCATGCCGGGCTTCGCGCGCAGCCTCGGCGTGCTCGACGCGACCATGACGCACGCGGGCTACACGCTCGAACGCGCCGACGGCACCGCCCTCGACGCGTCGCGCGGAGCGATCGAGCAGGGCGTCCGCGAAGGCGACCTGCTGACGCTCGCCCGCGGAGGCCTGCTCGCGCAGCCGCGCGTGTACGACGACATCGTCGAAGCCGTGCTGGATGCCACGGCAGAGCAGCATCGCCCGTGGACCCCGCAGGACAACGCCCGCACGGCGCTCGCCGCGAGCCTCACCCTGCTCGGGATCTGCGCCGTCCTCCTCCTCGCCGCAGGCCCCTCGCTCGGCGTCGGCGCGTTCGTCGCGGGAGGCGGAGCGATCGTGCTCCTCGCCGTCGCGGCTGCGGTCGGTCGCCTCGGCCAGTCGGAGGCGGGGCAGGGCCTGGCCCTCGCCGCCGCCGTGTTCGGCGGAGTCGCGGGGTATCTGGCCGTGCCCGCCGGACCCGCCGTCTGGGGGTGGCCGCTCGCCGCTGCCGGACTCGGCGCCGCCGTCGTGGGCGCCGTCGCCCTCGCGCTCACGCCCCAGCGGCCCGAGTACCAGCTGATCCCGATCGCCGCGGGCGCGGCCGTCGCGGTCATGGCCCTGTTCGCCGCGCTCTTCCCCGGCGCCGCCGTCGCCTCCTATGCGCTCGGCATCGCGATCGTCGTGACGGTCGGCAACGGCCTCCCCTGGCTCGCGATGAGCTCGACCCGGATCCGGGTGATCTCGCCGCAGAGCGACGCGGATGTGTTCGCCGCCCCGACGCCGATCGATGCGGGCGACGTCCGCGCGCGCGCGGCGGCGGGCCACCGCATCCTGCTGTCGGTACGCATCGCGACCGGCCTCACCGCGCTCGCGGCGACCCCGCTCGTGGCAGGAGCGAACGCGGCGGGAGCGGCTCTCTGCGCACTCGCGTTCGTCGGGATGATGTTCCCGTCGCGCCAGAGCTTCGCCCGGAGCAACGTGCTGGCCCTCCTCTCCCTCGGCACCCTCGGACTCGCGGCGACCGGCGTGACCGTCTCCCTCGCGCAGCCGGGGCTGCGGGTGCCGCTGCTGATCGTCCTCATCGCCGTCACCGCGATCGTGGTCACCGTGACGCTGCTCGCCCCGAAGGCACGGGCCCGCCTCGGGCGCCTCGCCGATACGGCGGAGGTCGTGATCATCGCGCTGCTGCTGCCCCTGGGCGTCATCGCGGCCGGCTGGGCCTGAATCCATGGCGACCAAGAACGACCTCATCGAGGCGCAGAGCTTCTCGCGCCGTCGCCTGCTGACCGCGTTCGTCAGCGGCGCCCCGGGCGGCAAGGAGCTCGAGCCCGCCGCTCCCCTGCGCGCGGTGTTCACGGCGATCGCGCTCGCGGCCGCGGTGATCCTCGTCGGAGTGTTCTGGGGCATCATCAGCCCCGGGCTGCCGAAGGGGTGGGACAACGGGCGCCTCGTGCTGGTGTCGGACACCGGCGCCCGCTATGTCACGATCGACGGCAAGCTGCACCCCGTCATCAACACCGCGAGCGCACGCCTGCTGATCCCGTCGAGCGACTTCACCATCATCACGACCGACCAGCAGACGCTGTCGGGCATCTCGCTCGCCTCCCCGCTCGGCATCGTCGGTGCTCCCGATGCGCTGCCGGCGCCGAGTGCGCTCATCGACGACGGCTGGACCGCGTGCGTCGCGGGCTCCGGCGTCGACGTGCGGATCGGCCCGGATGCCGCGGCCACGGCATCCACCGGTGCCGCCGTCGTCTCGTCGGAGGGACGCCTCTTCGTCGTCGCGGACGGCTGGCGCTTCGAGGTGACCGCGACGCAGAGCGACGCCGTGCTGCGGGCCGTCGGCCTCGGTGCCGTCGATCCCGTCGCGGTCTCGGCGCCGTGGCTGAACCTGTTCACACCCGGCACGACGCTCGCGCCGCTCTCGATCCCCGGCACGGGCACGCCCCTGGACGGCACCGACCTCACGGCGGGGCAGGTCGTGCACATCGACGGCAACGCCGCCGATGAGCTGTTCGTCGTGCGTGAGGGTCGGACCCTGTCGCCCCTCACGCCGCTCGCGTGGCAGCTCTACCAGCTCGGCAGCGGGCTCGGCGCCGACGCGGTCCTCGACGTCACCGCGGCGCAGGTCGCGGGCCTGCCAACCGGAGACCCCGTCGGCAGCGCGGACTGGCCGAAGGACGCGTTCGCCCCGCAGAGCGACGGCACCCGCCCGTGCGCGCTCCTCGTGCGCGACGGGGACGGCGCCCGCACGACGCTCGCCGAGCAGCCGGCGGATGCCGAGGCATCCGCCGGTGTGCGCGTCGAGGCGGGGCACGGCGCGCTCGTCCGCGCCGGCGGCCGCGGGACGCAGGCCGCATCGCTGCTGACCCTCATCGACGCCACCGGCACCGCGTACGCCCTGCCGGGCGCGACCGCCGAGACCGTCAAGCGTCTCGGTTACTCGACCGATGACGTCGGCACGGCGGATCAGGCCTGGATCGCGCTGCTGCGCACCGGGCCCGCGCTCACCGAGGAGGCCGCGGGGCAGACCCCGTCCGGCGGCGGCGGATGATCCGCACGGGCGTCGCGGCGCTCGTCCTGTCCGCCGCACTGTCCGTCTCCCCGGGAGCGGCGGCGGCGCTCGTACCGAGTGGAGCCACGACCGGTGCAGGGTCCGCCTCGGCCGCCCTCTCCTCCGACGAATGCACCGCATCGACCTGGATCTCCGACGTGCCGACGGCGTTGAGCCTGCTGCAGAGCGAGGACGCGTGGACCCGCTCGCACGGATCGGGCGTCGTCGTCGCGGTCGTGGACTCGGGGGTCGCGGCATCCAATCCGCACTTCGTGGATGCCCTCGTCGGTGGAGCGGATCTCGTCGGAGACGGCGTCGGCGCGACGGCCGACCTCGACGGTCACGGCACGGCGCTCGCCGGCCAGATCGCGGCGCGCAGCGTGCCCAAGTCGGGCGTCGTGGGCCTCGCGCCACGCGCGCAGATCATGCCGGTGCGGGTGTACGCCGGTACCTCCGAGGCGCAGGTGCAGGCGGGCATCGGGCCACGCACGGATCGCGTCGCGCAGGGCATCCGCTACGCCGCCGAGCACGGCGCCCGGGTCATCCTCGTCGGCGTCACGACCGACGCGGCGGATGCCGGACTGGCGGATGCCGTGGCGGCGGCGACCGCTCAGGGAAGCCTCGTCGTCGCGAGCGCGGGCAGCCGCAGCCACGAGCTGTCGATCGATCAGAACGAGGACGACGGCGTGCGCTACCCCGCCGGCGTCCCCGGAGCGCTCGGCGTCGCGGCGACCGACGCCGAGGGCGTCGTCGCGGCCACCAGCATCCACGGACCCCACGTGAGCCTCAGCGCACCCGGGACCGACGTCCTGACGACCTCCGCCGCCGGCGCCGACTGCCGGTTCGCGAGCGAGCCGAGCCCCGCGTTCGCCGCCGCGTACGTCGCGGGCGCCGCCGCCCTGGTGGCCGCCGCGCACCCCGACGAGTCGCCCGCCCAGTGGGCGTACCGGCTCGAGGCGACCGGGGTGCGCGCCGACCCCGACGCGCGGGACGACGCCGCCGGGTGGGGGATCGTGCAGCCCTACGACGCGATGATCCTCGTGCCGGGAGCCGGTGTGCGGGGCCCGGAGAGCCCGTTCCCGTCCGAGGCATCCCCCGCGCCCGCGCGCCCGTCGGCATCGGCCGCGGTCGTCGAGCATCGTGACCCGGCGAACGGAACGGCGCTCGTGCTGGGTGTGCTCGGAGGCGTCGCGGCCGCGGTCGTGCTGGGCGTCGCGGGGACGATCGGAGTGCTCCGTCGGCGCCGGGCGGAGCCGGACGAGCCCGCGGCGGTGCGTGCCGGCGGACTCTTCCGCGACGAACGGGCCGGCGACAGCGACAGCGCCGCGTCGGAGGACTGACGGAGTCAGTTCTCGCCGTCGCTCCACAGGACGGCGCGGCGCTGCCGATCGATCTCCGCGATCGCGTCGCCCACGACCTGCCCGATGCCGCCGCC
Source organism: Microbacterium sp. (assembly GCF_017305435.1). Lineage (GTDB taxonomy): Bacteria > Actinomycetota > Actinomycetes > Actinomycetales > Microbacteriaceae > Microbacterium. Next base: position 239,762 of record NZ_JAFKIP010000005.1, on the reverse strand, counting down.
GGCGACCCACGATCCCACGACGGCGAGGCCCGGAGCGCCCGCGACCGACGCGCGGACCCGCGCCGTGCGCTCGGCGTGACCGATCGACGAGGCCGGGAGCGGCGCGGCGACGCGGGCGACCGCGGCGGCGCGCGGCGCCGGCAGCGGCGCACCGAGCAGGTCTCCCGCGACGCGCGTCGCGAGCGCGACGGCGGCCTCGTCGGACGCGGGCGGCGGACCGTCGAGCGTCACGCGCAGCACGTGACGCCCGGGCCCCGCCGCTGCGGCGAGCCACGGCCAGTCGGCCGTCGCGTGCACGACGGCGGATGCCACGGCGCCTGTCTCGCTCCCGTCGCCCGCCGCGCGGGCGACGGGATAGACGGCGCGGCCGCGCGGCGCGGCATCCAGCACGGGCGCCTCGACAACGAGCGTCACCACCTCGCGTGATCGCGCTGCCGGAGCGCTGCCGGCCGCGATCGTGATGCCCGCCGAGGTGAGCAGGGTGCTCGCGGCCGCGCCGCCGGTCGCGAGCACGACGACGTCGGCGACCCGCGATGCGCCCGGCTCGTCGGGGTGGTCCGGACGGTCCGCCTCATCCACGGCAGGCGAATCCGATGCGACGGCGAGGTGCCAGACGCCGTCGCGGCGAGTGATCTCCGTGACGGTCGCGCCGGTGACGACGTTCGCGTCGAGTTCGGAGAGCCTCCGGGTCAGCGCCGCGACGAGCAGGACGAGGCCGCCGCGCAGCGTGCCCCGGGAGGCGCCGCGCGAGGCCGCCTCGACCCCGGGTTCACCCGTCGGCACCGCATCGGGGAGCTGGGCCGCGACCGCTCCGGCGAGCGAGCCGACGCGGGTGAGCGCCGCGCTCAGGCCCGGCGCCGCGGCATCCACGTCGATGTCGTCGGGTTCCACGCCGTAGAGCCCTCGCGTCACGGGTGCGACGAGGCGGTCGACGACGCGCGCGCCCATGCGAGTGCGCACCAGCCGTCCGAGGCTGCGCTCGTGACCGATCGTCAGCGGCGGGCGCAGGCGGTCCAGGTAGGCGCGCCATGCGCCGCTCCAGCCGATCACGCGACGGACGTCGTCGGCCCACGGGTTCGCCGGGACGCCGACGATCGCGCCGGAGGGGAGCGGTGCGGCACCGGGGGTTCCGGGCAGGCCCGCCACCCAGACGGGATGCGCGGCGGATGCCTCGATGGCGTCGCGGAGCCCCAGCTCGTCGAGCAGCGCGGCCACGCCGGCGTCGCCGAGCGGCAGGGTGTCGGCGACGAGATCGACCGGCAGGCCGTCGAGCTCACGCGTCTCGATCGCCCCGCCGAGCCGGGCGCGCTGCTCGATGACGGTGACCGACGCGCCGATCCGCGCCCATTCGAGAGCGGCCACGAGCCCCGCGATGCCGCCGCCGATCACGGCGACCTGCGTACGCCGGACCCGCCCGATCGCCTCCGGCTCGGGCGAGGCGGCGGCGGTGTGGGACATGGCATCCATCCTCGCACCGCGGCGTCCTAGAGTTGACGCGTGCGGCTGACCTACTTCGGCGGGCCGGCGTGGGATGCCGGGGCGCTTCCCGCGCGCGGGCGCGGCCAGGAGGCGCTCCTGCTGCGGCTCGCGCTCGACGCTGGGACGGTCGTCTCGTACCGCGCGCTGGCGGAGGACATCTGGGCAGGCGACGCCCCCGAGGATCCGCGCGCGGCGCTGCAGTCGCTCGCGTCGCGCCTGCGCAAAGCGCTGCCCGGTGCGATCGAGGCGGCCTCGGGCGGGTACCGGCTGGCGCTGACCCGCGCAGATGTCGACCTGACCGCGTTCCAGGACCTCGCCGCTCACGCGCGACGGGCCGGCGACGTGGATGCCGCCCGGGCGGCCCTCGCGCTCTGGCGTGGCGACCCGTGGCTCGCGGAGGGCTTCGACTGGGTGCTGAGGGACCTCCTCGAGGATCGGGCGCACGTGCAGCGCGTCGCGGATGCAGCATCCGTGCTCGACGCCGCGCAACGAGACAGCCCGGTCCCGCCGAGTGCGCCGGATCCGCGCGGTGCACGACCGGTGCTCTCGGCAACGACCAGCCACCTCGACGATCCGACCGCCGCCTCCGCCGTGCCCGCGGCACTCACGTCGCTCGTCGGCCGCGCGACCGAGCTCGACCAGATCACGGCGCAGCTGCGTGCGAGCCGCCTCGTCACGATCCTCGGCCCCGGCGGCGCGGGCAAGACGACCCTCGCCCTCGAGACGGCACGCCGCGCGCCCGACGTCCTCTTCGTCGAACTCGCCCCCGCCGCCCCTGGCGAGATCTGGCCGGCGCTCGCGAGTGCCGTCGGCCGGGGCATCCGCCGCTCCGATACGCCCGCGCGCGCCATTGAGACCGATCGCGACCGCGTGATCGAGGGGCTCAGCGGGCGCGCCGTCCTCATCGTCCTCGACAACTGCGAGCACGTGAGCGCCGCGGCTGCCGCCGTCGCGCGCGACCTGCTCGCCGCGCTGCCGCTGGCACGCCTGCTGGCGACGAGCCGGGAGCCGCTGGGTCTCCCCGCGGAGGCGTTCGTCGCGCTCGGCCCGCTCCCCGAGCTCGCCGCCCGCGAGCTCTTCACCCGCCGCGTGGAGGCCGCCCGCGGGGCGTCGCCGCAGCCGGACGAGCTCGAGGCGGCCGCCCGCATCGTGCGTCGCCTGGACGGGCTGCCGCTCGCGCTCGAGCTCGCGGCGGCCCGCGCCCGCAGCCTCACGATCGCCGAGATCGACGCGGGACTCGACGACCGCTTCGCCCTCCTCGCCCACGGCCCCCGCGCCGCCGACCCCCGTCACCAGACCCTCCGCGCGCTCATCGACTGGAGCTGGGAGACGCTGACCAATCCGGAGCGCGCCGCGCTGCTCGCGGCATCCGTCTTCCCCGACGGCATCGGCGCGAAGGATGCCGCGGACGTCGCACGCACCTTCGCGACGGATGCCGCGACCTTCGACCTGCTCGTCGACCGTTCGCTGCTGCGGCGGGCGGACGGCAGGTTCCGGATGCTCGAGACGGTGCGCGAGTACGGGCTCGACCGGTTGCGCGCCGATGGCGGCGAATACGAGGCGCGGACGCGGGCCGCGGAAGTCCTCGCGACGCTCGCCGCCGCGCAGGACGCCCGCCTGCGCGGCCCCGAGGTCCGCGAAGCGCTCGCATGGTTCGACGCGAACGACGAGTCCCTCGGCGCCGCCGCGCGCCTGGCGCAGAGTGATCCCGAGCTGCGGGACCTCGCCCTGCGCCTGCTGCGCGCGAACCTCTGGGCGTGGGGCATGCGGGAGCGGTTCGCCGAGCTGCGCGACGGCATCGGCGCGATCGGGCGCGACGACGCCGCGCTCGACAGCGAAGCCGCCGTCGTCGTGCAGGGTCTCGCCCTCATGTTCGGCGCGTTCGCGACCGTCACGGCCGGCGTCGAGCCGAGCGCGGCCGATGCCGCGCGCTTCTCCGCGCGGGCGGCCGAGATCGCTGAGGCGGCGAGCGCACATCCCTCCGAGCTGTCGCTCGCCGTCGCGCCGCTCATCACGTCCGCCGCGCGCGCCTATGGCACGCCGGGGCCGCGCGGAGCGGCGAGCTGGCTCATCGACGAACCGGCACCGTCTGCCGCGCCGCCGTGGACGATCGCGATCCTCGCCGTGCTGCGGGCCGCCTCCGCGCAGAATGCCGGCGACATCGAGACGCTCGGCACCGAGAGCGAGCGCGCCCTCGCGCTCTTCCGTGACATCGGCGACGTCTGGGGCCTCGCCCTCGCGAGCCAGATGCGATCGGAGTGGCTGCAGCTGCAGGGCCGCCTGGACGAGGCGCTCGATGTCGCCGACTTCTCCTCCGAGCGTCTCGTCGGGCTGACGTCCGTGTGGGACGTGATCCAGCAGCGCGCTCTCGCGATCGGCATCCTCGCCCGTCTCGGTCGCTTCGACGAAGCCCATGCCCGCGTCGACGAGATCCGTCGTACTGCGGAAGCGGAGGGTTCGGACCGGGCGGTCTTCCAGTACCGCTTCACGGCGGCCTCGGTGGCCCTCATCGCCGGCGACGGTGCAGAGACCCTCCGGCATCTGGACGCACTGCCTCCCGGGGTCGGGCTGAACGGGCCACAGGATCAGCTCGTCGCCTCCAGCGCCGCCAAGCGCGCACAGGCGCTCCTGCTCCTCGATCGTCCGTCCGCGGCACGTGTGTCGCTGCGGGGCACCCTGCCGATCGCCGTACGCACCGGCGATCAGCCGATCATCGCGGAGTTCGTGCAGGCGATCGCCGCGCTTCTGGCCCGCGACGGCCACACGGATGCCGCGCGGCGGGCGTTCGCGGCATCCGTGCGCATCCGCGGGCGAGCGGACGAGACCGACCCCGCCTACGTCCGTCTGCGGGGCGCGCTCGGCGCCCCCGAGGCCGGCGAGCAGGGCGACGAGGACCCGATGGTCTTCGCCGCCCTGCTGGAGGACTGATCGGGGGACGTGCCCCCTCCCTGGGCCTTCCGCGCCCTGGACCGTCCGTGCCCTAGGCCTTCCGCATGTACGCCCGGACGGTGAGGGGGGCGAACACCGCGACGATGACGACGGCGCCGAGGATCGATGTCCAGGCATCCACCCCGAACACTCCGTTGTTGGCGAGCTCTCGCACCGCGGTGACGAGGTGCGAGATCGGGTTGACGTTCGCGAACCACGCCAGCCAGTCCGGCAGCGAGTCGACCGGGACGTAGGCGTTCGAGAGGAAGGTCAGCGGGAACAGCACGAGCATCGAGATGCCCTGCACGCTCGAGGCGGTGCGGGCGATCACGCCGAAGAACGCGAAGATCCAGCTGATCGCCCACGCCGAGGCGATGACGAGGAGCCCGGCCACGATGACGTGTCCGATGCCGCCCGCGGGACGGTACCCCATGAGGAAGCCCATCACGAACGTCAGGGTCGTGGCGATCGCGTACCGGAGGGTGTCGGCCAGGAGCGCCCCGGACAGCGGCGCGATGCGCGCGATCGGGAGCGAGCGGAACCGGTCGAACACCCCTTTGTCCATGTCCTCGCGCAGTTGCGTGCCGGTCACGACCGAGGTCGTGATGACGGTCTGGACGAGGATGCCGGGGATGAGCGCCGGCAGGTAGCTCTGCACGTCACCGGCGATCGCGCCGCCGAAGATGTACGCGAACATCAGGGTGAAGATGATGGGCTGCACCGTGACGTCGACGAGCTGCTCTGGCGTCCGCCGGATCTTCACGAGACCCCGGTAGGCCATCGTGAAGGTGTTCTGGATCGTCTGGCTCACGCTCGTGCGACGCGTCAGCTGACGCTCGGACGGCGGGGTGATGCGCGTGGGTGTGGCGGTGATCATGGTCATGCCGGAACCTCCTCGGAGGCGGGTGCCGCGTCGGCCTGGTCGGTCGCGTCGTGGCCGGTGATGGTGAGGAACACCTCGTCGAGCGTCGGCTTCTGCACGCTCATCTCGGTGAGGTGGATGCCCTCCTCGCGGAGGGTGATCAGCAGGTCGGCGACACGGTCGGCGTCGGCCATGGGCGCCGTGACGCGGGTCGCCTCGGGCGAGACGGTGCCGCGGACGCCGAGCACCCGCTCGATCGCGAGCAGCGTGCCGGTGGTGTCGCCGGCGTCGGCGAGACGCAGGATCAGCGACGAGGTGCCGACGGATGCCTTGAGGTCGTCCGCCGTGCCTTCCGCGACGACGCGACCGCGGTCGATGACCGCGATGCGGTCGGCGAGCTGGTCGGCCTCGTCGAGGTACTGCGTCGTCAGCAGGACGGTCGACCCGTTCGCGACGAGCGCGCGGATCGTGTCCCACATCTGGCCGCGCGTACGCGGATCGAGGCCCGTCGTGGGCTCGTCGAGGAAGATGAGCGGAGGCTGGGCGATGAGGGATGCCGCGAGGTCGAGCCGCCGCCGCATCCCGCCGGAGAACTTCTTCAGCGGCCGGCGCGCCGCCTCGATGAGGCCGAACTGCTCGAGCAGCAGGGCCGCCTTCGCCTTGGCATCCTGCCGGGAGAGCCCGAGGAGGCGGCCGAAGATGACGAGGTTCTCGGTCGCCGACAGCGTCTCGTCGACCGACGCGAACTGGCCGGTGACGCCGATGAGCTGGCGGACGATGTTCGGTTCGCGGACGACGTCGTGGCCGAAGACCTCGGCACGGCCGCCGTCGGGGCGCAGGAGCGTCGCGAGCATGTTGATGGTCGTGGTCTTGCCGGCGCCGTTGGGGCCCAGCACGCCGTAGACGGTGCCGGCCTGGACCCGCAGGTCGACGCCGTCCACCGCTCGGTTGTCGCCGAAGGTCTTCACGAGACCCTCGGCACGCACCGCGAGGGTGCGATCGGAGAAGGAGGTGGTCATGGCGTCCACTGTGCGCCGCGGGTGCTGTCACACCGCTGCCGCCGACCGGCGGGTGCTGTCACACCGCTGCCGCCGACCGGCGGGCGCTGTCAGCGCACTGTCACCGCATCGTCCCGGATGGCACGATGGATGCCATGGCCCTCCACATCACCGACGACGACGCCGCCGACGCGCTGCTCACCGAGAACCCGCTGGCGCTGCTGATCGGCATGCTCCTCGATCAGCAGGTCGCGATGGAGACAGCCTTCTCGGGGCCGCTCAAGATCGAGCAGCGCACGGGATCGATGGATGCCGCGTCGCTCGCGGCGTACGGGCCGGACGACCTGGCATCCGTCTTCAAGGAGACGCCCGCCGTGCACCGCTATCCGGGGTCGATGGCCGGGCGCGTGCAGTCGCTGTGCCAGGCGCTCGTCGACGACTGGGGCGGCGACGCCTCGGCGCTGTGGACTCGGGGTGCTCCGGGGACTCAGGGTTCGCCGGACGGCGCCACCGTGCTCAAGCGGCTCAAGGCGCTGCCCGGCTTCGGCGATCAGAAGGCGAAGATCTTCCTCGCGCTGCTGGGCAAGCAGTACGGGTTCACGGGCGCGGGCTGGCGCGAGGCATCCGCCCCGTACGGTGAGGAGGGGTCGTTCCGCTCGGTCGCCGACATCGTCTCGCCGGAATCGCTCGCCAAGGTGCGCGAGTTCAAGCGCGCCGCGAAGGCCGCCGCCAAGGCCTGAATCCCGGCGCGCGGCTGGGCCCACGGCGCGCTGCCGCGTCTGCCGCGCGCGGCCGGACCCACGGCGCAGGCTGAGCCCGCGGCATCCTCACCCTTGTCCCACATATGGCTGTTTCTGAGCTCTCAGGACAGCCACTTCTGGGACATGCTCCACCCCAAGTGGGACTTGCTCCACCCCAAGTGGGACACGCCCCGCCCCAAGTGGGACGCGGCGGGGGTCAGGCGCCGCGCAGCCGCTCGCCGAGGTAGGCGACGAGCCCGTCCAGCGCGATCCGCTCCTGGCCCATCGTGTCGCGGTCACGGACGGTGACGGCGGCATCCTCGAGCGAGTCGAAGTCGACCGTGACGCAGAACGGCGTGCCGATCTCGTCCTGGCGGCGGTAGCGGCGGCCGATCGCGCCGGCGTCGTCGAAGTCGACGTTCCAGCCCTGCGCGCGCAGGTCGTCGGCCACCTGACGCGCGAGCGGCGACAGGTTCTCGTTGCGCGACAGGGGCAGCACGGCGACCTTGACCGGCGCGAGGCGCGGGTCAAGGCGAAGCACGGTGCGCGTGTCGGTGCCGCCCTTCGCGTTCGGCACCTCCTCCTCGCGGTACGCGTCGACGAGGAACGCCATCATCGAGCGGGTGAGGCCGAAGGACGGTTCGATGACGTACGGCACATACGTCGTTCCGGATGCCTGGTCGAAGTACTGCAGCTTCTGACCGGATGCCTCGATGTGCGAGTTCAGGTCGTAGTCGGTGCGGTTGGCGACGCCCATGAGCTCGCCCCACTCCTTGCCGGGGAAGCCGAAGCGGTACTCGACGTCGATCGTGCCGGCCGAATAGTGCGCGCGGTCCTCCTTCGGCACGTCGAACTGGCGCATGTTCTCGGGGTCGATGCCGAGGTCGATGAACCACTCCCAGCAGGCCGACACCCAGTGCTCGAACCACTCCTGCGCCTCGGCCGGTGGCGTGAAGAACTCGATCTCCATCTGCTCGAACTCGCGCGTGCGGAAGATGAAGTTGCCGGGCGTGATCTCGTTGCGGAACGCCTTGCCGACCTGACCGATGCCGAACGGCGGCTTCTTGCGCGACGCCGTGAGGACGTTCGCGAAGTTCACGAAGATGCCCTGCGCCGTCTCGGGACGGAGGAAGTACAGGCCGGACTCGTCGTCCACAACGCCGAGATAGGTCTTGACGAGACCGGAGAACGCCTTCGGCTCGGTGTACTGCCCCTTCGTGCCGCAGTTCGGGCACGGGATGTCGGCCAGGCCGTTCTCGGCCTTCCGGCCCTTGCGCGCCTCGAAGTCCTCGATGAGGTTGTCGGCACGGAAGCGCTTGTGGCAGCTCAAGCACTCCACGAGGGGGTCGGTGAACGTCGCAACGTGACCGGATGCCTCCCACACGCGCTTAGGCAGGATGATCGACGAGTCGAGGCCCACCATGTCGGCGCGGCCGCGCACGAACGTCTGCCACCACTGCCGGCGGATGTTCTCCTTGAGCTCCGTGCCGAGGGGGCCGTAGTCCCACGCCGACCGCGATCCGCCGTAGATCTCACCCGCTTGGAACACGAACCCGCGGTGACGGGCGAGTGCGATGACTTTGTCGAGACGGGACTGCTCGGCCACAGGTGGCTCCAAATGGTCGGTTTCGCGAGAGCGATGAAGAACGGATGCCGCGGTCACGGGCGTGCGCCCGGCATCCGCCAAGTCTAGCCGCCGCGCCGCGGGCGCCCGCCGGCGCGGCCCCGGCCGCCGGCGCGACCCCTGCCGTCGGAGCGCCGACCCTGGCAGGGTGAGGAGATGGACGAGACGAGATGGCCGGCGCTGCCGGTCGCCGATTGGCAGGACACCCGCGACACGCTGCACCTGTGGACGCAGATGGTCGGCAAGCTCCGTCTCGAGCTGACCCCGCGGGTCAACCACTGGTGGAACGTGCCGCTGTACGTGGATGCCCGGGGCCTCACGACATCTCTCATGCCGTGCGGCGCGCACGGCCTGGAGGTGCGGTTCGACTTCTTCGCGCACGACCTCGTCTTCGAGCGCACCGACGGGGCGCGCAGGACGATCGCCCTGCGGCCCCGATCCGTCGCCGACTTCTTCCGCGAGTTCGTGAGCGTGCTCGCCGACCTCGACGTGCCGGCGCGCATCCACCCGATGCCGGTCGAGATCGCGGACGCGATCCCCTTCCCCGACGACGAGACGCACGCGTCGTACGACGCCGACGCCGTCCACCGGTTCTGGCTGTCGCTCGTGGCCGCCGTGCGCGTCCTGTCGGTGTTCCGCGGCGAATGGGACGGCAAAGCGAGCCCCGTGCACTTCTTCTGGGGCGCGTTCGATCTCGCCACCTCCCGCTTCAGCGGGCGACCGGCCCCGCAGCACCCCGGCGGCGTGCCGAACTGCCCCGACTGGGTCATGTACGAGGCGTACGACGCCGAGGTCTCGAGCGCCGGCTACTGGCCCGGCGGCGCCGCGGAGGGCGCGTTCTACTCGTACACCTATCCCGAGCCGCCGGGGTTCCGCGAACGCGACCTCGGCGTCCCCGGGGCGTCCTTCGACACCTCGCTCGGCGAGTTCGTCCTGCCGTACCGCGCGGTGCGCGAATCCGCCGACCCGGACGCGCTGCTGCTGGCCTTCCTGCGGGCCACCGCCCGCGCCGGCGCGGAGACGGGCGGGTGGCCGCAGGCGACGGATGCCGGGGTCAGCTGACGAAGCGGATGCTCAGCGGGTAGCTGTACCACTCCCCCTTGTTCGCCGCGATCGCGGCGAGGATCGAGAAGACGATCCGCGCGACGTAGACGACGCCGATGATCACGAAGCCGATGAGGATGATCGAGAGGACCCATCCGACGATCTCGGCGATCAGGAGGGTCAGCTGGAAGTTCAGCGCCGTCGCGGTGTGCGCACGGACGAACGGGCCGCGGTCCTTGAGGACGAGGTAGCCGATCAGCGCCGACCAGAATCCGATGAAGATCCCGCCGATGTGGACGAGCGTCGCCCACAGCTTCTCGTCCGACGGGTTCATCGGCTGGACCGGCTGCGGGAACGGCGGCTGCTGCGGAGGGGTCGTCATGATCCCAGCCTAGGGGTCCGACGCGATCTCCCCCGAAGGACGGAGGCGCACTCCGGGCGCGACCCGATACGGTCGAAGGACCACCGACGAACCCTCGAACAAGGAGTGCCGTGGACATCCTCGCCACCGGAGGTGCCCTGGTGATCGTCTCGATCGCCGTGGTCGCCGCCATCATCCTCATCGTCTTCCTGCTCATCATGGTGCGGGCCTGGTACAAGGTCGCGAAGGCCGACCAGGCACTCGTCGTGGTCGGCAAGAGCCAGAAGAACGCGTCCGGCGAGTCCTCGCGCATCTCGGTCATCACCGGCGGCGGGGCGCTCGTCAACCCGCTCACGCAGCGCGCCGAGATGATCTCGCTGCGCGCGCGGCAGATCAAGATGGAGCCGACGGCCCAGGCATCCAACGGCGTCACCGTGAACGTGTCGGGCGTCGCGCTCGTGAAGATCGGCTCCGATCCCGAGTTCGTGCGTCGCGCCGCCGAGCGCTTCCTCAGCCAGGACGGCGCGATCGAGCAGTTCACGACCGAGCAGCTCGAGGGCGCGCTGCGCGGCGTCGTCGCGACGCTGACGGTCGAGCAGCTCATGAAGGATCGGCAGAAGCTCAGCGACCAGATCGCCGAGGGCATCAAGAGCGATCTGCTCGCGCAGGGACTCATCCTCGACTCGTTCCAGATCCAGGGCGTGACCGACAAGAACGGCTACATCGACGCCCTCGGCGCGACCGAGGTCGAGCGGGTGCGCCGGGAGGCCGAGGTCGCCCGCATCAACGCCGCGCGCGAGGTGCGTGCGCGCCAGATCGCGACCGACGAGGCGAACCTCGTCGAGCAGACCGCGTTCGACAAGAACTCCGCCGCCGCGGCCGCCGAGGTCGGCCGGGCGCGCGCGGAGGCCGAGCAGGCCGAGGCCCTCGCCCGCGCCGAGCGCGAGCAGGCGGTGCTCCTGCAGGGTGCCGAGAACAAGCAGGCCCAGCTCGACGCCGACATCAAGAAGGTCGCCGACGCCTCGCTGTACGAGCGTCAGCGCTCGGCGGATGCCGCGGCCTACGGCGAGGTCAAGGCGGCCGAGGCGCGCGCCCAGATCGCCGCCCAGGAGGCCGAGGCGACGCGCCTGCGCGCACAGGCCGAGGCCGACGCGGTGCGACTCGTGGGTGAGGCGCGCGCCGCGGCGATCGAGGCCGAGGCCGAGGCGCTGTCGAAGAACCAGGAGGCGCTCCTCGCGCAGCGCGCTCTCGAGGCCCTCGTGCCGATGATGACCGAGTTCGCCCGCGGGTTCGACAAGGTCGGCTCGATCACGGTCCTCGGCGGGGAGGGCGCGTCGTCGCACATCGCCACCGAGTCGGCATCCAGCATGCGCGCCTCGTTCGACGCGATCGAGGCGGCGACGGGCATCGACCTGCGCCAGGTGATCCAGGGCCAGGCGACCGGCCGCGGCGTGGCGCAGGGCCTGCAGCAGCAGGCCGGCGACGGGGTGACGGCCGGGGCTGGGCCTGCAGCAGGGTCTGAGCCGACCGCCTGAGCATCACCCGCCGCACCACTGCGTGACCCACGTGAGCAGCCGCCCGCGCAGGTCGGGTGGGGCGGCGAGGAGGAACTGACCGGGCTCGCCGTCGACGGTGACGTCGACGGCGAAGACCGTCCCGCGCTTGTCCTCCTGGACGGCATGCGGATCGCAGCGCGACGGCAGGAGCGGCAGCGGGATCGCCTTGGTCGCGTCGTCGCCGCTCGCGATCTCGAGGGCGAGCGGGAGCGCGCCGTCCTCGAGCCCCGCGAACGTCAGCAGGTTCGTCTCGCGGATGCCGATGAGTACGACGTCCATGTCGGCGCCCGGCGTCGGGACGATCGCGAGATCGAGTGTCGCCGGCGACCCGGCCGCCGCGGGGGTGAAGTCGCCGAACGTCACGGATGCCGCGGCATCCACCGCCTGCGCGACGCAGTCACGGCGGTGGAGTTCCGCGAGGAACGGGAAGAGCTCGCCGGCGGCCGCCGTGGCGGAGCCCGACCGCCCGTCACTCCCGTCGTTCTCGTCGTTCTCGTAGGCGAACGTCACGGTCGACGCCGCGTCGTCGCCGGCACCGCAGGCCGCCTCGGGCAGCTGGACACGGATGTTGACCGTCGCGTCGGGCGCGAGCGTCGACGTCCGGTCGACGACGCGAGTCGCCGGGTGCGCGAAGCGCGGGTCGATCAGCTGCACGTCGCCGATGCGCAGCGGCGAGCCGGTGCCGTTGTGGATCTGCACCTCGGCCTGCCGCGCCGCGACGTCGGACCGCTGCTGCGTGAGCGCGACCGTGACCCCCGGCGGGAGGTCCCCGGCGTCCGATGTCGGTGCGGGAGCGGGCGCCCCGGCTGCGCATCCGGTGAGGGAGGGGGCGAGGATCAGCGCCACCGTGAGCGCGGCGGCGCGTACCGTATTCAGTCTCCCGCGCGGTGGATGGCCCGATATCCGGGCCTTTCCGCCGGCGCGACACCGCGGAGACTGAATACCGAACGCCACGGCGCGCTCACCGCCGCAGTTCGACCCGGTCGACGGTGACATCCTCGAGGGCGACAGGATCGATCTCGACACCGAGACCCGGGCCCGTCGGCACCCGGACATGCCCGTCCTCGAGCACGATCGGGTCGGTCACGATGTCGCGATGGTAGAACCGGTCGGATGCCGAGACGTCGCCCGGCAGCGTGAACCCCGGCAGGGCGGCGAGGGCGGCGTTCGCCGCGCGGCCGATGCCCGTCTCGAGCATCCCGCCGCACCAGACCGGCACCCCGGCATCCCGGCACAGGTCGTGGATGCGCACGGCCTCGAGATAGCCACCGACGCGGCCGGCTTTGATGTTGATGACGGATGCCGCGCCGAGCGCCAGCGCGTCCGCGGCGGCTTTCCGCGACGTGATCGACTCGTCCAGGCAGATCGGGGTGCCCAGGCGCGCGGCGAGGGCCGCGTGATCGACCAGGTCGTCCTCTTGGAGCGGCTGCTCGATCAGCAGCAGGTCGAACCGGTCGAGCTCGGCCAGCACGTCGGCATCGGCGAGCGTATAGGCGGAGTTCGCGTCGACCTGCAGGGGAATGGCGCCGAACGCGTCCCGCACCGCGGCGGTCTCGGCGATGTCGCGCCCGGGCTTGATCTTGATCTTGATCCGCACATAGCCCTGATCGAGGTAGCCGGAGACGGCGTCGACGAGAGCGGTGGGACTCTGCTGGATGCCGACGGACACCCCGCTCGGGATGCGATCGACCGTCGCGCCGAGGTAGGCGCCGAGCGGGCGCCCCTCGGCGCGGAGCGCCGCGTCGAGGACGGCCAGCTCGAGCCCCGCCTTGACCATGCGGTGGCCGACGAACGGCTCGAGCGTCGTCGCGACGTCCTCGGGGCGCAGGGTGCGCGCGTCGAGCAGCGCCGGGACGAGCCAGCGCTGCGCGACATCCCACGCGCCCCGCGTGTACTCGCTCGAGTACAGCGGCGCCGCCTGCGTCACGATCTCGCCCCACCCGTCGCCGCCCGCCGTGCGGGCGCGCACGACGATGACCTCGCGCACGGACTCGGTGCCGAACGAGGTCGTGAAGGGCGAGACGAGCGGCAGGTGCAGCACCCGCAGCTCCACCGCCTCGAGGGCTACCGGCGCGGCGGGGCGGGTGATCGGCATGTGGTCAGGGTACGCCCGCGGTCTTCAGCCGGGCGGACGCGTGCCTGTCGGCGGGGCGGCGGGGCCGGCGCGCAGCACGGTCGCAGCAGCGCGGCGGGTCTGGCGGCGGCAGCCGCTGCAAAAGCAGGGCCGATCGGGCCTCGTGAGGCACTCACGCCTCGTACGAGGCGATCGGCCCTGCTTTCCGAACCACAGCAGCCCGGGCGCCCGGCCCGAAGTGCGAGATCAGTCGTCGACGACGGTGACGGTCACGTCGATGTTGCCGCGCGTCGCGTTCGAGTAAGGGCAGACCTGGTGCGCCGCGTCGGCGAGCTGCTGGGCGACGTCGTGCGGCACCTCGGGGATGTTCACCTCGAGCTCGACGGCGAGACCGAACCCGCCCTGCCCGTTCGGGCCGATGCCGACGCGCGAGCCGACGCTCGATCCCTCGATCGCGATCTTCTGCGCACGGGCGACCGACTGCAGCGCGCTGTGGAAGCAGGCCGCGTATCCGGCGGCGAACAGCAGTTCCGGGTTGGGTGCGCCGCCGGCGCCGCCCATCTCCTTCGGCACGCGCACGTCGGTGTCGAGGATGCCGTCGGTCGTGCGCACGTGCCCGTTGCGGCCGCCGCCGGTCGCGAGCGCTTCTGCGGTGTAGAGGATGTCCATGGGGGTTCCTTTCGTGGAGGGGGCGGAGGACGTGGAGGCCGGGGAGAGCGGAGAAGACCGGTTCACGCGGCGGCGCGCAGGTCCGCGGCGAGCGCGCGCATGTTCGCGGTGATGGCGCCGAGCTGCGCGAGCAGGTCGGCGAGATCGCGACCGCTGTCGACGAAGGCGGGCACGAGGCATCCGGCCGCGGCGATCACCTCGCCGTGGATCGCCGACCCTTCATCCGTGAGTGACACCCGAACGATGCGTTCGTCGGTGTCGTCGCGGCGCCGCGCGACGATCCCGCGCTGCTCGAGGCGGCGCAGCAGCGGCGACAGGGTGCCCGAGTCGAGGCCCAGCTCGTCGCCCAGCTCGCCGACCGTGCGCCCCCCCGCCGCGAGCACGATCATGGCGAGGTACTGCGGGTAGGTGAGCTTCCAGGGCTTCAGCACTTCGCGGTAGGCCTGCGTCGTGGCGTGCGACGCGGTGTACATCGCGAAGCACACGAAGTCGTCGAGCGTCGGAGTCGGGGTGGTCACATTCGAAGCATTGCACACAATTCAATTGTGCACAATTAAACTCACACGGATGCCGCGCCGCCCGTCACGGTCGGCGCCCGAAGAGGTACCCGCGCTGGTCGAACCCGATGACGACGAAGCCGTCCTCGCCGAGGCCGCCGAACGCGTCGCGCACCCGGTAGCGCCACTCCAGCGCTTCGGCGGGATCGGTGAGTCGCAGCGCCTCGATGTCGTGCGGCACGGCGACGGAGGTCACGACCTCGCGCTCGGCGGGCACGGATGCCGGGGCGGCGAGCGCCCACGACACCATGAGACGGTCCGACTCGTCGCCGCGGTTGACCGCGTCCTCCATCGCTCCGTAGTGGTCGACGAGGTACTCGGTGACGCGCGCGCCGAGCACCCGCAGGTTGAAGTGCGCGTTGCGCGCGACGAGCGGATCGAACGTCCACGTGATGTGGCCGACGTCGCGCGCGAACGCCCACGCGCGCTGGTGCTGCTTGAGCAGGCGCCCGAGCCCCTGCGAGCGGTACGCCGCGAGGACTCCCGTGATGTGCGAGTGCATCGAGCGTGCCGCAGGCGCCGCGAAGAAGGCGACGGATGCCCCGATCATCCGTTCGTCCTGGCCCGCCGTGTCGTACAGGGCGACCGCGTAGTTGCCCGAGTGCGCGAGCGCGCGCAGCATGTTCGGCGGCATCCCGCCGCGATCGCCCCACACCTCGTCGAGCAGGGCGGATGCCGCGAAGACCTCCTCGACCGTGTCGAGCGGACGGATCTCGATGCCGGCCGGCATCCCTTCGCCGGGAATCGCGTCGGCGGGATCGGTCGCGGGAGCGCTCATGCGCCCACCCTACGCGGCGGCCTCCAGGTAGCGGATGACGGCGAGGACGCGGCGGTGGTCGTCGGCATCCACCTGCAGCCCGAGCGCGTCGTAGATGTTGGAGGTGTGCTGCACGACCGCCTTCTCGGTGAGGAACAGGGTCGCCGCGATCGCGGCGTTGCTGCGGCCCTCCGCCATGAGGGTGAGCACCTCGACCTGGCGCGGCGTGAGTCCCGCGACGACCTGGTCGCCGCGGCTCGCGCGTGTGACCATCACGGACACGACCTCCGGGTCGAGGGCCGTGCCGCCCGCCGCGACGCGGCGGAGGTCGGCCGTGAACGTCGTGACGTCGGCGATGCGCTGCTTGAGGAGGTAGCCGAACCCGCCGCGATCCTGGCCGAGCAGCTCCGAGGCGTAGCGGCGCTGCACGTACTGCGACAGCACGACGACGCCGACCGCCGGGTGCGCGTGGCGGATCCGCAACGCCGCGACGAGACCCTCGTCGGTGTACCCGGGCGGCATGCGGATGTCGGTGATCGCGAGATCGGGGCCGTGTCGCGCGACCTCGCGCTCGAGCTGGGCGGCGGTGCCGACGGCAGCGACGACGTCGAACCCGTCGCCCGCGAGCACGTGCCCGAGGCCCTCGCGCAGCAGCACCTCGTCCTCCGCGATGACTACACGCACGGCAGTTCCACCCTCACCCTCGTTCCCTCCCCCGCAGGCGAGGCGACATCGATCGCGCCGCCCAGCACGTCCACCCGATCGACGAGACCACGGAGCCCCGAGCCGCGGTCCAGCCGCGCACCGCCGACGCCGTCGTCGGCGACGTCGATGCGCAGGCGCCCGCCGTCGATCCACAGCCGCACGTCGACGCGCTCGGCCCGCGAGTGCTTGACCGCGTTGGCGAGCACCTCGGCGATGACGAAGTAGGCCGTGTGCGTCGTCGCGGGCGAGAGCTCCGCGCGATCGATGTCGGATGCCAGGGTCGCGGGCATCCCGAGGCGGTCGACGAGATCTTCCGCGGCGGCCGTGAGACCCTGCTCGACGAGCGTCGCCGGGATGACGTCGTGGACGAGACGGCGGAGGTCTGCCGCCGCCTCGTCGATGCCGCGCCGGAGCGTCCCGAGCGCGGTACTCACGGGTGGCGTCGCGTCGACGGAGTTGGCGATGGTCTGCGCCCTGAGCGCGAGCAGGACGAGCTGCACCTGCAGCCCGTCGTGCAGGTCCCGGGCGATGCGCGCGCGCTCGCGGACGGCCGCTTCGACGAGGCGCAGCCGCGACTGGACGAGCTCCTCGTTCGTCGCGAGCAGCTCGGCGGTGAGCCGCTCGCGATCGATCGCGATCGCGAGCACTTCGCCGGCGCGGCGCACGGCACCGGCATCCCCCGTCAGCCGCGTGTCGTAGCCGATCGCGCCGACGAGCCGGCCGTCGACGCGCACGTCGATCCAGGCCCGGGCGGCGTCGTCGGGGTCATCCGGAATGCGGGCCGCCGGCGCGCCGGTCTCGTCGACGTAGCCGCCAGCCGGCTCCGACCAGTAGACGACCCGCAGCGAGTCGTCGCCGAGGGTGGATGCCAGGGCCCGCTGCGCGGCCGGACGCGCGGGGCCGCTGATGGCGAGCCACGCGCTGAGCGCCTCGAGGGCGGTGGTGCGCTGGAAGCCGCCGCGGAGGACCCCGACGAGGAACGCGAGCGGCAGGCCCGCGATGAGGACGAGCTGGACCGCGACGCTCACCGCGCGGTCCGCCTCCAGCAGGCGCGTCAGGAGCGGAGCCAGGGGGATCGCGAGGACGGCGAGGATGCCGTAGAGGAAGAGCGGCAGCAGCACGCGCCGGTGGCGCGGGTCGGCCGCGATGAGGCGCCGCACGAGGATGACGGCGGTGAGGGTCATGACGGCGAGGCCGACGATCGTCTGGGCGAGCTGCACGAACTGCTCGGCGTCGGCCGCAGCGCCGGGCAGGGCGGCGCCGGACGGGCTGGAGCCGGACGAGGCATCCTTCGCCGCCGCGTGCGCGAGGAGCGTCGTCGCGAGATCGCCGACGATCGCGAGGACGTAGGCGGTCACGACGGTGGCGATCGAGGCCGCGCCGCGCAGACGCCCCGAGGGGAAGGCGTGCAGCAGGTGCACGGTGACGGCGAGGACGCTCGTCGCGAAGATCGAGCTGATCACCTCGAAAGCGGGCACCTGCATGTTGGCCATGCCGCCGAGGAACACGCCGACGCTGCCGACGACGAGGAGCGGCCCGATGCCGTTGCCGGGGCGGCGCACCCACGCGACGATGCCCGCCCCGAGCCAGATCCAGAACAGGATGGTGAACGCGCAGACCGCCCAGACGACGACGTCCATGCCGACCGCGATTCCCGCCGCGATGCCGACGCCGAGCTGCGTGCCGCCGAGCAGGATGCCGAGCGCCGCCACCGCCGCGAGGGCGCGCTCGAGCGAGCCCGCGCCGCCCCCGCGGAGGTGCGCGGGGGTCGGGCTCGTGAGCGGCGAGATCGGCCCGTGGGACGTCATGGCACGAACCTACTCGGCGCGCGCCGCGGCCTCACCGGACCCAGGTCGCGTGGTCGCGCGCCGGTCGGCCCGCTCGACGCGACCCAGGTCCCTTCTGGCCGCCCCCGGCACCCTCGTACCTTCTCCTTAAGACGAGAGAAACAGGGAATGCCATGACGTCGATCATCAGGATGCGGCGGTCACGGCGCGTGGCGCGCGCGACCGCCGCCGCACTCGCCGCGGCCCTCATCGCGGCGGGGGCCACGGCGTGCACGGGCGGCGCACCGGGGCCCGGGCCGTCCGCACCCCCGACCACCCCGATCGACGTCGGCGAGGCCCCCAACCAGGACGCCGTCGCCCTGTACACCGATCGGGACGCAGCGATCGCGGCGGCGCTCGAGAAGCTCCCGGGACACATCGAGGACGCGATGACGCGCTCGAAGGTCCCCGGGGCGCAGGTCGCGGTCGTGTCGGGCGACAAGACCGTCTACACCGGAGCCTTCGGGGTGAAGGACGTGACGACCGGAGACGCGGTCGACGACGAGACCCAGTTCCTCATCGCGTCGATGTCGAAGCCGATCTCGGCGACGATCATCGCGAAGGCCCTCACCGACGACCCGAGCCTGTCCTGGTCGACGCCCGTGCACGACCTGCTGCCCTCCTTCGAGATGGGCGACCCGTACGTCACGACGCACGCGACGGTCGGCGACTACTTCGCGCACCGCACCGGCATCCCGACCGGCGGCGGCGACGACCTCGAGGACCTCGGCTTCGACCGCGACTACATCCTCGCCCACCTGAAGTACATCCCCCTCGCACCCTTCCGCACGACGTACCAGTACTCGAACTTCGGCCTCACGACAGGCGCGGCCGCGATCGCCGCGGCGCGCGGCGAGACGTGGGAGCGGACCGCGAAGGAGCTCCTCTTCGACCCGCTCGGCATGACCTCGACGACGACGACGCACGCCGAGTTCCTCGCCGCGACGAACCACGCCGTGCAGCACGCTCGCCTCGGCGACGACGACTTCGAGCCGCTGTTCGACCGCGATCCGGATGCCGAGGCGCCGGCCGGCGGCATGTCGTCCACCGCGACCGACGTCGCGAAGTGGATGGCGATGGTGCTGGCGAACGGAGAGCACGACGGCGCCCCGTTCATCGACCCGGCACCGCTGACCGAGGCGTTCTCGGCGCAGATCGTGAACTCGCACAATTCGGCGCTCGACCAGCGCCCCGGGCATTACGGCTTCGGCATCAACGTGGGATCCGCCGTCGGCGGCCGCGTCGTGCTCAGCCACTCCGGCGCGTTCTCGATGGGCACGGGGACCGCGGTCTCGCTCGTCCCCGATCTCGATCTCGGGATCACCGTCCTCACGAACGGTGCGCCGATCGGCGTGCCGGAGGCGATCAACCAGGCCTTCCTCGACGACGTCATGTACGGCACGCAGACCCGGGACTGGGTCGACGCGTTCCGTGCGCGTCTGGAGCCGTTCAACCACCCGGTCGGCGATCTCGCCGGACAGACGGCTCCCGCAGGGGCGACGATGGCCGGCCCGGCATCCGACTACGTCGGCACGTACACGAGCCCGTACTTCGGCACCCTCACGGTAACGGAGCACGCGGGCGGACTGCAGGGGGCGCTCGGCCCGACCGGCGGGTACACGTTCGCGATCACCCCGTGGGAGGGCGACACGATGGCGTTCGAGCCGACGGGTGAGAACGCCCCGGTCGGCTCGCTCTCCTCGGCCGTGTTCGCGAGATCGGGCGGCGCGGTGACGGGCGTCACCCTCACCTACTTCAACGGGTACTCGGCGGTGCCGGACCCGTCCGGGCTCGGCGTGTTCACGCGCGTCGGATGAACGGGTGCCAGGTCCCGGCTGGGGAAAACGGGGCCTGGCACCCACTTCTCCCCGCCCTCGCCTCCCCCGCCACCGAGCGCCCGCGCGATACCGTGGCCGCATGAACGCGCGACACCCCGTGGCATCCACGACCGATCCGACCGGGGACCGCGACACGCGCTTCTTCGGGCAGCCGTGGGCGCTCACGCACGTGTTCGGCGTGGAGATGTGGGAGCGTTTCAGCTTCTACGGCATGCAGGGGATCCTCGCGATCTACCTGTACTACTCGGCGACGCAGGGCGGGCTCGGGGTCGAGCAGTCCACCGCCCTGTCGATCGTCGGCGCCTACGGCGGCGCGGTCTACCTCTCCACGATCCTCGGCGCGTGGGTCGCCGACCGCCTCCTCGGTGCCGAGCGAGTGCTGTTCTTCAGCGCGATCGTCATCATGGCCGGCCACATCGCTCTGGCGCTCCTCCCGGGATTCCTCGGTGTCGGCGTCGGCCTCGTTCTCGTCGCGATCGGTTCGGGCGGACTCAAGGCAACGGCGACGAGCGTCGTCGGCACGCTCTACGCCCCGGAGGACGTGCGGCGGGATGCCGGGTTCTCGCTCTTCTACCTCGGCATCAACCTCGGCGCGTTCGCCGGCCCGCTCCTGACGGGCCTCCTGCAGTCGACGCTCGGCTTCCACTGGGGATTCGGGCTCGCGGCCGTCGGGATGGCGCTCGGACTCCTCCAGTACTCGTTCGGGCGTAAAGGCCTCCCTGCGGAGGCGAGCGCGGTGCCGAACCCGCTGCCGAAGGAGCGCTACCCGTTCGTGATCGCCGTCGGAGCGATCGCCGTGGTCGGGATCGCGGTGCTCGTGCTCGTGAGGGTCATCCGCGCCGACAACCTGGCGATCATCGTCATCATCGCGGTCGTCGCGGCGGCGATCGCATACTTCGCCGTCATCCTCTCCAGCCGGCGTGTCACCGGCGAGGAGCGCAGCCGCGTCTGGGGCTTCCTGCCGCTGTTCGTCACGTCCGTGGCGTTCTGGTCGCTCTACCAGCAGCAGTTCACGGTGCTGACGGTCTACTCGGACAAGCGCCTGGACCGCGACCTGTTCGGCTGGGAGATGCCCGTCTCGTGGGTGAACTCCATCAACCCGATCTTCATCATCGTGCTGTCCGGGGTCTTCGCCGCGATCTGGACGAAGCTCGGCTCCCGCCAGCCGTCGACCCCCGTGAAGTTCGCCCTCGCGGCGATCATCATGGGTGCGGCGTTCCTGCTCTTCCTGCCCTTCGCCGGCGGCGGCGAGAACTCGACGCCGCTCCTCGCGATCATCGGCATCCTGTTCGTCTTCACGGTCGCCGAGCTGCTGCTCTCCCCCGTGGGCCTCTCGGTCACGACGAAGCTCGCGCCGGGGAGCTTCCACACGCAGATGGTCGCCCTCTTCTTCCTGTCGGTGTCGCTCGGCACGGCGATCGCCGGCCAGCTCGCGACGCTGTACGACCCCGAGGACGAGGTGCCCTACTTCACGACGCTCGGATTCGTCGCGATCGCGGTAGGCATCCTGCTGCTCGTCTCGGCGAAGCCGGTGCTGCGGCTGATGCGTGGCGTGCGCTGAGGTCGATTAAGTCCGGCGTCACATTCACGTCGAGAAGAGGCCGTCGGCCGTATCCTGGCCCGGCATCGGTCGCATCCGGCCGCGGCCTCGAGGAGGAACCCATGCCCGTCGCCACCACCACATCCGGCAGTCTGCCCCGCACGCAGGCGCTCATCGACGCCAACAGGGCGCGCGCCTTCGAGGACGACGGCTTCACGCTGCGCCGGTCGCCCGAGGTCGACGCGCTCACCGCTCAGGCGGTCGCGGACGTCGTGGAGCGCCAGCGCGACGCCGGCATCACGCTCGTCGGCGACGGCGAGTTCGGAAAGGCGATGACCGGCGCCGTCGACTACGGCGCCTGGTGGGGGTACTCGTTCCAGCGGGTCGCCGGGCTCTCGCTCACGGAGGTCAACGCGTTCAACGAGCCGCCGGTGGAGTCGTCGCCCGGCAACGTGCGCCTGACGAGCTTCCTGAACCGCCGCGACCGGCAGCTGTTCCCCGCCGTCTACGCCGAAGCGGTGGAGGCCGGGCGCACGGCGACCGCGTTCCCCACCACGACCGGCCCGCTGTCGTACCGCGGGCAGGATGCCGTGGCATCCGACATCCGGAACCTGACGGCCGCGCTGCGGCCGGGCGAGCAGGGCTTCCTCACCGCGATCGCTCCGGGATCGGCCGCGCGCGTGCGCAACGAGCACTACGCGAGCGACGAGGAGCACATCTTCGCGTGGGCGGACGCTCTGCGCGAGGAGTACGCCGCGATCGTCGAGGCGGGCCTCATCCTGCAGCTCGACGACCCGTCGCTCGCCGAGAACTTCGACCAGATCACTCCCGAACCCTCCATCGCCGACTACCAGGCGTTCACGCGGATCCGCATCGACGCGATCAACCACGCGATCGCGGGGCTGCCGAAGGAGCGGGTCCGCCTGCACCTCTGCTGGGGATCGTGGCACGGCCCGCACACCACCGACATCGAGCTGAAGGACATCCTGCCGGTCGTCCTGCAGGCGAACGTCGGGGCGATCTCGTTCGAGGCGGGGAACGTCCGGCACGAGCACGAGTTCGGCGCGTGGGCGGAGACGTCCGTACCGGACGACCTCGTCCTCGTTCCCGGCGTCGTGAGTCACGCGACGAACGTCGTCGAGCACCCCGAGCTCGTCGCGCAGCGCATCCGCCGCTTCGCCGACATCGTGGGGCCCGACCGTGTCATCGCGTCGACCGACTGCGGCCTCGGCGGGCGCATCCACCCCGACATCGCGTGGGCCAAGCTCGCCTCGCTCGGCGAGGGCGCCCGGCGCGCCTGACCGGCCGGCCCGGAGTCCACGCCCTCAGCGGCGGCGGCGATGGACGGACTGCGGCGTGAGATACGCCGACAGCCCTTCGATGCCGTACTCGACCCCGAGCCCGGAGTCGTGGCGTCCGCCGAACGGCGCGTGATGGTTCGACGCGAAGAAGTTGATGCCGATCGAGCCGGTGTCGATGCGGCGGGCCACGTCGAAGGCGGCATCCTCGTCGCGCCCGAAGACGATTCCGCCGAGCCCGAACGGGGTGTCGTCGGCGATCGCGACGGCCTCATCGACAGACTCCGCCCGGAGGATCGTCAGGACGGGACCGAAGATCTCCTCGCGCGCGATCGTCATGTCGGGACGCACGTCGGCGAAGACGGTCGGCACGAGGAAGGCACCCTCGGGGAACGGCGCCGGGACGTCGCCGCCGCTCACCACGCGCGCCCCTTCGGCGATGCCGGAGCGCACGTACCCGCGCACACGATCGCGCTGTGCGTACGAGGCGAGCGGGCCGAACACGGTCTCCGGGTCCAGCGGGTCGCCGAGCCGGGCGGCACCGACGGTCGCGGCCGCCATCTCGACGACGGCGTCGTAGTTGGCCTCGGTCGCGATGATCCGCGTCGAGATGTAGCAGGTCTGACCGGTGTTGCGCAGGCAGCTGCGCACGAGGATCCTCGACATCGCATCCAGATCGGCGTCCGGCAGCACGATGGCCGATGACTTCCCGCCCAGTTCGAGGGTGACCGGTCGCAGCAGCTCTCCGCAGATCGCCGCGATCCTCCGCCCCACGGGCGTCGAGCCCGTGAAGGCGACCTTGTCGACGTCGGGATGGCGCACGAGGGCGTCACCCGTCTCTGCGCCGCCCGTGACGAGATTGACGACGCCGGCGGGAATGCCCGCCTCGGCCGCTGCCTCGACGAGGAAGCGGATCGACAGCGGCGTGGTGGGGGCGGGCTTCAGCACGACGGTGCATCCGGCCAGCAGCGCCGGCGCGAGCTTGATCACGACGAGGTTGATCGGGAAGTTCCACGGTGCGATCAGGGCACAGACACCGATCGGGTCGCGCGCGACCACCGTCTCGTCCGCACCGTTCGGAAAGACGCGAACATCGGACCGTTCGAGGAACCAGGCCATGTCCGCGAACACGCGCAGGATGCCGGCGGCGTTCGCCGCGGCGCCGCCGGTCTCGGCGAGGGGCGACCCGTTCTCGAGCGAGTTCGTGATCGCCAGCAGCTCGGCCCGCCGCTCCACGGCATCGGCCATCCGGCGGAGGGCCGATGCGCGCTCCGACGGCGGCGTCGTCGCCCACCCCGGCAAGGCGCCGCGCGCGGCCGCGACCGCGGCATCCACCATTGCGCCGTCCGCGTCGGGCACCGAGCCCCAGGCCACCCCCGTGGCCGGATCGACGACGGGCGTGCGTGCCTCCCCATCGGCGGGTCGGGCGTCACCGCCGATGAGGAAGTCGTGGACGTGCCGGTACGGCAGCCGCGCGGCGGCGTGCTCGTGGGAATCGCGCATCGTGGATGCCTCGTGGGCCGTTGCTGCGTCGATCACGTCAACAGGTCCGTCTTCAGCAGCGCCTCCGACCGGGCGAGGTCGGCTTCGGCCATCTGCACCGCCGCATCGGTGAGCAGTTCGGGAACGATCTCGAGACGGAGGCGCCGGGTGTACTCGGCCGGCGTGAGCGAGAACCAGCCCGAGGCCAGGGCGATCCCGGTGGGCGTGAACCGCCAGAGCCGGTCGGCATCGCGCACGAGCGAATCTTCCAGCGAGCGCGAGACGGGGCGGGTGTCGTGACCGTCGATGATGTCGGTGACGCGCGTGACGAAATCCTCGTCGTACCCGAGCCCCGGCAGCACCTCTCGAGCGATGTCGCAGCCGTGACGCTCGTGCTCGAAGCGGATGTCGGCTTTACGCCAATCACCCGTGAAGCCTTCGGACACGATCTTGGACTCGTCGACCCGTGCCCAGCCGGTGTCGTGCAGCAGGATCGCCACGCGGACGACGAGCGCGTCGGCCGCGGGGTACGCGTCACACAGCCGCTCGGCGAACGCGAAAGAGATGGGGAGGTGGATGTCATTCGATCGCGCCCGCGACTCGGTGACGATCGCCCGCCACAGCGGGTCGAGATCGTCGCATCCGGCCGCCGCCGCGATCGGCGAGGTGTCGACGGGACTCAGCGCGGGAAGGGTCATACCGGCTCCGATGCTCGGGCGAGGGAGGATGCGACGTCGGGTGCGGGCGCCGCGTCGACGACGGACTGCTTGAGGGGGACGGAGGTGTCCGCGGCCGCCGCCGCCGGGATGGTCAGCCCCTTGGCGATGGCGGAGCGCACCGTGAGGAACTCGACCGGTTGGTTCACGCAGTCGGCGGCGATGAGCCGACCGGCGCGGTAGTAGAGGACGGCGAACTTCTCAGCGTCGACGTCTCCGCGCACGACGACGTCGTCGTATCCGGTCGACAGACCCGCGATCTGCAGCTTCAGGTCCGACTGATCCGACCAGAACCACGGCACCGAGCGGTAGGCGGCCTCTTCTCCCATGAGGGTGGCGGCCGCGATCTTCGCCTGCTCGAGCGCGTTGTTCACGCTCTCGATGCGCACGAGCCCCGCGACTCCGAGCGCATACGGGTTCGGCATGATCGCGCAGTCGCCGGCGGCGACCGTGCGCCCGTCCGAGGCTCGGCATGCTTCGTCGACGACGATGCCGGCGGCGACCTCGAGTCCCAGCTGATCCGCGAGCTCGGTGCGCGGCACGACGCCGATGCCGATGACGACGAGGTCCGCCGGGATCACCTCCCCGCTCTCGAGCTGGACTCCCGTGACGCGGCCTCGTTCGCCCGCGACGTGGCCGTCCTCACCGACGATGCATGCGATGCGGGCATCCAGGACGACGCGCGTGCCCCTGCGGCGGTGGGCAGCGAGGTAGAACGCGCTCGTCTCCTCCGCCACGACCCGGCCGACAAGGCGCGGAGCCGCCTCGAGCACGGTCACGCTCTTGCCGAGCCCCCGCGCGACAGCGGCGACCTCGAGGCCGATGAAGCCGCCCCCGATCACGACGATGCTCTCGACGGCAGGGAAGATCCCGCGCAGATCGATCGCGTCATCGGCATCGCGCAGGTAGCGCACGCCCTGATAGTCGGTGCCCTCGAGGAGCAGTCGGCGCGCGGCCGCGCCGGTCGTGAGCGCGAGCCGCTCGAAGGCGAGCGCCCGACCGCCCTCGGTGGTCGCGACGCCTGCCTCTCCCGTCCGATGGACCGTGACGACGCGGTCGCCGGTGATCAGCTCGATGTCTCGGTCGGCGAACCATTCCCGCGTCCGCAGGATGACGTCGTCTGCTTCGAGCTCGCCCTTGATCCATCCCTTCGACAGCGGCGGGCGCTGATACGGGCGATGGGCCTCGTCGCCGATGAGGGTGATGGGGGCGAGCTCGCCCCGCTCGCGGAGCGTCGCGGCCAACTGCACGCCCGCTTGGCAGGCGCCGACGATCAGGATCGGCCCGCCGGTCACCGCGGGGCTCACAACTGCTCCCTCGGGGTGGTCACGTGGTACTCGCACCCCTCCGTCAGGGCGATCTGGCACGACAGACGCGAGGTGTCCTCACGGTCGACGGCGGTGCCGTAGAGCATCTCGTCCTCGAGGTCACCCGGCCCGCCCACCTCGGCGAACGTGGCCGGCGCCGCGAACACGTGGCAGGTGGCGCACGACAGGCTGCCGCCGCACTCGCCGACGATGCCGGGGACCCCGTTCCGGACGGCGGTCTCCATGACCGAGTCGCCGACGCGGCCGGCGATGGTCGTGACGGTGCCGTCGAAGGCGGTGTAGACGACGGTGCTCATCTGCTCTCTCCTGGGTGGGCGCGGGTGGTGCGGGTTCGGTGCGTGGGGCGGGATTCAGAGGAACTGGCGGCCGCCGTCGACGACGAGGGTCTGTCCGGTCACGAACCCCGATGCCGGTCCGGCCAGGAACATCACCGCACCGACGATGTCGACGGGCTCGATGGCCCGCGCGATCGCGCCTCGGTCGACGCCGTACTGCGCGGCATCCGGGATCAGCCCCAGACTCGCCTCGGTGAGGGTGAAACCGGGTGCGACCGCGTTGACCGTGACGCCTCGGGCACCGAGTTCTTTCGCGAGCACGCGGGTGAGGCCGATCACTCCGGCTTTGCTGGCGACATAGTGCGCCCACTGGGCGGAGCCGCTCATGACGGTGGCCGACGAGACGTTCACGATCCGCGCACCGTCGCCGAGGTACGGCGATGCCGCCTTGACGACCTGCCACGGGCCTTTGAGATTGACGGCCATCACGCGGTCCCACTCGGGCTCGTCGATCTCGTCGAACGGCGCGCGGGTGAGTGTCGCGTAGATCGCGGCGTTGTTCACGATGACGTGGATGCCTCCGGCCCCCGCCGCGTCGGCGGCCTCGGCGAGCGCGCGGGCCGACGAGGCATCCGTGACATCCACGGGGACGGCGATCGCCCGGCCGCCTGCGGCCTCGATCTCGGTCGCCGCGCGGGCCGCGCCCGCCGCATCGATGTCGGCGACGACGACGAGATCCCCCGCCGCCGCGAAGGCATCGGCGAAGGCCCGCCCGAGGCCCTGGGCGCCCCCGGTGATCACGACCGTGCGCGCCGTCTTCTCGTTCGTCATCGCCGTCCCGTCAGTCGAGGATCGTCACGGTGCCGTGGTGGCCGTCGACGCGCACCCGCATGCCGGTGCGGATCTCGACGGACGCCGTTCCGGTGCCGGTCACGGCGGGCATGCCGTACTCGCGGCACACGATGGCGGCGTGGCTCATCATGCCGCCGATGTCGGTGACCGTGGCCCGGATCTTGCCGAAGATCGGCCCCCAGCTGGGCGCGGTGACGGGGGCGACCAGGATCTCGCCGTCCTGCACCTCGGAGAGCTGTTCGGCGCTCGAGATGACCCGGGCGGGGCCCTCGGCGACGCCGGGAGACGCGGCCATCCCCTTCAGGGTGCCCTCGGGGACGTCGCCCTTGCCCAGCCAGTTGGCGATCTGGTCGTCGGTGATGCCCCAGAGCATGAGGGTGAAGGGCTCCGTGATCACCGCCGGCGGCGTGTTCAGCGCGGGCTGCGGACGCTCGGTCTGGAGGGCCGCGACGATGCCCCGGCGACGCTCGACCTCGTCGGGCCAGTAGTCGGGACCGATGGCCGGGGCACCGACCATCCAGCCGTTGACGTAGTCGAACAGCGCTTCGCGCACCTCGTCGCGGCGCAGGTAGAACATGTCCTGCGGCTGCGTCCAGAAGCCCGCTCCGTGCAGCACGGCGGAGAGCTGGCGCGCCTTGCGCCAGAACACGCCCATCGTCCAGTGCTCGATGTAGAAGTTGTGGTTCTCGACGTACGGGTACACCGTTCGAGCGAGGCCCAGCTTGCCGCGGAAGGTCTCGAGCGTCTCGCCCGAGAGCAGCTCGGCGTACTCCTCCGTGATCCGGTCGCGCTCCGCGACGAGCTCGTCGACGTGACGGTCGATGTCGGCGCCGGAGAGCAGGCGGTCGATGTAGCCCTTGACGAACGCGAGCGGTTGGCTCGGGTTGTCGCGCCAGTACTCGTCGTGGGCGTAGAAGCCGTTGCCGGTCGTGAAGTTGAACCAGGGGTCCTGCGCGTCCTGCCAGGTGGAGATGAACTCGGCGCCGGCGGGGTGGGCGCCGATGGCCGCAAGGGTGGCCTCGGCATCCGACACATCCGCGAACAGGCTCACGAGGTCGTCACGCACCGCGATCTTCGCGAGTTTCTTCAGCTCGTCGTCGGGACGGAACAGCTCCATGTCGACGCCCTGCACCATCGTGGCGATGGCGAGGTCGGAGATCCGCGGGAAGACCTCCTTGCAGAACATGAAGAGGTCGAGGTAGGCGACGTAGCCGAGGTTCAGGAACTCGAAGTGGTACTGCCACGCGCGGTAGGCGAGCGTGATGAGCCGGTCGTAGTTCTCCAGCAGCTCGCTGGCGGGCCCCACGCCCTTGCCCGAGAGCACGTCGTCGACGGGGATCACGTCGGGCAGCGCCGAGAAATCGAGCGCCTCGAGCTCGGCGATCGTGCCCTTGAGCTTCACGTGCCAGTTCTCGAGCAGGTTCTCCCAGTTCTGGAAGTAGTGACCGGCGCGCTGCATGAACTGCGGCACGCGGGCCTCGATGTGCTCGGGGTCGACGGCGACCGGCGACATGAACACGTACCCGTTGTGGATGCGGTACTCGATGCCGTTGGCGGTCGGGATCAGCAGCTGACGCGCGTTGTACTGGCCGAGGCATCCGACCGCGAACTCGAAGCCGATCGTCTCGAACGGCTTCGTGACCGTCGGCCAGTGCTGACTGTCGCAGAACCAGAACTTCCGCTCCTCGACATCGCGTCGGTTCTGCTGGAAGACCAGGTTGTAGGCGTAGAGATCCTGCCAACCCTCCGCGCCCGCGGGGGCGGCCAGCTCGTAAGGGCTCGGGAAGGAGCTGCGGCCGACGGCCGGGCTCTCGGTGACAGTGGTCGCCTGTGACATGTCGTGCCTTTCGGGTGTATTCGGGTGGTGGTGCGCGATTCGGGTCGTGCGGGTCTGGCGGTCTGGCCGGTCTGGCGGTCAGCGGCCGATCTGGGCCATGAGCGAGCGGGTGATGCTGTCGATGCCGAAGCCCGACGTCGTCGTGGCGGGAGCCTCGGCCGCTTTCGCCGCCCAGACCGTCTCGGGGCGCGATTGCAGCAGCAGCAGGTTCTCGCCCTCGGGCAGCGCGCGGTCGATCGCCCACTCGATGTCCTGGGGCGATCCGAAGTGCTTCTCGGCCCGCTTCGCGATCTCGGCGATGCGGCGCACTTCGGCGTCGCTGAGGCATCGGATGCCTCGCCGCTCGGGTTCGACCTCGCGTTCGGCGACGCCGCCGGTGCCGTCGGGCACCAGCTCGATGTGCTTGTCGCCGATGTGCTCCGCGCTGACGGCGAGCATCACTTTGTCGACGTGCAGGTTGTCGGGCGTGACGGTCCCCGAGACGACCGTCTCGCCGAGTCCCCACGCCGCGTCGATGACGATCGTCGAGCGGTCCCCGTTCGACGGGTCGAGGGTCATCGCGACCCCCGCGCACCGCGCGTCGACCATCTTCTGCACCGCGACGGCCATCGAGAGCCCCTCGTCGGGGATCCCCGCCTTCAGGCGGTAGACGATCGCGCGGGACGTGTAGAGCGACGCCCAGCAGCGGCGGACGTGCTCAGCCACCGCGGCACGCCCGTTCAGCCACAGATAGGTGTCCTGCTGACCGGCGAAGCTCGCGTCGGGCAGGTCTTCGGCCGTCGCGGACGAACGGACGGCGACCGGCTGCGGTTCGCTGAAGCGCGCCTGGAGCGCGGCATAGGCCTCGTCGAACTCGGCGTGGATCTCGTCCGGCACCGGCCGCGAGACCATCAGGTCGCGGATCCGCGCCGACACCTCGTCGACCTGCGTGACGTCGTCGGCGTCGAGTCCGGAGAGCAGCGCATGGATCTCGTCCGAGATGCCGGACAGCTCGACGAACGCCGTGTACGCCGCCGTCGTCACGGCGAAGCCGGGGGGCACCGGCATCCCCGCGTCCGTCAGGTTCACGAGCGACGCGCACTTGCCGCCGAGGTCCTCGATGGCTGCGGGGCCGGCCTCGTCGAAGAAGCGGATGAACAGGCTCATGTCAGGCCTCCCAGGTGACGGGGACGGAGGTGGGCACGCGGAACGACAGGTTCTCGCGGAAGTCGATGTCGGCGCCGTCCTGCAGGCGCAGGGTCGGCGCGAGCGCGATGGTCTCCTCCAGCACGATGCGGTCCTGCAGCTTGGCGAGCATGTTGCCCAGGCAGTAGTGGATGCCGAAGCCGAACGACAGGTGACCGCGCGCATCGGCGCGGGTGATGTCGAAGGCGTCCGGATCGGCGAAGACGTCGGCATCCCGATTCGCGGAGCCCATGAGCAGCAGCACTCCCGCACCCTGCGGAATCGCGACGCCGCCGATCTCGGTATCCACGAGGGCCTTGCGCCGCCAGGCGACGATCGAGCCGCTGTAGCGGAGCACTTCGTCGATCGCGCCCGGCACCAGGACCGGGTCGGCGACGATGCGCTCCCACTGCTCGCGATGCGACAGCAGCACACGGATCGAGTTCGCGATCAGCGTCGTCGTGGTCTCGTGCCCGGCGAACAGCAGGCTGTAGCAGAGCGAAGCGATCTCGTGATCCGTGATCTCCGCGCCGTCCTGCTGCGCGGCGACGAGGTCGGAGATCAGGTTGTCGCCCGCATCCCCCGCCGCGATGCGCGCATGCGCCTCGGCGACCAGGCGCTGGCATTCGGCCCAGTACTCGACGAGGTTGTGCGCGTGCGGCAGCTGCTCGTCGTCACCGAGGTCGCCCCACGTCATCGCGGCACGCGAGTCCGACCAGCGCTTGTACGTGGGGACCATCTCGGGGTCGACGCCGAGCAACGTCAGGATCGTGATCGTGGGGATGTCGAAGGCGACGTCGGCGAGGAAGTCACCGGTCCGTTCGGGTGAGGCGAGCATGCGCTCGATCGCACGACGGGTGTTCTCGCGGATGGTCGGCTCGAGCGCCTTGTACCGGCGCGGCGTGAAAGCGCGCTGCGCGATCGCGCGGAGGCGCGTGTGGTCCGGAGGGATCCGAGCGGAGAGACCGGAGTAGGCCGTGAACCCACCCTCCTTCATGATGCGGGATGCCTCGGCGCCGCGTTCGCGCACCGGCGCCTGAGCGTTCTCGCTCGAGAAGGTCTCCCAGTCGTCGAACACGGCCTTCACGTCGGCGTGGCGGCTGACGACCCAGTAGCCGATGCGTTCGTCGTACATGACGGGCTCGTGCGCGCGGAGCTCGGCGTAGGCGACGAACGGGTCCTTCATCTGGAACGGCTCGTAGCCGTGATGGCGGTCCGAGCCGTCCGCGCCGCCCCCGGTCATCGCGGCCCGCAGCGCCTCGTGGTCGACCGGGCAGCCGGCGGCCCGTGCCTGGTCGGCGATGCTCTCAGCCTGGGTCGGGGTCATGGTCACTCCCTCGTGATGATCGATCTCGGCGCGATAGGGATCATTCAAGGTCGGCCGCCTTCGGGGATGAACTCGCCTTCCGCCCAGTGGAAGCGACTTGGCCTTCCGCGGCGCGCGCGGGTCGCATCGACCGGAGCGGGAAGGCACCGACGCTCTGTTCGATCCGGCGCGCGATCCCGCGCAGCGCCGGCAGGTGCCGTTCGATCGCGGCCAGGTTGTCGTCGGTGGTCACGATCCCCAGCGCCGCCCCGATCCCGCCCTCGCGCTGGAAGACCGGGACGGCGATCGACGCCGAGCCGAGCCGCACTTCGGCGTTGGTCAGCGCGTACCCCCGCTCACGGATGACGGCGAGCTCCGCGCGCAGCGCCTGGGGATCGACGTGGGTGTGCGCGGTCCGGCTCTCCAGCGGCTGGGCGAGGACGGCCTCCCTCAGCCACGCCTCCTCATAGGCCAGCAGCACCTTGCCGACGGCCGTCGCGTGGAGCGGCAGACGCCCTCCCACCCGCGAGGCCTGCGGCACCCGGCGAGATCCGTACACCCGGTCGATGTACAGCACCTCGGTGCGCTCGCGCACCGCGATGTGCACGGTCTCCTGCGTGAGGCTGTACAGGTCCTGCAGCAGGGGGCGCGCGATCTCGCGGACCTGACGTCCGGCGTGCTGACCCAGCTCCCACAGTCGCAGGCCGACCTGGTACCGCCCTTGGGCGTCGCGCTGCAGGGCGCCCCACTGCTCGAGCTCGCCGACCAGGCGGTGTGTGGTGGACAGCGCCAGCCCGGTCTCCTGGGCGATCTCGGTGAGACTCCGCGGCGCGAGAGACTTCTCGAACACCGCGAGGATCGATAGGACGCGACCCGTGACGCTTTCGCCAGGTCCCGCAGTTCCGCCCGCCATTGTGGCCCCCCTCCACGCACGACCTCGTGCGCTTCTGCTGGACGGAAGTGTAGTTGCCGCTTCGGGTACGTCGGTGCGAAGGTCCTGCCATGCGGAGGGAGTCGACGAGCACCCGGTTGGCGCGTGATGTGCACGCCCACATCCCACCCGCGGACGAGGTGCGTTCGATCATCTCCCTGCCGCCGGAGCATCGTGCGATCTGGGAGCTCGCGGCGCCACATCTCGCCGTGCGCAACAACGACAGCCACACGCTCTACGCGTATGGGATCGCACGCGCCCTCGTCGCGCGCATCGCACTCCGCGATGCCGGACTGGACGCCGAGGTGGCGCTGTGCGCCATCCTCCTGCACGACACCGGCTGGTCGACCGTCCGGAGCGACGAGATCCTCGAGGCGATCGCCCCCGGCGGGGGACGCCCCGATCTCGTCCGCCGGCACGAGATCGAAGGCGCGCGCATCGCGCGCGAGATCCTGACCTCCCTGGACCACCCGCCCGAGCGTGTCGCCCGCGTCGCCGAGATCATCGACGGGCACGACTCGCGCCCGTACGCGCTGACCCTCGAAGACGCGATCGTCAAGGACGCCGACAAGATCTGGCGCGTCACGCCCCACGGGCGAGGCATCGTCTGCGGCTGGTTCTCGCTCACACCCGAGGAGTCGCTGCGGATCACCGCGGCGCGCGTCGAGGACGCCCTGTTCACCGACGAGGGTCGCGCGATGGCGGCGGCGTTCATCGCAGCGGCATCCATCGACCTCGCGCCCGAGCGCGCCGGCCTGGTCTGAACGCCGAGGCATCCCCGATCCGGCAGAATCGAGGGATGCCACCTGTGCACCCCGCCCATCTGCCCGCCGACCACGCCTGCCTCATCGTGCACGGCAGCGACAAGCCCGGGATCGTCGCCGCCGTCTCGGCGATGATCACGCGCATCGGCGGCAACATCGTCGCGTTCGACCAGTTCTCCGACGATCACCGCGGCGGCGCGTACTTCCAGCGCGTGGTGTTCCACCGCCCCGATTTCGCGGCCGATCGCCCCGCGATCGAGGCGGACATCTCGGCGACGCTCGACGAGTTCGAGCTCGAGTGGTCGCTGACCGATCAGTCGATCCCCAAGCGCATGGCGATCCTCGCGTCGAAGCAGGACCACTGCCTGCTCGACCTGCTCTGGCGCCACCGCCGCGGCGACCTGCCAGTGACGATCCCGATGGTGATCTCGAACCACACGACGACCGCCGAGGACGTGCGGAGCTTCGGCGTGCCGTTCTTCCACGTGCCGTCGGTCGCCGGCCCCGACAAGTCGGCGTCCGAGGCCGAGATCCTGAAGCTCCTCGTCGGCAACGTCGACTTCGTCGTGCTCGCGCGCTACATGCAGATCCTCTCCCCCGACTTCCTCGAGAAGCTCGGGGTGCCGGTGATCAACATCCACCACTCGTTCCTGCCCGCGTTCATCGGCGCCGAGCCGTACCGCAAGGCCAAGGAACGCGGCGTGAAGCTCATCGGCGCGACGTCGCACTACGTCACCGGCGACCTCGACGAGGGCCCGATCATCGAGCAGGACACCGTCCGCGTCACCCACGCCGAGTCCTCCGCCGAGCTCGCCCGCCGCGGCGCCGACGTCGAGCGTCAGGTGCTCTCTCGCGCCGTGCTGTGGCACGCGCAGGACCGCATCATCCGGCACGGGAACCACACGATCGTCTTCTGAGACTGCGAGCTCCGCCAGGAATGTCCCAGACATCCGCCAGGCATGTCCCGCATCCCGCGCCATGCATGTCCCGCATCCCGCGCCAGGCATGTCCCGCATCCCGCGCCATGCAGGTCCCGCATCCCGCAGCATGCATGTCCCAAAAGTGGTCGGTCTGAGGCGCCGAAACCGACCATTTGTGGGACAACCCCGACCATAAGTGGGACAACGCCCGCCGCAAGTGGGACGACGCGCGGGCCGGGGCGCGTCAGAACACG
The DNA here is from genome assembly GCF_017305435.1 of Microbacterium sp. Classification (GTDB taxonomy): domain Bacteria; phylum Actinomycetota; class Actinomycetes; order Actinomycetales; family Microbacteriaceae; genus Microbacterium. The sequence goes on along the minus strand of NZ_JAFKIP010000005.1, from coordinate 205,077 downwards.
TACTCCATGAGGTCGGCGCCGAGCGCGCGGAACGCATCGTGCGCGCGCAGCCGGTGGGCGATCGACAGGTCGTCGAACCCGACGACCAGGGCGTAGGCCGCACCGCCCGCGGGACCCGCGAGCACGCCCGCCTCGGCGCGGATGCCGTCGGCGCGGCCGGTCTTGTTGACGAACAGCATGCGGTGGCGGTCGTCCTCGTGCGCGAACGGGTCGAGCGCGGTCGCCGTGCCCACGAGGGCGAGGTCCTGGTTCAGGTTCAGCCACTCCCCGACCTGCGCGCTCACGGCCGGCGACACGATCTGCGCATTGACGATCGCGGCGAACAGCGTGGACAGCTCACCCGCCGACGCCAGCGCCACCTGCGGGGCGTCGTCGAGGCCGCGCTCGTCGCGGAAACGGTCGATCAGGGCGGTCTTCTGCAGCCCGATGTCATCCATGCGCGCGCGCACCGCCGCGAGCCCCACCCGGTTCAGCAGCACGTTCGCCGCCGCGGCGTCGGATGCCGCGGCTGCGAGCACCGCGAGATCGGCGACCGGGAGCGCGGGCGCCTTGAGGTGCTGCCACAGTCCCGCGACACCGACCGGCGGGGTCGAGCCGCGGTCGAGGATCTCGAGCGGGTCGAGCTGTCCGAACTCGATCTGCGCCGCGACCTCGATGAGGAGCGGCACGACCCCGAGCCCCGCGATGGGGAGAGTGAGGTGGTCATCGCCCGTGAGGACCTCCTCGCCCGAGTCGAGGTCGGCGACGCGCACCGAGACGTGAGCTCCGGCCGACGACAGCACGTCGAGGGCCTTCAGCGTGCCGATGAACGATCGCCCGCGCAGGGACGACCGAGTCGGCGCCGTCTCGGTGCCCGACTCCCCGCGGCGGCGGGAGCGGCGGAGCGCCGCGGACCCCGCCGGCGTGGCCGGATCGGCGGCGCGGAAAGTCGCGCGTCGCCCCGCGCGCGACGACGGCGCGGGCTCCTCGCGCGCGCTGTCGTCGTCGGCGCCGTGGCGCCTGCGCAGGGTCTCGCTCACCAGATCGTCACGCGCTGATCGGCGTCGAGCCAGAGGGCGTCCTCGCCCGTCACATCGAACGCGCGATAGAACTCGTCGACGTTGCGGACGATCTGGTTGCAGCGGAACTCGTTCGGCGAATGGGGGTCGATCGTGAGCAGACGGATCGTCTCGGCATCCCGCCCCTTCTGCTGCCAGATCTGCGCCCAGCTGAGGAGCAGGCGCTGGATGCCGGTGAACCCGTCGATCACGGGACCGTCCGGGCCGTCCGCCTCGGCCCCTGAGCCTGTCGAAGGGTCTCCGCTAGCGGCCAGGTGCAGCCGGTAGGCCTTCAGCGCGATGCCGAGACCGCCCAGGTCGCCGATGTTCTCACCGATCGTGAGCGCCCCGTTGACGTGGTGGTCCTCGCTGAGCCCCGCGCCATCCGCCCCCCGGGGCACGAGCGCGTCGTACTGCGCGATGAGGGCCTTCGTGCGCTCCTCGAACGCGGCGCGGTCCTCGTCGGTCCACCAGTCGTTGAGTGCGCCGGTGCCGTCGAACGCCGACCCCTGATCGTCGAAGCCGTGGCCGATCTCGTGACCGATGACCGCGCCGATGCCGCCGTAGTTCGCCGCGGCATCCCGCTCGAGGTCGAAGAACGGGTACTGCAGGATCGCCGCGGGGAAGACGATCTCGTTCATGAGCGGGTTGTAGTAGGCGTTGACCGTCTGCGGGGTCATGTACCACTCGTCGCGGTCGATGGGGGCGCCGAGCTTCGCGAGCTGCCGGTCGTGCTCCCACGCGTTCGCCCGGAGGACGTTGCCGATGAGGTCGGCCGGATCGACCTCGAGGGCCGCGTAGTCCTTCCACTTCACGGGGAAGCCGACCTTCGGGGTGAAGGCCGCGAGCTTCTCCAGCGCGCGCTCGCGCGTCGCCGGTATCATCCACTCGAGGCTCTCGATCGACTGCCGATACGCCTCGATGAGGTTCGCGACGAGCTCGTCCATCGCGTCCTTCGCGGCGGGTGGGAAGTGCCGCTCGACGTAGACCTTGCCGACCGCTTCGCCCATCGCCGCTTCGACGAAGCTCACGCCCCGCTTCCAGCGCTCGCGATTGACCGGCACGCCCGTCAGCTCGGTGCCGTAGAACGCGAAGTTCGCATCGACGAAGTCGCTCGAGAGGAAGGCGGCGGACGCGCGGATGACGTGGAGGCGCAGCCACGCCTTCCAGTCGTCGAGCCGGTCCTCCGTCAGCAGCGCGCCGAGGCCCGCCAGGGCACTCGGCTGGTTCACGTTGATCTCGGCGAACCCGGCCTCATGATCCGGCGCCACCGCGTCGCGCCACGGGTCGAGGTCGATCCCGGCGAGCTCCCGCACGTCGTCCCATGACATGAGGTTGTAGGTCGCGACGGCGTCGCGCGAGCGTACGTTGTCCCAGTGGTGACTCGCGATCTCGGTCTCGAGCGCGAGGACGCGGTCGGCCTGAGCACCCGCATCGCCTGCGGCACCCGCGTCGTCTGCGGCATCCGCCGCGCCGGCGAGGCTCAGCACGTTCGCGACGTACTCGCGGAACGCCGCGCGCGTGCCGGAGAAGTTCTCCAGCCGATAGTAGCTCTCATCGGGCAGCGACAGCCCCGACTGCACGAAGAACACGACGTAGCGCTGCGGGTCGCCCGGGTCGGGCTCGATGTACGCGCCGATGAGCCCTCCGACGCCTTCGCGTTCGAGTTCGCCGGCCGTGCGCAGCAGGGCGGGCACGGAGTCGATCGCATCGATGCGGGCGAGTTGACCCTGAAGCGGCGCGGCCCCCAGCGCCTCGATGCGCTCGGTGTCCATGAAGCTCGTGAACAGGTCGCCGATCTTGCGCGCCTCGGTGCCCGGCTCGGCCGTCGCCGACTCCTCGATGATGGTGCGGACGTCTTTCTCCGCCTGCTCCGCGATGAGGTGGAACGACCCCCACCGCGCCTTGTCCTCGGGGATCTCGGTGCGCTCGATCCACGAGCCGTTCACATACCGGAAGAGGTCGTCCTGCGGCCTGATCTCAGTGCTCAACTCGGACAGCTCGATACCCGAGCGGGGGGAGTTCTCGGTCATTCCTCTACAGTAATCCGCGCTCCCGGCGTCGCCACTCGAGATCGAGACTCTGTGGGTATTCTCATCGATTCCACGCGACGTCGGTCGTCGTGCACGCGGGGGCTCCCGCCGTGTACTCGCCGGCGAATCGGGCATGCGTCCACGCGATGGCGTCGGCGACCATCGGCGAGTAGGTCTCCATGACCTGCGCGTGCTCGTAGCCCGCATAGCGCCGGTAGTCGACGCGCTGCGGACGGAGACCGGGCTCCGCGGGGGCGCAGAGGCGGTCGACGTAGGCATCCTGCATCGCAGGCAGCACGATCGAGTCGCTCTGGCCCTGCCCGAGGAACACCGGTGGGCCGATCTCGGTCGGGGCCATGCTCTCGCGCAGCCGCTGCCCCAGCTCGCCGTAGGCGGGGTCGGTCGAGAAGAGGTCGGGGTCGAGGCTCGTGCCGAGGACGGCTGCGACGGACAGCGCCATCGTCGGGTCGGTGAGGCACCGCTCCGACATCGCGCGCAGCACGGGCTGCAGGCCGGGACGGATGTACCGCTCGTACGTGATGCCAGGGTAGATCTCGGAGTACGCGGCGAAGGCGTACGAGGCGAAGATGAGCCCGCCGGTGACCTCCGAGACGTGGTCGACGAGCGCGGGCGGATCGCTCGCGGGGGCGAACGCGGCCACGCCGCGGATCCACACGTCGGGGGCGTACTGACGCGCGAACCCGCCCGTCCACAGCGCCGCGCCGCCGCCCTGCGAGTGTCCCCACACGACCGTCGCGGGGCTGAGATCGGCTTCGTCGAGCTGGCGCGCGGCGCGCACCGCGTCGAGGGATGCCATGGCACTCGCCTCGCCGAACAGATACGGATGCACGCCGTCGGTGCCGAGTCCGACGTAGTCGGGCGCGACGATCGCCCACCCCTGCGCGAGCACCTTCCTCACGGGGTACAGGCCGCCCGACCAGAACGGCCGCTCCTGCAGGCTCGGCGCGCAGTGCTGCGCGAATCCCGTCGTCGAGTGGTTCCAGTCGATCACCGGCCACGGGCCGCTGCCCCGCTTCTTCGACGGGGTCGGGACGGCGACGAGACCGCTCGCGACCCGGATGCGCCCGTCCATCCCGGTCGTCGTGTAGAGGATGCGCCAGGCCTCGGCATCCTGCGGCACCTCGCGCGTGAACGGCTCGGCCCGGATGAGCTGCCCCGGTCGATCGGGGATCGACCTGGGCGCCGCGTAGAACTCGTCGACGACGGTGGATGCCTCGTGCAGCGGCGCCGTGACGACCGCGAACGCCGTCGCCGCGACGACGGACAGGACCGCGACGGCCGCGCGTCCCCACCGGCGCCGGGGCGGGCGCGGGTCGGGCAGGGCCTGTGCGTCGCGGCGCGCGTCCCGCCGGTGCCGCAGCGCGAGCCAGAGGTCGGAGATGCCGCGCATGATGAGCATCGCCCCGAACACGACGGCGACGACGAGCAGGGTGATGTCGGGCCAGACGAGCGCCAGGATGCCGAAGATGATGCCCGTGCCGCCGAACGCGGCATCCGCGATCCGGGAGTCCCAGCCGCGGTCCTTCGCGAACGCGCCGCCGATGCCGGCAGCGCCCGCCGCGAGCAGGAGGAGCCCTGTGATGACGGCGATCGCGCGCACCGTCAGGCCCGGCCAGGCGAGGACGAAGACGCCGAGGACGATCCACCCGACCGCGAGCGCTCCGCGCCAGCGGCGCTCGCCTTCGTCGACGCGGCCCGTGGCATCGAGGATGCCGGTGAGCACCATGCCGCCGCCGACGAGCAGCGCGAGGAGGTCGAGCGCCGTCGTGGGGCGCAGGACGATGACCGCGCCGAGCACGATCGACAGGATCGACAGCGCGATCCGCACCCACGCGGGCATGCGACGGGTGAGCCTCACGAGGGTGAGGCGCTCCGTCCAGTGCGCGCGGGCCATCCCTCCAGGCTACGAGAGCGCGGGCGGGCGGCGGCGCGGGTGTCGGCGGTGTCGGCGGGCGGCCGTAGGCTCGGAGGCATGGCCGCCGTGACCCTCAACCGTGAGATCCTCCGGTTGGCGGTTCCGGCGCTCGGCGCCCTCATCGCCGAGCCGATGTTCCTCATCGTGGATGCCGCGCTCGTCGGCCACCTCGGTGTCGTGCCGCTCGCGGGGCTCGGCATCGCCTCGGCCGTGCTGCAGACGATCGTGGGCCTCATGGTCTTCCTCGCGTACTCGACGACCCCGGCCGTCGCGCGCCGCTTCGGCGCCGGCGAGCATTCCGGCGCCGTGCGGGCGGGGATCGACGGGCTGTGGCTCGCGCTCGGCCTGGGTGTCGTGCTGGCCGTCGTCGGGTCGGCGCTCACTCCGTGGCTCGCGGGCCTGTTCGGCGCGGCGCCCGACGTGACGCAGCAGGCCGTCGTCTATCTGCAGCTGTCGATGTGGGGGCTGCCGGCGATGCTCATCGTGTTCGCTGCCACGGGACTCCTTCGCGGCATGCAGAACACCGTGACCCCGCTCTGGATCGCGGGGTTCGGCTTCGCCCTCAATGCGCTCCTGAACTGGCTGTTCATCTACGGGTTCGGCTGGGGCATCGCGGGCTCCGCGGCGGGCACGGTCGTCGCGCAGTGGAGCATGGTCGGTGCCTACGCCGTCGTCGTGGGGCGACTGGCGCGGCAGCACGCGGCATCCCTCCGCCCGGAGCGCTCGGGACTGCGCGGGTCGGCAACGTCGGGCGGGTGGCTCTTCCTGCGCACGGTGTCGCTGCGCGCGGCGTTCCTGCTCACGGTCTTCGTCGCGACGGGGCTCGGGACGGACGAACTGGCCGGGTGGCAGGTCGCGTTCACCATCTTCTCGACGGCGGCGTTCGCACTCGACGCACTGGCGATCGCCGCGCAGGCTCTCGTCGGGCGCGGCCTCGGCGCCGGCGACGAGCCGTTCGTGCGACACGTGCTCGGCCGCACGGTCGCATGGGGTGCGTGGTTCGGCGTCGTCGTCGGGGCCGTCATCGCCGCATTGTCCGGCGTCATCGGCCTCGTGTTCACGGGGTCGCCGCAGGTGGCCGCGCTGATCCAGCCGGCGCTGCTCGTCCTCGCGGCCGCGCAACCGGTCTGCGGCCTCGTCTTCGTCCTCGACGGCGTGCTGATGGGCGCGGGCGACGCCCGCTACCTCGCGATCGCGGGCGGGCTCAACCTCGTCCCGTATGTTCCGGCGCTCGTCGTCGTCGCCCTGCTGCACCCGACGGGGGCGGAGGGGCTGGCGTGGCTCGCCGGGTGCTTCTTCGGGGTGTACATGCTCGCACGGCTCGGCACGCTCGGCTGGCGTGTCCGCCGCTCGGAGTGGCTCACCGCCGGGACGTGAGCGCGCCGCCGGATCACGCGAAGCGGCATCCCTCGCACGTCACGAGGGCGGCGGAACGTGCCCGAATCGGTGCGCGAGGATGACGGCGTGCACGCGGTCGCGGGCGTCGATCTTCGCGAGAACGCGCCCCACGTGAGTCTTCACCGTGGACTCGGCGACGAACAGCTCGGCAGCGATCTCGGCGTTCGTGAGTCCACGTGCGATCGCACGGTAGACCTCGCGCTCACGATCGGTGAGCCGAAGGTACGGATCGTCTCGCTCGCCGTTTCTCGCGCCGCCGGGCGCGACCGTGCCGAGGTCGACGTGGTCGAGCAGCCGCCGGGTCGCGCGCGGCGACAGCACCGCGTCGCCGCGATGGACGGCGCGGATGGCCGCGGTCAGCTCTGCCCGCTGGACGTCCTTCAGGAGGAACCCGCTGGCTCCCGCCTGGATCGCGCCGAAGGCGTACTCGTCGAGATCGAACGTCGTGAGCACGAGGACCCGAGTCGCAGGTCGCGCCTGCACGATCGCGGCCGTCGCCGCGATGCCGTCGACATTCGGCATCCGGACGTCCATCACGATCACGTCGGGCTCGAGCGCCGCCGTCTGCGCGATCGCCTCCGCTCCGTCCGCGGCCTCTCCGACCACGGCGAGGTCGGGCTCAGCGTCGACGACGAGCCGGAATCCCAGCCGGATGAGGGGCTGATCATCGACGAGGAGGACGCGGATGCCGTCGCTCATGAGCCAGCGACCGTCCGATGCCCGAGCGGCAGCCGCGCCCGCAGCGCCCACCCGTCCGCCCCGTCACGTTCGGAGCGCACCGACCCACCCACATGCGCGGCGCGCTCGGCCAGGCCGCGCAGACCGAAGCCCGCGTCGGCTCCCGCGGGGGCCAGGCGGGCTCCATCGTTGTCGATCTCGATCTCGACGTCCTCCTCGGCATAGGCGATCCGGACGGCGATGCGCGTCGCGCCCGGCGCGTGCCGCATCGCGTTCGTCACACCCTCCTGAACGATCCGCCCGACGGCGAACGCCACCGGCCCGTCCGGGATCACCGTCCCGCGAACGTCGAGCGTCGCGGGATAGCCGGCCCTCCGCGCTGCGGCGATCGTGTCGGCCGGGCTCACCGGCACGGCCGGGGCGAAGGGCGCGGCGGGATCCCCTTCGCGCAGCACGCCGAGCATGGCGCGCATCTCGGTGAGCGCTCCGCGCGCGACATCGGCCGCGGCATCCGTCGCGTCACGCGCGCGAGCGGCATCCGCCGTCGCGGACGCCCCCTCGGTCAGGGCGACGATGACGGTGAGCGAGTGCGAGACCACGTCGTGCATCTCCCGCGCGATGCGGGCCCGCTCATCGGCCGCGGCGAGCTGCGCCCTCTGGTCGCGCTCGACGAGGAGCTGCCGCGACCGATCGATGACGGCCGCCAGATAGCGTTTGCGGTTGCCGACGTTGACCCCGACGAGCGCTCCCAGCAGTGCCATCAGGAACTCCGCGACCATCCCGTTGAGTGCGATCGACCACGGGATCCTCCCCGTGATCGCGAGCCCCGTCGCGAGGATCGCGAGCGTGCCGATGCCGACCGAGACGGCGATCCAGCACGCCCGCACCGACCGGTACACCGCCACGGTGTAGACCGTCACGAGCACGAGCGGCCCGCCGGTGGCGACCGGAAGCCCCAGGTAGAGCGCAGCGACCACCATCGCGGCCGTCACGTTCACGAGCGGCAGCCGGCGCCGCCAGATCAGGAGCGCGCACGCCGCGATGAGCGCCGCCCCCAGCACCGGCCACCCTTCGGCGCTGCGCACCACGACCGTGCCGCCGTCTCCGGTCGTGCCGACCGTGCTCGACGGGCCGAACGACATGAGGAGGCAGACGACGGCGATGAGGATGTCCGACAGCAGCGGGTGGCGGATCCAGAACTGTCGGATCACGCCAGGGGGGCGGGGCAGCCGCAGCCCTTCCTCCGCCCCCACCATCGAGTCCTCGGCGGGGACGGAGGCGCTGCGGTCGCGGCGGCCAGGCACGGCTCGACTCTACGCGTCGCGGGTTCGCAGCGCCGCCCACGCAGCGAGCAGTCCACCCGCGCTCCACCCCGCGAGAGCGAGGGCTGCGGGCAGCGCCTGCGGGGCCTCGGGGGCGGACGACGTCGATGCGAAGATGAGGTGGTTGGCCGCGGTCATCGGCAGGTAGTCGCCGGCGTCGACGATCCACTGCCAATCGGGCCCGGCGATCGTGAACATGTTCACGACGATCGGCAGGACGAACAGCACCCCGACGGTCACCGCGATCGCGCCGGCGCCCGAGCGCAGGAGGTAGCCGAACGAGAGGCCGATCAGGGCGAAGACGGCCATCGAGACCGAGGCGGCGAGCAGGGGCAGCCACGTGTCGTCGAGCGACGCCCAGTCGATCGCCTGCTCCGACGACAGCAGTGGCGTGACCGCCACCGCGGCGACGAGGAAGATCGCGAGCGACGCGACGAACATCGCCACGGCGACGACGACGGCCTTCGCGGCGAGCGCCATGCCGCGCACCGGCACCGCCGTGAGCGTCGACCGGATCATGCCCGTGCCGTACTCGCCGGTCACGGCGATCGCGCCGAGGATGCCCGCGAGCAGCATCGTGAACTGCACGGGAGAGGTGACCGCGTTGATGCCGGTGAAGCCCGGGGCATCCATCGCTCCGGCGATCAGCAGGGCGATGCCGATCGTCAGCACGGCGGTGATGGCGATCGACCACCACGTCGAGCGGAGCGTCGTGAACTTGATCCACTCGGACCGCACGACGTGCGGGAACGTCAGTCGTTGGGCGGCGGGCTCGGAGACGACGGCGGGGGCGCCCGCGCCGAGCGCGTCGAGGGTGGGGGTGCTCATGAGATCTCCTTCGTCTTGTACTCGACCGACTCGCCGGTGAGCGCGAGATAGGCCTCTTCGAGAGAACCCGTCGTCGGGGTCAGTTCGTGCAGCGGGATGCCGTGGGCGGCGGCCACGTCGCCGATGCGGTCCGCGGGCAGGCCGCTCACCTCGAGCAGCCCTTCCTCGACACGGGCGATCGCGATGCCGTCACCGCCGATGCGGTCCGCGAGTTCGGCCGCGCGCGGACTGCGCACGCGCACCTGCGAGTTCGTCCAGGAGCGGACGAGCTCCGCCAGCGGCGCATCGGCGAGCACCTTGCCGCGACCGAGGACGATGACGTGGTCCGCGGTCTGCGACATCTCGCTCATCAGATGGCTCGACAGCAGCACGGTGCGCCCCTCGCGCGCGAGATAGCGCACGAAATCGCGCACCCAGCGCACACCCTCCGGGTCGAGCCCGTTGACCGGCTCGTCGAGGATGAGGGTGCGAGGGTCGCCCAACAGCGCCGAGGCGATGCCGAGCCGCTGACCCATGCCGAGCGAGAACTTGCCCGCGCGCTTGCCCGCGACCGACGCGATGCCGGTGAGCTCGATCACCTCGTCGACGCGACGATTCGGGATGCCGTGCGTCGCCGCGATGGCGCGCAGGTGGTTGCGGGCGCTCCGGCCGGTGTGGACGGCCTTGGCGTCGAGCAGCACGCCCACGTCGCGCAGTGGCGCACGCAGGTGCCGGTAATCGGTGCCGCCGACCGTGGCCCGTCCCGAGGTCGGGCGATCGAGCCCCACGATCATCCGCATGGTGGTCGACTTGCCGGCGCCGTTCGGCCCCAGAAAGCCCGTGACCTGACCCGGTCGGACGGTGAAAGAGACGTCGTCGACGGCCGTCTTGGCGCCGTAGCGCTTGGTGAGGTTCTCGGCTGTGATCATGCTCCGACGCTACGGGGCAGGGGCCTGCGTCACATCCGCCGCACGGGCGATCTTGACCTGCTCGTGTGGTACCACGGCATGACATCCGCGTGGAGCCCCGGACTCACGCGAAGCGGCGGCACCACTCGTACATGACGACGGCGGCCGCGGCGCTCGCGTTGATCGAGCGCGTCGAGCCGTACTGGGTGATCTCGACGACGGATGTCGCCGCGGCGACCGCTTCGTCGGACAGGCCCGGTCCCTCCTGCCCGAAGAGCAGGACGCAGCGCTCCGGGAGGTCGGCGCGATCCACCGGCACCGACCCGGGAACGTTGTCGACCGCGATGATCGGGATGCCGGCATCCACCGCCCACGCGGAGAACGCGGCGATGTCTTCGTGGTGACGTACGTGCTGGTAGCGGTCGGTCACCATGGCGCCGCGGCGGTTCCAGCGGCGCCGCCCGATGATGTGGACTTCGGCGGCGCCGAACGCATTGGCGCTGCGCACGATCGAGCCGATGTTCATGTCGTGCTGCCAGTTCTCGATCGCGACGTGGAAGACGTGGCGGTGTTCGTCGAGGTCGGCGACGATGGCGTCCATCGTCCAGTACCGGTACCGGTCGATCACGTTCCGGCGATCGCCCGCCGCCAGCAGTTCGCGGTCGTAGCGCGCGTCCTCCGGCCACTGGTCGGGCTCGCCGGGCCACGGCCCGACGCCGACCGGCAGCTCCGGCTCGGCCTCCCGCTCGTCGTTCTCGCCCGTCGCATCACCGTGCAGCACCACCCCGCAAGGCTATCCCCGCCCCAGATTTTTCGGCGCGCCGAAAAATCCCCTGCTACAGTTTTCGGTGTGCCGAAATATCCCACATCGCCTCCCGTGACAGCCCGCGACCGCACGAGCGGCCGCTCCCGCGCGGCCTGGCTGCTGGGGCCGGCGCTCGTCGCGGGCGTGGCCTATCTCGATCCCGGCAACGTCGCGAGCAACATGACCGCGGGCGCGACGTTCGGGTACCTGCTCGTCTGGGTCGTCGTGCTCGGCAACGCGATGGCGTGGCTCATCCAGTACCTCTCCGCGAAGCTCGGCATCGTGACGGGGCGGAGTCTCGCCGAGACTCTCGGCTCCCGTTTCGGGAGCGACACCGCGCGCCGCGCGTACTGGCTGCAGGCCGAGGTCGTCGCAATGGCCACCGACATCGCCGAGGTGATCGGCGGCGCGGTCGCCCTCTGGCTGCTGTTCGGCGTGCCCCTGCCGATCGGCGGCCTCATGACGGGCGCGGTCTCGATCGCGCTGCTGCTCGTCCAGCAGCGGCGCGGCGCCCGCACGTTCGAGTTCGTCGTCATCGGCCTGCTCGCGGTCATCGCGCTCGGCTTCACGTACGGCGTCGTCGTCGCGCCACCCGACCCAGCCGGCGTCGCGGGGGGTCTCGTCCCCCGCTTCGACGGCACCGACTCCGTGCTCCTCGCGGCATCGATCCTCGGCGCGACGATCATGCCGCACGCGATCTACGCGCACTCCGCCCTGGCCCGCGACCGCTTCACCGCAGACACCGCCCACCCCACCGATCGCGCGGCGGGCACACGCCGACTCCTTCGCGCGACCCGCTGGGACGTCACGATCGCCCTCTTCATCGCCGGCACCGTGAACCTCGCGATCCTGTTGCTGGCTGCGGCGAACCTCGCCGGCGTTCCCGGCACCGACAGCCTCGAGGGCGCGTACGCCGCCCTGCAGTCCGGGCTCGGCGCCACCGTCGCGACGCTGTTCGCGGTCGGCCTGCTCGCGAGCGGTCTGGCGAGCACCGCCGTGGGCGCCTACGCGGGTGCCGAGATCATGCACGGTCTTCTCCGGGTGCGCATCCCGCTCCTCGCGCGGCGCCTCGTGACGCTCGTCCCCGCCATCGCGATCCTCGCGGCGGGCGTCGACCCGACCTGGGCGCTCGTGCTCAGCCAGGTGGTCTTGAGCTTCGGCATCCCGTTCGCCCTCGTGCCGCTCGTGTGGCTCACGGCGCGCACGGACGTCCTCGGCGCCTTCCGCAATCGCTGGTGGACGACCGCGGCGGGCGCCCTCGCGGCCGTGCTCCTCATCGTGCTGAACGCCGTGCTCCTGTGGCTGGTGCTGAGCGGCGGCTAGCCTGGACGCGTGCCCGCCGCCGCCCCCTCGACCGCGATCGACGATTATCTGAAGACGATCTACCACCACACCGAGTGGCAGAACGACCCCGTGACGCCCTCGCAGCTCGCCACGACGCTCGGGCTCGCCCCCTCGACGGTGACCGAGATGGTGCAGAAGCTCGCCGCGCAGGGCCTCGTCTCGCATCGACCGTACGGCCCCGTGTCGTTGACGGATGCCGGGAGGCTCCGCGCCGCCGCGATCATCCGCCGGCACCGCCTCGTCGAGACGTGGCTGGTGCGGGAGTTCGGCTACGCGTGGGACGAGGTGCACGACGAGGCCGAAGTCCTCGAGCATGCGGTCAGCGACCGGCTGTTGGAGGGCATCTCCGCGCGGCTCGGCCATCCGGCGCGCGACCCGCACGGCGATCCGATCCCGGATGCCGTGGGCGCCGTCGACCGCGAGCCCTTCCTCCTGCTCGGCGACGCCCCGATCGGGCACACGGGGCGCGTGCTCCGCGTGAGCGACCGTGATCCGGCGCTCCTGCGCGCGCTCGAGGCGGCCGGCGTCGATGTCGGGCACTCGGTCACGGTCACGGGCCGCGGTGCGGTGCGGGTCGACGGCGGGTCGTCGATCGAGCTCGCGGATGCCGCGGCATCCGCCGTCTGGCTCACCGCCTGACGACACCCGCGGACGGCCCCGGGCACAGCCCCCACGGTCGGCCCCGCGGACGGCTCGCGCGGTCGGGGTGTCGCCGGTGCGTGAACTCCGCACGATGCAACGTACTCCGCACCCGCAGGGCCGAAGGGATGCGGAGCACGCGCACATCTGCGGAGTTCATGCAGCACCTCCCGCCCGGGCGACGACGCGCACCGCTCAGAACAGGACGAGACCCGCTCAGAACAGGACGAGCCCCGCGAGGTAGCTGACCGCCATCGTGCCGATGCCGACGGTGAGGCTGCGCACGAGCACGCGCCACACCGTGAGGTGCCCCGCCTTCGCGGCGATGACGGACGTCAGGGTCAGCGAGACGATGACGGCGATGACGATGACGGTGTCCTCGATCTGCACGGGCGCGAGCCACGTGATCAGAAGAGGGATCGCGGCGCCGATCATGAACGCGATCGCGGCCGAGATGCCCGACCACACGGGCGCCGCGGCGGCCATGAGCTCGTCGATGCCGTACTCCGACTCGAGCTGGGCGGCGAGCGCGTCGTGCGCCGTGAGCTGCTCGGCGACCGCCAGCGCCGTCTCGGGTGTGAGCCCCTTCGACTCCCAGTGCGCCGCGAGCTCCGTGATCTCGCCGTGGAGATCGGCCTCGAGCTCCGCGCGCTCTTCCGCGGCGAGGCGCTGCTCGGCCTCGCGCTGGGCGGCCTCTTCCGCCCACTTCGCGCCGCCCGCCGACAGCCCGCCGGCGATCATCGCGGCCGTCGCCGCGAACAGCAGCAGCCGGTCGCTCGCGCCCGCACCGGCGAAGCCCTGCAGGAGGCTCGCCGTCGCGATGATGCCGTCGTTGGCGTCGATGACACAGCCGCGGAAGCTCGAGGCATCCGACACCGCGGCGCGCAGCCGCTGCCACGGTGTGCGCCGCGCGGGGGCGGGCGCGGTCACCTCCGGCGTCGCTTCCGACTGGCCTTGAGGTAGGGCCATTCGACCCCCGTCGCGTGCTCGCAATAGTTCCAGAGGCGCGCCGCGATCTCTTCGTCGCGCGTGATCTTCGCGGCCTCCGCGCGTCGCGGCGCCCCGCCGACGACGCGCGCCGGCCCCCAGAACGATCCGCTCTCGGCGTCGGGGTCGACGAGGGCTCGCACGAGCGACCACGCACCGTGCTCCTTGGACTGCGTGATCGGAGCCTGCAGGTTACCGAAGAAGCGCTTCGTGCGCGAGGGCTCGTTGACTCCGAGGATGCCGCGCGTGCGGCCGCTCACGGAGTATCCCGGGTGCGCCACGATGCTCGAGATCGGGACGTTGGCCGCGCGGAGGCGCCGGTCGGCCTCGAAGCCGAGCGCCGTCGTGACGACCTTGGACTGCACGTACGCCCGCCACGGGGTATAGCCGTTCTCGAGCTCGGGATCGATGGGGTCGTACGGCCACATCGAAGTCGACATGGATCCGACCCACACCATGCGCCCGCGCCCGGCGGCGAGGGGCAGCAGCAGCTCGCCGGCGAGGGCGTAGTGGCCGAGCGCGTTCGTCGCGAAGACGACCTCGTGCCCGTCGGGGGTCGTCTGACGCTCCCGCGGCGGATGCACGACCCCCGCGTTGAGCAGGAGGCCGTGCAGCCCGGCGCGCCCGCGCGCGGTGGCGGCGGCGGCGCGGACCGAGCCGAGGTTGCTCGTGTCGAGCAGGAGGGTGTCGACCTCGGCATCCGTCACCTGCCGCCGGACGGCGGCGCGGGCAGCGGCGAGGCGCTTCGGGTTGCGGCCCGTCATGATGACGTGCGCGCCCGCGGCGGCGAGCTGCAGACACGAGAAGAACCCGAGCCCGGCGGTCGACCCCGTGACGAGATAGCGCTTGCCGCCCAGGTCGGGGAGCTGCGCCGGATCCCAGCGGTCTCGTGCCACGTGTCCGACCCTAGGCGCAATCGCCCCGCTAGGCTGGGCCCCATGCGGACACGCGCCGATATCGAGTGCTGGCTGACCGACATGGACGGCGTGCTCGTCCACGAGAACAAGCCCATTCCGGGTGCGGCCGAACTGCTCGCGCAGTGGCGCGACACCGGGACGCCCTTCCTCGTGCTGACGAACAACCCGTTCTACACGCCGCGCGATCTGAGCGCCCGGCTGCGCATCTCGGGCCTCGAGGTGCCCGAGGACCGCATCTGGACGTCCGCGCTCGCGACGGCGGACTTCCTGCGCTCGCAGCATCCCGGCGGTACGGCGTTCGTCATCGGCGAGGCCGGTCTCACGACGGCACTCCACGAGGCGGGGTACGTCATGACCGAGACGCAGCCCGACTACGTCGTCATCGGCGAGACCCGCAACTACTCGTTCGACCGGATCACTCAGGCGATCCGGTTCATCAACGCGGGGGCGCGGTTCATCATCACGAATCCGGATGCCACGGGACCGACCCCCGCCGGCGTCGTGCCGGCCACCGGCTCGTTCGCGGCGCTCATCACACACGCGACGGGCAAGGCGCCCTACGTCGTCGGCAAGCCGAACCCGATGATGTTCCGCTCGGCGATGAACCGGATCGGCGCCCACTCCGAGAACACCGGCATGATCGGCGACCGGATGGACACCGACGTCGTGGCGGGCATCGAAGCGGGCCTGCACACGATCCTCGTGCGGACGGGCATCTCCGACGACGCCGAGATCGAGCGCTACCCCTTCCGCCCCGACGAGATCGTCGACTCGGTCGCGGATCTGCTGGCGCGAGAGCCGGTCGAGTCGGAAATGCCGGAGGGTCTGTGATCTCCCCCGGCGAGCAGATCGCGCTCTACGTCACGAGCATCGTGATCCTGCTCGGGACGCTGACAACGTTCATCGTCCAGTTCATGCGGTCCCGGCGACGCCGGGGCCCGGGTGGGCCAGGCGGTTCCGGGGGCCCGGGAGATGCCGGCGGGGGCGACCGCTGATGGCGCTCATCCTGATCCTCACGGGGCTCGCGCTGCTCATCATCGCGCTGATCCTCTTCGTGCAGGGGCGGAAGGACGCCCCACAGGGCACGCCGCTGCCCAACGGCCGCGGCATCCTCGCGCTGACGCTCGCCGGCCTGCTGCTGGCCCTGGCATCCCAGCTGCCGGTCTTCCGCGGCTGATCGCCCCGCAACAGAACTCCGGTGATTCACGCGGTCACATCGATCACACTCGCGTGATGCTGCGGGGCTTCGCCGGCGAAACCGCGATTCTTCCGGAGTTTCATCGCACCCGTCGGTGTCACGTCCTTAGTCACGGCGCTGCGAGGGTGCGGGCGGGCGCGCGAATCCGTAGCGTGGAGTCACGGATGCTCCCGACGGAGGGATGGACCATGAACGACGCGATCATCGTCGGCGTCACGGATGCCGCGGTTTCGGAACGAGCGATCGATTGGGCGGTGCGCCGCGCGGTGGACCGCGGCGGGCGCATCGAGCTCCTGTCGGTGGTCGGGGGCGCGATCGGCGCGGTGGGCGAAGACGCCGTCGTCTCCGACGCGCTGCGCGCCGCCGAGGCGATGCTCGAGGACAGGGTCCGCGACATCACGGCCGACGGCATCGAGGTGACGACGCGCACGGAGGCGGGGAACCCGGTCGCCGCGCTGATCGAGGCATCCCGTTACGCGTCGCTGCTGGTGATCGGCAGCGACTATCGCGGGCCGGGCACCGGGCACGCGCGCGGCGCCCACGGCGTGCGGATCGCGGCGGGCGCGCACTGTCCCGTCGTGGTGGTTCCCGATGTGGATGCCGGCGCCGATCGCAACGGCGTGATCGTCGGCGTCGACGGGTCGCCGGTGTCGGAGCATGCGCTGCGCTTCGCAGCCGCGGAGGCTGACCGGCTGCGCGAGAAGCTCATCGCGGTGAGCGTGTGGACGCCCGTCGTCGCGCCGCGGAACGACTTCGCCGTGTACCCCGACCTGTACCTGGAGAACATGCAGGCCGCGACGGAGGAGGTCCTCGCCCTCGCCCTCGCCGGCATCGCGAGCGACTACCCCGATCTCACGGTGGAGCGCGTCGTCGAGCAGGGTTACCCCTCGCAGGTCATCAACACGCACGCGGAGAACGCCCGACTGGCGGTCGTGGGCACGCACGGTCGCGGCGCGATCGCACGCTTCCTGCTCGGCTCGATCAGCCAGGAGGTTCTGGCCCGTCTTGCGACGGTGACCGCCGTCGTCCGCTGAGCCGGGTCCTTCGCTGACCTGTCGAGCAGACAGCGGAGGAGGCGTCAGAGACGCGGGACGTCGGCGCCGCCGTCCGTCCGCCTGCCGATCAGGAGCCACGCGATCGAGCCGACGAACGGGAACAGCAGGACGACGAGCACCCAGATCGCCTTCTCGCCGCCACGAACCTTCGACGCACCGATACTGACGAATGCGCCGATCCAGAGCGCGAGCGCGCCGAGCACCAGCAGCACGATGAGCACATGCGGGAAGTCGACGTCCATCTCTCGATCATCCGTCGCACCGGGAGTGAGTACAAGCGTCCGTCGCCGCTAGCATCGCGATATGACGGACACGACCTCCGCCCCGCGAACGAACACGCTCGCGCTCGTCGGCTTCATCGCGGCCTTCGTGATCCCCGTCGCGGGGCTCGTGATCGGGATCGTCGCGCGCAACCAGCTCAGCCGGCCTGGCAATCTCGAAGGCGGCCGCGGTTTCGCGCGTTGGGCGATGATCATCGGAGCCGCGGGCACCGTCTTTCAGCTCGCCTTTTTCGCCGTCTGGTTGTCGCTCTTCGTGACAGCGATCACCAACGCGCCGCACTGACTTCAGGGCAAGAGCTCGAGCGTCTGCGGACGCGCCTTCATAGCGTGGATGACGAGTTCGTTGCCGCTGTCGAAGACGAGAACGACGGTCGAGGAGGCGCCCCTGGGTATCGAATCCGAGGCGCAATTGGCGGGCGGGCGAATCCTCGTCGAGGTCTTCGACCCACAGCGGCCAGGAAACTGCCTGCCGAATGTCGTCGGACGCGATGCCATGCTTGAGAGCCGCCTGATGAATCTTCACGCCGCGTACGCAGCGATCGCTTCACGAATCAGGTCGGACCGCGATTTGTGTTCCCGGGCGGCCCGGGCGTCGAGGGCTGCGAGCTCATCGGCAGTCAAACGGAGCGCCACCACCTGCGCCGGCTCCGCTCCGCGCCCGGGTCGTCCGCGTCCGCGGCGTTTGAGCGCGTCGACGTCATAGCCGGATGCCGCCTCTGCCGCCCATGCCTCGATCTGCGCTTCGGTGACCGGCGCGCCGTCGATCGCCTCGCCGTCGATCGCCTCGCCGCTGTTCATGAGTACATCGTATTACGAAATTGAGACCAGCTGGAGATTCCGACGCCGCGCCCGCCGCGCGCGGACCTCAGGCCGCGTCTTCGGGGCGGATGCGGTTCGCGGCGGCCAGGTTGGCGCGCATCTCGTCGGCGGTCTGGCGCGCGCCGTACCCGGGGCGGTCGCGCTCGAGTCGCCACGATTCGTCGAGAGTGCCCGCCGAGACGGTGTCGAATCCGAGGGTGTCGTAGACATCGGTGACGACCGCGATCGCCTCCGGGTGATCGGATGCCGTGCCGAGGGCGCGGCGCCCGGCCGTGCCGGCGGGCGTTCCGGTCGTCGTGATCTCAGCGGCGTAGATGTTGTTGAACGCCTTGGCCACCTTCGAGGCCGGGAGATGCGCCTGCAGCAGACCGGACGTCGTCGCCTCACCGGCATCCAGCGCCGGAATGTGGCCATCACGCTCCCAGTAGTAGTTGTTCGTGTCGAGCACGACCTTGCCGGCGAGCGGCTCGACGGGCAGATCGCCGATCGCGCCGAGCGGCACCGTGACGACCGCGACCTCGGCGGCCTCAGCCGCCTCCTCCGCCGTCGCGGCACGGGCGAGCGGCCCGAGCTCCTCGATGAGGTCCGTGAGCGTCTCCGGCCCGCGCGAATTAGCGATCACGACCTCGTGGCCCGCGCGCGTGAGAGCGCGTGCGACCTGGGATCCGATGTGGCCTGCTCCGATGATTCCGAACGTCGTCATGCGCGGTGAAACCAGGTGCACGGGCCGCCTATTCCTGCGCACCCGTGGTTCTTCACCTCGTCCGTCGAAGAAAAGAGAAAGCCCCGACTGTTACCACACAGCCGGGGCGAGACGAATGAGAAGCTCGCCTATCACCACCAGTATACGACGCGTACCTGGGAGGAGCCCGGCATCGGGTAAGCGCCCGGAGGGTTACCTCCGTGGTCTCCCCCAGATAGCCTCGGGGTAACGAAGGGAGACGTCATGCCCGGACTGATCGCGGCGATGACTGCCGGGGGCCTCACGGTACTTGCGGTCGCCCTCATCTCTGCCATCGCTGTGCCGCGCATGCGTCGCAGCCGCGTGGATCCGCGACTCGGCGGCGAGTTGCGCCGCGCGGGCGAAGAGATCCAGGCGCAGATCGACGCGGGTCGTTCCGGCCTGCTGCGCTGACGCGCACCGGGGAGCAGCGCACAGGCCTGTGGCCTCGCTCTACTGCGCCTGCAGCCCCAAGTCGTCGAGGTCGATGATCGACCGCCACTCGAAGCCCGCGGCCTCGACGGCGGCCTGCGCACCGGTCTTCCGGTCGACGACGGTGACGACCGCGACGACGTCGGCCCCGGCATCCCGCGCCACTTCGGCGGCCTTGAGCGGCGAGCCGCCCGTGGTCGACGTGTCCTCGACGATCACGACGCGCTTGCCGGCGACCTCGGCGCCCTCGATCTGGCGACCGCGTCCGTGGTCCTTGGGCTCCTTGCGCACGACGAAGGCATCCACCGGCGTGCCGGCGGCGACCGATGCGTGCAGCACGGCGTTCGCGATCGGGTCTGCGCCGAGCGTCAACCCGCCCACGGCATCCACGTCGAGATCCCGCACGATGTCGAGCACCAGGCGACCGATCGCCGGCGCCGCGCGGTGGTCGAGCGTCAGCTTGCGCATGTCGACGTAGTACGTCGCCTTCTTGCCGCTCGACAGGGTGAAGTCGCCGTGGAAGACGGCCTCGTCGCCGATCAAGGCGATGAGGCTCTGGCGGTCGGACTCGAGGGCGGGCGTGGAGGCGACGGTCATGCCGAGAAGTCTACGGAATGGGGAAGAACCGCGAAGTTTTCCCGGGCCGACCGCGGGTGCGCCCACGAGGCCTCCCCCTATAGTCGGGACGGAACCACAACCGGGGAGCACCATGTCACGCATCGGGATCGTCGCCGAACAGCCCGGGGAGAATCGCGTCGCCGCCTCCCCGACGACCGTCCAGAAGATCATCGCGCTCGGGTACGACGTCGTCGTCGAAGCGGCCGCCGGCGCGCACTCGTCCTTTCCCGACGACGCCTACCGTGCCGCGGGCGCGGAGATCGTCGACACGGATGCCGCGTGGGCCGCCGACGTCATCGCGAAGATCAACGCCCCGACGGATGCCGAGATCGCACGCCTCCGCGACGGACAGACCCTCATCGGCCTCCTCTCCCCCGCCCTCAAACCCGACCTGCTCGCCGCTCTCGCCGCCCGCGGCGTGACGGCGCTAGCGATGGATGCCGTTCCGCGCATATCCCGTGCGCAGTCGATGGACGTGCTCTCCTCGATGGCGAACATCGCCGGCTACCGTGCCGTCGTGGAAGCGGCGAACGAATTCGGCCGCTTCTTCACCGGCCAGGTCACCGCGGCCGGCAAGGTGCCGCCCGCGAAGGTGCTCGTCGCGGGCGCGGGCGTCGCGGGGCTCGCCGCCATCGGCGCGGCATCCAGCCTCGGCGCGATCGTCCGCGCGACGGACCCGCGCCCCGAGGTCGCCGATCAGGTGAAGTCCATCGGCGGAACCTACCTCGATGTCGTCGTGCCCGACGAGGCGAAGGAGGTCTCGAGCGACGGCTACGCGAAGGCGACGTCGGCGGCGTACGACGCGGCCGCCGCGCAGCTCTACAGCGACCAGGCCGCCGATGTCGACATCATCATCACCACCGCCCTCATTCCCGGCCGGGCGGCGCCGCGCCTGATCACCGGCGCCGACGTGGCATCCATGAAGCCCGGCAGCGTCATCGTCGACATGGCGGCCGGCCAGGGAGGCAACGTCGAGGGTTCCGTCGCCGGTGAGAAGGTCGTCACCCCGAACGGCGTCACGATCCTCGGGTACACCGACCTCGCCGGGCGGCTGCCGCAGCAGGCGTCGCAGCTGTACGGCACGAACATCCTGAACCTGCTCGCGCTCCTCACCCCGCAGAAGGACGGTCAGCTCGTGATCGACGAGCGCGATGTCGTGCAGCGGGGCGTCACCGTCGCGCAGGCCGGCGCCGTCACCTGGCCTCCACCGCCCGTGCAGGTCTCGGCCGCACCAGCGGCCGCACCCGTCGCGGTGGCGGCCGGCGCCGCCGCCCCCTCGGCCAAGAAGGGGCTCTCCCGCGGCGCGAGGACGGCGCTCATCGCCGTCGGCATCGCGGCGCTCTTCCTCGTCTGCGCGGTCGCGCCCGCGCCGCTCCCGCAGCACTTCCTCGTCCTCACCCTGTCGGTCGTGATCGGCTTCTACGTCATCGGCAAAGTGGCGCACGCGCTGCACACGCCGCTCATGAGCATCACGAATGCCGTCAGCGGCATCATCATCGTCGGCGCGATGACGCAGATCGTCGTGCCGAACGCGCTCGTGCAGGTGCTCGCCGCGATCGCCGTCCTGCTGGCATCCATCAACATCTTCGGCGGCTTCGCCGTGACCCGCCGCATGCTCGCCATGTTCCAGAAGGGCGACCAGAAGTGACCATCGTGACCACCTCCGCGGCGTCCGGGGCGCTCCTGCTCGCGCAGTCCATCGCCACTGCGGCATACATCGTCGCGGCTCTGCTGTTCATCCTCGCGCTGGCGGGCCTCAGCGCGCAGTCGTCCGCGCGCCGAGGCATCGTCTACGGCATCGCGGGCATGACGATCGCGCTCGTCGCGACCCTGATCCTCGTGCTCGCGCAGGGCGCACTCACGGGCGGCGCGACGCTCGGCATCGTGCTCCTCGTCGGCGCCGTCGTGATCGGCGGCGCCATCGGACTGTGGCGCGCGCGCGTCGTCGAGATGACCGGCATGCCCGAGCTCATCGCGCTGCTGCACTCGTTCGTCGGCCTCGCGGCCGTGCTCGTCGGCTGGAACGGCGCCCTCTACGCCGAGGGGATCGCCCCCGAGCTCGTCGGCATCCACCACGCCGAAGTGTTCATCGGCGTGTTCATCGGCGCCGTGACCTTCACGGGGTCGATCGTCGCGTTCCTGAAGCTCTCGGCGCGCATGTCATCGCGCCCGCTCATGCTGCCGGGCAAGAACGCGCTCAACGTGGGCGCGCTCGTCCTGTTCGTCGCGCTCACGGTCTGGTACGTCATCACGCCGGAACTGTGGCTGCTCATCGTCGTGACGCTCGTCGCGCTCGCGCTCGGGTGGCACCTCGTGGCATCCATCGGCGGCGGAGACATGCCGGTCGTCGTCTCCATGCTCAACAGCTACTCGGGTTGGGCGGCCGCCGCCGCCGGCTTCCTCCTGAACAACGACCTGCTGATCGTCACGGGCGCTCTCGTCGGCTCCAGCGGTGCATACCTGTCGTACATCATGTGCAAGGCCATGAACCGGTCGTTCCTCTCGGTCATCGCGGGCGGCTTCGGCATCGAGGCGCCGCGCGCGGATGCCGAGGAGGAGGGCGAGATCCACGAGACGGACGCCGCGGCGGTCGCAGAACTCCTGCGGGACGCGTCATCGGTGATCATCACTCCCGGCTACGGCATGGCCGTCGCGCAGGCCCAGTACCCCGTCGCCGATCTGACGAAGCGGCTGCGGGAACGCGGCGTGGAGGTGCGCTTCGGCATCCACCCCGTGGCCGGGCGCCTGCCCGGCCACATGAACGTCCTCCTCGCCGAGGCGAAGGTGCCGTACGACATCGTGCTCGAGCTCGACGAGATCAACGACGACTTCGCCTCGACGGACGTCGTGCTCGTCATCGGCGCGAACGACACCGTCAACCCCGCCGCCGCGGAGGACCCGGGCTCCCCGATCGCGGGCATGCCCGTGCTGCACGTGTGGGAGGCGAAGGACGTCGTCGTGTTCAAGCGGTCGATGGCTTCCGGGTACGCGGGCGTCCAGAACCCGCTTTTCTTCCGCGACAACACCCAGATGCTCTTCGGCGACGCGAAGCAGCGCGTGGAGGACATCCTCAGGGCACTCTGACAGCCATCCCGCCTGCCTGCCGGGTCACGGCGGGTGCAGGATGAAGTCGTGGCGGAGGACGAGATCACGACGTCGGCGACGAGCGAGAGCGACCTGGCATCGTTCGCGGCCATGATCGACGAGGCTGAGGTGCCGATGCCGGTCGACGCTGACCTCGCCCGCCGCCGGCGGCGTCGTCGGCGCGTGGGCTGGATCGCCGCGCTCGTCGTCGTGCTCCTCTTCGCCGCGGCGGGCGGCTACGCCGCCTACACGTTGAACGCCCCCATCGCGCTCCCCGCTGCGGCGACGCGCACCCCGCCGCCCACGGCGGGAGCGCCCGTCGCCCTCGCTCTGCCGAGCGAGGGCGCATCGTCGATCGACGTGCAGGGGGCCGCCGACTTCCTCGGCGCCAACGGGCTGACCGCGGCATCCGGCTCCGCCGACCCGCAACCGATGGCGAGCATCAGCAAGCTGGTCACGGCGCTCGTCGTGCTCGATGCGCACCCGCTCGCGGGGCCCGACGATGCAGGCCCGACGCTCACGTTCAGCAAGGCCGACCACGACCTCTACGACGCGTTCTACGTCGAGGGCGCCACGATCGAGGAGATGCCGACCGGCAGCACGATGAGTCTCCACGACGCGCTGGAGCTCATGCTCGTCGCCTCGGCAAGCAACTACGCGCAGGCCGTCGCGGTGTGGGCGTTCGGCTCCGAGAGCGCCTTCCTGCACGCCGCCGACGACTGGATGGCGCGCAACGGTCTCACCCAGACGACGCTCGACGAGCCCACCGGCATCGACGCGCGCAACACCAGCACCCCCGCCGACCTGCTGACACTCGGAAAGCTCGCATTGGCCAATCCGGCGGTCGCGGCGATCGTCGCGAAGCCGCAGCTCGACGTGCCCGGGTTCTCAGGCTCCAACACGAACACCCTCCTCGGCACGGACGGCGTCCGCGGCATCAAGACCGGCACCCTCGACCACTCCAACCTGCTGTACTCGTCACTGCTCGACGTCGGCATCGGCGCGCCGCTCCAGGTCACCGGCGTCATCCTCGGCGGAGCCGACCACGCCAGCGTCGACGCGGACGTCCAGGCATTGCTCTCGAGCATCCGCGGCGGGTTCCACCGCGTTCCGCTGGCGACGAAGGGTCAGTCGTTCGGCAGCTACACCACCGCGTGGGGCGCGGAAGGGAGCCTCGTGCTCGCAGACGACGCGTCGCTGCTCACCTGGTCGGACACTCCGATCACGGCGACCGTCGTGACCACGCCCCTGAAGACCGGGAGCGCCGGAGAGGAGGTCGGCACGGTCACGTGGACCGATGGCCCCCACACCGTCTCGGCTGCTCTCGTGCTCGACCGCGACATCGCCCTGCCGGATGCCTGGTGGCGGCTCACGCACCCGTTCGAGCTCGGCGGCTGACGCCCGCGTCGCGCCAACCAGCGCCGCGAGCGGCACGCGCCGGGCGAGCGGCACGCGCCGGTCGAGATCACCGCGGGCGACGAGGATCGCGGGCGAGGAACGGGCGCGGCCATGCGCCCAGCGCGAGCACCGCGAGCACGACCTGCGCGAGTCCCGTGGCGAAGTACACGCCCTGCAGCGGCGACCAGACGAGCAGCAGTGCGATCTCGACGAAGATCCAGGTCATCATGACGAGCCCGGCCGCCGCGCTCATCCCCGCGGCGAGGCGGTAGCGACCGTGCAGAGCGAAGAGCGCGAGCGCCTGCACCCCGCCCACGACGACGCCGAGGATCACCCCCGGCCACACGAACGACGAGAACCCCGAACGATCGAGCCACTCCTGAGGAACTCCGGCGCCGCCGAAGAACACGCCCATCGCGCCGCCGACGAGCGCCGACGCGAGCTGGAACCAGGCGAGCGCAGCCAGCGCGACGCGGATCCCGCGCGGGACCTTTCCCATACCGGCGAAAGTACGCCGCTCGCCTGCCTCCCTTCGCGCCCGCAGCCGGGACAAACCCCTCCCTCCCGCCCGGGGCGCGGGGGTGTCGGCGCGCGACCCTAGGCTGGATGCCATGCGTATCGCCACCTGGAACGTCAACTCGATCCGCGCCCGGGTCGTCCGCACCGTCGAGTTCTGCGTGCGGGAAGACGTCGACGTCCTGCTCATGCAGGAGATCAAGTGCAAGCCCGAGCAGTTCCCGTACGCCGAATTCGAAGCGGCCGGATACACCGTCGAAGCGCACGGGCTCAACCAGTGGAACGGCGTCGCGATCGCGAGCCGCGAACCCATCGAGGACCTGCAGATCGGCTTCCCCGGCATGCCGGGCTTCGCCAAGGGCCACGACGGACCGGATGCCCCGCAGGAGGCCCGCGCGATCGGCGCGACGATCGGCGGCATCCAGCTGTGGAGCCTCTACGTCCCCAACGGCCGCGGCCTCGACGACCCGCACTACACCTACAAGCTCGCGTGGCTCGAAGCCCTGCGCGGGTACACCGCCGACGCGTTGCGCGCCCGGCCCGATCTGGCGCTGGCGCTCACCGGCGACTTCAACATCGCCCCCACGGATGCCGACAACGGCGACCCGACCGTCATCGAGGGCGTCACGACGCATGTCTCCCCGCCCGAGCGCGAGGCGTTCCAGGCGTTGCTGGATGCCGGTCTGCACGACACCGTGCGCCCCCTCATCCCCACGGGGTACACGTACTGGGACTACAAGCAGCTGCGCTTCCCGCGGAACGAGGGGCTGCGCATCGACTTCATCCTCGGGTCGCACGCGTTCGCGGATGCCGTCGTCGCGGCATCCATCCATCGCGACGAGCGCAAGGGCGAGATCCCGAGCGACCACGTGCCCGTCGCGGTCGACCTCGATCTCGCCGGGCCCGACGACGACGACCGCCCGATGATCTGGTGAGACGGATCTGGTGACAGGGAGCCGGTGACGGGCAGTCCTGGCGTCGGTGACGACGTCCGGGCGGCATGCTCGGGAGGGTTTCTGCATTCGGGAGGGCGAATCCCGATCAGGAGTCCTCCCGAATGCGGATGACCTCCCGAATGATGCCGCCGAGGGCCGCGCGGGTGCCGCGCGCCGCGCTCAGCCGCGCGCGATCGCCATGACGGGCGCGGTGACCAGCACGCTGTCGCGCTCGCGCACCGTCTCGCTGCCGGCACGCCACAGCGCGACGACCGCCCACACGAACAGCCCGACGACCATCGCGTTGCGCGCGAGCAGCACGAATGCGGCGAACGGGTGCCCGTCGATGAGGGGCATGTACAGGATCGGGAAGACGAGCGTCGTGAGGAAGCAGGTCGCCGCCATCCACTGCGCGGCGCGCTTCCACGCGGCCGGCGCGACCGCGAGGCCGACGGCCACGATCGGGGCGAGCCACATCATGTACTGCGGCGACCCGACCTTGTTGAAGACGATCAGCGCCG
Organism: Microbacterium sp.; assembly: GCF_017305435.1. Lineage (GTDB taxonomy): Bacteria > Actinomycetota > Actinomycetes > Actinomycetales > Microbacteriaceae > Microbacterium. Next base: position 178,688 of record NZ_JAFKIP010000005.1, on the reverse strand, counting down.
CGGTGAGGGCGAAGCTGCCGCTCAGGACGAGCTTCTGCTCGAGCTGGGGCGTGAGGCGGTTCTGCGAGACCGCGAGGCGCCGCGCGCGCCAGAGCAGCAGCACGATGACGACGAACGAGATCGGCATGAGCCAGCCGACGACCTCGCCCGCGAGGTGCGCCCCGGGCCCGGCGACCTCGCGCGTCGCGAGCACGTAGTTCTGCTGGATCTGCGAGCCGGGGATGCCGAGGACGGTCGCCCACACCCAGGGCGTCGCGACGGGCGCCTCGAGCTGCAGCGAACGGTCGCCCTGGATCGTCGCGAAGCTCAGCAGGTTCGATCCCCCGCCGGCAACCACGACGCTGGCCGCGATGACGGCGGTCACGACGATGCCGCCGAAGATGATCCGCAGACGCGTGGATGCCACGGTCACCGCCGCCGCCGCGATCGCGGCGGGCCACACCTTGATCCAGGTGGCGGCCGCGATCAGGGCGCCCGCGACGGCGGGGCGACGCAGCAGCACGACGAGACCGGCGATCGCGAGCGGAGCCGAGAAGCCCTCCAGGCGCAGCATCGAGACCGGCGCGAGAAGGAGGACGATGGCGAGCCAGTACCACGCCGCGCGGTAGCCGGAGCGGCGACGGAGGTTGCCCGTGAGGGCGAGCACCGCGAGGAGGTTCGCGCCGATCATCAGCACGAACCAGCCGAGCTGGTAGTTGTAGGCGCCGGCCGCGATCGCTCCCATGATGGGTGCGAGTGCACCGGCGGGGTAGACCCACGGCATGTCCATCACGGGCCAGTAGCCGAGCTTCGCCTGCTCCGCCCAGAGACGGTACAGCGGCAGATCGCCCTGCGTCTGGCCGGAGATCATGGTCGGCAGGAGCGCGAGGAAGAACATCGCGTGCACGACGGCGAAGCCGATCATGAGGCCGCGAGGCGTCTGCGCGGCGCGCAGGAAGGGGTCACGCAGAGCCGAGATGCGTTCCTGCCAGGCGCCCGAGCTCCGGCCCTCCGTCGCGTGGACGGGGGTTTCGAGGGGCTCAGGGGCGTGCTGGGGGGCGCTCGTCACTCGCTTGAGTGTAGAGATCACGACTGCGCGGCAGGTGGATGCGACATGTCGATCTCCTGTCAGTTTGCTGAGCGTGATGGTGCCGCGGCCGCCACCGCGTCGCCCGGATCCCCCGCACGGGGGAGGCTGTGGCATCCGATTCCCCCGTAGTTTTGAAGGATGAGCGAGCCGACCCTCGTGCCTCCATCGACCGCGGCACAGCGCCTCACCGCGGCGCAGCGCCGGCAGGACGCGTGGCTCGCCGCCGGTCTGCTCGTCGCCGCCGTGCTCAGCGCGTGGCTCGGAAGCACGGCGAGCGTCTACGGCACGGAGTCCGCACCGTTCTCGTGGGCGCTCCTGTACGCGGTCGCGCTGACAGTGCCGATCGCGTTCCGACGGCGGATGCCGATCGCCGTCCTCGTCGTCATCGCGGTGGCGTTCTTCGCGGGGGTGTCGCTGCGGATCCCCGAGGTCTATGTCGGCAACGTCACCCTCTTCATCGCGATGTACACGGTCGGCGCGTGGGTCGAGGATCGGCGCCGGGCGACCCTGGCGCGCGTGCTCGTGATCGTCGGCATGTTCGTGTGGCTCACGGTCGTCACGTTCCAGGCGTCCGCCGGCGAGGACGGCAATCTGTCGCGGGCGGGGCTCTTCTCGCCCTTCGCGGCGTACATGGTGCTGCAGTTCCTCGTGAACGCCGCCTTCTTCGGCGGGGCGTACCTGTTCGGCGAGCGCGCGTGGATGCAGGCGCGCTCGCGGGCGGCGCTCGAGGCGCGCACCGTCGAACTCGAACGCGAGCGCGAGCTCACGGCCGCCCAGGCCGTCGCGCTCGATCGCGTGCGCATCGCGCGCGAGCTGCACGACGTCGTCGCGCATCACGTGTCGGCGATGGGCGTGCAGGCGGGGGCGACACGCGTCGTGCTGGACCGCGACCCCGCCGCCGCGCGGGCGGGGCTCGAGGCGGTCGAGCAGTCCGCCCGGGACGCCCTCGTCGAGCTGCGACAGCTGCTGGACACGCTCCGCACGCCGGATGCCGAGACGCCGGGTGATTCGACGGTGCACCTGAGCGCCCTGCCCGAACTCGTCGCGCACGCGGGCGCCAACGGCCTGCCGACGACGCTGACGATCGTCGGCGAGGCCCGCCCCCTCCCCGAGCTCGTCGAGGTCAACGTGTACCGCGTCGCGCAGGAGGCGTTGACGAACGCCCGTCGGCACGGCGGCTCCGGCGCGACCGCCGACGTGCGCGTCCGGTACGGCGCCGACGGTGTCGAGCTGGAGGTCACGAACGTCGGCCGCACCGCGGTGGCGACGCGCCCCGGCCTCGGTCTCGTCGGCATGCGCGAGCGGGCGGCGGCCTCCGGCGGGACCCTCGACGCCGGCCCGCGCCCGCGCGGCGGCTTCCGGGTGCGGCTGCACGTTCCGAGCACGGTGGTGGATGCCGCGGCGGACGCGCCGAGCCGGACCGGAGCGGAGCGGGTATGAGCGACGCGATCCGCGTCCTCCTCGTGGACGACCACGCCGTCATGCGCGCCGGGTTCCGGATGATCCTGGAGGCGCAGCCCGACATCACCGTCGTCGGCGAGGCGGCGACGGGCGTGCAGGCGCTGACGGCGGCATCCGACTGCCGACCCGACGTCATCTGCATGGACGTGCAGATGCCCGACATGGACGGCCTGGACGCGACACGGCGGATCGTCGCCGACCCCGCGCTGCGCGCGGCCGTCGTCGTGGTGACGACCTTCGACCGTGACGACTACCTCTTCCAGGCGCTCGACGCGGGCGCGAGCGGCTTCCTGCTGAAGAACGCCGGGCCCGAGCAGCTCGTCGAGGCGGTGCGAGTCGCGGCGGCCGGCGACGCGCTGCTCGCCCCCGCGGTGACGCGACGCGTGATCGAGCGGTTCGCGGCGTCCCCCGGCGCGAACTCCCGCACGACGGCGGCGCTCGAGACGCTCACCGAGCGCGAGCACGACGTCCTGCGCCTGCTCGCCGATGCCCGCAGCAACGCCGAGATCGCCGCGGAGCTCTACATCGGCGAGGCGACCGTGAAGACGCACGTGTCGAACGTGCTGCAGAAGCTCGGCGTCCGCGACCGCGTGGCCGCCGTCGTCTACGCCCACCGCCACGGGCTCGCCTGAGCGCGTCGGCCGCGTCGGCCGCGTCGAGTGTCCAAGACACGCGGATCATGAGAGCTCGGATTCCGCGTGTCCTGGACACTCGGCGGAGCTCTCCACCGCAACGGGGAGAGCGGAATCCGCCGCGCGGGGGAGGTGCGCGGCATCCGGCGCCCCTAGCGTCGGAAGCATGCTGGAACTGAACGGGATCACCAAGAGCTACGGCACGCACCGCGTGCTCGACGACGTGTCGTTCACGGTCGTCCCCGGCCGCATGACGGGCTTCGTCGGCGGCAACGGGGCGGGCAAGACGACGACGATGCGGATCATCCTCGGCGTTCTCGCCAAGGACGGCGGCGCGGTCACCCTGGGGGGCGCACCGGTGACACCCGCCGATCGGCGCCTCTTCGGCTACATGCCGGAAGAGCGTGGTCTCTATCCGAAGATGAAGGTGCTCGAGCACATCGTCTACCTCGCGCGACTGCACGGCTTCGGGACGGCGGATGCCACGGACCGCGCCCGCGCGCTGCTCGAGCAGCTCGGCCTCGGGGAGCGCCTCGGCGACAACGTCGAGACGCTGTCGCTCGGCAACCAGCAGCGGGCGCAGATCGCCGCGGCACTCGTGCACGAACCCCAGGTGCTGATCCTCGACGAGCCGTTCTCGGGCCTCGACCCGCTCGCCGTCGACGTCGTGGCGGGGGTCCTCGCCGAACGCGCCGCACAGGGCGTGGCCGTCCTCTTCTCCTCGCACCAGCTCGATGTCGTCGAGCGGCTGTGCGACGAGCTCGTGATCATCGCCGACGGCCGCATCCGCGCCGCGGGAACGCGCGAGGCGCTGCGCGCCGAGCACGCGCAGCGCCGATTCGAACTCGTCTCGGATGCCGACCTCGGATGGCTGCGCGACGAGCCGGGCGTCGCCGTCCTCGACTTCGACGGCGGCTACGCGCAGTTCGGCACCGATACCGACGAGACGGCGCAGCGCGTGCTGCAGCGCGCCCTCGCCGCCGGGGCCGTACGCGGCTTCACCCCCCAGCATCCCTCGCTCGCCGAGATCTTCAAGGAGGTCATCCAGTGACCACGACCACCCCTGCCGCCGGCACCGCCGCGGCCGCCCCCGCAACCCCTCCCGCCCCCGCCGCCCCGAGCTTCGCGCAGAGCGCGTGGCTCGTCGCCGAGCGCGAGATCGCGTCGAAGCTGCGCAGCAAGGCCTTCATCATCTCGTTCGCGATCCTGTTCATCGGCGCGCTCGCGCTCGTCGTGTGGGCGGGGTTCCAGGCGAAGACCGTCTCGACGACGTCGGTCGCGGTCACCGCCGACGCGCAGCAGTACGTCAGCGGCATCCCGAACCTGGAGGTGACGGATGTCGCGGACCGCGCCGCCGCCGACGCGCTCGTCGAGTCGGGCGACGTCACCGCCGCGATCGTCGCCGACTCCGCCTCGCCGACGGGCTTCGCGCTCATCGCCGACGACAGCGCGCCGACGTCGCTCCTCATGACGTTCGCGCACGTGCCGACGGTCGAGCTGCTGAACCCGTCCACGACGGATCCGGGGCTCCGCTACATCGTCGCGATCGGCCTGGGGATCGTCTTCCTGCTCTCGGCACAGCTGTTCGGGTCGACGATCGCGCAGAGCGTCGTGGAGGAGAAGCAGACCCGCGTCGTGGAGCTGCTGATCTCGGCGATCCCGGTGCGGGCGCTCCTGGCGGGCAAGGTGCTCGGCAACACGATCCTCGCGATGGGGCAGATCCTCGTACTCGCCGCGATCGCCGTCGTCGGGCTCACCGTCACGGGGCAGAGCGAGGTGCTGCAGGTGATCGGCGCGCCGCTCGCGTGGTTCGCGGTGTTCTTCCTGCTGGGGTTCATCCTGCTCGCGGCGCTGTTCGCCGCGGCCGCCGCGATGGTCTCGCGCATGGAGGACGTCGGCTCGACGACCGCACCCCTCATCTACCTGATCATGATCCCGTACTTCCTCGTCATCTTCTTCAACGACAACCCGCTCGTCCTCGGCATCATGTCGTACGTGCCGTTCTCGGCCCCCGTGGGGATGCCGATGCGGTTGTTCACCGGCGAGGCGCAGTGGTGGGAGCCCCTGCTGTCCCTCGGCATCCTCGCCGCGACGTGCGTGGGCGCGATCTGGGTCGGCGCGAAGATCTACGAGAACTCGCTGCTGCGCATGGGCGCGCGCGTCAAGCTGACGGAGGCGCTGCGGGGCTGAGGCCCCGGTCCGTCATCGCGCCGCGGTTCACGATCCGCGGCGCGATGACGCCGTGCATGAGGATGCTGCCGACGACCGTGAAGACCATGACCGCGAGGACGTCGTAGGCCTCGGCATCCGGCAGCTTGTTGAACGCCAGCAGACCGAACACGATCGTCGCCGTGCCGCGCGGCCCGATGAAGCCGATCATGGTGCGCTCACGCCAGGACACCGGCGACCGGAGCATCGCGAGGTACACCGGCACGACGCGGAACACCGTCAGCGCGAGCGCGGCGACGAGGAGCATCCTCAGATCGAACCCGTCCAGGATGACGACGACCGTCATCGCGCCCAGCACGAACCAGACGAGGCTCGCGGCGAGGGTACCCGCCTCTTCGACGAGCAGCACCTCGGTGTGCGGGATGGCGTGCTCGGTCGTGCCGCGCGTGCGCATGAGGCGGTACAAGATACCGGCGACGAACGCCGCGACGAATCCGTTGGCCGCGACGGCCGAGATCGTCGCCGTGCCGAACGCGAGCAGCGGCACGATCAGCATGACGTAGCGGATGCCGCCCGCCGCCGCCCACCCGCGGCTGTGCGCGAGGCGGGCGAGCAAACCGAACAGGCCGCCGAAGACGACGCCGATGACGACCGCGAGGAGGGTCGCCGGCACGGCGCCGAAGAACGCCGCGATGAACTCGGCGAGGTGCTCTTCGAGCTGCGCCTCCGTGGCGGCGTCGATGGTGTCGGCGTCGGCGGCGGCGAGGAGCGTCGGAAGGACCACCGCGGCGGCGAGCGCCATCGCGAACACGGGTGAGACGAGGCCGTCGTTGTACCCGCTCTCGACGTTGAGGATCTGTCGCACGCGCGGCGGGATCCGCGGTGAACGCAGAAGGGTCGCGGCGGGCGCGAAGTCGGTGGGCATGACGACGCAGGCGATGACGAGCAGCACGAAGACGTTGAGGTGCGGCAGCATCCAGATGCCGCTGATCACCACCGCGAGCAGCGACAGCGGGAGCGCGATGAGCACGAGCCGGGCGGTCGCCCGACCTTGACCGCCGAAGACTCCGCCCCGCACTTCGCACGCGTCGACGAACAGGAGCACCGCGAGGATCAGCTCGACGACGTGCTCCGCGGCCTCGCCCGCGACGGCGGCGGCGAACCCGTTCACATCGATGAAGACGAGCGCGGCGCCGGCGAGGGTGAGTGCCGCGGGCCCCGCGACGCCGTAGCGCGCGAACCGGTGCTCGACGAGCGACCACAGCGCGATCGCGAGGAAGGCGCAGAGGAAGATGAGCGGCATCCGACCTCCCAGACAGCTCCCCTGCGGCCGTGCGGCCGGGGCGGCAGGCGCCGCCCGTCCACACTGTAGCGGGTGCCGGCGTCAGCCCTAGCGTCAGTCCTCGGAGGCTCCGGACTCGGCACCGGCGTCCGCTCGGGCGTCGCTCGCGGCATCCGCGATGACCGACAGGACGTTGCCCGCGGGGTCGCGGAACCACGCGATGTCGGGCCCGCGCCCGCGCGAGATCCCGCGCCGATCGGTGCCGTAGTCGGGGTCGTCGTAGATCTTCGTGACGATGCCCGCCGCGTTCAGCTCGTCGACCGCGACGTCGATGTCGGCGACGCCGAAGTTCAGGATCGTGAAGGAGGCCGGGGTGTGGTCGCCCTTCGGATAGGCGATCGCGTGCCCGCCCCCGGGGAGGGAGATCTCGAGGATCCCCATCTCGTTCACGCGGACGTCGAGGCCGAGGCTCCCGCCGTAGAACCGCTCCGCGGCGGCGATGTCGTCGACGGAGAAGCCGGAGAATGCGTTGTCGATCGTCACCATGATCACTCCTGTCATCGCTCGACGAGGATGCCGTCGGCGTCGGCCCACACGTGCACGCCGGGGCGGAAGACGACGCCGCCGATCTCGACGGGCACGTCCACTTCGCCGATCCCCGCTTTCGCGCTCTTGCGCGGGTTCGACCCGAGGGCCTTCAGCCCCAGGGGCAGTCTGCCGATCGCCTCGCGGTCACGGATCGCACCGTGCACGATGATCCCCGCCCAGCCGTGCTCGACGGCGGATGCCGCGATCAGATCCCCCACCAGGGCCGACTCGAGCGAGCCGCCGCCGTCCACGACGAGCACGGCGCCGTCGCCGGGCGTCGCGAGCGTCGCCTTGACGAGCGCGTTGTCGCGGTGGCAGCGGATCGTCCGGACGGGCCCGTGGAACGCGACGCGACCGCCGATGTCGTGCAGCTGCAGCGCGAGCGAGTCGAGCGCGTCTCCGCGCTCGTCGTACAGGTCGGCGGTCGCGATGGTGGTCATGGATGCCACGCTACGCCGACGGCGGCCACGCCGCCGGGGGTCGCGCCGCGAAGTCTGCGGATTCTTCCGCCGCCGTGGATTCCGTGGAATACCGGCGGGGTGCATACCGTTGCATGCACCGGGTTCTCCGAACCCGTCTCGAAGTTCCGGGCCGACGACGTCCCTCCCTGTTCACACACCCAGGCCCGTTCACACACCCAGGAGGCACCATGAGCGCCGCTGTCACCGAAGCCCCCATCCTCGACGTGCTCGCCGAGCGCTGGAGCACCCGCGTCTTCGACGCCGAGACCCCGATCGACGAGGCCGCTCTCGCGAGCGCGCTGGAAGCCGCCCGGTGGGCGCCGTCGGCCAACAACTCGCAGCCCTGGCGCTTCGTCGTCGCGCGTCGCGGCACGCCCGAGCACGCGCAGATCGTCGCCGCGCTCATGGGCTTCAACCAGTCCTGGGCCGCGGATGCCGCGGCGCTCGTCGTGTTCGCCGCCTCGGCATCCCTCGACGGCAAGCCGCTGCCGTGGGCCGCGTACGACACGGGCCAGGCCGCGGCGCACTTCACGGTGCAGGCCCACGCCTCGGGCCTCTACACGCACCAGATGGGCGGGTTCCACCGCGACCAGATCGCCGAGGCCTTCGGCTTCGGCGAGGACATCGCCGCCGTCACGGTCATGGCCGTCGGCACGCTCGGCGACGTCCAGGCCGCCCCGGACGCCCTGCGTGAGCGCGAGCTCGCCCCGCGCACACGACGCCCGATCGCGGACTCGCTCGTCGTCAACGCCTGAGCCGCGCACACCGCGCACACCGCGTGCAGAGGTGGCGCGTACGCCGAGATCCCTGACGGGTTCCCCGGCGTTCGCGCCACCTTTTTCGTGCCCGTGCGCACGCCGGAGCGGCAGCCCCATTTGTCGTTCCGCAGATGCGGAACTATCGTCCCTCTCATGACGCATTTCAGGATCAGTGAGGCGTCCTCCCTGATCGGCGTGAGCGACGACACCGTCCGCCGATGGGGCGCGGACGGCACCCTCGACATCTCGCACGACGGCGCGGGGCGCCAGGTCGTCGACGGCGCACAGCTCGCGCGCCTCGCGCAGAGTCTCGCCGCAGACGTCGCCGACGTGGGCGGCGTGCGCCGGAGCGCGCGCAACCGTTTCACCGGGCTCGTCACGAAGGTCGAGATCGACGGCCTGATGGCGCAGGTCGAACTGCAGTGCGGTCCGCACCGCGTCGTCACCCTCATGTCTTCCGAAGCCGCGCGCGAGATGCAGCTGGAGATCGGATCCAAGGCCGTCGCCGTCGTGAAGGCGACGATGGTCATCCTCGAGACCGAGAAGGACACCCCCGTATGATCACGCTCCGCCGCCACGCCCTCGCCGCACTGACCGTCGCCGCCGCCCTCGCTCTGGCGGGGTGCGCCTCTGGAGGCGCGTCGACCGATGCCGCCTCCAGCGCCGCGCCCACGCCGACGGCGAGCGCCGGGCCCGAGCTGACGGGGGAGCTCACGATCTTCGCCGCGGCATCCCTCTCCGGCGCGTTCGACGAGCTCGCGACGCAGTTCGAGCAGCTCCACCCGGGTCTGGATGTCGCGCCGATCAGCTACGACGGCTCGTCGGTGCTCGCGACGCAGCTCCTCGGCGGCGCGACCGTCGACGTCTTCGCGTCGGCCGACGAGAAGAACATGGCGAAGGTGACGGACGCCGCCCTCGCGGCGGCGGCCGCGCCGTTCGCCACGAACACCCTCGAGATCGCGGTCGCCCCCGGCAACCCGAAGAAGATCTCGTCGCTCCAGGACCTCGCCGCTCCGGGCCTCACAGTCGTCGTGTGCGCCGCCGAGGTGCCGTGCGGCTCGGCCGCGCAGAAGCTGCTCACCGCCGCGGGCGTCGCCCTGACGCCCGCGAGCGAGGAGCAGAACGTCACTGCGGTCCTCACGAAGGTGAAGTCCGGCGAGGCCGACGCGGGCCTCGTCTACCGCACGGACGTGACCGCCGCGGGCGACGCCGTCTCGGGCGTCGAGATCGACGGGGCGGATGCCGCGACGAACGTCTACCCGATCGCCGCGCTCACGGCGGCCCCGAACCCCGAGGCGGCGCGCGCGTTCGTCGCGTTCGTCCTCTCCGCGGACGGCCAGAAGGTACTGAAGAGCTTCGGCTTCGGAGCGCCGTGACCGCGGCGGGAGCACCGTGACCCCCGCGGGGGCGCCGCGGGCCTCCGCGGGGGCGCGTCGGCGCCCGCCCGCGTGGCTGATCGTGCCTGCCGGCATCGCGACGCTCCTGCTCGCGATGCCGTTCGTGGCCCTCCTCGTGCGCCTCGATTGGGCGGGCGTGCCGGCGGCGATCGCCGCGCCGGCCGCCCTGCAGGCCCTCGCCCTGTCGCTCACGACGGCATCCCTCGCGACCGTCATCTGCCTCGTGCTGGGTGTCCCGCTTGCGCTCGTCATCGCGAGGAGCACGGGACCCCTCGCGGCAGCGCTCCGCACGCTCACCGCGCTGCCGCTCGTGCTGCCGCCGCTCGTCGGCGGGATCGCGCTGCTGTCGCTGTTCGGCCGTGCGGGCCTGCTCGGCGGAGCCCTCGCCCTCGTCGGCGTGCGCATCCCGTTCACGACCGTCGCGGTCGTCATCGCGCAGACGTTCGTCGCGCTGCCGTTCCTCGTGATCTCGGTAGAGGGCGCCCTGCGCACGAACGGCACGGCGCACGAGGCGGTCGCGGCATCCCTCGGAGCGAGGCGCTTCACGGTGTTCCGGAGGGTGACCCTGCCGCTCGTCGCACCGGGACTCGTCGCCGGCACGGTGCTCTGCTTCGCGCGGGCGCTCGGCGAGTTCGGCGCGACGGCCCTGTTCGCCGGCAACGCGCCGGGGGTCACGCGCACGATGCCCCTCGCGATCTACACCGCCTTCAACGGCGCGGGCGTCGGCGAAGACACCGCGATCGCGCTCTCGCTGCTGCTCATCGCCGTCGCGGTGGCCGTTCTCGTGCTGATGCGCGGGTGGAAGGCCGACGCGATCCGATGACTCTCTCCGCCGAGATCCGCTGCCGCACGGGAGGCTTCACGCTCGACGTGGCGCTGCGCGCCGAGCCGGGGGAGGTCGTCGCGGTGCTCGGGCCGAACGGGTCGGGCAAGTCGACCCTGCTCGGCGCCATCGCGGGTCATCGCCCGGACGCCGAGGGGACGGTCACGCTGGGTGAGCGTGCGCTCGGCGCCCGCGTGCCCGCCGAGGAGCGTCGGATCGGGATGCTCGGCCAGCGCGCCCTGCTGTTCCCCCATCTCACAGCCCTCGAGAACGTCGCCTTCGGCCCTCGCGCCCAGGCCGTGCGGCGAGACACGGCGCGAGAACGGGCGCGGGAGCATCTCGCCGCAGTCGGGCTCGAGGAGCTCGCCGCCCGGCGACCGCATCAGCTCTCCGGCGGGCAGCAGCAGCGGGTCGCGATCGCGCGCGCCCTGGCCGCCGCCCCCGACGCGCTGCTGCTCGACGAGCCGTTCGCGGCCCTCGACGCGCTCACCGCGACTCAGGTGCGCCGCATCGTCGCGGAGCTGCGCGATCGCGTCGCGATCCCGATCGTCCTCGTGACGCACGACGCGATGGATGCCGTGGTGCTCGCCGCCCGCACGATCGTGCTGCGCGAGGGCCGGGTGGAGCAGGAGGGCGCGACCGCCGAGGTGCTCGGCCACCCGCGTTCGCCCTTCGTCGCCGCCGTCGCGGGTGTGAACCTCCTGCGCGGCACGGGCACGGCCGACGGCGCTGTCCGGGTGCCGGCGCTCTCGGGACCGGACCTGCGCTTCCGCGGGCACGGCACGGCTCCCGCGGAGGGCGCGCCCGGTTCGGTCGCCTTCGCCCCCGCAGCCGTACGGCTGCGCCCCCTCGCTACAGGTGCGGAAGGCCTCGGGAACGCCGACAACGCGTGGGCGGGCACGATCGACCTCATGGAGCCGGTGCCCGGCGGCATCCGCCTCACCTGCCGGGAAGCCCCGGACATCGCGGTGGTCTGCCCATCGTCCACCGCCGCGGCGCTCGGGGTCGCCACGGGAGCGCGCCTCGTCTTCCACGTCGACGAGGGCGAGGTCTCCACGCGATCCTCGGAGTGAGCAGTGCTACTGTTGCCAGCCAAACGGGGGGCGGGCGATGACGATCACAGCGACGGCGCCGCGCACGGCTCGAGCCGCGCACGCGCAGCGGCTCCCCTCGACGGGCATGCTCGCGGACCGATTCCGCCGGCCCCTGCGCGATCTCCGCATCTCCCTCACCGATCGGTGCAACTTCCGCTGCGTGTACTGCATGCCGCGCGCGGTGTTCGGAAGCGACTACGCATTCCTCGACCGCGATGAACTGCTGTCGTTCGACGAGATCGAGCGGATCGCCCGGGTCGCTGCGGGCCACGGAGTGCGGAAGCTGCGTCTGACGGGCGGTGAACCGCTGCTGCGACGCGGCGTCGAAGACCTCATCGGCCGACTCGCGGCGCTCCGCACCCCCGACGGAGATCGCCTCGAGATCGCGCTCACGACGAACGGGTCGGCGCTCGCGGTCAAGGCACAGGCGCTGAAGGATGCCGGGCTCGACCGTCTGACGGTGTCGATCGACTCGCTCGACGACGAGCTGTTCCAGCGGATGAACGACGTCCGCTTCCCCGTGTCACGCGTCCTCGACGGGATCGGCGCGGCCCACGCCGCGGGCATCGGGCCGATCAAGCTCAACATGGTCGTCAAGCGCGGCCTGAACGACGGCGAGATCGAGGCGATGGCGGCACGCTTCAAGGGCACGCCCTACACCCTGCGCTTCATCGAATACATGGACGTCGGCACATCGAACGGCTGGGAGCTCGACGAGGTCGTCTCCGCCGCCGAGATCGTCGCCCGCATCGCGGCGCTGTTCCCCCTCGAGGAGATCCCCGCCGCGGTCCCGGGCGAGACCGCCCGCCGCTGGCGCTACCTCGACGGCGGCGGAGAGATCGGCGTCATCTCCTCGGTCACGAACACCTTCTGCGGCACGTGCAACCGCGCACGGATCTCGACGGAGGGAAAGCTCTTCACGTGCCTGTTCGCGACGGAGGGGCACGATCTGCGGGCGCTTCTGCGCGGCGGGGCGAGCGATGACGAGCTCGCGGCGGCAATGGCATCCATCTGGGGCGCACGGGATGACCGCTACTCCGAAGAGCGCGCGAGTCTCACGCCGGAGCTGCGCGCCGCCCGCCCGCGCATCGAGATGAGCTACATCGGCGGCTGACACCCGCGGCTCCGGGGCGGGCTTCGGTGATCGAGTGCCGGCGCGCAGCGCGGCTCCGGGGAGCCCTTCGGTGATCGAGTGCCGGCGCGCAGCGCGGCTCCGGGGAGCCCTTCGGTGATCGAGTGCCGGCGCGCAGCGCCGGTGTATCGAGATCACGCTCAGAGGCCGATCCACTCCGAGACGCCGTCGTCGTAGTGCTGACGCTTCCAGATCGGCACGCCGCGCTTGATCTCCTCGACGAGCAGCTCGCACGCGGCGAACGCCTCGGCGCGGTGGCCCGCCGATGCCGCGGCGTACAGTGCGACATCGCCGATGCGGAGGTCGCCCACGCGGTGCACGGCGGCGACGAGGCATCCGGTCTGCGCGTTCACGCGGGCGACGATGTCGGCCAGGAATCGCTCGGCATCGGGGTGCGCGCGGTAGTCGAGCGCACGCACGGAGCGTCCGCCGTCGTGATCGCGGACGACACCGCAGAAGAGGACGACCGCGCCGTCGGCATCCGACCCCACCGCGTCGCGGACGGCCGCCTCGTCGATCGGGCCCTCGACGACGTGCGCGTACAGGGTCATGGCCGGGCTCCCTCGACAGCGGCGACCTCGAATGCGCCGGTCTCGACCGTTCCGCCGAGGTCCGCGTACGCACGGATGCCGCCGGCGAGATACGCGGCCTCGAACCCGCGCCCCTTCAGCACACGTGCGGCGCGCTGCGAGCGCGGACCCTGCGCGCAGTAGACGATCAGCGCCGCTCCCGGCGCCGGGCTCGCCCCCGCCTCGAGAGCGGGCAGGGGCAGCAGCTCGCCGCCGGGGATGCGCTGGAGCTCCGCTTCATCCGGCCCGCGCACATCGAGGAGGCGCACCGGCTCGCCGGCCCGGATGCGGCGGAGCAGCTCGGCCGCGGACACGGCCGCGTCGTCACGATCCGAGCCGTCCGTATCGCGGCGAGCCTCGGCATCCGTGAGCGTCGTGACGGGTGCGCGCGTCTCGTCGGCGGCGTACGCGATCTCGCGCGTCCGCGCCGTGAGGGCGTCGTAGAAGAGCACGCGGCCGATCAGCGGCTCGCCGATCCCGGTGATGAGCTTGATCGCCTCCGTCGCGAGGAAGGAGCCGACGGCGGTGCACAGGCTCGGCAGCACGCCGCCGATCTCGCATGAGAGCACCTCGCCCTCGGCGAGCTCGTCCGGCGGGGCGGCGAAGAGGTCGCGGTAGCCGGGCCCGTGGCCGGGCCCGGAGACGCCGACCTGACCCTGGAAGCGCAGGATCGAGCCCCAGACGAGCGGGACGCCGGCGAGTTGGGCCGCATCGGCGGCGAGGTACCGGGTCGCGAAGTTGTCGCTGCCGTCGATGAGGAGGTCGTAGGACGCCAGGATGCCGGGCAGGGTGGCGCTCGTCGCGCGCACCCGGTGGACCTCGACCACGATGTCGGGGTCGATCGCGCGGAGGGTGTCCCGGAGCGAGTCGACCTTCGGGCGGCCGATGTCGGCGACGCCGTGGCTGAGCTGCCGGTGAAGGTTCGAGAGCTCGACGGCGTCGTCGTCGATGATGCCGATCGCACCGACGCCGGCACCGACGAGGGCCGGAGCCACGGCGCTCCCGAGCCCGCCCGCCCCGATCACGAGGACGCGCGCCGCACGGAGGCGGCGCTGCGCGAGCTCACCGAAGCCGGGCAGCGCCAGCTGGCGGCCGTACCGGGCGATGTGCTCGGGTCCCAGCGCCGGGCCCGGCTCGACGAGCGGGTTCATGGCTCACAGAATACGATGACACTCATGTCGATCGTCTCGGTGCGCTACTTCGCCGCGGCCTCCGACGCCGCAGGGCGTGAGCAGGAGGAGCTCGTGCTCGACGCGAACGCGACCCTCGGCACCCTGCGCACCGAGCTACTGCGCCGCTACGGCGACCCGATGGCGCGCGTGCTGCGGTCGGGTTCGTTCCTCGTCGACGGCATCGCGCGATGCGATGCCGCACATCCGCTCGGGCGCCAGGTCGACGTGCTGCCGCCCTTCGCCGGCGGGTGACGCCGTGACCGTGACGCCCCCGTCGACGCCCGCTCAGCACGCGCGCGCCGTCGAAGCGCTGCTCGCGCCGGTGCTCGCGCGCCTCGCCGACCCGACGCGCGCCGAACGGGTCGACCTCTCGGGCTCCGCGGCGCTCGGCCGGGTCCTCGCCGTCGCAGTGACGAGCCCCGTGGCGGTGCCGCCGTTCGCGAACGCGCAGATGGACGGCTACGCCGTGCGCGCCGCCGATATCGCGGATGCGTCGGCAGAGGCATCCATCCGACTGCCGATCAGAGGGACGAGCGCGGCGGGCGATCCGGTCGGCGCGCACACTCCGGGCTCGGCGACCGCCATCATGACGGGGGCGCCGTTGCCAGTCGGCGCGGACGCCGTCGTGCCGATCGAGGTCGTCGATCCGCCCCGATTCGTCGGCATCGGCGGCGGCATCCATGATGCGCCGGCGGATGCCGCGGTCGCCTTCCTCGCGCCGACCTCCCCCGGCACCTACGTGCGCCCGGCGGGTGCCGACCTCGCCGTGGGCGACACGATCCTGGATGCCGCGACCCGCCTCGGCCCGGCCCAGCTGGGCGCCCTCGCCGCCGCCGGGATCACGACCGCCCTCGTGCGTCCGCGGGTGCGCGTGCTGCTCATCTCGACGGGGCACGAGCTGCGCGCGCCCGGCGCCGCCCTAGGCAGCGGCCAGATCTACGACGCGAACACGTCATCGCTCCGCGCCGCCCTCGTCGACTGCGGTGCGCTCGTCGAGACGGCCTTCGCCCCCGACGACGCGGCAGCCGTGCGCGACGCGATCACCGCCCCTCTCGATGTCGATCTCGTCGTGACGACCGGCGGTGTGAGCGCGGGGGCGTTCGAGGTCGTCCGCGACGCGCTGGAGCCGGTCGGCGTGCGATTCGGGCACGTCGCGATGCAACCGGGCGGCCCGCAGGGGCTCGGAACGGCGCGGCTCGCAGGCGACACCGGCACCGGCACGGACCCGGGCGTGGCTTCGGCGCGCGAGGTGCCGGTGATCGCCTTCCCCGGCAATCCCGTGTCCGCACTGCTGTCGTTCGAGATGTTCCTGCGACCCGTGCTGCGTCGGGCGGCGGGGCTCGCGCCGTACCGCCCCACCGACCGCGCCCCGCTCGCTCATGACATCTCGTCACCCGAGCACAAGCACCAGGTGCGTCGCGGCGCGCTGCGTCCGGACGGTACCGTCGAGGTGAGCGCGCCCGGTTCGCACCTGCTGCGCGACTACGCGCGCGCGACGGTGCTCGTGCACGTGCCCATCGGCGTCGCAGCCCTCCCGGCCGGCGCCGAGGTGGAGATCTGGAGGATCGATGAGTGACCTGACGCATCTGCGCGCCGACGGGTCCGCCCACATGGTGGACGTCACCGACAAGGCGGTCACGCGGCGCGAGGCGCGTGCGCAGGCCGTGCTCGTGACGACGACCGAGGTCGTCGCGCGCATCGCCGACGGGACCCTCCCCAAGGGCGAAGCCCTCGGCACGGCGCGACTCGCCGGCATCATGGGCGCGAAGCAGACCTCGACGCTCATCCCGCTCTGCCACCCCCTGCCCCTCACGAAGCTCGCCGTCGACCTCGAGCCGCAGGGCGACCGCGTGCGCATCGTCGCGACCGCCGTCACGAACGGCGTCACCGGGGTCGAGATGGAGGCGCTGACCGCGGCGAACATCGCGGCGCTCACGCTCTACGACATGATCAAAGCCGTCGACAACCGCGCCGTCATCACGGACGTCAAGGTGCTCGCGAAGTCGGGCGGCAAGAGCGGCGACTGGTCGATCGAGTGAGCCGCACGGCCGCCGTCCTCGTCGCCTCGACCCGTGCTGCGGCGGGCGTCTACACCGATCGCACGGGCCCGATCATCGCCACCTGGCTGCAGGAGCACGGCTTCGGCGAGGTCGACCCGGTCGTCGTCGCGGATGCCGACGTCGCCGCCGCACTGCAGCGGATCGTCGCCGCCCAGCCCGACCTCGTGCTGACGACGGGCGGCACGGGCATCGCGCCCGGCGACCGGACGCCCGAGGCGACGCGCGCGCTGCTGGATGCCGAGCTGCCCGGCATCCCGGAAGAGGTGCGCCGCCGGGGTTCGGCGGCCTCGGCATCCGCCCTGCTCAGCCGTGCCGTCGCCGGCATCGCCGGCCGCACGATCGTCGTGAACCTGCCCGGATCGAGCGGCGGCGTCCGCGACGGCCTCGCGGTGCTGGGCGACGTGCTCGACCACCTGCTCGATCAGCTCGCCGGCGGCGACCACCCCGCCTGAGCCTCGTCGATCCGCCGGCCTCGCCCGGCGTCAGGCTTCCGGCTGTGCGCCCGCGCTCGTGAGCACGAGGCCCGACCCGTCCGCCGCGACGTCGACCCGCACGAGGTCCCCGTCGCGCACACCGCCCGAGAGCAGCGCCATCGCGAGGCGGTCCTGGATCTCCGACTGGATGAGTCGGCGCAGCGGCCGGGCCCCGAAGATCGGGTCGTAGCCGCGCTCGGCGAGCCAGGCGCGCGCGTCGGGCGTCACCGCGAGCGTGAGCCGGCGGTCGTGGAGGCGCCGCTGGAGAGCGTCGACGGACAGCTCGACGATCTGCGCGAGGTCGTCCTCGCTGAGGGCCGCGAACATCACGATGTCATCGAGACGGTTGAGGAACTCGGGTCGGAACGCCGTCCGCACGAGCGCCATGACCTGCTCGCGCTTCTGCTCGACGCTCAGGAGCGGGTCGATGAGGATCGGCGAACCGAGGTTCGACGTGAGGATCAGGATCGTGTTCGTGAAGTCCACCGTGCGCCCTTGACCGTCGGTGAGGCGGCCATCGTCGAGCACCTGCAGGAGGATGTCGAACACCTCGGGGTGGGCCTTCTCGACCTCGTCGAGCAGCACGACCGAGTACGGCCGGCGCCGGACGGCCTCGGTGAGCTGGCCGCCCTGCTCGTACCCGATGTAGCCGGGAGGGGCACCGACCAGGCGCGCGACGGAGTGCTTCTCGCCGTACTCCGACATGTCGATGCGCACCATGGCGCGCTCGTCGTCGAAGAGGAACTCGGCGAGCGCCTTGGCGAGCTCGGTCTTGCCGACGCCGGTCGGGCCGAGGAAGAGGAACGAGCCGGTCGGCCGATTCGGGTCGCTGATGCCCGCGCGCGACCGGCGCACCGCGTCGGAGACGGCCTTCACGGCATCCTTCTGCCCGATCAGACGCTTGCCGAGCTCCGCCTCCAGGTGCACGAGCTTCTCGCTCTCGCCCTGCAGCAGGCGTCCCACCGGGATGCCGGTCCACGCCGCGATCACGGCGGCGATGTCCTCGTCGGTCACCTGCTCGTTGACCATGCGATCCCCGACGGGGTTCGCCTCGGCGCGCTCGGCCTCGGCGACCTCCTGCTCGAGGCGCTTGATCGTCTCGTACTCGAGCTTCGACGCGCGTGCGTAGTCCGCTTCGCGGAGTGCCCGGTCTCGGTCGGTGTAGGCCTGGTCGAGCTGCTTCTTCAGCTCGCCGACGCGGTTGAGTCCCGCGCGCTCCTTCGCCCATCGGGCCTCGAGCGTCGCGAGCTCGGACTCCGCGGCATCCATCTGCTCGCGCAGCTTCGTACGCCGTTCCTTCGACGCGTCGTCCTTCTCCTTCTTGAGGGCGAGGTCTTCGAGCTTCATGCGGTCGACCTGACGGCGCAGCTGATCGATCTCGACGGGCGACGAGTCGATCTCCATCTTGAGGCGGCTCATGGCCTCGTCGATCAGGTCGATGGCCTTGTCGGGCAGCTGACGGCTCGGGATGTAGCGGTTGGAGAGGGATGCCGCGGCCACGAGCGCCGCGTCGGCGATCGTCACGCCGTGGTGCGCCTCGTAGCGGCCCTTGAGCCCGCGCAGGATAGCGACGGTGTCCTCGACCGACGGCTCCCCGACGTACACCTGCTGGAAGCGGCGCTCGAGCGCGGCATCCTTCTCGATGAACTCACGGTACTCGTCGAGCGTCGTCGCGCCGATGAGGCGCAGCTCGCCGCGCGCGAGCATCGGCTTCAGCATGTTGGATGCCGCGACCGAACCCTCCCCGCCGCCGGCGCCCATGAGCACGTGCAGCTCGTCGATGAAAGTGATGATGCGCCCGTCGGACTCGGTGATCTCCTTGAGGACGCTCTTCAGACGCTCCTCGAACTGGCCGCGGTACATGGCGCCCGCGACGAGCGCGGAGATGTCGAGGGAGACGAGCTCCTTGTCCTTCAGCGACTCGGCGACGTCGCCCGCGACGATGCGCTGGGCGAGGCCCTCGACGACGGCGGTCTTTCCGACGCCGGGTTCGCCGATGAGGACGGGGTTGTTCTTGGTGCGCCGCGTGAGCACCTGGCTGACGCGGCGGATCTCGCTGTCGCGCCCGATGACGGGGTCGAGCTTGCCCTGCCGGGCGCGGTCGGTGAGGTTGATGCCGAACTGTTCGAGGGGGCTCTTCTGCTCCTCCTGCCCGGGCTGGGGCTGCGCGTTCATGTGTTCTCCTGAAAACTGCTGGGACTCAAACTTGAGTCGCTTAGGCTCAAGTTTAACACCCCTCGCACGGTGCCGACAAGAGGGCGCGCGCCTCCCGCGGCGTGAGACTCAGGCCGCCGGCGCGCACGCGAAGCGGGCGCGGTACGCGGTGGGGCTGAGCCCGAGCATGCGGGTGAAGTTCTGCCGCAGCACCGCCGCAGAGCCGAAGCCGCTCTCGAACGCGATCGCGTCGAGCCCCAGATCCGTCTGCTCGAGCAGACGCTGCGCGTGGATGATCCGCTGACGGGCGAGCCACGCCGCGGGCGTCGTGCCGTAGTCGGCCTTGAACCTGCGGGCGAAGGTACGCGGCGACATGTGCGCGCGTGCGGCGAGCTGGTCGACCGACAGGTCGAGACTGAGGTTCTCGAGCACCCAGTCGGTGACCGGAGACAGTGAGAGCGAGGTGCTCACCGGCAGCGGCGCGGCGATGAACTGCGCCTGCCCCCCGTCGCGCTGCGGGGGCACGACCATGCGCCGGGCGATCGTGTTGGTCATCTCGGCGCCGAGCTCGATGCGCAGCAGGTGCAGGCAGGCATCCAGCCCCGCCGCTGTTCCCGCGCTGGTGATGATGCGCCCGTCCTGCACGTAGAGGACGTTCGGATCGACCTCGATCTCGGGGTACATGCGCGCCATCGTGTCGGCGTAGCGCCAGTGGGTCGTGGCGCGGCGCCCGTCGAGGACTCCGGAGGCGGCGACGACGAACGAGCCGCTGCAGACCGTGAGCACCCAGGCGCCCCGCGCAACGGCGCGGCGCACGACCTCGCACACCCGCTCGTCGACAGACCCCCACGCCTCGCGCGGGATCGGCGTGATCACGACGAGGTCGGCCTCGTCGGCGAACGCGAGGTCGGCGTCGACGTTGATCGAGAAGCCGATGTTGCTCGGGACGACGCCCGGGTCAGGCGCGACGATGCGGAAGTCGAAGGTCGGGATGCCGTCATCCGACCGGTCGAGCCCGAACGCCTCGCACGCGAGGCCGAACTCGAACGGCGCGAACCCGGGCTGCACGACGCACGCGATGGTCTTCATGGCAGAAATCATACACATGGAGTCACTTCTGCCACTCGTGGCGTGATCCTCGCGGTCGTAGCGTTTCTGCCATGTTCACCGTCATCGCCGTCTTCGGCATCCTCTCGGCCGTCGCGACCGTGGCGACCATCCGTGCCCTGCGGACCGACGGCTACCGCCGCCTCCCCACCGACCCGTCCCGGCTACCGTGACCCGCTCGCCGTCGCCGCACGAAAACTCCGGTGATCCGGGCATCGGCAGCACGATCACATCGATTCGGCGGCCTCTCGTCGCTCGGATCGCCGGAGTTATCGTGTCCGGCGCCGCGGCAGCGCGCCCACGGCGTCGAGCAGAACGGCCGCCGAGCGCGCCCAGTCGAAGCGTGCGATGTGCGCCGATCCGGCGGCCACGACGGCCGCGCGGGTCGCCGGGTCATCCAGCGTGCGGATGCCGGCGGCGAACGCCTCCGCATCCGTCCCGGGCGCATACAGCGCACCGCCGCCGGCGACCTCTCGGAAGATCGGCATCTCGGTGACGACAGCGGGAACGCCCATCTCGACGGCTTCGGCGACCGGCAGCCCGTAGCCCTCGTCGAGGGATGCCGAGACCAGGACCGCGCGATCGGCGAGGAGCGCCGCGTACTCGGCATCCGTCACCCCGCCGTGGAAGACGACGTCGGCACCGGCGGGATCGATGAGCGACGCCAACTCGGCCCGGCGTTCGGGTGAGATGCGTGAGAGCAGGTGGAGCGTCCGCCCGGGCAGGTGCGCCGCTGCGCGGATGAGCGTCTCGACGTTCTTGTAGGGCATGAACGAGCCCATGTAGACGAGGTTCTGCGCTCCGGACTCCACCGCGACGTCGGCGGGGAGCAGCTCGGCGAGCCGCTGCGGTGCGTTCGGGATCACCACGACGGGACGCTTCGTCAGCTTCACGCGCGCGAACTCCGCCGCGCTCGTCTCGCTCACGGTGGCGACGACGTCCGCCGCGTTCAGGGTCAGCCGCTGCGGCACGTACGACAGGTGGAACAGGCGCCAGCCGAGCCGGACATACCAGGGCAGGTCGCGCGGGGGTGTGCGGTGCCGGTAATAGATCGTGTCGTGCAGGGTGAGGATCAGCCCGAACCGACGCCCCATCGACCCGATCGTCTGCATGGGCGAGAACACGGCATCCGGGCGGTAGCGGTTCAGCAGGAGCGCCGTGAACGGCTCACGCACGGCGGTCGGCGCGTGGATGGTCAGGGTCCGCGCCCCATCGGGCAGGAACGGGATCTGGGCGTCGTCCCAGACGAGGAACACCACGTCGACCCCGTGCGTGGGCGCCGCCGCGTGGACGGCTGCGGCCAGCTCCGCCGAGTACCGGCTGATGCCGTCGTGGAAGTCGGTGCGGATGTACCGCGCGTCGAACAGGAGCCGCATGCGTATCCCCGCCTCAGGCGTCGAGCGGCTCGCCGCGGTACAGCTTCTCGAACGTGTCGAGTGTCGTCTCGATGTCGTGGATCTCGACGCCGTCGAGGGATGCCTGCTGCATGCGCAGGTACTCCTCCGGCGAGGCGGTGAGGACCCGACGCAGCTTGTCGGCGAGGTCGTCGACGTTGCCCGGCTCGAACAGGTAGCCGTTGACCCCGTCATTGACGAGGTGCGGCAGCGCGACGGCGTTCGCCCCGACGACGGGCAGGCCGGATGCCATGGCCTCCATCGTCGCGATGGACTGGAGCTCGGCGATCGAGGCGATCGCGAAGACATCGGCCTTGCCGTACGACGCGCGCAGCTCTTCCTCGGATACGCGGCCGTGGAACGTGACCCGGTCGGTCAGCCCCAGCTTCTGGGACACCTGCTCGAGGTTGCGGTGCTGGTCGCCCCCGCCGACGATGTCGAACGTGATGTTCGGCAGCTCGGGCACGAGCTTCGCCACGGCGGCGAGCGTCACCTCGACGTGCTTCTCGGTGGTCAGCCGCCCGACGAACAGCACGCGGTGGTGCTCCCGCGGGGCGAGGTCGGGCGCGTAGTTGCGCTTGTCGATGCCGCAGCTGATCGGGATGACGTTGTGGATGTCGATCGTCTGCTCGAGGAACTCGGCGGCCTTGCGGGTCGGCGTCGTGACGGCGCGCGACATGTCGAACGTGCGCTTGGCATCGGCCCAGGCGAGCTTGACGACATACTTGTCGAGCAGCGGCGGCAGGGTCGTGAAGTCGATGATGTTCTCGGCCATCACGTGGTTCGTGGCGATGACGGGGATGCCGCGCTGCTTCGCGATACGCGTGAGCCCCCGGCCGATCACGATGTGGGACTGGCTGTGCACGACATCGGGCTGCACGGCATCCAGCACCTTGCGCGCGTAGTGCTTGGCGCGCCAGGGCCACACGAAGCGCAGCCAGTCGTGCGGGGGCCAGCGGACTCCGGGCAGGCGGTGGACGGTGAGGTCCTGCCCCTCGATGTGCTCCGTGAACACGCCGTGGTTGCGGTGCCCGACGCTCGGGGTGACCACGTGCACGTGGTGGCCGCGGCCGGCGAGACCGGCCGCGAGGCGCTCGGCGAACCGGGCCGCGCCGTTGATGTCGGGCGCGAACGTGTCGGCAGCGATGACGATCGTCAGCGGGCCAGGAGAGGGGTCGGGAGCACGGCGGGCGGAGGGCTCGGGCGTCGCGGATCCGGTCACGGGGTACGGGGCCAATCTGTGCGGCGGCGGCACCCCGCCGATCGCGCGGGTGCCGATCTCGAGTCTACCCGAGCACCCTCTTCGAGCCCGGAGCCACGGGCGTCGTGCACGTAGCCTGGAATCATGGTGAGACTTCACGCGGACGCCGACCCGACGCGCTGGATGCCGGTGACCGAGTCCTTCGGGTTCCGCGGGCGCCGCGCCCGCAAGAAGGCGATCCGGATGCTGCTCGGCCAGGCCGGCGGCCTGACGGGCGCGCAGCCGCGCCCCGGCGGCGCGTTCGCTGCGTGGGCGATCAGCCAGGCCACGCCCGCGTTGATGCGCAAGGCCGCCGGGCGCGTTCTCGTCTGGGTGTGGAAGGCGGAGCCCGACCTGCTCGTCGTGATGGCGCAGATCCAGGAGCTCACCCCGCAACTGCGCACGGCACGCGCCATGATGCCGATGGAGTACGACGACACCGAGACCTTCCGCGGCACCTATCTCGGCGTCGGCGAGAAGCTCGCGATGCCGCTCCCCGAGACGTCGACGACACCGCCGTTCGCGACCTACACGTGGGACACCGGCACCCACCTGATCACCGTCACCGCCGTCTGCGCGGACCGCGAGCGGTTCGGCATCGTCATCGGCGCGGTCGACGACCTGGCCAGGTCGCTGCGGATCAGCGACGAGATCACCGCCGGAGAATCGCCGTCCGTCCTGCGACTAGACCCCTCATAAGGTCCCGTTCCACGCCCCGGGCAGCGCCCGATCGCTAACCTGGCCGCATGAAGGCATCGACTCACGGCGTCTCGCAGCGCTCGCTCGACTGGGAGGAACGCACGGCGTGGCCCATGTTCGCGCTGTCGCTGATCTTCTTCGCGGCGTGGGTCTGGCTGCTGGCCGACCCCCACCTCCCCTCCGGCTGGAATGCGCTGCTGGTCGCGGTCGTGTCCGCGAGCTGGGCGCTGTTCATCGCCGATTTCGCCGTCCGGTTCCTGCTCAGCGGCGACCGCCGCGTCTTCCTGCGCACGCGCTGGTTCGAGGCCGTGTCGCTCGTCTTCGCCTACGTCCGTCCGTTCGTGATCCTCGCCTATCTCTGGCGCCTTCCGTGGTTCCGGGCGAGCGCCCAACGCCAGCGGATGCGGCTGATCATCATGGTGTCGATGTTCACGTTCCTCTTCGTGTTCACGGCATCCACCCTTGTCTGGCTGGCCGAGCGTCAGGACCCGCACGCGAACATCGTCAATCTCGGCGACGCGATCTGGTGGGGCTTCGCCACCATCGCGACGGTCGGATACGGCGACTTCGTGCCGGTCACCGTGCTGGGGCGCACCATCGCCGTGGGGCTCATGATGGGCGGCCTGGTGGTGCTCGGTGTCACGAGCGCGACCGTGATCTCGGCCCTCACCGACCAGATCCACCGCACCGGCCGCACACTCACCGACGAGCGCGCCGCCCGGTCTCCGGACTCCGACGACGGGTGACCTCACCCCTCGCGGAGAACCATCGCCTCTTCGAGCGTCGGCGGGACCTCCGCGACGGATGCCGGAATGCCCCCGAGTGCGGCGCGCACCTCGTCGGGGGTCGAACCCGCGACCCGGATCGCGCGCCCTGAGAGCATCGTGGGCAGGCCCGCAGCGCTGAGCACGGCGAAGGCGCGCTGCCAATCGTCGGTCTCGACGAGCGTGGCACGCGCTTGTGCCGTCAGCTCGACCACCGATCCGGTGCCCACGAGGCGCCCCTGCGAGAGCAGCGCGAGACGCGTGCACTGCTCGGCCTCCTGCAGGTAGTGCGTCGTGACGATGACTCCGACGCCGGCATCCGCCTGCGCGTGCACGATGTCCCAGAGCCGCGCGCGCGAGAGCGGATCGACGCCCGACGTCGGCTCGTCGAGCACGAGCAGCTCCGGCTCGTGCGCCAGCGCGAGGGCGAAGGCGAGCTGACGCTGGCGCCCGAGGCCGATCGCACCGACCGCGTCGCGGTGGACCGCGGCGAGGGATGCCGGCAGCGCGGGCTCCGGCACGCGGTACACCCGCGAGAAGAACTCGGCGTTCTCGTCCACGCTGATCGTGCGGTACAGCCCCAGCCCCTGCGGCACGTAGCCGAGGCGCTCTCGCGCGCCGGAGCTCGGCGGCGCGCCGAAGAGCTGCACCTCGCCCCCGTCGGGCGTGTCGAGGCCGATGAGGCACCGCAGGAACGTCGTCTTGCCGGCCCCGTTCGCGCCGATGAGCCCCACGATCTCGCCCGGCGCGACCTCGACCGAGACGTCATCGACGGCGAGGTGCGCGCCGAACCGGCGCGTGACGTTCCGCCCGGCTGCGAGAGCCGCGCCCGTCGCAGCCGCACTCGCCGGTTGCGGGTCGCGAACGGGCGCCTCGTCGCGTCCGACACGGGCGATTGCGACCCCCGAACCGTGTGCACCCGCGCCCGCGCGCGCTTCGCGGCGGGTCGCGAGGTGAGACTCGCGTGCGAGCGTGAGCGCGATGAGCGCGTCCTCCAGGTCGACCGTCACCTCTGCGCCATCGCCCGCGGCCCTGCCCGAGGCCGTGCCCGCACCAGCAACGCTGCCCGCTCCCGTCGGCGGCACCCAGCGATGCCGCGCCGTGCCGCGGCGCCAGGTGTCGGCGCCGAAGACCTCCGCCGCCTCGACGATCCGTCCCGGAACCGATGCCACGACCTCGTCGGGGGTTCCCGAGGCGATCACGGCCCCGGCATCCAGCGCCGTCACGGTCGCGGCGCGCGCCGCCTCGTCGAGGTACGTCGTCGCCATCAGCACTGCCGTGTCGCCCGTCGCGGCTTCGGCGATGAGGCGCCACAGCTCGACGCGGCTCACCGGGTCGACGCCCGTGCTCGGCTCGTCGAGGAGGACGAGCCGAGGCTCGTGCACGATCACCAGGACGAAGCCGAGCTTCTGGCGCATGCCACCCGACAGGTCGCGGCCGAGGCGTTTCCGCGCATCGGCGAGGCCCGCGCGCTCCAGCAGCTCGCCGCCGCGCGCACGCAGCGCCCGCGCCGACATCCCGTACGACTGACCCACGAACGCGAGGTTCTCCTCGACCGAGAGACTCCCCCACACCCCCGACGTCGACGGCTGGTACCCGATCTGCTCCTTCCGAAGTGTCTGCACCTCGCCCGCCTGGACGCCGACGCGCCCCGCGAGCACCCGCAGCAACGTCGACTTGCCCGCGCCATCGCCGCCGACGACCGCGGTCACCTCGCCTGCGGGCACCTCCAGGGTCACGTCGTCGAGCGCGACCGTGTCGCCGAAGACGACGCGGATGCCTCGGACGCCGAGCGTCTTCACCCCGGTCGCGGGCGTCATCGCCCGGCCTCGACGTTGCCGTGCCGCCCCGCGCGCGGCTGCTTCGCGGGCGCGATGCTCGCGTGCAGCCGCACGACGGCGAGGGCGAACAGGATGAGCGCCATCCCCGCGAGGATCACGAGCGGCAGCCATAGGGCGTCCCAGCCCGAGCCGCGCAGCATGACGCCCTGCGAGATCATCGTGAAGTAGGTGAGCGGCAGGAGGTACCCGATCCAGCGGACGCCGGCGGCCATGGCATCCAGCGGGAAGATCATTCCCGACAGCAGGATCTGCGGCAGCAGCGTCATCATCGCCATCTGGATCGCCTGCCCGCTCGTCTTCGCGACGGTCGAGATCAGCACCCCGATGCCGAGGACGGCGAACAGGAAGAACGCCGCGCCGACGGCGAAGACCCACACGCTCCCCAGGAAGGGCACGCCGAACAGGAGGATGCCGAGGACGGCGATCAGCACCATGTCGAGGGCCGCCAGCAGGAAGTACGGCGTGATCTTGCCGAGGATCACCGCCGACGCCTTCAAGGGCATGACGGCGAGCTGTTCGAACGTGCCGGCCTCGCGCTCGCGCACCATGCCGATCGAGGTGATGATCGTGCCGATGAAGGTGAGGATCAGTCCGATGATCGCCGGGATCATGACCCACGCGGTCTTCAGATCGGGATTGAAGAGCACCTGGATGTCGACCTTCGGAGCCTGGGGATTCTGCGCGAGCTGGGCGGAGACCTCCGTGAACAGCACCTTCGCGGATTGCGCCGCGAAGAGGTTCGCGCCGTCGATGTGGACCGTCACGGCGCCCGCCGCGTCCGCGAACAGCACGACGTCGGCACGCCGGTCGACGAGGTCTTCGCGCGCGTCCGCTTCGGTGCCCGTGGCATCCGTCGACACGATGTCGAGGTGGCTGCTCACCTCGTCGTTCTGGGCGATGAGGTCGGTGACGTCGGATGTCTGGCTGCCGACCACCGCGACGCGGAGCGTGTCGACCGTGAAGTTCGCCGCGTAGCCGAAGATCACGAGCAGTAGGAGGGGCATGACGATGAGCATCGCGAGGGTCAGGCGGTCTCGCCGCAGCTCCTGGAACTCCTTGAGGAAGACAGCACGCATGAGGCGATTATTCACCGAAGGATGAATATCTGGCAAGAGGCGCCCACCGCGCTTTAGGCTGGCACCATGACCGACTCGCCGCGCCGTCGCCGCGGCCGCCCGCGCGGCGGGTCGAGCGACGCACGCGAGCGGATCCTCGCCGCCGCGGCGGCGGAGTTCGGCGCGCAGGGTTACGACGCCACGACGATGCGCACGATCGCCGAGCGCGCCCGGGTCGACGCCGCGCTGCTGCACCATTACTTCGGCACCAAGGCCGCGCTGTTCACGGCGACCGTCGACGTTCCGGCCGACCCGACACAGCTGCTCCCGGCCGTCATCGAGGGCGACCTCGCCGCCGCCGGCGAGCGGCT
Source organism: Microbacterium sp. (assembly GCF_017305435.1). Classification (GTDB taxonomy): domain Bacteria; phylum Actinomycetota; class Actinomycetes; order Actinomycetales; family Microbacteriaceae; genus Microbacterium. Next base: position 150,923 of record NZ_JAFKIP010000005.1, on the reverse strand, counting down.
CGTGCGCATGATCGTGACGACGTGGGATGCCCCGCACTTCCGCACGCGGGGAGTCGCGCTGCTGCGCACCGCCATCGGCAGCCGCCGCGCCGCCTCGATGCTCGTGGGCTTCCTCTCGCGCGAGGTCCTCGGGCGCATCGGCGAGCGCCTCGGCGGCGACGACGCCGACCGCCGCGTCGCGCTGGTCGGCAGTCAGGTGATCGGGCTGATCGTGACCCGCTACGTGCTCGAACTCGAGCCGCTGGCCTCGGCATCCGTCGACGAGGTCGTCGCCGCGATCGGACCCACGATTCAGCGGTACCTCACCGGCGACCTGCAGGAAGCGCCGCCGACACGCGACGCCTGATGCGCCGTGCGCTCACGCGCCGCCGTCACAGCGAGCGCCCCGTGCCATCATGGCGGCATGGTGATCGTCGATCGGCCCGTGCCCGCGTCGTCCCCCGCGCGCGAGGCGGCCGGGCAGGCGGCGCGCACGGCGGCTCCGCGGCGCACGCTCGCGGAGCTCGTGACGACGGGGCGCGATCCCCTCGGCATCCTCGCGGCGCAGAACTCCACGCGGGTACCCGAGCTGGTGCCGCTGCGGCGTGAGCGCATGGCGGCGAGCGCGTTCGCGTTCTACCGCGGGACGGCCGCGCTGATGGCCGCCGATCTCGCGGCGTCGCCGACGAGCGGCATCCAGGTCGCCTCGTGCGGCGACGCGCACGTCGCGAACTTCGGGTTCTACGCCTCTCCGCAGCGCACGCTCGTCTTCGATCTGAACGACTTCGACGAGGCCGCGTGGGCGCCCTGGGAGTGCGACCTCAAGCGACTCGTCACGAGCATCGTGATCGCGGGGCAGGCCACGGACCGCGCCGAGGATGTGACGACGGATGCCGCGCGCGCCGCGGTGCGCAGCTACGTCACGGCCCTGCGCGGCGGCCGCGATGCCACGCCCCTGGCGCGCTACTACCAGCACTTCGACGCGGTGGGCGGGCTCGGCGCGGGAAGCCGGTCGACGCGACGCGTCGTGAAAGCCGCGATCGCCGACGCGGAGAAGCGCACGGGCGAGCGGGCGAGCCGGAAGCTCACGACGCTGGGCGACGACGGCAGGCTGCGCTTCGTCGAGCGGCCGCCGACCATGACCCACGTCGATGCCGAGCTCGAGGAGCTCGTCACGTCGTCGGTGACCGACTACCTGTCGACGACCCGGGCGGATGTGCGCCTCCTGCTGGCGCACTATGCGGCATCCGACACCGTGCGTCGCGTCGTAGGTGTCGGCAGCGTCGGTACGCGCTGCTACGCGACGGCGCTCGTGGACGGTGACGGCGCGACGCTGCTGCTGCAGACGAAGGAGGCGGGGCGGAGCGTCCTCGCGGAGCACGGCGCGCGCGTTCAGCCGCCCGACGTCGCCGCGTACATCGACGAGCACGGCGAAGGCGGACGGGTCGTCGCGATGCAGCGGATCCTGCAGGGCGTGTCGGACCCGCTGCTCGGGTCGTTCCGCGGCACCGAGCGTGACTACTACGTGCGCCAGTTCCGCGACATGAAGGGCGGCATCGACGTGGAGACGGTGGATGACGCGTCCTTCCGCCTCTACGCGCAGGCGTGTGCCGCCGTGCTCGCCCGCGCGCACGGCCAGTCGCCGACGGCAGCGGAGGTCGTCGGCTACATCGGCGACGGCCGCCTCGTCACGCGCGCGATCGTCGAATGGGCGCGCGCGTATGCGGAGCTGTCACGGCAGGACTACGACCTGTTCGTCGCGGCAGGGTGAGAGCCGCGATCAGTACGGCACGCCGGCATGCAGGATCACGTTCGCGAACGGCGTGAACTCCCCCGTGCGCACGAACGCGCGTGCGCCGCGCGACAGCTGCTTGAACTCGAGGTGCGGCACGAGCACGGGCTCGACGCCGATCGACGCGAGGCGCTCGCGGAGCGCCTCGAACAGCTCGGGGTTCTCCGCGGCGGTCTCCTCGGCGACGGTCGCGCCCTCGACCGACATCTCGGCGAGGATCGCATCGAGGACGTCGACGAAGCCCGGCAGGCCGGGTCGGAGCGCAAGCTCGATGCGCTCCGACCCGGGCGGGATCGGCAGGCCCGCGTCGGTCACGACGACGAGGTCGGTGTGCCCCGCCTCGGCGATCACCCGCGTGAGCGCGGGATGCAGTATGCCTGACCCTGTGCGCATCGTCAGGCGTTGACGGTACCGGTGAGGTTGACCTTGATGCCGATGCGGTCGAACATCGCGGCCTTCGCGACGAGGGCCTTGTCGGCGGTCGCGGCATCCGGCGCGTAGACGACCTGCGCGTGGTTCGCCTTGTGGCGTGCCATGAACTGGTCGCGCGTGATCCCGTGGAGCACGACGTGCGCGATCGGCCACTCGGGGTTGGTGGCGTTCTTCCGGCGCTGCGTCTCGTCGGAGGGGAGCTCGACGACCGTCCCGCGGAAGACGTCGGCCTGGAGGATGCCGTCCTCGATGAACACGCGCGAGAGCACCACCTCGCCCGGCTTCGAGACACCGTTGATCGTGGCGCCGCCGGCGGGGAAGAAGACGTGCCCCTGTCGCCAGCCCTCGGCCTTCTCCCAACCGCCGAGGTGCGAGGCGGGCACGGAGCCCGAGATCTCGTAGACCCAGACGAACTGCCCGTCGTAGTCCTCGCCCCACCTCACGTCGTGCAGGGTGTTGTCGGGGACGAGGCCCATGGCCGTCCACACCCGATCGGTGATCAGCGCGTCGACCGCGACACCCTCGTCGACCTCGTTGAAGTGCGGGAACGCGCGGCCCGCGTGCAGCTCGCGCTTGCCGTCGCGCGAGAACACCGGCGGCCGCTCGGTCGAGTTGAGGATGCCTTCGGCGAGGTCGGATGCCGGGACCACGTCCTTCAGGCCCTGCTGATACTGGATGCCGACGGCATCCAGTCCGAAATCGTCCGCCAGACGCAGCGCCGCGATGTACATCTTCAGCTGCCACTGCACCTGCTCGCGGGTGAGCTCGGTCGCGGCATCCTCGCCGTAGACGAAGGTCATACCGTGACCGATGAGCCAGTCGTACGCCGCGTTCGCGTCGTCCTCGGAGACCGTGAGCATCTCCGCGTACAGCGCCGACTGCGAGAGGCGCTCCTTATAGATGCCGAGCGGGTTCAGCAGTTCGTCATCGAAGATCGCGTTGTACATGCCCATGCAGCCTTCATCGAAGACGCCGATGATCGCCTTGTCGGCGAGCAGCTGATCGCCGAGCGCCTCGCCGAGGGTCTTCTCGGGCGAGTCGGGCAGCGCGGGGAGCGGACGCACGTGCGATGCGTCGTGTGTGATCGTGCCGGTCTCAGTCCACTCCTTCAGTCCCGCGCGGAACCACTCGTCGGTGAAATCGACCGACCAGATCGTCGAGTAGTCCTTGCCCATCTTCGTCAGGCTCGCGTTGAGGTTCAGCAGACCCACGAGGCCTGGCCAGTCCGGCGCGAAGTTCGCGACCGTCAGGATGGGGCCGGTGTGGGTGCGCAGGCCTGCCAACACGTGGTGCGAGTACTGCCAGTTCGCCGTCGCGACCACCAGCGGCGCGTCGGTCGGGATCTTCTTGAATACCTCGAGACCCATGCGCTGACTCGAGATGTAGCCGTGCCCGGTGGCGGGGTCGACATCGAACGGGCGGATGACCGCCCAGCCCAGCGCCTCGAACGCGCGCGTCACCGCGGCTTCCAGGTCGCGCTGCACCGGCCAGCCGGCGACGTTCGCCGACTCGCGCAGGTCGCCCGAGGTGATCAGGTAGAGCGTCTTCGGCTCCGTCGCCGGGCGCAGGGTGGGGGTGGGGAGGATGTAGGTCATGGTGTCTCCTGTGGTGTGAGGTCGAGATGCCCGGTCAGAGTGTCGCCCGCGCGAAGAAGGCGCGGTCCGGATGCCGTGTGCCCCCGGAGGAGCAGCCGTTCGAGGTCGAGTTCGCCGCCGTCGAGCCGCAGTTCGATCGCATCGCCGGTGACCGTGACGCGGCCCCAGCCGGTGCCGGTGGTGAACAGGTGGCGGCCATCGGCGGGCGGATCGAAGGAGAGGCAGCGCTCGGCGGCATCCCACTGCGCGCCGCTGAAGGCGAGCAGCAGCCCCCACGAGGCGAGCGAGCGCGCGTAGTGGTTGCCGCACTCGATCTCGTTCCACGGGTTGCGCACCGTGCCGTCGTAGCGGGCGCGCAGGATGCGTTCCACGCGCAGGGCCTCGTCGGTGAGTCCGGCGAACGCGAGCGTCGTCGCGACCTGGTGCTCGATGCCGGTCCACACCTCATCCGAGTAGACGAACGGGATCGCAGGCTGACCGCCGCGGGGCCAGGAGGCCAGCAGCAGTCCCCCTTCGTCGTTCAGCGCATACACCCGCTGCAGGTTCTCGTGCCCCGTGAGGTCCTCGCGCAGGTTGTGGCGCACGATCGCCTCGAGCGCGCTGCGCAGGTGCTCTCGCGGCAGCAGGTCACCCAGACCGTTCAGGTAGGCGTGAAACTGGCCGAGCAGCTGATCGGAGAGGATGCCGTCGCCGTACTGGTACCGGTGCGCATCGACGTCGTCGATCACCTGACGGTAGTACTCGCCGTTGAACAGCACGGCATCCATCGCACCAGCCGCGCGGTCGGCGCGCGCCGACCAGTCCGCGGCACGCTCGGCTTCGCCCAGGTGCTCAGCCATGCGCGCCCCAGCGCGCAACGCCGCGAGGAACACCGAGTTCGCCAATGGATCGATGCCGTGGAACTCGATGTCGTACGTGTTGTGGAGCTCGCCGTCGAGCAGCCCGTCGCCGTCGCGGTCCCATTCCCGGATCGCGTGGTCGAGCGTGCGGACGGCAGCGGGCCACAGCTCCCTCAGGAACGCGTCATCGCCGGAGAACCGCCACTCGCGATGCAGTCGCAGGAAGGTGCCGAGCTGCCCGTCGACGGCCGGCGTCATGAACCAGGCCGGGCCGTCGAAGACGCGGTTGCTGCGGAACTTCTGCGCACCGTCGGTGTCGGTCTCGAGCAGGAACTCGATGCGCCGGGCGCTGCGCTCCAGCTGCGGGAACAGCCACGCGAGGGTCTGCGCATACGACCATACGTGCGTGCAGGTGCCCTCGCAGGAGCCCCCGTGCTCGAACGAGCCCTCCCACGCGGCGAAGACGGGACCCGCACCCACCGCGGAGGTCGGCGACTCGACGACGAATCCCGTCGTCGATCGCGCCGCGGCGATGTTCGCGCCGACCGCGTCGGCGATGACCGGGTCGAGCGTGCCGCCGTAGAGCGCCTCGACGAAGGCGATCGTGGCCGCCTCGAGCTGCGGCATCCTCTCGTGCAGGTCGCTCGCCGCCGTCCAGGCATCCGGCCAGATCGTGGAGTAGTGGTTACGCACGACCTCGTCCTTGTGCGGATCGGCGAAGACGATGTGCCCGAGCCACCCGCGACGCCGGTTCGGGAAGCTCCAGCTCAGCACGAACTCGAACTCTCGGCACTCGCCCGGGGCCAGCTCGTGGACGATGCCGAGCGTTCCGGTGCGCAGGCGCGGCAGCCTGTCGAACAGCTCGGCCTCGGTCATCGGCGCAGCCGATCCCGCGTCGGCGAACAAGCCGCGCGGGCGATCTTCGAGCGTCAGGTGCGGCTCGGGTTCGAGCAGACCGTCGGCGACGAAGTCGTTCCAGAACAGCCGGGCGCCGTCCGGCCAGAAGCCGACTGCCCACTGCGGCTTGACGGTGGTCGAGGCGTCGGTGGTGGTGAGGCTCATCGTGCCGTACCCGAAGTCGTCCTCGGGCAGGTCGATGCCGAAGTCCAGCCCCCGGACGCGGCCCTCCTCGCGCCAGGCCACCCGCTGCGCAGCACGCGTGCCGAAGGGGCCCTCGCCGCGTCCCGCCGTGTGCGTCAGCGACCCCGCGATGGTCACGGCGACCGGCACGTCGCCCGGGTTGGTCACGGAGTAGCGCAGGACGGCGGCGGGGATGCCGGAGTCATCCGCATCGAGCGGGACGAGCGGCGTGAACGCGCGCAGCGACACGTCGACGGGCAAGACGTCATCGGTGAAGTCGATGTCGACGACGGGATACTCGCCGTGCATCGTCGCGCCGGCGAGTCGCGGCAGTCCTGCGAGCCGGTCGAACGGGTAGCCCGCGTCTGCGTCGTGGCGGCCGGTCATGCGCGCTTCCAGCACGCGCGCGACCCCGTCGCGGCCGGCGGGTCGAGCGTGGATCGCGAAGAACGAGTACGGGTTGAACCGGCCCTTGTCGGGCAGGTTCTCGAGTTCCCAGTCGCGTAGCTCGCCGCGGGCGCCGAGCGAGACGTTGCCGGTGCCGATGCCTCCGAGGAGGAAGGCGGCCGGTTCGGAGGTGTGCGGGATGCCGCGGGCGCGGCGCGGGGTCGTCATACGGACTCCTTCTGCAGGACGGCCAGGTCGTGGGCCAGCGTCTTCGTGGCCTCGTACAGTTCGAGGTAGCGCGCGAACTGCGCGTCGTACCGCGCCGCGACCGTGGGGTCGGGCGTCACGGTGCGTGCGATCGGGTTCCAGTCAGTGATGCGCACTTCGCCATCCGCCCGTGCGGCGGCGGCGAGGAATGCCGCCCCGTAGCTTGCGCCGATCGTGGCGGCCGGCACCTCCTGCACGAGCCCCGTGATGTCGGAGACGATCTGCAGCCAGAGGTCGCCCTGTGTCCCGCCGCCGACGGCGACGATGCGGCGGATGTCGGCGCCCGCGGCGCGCATCGTCTCCACGTTGTGGCGAACCCCCATCGCGGTCGCCTCCAGCGCGGCCCGGTACAGATGCCCGCGACCGTGCGTCAGAGTGAGCCCCGCGATCACCCCGCGCGCGTCCGGGTCGAGGATCGGGGTGCGCTCACCGGCGAAGTAGGGCAGCATCACGAGCCCGTTCGCGCCGGGGCCCGCCGCGGCCGCCTCCGCGAGCAGCGCGGGGTAGTCCGCACCCGTGAGGTCCTTCAGCCACGTCGTCAGCGCGCCGCTGGTGGCGAGCCCGCCCGCCAGGTTGCGGGTGCCGGGGAAGGCTCCGACCGTCGTCCACATCGACGGCGTGCGGAGGGTCTCCTCCCCCGTCGCGACGAGGAACATCGTGGTCCCGTACATCAGCATGAGGTCGCCGAACTCGTGCGCGCCGACGCTGACCGCCTCGGACCACGCGTCGATCGTGCCCGTGATGACGGGTGTGCCCGCCGGGATGCCGGTGCGTGCGGCAGCGGCATCCGTCACCTCGCCGGCGACGTCGCCCGCCCAGCGCAGCTGCGGCGCCTCCAGGCCGCGCGCGTAGCGCTCCCACAGCGGCACGTCCCACGCCTCGGCCTCGACGTCGTAGAGGGGGCTCATCTGGCTCGCCGACTGGTGATCGAGCGCGTATGCGCCCGTGAGCCGCCGTACGAGCCAGGATGCCGGCATGAACAGGCGCCGCGCCCGCGCGTACGCGTCCGGCTCCTCCTCGGCGATCCAGACGACCTTCGGCCCACCGGCCTGCGAGGTCAGCCGCGAACCGCCGACGCGGACGACCTCGTCTTCGCCGAGGTCCTCCGTCATCCGCTCGCCCTGCCGGGTCGCACGGGTGTCGACGCCATAGAGGATCGCCGGGCGCACCGGCTCGTCGGTCGCATCCGTAAGCAGCACGCACGGGCCCATCCCGCTCACACCGACGGCCGCGACAGCGGCATCCGGGACCGCCTCCCGCAGCTCCTGCGCGATCGAGACGAACTCGTCCCACCACACCGCGGCATCCATCTCGACCCAGCCCGCGTGCGGACGCTGGACGTCGTGCGCGCGGGTCGCCGACGCGAGGATGCGGCCGTCGCCGTCGACCAGCACGCCCTTGGTGCTGGAGGTGCCGACATCGACACCGAGCGTGCAGGCCACCGCCATGCGTCCTCCTTGATCGCGATTCCCGTTCACTGTAGACGAAATCGATTTCATGAGCAACCGAAGGAAATCGCTTCCATCGTGAAAGGAGGATGAAACCCGGCTGAAAGCGCTCGGCCTCAGCGCTCGCTGGAGACGCGAGCCGGCTGGACCTCATTGCGCAGCACGATGGTGCGGGCAGGCTGGTCGTCGCCGCCGATCCGCTCCAGCAGCATCTTCGCCGCCGTCACGCCCATGTGCCGAGCGGGGAGCCGGACGACCGTCACCGCCGACGGCGACAGCGTCGTGAACGGCAGCGAGCCCACGACGGCGACGCCGAAGCGCGGCGGCGTCAGTCCGTGCTCGGTGAGGACCTGGATGGCCCCGACCCCGAGCAGGTTGTTGGCGGCGACCACGGCGTCGGGCGGCTCGGGCAGCGCGAGCAGCTCCTCCATGACCTGACGCCCACCGTCGACCCGGAACGTCGAGTACCGCAGGAGCTCGTCGGGGTCCGCGTCGGCGAAGTTCCGCAGGATCACCGAGCGCCAGCCGGCGGCGCGCTCCTGGGCCGTCTCGATCTCCTGCGGGCCCGTGATGCAGGCGATCCGGCGGTACCCGGCCTGAACGAGATTCTCCGTGGCTGCCTGTCCTGCCGGGCGATTCGACATCATGACCCCGTCGATGTCGTACCCGGTGCCACGGTCGACCGCGACGACCGGGCGGCCCGTGGCCAGCAGCGCGTCGAGGTTGGTGTGATCGCTGGAGGCCGCGAGGATGACGCCCGCCATGTGCTCGGAGATCGCGATCTGCAGGTAGGTGGCCTCCTTAGCGATCTGCGAGTCGGAGTTGCAGAGGACGACGGAGTATCCCGCTTCGGATGCCACGTCCTCGACACCGCGCGCCATCTCGGTGAAGTACGGGTTCTCGATGTCGGGGATCACGAGCGCGATCACCTCGGACGCCTGGCGCCGAAGGGTTCGGGCGGTGCGGTTCGGCGTGAACTTGAGCTCGGCCGCCGCCGTTCGCACCGCCTCGGCACGCTCGGCGGAGACGCCCATGCCGTTGAACACGCGGGACACGGTGGCAGGCGAGACACCCGCCAGCTTCGCGACCTCGTAGATCGTCGCCATGGGTGCTCCTCGTTGCGCCGGCGCGCGTTGACATCCGTCGTGATGCCACCATACAGTGAAGCAGTCCATGGTGAAATCGATTCCACCGATGACATGACTGCAGATGAGTCCGCCGGCGCCGCGCGACCGACGCCGTGGACCATCCGACCGCCACGAGGAAGTGCCCCGATGTCTGCTCCCCTGCCCTCCCCTGACCTCTCGTCGATCGCCGCACTGCGCCGCGGAATCCAGACCCGCTCCATCTCGCCGGAGAACTTCGACGGCGCGGTGGGCGGAGGCGGCCGCGCAACCGAAGGCACCGGCGCATCGTGCGCACGTGATCTCGGCCCGGGCTGGAAGATCTCCCCGAGTGTCGACATCAAGGCGGGTGAGACCTTCGACCTCGCGAACATCTCGGGCGCCGGCAAGATCACGCACATCTGGATCACCACGCACACCGACAACTGGCGCACTCTCGTGCTGCGCGCCTACTGGGACGGCGCCGAGGAGCCCGCCGTCGAGGTGCCCTACGGCGACTTCTTCTGCAACGGCTGGGGTGTCTTCGCGCAGGTCAACTCCCAGGTGATCGCGGCCAATCCGCACGGCGGCTTCAATTCCTACTGGCCGATGCCGTTCCGCGAGGGTGCGCGCCTCACGATCGAGAACACGTCCGTGGTCGATGTGCGCATCTACTTCCAGGTGACGTACGAGATCGGCGGCGATTACTCGAACGACGGCTACTTCCATGCGCAGTGGCGCCGGTCGAACCCGCTCGACGAACTCGTCCCGCACACGATCCTCGAAGGCATCGAAGGCGCCGGGCAGTACGTCGGCACGTATATCGCCTGGGGGGTGAACGCCAACGGATGGTGGGGTGAAGGCGAGATCAAGTTCTACCTCGATGACGACACCGACTACCCGACGATCTGCGGCACCGGAACCGAGGACTACTTCGGCGGGGCCTGGAACTTCGACATCCCCGGACAGGGGTACACCGACTTCTCGACGCCGTACCTCGGGATGCCGCAGGTCATCCGCCCGGATGGCCTCTACGTCTCGCAGCAGCGTTTCGGCATGTACCGGTGGCACCTGCTCGACCCCATCTTCTTCACCACGGGGCTGCCGAAGGTCGACATCCAGGCCCTCGGCTGGCGATCGGGGTGGCGCTACCTGCCGCTGCGCGACGACATCGCCTCGACCGCCATGTTCTACCTCGACCGGCCGACCGCCCGCCTCCCGAAGGCACCCAGCGCCGACGACATGGAGGTCCACCTAGGGACCGCTCCGGTTCCCGACATCGGCGCAACGCCGCCGCGGGCCCCTCAGGACTGAGCTCGGCCGGTGAGACCGACACTCGCCGTCGACGGCGCCCCGGTGAGCCTCGACACCGGACCGCTCCGGCTCCGCATCGCCCACGTCGATCAGGCGAACACCGTGCTCACCGCGAGCGACGGAGACCTCTGGCCCTCCACGTGGGCCGATGACGATGCGCTCTACACGGCGGCCGGAGACGGCACCGGCTTCGCGCGCCACGGATGGAGCGACATCCTCGTGCACCGGATCGACGGGATGCCCGAGACGGGTCTCACGGGCGAGCGGCTCAGCGACGGCGACGCCGTCGCGCCGATCTGGGATCCCCCGCGCTGCAACCGCAAACCCACCGGCATGATCGCCGTCGACGGCAACGGCGACGGCCGCGATGAGCTGTACCTCGCGGTGCAGGATCTGCGTTGCGGGGAGGGCCCGGACACGTTCAACGAAGCGCCGACCGCGACGATCGTGCGCTCCGACGACGGCGGCCGCACGTGGGCGTGGGGCGCACAGCCGATGTTTCCCGACCACGTCTTCACGACGATCATGTTCCTCGACCTCGGCCGCTCGGGTGGACGCGGCGACTGGGTGTACGCGTACGGGATCGACGGCAACTGGCGCACCTCGTTCTCGCGCATCGTCGCGGACCCCACGTGCCTGTACCTCGGTCGAGCCCCCGCGCGCGCCGTGCTCGACCGATCCCAATGGGAGTTCCTCGCTGGGTGGACACCTGACGGCGCGCCCGTGTGGTCGTCCGACATCTCAGCCAAGATCCCGGTGCTCGTCGACGAGCGTCGCTTCTACCCCACCCCCGCGTTCGGGATGGGCGCGCACGACTTCACGTGCATCGCGCAAGGATCGGTCGTGTGGAACCCCGGGCTGGGGCGCTATCTCTATTCGACGTGGAGCGAGTACACCTTCGAGTTCTTCGAAGCACCGGCGCCGTGGGGGCCGTGGCGGCACCTGCACAGCCATGACTTCGGGCATTTCCCGTGGCATGGCCCGCGCTCTCCCCTCGCCAAGCACGGCGGATACGCGCCGACGATCCCCTCGAAGTTCATCTCTCCCGATGGCACGTCGATGTGGCTGCAGAGCAACTGGTTCGTCCCGGCATCCACTCGCGGAGGTCGTGCGTACTGCTTCGGGCTGCGGCGGGTCGTGTTCGATCCTGGAACTGATGCCGTGACCCCCGGGTCACGCGCGAACCTCGCGCTCGACGGCGCGTCACCGGTGGTCTCGCGCGTGCGCGAAGGGCAGGAGATCGTCCTCAACGACGGCCGTCGTGACATCGCCGAGGACTCGGCGTTCGGGCCGGGCAGCGGGGAGGATGTCTGGGGCTACGAGTGGGCATCACCCCGACGGATGTCGCGGGTGGTGTACGTCCCGGGCCCTCAGGATTCGCTCGGCGGCTGGTTCGCCGACGGCCCTCGGCTCGAGGCGCGCATCGACGGCACGTGGGTGGAAGTCTCCGCGGAGCCGGCCCCTCCCTATCGCAACGACTACGCGGCGCTGGAGGAGGAGGAGTACGTCTTCCGCTTCGCGCCCGTCATCGCCGACGGCATCCGCATCATCGGCACCGCCGGCGGCCCGATGCGCTTCACCTCGATCGCGGAGCTCGAGGTGTGGGACGACACGGCCCGACGGGCCGGCGCGCCCGGGACGAAGGACGAATGATCGACGTGCTCGTGGTCGGAGCGGGCTTCGGCCGCGACTTCCTGCACCTCTACCAGCTGCACCCCGACGTGGACCGGGTCGGGCTCGTCGAACCCGACGGGGGTGTGCGCCGCACCGTCGCCGACGCCTACGGCCTCGACGCCGACTACGCCGGACTCGACGAGGCGCTCGCGACCGGACGATGGGATGCCGTCCACCTGCTGTCGCCGGTGCGTTTCCACGTGGAGCAGACTCTCTCCGTGCTGGCGAGCGGCCGCGCGTGCGCGAGCGCCGTCCCGATGGCAACGAGCCTCGACGACGTCGATCGGGTCGTGGAGGGTGCCGCTGCGGCATCCGGGCGATACATGATGATGGAGACGGCGCTCTACCAGCGTGAATACCTGCACGCTCTGCATCTGCGCGACACCGGCGCCCTCGGTCGGCTCACCTACCTCAGCGGCGCGCACATGCAGGACCTCGACGGATTCCCCCCGTATTGGATGGGCTATGCGCCGATGCAGTACGCGACCCACATCGTGGCGCCGCTGCTCGGCCTGGCCGACGCGGTCGCGGACTCGGTCGTGTGCGTGGGCTCGGGCGAGCTGCTGCCGCAGCACCGCGGCGACGGGAGCAATCCCTTCCCCCTCGAGTCGGCGCTCTTCCAGCTGACGACCCCGTCGCCGTTGGCGGCGCAGGTGACGCTGTCGTTCTTCGAGAACGCCCGGGCCTACACCGAGGGCTTCAACGTGTACGGAGACCTCGGCGCCCTGGAGTGGCCCTCGATCGAGGGCGACGCCACCGTCCTGTTCACCGCCGGTCCGCAGGACGGTCGGCACCGGGGCCGCCCGATCGAGCGTCGAGAGATCGAGCCGCCCGACCGCGTCGACGCTTTGCCACCCACTATCCGCCCATATACGCGCCCCAGCATGTATCAGCCGCCCGGTGGCCGGCCTGCGCGAGAGGTGCACGCGTGGCACGGCGGCTCGCACCCGCATCTCGTGCACGAGTTCGTGTCGTCGGTGGTCGAGGGGCGCGAGCCGTCCGTCGGTGCGCGGCGCGCAGCGTCCATCACCGCCCCGGGCATCGTCGCGCACGAGTCGTCTCTGCGCGGCGGGCTCAAGCTCGAGGTGCCGCGGTACTGACGCAGAGGGGCTCCGCGACCGTGAAGCGCACGACCTACTTGAGCCCCGCCATCTTGATGTTCCCGATGATCTGGCGCTGGAAGATCAGGAACAGGATGATCACCGGTGCCGCCGCCAATACCGAGCCCGCCATGAGCAGACCCAGCTCGGTGCTGCGTTCGGAGCGGAAGGTCGCGAGGTACTGCTGGACGACGAAGCGCTCGGGCGTGGTGATCGTGAGGATCGGCCACACGTAGGAGTTCCAGTACGCGAGGAATGCCGTGATGCCCATGACCACGAACGGTGGCTTGGACAGGGGCAGGAACAGCCGCACGAAGATCTGGAACCGGCCGCAGCCATCGAGCATGGCGGCTTCCTCGAGGCTCGCCGGGATCGACAGATAGAACTGGCGGATGAAGAAGATCATGCCCGCGCTCGCCGCCCCGGGAATGACGAGCACCGCGAGAGTGTCGAGCATCGAGAGTTTGGTCACGACGATGAAGCTCGTCAGAAGGATCGTCATGCCGGGGATGAACATCGTCGTGATGACGATGACCCAGAGTGTGCGCTTGAAGCGGAAGTCGAGCCGGGCGAACGCGTAGGCGGCGCACGAGTTCACCGTCAAGGCGAGAACCGTGAAGAGGACCGCGCCGCCGAAGGTCCATGCCATGGTCCGCAGGAAGTCCGGGTCGCTGAGGATCTGCGCGTAGTTCTCCCACTTCCACACCTCGGGGAAGAACTGGAACGGCGTCTTGAGCACCTCGGTCTTGGTCTTGAATCCCGCGACGACCATCCATGCGAGGGGGAACAGTGCGGCGAGGAGGAAGACGATTCCGGCGATCGCCTTGCCGATCGCGAACGCCCACCAACGCCCGTCCCGCTGCACCTTGCGGTGCTCGATCTTCATGGGCTTCGCGCCCGCGGTGGAGGTCACGACGGCCATCAGTCGACCAGCCTCTCGGAGTTGACGAAACGGAAGACGAGGGCCGACACGGTGCCCAGGACGACGAAGAGCAGCAACGCTGCCGCAATGGAGTAGCCCACGCTGATGTCGTTGCGGAAGTGGTTGAAGATGAAGAGGTTCGGCAACGTCGTCGAGTCCAACGGACCGCCCTGCGTCATGACGAGCGGCAGCTCGAACTGCTGGATCGCGGCGACGAAACCCGTGATCAGGAGGTACAGCAGGATGTTCTTCATCTGCGGCAGGGTGATGTAGAAGGTCTTCTGCCACCAGTTGGCACCCTCCATCGCCGCCGCCTCGTAGAACTCCGTCGGGATGTCCACCATCGCGGCGACCATGATCAGCGAGGTGAGACCCATTCCGAGCCAGACGGCCGGCACCGCGATCGCCACCAGGGCCCACGCGGGGTCGCCGAGCCAGGCGATGGGATCGATCCCGAACATTCCGAGGACCGCGTTCAGGAGGCCGCCCGAGTAGTCGTAGATCAGCACGAAGATGATCGACGTGATGACGCCCGAGATGATCGTCGGGATGTAGATGCTCACCTTCAGTACCCCGGCGAAGTGGCGGGAGACGCTCACTACGAGACTCGCGAAGAAGAAGGCGAGGACGAGCATGATCGGCACGGTCATCAGCACGAACTGGAACCCGCGAACGATCGCCGCCCAGAAGAGCGGATCAGTCAGGACGTTGACGAAGTTCCGGAACCCGACGAACTGCGGATCCTTGTAGAAGCTCCAGTCCTGGAAAGACAGGAACCCGGCGTAGACCGCCGGCCAGATCACGAAGACTCCGAGCAGGGCGACGGCGGGCGCCAGCATCAGATACGCCATCTTCGTATCGCGATAGCGCGCGCGGTTCATCGCTCTGCGGCGAAGCTTGTCATCGGGAAGCGTCAGGAGCTCGGTGAGTCCGCGCTCACCGACGGTCTGAGTCGTCGTCATCGTTACCTCGCGGTGGATCGATACCGGGCATGGGGCCGGGGGTCGGGAGCGCATCCCGACCCCCGGCGAACGGACATCAGTTCTTCGGAGCCTTGCTGGGGAGCTCCTGCTGCTGGATGACCTTGTTGATCGCATCCTCGGCGGTCTTGATCGCGTCCTCGGGCGAGGCCGCGCCCTTCATGACGGACTCCATCGCGGTGCCCACGGCGAGCGACACGTCCCACGGGTAGGTCGGCTCGGGGATGGCCTTCGGGGCGATCTCGTTGGTGACGACCTGCGACCACGGCGCATCCGCCGCCTTGGCATCCGCCGCGACGGCATCCTGCACCGACGTACGCACCGGGACCTTGGTGAACTGGGTGTCGACGAAGAACGGCACGACGTTCGCCGGGTCGCCGCCGATCGACCACTCGAGGAACTTGCCCGCGGCCTCTGCGTTCTTGCTCTTCGCGTCGACCACCCACTTGAAGTTGCCGAGCGTCGAGGTGGTGTCGCCCTTAGCGTCGTCCGCGCTCGGGAACGCGCCGACACCGGTCTTGGTGAGCAGATCCTTGTAGTCCGAACCGATCTCCGACATCATCCACGAGCCGGAGACCTTGAACGCGACCTTCTGCTCGCCGAAGTCCTTGCCGCCGACGTAGGAGTCCAGGGCCTGCTTGGGCATGTACCCCTTGTCCCACAGCTCCTTGTAGTTGGCCATCAGCTGCTTGTAACCGTCGGTGTTGATGTCCGGCGCGGTCCAGTCATCCGTGAGCGCGAGGTGGCCGTTGAAGTTGTACTGCTGCCCGACCGTCGACCAGGCGAACGTGACCGCGTCACCGGCGGGGGAGATGCAGTACTGGCCGTCCTGCAGCGTGGGCTGGATCTTCGCACAGTCGGCGAGCAGGTCGCTCCACGTCGCCGGGCCGTTCTCGGTATCGACGCCCGCCGCGGAGAGCATGTCCTTGTTCCAGAAGAGGACCGCCTGCGCCTCCTGCAGCAGCGGATACGCGTAGTACTTGTCCCCCATCTTCGAGATCGATTGCGCCGCGGGAAGGATCTGGTTGAGCGAATCCGCCGACACGATGCCGTCGAGCTCGTGTAGCTGGCCCGCGTTCACGGCATCCTGGATCGATCCGGCGTGCGTGTAGACGTCGGGGGCCTTGCCGGCCGCCTGGGCCGCCTTCATCTTCTGGTCCCACGCATCCGCAGGGACCTCCGTGTCGACGACCTTGATGTCGGACTGCGCGGCATTGAACTTCTCGACGATGGACTTGTACCACGCGTTCTCGGCAGGCGTGAACGTGCGGTGCCAGAACTGGATCGTCGTGACTCCGTCCGCTGATCCGCCGTCCGTCGCCCCTTCGCCCGGGGTGCCCGAGCCGCAGCCCGCGAACATCGCGCCGACAGCGACGACCCCCAGAGCGGTAGCGGCGAAGCGCCCCGCACGACGTGTGCTCCTCATCATGTGTCCCTCCTCAGGAACGTGGCTCTCCGCTGAGCCGATGCTCTGCCGATCATTATCGATCGGACGTTCGTGGCGCTCGGTTGTCGCCGTTGACGTTGATCGACACTGTAGGCGAAATCGATTTCATCCGCAATGGCCTCCCACCCGTGATCTCTCCGAGTTCGAGGAAGCTGGCGGGCGGAAGAAGAGCGACATGACGCGCAAATCCGCGGGATGACGGGCCGTATATCGATTTCACAACGACGCGATCAATCGGCCTTATCGAGATCGACGGAGAACCAGAAGACGTTGTATGGACCCCAGAGGGACAGGGTGAAATAGAGCCGCCGCCCGCCGTCATCCGTGTAGCGGGGGTTGAGGTACGGCGAGTAGAGACCGGGGTAGTCGTCCGCGGAAACCATCTCGATCGGTTCACCCCACGGCCCCCAGGGTGCGAGCCCCTCGCGGATGTAGGCGCTCCCGGCGTCCGAGTAGGTCATGACCCACCGCTGCAGGTACTCAGACCACATCACGGAGAGCTCCCCGACGGTCGGATCGACGATCGTCTCCGCTGCGTCGGGGTCCGCGCTCCATTGAGGCGTGCCGGTCTCGTCCGTGCCCGCGAAGTAGGTGTAGGCGGCGATGTCCTCGACAGCCGTCGTGCTCGCAGGCACGCGCATGAGCTCCACACCCCCGAAGCGCCCAGCGGGGATGCCCCAGAGGTACACGTACTCCGCCCCGGCATCCATCACATGGGCTGTCGCGAGCTGCACGAAGTTCGAATCGCCCGGCCAGCGCACATCCGGCAGGTCTGTCCAGGAGGCTCCCCCGTCTCTGGAGACCACCATCCCGGCATGATTCGCCTCCCAGACGCCCGGATCACCCCAGTGGTTCACGGACATGTAGCCGACGTACATCGCGTCTCCGACCGCGAACCCGTAGGTCGGGATCTTCGTGACTTCGCCCCCGCCGTCGTTCGCATCGTGGTCGCCCTCGATGAGCGGCGCGGCCCAATCGAACTCGTCCACCGGCGCCCAGCCTCCGAAGGTGATGCCGTCAGACGGGTCGTCATCGGTCGTCCACGCGGACACATTCGAACGCCAGGCGCCGCCCTGGCCGCCGTACGAGTCCGGACCGCGCTCGCCGAAGGTATCGCCGAAGAAGAAGTACGTGCGATCGCCGACGTTGACCATCGATCCGAGATCGGTCCCGGCGACGCCGACCTTCTCCGTGTCGTTGATCGCGCCCGGACCGGTCAGCTGCGCGACCTGCGTCAGACCGCTCACGCCCGCGAGGACGAAGTCGTCACCCGCACGGTCGGCAGTGGGAGTCGTGGACCCGCACGCACCGAGCATCAGTGTCGCGGCGATCGTGGCAACGGCGCACAGGCGCCGTGAGCGACTTCGGTGATGAGACATGGCATGTGCGCCTCCTTGCGCAAACGGGCGCAGTCGTCCGCCCGCGTGAAATCGATTCCAATCGATCTCAGCAGGACACACGTCGATTGGCAAGCCCCGCGGCCGCGTGGCGCGTCGACGGGCCTCAGTCCGCGGCCGGCGGCCGCCACACGACGACCTCGGTCGCGCGGCGCACGCGCGTGCCGGCACGCAGCGTCACGACCGAGCCGCTCGAGCCGGCCGCGAAGACGCGCGACCTGGTGTCGGCGGCATCCCGCAGCCGACCCTCGAGATCGCTCACCCGGGCACGCAGTGCGCGCACGGTGTTCTCGAGCTCGATGAGGCGCGAGATGGCGGGCAGGCTCATACCCTCGGCCGACAGCGAGGCGACCTCGCGCAGCTGCTTGACGTGGCGCAGCGAGTAGCGGCGCGACCCGCCCTGCGTCCGGGCGGGCACGACGAGGCCGAGCCGATCGTACTGGCGGAGCGTCTGCGGGTGCATCCCGGAGAGCTCGGCCGCCACCGCGATCGCGAAGATCGGGGACTCGTCGTCGACCTCGTCGTGCGCCATGACTACTCCCGGGCCTTGGCCATCATCTCGGCGCGCGGATTCTCCTTGGGCTCCGCCGCCTGGAAGGCGAGAAGCGCCTCCTTCGCCTTCTCGTCGAGGTGCGCGGGCACGGCCACCTGCACTTCGGCCAGAAGGTCACCGGTCCCCTTCGACGATGCGACGCCACGGCCCTTGACGCGCAGCACGCGCCCCGAGGGCGTGCCGGGGGCGACACGCAGCTTCACCGGATCGCCGCCGAGCGTCGGCACCTCGATCGTCGCGCCGAGCGCCGCCTCGGTGAAAGTGACCGGCACGGTGACGCGCAGATTGAGTCCGTCGCGCGTGAAGACGGGGTGCGGACGCACCGTCACCTGCACGACGATGTCGCCGGACTCGCCGCCGTCGGGCGACGGGCGTCCGCGACCGCGCAACCGGATCTTCTGCCCGTCGGAGACGCCGGCGGGGATCTTCACCTTGAACGGCTTGCCGTCCTCGCCCGCGAGCGAGATCGTCTCGCCGCGCACGGCGGTCTGGAAGTCGAGGGTCGTCCGCGCCGTGACATCCGCCCCGCGCTGCGGGCCGCCGAAGCCCTGGAACCCGCCGGTCGACTGGCCGAAACGTCCCGAGCCGAACCTCCCGCCGCCCTGCTGCTGACCGAACATCGCGAACAGGTCGTCGAAGTCCGCCGACTGGTACGAGCCGCCGCGGCCGCCGCCCCCGCCGCCGAAGCGGCTGAACACGTCCTCGAACCCGCCGGAGCCGCCCGCACCGGGCGCCTGGAAGCGGGCGCCGCCCGATCCCATCGCACGGATCTGGTCGTACTCCTCGCGCTGGTCCTTGTCGGAGAGCACGGCGTACGCCTCGCTGATCTCCTTGAACTTCGCCTCCGCGGCGACATCCCCCTGCGTCGAATCGGGGTGGTACTTGCGTGCGAGCTTGCGATAGGTCTTCTTGAGATCGGCTTCGGAGACGTCCTTGGCGACGCCCAGTGTCTTGTAGAAGTCCTTATCGAACCAGTCCTGACTGGCCATGGACACCTCCTCCCTTTACTCGGGCGAACCCGCGACGACGACCTTCGCCGGGCGCAGCTCGATGTCGCCCAGACGGTAGCCGACCTCCACGACATCCAGGATCGTGCCGTCCTCGACGCCGCCGGGGTTCGGTGCGTGGAAGATCGCCTCGTGCTGCTGCGGGTCGAACTTCTCGCCCGCGACGCCGTACGTCTCCACGCCCAAGCGGCTCACGACGCCGCGCAGCTTGTCGGCGATCGCCGCGATGGGCGACCCCTCGGTGAGATCGCCGTGCTTCTCGGCGCGGTCGAGGTCGTCGAGCACGGGCAGCAGGCCCTTCGCGACCGACCCCTTCGCGCGGGCGATCTCGAGCTCGCGCTGCTCCTCGGTGCGGCGGCGGTAGTTGGCGTACTCCGCCTGCACACGCTTGAGGTCGAGGAGCAGATCCTTGTCCTCGTCGGATGCCTCGGCCACGGCAGCCTCATCGGTCTGCTCGGCGCCCAGGATGTCGTCCACCGTCAGGGAGTCCTCCTGCGAGTCGGGGCCGGATGCCGTGGCATCCGACCCCTCGTCGCCGGGGACTTCGTTCTCGAAGTCCTTCGTCATGTTCCGATTCTCTTACTTCTTGTCGTCCTCGTCGTCGACGACCTCGGCGTCGATGACGTCTTCCTCGGGGTTCGGCGTCTCACCGTTGCCGGGCTGGCCGACATTCGGGTCGGCCTGCTCGCCCGCGGCCTGCTGCGAGGCGTAGATCGCCTCGCCCAGCTGCGACTGCGAGGCGTTGAGCTTGTCGAAGGCCGCCTTCACGGCATCCTCGTCCTCGCCGGCGAGCGCGGACTTCAGCGCGTCGACGTCGGCCTGGACGGAGTCCTTGACCTCGGCGGGCAGCTTGTCCTCGTTGTCCTTGATGAGCTTTTCGATCGAGTACGAGAGCGTCTCGGCCTGGTTGCGCACCTCGGCCGACTCGCGGCGCTTCTTGTCCTCGGCGGCGTGCTCCTCGGCTTCGCGCACCATGCGGTCGATGTCCTCCTTCGGGAGGCTCGAGCCGCCCGTGATCGTCATCGACTGCTCCTTGCCGGTGCCCTTGTCCTTCGCGGACACGTGCACGATGCCGTTGGCGTCGATGTCGAAGGTGACCTCGATCTGCGGGATGCCGCGAGGCGCGGGGGCGATGCCGGTCAGCTCGAAGGTGCCGAGCGGCTTGTTGTCGCGCGTGAACTCGCGCTCGCCCTGGAAGACCTGGATCGCGACCGACGGCTGGTTGTCGTCGGCGGTCGTGAAGGTCTCGCTGCGCTTGGTCGGAATGGCCGTGTTGCGCTCGATGAGCTTCGTCATGATGCCGCCCTTGGTCTCGATGCCGAGGCTCAGGGGGGTGACATCGATCAGCAGCACGTCCTTGCGCTCGCCCTTGAGGACGCCGGCCTGGAGAGCAGCGCCGACGGCGACGACCTCATCCGGGTTGACGCCCTTGTTGGGCTCCTGGCCACCCGTGAGCTGCTTGACGAGCTCGGTGACCTGCGGCATGCGGGTCGAACCGCCGACGAGCACGACGTGGTCGATGTCGCCGACCTTGATGCCCGCCTCGGCGATGACATCGTTGAACGGCTTCTTCGTGCGATCGAGGAGGTCCTTCGTGAGGTCCTCGAACTTCGCGCGCGTGATCGTCTCCGAGAGCGACACGGGCCCCGACTCGGTGAGCGACAGGTACGGCAGGTTGATGGACGTGCTCGTCGAGGACGAGAGCTCCTTCTTCGCCTGCTCCGCGGCCTCCTTGAGGCGCTGCAGGGCGATCTTGTCCCCCGAGACGTCGACGCCCGTGGTGTCCTTGAACTGCTTGATCAGGAAGTCGACGAGGCGCTGGTCCCAGTCGTCGCCGCCGAGGCGGTTGTCACCGGCCGTCGCGCGCACCTGGATCGTCGAGAAGTCGTCGTCCTTGCCCACCTCGAGCAGGGACACGTCGAACGTGCCGCCACCGAGGTCGAAGACGAGGATGAGCTCGTCCTCCTTGCCCTTGTCCAGGCCGTAGGCCAGGGCCGCGGCGGTGGGCTCGTTGATGATGCGGAGGACGTTGAGGCCGGCGATCTCACCGGCATCCTTCGTCGCCTGACGCTCGGCGTCGTTGAAGTACGCCGGGACGGTGATGACCGCGTCGGTGACGCTGTCGCCCAGGTACTGCTCGGCGTCGCGCTTCAGCTTCTGCAGGATGCGCGCCGAGATCTCCTGCGGCGTGTACTGCTTGCCGTCGATCGACTGGGTCTTCCAGTCGGTGCCCATGTGGCGCTTGACCGACGAGAGCGTACGGTCGACGTTGGTGACGGCCTGGCGCTTGGCGGTCTCGCCGACGAGCACCTCGCCGTCCTTCGTGAACGCGACGACCGAGGGGGTCGTGCGGAAGCCTTCGGCGTTGGCGATGACCTTCGGTTCGCCGCCCTCGAGGACGGAGACGACGGAGTTGGTCGTCCCGAGGTCGATACCCACTGCACGTGCCATGTGTGTTTCCTTTCGCGGAGAAATCTGTGGAGTTGAGTCACGGAGGCTCAACTTGTGATGGATGCCACGCTACCCGGGCGGTCGGACCATGTCAAGTGAACTTGATGCGACCCATATCAAGTTTCCTGTTCCTGCGACTCAGACCAATGATCGGGCGGCGACCGCGTCGGCGATATCGGTGAGCGCACGCGAGCATGCATCGCCGACCTCGCGTGTGAATCGCGCGATCGGCAGCGCGATGCTCAAAGCGGCGCGCTGACCTCCGACCTCCCCGACAGAGATCGACATCGCCGCCACCCCCGGCTCGCTCTCCTCGAAGTTCCACGCGACGCGAGACTCCCGCACGTCGTCGAGCTGCTCGCGCAGCGCGTCGAGATCGACGTCGAGGCGCTGACCACGCGGGCCGGTGAGCGCCAACCGGTAGCGCGCCTCGACCTCTTCATCGGACAGGTCGGCCAGCAGCGCCTTCCCCCCCGAGGTGATGTGCGCCGGCAGCCAGACCCCGACGCGAAGACCGAAGCGCAGCAGGTGTGTCGTCGCCTCGATGCCGTCGATGTGCTGGATACGGGTGCCGACGAGCGTCGCGACATGCACCGTCTCACCCGTGCGCTCGAACAGCGCCTCCAGGGCGGGGCGCAGAGTGTCGGTCAACTGCGGGGTGGGCGCGCGCAACGCCGGGCTCATCATCGCCGAGCCGGGAAAGTACCGCCGGCCGGCGCCCTGCACGGCGAAGCCGTCGTGCGCGAGCGTCGCGAGCAGGCGCTGCGCCGTCGACGCATTGACGTCGAGTGCCGCCGCCGCGTCGGTGACCCCGATCGAACCCTCCTCGACGATCAGCTTCAGGAGGACGAGGGCTCGGTGAACGGACTCGACGCGGCCGGGCTTATTGCGCTCCACGCAATTGACTCTATCAATACTTGCTTGATCCGCAATCATCCTCCTAGGCTCACACGTCATCCGGGTCGGAGCGGCCCCGGACACCGTGTGAACCGAGAGGACGAAGATGTCGAGGCACCAGAGCACAGCGCGAGGGGCCGTCGTCGTCGGCGCCTCCAGCGGCATGGGGGCAGCCATCACCCGCCGACTCACCGCCGACGGCCTGGCCGTCGCGGCGCTCGACGTCGTCGACGCACGCTGGCCGGACGGATTCGACGCCCGCGTGACCGGCACCATCGACGTCACCGACGCCGCGGGGGTCGAGGCGGCCATTGCCGACGCGGTCGACGCGCTCGGGGGGATCGAGATCGTCGTGAACTGCGCCGGCATCCTCGGCCCCGTGACGGCGACGATCGACTCCGACCAGGAGAGCTTCGAGCGGGTCGTCCGCCTCAATCTCGGCGGCGCCTTCGCCGTGACCCGCTCGGCACTCGCCCACCTCCTGCCCCGCGGCTCCGGACGCATCATCCACATCGCGTCGATCGCCGGCAAAGAGGGCAACCCTCAGATGGCCGCGTACTCGGCCTCGAAGGCGGGGGTCATCGGGCTGGTCAAGGCCGTCGGCAAGGAGTACGCCGCGAGTGGCGTCACCGTCAACGCCGTGGCCCCCGCCTCGATCGAGACGCCGCTGATCCTCGGGATGAGCCCCGAGCGGCGCGAGACGCAGAAGTCGCTCATCCCCATGGGCCGGCTCGGCACGGTCGACGAAATCGCCGGACTCGTCTCGTTCATCGCCTCCCCCGCCTCCTCCTTCACCACCGGGTTCGTCTTCGACGCGTCCGGCGGCCGAGCCGACTACTGAGAGACGCAGCCATGAGCGAGATCCTCACCGCATCCCCCGCGGGCACCGCCCGCAGCGCGATCGTCACCGGTGGTGCGGGCGGCATCGGCCGCGTCGTCTCCGAGCGCCTGGCGCACGCCGGCTACCGCGTCGTGGTCGCCGATGCGTCCGCGGCGGCGGCAGAGGCCGTCGCCGCGGCGCTCCCCGCCGGGCACGGCACGCACCGTGCCGTCGCCGGCGACCTGACCACGGTCGAAGCCAACCGCACCGCCGTCGCCGTCGCGCGTGACCTCGGCACGCTCAGTGTGCTCGTGAACGGAGTGGGCATCTCGCCGAAGGACGACGGGCGAAAGCGCCCCTTCTTCGACGTGACGCCTGAGGAGTGGGACCTCGTCCTGGCCGTGAACGTGAAGGCGCCGTTGCTGCTCGTGCAGGAGGCCTTCCGGCACATGCCGTCGGACGGCTCGGCGTCGATCGTGAACATCCTCTCGATCGTCTCGAAGTGGGGCACCGGCGGCCTGCCGAGCGACACATTCCCGCCGTTCCTGCCCTCCTCCGTCGCCTACGCGGCCTCCAAGGGTGCGCTGCAGAACCTCACCGCGTCGCTCTCACGCGAGCTGTCGAGCTTCCGCATCCGCGTCAACGGCGTCGCTCCCGGATTCGTCCAGACCCAGATGACCGGCGGGATGCCGCAGCAGGAGGCTGCGCAGATGACCGGACAGATCCCGATGGGCCGCTTCGCCCGACCCGACGAGATCGCCGACGCCATCGAGTTCCTGGTCGGCCCGCGAGCCTCGTACATCACGGGCGCCAGCCTCGACGTCAACGGCGGCGCCCTCACCTGCTGAAACCCGCACCACCCGCATTCCGTCCACCCCCTCAAGGAGAGAGCAGATGTCAACGAAGACAGGACTATTCACCCAGACGGCGAGCGTGCGTGCTCCCGGCAATCAGAGCAAGCGCTCCTCGCTCGCGGGCTTCATCGGCTCCGCGCTGGAGTACTACGACATGTACATATACGCGTCCGCCTCGGCGCTCGTGTTCTCACGCGTGTTCTTCCCCGACATGGGCGCGACCGGCCTGCTGTACTCACTGGGCCTCTACGGTGTCGCGTACCTGGCCCGTCCCCTGGGCGGCTTCCTCGCGGGGCACCTGGGCGACCGCTTCGGCCGCCGCAACGTCATGATCCTGACCCTCCTCGTCATGGGCGTCTCGACCTTCCTCATCGGATGCCTGCCGTCGTACGACTCCGTCGGGGTCCTCGCCCCGACGATGCTCATCGTGCTGCGACTGTGCCAGGGACTCTCCGTGGGCGGCGAGCTGTCCGGGGCATCCTCGCTCACCCTCGAGCACGCCCCCGCCGACCGACGGGCGCTGTACACGTCGTGGGCGATCAACGGCATCTGGGTCGGCTACATCCTCGCCACGCTCGCGTTCATCGGCGTCGCCGCCCTGCCTGAGGAGCAGCTGCTCGCGTGGGGATGGCGCGTGCCGTTCTGGCTGAGCGCGGCGATCCTCATCGTCGGCCTCATCATCCGTCGCACGGTGCGCGACACGGAGGCGTTCACCACCGAGAAGGAACTCGGCACCACCGCGAAGGTGCCCCTCGCCGAGGTGCTCCGCACGCAGCCGTGGGACGTCGTGCGTGTCATCTTCGCCGCCTTCCTCGTCGTGATCAGCACGACCGTCCCGGTCTACGGCCTCACCTACGCGACCAACATCGTGCACATCCCCGCGAGCACGATGCTGTGGGCGGTCATCGTCGGCTACGTCATCGCCCTCGTCACCCAGCCGCTCCTGGCACACCTCAGCGATCGCATCGGCCGCAAGCCCGTCCTCATCGGGGGGAACCTCTTCGGCGCGGCAGCGGTATGGCTGTTCTTCTGGGCAGTCGGCGCAGCGAACATCCCGATGATCTTCGTCGGCGTGATCCTGTGCATCGCGGTGGGCTTTGCCGCCACCAACTCGGTCTACCCAGCGTTCTTCAGCGAGATGTTCAACGTGCGCTACCGCGTCACGGGCATGGCCGTGGGCCTGCAGCTCGGCCTTGTGCTGACGGGCTTCTCCCCCGTCATCATCCAGGCCATCTCGTCCGCCAACGGCGACGCCTGGTGGCCGGCCGCGGCCTACACGACAGTCGCCTGCGTCCTGTCGGCGATCGCCGTCGCCACTGCGCGGGAGACCTACAAGACCCCGCTCGACGAGCTCGGAGTGAAGCGATGACCCTGACCACGGACCTTCTCGTCCTCGGCAGCGGCATCGCCGGTCAGACGGCCGCCACCGCGGCGTCCGAGGCGGGTCTCGACGTGATCCTCGCCGAGAAGACGGCGACCCTCGGCGGATCGACGGTGATGAGCGGCGGCTGGTTCGCCTTCAGCGGCACCGACGAGCAACGGGCTGAGGGGGAGGACGACTCGACCGAGCTGTTTCTGAAGGACATGCAGGAGGTCGGCGAGTTCCGTAACGACACCGCGCTGCTGCATGCCTACCTCGACCGCCAAGAGGCCGCATACCGCTGGCTCATCGCCCACGGCGTGCGCTTCCGCGAGATCGAGATCAGCTCGGGGCAGTCCGCCAAACGCAGTCACAACTCGGCGATCGTCGAGGTGATGGCCACGCTCCACCACCAGTTCGCCGAGGCGGGCGGGACCACGCTGCGCGAGCATCGTGCCGTGCAGCTCCTCACGGCCGAGACAGGCGCCGTGACGGGCGCGCGCCTCCTCTCACCCGCCGGCGAGGTCGACGTGAGCGCCCGGTACGGTGTCGTGCTGGCCACCGGCGGTTTCAGCCGGGGCGAAGCGCTGCTGCGCATCTTCGCGCCCGAGCAGCTCGCCGCGATCCCGTTCGGCGGCAAGGGCAACACCGGCGACGGACTGCGCCTGGCGTGGAGGCTCGGGGCCGACATGGCCGACATGTCGTTCGTCAGCGGCACCTATGGCTCGCATCCCGACACAGGAGACGTGCACGAGCTGCTCACCGCCTATTACATGGGCGCGATCATCGTCAACCGCGGCGGCGAGCGCTTCACCGACGAGTCGCAGTCCTATAAGTCGCTCGGGCGGGCGGTGCTCAGGGAGGAGGACGGCCTCGGCATCCAGATCTTCGACGCCGACGTGCGCGCGAAGTCGCACCCCGGCATCCCGCTGAAGGACATGGATGCCATCGAGGCGCTCGGCCACCTGCACCACGCCGCCACGCTGTCCGAACTCGCCACGCTCGTCGGCGTCGACGGGGAGCGGCTCGAGCGCACCATCGAGCGCTACAACGCCGCGATCGCCGCGAACGAGACCGACGAGCAGGGCCGATCGAGCCTGTGCAACGGCGTCGGGGCGCTGCGCCCGATCGTGCGCGCGCCGTTCTACGCCTATCCCGCCAAGTCGCTCATGACGACCACATACTGCGGAGTGAAGGTGAACACCGACGCCCAGGTGATCGATGTCGAAGGTGCCGTGATCGACGGGCTCTACGCGGTCGGCGAGGTCGCGGGCGGGTTCCACGGCGCGGCCTATATGACCGGCACCTCACTCGGCAAAGGCGCGATCTTCGGCCTTCATGTGGCGCGCGAGGCGGCGGCCCGCGCCGAGGCGCAGCGCGACGAGGTCGTCGCGTGAACGCCTTCGACGTCATCGTCGTCGGCTCGGGCATCGGCGGGGCTTCCGCCGCGGCGGCTGCCGCCCGCGCCGGCGCCCGCGTCGCCGTGCTGGAGAAATCAGCCGATTTCGGCGGCTCGGCGGCACTGTCGGCGGGGATGCTCTGGACCGCGCCAGATCTCGACGCGTATCGTCGCCGCATCCCACGCGGCGACGCCGCCCTCGGCGAGCGGCTGGTCGCCGACTTCCCCGCGGCGATCGCCGAGGTGCGCGCCACGGGAGCGCGGGTGGCGGACACCCCCACGACCGGAATCATGACGTTCGGCATCGGCTACTCGACCGACATCCATGCCATCCTCGCCGCCTGCCGGAAGATCGTCACCGACGCGGGCGGGATCGTCGTCGCCAACGCACCGGTCAGCGAGCTGATCATCGAGGGTGGTGCCGTGGTCGGGGTCGTCGCCTCGCCTTCCAGCGGCCCGGTCACCTACCGGGCACCGAGCGTAGTGCTCGCCACTGGCGGGTTCGGGCGCGACCGCGAGCTGCTGACGCGCTACGTGGGGCCCCACGCCGATGCCCTGCTGCTGCGCTCGCATCCGGGGAACGTGGGCGACGGTCTGCGACTGGCGCGCGCCGCCGGCGTCGGCGGCAGCAGCGCGATGGCGTCATACTACGGGCACCTCCTGCCCTGGCCGTTGGCGGAGTTCGAACCGGAGCACTACCTGCCCTACTCCCAGTACTACTCGGGCTCGACGCTCATCCTGAACCTGCGCGGGGAGCGCTTCGTCGACGAGACCCTCGGAGACGAGATCATCAACCAGGTCGTGCTCGACCAGCCGCAGAGCCGCGGCGTGCTCATCTTCGACGAGCACGTCCACCTCGCCGAGGCACGCCAAGAGCCGTTCCCCGGTCTCGGCGCGACCGACCGGTTCGAGACGGCGAAGGCGGCCGGCGGCCTCTGGGCCAGCGCCGACACGCTCGACGCGCTCATCGACCAGGTGGCCGCGTGGGGGGTGGATGCCGCGACGTTGGCCCGCACGGTCGCAGACTACGCGGCGACCACCGCGGCCGGCGGGTGGGTCGGCGGCGCACCGGTCTCGCCGGGAGCACGCGCGCCGCAGACAGCGCCCTTCCATGCCCTCATGGTGCAGCCGTCGATCACCTTCACGTTCGGGGGCGTTCCCATCTCATCGAGCGGCGAAGCGCTCGACCCCGACCGCACACCGATCCCGGGCCTGTACGCGGCCGGCGCCGACGTCGGGGGGCTGTCCAACGTCGGCTATGCGGGCGGGCTCGCGCCCGCCTACATCACCGGACGATGGGCCGGGCGCGCCGCCGCGGAGCGCGCCCGCGCAGAAAGGAGAAACCCGTGAACGTCACGACGGATGTCCTGATCATCGGCGGCGGGGGTTCGGGCCTGAGTGCCGCGATCTCCGCGGCCACGAGCGGTGCGGAGGTGACCGTGCTGGAGAAGTGCCCCCAGCCGGGCGGCAGCACCGGTATGTCGGTCGGCAGTTTCACCGCAGCCAACACCGCGTACCAATACCGGGCCGGCGTGAACGACTCGATCGAGCTGTTCATCGAAGATATGAAAGTCGCCAACGGCCCCGATGAGGCACGCGAGAACACGGCGCTGCGCCGGATTCTCGCCGAGAACGCGGGCCCGACCCTCGAGTGGCTCTCGAGCATCGGCGTGCAGTTTCTGGGCCCGACCCCCGAGCCGCCGTATGAGAAGCCGCGGATGCACAACGTGCTGCCGAACTCGAGCGCCTACGTCACGGCCCTTCTGCGCGAAGCTCGTCGCCGTGGTGTGCGGATCGTGACCGACGCCCGCGTCGACCGGCTGCTGCGCAATGCCCGTGGCGAGGTGGTCGGAGCAGCCGTGGCCGGCACCCGCTATCTGGCCCACCGCGCCGTCGTGCTCGCGACTGGGGACTACTCCGCCGCGGCAGACCTGAAAGCCGCATATGTCGGCGAGGACGCCGCACGCGTACCCGCTGTGAACCCGAACAGCACGGGTGACGGGTTCCGGCTGGGCTGCGAGGTGGGCGGGGTGATGCTCCAGATGGACCGCCTGTACGAAGGGCTGCGCTTTCCGCCCGGACGCTTCCCCGACCCGATCAAGCTGCTGCCGTCGCATCCCTCCGTGTCGCGGGTAGTGCGCCTGATCGCCGAGCGCCTTCCCAAGCGGCTGCTCGCCGTGTTGCTCCGCGGCGCCCTGACTAGCTGGGTCGGGCCCAACAACACGATGTATGCGGCGGGGGCGATCCTGGTCAACAAGCATGGTCGACGCCTCGCGAACGAAGACACCGACCGGGCGCTCGCCCGCGGAGTCGCCGCCGACAGCGGTGCCGGGTACATGATCTTCGACGCCGCAGTGGCAGAGCGCTTCTCGGCCTGGCCGAACCCTGTGTCGACCTTCCCCGGCGTGGCGTATGCGTACGTCCCCGACTATGCCCGCTACCGACCTGACATGTTCCACACGGCAGCGACGATCGAGGAGCTGGCGATGAGCACGGGCATCGACCCGGAGGGCCTCGCCGAAACGTTGGCGAAGATCCGGGAGTATCGGGCGGCGGGCCACGACCCCGAGTTCGGCCGGGAGAGATTCGGCGCCGGCATCGGCGCAGGCCCGTACTTCGCCCTCGGCCCGATGCGGTCGTACGTCACACTCGCCGACGGCGGGCTCGCCGTCGACACGACGCTGCGCGTGACGACCGCCGAAGGCGATGTCATCCCCGGCCTGTATGCCGCGGGTTCGACGGGGCAAGGCGGGCTGCAGCTGCTCAATCACGGTCTCCACATCGGATGGGCGATGGTGTCGGGCCGCATCGCGGGGCGTCACGCCGCGCACGCCGCCGCCCGCGACGACCTCATCCCGGTGGGTGCGACGCACTCGGTGCTCGACACGCCCGTCGCCGAGTTGAGCGTCCTTCCCTGACATCGGATCGCACGACACCCCTGCTGAGCACTGAGAAAGGCACGAGAGATGCAGTTCTACCGCGACGGGTACCGGCCCGGCGACCCCGACGTCCTTCCCGCCGCGGTGGTCGACGAGCGCCGCACCGACTCGCCGGATCTCCCCGATGAGATAGACGTGTTGATCGTCGGCGCGGGCCCGGCCGGAACGGTGCTGGCGGCGCAGCTCGCGGCGTTCCCGTCGATCGCCACACGCCTCGTCGAGCGCCGCGAAGGACCGCTCGAGGTCGGCCAGGCGGATGGGGTGGCCTGTCGCACCGTCGAGATGTTCCACGCGTTCGGCCTGGCCGACGCGCTCCTGCGCGAGGCGTACTGGGTCAACGAGGTGCGCTTCTGGGGGCCGTCCGAGGACGATCGATCCCGCATCCAGCGCACCGGTTGGGTGCACGATACCCCCGAGGGCCTCAGCGAGTTCCCGCACGTCATCGTGAACCAGGCGCGCATGCAGCAATACCTCCTCGACCATGCCGCCCGATCGGCGAGTCGGTTCCAGGTGGACTACGGGGTCTCCTTCGCCGGTCTCAGCATCGGCGAGGGCGACCATCCGGTCACCGTCACGCTGCGCCGAGGCGATCGCGACGTGATCGTGCGCGCGCGCTACGTCGTGGGCTGTGACGGCGCGCGCAGCGAGGTGCGCCGCGCCATCGGACGCGCACTGGTCGGCGACTCGGCGAACCACGCGTGGGGCGTCATGGACGTGCTCGCCGTCACCGACTTCCCCGATTGGCGCACGAAGAACATCGTGCAGTCCGACGGCCACGGCAGCCTCCTGATGATCCCGCGCGAAGGCGGCAACATGGTGCGCCTGTACGTCGACCTCGGCGATATACAGGCTGGCGACACGGCGGTGCGCACGACGACGGTCGAGCAGTTGACGGCGGTCGCCAACGGCATCCTGCACCCCTACGCGATCGACGTGCGGTCGGTCGCATGGTCTTCCGTGTACGAAGTCGGTCAACGCGTCACCGACCGCTTCGACGACGTGGCGGATGCGGACGAGGACCGCGAACCCCGCGTGTTCATCGCGGGGGATGCGTGCCACACCCACTCGGCGAAAGCCGGGCAGGGCATGAACGTGTCCATGCAGGACGCGTTCAACCTCGGCTGGAAACTCGCCGCCGTGCTCGAGGGACGCTCGCCGGCCTCGCTGCTGCACACGTACTCGGCCGAGCGTCACGCGATCGCCCGGGATCTCATCGACTTCGACCGACACTGGTCCGCCTTCATCGCCCAGCCGGTAGCCGACGCCGACCACCCCGAGCGCGGCGGTGTGACCGCCGCGCAGATGCAGGAGGAGTTCGCGCGACAAGGTCGCTATACGGCCGGTCTCGCCACGCGGTACTCTCCCTCGGTGCTCACCGGCACCGACGAGCATCAGCACCTGGCCGCGGGGTTCGAGATCGGTACGCGCTTCCACGCCGTCCCCGCCGTCCGCGTCGCCGACGCCCGCCGCATGCACCTCGGCCACACTCATCGCGCCGACGGACGCTGGCGCCTCTACGCCTTCGACGACTCGCAGGGCACAGGCTTGATCGAGCTCGCGCAGTGGCTCGAGCGCGCGCCGGGCTCGCCACTGCGGCGTTTCGGCAGGGCGGATGACGACCTCGACGCCGTCCTCGACGTGCAGGCCATCTTCCGCGGTTCGCACCACGATCTCGACCTCACGAGCCTGCCGGCGGTGCTCCTGCCCCGCACCGGTCCACTCGGACTCCAGGACTGGGAGAAGGTGTGGACTCCCGACCCCGCGAACGACCTGTTCGCGGCCCGCGGCATCCACGCCGACGGCGCGATCGTGCTGGTGCGGCCCGATCAGTACGTCTCCCGCGTGCTGCCGCTGACGGCCAGGGACGAACTGACCGCGGTGTTCGCCGGGTTCCTGGCGGCGTGATCTCGCCGAGGCATCCGTCGATGCGAGGCCACCGAGTCGCGGGGGCTGCGCTCTGAGCGTCTACCCTTTGACGCCGGTCGACGCGATCCCCTGAACGAACACGCGCTGCGTGAGCACGAAGATGATCAGCGTCGGCAAGGATGCCACGAGGGTTCCGGCCAGCACCACGTTTCGGAAGTCAAAACTCATCGTGTAGGCCATGAGACGGTTGACGGTGAGCACCACGGGGTAGAGCTCTTCGGACTTCAAGAGGGTCACCGGCCACAGGAAGTTGTTCCACGCGTAGACGAACATGAACACGGCTAAAGTGACCATCGCGGGCTTGATGAGCGGTACGACGAACTGGAGCACGATCCGTATTTCGCCCGCACCGTCCACGCGCGCGGCTTCGATGATCTCATCGGGGACCCCCAGGATGAACTGCCGCATCAAGAAAATGCCGAACGCGTTGGCGAGCCACGGCAGCATGACACCGATATAGCTGTCTCCGACGCCCATCGCGTTGACCATCGAATACAGCGGCACGAGTGTGACGACGGGCGGCAGGAACATCGTCGCGACGATCGCCCAGAAGATCGCGTCACGCCCACGGAATGAGTGCTTCGCGAAGACGTATCCGGCGAAGACGCTCGTGATCAGCACCGACAGCGTGCTGCCGCCCGCGATGATCACGCTGTTGAGAAGCGACTGCGCGAACGGAACCGCCGTCAGCGCCGTCTCCATCTGGCCGAGCGTCGGATCTGCGGGAAACCACGTCGGCGGAATCTGTGAGAACTCCTGCGGTGTCTTGAACGACGAGATGACGAGCCAGTAAAGAGGAAAGAGCGGCACGACGGCGACCCCGACGAGGATCACGTAGAGCGCGACGCGCTGGATGCGGGGGCGGGCGGGCCGACGGCGGACGGCGGCGAGCTCCGGGATGACTGTCGCGGTCATCTGAGTCACTTTCTTCTCCTCACCACGATGACGGCGATCGCGCCGACGAGTACGACGATCATCAACAGCGACACCGACAGCGCTGCGGCATCGCCCGCCTTGCCGTACTCGAACGCCGCACGTTGGATCTCGTAGGAGAGAACGTTGGTTGCGTTGGCGGGGCCCCCGCGGGTGAGCAGATAGATGGGGTCGAAGACCTGAATCGAGTTGACGACGGTCATGAGGAGCACGAAGAGCAGCGTCGGGCGAAGCAGGGGCACCGTCACCGACCACGTCTGGCGGAAGATGCCGGCTCCGTCGATCTTCGCGGCCTCGTAGAGCTCTTCGGGGATCTGCGTCAGCCCCGCCGTGATGAGGATCACGTAGTAGCCGAGCATCTGCCACACGTTGAAGATGACCACCGAGAAGAGAGCGATGCGCGGGTCGCTCAGCCATCCCGGCGATGGGAGCCCCACCGCCGTGAAGATGGCGGAGAAGGGGCCGTACCCGGGGGCATAGAGATTGCCCCAGACGATCACGACGGCGATGGTCGGAATGACGTAGGTGGCGAACAGCGCCACGCGGACGAAGCCCGCCCCCTTGAGCTTCGGGAAGTACAGCAGCATCGCCACGAGCGCAGCGAGCGGGACCGTGAAGACGACGGACAGGACGACGTAGGCGACCGTGTTCCATATCGCCTGGAGACGGGTCGTGTTGGCCAGGAGCGCCTCATAGTTGCGCAGACCGACGAACTTCCAATCGCCCAGCGCCCGGAACACCGACCAGTCGGTGAAACTGATCACCACCGTGATGATGAGCGGAATCACCGTGAACAGGCCGATCACGAGGATGGTGGGGCTCAGGAACAGGGCCGACCAGAAGCCGACATGCTGTCGGCCGCCCGTGCGTCGGCCCCTGCGGCCGGTCGTGACCGTGACGGTCGCCATGCGGTCTCCTTCGATGTCAAGGTGCGGGGGAAGAGGCACCGAGATGCCCCTTCCCCCGAGCGGGTAGCGAACTCAGCGGGCGGCGGACAGTGCGGCATTCACCGCGGCGTCGGCATCCTTCATCGCCGTGGCAGCGTCCTTCTGGCCGTTCAACAGCGCCTCCAGCTCCGTCTGGAGGGCGGTGGTCGCCTCGGCGACACCGTTGACCGTCGGGAAGGGCGTTGCGGTGGCCTGTGCCTCGACGTATGACGTGAGGAACGGGGTGTTCAGCTCAGCGGCGTGCGCGTCGAGGTCGCTGGTGCGGCTCGGCAGGATGCCCATGCCGATCAGGATGTCGCCCATGGCCGACGAGCCGGCCGCCCCCGAGTCCGGGCCGTTCAGATAGGTGAGGAACTCCCACGCGGCCTTCTGCTTGGCTTCGTCAGCCTTGCTGCTCACGACGTTGGCCCACGTGTACGAGATCGACGACGACACGTCGCCCGACGGACCGACCGGGATCGGTGCGCTGGCGATGTCGGAGAACCCGTCGCCCATCGCCGACTCGAGCGTCCCCTTCCACCAGTTGGCCATCACGATCATGCCGGTGAGGTTCTGCGAGAACGAGTCGAGATACGGACCGGTCGTGTTGGCATCGGCCGTCGACAGCGAGATGTCGGTGAGCCCCTTGTCCACGAGCTCTTCATAGAGGCGCGCGACTTCGAGCGCTTCGGGCGACGTCAAGGCCGATGCGGTGCCGTCTGCATTGAGGAACGATCCGCCGTTGGAGGCGAGCAGCGACAGGAAGGGGTGGACGACGCCGTTGCCCCACGCCGTGATGAAGCCGTACGGGTTCTTCACGCCCGCGCCCTTCAGCGCCGTCGCATCGGCGATGAGGGCATCCCAGTCGGCGGGCGCCTCGCTGATCCCGGCCGCCTGGAAAAGCTCCGTGTTGTAGTTGAGCTGGTAGAGCGCGACCTCGTTCGGCACACCGTAGACGCTGCCTTCGGTGGATGCCGCGGCCGCGAATCCCGCGCCGTAGTTCGCGGTCACGTCAGCGGCGACGTCGGCCGGTGCCGGGCCGACGATCCCATCGGATGCCAGCTGGGGGAGCCAGGCGGTGTAGATGTTGGTGATCGTCGGGCCATCCGGGCCGCTTCCCTGAGTGGCCAGCGTCGAGAGCAGCTGATCGAACGGCACCGACTGAACCTTGATGGTGACATCAGGGTTCTCCGCCGTGAACGCGGCGGCCGCAGCCTCGAGCTGAGCCGTCTGCTCGGGCCCCCAATGGGTGAGGTACGTGATCTCGACGCCGCTGCCGTCACTCGGCGCGGACGAAGTGGTCCCGGCGCAGCCGGCGAGTGATGCGATGGCCACGAGGCCGATTCCGGCAGCGGCGAGCTGGTGTTTCCTGTTCATGGTGGTGCCTTCCTGTGTGAGTGCGATGTGACTGCAGCGAGGGTGAGAGGGGAGATCAGGGGCCCGCGAGGGTGAACTTCTCCGTGCCGGCGGACTTCAGCGCAACGGCCCGCTCGGCTCCCACGAGGCATCCCTTCACCGTCATGAGGGCCGAGTAGTAGTCGATGAACCGGAACCCGTAGGTCTCTCCGCGGGCGAATGCGTGCTCGCTGATGCCTTCGAGCCAGCGGTCGAAGGCATCTGGCGGGATCTCGATGTAGGTGTCGGCCTCGAACCCCTCCATGTCCTCCCAGTTCTCCGCGTGGAGGATCGTGGGCACGGTGTGACGGGGTGCCTCGATCTCCTCGCGCGGAATCGAGGCGAGGAAGACCGCGCGCAGCGCGGCCTGAGCGGCACGCTCGTGATCGCGGTGCATCGACGACAGCCAGTGGGTGATGACGACATCCGGTCGCGCTTCGCGCAGGATGGCGGAGATGTGCTCGGCCACTTCTTCGTCGTCGGGAAGGAACCCGTCGGAGTAGTCGAGCACGTGCAGTTCGGCCCCGATCGCATCTGCGAAGAACTGCGCTTCGTGCAGTTTCTGGGGGCGGTACTCGCTCGGGGTGAGGCGGGGGTGTCCGCGCTCGCCATAGGTGCAGTCGATGATGATGGCGCGCCCTCCTTCGAGAACGACCTTGGCCAGCACGGGGCCGGCCATCAGTTCGGCGTCACCGATGTGACCTCCGATTGCGACGACTGTTCTGCTCATCGGGCTCTTCCTCTCACAGCTCAGCGCTGAGGATGTCGAACGTCCGGGTCGCGATGAACCCGGTCTTTGCGTACAGGCCAGATGCCGTCGATCCCTCGTCGGCCCACAGGAACCACGCCGAGTGGGCGCCGAGGGCGACCATGTTCTGCATCGTCAGGTGCAGGATGACTTTGCCGAGGCCGAGGCCGCGGCTCGACGGCAGGACTCCGAAGGGCCCGAAGCGTTCGATCACCTGTTCGTAGGTGCCGTGCTGCGCCCACCCGATGAGGGCCCCGGCCGGGTCTTTCGCGATGATGATGCGTTCGAGCGGCAGGGAGCCAGCCACCACTCCTTCTCGGATGGCGCGGGCCCAGTCGGAGTTGAACTCTGTGCCGGCGAGCCGGATCAGGGCGACGAGATCGTCCGACGTCGGGTGACCGAGGTACCACCCGGCCTTGCGGAGTTCGGTGATGCGGTCGGCGACGTCGTCGGGAACGGCGTATCCGATGAGGGTGCGGTCCATCGCGCTCGGGTGTTCGAAGCGGGTGAAGCCGAGCGAAGCGAGGAGCGCGGACGCCTGGGGATAGCGGTCGGCGTCGAGCCCGGGGAGCACGTAATTGGGGGTGTAGGCGGAGAACACGACCGTAGACCGATCGTGCATCCGGAGCCAGTCCATGGCCGCAGTGACCAGAGTGCGCCCGAGCCCGCGACCTCGGGCGGAGGGCACGACGAAGAAGAACGGAATCCAGCCTGTGTCGGGTTCGAGATCATCGCCGTCGTGGGCGACGGTGCGCCGCACAGCGTAGGAGGCGCCGACGATCTGGCCGTTCTCTTCCGCGATGAACAGGCCGGTCTCGTCGAAGTTCCGATCGAGCAGGATCACATCGCGCAGACGCGTGGGGGTGATGGCGTCTTGGGGTGCGGCGGCCGTCCACGCGGCAGCCAGATCGTTCAGATCGCCGGCACGAAAGCGCCGGACGAGCGGACCTGCTGAGCTCACGAAAGCCCTCTCTGATCAAGGTTGTGTTCGGGTGAGCCCCATTCTGACAAGAATGTTCAGAGATTGCGAGTTGAACGGAGAAGTTTTACATGCCCGTTACCAACAGAGCCGTTCCTCAGGGTCGGCCGGAGCCGTGCGTCGCGGCGCGCGTCACCCGCAGCGCCTCGAGCGTCTGCTGATAGCGACCCTGTGCGATCGCGGTGAACAGACAGTCCACGAGCGCCAGTTGCGCAATGCGACTGACCATCGCCCCGGCCCGGAAGTCGGTCTCACGGGCTTGCGTCGTCAGCACGATCCCCACGTTCTGTCCGAGCGTCGAATCACGCACGCTCGTGACGCCCACGGTCGAACCCGCCGCATCACGAGCGATCTGGACGAACCGGTTGGTCTCGGGGGTCTCGCCGCGGTGCGAGAAGGCGATGGCGACCGTCCCCGGGTGCGGGAGTGCGGCACAGGCCCATGCCTCGTGCGGATCGCTGAGCACGACGGCGGGGCGGCCGATGCGCAGGAGTTTATGGCCGAGGTCCGCAGCGATGAACTGACTCGCCCCGACGCCATACAGCAGAATGCGGTCCGACTCGCTGATGAGCGACGCGGCACGACCGAGGTCGTCGACGTCGAGCGCCGCGAGCGTCTCCTCGATGGCGAGAATCTCACGGGAGCGAATCTTCGCGACGATGTCGCTGAGTGAGTCCGCATCGGTGATGTCAGAGCCGAAGCTCATCCCGTCGCCGAACTGCGCGCGCTCCTTGCCCATCTCGGAGGCGAGCGCCATACGGAGCTGCGCATAGCCGGAGAGGCCTATCGAACGGCAGAACCGCACGACGGAGGCGACGGAGGTGTTGCACAGCCCAGCCAGTTCGTTGATGGTGTTGTCGACGACGGCCGCCGGGTTGGCGCGAATGAACTCAGCTACCCGCGCGAGCGACGGCGAGAGCGTGCCCGCCGTCGCGTCGATCGTGGATTGTATGCTCATGGTTCCTCCCGCCCCAGTATGTCGCCAGAGCGCGCAAGGCCGCGAAGCGCACCGTCACTTCTGGCAATGAATTACGCAAAAGGATAGTTCAATGTAGAGTTCTTACGAACTTCCGAGCATCCCTTGAGCAGGAGGCCCTCCATGACGGTACGCACGGTCTTCCTCGCCGACATCGGCAAGTCCACGACGCGCGTCGCCCTCGCCCACAACGGCGTCATCGGGACCGTACTGTCGGGCCCCGGGACTCCCGGCCTGGCCGAGAGCGGTGGGGCGAGAGCCGCGCAGGCGCGGATCGACGCCCTCGCACCCGGGCTCGGGTCCGATGCCTTCCACGCGGTCTCGGTCGGAACCGCTGGGGCGCTCAGCGCTCCGGAGGCCGCAGAAGAGCTCGCCCGCCTGCTCGCGGATCGGTGGTCGACGCCGGCCAGCGTCACCTCCGATGTCGTCGCAGCCCATGTCGGAGCGCTCGACGGAGAGGTCGGCACCGTCCTCATCGCCGGCACCGGCGCCGTGGCACTGGGGGTGCGTGACGACGGCGGCTTTCACCTCGCCGACGGGCTCGGGCCCGAGCTCGGCGACCACGGCAGCGGATACTGGATCGGCCGCGCGGGACTTCGGTCGGCGCTTCGCGCGGGCTCGGAGACGATGCTCGCTGCGCATGCCCTCGAGCACCTCGAGCACCTCGATGCCCCTCGATGGCTGGCGCAGCAGGAGCATCCCCTTGCCGCGGTCGCGCGCTTCGCGCCCGTCGTGCTCGACTGCGCCCGCACCGGCGACGATGTCGCCCGGCGCATCTGCGACGCGGCCATCCGCGAGCTGACCGCGACGACCCGCGACGCGTCGAGTGACGGCGACAGGGTGAGCGTCCTCGGCGGACTCGCCTCACACGCGTGGTTCGCGAACCGGCTGCGAGAGTCGCTCGCCCAGGCCGGATTGCGACCCGAGGGCGCGCGCGGATCTGCGATGGACGGCGCACTCCTCATCGCCGATCGCGCCACCCTCCCCCACGAAAGGCTCATCCATCGTGTCCTCTGATTCCCCCTCGCTGCGCGCGATCATCTCCGAGCTCGAATCGCTCACGACGGAGTCGATGCTGGTCGACCGCGCCGACCTCGACACTCTCGCGACGCGCGATCTCGTCGATGCGATGAACCTCGAGGACACCCGCGTGCCCGCCGCGGTCGCTGCAGCCGGCGACGACATCGCGCGCGCCGTCGACGGCATCGCCGACCGGCTGCGCCGAGGCGGCCGCCTGATCTACCTCGGCGCCGGTACCGCGGGGCGCGTCGGCGTGCTCGATGCAAGCGAATGCCCCCCGACGTTCGGCACGTCACCCGACCTCGTCGTGGGCTTGGTCGCGGGGGGCCCCGGGGCCATCCAGACTGCCGTCGAGGGTGCAGAGGATGACCCCGACGGCTCCGCCGCGGACTTCGATCGTCTTGCGGTCGGACCCATGGATGTCGTGGTCGGGATATCTGCCTCCGGCCGCACCCCGTACGTCACCGGCGCACTCGACCGCGCCCGCGCCCGCGGCGCTCTGGCGATCTCGGTGGCCGCCAATGCGGACTCGGTGATCAGCAGGCATGCTGACGTCGCGATCGAGACGGTGGTCGGTCCGGAGTTCGTGTCGGGGTCGACACGGCTGAAGGCAGGCACCGCCCAAAAGCTCGTCCTCAACATGCTCTCGACCCTCAGCATGATCAAGCTCGGCAAGACCTATCACGGCGTCATGGTCGACCTGCAAGCGACCAACGAGAAGCTCCACGCGCGCTCCGTTCGGACGGTCGCCACGATCACCGGGTGCGACTACGCCACGGCCGCTGATGCCCTGACGGCCGTGGGGGGTGGGGTGAAGCCGGCCATCCTGACGATCCTGACCGGGATGCCGCCGGCCGACACGACTGCTGCGCTGGATGACGCGCAGGGCATCTTGCGCGTGGCGATCGGCAAGGCCCAGGCACGGTGACGACCCCGTCGACCACCGTGCCCGCTGGATCGATTGCGCCCGCGGTCGCAGCGGCGGTGGCGGACGCATCCCGCATCAAGACCCGTGCGATCGACCGCGTCGCCTATGCAAGCGACGCCTCACACTTTCTGCTGACGCCGCGCGCCGTCGTCGTCGCGGAAGATGCGGCGGAGGTCGCCGCCGTGCTCCGGGCGGCGAGTGCGGCCGGCTCGCGCGTCACGTTCCGATCGGGCGGCACGAGCCTGTCGGGACAGGCATCGGGTGACGACCTCCTCATCGACACGCGCCGCGGGTTCCGCCGGATCGACGTGCTGGACGGCGGGATGCGCGTGCGTGTGCAGCCCGGGGCGACCGTGCGACAGGTCAATGCGCGCCTCCTCCGCCACAGCCGCCGCCTCGGACCCGACCCCGCGAGCGAAGTCGCCTGCACGATCGGCGGTGTGGTCGCGAACAACTCGAGCGGCATGGCGTGCGGTATCACGGAGAACACGTACCGGACGCTCGAGTCGATGGTCATCGTGCTTCCGAGCGGTACGACGATCGATACGGGTGACCCCGACGCCGACACCCACCTGCGCGACCGCGAGCCCGACCTCTTCGAGGGCCTCGTGCGCCTGCAGCGCCGCGTGCGGTCGAACCCGCAGTCGGTCGCGCTGATCGAAAGCCAGTTCGCCATGAAGAACACGATGGGCTACGGCATCAACGCGCTGCTCGACTTCGACTCCCCCGTTCACGCACTCGCGCACCTCGTCATCGGCAGCGAGGGGACTCTCGCGTTCGTCGCCGAGGCGACCTTTCGGACGGTGCCGATCAAGCCCAAGACCACCACGGCGCTCGCCGTGTTCCCGACCCTGGACGACGCGACGCGGGCACTCCCGGCACTCGTGGCGACGGATGCCGCGACCCTCGAGCTCATGGATGCCACGAGCATCCGCGTCGGCCAGTCGTTCGCCGATGCCCCGGCGCAGATCCTCGGATTCTCCCCCGCGACGGAGGCGGCACTGCTCATCGAGTACCACGCGACGGGGGATGACGAACTCGCAGCGCTCGCGGCGCGCGGCGCGGACGTCCTGGGCAGCATCGCGCTCCGCGCTCCCGCGGTCTTCTCGTCCGAGGTCAAGGCGCGCGCGACGGCATGGAAGCTCCGGAAGGGCCTCTACACATCGGTCGCAGGGGCGCGGCCCTCCGGAACGACGGCGCTCCTCGAAGACATCGTCGTGCCGGTCCCCTCGCTCGCATCGACGTGCGACGGGCTTCAGCTGCTCTTCGAGAGGTACGGCTACCGCGACTCCGTCATCTTCGGCCACGCGAAGGACGGCAACATCCACTTCATGCTCACCGACCGCTTCGAGGGCGCCGAGGCGATGGCCCGCTTCTCGGGCTTCACGGAGGAGATGGTCGATCTCGTGCTCGGTGCGGGCGGCAACCTCAAAGCCGAGCACGGCACCGGGCGCGTCATGGCGCCATTCGTACGGCGTCAGTACGGCGACGAGCTGTACGGCGTCATGCGCGAGCTGAAGCGGCTGTGCGACCCGACCGGCATCCTCAACCCGGGCGTCATCATCGGCGATGATCCGCATGCGCACCTCCGTGACTTCACGCGCGCCGAGCCCATCGAGGCCGAGGCAGATCGGTGCGTGGAGTGCGGATACTGCGAGCCCGTGTGCCCCTCGAAGGACCTGACCCTCACACCGCGCCAGCGCATCGTCGTGCGACGCGCAACGGCACGGGCCGAGGCATCCGGAGACCACGCCCTCGCGCGCGAGCTCGACCGCGACTACGACTACGCGGGCATCGACACGTGCGCCGTCGACGGGATGTGCGCGACGGCATGCCCCGTGCTCATCGACACGGGTTCGCTCATCAAGCGCCTGCGCCGCGAAGAGGCGAACCCCGTGCTCGCGGCCGGGTGGAAGGCCGCTGCGAAGGTCTGGGGACCCATGACCCGGGTCGGGTCAGTCGCGCTGACGGCCGCCGATGCCATGCCAGCGCGCCTCGTGACGGCGGCGACGACGGCGGGGCGCGCACTTCTCGGTGCGGATACGGTGCCGGCGTACGCCGCAGATCTGCCGGGCGGAGGGCCCGCCAGGCGCGGACGGGCGGGCCGGCTCGGCGCGGGCGCTCGCGCTCCGATCGCGGTGTACCTGCCTGCGTGCGTCAACAGCATGTTCGGCGCGGCGGGTGACGGCATCGGCGTGACTGCGGCGTTCACACGACTCCTCGAACGCGCGGGCATCAGCGTCGTCGTGCCCGAGGGCATAGAGACGCTGTGCTGCTCGACGCCCTGGACGTCGAAGGGCTACGCGGCGGGCCGCGACGTCATGGTGCGGCGAGTCGTCGACTCCGTGCGCGGTGCTTCGCGGAACGGCGAGCTCGTCATCGTGAGCGACGGCGCGAGCTGCACCGAGGGCTTCGCGCATATCTTCGACGACGCGGGGCTCGCCTACCGCACAGAAGACGCCGTCGACTTCGTCGCGCGCGAGGTGTTGCCCGTTCTCGGCGACATCTCACCCATCGTCGACACTCTCGTCCTGCATCCGACCTGTTCGTCGACGCAGATGGGGCTGAACCCGGCACTTCATGCGGTCGGAGACGCCGTCGCCCACGAGGTGAGGGTCCCGGATGCCTGGGGATGCTGCGGTTTCGCCGGTGACCGCGGGATGCTGCACCCCGAACTCACGGCATCGGCGACCGCCGCTGAAGCCGCCGAAGTGCGTGCCCTCGACGCCGATGGTCACGCTTCCTGCAATCGCACGTGCGAACTCGGCATGACGCGGGCGACCGGGAAGGAGTATCGTCACGTGCTCGAACTGCTCGAGGAGGCCACGCGCTCCCTGCCCGCCCCTCAGTCGCGGTAGCGACGCTCGGGGCGCTTCGCGGAGCGCTGGAAGCGATCGGGCTTGATCTCGATCAGACGGCCCGAGATGCGCGTGTTCGCCAGGCGGTCGAGCGTTCCGCGCGGCAGGTCGGCGGGAAGCTCCACGAGCGAGAAGTCCGGGCGGATCTGGATCGCGCCGAAGTCCTCGCGGCGGAAGCCGCCCTCGTTGGCGAGCGCGCCGACGATCTGGCGCGGCTCGACCTTGTGCCGCCGCCCGACCTCGATCCGGTACGTCGCCGTCGCGCCGTCGCGACGCTCACGGCGCGGCCGGTCGCCGCGGTCGCCCTGTTCGCGGTCCCGGCCGCGGTCCCGGTCGAACCGGTCACGTTCTCGGCGCGCGGGCTCGTCGTCCGCGGCATCCAGCAGCAGCGGCGTCTCGCCCTGCGCGACGACGGCGAGCGCGGCGGCGACGTCCGCCTCGGGCACGTCGTGGTGGCGGACGTAGTGGTTGATGATGTCGCGGAAGCGGTCGATGCGCTCGGTCTCGGACAGCGCCGCCGTGATGGCGTCGTCGAAACGGGTGAGGCGCGTCGCGTTGACGTCGTCGGCGCTCGGCAGCGTCATCTCGGTGAGCGGCTGACGCGTCGCCTTCTCGATGGATGCCAGCATGCGACGCTCGCGCGGCGTCACGAAGCTGATCGCGTCACCCGTGCGTCCCGCGCGACCGGTACGGCCGATCCGGTGGACATACGACTCGGTGTCGATCGGCAGGTCGAAGTTGACGACGTGGCTGATCCGCTCGACATCCAGCCCGCGCGCGGCGACGTCGGTGGCGACGAGGATGTCGAGTTTGCCGTCCTTCAACTGGTTCACCGTGCGCTCGCGCTGGGCCTGCGCGATGTCACCGTTGATCGCGGCGGCGGTGTACCCGCGGGCGCGGAGCTTCTCCGCGAGGGTCTCGGTCTCGTTCTTGGTGCGGGTGAAGACGATCATCCCCTCGAAGGGCTCGACCTCGAGGATGCGGGTGAGCGCGTCGACCTTCTGCGGATACGACACGACGAGGTAGCGCTGCGTGATGTTCGTCGCGGTCGAGGTCTTCGCCTTGACGTTGATCTCGTCGGGGTCCTTCAGGTAGGTGCCGGCGAGGCGCCGGATCTGCGCCGGCATCGTCGCCGAGAAGAGCGCGACCTGCTTGTCGTCGGGGGTCTCGGCGAGGATCGTCTCGACGTCCTCGGCGAAGCCCATGCGCAGCATCTCGTCGGCCTCGTCGAGGACGAGGTAGCGGAGCTCCGACAGGTCGAGGGTGCCCTTGTCGAGGTGGTCCATGATGCGCCCCGGCGTGCCGACGACGATGTGCACGCCGCGCCGCAGCGCCGAGAGCTGCTGGCCGTACCCCTGTCCGCCGTAGACGGGGAGGACATGCACGCCGCGCAGGTGCGCGGCGTACGACTCGAATGCCTCGCACACCTGCAGGGCGAGTTCGCGGGTCGGCGCGAGCACGAGCGCCTGGGGCGTCTTCTGCGACAGGTCGAGGCGCGACAGGATCGGCAGCGCGAACGCGGCCGTCTTGCCCGTGCCGGTCTGCGCGGTGCCGAGCACGTCGCGACCCGCGAGCAGCGGAGGGATCGTCGCCGCCTGGATCGCAGACGGCGTCTCGTAGCCGACGTCCTTCAACGCCTTCAGGACGGGGGCGTCGAGTCCCAGGTCGGCGAAAGAGGGGGTGGATGCCGCCTCCGCCGCGTCAGCGGGTTCGGCCGCAGCAGACGTCACTTCGGCAGAGGAGGGTGCAATGTCGGATGCCATGTGACCACGGTATCCGTCCGCGCGGTCATAGTCTGAGGACGCACCGTGACGGCGTCGTCACTCTCTGTTCATCGAAGGGCTTCAGCATGACCGACATGGACCCCGCCTCCGCCCCGCGATCCACGCCGAGATCCGCCCCTCAGACGCCCCCGATGCCTGCCGACACGCGAGCGCTCGGCGCGATCGGCGAGGTGTTCCAGGACTCGGGCGACGAGCGGCACGTGCCGCGCCGCGAGGTCCGCTCGTGGGCGATGTGGGACTGGGCGACGCAGCCGTTCAACTCCGTCATCCTGACCTTCGTCTTCGTGTCGCTGTATCTCGTCTCGGACAGCTTCCTGCCGGCCGACATCGCCGCCCTCGCCGACAAGGATCCGGTCAAGGAGCGCGCTCTCGCCGACCTCTCGAGCGGCTACGGCCTGATCTCGACGCTCGCCGGCATCCTGATCC
Source organism: Microbacterium sp. (assembly GCF_017305435.1). Lineage (GTDB taxonomy): Bacteria > Actinomycetota > Actinomycetes > Actinomycetales > Microbacteriaceae > Microbacterium. Next base: position 105,988 of record NZ_JAFKIP010000005.1, on the reverse strand, counting down.
TGCTCGTCGCCCCGGTCCTCGGCCAGCTCGCCGACCGGGCCGGGCGCAAGAAGCGCTGGCTGCTCGTGACGACGGTGCTCCTCGCTCTCATCCAGTTCAGTCTCTTCTTCGTCTTCGCCGACCCGATGTACTTCTGGTACGGCGCGATCATGGTCTCGATCGGCGCCGTCGTCTCCGAGATCGCCGGCGTCAACTACAACGCGCTCCTCGTCAGCGTCTCGACGCCGCGCACCGTCGGCCGCGTGAGCGGCCTCGGCTGGGGGCTCGGCTACATCGGCGGCATCCTCGCGCTCGGCCTCGTGGTCGCACTGACCTTCGCCGACTGGTTCGGCATGGACACCAGCGGCGGCCTCGCCTACCGGCTCATCGCGGTCGGGTGCGGCGTGTGGACGATCGTCTTCTCGATCCCGCTCTTCCTGAACGTCCCGGAGCCGCCGGCGCGTGACGGCGGCACGCGGCGCGTCAGCTTCTTCGGCGCGTATCGCGAGCTCGTCCGCGACATCGCGCGCCTGCGGCGCGAGCACCGCTCGACGTTCTGGTTCCTCGTCGCCAGCGCCGTCTACCGCGACGGGCTCGCGGGCGTCTTCGCGTTCGGCGGCGTGCTGGCAGCCGTCGCCTTCGGGTTCACGCCCAACGAGGTCATGATCTTCGGCATCGTCGCGAACCTCGTCGCGGGCGTGTCGACGGTGATCGCCGGGCGCCTCGACGACCGCTTCGGCGCGCGGGCGGTCATCGTGACCTCGCTCACCGGACTCGTGGTGATCGCTCTCGCCGTCTTCCTCCTGCACGACGGCGGCAAGGCGCCGTTCTGGGTCGGCGGCCTCATCCTGTGCGCGTTCGTGGGGCCCGCGCAGGCGGCATCCCGCTCGCTGCTCGCACGAGTCACGCCGGTGGGCATGCAGGGCGAGATCTTCGGCCTCTACGCCACGACGGGCCGCGTCGCGAGCTTCATCTCGCCCGCCATGTGGACCCTGTTCATCGTCGCGTTCGGCGCGACCTACTGGGGCATCCTCGGCATTGCGATCGTGCTGCTCGCGGGTCTCGTGCTGCTGCTGTTCGTTCGCCTGCCGAAGCACGTGCGCCGAGACTGACGCGCGCCGGCCGAGGGCTCGTCAGGACGGGGGACGCCGCCGCGCGCGCCACCACCCCGGCATCCGTACGCCCTGCTCGTTGCCGGTCTCGACGTCGAGACCGTAGTGCTCGCCGACGTAGTCGACGAGCTGCGCGCGCTCCGCACGGTCGTAGACGCGGCGCTCGCGGCGGAACGCGATGATCGTCGCCCAGCAGATGAGGAGCATGACGACGCTGAACGGCAACGCGATCGTGATCGCCGCCGTCTGCAGCGCGGAGAGTCCGCCTGCGACCAGCAGCGCGACCGCGAGCACGGCCGTGGCGAGAGTGAAGAACACGCGGATCCAGCGCTTCGGCTCGGCGTCGCCGCCGGTCGCGATCATTCCCATCACGAGGGCGCCCGAATCGGCGGACGTCACGAAGAAGATGCCGATCAGCACGATCGCGCCGATCGTGAGCACCTGCGTCGCGGGGAGATGCTGGAACAGCTGGAACAGGGCGCCCTGCAGATCGACCGACCCGTCGGCGGCGAGCATCGAGCCGGGGCTCTGGACCTCCTGGTACAGCGCCGAACCGCCGAGCACCGCGAACCACAGGATCCCGACGAGCGTCGGCACGACGAGAACGCCCAGCACGAACTGGCGCACCGTGCGCCCCTTGCTCACGCGCGCGATGAAGATGCCGACGAAGGGCGCCCACGAGATCCACCAGCCCCAGTAGAACGACGTCCACGCCGCCTGCCACTGCTCGCCGGCCTCGCCCTGGAACGCGCTCACGGTGAAGCTCAGTCCCACGAAGTTCTGCAAGTACGCGCCGATCGACTGCACCCACTCGCGCAGCAGGTACTCGGTGTGGCCCGCGAACAGGATGAAGACGAGAAGCACCGCGGCGAGGATCAGGTTGATGCTCGACAGCCACTTCATGCCCTTGGCCACGCCGGACAGCACGGAGAAGAGCACGACGACCGTGATGACCGCGATGATGACGATCTGCATGAGCGTGTCCGGCGTGCCGAAGCCTGCGGCATCCAGCCCCGCCCCGATCTGCAGGACGCCGAGTCCGAGGGAGGTCGCGACGCCGAACACGGTGCCGACGAGAGCGAGCGCGTCGATGACGTTGCCCCATGTGCCGCGTACGCGCTTGCCGAGGAGCGGCTCGAGCGCCCAGCGGATCGACACCGGTCGGCGCCGACGGTGGATCGCGTACGCGAGGGCGACGCCGATGACGACGTAGATCGCCCAGGCCTGCACACCCCAGTGCAGGTACGTCTGGATGAGTGCGCTCTGCGCGAGCTGCGCCTCGGTGCCGGTGACGCCGGGGCGCGGCGAGATGAAATGGCTGAGCGGCTCGCTCACGCCGTAGAAGACCAAGCCGATGCCCATGCCCGCAGCGAACAGCAGCGAGAACCAGGCGCCCGTGGAGAAGTCCGGCTCGTCGTCGTCCTTGCCGAGACGGATGTCGCCGAACCGGCTGAAGCCGAGCACCAGCACGAACGCGACGAAGAACGCGGCGATCAGCACGTAGTACCAGTTGAAGGTACGCACGATCGTCGCCTGGATCGCCGCGAAGGTCTGCTCGGCGACGTCCGGCACGACGATCGCGAAGGCCGCGACACCCGCGATGACGACGGCGGCGGGCCAGAAGACCCAGCGGGCGAGAGGGCGAGAGGCCAGCGGGTCGGCGGCCGGAGTCGACACGGTCATGCCTTCCACGGTAGCGAAGCGGCGCGGCGAGGGGTCCCGGGATGCCGGGGCTTGCGCAGCGGCATCCGGATGTGCCTAGGAGGCGAACCGGCCGGTCAGCGGTGTTCGGGCCAGGCGTCGGCGAGCTTCGCAAGAAGGCGGGCGAGTTCCGCGCGCTCGTCGACGGTGAAGTCCTGGAGCGCTTGCGACAGGTGCTCTCGACGCTGGCCCCGGAACCCGCGCGCGACGCGCGCGCCGTCGTCGGTCAGCGCAATGCGCGTGCGACGCGCATCGTCCGGATCGGCCTCGCGACGCACGAGCCCGAGGTCGACGGCTTGCTGAACGAGCCGCGAGGCGCGCGGCTGGTCGACGCCGATCGCCTCGCCGAGCTCGCTGACCGACAGAGGGTGGGATGCCGCGGCCAGCGCCTCGAGCAGACGCAGGCGTGCGGGGCCTCCGATGCGCGCGCCCGGGCCGCCGGGGAAGCCATGGCCGGCGCCGCGCTCGCCGCGCTCGGCGCGCTCGGCGCGGAGCCATTCGTGACCAGGATGACCGTGTCCGCCGAACGGGCCCGCGCCGCGGCCACTCGGACCGCCCGGACCACCGGGACCACCCGGGCCACCCGGGCCGAAACGCCCGGGACCGCGGCCACGGAGGCGCGCCAGGGCGGCGGCTATGGCGTCGAGCTCGGCGGGAGTCGGGTCGGTCATGGCATCCAATTTACATGTGACTTGACATGCTTCGGAAATACATGTCATACTTCATGTACATGCACTATGACATGTACCGCGGCTCACCCGAGCCGCCCACGACTTCAACGAAAGGACTCCCTCATGGAGAACTCACCTGACACCACCCCCGCCCGCCCGTTCGGATACTGGCTGCGCGCCGCCGACCGCCTGCTCGCCCGCGAGTTCGCGTCCGCGTTCGAGCAGGACGGCGCAAGCCGTCGCGACTGGCGCCTGCTCAGCCTTCTCGCCGGAGACGCGTCGTCTCCGGCGCTGCGCGCTCGTCTCGAGCACCGCGGCGGCAAGAAGCTCCGCGGACTCATCGAACGCGGCTGGGTCGCCGAGACCGACGGCGCCTGGACGCTGACCGACGAGGGACGCGCGGCCCACGCGCGCCTCGCCGAAGCGGCGGGCGACATCCGCGCCCGCGTCTCCGGCGCGGTCTCGCCGGAGGACTTCGCGACCACCCTCGCAAGCCTCGAGGCGATCGCGATCGAGTTGGGCTGGAACCCCGACGAGCGGATGCCGCGCGGTCCGCGCGGTCGCCGGGGCTTCGGCCCCGGTCGCCGTGGCCCGGCCTTCGGACCCGCGTTCGGACCCGGGCTCCGCCCGGGGTTCGGCCCGGGTCACCACCGCGGCTTCGGCCCCGATCAGTCCGCCGACGGCGGCTGCGGCGGGGACCACCACGGTCACGCCGGCCACGCCGGTCATCGCGGGCACCGGGGCGGCCACCACGGCCACCACGGCCACGCCGGGCGCGCCGCCGAGACCGCTTACGAGCGCGGCTTCGACGCCGGGTTCCAGCGCGGCGCCACCACGCGCGACGCCTGATCCGCGTCGAGCGGGCACCCCGGCATCCGGCCGACGCCCCGAGAACGCACGACAGCACCGCTTCCCACCCGGGAGCGGTGCTGTCGTGCGTTCTCGGCCGGAGTGGGCGCCGCGTGCCGATCAGGCGACGCGAATCCCGCCCTCGAGACGGACCACGCGATCGGCGCCGGCGATCGCGTCGCCGTCGTGCGAGACGCATGCGACGACGGCCCCGCGGGCCGCCTCTTCCGCGAGGATCCGCTGCATGCGGTCGACACTCGTCGCATCGAGGCCCGCGGCGGGTTCGTCGAGCAGCAGGATGCCGGGGCGCCGCACGATCCCCTGAGCGAGGAAGACGCGCTGGCGCTGCCCACCGGACAGCGCTAGCAGCGGACGGCTCGCGACCTCCCGCATGCCGACGCGGTCGAGCGCCTCGGCCACGGCGGCCCGCGCGGCGGAGCGGGGCATCCGGGCGCCACGCTTCCACGTCCCCATGGCGACCACGTCGGCGGCGCTCACCGGGAGCTCCGCCGGGGCGGCGGGGCGCTGTACGACGAGCGCCAGATCCCCGCGGCGCTGGATCTCGCCGCGGCGCGGTCGGCGCACTCCGGCGAGGAGCTCGATGAGGGTCGACTTGCCGGAGCCGTTCGGACCGGCGATCGCGACGACCTCGCCCGGCAGAAGCTCGACGCTGACATCGTGCAGTACGTCGACGCCGTCGTAGGCGAAGCAGAGATCACGGGTCGTCAGAGCGGGCATCACGCGCACGAGTGTAGCAATTGATAATCGTTATCGTTTATCGCTAGGGTGGCTGACCATGCCCCCGCTCACCCCGTTCGCCGCGGAGTTCTTCGTCCACGCCCTCGCGGGCGGATCGCTCGTCGCGGTCATCTGCGGGGTCGTCGGCACGTGGGTCGTCATCCGCGGCATGGCCTTCCTCGGCGAGGCCATCGGTCACGGGATGCTGCCGGGGGTGGCCCTCGCGACCGTCCTGGGGCTGCCGGTGCTCTTCGGCGCTGCGGTCAGCGCCGTCGCGATGAGCGCGACGATCGGCATGCTGCAGCGGCGCGGTCGACTGTCGTACGACACGAGCATCGGGCTGCTGTTCGTCGCGATGCTGTCGGTGGGCGTCATCATCGTCTCCCATTCGCGCAGCTTCGCGACGGATGCCACGGCGCTCCTCTTCGGCGACATCCTCGCGATCCGCCCCGGCGACATCGCCGTGCTCGGCGTGGCCGCGCTCGTGACGATCGGCGTCTGCGCCGCCTTCCACCGGTCGTTCGTGGCGACGGCGTTCGACAGCAGGATCGCGACGACGCTCGGCCTGCGCCCACAGCGTGCGCACGTCGCCCTCGTCGGCCTCGTGACCCTCGCCGTCGTCGCCTCGTTCCCCGCCGTGGGCACGCTCCTCGTCGTAGGCCTGCTGCTCGCCCCGGCCGTCGCCGCCCGGGCCTGGACGACGCGGATCCCGTCGACGATGATCCTCGCCGCGGCGTTCGGCATCGTCGCCGTCGCCCTGGGCCTGCTCGCCTCCTGGTACCTCGGCACCGCCGCCGGCGCGTCGATCGCCGCCACCGCGATCGCGCTCGCCACCGCCTCCGCCGGTGCCCGAGCGGGCACCGCGCGCCTCATCCCCCGCAACACGCCGCACGCGCCCGCCACCGCTCCCCGCGTGGATGCCGTCTCGGTGGCCCGTCCGGAAAGGACCGCATGACCTCCGCCCGCCCCCTCGTCGCGAGAGCCGCTCTCTTCTCGACCCTCATCGCCGCAATGGCGCTCTCCGGCTGCGCCGGCACGACCGCGCCGGCCATGCCCGGTGCCGCGACCTCGGCATCCGACCCCGCCTCGACCGGCACCGCGCATGGCGTGGTCGCGGGCGCCGAAGAGGTCTCCGAGCCCCCGCTCGCCCTCCTGTCGGTCGACGCCGCGGGGGCGGTCGGACTCGTGGACCTCCTCACCGGCGAGGCGAGCGAGCTCGGCGCGGCGGGCACGCCGTCGGCCCTCGCGAGCGACGGCCGCTACGGCTTCGTCACGACACCGGACGGCGTCGCGATCGTCGACTCCGGACGGTGGAGTTGGAACCACGGCGACCACTTCCACTTCTACCTCGCGCCGCCGCGCGTCATCGGCACGGTGCCCGGTGCGGGCGTTGCCACCGTCACATGGGGCATCCTCTCGACCGCCGGCTCCACCGGCATCCGCTTCGCCGACTCGGGGGACGCGGTGCTCCTCGACAACGCCGCCCTCTCGCGCGGCGAGATCGTCGAGACCTTCCGCCTGCAGACTCCGCCCGGGCCAGGCCTGATCGCCCCGCTCCACGACGGTGCGCTCGTGACTCACGGCGAGCACCTCGTCTACTACGGACCGGGCGGCGAGGCGACGGATGCCGCCGCCCCCTGCGCCGGGGCATCCGGAGCGATCACGACCGTCGCGGCCCTCGCGATCGGCTGCGCCGACGGCGCGCTCCTCGCCACGTGGGAGGACGGCCGGGTCGTCTTCACGCACGTCCCGTTCCCCACCGACGCCGCTGCCGACCGGGCGACCGCGTTCGACGGCCGCAAGGGGAGGCCGACCGTCGCGGCCCTCGCGGGAGCCGCCGGATTCTGGCTGCTCGACACGCGTGCGGCGACCTGGCAGTTCGTCGCGACCCGGAGTCCGCTCGTGCACGTCACCGCGGTCGACGACGCCGACGGGCACGTCGTCGCGCTGGATGTCGAGGGCCGCGTGCGCGTCTTCCGCGACGGCGCCGAGCTCGCGGCGACGGACCCCCTCATCGCGGCGGTGACCGCCGGCGTGTCGCTGACGCTCGACGGCCAGCGCGCCTACCTCAACGATCCGTCCGCCGGCCTCGTGCACGAGACCGACTACGCCGACGGCGCTCGGGTCGCGCGCACTCTGCAGACGCCGACCGCGCCGTTCTTCCTCGCGGAGGTCGGGCGATGATCGGGCGCGCCCTCGCGGGCGCCGCGGGCCTCGCCGCTCTCGCGCTCGCCCTGACGGGCTGCGGGGCCGCGGCATCCACGTCGGCCGACCGCCCGCAGATCGTCGTGACGACCAACATCCTCGGCGACGTCGTCGGCGAGATCACGGGAACCCAAGCGCAGGTCACGACCCTCATGAAGCGCGGCGCCGACCCGCACTCGTTCGAGATCTCCGCGCAGGAGGCGGCGCTCATGGATGCCGCGGCCCTCGTCGTCTCGAACGGGCTCGGCCTCGAAGAGGGCATGCAGCAGCACCTCGACCGAGCCGTCGAGCGGGGCGTGGCGTCGTTCGTCGCGGGCGACCACATCGACGTCCTCGACTACACCTCGGAAGACGCGGGGGGAGCCGCCGACCCGCACTTCTGGACCGATCCCGGGCGCATGATCGACGTCGTCGACGCGCTCGAGCGCGAGATCGCCGGCATCGACGGGGTCGACGCCGCGGCGATCACCGCGAACGCGGATGCGTATCGCGCGCAGCTCCGCGACGTGGATGCCGAGATGACGGCGACCTTCGCGGCGATCCCCCGCGCGCACCGCGCCCTCGTGACGAACCACCACGTGTTCGGCTACCTCGCCGACCGGTTCGACTTCCGCCTCGTGGGCGCGGTCATCCCCGGGGGCACCACCCTCGCCGCGCCGAGCGCCGCCGATCTGCGGACCCTCACGACCGCGATCGAGGATGCCGGGGTGCCGACGATCTTCGCCGAGTCCTCGCAGCCCGACCGCCTGGTGCAGGTGCTGGCCGCCGAGGCGGGCGTCGACGTCGACGTCGTCGAGCTGTTCACCGAATCGCTGACGGCGCCTGGCGACGGCGCCGACACCTATCTGGCCATGATGCGCGAGAACACCCTGCGCATCGGACAGGGGCTGGGAAGCCAGCCCACTCACGAACGCGCCCCTTGAGGCGCACACGAAAGGGAGAAATGCACCACACCATGCGAATCGCGGCGGCCGTCGCGGGGCTCGCGGGCCTCGCGCTCGTCGCCACCGCCTGCGCCGGCACGACCGGAGCCCCCGCCGGAGCGGATACCTCGCCGACCGGCACGGCCACGACCACGGAAGGCCGCGTCGCCGTCTCCTACGCGGGCGGGATCGCCGTCCTCGACGGCGAGACCCTCGAGGTCGTCGACGAACTGGCGACGGAGGAGTTCACGCGGCTGAACGCCTTCGGCGACGGCAAGACGATCGCCGTCACGACCTCCGCCGGCTTCCAGATGCTCGACACGACGGCGCCCGCGCTCACCGACGTCGTCTTCGACGCCACGGCCGCCGGCCACGTCGTCACGCATCACGGCAGGACGGTCCTCTTCGACGACGGCTCCGGCACGACGACGATCCTCGATACGGATGCCTTCGCCCAGGGCTACGGCGTCGCCCCCGAGACCTCGACCTACACGGCGGCATCCCCGCATCACGGCGTCTCGATCGTTCTGGAGGACGGGACGCTCCTGACCACCGTGGGCACCGCGGAGGGCCGCAGCGGCGCCGTCGCGCTCGAACCTCACGACGACCACTACCACGATCTCGCATCGAGCGACCAGTGCCCCGGCATCCACGGTGAAGGCACCGCCGAGGGCGAGGCCGTGATCTTCGGCTGCGAGAACGGCGCCCTGCTGTACTCCGACGGCACCTTCACGAAGTTCACGGCGCCCGACGCGTACGGCCGCATGGGCAACGCCTACGTCTCCGAGACGAGCCCCGTCGTCGTCGGCGACTACAAGAACGATCCGGATGCCGAGGGCTACCTGCTGAACGCGGTCACCCTGATCGACACGGCCGCGAAGACCTACCGGGTCGTGACCCTGCCCCCGAACGTGCAGTACACCTTCCGCGACATCGCTCGCGGGCCCGGCGACCTCGCCTACATCCTCGCCACCGACGGGCAGGTGCACGTGCTCGACCCCGCGAGCGGCGAGATCGCGGCGAGCCACCCGGTGATCGGCGCGTGGACGGGCCCCGTGCAGTGGCAGGATCCGCACCCCGCGATCAAGGTGAACGGCGACCGTGCGTACGTCACGGAGCCGGCGACGAACAGCGTGCACGCCGTCGACCTGACGACGGGCGAGGTCGTGGCATCCGTCGTCCTCCCCCACACGCCGAACGAGCTGGCCGTCGCGCTCGGATAGTCTTCGCCCCGGCATCCCGCCGACTCTCGAGAACGCATGACAGCACCGCTCCCATCGCGAAAGCGGTGCTGTTGTGCGTTCTCGACGGAGAAGCCCGAGTTGAGATTGATAACTAATCTCAGTAAGCTCACCCTGTGAAGAAGATCATCCGCCCCCTCCTCCTGTCCGCGACCGTCCTCACGGCGGCGTCGCTCGTCCTGACCGGATGCGCGGGCGGGTCGTCCGGCGGATCGGGCGGCGCGAGCAGCCCCGGCGACGACGGCGCGATCACGATCGCGGCATCCACCGACGTGTACGGATCGATCGCCTCGGCCATCGGCGGCGACGACGTCACCGTCACGAGCATCATCGAGGGCACCTCGCAGGACCCGCACGAGTTCGAGGCCACCGCACAGGACAAGCTCGCCGTCGCGAACGCCGATCTCATCGTGCTCAACGGCGCGGGCTACGACGACTTCATGTCGACCCTCGTCGGCGACGTCGACATCCCCGAGGTCTCCGCCGAGAAGGTCACCGGACTCACTGAAGAGGGCATGGGCGCGGAGCACTTCTGGTACTCGCTGGAGGGCATGAAGAAGGTCGCGGCGGCGATCGCCGACGAGCTGACCACGCTCGACCCGTCGGCGAAGGACACGTTCGCGGCGAACCTCGACGAGTTCGACGGCAAGCTCGACGCTCTGCTGGCCACCGTGGAGGGGACGAAGGACTGCGGCGACATCCTCATGACCGAGCCCGTCCCCGGCTACCTGCTCGAAGCCGCCGGCTGCACCGACGTCACGCCGCCCTCGTTCGCCGAAGCGATCGAGGAGGGCACGGGCGTCTCCGTCGCCGACCTCAAGTCGGTGACCGACCTCATCACCGGCGGCAGCCTGCACTTCCTCGCCCTGAACACCCAGACCGAGGGCCCGGAGGCCGAGCAGATCATCGCCACGGCGGACACGGCGAACGTTCCGATCGTCAAGTTCTCCGAGACGCTGCCCGAGGGGCAGGATTATGTCTCGTGGATGACCGAGAACGTGGCGAACATTCAGGCAGCGCTGAAGTGAGTGCGGCGCCGGACCCGACCGGCCCCGTTCTCGAGCTCGCCGACGCGGCGATCAGCACGCGCGACAAACCGATCTTCGATCACCTCGACCTGTCCGTCGCGCCCGGGGACTTCATCGTCATCCTGGGCCCGAACGGCGCGGGGAAGACGACGCTGTTCCGGGCGATCCTCGGTCTCGACCACCTCGACCGCGGATCGGTCCGAGTGCTGGGCGAGCCGGCCCGCCGCGGCGATCGACGCATCGGGTACGTGCCGCAGCAGCGGATCATCCCGCGGGGCGCCCCGCTGACGGGACGCGACCTCGTGACGCTCGGGCGCACCGGAACGCGGTTCGGCCTGCCGCTGCTGCGCCGCGGCGACAAGGCGGCCATCGACAAGGCGATCGCGGCGGTCGGCGGCGAGCACCTCGCCCGGCGGCCGATCGGCGACCTCTCGGGGGGCGAGCAGCAGCGGCTGCGCGTCGCACAGGCGATCGTGGACGAACCGGCAATCCTGCTGCTCGACGAGCCGCTGTCGAGCCTCGACGTGGCGCACAAGCAGGGGATCGTGGACCTCGCCATCGCGCAGCAGCGGCGCGGTGCGGCGGTCCTGTTCATCTCTCACGACGTGGCCCCCGTCATCGAGGTCGCGAACCGCGCGCTCGTGATCCGCGGCGACGGCACCCACTGGCTCGGCGCGCCGGAGGACATCGAGCACGCCGACCTCCACGATCACCCCCACCACGCGGAGCATGAGTGATGGACGACATCTTCGACTGGTCCCGGTACGGCGAGCTGCTCGGCCTCGTCGGCAACTCCGTGATCGCGTGCGGCATCATCGGCATCGTCGGCGGGCTCATCGGCGTCTTCGTGATGCAGCGCGACATGGCCTTCGCGGTGCACGGCATCTCCGAGCTCACCTTCGCCGGAGCCGCAGTGGCACTGCTGCTCGGCGTGGACGTCCTCGTCGGGTCGACGATCGGGTCGCTCCTCGCGGCTCTCATCGTCGGGCTCCTGGGCACGCGGGCACGAGATCGCAACTCGATCGTGGGCGTCCTCATGCCGTTCGGGCTCGGCATCGGCATCCTCTGCCTGTCGCTCTACCCGGGGAGGTCGGCGAACAAGTTCGGCCTGCTCACGGGGCAGATCGTCTCCGTCGGCTTCGACAAGCTCGGCCTCCTCGTGGGCGGCTCCGTCGTCGTACTCGCGGCGCTGCTCATCATCTGGCGGCCGCTGTCGTTCGACTCGCTCGACCCCGACGTCGCGCTCTCCCGCGGCGTTCCGACGCGAAGCCTCTCCGTGGTCTTCATGATCGCCCTGGCGCTGACGGTCGCGATCGCCGTGCAGGTGATCGGCGCGCTCCTGGTGCTGGCGCTCCTGGTCACCCCGGCCGCGGCCGCCATGCAGGTGGTGAAGTCGAGCCTTGCGGTGCCGCTGCTCAGCATGGTGTTCGGGCTCGTCTCGGCCGTCGGCGGGATCCTCGTCGCGATCGGCAGCACACTCCCCGTCTCGCCCTTCATCACGACCATCTCGTTCGTGATCTACCTCGTGTGCCGGGTCATCGCCGCGGTGCGGGCACGCAGCCTGGCGTGACGACAGGCGCGCAGTCGGGTGTGAGGACGGGCGCGCGTCCACGGTGCGTGCGCCGTGCGTCCGGCGGGCGTCCGCCCGCGGCGCGGGATGCCGCCGTAGACTGGGCCTTCCAGCCACGGGAGGGGCACCGATGACGGCAGCGACCGGCGTACGCCGCACCGCCCAGAAGGCGGCCATCCGGCAGGCTCTGGACGGCAAGGACGGGTTCACTTCCGCGCAGCAGCTGCACGCCGAGCTCGAGGCGGGCGGCGACCGCGTGGGTCTTGCCACCGTGTACCGCCAGCTGAACGCGCTGACCGCCGCGGGGCTCGTCGACGCGATCACCGTCGAGGGCGAACAGCTCTACAAGGCGTGCGGCGACGGCGCGCACCACCATCACCTCGTGTGCGAGAACTGCGGCAAGTCCGACGAGATCGACCCTCCGTCCGAGGAGTGGATCCAGGCCGCCGCGGCGGCGCGCGGCTACACCGTCACACGACACGTCTTCGAGGTGTTCGGCCTCTGCGCCGACTGCGCGCGCATCGCGCGCTGATCAGCCGCCCGCGCTGATCAGCCCCCCGCCGGGATGCCGCCCGTCGAACCGGCCGGAGTCTGCAGCGATCGGAGCCAGTCGATCTTCGACATGTCCTCCGCGCTCACGTCGCGCGGCGGCCGCTCGGTTCCGTCCACGCGCGTGGGCGGGACGAGCGCGACCGCGATCGCCGTCGTGATCGGGATGGCGAGGACGAGCCCGATCCCGCTGCACACGGCGCGGACGATCTCCGTCGCGATGTCGTCGTAGCTCAGGAGGGTGAGCAGCGGGGTGTCGGCGACGGAGACGAGGAGCAGCACGCCGAGCGAGGCGCCCGCGTAGGCGAAGACGATCGTGTAGATCGTCGACGCGATGTGGTCGCGCCCGATGCGCATGGCCTGTGCGAAGAGGCGGCGGCGGGATGCCTGGGGCGCCGCCGCCCGCAGCTCCCACACCGAGGAGCTCTGTGTGACGGTCACGTCGTTGAGCACCCCGAGCCCCGCGATGATGACCGCGCAGGCGAGAAGGCCCTGGAAGTCGAGATGACTCGTCATCCCGGCCAGCGTGCCAGTGCCGTCGTCGGCGATGCCGCTGAGGCGTGTGCTCACGATGGCGAGCTGCGCGATCACTGCGGTGATCAGCACGCCGGCAAGGGTGCCGGCGAGCGCCGCGCTCGTGCGCATCGAGACGCCGTGCGCGAGGTAGAGCACGACGTAGAGCATCGCCCCGGCGCTGACGAGGGCGACGGCGACGCCGGACGACCCGTTCAAGAGAGCCGGCAGGGTGAAGATCGCGACGACGACGCCGCTGAACCCGAGACCGACGATCGCGAGCAGTCCCCGCCACCGTCCCACGAGCCCGATGATCACGACGAACACGATCGCCCAGAGGAGGAACGGGCCGGTGCGCACGACGCCGAAGACGGAGACCCCCGGCGTCGCCGCGCCGGGCTCCTCCGGGGCCGGCACAGCGTCCTGCGCCGTGCCCTGCCCCGCCTCCTGCGCCGTGCCCTGCGCCAGGCCCTGCGCCGCGTCCTGCACCGTGCCCGGATCGCCGGACGCCTGCGCCGCCGCGGGCGCGATCATCAGCCGGACCTGGTCGCCCGGGCTGATGCCCGCCGCGGCCAGCGGGCCCTGCAACTGGACGTCCGCGCGCGTTCCCGCTCGGTCGCCGTCGAGGATCGTGACCGTCGCAGTCTCGCAGCCCGAGCCCGCCGTCGGCGCACCGGCATCCCCCACTCCCGCGCACGTCGGGGAGATCGACTGCACCGTCGCGGTCGGGAACGTCGTGCCGTCGACGGCCACCTGCGCCGATCCCGGCGTCAGGGCGGCGGCGGCACCGTGCGGCCACATCGCGAAAGCGCCGACCGCCGTGGCGACGGCGATGAGGGTGAGGAGGACGCTGACGACGATCCTCGGCCGGCGCGCGACGACGACCGAGGCATCCTCCGATGCGTGATGATGACGGTGCATGCCACACCTCCCGTCTCCGCTGACGAGGCTAGCCCCGTCGCGGCGAAAACCGGCGTGGACACGGCCTCCGACTCGGGCGACTCAGCCTCCGAGCGCTCCCGCGTCAGTCGACCCGACGTCGGTCCGGTGGAAGTTCTGCGACGAGCGGGATGCCGTGGGGCCGCGCTGCCCGTGATAGCGGTTGAGGTACGGGCCCGTGCCGTAGGGGTTCTCGGCCGCCGAGGACAGGCGGAAGAAGCAGAGCTGCCCGATCTTCATGCCGGGCCACAGCTTGATCGGCAGGGTCGCGACGTTCGAGAGCTCGAGGGTCACGTGCCCCGAGAATCCCGGGTCGATGAACCCCGCCGTCGAGTGGGTGAGGAGGCCCAGACGCCCCAGCGACGACTTCCCCTCCAGGCGCGCGGCGATGTCGTCGGGGAGCGTGACCTGCTCGAACGTCGAGCCGAGCACGAACTCGCCGGGGTGCAGGATGAACGGCTCGTCGGGCGCGACCTCGATGAGGTGGGTGAGGTCGGGCTGGTCCTCGGCGGGGTCGATGAAGGGGTACTTGTGGTTGTCGAAGAGGCGGAAGTAGCGGTCGAGGCGCACATCGACGCTCGACGGCTGCACCATCGACGGCTCCCACGGGTCGAGGCCGACCCGTCCGGTAGAGATCTCGGCTCGGATGTCACGGTCGCTCAGCAGCACGCCGCCAGCCTACTGTGGGCCTCCCGGCAGACGAGCGGCACGCCGCAAGCTCACGGCCGACGGGCAGCCTCGGCCAGCCACGGCACCGGCGCGACGCCACGCCCAGGCACGCCCTCCCGACCGCCCGCACCGCTCGCCCGCTCGTAGACTTGCGGCGACGCGCGGCACACCCGCAGCGCAGATCCGAGGACCATCATGACCCTCTCACCCGCCGGACTCGCGTTCCGCGCCGCCCGCGACCTGCTGCTCGAGACCGCGGCCGATCTTGAGGCCGCCCGCGCCGCGTTCGTCTGGCCCGATGTGGGCGAGCACTTCAACTGGGCCGTCGACTGGTTCGACGGCATCGCCGAAGGCAACGACCACACAGCGCTGCGCATCGTCGAAGAGGACGGCCGAGAGGCATCCGTCACATTCGACGAGCTGCGCCGCCAGTCGAACCGCGTCGCGAACTGGCTGATCGCGCTGGGACTCGGGCATGGCGACCGCGTCATGCTGATGCTCGACAATCGCCTGGAACTCTGGCAGGCGATGCTCGCGATCATGAAGATCGGCGCCGTGATGCTGCCGACGTCGGTCGTGCTCGGCCGCGACGAACTCGCCGAGCGGATCGAGCGGGCGGGCATCCGCGCCGTCATCGCCGATCGGGCGGATGCCGCGAAGTTCGACGACCTCGACCCGACGCTCGTGCGCATCGGCGTCGGGGCGGACCGCCCGGGCTGGCGGGATTTCGACGACGCGGGCGCGGCGAGCGACGACGCACCGGGAATCGTGACGCGGTCGACGGATGCCTCGATCATCTACTTCACCTCGGGCACCACCTCACGGCCCAAGATGGTCGAGCACACCCACCTCACCTATCCGGTGGGACACCTGTCCACGATGTACTGGATCGGCGTGCGCCCCGGCGACGTGCACATGACGATCAGCGCGCCCGGGTGGGGCAAGCACGCCTGGAGCCTCTTCTTCGCGCCGTGGATCGCCGAGGCCACCGTGTTCGTGTACAACTACAGCCGGTTCGATCCGGTCGCCCTCGTCGACCAACTCGACCGCGGCGGCGTCACGACCTTCTGCGCACCGCCCACGGTGTGGCGCATGCTCATCCAGGCATCCCTCGAGAAGCGCCCGCGCGCACTGCGCGAACTGCTGTCGGCCGGCGAGCCCCTCAACCCGGAGGTGATCGCGACGATCGAGGGGTGGTGGGGCGTCCAGATCCGCGACGGCTACGGCCAGACCGAGCTCACCGCTGTCATCGGCAACACCCCCGGGGTGCGGCTGAAGCCCGGGTCGATGGGGCGCCCGCTGCCCGGCAATGACATCGTGCTGATCGACCCCGTCACGGGAGAAGAGACCGACGAGGGCGAGATCTGCCTGCCGACGACGCCCGTGCGACCCGTGAACCTCACCCCCGGGTACGTTGGCGAACCCGACCGCACCGCGAAGGTCGAACACGACGGACTCTTCCACACGAGCGACGTCGCCACGCGCGATACCGACGGCTTCCTCACCTTCGTCGGGCGCACCGACGACGTGTTCAAGGCGAGCGACTTCAAGGTCTCGCCCTTCGAGGTCGAGTCGATCCTGCTCACTCACCCCGCCGTCGCCGAAGCAGGTGTCGTCGGCGCCCCCGACGACGTACGCCTGAACGTCGTGAAGGCGTACGTGCACCTGAGCGCGTCGGCGAGCGCGGATGCCGAAACGGCGCGGTCGATCCTCGCGCATGCCCGCGAGCACATGCCACCGTACATGCGGGTACGCCGTGTCGAGTTCTTCGAGCTTCCGAAGACGATCTCGGGCAAGATCCGTCGGGTCGAGCTGCGCGAGCGTGAAATCGAACGCGCCGGGTCGCGCATCGAGACCGAGTTCCGCGAGAGCGACTTCCGCGGGCTCAAGCGCTGATGGAGCCCGGGGAGCGGACCGGACCGCCCCAGCCGCAACGCGAGTCGCTCGCCGACGCCCCCGAGGGCGGCGATTCACCGTGCGGGCGGCTTTGGGTCTGACCGGATTGGGGCGGTATGCTGGCTGAGTTGCCCTCCGCACCAGGGAGGACTGCGGGGCTGTAGTTCAATGGCAGAACTTCTGCTTCCCAAGCAGACAGCGCGGGTTCGATTCCCGTCAGCCCCTCCACAGATTGATCGCGGAATTACGCGATCTTGCTCGCTGAGTTCTCGAACAGCTTCAATCTGATCAGCTCGGCTTTTCACCTTCGAAGACGCCGCGGCCGCAGCGCGTCTTTGCTGCGCGGCGCACCGGGCATCGGCTTGCCGATGCCCGGTGATGACGCCGAAGTCGTCGAGGATCTTGACGTGCGAGGAACTGATGTTCTTCTTCGACGACTCCCGAAGCGGGACTTCTTCAGCCTTCGCCCCGTCTGCCATTGAATGGGCACTCCGCTTGAATCACGGAGTCCCTCTGCGCACAGTTGGATAGCCTCACGTCGACGCGGGTGACGGGCGCGCCGCGGCCGGCGCTTCGCCCGATCCGAGTCCACCTGTGAGCGGTCCGCACTCAACGCAAAGCAGAAGGAGCGATCGGGCTATGAGCCGACCGAAGGAATCCACCGTCGATGTCCTCGTGATGGGATCGGGAGTCGCCGGACTCGCCGCCGCGCTTCGGGCGGCGGCGGACGGGCTCAGTGTCATCGTTGCCGAACGAGAGCCGTACTTCGGCGGTACCACCGCCATCTCGGCCGGTTGGGCATGGATGCCGGGCAATCGAGCAGGTGCCGCAGGCGGCGACACCCGCGACGACCAGATCACGTATCTGCGCGCCTTGGCACCCGACACCTTCGACGAGGCCGGTGTCGACGCATTCCTCGACCTGGTCCCCGAGACACTCGATTTCCTCGAGCAGCGCACGGCCGTCGAATTCGACTACCCGGCGAAAGCACCGGACTATCAGATGGACCTCCCGGGCGCGCGCCTGGGAGGTCGCGCCATCATCCCCAAGGACACTGACGCGCGCATACTCGGCGACCATCGACTGCTCATGCAGCCCTATCTGTCGTCGTACACGGTCTTCGGCTACATGCCGCAGGTCGGCAACGACATTCAGCAGTTCTTCCGGGTGAACCAGTCGCTCAGCGCATTCACCTATGTCACCGGACGCCTCTTGCGCACCTGGTTCGATGCGGCTCGCTACCGACGTCCCGTCATGCGTTCCAACGGCAACGCGCTGATGACACTGATGGTGCGCAGTGCTCTCGATGCGGGAATCCGGCTCTGGAGGAATGCGCCCATCGAGGAGCTGCTTCGCGACGAGCAGGGTGCGGTGACGGGGGCGCGCGTGGGAGGTGAGCACGCGGGAGTCGTCCACGCACGCCTGGGGGTCATCCTCGCCGGAGGAGGGTTCTCCGGCGACCCCGAGCTTCGCCGACGCTACTTCCCGCACGACCCCAGCGGAGACCAGCACTTCACGCCGACGATCGGGCACCGAGGCGATGCGGCCCGGCTCGCGGTGACAGCCGGAGGCCGGATCGACGACTCGGTCTCATCGGTCGGGTCGTGGGCACCGGTCACCGTCTTCCGCTATCTGCGAGACGGGTCTCCCCGCCTCTTCCCCCACTTACGGGCGATCGGGCTCCCCGGCCTGATCACCGTGGACCGGCACGGACGACGGTTCGGCAACGAGGCGCTCAGCTACCACGACTTCGGCGGACGCATGATCGCTCACAACGCAACCGAGGAAGACACCTGGGCGTACGTGATCGCCGATGCGAAGACGATGCACAAGTACGGCATCGGCTATGCGAAGCCCTGGCCGATGCCACGTGGATACTTCTACCGTTCCGGCTATCTGCAGAAGGGGCGCACCCTGCGCGCGCTCGCCCGACGGATCGGCGTCGACCCTGCGGGTCTGGAGTCCACGGTCGCCGAGTTCAACAAGGACGCCGTCCGCGGGGTGGACACGGCGTTCGGCCGCGGCTCGACGGAGTACAACCACTTCCGGGGCGATGCCACGCACACCCCCAACCCGAACCTGGCTCCGCTCGACAAGGGCCCGTTCTACGCAGCGAAGATCCAGATGGGCGACCTCGGCACCTTCGCCGGAATCGCCGTCGATGACCGCGGTCGCGTCGTCGACGACCAGAACGAACCGATCCCCGGCCTCTACGCGGCCGGCGCGGCGGCCGTCAGCGTGTTCGGAGGCGGCTACCCGGGGTACGGAAGCCACATCGGTCCTGCGTTGGCCTTCGGGTACCGCGCGGGCCGGGACATCGCCGAGCTCTCCGGGAACGTCTCCCGCTCGGCACACACGGAGAGGACAGACGCATGAGCGCTACTACAGGACGGGTGGCCGGCAGAGTCGCTCTCATCTCGGGCGGTGCGCGCGGCATGGGTGAGGCCCACGCGCGTGCCCTCGTCGCAGAGGGAGCGAGCGTGGTCATCGGCGATGTCTTGGAGGAGGACGGAGCCCGCGTGGCCGCCGAGCTCGGTGCGCAGCGCGCCCTGTTCGTCCATCTCGACGTCACCGACGAGGAGTCATGGCGGCACGCGGTGGCGGCGACCGTCGACCGCTTCGGACATCTCGATGTGCTCATCAACAACGCGGGGATCTTCAGTCGCGGCTCCGTCGCGGAAGCGACCGTGGCGGACTGGCGGCGCACGATCGACATCGACCTGACCGGGAACTTCATCGGCATGCACACCGCTGTCGAGGCCCTCAAGGCGTCAGGCAGCGCCTCCGTCATCAACATCTCCTCGATCGCCGGGCTCACCGGCTTCAAGAACCGAGCGGCATATTCGGCAGCGAAGTGGGGAGTGCAGGGGCTGACCAAGACCAGCGCTCTGGATCTGGGGCCGTTCGGCATCCGGGTCAACTCCGTACACCCGGGTTCGGTCCGCACCCCGCTCACCGCGGGTCTGCAGCGCGGCTTCGGTCAGATTCCCCTGGGGAGGGACGCCGCGCCGGAGGAGATCTCGGAGCTCATCGTGTTCCTCGCGTCGGACGAGTCCCGGTTCATCACCGGAGCGAGCATCGCCATCGACGGCGGGGAGACAGCGGGGAACAACCTCCGTCAGGATGCCTGACGGAGGTTGTTCCCCGCGCGGGAGTCAGACCCCGTGCGCAGCGCCCACCGCGGCCACCGCGGCGAGGTAGCCCATCGTCATCAACGGACCCAGGGTCGCACCCGCACCGGGATAGCCTGCGCCATACGCGCTGTCGCTGACATTGCCGACCGCATAGAGCCCGGGGATCGGTCGCCCATCCGCGTCGAGCGCTCGCGCCTCGCCATCGGTCATGACGCCTCCGCTCGTGCCGAAGCACCCGTTGACCACGCGCAGCGCATAGAAGGGGCCCTGCTCCAGCGGTGCAAGGCTCGGGTTCGGGTACGGGTTGTGCGCGTCACCCCAGTAGCGGTCGTAGGCGCTCTGGCCTCGACCGAAGTCGGGGTCCTCCCCCACGCGCGCGAACCGGTTGAAGCGCTCCACCGTTGCGGTGAGGGCATCGACGGGCAGATCGATCGCGGCGGCGAGCTCGGCGAGCGTGCGCCCCGACACGAGCCAGTCCGGCGTCGGCGCATCGGCACGATGCGTCAGCAGGCCGTACTCGTCGAGGTACCGCTGATCGAAGACGACGTGCACGGGGGTGTTGAGCGGGCGGTAGGAAGCCGAGTCCCAGGAGTGCAGCGTGTGTGCGAGATCGTTGTAGTTCTGCGACTCGTTGGCAAAGCGCTCGCCGTGGCGATTGACCATGATCGAGCCGGGCCCCTGACGCTCGAATCGAAGGAGAGTGCCGATCTGAGCGCCGTCGCGCAGTTCGCCCGGAATCACGGCCATGGGTGCCCACCATGCGTTCCGGAGTCCACGGAAGCTCGCACCGACGCGTTGCGCCATGCGATAGCCGTCTCCCTCGTTCGAGGGCGGGGAGCACTTCGTGAAGATCCTCGCGGAGAGGAAGCTGTCCGCGAGTTCGTCGTCCCATTCGAAGCCCCCGCTTGCCAGCACGACTCCCCGGTCCGCCGTGATCGGCGCGCCATCGACGACGATGCCACAGATCGCTCCAGCTTCGTCGCGCAGGAGTTCCTCCGCTCGCGCCTCCACGGCGACCGTCACGCCTCGGGCCACGGCGGCCGCGAGCAGCGAGGCGACGAGCGCTTGCCCCTTCGCGACGAGGCCGGCGCTCTGGCGGGAGTGCAGCTCGTCCAGGGGGAAGCGGGTGAACGCGCCCCACTCCTCGTACTCCTGCATCGTGAAGGGCAGCCGGCCGTCCGTGCGGACGTGACGGCGGAGATCACCCAGCGCGGCATCCGCATCGAACAGCGCCGGCTCGATCGTCCGCCCCCCCGCGACCGCGCCCTCGAGGTGCTGGCAGTAGTCCGGGAAGTTGTCCAGGTAGAGGAACTGCAGCCCGAGCCGCGTCGTGACGTACTCGAGCATGTCGCGACCGCGGAGCACAGCGGCATCGAGGATCTCGCGTCGACCCCGCCCGCGCGCCACCGCTTCGACATAGTGCCGCGCAGCTGTCAGGTCGTCGCGGAATCCGGCGCCCGCAGCGAGATGGTTGCCGGGAATCCACAGCATGCCGCCCGAGACGGCGGAGGTGCCGCCGACTTGGGCGGCCTTCTCTACGACGAGGACTCGCAATCCCCCATCTGCGGCCGTGACGGCGGCGGTCAGACCGCCCGCACCCGATCCCACCACGATGAGGTCGTACCGATCCTGCACTGTCCCGACGATCGTCTGCACGCTGGCTCCTGTCTCCATCGACAATCCCTGCGCCGGGTCCGTACCCGGGGCGCGATCAGACTTTCAAGGATGCCTCCGTGTCGGGAGCTGGTTTCCGTTCAACGGGGGATGGGGCTCAGCCGAGCTCCGAGCGCTCGCGAGATGCCCCGCGCCGCGGTCTTGAGCGCAGGCACCGTCGAGTCGAGACTTTCCTCGCCCACGTTGACGATGACGTTCAATGCGGCGGTGACCTGGCCCTGCGCGTCGAAGACCGGTACGGCGATGCCAGAGGACTCCGGCACGATGATGCCGGGCACAGACGCGAAGCCCAAGGTGCGCACCTGGGCGAGGAGCGCCCGCAGGCTCCGCTCATCGGTGACGGTGCGATCGGTGAACCTCGTCAGCGTTCGCGCGAGGATCTGGTTCTGATAGTCCATCGGCGAGAACGCCAGGAGCACCAGGCCGGACGAGCACGCATGCACCGGCAGACGGCCCGCGACCGTCGTGATGTTGCGAGTGCGGGAGTGCGACGACAGCCGCGTGATGTAGAGCACTTCGTCCGAGTCGAGCACCGCGAGGGTCGTGTGCTGCTGCACGACGGAATGGACGTCCTCCATGTACGGAAGCGCGACTTCTGCGAGGTTGACGGTGCGCGACCCACGCGAGGCGAGCTCCCAGAGCCGCTGGCCAAGCCGTACGCGGCCTTCTGTGACGTCGAGCAGCCCCTCGCCAACGAGCTCGCGCACGAGCCGATGCGTCGTGGTCAGCGGCAGGTCAACGAGGCGCGCCAGAGCCGAGACCGTCATCGATGTCCGACGCTTGTCGAAGGCGCCGATGATCCTCACCACGCGCTGGACGACGGACTCCCCTGAGCGCGAGTTCGCCATGCCCCATCCTCCGTCCCACTCGCGGCCTGCACAGGCCCTCCCCTCGCCGCTGCGTGCGAGGAGGGCCCGTAAGTCCGCACTGACCTAGCCGACCCATGCGTCGACGCCGCTCTGTGCGACATGACGATGGTGGGGAACCTCGACCCCTACGACAAGGCCCCGTGGGAGATGGTCCCATACGTGGTCGACTTGAAGGAGTCCGTCAGCCGAGCAGGTCGAGTCCCAGCCCGGTCGGGGCGGGGAGCACCGCACGGTCGGATGCCTCCGCACGCGCTGCTCTCCGCCCCGCGACCCTCACCCCGCCGGGGCGGGTGTGGAAGCCCATATGGACCCTCGGTCCACGACCGGCCGCGCCAGTTCGGTGTAGCTGGCGATTCGCTCATGGGGCTCGCCGACATCGAGAGGCGGGCGTCCGGGATACCCGTACGCCCGTGTGACGACCGGCTCGGTCAGGTAGATGCCGGCAGCGCACGACGTCACCGCGCTGAACCGTGCCGGGTCGCGGTCGCGCAACACCGATGCGCTGTCGAGAGCGTGGTCGGCGGCGAAGACGAGCGCGTCCTCGAGCGGCTGGATCAGATCCGGACGCACTCGCGCGAGCCGGTCCAGACCCGTGGTGTGCACGCCGATCTCCGAGGGCGCCGGGAACCCGGGAACGGCGGGGATGAGCTCGTCAGCGAGACGGGCGAAGAGCTCGCGATCGATCGAGGTCATGACGGCACCTCCTGGGACGAACGGTTCTCAATGAGCTTCTCCGTGTTGCGCAGTGCGAGCGCGACGACGGTGGCCGTCGGATTTGTTCCCGACGAGGTCGGCCACGTGCTGCCGTCGAAGACGAACAGGTTCGGAACGTCATGGCATCGACCGTCGGCATCCACCACCGAGGTACGTCGGTCCGCGCCCATCTTCGCCGTTCCGAGTAGATGCCACCCCGTGTTGCGGATGGCGGGGGCCACCACAGTACTGGATGCACCTGCCGCCTGCCACGACTCCACGGCACGCTGCTCATGCCAGCGCAGCAGATCCGAGCTGTTCTTGTCGATCCGATAGGTGATCTTCGGCACGGCGAGTCCGTTCGCGTCGGTCACCGTGTCACTGACGGTCACTGTGTTGCTCTCGTACGGCAGATCCTCGCTGATGATCGACCAGGATGCCGCGTGGCCCATTCGCGCGGCGACGGTGCGATGGAAGCCCTCACCCCAGAAGTCGGCTTTGCCCCACGGATACTCGAGGGTCGTTGCGAGCGGCCCGCCGGCGGGGGTGAGCGCCCACTTCGCACCCCGAACGAACCCGCGCGACGCGTCCGTCTCGTAGAACTGCATCGAATAGGCCTGCTGACCCCATGCCCCCTGCCACGACTGGATCGGGTCGTCGAAGACTCCGACGACCGTGCTCAGCGGATGCATCATCAGCCGCTTGCCGACGAGCCCACTCGTGTTGGCCAGGCCATCCGGGAATCGCTTGCTCGTCGAGCGGAGGAGCAGCCACGGGGTGTGAACGCCGTTGGCGGCGAGGATCACGATCCTCGCCCGCTGGCGGCGTTCGACGCCGTCAGCGTCGAGGTAGACGACGGCGTTCGCTCGACCCGCTTCGTCGGTGTCGATCCCCACCACGGTGGAGCGCACTCGAAGCTCGACCCCGGCGGCGATGGCATCGGGCCAATGCGTGACATCGGGGGTCGACTTCGAGCCGTCCGGACTGCCCGCCATCTCCGTCCCGCGTTCGGTGTTGGGCCGAAGCCGACCGTATGACGTGGTCGCGATCGCGTTCGAAGCTGGCCACCAATGCCAGCCGAGCTCGTTGTGCGCCCGGGCGATGCGCTCGCCCCAGGCGCGCAAACGAACAGGCGGCATCGGG
This sequence comes from Microbacterium sp., assembly GCF_017305435.1. Classification (GTDB taxonomy): domain Bacteria; phylum Actinomycetota; class Actinomycetes; order Actinomycetales; family Microbacteriaceae; genus Microbacterium. The sequence continues at coordinate 81,892 of NZ_JAFKIP010000005.1, read as the reverse complement.
TAGTCGGTGTCGGGGAACGCGGGGTCGCCGTTGAGCCCAGACACGGCGAAGTCGCGTTCGATACGGCGATAGTAGGGCGCCAGCTCTTCGTAGGAGATGGGCCAGTCGTCACCGACACCGTCGAGCGTTCTCGTGCGGAAGTCGGACGGCATGTTCCGATGCCATTGCGCGGCATACGCGACCGCTGATCCCCCGACCCCGTTCCAGATCATGACCCCGACATCCGAGTCACTCTCGTCGATCGCCTGGTCCCAGGGACGCGCCCGGTCGTGCGGCCGGGGGCTCCAGTCCCGTCCCCCGGACAGCTCGAAGTCGGGCTCGTCCGCTCTGATCGTCGAGTAGTCCTGCCAGTCGCCGCGCTCGAGCACGACGACCGAAACGTCGCCCTCCTCAGACAACCGTTTGGCGGCGACGGCGCCCGCCGGCCCCGCCCCGATGATGACGACATCGACCGCGTCTTCGTCACGATAGGTCCTCACGTGCATTCTCCGTTCGATTCTTCTCTCGCTCAGCCGTAGATCGGCGAGCGCGGTGCGACCTGGACGGTGATCGTCTTGAGCTGGGTGAAGCCGACGAGCCCCTCGACGCCCTTCTCCCGACCGATGCCGCTCCCCGCGACCCCGCCGAACGGCAGCGTCCCGGGAGTGTCGTGAATCGTGTTGATCCACACGGTTCCGCTCTTGAGCGCGCGCGCGACCGTGAGGGCGGTCGAAGTGTCGGACGTCCAGATGCTGTTCGCCAGTCCGTAGACGGTCGAGTTGGCGAGCCGGACCGCCTCATCCACGCCGGAGAAGCGCTTCACCGCGAGCACAGGGCCGAAGACCTCCTCCTGGAAGAGCCGGCTGTCCGTCTCGACGCGATCGATGATCGTCGGCGCGACGAAGGACTCGGGGCTCGTCGAAGCGGGAAGCTCGGGGCTGATCACCACGCTGCCCGCGGCGGCAGCCTCATCGATGAAACCGCGCACGCGTGCCGTGTGCTGGGCATGGATGAGAGGACCCACGACGGTGGACTCGCTCCACGGGTCGCCCACCGTAAGCTGCGCGGCCTTCTGCGCGAGCCTCGCCACGAACTCGTCCGCGATGGCGTCTTCGACGAGCAGCCGAGTACCCGCGGTGCACGTCTCACCGTTGTTGATGGCGAAGCCGAACAGTGCGCCATCGACGGCCTGATCGAGGTCGGCATCGGCGAACACGATCGTCGCCCCCTTCCCACCGAGCTCGAAGTGCTGCACCTGCGGGTAGGGGCGATCCACTGCAGCCAACAGCCGTGCCGTCCGTGTCGAGCCGGTGAACGAGAGGAGGTCGACGTCGGTCGACTCCGCGAGCGGCTGGCCCGCATCGGGACCGGTCCCGGTCACCAGGACCAGCGCATCCTCCGGCACGCCCGCCCGATGCGCGAGCCGTGTCAGCAGGATTGCACTGCCGGAGGTGAACTCGGACGGCTTGACGACGACGGTGCAGCCGGCGGCGAGGGCGAACGCCACCTTGTGTGAGTACAGCAGCGCCGGGAAGTTCCAGGGCACGATCGCCCCGACGACGCCGACCGGCTCACGCCGCACGAGACCCATGATGGCGCCGCCGAGGTCATCGTGCAGCTCTCCCTTCACGTGCGCGGCGGCGAGCGCCGCCGCCTCGATGGTGTCCAGCGTCGCGGGGACGTCCCCGGCACGAGCGAAGCCGATGGGCTTTCCGACCTCCGCCGTCTCCAGCCGCGCCAACTCCTCCGCGTTCTCGCGCACGAGGCCGGCCCAGCGCAAGAGGATCTTCGCGCGCTCGGTTCCTGGGAGCTTCGGCCACGGTCCGTGGTCGAATGCGTTTCGAGCCGCAGCGATCGCCGCGCGAGTGTCGGCAGGGGTGCCCAGGACGACCTCGGCAACGAGGCTGCCGTCGAAGGGGCTCCGGCGTTCGAACACGGGGGCGTCGGCGGCCGTGATGTGGCCCGGGATCAGATGTCCGCGGCGCGCGGCGACGGTGCCGGGGTTGTCGATGACGGTCATTGTCATGCCTTTCTGTTCTGGTCTTTCAGGTCGTAGTACTCATTTGATGACGGACAGCTTGCGCCGGTCTGTCGTCACGGCGACGGCGACGACGACGAGGACGCCGAAGGCGAGATTGAGGACGACGGGATCGAAGCCCATGACGACCAGACCGGCCTGGAGCACCACGATGATCAGCGCGCCGCACAACGTGCGCCACACCGACCCGACTCCTCCGGAGATGGCGGTGCCGCCCACGAGGACGGCCGCGAGCGCCGGGAGCAGGTAGGCGTCGGCCATGGTCGGTGACGCATAGGACGTGCGAGCGACGAGGAAGCACGCTGCCAGTGCGGCCGAGCCGCCCGACACCGCGAACGCCGCCACGCGCACCCGCCGCGGCGAGATGCCGGACATGATGCTGGCCGGCTCGCCGGCGCCGAGCGCGTAGAGGCGACGCCCCCACGTGGTCGCGTGGAGCGCCCACCCCAGCACGAAGATCAGCACGATCCCGATCAGGAAGCTCACCGGGATCAGCGCGACGGTGCCGCCGAGCCAGGCGATCGACGCGGCTCCCGCACCGAGCGGCTTGCTCGTGGCGCCGGAGAGCACCAATGCCAATCCCGAGTAGACGCCCAGCGCGCCAAGCGTCACCACGAACGAGGGGATCTGCGCAAAGGACTGGACGAAGCCGACCAGCGCGCCCGTCGCAGCGGCCGCCGCGATCACGATCACGACGCCGACCATGCCCAGTCCCGGGGTGAAGATCGCCAGCAGCACGGCACTCAGCGAGGCGAGCGCACCGATCGACAGATCGATGCATCCGAGCAGGATGACCGGCGTAAGACCGACGGCCAACACGAGGATCGGCGCAGCCTGCACGAGCTGGCCTTGGAGGGCGCCGATCCCCAGGAAGCTCGGCTGCGCGATCGAGACGATCGCGAGCAGAACGATCAGCGTGATGACAGGGATCAGCGCCGACAGACGACGCCGACGCGCGAGGGAACGCGCTGTCGGGACGACGGAGGTGTCGGTCGTGAGGGCAGTGCCGCCGGGCACCTCGGCAGTGGAGATGTCAGTCATGTCACACCATGTTCTTCAGCACGTCGTCGAATGAGGGACTGGATGCCGCGACGTCACGGTACTCCGCGGTGACCGTCCCGTCACGCATGATGAGCACGTCGTCGCTGAGGCCGAACAACTCATCGAGGGTGTCGGAGAGGAGGAGGACGGCGAGACCGTTCACCGTCGCCTCCCGAATGGTGCGGTACACGTCGGCCTTCGCGCCGAGGTCGAGTCCTCGCGTGGGGTGGTCCAGGATGAGCACCTTGAGCTCCGGAAGGCACAGCCACTTCGCAAGGGCGATCTTCTGCTGGTTCCCGCCACTGAGCGTCGCGATGTCATCGGACGGGTCACCGAGCTTCACGCGCAGCCGAGCGGTCCAGGACGACACCCTCGCGACCTCGCTCCTCGTGCGCACGACGCCGGCGACGGCGAGTCGATCCAGGAGCGCGTAGGTGAGGTTGCGCGCGATGCTCTGACCCATCACCACTCCTTCCACCTTGCGTTCGGCCGGCACGAAGCCGATGCCGCGTGCAATGGCGCGACGAGGGGACAACGGCAGGAACTCCTCTCCGTCGAGGCGGATGCGCCCACGAACGCGCGGACGCGCGCCGAACAACGCTCGACACAGTTCTTCTCGTCCCGATCCGACCACTCCGCCGATGCCCAGGACGCGCCCCGACCGCAACGAGAACGAGACATCGGTGAAGCCGTGCGGAGAGGAGAGTCCCTCCACGACAAGCCTCTCCTCCTCGCTGCCGCTGTGCGGGCGAAGGCCGGCGAAGTAGTAGTCCTCCTGCTTCTCCTCACCGACCATCAGCCGGTACAGCTCCTCCTCGTCGCACTCCGCGGGGTCCCGCTCGGCGACGCAACGGCCGTTGCTCATGACGTAGATGCGGTCCGAGACGGCCAGCACCTCGTCCATGCGATGCGACACGAAGACCACGGAGGATCGCTGCTTGATGCGCTGGATCTCGGCGAACAGGAGCTCGATCTCCGTCGGTGAGAGCACCGAAGTCGGCTCATCGAGAAGGATCGTGAGGTGACCGTCCACGTGCTCTTCGAGCGAGAGGACCTTCGCGAGTTCCACCATCTGCTTCTCGACGAACGAGAGCGTGCCCACCACGCGCGCGGGATCGACGGGGGAGTCGATCTTCGCCAACTGCGTTGCGGCTTCCTGACGCAGTGCGCTCCATCGGTACAGCCCGCCCCGCGTGGCGCGGGGCCTGCGCCCCAGGAAGATGTTCTCGGCGACCGTGAGGTTGTCGATGAGGGACTGCTCCTGGAAGACGATGCCGATCCCCTTGTGCGCGGCATCGGCGGGCGAACGCACCGTCGTCGGTCGCCCGCCGATCAGCACGTGGCCGCTGTCCGGCTGGATCACGCCGGCGAGGGTCTTCAGGAGAGTGGACTTGCCTGCGCCGTTCTGACCGACGATGCCCACGACTTCCCCGGGGTTGACGTGGAGCGTGACGCCATCCAGCGCAGAGACATGCCCGTACCGCTTGGTCAGGTTCTCGACGGCGAGGCTCGACGTCGCGGTCAGTGGTGCAGTGCTCATTTGATGGCCCTCAGCCTTCCCCGTTCACGCCAGGTCGCAGCGGCGACGATGACGACCAGTGCGACCCCGATGACGGCCTGCTGCAAGTAGGGGTCGATGCCCACCAACAGCATCCCGTTGCGCAGCACGACGAGGGTCATGACTCCTACGACGGTGTGCAGGATGCCTCCGCGCCCTCCGCTCAACAGCGTGCCGCCGATGACGACGGCGCTGATGGCGGGAAAGAGCTGGTCGTACCCTGCGGTCGGGCTGCCCAGGCCGATCTGCGCGGTGATCATCACGCCTGCCAGGGCGGCGCACACGCCGCTGATCGCGAAGGCGCCGATCTTGTAACGGCTCACGCGCACTCCCGCCAGGAGCAGCTGAGGCTCGCCGCCGCCGATCCCGTAGACAGTGCGACCGAACGCGCTCCACCGCAGGGCGGCGAACAGGATCGCCACCACGGCGAGCGCTAGGAAGAAGTTCAGTGTCAACCCTCCGACACGCACGAGCGCGAGAGCGCGAAGCCCCTCGTCCTCGATGCCCGACTGGCGCGCTGGGTACAGCAAGCTGGCCAGCCCCAGCCCGACGAACCACATTCCGAGGGTCACCATGAGCGAGGGTATGCGAAGTCGGGTGACCAGCAGCCCGCTGACCGCACCGAAGGTCGCTCCGATCGCGAGCGCGGCGAGGACACCGACGAGCCCGAGGTCGAGTCCGTTGGTCGTGTTGGCGACGAGGAGCGACGTTGCGACGCCGACCGTCGCCATGACGCCTTCCGTGGACATGTCGATGCTCCCCATGAGGATCACGACCGTCATCCCGCAGGCCACCACGAGCGGGACGGCGGCCTGGTTCAGGATGGTGATGAGGTTGCTCGTCGTCGCGAACTGCGGTTGGACGATGGTCAGTCCGATGCACAATACGACCAGAAGCAGGAGCGGACCGCCGCCCCGGAGAACATCGCGACCGAGAGATCCCGCAGTGCGGCCCGCGGTGGGGACGGCGACTGCACCCGCCCCCACCGCGTCGAGGACCACGTGCGACCTGGATGACATCGTCCGCCTACTCGCTCGGAACCTCGTCGCGAACCTGACCGGAGCTGAGCTTCCACGGGTTTGCGAGATATGCCTCATAGGTGACGGCGCTGAGGTCGAAGGGGGTCAGGAAGTCCACGACGTTCGCGGCCGTTGCCACGCCCACCTTGAGGTAGAAGTCACGCTGCTCATTCGTCAGCTTCGACACGTCGAGGTCGCCGACCGTGGCTGCGTACGCGAGCGTCGTCGTCACGAGACCCTCCTCGATGCCCGGCACGACCGCCGAGGCGGCGAACTCGCCCGACTGGATGGCCTTCAACGCCTTCTGTGTTCCATCCAGTCCGTTGGACGGGACCTTGCCCGACTTCCCCTGCGCACGCAGCGCCTCGACGGCTCCGAAGCCCATGTCGTCGTTGCCGCCCCACACAGCCGAGATCTGATCCCCATACTTGCCGAGGAACTGCTCCGTCACCGCCTGTGCCTTCGCGGCCTGCCAGTCTGCCGGCTGCGAGTCGAGCAGCGTGACACCGGGGTTGGCGGCCAACGCCCGCGCGAGCCCGAGCTTGCGCTCCTGCGCGGTCGGGTTGTCGGGCACGCCGTCGATCGCAACGATGCCTCCCTCGCCGCCGATCGCATCGAAGAGGGCCTGGCTGGTCTCCTGACTCGCCTGGATCATGTCGAACGACTGATGCGCGATCCAGCAGCCACCACCGGTGTCCCAGGGGTGGATGTCGCCGGGGCGGTTCCAGATCGTGACGATGCGAACGCCTTTGCTCTGCGCGAGCTCGACGAGCGATTTCGTGTAAGCGGAGGATGCGGGATCGGCGATGATGATGTCACCGTTCTTCGCGGTGGCCAGGACCGAGCTCATCGTGTCGATGAGCTTCTGTCCGTCGTAATCGTCGGTGTAGACGCTCACCTGGTCGTCGGAGAGCCCGATCGCCGCAGCCATCGTGTTCACCCCCGTGATGAAGTCCTGGAAATAGTCGTTGTCGAGCGTGCCGATACCGAGATAGATGTGGACGTCCTCCTTCTTGGCTGGCGTCGCGCACGCCGCGCCCCCGGAGGGGTTGTCGTTGACGGTGGTCGCCGAGCACCCTGCCAGAGCGAGCACAGAGGCTAGAGCGCCTGCGGCGACCACTGCCACTGATCGGAGATGTGGACGGTGCATGTGACTGCGTTCCTTTCGTCATTGAAAGATGATCGACGGCTTCGTCGATGCGCGCCTTTCGGGGGGCGCTAGCCGACGACGATACGGGCGGCTCGCATCGCCGTATCCTCGCATTCCGTTCAACGGCAGCCCGTCGCCATCCGCTGCCCGCACCTGATCGGCTTGTCTGACCCGCACACGCCGAAAGGACCGCATGCCGATCTACGCCGTCTCCTATCGCTATCGTCCCGACACGGAAGCTGCTCGCGACGAACTGCGTCCTTCGCACGTTGAGTTCCTCGAATCCCTGTTCACGGCAGGCGCGCTGCGAGCGAGCGGGCCGACGGGCGACGATGCCACACCCGGAGCTCTCCTCGTGGTCTGCGCGGACGACGCCGCACAGGTGGCTTCTCTGATCGACGACGACCCGTTCAACCAAGCCGGACTGCTCGACAGGACGATCCGCGAATGGCGGCTGTTCTTCGGAGCAGAACGACTGGTGGGGTAAGGCCAGTCGTTCCGCACGGCCCGGCGGTCGGCAGAACCCGCGATCCGCCGATGTGGTGAAGAATGCTGTTGGTCATCGCGGCGTAGGTCCGTCGCTCCTCCCGGCAGCACCTCTGGGCACCCCTCGGCCGACCCGCCACCGTTCTGAGCACCGTGTGGCAGATATCCGCCGCTGCTCGGCACAAACCCGGCGACCGCTCGCGAGACGTGCGCCCCAGACTGATCCCATGCGCCTCGCCGACATCACCGCGCCCGACACGATCGCCGCGCGCGGAGCGCTCGCCCTCGCCCGCGAGTACCAATCACCCGCCCTCACCGCGCATGCCCTCCGCTCATGGCTGTGGGCCGAAGCTTTCGCCCGCGTCGACGGCATCCACGACATCGATCACGAGCTGCTCTACGTCGCGGCCGTGCTGCACGACATCGGCACCGTCACCGCGTTCGACAACCACACGATCTCGTACGAGCACGCCGGCGGTCACGTCGCCGTCGCCCTCACCGCGGGCGCCGGGTGGGGGCCGGGTCGACGTCAGCGGGTGCTCGACGTGATCGTCCGCCACAACTGGCCCGCCGTCGACCCGGCGATGGACGCCGAGGGGTATCTGCTCGAGATCGCGACCGGTCTCGACATCTCGGGCGCCCGCCCCGACGCCCTCCCCGAAACCTTCCGGCGCGAGGTCCTCGCCCGCCACCCCCGCGGCGCCCTCGCCGCCGAGTTCGGCGCCTGCGTCATCGATCAGGCCGCCCGCAAGCCCGACACGGCCGCGCGGCGCCTGGTCGACGGAGGCATCATCTCGAAACTCGCAGCCAACCCGCTCGAGCGATTCGAATGACCGCTCGCCCCGCTCCCCCGGCGGCGCGGGGACGTACCCTGGAGAGGTGAGCTCAGACGCGCACGACCGCGACCCCCGCACCCGTGCGACGGAGTATCGGGCTACGCAGAGCGATCGAGCCACGGAGCCCACCGGCGGCGACGACCAGACCCGTGCCGCGGCATCCACTCCACCCCCGCTGCGCACCGCCCACGACCGCGCGGCGTACATCGAGACGGCGATCCAGCAGGCGATCCGTCGGGGCGAGTTCGACGACCTCCCCGGCGCGGGCAAGCCGATCGACGGCCTCGGCACGCACCACGACCCGGACTGGTGGATCCGGCGCAAGATCCAGTCGGAGAACATCGAAGGGCTGGGTCCGCCCGCGCTCCGCCTACGCGTCGAGCACGCCGAGATGGCGGAGCGCCTCGATGCCCTCACCCGCGAAGCCGACGTGCGCGAGCACGTGACGGACTTCAACGCGCGCGTCCGACGCGCCCGCATGCAGCTGCAGGGCGGGCCGCCCGTCGTCACGCCGGAGCACGACGTCGACGCGGAGGTCGCCGCGTGGGTGGAGCGCCGCGTCGCGCGGGCCGCAGCCGCGACGCCAGCCACCGACGCCCCGCACGAACCCAGGTGCGAACCCAGGCGCGGATGGTTCCGCCGCCGACGCGACGCACGCGCGTAGAGACACCGCACCGACAGCGAAAGGAACCCCGCCATGCGTGGAGTCATCATGTACGCCCCCGGCGACGTCCGGGTCGAAGACCGACCGGACCCCATCATCGTGGAGCCCACCGACGCGGTCATCCGGCTCGCCGCGACCTGCATCTGCGGGTCCGACCTCTGGCCCTACCGCGGCGCCGAGCCCGTCGACCACACGCCGATGGGCCACGAGTACGTCGGCGTCGTCACCGAGATCGGCGCCGCGGTTGCGACACTGAAGGTCGGCGATTTCGTCGTCGGATCGTTCTTCACCTCCGACAACACGTGCGAGATCTGCCGAGCCGGCTATCCGTCGCACTGCGTCCGCCGCACTCCCATCGGGCGCGAAGGCACGCAGGCCGAGTTCGCCCGCATCCCCAACGCCGACGGCACGCTCGTCGCGACGCCCGGGCAGCCCGACGCCGACCTCATCCCCTCGCTGCTCGCCGCCTCGGACGTCCTCGGCACCGGCTGGTTCGCCGCCGTCGCCGCGCAGGTCGGGCCCGGGAAGACCGTCGCGGTCGTCGGCGACGGTGCGGTGGGACTGTGCGGCATCCTCGCCGCCAAGCAGCTCGGCGCGGAGCGCATCATCGCGATGAGCCGCCACGCTGACCGACAGGCACTCGCCCGCCGCTTCGGCGCGACGGACATCGTCGAGGAGCGCGGCCAGGACGGCATCGCGCGCGTCAAGGAGCTCACCGGCGGGCTCGGCGCGCACAGCGTGATCGAGGCGGTCGGCACGCAGGATGCCATGGATCAGGCGATCCGTTCGACCCGCGCAGGCGGCCACGTCGGCTTCGTCGGCGTCTCCCACGATGTGTCCATCGACGGCAAGGGGCTGTTCTTCTCGGGCGTGCACCTGCACGGCGGCCCGGCGCCGGTGCGACGCTTCCTCCCCGAGCTCATCCAGCTGATCTGGGATCGGGAGATCGATCCGGGCGTCGTGTTCGACCTGACGCTCCCGCTCGAGGATGCCGCGGAGGGCTACCGCGCGATGGACGAGCGGCGCGCCACGAAAGTCCTCCTCACGGTCTGAGGGCAGCCGGACAGCGATTGTCGCTCGCGGGGCGCGAGGAACCAGGGATCGGCGATACCCGAGGCAGCCCGGTCAGCCCACGCGCGCGGTTGACGCTCGGGGGATCAGAGTCGGCAGCACCGCGCGGATGCCACCAGGCGTCGAATCGACCCCGAACAGCATGTCGACGGCATCGGCGGCGATCTGGTCGAACGGCGTGCGGACACTCGTGAGCGGCACGGGCAGATGCGCGACGAGCGGGATGTCGTTGTACCCCACGACGGAGAGGTCCTGGCCGGCGTGCAGGCCGTACCGACCGGCGGCCTGCACGACGCCGATCGCGAGGTTGTCGTTTGCGGCGAAGATCGCCGTCGGGCGGTCGGGGGAGGACAACAGCCGCTCGCCGGCGGCGATACCCGCTTCCACGCCGTATCCCGTAGCGATGACACGTTCGTCGGGCAGCCCGATGTCCGCCTCGGCGAGCGCGCGCTGGGCGCCGGCCCGGCGATCCCGCCCACTCGAGGTGAACCAGGGACCCGTCACGACGGCGATGTCGCGATGCCCGAGATCCACGAGGTGGCGCACCGCGAGGTAGCCGCCGGCTTCGTCATCGCCGAGCGCCGACGGGCTGACACGGTCGGTGCGGAGCGCAAGGACATGCGGGATGCCGCGGTCCCGCAGCGATCGCGGCAGGTCATCGTCGAGTCGGGCCGTCGCCAGGATCAATCCGTCGACGCCGCGGTCGAGCAGCGTCTCGGTCGCGCGCCGTTCGTCGTCGACGTCGTCGCCGCTCGTCGCCACGACGGCGAACGCACCGACGCGGCGCGCCTGTCGTTCGACGGCCTCGAACATCAACGCCATCACGGCATCCGTGAGACGCGGCACGAGCACTCCGACGGTCCCCGTCGTCCCGCGTCGCAGGCTCGACGCGGAGACGTTGCGGCGGTAGCCGAGTTGGTCGGCCATCGCGCGTACGCGTTGAGCCGTCGGCGAACGCGACGCCGGAGTGCGGTCGTCGAGGATGCGGCTGACGGTCGACACGCTCACTCCCGACGCCTGCGCGACATCACGCAGAGTCACGACTACGCGTTCCATGCGCTCTGCCATGTGCCCTCCCCTCCGCAGTCTAGGTGTTGGCGGCCGCGCTGCCGGGAACGTTTGCATATTCCTCTTGACACTCCTTCACGCGGCATCCATACTCGATGCAAACGTTCCCGCAAACGTTCCTGTTTCTGCTGAACCCACTCTCACACAACGACGTAAGGAGCACCCCATGGTTCTCGACCTCCGCGGCCTCAATCCCGCCCCCGTCACTCCGTTCACCGAAGACGGCGCCGTCGACTACGCCGCCATCCAACGCTTGGGCTCGTGGCTCGGCTCGATCGACGGCGTCAAGAGCCTCGTCGTGCTCGGCCACGCCGGGGAAGGCACGTTCCTCACGGAGGCCGAGCAGCTCGATGTCATCCGCGCCTTCCGCGACTCCGTCGAAGACCGGCTGCCGATCATCGCCGGCATCACGAAGGAAGGCAACCTCACCGCCGCACTCGAGGCCAAGGATGCCGCGTCCGCCGGCGCCAAGGGCGCGCTCGTCTACCCCTCCCACGGCTGGCTGCGCTTCGGCTTCCAGCCCGGCGCCCCCCAGACCCGCTACCGAGCGATCTGGGAGGAGTCTGGCCTCGAGGAGATCCTCTTCCAGTACCCCGACAACACGAAGGCCAGCTACGACCTCGACACCCAGCTCGAGATCGCCGGCCAGGAGGGCGTCAACCACACGAAGAACGGCGTGCGCAACATGCGCCGCTGGTACACCGAGATCCCGGCGCTGCGTGCGGCCTACCCCGAACTGCAGATCCTCTCCTGCCACGACGAGTACCTGTTGCCGACGATGTTCGACGTCGATGGGCTGCTCGTCGGTTACGGCAACATCGCCCCCGAGCTGCTCGTCGACCTCATCGCCGCCGGCAAGGCGCGCGACTACTCCGCCGCGCACGCGATCCACGAGCGCCTGCTGCCGGTCACGAAGAACGTGTACCACCGCGGTTCCCACATGGAGGGCACCGTCGCCCTCAAGTGGGGCCTCGTGAACCGCGGCATCCTCGATCACACCACCGTGCGCGAACCGCTGCTCCCGCTGCCGGCGGGGGCGGATGCCGAGATCGCAGCCGCGTTCGCCGCCGCCGACCTCGGCAACGTCACGGTCACCGTCTGATCTCGCACCCAGCCCGCTCGGCCGGGGAGAGCGTGCGCACACCGCAGCTCTCCCCGGCCGTCACCCCGACGGCGCTCACCGTCGACACCCCGCGTCAATGACGACCACTCGGCTTCGGCCCTCCGATGAAGGAGAACCCGCACCATGAGCAACGACACTCGCCACACCTCTACGACACCCGGCACCGGCTACGGTCGGGTCTCGACCGAGACAATGAAGTCCATCGTGAACTCCCACCGCACCCGCCGCAGCTTCTGGCAACAGCTCGCCCTCATCGGCCCCGCCTTCGTCGCGGGCGCCTGGCAGTTCGGGCCCGGCAATCTGACGACCGCCGTCCAGGCCGGCAGCGGCTACCAATACACGCTGATCTGGGTCATCGTCGTGTCGACCATCCTGATGATCTTCCTGACCGACATGAGCGTGCGCCTCGGCATCCGCTCACCCCTCTCCCTCATCTCGTCGATCAAGGAGCACCTCGGCACCTGGGTGGGGGTCGCTGCGGGCATCGGCGTCTTCCTCATCACGCTGTGCTTCTCGGTCGGCAACGCGGTCGGATCGGGACTCGGACTGTCGATGCTCTTCGGTGGCAGCCCGATCATGTGGACGATCATCTGCACGGTCGCCGTCGCCGGGCTTCTGCTTCTGCGCAACGTCTACCGCGTCATCGAGAAGGTCCTCGTCGTCATCGTCGCTCTGATGGCCGTCGCCTTCATTGCGAGCGCCTTCATCTCCCACCCCGACTGGGCAGCAGTCGGGGTGGGCCTGCTCCCGTCGATTCCCGACGGAGCATGGCTGCTCATCGTCGCCCTCGTCGGCACGAACTTCTCGATCAACGCCGCGTTCTACACGGCCTACGGCACGAAGGAGCGCGGACGCACCGAGGCCGACTACCGCGACGTCACGATCGTGGACACCGTCCCGGGCATCGTCGCCCCCGGGGTCATGACGGCGCTCGTCATCGTCGTGGCGGCATCCGTCCTCGGCAAGACCGGTGAGACGGCGCCGACGATCGTCGCCCTTGCCGGCATCTTCGAACCGCTCGCGGGCCCCGTCGGGTCCACCATCTTCGCGCTCGGGTTCTTCGGAGCCGCGTTCTCGTCCATGATCGCCAACGCAACGGCCGGGGGCACGATGCTCTCCGACGGCCTCGGCCGCGGGGCTTCATCGAGCTCGCGGACCGCGAAGACCGTGAGCGGGGCGATCCTCGCCTTCGGTGTCGCCATCACGGTGATCTTCCAGAGTTCCCCCGTGCAGCTGATCGTGATCGCGCAGGCGCTGACCGTGCTCGTCGCACCCGTGCTCGCACTCCTCATCATCGTGATGGCCAACCGGCGCTCGCTCATGGGCGATCTGCGCAATCGTTGGTGGCAGAACCTGGCAGGCGGCATCGGCCTCGTGGCTGTGCTCGCACTGTCGGTCCGACTGGTGACGAGCCTCCTCGGGATCTGATCTCGCGATGTGACCGCGCCGTCAGCCCAACGGCGCGGTCACATCGCGTGCGCGGCGCCCCGCGGCGCGCACGGCGCCGATGGATGCCGCGACGACCAGCGCGACCCCGACGACCTCGAGCGCGCTCAGGCGCTGGCCGAGGAGGACCAGCCCCGCGAGGGCGGCGGTCGCCGGCGCGAGGCTCATGAGGATCGCGAAGGCGGATGCCTGCAGCCGCCGCAGCGCGACGAGCTCGAACGCGTATGGCAGCGTCGAGGAGAGCACGGCCACCGCCGCGCCGAGACCCAGGAGCCCGAGCGTGTGGAGACCGAAGGGTGCCAGGCCGGGGCCGGCCGTCGCGATCCCGAACGGCAGCGACACGAGCGCGCCGACCGTCATCGCGAGCGCCAGCCCGTCGAGCTTCGGGAACGCGGCGCCCACACGCGCCGACGAGAGGATGTAGAGCGCCCACATCGCGGCGGCACCCAGCGCGAAGAGGACGCCGACGAGGTCCAGCCGGTCCCACCCGCCCCCGCCGAGCGCGACGACGCCTGCGAGCGCGAGAGCGGCCCACAGCCAGGCGGAGGCCCGCCGGCTGGCGAGGATCGACAGGGTCAGCGGGCCGAGCACCTCGATCGTGACCGTGACGCCGAGCGGCAGCCGTTCGAGCGCGAGGTAGAACAACCCGTTCATCACGGCGAGGGCGAGACCGAGCCGCATGACCGCGCCCCACGCCGCCCGGTCATGACCGCGCACACGGGGGCGCGACACCGCGAGGAGGATGAGCGCCGAGAACACGAGCCGCAGCATGACCATGCCGAGCGCACCCACCTGCGGGAACAGCAGCACTGCCAGCGACGCACCGACCTCTTGGCACGCGAGCCCCGCGACGACGAGCACGACGGCACCGCCCGGCGCTCCGCCCGACGCACCGCCCGGCCTGCCGACGCCACCGTTCGCGCCGGCGGCAGCGGCGGCCGCGGTCACGGAATCGGGCAGACCGCCGCCGCCGTCACCTGGGCGGCCATGTCATCCGCGGTCCAGGGCAGGCCGGCGTCGGGGGCGGTCTGCCCTGTCGCGGCGGGGGCCTTCGACGTGATCGCCGCGAGCTCCCACGCGAGGGCGCGGACGAGCACGTCCGACGCGCGCGAGTTGTTGAGCGCGACGACGACCGTCATCCCGGTGTTGCGGTCGGCGAACGCCGCCGTGAGAAAGCCCGGGATCGATCCGTACTGCCCGACGAGCGTGCCCGCCTGGTAGGTGCCGCCTGTCGCGGTGAACCACGACGCGGCATCCCCGGCCGCCGGCAGCGGCGCATCGAACCGTCCGCCCTTGTCGTACGACCGCACGCCCAGCGCGAGCGCCTGCGTGTACCGGCCCAGGTCCTCGAGGTCGGAGACGACACCGCCCGCGGTGTGCTCGACCGTCGGCGAGAGGTCGCTCAGATCGATCGGCGCCGCGCACTCCACCGCACCCTCGGCGTTGTTCGGCGACCACAGTCCGTGCATCGACGCCGCCGCCGACGCCGGCAGGGAGGTGTCGGGCATGCCGATCGGATCGAAGACGTACTTCTCGTAGAGCGCCTCGATGCTGACGCGGGACGCGCGCTCGAGCGCGATGCCGAGGAGGACGTACCCCGTGTCCGAGTCGGCGAACGACCCGGGGGCGGTGCCTGCGCGCGTGATACCGTAGCCGACCAGCTCGCGCTCGTTCCACACGCGGTCCGGCGTCGCGATGATCCGGCCGAAGACGGCCGGCAGGTACGGAGCCAGGCCGCTCGTCGAGTTGCACAGCTGCGCGAGCGTGATCCCCTCGAGCGCCGGAACGCCCGGCACATACGTCGCCACGCTGTCCTCGAGCTTCACGACCCCGTCGGCGACCATGCCGTAGAGGACGTCGCACGTCATCGCGCGGGTGATACTCCCGGCCGTGAAGCTGGCGCCGTCGTCGACGCCCGCCGCCCCCGGAGCCACGGTCCCCGCGCCGGCGAGCCACGTCCCGGCCCAGGGCGCCCAGACGCCGACGACGGCACCGCTCGCACCGGATGCCGCGACCGCGCGATCGACCGCCGCCTGCAGCTGCGCCTGCGTGTCGTCCGCGAAGGCGGCATCGACCTGCGCGGGGAGGTCTACGGTGGGACCGGATTCAGGGGCACATGCGGCCAGCGACAGCGCCAGTGCTGCGGCGGTCACGACCGCACCGATCCGTGTCGCGCGTACAGTACGCGGCATCCCTCACCCCCGAAAGTTCCTTCTCAGCGTAGGACACATTGCCTGTGTGCCCTGCCAGCGTGACGCGATCGATGCAGAACCGGCGCACGGGCCGATGCCAGGGGCTGCCTAGGGTAGGAGCATGCCGCACACCTTCGACGCCGACGCCCTCGCGGGCGTGCTCGGTCACATGAACAACGACCACACGGACGACAACCTGCTCATCGCGCGCGCCTTCTCGCCGGTGCAGGACGTCATCTCGGCGTCGATGACGACGTTCGACGGCGCCGCCGGTCACTGGCACGTGATCACCGCCGACGGCGCCGAAGACGTCATCCGGGTGCCGTGGCTCGGTGGCGAGATCACGGAGCGCCGCGAGGTCCGTCGCGAGATCGTCGCACTCTATGACGAGGCGTGTGCGCGCCTCGGGGTCACCGCGCGCCCGCACGACTGAGCGCACGCGCCCGGCGCTCTCGCGAGACACACAGCGACATCTTCACAAACCTTCAGTTTAGGTGAGCCTTAGTTTCAGCTATGCTGACGGTCATGACCGACATCACCCCGTTCTCGACCGCTCTGCGCGAGCGGTCGCGCGCTGCCCACTCCGGCAGCGAGCACGCCGGTTTCATGGCCGACCTCATGCGCGGCAAGGGCACGCGCGAGGACTACGTCGCGCTCGTCGCGCAGCACTGGTTCATCTACGAGGCCCTCGAATCCGCGGCATCCACGTTCGCCGGCGACCCGGTCGCCGCCCCGTTCATCACGTCGCGGCTCACGCGCCTGCCGGCACTCGAAGCCGACCTCGAGTACCTGATCGGCGCCGACTGGCGCGCGCGCATCACGCCGGTCCCGACGACCGAGCGCTACGTCGACCGCATCCGCGAGATCCAGGCCACCGGCTGGGCGGGCGGTTTCGTCGCGCACCACTACACGCGCTACCTCGGCGACCTCTCCGGCGGGCAGTTCATCGGCAAGCTCATGTCGCGCCAGTTCGAGCTCGGCACGAACGGCATCGGCTTCTACGTGTTCGACGAGATCGCCGACCCGGCCGCTTTCAAGGACGTCTACCGCGAGCAGCTGGATGCCGCACCGTGGGATGCCGCCGAGGCCGAGCGCGTCATCGACGAGGTCCTGTACGCGTACCAGCTGAACACCGACCTGTTCGTCGACCTCGCCGCCGCCAAGTCCGCCGCGGCCTGACGTCAGAAGCCCGACGCGCGCACGCCGGCCATGAAGCGGCGCACGTCGGCATCCACGAGGATGTCGCTCGGCCGGAGCGGCCGCGTCAGGTACAGCCCGTCGAGCGACGTCAGCCGCGACAGCGCGACGTAGGTCTGCCCCGGGGCGAACGCACCCGACCCGAGGTCGATCACCGCGCGATCGTAGGTCTTGCCCTGCGACTTGTGGATCGTGACCGCCCACGCGAGCCGCAGCGGGAACTGCGTGAACTCCGCCGCGATCTCGCGCGTGAGCTTGCGGGATGCCGGGTCGTACGCATACCGGAACCTCTCCCACACGGCGGGTTCGACGTCGTGCTCCTCGCCGTCCAGTTCGACGCGCACGGTTCCGCCCGCGATCCGTGTGACGGTGCCGATCGATCCGTTGACCCAGCGCGGTCCACCCCCGCCCGGGGCGCCGTAGCCCGCGACATCGTTGCGCAGGAACATCACCTGGGCGCCGACCTTCAGCTGCAGCTCCGCGTCGGCCGGGTACCCGGCATCCCCCCGCCCGAAGTCGCCGGAGACCTCGGCGCGCGCCGTCTGCACAGGCCCCGTCAGCGCGTCGAGGTGCCGCTGGTTGATGCGGTTCACGATGTCGTTGCGCGTCGCGAGGGTGATGATCGGCGGTTCGCCGTCGGCCGGCTCGGGCACCGGTCGCGCACCCGCGGCGTTGAGCGCGCCGGCGATCTCGGCCGTGACGACGCCGTAGCGGACGGCGTTCAGCATCGCCTTGAAGGAGTCGTCCGCCTGGCGATGGATGTGACCGAGCTCGCGGATGTTCAGAGGCGTGCCGACCCGCCCGAGGTCGAGGAGGCCATCCGACCGGACCGCTCCGCCCCCACCGCCGACCCCGGCCGCCGAGCCCGACGAGGGCCCCGCCCACACCTGCGCGTCGAAGAACCAGAACGAGCGGTAGTGGTCGTCGACGTACTTGCGCTCGTCTCCGCGCGGGGGCACGGGGGCGAGCTGGTACGGGTCGCCGAACATGACGACCTGCACGCCGCCGAACGGCTCCGACCGCTTGCGGCGGGCCTGCCGGAGGGAGCGGTCGATGGCATCCATGAGGTCCGCATTCACCATCGAGATCTCGTCGATCACGAGCGTGTCGATCGCGTTCATGATCTTCCGCGCGGGCTCCGACTGCTCCAGCTCACTGTCGGCGATGAGCCCGATCGGCAGCCGGAACAGCGAGTGGATCGTCTGCCCCTCGACGTTGAGCGCCGCGACTCCCGTCGGCGCGCAGACGGCGATCTGCTTCTCGGTGTTCCAGGCGAGGTGCTGCAGCAGCGTCGACTTGCCCGTCCCCGCGCGCCCCGTCACGAAGACATGCTCGCGGGTGTCTTCGATGAGGCGGAACAGCTCCTCCTGCTCGGGGGAGAGCGGAGGGATGTTCACCGACACAATGCTAGCCATCAGCGTCCATTTCCTAGACTGGGCGCGTGGGTGCGGAAGCGGAAGGCGAGACGGTGGATGCCGCGGCGGGTGGTGTCGCGTCTCCCGCGTCCGCCCGCTCGACGCGCCGTCGCGGCCGTCGCCGCAGCTCGCTCGGCCGCGACCTCACCGCACTCGGTGTCATCGGCGTCCTCCTCGCCGGCGCGTTCGGCGCTGCGGGCGTGGTGCTCTACGACGACCTCTACAGCCCCGCGGCGTTCGTGCGCCGCTACCTCGATCTGCTGAGCCGCGGCGACGCGGCGGGAGCCCTCGCCGTCCCCGGCGTCGCGGTCGACTCCGCCGCCCTCCTGCGCTCGGGCCTCCCCGCCGATGCCGACGAAGCCCTCCTGCGCCGCGCGGCGCTGGCGCCGCTGACGGATGCCGAGGTCACCTCGGTCACCGCCGAGCCGGGCGATTCCGGTGATTCCGGTGGGACGACGATCATCACGGTGTCCTACGCCGCCGGTCCGCATGCGGGCTCGACGGCGTTCCACGTGGAACGAGCCGGGTCCATCGGGCTCCTGCCGACGTGGCGGTTCGCGACGAGCCCGCTCGCCGCGATCAGTCTGACGCTGCGCGGCGCGACCCAGTTCGCGGTCAACGGCTTCGACCTCGACACGCGACAGGTCTCGCCGGACAGAGAGGCCGCCGACCCGCTCGATCCGGTGTCGCTGCTGGTGTTCTCGCCCGGCCTCTATTCGATCTCCGTCGACACCGCGATCTCGTCGAGCCCCGGGGTCGCCGTGCTCTCCGACACCCCGCTCGCGAAGATCCCCGTCGACCTGCAGACCCAGCCGACCGAGAAGTTCGTCGCCGCCGTGCAGGAGCAGGTCGAAGCGTTCCTCACCGCGTGCGCCACGCAGCAGGTGCTGCAGCCCACCGGATGCCCCTTCGGCCTCGTCGTGCAGAACCGCATCGCGAGCGCGCCGACCTGGTCGATCGCTCAGCAGCCGAAGATCTCGCTCGTCCCGGACGGCGCGAACTGGGCGATCGAGCGCGTGCAGGCCGCCGCGCACATCACGGTCGACATCCGCTCGCTCTTCGACGGCAGCGTCCGCACCCTCGACGAAGCGGTGCCCTTCTTCATGGGGGGCACGGTGACGATCCTGCCCGACGGCACGGCATCCATTCAGGTCACCGACGGCGACTGACGCGGTCAGCGGCGTGCGCGGGCGTCGCGGTCGGCGAGTGCCTGCAGCCGCGCGTTGTACTCCACGAGCTCGGCGTCGTTCGTGCGGTCGGCCTGCCGATCGGCCCGGCGCTGCAGCCGGTCGTCGGATCGGCTCCATTGGATCGCCACCGTGATCGCGAGGATGAGCGTCGGGATCTCACCGATCGACCACGCGACGCCGCCGCCGGTGTACTGGTCTGCGAGCGGCGTCTCCCCCCATGTGCGCCCCATCGAGCCGAACCACTCCGCGACGAACAGCCCCGTCGACATCATGATCGAGATGCCGAAGAACGCGTGCATCGCCATGACGCCGATGAGCGTCAGCAGGCGGAACGGGTAGGGCAGGCGGTAGGGCACCGGGTCGATGCCGACGAGCGACTGCACGAACAGGTACCCCGAGATGAGGAAGTGCGCGATCATCCACTCGTGGCCGATGTGGTCGTACAGGCTCCAGCGGAAGAGGTCGGTGTAGTAGAACGCCCACAGCGACCCGATGAACATCGCCGCAGCGAAGAGCGGGTGCGTGATGACGCGCGAGAACGGCGTGTGCACGGCCCACAGGATCCACTCCCGCCCGCCGCGCGTGCCGTCGTCGCGCTTCGCGATGGCACGGGATGCCAGGGTCACGGGAGCCCCGAAGACGAGCATCATCGGGATCGCCATGGACAGCAGCATGTGGCCGACCATGTGCATGCTGAACAGGTAGTCCTGGTACGCGTTGACGGACCCGTTCGTCACCCAGAGCAGCATCGCGAGACCCGCGAGCCACAGGACGGTGCGGTAGGCCGGCCATCGATCGCCGCGGCGGTGCAGCCGCCACACGCCCGCGAGGTAGAAGAACACGCCGAATCCGACGGCGAACGCCCAGAGCAGGTCGGCATCCCAGCTCGTGATCCAGCGGAGCGGTGTGAGCTCGGGCGGCAGGGGGGCGCCGGTCAGCACCTCGGCGGGCGTCGGCGTGTCCGGCAGGCTCGTGTCGACGGGCGGAGGCGTGCGCGCGAGCGCGACCGCAGCGCCCGAGGCGATGCCCATGAACGCCAGCTCGAGAGCGATCAGACCCCAGAAGCGCCCCGTGGCGCGGCGGGCGGCGTCCGCGGCATCGGACCCGATCCGCCCGATGAGGCCACGGCGATACCAGGCGCCGAGCACGCCGATCGCGAGGAGGGCCACGACCTTCACGGTGAGGATCGCGCCATACGGAGAGAACAGGTGCTCCCACGAGACGACGCCGACGACGGCGCGCACGGTGCCCGAGAGGGCGACGACGACGAAGGCGGCGAGAGCGATCGACGAGTAGCGGCGCAGCACGTCGGCGAGGGCGCGGCGCTCGAGCTGCGGGCGCAGCGCGACGAGCAGGAGCACGCCGCCGAGCCACACCGCCGCGGCGATGATGTGCAGCGCGAGCGCCACGACGGCGGTGTTGTGGTTGGCCTCTTCGCCGGAGTGGCCCTGCGTCGCCATCGGGATGAGCGCCGCGACGGCGAGCGCCGCGACGACGAGCGTGGGCGTCCAGCCGCGTACAGCGAAGGTGAGGACGGTGAGCGTCGCACCGGCGAGCGTCGTCAGCGACCACGCCCGACCGGGATCGGTGTCGACGAGGAACCGGCCGAGCTGCTGGCCGAACTCGGCGCTCGCACTCGGCGTCGCGTTGAAGATGTTGAGGAAGGTCAGGAACGCGACGGCGGCGCTCGCGACCGTGAAGATCGCCGCCGAGACGGATGCCAGGTCGAGCGCCGTGTCGAACGGCCTCGTGTGCGCCTCGAGGGCGAAGAGGGCGAGGACGAGCGCCCCGACCATGCCCGCGGCGGAGAGGTTGACCCCGAGCGTCGCGATCGGCAGACCCCAGCGCACGAGCGGACCCGGGTCGGCGATCAGCAGCGGTGCCGCTCCGCCGCCGTAGACGAGGCCCACGACGAGCGCCGCGAGCGCGGCGACGACGAGGATCGCAGGACCTGCGACCCGGAAGACTCGGGTGGGCACCCGTCCAGCCTACGCGGGCCGTGGCACATGATCGGTGGGCGGAGTCGGTGGTCGAGTGCCGCCGCGCAGCGGCGGTGTATCGAGACCAGGACGGACGACGGAGGGGGATGCCTCGTGGCATCCCCCTCCGGAGGTGGTGGCGAAGGTTTCGATACGCCCGCTTCGCGGGCTACTCAACCTGAGCCGCAGGCGCATCAACGCCGCTGCGCGGCATCGACCCGCTTCCGCTTACTTAGCGGCAGCCTTGAGCTTCGAGCCGGCCGTGACCTTGACGCGCTTGCCGGCCGCGATCTGGATCTCGGCACCGGTCTGGGGGTTGCGGCCCGTGCGGGCGGCGGTCTCCACCGTCTCGAACGACAGGAAGCCGGGGATCGTGACCTTCTCGCCCTTGGCGACGGCCTCGGAGACAGCCGAGAACAGGCCGTCGACGACGCGGCCGACGGTGGCCTGGCTCTCGCCCGTGGCGCTGGCGATGCTGGCGACGAGCTCGGTCTTGGTGATAGCCATGGGATTTCCTCCAGACGGCAGCGTGTGCCGCCTTTTCCTTACTTCGAACCGGGCGACCGCCCGGGTTGGTCGGATGGACCGGTCCCGAATATACCCATGACAGGCGGAATTCCGCGGATTTCCGGCCTTCTCACGTCATCTTCCCCGGCGTGTCGCGTGGCGGAAGGGGCGGATGTGACGGATGTGGCTCCGGCATCCCTTCTGCATGCAGGAAGGCCCGCCCCCTCGCGGGGACGGGCCTTCCTGCTGTGGTGCTTACCAGCTCGACTTGGTCACGCCGGGCAGCTCGCCCTTGTGCGCCATGTCGCGGAAGCGGACACGCGAGATGCCGAACTTCGACAGGTAGCCGCGGGGGCGACCGTCGATCGCGTCGCGACCGCGCAGGCGGACGGGCGACGCGTTGCGCGGCAGCTTCTGCAGGCCGACGCGCGCGGCCTCGCGGGCCTCGTCGGTCGCGTTCGGGTCGACGAGGGTCTTCTTCAGCTCGGCACGCTTCTCGGCGTAGCGGGCGACGACCTCCTCGCGCTGGTTGTTGCGCGCGATCTTGCTCTTCTTGGCCATGAGATCAGCGCTCCTCTCGGAATTCGACGTGCTTGCGGATCACCGGGTCGTACTTCTTCAGCACGATGCGGTCGGGGTTGTTGCGACGGTTCTTGCGCGTCACGTAGGTGTACCCCGTGCCGGCGGTGGAACGCAGCTTGATGATCGGACGGACGTCCTGAGCCTTCTTCGCCATTAGAGCTTCACACCCTTCGCGATCAGGTCCTTCACGACCGACTCGATGCCGCGGGCGTCGATGACCTTGATGCCCTTGGCCGAGACGTTCAGCGTGATCTTGCGACCAAGCGAAGGAACGTAGTAGGTCTTCTTCTGCACGTTCGGGTCGAAGCGGCGCTTCGTCCGGCGGTGCGAGTGCGAGATGTTGTGACCGAAGCCGGGAACCGCTCCAGTCACCTGGCACACTGCTGCCATGGTGATTACTCCTTCTGTACCGTGAGGCCGGACGGCCTCACCCAAGATCCCTTGTCTGCACCCCACACCTCAGCGCGGCATTCCTGCCGATGGTGAGAGGTGGGATACGAACTGCGTGCTCGAGGAGATGAAACTTCCGCGCGCAGACGAAGAGTCAGTCTAGCACGGCTGGGCGTGTCGCCTTGACGGGTGCCGCTCCTCGGCCCCACCGGAACGCCGACACCGTGGGGTCACCCGCAACCCAGAAGCGCCAGGGGAAGGCATCCGTCCCCGCGACGCCGGCGACGCCCACACGCGGGCCGCTCGCGATGTCGTCGCGCACGGACGTCGGCAGCCAGAGCCGCGCGGCGGCTCCGCCGTGTTCGGCGCCGGTCACCGCGTCGATGCCGTCGTGGACGGGATGCCGCAGGCCCACGGCATCCCCGAGCCGCCCCGGCCCACGGGCGAGATCCCGCGGGCTGCGCGCCGCCGGTCGCCGTGAGAACGCGGCATCCTGCCCCTCGACGACCTCGCCGGCCCGCAGCAGCACACCGCCCGCGGTCCCGTCCGGACCGCACACGACGTTGACGCATGAATGGATGCCGTGGCTGAGGTACACGTACAGATGACCGGGCTCGCCCCACATGGTGGCGTTGCGCGCGGTGCGGCCCATGCGGGCGTGCGATCCGGGGTCGGGGAGCTCTCCCGTGCCGGCGCCGTGGTAGGCCTCGACCTCGGTCACGCGCAGCGCGACGGTCACACCGACCGCGGTGACCTCGAGCACGCCCCCGAGCAGCCGCGGCGCGACCTCGACGGGCAGCTCCTCGAGCGCTGCACGGGTCGCGCGCACGAGGCCCGGGAGCGGCGGATCGGCACGCGGCGGAGTGGTGTGCACTTTCTCAGGAGGAGTCGCCGGCTCCGCGCGGCCGGGCCCGGTGTTCTCAGCCGCCGCGCGCTCCGCGCCCGGCTCGCGTCCTGAGAAAGCGTTCGCGCGCGCCGCCGACGGCCCCGACACGCCGCTCACATCCGCGGCGGTGTCTGGCACCACGAGATGTCGAAGCCGCTCAGCGCGACCAGCTCGGTGCCGTCGGCGAGGGAGACGATGTGCGTCTGCACCTGCTCCGGCAGCGGCAGCCGGTGGGCGTCATAGGTGTTGGAGACGGCGTCGGGGGCGACGAGGAAGGCGGCGTAGCGCCCGCTCGGCGACACGCACGTGTCGATCAGGGTGTCTTTCGGGTCGACCCCGAAGACCGGCCGTGCGGCCCCCGCGGCATCCACGACATTCACGGTCGTCGAGCGCACGGTGAACCCGTCGAGGAGGGCGAGGACGCGGAGTGTCGTCCCGTCCTGCAGGGGGATGACGCGGTTCACCTGGCCGAGCGCCTCGTCGGTCGCCGGGAGCGGGACCTCCTGCGCGGTCGCGAGATCGATCGCGGCCGGCCCCGCGACCCGCTCGATCACGACGGTCGTGGTGCCGCGCGCGATCCCGTCGATCGCGAGCGCGTTGCCGAGCGCGACGGGGTCGCCGCCCGATCCTCCCGATGCGGTCGGCGGCGAGACGAGGGTCAGCGCCCCGTCGTAGGTGAGCGTGAGAAGGCTGTCGGTGCCGGGCACGAACCGCCAGTCGCCGACGCGGGACTCTCCGCCCGTGCGGGTGATCGCGGTCGGGTCGGCCTGTGCCTGGGCGTCGGCGAGGGATGCCGTGAAGAGCACGTTCTCGCGCGCCCCGGCCGCCCCGACGTTCGCGTCGGTGAAGGTGTAGCCGATGAGGTCACCCCGGTCGGCGCTCTGCAGGTTGGTGACGGTCCCGGTCCCCGGAAGTGTGAGCTCGCGCTCGTCCTGCCCGTCGAGATCGGTGACGACGAGGTGCGAATGGTCGTCGTCATCGATCGTCGAGATCACGAGATGCGAACTCGTCGCGCGGAAGTCCTCGATCTGCGGCGCCGTGTAGACCGGCACCGCGGCATCCCCCTCGAGGTCCGTGCGGAAGACGGTGTCGGCTCCGCCGTCTGCGCCACCGCGCTGCAGGATGTACGTCTGGAGCTTGGGCGTCGTGAACGTCTCGGTGAGGGTCGTGGATGCCGCGCCCCCCGCCCCCGCGACGTCCCGGATCGTCACGGTGTACGCCGTGTCGTCCCACAGCGGGAGCGCGAAGCGCACGCCCACGCTGCGGCCGGACGTGTCGACCGTGAACGCGGCCGCCGGCGTGACCGTCACCTGGTCGGGGTTCACCTCGGCGAGGGACTGCGTCGTCGTGAAGATGACGCGCGCGCCGGCGTTGCGGGTCGCGGCATCCGGGTCCACACTGACGCGCGTCGCCCGAGGGCCCTGCACCGTCGTGACCGCCGCACCGGCGAAGCCGACGACGGCGAGGAGTGCCACGACGATCGCGAACGCGCCGAGGAACGCGCGCGCACGCTGCCGTTGCCGCCGCGTGCGCCGAGAGTCGGTGCTGCGCCGGGACTCAGTACTCATACGGGTCCTTCGGCTCGGCGATCTGCTCGACCGAGGACGCGTGGATCGCAAGACGGCCGTCGTCGTCGCGGATCGTGCCGGTCACCGTCACCCATTGGCCGGTGTCGTAGGCAGCGCCCGCATCGCCGCCCGCATCACCCGAGGCGACGCGCACGCTCGCGGGCTGCGCGTCGATGACGCAATGCGTGATGACGAGGCGCGTGAGCGAGAACCCGTCGTCGCCCGGGGTCACGAATCCCGTGAGCGTCACCTGACTGCCGTCGAAGGACTCCGGGTTGGTCGCGGTCGCGAACACGCTCGCCCATTCGCCGACGCCGAACGACGCGGTGTCGCCCGTCGCGGCGAGAGCGATGTTGTCGGCGCCCTGGAAGAGGGGTGGGGTGCCGGTGTCGCGCTCCATCGCGAGCTGCGCGGAGAGCGTCGCCGGTGGTGTCAGCACGATCGCCGCGACGACAGCGGTCGCGAGGACGCCGCCTGTCACGGTCGCGGCGGTCGCCCATATTCCCAGTGGGGCATGCGCGTGGTCGTGGTCTTCGTGGTCGTGGTCTTCGCCGTGATCGTGGTCGTGCCCGCCGCCGTGATCGTGCCCGTGATCGGCCTCCGCCCCGCGCGGCAGCGCGAAGCTCACGGCGCAGCCGACGAGCGCGATGACCGCCATCGTCACGGCGAACCAAGCCGAGTCGGGGTTGATGTACAGCCCGAGCTGTCCGGTCAGCCACAGTCCGATCGTCACGGCCGACAGCGCCGCCGCAAGGCCGACCCCCAGCAGGCGAGGCCCCCAGCCCGAGAACACGTCACGCAAAGAGGTTCACCACCGATCCGACGGCGACAGCGAACAGCACGACGACCACGACGAGCCCGACGAGCACCCGGTTGCGGAACGTCGTGCGCAGCAGGGCCAGCATCTTCACGTCGACGAGCGGCCCGACGAGCAGGAACGCGACGATCGACCCGGGCGTGAACGTCGAGGCGAACGACAGCGCGAAGAACGAGTCGACGTTCGAGCAGATCGACACGATCATCGCGAGGAGGATCATCGCGACGATCGACAGCGCCGGGTTCGACCCGATCGCGAGCAGCGCCGAGCGCGGCACGAGCACCTGCACGGCCCCCGCGAGCGCCGATCCGATGATGAGCGCGGGGAGCACGGCGCGCAGTTCGATGACGAACTGCGCGAGGCTGCGCCGACCGCGGTCGCTCGCACCTCCGGCGTGCGCGTCGGCCTCGAGCGCGACGACGCACGAGGCCGCGAAGCGCTCCGTGAGGAGTCCGTCGGGATCGGGATGCCTGCTGTACAGCCACCCGATGAGGTTCGCGACCGCGAACCCGCCGAGCAGGCGAGCGATCAGGATGCCGTCGTCGAACCCGAACGCCTGATGCGTCGTGATGATCACGATGGGGTTCACGATCGGCGCCGCGATGAGGAAGGTGAGCGTCTCGGGCACGGTGAACCCGCGCATCATGAGGCCGCGGGCGAAGGGCACGTTGCCGCACTCGCAGACGGGCACGAGCATGCCGAGGAGGGAGAGCACCATGCGGCGCGCCCATGCCCGCCGCGGCATCCATCGCTCGATCATGCCGGGCGGCACCCACACCTGCACGACGATCGACAGCAGGACGCCGAGGACGACGAACGGCATCGACTCGATCAGGACGCTGATCGAGAGGGTCAGCCCGTCCTGCAGGCGCGTCGGGAGTGCGGGGCCGGGCGAGACGATCGCGATCGCGATGAGCGCGGCGACCACCGCTGCGCCGAGCAGGATGAGTCCCGCGCGCGCGACCCGGGGGTCACGATCGAGCCGCTGCGTGCGCGGCGTGTACGTCGGCCGCGATGCGGTCTGCTCAGGCACGCGCATCGGGATCGAGGGCGGATGCCGCGGGCGCCGCAGCCGCCGCGCTGCACGCCGCGCACAGTCCGAAGATGTCGACGACGTGCTCGGCTTCGGTGAAGCCGTGGGCCGCCGCGGTGCGCTGCGCCCACGACTCGACCTCGTGCGCTTCGATCTCCACGGCCTTGCCGCACGACCGGCAGATCAGGTGATGATGGTGGCCCGTCGTGGAACAGGCGCGGTAGATGGCCTCGCCGTCGGGGCTCTGGAGCTGATCCGCCTCCCCGCTCGCGG
This sequence comes from Microbacterium sp., assembly GCF_017305435.1. GTDB lineage: Bacteria > Actinomycetota > Actinomycetes > Actinomycetales > Microbacteriaceae > Microbacterium. Next base: position 54,384 of record NZ_JAFKIP010000005.1, on the reverse strand, counting down.
CGAGCGTCGCGAGGGCACGATAGACGGTCGCGAGGCCGATGCCCGTGTTGTCGTCGCGGAGGGCGGCGTGGAGATCCTGCGCGCTGACGAAACCCGCGGCGTCGCCGAGCGCCTCGCGCACGCGATCGCGTTGCCAGGTGTTGCGCTGGACCATGACGGGGAGTCTACCGACGCGGTCTTGGAGCGGGCTGGATGCCTCGGCGCCGCGCGCTGGCCGCTGCCGCGGCATCCCATCACGTCTCACCCCGACCATGTCCCACAAATGGCTTCCTCACCGCCACCATGTCCCACAAGTGGCCGCCTCGCCGCGACCATGTCCCACAAATGGCTGTTCCCGCGCGCCGAAAACAACCACAAGTGGGACATGGTGCGCACGAATGGGGACAACCCGTGCCGCAAGTGGGACAAGGGTCGAGCGCTGATCAGACAAGGTGTCGAGCGCTGATCAGTCGAGGAGCAGCGCAGGTTCCTCGAGGATGGATGCCACGTCGGCGATGAACCGGCTCATGCCGTCGCCGTCGATGACGCGGTGGTCGAACGAACCGGACACCGTCGTGACGAACCGCGGGCGCACCTCGCCGTCCACGACCCACGGCTTCTGCCGAATCGTGCCCATCGCGACGATGCCGGACTCGCCGGGGTTGATGATCGGGGTGCCGGCATCCATGCCGAAGACGCCGATGTTCGTGATCGTGACGGTCCCACCCTGCTGATCGGCGGGCGTCGTCCGACCCTCGCGCGCCGTCAGCGTGAGCTTCTCGAGCGCGCGGGCGAGGTCGCGCAGCGAGAGATCCTGTGCGTCCTTGATGTTCGGCACGAGCAGGCCGCGCGGCGTCGCCGCCGCGATGCCGAGGTTCACGTAGTTCCGCACGCGGATCTCGGCCGAGCCGTCTTCGTTGTCGACCCACGCGGCGCCGATCAGGGGCGTACGACGGACCGCCCAGATGACGGCGCGCGCCATGATGAGCAGCGGCGACACCCTGATGTCGGCGAAGTCGGGCGATGCCTTCAGGCGCTTGACGAGCTCCATCGTCCGCGTGGCATCCACGTCGGTCCACACCGAGACGTGCGGCGCCGTGTACGCGGAGCGCACCATTCCGGATGCCGTGGCCTTGCGCACGCCCTTCACCGGGATCGCCTCTTCGCGGCCCTCGAAGAGAGCGGGCGCGCGCACAGGCGCCGGTGCCGCGGGCGCGACCGGGGAGACCGCGATCGTGTGCTCGCGCTCGGTCGGAGCCTCCGGCGTCGCGATGTTGCGGAAGACGCTCGCCTGCTCGGCGTGGCGCACGACGTCCTCGCGGGTCACCTCGCCCGCGGGGCCCGACGACGTGACGTCGGAGAGCGTGACGCCGAGGTCGCGCGCGAGTTTGCGCACGGGCGGCTTCGCGACGACGCCGACCGACGCGCGCACGGCCTCAGTGCGCACCTCGACGCGTTCCGGACGCTTGCGGCGCGAGGTCGCGCCCGCGCCCGTCCCGTAGCCGACGAGAACGGCCCCCGCAGCGTCGGGCTCGGGCTCGGCGGCGGGTTCGCCGTGCGCGGAGAGGCCCGCCGCGGCATCCTGCCCACCCTCGTCACCCGCGATGGTGATGACGGGCGCGCCGACCGTCACCGTGTCGCCCTCGGCCGCGAGCAGCTCGCCGACCGTGCCGGCGAACGGCGACGGCAGTTCGACGAGCGACTTCGCCGTCTCGATCTCGACGAGCACGTCGTTGACCGCGACCGTGTCGCCGGGCGCGACGCGCCACTGCACGATCTCGGCCTCGGTGAGCCCTTCGCCGACATCCGGCAGGTGGAAGGTCTGCGTGCTCATGGCGACTCCAGTCAGTAGGCGAGGGCGCGGTCCACGGCCTCGAGGATGCGGTCGGCGTCGGGCAGATACGTTCCCTCGAGCTTCGCGGGCGGGAACGGCACATCGAAGCCCGACACGCGCAGCACCGGTGCCTCGAGGGCGAAGAAGGCCCGTTCCATGACGGTCGCGGCGATCTCCGACCCGACCGACACGTTGCCGGGCGCCTCCTGCGCGTAGACCATGCGGCCCGTGCGCCGCACCGAGTCGAGGATGGGCGCGTAGTCGATCGGCGACAGCGATCGCACGTCGACGACCTCGCACGACGTGCCCTCCGACTCGGCGAGCGCCGCCGCCTGCAGCAGCGTCGTCACCATCGCGCCATGGCCGACGAGGGTGACGTCGGTGCCGCGGCGGACGACCCGGGAGGCGTGCAGCGGCAGCGCGCGCTCAGCCGTGTCGACCTCGCCCTTCATCCAGTACTTGGCCTTGGGCTCGAGGAAGATCACGGGGTCGGGCGAGCGGATGGCATCCTGGATCATCCAGTACGCGTCGTTCGGCGTCGACGGCGACACTACGCGCAGGCCCGGAGTGTGCGCGAAGTACGCCTCGGGGCTCTCCTGGTGGTGCTCGACCGCGCCGATGTGTCCGCCGTAGGGGATGCGGATCACGATCGGCATCGACAGTGCGCCCTCGTGCCGGTTCGTGAGCTTCGCGAGCTGCGTCGTGATCTGGTCGAACGCGGGGAACACGAACCCGTCGAACTGGATCTCGATCACGGGGCGGAAGCCCGCCATCGCAAGCCCGATCGCCGTGCCGACGATCCCCGATTCGGCCAGCGGCGTGTCGAGCACGCGGCGGTCGCCGAACTCCGCCTGCAGACCCTCGGTGACGCGGAAGACACCGCCGAGCTTGCCGATGTCCTCACCCATCAGCAGGACGTGGTCATCGGAGGTCATCGCGGCGCGCAGACCCGCGTTGAGCGCTTTCGCGAGCGGCATCGACTCCACCATCACGCACCTCCTTCGAACGAGGCCTCGTAGGCGGCGAGCCACCGCTGCTGCTCCTCGATGAGCGGATGCGCGTCGCTGTAGACGTGCGCGAACATCGTGTCGACGTCGAGCCCGCCGAGGGCGTTGGTGCGGGTGCGCACATCGTCCGCGTAGGCCTGCGCCTCGGCATCCACGTCGTCGAAGAAGGATGCCGCGGCGCCCCTGCCCTCGAGATACGCGCGCATGCGCACGATCGGGTCGCGGCGCCCCCAGGACTCCTCCTCGTCCGAGGTGCGGTACTTCGTCGGGTCGTCGCTCGTCGTGTGCGCGCCCATGCGGTAGGTCGTCGCCTCGATCGCCTGCGGGCCTGAGCCCGAACGCGCCTCGTCGAGCGCGAGGCGGGAGACGGCATAGCTCGCGAGGACGTCGTTGCCGTCGACGAGGATCGAGGGCATGCCGTAGCCGGCACCGCGCTGATACAGCGGCGCGCGAGCCTGCGTGGAGACCGGCACCGAGATCGCCCACTGGTTGTTCTGCAGGAAGAAGACCTCGGGGGTCCGGTAGGTGTTCGCGAAGACCATCGCCTCGTGCACGTCGCCCTGGCTCGACGCCCCGTCGCCGTAGTAGACGATGACGGCCTCGTCGCGTTCCGGGTCGCCGGTGCCAGAGCGCCCGTCGAAGGCGAGACCCATGCCGAAGCCCGTGGCGTGCAGCGTCTGCGAGCCCAGGACGAGGGTGTAGATGCGGGTGTTGCCGTTCTTCGGGTCGGTCGGGTCCCAGCCGCCGTGCGTGAGCCCTCGCATCACCCGGATGATGTCGATCGGGTCGACGCCGCGGATCGTCGCCACGACGTGCTCGCGATAACTCGGGAAGACATGGTCCTGCGTCCGCGTCGCGCGCACGGAGCCGACCTGCGCCGCCTCCTGCCCGAAGGACGGCGGCCAGAGGGCGAGCTGCCCCTGACGCTGCAGGTTCGTCGCCTGCCGGTCGAAGGCACGCACCACGACCATGTCGCGGTAGAACGTCTCGAGCTCGGCCTCGGTCAGCGCGTCGATGAGCGGGAGGTACCGCTCGGCCTCGGGCGTGGGCGCGAAGGTTCCGTCGGATGCCAGGACGCGCACGAGCGCCGGGTCGTCGGGCAGGGTCATGTGTCCACGCTAGACCCGCGCGTATGCGCAGCTCTGCATGCACCCCACAACGGATGCCGCGATCCGCCGTGCGCTCGCCACAGACAGCTGGTCGGCGTCGGGGTCAGGGGGCCACCGATGCGGCGACCGCGACGATCGGGTCGAGCGACTCGGCTTCGCCGATCGAGATGCGCACGCCGTCGCCGGCGAAGGGACGCACGATGAGGCCCGCCGCATCGAACGCGGCCGCGACCTCGAGCGCGCGGTCGCCGGCGGGGAGCCACACGAAGTTGCCCTGTGCGACCGGGACGTCCCAGCCCGCCTCGCGCAGCCGCGCGGCGAGCGCGTCGCGGCGCTCGGCGAGCTCGGCGACGCGCGCGTGCAGCTCGTCCGCGGCATCCAGACTCGCGAGCGCGGCCTCTTCCGCCGCGGCCGTCACCGACAGCGGGATGCCCGTGGAGCGCGCCGCCGCGAGGACCCGCGGGTCACCGACCGCGTACCCGACGCGCAGGCCCGCAAGGCCGTACGCCTTCGAGAACGTGCGCAGCACGACGACGTGGGGATGCCGCGCCGCCACCACACGCGCGCCGTCGACCGCATCCGCGTCGGTGACGAACTCGGCATACGCCTCGTCGAGGACGACGAGCACGTCGCGGGGAACGCGCGTGAGGAACGCGTCGAAGGCCGCCTGCGTGACGACCGGGCCGGTCGGGTTGTTCGGCGTGCAGACGATGATCATGCGGGTGCGGTCGGTGACGGCATCCGCCATCGCGTCGAGGTCGTGCCCGCCGGCCGCATCGTTCGGCACCGTCACCGCGGTCGAGCCGGCGACGACGGCCAGGCTCGGGTAGGCCTCGAAGGAGCGCCACGAGAACAGGATCTCGTCGCCGGGTCCACTCGTCGCCTGTGCGAGCTGGAAGAGGATCGACACGGAGCCCGCCGCGACGTGGACGTGGTCGTCGGCGACGCCGAATCGCTCGGCGAGGCGCGCGCGCAGGCGCGCGGCGGTGGCATCCGGGTAACGGTTGAATCCGTGCGCGGCCTGCACCGCCTGCACGACGCCCGGGAGGGGGTCGAACGGGTTCTCGTTGCTGGAGAGCTTGAACGCGTCGGTGCCGGCCTGCTTGCCCTGCTTATAGGCGGGCAGCGCCGCGATCTCGGGGCGGATACGCACGGGCAGCTCGGGAAGATCGCTCACGCGAGCAGTCTACGAAACAGCGGGCAACCGCGTTGCCACCGAAATGGTACCGAGATACCATTTCGGTATGGCCATGACGCTGCGACTGCCCGAAGATCTCGATGCTCGCCTCGAAGAGCTGGCTGCGAGCCGCCACATCTCCAAGCATGCGCTCCTGCTGCAGGCCGCCGAGGCGATGGTGGCCCGCGACGGCAGGCGAGCAGAGATCCTCGGCGCCGTCGACTTCGTCCGCACGCATGACGCGGAACTGCTGCAGCGCCTCGAAGACGCGTGACCGAGTTCTTGACTCTGGATGACGCGCTCCTCATCACGAAGGAGTTCGGCTTTCACGTGCGCGACCACGGCCTGCTCGCATCCGCCCTGGCGCGGCCGGCGACGACGGTCTTCGGGGCGGATGCCTATGTCTCGCTCGATCGGAAGGCCGCGGCGCTCCTGGAAAGCGTCGTGAGGAACCCCCCCTTCTTCGACGGCAACAAGCGCAGCGGGTGGACGTTCATGGTGTCGATGCTGTGGATCAACGGGTCCGCGCACGACTTCACGACGGACGACGCCTTCGGCCTCGTCGTCGGGGTCGCGGAGAGCATCATCGACCTTGACGAAGCGGAGCGTCAGATCGCCGCGCATCGAGTCCCGCGCTGATCGCCGATTCCCTCCGCGCGCACGCCGTGCGAGACTGACCGCACCATGCGCTTCCTCATCCGAGTCATCGTCAATGCGTTCGCGATCTGGGTCGTGACGCTGATCCCCGCCCTCATGACGGTCGTCACGCCGTTCCCGCCGGGCGAGACGCTGCAGCTCGTGCTGTCGCTCCTCGCCGTCGCCGCGGTGTTCGCGATCGTCAACAGCATCATCGGCACGGTCATCAAGGTCGTCGCCTTCCCCCTCTACATCCTGACGCTCGGTCTCATCTCCTTCCTCATCAACGGACTGCTCCTCGTGATCACGGCGTGGTTCACGCAGTGGTGGGGCTGGGGACTGCACGTCGAGGACCTCTGGCACGGCATCCTCGCCGCGATCGTCATCTCGCTCATCAACTGGGTGTTCGGCATCATCCTCCGTCCGCAGTCGAGCGATCGGCGGCGCTCCCGCTGACTCCCGCCGCACCGTAGGACGGACCCGGCGCGGCCGGCGACGATTCGCCGGTCGCATAGCGCGCCGGCGCGAGGTCGATGTCGCGCGTCGCGCTGTAGGTGAACACCTCGACCGAGCCGGCCTGAGCGAGCTCGGCGAGCCGCTCGCGCACGCCGCCCATGCGCGGATCGGTCGAGGCATCCAGCATGGTCGCCGTCTCGCGATAGGCGCCCAGCAGATGCGGGTCGATCGGGCTCTGCCCCGTGGCCAGCGTGCCGGGCGTCTCGCGCGTCGCGACGAAGCTGCCCGCCGCGCCGACACCCGCCGCGGTGCCACCGCCGGCGAGCGCCGAGACCGGGTCGTCGAGGTGACGCACGGCGACGCTCAGCGTGCTCTCGCCGACCTCGGCCTGAACGGGATCGCCGTATGTGACGAGGAGCGGCACGTCGTACTCCTCGGACAGGGCGAGGGAGGAGGCGGCCATACCGCCCTGCGAATGCCCGAAGAGCTCGACGCTGTCGCCGGGCCGGGCGCCTGCATCGGCGAGCGCGGCGGCGACGGCGGCCTCGGATGCCGCGTGCCCACGCCCGTACAGGGCGAGGTTCGACCACCAGTCCATCGGCTCCCGCCGGTCGGTCGTGGTGACCGTGCCGGCGACGTAGGCGGCGAACCGCCGGGAGCCATCGGGCATCGTGTAGCGCTCGACCCGTACGCGGCCCTCACCGCGCGGGATGCGGTCCACCGTGTCGGCGAGGGATGCCGGGGGTGCCACAACCCCGCCCGACGTGCCCAGCCGGGTAACCGTCACCGGGGCTTCCGGCCCGCCGAGCCGCGTGCCGCGCGGGACCGTGCCGAGACCCAGAGTCGTCGCCGCGCCCGACAGCAGGACCCCCGCGAGGCCGAGCAGCGTGACATCCCCGCCCGGTGCGAGCGGCAGGAAGGGAAGGTCGTTCTGCCGCCACAGAGCGCCCGGCTCCGCGGTGCGCCAGCGCGCAGTCTCGACGGCAAGAGCGGCGAGGAGCCCCGGGTCCGCCGCCACGAGGGCGAGGATGCGGCCGCGCAGCGCATTCGCGAGGTCCTGATCGCCGGCCGCGCCGGCCAGCTCGATCTGGGCCGACACCTCGACGAACTCGTACACGTCGGCCATGCGGTCGAGGTCTCCCGCGATCCGGGCGACCTGCGCCGCGGCGTCCTGCGCCGCCGCGCTCGCACCGGCGAGTTCCACCGCGTGCGCGCCGAGCCCCCGGCGGGCGGCGCCCAGCTGCGCCTCGATGTCGTCGCACTCCGCGCCGAGAGCGCGCAGCGCAGCGGCGGCCGCACGGAGGCTCTCGGTGTCGACGGCGACGATGCCGCCGCTGCCGATATCGAGATCCCCCGGAGCGCTCACGGCACGCTCCCGTACACCTGGGCGATGCGGATGCCTTCGCGCCGCGCGGCATCGTCGAGGGCGGCCTCGGCGCCCCGCAGCAGGTCGGCGAGGCGCGCGCACCCTCCGTCCAGATCGGCGAGCCCGGTGCGGTAGCGCTCGGTAGCGCGCGAGCGCCAGTCGGTGGCATCCGCGAGCGCGCCGACGCGCGTCCGCACGCGGACGGCGCTCTGCTGCGCGCGGTGCACGTGCCGGCGCGCCGCGTCGAGCGCCTCGAGGAGGGGGGAGTCGATGAGCGAGACCATGCCCCGACACTGGCGGCATCGCCGGGCCCGCGGGAGCGCCGAGCGCGGATCTGTGGACGGATTCGCGGATCCCGCTTCTGGGGAGGAGGCGATGGACACTTCCGCGAGGGCGCGCGGCTCGCCAGAATGAAGGGATGCCGCACGTGCTCGCGCCCTTCCGCGTCGTCTTCGTGTGCACCGGCAACATCTGCCGCTCGCCGATGGCGGAGATCGTGTTCCGTGACGTCGCCGAACGTGCGGGGCTCGGGGATCACGTCGTGTCGTCCAGTTCCGGAACCGGGGACTGGCACGTGGGCGAGCGCGCCGACGTGCGCACGATCGAGGCCCTGCATCGTCGCGGGTACGACGGCGAGCACCACCGGGCCCGTCAGTTCACGCTCGCCGACTTCGACCGCAACGACCTGGTCGTCGCGCTCGACCGCTCCCACGAGCGCATCCTCACGAGCTGGGCGCGCACGAACGACGACGTCGACAAGCTCGCGCTCCTTCTGTCCTTCGCCCCGTCTGTCGGCGACGGGTGGGATGTGCCCGATCCCTACTACGCCGGCCCGGCGATGTTCGACGAGGTGCTCGCTATGATCGAGAGTGCGAGCCGGGCGCTCTTCCGGCAGCTCGAACCCGCCATCCGCCCTTCGTCCCCTCGACTCGAAACCTGAGCGCCCGTTTCATCGAACGGAGCCTCGTGACCACCTCCCTGCCTCCCCAGCCCCTGAGCCCCCTCGACGGGCGCTACCGCGGCGCCGTCGCCGGCCTCGCCGACTACCTCTCCGAAGCCGGCCTCAATCGCGCGCGGGTCGAAGTCGAGGTCGAGTGGATCATCACGCTCGCGGATCGAGGTCTGTTCGGCGCGACGCCGCTGACGGATGCCCAGAAGGACGGCCTGCGCGGGCTCTACCGCGACTTCGGCCAGGCCGAGATCGACTGGCTCGCCGAGAAGGAGGCCGTCACACGCCACGACGTGAAGGCCGTGGAGTACCTCGTGCGCGACCGTCTGTCATCCCTCGGGCTCGACGCGATCGCCGAGCTCACGCACTTCGCCTGCACGAGCGAGGACATCAACTCCGCGTCGTACGCCCTCACCGTCAAGCGCGCCGTCGAGAACGTGTGGCTGCCGAAGCTCCGCTCCGTGATCGCCGCGCTCTCGGACCTCGCCCGGGAGCACCGGGATGCCGCGATGCTCTCCCGCACCCACGGCCAGCCCGCGACCCCGTCGACGATGGGCAAGGAGCTCGCCGTGTTCGCGTGGCGCCTCGAGCGGGTCGCGGCGCAGATCGAGGGCGGCGACTACCTCGCGAAATTCTCCGGCGCGACCGGCACGTGGTCGGCGCACCTCGCGGCCGCCCCCGACGTCGATTGGCCGGAGCTCTCGCGGACCTTCATCGAGGGTCTCGGCATCCACTTCAACGTGCTGACGACGCAGATCGAGTCGCACGACTGGCAGGTCGAGCTGTACGACCGCGCGCGCCACGCGGGCGGCATCCTGCACAACCTCGCGACCGATGTCTGGACGTACATCTCGATGGGCTTCTTCGCCCAGATCCCCGTCGCGGGCGCGACCGGGTCGTCGACGATGCCGCACAAGATCAACCCGATCCGGTTCGAGAACGCGGAGGCGAATCTCGAGATCGCGGGCGGCCTGTTCCAGACCCTGGCATCCACGCTCGTCACGAGCCGCATGCAGCGTGACCTCACCGACTCGACGACGCAGCGCAACATCGGGGTCGCGTTCGGGCACTCGCTGCTCGCGCTCGACAACCTGCAGCGCGGCCTGACGGAGATCCTGCTCGCGCGGGGCGTGCTGCTGGCGGACCTCGACGCGAACTGGGAGGTGCTCGCCGAGGCGATCCAGACCGTCGTGCGCGCCGAGATCGTCGCCGGTCGCTCCGAGATCACCGACCCCTACGCGCTCCTCAAGGAGCTCACGCGCGGCCGCCGCGTCGGGGGTGCGGAGCTCGTCGCGTTCGTCGAGGGGCTCGACATCGGGGCGGATGCCAAGGCGCGCCTGGTCGCGCTGACGCCCGCGACCTACACGGGCCTCGCCGACCGCCTGGTCGACGAGCTCTAGCCGGCCGCGCCGTCAGGCGCGAGGGCCGTCGGATGCCTCGGCGTCCGACGCGTCGTCGTCACCCGGCTCCGGCAGCAGGACTCCGTGATCGACCGGCTTGGTCACCTGCGCGGGATCGACCGCGAGCATGAGCAGCGCGATGATGACGAGGGTCGCGATGAAGGCGATGCCGGCGACGACGAGCGAGACGATCACGACGTGCATGCGCTGGTCGTCGCTGAGGTCCTGGAAGAAGCCCATCGAGACGAGCGCGATGACGCCGCCGAACGCGGCCGCTCCGAATGCGAAACCGAGCAGCTGGACCGGCTTCATGAGGTCGCGGCGGGTGGGTCGGTTCTCGCTCATGCGCGCTCTCCTGCCGTCGGCGCGACGGTGACGGCGCGCGGGGAGAAGCCCGCAATGCCGAGGAACACTGCGATGATCGCCGCGTACCCCCCGAACACGCCGACGCCGATCGCCGTGCCGGTGAGGGTCAGGTCCTGCGGACCGACCGTATAGTCCAAGCGGAACGCCGGGTTGACGACCAGCAGGCCCGCGGCCAGCGCGAGCGTGAAGGCTCCGATGAGGATGCCGTCGCGGGCGTACACGTCGCCGGCGCGGCGCGCGCGCAACCCCCCGACGAGCTCGATGACGCCCGCGATGACCGCCCACGCGATGACCGCGACGAAGAAGAGCGTCGTGGAGCGCAGCGGCGGGATGCCCGTGACCATCCCCGCGACGACCGTGACGACGCCGAGGAGCACCGGCACGGCGCGCGATCCCGAGGGGTACACGAGCCACACGGCGAGGAACATCGCGATCGCCGTCGCGATGGCGAACCCGCTGAACACGGAGAGGCCCACGGCGGCCGAGTGGTCGGCCGAGAAGGTGATCATGATCGCCGCGATCGCCGCGAACAGGGCGCGCACGAGTTGCAGGTGTCGCACGGCGAAGGTGCGCGTCGAGGCGTCGGTCACGTGGAGCTCATCCGGACGGGGAGGAAAGGACCCGTCCAGTCTAGGCGCGATCCTCCGGGGCGCCCGCCGCGGTGGCGACGAGCTCGCGCAGCTTCGCCTTCACGGCATCCGTCACCTCGACCACCGCGTAGACGACGGCCCACATCGCGCCGTCGTCGAGCTGCGCGGCATCCTGGAACCCGACCGTCCCGTATCGGGTCTTGAACTTCGCGGCCGGCTGATAGAAGACGACGACCTTGCCGTCCTTCGCGTACGTCGGGAAGCCGTACCAGGTCTTCGGCGCGAGCTCGGGTGCGACGTCGGTGACGATCTGATGCAGAGCGACCGCGACCTCTCTGTCGACGCCGGTGAGCGCGTCGATCGCGGCGATGCAGTCCTCGTACTCCTTCGCGGTCTTCGCGGCGCCCTTGAGGCCTTTGTCGGCGCGGATCTCCGCCGCGCGCTGCTTCATCGCCGCGCGCTCGTCGGCACTGAACCCGCTCTTCGTGTCGGCCATGTCAGGCTCCCCTCTCGTCGTGCGTCGTCTCGTCGTGCGTCGTCTCGGTGTGCGTCGTCGAAGGCGCGCCGTTCCGCCGCAGCGTCTCGACGATACGCAGGACGGCGAGCGTGCGCGCCTGGTCGGCGGCCGGGTCTTCGCCGCGCACGAGCGCGGCGAAGCGCCGCACCTCGTAGACCATGTTGTTGGCGGATGCCTCGACGTGCTCGGCGGTGCGGACGGCGGCCGCGCCACCCCGGGCACGCAGCGACAGCGCGATCTCGCGCGGAGCCGTCACCTCGTCGAACTCGATCGTGCCCCACTCGCCCTGGATCTCATTGGGCCGGTGCGAGACGCCGATCTTCGAGAACGCGACCTGCGCGACGGCGTCGGGGTAGCCGAGCACCGCGGCGCCGGCCCCATCGGCACCCGTCGCGATCTCGACGAGGTGGCCGGCGACGGATGCCGGGGCGCCGAGCAGATGGACGAGCGCGCTCAGCGGGTAGACGCCGAGGTCGAACACGGCGCCGCCGGAGAGCTTCGGGTCGAAGATGTTCGGGGTCTCGCCGCGCAGCACCAGGTCGTAGCGGGCCGAGTACTGCGATTGGCCGAACGAGACGAGCCGCACGGGCCCGACCTGCGGCAGCAACTCCGCGACGCGCTGAAGGCCCGGATCGTAGACGTTGCGCATGCCCTCGAAGACGACGACGCCGTGCTCGCGCGACAGCTGGACGAGCTCGGCGAACTCCTCCGCGGTCGGCGTCGCGGGCTTCTCGAGGAACACGTGCACACCGGCCGCGATCGCCCGCCTCGCCTGATCGGCGTGCGCCCCGTTCGGCGAGCCGACGTAGACGGCGTCGACGTCGCCGGAATGCAGCAGCGCGTCGAAGTCGGTCGCGGCGTGCGGCGCGCCGATCCGGTCGGCGAAGGCACGCCCGCGCTCCGCATCGCGGGAGAAGGCGACATCGATGCGGATGCCGTCACCCGCGGCATCCGCATCGATGACGGCGGCGGCGAACCGCTCCGTGATGCTGCTCGTGCCGATGGTGGCGAGGCGGATCGTGTCGGCGCGCGTCATCGGGAACCCTCCTGGAGGAACGCGATCGCCCGCTCGCGGAAGACGCGCGAGCCCGGGGCGTTGAAGTGGTGGCGGCCGGGGATCTCGAGGAACCTCCCCTGCGGCGTGGCGGCCGCGAGCGCGCGGGACCCCGCGATGATGGCGTCCTCCGACCCGGTCGCGAAGAGGACGGGCTGCTGGGGCGCGTGCGCCGGGTCGGGGTCGACGGTCTTCGACTCGCGCATGCCGCGGGCGATCGCGAGGAGCGCCCGCAGGTCGTTGCCGGGCACGCGCTCGGTGAGGGCGATGTAGTTCTGCGTCACGCGGTCGGTGACCGGCGTGCCGTCTTCGACGTAGGCGCGCACTTGGTCGATGTCCAGGCGGGCGAGCGGGATGCCGTCGGGCACACCTCCGAGGACGGCCCGCGGGATGCGCGGCGCGATGTCCTGGACGACCTCCCACCCGACGCGAGCGCCGAGCGAGTATCCGACGTAGACGGCGTCGTCGACGAGGTAGGTGTCGAGCACGGTCTCGACGTCGCCGGCGAGCTGGCGCAGGTCGTAGTCGTTCGGATCGTGCGGCTTGTCGCTCGCGCCGTGCCCGCGCTGGTCGAGCCCGATGACGCGGTAGCCCGCCCGCAGCAGATCGCGCACCCAGCCGGTCGCGACCCAGTTGTCCTTCGTGCTCGAGGCGAACCCGTGCACGACCACGACCACCGGGTCATCCAGCTCACCCCAGGAGTAGGTCGCGATGCGGAGGCCCTCGCCGACCATGATGAACTGCGGATCGGGCAGTCGGGTCAGTTCGACCAGGGGCGCAGGCACCTGCTCACTCGATGACACGGATCTCCTTCCAGAACGCGACATAGTCGGAGAAGTCCTTGCCGACGCGCTCTATTCCAGACGCGTACGGGTGCGGATAGCTCCAGGCACGGTCGGGCAGCGTCTCGTCGCCCACCGTGACGGTGAAGTACTGGCACTCGCCCTTCCACGGACAGGTGTACGGCGTCGGGCTCGCGCTCAGGTGCTCTGCATGCACGCTCGAAGGTGGGAAGTACCAGTTGCCCTCGATCGAGATGAGATCCTCGCGCGGAGCCTCGGCGATGACGGTGTCGTTCAGGACGGCTTTCATGAAAACCCCTTCCGCATGAACGAGAGGCTACTCCCGGCTGCCGACCTTGCGGTCCCGGCGGCGCGTCCGGGCGAGCCCGCCGCGGCGGCCCGCTCGCCCGCGGCCCGCGTCCTGCGGGGGGATGACGGGCATGGATGCCGTGACGACGGCATCCACCACCATCGACCCATCGGTCGGGCCGATGACGGGGATCGCGGTCGTCTCGGTGACCTCGAGCGGGTCGACGGGCATGGCCGCGAGGGCGCGATGCGCGCGGACGTAGGCGGGGACGAGCACGACGCACGCGCCGATCCAGGCGAGCGGGTTCGACCAGACGACGCCTTCGAAGCCGAGCAGGTGCCCGAGCAGCAGCGCGGCGGCGACGCGCATGACGAGCTCGATGACGCCCGTCACGGTCGGGATGATGGTCGACCCGAGCCCCTGGAGCGATCCGCGCAGGATGAACAGGATTGCGAGCGCCCAGTACCAGAAGCCGTTCACGTGCAGCATCAGGGTCGCGAGCTCGGCGACACGCTCGGACTCGTCGCCGACGAACAGGCGCACCATCGACCCGCCGAACGCGATCAGCAGCGCGCCGAGCACGAGTCCCGTCCCGAGCGCCATCCACCCCGCCTGCACGACGCCGCGGCGGATCCGGTCGGGTCGGCGTCCGCCGAGGTTCTGCGCCGCATACATCGATGCCGCGAGCCCCAGCGACTGCAGGAGCGCCACCGCGAGCCCGTCGACGCGCGAGGCCGTCGTGTACGCCGCGACCGCGTCGGCGCCGAGCGTGTTGAGGGCGATCTGCACCGCGAGGGTGCCGATGCCGATGATGGATGCCTGGAATCCCATCGGCAGACCGAGCCGCAGGTGCTCGGCGATGTCGGCGCGCGTCACGCGCCAGTCGAAGCGGCGCACGTGCAGCACCGGGACACGCCGCCGCACGTAGTCGAGGCACAGCACCACCGATACCGCCTGCGCGACGACGGTCGCGAGCGCGGCGCCGGCGATGCCCCACGCGAGGGGGCCGACCATGAGGATCACGAGCCCGGCATTGAGCAGGCACGAGATCGTCAGGAAGATCAGCGGCGTGCGCGAGTCGCCGATCGCGCGGATGATCGACGCGAGGAAGTTGAACGCGACGATCGCGCCCGTGCCGAGGAAGCTGATCTGCGCGAACACCGTCGCGCCGGGCAGGAGCTCAGCAGGAGTCTGCAGGAGAACCAGGATCGGCCCCGCGAACATCGGCGCGAACACGGTCAGCACGATCGTGATCGCCCCCGACAGCAGCGCGCCCGTCGCGACTGACCGTCGCACAGCGGCGAAGTCGCGCGCGCCGAACGCCTGCGCGGTCGGGATCGCGAAGCCGCTCGTCAAGCCCCACGTGAACCCGAGGAGCAGGAACAGCAGCGCGCCCGTCGCACCCACGGCCGCGAGCGCGTCGACGCCGAGGAGGCGCCCGACGACGATCGCATCGACGAACTGGTACAGCTGCTGGACGACGTTGCCAATCAGCAGCGGCACCGAGAAAGCGAGGATGACGCGCCACGGGCTGCCGGTGGTGAGGGTACGGGACATGAGGCTTTCTGGGGGTTCGGGGGGAGGGCGAACTGCCGCGGAAACAGCGAAGGGCGCTCCGAACGGAGCGCCACGGCATCCACTCTATCGAATCGATTCGACGTCGGCAAGCCCCGTCAAAGCCGCATCCCGGCCCCGTCGCTCGAGCCGGTACTGTGAATCGCATGTCCGTGGGTCTGCTCGCTGTTGTCGACGACATCCTGAGCGCCGCGCTCAAAGCCTCCGCGAAGTCGGCCGGCGTCGTCATCGACGATGCCGCCGTCACGCCCCAGTACGTGCAGGGCCTGTCGCCCGCGCGCGAGCTGCCGGTCGTCGGGCGCATCGCGCTCGGATCGCTCGCGAACAAGTTCCTCGTGATCATCCCGATCGCGCTGCTGCTCACCGCTTTCGCGCCGTGGGTGCTGCCGTGGCTGCTGATCGTGGGCGGCAGCTACCTGTGCTTCGAGGGCGCAGAGAAGGTGCTCGAGTGGTTCGGCTTCCACCACGGCGGTCATGACGGCGAGGAGGGAGCGCGCGACGAGAAGCGTCTCGTCGCGGGCGCCGTCCGCACCGACCTGATCCTCTCGGCCGAGATCATGCTGATCGGCCTCGCCGCGATCGACCCGAGCCTCGGCTTCTGGATGCGCCTGGCCGTCCTCGCGATCATCGCTCTCGCCATGACAGCCCTCGTCTACGGCGCCGTCGCCCTGCTCGTGAAGCTCGACGACATCGGCCTGAAGATGGCGACCGGGGATGCCCCGGGCCTCCGACGGTTCGGCGAGGGAGTCGTCCGTTCCATGCCGACGGTGTTCCGCGTGATCTCGATCGTCGGCACCGTCGCCATGCTGTGGGTCGGTGGCCACCTCGTGCTGCAGAATCTCGGCGAGGTCGGCTGGCACGCCCCGATCGATCTGCTGCACGCCGTCGAACACGCGCTCGAGCCGGCCGGCGCCGTCGTCGTCTGGCTCGGCAACACGCTCGTGTCCGCTGTGGTCGGGCTCGCCTGGGGACTCGTCATCGTCGGCGTCGTGCTCCTCATCGGCAAGGCGTTCGGGCGGAACCTCTCGTTCGCCGAAGGGCACGCGCCGGTCAAGCCGGGCGAGTAGGCCGCGTCGCTCGCGGTGTCGCGGACTCAGAGCAGCCCGGCGCCGGAGAAGCTCACGATCTCGACGCCGGCATCCCGCAGCAGCAGACGCGACTCCGGTGCGGTGACCAGTTCGAGGTCGCGCGCGCGGATGATCGAATAGGTGCTGACCTCCAAGATCTCTGCATCGACGTAGCCGGGATGCACGATGAGCAGGCTCAGGTCGTTGGAGGTGATCGCGGGCAGCATTCGCTTCAGAGCGCCAACCGCATCCGCTGCGGCCTGCGCCTCCCACGGGAACGGCGTCGCGTACCAATCGTTCGGAAGGAGCGGGATCGTGCCGTCGCGGTAGAGGTCGTCGACGTACGGGACGCCCAGCTCCGCTCCGACCTGTCGCACGACCTCGTCGCTGGCGGCGGAGACGAGGGAGTGGGGGTGCACGTAGGCGGGGGGTCGACCCATGAGCTCGACGAACCGATCGACCTGTGCGTGTGCTTCGGCGAGCGTCTGCTCCGCGTCGAACGGTTCGCGCTCGAACGCCGTGACGAGATCGGCGGTGTGCGCCGCGTGGAACGCCATGCGGATCTGCCCGGAGCTGCGGAACGCGCCATCCGCGTTGACGAGATCGGGAACGCGACCGGTGGGAAGGAGGGGCCGGCCCGTGACGAAGTTCAGGTCGATCCCGACATCCACCCCCTCGAGCTCTCGCAGGCGTTCGGCCGCGAACGCGGCATCCGGACGGTTCGTGAAGATGCCGGTCGCACGCACGATTCCGTCGGTGATGGCGTCGAGGATGCCGAGGGTGGTGCCGTGCGTGATGGCGATGTCGTCGGCCTGCACGATGAGTCGGGGCATGTCGGTCCTTTCGGGGTGAGGTCAGTCGTCGGCCGCGCGCTGCTGCTCGTCGCGCAGAGTGATGAGGTGAAGCAGCAGATAGATGCGCTCTTCGTCGGTGATGCCCGCATCGAAGGTGTCGTCCAGGTAGCGGCCGATGTGCTGGACGCAGGCGTACATGTCAGGGTTCTCGGCGATGAGCCGCTGGTAGTAGTCGTCGGCGGCGCCGTGGTGCGCGCGACCGCGGGTGAGACGCTGCACGACGAACTTGATGTGCGTGAGGAAGCGCGCGCTCGCCGTCGTCGATCCGTCGACGTCGATGCCGACGTCCTCCCTGACGATGTCGATGATCGCGCGGATGGTGGCGCCCAGAGTCATCGCACGGCCGGGATCTCCGACGAGCCCGGCGTTGACGAGATGGAGGGTGATGAACCCGGCTTCGTCGAGCGGCAGCTTTCGACCGAGCTCCTCGTGGACGACCTCGAGCGCGTGCAGAGCGATCGCGAACTCGGAGGGGTAGGTCATCTTCGTCTCCCACAGCATCGAGTTGTAGAGCGGGATGCCTTCGTCCATGCGTCGGATCGACGACGCGAGATGGTCGGCGAGACCCACCTCCACGGTCGCCGGCAGATGCACTCCATACGTTCTGGCGAGCATCTCCGACACGCGTGAGGTTGCGCGCAGCACGGGGTACGGCACCTCGAGCAGCACGCGAAAAGCTCCGCTGCGGGCGACGCCGGTGAGGTGGAACTCACGCTCGACACGCTCCTCGTCGACGGCCGCGCCCTTTGCGGTGAGGTAGCCGACGCCGGCTCCGACGAGGATGACGTCCTCGCCGTCGGCGTCGACGGCGCTGATGATGTTGTTGTTGAAGATCTTCGTGATGGTGCGCATGGCTACTCCCTCTGCGGCCGCCGGTCGGTGCCGGCGGCCGCAGCGAGCGGACGGGGGCTACCCCGCGGGGTTGACGGTGAAGAGGGCGGCGCCTTCGCTGACGACGCCTTCGGCGACGTCGACGACGCGCTGGTCGCCGGCGATGTTGGTGACGACGACCGGTGTGACCAGCGAATAGCCGGCTGCGGCGATCGCCGCGGCGTCGAACCGGATCAGCGGCTGCCCGGCTTCGACATGATCGCCCTGGCCGACGACGAGCGTGAAGTGCTCCCCGTTCAGCTTCACGGTATCGATGCCGACATGGATGAGCAGCTCGGTGCCGTCGTCGGCCCGCAGACCGACGGCGTGCCCGCTCACGGGTGCGGCGACGACGACGCCGCTGACGGGCGCCACGACGCGGTCGGCCGTCGCCGACGGGGCGATCGCGACACCGGGACCGATGAGCGACCCCGCGAAGATCGGATCGGGCACCTTCGCGAGAGGGATGACCTCGCCCTCGATGGGCGCGACGACGATCACCGTCGCGGTGCGCGTTCCGGTGTCGACGAGGCCGCGGAATCCGACGCCTGCCGACCCGGTGCCGCGCGTCGCCGATGCGGCGGCATCGCCGGCATCCGCAGCATCCACGGCTTCCGCGGCGCCCTTCTTCTGGAAGCCCCACACCTGCAGCAGGATGATGGGAAGAGCGAGCCCGACCACGAGGGCGAGCACGGCCCCGAGCGTGGGCGACAGGAGAGGAAGCGCGAGGATCGGCGCCGGGCTGAAGCCGATCGCGAACGTGCTGAACAGGCCGAGGACGAGTCCGGATGCCGCGGCCGAGATCATCTCGATCGCGAGCACCCGGCGGTACGGCAGCACGAGCCCGTACAGTGTGGGCTCGGTGATCCCGCCGACGCCGACCGAGATCGTCGCGGCAACCGCCGTGTCACGCAGCTTCTTGTTCCGCTGGCGGGCGGCGAGGATCACCATCCCGAGCGCGACTCCGAACATCGCGTACTGGTACCCGAACGCAGCTCCCAGGATCACGCTCTTGCCGGCGGCGAGCTCGACGAGGGCGATCGAGATCAGCGCCCAATGGATGCCCATCGAGACGAGGAAGATCCACAGCGCCGGAACGATCACGTAGAACGCGAAAGGCACGTTGCCGCTGAGCCACGCGAGGCCATCGCCGATCACATTGCCGAACAGGACGCCGATGGGCCCGAAGACGAGCGCGGTGGCGGGAACGAGGACGAGGATCTCGATCGTCGGGACGAACACCTGCTGCAGCGCCCGCGGCAGGTAGCGCTTGAGCAGACGGTCGAGGCCGCCCAGAGCGAGCGCCAGCATCAATGCGGGGAACATCGAGCTCGCATACGAGTACAGGAACAGCGGCAGGCCGAACGCCTGGACCTGCGTGCCCTGCGCGCCGAGCGCCGTGAACGCGGGGTGCAGCAGCGCGGCGGCGATCGCGGCGCCGACGAACGGATTCGCTCCGAGTTTGCGCGATGCCGTGAACGCCGCGAAGACCGGGAGGAAGTAGAAGATGGCGTTTCCGGCCGCCGTCATCACCCCGGCCGTCGGGCTGTCGGCGGCGAGCCAGCCGAACTGCGTCAGCAGCAGCACGAGCACCTGCACGAGTGCGGCGCCCGTGATGGCGGGGATCAACGGCTGGAATGTCGCGCCGAGGAAGTCGAAGACGACGTCGAGGGGCCGACGCTTTCCCGCGCCTTCGGCCGCGCCATCGCCCATTGCCGACCAGCCCGGAAGTCCGACCAGGTCGTCACGTACTCGATCCACATGCGTCCCGATGACGACCTGCACCTGTCCGCCCGCCTTCACCGCCTGGATGACGCCGGGCGTCTGCGACAGCCCTTCGTAGTCGACCTTGCCGTCGTCGCGGACGACGAAGCGCAGCCGAGTGGTGCAGTTGTGGACAGAGGCGACGTTGGCGGGGCCGCCGACGAGGTCGCCGATGCGCCGCGCAAGCGCCGCGTCCGTCGTGGTTGTGCTCACGGTGTTCTCCTTCATTGGAAGACGTCCGAAGTCTCGCCTGCCGGGCAACAAAAAAGACCTCGCACTACGCATCCGTAGAGGAGGTCTCGCCTGCCGTGCAGTAACAATCCTCGCGGAGCCCACGCTCCGCGAGGACAGTATGCAGGCGCACGCCCAGATGTGTCAAGAACGGGCCGCGGGCATCACCCCGCGATCGAGACGCGCACGCCCGCGCCGTCCGGAATGGGCGAGACCTGGATGCCCGTGGCATCCGCCACCGCCCAGGTCGGCCCGGCCGCCGCGGCGTGCGGGCCGACGCCGATGACGCGCATCCCGGCGGCAAGGCCCGCCGCGATGCCGTTGGCCGAGTCCTCGACGACGATGCAGGCGGCCGGCTCGACGCCGAGAGCGCGGGCCGCGGCGACGAATCCCTCGGGGTCGGGCTTGCTGCGGGCGACGTCCTCCGCGGTGACGGCGAGCGGCGGCATCGCGAGGCCCGCGGCATCCATGCGCGCCTGCGCGAGCTCACGGGTGGCGGAGGTGACGAGCGCGTGCGGCAGTCCCTCAAGGGCTCCGAGCAGAGCCGCGGCTCCGGGGATCGCGACGACCCCCTCGGTCTGCGCCGTCTCGGCGACGAGCAGCTCGCGGTTCTCCGCGAGGTTGATCTCGTGGGGGCGGTCGGGGAGGAGGAGCGCCATCGAGTCCTGCCCCTGACGCCCGTGGATGATCGCGAGGGTGCGCGCGGGGTCGACGCCGTGCTCGATCGACCACTGCGTCCACAGCCGCTCGACGACGGCCGTCGAGTCGACGAGCGTGCCGTCCATGTCGAGGAGGAGCGCCGCGGCATCCGTCGTCGTCGTGCCTCTCGCCTCGGCGACGGATGCCGGGACCTGCAGCCCCTCCCATCCGTTCGCCAGTGGCGGCACGTGCCACCCGGCCGTCACCGCGCCGGCGGCGTCGCGCGTGACGATCATGCGATGCGGCGACGTCGTGTCGACGACGTGCACGAGCACGGAGCCGTCGGGGCGGGTCTCGCCGCGCGTCGCGAGGTGCAGGCGGTCGGCTTCGCCGTTCCGAACGCAGGCGGAATCGTCGCCCCCGACCCCTGTGGCGGCCGATGCGGCCGGTTCGGCCTGCTTTCGGAACAGGATCTCCGTCCACCGGGTCGCGACGGGGAGCTCACCGACGTCGGGCAGGGTCAGCGACCAGCCGTCTCCCGTGTCGACGAGCGTGAGGCCCTCTTCCGCGGACGGCGCCTCGCCCGGCCAGAGCGCGATGCGATCGCGGGCGTCCCACGTGTCGCGCGCCTCGGACGGCGCGGGCAGGGCCGCCCCGGCGGCACCGGCAGCAGGCGAGCCCGCTCCGCCCGCGGCCTCCGCGACCGCGACGGCGTCGACGAAGGCCCAGAACGCCCGCAGCGTCGCCTGCGTGTCCGCCGTCGCGCCCTGGTAGGCGAGCACGAGGTCGTGCTCGGGGATGACGAGCCCGAACTGGCCGGCCGCGCCGTCCAGACGGAAGCCGTGCGTGCTGCGCCACACCTGGTAGCCGTAGCCGAGCGCCCAGTCGTTCGCCTCGCCGGCGGCCGCCGCGGGCCCGTCGAAGGAGGCGGTGACCGACCACGGCCGGCTCATCTCCTCGACGTACCACGCCGGCGCGACCTGCGCGCCGGCGAAGGCGCCGCCCGCACCGAGCATGATCGCGACGCGGGCGAGGTCCTCGACCGTGAGGTGGTAGCCGGATGCCCCGTGTTCGACGCCTCCGCGCGAGCGCATCCACCGCTCGCCGATCCCGAGCGGGTCGAGCAGCCGCGGGCGCAGGTACGCCGTCAGCGCCTCGCCCGTGAGGGCCGTGACGATCGCCGAGAGCGCGTGCGTCGCGGGTGAGCTGTATGCGAAGTGCGTCCCGGGCTCACGCTCGGGAGTGACGTGGAGCAGCTCGCGCGGATCCTCTCCCAGCGCGTCGATCTGCGCACTCGTGTGGCCCGTGTTCATCGTCAGCAGGTGGCGAACGGTGATGACGGGGGCGCCGGTCGGAGGCACGACCGCGAGCAGGTCCGCGGCCGCGGCGTCCAGGGACACCCGGCCCTCATCCGCCAGGAAGCCGATCGCGAGCGACGTGAACGTCTTGGATGCCGAGTAGACGAGCGCCGGACGGTCCTGTCGATACGGCGCCCAGGCCGTCTCGAACGCCACCTCGCCGCGACGGGCCACGAGCAGCGCGTGCGGGTCGAGGCCGTCCTCGGCGAGCCGGTCGGCGAGTGCGAGAAGTGCCGCGGTGGGGATGCCGAGCTCCTCGGAAGATCGGCGGACGAGCGGGCGCGACGAGAAGGTGGACGTCATAGCTCCACCCTACGAGCGGGAAATCGCCCGATCGTGCGGTGGGAGCGCTACCGTGACGGTATGCACCCCGGTGATTACGATGTCGCCGACATCGCGCAGGCCTCCGAGACCGGCCGTGTCCCCGCGGACGCGCGGATCGATGACCTCCTCGACTCCGCCTATCGGCGCGCCCTCACGCACCGGGAAGGCACGGTCGCCGACTACATCCCGATCCTCGGTCGCGCCGACCCGGAGGCGTTCGGCGTCAGCGTCGTGGACGTCGACGGCGGCATCCATTCGGTCGGCGACACCGCGACCCGCTTCTCGATCCAATCGATCTCGAAGGCCTTCGTCTACGCCCTGCTGTGCGAGGCGGTCGGACACACCGACGCGTACCGCATCGTCGGCGTCAACAACACGGGGGCGCCATTCAACTCGGTGGTCGCGATCGAGCTGAACGGCGGGCATCCCGGCAACCCGATGGTCAACGCGGGGGCGATCGCCACGACGGCGCTCATCCCCGGCGGGAGCGCCGCCGAGAAGTGGGATGCCGTGCACGCCGGACTGTCGCGCTTCGCGGGGCGCGCGCTCGATGTCGACGACGAAGTGTATCGCTCGGAGTCCGAGACGAACCAGCGCAACCGTGCGATCGCGACGCTCCTGCAGAGCTACGACCGCATCCGCTGCGATCCGCTCGAGGCCGTCGACGTCTACACCCGGCAGTGCTCTCTCCTGGTCGATGCCCGCGACCTCGCCGTCATGGGCGCCACCCTCGCCGACGGCGGCGTCAACCCGGTCACCGGCGAGCGCGTCGTCTCCGCCGAGGTCGCGCGCGACACGCTCGCGGTGATGGCGGCGAGCGGCCTCTACGAACGCTCAGGCGAATGGCTCTTCGAGATCGGGATGCCGGGGAAGTCCGGGGTCGCGGGTGGACTCGTCACGATCGCGCCGGGCAAGGTCGGCATCGGCGCCTACGCGCCGCCGCTCGACAGCGCGGGCAACAGCGTGCGCGGTCAGATCGCGACCGCCTATCTGTCTCGCGCCCTCGGCCTCAACATCTTCGCCTCCGCTTCACACGCCTGAGAGGACCCCTCATGAGCACCACCGACTCCGCCGCCACCTCCACGCGCACCTCCTGGGTGCCCATGATCGGGCTCTTCCTCGCCCAGATCCTCATGTCGTTCAACGTCGCCGCCCTCCCCGTGACGCTCGGCGGCATGGTCGACACGTTCCAGGTGCCACCCACCGACGTCAGCACGGCGATCGTGACGTACGGCCTCGTCGTCGCGGCCCTCGTGATGGTCGGCGCGAAGATCGGGCAGCGCGTCGGCTGGGTGACGATGTTCCGCGTCGTCGTCGCCCTCTTCGCCGGGTCCGCCCTCATGATGATCCTCGCCCCCTCGGTGGGATGGGTCATCGCCGCGCAGGCGATGGCGGGGGCATCCGCAGCGATCATCGTCCCGTCGCTCGTCGCGCTGATCGCCGAGAACTACCACGGGTCGCAGCAGGCGACCGCGATCGGGTCGCTCGGTTCGGCCCGCGCGCTCGCGGGCGTCAGCGCCTTCCTCATCGGCGGCACGCTGGCGACCCTCGTGGGCTGGCGCCAGGTCTTCATCGTCGTGCTCGTCATCGCCGTCGCGGTGTTCGCGCTCAGCTT
This sequence comes from Microbacterium sp., assembly GCF_017305435.1. GTDB lineage: Bacteria > Actinomycetota > Actinomycetes > Actinomycetales > Microbacteriaceae > Microbacterium. The sequence goes on along the minus strand of NZ_JAFKIP010000005.1, from coordinate 30,555 downwards.
CCGCCTGCGCGGGGCCCCCGGCAACCGCGACATCAAGATCGACGTCGTCGCGGCGCTCCTCATCGGCGCGGGCATCATGTCGCTGACCCTCGGCGTCAACAACCTGAACCGGTGGGGCCTCCTGTCGGCGACGCCCGATGCGCCGTTCCAGGTCGGCGGGCTCTCCCCCGCACCGCTGCTGATCGTGATCGGCGTCATCCTGGTGCAGCTGTTCTTCCTGCGCACGCGACAGCGCACGAAGGCCGGGAAGGTGCCGCTCGTCGCCCTGTCGGTGTTCGGGTCGGCGCGCGAGCGCGCCGCGGTCTACGCGATGTTCATCGTGGTCGCGCTCGAGGCGGCGCTGAACTTCACGGTGCCGCTGTACATCCAGATCGTGCAGGGGCGAACCCCGTTCGACACGTCCCTCGCGATGCTGCCGTTCAACCTCACAGTGTTCTTCGCGGCGATGCTGGTCGTGCGGTTCTACCCGCGGTTCGCACCCCGGACGATCGGCGTGTTCGGCTTCTGCCTGACGACCGTCGCGCTCATCTGGCTGTCGTTCGTCGTGACGAACAACTGGGAGACGCTGCCGACGATCCTCGGACTCTTCGTCTTCGGCGTCGGCCAGGGCGCGCTCGTCACGCTCGTGTTCAACGTGCTCGTGACCGCCTCGCCCAAGGAGCTCGCGGGGGATGTCGGATCGGTGCGCGGCACGACGCAGAACCTCGCCTCCGCCGTCGGCACCGCCGTCGCGGGTGCGCTCCTCGTCGGCATCCTCTCGACGAACGTCGTCACCGCGCTGGCCGACCACCCCGAACTGCCGCCTGAGCTCGTGTCGCAGGTGGCCCTCGACCGCACCAACTTCGTCAGCAACGATCGGCTCCGCGCGATCCTCGATGAGACGGATGCCACGACCGCCCAGGTCGATGCGGCGGTCCAGGTCAACGAGGACGCGCGTCTGAGCGCGCTGCGGCTGGGGCTGCTCATCCTGGCCGGAGTGAGCGCGATCGCGATCGTGCCCGCGAGCAGACTGCCGCGCTACCGACCGGACGAGATCCCCGAGTCCGTCGCCACGGGGCGCTGACCGTCGAGGCGGCGAACGCTCCGCTCGTCGCCGCGGCGGGATCCGTTCCTGGTACCGTGCGAAGGTGACCGACGCCGCGGCATCCCCCCGTTCCATCCGGGTATCGGCGGCCGTCATCACCGACGCGGAGGGTCGCCTGCTGCTCGTGCGCAAGGCGGGCACGACGGCCTTCATGCAGCCGGGCGGCAAGCCCGAGCCGGGCGAGACCCCGGACGTGACGCTCGTGCGCGAACTGCACGAGGAGCTCGGGCTGCGGCTCGATGAGGCGGCGCTGGAGCCGCTCGGCGAGTTCACCGCCGCGGCCGCGAACGAACCCGGGTTCCTCGTGGTGGCCGACGTCTTCCGCGTCGACATCGGCGGCCAGACCCCGGTGGCGGATGCCGAGATCGACGAACTGCGCTGGGTGACGCGCGCCGAGGCATCCGACCTCGACGTCGCGCCGCTCGCCGCGACCTACTTCCTGCCGGACGCGTAGCGCGCCCGACGGCGGGTTTCCGCCTGCGATACGGGTGGTTAGGCTGACGGGGTGACTCCGCCGAATCCGCTGGTCGCCGGGCACGTCGACACCGCGACGGCTCCAGACGGATGCCGCAGCCCGATGACCTCCCCGCCACCGCCCATCACGGATGAACTCCGAGCGGAAGCACGATCGAATCCGGGCGCATGGGTGTGTGCGATCGACCCGGAGTTCAAGGGCGCTGATCGGGTGCCGCCCGAGGGCATCATCGGGGCGTGGCGATCGGACGACGCGGGCGAGCTGAGTGACGATTTCACTCCCAATCCCCGCTACGTGCCGTCCCCTATCGCACGGGGCTGGCCTCGCCCGATCACCAAGCTCGAACGAGTACTCCAGCTCGCCCGGGCCGGACACGCAACGAGTCGACAGCTGGATGAGGAGTTCGCCGCTTCGGAACTCGTCATCATCACTCGTCCGGAAGGTGAGATCGTTCTTGCCACGGCCAAAGACGGAAGCCGCTTGGCCTACGCTTTCACCGATGCCGAGAAAGCAGCGGCCTCGGGGTATCCCGATCTCATCGTTGTTCCCGGCCGGGACTACGCGCGGACGCTTCCTGAGGGCGTTCGGATCGCTCTCGACCCCGGCGCCGAGTTCGCTGCAATCATCGACCCAGCCGACATCCTGAAGGCATGAGCGGCAGGTCGCGCGGGATCAAGGTGAGTCGCGAGACGGAACGACTGTACCGAGCAATCCAACGCTCCCTCGATGGTGGTTAGGCTGACCGGGTGATCCCCTTCCGCGAACAGGGCTGCGACTACTGTCGCGAGAAGTGGATCTATCGTTCGGATCAGCCCGGGTTCATCGGGGAGGCGGACGGTTCACGCTTCTACCGATGCGCACTGTGCAGGTCGTACTGGGAGCTCGGGTTCGACTACCCCTCGGTCGTGGATCGCCAGCGCGTCCTCGCGATGCTGGGTACTGGACGGGTGTGAATGGACGACACTCCCGAGGACATCGCCAACCGAGGTCGATCCGCTGAGATCACGGCGGCGGAGCTTCTGGCCGCTGCCCGCGAACGGTGGGGCGGTGCCGCGCAGCACGCGGCGACCAGCGAGGGGCAGACGACTATCGCGCTCTTCGACCTCTTCCGACTCCACGTGGACGGCGGAGGCGGCCCTGGGCGACTCAGCGGGTGGGATCGCGATCTGACGGGGATGCTGCGCAGCCCGGCATCCGACGACCTGGCGCGACTCTTCGCCGACGTCGACCGCGTCATTCATGACGTCGCGACGCCCGAGGCGCTCGATCCGACCCTAGAACGCGCTCACGCGCTCGGCCTGCTCGAGACGCGTCCGGAACTCACGTGGAGCGAGAAGCGCGACGCCGCCGTGCGCGCTCGTGAGCTGCGCGCGAATAGAGATCCCGCGTTCAAGACCGTCGATCACGATGACCTGCGACGTCGCATCGCGCAGAAGTGGCCCGGCGTACCCATCACCCAGGCCGCCGAGATCGATTGGATCTCCCTCTTTCGTCTCCGCCCGTATGGCACCTTCCGCGTGGGGATCGGCCACTTCTTCCGTGAGGGCATCCGGGCCGACATCCTCGCGGCGACTCCGCTCCGCGAAGCGGTGGGGACGCTCGGCTCGCTCGGCTCCGACAGCACCGCGGCGTCGGTCGACGACTTGCTCGCCCGGATGGATGCCTGGCTGCGCCTGACGCTGCCGCCCGCAGAGATCCTCGCGCTGCCGCTCACCGACGCGGAGTGACCGCGCCACTCACCACGAGCTCTTGCGGTAGTCCTTCAAGAAGATGCCGAACAGGTCTTCGCCGGCCTCGCCGCGCACGATCGGATCGTAGACGCGCGCCGCCCCGTCGACGAGGTCGAGTGGTGCGTGGAAGCCCTCTTCGGCGAGACGCACCTTCGTGAAGTGCGGGCGCTCGTCGGTGATCCAGCCGGTGTCGACGGCCGTCATAAGGATGCCGTCCGTCTCGAACATCTCGCGGGCGCTCGTGCGCGTGAGCATGTTGAGCGCGGCCTTCGCCATGTTGGTGTGCGGATGCCCCGGGCCCTTGTACCCGCGGCCGAAGACGCCCTCCATCGCCGACACGTTGACGATGTACTTCCGCCGGGCCGGCGCTGCGGCCATCGCCGGTCGCAGGCGGCTGACGAGCAGGAAGGGCGCCGTCATGTTCGCGAGCTGCACCTCGAGCATCTCGAGCGGCTCGACCTGATCGACGTGCTGCGTCCAACTGTTGATGTGGTTCTCGTCGGGCACGAGGCCGCCCGCGTCGATCGCCGTGCCGGCGGCCAGGCGCTCCAGCGACGAGGAGCCGGCGGCCATCGCCTCCGCCGTGAGCGCCTCCGCACTGAGCTTCTCCGACGAGGGCGCCGCGGCGGCCAGGATCGGATGCGACGAGACCGACTGCGCGAGGGCGAGCGGGTGCGCGTCGTTCGTGTGCCCGAAGGTCAGCAGCTCGGGCAGCGGACCCTGCGGCAGGGGCGCCAGCTCGGCATCCACCAGCGGCTTGTACGCGCCGGTCGAGCGGCGCACCGTCTGCGCCGCGTTGTTGATGAGGATGTCGAGCGGCCCGTCGGCGGCGACGGCGTCGGCGAGGCCGATCACCTGCGCCGGGTCGCGCAGATCGATGCCGACGATCTTCAGGCGGTGGAGCCAGTCGGCCGCGTCGGGCAGCGCCGAGAAGCGGCGCACCGCGTCGCGGGGGAAGCGTGTCGTGATGGTCGTGTGGGCCCCATCGCGCAGGAGGCGCAGCGCGATGTACATGCCGATCTTCGCGCGTCCGCCGGTCAGCAGCGCGCGGCGACCGGTGAGGTCGGTGCGCGCGTCGCGCTTCTCGTGGCTCATCGCCGCGCAGTCGGGGCAGAGCTGGTGGTAGAAGGCATCCACCGTCGTGTACTGCTCTTTGCAGATGTAGCAGGCGCGCGGCTTGATGAGCTCGCCCGCCGTCGGCGCGGCGGTGCGGGCGGCGAGGGGGATGCCGCGGGTCTCGTCGTCGATGCGGTCGGGAGCGCCCGTCGCGGTCGCCGCGACGACGGCGCGATCGGCGTCGGCGATCCGCTGGCGCTTGTCCTTGCGGGCCAGCCGCTTGACGTCTTTGTACATCTTCCCGGTGGCGCGGCGCAGGGCGATGTAGTCGGGGTCCTCCGGGTCGAGGTCGGCGGTCGCGGCGATCACACGCAGCGCGATCTCGAGCTCGGCGGGGTCGATGGAGGAGTTTTCGGGCACAGGAGAGTGTACCGAGCGGGTCTGAACGGATGCCGGGGCGGGCGCCGTCCGGTCGTTCGCTGCCCCGCGGGGTCAGTCGCGATGCGCGGCCGCGCCGTACAGCAGCGCTCCCTGGAGCGAGACGACGAGGCTCAGCAGGAGCGCGAGGCATCCTGCGCCGATCGCGGGGACGGACCCGAGCAGCCCGCCGAACACGATGCCGAGCACGGCCCCCGCGACGCCGACGACGAACGAGAGGATCGTGAACAGCCGGATCGGTCCCGTCATCGCCGACGCACCGGCGGCGCGGGCGACCCGGTAGCCGACGATGCCCAGGAGCGCGCTCAGCACGCCGAGCACCAGCATCGCCGCGGCCGGGCCGACGAAGGCGCCGTCGCGGGCCCCCGCCCAGAGGAGCGCGGCGCCGAGCGCGACGGCGCCCGCGGCGACGATGACGCTCACCGTCGCCGTCACCCGCGGGCGGCGAGAGCGGAAGGCCGGACGCTCCGGGGAGCTCATCGCGTCGCGATCTGCGGCCAGGAGGCGATCCCCGCCGATGTCGAGCGCAGCGTCGAACGCGCCCCGCCGGCGGCGACGTAGAGGACGGCGACGCCGGCCCCGGCGGCGACGAGGAAGGCGACGATCCCGAGCGTGACGAGGACGGGGACGGCCGGCAGGCCGATGATCGTCCCGGTCGCGACCGCCGCCCCCGCGAGCGCGCTGAGCAGGGCGATGATCGCCACCGCGACGCCGGCCCAGAACGCGATGATCGCCCCGGCCATCGTGGTCATCGCGCCCGCGATGTTCTCCGCGTAGTCGGACAGGATCGACGTGTTGGCGCGTCGCTGAGGCTCGATCGACTGCTGGTACTGGTCGGCGGCGCGCCCCGTCCAGCGGTCGTCCACCGACAGGTTCAGGTCGGTGATGTCGTCGTTCAGCCGTGCCACCTTCGCGGCCATCTGCTTCCACCCGTCGGCGGCCCCGTTGAGCGTGAAGGGGTCACCGCAGTACGACAGCTTGTCCGCGAACCAGTCCCAGAACTCGCCGAGCTTCGTGAGCATCGCGTCCCAGCCGTCGCGAAGACGATCGGCCACCCACTTCAGGGAGAAGGGGATGCGCCCGAGCACGGCGTTCACGAGTCGGGTGATCTGGTCGATCCTGTCCTGGATCTTCCGCAGCAGTTCGATGATTCGGTCGACGGGATTCATGGTGCGTCTCTCTCGATCTCAGGCGATCGGCTGCCACAGGGCGTACAGCTCGGACTGGGCGATGTCTTCGTAGCGGCTGAAGTCGTCCCGCACGGTCCGCAGCGCATCGGCGCCCGCGTGCGTCGCTTCCGCTCCGTCGCGCAACAGCCCGGCGACGGTCGTGTGGAGCTGCGCGTAGGAGTCGGCGAGGTCGATCGCCGCGAACGAGAACGCACCCCGATTGACCTCGATCGCGGCCACCTCGCTCTGCGCCGCCGACAGCGCGTCACCGACGCCGTCCCACACCGAGGCATCCTTCGTCAGCGCCTCGAACGCGACTCTCAGTTCGGGATCCATCCTCAGTCCTTCCCTCTCAGATACCGCACGAACGCGTCGGGGTCGTCCACGAACCTCTGGTACTCGCCGAGCGGCGTGCCCTCGAGCGGGGAGGACGATGTCGGCGTCTGCCGCCCTGCCTCCTCGATCGCCGCGTTGATCTGCCGCGTGATGTCGCCGGGGGTGGCTGCCTCCAGCCACCGCTCCGACATCTCCATCGCCCGCAGCTCGCCGGTCGGGGCCAGCCGGACCACGACGTGGCGTCCGTCCGCGGCGCCCTCCGTCGTCACCTGTCCTCGGCGCACGGCGGCGTCGAAGCTCGCATCGACGTTCTCCGCGACGTCGTCGAGGAAGGTCAGGACCCGCTCGAGCATCGCCGTCACGGCGGCGGACGCGTCCGGGTCGTCTTCGAGCGATGCCTGGATTCTGCCCGCGACCGAGTCGCTGAGCGCGGGAAGCGGGACGTTGGCGCGCTCCGCGTCGAACTCTTCGCCGAGGCCCGTGGCCCACGCCTCGGTGCGGGCCTCGCCGAGACGGGCGAGGGTGGACAGGACGACCCCCGACAGCTCGCTCGGCTCGTAGACCGCCAGCCACCCGTCGCGCACGGTCACGACCGGCGTGCCGTCCTCACCCAGCTCGACGCGGACCACGTCCTCGTCGTCGACGGCGGTCGCGGGAAGGGGGCGGGCGGCGGCGGCCGCATACGTCTGGGCGTCGCGGACGATGCCGTCGCGCAGCTCGTAGATCGTCTCGGCCTCGTCCGACACTCGCACCTCCGGGGCGTTTTCGCGCGATCAGCCGTCGTTTCCCGTCGACGGGACCGCCGTGACGGTCACGATGCTACCCGGTGTCTGCTCGTCCTTGAAGGTCCTCCTTCTCGCCGAAGCCCGCCTCCACGAGCGCGGCCACGGCGCCGACGGACGCGGCCGCATCCGGTCCCGTGGCCGTCACGCGCAGCACGTGGCCGACGGTCGCGCCGAGGGCGAGCAGCGCGATCATGCTGTTCGCGGGGGCGGGCCCTTTGCCGTTGGTCGTGTCGGTGAGGGTCGGCACGGAGGCGAATCCGCCGACGGCCTTCACGATCAGGGATGCCGGGCGCGAGTGCAGCCCGACGGGGTTGATCAGCGTGACGTCGCGCACGACGGCGTCCGCCGCAGGAGGGCGCGCGCCGGCGTCGGATGCCGCGGCTGCCGGAGGCTCGGCATCCGCGGACTGCTCGTCGAGGCCGTGCGGCTGCTTCGCGATGAGCGCCTGCGCCGCCTCTGCGGCGACCTCGGCGAGGGTGCCGCCGGTCGCGGCGCGGACGATGCCCGCCGTCGCGCCCTCGACGAACGGACCCCCGCTGATGCGCACGGGCTGCGTGCTCTCGCGCAGCTCGAGGGCGAGCTCCGAGCTGATCACGGCCGATCCGAGGTCGGTGAGGATCAGCACCCCGTCTGCGTCGGCGAGGTCGTCGATCGCCGCGGCGATCGCGGCGGCATCCGTCCCGAACCCGCCGTCAGCGCCCGCCGCGACACGCACGGGCGGGGCGTCGCCGTGGACCATCTGCATCGCGAGGTCGACCGCGGCGTGCGCCAGCGGCGCGCTGTGCGAGACGACGACGAATCCGATCATGCGCTCTTTCCGTCGCTCGCCGACTCCGCCGTCACTCGCGCCAGGGTGTCGAGAAGGATCGTCGTCGACGCGGCGCCCGGGTCGATGTGCCCCGCGCTGCGCTCGCCCAGGTATGACGCACGGCCCTTGCGCGCGATGAGCGGCTCGGTCGCATCGCGCCCCTGCGCCGCGGCCGCGGCGGCGGCGGCGAACGCGTCGGCGGCCGACGCTCCGGATGCCGCGGCATCCTGCAGCGCCGTCACGGCCGGCTCCCACGCATCGATCATCGTCTTGTCGCCGACGACGGCGTGTCCGCGGCCGACGACACCCGCGACGCCCGCCGCGACGACGTCCGCGGCCTGGGCGAGCGTGAGGGCGTCCTCTGCGGGCGACGCCTTCGCCATGTCGAGGAAGAGGGTTCCGTAGAGCGACCCGCTGGCGCCGCCGACCTTCGAGACGAGGGTCATCCCCACGGACTTCAGCAGCGCCGGGACGGTGGGCTCCCCGCCGGATGCCGCGTCGAGCTTCTCGATGACGGCGGCGAACCCCCGGGCCATGTTCGTGCCGTGGTCGGCGTCGCCGATCGCGGAGTCGAGCGCCGTCAGCTCGTCGGCGTGCGCCGCGAGCTCGACCGCGGCCGCGCGCAGCCACGCCTCGAGTTCGGCGGAGGTGACGGTGCTCGCCATCAGACGCCCCAGCGCAGCGCGGTCGTGTTCACCGGGGCATCCCACAGGCGCAACAGCTCGTCGTCGGCCTTGACGAGGGTCAGGGAGCAGCCGGCCATGTCGAGACTCGTGATGTAGTCGCCGACGAGCACCCGGGCGATCTCGATGCCGCGCTCGGCGAGCGCCGCGGCGATGTCGGCGTAGATGACGTACAGCTCGATGAGCGGCGTGCCGCCGAGGCCGCTCAGCAAAGCGATGACCGGGGCGCCGGTGAAGTCGAGGTCGTCCGTGATCGCCGAGACGATGTCGTGCGCGATGTCGTGGGCGCTTTCCAGCGGCACGCGCTTGCGTCCCGGCTCACCGTGGATGCCGACGCCGACCTCCATCTCGTCGTCGGGAAGGTCGAAGCTGGGGTGGCCCACGGCGGGCAGAGTGCAGCTCGTGAGGGCGACGCCCATCGAGCGTCCGGCGCGCGAGACCTTATCGGCGATCGCGGCGACATCGACAAGGCTCTTCCCCTCGGCAGCGGCGGCGCCCGCGATCTTCTCGACGATGACGGTCGTCCCGACTCCCCGTCGGCCGGCCGTCCACGTCGAGTCCTGCACCGCGACGTCGTCGGCGACGACGACGGATGCCGTCTGGATGCCCTCATCCGCCGCGAGCTCCGCCGCCATCTCGAAGTTCAGGACATCGCCCGTGTAGTTCTTGACGATGAAGAGCACGCCCGCTCCCGTGTCGACCGCCTGCGCGGCGGCGAGCATCTGGTCGGGCGTCGGCGACGTGAAGATCTCACCCGCGCACGCGGCATCGAGCATGCCCACCCCGACGAACCCGCTGTGCAGCGGCTCGTGACCCGATCCGCCGCCGGAGATGAGTGCGACCCGCCCCTCGCGCGGCGCCGTCGAGACGACGAGGCGGTTCTCGTGATCGACGGCCAGCTCGGGATGGGCGGCGGCGACGCCGCGCAACGCGTCGGCGAGCACCGCGTCGGGCGCGTTGATGAGCTTCTTCATGTGCGGATCTCCTCTTCATCGAGACACGAGCGGACGCTCTCTCGCATCCTCCCCCGTCCTGGCAGTGCTGTCGAGCGGCAATCGCGCGGACGCCCGACACACACGGCTCGGGCGCGACGCACCTCCGCCACCCGCTACCCTGGCGCGCATGAGTTCCCCGACGGCATCCCGATTCCGACTCGTCCGCATGCGGCCGCGCGACGCGCACGAGCCGCACCGCGCGGCATCCAGCCTCGAGCTCTTCTTCGACCTCGTCTTCGTGATCGCGATCAGCACGGCGGCGGTGCAGCTGCACGACAAGCTGACCCACGGCGAGATCCTCATCGGGATCATCCACTTCGCGGTCGTGTTCTTCGCGATCTGGTGGGCGTGGATGAACTTCACCTGGTTCGCGACGTCGTTCGACACCGACGACTGGCTCTACCGGGTGCTGACGATCCTGCAGATGAGCGGGGTGCTGATCCTCGCCGCGGGCATTCCGCCCCTCTTCGCGCACAGCGACTTCACGATCATGGTGATCGGGTACGTCGTCATGCGGCTGGCCCTGCTGACCCAGTGGCTGCGCGCCTCGCGGTCCGCCGGGCCGCTGCGCCGGACGACCCTGACCTACGCCGTCGGCATCGCGATCGTGCAGGTGCTGTGGCTGCTGTCGCTGCTGCTCCCCGCCAATGTGGGGCCCGCGGCGATCGTGGTGCTCATCGCCGCCGAACTGGCCGTGCCGGTAATCGCCGAGCGTCACGGCACGACGCCGTGGCATCCGCACCACATCACCGAGCGCTACGGCCTGTTCACGCTCATCGTGCTGGGCGAGAGCCTGCTCGCGTCGGCGAATGCGATCATCCATGCGCTCGAGGATGCCGAGTCGATCGCGCCCCTCATCGGCGTTGCGGCCCTCGCGCTGATCGCGACGGCGGCGCTGTGGTGGATCTACTTCTGGCCGCCGCACCACCACGCGATCGGAACTCTGAGGCAGTCGATCGCGTACGGCTACGGCCACTACTTCATCTTCGCCGCGGCGGCCGCCTTCTCGGCCGGCATCGAGGTCGAGATCGACGTGCTCACCGGCCACAGCGAGCTGCACGCACCGTGGGCGGCGTTCTCTTACACGATCCCGATCGCGGTCTTCATCTTGGGCGTGTGGCTGCTCGCGATCCGCCGCGTCGCCGACCGCGTCGTCAACACGGTCGTGCCCGTGGGTGCCCTGCTCGTCCTCGTCGATCCGCTGATCCCGGTGCCCTTCGCCGTGACGACGGTCATCCTCGTCGCCGTCGTCGCCGTGCTCGTCTGGCGTCAGCCGGTCGGCGACGGCGAGCACGCGGACACGCCCGCGAGAGCGCACGCCTGAGCGCTCGCGGGCGTGCTTCCGCCGGTCAGGCGAACGCGCGGGCTCGCGCGACGAGTTCGTCGAGCACCGCGCGGAGAGCGGGTGAGTCGCCTTGCGTGCGGCGATGCACCGCCAGCACGTCGCGCGTCGAGGCGGGACCGGCCGTCGGGATGGCGACGAGGTCCGGCCCCAGGTCGCCGCGGCCGAGTCGCGGGACGAGAGCGACGACACCGCCGGCGCGCGCGAACGCGATGTGGTTCTCGAACTCCATCGACTCGTGCACGATCCGGGGCGCGCCCGGCACCCCGTCGAACAGGCGCCGCAGCCACTGCCGGCAGATCGTCGCCTCGAACGTCGCGACCCACGCCTCGCCGGCGAGGTCTTCCGGGTGGAGGACGGCGCGGTCCGCGAGCGGGTGGTCGCGGCGGAGGATCACGTCGGCGACATCCGTGAACAGCGGCGTCGCGACGAGCGGCTCGGGCATCGCGAGGGCGACGCCGCCCCAGCGGTGCACCACGCCGAGGTCGCGCTGCCCCGACGCGACGAGCGCGATCGTCTCCCACGGCTCGCTCTCCCGCAGCGGCAGAGAGAGGTCGGGATGCCGCGCCTCGAGGCCCGCCACGGCGGGGATCATGAGTCCGCGCACGACCGTCGAGAACGCGGCGAGCCGAATCTCGCCCGTGACCCGTTCCTCGCCGCCGGCGAGCTGGAGGTCGGCGCCGAGGCGGTCGAGGCCCTCGAGAATGGGGGTGGATGCCACGACGAGCCGCGTCCCGGCATCCGTCAGCACGACACCGCGCCCGACGCGTTCGAGGAGCGCGACGCCGACCTCGCGTTCGAGACGTTTGATCTGCTGGGACACCGCCGACGGCGTGAACCCGAGGGTCGTGGCCGCGGCGGAGACGCTGCCTCCGGTCGCGACGGCGCGGAGCGAGACGACGGCCTCCAGATCGATCATGAAGCAAGGCTACATGATCATGCGCAGAAATGATTGCTTGTGCTTCATCGTGGGTCACGCTGGAGTGGGAGCGTGAGCAGACGTGACATGATCCTGGCCGCCGCGGTCGCCGCCCTGTGGGGCTTCAACTTCGTCGTGATCGACTGGGGCATGCGCGGCGTGCCCCCGCTCCTGTTCGTCGCGATCCGCTTCCTCGTGGTGTCGGCGGCAGTGCTGTTCGTGCCGCGGCCGCGCACGTCGTGGCGGACGATCGTCGGCGTCGGGCTGTTCATGTCGCTCGGCCAGTTCGGCCTGCTCTACACGTCGATGGCGCTCGGCCTGCAGCCGGGGCTCGCCGCCCTCGTCCTGCAGGCGCAGGCGGTCTTCACGATCCTCTTCGCCGCGCTCGCGCTGCGCGAGCGCCCGACCCGGCCGCAGCTCTTCGGGGTCGCCCTGGGCGTCATCGGTCTCGCGATCGTGGCCGCGGGGAGGGGCGGCCAGGCGCCCGCTCTCGCGGTCGCGCTCGCCCTCGCCGCCGCGGCATCCTGGGCGATCGGGAACGTCATCTCCCGCCGTGCGGGCGTCGTCGCGGGCCCCGGTCGCGCGGGCAGCCTTTCCCTCACGGTGTGGTCGGCGCTCGTCGTGCCGGTGCCGGCGCTCGCGCTGTCGCTGCTCGTCGAGGGCCCGACCGCGATCGCCGCGGGCCTGGCCGCGTTCGGGTGGACGTCGGCGCTCTCGACCCTCTACACGGCGGGGCTCTGCACGCTCGTGGGCTACTCGATCTGGAACGCGCTCCTCTCCCGCAACCGCTCCGCCGCGGTCGTCCCGTGGGTGCTCCTCGCGCCGGTCGTCGCGATGACCTCGGCGGCACTGCTCCTCGGCCAGATCCCGAACACCGCAGAGATCGCGGGCGGCCTCCTCCTCATCGGCGGCGTCCTCGTCGCCTCGATCCCCGGCCCGCGCGCCCGCGCGTCGACGGCGCCCGGCTCAGTTGACGCTTCGACCGGAAACCGCGCCTCTGTTGCCGGCGGAAGCGTCAACTGAGCCGCGCGTCAACCCCGGGTCTCGAGAAGATGCTGTCGAGCGAGGTCGGCGGCTGCCGCGACCGCGCCGACCACCACGACGTCACCGCCGAGCGTCGAGACGACGAGCTCGGGAGCGGGCAGGTGCAGATCGGTCGGCAGGGCGGCGCGCGCTGACGCGGCGACCTGCTCGATACCTGCGGAGACGGCACCCGATACGACCACGATCTGAGGGTCGAACATGCTCCCCAGTACGCTCACGATGCGCGCGAGCACGGCGCTCATGCGGTCGACGATGCGCTGCGCGTCGGGGTCGCCGGCGGCCGCGAGGGCGAGAACGACCCGCCCATCGAGCCGTTCGGCACGGGCGAGCGCACCCCGCGGATCGGCTTCACCCGCGTCGATCGCCTCCTGAGCCCACTGCGTGGCGACGTACCCGAGCCCGTACGCCGACCCGACGCCCTCGACATGATCGAAGGCGACCATCTCCCCAACGCCACCGTGGGCGCCACGCAGCAGCCGTCCATCGACGACGACCCCGGCCCCGAATCGTTCGCCCGCGAGCAGTGAGATGTAGTCGCGGTACCCGACCGCTGCGCCTTCCGCCCCTTCGGCCACGGCGGCGAGGGAGGCATCGTTGTCGACGCGCACGAGAGGCGCCCAGTCGAAGAGGTCGACCAGGTCGGGGTTCATGAGCTCCCAGAACCCCTCCGGATGCCGTGGCGAAACTCCCGCGCGGTCGACCGGAGCCGGGACGCCGACGCACAGAGCGGCGACATCAGCGCGCGCGCGATCGGCGCGCGCGAGCGCCTCGTCCACAGCGGCGACGAGCACCCGTCGCCGCTCCACGACGTCGTCGCTCACCCCGTCGGCGGTCACGTGGTGCGTCACGAGAGGTTGCGAGCGCAGATCGCTCACGACGACGGTCACGTGCGCGCGCCCGGCATCCATGCCGACCAGGAGCGCGGCATCCGCGGCGAGCTCGAAGCGGCGCGCCGGCCGCCCCTTCCGGTACTCGCCGGCGTCGCGCGCGTTCGCCAGCTCACGCAGGAGCCCGATCTCCGCGAGTCCGTCCATCGCGTCGATCACCGTCGATCGGGTCATGCCGGTCGCGGCCATCGCGTCGCTCGCGGTGAACTCGCGCACGCGCCACGCGTACTGCCACACCGCCGTCTGGCTGGGAGGCGGCGCGGCAGACACGGCGGGCGATACGGACACGGGGTCTTGACCTTTCGACGATGCTCCTGCAATATTGCCTGCATCCATTTAATTTGGCGAGTAAATCTACTCATCGAAGCTGGCGGCGCTGCCCGCTCGGAGGAGGACGACGGTGTCTGCACGAACGCGAAGAGCAGGGCGTTTCATCGCCGCGCTGGCGGTGACCGCCCTCGCGGCGACCACCCTCGCCGGCTGCTCCGCCGACGGGAAGGAGACGATCCGCTTCACCTTCAGCAAACGCGAGGCGCTCGACTTCATGAACAAGGTCGTCGACGACTACAACGCCTCCCAGGACAGGGTGCAGGTCGTCATGGACACGTCGGGCGTCGACGTCGTCTCGGCGAGCTTCGTGCGCGGCAATCCGCCCGACATCATGCTCGCGAACTACAACTACGAGATCGCCCGGTTCGTCGAGCGCTGCGCGCTCAGCGACCTGTCCGGCACTCAGGCCGCGGGCGAGTCCGACCAGAGCCTGCAGCCCCTCCTCGACCAGTACGGCAAGTGCGATGGACGCATCAGTGCACTCCCGTACTCGGTCATGGCGGCATCCGTCATCTACAACACGCAGATCTTCGCCGACAACGGCCTCGACGTTCCGGCCACGTGGAGCGAGCTCATCGACGTCTGCGAGAAGCTCAAGGCGGCAGGGGTCACGCCGTTCTACGCGACCTTCAAGGACGACTGGACCATTGGGCAGGGCTGGTACGACTACTCGGTCGGCGGCTCGCTCGATGTGCTCGACTTCTTCGACCGGCTGAAGTCGCAGGGCGCGGACGTGGGCCCGGATTCGGCCGCCTCGTTCGAGAACGACTTCGCCGGCGCGACGGAGAAGATGCTGCAGCTCACGTCGACATACACGAACCCGGATGCCGCGAGCCGCGGCTACGGCGACGGGAACCTCGCCTTCGCGAAGGGGGAGGCGGCCATGTACCTGCAGGGCCCATGGGCGTTCAGCGAGATCGCGAAGACGTCGCCCGACCTGCAGCTCGGGACCTTCCCCATGCCCATGACCGACGATGCCGCCGACCGCAAGGTACGGGTCAACATGGATCTCGCCGCGATGATCCCCGAAGGATCCCGTCACCAGGAGGCGGCCCGCGACTTCCTGGAATACCTGTTCCAGCCCGACCGCGTCGAGGCCTACAACGCCTCGCAGCTCGGGTTCACCCCCCTCACGGGCGCCACCGAACCGGACGATCCCCGTATCGCGGGCATGATCCCCTTCTACAACGCGGGCGAGGTCTATCAGGGGCCGTCCGTCCTCGTGCCGAAGACGATCCCGGTCTTCAACTACGCGCAGGCGATGGTGTTCGACGGCTCGTCGGCATCCATCCTGCGCACCATGGACCAGGACTGGGCGCGCCTCGCGTTCCGCCAGCCCGCCAGTGCAGAAGAGGAGGGTCAGCGATGACCACGACGTCGACCCTCGTCACGCAGGGGAACCAGACCGCTCGGCGCAGCACCCGCCGCGTCGAGCCGATCTACTATCTGTTCCTGCTGCCGAGCCTCGTGCTGTTCACGCTGGCGATCACGGTGCCGGGCGTCATCGGCATCTTCTTCAGCTTCACGGACTCCATCGGCATCGGCGACTGGAACTTCATCGGACTGACGAACTACATCGCGCTGTTCAGCGATCCGGCCATCCTGCAGAGCTACCTGTTCACGTTCGGGCTGTCGATCGCGTGCGTCATCGTGGTGAACGTCCTCGCCTTCCTCCTCGCGGTCGGGCTCACCTCGCGAATCCGCTTCAAGACGGGCCTGCGCGCGATCTTCGTCATCCCGATGGTGATCTCGGGCATCATCATCGCCTACGTCTTCAACTTCCTCTTCTCGAACTCGCTGCCGGCCGCGGGCGGCGCGATCGGCATCCCGTGGCTCGAGACGAGCCTGCTCGCGAACCCCGACCTGGCGTGGGTCGCGATCGTCATCGTGACGGCCTGGCAGGCGATCCCCGGGACGCTCCTCATCTACATCGCGGGCCTGCTGTCGGTGCCGGGCGACGTGTACGAAGCCGCCGACCTGGACGGCGCCAGCAAGGCGCAGCAGCTCGTGCGCATCACGCTGCCGCTCGTCGCGGGATACGTCGTGATCAACGTCATCCTCGGTTTCAAGGGCTTCCTCAACGCCTACGACATCATCGTCGGCCTCACGAACGGCGGTCCGGGAACGGCGACCCGCAGCATCGCGATGACGATCATCGCCGGCTTCAACGGCGGCGACTACGCCTACCAGATGGCCAACGCGACCATCTTCTTCATCGTCGCCGTGCTCATCTCCGTCCTCCAGCTCTCGCTCACGCGCGGAAGGAACCAGTTCTGATGACCACCACACAGCCGGCCCTCGCTTTCGAACAGGCCGAGGTCACCGTCGACGCGCGTCGCGCCGGGCGCCGCACGCGCACCCCGCGCCCGGGTCTCGAACGGGTCAACTGGTCGACGACGATCATCCTCATCCTCTGCGCGGTGACGGTGCTGCTGCCCCTCTACGTCACGATCTCGATGGCGTTCAAGACGACCGGCCAGGCCGTCGACGGCAATGCGTTCTCGCTGCCCGCTCCCTTCTCGGTCGATGGATTCGTACAGGCGTGGAACCTCACGAAGTTCCCGGTGGGCGCCACGATCTCGCTGCTCGTGACGGCGGGCACCGTGTGCGCGACGATCGTCCTGGCGGCGTTCGCGTCGTACGCGATCGTGCGCAACTGGGATCGGCGTCTGTTCCGGTACTCGTTCTTCTACCTGCTCGCCGCGATGTTCATCCCGTTCCCCGTCGTCGCGCTGCCCCAGATCCAGCTGACCGGCCGCGTCGGGCTCGACAATCCGTTCGGTGTGATGATCCTCGCGACGATGTTCCAGCTGAGCTTCAGCGTGCTGCTGTTCACCGCGTTCCTGAGGTCGATCCCCCTCGAGCTGGAGGAGAGCGCCCGCATCGACGGGGCATCCACGTGGCAGACGTTCTGGAGGCTGATCTTCCCGCTCCTCGCCCCCATGAGCGCGACGGTCGGCATCTTCGCGTTCCTGTACGCCTGGAACGACTTCATGATGCCGTCGCTCATCATCTCCGACCCGGCCCTGCAGACGCTGCCGGTGCGGCAGAACCTGTTCCAGACGCAGTTCAGCAACAACTACAACGTGTCGTTCGCGTCCTACCTCATGGCCATGGCCCCTGCGATCGTCGTCTATCTCTTCACTCAGCGCTGGGTGATGGAGGGCGTCACGCAGGGGGCCGTCAAGGGCTGACACGCCCTCCGCCGCCGTCTCGATCTGTCGATTCCCCGATCGGTCGACACCCGGACCCCCGATCCTCTGACCCGAAAGGCCCCTTCTCCGTGACCGTCTCGATCGACGCCGCCCGTCTTCCGCTCGACGCCCTCGCCGACACCCCGCCGTGGTGGCGGCAGGCGACCGTTTACCAGATCTACCCCCGCAGCTTCGCGGATGCCGACGGTGACGGCCTCGGCGACATCCGCGGCATCCTCTCCCGCGCCGACTACCTCGCCGAGCTCGGCATCGACGCGGTGTGGCTCAGCCCGTTCTACCCGTCCGAGCTCGCCGACGGCGGGTACGACGTCGCCGACTACCGCGACGTGGATCCGCGCCTCGGAACCCTCGCCGATGTCGACGACATGCTCGCAGCGCTGCACGCGCGGGGGCTGAAGGTCGTGATCGACATCGTGCCGAACCACACCTCCGACCAGCACGCCTGGTTCCGAGAGGCACTGGCGGCCGGGCGCGGATCGGCGGCGCGGGAGCGCTACATCTTCCGCGAGGGGTCGGGTCCCGACGGCGCCGAGCCGCCCACGGACTGGACGGCGGCGTTCGGCGGCAGCGCCTGGGTGCGGGTCGCCGACGGACAGTGGTACCTGCACAGCTTCGCGATCGAGCAGCCCGACCTGAATTGGGCGCACCCCGAGGTCCGCGCCGACTTCGTGAGGACGCTGCGGTTCTGGTCCGACCGGGGCGTCGACGGGTTCCGCATCGACGTCGCGCACATGCTGACGAAGGATCTCAGCGAGCCGCTGCCGTCGGCGGCCGAGCTCGCGGCGATCCCCGTCGACGGCAACCACCCGCTCCTCGACCGCGACGACGTGCACGAGGTGTACGCCCAGTGGCGCGAGGTCTTCGACTCGTACGACCCGCCGCGCACGGCGGTCGCCGAGGCGTGGGTCGCATCCGACCGCGTCCCGAAGTACGCGAGCCCGGAGAGCCTCGGGCAATCGTTCAACTTCGACCTGCTCGTCGCCGATTTCGACGCGGGGCAGTTCCGCGCGATCGTGACGCACAACATCGACCTCGCCGCGCGGTCGGGGTCGTCGTCGACGTGGGTGCTGTCCAATCACGACGTCTTCCGGCACGCGACGCGCTACGGGCTGCGGGACCTCCCCGCGGTCGACGAGGACGGCGCGGTGCCGCGCAGGCACGGCGCCGGGTGGCTCGAGTCGGGAGCCGACCAGGCGCGGCTCGATCGCGTCGGCGGCGAGCGCCGGGCGCGCGCGGCGACGCTCTTCCTGCTCGGCCTGCCCGGATCGGCCTACCTCTACCAGGGCGAGGAGCTCGGGCTGCACGAGGTCGCCGAGATCCCCGGCGACCAGCGGCAGGACCCGACGTACTTCCGCACGCACCAGGAGCAGTACGGACGGGATGGATGCCGCGTGCCGCTCCCGTGGACGACCGAGGGCCCGTCCTTCGGCTTCGGCGACGGCGGCGCCCACCTGCCGCAACCGGCGTGGTTCGCCGGCCATTCCGTCGCCGCGGAGGAGGCCGACCCCGACTCGACGCTCTCGATGTACCGCCGCGCGCTCGCGCTGCGGCACGACCTCCAGACCGCCGAGGAACTCGTGTGGATCGACACCGACCGTGCTGATGTGCTGCACTTCGCGCGCCCGAACGGGTGGCAGGTCGTGACGAACTTCGGCACGGAGCCGTATCCCCTCCCCGAAGGGGCCGGTGCCGTGCTGCTCACGAGCGCGCCGGTGGATGCCGACGCCGCGGCATCCACCGGTGTCGTCGCCGCCGAACAGACGGTCTGGCTCGCGCCCGCCTGAGTCGACTCCGGTTCGACTGACTCGTGTGCCGGAAAAGCCGACGGCGATTCCGGCACACGCGTCAGGTGAAAGGCGCTCGACGTCACGAGGAGGACGACCAGCCCTCCTCGTGGCGCCGCTGGAGGCCGTCGAGGAGCAGATCGAGGGCGAACGCGAACTCCTCGTCGTCGTCGCACGCCGCGCCCGCGTGCGGCGACGTGGTCATCATGCGGGCGATCGCGGGATAGGCGGACACGAAGGCATCCAGCGCCACCGCACGCTCCTCCGGGTCGTCGGGGGCTGTCGGTGTCGGCATCACGTCGCGCGTGAAACCCCACATGCGCGTGCTGAGTGCATGCATGCCGTGGTGTACGAGATCGGCGGAGAGCCCGCCGGCGAACATCGCGGCCATGAGCGCGTCCATGTGGGCGAGGACGACGGAGCTCGCCGTGGTGCGTGTCTCGATCGCGTTCTGCGCCCAAGGATGCCGGCTCAGGATGCCGCGCGCCGCGAGGATGCGCCCGCGGACCGCGGCACGCCAGTCCCCGGTCGCTCCGTTCGCGCCCACCGTCAGGGGTGCACTGTCACCGATGTCACCGACGACGCGATCCACCATCTCGTCGATCAGCTGCTCACGGTGGGCGACGTGTTTGTACAGGGCCATCGGTGTGACCTGGAGCACGTCTGCGAGCCCCCGCATCGTCGTCGCTTCGAGCCCTCGCGCATCGGCCAGGGCGATCGCGGCGGAAACCACTCCCGCCCGGTCGAGCGGAGGACGGCGCGCGACTGTTGACACGTATACACCGTAGACCGTACGCTCGGCGTCAATTGGTATACGCCGTATACCTCTGCGAGAGGGCACTATGAACGACATCGCACGGACGTACGCGCGCACCGCGGGTGTGCTGTATCTCGTCACCCACGTCACCTCGGTGACAGCCGTCGCCGCGTACGGCGCCGGCGAGCTGACACTGGGCGTCGCCCTCGAGTTCGCTCTGGCTCTCGGATGCCTCGGCACCGGCATCCTGCTCTGGCTGCTACTGGCCCCCGCCGGACCCTCCCGCGCCGCGACGTTCGCTGGGCTCCGCGCTGTCGAGGCCGCTGTGATCCTCGCGGGCACGCTCCCGATGGTCGCCCGGACGCTTGTGCCGCTCTCCGCTGAGGCGACGGCCGGGCTCACCGTGATGCACACGGCGTCGTTCCTGGTCGGTCAGGGTCTCGTCATCGGCGTGAACACGGTCGTGCTGGGGTCGCTGCTGCTCTCATCGCAGGCGGTGCCGCGCGCGCTCGCGGCGCTGGGAGTGATCGGGGGTGCGCTCGTGCTGGTGAGCGACCTCGCACAGCTGTTCGGAGTCATCCCCCTGAGCGGCGCGATCGCGGGCGTGTGCGCCGTCCCGATCTTCGCGTTCGAGATCTGGCTCGCGATATACCTGATCGTCCGCGGCATCCGCCTGCCGTCGTCGGATGCCGCCCTCACGGGTGCGCGCGCCGAATGACAGCAGCCCGGCGTGCTCGACGCGTCTGCTCAGGATGCCGTGCGCATCCGCACCTCGCGTTCCATCCGCGCCTCGTGGCGCGCCCGGCCCTTGATCGCCTCCGCCTCGCGGCTCTTGGGCGGAGCGTTCGTGACGAGGGCATCGAGGAGACGCCGGGTGGCGAGCGCGATCTCGTCGATCGCTCTGTCGAACGGCTCGGCGTTGGCGCGCGACGGGCGGGTCGACCCGCTCACCTTGCGGACGAACTGCAGCGCGGCCTCGCGCACCTCGTCATCGGTCGTCGGCGGTTCGAAGTTGTGGAGGACGCGGATGTTGCGGCACATGCGGCGAGCGTAGACCCGCCCGCGCCCCTCCCGAAACGACACGGCAGAGTCGGCAGCGCCGCACCGGTCACTCGCGCGCGGCGGCGTAGTGCCCCGCTCGGATCTCCTCGAGAAGCGACGCGCGCGAGGGCGTCCAGCCGAGCGACCGCGCCTTCGCGCCGCGGCCCTGCTGGTCGAGCATGAGCGCGTCGGCGTAGGCCGCGCCGAGGCGGGCGCGCGAGGCATCCGCGCCTTCCGGCACGACCGGCCCGCCCGCGAAGGCCTCGCCGAGCTCGGCGACCGTCGGGTTCTGTCCGCTGAGCGCGAGCATACGCCCGGCCGGGACCGGACTCTCGACGATCAGCGCGTAGAGGTCGGCGACGTCATGGACGTGCACGGTCGCCCAGTGCTGAGTGCCGTCACCGACGACCGTGAGACGGCCCTCGGCATCCCTCGGCGCATCGGCAAGGGATGCCGGGATGCCGGCGGCGTGCCCGTAGACGATGCCGGGCTCCACGATCGAGAGTGCGAGGTCGGCCGCCTCGAGGCGTGACTCGACGCCCTCACGCCACGCGACGAGCGCGGGCGGGGCGAACGGCGTCTCCTCCGTGAGGTCGTCGGAGGGGCCGTGGATCCACAGGCCGCCGGTGTGGACGTAGGGCTTGCCGGAGCCGGAGAAGGCGGAGATCACGGCATCCGCCACGGCGCCGTCGAACTGCGGGCCGTCGCCCGCGCGCGACGCGGCGAGGTGGATCGCGGCATCCGCGTTCTGCAGGAGCGGCACGAGGAATGACGCGTCGGTGATGTCGCCGACGACTGCGGTGGCGCCCGCGCCCGTCGCCGTGGCGGCGGATGCCGCGCTGCGCACGGGCGCGATCACGTCGTGGCCGCGCGCGACGAGCGCTGCGAGGACGGAGGAGCCGATGTACCCGGTCGCGCCGGTCAGGACGATTCTCATCCCGCCATCGTAGGCACCCCCATGGTGCGTGGGGGTGGTTCGCACGAGCGCCGGCGCCGGCTGCGGACTCGCCCGTCGTGCGCCCGACGCGCCTCGCACGTGGCAGTCGTTGCGAGGCCGCTCGTCGGCGCGCGCCACCGGAAGAACCCGGGGATCCGCTGCGAGAATGGGCCGGTGAGTGACACGTTGCCGACTCCTTCGCCCACGATCGGACGCAAGCGCTCACCCGCGCACCAGATCCTGACGCTCTTCGGGGACTACTGGTGGGGAGTCCCCGAGTCGTTGCCCACGGGAGCGGTCCTCGCCTCGATGGCGGACCTGGGGGTCAAAGCGCCGGCGGCGCGTGCCTCCCTCGCTCGGCTCACCGACCGCGGCTTGCTGGAGATGACCAAGACGGGCCGTCGGACCAGCCACGCGCTCACCGACCGCGGACGGGCCATCATGACGGAAGAGGCCGACTGGCTGCGCCGGTTCGGCCAGGAAGACCCCGATTGGGACGGCCTGTGGAGCGCGATATTCTTCTCGATCCCCGAGAAGAACCGCCCACTCCGTCATGCCGCCCGGACCCGTCTGCGCTGGCTCGGCTATGCGCCGCTCTACGACGGCGTGTGGATCTCACCCTTCGATTCGGTCAGTCGCATCACCGCCGAGCTCGCGTCGCTCGGGGTCCTCGAGATCGCGTCGCTGCGGGGGGCGCTGACCGTGGCGACCGGCGACACTCCGATGCGGGCCTGGGACCTCACCTCGCTCCGCGGCGAGTACGAGGAGTTCCTGGCGAGGCTGGGCGACTGCACGGAGCCGGTGGTCGCGGGTCCGCACCCGCACGCCGCGCTCGCCCTCCGCACGTCGTTCATGCTCACGTGGCAGTCCTTCCGTCATGCGGACCCGGGACACCCCATGACGCTCATGCCACCGGACTGGCCCCGCGCGCGCGCCCGCGAAGCCTTCGTCAGCATCTACAACGCGCTCGGCCCTGCGGCAGAGGAGCGCGTGCGCGCACATATCGCCCAGATCGCACCCGGACTCGACGGTCTCGTCACGTCTCAGCGCTTCGGCTGAAAGAAGCTTATGTAAAGTTCTGTTGACGAGCGTCAGCATTACTTCTACTCTCATCCCCGAGAGGGTGCAACGACGCATGCCTCATGACGATGACGTCAATCGGAGGACGACCCATGTTCAGACAACGACGATCCCGCGCGCGACTGCTCGTGTGCGCGACTGCCGCGATCGGCTTGATGGCGGCGCTGGCCGCACCCGCGCCCCCGGCCGTCGCCGCAGACGAGATCACTCTGTCGGTGCTCTCCGGCCGCGCCGACACGGTCACCGGCGGGGACGCGCTCATCGCGCTCACCGGCGCGGATGCCGATGCCCGGGTCACCGCCGACGGACGCGACGTGACCGCCGCCTTCTCCGTCGTCGACGGCCGGCTGGTCGGCCTGGTCGAGGGGCTGCCCGTGGGTGTCAGCGAGCTCGTGGCCACGTCCGGCTCGGCGACCACGAAGCTCGAAGTGACCAACCACCCGATCACCGGGCCCGTGTTCTCCGGCCCCCAGCATCCGATGTACTGCACCGCCTCCGGTGCGCCGTGGAACCTCGGCGAGACCGACGCGAACTGCCACGTCGCGGAGCCCAAGGTGACCTTCCGCTATCGCACCACCGGCGGCGGATGGGCCGACTACCCGACCGACGGCAGCGTGCCCGCCAACCTCAATACCGCCACGGTCGAGGGCCGCCAGGTGCCCTACGTTGTGCGGATCGAGCGCGGAACGATCAACCGCGGCGTCTACGAGACCGCGATGCTCGCCGGTCCCACCGACCCGGCGCCGAGCTACACGGCCCGCGCCGCCGGCTGGAACGGCAAGCTCGCCTACACCTTCGGCGGCGCCTGCGGCGTCGGCTACTGGCAGGGCACCGGCACCGGCGGCGTCGAGAACGACCTGCTGCTCTCGCGCGGCTACATCGTCGCCTCCGCCACCTTCAACGTCTACGCCCAGAACTGCAACGACGTGACCAGCGCCGAGACCGCGATGATGGTCAAGGAGCACGTGGTCGAGCAGGTCGGCCCGCCCGTCTACACGATCGGCTCCGGCGGCTCCGCCGGCACGATGCAGCAGCTGCTGCTGTCCAACAACTACCCCGGCATCATCGACGGCGTGATGGGCGAGATCGGCTTCCCCGACGAGCGCACCACCACCGTGGGAGGACACGACTGCGTCAACCTGCTCGACTTCTGGGGCACCCCTGCCGGCGCCGGTTGGTCCACCGCCCAGAAGCTCGCCGTCACGGGCCAGGCGCAGCTGCAGACCTGCACCGGGTTCACGTGGTTCACCGGCGTCGACAACCCGAAGTCGGGCTGCAACGCCGCCGTCCCCGTGGGTGACCGGTGGTCGACGTCGAACCCGGACGGCCTGCGCTGCACCATCTCCGACATGGTCAAGAACGTGTACGGCACCGACGACCAGGGCCGCGGCCAGCGCGTCATCCCCGACAACGTCGGCGTGCAGTACGGTCTGCAGGCCTACCAGGACGGCGTCATCTCGGCAGAGCAGTTCGTCACGCTCAACGAGAAGGCCGGCGGCATGGATGTCGACGGCAACCGCACCGCCGCCCGCTCCGAGGCGAGCGTCGCCGCGATCGAGCAGGCCTTCCGCACCGGGCGGGTGAACATGATGACCGGTGGCCTCGCCTACACGCCCGTCATCGAGATGCGCAAGTACACCGACCTCACCGGCGACTTCCACGAGCGCTACCGCAGCGCCATCATCCGTGAGCGGATGCTGGACGCCTACGGCAACGCCGACACCCATGTCAGCTGGACCAGCAAGGACGCGTGGTACTCGAGCTTCATGTACAGCGATGCGTTGAACAAACTGGAGGAGTGGCTCGACAACATCGTCGAGCTCGGCGGCTTCGGCGATCGGGAGCGCACCGTCGCCGCGCGCCCCGCGGGCCTCGGCGACGGCTGCTACACCGACAACGGGTTCGTCTCGGAGCAGCTCGACTACGACAACCCGACCTCCACGTGCAACCAGCTGTTCCCGTATCACTCGGAGCCCCGGCACGTCGCTGGGGAGGGGTTGGCACGCGACGTGCTGAAATGCCAGTTGGCCACCCCCGTGCGCGGTGACTATCCGGGCATCACCGACGATCAGTGGACGCGCCTGCTCGCCACGTTCTCGACGGGCGTGTGCGACTGGACGAAGCCGAGCCAGGGCCGGGTGGAGTACGCCGGCACTTGGCAGAGCTTCGACACCACAGGCGATGCCGAGCTCGGCACCCCCGTGATCGCCGGCGATCCGCACGTCGGTACCGAGCTCGTGGCGACGGCGAACAGCTCGACGCCCGGCGCGACGCTGTCCTACCAGTGGTTCGCCGACGGTGTAGCGATCGAGGGGGCTGCGGCATCCTCCTTCACACCGGACGCCGCGCTGGTGGGCGCCGAACTCACCGCGCGGGTCTCGCTCACCGCCGACGGCTACCACCCGGTCTCCCGGGTGTCGGGCTCCACCGCGGCCGTCGCGCTCGCGCCGAGCCCGTCGCCGACTGCGACGAGCTCGCCGTCGGCGTCGCCGAGCTCTTCGGCGTCACCGAGCTCCTGGGCGACGGTGGATGTCGGAGACGGCAGGTTCGAGCAGGGCGGCGCCCTGCTGGTCACCGTCAGCAGACTCGCCCCCGGGCAGGTCATCGGCGCTGAGATCCACAGCGACCCGTATGTGCTGACCGGCATCCCCGCGGCCGATGCGAGCGGACGCGTCGTGATCCGCGCGACGATCCCCGCCGCACTCCCCACCGGCGCCCACACCCTGGTGATCACCTCGGCCGGGCACGACCCCATCCGCGCGGCGATCACGATCGTGCCGGCGGGGTCGCTGGCATCGACCGGCGGTCATGCGCCGTGGGCTGCCGTCGCAGCCGCGTCGGCGCTGCTGGCCCTAGGCGCGGCGGGGATAGTGATCGCCCGCCGTCGACGTATGAACGCGCGGCCGTGACACAGCGGGGAGGGGCGCCTCGGTGCTCCTCCCCGCTGCCCGTGGCCACCTCTGCTGCCCGCGGCCATCCCCGCCTCGCTGCGCCCGGGGGCTCCTTCCCGCCCGCGATCGACCCGCCCGAGGGTGCCGACGACGAGACGCGGCTGCTGTGCGCCGTGGTGTTCTGGCAGCGCTGAGCGCCGGATAGGCTCTGCCGGTGAGCGTTCTTCCCGCCGTCATCATCGGACATCTCGCCCGCACGACGAACGCCGCCGAGGCCGATCCGCAGCGCGCGCAGCTGGGCGCCCTGTGGGGTCGCGTGCTCGCCGACGACGCACTGCTGAACCTGGCCGCGCGCGCCGACGCGCGCCTGTACGCCGCGCTCTTCGACTACGACTCCGACGAGTCTGGCGCATACACGCAGGTCGTCGGCGTGGGGGTGGATGCCGCGGCGGACCTGCCGCCGCACTACGCCGCCGTCCACCTCGCCGAAGCGCCGCGCGAGGCCTACCCCGCCTCGGGCGAGATGCCCGCGGCGCTCATCGCAGCGTGGGGTCGCGTGTGGGCGGACACCGCCGCCGGTGCGCTGCGCCGAGCCTTCACATGCGACATCGAGGTGCACGAGCCGGACGGCTCGGCGACGATCCTCGTCGCGACCCGGGAGTAGGGCACCCGCCCCGGAAGCCTCACCCGTTGAGCACGACGAGGCGCTGCGTCGCACGAGTCATAGCCACGTAGCGGTCGACGGCGCCGATGAGACCCTCGCCCCAGCGTTCCGAGTCGACGAGCACGACGAGGTCGAACTCGAGCCCCTTCACGAGCACGGGATCGAGCGAGAGTACGCGCTCGCTCGGGGCGAAGTCCGGCGCGCCGACGACGACCGCCGTGCCGTCGCCGCTCTCCCGCTCCCACTCGGCGACCACGGCGGCCAGCTCGGCGCGGCGGCCGATGTGCACGGGCACGCCGGTGCGGCGGATCGACGTGGGCACATTCGCGTCGGGCAGCACCGCTCGGATGACGGGGCCTGCGGCATCCATCACCTCCTCCGGCGTGCGGTAGTTCACCGTGAGCGTCGCGACCGCGACGCGGGCGACGCCGACACGGGCAAGGCGCTCTTCCCACGACTCGGCGAATCCCCGCCGCGCCTGGGCGCGATCACCGACGATCGTGAGGCTCCCGGATGGGCAGCGCCGCAGCAACATGCGCCACTGCGCATCGGTGAGCTCCTGCGCCTCGTCGACGACGATGTGGGCGAACGGCCCCGCGTAGCGATCGGAGGGGGATGCCGCGGCATCGGTGAGCGTGCGGCGCAGATCCTGCCCGCGCAGCATCGACATGATGCGCAGGTCGCCGTCGTCCGCGGCGATGAGGTCGGTGACGACATCGGACATGATCCGCTTCTCCTCCGCCGCTTCACGCTGCGCGCGGCGGGCGCGGACCTCCGCGCGGGGGTCGCCGACCAGGAGCCGCGCGGCGTCGAGGAGCGGCAGGTCGGCGTCGGTCCATGCGGCGTCGCGGTCGCGCGCGGCGGCGGTGATCACGGCGATCTCCGCGGCAGTCATCCACGCGGCGCAGCGGGCGAGCATGTCGGGTGAGGTGAGCAGTCCGCGCAGCAGCGCGTCGGGGTCGAGGAGGGGCCAGGCGCGATCGAACAGCTCGCGCAGCTCGGCGTCGTTCTCCAGCACCTCGCGCACCGATTCGTCGTCGTCCCAACCCGAACCGTAGGCGTCGAAGCCCTCCTCCGCCCACGGGTCACGGTCGCCGTCGCGGTCATCGTCGATGCGCTCTTCGACCAGGTCGAGCAGGCGCTCCCACGCCCGGGAACGCAGGGCGTTGTGCGGCATGGTGTCGACCTCGGCGAACACCTCCGCCCAGTCGGCAGGCATCACGAGGACGGCGCCCCACGCGGTCTCGATCGCCTGCGCGCGGCGCGGCGGACGCTGCCACAGCGTCACCGCGGCCTCGACCGCGTCGATCATGCGACCGTCGCCCTTCACGCGGCGCACCGCGGCCTCCGTCTCCTTCCCGACGTCGCCCGATATGGCGACGAGGTCGTCAAGAGCGCACACGAGCGCGCCGTCCTCGCCGAGGCTCGGCAGCACGTCGTCGACATAGGCGACATAGGGTCGATGCGGCCCGACGAACAGCAGCCCGCCGCTCCCGTGCTGCAGACGCGCGTCAGCGTAGAGCAGGTAAGCGGCGCGATGCAGTGCGACGACGGTCTTGCCCGTCCCGGGGCCGCCGTCGACGACCAGAGCGCCGCGCGCGTTCGTGCGGATGATCGCATCCTGGTCCGACTGGATCGTCGCGAGCACGTCCCTCATCTTCGGCGAGCGGCTCGCGCCGAGGCTCGCGATGAACGCCGACTGGTCGTCCAGCGCGGAGGTCCGGTCAATGCCGTCAGGCACGAACACCTCGTCCCAGTAGTCCACGACGCGCCCCCCGCGCCAGCGGTAGCGCCGCCGATTCGCGAGGCCCATCGGATCGGCGCCGCTCGCCGCGAAGAACGGGGCGGATGCCGGCGCCCGCCAGTCCGTCAGCAGGCGCTCCTCGCCGTCGCCCGCGAGTCCGAACCGACCGATGTACGTCACCGTCCCATCCGTGCCGACCATCCGCCCGATGCACGCGTCGAGCCCGAAACGCCGCAGCACCTGCAGGCGCGCGGACTCGGCGCGGATCTCGAGGTCTCGTTCCAGCGCGCGCTGCCCCGCCGACGCCGGTTCGCGGCGGAGAGCATCGAGCCGGGCGCTCGTGCGCGCTGTGTCGTCGGCGAGCGCTGCGCCGATCGCCGCGAAACGGATCTCGTCGTCGGCGATCAGCGCGGGGTCGGTCTTGCGATGCAGACGTTCGGGCAGGGCGAACGCACTCGTGCTGTCATCGGTTCTCGGCATCCCGCTCCCTCGCCATCGGTGCGCCTGGTCGAAATGGCGCGCGATCAGCGATTCTGCCTCACTGAGGGGGCCTTGCCGCAAGCCCGGGATCGTGGAGGATAATAGAAGGGGAAAGCGGGTCGCCCGGCCCTTTCGCGGAGGTCAGCGTCAGGGTCCAGAACGCGTACCGGATGCCCGATCTCGACGAAATCGAGATGTAGGAGCGCGCGCACTCGATCGGAATCACACCTGACTCCACTGTCGAGGAGAGCCCATTCCGCGAACGTCAGCCGCCAATGCTGTCAGAGCTCGCGATCTCGGCCGAAGTGTCCAGATGGACGCACCATGGACGTTTCAGCTGCGAAACGGACAACTCCGGCGTAACCCCACAGCTCCTGTAGGTTCCCGCTCGGAAATCTCGTCGATCCGCGCGATCAGCGCGACCGAACGTCGAAATATCTGTGTCGTGGACGACTCACCCGATCTCGACTGTGCCTTCTAGGCCGATCTTGGTTCATCGGCCCACGGCATTGGCTTCGTCGGATTGCGGGAGCTGTCGTCCGGCATCGCGGGTAGTTGCTCTCCTCCCGCTCGGATGCACAGCCATCGCAACTGACCGGCGCTGTCGGGCCGTGCCCGCCACGTGCGCCACACGCCCGGCCCGACGCGGACGACACTGCCACTAGACACCTGCACCAGGTCGTCGTCCAGCCCCATCTCTCCCCGCCCATCGAGGAAGACGTAGAGCTCTTCGATGCGCGAGTGACTATGCCAGTACCCGGCTTCTTCTCCCGGCTCGAGTGCGTTGGCAGTGAGCCCGATGTACGTCATCGTGAGCTCGTGATCGACCACTCGTCGGCCATCGCGCGAACGGGCGTAGTCGAACCCGCCGAAGTGGTCCCGCCACGAGTCGAGGCAACCGATGGATGTGATCTCGTAGTCGCTCACTGCTCTTCACCGCTCCCGTCTTCGATGCCGTCGCGAGCAACGAGGCCATTGTCGATGGACCAGCCGCCGTCGGCTCGCGTGTACACGATGCGAGTATGTCTGCGATCGAAGGAGGCCTGCCAGAACTCCACACGTACTGGCCGGATACGCCAGACCACCCACTCACCGGGCTCGATTCCAGCTCGCGCAGATGCCGAACGAGCGGCGAGGTCGGCATCGCTCTCGGCGCGGGATGCTTCCTCAACGACTCCTCGCACGCGCACTGCCCGCATGATCGGCTGCCACCAAAAGTTGAGCGCGGCCGCTGGTTGTACGGCGAGATGCTCCGCCTTCTGAGAGAACCGCGATCCGGCTACGGCCCAACCTCGCTCATCCAGGCTCTTCAGGATCAACGTCCTGGCATCCGGAATCCCGCTTCGGTCCACGGTAGCGAGCGTGGCCGCGTGGGGCTCGGCGACTCCTGCTTCAAGTGCATGATCGAACCACTCGACGAAGAGTGCCACGGGATCGATGGGCAATCCGCCCATCGCGAGGCTCTGAGGCTCTCCCGTCAGCGATGGAATCTCACGCAGTCGCTCAGCCGGAAGTCGTAGGGTCACAGAAACCATCATGCCGCTGGCGCCGAGTCGGTCGTTCCCTGGAGCTGCGTCACAATGCACCAGCTCACCGCCTCCCGACGCACGCCGCTGGCCGAAATGTCCAGATGGACACCGCGCGGACATGTCCCCTGCGAAACGGACAACTTCAATAGGTCCCTACATCTACCCGAAGTTCAATAGGTCCCTACATCTACTGTAGGTTCCCGCGGGTGAGTCCCATAGCGTGGTGTCACTTCCCGCGGGGGTCTCGTCGTTGTAGACGATGGGGGGCCACCGTGGGATGACCAGTTGTTTCCGGCAAGAAGCAAAGAAGAGATCCCACGATGACCCAGAACCAGTCTGCCTTGACGACCCT
>NZ_JAFKIP010000009.1 GCF_017305435.1 Microbacterium sp. | reverse complement strand
ACGCCGCTACTTCTCCGACATCTCCATGCGCAGACTCGTCCACATCCTCACCGAGCACACCGAACCCGCCCGCCCCGAGCTCCACCTCACCGCCTGACCACCACCCCCAGGAAGCAACCGGAGTGACACCACACCACGGGACTTGACCCGTGATCCGCAGCCGGTCGCTCGTCTCCTGGACCCCGCGACGCGGCGTCGCAATGGAGGCGACTCTCGAGTCCGTAGGGCGCGCAGTCAGGTCGATTGAGAACCTCGGATTTGGCCTCAACCTGTGCACGCCGTCATCCGAGTCCACTGATCAGCGGGGAAGACAAACGATCTCCTTCGTCGGGCCGAGAAGCCTCACGCATTCCTTTGCGCGCCCATCGAGCGTGGAGTGGTTGGGCCTGCCCGCGATGCGGCAGCGACAGAACCTCGTTCGCTCGGCTGCGTTCGACGACGCTAACGAGGTGCTCCGCTTCGAGCGCCGCTACGACAGTGAATTCGCGCGCATGTGGTCTGAGTACCCGAAGCCCCGCAAGCAATCACCACCGTAGCGGACGGAACAATCGAGTCCACCGGATTCGCCGGCTGAGTCGACGCCTCCCGCGACAGTCGCGGGCGTTGAATGTTCCAACGGAAGGACGGCGTAGGTCCTCCGCGAGACCGCACCGATGCCGGTCGCGTACCGCGACAGGCTCGCCGACTCGTGTGCCGTCGCGACGAGCCCGGTTGGACCGCTCGTAGTGCCCGCCCGCGAACTTTGTCGTTGAGCGTCCCCTACGCGGTCGACACTAGATCCCGATTCCGCGCCCCGCCGGCGTCACAGCAATCACGGGTCCGCTAGCCATCGCCGCCTCTCGGTCCCGCGCCGCCCGCCGCCGCTCGACCTCCGCCGCGCGCACCGCATCCTGCATCGTCAACTCCGGCGTACCACGCATCATCGACCGCGCCGCACACTCGCGCGCGTCCTCGTCCGTCCGCGCGACCACAATCGCGACGTTGTGGATCCGCCCTCGGGTGAGACCCACATACAGCCCCGCAGCATCCACGTCGGGCCCAACGATCGAGGCATCCGCCGTCTCCCCCTGAACCCCATGAACGGTCGACGCGTACGCGAGTTGTAGCTGTTCGAGCGCATACGCATGCGGCACTCGCCGCAGCTCGCCGCTGTCACTCGCCGCTGCGAGGTGCACCCCGTCGTCGCGAATCGCCCGCACGATCCACAGCGCACGGTTCTCGACGCCGGTGCGAGCGTCATTGCGACGGGTCTGCACGGTGTCGCCGACGAGGATTCGCTGCTCCCCCATCCCGCATGCGGCGATCCGCGCGTCGAGCTCGCCGACGTCGACGCGTCGCTGCTGGATCGCGTCGTTGAGAGCGTCCGCCTCGGCGTTCGTGGCGGACACCAACGCGACGCGCAGGCCGCGCGCGTGCCATGCGAAGTACTCGTCGATCATCCGGTCGCGGGCGGCTTCGCGGTGATCCACGCGCTCGAGGTGGTCCCGCTCGGCGAGGTCGCCAGCCACCGTCACAGCATCCGCCGCTTCCCCCACATCCCGCAGCCGCAAGGTCAGCGCGGCGTACTCGGGATCGTGGAACCGATGCACGCTGTCGAGCTCGACTCGCGCCGTCGCATGGCGGATCGCCGAACCCATCGCGCCCGCGTGACCCACCGGCAGCGCCTGGTGCGTGTCGCCGACCATCGCCACCCCGACGCGCTGCTCAAGCGCGAGCTCCGTCAGCGCGTTCGCGGTCTCAAGATCGACCATGCCCGCCTCATCGACGACGATGCGGTCGCCCGCTCGCATCGGATAGCGGCTCGGCCCCGCGTAGATCAGACCTGTGACCGAGTCAACGTCGCCGAGGCTGAGCCGGGTCCACTGGGTCGCACGGGCGTCGTCGGGCGCCCAGCGATAGCCGTAGTCCGCGAGGAGCGCGTGCAGACTCGATGCCGCGGCGCCGACCTCCCGCGCCGCGACCGATGCGGCCTTTCGCGTCGGCGCCACGACGAGCATCCGGCGACGTTGCGCACGGAGCGCGTCGAACGCAACGCGCAGCATCGTCGTCTTACCGGAGCCGGCGGGTCCGATGACGGCAACGAGTCCGTGCGAACCGGCGATGGCGGATGCCGCGGCACGCTGCGACTCGTCTAGACCGACCTCGCCGGGAACGGTACGACGGAACTCGGCCGGCAGCAGCGACCGGCCCGGCTTGGCCAGTGCGTCGAGCCTCGCGCCGATCCGCATCTTCGCGATCACGGTCGAGTTCGCCATGAACGCCTTGACGTGGAGCGGCACGTCACCGCCGACGAGCCGCAGCGTTGCCACCTGGGCTCGGCGCGTGATATCCGCGATGGTGTCGTCGAGCTCCCCCCGCTCGGCGACGATCCCGCTGCGCGAGAGCGCGCGGGTCGCGCCCGCGCGAAGGTCGAAGGCGCTGAAGCGTCCGCTGGACGAGGTCGACCTTTCATCGGCATCGACGACGGCGGTCGCCGCGAGCAGGTCCAGGTCGAGGTCGTCGATGCGCAGAGGCGCCACGTCGACAGCCGCGCGCCCGGCGAGCAGCGCTGCGTCGATCGCCGCGATTTCGTCGCGGACGGTCGCCTCCCACGACTCCTCGTCGAGGTGCGCGGGCTTGTTGGGTCGGGCGGTCGCCCACGAGCGTCGGTCGATCTGCTGCAGCACCTCGACGCTCGGCGGGGCTCCTCCATTTGCCGTCGACCACTCAGCGATGAGTCGCGCGCGATTGCGCTCGATCTGAGCGGACCGACGCGAGAGCGGACGCACGGCGCTGGCAAGTGCGGCGATCTCCCCCGCCTCGTTCAACGTGTATCCGTGGCGGGCGAGGGCCGCGACCCACGCGGGGTCAGTGCGCGCGGCGAGTTCGCCTTCGGCGTTGATAACGGTGTGGAGCTTCATCGCGACGCGGGAGTCGAGGTTCGTCCACCGACCGTCTGCACCGAGCACCTTGATGTTGAGCCACAGGTGCCGGTGGATGTGCGGGTCCAGGGCCCGCGAGCGCCGGTGCTGCAGTTCGACCACTTCGATGCGGGTGATGTCTTCGCGGATGGTCCCGTTGTGTCCGCGACGGGCGTTGAGCTCGGACTGCCACGTGAGCAGGATGCGATCGCGGAGGCGGTCTTGCAGCTCTTCGAACTCCACCGCGAGCTGGGGATGCAGGAGCGCGGCGATGCTGTACGTCTTGGGGTGATTGATTGTTCCGTCGAGGAGCAGGTCGGCGTCGGGGCTCAGCCGCGAGCGGCCGCGTTCCTCCCCCGTAATCGGATCGTGCCCGGTGATCCAGACGCGCAGCCCACCGGCCGTGAGCTCGTCGCTGCCGATCCTGCCGCTCGCGACGATGAAGCGACTGACAGTCGCGTCGGATGCCTCGGCGTACGTCTCCAGTGCGTCGACGCCGGCGATCGAGGGCCGGTGGGCGTCGCAGACTCCCTCCAGCGCGTACGCGATCGCCCGTCGCACGCCGCGCGAATCGACGCCCCGCTTCCACCGTTCGAGCCCCCCGCGCATGGCGGCAGACTAACGCTGAGAATATGGCGTTATCCAGGTATTTTTTGCGCTTGTTGCTACTTCCAGCGCGTTGCAGTTATGCGTCGGCGCTCATCCCGGATGCCTGCGTGCATTGTCCTTGTTCCCGGCCTCGTTTCTCTGCCCTTCTTCGTTGGTGTCTTCGTCTGTCGCCGTCTTCGCCTGGTGGTCTGTTGGGGCTAAGCAATCGGTAGGTGGGATGATTCGCCGGCACTTCAGACGGGCCGGTGGCGCTGCAGCAGAGGCTCGCTGGTCGTGCGCATGCCCGAGCGGGCCAGACGTGCAGCTCGATGCCCACAGTTACCATGCGGCGGCGGCATCGACAGGGATGAGGAAAGCGACGGCATAGCGCGCTGACCGACCGGTATGCGGCCAGCGCTAGGTGCGACGGTGCGTGGGGTGGATCGTGACGTCGACGCCCTCACTCCTTCCTACTGCGTGGAGAATCGCGGCGGCGATGGGGAGCTTGTGCGTGCCGTCTCCGAGTGCCATGAAAGCCCCGTCGCCTGGGTGATCGTTCACTGTGCCCGACACCTTGACTAACCCGCGGATATCAAAGATCGTGGCTGAGCCCGGCAGCCGCGCCCACAGCCAGGTGACGCTTCCTCGCACTCGCCGAGAGCCGCTGAAAGTATGATGTCGAGCGATGTGGCGCCGCTCATCCCTCGCGGCGCGGTCATGGAACCTGACCCGCGCGGGGAACTCCCAAACGCGGCCCGCGTCTCCCAGTCGCAGGCCGGCGCGCATATAGCCTCTGAGGGTGACCGCTCCTTACGAGCCGTTCGCTCCGGCGGCGGCAACGGCATTCGCCGAAAAGTACAAGTCCGCCTCGAGCGAGAAGAGCCTGGCGCAGTCGTTCTGGCGTGACTTCTTCACCGACGTTGCAGGCATCGCCGACCTCATGGTCACCGGCATCGAGTTTGAGGTGCCCGTCAAGAGCGCTCGCACCGGCCACATCAACTTCATCGATGTTCTCTTCCCGGGCGTCGTCCTGGTCGAGCACAAGTCGCGGGGTAAGGACCTCGACGTCGCCGAGCAGCAGGCACGGGACTACCTGGTGTCGCTGCCGGCGAACAAGCGCGCACCCATGCTGTTCATCTCCGACTTCGCGCGTATTCGCGTCATTGATGTTCTTCGCAACACCCGCGTCGAGGTGAAACTGGAAGAACTGGCACATAACATCGAGCGGTTCAAGAATGTTCTGAGCAACGGAATAGCCGATGCCACGTTGCAGGAGCTGTCGGCGGACGCTCATGCCGTCGAGTTGATGGCGACCCTCTACAACGCGTTCGAGAAGGCGGGGTATTCAGGGCACAACGTCTCCGTCTTCCTTGTCCGACTTCTCTTCCTCAATTTCGGCGACGACTCCAACATGTGGAAGCGTGTGGGACACGGGCTGTTCGCGAGTATCGTCGCCGATACTCCTGAGAGCGGTCAGGGGCTCGGCGGTCTCATCCAGGAGGTTTTCGAGGTCCTTGACACTCCGCTGCACGATCCGCGGCGCAGCGCGCTGTCCGGAGGAATCGCCGACCTCCCCCACGTCAACGGGCCGCTCTTCAAGGAGCGGCTTCCGACCATCACGTTCAACGCCGAGATGCGCAAAGCACTCATCGCGACCACCGAGTACGAGTGGTCAACCATCTCCCCCGCCATCTTCGGGTCGCTCTTCCAGACGGTGAAGTCGAAGGTAGACCGCCGCAGCCTTGGCGAGCATTACACATCCGAAGCGAACATCATGAAGGTCATTAAGCCGCTCGTGCTGGACCGTCTATACGCACGGCTCGAATCCGGATGGAACAACGTCTCCGCTCTCCGCGAGCTGCGCCGTGATCTCGGCAAGGGGCACTATCTGGACCCTGCGTGCGGCAGCGGGAACTTCCTCGTCGTTACGTACACCCGCCTGCGCGAGCTCGAGCTCCGTGTCGCCATTCGTCTGCAGGAGCTCGGGTACGTCCCCATGCAGCCGGGGCTCGACGGCCTCGGTGCGGACGCCGTCGCGGTGAAGCTTTCTCAGTTCCACGGCATCGAGTACGAGGAGTGGTCCTCTCAGATTGCGCAAGTGGCAATGTTCTTGGCGGACCACCAGGCGAACCTGCAGATGACGTCCATCCTGGGCGGGTCGACCAACCGCTTCCCACTCACCGACGCCGCCGACATACGCCACGCCGACGCGCTCGAGCTCGATTGGGCAAGCGTCGTGCCGATGGGCGAAAACACCTATCTTTACGGAAACCCGCCGTGGCTGGGAGCGCGCCTCCGCAGTTCGAAGCAGAGCCAGCAGACCATCGCAATCTGGGGCAAGAGCGGAGGAGCTGCCGACCTCGACTACGTCGCCAACTGGTTCCTCATCGCCGCGAGGCACATCCGCATGACGGGCGGAGGCCGTGCAGCGTTCGTCGCGACGAACAGCATCACCCAGGGTGAGCAGCCAGCGTTCATCTGGGAACAGCTCGGACCGCTGGGCATGAGCATCGACTTCGCTCACCGCACGTTCTCGTGGGACAACGGCGCGCCCGGTCAGGCAGCCGTGCATGCGGTCATCATCGGCTTCTCGATGCGGACCAACGCGCGGCGCCCGCAACTGTGGGTTTACTCGCACGTCAAGGGGCAGCCGGAGCTGACCACCGCCAGCCATATCAACGGATATCTCCTCGACGCACCCGAGGTGTACGTGCACGCCCGGAAGGCACCTCTCGTGTCGGGTTCAGCGCGGATGGACTTCGGCTCCATGCCGAACGACGGCGGATGGCTGAGCAACATCGACGCAACCGAGGCGGCGGAGATTCGAAAGAGCGACCCCATCGCGGCGAAGTACCTCCGGCGCATCATCGGTGCGACCGAGCTCGTCCAGGGCAAGGAGCGCTACTGCCTGTGGCTCCCTGCCGCCGAGCCTTCCGACATCAGCGCCTCCCCGGTGCTCAAGGGCCGCGTCGGCAAAGTGCGGCAACTGCGCGCTGCGAGCTCGCGCGGAGCCACGCAGAAACTCGCGAACACGCCGGCGGAGTTCGGTGAGATTCGTCAGCCCAAGAACGAATACATCGCCATTCCGCGCCACACTTCCTCAGACCGCGACTACGTGCCGATGGCCATGTTGCCGCCTGAGGTGATCACCAACGATGCCGTGCTCGTGGTGGATGACGGCAGTCTGGCCACCTTCGGGTGGCTTTCCTCCCGGGTCTTCAATGTCTGGAACCGAGCGGTGTCTGGGCGCATCAAGAACGACACGCGCATTTCGGCGACTCTCACCTACAACACGTTCCCGTTCCCGAAGATGACGCCAGCGCACGAGAAGGCGATCGCGACAGCCGCGCAGGCGGTGCTCGATGCCCGGGCGACGTTCCCCGACTCTTCTCTCGCCGACCTGTACGGAGTGAACTCCATGCCATCTGCGCTGAGGAAGGCTCACACGCAACTGGACCGAGCAACGATGTCGCCGCTGGGTCTGCGCTCCAATGCCACCGAGGAGAGGATTCTCACGGAACTCTTCACTCGTTACGCCGACGCCGTCCAGGGGCTTGTGCCGATAGCGCCGTCGGCCAAGCGCGGCAAGTAGTCCTGGGCGAGCGCCGAGCGGAGCGCTGCGCACAGAACACATTCCGAGGCTTTCACCTTGCGGCATAGCGCCTCGCGCCTGGATCGCACGCACAGGTGCCCAGCTCGGGCGCGGCGCGTGGAGGGATCGGACTCCAGCCTCTCGGCCCGTACTGCGCGAGTCCGCAGGCCGTCAGGCAAGGTCACGTTCGCCACGCGATCTGATGGCGGCGCAAATCGGCTCTTCTTGGTCCCAACGATCGCCGCAGCCACCAGCGATACCGCCGCTGCGAGGCTGACAACGCAAAAAGGACGTGCCCACGGCGAGTCGTCGCCACCACTGATGCCGTAGGTATCCGCGAGTGACATCCCGGCTCCGAAACTCGCAACGAAGTACGCGCCCGGCCCGACGGTGAGCACCGCCAGGTAGATCAGAGCTGTGACCCATGGGTTCGTGATCCGTCGAGCGACAGCGAGTCCGAGGATCACGACCGCAAAGATCGGACCGACACCCATGATCACGAACGCCATCGGTGCACCGAGGCTTTCACCCGCCGCCGCAAGATCGCTGTGGATCTCGGCAAGGGTTCGGCTGGGCGCCGCAGCAAGGGGTTTGAGATAGAGAATTTGGACGAGCGCCAGGGCGGCATATCCCAGCACGAGTGCTGTGCCGACGGCGGCGACCACCACGGTCGTACCTCGACGAGACCGGCGAGAGGGACTCATCACCTCAGTCTGCCCGAGATGTTCCCTCATTCGCGCAGCGCCCGTAGGGGATCCGATCGTCCGGGAACATCGCACTCCCGGAGTATCGTCTCGCTGTGAGCAACCGCACCGCAATTCCTGCAGCCCTCGAACGGCAAGTCTTGATTGATGCGGGATGGCGATGCTCTATTCCAGGGTGCGGCACTAACGCTGCTTTGGAGATCGATCACATTGTGGAATGGGCGGTAACTAGGCGGCACGACTATAAGAATCTGATCGTTCTCTGCCCCACGCACCATGCCATGAAGCGAGCCGGGTCGGCCGCGCGCGACATCAATGCTGCCTCCCTTAAAGTCATCAAGGCCAATCAGATGGAGCTCGCTGGGCGATTCGGCGATATCGAACGGCGCGTGCTGGAACACTTCGTGCGGAATCCCGAAGAGCGCCTCGTGTTTCTGCCTGGCGACTTTGACATCCTGCTGATGCAGCTACTCGACGCTGGGGTGTTGGAACGTGGCAGCGAGGAGCACGGTTCTGTTACTGACGGGCTCGTCGCCGTTGCACTCCCGAACGACGGCCCCGAAGACATGCCGGACATGATCATCCTGCGGGCGGCCTACCTTTTGACGGAAATTGGCGCCGACTACGTTTCCGCGATCCGTGACGCGCGGAGACTCCCCTGAGGCTGACCACTGCAGGCGAGCGATGCCCGAACGCACGATTGCGGGCCGCCTCCGGGCAATGCCCGCAAGAGGATCCGGCCCGGCCACCTCACGCGTCACCGAGTGGTCAGGGGAGCAATGACCGCCGCCTAACGCGGCGTTCCTTGAGCGACTCGGGTGATGGCCAGGTTCCTAGGCCCGGAAAGTAGCGGCCGGCTTCCTGGAGCCACCGATCGAAGTTGGGGATCCGCATTCGCCGCGCGCGTCGAGTGGATGACTCTTCGCGCCAATGGCCGACACCAGCGAGCACAAGATTGAGATAGTCGGCGGCGAAGTCGATCCAGATCCGGTCAGGGTTGAAGAACTCGCGCCGGTCATCGACCGAGATCCTGTCGGCGTGTCCAAAACCGGTAGT
Organism: Microbacterium sp.; assembly: GCF_017305435.1. Lineage (GTDB taxonomy): Bacteria > Actinomycetota > Actinomycetes > Actinomycetales > Microbacteriaceae > Microbacterium. The sequence continues at coordinate 139,559 of NZ_JAFKIP010000009.1, read as the reverse complement.
TTCGTTGAGGGCGGCGCGCACGCTCGCTTCCAGGTGCGCCCAGTGTTTGACGGTCATCTACCAGCGGAAACTGCGGCGACGGGCTGCCGCCGGGATGCACGATTCGGCGCGTCTAGCCCGAGAACTTATCCGTAGATCAGAGCCAGCTTGCCAGGATGACGGCAAGGGTCACAATCAGCGCGAGAGCCCATAGGAAGTGGACCGACACCACCGTCCAAGACCACGCGCGGCGGCCGCGACTTCCGTCGATCACCTTGCGCGCACCGACGAACGCGAAGAGGCCGCGGGACGGGTTCGTGACGTCGGCCGAGAACATATTGCCGACCGTCGCGAAATAACTCCGGCGCACGTCCTTCGGGGATCGCCTCATCGAGATCTTCGAGCTGACCGCCTTAGTAAGCAGCAACACTACACACAGCGCCCCCAAAACGATGGGCGCTTCGACGCCAACTGCCCCGAGGTACGCCCCGAATCCGAGCGCGCCAGTGATCCAGAGAAGAGCCGACTCTACGAGCCCGAGGACGAACACGCGCTACTAGTGAGTACGCTGGCCGCGTGATCGACGATGTCGCGCGGCAGCGTGCAGAACGCGCCGCGCGTGATGCCGCGAAGTGGACGCCGAACTGCTCGTCGTGCCTCCACCCGATGACCGCGGTCGAGCTCGACTGCCACCCGGTCTGGCGCTGTGAGGGGTGCGGGACCGAGGTCGATCCGGGTCAGCGAGAGTGAGCCGTGGGGCTCGCGTAGCCGACAGTTCCGTGAGAGCCCGCACGGCGACGATGTTCGCCGAGGCCACGTGCTCGGCTGTGCCGCAATACGCCCATCCGCGGTCCGCGAAGACCTCCCGCCCGCTCCCCCTCCAGCTGCCCGGTCCGCCCACCCTGCGAGTTCAGGTCCACGTCGCTACTCATCGAGGGCGCTGCGTTTGGCCCTAGATCGTGCGCGCAACTTCAGCAGGATCGCCTCGACGGCAGACAGTCCGATGATGACGAGCAGGACCAGCGAGCCGTTCGTGACTCGTTGCGCAGTGTCGGCGGGAAGAGCCAGCAGAGCAGCCGCGGCACCCATCGCCGTCGCACACAACGCGAACAGCTTACCGATGAAGTCGAGCGCCTTATCTCGCTCGTGTGCCATCGCCCGAAGCGCTGCGCCGACGAGCGCAACGAACACCGCGATGATGGCAGCCCGCGCAAAGCGATCACCGAAGGTCGTGTCGCTAGTCACTGAGTCCAGCCCTACGAGAACGACCGACGCCAGGTAGCCGACAAGCATCACCCCAAGCACAAGAGTAGCTCGCCACCACATCGCGCGGCCCTCCCGCTTGTTCTGCTCCGCCGACCTCGGTTGCACCGTGCTCGTCACGCCGTCTCCTCGTCCCCGCTTCGTCTCGACGCAGACTATCGGGCACCGCGAGGTGAGCGGCTGACGACGCCTCCGGTGGCGCTTGCGCCGGGCTCTGAGCTCTCGTTAGAGGGTCCTCGCCGCTATCGCCGCGCGGACACGACGAGTCCCGGGTGGACCGCCTTCCCTCCCCCTGGCCTGAGCGCAAGCGGAGGTCGCTGTCACTCGGGCTCTGTCTGAGCTACTCTTGCTCGACGTCGACTCGAACGCCATAAATGCCGAGCAAGTTCGCTGCTTCTATCAGGGCGCGAACGTTGAGCTCAGCGGCATTTCTGGCTATCGGCCGAGGCTCCATTGGCTCGTCTCTGGGCCTGGTCTCCTCATCGAGTACCCGAACGGCGTCCTTCCTTAAACCGACGGGCGCATCCGACTTCGCGAGTGCGAAGGCCAGCTCATCCCTCACGATCTTCCGGCCCTCAGCAGAACCTAGATAGGTACGTCGAAGGGCGATGTCGTTCCGGAGCTGCTGGTCCTGACTCTCGATGTACGCCGTCTCCGCCTCCAGCTTGTAGATCTCAGCGCTTGCCTTCGCCGATTCGACGATGTGCCTCACGGCCTTCGAGATGACAAAGAGCGTTCCGGCGAGCGAGCCCGAGACAAGCAGGACGATCTCTAGAGGACTGCCGAGGTGAAGCCGCCGCACATGCGGCGAACGCGGACCTTGACGAACAGTAAGCCATCGGCTCACATCGTAAAGATCGTTGCACGCGCTGATGGTTCGCAGGACCTCGTCGAGTTTGATGTCCGATGGCATCAATCCTTCCGCTGAGAGCGTCCAGCCATCCGTGCGAGTCATCGTGGTAGGCGTCATGGCGCAAACCTACAACCCGGCGTGCGCGACGCCCGAGGAGGAATCGTGGCACAAAAGTCCCAGGCGGTCGTTGCGAAGCACGCCGGTCGCAGCACGCATCGCTGGAAGGCGATCCGCAAGCAGTTCCGCGCCCAGGCGCATCCGTGTTCCGCTTTGCGGCCGACCCATCGACTACGGCATCACGGACGCGTCTGTCGACGCCACATTCGAGCCCGACCGTGTCTACCCCGTGAAGGACTACCCTGAGCGCGCCGAGGACATCACGAACCTTCGCGCATCGCATCGCGGCTACAACCGGCGCTGGGCAACAACAAGACGCCGGCGTCGCTCGGCGTGCTGAGCCGTGACTGGTGGGGAGTCGCGCGGGGCTGAGCCTTCAGACACCACCTCCCCGGGAGTGGGCCTCTCTCCCCGACGCACCACCCCATCCCCCGAGTCGAGCAGCACCCGCCGCACCACCAACCGGCAGCGCCGACCCGCGCGCCCGCGCACCTCGCCCAGCGCGCAGCAGCCCGACCCAGCCCGTTGACGCACCGGCCGGTCAGTTGAGGATCATCCAGGCACGGTGACGCACGTTCACCGTACGCCGCCCGCCGATGGATCCGCGATTGACGCTACGCGCTGCCTGAGGCGCGTTCCAGCGATAGATGTTGCTCAGACTCCGGGAACGACGTTTGCCGCCATCTATCTACATCTAGCGTCAGTAGCATTGACGGCCTCGCACCAATGTCTGACACTGGCCCGATACTGACCAACAACAGGGCACGGGCGGAGGTCGAGATGGGCACCATCACCCCGTACGAGACGGTGAAGGGCCGCCGCTACCGCGTGCGCTACCGCAAGCCGGATCACACTGCGGCCGAGAAGCGCGGCTTCACGACCATGCGCGACGCGCAGCAATACCTCTCGATGGTCACGGTGTCGAAGTCGAAGGGTGAGTACATCGATCCGACATCGTCGCGGGTTCCTGTCCAAATGTTCGCCGACAGCTGGCTGCGATCGAAGAGACCGCCGATGTCAAAGCCCTCGTATTACATGACGCTCGAGCGCGCGTGGAAGAATCACGTCGCTCCGGTCTGGGCAGACCGGGAGATCTGGTCGATCCGGCGCTCTGAAGTCCAGGACTGGGTATCGGAACTCGCGACGGAGAAGTCGAGCACCGTCGTCCTTCGTGCTCTCGGGGTCCTCGCCGGCATCCTCGATGTCGCCATCGATGATCGCCGCCTCGCGAGCAATCCGGCCCGCCACATCCGCAACCTCCCTCGACGGGGGCCGGGCAAGCGTCGCGTCTATCTCTCGCACGATCAGGTTGCGACGCTGGCGGCGTGCTCGGCGCACCCGACGATGGTCCTGACGCTGGCGTACACGGGCCTGCGCTGGGGCGAGGCGACAGGACTACGCGTGCGCAGTGTCAATCGATTGCGTAAGCGCTTCGTCATCGAAGAGAACGCGGTGATGATCGGCTACGAGATCCACGTGGGCACGCCGAAGACGCACGAAAAGCGCTCGGTCCCCTATCCCGATCGCCTCGCTCCGATGATCGAGCAGGCGTGTGCCGGCAAGGGCCCCGAAGGGTTGCTCTTCGGCGACGGCATCCACCACATGCGCAACTCCGGCAGCCAGGGCTGGTTCGCGAACGCGGTGAAGCGCGCGCAGGCGATCGATCCGTCGATCCCTCGGCTCACGCCGCACGACCTCCGCCACACGGCCGCATCGCTCGCGATCAGCTCCGGCGCCAATGTCAAGGCGGTGCAACGGATGCTCGGGCACGCGTCCGCGGCGATGACGCTCGACACCTACGCCGACCTCTTCGACGACGATCTGGATGCCGTCGCATCGCGCCTTAACGACGCGATGCCACTGATCGCGCTGCCGGCGGGTCCGCAGACGCGTTACCGGCGTCCGAAGTGACCCACGAGAGCAGATTGCTCAGTTTCCCGAAGAGGCTCGAACCGCGAAATCGGCTCGGATTTCGGCGTTCTGAGGCGCCGTTTGAAGCCCTCTGAAGGGCCTTGTTTTGGGCTCATAGCTTTTACAAATGCGGGCAAAAAGCGGGCAAAAACGCATTTTGAGAGGTCTGACCACGGAAGAAATACCTGGTCAGAGGAAAAAAAAGAGTGTGCCCCTGGAGGGATTCGAACCCCCGACCATTCGCTTAGGACGCGCCTGCTCTTCCACTGAGCTACAGAGGCGGGCCCGTCGAGTCTACCGGCCGAGCGGGCTCCCAACGGGCGACCCGAAGCCGCCCACCGCCCAAGACCGGCGCTCAGCCGATGCGACGGAACAGGCGGGATGCCAGCACGGCACTCCCCCCGGTCGCTGCGGCGATCGCGACGAACCCGGCCGCAGTGGCCGCGGCGGTGCCCTCCGTCGAGGCATCCGCTGTCAGGTAAGCCAGCGTGAGCGCCGCGGCCGCGGCGGCGGCGGCGAGCACGAGGAGAGCCACCGTGCCGGCGACGCCGGTGCGCGGTGCCGAGGGCGCCGCCGGGCGCACCCGCGCGAGTACCGCACCGCCCAGGAAGACGTAGATCGCCACCACGAGCACCCCCGCGACGACATCGCTGGGCCGGTGCCACTGGCTCCCTACGAGGAGCGCTCCGACCGCGATGATCGCGAGCGACCCGATCCCGGCGATGAACGGCCGCAGCCGCGGGGCGCTGACGAGGAACAGCGCGAACACGGCCGACACGATCACCGTCGTATGCCCGGAGGGGAATGAGTTGTGCCACGTCCCCGTGGCCCCGTTGTCCGGCCGTGTGAGCACCTCGTGCTTGAGCAGCTGGCTCGTCAGGTTCGCCGCGGCGACGACGCACAGCGCGACGGTCGTCGCGAGCACCTGCCGGCGGATCACTCCGATGAGCACCGCGACGACGACCAGTCCCGCACTGAGCAGGGGCACGGCATCCAGCAGCGTCGACGCCTGCGCGACGAGCGCAAACTGCGCGCCCGTGCGGGCCTGCTCGTCGATCAGCTGACCCATGTAGCCCTGCACGAAGAACAGGTACGACGCAGCGAGCACCACCGCCAGCGCGGCGGCGGCGGCCACGAAGTGCCAGGCGCGGGGTGCTGCTCTCATGCTGAGATGCTCGCACGCGCACATGAAGGATCGCGCAGAACGCGCCCAGAGAATCCGACGATCGCGTGTCGTGGGCGCGCGGCACGCCTCCGAGACCGCTCAGGACGGGGGCACGACCCCGTTCGAGGTGAGCCACCACCACAGGTAAGGCGCGATGTGCGCGGAGTAGTCGACCGTGAGGTGCGTCTGGTCATAGCGGATGGGGAGGGTGCCCGCGAACGCCGGGCAGACGTCGTTCCAGCACGTGAACGGGCGGGAGTCCATGACGTGCTCTCCGCGAGCGGCGGCCATCTGCTCCATCGCCGCCTGGATGTCGGTCCACGTCTGGTTGACGCTCGTCGCGCACGCGTACGGCGATCCGACCTGCGTGTAGCAATTGCCGAGCGGCGCACCCTCGGGCGGAGCGGCGAGGAACACGACTCTGCCCGCCATGTCGTACGACGCCACCTCGGCCGCCTCCGCTCCGGCGAGATCGCTCGCCGAGAGGTCGCGCCCGTCCGCGGTCTGCGCGAGCGTGTAGGCGTTCGACACCAGGACGGCCTCGGGTCGATCGGCCGCGATCATCGCCGCGACGTCCGCCTTGCGGCCGGGGCACGCGTTCATCACGTCGGGGTCGTCGTTCTGCACGAGCACGTCCGTGAAGCGGCATCCATACAGGCCGACCGTCGTCACGCGGATCGCGCCACCGCTGTTCTGCGCCAGCTCGCGCAGCGCAGGCGCGTACGCCATCGCCGTCGAATCGCCCACCAGATACAGATGGTGAGGCGCGTCCGGAGACCCCCACGTGCAGTCCGGCGCGCTCGGAGCCGGAGAGGGAGAGAAACATGCGCGCGCCGGATTCGCCCCGGACGACTGCGCCATCACCTCATCGAGCGAGGGATGCAGCTCGGGCCAGGTCGTCGCGGCCGCGGCCGCGGCGAGGTCGCTCTGCAGCGCCGCCGTCGGATCTCCCGGAGCCGCGACCGTCGGCGGGGACTGTCCGGCCGCCGGCGACGTGTTCGGAGCGACGAGATTCTGCGCGTAGAGCACGCCGAGCAGCCCCGCCACGACCAGCGCCGCCGCGGTCAGGGTCATCTGGCTGCCGAACCGCTCGCGCCATGCGTCGATGGAGGATCTCCCGGCGTCGTCGGATGCCGGCGGGACGGGAGGCGGCGGCACCGCCCGCGCCGCTGGCGCCGGCGCCGGCGCTGGCGACACGGATGCCACGGGAGAGTCCACCGCTGGGACGGATGCCGGACGCACAGCACCCGGAAAGTACCGCGTCCCGGGCTGCCAGCCCTCCGGTCGGCGCGACAAGAACGCCGAGGGGGCGGGTTCGGACACCGTGTCAGGACGCGATGCCGCGACGAGCTGATCGATGGATGCCGATGGCGCGCTCTCCGCCGTGACGAGCCCCGTGGGCGCCGCGTCGGACGCTGAGGACGCCGCCGGCGGCGCCGCAGGCAGCCGCGCGCCCAAGAACGGCGCGTACCGCAGCGGCTGCTCGACGAGGAGGTACGAGGCGATCCCCAGCACCGCAGTGGCCGCGAGGATCACGGGCAGTGACCACGCCGATACGGGAACCACGGCGGCCGCGAAGACCACGACGGGGAAGTGCCAGAGGTAGAGCGAGTATGAGGCATCCCCGGTGAAGACGCTCACGGGATTGGTGAGGGGCAGGAGCATCGCTCGGGGTGCGACCGCGCCGCCCACGATCACGAGGACCGTCGCTCCGACGGGCAGCGCCGCCCACGGCCCGGGGAATCCAGGCCCGGACGGCTCGAGCACGAACAACGCCGCGACGATCCCGACCGTCCCCGCGAGCGCGAGCAGGCCACCCATCGCCGCGGGGAGCCGACGCGCCAGGGGCGCCGCCGCGGCGAGGAACGCGCCCACCGCAAACTCCCACGCGCGCGTCGCAGTCGAGAAGTACGCGAGCAACGGGTTCTGCGCGCTCTGCACCACCGCGATGCCGAACGACGCCACCACGACGACGGCGGAGGCCACTCCGACGAGGATCGCTGCCCGGCGCCCCGCACGAGCTGCGCGCGGCACGAGCAGGAGAAGGACGATCAGCAGGCCGGGCCAGACGAGGTAGAACTGCTCCTCCACGGACAGCGACCAGAAGTGCTGCAGCGGGGAGACCGCGGTCGTCGCGGCGAAGTAGTCACTCCCCTGCGCCGCGAATCGCCAGTTCGAGGCGAGGAGCAGTGCCGCCACACCGTCCCCGAGGATCTGGTCGGCACGGGCGCGGTGGAAGACCGCGAAGCTCGTGCCGACGACCGCGGCGATCGTGATGACGGCCGCGGGGAGCAGCCGCCGGGCTCGCCTGGCATAGAAGCGCGCCAGCGAGATCCGGCCCGCACTCCGCTGCTCGCGGAGCAGCGCACCCGTGATGACGAACCCGGAGATGACGAAGAAGACGTCGACCCCGGCGAACCCTCCGCGCGGCCACCCGGCGGCGTGCGCGCCGATCACCGCGAGCACAGCGAGGGCGCGCAGCCCTTGGATGTCTCGACGTCGGGAGGCGGTGGGAGAAGTCATGGTGTCGGGAAGCGGCATCCACTCTACGGGAGCGCTCCCAGACCCGAGTGCACCCACGAACACAGAGCTCCCGTGGAGCGCGTCCGCCGTCAGTGGAAGAGGCGCCGCCAGACGTTCGTGTCGGCGAGGTCGAGCAGCTCGTCGCCGCGCCCCGAGAGCACCGTTTTCAGCGCCCACACCGTGAAGCCCTTCATCTGCGCCGCGGTGATCGACGGCGGCATCGACAGCTCCTCGCGCGCCGTCACCACGTCGACGAGCACCGGGCCGTCAGTCGCGAGCGCACGTGTGAGCGCGTCGCGCAGCTCCGACGCCTTCTCGACGCGGATGCCGGTGATGCCGACCGACTCGGCGACGGCGGCGAACGACGGGTTCTCGAGCCCCGTCCCGAAGTTGACGATCCCGGCGGCCTTCATCTCCAGTTCGACGAAGTTCAGCGACGCGTTGTTGAAGACGACGATCTTCACCGGCAGATCGTTCTGCCGGATCGACAGCAGATCACCCATCAGCATCGCGAGCCCGCCGTCGCCGGCGAGCGCGATCACCTGACGACCCCGATCGGATGCCTGGGCGCCCAACGCCTGCGGCATCGCGTTCGCCATCGATCCGTGCAGGAACGATCCCAGCAGCCGCCGCCGTCCGTTCATCGTCAGGTAGCGCGCCGCCCAGATCACGGGGCTTCCGACGTCGGCCGTGAACACGGCATCCTCAGTCGCCAGCTCATCGAGCAGCCGTGCGACGTACTGCGGGTGCACCGGGGCCTTGCCGTCGTCGACGGCGAGCTCGTCGAGGCCCTTCCGGGTCTTGCGGTAGTGCTCGACGGATTCCTCCGCGAACGTCGCCGACCGCCCCTCGGCGATGAGCGGAAGCAGCGCCTCCGCCGTCTCGCGCGCACCCCCGACGAGCCCGAGATCGATCGGCGTCCGCCGCCCGAGCTGCTCGCCGCGGAGGTCGACCTGCACGATCTTCGCCTTCTCGGGGAAGAACTGGCGGTACGGGAAGTCGGTGCCGAGCATGAGCAGCGCGTCGCACTTCTCCATCGCGCGATACCCCGACGCGTAGCCGAGAAGCCCCGTCATCCCGACGTCGTACGGGTTCTGCCACTCGATGTGCTCTTTGCCGCGCAGGGCGTGCACGATCGGCGCCTGGAGCTTCGCGGCGAGCGCCACGACCTCGTCGTGCGCACCCGCGACGCCCGCGCCGGCGAGGATCGTCACCTTCTTCGCTCCGTTCAGGATGTCGGCGGCGGCGCGGAGGTCTGCGGCATCCGGCAGCACACTCGATCGCGTGGCACGGATCGGCGCGGTGGGCCGCCGGCTCGGCGCATCGGCGAAGAACACGTCGCCGGGCACCACCACGACGGCGACGCCGCGCTTCTCCACCGCCGTGCGCATCGCGATCTCGAGCACCCACGGCAGTTGGGCCGGGTCGGAGACGAGCTCGGTGTAGACACTGCACTCGCGGAAGAGCTCCTGCGGGTGCGTCTCCTGGAAGTACGTGCTGCCGATCTCCGCCGACGGGATGTGCGATGCGATCGCGAGCACCGGCACCCGGTTGCGGTTCGCGTCGAACAGGCCGTTGATGAAGTGCAGGTTGCCGGGGCCGCACGACCCCGCGACGACGGCGAGATCGCCCGTCAGCTCGGCATCCGCCCCCGCGGCGAAGGCCGCCGCCTCTTCATGTCGCATATGCAGCCAGCGGATGCCGCCGTCGCGGCGCAGCGCGTCGGTGAACGCGTTCAGGGAGTCGCCGGGCAGCCCCCACACCCGGTCGACGCCGGCCCGCTTGAGAGTCTCGATGAAGAAGTCCGCAACGTTCGCCATGGTTCGACGCTACGCCCGGGTCGCGGCACACGGTGCAGGGTTGACACGCCGAACCTCCGTATCCCGTGTGAGAACCGCCCGAAGGCGTGTCAGAGGTTGCGATCGGCGCGCATTCTCGGCATCGTGGCCGACTCATCCACGGAAGCACTCCACGGAAGGAGAGCACCATGCTCACACTCACCGAGAACGCCACCACCGCCGTCAAGCACCTCGTCCAGAAGCTGCCGACGGACACCGCGGGCCTGCGGATCGCGCAGGCCACGGCCCCGAATGAGGGCTACGCCGTCACCCTCGCCGACGGCCCCGAGCAGGGCGACACGGTCGTCGAGGATGCCGGGGCGCGGGTCTTCGTCGACGCGGTCTCGACCGTACAGCTCGGCGACCGCGTGCTGGACGCGCAGATCGACGACAACGGCGGAGTCGGGTTCGCCCTCGCGCAGAAGCGCTGATCCCGATACTCGAACCATGGGCGGCGCCTCGGCACACGATGCCGGGGCGCCGTCCTTCGTGGGGGTGTGATCTCGATACACCGCGGCTGCGCCGCGGCACTCGATCACCGGGTGGGTCACCGGAAGTCGCGGGAGCGGTGCCGCACCCCGATCCGCAGGTCTTCGAAGGCATCGGCGACGAGGTTTGTCACCCCCTCCGGGGAGCGCTCCAGCATGCCGCGGGCGATGAGGGCCGGGGCATCCCGCAGCACGCGCCGATACCTGTCCCACACCCCCTTCGAGCAGATCACGTTCATGAGCCCGTGCTCGTCCTCCAGGTTCAGGAATGTGATCCCGGACGCCGTCGCCGGGCGCTGGCGATGCGTGACGAGCCCCGCGACCTCGACCCGCCGCCCCACCTCGTGCGTGCGCAGGCCGCGCGCCGTGAGCACCCCCCGCGCGTCCAGCTGCGATCGGTAGTGCACGAGCGGATGATCGTCGGTCGAGATGCCCGTCGCCCAGAGATCGGCGGCGAGGATGTCGTAGCTCGACTGGTCGGGAAACAGCGGCGGCTGCACCGACACGAGCGTGCCCTCGAGGAACTCGGTACGGTCCTTCGCGGCATCCCCCGCCATCCACAGTCCCTCGCGCCGCGAGATGCCCATGCTCTCGAACGCCCCGGCGGTAGCGAGCGCCTCGACCTGCGCCTCGGTCGCGTTCGTGCGGCGGACGAGATCGCGGAGGTCGCGGTACGGGCCCTCCGCCTCGCGTGACGCGACGATCCGCTGCGCGAGCGCCTGTCCGACCCCGGTGACCGCGGCGAGGCCGAGCCGCACGGCGAACGCCCCGTCACGACGGTGCGCGGCGGACTCGTCGGGAGCGGCGGCGTCGAAGGGGGGCACGGGCGGCTGGCGGCAGTCGGTGCAGGTGGCCTTGCCCGTCGGGGCGGGTGATCTCGATACACCGCCGCTGCGCGGCGGCACTCGATCACCGAGAAGCGCCACAGGCGGCACTCGATCACCGGCAGGCCCGACAGGCCCGACAGACTCGAGCGGCTCGAGGGTCGCGTCGGCGCCGGACGCGTGGAGGTCGGGGCGCAGCACCTGCACGCCGTGCCGGCGGGCGTCGGCGGTGAGGGATGCCGGAGAGTAGAACCCCATCGGCTGCGCGCGGAGCAGCGCCGCGAGGAACGCGCCGGGATAGTGCAGCTTCAGCCAAGACGATGCGTAGACGAGCAGCGCGAACGACAGCGAGTGGCTCTCGGCGAAGCCGAAGTTCGCGAACGCCTGGATCTTCGCGTAGATGTCGTCGGCGACCTCGCCCACGAGGCCGTGGCGCTCCATCCCGGCGTAGAGCTTCTCTTTCACCGACTCGATCCGCTCGATGCCGCGCTTGGACCCCATCGCGCGGCGCAGCACATCGGCATCCTCGCCCGTGAGATCTCCCACGGCCATGCCCATCTGCATGAGCTGCTCCTGGAAGATCGGGATGCCGAGGGTGCGCTCGAGCACGGGTTTCAGCTTCTCGTGGGCATACGTCACGGTCTCGCCCTGCACCTTGCGCCGCACGTACGGATGCACCGCCCCGCCCTGGATCGGGCCGGGCCGGATCAACGCGATCTCGATCACGAGGTCGTAGAAGCGCCGCGGCTGCAACCGGGGCAGGAGCCCCATCTGTGCGCGCGACTCCACCTGGAAGACCCCGATCGAGTCCGCCCGGCAGAGCATGTCGTAGACCGCCTGCTCCTCCTTCGGGATCGCATCGAGCGACCACTCCTCCCCCGTCGCGCCCCGGATGAGGTCGAAGCAGTACTGGAGAGCTGCGAGCATGCCGAGCCCCAGCAGGTCGAACTTCACGAGCCCCATCCACGCCGCATCGTCCTTGTCCCACTGGATGACGGTGCGGTTGACCATGCGCGCGTGCTCGATCGGCACGACCTCGCCGACGGGACGCTCGGTGAGGACCATGCCGCCCGAATGGATGCCGAGGTGGCGCGGCGCCTTCATCAGCGCGCCGGCGTACTCCAGCACCCGCTCGGGGATGTCGTGGGCCCCCGGGACGAGGCCGTCCCACCGCTCGACCTGCTTCGACCAGGCATCCTGCTGCCCCGGCGAGTGGCCGAGCGCCTTCGCCATGTCGCGGATGGCGTTCTTGGGTCGGTACTGGATGACGTTCGCGACCTGCGCCGCACGCTCGCGCCCGTACGTGTCGAACACCCACTGGATGATCTCCTCACGTCGGTTCGAATCGAAGTCGACGTCGATGTCGGGCTCCTCATCGCGCATCGCGGAGAGGAACCGCTCGAACGGCAGGTTGTAGAAGATCGAGTCGATGGCCGTGATGTCGAGCAGATAGCAGACGGCGCTGTTGGCGGCCGACCCGCGCCCCTGGCACAGGATGCCTCGTTCCCGCGCTTCCTTGACGATCCCGTGCACGATGAGGAAGTACCCGGGAAAGTTCTTCTGCTCGATGACGGCGAGCTCCTTCTCGATGCGCGCACGATCGTCGTCCGACGCATCGGGGTACTTGCGCGGCACGGCATCCCACACGAGCTTCCGCAGCCACGACATCGGTGTGTGCCCCTCCGGCACGTCCGTCTTCGGCAGCGCGGGTTTGGCACGGCGGAGCGGAAACGCGAGCTCGTCGGCGAGGGTGACGGTGCGCGGGATCGCCCCGGGGTACCGCCGGAAGCGACGGGCCATCTCCGCCCCCGAGCGCAGGTGCGCGCTCGCATGCGCGGGGAGCCATCCGTCGAGTTCGTCGAGCCCGCGATTCGCTCGCACCGCGGCGACGGCCGCCGCCAGGTGCACGCGTTCGGGCACGGCGTAGTGCACGTTGTTCGTCGCGAGGACGGGCAGCCCCCGCGCCGCGGCGAGCGCGGCGAGCACGTCGTTGTCGCGCGTGTCCGCAGGGCCGCCGTGGTCGATGAGCTCGACGTTCACCGCGTCTCGGCCGAACCGCCGGACGAGTGCGTCGAGAGCGTCGCCGGCCGCTGCGGCGCCCCCGGATGCCAGGGCCTGCCGCACGGCGCCCTTGCGGCATCCGGTGAGCACGGCCCAGTGACCGTCCGCCTGCGTGGCGAGGTCATCGAGGTCGTAGCGCGGGCGCCCCTTCTCACCCCCGGCGAGCTGGGCATGCGTGATCGCGGCGGCGAGGCGGTGGTAGCCCTCCTCGCCGCGGGCGAGGACGAGCAGGTGCGTCCCGCCCGGATCGGCCGGCCCGCCGCGGGCAGGCGCCCCGGAGAACGGATCGTCCGCGAGCGACAGTTCGGCGCCGAACACCGTCTGCACGTGCAGCTGTTCGGCCGCCTCGGCGAAGCGCACGATCCCGTAGAAGCCGTCGTGGTCGGTCACGGCGAGCGCGTGCAGTCCGAGCCGTTCGGCCTCCTCGGCGAGCTCCGCGGGAGAGGACGCCCCGTCGAGGAACGAGTACGACGAATGCGCGTGCAGCTCGGCATAGGGCACGGGATCGGCGGGGCGTGGGATCGGCGGCGCCTCGTACGTCCCGCGTTTGCGTGAGAACGCCGGACCGTCGCCGCCGTCGGGCTCCTTCGCGCGCCCACTGAGGAGCCGTTCCATCTCCGACCACGTCACGGAGGGGTTGTTGAATCCCATCAGTCGTACACCCCCTCCGCCTGCCAGCTGCCCTCCTCGCACACGAGCAGCCACGCCGACTGCGCACTGTCGACGACCTGGAAGCGGTGCGCGGCCCGCGCTCGCACCGGATCCCAACCGCGCTCGGCGACCGGCCAGGGGCCCGCCCAGTGCCGGATGCCGCGCCGCGCCCCGTCGCCCGGCCCCGGCCCCGGCGCCTCGCGCCCCGACGCAGCGCGCGCCGGCGGCGTCGGCACCAGGATCCAGACGGGGTCGGCGGTGACCTCTCCCCGGGCATCCACCGCCACCATGTCCCCGTCGCGATCGAGCACCGCCACGGGGACGGGCGGGGCGAACACCGAGGTCGGCAGCAGTCCGGGCAGGCTCCCGGGCCACGGCGGCGGCGCCTGTCCCGCCGGCCCGGCTTGCCCCGCCGATCCCACCGGGTGTCGGCGCGCATCCGCCCGCACGTCCCCCCACGGCACGAGCTGCTGCCGCTCGGCGAGCCAGCGCCCCCCGCCGATCTCCGGCGTGAGGACGCCCTGGTGCCCGAGCATCGCCTGTACCCGGGAGAGCGCGTGGTGCACGCGCTCCTCGGGCCCCGAGCCGAACAGGCGCGCTGTGTGGTGCGCGGCGGCATCCACCCCTTCCGGCTCGATCCGCACGCTCGTGACCGCGCTGCGCAGCCCCGTGATGCGCCTGCCCGCAGAAGCGGCGCTCCCCTGCTCGGCGAGCTGCCATCGCACCCGGTCGACGATCGCCGCGGCGTCGAACGCGCCGGGGTGCAGCCACACCCGCTCACTGCGATCGCCGTGCTCGCCCGTGAGCACGACGCGCAGTTCGGTGCAGACGAGCCCCCGCTCCCCCAGGCGCAGAGTGAACTCCTCCGCGGGCATGCGGAGGGCGAACGCGATCTGGTCGGCGAGCGCCACGGGCGGCTCGAAGGAGATCTCGCGGTGCAGTTCGGGCGGCGGTGTCCGCGCCTGCACGGACCGGGGGTCCCGACCGGATGCCAGAGCGTACAGCCGCGCGCCGCGCGCGCCGAAGCGCTCGCTCAGCCGTTCCGGGCCGAGGGCGGCCACGGCCCCGAGAGTCTGCACGCCGAGCCGGCCGAACAGGCTCACGATGTCGTCGTCGAGCACGGCCACCGACAGCGGAGCGAGGAAGGCGGAGGCGGCGCCGGACGGCACGATCCGCAACGGGTCGGATGCCCGTGTCCCCACTCGCGCGGCCTGCTCGGCCGTGAAGGCGCCGTCCGCCACGGCGACGCGCACATCGCCGATACCCTGCGCGGCGACCGTGCCGGCGAGCACGGTCGCCGCTGCCGCCTCGCCCCCGTAGAAGCGCTCCGGCCCCCTCGCCCGCAGGGCGAGGAGCCCGGGCTGGACCACCTGGACGCCCGGGGCGGCCTCCTCGACGGCGGCGACGACGGGCGCGAACGCCCGGTGATCGCGCACCGGATCGTCCAGCACGACCTCCAGGTGCGGGCACCGCGCCTGCGCGTCGCGCCGGCGCTGGCCCCGGCGCACCCCCTCGGCACGCGCCGCCGCCGAGCAGGCCGCCACTGCGCCCTTCGCGAAGATCGCGATGGGCGCGCCCTGCGGGGGCGGGTCGTCGCCGTCCCGGAAGAGCGCGACGATCGGCCAGTCCGGCACCCACACGACGAGCGTGCGCGGCGCGGCATCCGACGGCGTCACCATCAGCCCACCGCCCGCGACAGGCCCCAGCGCGGTTCGACGCTGTGCTTCTCGGGGGCGAAGGTGGCGGAGGCTCCGGTGACGCCGGAGACGGCGCCCGCGGCATCCGGCAGGAGCACGCGGCCCGTGCGCGGAGACGGGAAGCGGCGACTGGTCACTGTGACGGTCAGCTCACGCCCGTCGAGCAGTCCGTAGCCCTCGCCGAGACCCGACCAGGACGGGTCGCCGACGTCGATCATCGCCTCGGTCTGCGGCCACGGCCCCTGCACGAGCAGCACCGCCTCCCGCTCGCGCATGCGGGCCGCCAGGCGCGCGATGTCGGCATCCTTCGCGCGCGCGGGCGGACGCACCGCGACGACCGGCAACACGTCGGCGATCGCCGCCGTGACCGCGAGCCAGCGCTGCCCGGGGTCGGGCACGAGGACGAGCCGCGACAGGTCGACCCCCGCCGCCCGAGCCGCCTCGGCACCGAGGTGCGGCATCCCCACCGCGGCGCACCACGCGCCGCTCTGCGACGGGCGGGCGAGCAGCGCGAACAGCAGCGACGTCGAGCGCCCGAGCGCGTACGAGGACCCCGGGCGCAGGCCGCCGCCGGGGAGGAGCTCGGCGAGCGCCGGCGGCACCGGCAGCACGGGCACGTCGAGGCGGCGCCCCTGCAGGCGCTCCACCTGCGCGCGCAGCGCCTGGATCGCCCCCGCGTCCGCCATGATCGTCCTCACCTCACCAGGCTAGAACTTCTGTTCTAGTACTTCAATCCGGTGAGATCGAAGATAATCACGGCATCCGACATCGCGACCGGAGCCGCCGGAGAAGCCTCGGAATCAGGCGGCGAGCGAGAGGTACGGCTCCCAGGCAGGGTCGGAGCGCTCCGTGCCCCGCACGGTCCACTGCGCGCCCCGCGGCGGCTGCGGCATCCAACGCAGCTCCCAGTTCATCTCCTGCGGCGTGCGATCGCCCTTGACGTTGTTGCAGCGCAGGCAGCAGGCGACGAGGTTCTCCCACGAATCCGCTCCCCCGCGCGAGCGCGGCAGCACGTGGTCGATCGTCGTGGCGCCGGCGCCGCAATAGGCGCAGCGGTGCGCGTCGCGCCGCAGCACCCCGCGGCGCGTGACGGGCACCCGGCGCGCCCCCGGAACCCGGACATACCGTGTCAGCACGATGACGGCGGGGCGGTCCAACGGCCCCCTCAGCCCCCAGACGGGGTTCCCGTCGATGTGCTCGATCACGGTGGCCTTCTCGTTCATGACGAGCACGAGGGCTCGTTTGAAGGAGACGATGGCGAGCGGTTCGTATCCTGCGTTCAGTACCAGTGTGCGCATGCGGCGTCCTCTCGAACGGCCCCTGACGGCTTCAGCGGGCCTCTCGGTCGACGCGCGCAGGCCCCGGGAAGGAGCGTGCGGGCACGAAAAAAGGCGCCGTCATCGAGACAGCGCCTTCGTCGCGCGGCGGATGCCGCGACTCTCGTGCACGCGATGCCGCAGGACGTAGCGACCGGAGACATTCCGGCAGAGGGCATCCATGGTGCGGATGCCTGCTCCTGCTGCGTCCATCAGCTTCCCCCTCGGCTTCTGCGAGCGTCGGGTTCAGGGTAACGCACTCAGTGGACGTTGGCCTGCAGGAAGTCCTCGGCGAAGATCCACGAGCCGTTGACGTAGATCTCCAGGTGCAGGTGCGTGCCGTACGCGAGGCCCGTGTCGCTCACCTGGCCGATGAGCTGACCGGCGCGGACCGTGTCGCCGACGGCGACCCGGCGCGAGCCGTAGAGCATGTGGGCGTACAGCGAGGTGACGCTCTGGCCGCCGATGTTGTGGGCGATCTTGATGTAGACGCCCCAGCCCGGGCCGTTCTCGTCGGAGGCGACGACGACGCCGTCGGCGATCGCGTAGATCGGCGTGCCGCGCTCGACCATGTAGTCGGTGCCCTTGTGGCCCGCGTACGGCTCGCCGAAGTTGTTGAAGTACGGCAACGGACGCACGACCGAGCCGGCCGGCGCGATCGACTCGGCGAGCGAGCCCGTGTAATCGCTCGACGTGGTGGTGGATGCCGCAGCGATGCGCGCGGCCGCGGCCGCCTTCGCGGCATCCTCGTCCTTCTTCGCCTGGATCTCCTCGGGCGTGGTCGCCGTGTAGCTGCCGCGCTCGAGCGCCGCGGGCGTCGCCTCGGAGGCGACGACGAGCGACTGGGCGTTGTCCGCGGCGACCTGCTGCAGCGTCGTGACGGCGGCCTCGGCGGGGGTGCCGCCGGTCGCGCTCAGCGCGGCGGGCACGGCCACCGTGGCGACGAGGCCGGCGACGGCGGCGACCGTCAGGAAGCTGCGCATCGGGTGCGGCTTGCCGGCCGCGCGACGAGCGGCACGGCTCTGCGGGGCGGATGCCGCGCGACGCGGTGCGGGCGACGTCGCCCGCGTGGTCGCGAGGGCGCGGACACGGCCGAGGGCCGTGCGTCGCGTGGGAGCGGGGGTCGTCGCGTCGGATTCGGGAGTCTCTCGCGACGAGTCGAACTGTTCAGCCAATGGTCCTCCGGCGCCTCTGCATGCCCTCCGGCGGAGGATTGCTGGTTCGTCGGCACTCGGTGTCGGGCACAGATGTACGGGCTTCACCGTGCGGACGACGAACCCATGAGGCAATCCGAGCGGCGGTCCGTGGCGGGCTTCTCGCCAGGTGGACTTTTCGAGGCTACCGGAAGGTAACGAATATGTCACGCGGGGTTCGCGGCGCCCAGGACTCTCCCACCAGGCGTTCAGGCTCGGGGGATGCGCCCGGGCCGGTCAGGCCTGCGGCGCGGCATCCACCAGGAAGATGTGCGAGGCGACCTCGACGGGCAGTTCGAGACCGTCGGCCTGGCCGTCCATCTGCACGAGCACGTACCCCTCGCTGAAGCGGTAGTCGCCCGTCGCTCCCGGGACGACACCCGCCTCGCGCAGCTGCGTGAGCAGCTCGGGGTCGACCTGGACCGGCTCCGCGAGGCGACGGACGGTGCCCGAGACGGGGCCGCCCGTCTCGTTCAGAAGGCGCACGAGCCCGACGACGCCGTCGTCGAACGTGCGCGCCGGGACGTCGCCCAGCTGGTCGAGACCCGGAATGGGGTTGCCGTACGGGGACTCGGTCGGGTGGCCGAGCAGCTCGATGAGGCGGCGCTCCACCTGCTCGCTCATGACGTGCTCCCACCGGCACGCCTCTTCGTGGACGAACGCCCAGTCGAGGCCGATGACGTCGGAGAGGAGCCGCTCGGCGAGGCGGTGCTTGCGCATCACGTCGACGGCCTTGTGCCGCCCCGAGTCGGTGAGCGCGAGCGAGCGGTCGTCGGTCACGACGACGAGGCCGTCGCGCTCCATGCGTCCGACCGTCTGCGACACCGTGGGACCCGAGTGACCGAGGCGCTCGGAGATGCGCGCGCGAAGGGGGACGATCCCCTCCTCCTCGAGTTCGAGGATCGTGCGCAGGTACATCTCGGTGGTGTCGATCAGATCGGTCATGGCAGGCCTCGGTGCGCGATGTCGGGGGTGAAATTCCACCCTATCCGCTCGCTCTAGAATCAGGGTCATGGCCCACGTGACGCTGCCCCGCGAGATCCTGCCCACCGACGGACGCTTCGGCTGCGGACCGTCGAAGATCCGCCCCGAGCAGCTCGCGGCCCTCGCCGGCCCCGGCGCCGTCCTCATGGGCACCTCGCACCGCCAGGCGCCCATCAAGAGCCTCGTCGGCCAGGTGCGCATGGGCCTGTCCGACATGCTGCGCCTCCCCGACGGGTACGAGATCATCGTCGGCAACGGCGGGTCGACGGCCTTCTGGGATGCCGCGTCGTTCGGCCTCATCGAGAAGCGCGCGCAGAACCTCGTGTTCGGCGAGTTCGGCGGCAAGTTCGCCGCCGCCGCGGCCGCCCCCTGGCTCGAGGCCCCCGACGTGCGCAAGGCCGAGCCGGGCACGCGCGCGAGCGCCGAGGCCGTCGCGGGCGTCGACGTCTACGCGTGGCCGCACAACGAGACCTCCACCGGCGTGTCGGCACCCATCGCCCGCGTGGCGGGCGACGACGGCGCTCTCACCGTCATCGACGCGACGAGCGCCGCGGGCGGCATCAACCTGCGCATCTCCGAGACGGACGTCTACTACTTCGCGCCGCAGAAGAACCTCGGCTCCGACGGCGGTCTGTGGTTCGCCGCGGTCTCGCCGGCGGCGATCGAGCGGATCGAGCGCGTCGCGGCATCCGGCCGTTACATCCCCGAGTTCCTGAGCCTGAAGAACGCGCTCGACAACTCGCGACTGAACCAGACGCTCAACACGCCCGCCGTCGCGACGCTGTTCCTCCTCGACAAGCAGCTCGAGTGGATCAACGGCAACGGCGGTCTCGGCTGGGCGTCGGCCCGCACCGCCGAGTCGTCTCAGGTGCTCTACGACTGGGCCGAGTCAGTGTCGTATGCCACACCGTTCGTCGCGGACCCCGCCGACCGGTCGCAGGTCGTCGTCACGATCGACTTCGACGACAGCGTGGATGCCGCGGCGGTGGCATCCAGCCTGCGTTCCAACGACATCGTGGACACCGAGCCCTACCGCAAGCTCGGCCGCAACCAGCTGCGCATCGCGACCTTCGTCTCGATCGAGCCCGACGACGTGCGCCAGCTCGTCAAGTGCATCGAGTACACGGTCGAGCACCAGCGCTGAGCCCGCGCCGGTGTGCGGCGCCGGCCGACCTGGCCGGCCGACTTGTGGGCAGTTGTGGCGGCATCCCGGCGTCCGTGAGCGCCACGAGTGACCACTACCTCGCGCGGGAGGGGTGGGGTGATCTCGATACACCGGCGCTGCGCGCCGGCACTCGATCACCGGGGTTGAGCGGTCTCGTCGTCGGAGTCGGCGAGGTCGGTGTCGTCGCCGTCGGGGTCGGCGTCGTCGTCTTCAGCCGCGTCGGGGGCGGAGTCGTCGAGCTCGTCGATGTCGACGCCGTCGACGTCGCCCGCGTGGAGGATCGGCGAGCCGTCGTCGTCGAAGTCGGCGGCATCCAGATCGTCCAGATCGTCGACGTCGTGATCGTCGTCGTCCTCGATGTCGTCGATGTCCTCGTCGTGGTCGTCCGCCTCCGCGGCGGCCGCAGCGGCCGCCTGATACTCGGCGAGCCGCACGGCCCAGGGGATCCACTCCGGCGCGAGCAGCGCCCCGTCACCGGGCAGCAGCTCGGCTTCGAGCACGGTCGGGTCGGCGTCCTCCACGACGGCGACGCTCACCGTCCAGAACCAGCCCGGGTAGCCCTCCATCGTGTTCGCGAAACGCAGCGACACGACGCCGCCGTCCTCGAGCGTGTAGCCCACGGGCTCGCCGATCGTCGCCGCCGGCGTGATCTCCCGCAGCGCCGCGACGGCGAGATCGTGCGCGCCGATCAGGCGCTCGTCCGCGGAGCCGTGCATCGACGTCACGGGCTCAGGCGTCGAGGTCATCGGCCACCTTGCGCAGGATCGCCGCGACCTTCGTGCCCTGGGCTCCGCTCGGGTAGTGCCCGCGGCGGAGGTCGCCTCCGACCTTGTCGAGCAGCTTCACGACGTCCTCGATGATGACCGCCATGTCGTCGGCCTTCGGACGGTTGCGCTTGGCGAGGCTCACAGGAGCGTCGAGCACGCGCACCGCGAGCGCCTGCAGACCGCGCTTGCCGTCGGCGACACCGAACTCGAGTCGCGAGCCCGTCTTCACGACCGATCCCGCAGGAAGGGCCGTGGCGTGCAGGAAGACGTCCTGGCCGTCATCGGCGGTGATGAAGCCGAAACCCTTCTCGTCGTCGTAGAACCTGACCTTGCCGGTGGGCATGTGAACCTCGCTGATGTGCTCGCCGTGTGCGGGCGCTGTGAAAGAGGGGACGAATTCCCCCCTCTCAGCCTACGGCACGGGCTGCGCGGCGAGCGGCGCGACGCAGTAGGCTGGTGCGGATGTCCTCCTCCGCACCGCGCACGCCGAAACCGGCCGACGATCTGCCCGTCCGCCGGATCGACCGCATCCTCGCGTTCATGTCCCTCGGGCTCGTCGTGCTGTCGATCGTGTGCTTCGCGGCCATCATCATCGGGTCGCGTTCGGGCGCGGACATGGGCACGGGCGTCTGGCCCGCACTCGGAACGACGGTGTACATCGCCCCGATCGTGGCGTTCCTGCTCCTGCTGACGGTGCTCATCATGACCTTCATCCGGAAGGCGCGGGTCGGCAAGGGGCGCTGATCATGACCGGGCCCTCCGCGCGCACGCTCGCGCACGAGCTCGCGGCGCGGGACGACCGCTCCCTCGCCGCACTGCTTCTCGCCCGTCATGTCTCCCCCGCCGCGCACTGGAACGACGCGTTCGACGCGGCCGAGCAGCTGCTCGATCCGACGTCGATCGCTCGCGCCCTCGTCGATCTGACCGCCGCAGAGGCGGACGCGCTGGAGGCGGCGACAGCCGCCTCAGCGGCACCGGCGGCGACAGCCACCGCAGCCGAGCCCGGCCCCGCGCGTGACGTGCTCGTCGCGCGCGGGCTGCTCGACGCCGACGGGCGCGTCTGGGAGAGCGTCGCCGACACCTTCCGCGCGACGAGCCGCGTCGCCGTACTCTCCCCGACCACGGCGCCGACACCGGAACGGACGCCGATCGGCGAGAACGCCGCCGACGCGGCATCCGCCGAGCGCGCGTTCACCGCCACGGCCTCGCTCGCCGACGTCCTGCACGCGGCGCTCGTCGCCCCTCTCGGCCGCATCGGGGCGGGCACGCTCGGCGCCGCGGACCGCCGGCGACTCATCGACACCGGCGCGGTCGAGGATGCCGCGGCCGCCGATGACCTCGTCGCGATCGGGCAGAGTGCGGGCCTGCTCGCTCCGGAGGGGCGCGCGCTCCTCGTCACCCCCGCCGGCATCGACTGGCTCGGCGGGAGCACGGCCGCTCGCTGGTCGGCCGTCGCGGCGCGGCTGATCGCGGGCCTGCCGGCGGGGCTGCGCACGGCAGCCGGCGGCTGGCTCGCCGCCCCCGCCTGGCCCGGCGCGTACCCGTTCGACCCGGCCTGGCCCGCGCGCGCCGACGAGCTCGCGGGGCTCCTGCGGCGTTGGGCGATCGTCGACGGCGCGGGCGAGCCGACCGTGTGGATGCGGCGCGCAGCCGCGGGCGACGCCCCCGACGCGGCCGCACTCGCCGCACTCCTCCCGCCCGAAGTCGACCGCGTCTATCTGCAGAACGACCTCACCGCGATCGCCCCGGGCTCCCTCGCCCCGCACCTGGACCTGCGGCTGCGGTCGATGGCGCGTCGCGAATCGCGTGCCCAGGCATCCAGCTACCGCTTCACCGCGGAGACGCTCGCCGACGCGCTCACGGCGGGCGAGACCGCCGACTCCCTGCGGGCTTTCCTCCTCGAACTCTCGCTCACGGGTCTGCCGCAGCCGCTCGCCTACGAGATCGAGCGCTCCGCCAGCCGGCACGGCACGCTCCGCGTCGGACAGGACGGAAGCGGACGCACGCGCGTCACGAGCGACGACGCCGCGATGCTGCAGACGATCGCCGTCGATCAGGCCCTGCGGCCCCTCGGGCTGATTCCGGACGGGGACGCCCTCATCACCCGATCGAGCGCGGACACCGCGTTCTGGATGATCGCCGACGCCCGCTATCCGATCGTCGCCGTGGATGCCGACGGCGCACGTCGCCCGCTCGAGCGTCATCGCCTCGCCGCGCCGCCGGAGCCGGAGGCGGACCCCGTCGAGGTGTACGCCGACCTCCTCGCACGCCTGCGCGCCGCGCAGTCCGAAGACGCGGATGCCGCATGGCTCGGCCGCGAGCTCGAGCAGGCCGTCCGCACCCGGGCGACCATCACGGTCACCGTACGCCTGCCGGCCAGTCCAGACGAGGATCAGGGGGCCGAGCGCTCGTTCACGATCGAGGCGACCGGGCTCGGCGGCGGGCGTCTGCGGGGCCTCGACCGCACCGTCGACGTCGAACGCACGCTGCCCGTCTCGAGCATCGTCCGGGTCGGCCCCGCCTGAAGCCGCACCGACTGCACGCCGGTAGAATGATCCGTTATGGCTGACGGACCCCTCATCGTGCAAAGCGACCGCACCGTGCTGCTCGAAGTCGCCCATCCCGACGCCGAGAGCGCCCGTCACGAACTCGCGACGTTCGCCGAACTCGAGCGCGCCCCGGAGCACATCCACACCTACCGCATCACGCGGCTCGGGCTGTGGAACGCCCGCGCGGCGGGACATTCCGCCGAGGACATGCTCGCCACGCTCGATCGCTGGTCGCGCTTCCCCGTCCCGGCATCCGTCTCGATCGACATCCGCGAGACCGTGGGCCGCTACGGGCGGCTCGTCATCGAGCGCGACGACGAGGGCACGCTGATCCTCCGCGCGACCGACACCGCGGTGCTCGCCGAGGTCGCGAAGAACAAGCGCATCCAGCCGCTGCTGACGGGGCATCCCTCCCCCGGCGTCTTCACCGTGGATGCCTGGGCGCGCGGTCACATCAAACAGGAACTCCTCAAGGTCGGCTGGCCCGCCGAGGACCACGCCGGCTACACCCCCGGCACCCCGCACGAGATCGACCTCGCCGAGGACGGCTGGACGCTGCGCCCCTACCAGCGCAAAGCCGTCGACATCTTCAGCGAGGGCGGGTCGGGTGTCGTCGTGCTCCCCTGCGGCGCCGGCAAGACGCTCGTGGGGGCGGCGGCCATGGCCGACACGAAGACGACGACCCTCATCCTCGTCACCAACACCGTGAGCGCGCGGCAGTGGCGCGACGAGCTGCTCAAGCGCACGACGCTCACTCCCGAAGAGATCGGCGAGTACTCCGGTCAGGTGAAGGAGGTCAAGCCGGTCACGATCGCGACCTACCAGATCCTCACCGCGAAGCGGAAAGGCGAGTACGCGCATCTGGCGCTGCTGGATGCCCTGGACTGGGGTCTCATCGTCTACGACGAGGTGCACCTGCTACCCGCCCCCGTGTTCAAGCTGACCGCCGACCTGCAGGCGCGGCGACGACTCGGCCTCACGGCCACGCTCGTGCGCGAGGACGGCCGCGAGGGCGACGTCTTCAGCCTCATCGGACCCAAGCGCTTCGACGCGCCGTGGAAGGAGATCGAGGCGCAGGGGTTCATCTCCCCCGCCGTCTGCTACGAAGTGCGCGTCGATCTGCCCCCGGGCGACCGTATGGAGTACGCGGCGGCGGCCGACGACGAGCGCTACCGCCTCGCGGCGACGGCGCACGCGAAGATCGGCGTCGTGAAGGACCTCGTCGCGCGGCACGCGGGCGAGCAGATCCTCGTGATCGGCCAGTACCTCGATCAGATCGACATCCTCGCAGACGCCCTGGGCGCGCCGCAGATCACGGGCGCGACGCCCGTCGACGAGCGCGAGGAGCTCTACGGCGCGTTCCGCGAGGGACGCATCCCCGTGCTCGTCGTCTCGAAGGTCGCGAACTTCTCGATCGACCTGCCCGAGGCATCCGTCGCCATCCAGGTGTCGGGGTCGTTCGGATCCCGTCAGGAGGAGGCACAGCGGCTCGGACGACTCCTGCGCCCCAAGCAGAGCGGGCACACGGCGAGCTTCTACACCCTCATCGCACGCGACACCGTCGATCAGGACTTCGCGCAGAACCGCCAGCGGTTCCTCGCCGAACAGGGCTACAGCTACACGATCCTGGACGCCGACGGCCTCGCCGCGGCGTGAGCGGGCACGGGCACGGGCGGCGTGAGCACGAGGGTCCGCGGGAGGGGCCGGCCGCGCGCCGCCCGGCGGCGCAGCAGCCACTCGACGATCGCGACATAGCCGCCGATCAGCACGAACGAGGAGACGAAGCTCACCCATCCCGTCTCGCTCGCCGTCGGATCGGCGCCGGACGCGAGCGACAGGAGGAAACCGGACAGGTTGTTCACGACGTGCAGCGCGATCGCGGCTTCGAGCCCGCCCGTGCGCCACACGAGCCAGCCTGCGGCGACGGCGAACACGCCGACGCTGAGCTGACCGAGCACGTCGTAGAGGTGACCGAGGACGAAGAGCGGCACGGGCAGCAGGATCGCGAAGGCGGGATGCCGCAGCCACCGCCCGATCGCCTGGGCGAGATACCCGCGGAAGACGTACTCCTCCGCCGCCGACTGCAGCGGCACGAGCAGCAGGATGAGCGCGAGCGAGAGCGGCCAGAGCGGCTGCGGCGCGGCATCCCCCGCGGCATCCCCGGTGATCTCCGAAGGCAGCACCAGTGACACGAGCGTGAAGACGCCGTAGAGGACGAGCGCGACGAGCCCGCACAGCAGCATCCACCGCCAGCGCAGCCGACCCGCCGCCGACGAGATGAGTCCGACCCGCTTGCCGTTCACGATGAGCGAGGCGAGCTGATAGCACGGCAGCATCAGCACGATGGTGCCGAGCAGGAGCGCCAGCATGAGCGGATCCCGCGCGTCGATGGTGGGATTCTGCGCGAGCGCCGTCATGCGTTCGAGCACGGTGGGGTCGACGGATGCCGCGGCGAAGATCGCCACCAGCACGACGAGCATCAGCACGAGGTAGAACGCGATGCCGAGGGCTCCGACGACGAGCGGCGTCCACCACCCCCGGCGACGACGCGCGAACACGAGCCGGTGGAACGCGAGACCGCCCGATGTGGCATCGGCCGGAAGCGGGGCCGCAGCGGGCGCGGGGACGTGCACGAGGACGGGCGCGGGCGCCGGAGCGGGGGCAGGCATCACCTTTTCATGATGACCGATCGACCCGCGATCGGGGCCACGGATGCGGATATCCAGCAACCGCATGGATTCCGGTGCCAGTATGGGGTCATGACCGCACCGCGCATCCTCGTCGTGGACGACGAACCGAACATCCGCGATCTGCTCGTCACGAGCCTCCGGTTCGCCGGGTACCAGGTCCGCGCCGTCAGCAATGGCGCGCAGACGATCTCCGCCGTCTTGGAGGAGGAGCCCGACCTCATCATCCTCGACGTCATGCTGCCCGACATGAACGGCTTCAGCGTCACCAAGCGCCTGCGCGGCGCCGGGTACACGGCGCCGATCCTGTTCCTGACCGCGAAGGACGAGACGGAAGACAAGATCGAGGGCCTGAACGCGGGCGGCGACGACTACGTCACGAAGCCCTTCTCGCTCGACGAGATCGTCGCGCGGCTGCAGGCGATCCTCCGCCGCACGATGCAGGCCGACGAGGAGTCGACCATCAAGGCCGGCGAGCTCACGATGGACCAGGACACGCACGACGTCACCGTCGGCGACGTGTCGATCGACCTCTCCCCCACCGAGTTCAAGCTCCTGCGCTATCTCATGCTCAACCCCAACCGTGTGCTGAGCAAGGCGCAGATCCTCGACCACGTCTGGGAGTACGACTTCAACGGCGACGCCGGCATCGTCGAGAGCTACATCTCGTACCTGCGACGCAAGATCGATCCGTACTCGTCGGAGCCCCTCATCCAGACCAAGCGCGGGTTCGGCTACATGCTGAAGGCCGGCAAGACGGCCTGAGGCCGCTCCCGCGAGAACCGTGGCTCCCCCGCTCGCCGCGCACGCCCGCCGAGGCGACCGGATCACCGAATGGTGGCGCGGCGTCAGCCTGCGCGCGAAGGTCACCGGCGTCACCGTCGCCGTGCTGGCCCTGGGGCTCGTCGCGGTCGGGATCGGCACGGCGGTGTTCCTGCGGAACGCCCAGATCGACGAGCGTGACAAATCCATCACGCAGACGGTCACACTCGACCAGGCATCCAGTCTCCTGAGCGTCGAAGTGATCGACGGCGTCGCCCAGTTCGGCCCGCCCGCGACAGCGCCGCTGACGTCGTTCTACATCGCGATCTACGGGCCCGACGGCACGCTGCTGCAGACCGGCGGCGCCGCGGGCGGCCCGGCCGGGAGCCAGCCGCACTATCCGGAGCCCTTCGGCCTGGACAAGGCGCTCATGCAGGGCACGGCACCCTTCGACATCCTCTCGGTCGACGGCAAGACGACCTTCCATGCGGCGGTCGACCTGCTGCAGCTCCCCGGGTCGCAGCAGTCCTACGTGCAGCTGCTCGCGCTGCCGCTGACGCCGGTGAATCAGACGGTCGCGAACTTCCTCGGCATCTACACGGCCCTCGCGCTCGTCACGATCCTGGCCGGCGCCATCGCGACGCGCCTGCTCGTGACCCTCGCCTTCCGCGGGCTCGGTCAGGTGGAGTCCACCGCCATGTCGATCGCAGCGGGCGATTTCAGCCAGCGCATGGGCGACATCACTCCGGGCACCGAGGTCGGCCGCCTCAAGATCGCGATCAACACGATGCTCGACCGCATCGACCACGCTCTCGGCCAACGGGATGCCACGGTGCAGCAGATGCGCCGCTTCATCGGCGACGCGAGCCACGAGCTGCGCACACCCCTCGTCACGGTGCGCGGCTACGCGGAGCTGTACCGCATGGGCGCGATCGCCGGCGACGAGCAGACCGCGCAGTCGATGGAGCGGATCGAGAAGGAGGCGATCCGCATGGGCGGGCTCGTCGAAGACCTCCTCGCCCTCGCCCGCCTCGACGAACGGCGCGACATCGTCGTCGCCGACGTCGACCTCCGCCCGATCGCCCGCGACGCGGCCCTCGACGCCCGCGCCGCTTCGCCCGACCGCGAGGTCGCTCTCATCGACGACCGACCGGAGCCCACGCCCACGGCACCGGTGCCGCTCGTGACGTCGACGGTGGATGCCACGGGTGCGCGCCGTGGCATCGCGGGCGCCACCCGCTCCCTCCTGCGCCGGCGTCCCCGCCCCGGGTCCAGTGCGGCCGGTGCGGCCAGTGCGGCAGCCGCGGCCGGCGCTGCCGGTGGTGCGGCCTCGCGGCCGGGCACCCCGGCCATACCCGCGCCGCCCGCTCCGATCGTCCTCGGCGATGAGAACCGCATCCGCCAGGTCGTCGCGAACCTCCTCGGCAACGCGCGCCGCTACACGCCGGCCGGCTCGCCGATCGAGCTGTCCACGGGCGTCGACGAGCGGGCCGGGATGGGCTGGATCGCGGTGAGCGACCACGGCGAGGGCATCCCGGAGCAGATCCGCGACAAGATCTTCCAGCGCTTCTGGCGCGCCGACACCTCGCGTGCGCGCGAGACGGGGGGCTCGGGGCTGGGCCTGTCCATCGTCGCCTCGGTCGTCGAGGCGCTGCACGGGTCGATCGAGGTCTTCGAGACGGCCGGCGGCGGGGCGACGTTCCGCGTCTTCCTGCCGTTGGCGAAGCAGCGGGATGCCGCGGAGCACCTCCTCATCGAGACGCAGCCCCTGCCCCGGCTGAGCGCCGACGACTTCTGATCGGGTGCACCGGGCGGGCTGGTGCCCGTGCGGATGCCCCGTGCGAGTGGGCGCATCGTCTCCTCCACAGGAGACCGATGCGGGAAGTTGTCCACCGTTCCGCCGGCGCCGCTCCTGCTGCGTGCATCCGCGGCCTAGCGTGGCGGCATCCACACAGAAAGGGGTCCGACATGGCGACCTTCTCCGTCGATTCCGATGCCGTGCTCACCGCCACCGGAGCGATCCGCGCAACCGCCGATCGCCTGCAGGGCGAGACCGCCGCGATGCTCGGGCAGCTCACACAGCTGCAGGGATCGTGGACGGGAGCCGCGGCGATCGCGTTCCAGGGCGTGATCGACCGGTGGCGCCTGACGCAGCGCGAGCTCGAAGCGGCACTCGGCGACATCGGCAGCGCGCTCGCGCACGCCGGCAGCCAGTACGCGCAGACCGAGGCGGCCGCCTCGGGGCTGTTCCGCTGACAACGGGAAAGGGCCCCTCCGAAGAGGGGCCCTTCACTCGGTGATCGAGTGCCGCGGCTTTCGCTGCGGTGTATCGAGATCAGCGGATCAGAAGTCCATGCCGCCGGTCGGGTCGCCGGCCGGAGCCGCGACCTTCTCGGGCTTGTCCGCGACGACCGCCTCGGTCGTGAGGAACAGGCCGGCGATGGATGCCGCGTTCTGCAGCGCCGAGCGGGTGACCTTGGCCGGGTCGATGATGCCCGCCGCGAACATGTCGACGTACTCGCCGGTGGCCGCGTTGAGGCCCTGGCCGACGGGGAGCTCCGACACCTTGTTGGCGACGACGCCGGGCTCCAGGCCCGCGTTGAGGGCGATCTGCTTGAGCGGAGCCTCGATGGCGACCTTGACGATGTTCGCCCCGGTGGCCTCGTCACCGACGAGCTCCAGCTTCTCGAACGCGTTCTTGCCGGCCTGGATGAGCGCGACGCCACCACCGGGGACGATGCCCTCCTCGACGGCCGCCTTCGCGTTGCGGACGGCGTCCTCGATGCGGTGCTTGCGCTCCTTCAGCTCGACCTCGGTGGCCGCACCCGCCTTGATGACGGCGACGCCGCCGGCGAGCTTGGCGAGGCGCTCCTGGAGCTTCTCGCGGTCGTAGTCGCTGTCGGTGTTCTCGATCTCGCGCTTGATCTGGGTCACGCGACCCTCGATCTGCGAGGTCTCGCCGGCACCCTCGACGATCGTGGTCTCGTCCTTCGTGACGATGACCTTGCGCGCCTTGCCGAGCAGGTCGGTGGTGGCGTTCTCGAGCTTGAGACCGACCTCCTCCGTGATGACCTGGCCGCCGGTGAGGATCGCGATGTCCTGCAGCTGCGCCTTGCGACGGTCGCCGAAGCCGGGCGCCTTGACGGCGACCGACTTGAAGATGCCGCGGATCTTGTTGAGCACGAGGGTCGCGAGAGCCTCACCCTCGACGTCCTCCGCGATGATGACGAGCTCCTTGCCCTCCTGGATCACCTTGTCGACGATCGGCAGGAGGTCCTTGATGTTGGAGATCTTCTGGTTCGCGATGAGGATGTACGGGTCCTCGAAGACCGCCTCCTGGCGCTCCGGGTCCGTGACGAAGTAGGGGTTGATGTAGCCCTTGTCGAAGCGCATACCCTCGGTGAGCTCGAGCTCGGTGCCGAAGGTGTTCGACTCCTCGACGGTGACGACACCCTCCTTGCCGACCTTGTCGATCGCCTCGGCGATGAGTTCGCCGATCTCGGGGTCGGCGGCGGAGATGGATGCCGTGGCGGCGATCTCCTCCTTGGTCTCGACCTCCTTGGCCGAGGCCAGAAGCTCGTCGGAGAGCGCCTTGACGGCCTTCTCGATGCCCTTCTTCAGGGAGATGGGGTCGGCGCCGGCCGCGACGTTGCGCAGGCCCTCGCGCACGAGCGCCTGAGCGAGGACCGTGGCGGTCGTCGTGCCGTCACCGGCGACGTCGTCCGTCTTCTTGGCGACCTCCTTAACGAGCTCCGCGCCGATCTTCTCGTACGGGTCGTCGAGCTCGATCTCCTTGGCGATCGAGACACCGTCGTTCGTGATCGTGGGGGCGCCCCACTTCTTCTCGAGCACGACGTTGCGGCCGCGGGGGCCGAGCGTCACCTTGACGGCGTCGGCCAGGATGTTCAGGCCGCGCTCGAGGCCGCGGCGGGCCTCCTCGTCGAAAGCGATGATCTTTGCCATAAGTGTGTCGTCCCTCCCGGACGTGAGGATGAGTCTTTAGCACTCAGCATGACGGAGTGCTAACTCATTCTGGCACTCGGGCATGACGAGTGCAAGCCGATCCGACGAGCCGGGAGCCCGGCCGTGTCGCCGGGGAGGGAGGACCGCTCAGGCGACGACGCGCACCGACTCCGCCTGCGGCCCCTTCGAGCCGGAGCCGACCGTGAACTCGACGGTCTGGCCCTCCTCGAGCACGCGGAAACCGGACATGTCGATGTTCGAGTAGTGCACGAAGACGTCCTGACCGCCCTCGACGGTGATGAAGCCGAAGCCCTTCTCGGCGTTGAACCATTTGACGGTGCCCTGCGTGTTGCCGGTCATGCGAATCTCCTGATGGTGCAGTGGGACTCGGCCATGCTAACCAGGCGGGATGCCGCGACGACGCGGATCCGGGCACTGTTGACACGGCCGCACCGAAGTGTTCACACGCGCGAAACACGGTCCCCGCGGACGCCTCTCGGCGCGGCGGGGATCAGCCCTCGGAGTCGGCCGCGGGAGTCGCCCCGTCGGTGCGGTCGAGCCCGATGACGAGCACGAGCTGCGGGTCGTCGGTGCCCCACATCCCGGCGTACGCGTCGCTCAGGACGACGTCGGCCCCTCCGATCGCGGCAGCGAGACCGCGCGCGGCGGCCTCGTCGGCCGGCGAGGTGTAGTACACGGTCGTCGTGGCGAAGTCGTCCGACCCGGCATCCCCGGCATTGACGTCATCGGCGTTCCACCCGGCCGCGACGAGCGTGTCGCTCATCGCGCTCGCGAGACCGCGCTGCGGGGTCGCGTTGAGGATCGTCACCTTGTACGAGGTGTCCAGGCGCGCCTCGGGGGTCGGAGCGACCGACGCCGTCGGCGTCGCGGCGGGGGTGAGGGAGATGCGACCGGTCGCGAGCATCGTGCCGAAGATCCCGACGGCGACGAGCACGACCGTCGCGATGACCGACCAGAGCAGGACGACGCCGCCGCGCAGGCGCGGGTTCTCGGCGCGATGGGCGCCGATCCGCCCGCGGTCGGCGGGGAGGTCGTCGAAGCGATCCTTCGGCGGCGGAGTCTTGGGCACCAGAGAATGCTACCGGGCTGCACCTGTGCGCATCGCGGCGGCCCCCTCGACGACACCACCCGCGGTCCGTCGGCGCTCGCGCATCCGGCGGAGGCGATGCACGAGCATGGCGTCGTGCTCCGCGGCATCCGGCGCATCGATGACGCGCTCCAGCAGCTGGTAGTAGCGGGCCGGCGTCATCTCGAGCTCTCGGGCGATGGCCTCCTCCTTCGCCGCGCCGTGGCCGTTCCAGCGGGACTCGAAGTCCAGCAGTTCGCGGTCGCGGGCGGAGAGGGGCACGGATTCGAGGCTAGCCTCGCCGCGGCGGGTGAGCCGTGAGCCACCCCGGACATCCCGAAGACTGCGGAACACGCAGGGCTTCGTTCGGGTTGAATAGAACGGACGAAAGGTGACCACCCATGTCGTACAACGTGCAGAAGACCGACGAGCAGTGGCGGACGGAGCTGAGCCCCGATCAGTACGCCGTGCTGCGCCAGGCCGGAACCGAGCGGGCGTGGACCGGGGAGCTCCTCGACGAGCACCGCGCCGGTCTGTACACGTGCGCCGCGTGCGGTGCCGAGCTCTTCCAGAGCGGGACGAAGTTCGACTCGCACTGCGGATGGCCGAGCTTCTACGAGTCGGTGCGCCCCGAGGCCGTCGAGCTCATCGAGGACCGCACCCACGGCATGGTGCGCACCGAGGTGCGCTGCGCCAACTGCGGGTCGCACCTGGGTCATGTGTTCCCCGACGGCTTCGGCACGCCGACCGGCGATCGGTACTGCATGAACTCCCTGTCGCTCTCGTTCGCGCCGGAATCATGAGCGACGCCGACCCGCGCCCCGCGCTCGAGGCGGTGCGTCAGCGCCGTTCCTGGTCGAAGGTGACCGACGCCGCACCGACGCGGGCCGAACTCCTCACCCTCGTCTCCGCGGCCGGGCGCGTCGCCGATCACTCGTCGCTGCGCCCCTGGCGCATCATCGAACTGCGCGGAGACGACCGGCTCGTCCTCGGCGCCGCGATCGCCGCGGCCCAGGGCGACTCCTCCCCCTCGACGAAGCCGCTGCGCGCACCGCTGCTCGTCGCGATCGTCGCGAGCTATCGCGCGAGCGAGAAGGTGCCGCGGTGGGAGCAGGAGGCGGTCGCCTCCGGCGTCGCGCATACCCTGAGCCTGCTGCTCGACGAAGCGGGATGGGGCGTCATCTGGCGCACCGGCCACTACACGCGGTCGGCCCCGGTCGCGGCCGCCCACGGTCTCGGCGAGAACGAGGAGCTCCTCGGCTGGCTGTACGTCGGAGGCAAGCCCGAGCGGTCACGGCCGGAGCGCCGCAAGGCCGTCGAGGCGCGCGCGCACGTCACCCGGATGCCGGGGGTCACGACGACGCCCGACGAGTTCACGCACTGGCGCACCGAGTCGAAGAAGACCGCCAAGGCGCGGAAGGCGGAGAAGAAGCACAAGGAGAAGAAGCGCAAGGAGAAGAGGCCCACCGACTGGGCAGCGAAGGCGCGGAAGGCGGAGAAGGCCGCCCGGCGCGCGGAGAAGGCCCGCGCGAAGGCGGCCGCCGTCAGCCACGACTGAGATCCTCCCCCGGAGCCCCAGAGATGTCGGGGTTCCCATACGAAGAGGCCGGTGCCATGGAGGCACCGGCCTCTTCGGATGTTCCGAACGCGGACTTGCGCCGTCGCACGGGCGTCTATATCGTTCTTTACACACTATCAAGGCTTAATTATACTTCATAGCGTACATAGTCTATGTCGTGCATCCGCACGATCGTCACGGAGCCAATGGAGGAACCCGATGACCCTGCCCCCCGCAACCGAATACGACGTGATCGTCGTGGGAGCCGGCGCCGGCGGTCTCGCCGCCGCCATCGCGGCGGCGCACTCGGGCCGATCCGTGCTGGTCCTCGAGGCCGCCGATGTCTGCGGAGGCGCGACCGCATGGTCCGGCGGCTGGCTGTGGGCGCCGCGGTCGATGCTCGCCCGCGGCGAGGGCGTCGACGAATCGATCGAGGACGTCAAGGCGTACCTCCGCGCGGCGCTCGGCGCGGACTACGACGAGGAACGCGTCGACGCGTTCCTCGTCGCGGCGCCCCAGATGGTGGAGTTCTTCCACACGCAGACGGCCCTCGAGCTCATCCCCGGTTCGAAGATCAACGATATCTACGGCACCCTCCCGCACGCCGGCACGGGCAACCGGTCCGCCGCGCCGAAGCCCATCGACGCCCGCCGACTGAGTCCGTCGGTGCGTCGCCTGCTGCGCGGGCAGCTGTACGAGACGTCGTTCCTCGGCATGGGCATCATGGCGGGGCCCGATCTCGGCGCCTTCCTGTCTGCTGCGCGTGGCAGCCTCCGCGGCATCTGGCACTGCGCCTGGCGCGTCGGTCGGCACCTGATCGACCTCGTCGTCCACCGCCGCGGGATGCAGCTGGTCAACGGCACGGCCCTCGTCGGACGTCTGCTGCAGTCGGCCGAGGATGCCGGTGTCCACATCCGTGTCTCCACACCCGCCCTCCGCCTCACGCAGGACCACGACGGCCGGGTGACCGGTGTCGTCGCACGGTCGGCCGACGGGGAGGAGTCACTGACGGCGCGCTCGGGCGTCGTGCTCGCGGCGGGCGGATTCCCGCACGATGTCGCGCGCCGTCGCGAGAGGTTCCCGCGCACCCCTACGGGGAGCGAGCACTGGACCCTCGCGCCCGAGACCGCGGACGGATCGGGAATCACCCTCGGCGAGAGCGTCGGCGGCGTCCTGAGGCAGCAAGCGTCTGCGGGCGCCTGGTGCCCCGTCTCCCTCGTGCCCTACCGGTCGGGTCGCGTCGGCGTCTTCCCGCACATCATGGATCGCGCGAAGCCGGGCAGCATCGGCGTCGTCTCCACCGGTGAACGGTTCGTCAACGAGGCGAACGGCTACTTCGACTACGTCGCCGGCATGTTCCGCGCCGCGC
Organism: Microbacterium sp.; assembly: GCF_017305435.1. GTDB lineage: Bacteria > Actinomycetota > Actinomycetes > Actinomycetales > Microbacteriaceae > Microbacterium. The sequence goes on along the minus strand of NZ_JAFKIP010000009.1, from coordinate 104,789 downwards.
CGGAGAACGAGCCCGTGCAGTCCTGGCAGATCGGCGACGCGACGTTCGTTCGCCGCTTCCCGCTCGGAATGGCGAAGCCCCGCCCCGTCCCGCTGTTCCCCTATCTCCGCAGCGGCTACCTCGTGAAGGCGCCGACGCTCCGCGCCCTGGCCGAGAAGTGCGGCATCGATCCGGCGGGACTCGAACGCACCGTGGCGCAGTTCAACCTCGACGCCCGCTCGGGTCTCGACACCCGATTCGGACGGGGATCGACGCCCTTCAACCGCTACGGGGGCGACGCCTCGTACGGACCGAACCCGTCGCTCGCCCCGCTCGAGAAGGGGCCGTTCTATGGGGTACGCGTGCTGCCCGGCTCCTTCGGCACCTTCGCCGGGCTCGCCACCGACGGGCGGGCACGCGTCCTGGATGCCAAGGACCGCCCCATCGCCGGCCTGTACGCCGTCGGAGCCGACCAGGCCAACGTCATGGGCGGCCACTACCCCGCAGGCGGGGTCAACATCGGACCGGCGCTCACCTTCGGCTACATCGCCGGACGCGATCTGGCCCGCACGGAAGCGGAGGCACAGCGATGACGCGCTCGATCGGGGTCGCGCACCTCACCCTTCTCTCACTCACGCCGCCCGAGCTCGTCGAGACGGCTGCCGCGGTCGGGTTCTCCTTCGTGGGCATCCGCGTCAAGGCCGTCACCCCCACCGAGCGCGCGTTCGACCTCGCGCCCGGCTCTCCTCTGCTGCGCGAGACGCTGTCGCGGCTTCGCGACACCGGGGTGACGGTGCGCGACATCGAGTTCCTGCCCGTGACGACCCACACGGGGCCGGGCGACTGGCTCCCGGCGCTCGAGGCCGGGGCCGCTCTGGGCGCGTCCGCGCTCACCGTCACCGGCGCCGACCCCGATCGTGCGCGTCTCGTGGACACGCTCTCCGCACTCACGCGCGATGCCGCCGACTTCGGCATCCGTCCGCTGCTCGAGCCGATCTCCTACCAACCCGTGCGTACCGTCGCGGATGCCGCGGCAGTGGCCCGAGCGACCGGCGCGGCGCTCATGATCGACCCGCTGCACGTTCAGCGAGGCGGCTCGCCGCTCAGCGACATCGGGGCCCTCGAGGCCGACCTCGTCCCGGTCGTGCAGCTCTGCGACGCCCCGGCCGATCCGCCGGAGGCCGTCGACGACGACGCCCGCATCACGGGGCTCCAGCGCGAGGCCCGCGTACAGCGGCTGCTCGTCGGCGAGGGCTCGCTGCCCCTCGCCGACCTTCTCGCCGCCACTCCGGCAGGCACTCCCGTGAGCGTCGAGATCCCCCACGAGCGCCTCCGACGTCGACTCGACCCGCGCTCCTACGCGGCGGAGGTCATCCGCACCGCGCGCGATCTCGTCGAGCGAGTGGATGCCGCACCGACACCGGCACTGCGGCCGGGGTCCCACACCGAAGGAGAAGTCGCATGACCGCATCGCAGAGCTGGGACGACACCGTCGATCTGCTCGTTCTGGGCACCGGCGCCGCCGGTCTCTCCGCCGCCGTCACGGGCGCGGCCAAGGGCCTGAAGACCCTCGTGCTCGAGAAGACCGAGTACCTCGGCGGCACCACCGCCTACTCCGCGGGGACGTGCTGGGTCCCCGGGCACCGGCACCAGCGCGCGCTCGGCATGACCGGCGAACGGGAGCTCGCCTCGCTCTACCTCGACGGCGTCGTCGGCGACAAGGCCCCCCGTGAGATCCGAGAGGCTTATCTCGAACACGGCCCCGAGATGATCGACTGGTACGACAGTCTCGGCGTGCGCTTCTGGCACTCCGCCACCGTCGTCGACTACCACCCCGAGGTCGAGGGCGCCGGCGTCGGCCGCGCCCTGGAACCGGAGACCTTCGATGGGCGAGTGCTCAGCAGCGAGGACTTCCGTCGCGTGCGCCCACCGGTGCCGGAGTTCGCGCTGTTCGGCGGCACGCTGATGGTGCGCCGCGCGGAGGTCAATCGGCTGCTCGAGCTGTTCCGCTGGTCGCCGCGGGCCGCGGGCCTCGCACTCTCGCTCGGCTTCCGATGGTTCTTCGATCGGCTGCGCCACCCGCGCGGAACCCGTCTGGCGATGGGCAACGCCCTCGTCGCGAACCTGTTCCACACGCTCACTCAGCATGACGGACACGTCTGGTTCTCGAGCACCGCGCGGGAGCTCATCGTCGAGGACGGCGGGGTGGTGGGCGCCGTCGTCCAGTCCGGCGGGCGGGAGCGTCGCATCCGTGTGACCCGCGGGGTCATCCTCGCTGGCGGAGGGTTCGCGGCCAGCCCCGCGTGGCGGGAGCGGCATCTGCCGACGCCGACACCGCAGTTCACGCGTGCCGCGGAGGGAGCGACAGGCGACACGATCGCCCTCGGCATGGCCGCCGGCGGGGCGCTCGGACCCGACCACGGCGACAACGGCTTCTGGTTCCCGAGCTCCATCGGGCGACGCGGCGACGGCTCTCTCGTCGTGTTCCCGCACATCTGGGACCGCGCCAAGCCGGGCATCGTCGCCGTCACCGCCTCGGGGCGCCGGTTCGTCGACGAGTCGGTCTCCTACCATCGGTTCGTCCGCGCCATGTATCGGACGCAGTCCTCCGACGAAGCCGTTCCCGCGTGGCTGATCATCGACGCGCGTTCCCTGCACGAGTACGGATTGGGCATGATCCGCCCGCACACCCCGACGGCCTTCCTGCAGAAGTACGTGCGCGACGGCTACATCCATCGCGCCTCAACCGTCGACGAGCTCGCACGGCGGATCGGCGTCGATCCCGCCGGACTCGCCGACACGATTCAGCGCAACAACCGCTTCGCGGAGACGGGCGTGGACGAGGACTTCGGCAAGGGGACGAGCCCGTTCGGCCACCAGTACGGTGACCCACGGCACGCTCCGAACGTGAACCTCGGCCCGATCCGCACCGCTCCCTTCTACGCGCTCCCCCTGGTGCCGACCCCGCTCGGCACGGCGCTGGGCCTGTGCATCGATGCCCACGCGCGCGTGCTCGACGCGGAGGGCGAGCCCATCGCAGGCCTGTATGCCGCCGGCAACGACGCGGACTCCCCGATGGCGGCCGAGTATCCGGGCGCGGGGGGCCAGGTCGGGGCCGGGATGACGTTCGGCTACCTCGCCGCCCTCGACGCGGCGGCGGCCGTCGTCACGGGGCCCGCGATCGAGGCGCAGGTGAACGCATGACCGAGAACCTGCGCACGCTCGCCTCGTCGCTCGACCAGATCGGGATCGTCGTCGCCGATCCCGACGCGGCCATCGCCGGCATGCGCGCGATCTTCGGCCTCGAGCCCCGCATCCGCGTCACCAATCGCTATGTCGGTGCGGCGTACCGCGGTACGCGCATCGACACCGAGGTCGACGTCGTCTTCTACGACCTGTTCGGCATCGAGCTCGAATTCCTCTCGCCGCGGGGCGGCCCGGACATCTGGCAGGAGTTCGTCGACGAACACGGGTCGGGCCTGCATCACATCCGGTTCGCGGTGACCGATCACGATGCCGTCGTCGCGGCGATGGGCGCCATCGGCGTGCCCGTTCACCAAGAGGGCGACTCGGTCCGCGGCGGCGGCGTCCGATACGCGTACTTCGATGCACGCCCGTCACTCGGGTTCTTCCTCGAGATCCTGTCGACGCCGGCGTAGGGCTCTCCCGTGGCATCCGACGGCCGCTATGCTCGCGACGTGGAGATCCGGTGGCTGGAAGCGTTCGTCGTCGTCGCCGAGGAACTGCACTTCGGCCGTGCCGCCGCCCGGCTCCACGTCGCACAGTCACCGCTGAGCCAGACGATCCGCAGGCTCGAAGCCAGCATCGGCACAGAGCTGTTCGAGCGGAATACGCGCAGCGTCGCTCTCACCCCTGCCGGACGGGCTCTGCTGCCGATGGCATACCGCGTCATCCAGGATCTGTCTCTGGCCACCGAGGCCGCGCGCGCCGCATCGGGGTCGGTTCACGGCAGTGTCCGGATCGGTTTCTCCGGCGCGTTCAACCATCTGACGCTGCCTGCCCTCGCCCGCGCCGTGCGGCGCGAGCTCCCCGACATCGACCTGCAACTGGTCAGCCGTGTGAGCACCGGTGACGGGCTGGCGAAACTGCGCACCGGCGTTCTGGACATCGCGTTCGTCGGACTCCCGATCGCGACGAGCGGCGTGGCGGCGCGCCTGATCGCCCGCACCGAGTTCGGCGCCGTGCTCCCGGTCGACCACCCTCTCGCCGAGGAGACCACGCTCTCACTACGTCGACTCGCGGAGGACGATTTCCTGTCGATGCCGCTCGACGGATCCTCCGCGATGGCCGAGGGGCTCATCCGATGCTGCGTCGCGGCGGGCTTCCGGCCGCGCATCACACAGGAGATGGCCGACCCGTACATGATGCTGACCTTCGTCGCCGCCGGTCTCGGGGTGACGATCACGGCGCAGGACCTCGCCTCGATCATGCCGGAGGGAGCGCGCTGGGTTCCGCTGGAGGACCCGCCGCAGTACATGCAGCACGGCATCGCGTGGATGGAGGACGAGCAGACGGCCGCCGTCCGGGCCGTGCTCGAGCTGTCCGAGCGCATCCTTCCCACGCCGACAATTTGAGAGCCTTTGACGCCTAGTCTCAGACAAACTCTGTTCTGGACGCCACACAATTACGCTGGCACTCTGTTCGGAACGGATCGCCCCGGCATCCGTCCCATCCCGCAGATCAACGGCGCCGCGGAGCGACGCCACGAGCGAAGGCCTCAGCCATGTCAAGGACGACATCCCACCCACCGCAGAAGAACAACGCGAAGATCGCGGCGATCTCCGGCTTCGTCGGCAGTGCACTCGAGTACTACGACTTCTTCATCTACGCGTCGGCAGCGGCGCTGATCTTCCCGCACCTCTTCTTCCCCGCGGGCGAGCCCGGCGTCGCGACGCTGCTCTCGTTCGCGACGGTCGGCGTCGCCTACGTCGCACGCCCCTTCGGCGCCGTGCTGTGGGGACACATCGGCGACCGGTGGGGGCGCAAGAAGGCGCTTCTGGCGTGCCTGTCGATCATGGGCGTCGCAACGTTCCTCGTCGGCTGCCTGCCCACGTGGGATGCGATCGGCGTCGCCGCGCCGATCATCATCGTCGCGCTGCGACTGGTGCAGGGCGTCTCCGCCGGCGGCGAGTCCCCCGGGTCGAGCGCGCTGACCCTCGAGCACGCACCCGACCGCCGCCGCGGCTTCTTCACCAGCTGGACGATGAGCGGCATCATGTTCGGCATCGTCATCTCGAGCCTCGTGTTCATCCCGGTCGCCGCGATGCCGGAAGAGGCACTGCTGTCGTGGGGCTGGCGCGTGCCGTTCTGGGCGTCGCTTCTCGTCACCGTCGTCGCGATCGTCCTGCGCCGCATGCTCGACGAGCCCGAGGTCTTCGAGGAGACGAAGGACTCCGACGAGGCGCCCAAGATCCCCCTCGTCACGCTCCTGCGTTACAACGGCGGCACCGTTCTGCGCGTCACGCTGATGGCGATCTTCGCCGCGGTGAACACGATGTTCAACGTCTTCGTCCTGGCGTACGGCACCACGGTCGCCGGGATTCCCCGCGCAGAGATGCTCGTCATCATCACCGTCGCGAACTTCGCCGCCGTGTGCTTCGGCCCCGTCGCCGGCGCCCTCTCCGACCGATTCGGGCGCAAGCCGGTGTTCCTCATCGGCCTCGTGCTGCAGTCGATCACGATCTACGCGCTGCTGGCAGCGGTGGATGCCGCGAACATGCCGCTCGTCTGGACCCTCAGCATCTTCCTGATCGGCTTCGCGTACACGCTGTCGAACTCGGTGTACCCCGCCTACTTCCCGGAGCAGTTCCCGGCACGGGTGCGCTACACCGGCATGGCGGTGAGCCTCATGCTGGGGCTGCTGCTGGCCGGGTTCACCCCCGCGATCGCGCAGGGCTTCGTGACCGGCGAAGGCAACGAGAACAACTGGCCGGCCGTCGCGTTCTTCACGATCGGCATCATCGTGGTCTCCGGCATCGCGACTCTGTTCGCGCCGGAGACGGCCTTCACGCCCACGGCGCGGCTCGGTCTCACGCGACGTCAGCTCACCGAGATCGACCGCCGCGAGGAGTCGGGAGAGCCGCTCACTCAGTCGGTGCGCACGACGCCCTACGACCGCCTCGGGCGGCGCTGAACCGCACCCCGACGGGGCTCGCATCCGCTGCGGATGCGAGCCCCGCTCATCTTCGTCACCATCATCGTCATCGTCAGGAGAGACCATGTCGCACGCGTACCTCGTCGGACTGATCGGCTCTGGCATCGGCACCTCGTCCACGCCGGCGCTCCATGAGCGCGAAGCCGATGCCCTCGGCATCCGCTACCTCTATCGCACCATCGACATCGACGAGCTCGGCGTCGCCCCCGAGGGGGCCGCCGAGCTCGTCGCAGCGGCGCGACGTCTCGGGTACGACGCGCTCAACGTCACGCATCCGTGCAAGCAGACGGTGTGGGAGGCGCTGGACGACCTGTCGGCCGATGCGCGGCTCCTCGGGGCGGTCAACACGATCCTCTTCCGGGACGGGCGCGCGATCGGGCACAACACCGACCATTCCGGCTTCGCCGCGGGGCTGCGAACCGGTCTCGACGACCCCGACCTGGACGATGTCGTGCTGCTGGGGTCCGGCGGCGCCGGATCCGCTATCGCCTACGCGCTCCTGCGCGCGGGAACCCGACGGCTCTCGGTGTTTGATCCCGTGGTCACCCGAGCGGCGGCCGTGCGTGACGCACTGGGCGCCGCGTTCCCCGACGCCCGGATCACTCCGATCGGCACGGACCAGGTCGCGGATGCCGTGGCCGCGTCCGACGGCCTGGTCAACGCCACCCCCGTCGGGATGGTGGGACACCCGGGCACCCCCATCGACCCGGCGCTGCTGCACGAACGCCTGTGGGTCGCCGACGCGATCTACCGGCCTCTGCACACCGAACTGCTCGACGCGGCGAGCGCACTCGGCTGCGCCGTCCTCGACGGCGGACGGATGGTCGCGAGCCAGGCGGCCGACACCTTCCGTCTCATCACGGGCGTCGAGCCCGACCGCGACCGGATGCGCGCCCACTTCCTGGAGCTGAGCGGCGCAGCCGGCGTGGCGACCAGCGCCGCTCAGTAGTCGGCGCGACCGCCGGAGAGGTCGAACGTCGCCCCCGTCGTGAATCCGCACTGATCGCTTGCGATCCACGCGACGGTCGCGGCGACCTCCTCGACCGTGAGGAACCTGCCGAGCGGGATGAGCGCGCGGGTCCGCTCGATGAACTCGTCGGTCAGCTGAGCGAACAGCTCGGTGCGCACCATCACCGGGGCGATCGCATTGACCGTGACGCCGTCGGAGATGAGCTCGCGCGCCAGCACCTTGGTCATCCCGACCACGCCGTGCTTGGCGGCCGTGTAGGCGGACAGCGACGCGGTGGCCTCCTTGCCCGCGATCGAGGCCACGGTGATCACACGGCCGTACCCGCGCTCACGCAGGTGCGGCACGACCGTCTTGGCGGTCAGGAACGCGCCGGTGAGGTCGAGGTCGACGACACGTCGCCAGTCGTCGGCCCCGTACTCCCACAGCGGGGCCACGGGCCCGGTGATGCCCGCCGACGAGACGACGATGTCGACCGACCCGAACAGCTCGAGCGTCTCGGCGAAGGCCGCCTGCAGAGAAGCCTCGTCGGTGACGTCGGCGCGGATCAGCGCGGCCGGCTCCCAGTCTCCGCGGAACGCATCGGGATCGCGATCCCAGACGGCGACCGCCGCACCGGAGGCCGCGAAGAGGGCTCCGATGCCGGCACCGATGCCGCGCGCCCCTCCCGTGATGATGACGTGAGAGCCATGGAAATCGAAGGTCACCTGTGACATGCGCCTCACGGTAGCGAGCAATAAGACGGCCTGCAAGCATAAACAATGACGAATTCAGTCGTTCTGTTCACACTATCGGCGTCACATACTGAAGCGACAACCACCCCGACAAAGGAGTCGTCATGCCGACGTTCGCCGTCACCTACGCCTACCGCGCGAACAGCGAGAACGACCGCGCAACGCACCGACCCGCCCACCTCGCCTTCCTCGAGGGGCTGCACCACGCGGGCCTGCTGTACATGAGCGGCCCCCTCGCCGGCGATGAGCCGCGCGCCCTCCTCGTCTTCGAGGACACCGATGAGTCGACGCTCGCCGCGCGCCTCGACGACGATCCGTTCGCGGAGGCCGGGCTCATCGAGGCGCGCACCATCGCGACCTGGAACGTGTTCTTCGACCCGCGGACGGCGGCGTGATGCGCGTCGCCCGCACCGTCGGCGCCGAGCGCATCGCGTTCGCCGAGGAGCCCGAGCCCGCCGTCCGCCCCGGGGAGGTGCGCGTCGCCGTGCACGCGGTCAGCCTGTGCGGCACCGATCTGCACATCTTCGAAGACGACTTCCCGACGGATCTGCCCCTCATCCAGGGGCACGAGCTGTCCGGCGTCGTCATCGACGCAGCAGTGGGAACCGACTTCGATGCCGGCGACCGCGTCGCCGTCGACCCTCTCGTCGCGTGCGGCTCGTGCCGCGCGTGCCGCCGCGGCAGATCGAACGTGTGCGCACGGCTCTCCGTCCTCGGCTGCTACGAGGACGGCGGGTTCGTGGAGGTGCTGAGCGTCCCCGCGGCGCGCGTGCACCGCGTGCCCAAGGACCTTCCCCTGGAGATCGCGGCCCTGGGCGAGCCCACCTCGATCTCGCTCCAGGCGGTCAGCCGCGCCGAACCCGCCGCGGGCGCGGTCGCGCTGGTGCTCGGCTGCGGACCGATCGGGCTGCTCGCCGCGCTCGCACTGAGCGAACGCGGCGTCACCGTCATCGCTGCCGACACCGATCCGAACCGGGTCGCCCTCGCCGAGCGGTTCGGCGCTGCGGTCGCCCTCCAGGTCGGCGCGGGCTTCCCCGATGTCGATCAGGCCGCACGCATCGCCGATCTGACCGATGGCGCCGGGCCGGACATCGTCATCGAGGCGACCGGCGTGCCCGCGTCGCTGGAGAACGCCATCCGGCTCGTGGGATCCGCCGGGCGCATCGTCCAGGTCGGCATCTCGCCGCGCGCTGCGCAGATCACGATCAAAGACCTCACCGACAAAGAGATCGACCTGCGCGGCAGCCGCAACAGTCTCGGGCTGATCCCCGACGGGCTCGCGCTCCTCGCGCGGCATCCCGGCGCCGTCGCGGCGCTCGTGACCCACCGTTTCGCGTTCGAGGACCTCGAGGAGGCGTTCCGCACGATGGCCGACCCCGGCATCCCGTCCGGGAAGATCATCGTCCTGATGCCGGCGGCGACCCAGGCGGCGGTGCTCGCATGACCGGGCGACTCCTCATCGGCGCCGAGAACCTGCCCGAGGGCGTCGATGTGCTGGTGCTCGGATCGGGCGCCGCGGGGCTCGTCGCGGCGCTGCGCGCGGCGGATGCCGGGGCGCGCGTCTGCGTCGCGGAGAAGGCCGACCTCCTCGGCGGGACGACGTGCGCCGGCGGCGGAGTCATCTGGGCGCCCGCGACCGCTCGTGCCGCCCGCGCCGGGTTCCGCGACAACACCGCCGCGGGGCGCGCATATCTCGCGGCGTCGTCGGGGCACGTGATGGATGCCGGAACGATCGACTGGTACGTCGAGACCGCCGCTGCGGCGATCGAATACCTCACGTCGTCGACCCGCGTTCGTCTCACCGCACTCGCACGACCCGACTACCGTGGTGAGTGGCCGGGCGCCGCCGAGGGCGGCCGCAGCCTGGACAACGACGCGTTCGATCCGTCGAGCGTCCCGGGCCTCGCCGAGGCGCTGCGCCCGTCGTCGTACTTTCCGCTCCTGACGATGGCCGAGCGCGACGACCTCAACGGCCGCGCACCCGACCCCGAGCTTCTCGCCGAGCGTCGCGATCGCGGCGTGCGGACGATGGGGGGCGCGCTCGTGGGCGCCCTCGTCGCGAGCTGCCTCGACCGCGGCATCGACGTCGTCCGCGGCGTCCGCGCGGGTGCGCTCGAGCGCACCGGGTTCGGGTGGCGCATCGGTTTCGGCGGGCGCGCGGTCTCCGCCGCCGCCGTCGTCCTCGCCACGGGAGGCTTCGAGTGGAACCCGCGCCTGCGCGAGGCCTTCCTCGCGTTCCCCGTGACGCCCATCAGCGCGCCCTCGAACGAGGGCGACGGGCTCGAGCTCGCGCTGGAGGCGGGGGCGTCCGTCGCCGACATGACCGCGATCTGGGGCGTCCCCGTCCTCACTCCCCCGACCCAGACCTACGACGGGCTGCCGTCGGGCCGCATGGGCAACGTCGAGATGACGCTCCCGGGGTCGATCGTCGTCAACGCCGCCGGCGAGCGCTTCGTCAACGAGGCGCTCGCCTACCACGACACCTGCCGCATGTTCGGCGACACCGATCCGGCGACGGGGCGGCCGCGCAACGCCCCGGCATGGCTCGTCTTCGACGCGGCCTTCGCCGCGCGCTACCCGATCGCGGGTTCCGCGGTCGGCACCGCGCCGGATTGGGCGACGTCGGCCGATACCCTGCAGGGCCTCGCGGAAGCGGCGGGCATCGACGCGGAAGGCCTCGCGACGACCGTGCGACGATTCAACGCCGACGCGGAGATCGGCGTGGACACCCTGTTCGGTCGTGGGTCGAGCCCGCAGGACCGCTTCCTCGGCGACGCGACGCACGAGCCCAACCCTTGTCTCGCACCGCTGCAGACCCCGCCCTTCGCGGCCGTTCCGCTCCACGCCGGCGTGCTCGGCACCTCCGGTGGTGTCCGCACCGACCAGCGCAGCCGCGTGCTCGATTGGGCGGGTGAGCCGCTGCCGGGTCTCTTCGCCGCGGGAAACGTCGCCGCCGGCGTCTTCCGAAACACCTATCCGGGCGGCGGAGCGACGCTCGGTTCCGCCCTGGCCCGATCGTACGAGGCAGGCGACGTCGCCGGGGCGCACCGCCTCCCGGCATCCACCCTTCTGGAGGCACACGCATGAGAGTCGCACTCGTCGGCGCCGGGGCCATCGGTCGCACGCACGTCGACGCCGTCCTGCACACCGGTGGGGTGACGCTCGCCGGCGTCGCGGACCCGTTCGACGCGGGAGCGCACCTCGCTGCACAGTCGGGCGCCGTGCACTACCGAGACCATCGGGCGCTCATCGACGCGGAACGGCCGGATGCCGCGATCATCGCAACGCCCAACGAACTGCATGTTCCGCAGGCTCTCGACTTCGTCGAGGCGGGGATTCCCGTCCTCGTCGAGAAGCCCATCGCGGGCTCGCTCGACGAGGCCCGCCGGCTCGTCGCCGCATCGGAGTCGCGCGGCGTGCCGGTGCTGGTCGGTCACCACCGGCGCTACCACCCCGTGATGGTCCGCGCCAAGGAGATCATCGCCTCGGGAGAGCTGGGGCGCATCGTCGCGGCGAGCGCCACCTACTTCCTCGCCAAACCCGACGACTACTTCGACATCCCCTGGCACCGCACACCCGGCGCAGGCGGCACGTTCCTCATCAATCTGATCCACGAGATCGACCTGCTCCGTCACCTGATCGGCGAGGTCACGGCGGTCTCGGCGATGTCGTCGAGCGCCGTGCGCGGTCTCGACGTCGAAGACACCGGAGCAGTGTCGTTCGCGTTCGCGAGCGGCGCGCTGGGGAGTCTCGTGATCTCCGATGCCGTCGCCGGACCGTGGAGCTGGGACCTGACGGCGGGCGACTCGCCCCGTTTCCCCGCACACGGCGTCGAATCGCACCGCATCGGCGGCACCGAGGCATCCCTCACGGTGCCGACGTTGGAGCTCTGGCGGCACGACGGACCCCGCGAATGGACGACCGAGATGCATCCCGTGCGACAGCACGTCGCGGCATCCAGCCCCTACGCGGAGCAGCTGCGCCACTTCGCCGATGTGGTGTCGGGCCGAGCGGAGCCGCTCGTGAGCGGGCGGGAGGGCGCGCAGAACCTCGCCGTCCTCGACGCGATCGTCACCGCCGCGCAGACCGGGGCGACCGTCGAGGTCATCCCCGTCTGATCGTCAGTCGCGCGCGCGTTGCCGCCACGGCGCGGCGGCGACGATGACGCCCGCCCCGGCCACGACGACCATCGCGAGCTCGGCGAGCCAGCCCGGTCCGGCATCGGCCGGCCACGCGGCATCCAGCAGGAATGCGGTCACGAGCTGGCCGGCGACGGCTCCGAGGCCGAGGAGCAGCACGCCGGTGTGCACGACGAGCGCGGCCGACAAGAAGATGTACGTCACCCCGATGACGCCGCCGAGGTACATCCACGGCTCGATCGGCCACACGTCCGGCGTGCCGACGAGTGCGACGTGGACGAGGGCGGCGACGGCGAGGATGGCGGTGCCGCCGATGAAGTTCACGAGCGTCGCCGTCAGCGGAGTCCCGACGCGTTGACGCAGTCGACCGTTGGTCGCCTGCTGCCAGGCGATGCCGATGCCGGCGAGGAAGGGAAGCGCGAGCATCCACCACGGCACGCGTGCGAGCAGGTCGCCCTGCAGCGATATCGCAACGGCGACGAGTGCGAGCGCGCCTCCCGCGACGCGCGGCATCGTGACCGCGACGACCCCCGCCGGACCGTAGCCGACGCGGTCGAGGACAAGCCCCGAGAGAGTCTGCCCCGCGACGACGCCGACCGTGAACAGCGAAACGCCGATGACCGCCACGGCAAGTCCCTGCGTCGCGACCGTGAGCGCTCCGGCGGCGCCGCCGGCGAGCATCCACCACGGAATCGTCCGGCGACGGATGCCGGCGGCGAGGGCACGCGCGCCGCGGCGACCGCTCGGCAGCGCCGCAGAGAGCATGACGAGAACGACGAGTCCCGACCCGAAGGAGACCACGGCGGCGACGAACCCGTCATCGAGCTGGCGCCCGAGCTGACCGTTGACGCGGGCCTGCAGCGCCGTGAGGACGCCGACCGCGACGGCGCCCGCGATGGCGACCGCCGCCGGCAGTCGAGCGGGAGCGGCAGCAGTCACGGAGAGTCAGCCTAGCCGCCCGGTCGCGCCTCCCCGTCGCCTGGAATCCACCCGGATCAGTCGTAGCCGAGAATGCAGATCGCCTCGGTGATCGGCTCGGGTTCGGTCCCAGGGTGCGCGTCGTCCACCCTTCGACGCTAGCGGAGGCGAGGTCTCGGGCGCCTCTGCATCGCCGGGGAAAACGGTCGCGTGTGTGAAAGGATTTAGCCAGCCAGTGATCAAGACCGATGGAGGAGAGATGCCGGGCAAGAGAGCGACACTCGCCGACGTCGCGCGCCTGGCAGGACTCTCCACGACGGCAGCGTCCATGATCCTCAATGATCGGCCGGACACGCGCCTGTCGCAGGCCGCCCATGACCGAGTCCACGCGGCGGCGCAAGCCCTCGGGTATCGCCCGAACGTGGCCGCTCGCAGCCTTCGCACCGACAAGACCCACACGATCGGCTTCATCTCCGATCACGTCGCCACCACCCGCTTCGCGAGCGGGTTGATCCAGGGAGCGATCGAGTCGGCGGAAGCGGCGGATCACGTCCTCCTGGTGTTGGAGACGGGCGGCGAGCCGGCGCGCGAGTCTGCGGCCATCGGCGCCGTCCTCGATCGACAGGTCGACGGAATCGTGTTCGCGAGCATGCGCGCTCGGGAGCTCGTCGTCCCCGACCTTCCGGCGGGGCTGCCGGTCGTGATGCTGAATGCCACGAGTCCGCGCCACCTGACATCCGTGCTTCCTGACGAAACGCTCGGAGGACGTGTGGCCGTGCGCAGTCTCATCGAGCGCGGTCACCGCGACGGCATCGCCCTCATCGGCCAGAACGACGAGGTCGAACGCGACGCGTTCCGGTCCGTGACGGTGTCGCGGCGCGTCGCCGGCGTGCGCGACGAGCTCGCCGCGCACGGGCTCACCTTCCTGGCCGAGGAGTCCGTCTGGCTGTGGGAGCCCGAGGGCGGCTACGCGGCAACCACCGGACTGCTCGAGCGCGACCTGCCCATCACTGCACTGCTGTGCATGAATGACCGCCTGGCCTTCGGCGCCTACCAGGCCCTCGCCGATGCCGGCCTGTCGGTGCCTGGGGACGTCTCCGTGATCGGCTTCGACAACGACGAAGTGGCGGCGTACCTCCGCCCAGGTCTCACCACGATGGCGCTGCCTCACATCCCCATGGGGCGCCGCGCCGTCGAGCTCCTCCTCCACCCGGCGGAGGCCGGTGAGCACCTCATCGAGATGCCGCTCGTCAAACGGTCGTCCATCGCGGAGCCGCGCATCGCGTGACGGCGCGGTCCACTCTTCATTCCAGCGCAGCGCGCAGCGCGTCAACGATCCGTGTTCCCCGGTCGTCGCCTGCTTCCATCAGGTTCGTGAGGTAGGCGAACCCCACCTTCGCGTCCGGTTCCGCGAACGCGACCTGTCCGCCGGCGCCATCGTGCCCGAATCCCCGAGAAGTCACGTATCGGCGCGCCGGGGAATCCAGCTGGAACCCCATCCCCCACCGCGGCCAGGGTGGAGGCGCGGCGAAGAACGGCTCACCCCCGCTCACCGTCGTGACCGCATCGGCCGGCAGTCCCTGCGGGAAGAGCTGCACGCCATCGGTCTCTGTGACGGTCGCCGACCAGATCGTTGCGAGAGCGCGTGCGCTGGTCACTCCACCTGCTCCCGGGACACAAGCCGCCCTGACCCGCGGGTCGTTGAAACCCTCGCCGGGCCCGACGAGCGCGGAGGGAAGAGCCCCACCGAGAGTCATCGCGCGAAGCGGCACCGGGTCCGTCTGCGCCGCCTGCTCCAGTGTCCGCGTCGCTTCGGCCAGACTGGCACCCACGGCCATATCCGCTACCCGATGCTCCACCGTGGCCGGAAGTCCGATCCACGCCGGGATGCCGAGGGGCGCCGAGATACGCTCCGCGAAGACGTCGCCGATGCTCTGCCTCGTGACACGACGAATCACCTCGCCGATGAGCCACCCGTGCGTGATCGGATGATATGAGTGCGCGGTCCCGGGCGACCAGTGCGGCGTGGCCGCCGCGAGCAGCGACACGCACCTGTCCCAATCGCTCAGATCCTCCACGGACAGGTTCTCGACGATCGCGGGCACGCCGGCACGATGAGCGAGCAGGTCCGCGATCGTCGTGGCCGCTTTGGCATCGGTCGCATACTCCGGCCAATGCCGTGCGACGAGGCGATCGTAGGACAGTCGTCCTTCTGCGACGAGTTGTGCGGCGAGGATGGACATGAGCCCTTTGGTGCACGAGAAGATCACGCTGATCGTGTCCGCATCCCAGGCCCGGCCGGTGCGCGCGTCGGCCGTTCCCGCCCAGACGTCGACGACCGGCTTGCCGTCGACCCGCACGGCAAGCGCCGCGCCCATCGGGTGACCGTCCAGGAACCCGGCCCGGAACGCATCGACCACGCCTCCGAAGCGTTCGTCGGCATGACCTTTGACGTCGATCGTCATCGAGATGCCCCCTCGACTCGAGTGGCGGGTGCAGAGGATGCCCCGGCATCCGTCGCCAGGACCGGCCACCCCTCGTGATCGGCGACGAGGTACATCGGGTCGCTGATCCGTCCGACGAAATCGTCGCCGAGGACGTTCTCGAATGCCATCAAGGCGAGTCTCTCGTCGGGGGTCGTCACGATCCGGCCCGCGTAGAGAGTCTCGTCCGTCAGCCGTCGCGCCATGTGCACGTCGCACCAACCGCTCTGCGAGTCACGCGGGGCGACCCAGATCCCCCCGCTCTGCCCCACCCGCGCGCCGACGAGATGGGCGGCGTCGCAGCAGAACAGAATGAAGTCACGCGACCCCAAGCGGAAGGGTTGGATGACCTCGATATGCGCGAATCCCGCACCGGGCGCACTGAGCGGCGGCCTGACCTCCCACGAGCGCAGGTCGCGTGAAAACGCGTGGCCGACGACACCCGTGTCGCGGGGGTCATCGCCGATCGGACGGCGCGCGCGTGCGGTGATCAGCATGTGCCAGCCGTCGTCAGCGCGGAACACCCAGGGGTCCCGCCACGCCTCCTCTGGCCACGTTCCCGTTTCGAGGGTCTCGTACCACCGCATATCGGGGGTCACGAGCGGACCGGGCGCCTTGCTCCACCGGTGCAGATCGATGCTGGTGGCCTCGCCGATCGACTCGATGTTCGCGTGGCTGTCCTCGGACAGGAACCGGGACCCCGTGTAGAACATGCGCCATCCTGAGCCGTCGCGGATGACCGAGCCGGTCCAGGTCGCGGTACCGTCGAACGCCTCCTCAGCCCCGGGTGAGATCACCGTCTCGGGTTCCGACCAGGTGCGCAGGTCGGTCGAGACGGCGTGTCCGATCGTCGCATTGCGGTGACGCAGGTGCGGGTCTCCCAGCGCGCGCGGGGCGTTCAGAAAGAAGAGGTGGAAGTCTCCCTCATCCCGCGCAAGCCAGAAGTCCCATACCCACCGGTCGTCGATCTCGAAGGTCATGAACGCCCGTTCTCCTCTGCGGCGACCTCGAAGTCGCGTCGGGGCGGCGCGCCCAGCACGCGGCCCAAGGCACGAACGATGCTGTCGCCGCGGTCGTCGGAGTGCACCTCGAGCAGGCTCGTCACGTATCCGAAGCCGACGCGGTGCCGGCTGTCGGCGAACGCGATCTGTCCGCCGGCGCCGTCATGTCCGAACGACGCATCGGACAGGAACGGTCGCCGCTCCGATGGCAGCATGAAGCCTGTCCCCCACCGAGGGTACGGTCCCGGCAGCCACCACACGGGCTCGCCCTCGCTCTGCACGCGCGTCATATCGGCGACCACCGCTGCGTCCAGTGGTTCCACGCCCGAAACGGGCACGACGGTCGCCGACCAGATCGCGGCCAGACCCGCGGCGCTCGCCGCGCCACCCGCCCCCGGTACTCCGGCCTGGCGCACACGCGGATCGTCGAACCCTTCACCGGGGACGACGAACGACGCCGGGAACGCCGTGCCGAGCGTCATCGCACGCTCCATCCAACGCGCGTCCTCGGGGTCGATGGCTCGTTCTGTCGTCATCGGGGGCGGCGCCGACAGGGAGTCTCCCGCAGCGAGTCGAGCCACACGCGGCAGGTCCGGCTCCGGCACGCCGATCCATGCATCTGCGGCCAAGGGTCCTGCGAGCGTGCGACGCAGGCGCGCGCCCGGTGTCTCGCCCGTGACACGCCGGATGATCTCGCCGGCGAGCCAGCCATAGGTCAACGCGTGGTATCCATACGCCGCGTCGGGGCTCCACAGCGGAGCCTCCTCAGCGAGCCGCGCAGCCATCGCAGCGTCGTCGAGCGCCGCACCGAGGTCGACGTCATCGCGAAGGGTTGCGAGTCCGGCACGGTGCGACAAAGCCTGGCGCACTGTGATGGCGGACTTGCCTGCCGCCGCGAACTCCGGCCAATAGGTCGCGACGGGCAGATCGAGCTCGAGACGACCTTCCTGGACGAGGTGGCCGATCATGATGGCGAGCAGGCCCTTGGTGCAGGAGAAGACCATCGCCATCGTGTCGTGCTGCCAGGGAACCGCACGTTCGCGGTCGGCCGCTCCGTGCCAGAGGTCGAGCACGGTGAGCCCGTCGACGCGTACTGCGAGAGCGGAACCGCCCGACTCGCTCACCGTCGAGGCGAAGGCTTCGGCGACCGATTCGTACCCGGGCGCGACCATGCCGTGGATCGTGGTGTCGAAGTCCATCGCTCAGCCCTTGATCGCCGAGCTTGCGACACTCGCGACGAACCATCGCTGGAAGACCAGGAAGATCACGAGCACCGGGAGGACGAAGATCACACCGAACGCCAGGACGGCGCCCCACTCCGGGGGCTGTGCGCTCTGGAAGACGCTCAGCTCCAGAGGCAGCGGCCGGACCGATGTATCGCTGACCATGAGAACGGGCCACAGGTAGGAGCCCCACTGCGCGAGGAAGGTGAGGATCGCGACCGTCGCGAAAGCCGGACGCGACATCGGGACGACGATCTGGAAGAAGGTGCGCAGCGGCCCGGCGCCGTCCAGCCGTGCAGCTTCCTCGATCTCGCTCGGCATATCGAGGAAGAACGTGTAGAAGAGGAAGATCGAGAACGCGCTCGCGATGAACGGCAGCGCCTGCACGTAGATCGTGTTCCGGCTGTCGTTGAGCATGTAGTACAGCGGCAGGGCGACGGCCTCGAACGGGATGATCGTGAGGATCGT
The DNA here is from genome assembly GCF_017305435.1 of Microbacterium sp. Lineage (GTDB taxonomy): Bacteria > Actinomycetota > Actinomycetes > Actinomycetales > Microbacteriaceae > Microbacterium. Next base: position 86,702 of record NZ_JAFKIP010000009.1, on the reverse strand, counting down.
GATCATCAGCAGGACGAACGACCGGCCCTTCCACTTCATCCTCGCCAGCGCGTACCCCGCGAGCGAGTTCACGAGCAGCCCGCCCACGACGACCACGACGGTGACGATCACCGACACGGCGATGAACTGCCACAGGTAGCCGGTGACCGGGTTCGAGAACCGCTGGAAGACCGCGACGTAGTTGTCGAAGGTGAGGTTCGAGGGGAAGAACCCCGCGACTCCCGCGAGCACCCGATCGCCGGGACGGAAGCTACCGACGATCAGGTAGTAGATCGGCGCGAAGAACACGATCCCGAACAAGCCGAGCAGTGCGTACTCCCAGACACGGGTCGCGACCCGGCCCCTCTTGGTTCGGACGACGCTCATGACACTCCGCCTTCCTGACGGACGAGCCGTCGTTGGATCAGCGCCACGAGCGCAACGATGATGAGGAACACGACGGCCATCGCGGAACCCTGCCCGATGTTGTTCTGATCGAAACCGGTGGTGATCACCTGGTACATGACGGTCTGCGTCGACTCGATGTCCAGCGATCCGCTGCGGTCGAGGAGATACACCTGGTCGAAGAGCCGGAAGGAGAAGATCGTCGTCAGCAGGGCGACGAAGATCAGGGTGTTGCGGATGCCCGGGACGGTGACGTGCAGGAACTGGCTCCAGCGCCCCGCCCGATCGATGGATGCCGCCTCGTACAGCTCGTTCGGCACGCCCTGCAGGGCGCCCAACAAGATGATCATCTGGAAGCTCACGCTCTGCCACACCGACATCACGATGATCGCGCCGAGCGCGGTGGCCCCATCGCCCAACCAGTCGTGCGGCGCGATCGCGCCACCGCTGATCGCACTGAGCACTCCGTTGAGCAGCCCGTACTCGTCGCGGGCGAAGATCAGCCGCCAGATCACCGCGACCAGAGCGAGCGGGAACACCAGAGGCATGAAGAAGAGCGTGCGGAACACCGTCATCCCGCGGATCTTGCGGTTGATGAGGATCGCGAGCCCCAGCGCGAGCGCGGTCTGCACGGGAACCACGATGAGAGCGAACGTGAAGTTGTTGCCCAGCGCACGCAGGAAGGTCGCGCTGATATCCGGGTCGAGGAACAGCCGCGCGTACTGTTCGAAGCCGACGAACTTCGGCGGTCGGGGGTTGCCGAGCTGGATTCGGAAGAAGGAGGCCACGATCGCGCCGATGAACGGCAAGACGAGGAACGCGATGAGGAGGATGATCGCCGGCGCGGCCATCAACGGGCCCGCGGCGGATGGCCTCCGCCGTGGCTGCGGTCCGCGCCGACGAAGGCGCGCGAGAGGTGCGAGAGTCATGAGTTCGTCTCCAAAGCGGATCGCCCCGGGTGGCTCCGACCTGCGGAGCCACCCGGGACGAACATGCTCACTTGTAGTCGTCGTTGTCCGCGAAGTCGCGGTCGATGGCGCGTGCTGCCGCCTCGAGAGTCGACTTGGCGTCGGCGCCGCCCCAGATCGCCGAGAGCGCCTTGCCGAACTCCGCGGTCACGACGGGGTAGCCTGCGGTCACCGGTCGAGACACCGCCACGCAGTCCTCGGTCAGCTTGTCCTCGGTCGGGCACGCGGCGTTGAGCTGGCTGGACAGGAACTCGAGGGGCTTGCCCGCTCCGTAAAGAGGAGAGGCTTCGAGCGCGGTGAGCGTCGCCGGAGGAGCACCGTTGGCCGACGTGTACTTTGTGACGACCTCGTCGCTCATCAGGTAATCCAGCAGCGCACCGGCCGCCTTGGCGTTCTTCGTCGCCCCGCCCATCGCCCACGCGATCGTGCCGGAGCCCGTCTTGGCACCTGCCCCGAAGTCGGGAAGCGGCCCGACGACCAGATCGTCGCCCAGAGCTTCCTTGTACGCGGGGTACAGCCAGTTGCCCATCCAGTTCAAGGCAACACGACCCGACTGGAATGCCTGACCGTCGGTGTCCGGGTCGACGAAATCACGCCACGACGCGAACGTCGTCATCGCCTCCGCCGCCGTGTCGGAGTCCAGGGAGCCGGCGGCCTTGCCGTCGGCGAGGATCGGGGTGCCCGCCGACCACAGGACGGGAGCGAACCCGTAGATCCCGTACTCGCCGGTGAGGCCGTTGGCCTCGCCGATGCCGAGGGGCTTGCCGTCGGCATCCAGCTTCGACAGTGTGTCGACGACCTGGGTGAACTCCTCCGCGGTCCAGGCGTCGGCCGCGCTGGTGGGCATCGTGATTCCGGCCGCGTCGAGGAGCTTCTTGTTCCCCCACATCGCCAGACCGGAGTTCATCATCCCGACGGCGTAGAGGTGACCGTCGACCATGTTCTGACCCTTGATGGCGTCGGTCTGATTGTCGATGGTGTCCTTCGACACCCACTCATCGATCGGTGCGATCCGCCCGAGGTAGGCGAAGTTCGCGATGACGGGACCGTCGACGGCGACGACATCGGGAAGCTCGTCGTCGCTGGCGGTCTGCAGCGCGGTGGTGAACTGATCGGCCGGGATGAACTGCATGTCGACCTCGATGTCGGCATTCGCCGTGTGGAAGCCGTCCATGATCTTCTGGATGACTTCGTTCTCGGCGGACTGGCCATCGAGCGCCCACACGGTGACGGTGCCCGTCCCGTCACCGGCTTCGACACGCGAAGACGCGTCATCGCCCGTTGCGGTCGCCGAGCAGGCGGCGATGCCCAGTGTGGCGGTCAGTCCGAGGGCTGTGCCCGCGAGGAGCCGGCGGAACGTCCTTCGCCGGGTGATGTGCTGTCGTGACATGTGAATGGACTCCCTTGTCGTCGTCACCGCCTCGGTCGGCGATGGTGTCGCGGATGGTGCTGTGTCATGCATTCTCAGTGCTAAATGCATTTAGCACACTATGCACGATCCGCGGGTGCTACGTCAAGGCGTATACGACGGCGCTGATTTCCACTCGGCGCCGCGAGGCTTCATTCAGGTCGTGATGTGGTGCAGGAGGCCCTGTTCCACGGTCCCCTCGGGAAGAGGCGTCATCGTGGTGACGAGCACCTCCTTCGCGAGGAAGGGGGCGACATCCCTGCGAAGACCGTCGATCGCGGCTCCTTCGGCATGTGCATCCAAGTCGGCGCGGGACTCCCACTTCTCGATCATGACGATGGTGCCGTCATCGGCGTCGTGGATCGCGTACAGGAGGCACCCGCGCTCCGCGTGCGCAGCGGCGATTCCCGCACGGAGCGCAGCGCGGAGCTCGGGTCGACGTCCCTCGAGCGGAGAGAACACCGCGACGACGACGACGCTCATGCCGTCAGAGCCGCGGGCAGGAGCGGCAACGCCTCCAGGACGCGGGCGAGAGTATCGGCTTCGCCCACGTTGCCCGGCACGACGACGTAGAGGACTGAGCGACCGTCTCGCACCCGCATACGCCAGACGGACACGCCCGGGAGCACCTGACCGAGCACGTCCGCCGCCACCGCGCCCATGCCGACGCGCGCCACGTCCGCGGACGTGATGCCGCCTTTCGCAATGATGACGTCGACGGAGGGCAGCAGCATCGCCACTGTCGTCGTCAGCGCCGCCATCACACGGCTGCCGTGATCGAGCGTGCCGTGGTCGGCGGACCGCTCCCGAGCCGTCGCGATGAACGCGAGCCCCGTGCGCGCAAGCCGATCGCGCTGCGAGTCCGCGACGCGCTCACCCTCCGCACGGGGATCTGCGAGCGCCTCGCCCGTATCGATGACGGCGGGGGCGCCCCAGCGCTGCGCGACCGCTTCGATCTGAGCCGTTGCTCCGTATGTATGCGAGCCGCACACCACGAGCACGCGCTGGCCTGCCGCGGCGAGCGGCGTCGAAAGCAGCCCGGTACTGGTGACGGCGGCCAGTTCTGCAGCCAGAGGAGAAGCGGACCGCACGACCAACGGGACTCCTGCGTCCCACGCCTCCTCGATCCCACGGGCGATGGACGCGATGTCTGACGCGTTCTCGGCGTCCGGGACGACGACCGCGCCGCGGGGAGCCGAGCGCAGCACCTCGGTGAGCTGTCCCGCTCTCACCTGCGCGAGCGAGACGGGTATGGCGTGGCGATGAGACTTCTCCGCCACGTAGTCGACGAGGACCGACGTGCCGAACGGAAAGACCGGGTCGTGCGCATATTCGGTCTCGTGGGCGGGAACGTCGACCCCGGCAGATCGTACGTAGTGCACGCCGCCGCGCGTCGTCCGGCCGCCTTCGGGGAAGGCCGGCACGAAGACGAGGATGCCGTCATCCGCCATGAGCACGTCGGATTCCGCGAACACATGTCCGCGCAGTGTGGAGTCACCCCGAAGCACATATCGCGTCGACTCCCCCAGCCGAGCCGCCGCCGCCTCGACGTCGAGCTCGATCTGTTGGATGAGGGCGACAGCGGATGCCTCATCCAGCGCACGTGAGTTGGTCTGCAGATAGACGCTGTCGTGTTCGCGGAGTGCGTCGGCGATCGTCGCGACATCCCAGCGCAGCAGGACGCGCGCGCCGGTCGCCGACTGCGTGCCCGTCGGGTCGTCGTCCAGAATGATGGTCTTCATGTGTTGCTCCTTCAGGGGCGGCGCGGCCACCGGCCGCACCGCCCCCTGATGGTCAGTTTCCGCTGGCGATGATCCGGTCGACGTCGGCGCGCTCCTTGGGCCCCCACGTCTCACGGGTGAAGGCGACGCCGATCAGTCCGATGACACCCACCCCGACATAGATCCAGGCGACACCACCCCAGCCCATGCCGACCGCGACGGCAGCAGCGATGAAGGGGATGAAGCCGGAGATCGCGGCCGAGAACTGGTACCCGAGCGAGGCGCCGGACGTGCGTGTTCCCGTGCTGAAGAGCTCGCTGAAGTAGGCGCCCTGCGTGCCCGCGAGCATGTCGTGGATGACGGGGAGGCCGATGATGTAGACCAGCACGATGAACGCGGGGATGCCGGTGTTCACCATGAGGAACAGCGGGAACCCGAACGCGACGGTCGCGAGGCAGCCGATCAGGTACAGCGTGCGACGACCGATCCGGTCGCTGAGGGCACCCCAGAGCACCGTCGTGACCGCTCCGAGTGCGGTCGCGATGATCAGTCCCGTGAGCGCGGTCTGTCGCTCGGCGAGTCCGGTCGTGGTCAGGTAGGAGATGAGGTAGGTCACGATGACGTAGAAACCGCCGGTCTCCGCGAGCCGCAGTGCGATGACGCGGAGCACCGTCTTCCAGTCATCGCGGATGACGGTCCAGATCGGGTTCTTCTCCAGCCGCCCCTCCGCCTTCGCCTCTTCGAACTCGGGAGACTCCGACACCTTCGCGCGAATGATGAGTCCCGCGATGATCAGGAGGGAGCTGAGCAGGAACGGGAGCCGCCAGGCCCATTCGGCGTCGAGGTTCGCCGTGCCGAGGAAGACGAGGTTCGCCAGGAAGACACCCGCGGGAACGCCGAGCTGAGGAATGGCCGCCCATCGCCCCCGTCGCTTCCACGGCGCGTGCTCGAAGGTCATGAGCACTGCACCGCCCCACTCGGCCCCGAATGCGAGACCCTGCACGATGCGGATGACGGTCAGAAGGATCGGCGCAAGGATGCCGACCTGCGCGTACGTCGGGAGCGCCCCGATCAGGACGGTGGCCGACCCCATGATGATGAGCGCGCCGACGAGCACGGGCTTACGCCCGTACTTATCGCCGAGATACCCGCCGATGATCCCGCCAAGCGGCCGCATCGCGAAGCCGATGCCGAAGGTGAGGAATCCCAGAAGGACGCCGATCACCGGGTCCTCCCCCGGGAAGAACAGCGGGCCGAAGTACAGTGCGGCTGCTGTCCCGTAGGCGAGGAAGTCGTAGTTCTCGATCGTGGTGCCGACGGTCGAGCCGATTGCGGTCTTCAGCTTGTCGGGCGATCCGTGCGCGGCTTGGCGCGCTGTGGTCGATGGCGTGGTCGTGGTCATGACGATCTCCTTTGATGTCGAAGCGCTGGGCTCCTTCGGGGATCGTCAGCCTGGGGCGGACGGATCCGCCGGGTCAGGTGAGGAGACCCCCGAGGTTGTTGTTGGTATAGAAAGAAGTGATGTGGAAGCGCACGAGACTCGCTGCCCGGTCTCCGTCGCGGTCGATCAGAGCTCGAAGGATTTCCCGGTGCTCCGATCGCACGGTCTTGGCCGTCTCGCGCCAATCGGCGAGAGTGGCATAGACATCGACCATGCGTCGCTGGATCGCCGTGCGGAGGGAGCCCATCATGTGGGCGATGAGCGCGTTTCCCGTGGCATCCGCGATCCGTACGTGGAACGCGGCGTCGAGTGTGTTGAATTCTGCGGCGGTGATGGAGTCGTCGTCCATCCGGTCAAGGATCGCGGCGAGCTCCGTGAAGTCGGCCTCATTCGCTCGATAGGCAGCCTCCCAGCACGACCATGTCTCGAGCGCGACCCGCGTCTCCAGAACATCGTTCTGGTCGAAGTGCGCCAGAGCGAGCTGCAGCTTCAACAGGTTGACGAACCCGTCCCCCGGCGAATCGACGAGCACCGCCCCGCCTTCGGGCCCGGCCCCCGAACGGATCTCGATGATGCCGAGGGCCTCCAGCACACGGAGCGCTTCGCGCAGTGACGCCCTCGAGATCCCGAGCGACGCGGAGAGATCCCGCTCGCTCGGCAGCTTGTCCCCCGCGCGGAGCTTCCCATCGAGGATGCGCTGTTCGATCTGGTGCATGACCTGCTCGTAGGTGCGGACCCGCTGCACCGGTTCCCACGCGTCGCCGCCGCCCATACCCGGACCTCCTCGCCTGCGCGCGGCCGTCGTTCGGCTGCAGCACCTCCAGCGTAGCGATCATGGTCTGACCTTCCGACCTTCGTCAGAGCGCCGCGTGCTCGGCGCGGAACTCCGCCTCGAGCTCACGACGGATCTGCACGGCGAACTGCGTCTCGTCGACCTCGACGTCGTCCCACGAGACGGTCTGGTCCTTCGCGACGTCGCGGACCATCCGAGCTCCATGCGCGAGGCCGAGCGGCAGAGCGTGCTTGGCGAGCGACGTCGAGGCGGGCGCAAGCTTGCCGAACACGGTGTAGCCGCCCTCGCCGTCCAGGCGGTCGCCCGCGCGGAGGTCCTTCTTCGCCGTCGTCACGACATCGCCTCGGAAGCCGGTCGGTGCGCCTGTCGCCTCACCGCGGACCACCGCCGCGGCGATGCTCACTCCGAGTTCGAGGCCGATCATGTGATATGGGCGGTAGAGCGACGCGTACCGACCGGACGGGTCCGTGTGCACGCCGTACTCGGCGAAGCACTGGACTGCGTAGTCGGTCGTCGCCTCGAACGTCACATAGACGCCCCAGCGCAGGTTGTCGGGGACCTCGGTGCCATCGCGGTACATGCTCGAGGCGATCTCGACGGTGCCTCGACGGGTCAGGCTGCCACCTTTCTCACGCTCTCGGAAGACGACCGGCAGGTCGTCCTTCGACGCCGCCGGGAACAGCAGTCCCTCCTCCTGCGGCAGCAGGCCGGTGCCGTTGGCCACTGCGGCCATCTCGATCGCGGACTTCGTCCCATCGAGGAAGGAGTTGAACATCTGGGGGTTGTAGTCTCCGGACGCGAGCTGCTCGTCCGTGAAGCCGTAGTAGTTCCACACCGTGTCCGGCGTCGAATAGTTGTACTCGGGCAGGTACTTCGTGCCCTTGCCCGCCGCGACGACGTCGAAGCCCACCGTGCGGCACCAGTCGACGAGCTCACAGATCAGGGCCGGCTGGTCGCCGTACGCCATCGAGTAGACCACCCCGGCCGCCTGCGCCCGTCGCTGGAGGATCGGCCCCACCATGCAGTCGGCCTCGACGTTGACCATGATGACGTGCTTGCCGTGATCGATCGCCCTGACGGCATGGTAGGTGCCGTACAGGGGGTTCCCGGTGATCTCCAGGATGACCTCGATCTCGGGGTGGGCGATGAGGGTGTCGGCACTCTCGATCACGGCGGTACCCCCCGTCCGGATCGCTTCGTCGAGCGTCTGCGCGGCATAGCGCTCCGCCGGCCACCCCGTCCGCGCGAGCGCGGCCTTCGCCTTGGGGATGTTGATGTCGGCGACGCCCACGACGTGGATGTTCGCCGCGCCGACGGCCTGCGTGAGGAACATCGACGAGAACTTCCCGGCGCCGATGACCCCGACGCGAATGGGGCCCAGTTTCGCGGTCCGCGACTGCATGAGGGAGAACAGGTTCATCTCGTCTACTTCCTTGTATCCGGTGATCGTTGGCGATCTTAGGTTTAAAGGTCTGTTGGTAAGACCATTAAGCCATCATGATGCACCGCGGTTCATCCGTCAAGCACCCGCAGGTTGCGGTCGGCGCCGACGATCCCGCTGAAGCGCACGCTCGCGCCCGTTCAGGCCGCTCGAAGGCGTGGACCGCCGACGGACTCACCTCTGCACTTCCGCGTCATTCCGCGGAAGTCAGGTGGTCGGAGACTCACTGAGACGGTGCCGGCTACAGGACTCGAACCTGCAACCCCCTGTTTACAAGACAGGTGCGCTACCAATTGCGCCAAGCCGGCGAGGCGGCATCCAGTCTACGGGCGCCGCGTGCGCCGCGTGACAGCAATCAGCCCGGGACCGGTCAGGGAGTGACGGACGGCGATGCGGTCGGCGACGGCGTCGGGGTCTGGTTCTTCGCCGACTTGCCGCTCGCGGTCGTGAGCACGAACTGCGAGAACTCGGCCGGGTCGGTCATCTCTCCGACGTAGGCCTGACCGTTCACGGTGATCATCGACGTGCCCGCGAGTGCCACCCCGTCGCCGGTGCCGGTCACGGCGCGCTCGGTGGCGGCCTTCACCCACGACGCGAACGCTTCGGTCTCGATGCACTCGCGCAGTTGCTTCGGGTCGTCGCTGCCGTTCGCGAGTGCGACGTCGGCGAGCTGCTTGTCGGAGAGTCCGTCGGAATCCACGGCGGGCTGGCGCGACAGAAGGTCGTCCGTGAACGCGAAGAGGGATGCCGGGGAGTACGTCGCGACGCACGCCGCCGCGCTCGCGGCACGCAGCGAGTACTTCGTGCCGTTCGACTTCGCGGTCAGCATCGACACGGGGTGGTACGTCAACGTCGCGGCGCCGTCGGCGACCCACGACTTCAGCTGCGCGGAGTTCGCCAGCTGCCACTCCCGCGCAGACGGCGAGAGGTAGTCGACGTACACGTGGATGTCGACAGGCGCCGTCGTGGACGTCTGCGACGGCGACGGAGCGGGCTGAGCAGCATCCGGCGTCGCGGACGGCGTGGCGTCATCCGGCGAGGTGATGGCCGCCCCTCCGGCGATCGCCGAAACGAGGAACCCGTCCTGCTGATCGGCGTCCGGAGAGAGCTGCGGCTTGCTGGCCGACGCCCCCACGGCCCACGCGACGACGACGCCGACGACCGCGACGACGGCGACCGCGCTCGTGATGAGAGCCGTCCGACGCACGAGCCGCGCGCGCGACTGCCGCACGTGCACCTGCTGCGCCTTCTCGCGCACCGCCTCGCGCCGCCCCTGCACCACCGGGGTGCTCGCCGTCTCGGCGACCTCCGACGAAGGGCTCTCGTCGGGACGGGTGGAGTCGTCGGTGGACATGGGACCTCTCGGTGAAAAGCTGTGTGTTCGGCCGCAGCGCCAGTGCATCAGGACCGTGCGTGATGACGGGCCGCGGCGAGTGTGCCGACGGGGTGCGGCGACAGTCACGATGCTAGATCGCGACCCTGTGAAATGCCCAGACACCGCCTCGGCCTTCGGTGACAGCCATGTCACTCCTGCACGTGCGATAATAGCCCCGCGCCCGATGGCGGGCGTGCGGGGTGGCCCCCGCTCATTCCATCACTACGGATCGTCCGGCACGTACCTGCCGGTGAAGGAGAAGAAAAAATGGCATCTGTCACGTTCGACAACGCCACCCGCCTGTACCCCGGAGGCACCCGCCCCGCGGTCGACAAGCTGAACCTCGAGGTCGCCGACGGCGAATTCCTGGTCCTCGTCGGCCCCTCCGGCTGCGGCAAGTCCACGTCGCTGCGTATGCTGGCCGGCCTCGAAGAGGTCAACTCGGGCCGCATCCTCATCGGCGACCGCGATGTCACCGACATCCCCCCGAAGGATCGCGACATCGCGATGGTCTTCCAGAACTACGCCCTGTACCCGCACATGACGGTCGCCGAGAACATGGGCTTCGCCCTGAAGATCGCCGGCGTCGGCAAGGAAGAGCGCGCCCAGCGCGTGCTCGAAGCCGCCAAGCTCCTCGACCTCGAGGAGTACCTGACCCGCAAGCCGAAGGCCCTCTCGGGTGGTCAGCGTCAGCGTGTCGCGATGGGCCGCGCGATCGTCCGCCAGCCGCAGGTGTTCCTCATGGACGAGCCGCTGTCGAACCTCGACGCGAAGCTGCGCGTGCAGACCCGCACCCAGATCGCGTCGCTGCAGCGTCGCCTCGGCGTCACGACGGTCTACGTCACGCACGACCAGACCGAGGCCCTCACGATGGGTGACCGCATCGCGGTCCTCAAGGACGGCCTCCTCCAGCAGGTCGGCACCCCGCGTGACCTGTACGAGAAGCCGAACAACGTGTTCGTCGCCGGCTTCATCGGCTCGCCCGCGATGAACCTGTTCCCCGTCGACCTGGCCAGCGCCGGCGGCATCCAGTTCGGCACCGCGGTCGTCGACGCCGACATCGACCGTCCGACGAGCGCCACGCAGGTCACCGCCGGCGTGCGCCCCGAGGACATCGTCGTGAACCCGGCCGACGGCCAGGGTCTCTCGGTGACGGTCGACCTCGTCGAGGAGCTCGGCGCCGACGGTTACCTCTACGGTCACACCGAGATCAACGGCAAGCGCACCGACATCGTCGCGCGCGTCGACGGTCGCAACCACCCGAACGCCGGCGAGAAGGTCGTCCTCGCCCCGGTGCCGCACCACGTGCACGCGTTCGACATCGAGTCGGGCGAGCGCCTCACCAAGAAGGCGATCGCTTCGGCCTGATCGATCCTGATACGGCGCGGGCGGTTCCTCGGTCCATCACCGAGGAGCCCCCGCGCCTCGTCATATCCCTGACCGCACGACGATCCGGAGCGCCCGTGCCCGACGCCAGTCTCACCACCTCGCTGAGCATCACCGCCAGCAGCGTCGACGCGGGGCTCCTCGCCCTCCCCTGGTCGACCCCGCTCGATGCGTGGAAGAGCGACCACATCGTCTCGCTGCCCAAGGGGCTCTCCCGTCACCTCGTCCGCTTCGCGAACCTCTCCGGCCGCGTCATCGCGGTCAAGGAGACCACGGGCGAGATGGCCCGTCGCGAATACGAGATGCTCGGCATGCTCGCCCGCCTCGACGTGCCCTGCGTCGAGCGGGTCGCCGTCATCGACGGGCGTCGCACCTCCAAAGGTGAACCTCTCCCCGCCGCCCTCGTCACCGCGCACTTGAAGTTCTCACTGCCGTATCGCGCCCTGTTCACCCAGACGCTGCGCCCCGACACCGCCGGGCGCCTCGTCGACGCCCTCGCGGCCCTCCTCGTGCGGCTGCACACCGTCGGCTTCTTCTGGGGCGACGTGTCGCTGTCCAACACCCTCTTCCGGCGAGACGCCGGCGCGTTCGCCGCCTACCTGGTCGACGCGGAGACGGGTGAGCTGCACGAAGGCGGTCTCACCCGGGGTCAGCGCGAGCACGATCTCGACGTCGCGCGGACGAACATCGCCGGCGAGATCATGGATCTCGAGGCCGGTGGGCGCCTGGAGGGCGGCATGGATGCCGTCGCCATCGCCGACGGCATCATGTCCTCCTATCGCTCGCTGTGGGCGACGCTCACCGAACAGGAGACGTTCGCCGCGGGCGAGGCGTGGCACATCACCGAGCGCGTCCAGCGTCTCAACGACCTGGGCTTCGACATCGGCGAGATGTCGATCGACGCGACGCCCGACGGAACGACGGTGCGCATCCAGCCCAAGGTCGTCGACGCCGGTCACCACCAGCGCCGCCTCCTGCGCCTCACGGGGCTCGACGTCGAAGAGAACCAGGCGCGTCGGCTGCTCAACGACATGGACGAGTTCAAGGCCCGGATCTCCCGGCTCGGCTCCGACGAGGACATGGTGGCCCACGAATGGCTCACCCGCGTCTTCGAACCCGTGGTGAAGGCGATCCCGTGGGATCTGCGCGCCAAGCTGGAGCCCGCGGAGGTCTTCCACCAGGTGCTCGAGCACCGCTGGTATATGTCGCAGGCGCGCGGGCAGTCGGTGCCGATCGCGGAGGTGCTCTCGTCCTACGTGGACACGGTCCTCCGGCACCGCCGCGACGAGGCGACGCTCATGGGCCCGCCGACCGAGACGGTGTCGATCCCGATCATCACCGGGGCCGTCGACACGCAGGACGAGGACGACGAGATCGACTGGCGCGACCTCGTCTGAACCCGCCGCGTCAGTAGCCGACGGTGAAACGTCCGCGCGAGTGCTTCGGCGACTCGATCTCGTCGAGGACCGCCGCGGCGAAATCCTCACCGGAGATGAACGACTCACCGCCGTCGTCGACGACCAACACATCGCCGCCGTCACGGTAGGTCCCGCGCCGCTCCCCCGGATTGAAGCCGCCGAAGCCTCCCGCCGGGTGGATGAAGAACCAGTCGCGCCCGGACTGCTCGGCCTGGAGATCCTCCAGCACGCCGATCATCTCGAGCGCCTCCGCCTTGAACGCCTCCGGGAAGTCGCCGTCGACGACGCGCGGTCCGCCCGGCGCCACGAGGCTGCCGCCGGCACCGCCGACGACGCCCAGGCGCACGCTGTCGGGGAGCGTCGAGGCGAGGGCTTCGATGTTCGGGCGCACGAGCCCTTCCATCTCGCCGCGGGGCGCGACGGCGACGACCACGGCATCCACGCCCTGCAGCTCGGACAGGAGGCTCGGCACGTCCAGGAGTGTGCCCTCGAGGTACGTCACGCCGGGGATGCGCTCCGCCGCGACCTTTCGGGCCACGGAGAGAACGCTGTGGCCGCGCCCGGCGGCCTCGGCGACGATGTGGCGACCGGCGTACCCGGTGCCTCCGATGACGGCGATGTTCGACATGACAGTCCTTCCGTTCAGGGGTTCACTCGCTGGCCGCGCGAATCGTCGCGACCTGGTAGAGGGCGACGGATGCCGCGATGCCGGCGTTGAGCGACTCGGCGGCCGACGAGATCGGGATCGAGACGATCTGGTCGCACGTCTCCGTGACGAGCCGCGACAGACCCTTGCCCTCCGACCCGACGACGATGACGACGGGTCGGTCGGCGAGTTCGAGCGCCGGCAGGGCGACCTCTCCCCCGCCGTCGAGTCCGAGGACGAAGACGCCCTGCTTCTTGAACTCCTTGAGCGTCGTGGTGAGGTTCGGGGCCATCGCGACCGGGATGCGCGCCGCGGCTCCCGCGCTCGTCTTCCACGCGGCCGAGTTCACGCCCGCCGAGCGGCGCTGCGGGATGATGAGCCCCTGGCCGCCGAACGCGGCCGTGGAGCGGATGATCGCCCCGAGGTTCCGCGGGTCGGTCACCCCGTCGAGGGCGACCAGCAGGGGCGTCGAGCCCTTCGCGATGATCTCCTCGAGCAGGTCCTGCGGGTGCGCGTACTCGTACGGCGGCACCTTGAGCGCGACGCCCTGGTGCACGCCGTCGAAGCCCGCCATGCGGTCGAGCTCGGGGCGGGTCACCTCGAGCACGGGGATGCCGCGCTGCGTCGCGATCGACAGCATCTCCTTGACGCGGTCGTCCATCTCGACGCGCTGCGCGATGTAGAACGCCGTCGCGGGGATGCGTGCGCGGAGGGCCTCGAGCACGGAGTTGCGCCCCGTCACGTTCTCCATGTCGTCGCCCGCCTTCGCCTTGGGCGCGCGGTTCACGTTCCCCTGCTTCGGCTTGGGCTTCCCGCCCGCGGCGGCGTAGCGCTCGGCCGCGGCCTTGCGCTTACCGGCGGGATGCCACGCCCGGTCTTCGGCCTTCGGGGTCGGCCCGCGGCCCTCGAGGGAGCGCTTGTTCTTCCCGCCGGACCCCTTCGTGGGGCCCTTTCCGCCTTTTGCGGCGCCGGGGCGCCCTGGCTTACCGGCCATCGAGACTCCAATGTGTTCCGTGTGCTGAATCTTCCAGGGCGATCCCCGCCGCCGCGACCGCGTCGCGGATGCGGTCGGCGGCCGCCCAGTCCTTGTCCGCGCGCGCTCGTGCGCGCTGCGCGATGAGCTCCTGCACGAGCGCGTCGAGCGCGTGCGTCTGACCGTCGCCCGGGGCCGACCGCCACTGCGGGTCCGTGGGGTTGAGGCCGAGGAGACCGGTCATGCGCCCGACCTCGATGAGGGCGCGCGCCGCGGCATCCGTGTCCCCGGCATCCAGCGCGGCGTTGCCGGTGCGCACCGTCTCGTGCACGATCGCGAGTGCCTGCGGGACGCCGAGGTCGTCGTCGAGCGCCGCGGCGAACGCCTCGGGAAGATCGGCGGCGACGAGCGGGGTTGCCGTGCCGAGCACGCGCGCGGCGCGCTCCTGGAACGTGCGGATGCGCGCGAGGGCCGCCTCCGCCTCGGCGAAGGTCGTCGGCGTGATCTCGAGCGACGACCGGTAGTGCGCCGCGGCGAGCGCGTAGCGGACGACGAGCGGGTCGTTGTCGGCCAGCACGTCGTGCGCGAGCAAGAAGTTGCCGAGCGACTTCGACATCTTCTGATCGCCCACCGTGACGAGACCGTTGTGCAGCCAGTACCGCGCGAACGGGTCGCCCGCCGCGGTGGACTGCGCGAGCTCGTTCTCGTGGTGCGGGAAGCGCAGGTCGAGTCCGCCCCCGTGGATGTCGAACTCCGGGCCGAGGTAGCGGCGGCTCATCGCCGAGCACTCGATGTGCCAGCCCGGCCGGCCCTCCCCCCACGGCGACGCCCAGACGGCATCGTCGGGCTCGCCCGCCTTCGCGGCCTTCCACAGCGCGAAATCGTGCGGATCGCGCTTGCCGCGCTCGTCGGCCCCGGCGCCCGGCTCCATGGCATCCACGCTCTGGCGGGTCAATGCGCCGTAGGACGGCCAGGAACGCACGTCGAAGTACACATCGCCGCCGACGGCGTAGGCGTGGCCGCGCTCGATGAGTCGCGCGATCAGCTCCTGCATCTGCGGGATGGATGCCGTCGCCCGCGGCTCGTACGTCGGCGGCAGGATGCCGATGGCGGCATATGCCTCCGAGAATTCGCGCTCCATCCGGTATGCGAGGGCCCACCAGGGCTCGGTCGGAGTCGCGTTCTGCAGCACCTTGTCATCGATGTCGGTGACGTTGCGCACGAACGTCACGCGGCCGTAGCGGCGGATGAGCCAACGGCGCCAGAGGTCGAACGCGAGCGCGGCGCGCAGATGATGGATGCCGGGGCCCGACTGCACCGTCGGGCCGCAGACGTACATCGTGACATTCGACTCATCGAGCGGGGCGAAGTCGCGAAGCGTCTGCGCCTGGGTGTCGTAAAGCCGGACCGTCACCGCACCAGCCTACCGGCGCCGCCTGGGCGGCGCCGCAGAACGGCCGCGCGGGAGCGCAGACCTGCCGCGCGAGAGCGAAGACCTCCCGTGCGGTAGAACAGTGGAGTGCTGCACGTGATCGCCGTCCTTCTCGCTGCCGTGCTGTTCGGCACGACGGGCACGTCCCAAGCCCTCGGCCCGGATGGCACGACGCCGCTGTCGGTCGGGGTCATGCGGATGGTCATCGGCGGCACGGGCCTCGCCCTCCTCGCGTTCGCCCTCGCGCGGCGGGCGCGACGTCGGGAGGCCGCACGGGGCACGACGACCACGCCGGGACCGCCGCGTCTCGGCATCCCGGCGCTCGCCCTCATGGCGCTCACAGGCGTGTGCCTCGCGGTGTACCAGCCGCTCTTCTTCCTCGGTACGGCGCGCAACGGCGTCGCGGTCAGCACCGTCATCGCGCTCGGGTCCGCCCCGGTGCTGGCGGGCCTGCTGGAGTGGGCCCTCACACGTCGCCTTCCGAGCGGCACGTGGATCGGCGCCACCGCCCTCGCGACGCTCGGCGTGCTGCTGCTCGGGCTCGGCGGCGCGTCGGGTTCGGGCGGCACCGACCCGGTCGGAGTCGCGGGCGCGGTCGGCGCCGGGGCATCCTTCGCGGTCATCGCGAACGTGCAGCGCCGACTGCTGGATGCCGGGTGGGACCCCTTCACCGTCGTCGGTGGCATGGGACTGTCCTCCGCCGTGGTCAGCGCGCTGGCCCTGCCCTTCGTCGACGTGTCCTGGCTCGCGGAACCCCGCGGACTCCTGATGGCGCTCTGGCTCGGACTCGCGACGATCTCGATCGCCTACGTGCTGTTCACGTGGGGCCTGCAAGGGTTGTCCGCGGCCACGGCGGCGACGCTGACCCTCGGTGAGCCGCTCACGGCGGCCGTTCTGGGCCTCACGATTCTCGGGGAGCACCTCTCCGCGCTCGCGGTGGCCGGCCTCCTCGTGCTCGCCGCCGGCCTCGCACTGCTGGCATGGGGGTCGCGCGGCTCGCGCTCGCCCGGCGCGGCGGGCGACCCGGCCCCGTACGCCGTCGAGGGATGAGCACCCGATGAGCCTGCGCATCGTCGTCGACGATCTGACCGGCGCACCCACGCGCGCACTCATCGCGGCGCATCTCGCCGGAATGCACGAGAACTCCCCGCCCGAGAGCGTCCACGCCCTCGACCTCGGCGCGCTCACCGCACCCGGGATCACCGTGTGGTCGGCGTGGCGCGACGACGACCTCGTCGGCATCGGCGCCCTCGCCGAACTCGACGGCGACGGCGACGGTGACGGTGACGGTGCTCGCCGAGGCGAGCTCAAGTCGATGCGCGTCGACGACCGGTTCCGCGGAACGGGCGCGGGGCGCGCGCTGCTGCGCCACATCATCGCGCACGCGCGGGCCCGCGGCATCCAGAGCCTCTGGCTCGAGACGGGATCGGAGGACGCCTTCATCCCCGCCCGCGCGCTCTACGCGAGCGAGGGGTTCGTCGAGTGCGGCCCGTTCGCCGCGTACGCTCCGGACCCGCTGTCGACGTTCATGACGCGCACGCTCTGACCTGCGTCAGCGCGGCGCGACGACCGCGATCGCGAACGCGGCCACACCCTCGCCCGAGCCCGTGAAGCCGAGGCCGTCGGTCGTCGTCGCCGACACCGCGACGGGCGCGCCGAGCGCCGCCGACAGCACCGCCTCGGCTTCGGCACGACGCGCCGCGAACCGCGGCCGGTTCGCCTGCACCTGCACCGACACGTTGCCGATCGCGTACCCCGCATCCTCGACGAGCGCGCGCGTCCGCGCAAGGAACGCGCCCGCGTGCACCCCCGCGTACTCGGGCTGATCCGTGCCGAAGTGCGTGCCGATGTCGCCGAGCCCCGCGGCGGCCAGTACGGCATCGACGATCGCGTGCGCGACCGCGTCACCGTCCGAATGCCCGTGCAGGGCCTGTTCGCCCGGCCACTCCAGGCCCGCGAGCCACAGCACGCCGTCGCCGCCGAAGGCGTGCACGTCGGTGCCGATGCCGACCCGCGGCACGATCGCCCCGCCGCGTTCGGATGAGACGGATGCCGCGCCGGCGCCCAGGAGCAGACGTGCCCGATCGAGGTCGGCGGGGGTCGTGATCTTGAACGCCTGTTCGGCCCCCGGCACCGTCCACACGGCGACACCCGCCGCCTGGACGAGCGCGGCGTCGTCGGTGTGATCCGCGGAGGCATCGGCGTATGCGGCATCCAGCACGCTCCGGCGGAAGCCCTGCGGCGTCTGCGCCGCGGCGAGGCTCGCTCGGTCGACGGCCTCGACGACGGCGCCACCCTCGACGCGCTTGATGGTGTCGATCACGGGGAGGACGGGGAGGACGGCATCGTGCCCGTCCTCGAGCGCGTCGATCACCCGCGCGAAGACGGCGGGCGGAGTGAGCGCGCGGGCGGCGTCATGGACGAGGACGTAATCGACGTCCGGCCAGACGGCCGCGAGACCCGCGGCGACGGATGCCTGCCGGGTGGCGCCGCCCGTGACGACCCCGACGAGGTCGCGGCGTTCGCCCGCCGCAGCGTGCGCCTCGGTCAGCGCATCGCCGGCGCGCTCGGCGGGCGCGACGACGATCACCTGCGCGAGAGGACCGGCGAAGACGTGCTCGAGCGCGTGACGCAGGATCGTATGCGCATCGAGGCCCACGAAGGCCTTCGGTGCGCCGGCGCCGAGGCGGACGCCGGAGCCCGCGGCGACCACGATGACGGCCGCCTTCGGCGCGGGCAGAAGAGGTGGGGGCGGTGTCGTCATGCGTCCGACACTACCGACCGCGTCGCGTGACGCGGGGACGGGTTCAGCTCGCGAGGACCTCGTCGAGGACGCTCGAGGCGTGCTCCTCGTCGGCCTTGAGGGCGAGGGCGATCTCGGAGACGAGGATCTGCCGCGCCTTGGCGAGCATGCGCTTCTCGCCGGCGGAGAGACCGCGGTCCTGATCGCGGCGCCACAGGTCGCGGACGACCTCGGAGACCTTGATCACGTCGCCCGACGCGAGCTTCTCGAGGTTCGCCTTGTAGCGGCGCGACCAGTTGGTGGGCTCTTCCGTGAACGCGGCGCGGAGCACGTCGAAGACGCGCTCGAGACCGTCCTTGCCGATCACATCGCGAACGCCGACCAGATCGACGTTGTCCGCCGGGACCTCGATGATGAGGTCTCCCTGCGTGACGTTCAGCTTCAGGTACTTCTTGGTCTCGCCCTTGATGATCCGGTCCTTGACCTCGATGATCGTCGCGGCGCCGTGGTGCGGATAGACGACCGTCTCGCCAACCTCAAAAAGCATGCAGTTATGTCCTTTCGGCAACCTCCAGGATACCACAGGCGGCATACGCTAAGGTTCGCCGGTTGACCCCTCCGGTGCGCCGGTGGCCCTCACGCGCACGGAGCTTCACGCGCACGGGCCTTCACGCGCATGGTCCTTCACGCGCACGGGGGGACGCACGCCCGCACCCTAGAATGGGAGGGCGTCCGCTCGCCGAACGGATGCCGCCTCGTCCCGCCATCTGGAGGATCCGTGAACACGCGCCGTCTCGCGCCCGCCGCCCTCGCCGTCGCCCTCCTCGTGGGCATGACGGGCTGCAGCATGGTCTCGCCGCAGGCGACGACCATCGCCTACTCGGCCGCCGATGGCGTGAACATCCCCGACTCCGGTCCGCTGAAGGTGCGCAACGCGCTGTTCGTCGCGGACGAGTCGGGCGAGAACGCCAACTTCCTCGCCGCGATCGTCAACGACACCGACACCGCTGCGACGCTGGGGGTCACCGCGGGCGGCGTCGAGAAGACCGTCCGCGTGCCCGCGCGCGCGACGGTGAGCCTCGGCTTCGACGGCGCGAAGCCGCTGCTGTTCGAAGGCCTCGACGCGGCTCTCGGCACGAACGTCGACGTCACCTTCCGCTCGGGCGACGGCGACACCGTCGTCTACTCGGTGCCCGTGCTCGACGGCACGCTCCCGTACCTCAAGGAATTCGTTCCGGCGAGCTGACCTCTCGATCGGCGGGATGCCGCGTCACGCCTCGAATCGGTACCCCAGCCCCCGCACGGTCAGCAGCATGACCGGGTCCGACGGGTTCGCCTCGATGCGCGAGCGGATGCGCTTGATGTGCACGTCGAGCGTCTTCGTGTCGCCGAAGTAGTCGCTCCCCCAGACACGATCGATCAGCTGACCGCGCGTGAGCACACGGCCCGCGTTGCGCATGAGGACCTCCAGCAGCTCGAACTCCTTGAGCGGCATCGGGATCACCTCGCCGTCCACGGCCACGGTGTGTCGATCGATGTCGATCATCACGCGACCCCCCTCGACGATGCGCTCGTCGAGCTCGACGTCGGCCGCCGCCGAACGACGCAGCACGGCACGCATCCGCGCGAGGAGCTCGCGCGACGAGTAGGGCTTCGTGACGTAGTCGTCGGCACCCAGCTCGAGACCCACGACGATGTCGACCTCCGAGTCCTTCGCCGTCAGCATGATGATCGGCGTCTTCGAGGTCGTCCGGATGATGCGGCAGACCTCGGTCCCCGGCATGCCCGGGAGCATGAGGTCGAGCAGCACGATGTCCGCACCGCGCGCGGCGAAGGCCTCCACGGCCGTGGGCCCGTCCTCGGCGATCTCGACGTCGAAGCCCTCCCTGCGCAGCAGGTAGGCAAGCGGGTCGGCGAGATCGGGCTCATCCTCGACGATCAGAACGCGGGTCATGACTGGTCTCCCTTCGCCCGGGCGATGTCCCGGGAATCCTTGATCTTCGTGCCGCCGGTTTTCGTGCTCTCGACGGTCTTCGTCTTCTTGGGCCCCCGCGCCTTCTTGCCGCGCCGTTTCGGAGTCTTCTCCTCCGGCGGCCCCTCGACGGCGGGCAGCCGCACCGTGAACGTCGATCCACGACCCGGACGCGACCACAGCTCGACCTCGCCGCCGTGCCGCTGCACGGCGTGCTTGACGATCGAGAGGCCGAGTCCCGTGCCACCCGTGCGACGTGACCGCGCCTGGTCGGCGCGGTAGAACCGCTCGAAGACGCGCTGCTGCTCGCCCTCGGGGATGCCGATGCCGCGATCGGTGACGGCGATCTCGACGAGCGACTCGTCCGCGCGCACCCCGACGCCCACCTGTCCACCGCGCGACGAGTACGCGACGGCGTTCGCGACCAGGTTCCCGATCGCCTCGGTCAGCACCTGGACGTCGCCGCGCACGTACGCGCGCCGCGCGCCGCCCCGCACGATCGTGATGCCCGCGGCATCCGCGGCGATCGACTGCGATTCGATCGCGGCGGCGACGACCTCGTCGACCGACACGTCGCGGAGTTCCGTGAGGTCATCGGCAGACTGGAGGCGCGAGAGATTCATGATGCGGGACGTCAGCTGACCGAGCCGAGCGGCCTCGGCGCTCAAGCGGCGCGCGAAGTTGCGCACCTGATCGGGGTCGTCGGCGGCCGACTCGACCGCTTCGGCGAGGAGCGTGATCGCGCCGACCGGTGTCTTCAGCTCGTGACTCGTATTGGACACGAAATCACGCCGCATCTCCTCGACGCGCTCGTGCTCTGTGATGTCGCGCACGACGATGAGGGTGAGCCTGGGCGTGATGGCACTCGCCCGCGCGGAGACGAGACGCAGCTCCACTCCGCGGTTCAGCCGCATCGTCGCGGTCTCGGGATGCTCGGAGCGGCGTGTCTCGCGCACGAGCCCACGCAGTCCGTCGGGGAGGAAGGAATCTTCGTGCATGCCGAACAGCGCTGCGGGCGGCGAGACGGCGACGACGCGCAGCGAGCCGTCGACGACGACAGCCACCTCGTCCATGCCGAGCAGAACCGCACGCGTGCCGTCGGGAAGCTCGAGCGACGCGGCCATCCGAGCCCGGTCGCGCACACGCAGCGCGACGAGCACGAGAGTCGCGACGCCTCCGCCGATGAGCACACCGAGGGTCAGGGTGACGATCACGAGGGTCGTCGAGTTCATGATCCCAGCGTATGGTGGGCGTCGACGCAAAACGCGCAGGTCGTCCCATGCCGAAGAGTCGTCGCTGCACTGTTCACCGCCACAGCACCGTCCGTTAACCTTCGGGCGGAAAGATCGGCCCCGGTCGTGCGACAGCCGATGCCGCGGCCATCCGGCCCTACGCCGCCCCGATTCGCCCGAGGAGAGGTCCCCACATGCGCGAGTTGTTCCACCAGTCCCTGGAAGAGGTCCAGGACCGTCTGGTCCAGATCAGTGAGCTCGTGACCGTCGCGATCGAGAAGGCGACACGAGCCTTCGGGACGAGCGATGTCGCGCTGGCCGAAGAGGTCATCGAGTCCGATTCGGTCATCGACCATCGCGCCACGGCGCTGGACGAGCTGGCCATCGAGATCCTCGCGCGCCAGCAGCCCGTCGCCCGCGACCTGCGGATCGTGGTGGCGGCCCTGCGCGTCAGCGCCTCCCTCGAGCGGATGGGCGACATCGCCGAGCACATCGCGCAGCTGACGCGCATGCGCTTCCCCGAACGCGCGATCCCGAAGGGCCTGAAGAGCACCTTCACGAAGATGGGCGACCTCGATGTCGAGGTCGCGCGCACGCTCACCGAACTCCTCCGGACCGGGGAGCTCACGCTCGTCGAGACGCTCCGCACGCTCGATGACCGCATCGACGACCTGCACCTCTCGGTCTTCGAGAAGGTGCTCGGAGAGAACTGGCAGGGCGAGGCCGGCGCAACCGTCGATGCGACCCTCGCCAGCCGCTACCACGAGCGTTTCGCCGACCACGCTCTGTCGGTCGCGAAGAAGATGGCGTACCTCGCGACGGGTGACTGGAAGCCCGACACCGACACGATCGCCGTCATCGCGGCGGAGCAGGGCGCCGAGAACATCGCCGCAGGCGGCGCCCCCCAGGTCTGAGCGACACCGCCGAGAACGACGGAGGGGGATGCCGAGCGGCATCCCCCTCCGTCGTTCTGTCTCGGAGACTACTTCTTGCCCTGGTTGGCGACGGCGGCAGCGCCCGCGGCGGCGGCCTCGGGGTCCAGGTACTCGCCAGCGCCGATCGGCTCGAAGTTCTCGTCGAGGCGGTAGACGAGCGGGATGCCGGTGGGGATGTTGAGCTCGGCGATGTCGGCATCGGAGATCTTGTCGAGGTGCTTCACGAGGCCGCGCAGCGAGTTGCCGTGCGCGGTGACGAGCACCGTCTTCCCGGCCGCCAGGTCGGGCTTGATGTCCGACTCCCAGTACGGCAGCATCCGGTCGATGACGATCGCCAGCGACTCGGTGCGCGGCACCTCGCCGTCGATCCCGACGTAGCGCGGGTCGTTCACCTGGCTGTACTGGTCGTCGTCCGCGAGCGGCGGGGGCGGCACGTCGAACGAGCGGCGCCACAGCATGAACTGCTCGTTGCCGAACTCTTCGAGGGTCTGCGCCTTGTCCTTGCCCTGCAGGGCGCCGTAGTGGCGCTCGTTGAGGCGCCACGTGCGCTTCACCGGGATCCACAGCCGGTCCGCGCTGTCGAGCGCGATGTTCGCCGTCTGGATCGCGCGGCTGAGGACCGAGGTGTGCAGGACGTCGGGCAGGATGCCGGACTCCTTGAGCAGCTCGCCGCCCCGCGCGGCCTCGGTGCGGCCCTGTTCGGTGAGGCGGACGTCGACCCAGCCCGTGAACTGGTTGGTCTTGTTCCACTCACTCTGCCCGTGGCGGAGGAGGATCAGCGTGTAGGGAGCGGTCATGCTCGTCATCCTACCGATCGCCCGCTGGCATCATGGAGGGATGACGCCGGAGAAACACCGCGCCGGGCGCGGGGTCCCGCGGCGCGAGATCGTCGGCCAGATCACTCGCGGCACGACGAACACGAACCGGCTGCGCCGCGTGGACCGCTGGATCGCACGGCATCCGGTCCTCCGGCGCGCGGCGGATCCCCTCGTCGTCGATCTCGGCTACGGTGCGAGCGGCGTGACGGCGTTCGAGCTCGAGGCGCGGCTGCGCGCCGCGCGACAGGGCGTCGAGGTCGTCGGCCTCGAGATCGACCCGGCTCGCGTCGCCCGCGCGAACGCGCAGCTGGGCGACGTGCGCGCGGGGCGGACGCCGTTCCGGCCGGACGCCCGGGTCGCGTTCGCGCGCGGCGGTTTCGAAGTGCCGATGCCCGAGGCGTTCGCTGCGCGACGACCGGCGATCATCCGCGCCTTCAACGTCCTGCGGCAGTACGACGAGAGCGACGTCGCGGGCGCCTGGGCGCTCATGTGCGCGCGGCTGCAGCCCAGCGGCATCCTCGTCGAAGGGACGTGCGACGAGCTGGGCCGCGTGTGCACGTGGATCGAGGTGGGGGCGGATGCCGCGCCGCGCTCGCTCACGCTGTCGCTGCGGCTCGCGGAGCTCGAGTCCCCCGGGATCGCCGCCGAGCGGCTGCCCAAGGCGCTCATCCACCGCAATGTGCCGGGCGAGCCGGTGCACGCGTTCCTCGCCGCGCTGGATGCCGAGTGGGTGCGGGCCGCGGCATCCGCCCCGTTCGGCCCCGTGCACCGCTGGCGCACGGCGCTCGACGCCCTCGCCGCGTCGGACTGGCCCGTCCAGGGCCGCTCCCGCTGGCGCCTCGGCGAGGTGACCGTCCCCTGGGCGACGGTCGCCCCCGCTCTCCCGACCCGGTGAGAACGGCGCGGTGAGAACGCCCCGGTGAGACTGGCTCGGTGAGAAGGGCGCAGCGCGGCGTTCAGGTACGGGGCAGGGCGGCGCGCGCGTCGGCGGCGGGCATGCCCGCCGCCGACATCAGGTCGACCGCGAGCGGGCGCAGCGCGCCGATGAGGTTCTGATCGACGCTCGACGATCCGGCGGCGAGCGCCGCCGGATCGAGCCGGGACGCGACGGCGCGGACCGCCTCGCGCGCGACCGGCTCATAGGAGATGTCGCCGATCGCGTCGGCGACGCGCCGGGCGCCCGCGCCGAGCTCCGCCAGCAGGTCGGCGGCGACCGGCCGCGCGACGCCGTCGTCGCACAGGTACACCACGCGCCTGGCGATCACCCGCAGGTTGCGGCTCGCAAGGTCCAGCTGGGTGCGGATGCGCTCCTGTCGTTCGAACTCGGTTCGCTGGCGGCGCAGGAACGGAGAGAGCCGCGCGACGGCCGCGCCCGAGTCGATCGCGGTGCGCCACTGGTCGATCGGGTCCTGGAGCGCCCGCGCCTTCTCCAGCCCGCGTTCGGCCCGCATGCGGTCACCCCGCCGAAGCCCCTGCACGAGCGTCGTGACCGCGCCGTCGAAGGCGGCGAACACCTCGGCGCCCTCTGCGGCGACCGCGCGGAGCGGGCTCCGCGGCACGAGCGCCGTCACGAGCAGCGCCGCGACGCCGCCGACGACCCCGTCCGCCAGGCGCAGGAACGGGACGCTCGCGGGGATCACCATGACGATCGCCGCCTGGATCGCCGCCGCGACGGCGAACGCGGGCTGCGCGGAGAGGAACCGCGCCACCAGCAGACTCGCCGCGAGCGTCAGGCCGAGCTGCCACCAGCCGATCCCCGCGACGAGCACGATGAGCTCCGCGATGAGGATGCCGAGGACCATACCCACGACGGTCTCCGCGACGCGACGCGGGCGTGCGTCGCGGACGAGCCCGAGACTCGAGATCGTGACGGTTGCGGCGAGCAGCGGGGCGGGGTGACCGAGCACGTAGTGCGCGAACGCGAACGCCGCCGTCGCCGCGATGACGATCTGCGCGATCGCACCGAGCGAGTCGCGCACGCGGTCGAGTCCGCGCCGCGGGGATATCCTCCGGCGCCACCCCGTCGGCACCGCGCGGGTATCTGCGGGGGGCTCCGACGGTCGTTCCGACACGTTCACGCCGGCCCGTCAGCGGCGGCGCGAGAGCCGCGGCAGGCGCGGCACTGCGGCGGTGCGCCCCGCGTCGGGCGGCACGATCGGCTCCTGCGCGGCGGCGACATCACCGTCTTCTGCACGTACGACGAGGTCCGCGTCGATCGGCGTCGTGCGCTTGACGTAGGCGAGCGCGATGGGTCCTTCGTCGTGGTGGCGCGCGACGGAGGTCACGGCGCCCACCACATCACCGTTCTGGAGCACTTCGGAGCCTGGACCGGGCAGCACGGCGTCGCTGCCGTCGAGATGCAGGAAGACGAGGCGGCGCGGAGGATGCCCGAGATTGTGTACCTTCGCGACGGTCTCCTGACCGCGGTAACATCCCTTGTCCAGGTGCACCGCCGTCCGCAGCCAGTCGGCCTCGTGCGGCAGCGCGCGCCCGTCGGCCTCGCGAGACGAGCGCGGGCGCCAAGCCGCGACCCGCAGCGCCTCCGCGGCGAGCTCCCCCGCGATCGACGGCGCGCTGCCGTCCACACCCGCCGCCGCGATCCGCGCGTACTCCGCGACGTCGACGATCGCCTCCGCCCAGTCGCGCTCGGCGCCGGGGTGCGGGTCGGTCGCGGCATAGCCCCACCCGCCGGCGGTCACGCGGGGCCAGGGGTCGTGCCAGACGGCGGCGGCCCGGAGCGGCGTGACGGCGTCGCGGGTCCCTCCGACGACCCGATGGGTGTCCGCGGCATCCTGCACCTCGACGCGCAGCCGGAAGCGCATGCGCGTGAGCCACGTCGCGAGGTCTCCGGCACGGGAGCGGTCGACGATGAGCCAGGTCCGCTCGCCGTCGTCGACGACCGCGGCGGCATGCTCGACATGACCCTGCGGGTCGAGGACGAGCAGCTCGGTGCTCTCGCCCGGCGCGAGGCCGGCGAGCGCCTGCGAGGTGATCGAGTCGAGCCAGCTGAGGCGGTCGGGGCCCGTGACCGTCACGACGGCGCGCGATGCGAGCGGCGCGAGCGCCCGCCCGGCCGCGAGCTCACGCTGCTCGCGCGCGGGTGAGCCGAGGTGGCTGAGGAGGTCGCCGTCGAACACGGCGCCGGGCACGGCGGCGAACGGATCCGTCATCGCCGTGCGCTCATTCCGCCCGCGCCAGGCGCGCGGACGCGTGCGACGAGAGCGCCCCGCCGAGGGCGGCGATGTCCCACGCCCAGAGCAGATGTCCGTCGACGTACCCGTACATGCGGGTCGCCGAGGCGTACGGCTTCGCGCTGGCAGGGCGCACGATCGCGTCGGTCGCGAGGTCGATGCGCGGCCCGCGCACCTGACCGAGGTACAGCTCGCTGATCCCGTCCGAATGCACGATCGCGACCTCGAGGTCGAACCCGCCGTCGGCGTTCCGCAACGCCTCGACGTCGTCGGCGGTGCGCGCGCTCTCGCGCGCCGCGGATGCCGGCAGGAGGGCGGGGCCGGGATCCGTGTCCTCCGCCGGCCGCGCCAGCCGCCAGTAGCCGGATTCGGCGACGAGGGGGGTGCGGGGCGCGTCCTCGTCGTCGCCCAGAAGCCACGCACTCGCGGCGTAGTTGACGTAGTCACCCCCGTCGTGGCTGAAGCTCACGCGATGGGCGAACTCTCCGGAGAAACGGGTGCCGGATGCCTCATGATCGATGACCCCCGTCCCCTCCCAGACGCCGAGCAGCCAGGAGAGCGGAACGATGTCCGCCGGCAGATCGGTCGGAAGATCGAACACGTGCTCAGCGCTGGCCGCGATAGAGGTTCTTGATCACGACGCCCGACACGAAGACGATCGCGAGCGACGCGAGTGCGAGGAGCCCCACGAAGAAGAGTTCGAGTGCGACGAGGTCCATGGGACCACTCTACCCGGCGAACAGGCTCGCGAGCCCCAGTCCGACGCCGATGAGTCCCATCACGACGAAAGCTCCGATCACACTCGCCGCGATGCGACGCAGGAACCCTTCGGCGTGCCCGACGACGAGCTGGACGACGAAGGAGAGCACGAGGCATCCGGCGAGGCCGACCGCCATCCACGCGGCGCGCCATTCGCTGGGTGCCGCGAGCCCGATCACGATCGCGACCACCGCGGCCGCCGCCCACACGGCGAGGATGCCGCCGAAGCCGCCGCGCGGTGCAAGTCCGGGAACCGTCATCCCCCCATCATGACGGACACCGCCCCTTCGCGCGTCCCTCGCCGCACCCCGCGCCCGAACACTCGCGCATCGCGCCCTAAGATGTAGGCACTGGCGACGAGATCGCCGGGAAGGGACTTCATGGCTCAGCTCCTCGTCTTGAGCTCCGCCCTCGGCGGTGGCCCCGCCCTGCCCGCCCTCGAACTGCTCAGCCACCGCGTGCGGCAGATCCCCGCCGAGCCGGCGCAGCTCGTCAACGCACCGAACGCCGACGTCATCTTCGTCGACGCGCGGACCGACCTCGTGGGCGCGAAGTCCCTCTGCAAGATCCTCAACACGACGGGTCTCGACGCTCCCCTGGTCCTCATCGTCACGGAGGGCGGGCTCACCGCGGTCTCCACCGACTGGGGCATCGACGACGTCATCCTCCACACCGCAGGCCCCGCCGAGGTCGACGCGCGCGTCCGGCTGGCGGTCGGGCGACAGAGCGCCGAGCAGACGACGAGCCGCATCCAGACCTCGGGCATCACGATCGACGAGTCCTCCTACTCGGCGAAGGTGCACGGGAAGCCACTCGACCTCACCTACAAGGAGTTCCAGCTGCTGCACTTCTTCGCGACGCACCCCTCGCGGGTGTTCACGAGGGAACAGCTCCTCAGTGAGGTGTGGGGCTACGACTACTTCGGCGGCACGCGCACGGTCGACGTGCACGTGCGGCGCCTGCGCGCCAAGCTCGGCGACCTCGAACAGCTGATCGGCACGGTGCGCAATGTCGGGTACCGCTTCAACGTCTACGAGGACGAGCAGGCGGCCACCTCCGCTCGTTAACGCGCCGGTCACCGGTCCCTGCAATGATGAGGGCATGATTGACACCGAGGTTCTGGACTACGGTCTGGGCGAGGCAGACGACGATGACTTCGACGAGACCGTCGAAGTCGACGACGCGCAACTTCCCGACAACCGCTACATGGACCGCGAGCTCAGCTGGCTCGCCTTCAACCAGCGTGTGCTCGAGCTGGCGGAAGACCCGTCGCTGCCGGTGCTCGAGCGGGCCAACTTCCTCGCGATCTTCGCCTCCAACCTCGACGAGTTCTTCATGGTGCGTGTCGCGGGACTGAAGCGCCGCATCGTCACGGGCCTCGCCGTTCCCACGAACGTCGGGCGCGCACCCCAGGACGTGCTCGCCGACATCTCCGAGGATGCGCACGCGCTGCAGCTGCGCCACGCCCGAGCGTGGGCCGATCTCGTGCAGCCGGCGCTGGCGGATGCCGGGATCGAGGTCGTCCGCTGGGACGAGCTCGGCGACGACGACCGGCAGAATCTGTACGACTACTTCCAGGCGCAGGTGTTCCCCGTGCTCATGCCGCTCGCGGTGGACCCTGCGCACCCGTTCCCGTACATCTCGGGCCTCTCCCTCAACCTCGCGATCCGCATCCGCAACGCCAAGACCGGCCGGCAGGAGTTCGCCCGCCTGAAGGTGCCGCCGATGCTGCCGCGGTTCGTCGAAGTCCCGCGGTCGAACGCATCCGGGGCATCCGGCCGCTCACGGTATCTGCCGCTCGAGCAGCTCATCGCCAACCACCTGGGCGACCTCTTCCCGGGCATGGAGATCCTCGAGCACCACACGTTCCGCCTCACCCGCAACGAGGATGTCGCGATCGAGGAGGACGAGACCGAGAACCTCATCCAGGCACTCGAAGCCGAGCTCCTGCGCCGCCGGTTCGGTCCGCCCATCCGTCTCGAGGTGACCGAGGAGATGGACGACGTGACCCTCGACCTCCTCATCAACGAGCTCGAGGTCACCGAGCAGGAGGTCTACCGCCTCCCCGGCCCGCTGGACCTGCGCGGGCTGTTCGACCTGTCCCGCATCGATCGGCCGGAGCTGCACTACCCCGCCCACGTCCCCGTGACGGCCGCCGCCTTCCAACCCGCCGAGCAGAACGGCCGCGCGGACTTCTTCAGCGCGATCCGCAAGAGCGACGTGCTCGTGCACCACCCGTACGAGTCGTTCACGACGAGCGTCGTCGCCTTCCTCGAGCAGGCCGCGCGTGATCCGCACGTGCTCGCCATCAAGCAGACGCTCTACCGCACGTCGGGCGACAGCCCCATCGTGCAGGCGCTCATCGACGCCGCCGAGCGCGGGAAGCAGGTACTCGCGCTCGTCGAGGTCAAAGCCCGCTTCGACGAAGCCGCCAACATCGTCTGGGCACGCAAGCTCGAGAAGGCCGGCGTGCACGTCGTCTACGGTCTCGTCGGCCTCAAGACCCATTGCAAGCTCCTCCACGTCATCCGTGAGGAAGACGGGATGCTGCGCAGCTACAGCCACATCGGCACCGGCAACTACAACCCGAAGACCAGTCGCCTGTACGAGGACTTCGGCCTGTTCACGGCCGACGAGCAGGTCGGTCGCGACCTCACGCGCCTGTTCAACGAGCTGAGCGGCTACGCGATCGAGAAGAAGTTCAAGCGCCTCCTGGTGGCGCCGCTGCACCTGCGCAAGGGCCTGCTCCGACTCATCGACAAGGAGTGCCGCAACGCGCTCGACGGGAAGCCGGCGCACATCCGCATCAAGGTCAACTCCATGGTCGACGAGCAGATCATCGACGCGCTCTACCGAGCGAGCGCAGCCGGTGTGCGCGTCGACGTCTGGGTGCGCGGCATCTGCTCGCTGAAGGTGGGCCTCGACGGCGTCGGCGACAACATCACCGTGCGCTCGATCCTCGGGCGCTACCTCGAGCACTCCCGCATCTTCGCGTTCGCGAACGACGGCGATCCCCAGGTCTACATCGGCAGCGCCGACATGATGCACCGGAACCTCGACCGCCGTGTCGAGGCGCTCGTGCGCGTCGTGGCGCCCGCCCATGTCAAGGAGCTCGTCGACCTCTTCGACGTCGCGATGAGCGACGAGACGAGTTCGTGGCATCTGGAGCCCGCGGGCGACTGGGTGCGCCACCACGTCTCCGAGACGGGCACGCCGCTCGTCGACCTGCAGGAGCGCACGATGACGCAGATCCAGCGCCGGCGGCGGGCGCGGGCGGTGCGATGACCGAGACCGCCGTCTTCGCCGCGGGCGGGGTCGTCTGGCGCGTCGTCGAGGGGAAGCTCCGCATCCTCGTGATCCACCGCACCGCGTACGCCGACGTCACGCTCCCCAAGGGCAAGGTCGACCCGGGCGAGACGCTCGCCGAGACGGCGGTGCGGGAGATCTTCGAGGAGACCGGGATCGCGGTGCACCTCGGCATCCCCGTCGGCGTCTCGCGCTACCGCATGGCCAAAGGCCGCCAGAAGATCGTGCACTACTGGGCCGCGGAGGCGACCGAGAAGGCGATCCGCGCGTCGGCGTTCGTCCCCAACAAGGAGATCGCCGCGATCGAATGGGTCTCGCCCCGCAAGGCGCGCAGCTACCTCTCCTACCCCGTCGACGTCGAGATCCTCGACCAGTTCTTGCGGTACGTCGACGACGGCATCCTCTCGACATTCCCGATCATCGTGCTCCGCCACGCCAAGGCATTGCCGCGCGAGGAGTGGGACGGCGCGGATGCCGCCCGCCCGCTGACGGGGCGCGGCACGCGCCAGGCCCACGCGCTCGTGGGCCCGCTGCGCGCGTTCGGCGTGCGACGGGTCATCTCGAGCGATGCCGTGCGCTGCGTCGCGACCGTGACGCCGCTCGCGGCGGCGCTCGGGCGCACGATCGAGCGGACGCCGCTCATCAGCCAGGATGCCTGGGAGGACGGCACGTCGGATCTGCGCGCCGTCATCGGCAAGCGCGTGCGCTCACGCAAGAGCGCCGTCCTGTGCAGTCACGGGCCCGTGCTGCCCGGCATCCTCGCGGAGCTCGCCCTCGCCACCGGGACATTGCGCGGCTCGTACCTGGGCAGCGCATCGGCGCTCGAACCCGGGTCGTTCTCCGTCGTGCACCTCTCCCGCGAGCACCCCGGATCGGGCATCGTCTGCATCGAGACCCACGAACCCAAGCCCTGACGTGGACGGCCTCCGGGTTGCGTGGGCGCCCGCACCCGCCGCTCGCACGGAACGCCGGGACGTCGCCTGGTCGCTTGTGCGTGACCTCCTCGCGGCGGCGGGACATCCGAAGGCCGCGCTCTCCGCTCGATGCCCGTACTGCGGCGGGCCGCACGGACCCGTGCAGGTCACCGGCGCGCCATGGCTCGCGTCGGTCAGTTACGCGGGAACGATCGCGGTCGTCGCCGTGCACCCGCGTGTCCACCGCGCCGGCTTCGTGCCGACGGGCCTCGGAATCGACGCGGAACCTCTCGAAGACGCAGTGCGCAACGCCGCGGGGGGCGCCCCGGGCGGCCTCTTGCGCTGGGTGCGTACCGAGGCGGCGCTGAAGGCGGACGGACGTGGACTGCGGATCGACCCGGCCCACGTGGAGATCGCCGAGACCATCGACGGCTGGCGTGCCCGCGTCCCGGGTCGGGACTGCCCCGTCACCGGAGTGGAGCCCGCCCCTTCCGCGGAGCGCGCTCTCGCGCCGGGAGTCCTGCTCAGCGTCGCACTGGCGTGGACTCCGGAAGGGGAGGCAGGTCGAGACTGTCCAACCACGCCGTGAACACCGGCTCGACATCGACGGGGGTGCGCGCCGCCACGAAGGCTCGGAAATCCGCCGTCGTCGCGAGCAGATGCCGATGGAGCTCCGCCCACCCACGCAGGATCTCGGTGAAGACACTCTCACCGAGCGCGCACCTCAGCGCATACAGAGTCAGCGCTCCGCGCTTGTAGACACGGTCGTCGAACATGAGGTCCGGGCCCGGATCGGACAGGAGGAGGTCCTGCGGCAGGGCGCTCAGCCGCGCGTGGTGCTTCGCCGCCTTCTGCGCGATCGTGGCCCGGCCCGCGCGCTCTGACCACATCCACTCCGCGAAGCACGCAAAGCCCTCGTTGAGCCAGATGTCCCGCCAGTGGGCGATGCCGACGCTGTTGCCGAACCACTGATGCGCCAGCTCGTGCGCAATGAGGCGCTGCTCGGCGGCGACGAGATGATTGGCCCCGAAGACGGCCATCCCCTGCGCCTCGAGCGGGATCTCGAGCTCATCGGGCGTCACGACGAGCGTGCAATCCTCCTGCGGGTATGCGCCGAACGCTCCGTCGAACAGCGCGAGCATCGCGGGCACGTCGGCGAAAGCCCGGTCGGCGGCGGAGCGCAACGTGGGCGGCGACACCAGGCGCACACGATCGTCGCCCGTCAGGGTGCGGGATTCGTAGCGGCCGATGTGCGCCGCGGCGAGGTAGGTGGCGACTGGGACGGTCGACTCAGACTCGGCGGTCACACGGCCGGCGGCAGTACGCACGCCCCGCAGGCGCCCTGTGGCGACGGGGAGGTAATCGGCATCCGTCGTCAACGACACGCGCATGCGCGCACGGTTGTCCGGACGGTCGTTGCAGGGGAACCAGGTCGGAGCCCCCGTGGGCTGGGATGCCACCAGCGCCCCGTCCTCGAGCTCCTCCCAGCCGATCGCACCCCATCTCGACCGTCGCGGCGCCGGCGCGCCTGCGTAGACGATCTCGACCGAGAAGCGCTCGCCCGGCGCCATCCGGCGCGGCAGCGTGACGCGGAGCTTCCGCGGACCCTGGGAGAACGAGGTCCGTCGCTCGCCGTCCACCCGGACGCGCGTCGCGCGGAGGCGCACGAGATCGATGCTCACCGCAGAGACCGGCACCGCCGCGACGGCGTTGAGCACCGCGCGCCCTTCGAGCCGATTGGTCCGCACACGGTAGTCGAGCGTGAGGTCGTAGGACTCGACGTCGTACGACGGATCGCCGCTCTCGGGTGCGTAGGGGTCATGCCCGCTCACGATGTCGACTGGTAGGCGCGGACCTTCACTGCCCGCCACGGGCCGATGGGGTTTCCGCTCCAGCGCGATCCGACCGGCACGGACTCGCCGCGCATGACGAGTGAGGCCGGTCCCACGGTCGCGTGCGCGCCGATGGATGCCGCGGGCAGAATGACACTGTGCGGGCCGAGGGTGGCTCCCGCTTCGAGTTCGACGGTGTCCATGCTCATGATTCGATCATGGAACAGGTGCGTCTGCACAACGCAGCCGCGATTGACCGTCGCCCCGTCGCCGAGCGTCACGAGGTCGGGCTCGGGCAGCCAGTAGCTGTCGCACCAGACGCCGCGGCCGATCGTCGAGCCGAGCGAGCGCAGCCACACGGCGAGCGCCGGAGTGCCTGCCGCCGACCGCGCGAACCACGGCGCCGCGACCATCTCGGTGAAGGTGTCCGACACCTCCGTACGCCAGACGAAGCTCGACCACAGCGGCTGCTCGCCTGCACGGATCGGGCCGACGATCAGCCATTTCGCCGCCGTGGAGACCGCGGCGGCGAAGGCGCCCGCCGCCAGCAGGACGAGTCCCGAGACGAGGACGGCGATGCCGAGCCCCCACGCCTCGATCGCGGCCGCCAGGGTGAAGAGCACCGCGAGGCCGATCGCGCAGGTGACGACGACCGGGACGAAGCGGCAGAGCTCCCACAGCGTCCGCGCCACTCGAAGGCCCGCCGGCGGTTGGTAGGTGCGCGACTCGTCGCCCTCCGCGGACAGACGCCGCAGGCGCACGGCTGGCGAACCGAGCCAGGATGAGCCCGGCTTCGCTTTCGCCGGCGCCGAGGAGAGGACGGCGACGAGGCCGTCGCGCGGCACGCGGTGACCGGGGGCGGCCATACCCGAATTGCCGAGGAACGCGCGCTTGCCGATCTGCACGCGACCGAGGCGCATCCACCCGCCGCGCAGCTCGTAGGAGGCGACCATGGTGTCGTCGGCGAGGAACGCGCCGTCCTCGATGCGGGTCATGGAGGGCAGAAGGAGGACGGTGGATGCCTCGACGTCCCGGCCCACGCGCGCACCGAGCATCCGCAGCCACACGGGCGTGAACAGGCTCGAGTAGAGCGGGAACAGGATGGTGCGTGCGGAGTCGAGCAACCGCTCGATCGTCCATGCCTGCCAGCCGATGCGGCTGCGGACGGGATGGACGCCTTCGGCGAGTCCGATCGAGAGCAGCCGGACGGCCACGACCACCGTCACGGCGACGACGAGGCCTGCCACGACGACCGCGGGGACGAGCCACGTCAGCGCGCCGAGGAACGCGGCGCCCAGGGTCTCCGCCCCCGCGATGCCGCAGGCGACGACGACACCGGCGGCGGCGAAGGCGACGAGCGGCAGGAGGGCGAGTCCCAGCGCCGACGCCGCGTACGCCCACAGCCAACGGGTGGGAGCCGGCGCCCGCTCGGCGGGCCACGGATCGGCTCCCGAACCCGGTCGCTCACCCGCGCCGCCGACGCGCTCTGCGGGCGAGCCCGCCCACGTCTGATCTGCGCGGACGCGACCGAAGACTGCTGAGCCCGGCGCGATCTCCGCGCGCCGGCCGATTCGGGTGCCCGGTGCGAGGGTGCTCCGAGATCCGATCGTCGCGTCGGCGCCGATGCGGATGCCGCCGATGCGCACGACATCTCCGTCGATCCAGTACCCGGACAGGTCGACTTCGGGTTCGATCGCGGCGCCGTCCCCGATCTCGAGCATGCCGGTGATCGGCGGGAGCGCGTGCAGATCCACGCCCCGTCCGATACGGGCGCCGAGCGCACGCGCGTAGTAGCTGATCCACGGTGCGCCGGAGAGTCCCACGGCATCCACCTGATCGGCGATCTGCTCCGCGAGCCACAGACGGATGTGCACCCCACCGCCCCGCGGGTAGTCGCCGGGCCGCAGCCCCGCGAGGAGCGTCCGTGCCGCGAGAACCGCCACCGCCATCCGCCCGAACGGGGTGGCGAACAGGAGCAGGCCGATCACGAGAAGCGCCACCGGCGTCTCGGGCAGCACGTCGAAACCGGGGAAAAGTCGCAGGATCGCCGACGCGGCGAGGAGGTAGAGCATCCAGCGGAAGCCGCTGATGATGAACAGCGGCGCTCCGAGGAGGGTCTGGAGCCACTGCATGCGGCGTGGCGTCGGCTCGGGGCGATGGAAGGCGATGTCCTCGTCGCGCAGCGCGTGCCCGACCGCCTTCGCCATCGCGCTCAGGCGCGGGATGTCGTAGACGTCGGCGACCGAGAAGTCGGGGACGCGGGCGCGAATGCGCGAGACGAGCTGCGCGGCGGCGAGCGACCCGCCGCCCAGATCGAAGAAGTCCGCCTTGCGGTCGGTGACCGGCAGGCCCAGCACGGCCTGCCACTGCGCGGCCAGCCAGGCTTCTGCGGGCGACATGTCGGAGGCCGGGATCTCGACGTTCGGCAGCGGCCACGGCAACGCCGCCCGGTCGACCTTGCCCGACGTGCGCACGGGGAGCTCGTCCACGACCGCGAGCAGGGGAACGAGCGGCGCGGGCAGACGCTCGGCGAGCGCGGCGCGGGCGGCAAGACGATCGAAGTCGGATGCCGCGGCCAGGTAGCCGACGAGCACGGGCACGCCCGCCTCGGTCGTCCGTACTGCCGCCGCGGCACCGGTCACGCCGGGGAGATCCTGCAGAGCGTTCTCGACCTCGCCCAGCTCGATCCGGCGACCGCCGACCTTGACCTGATCGTCGGCGCGCCCCTGGAAGACGAGCCCCGCCGCCTCGAAGCGGACGAGATCGCCGGATCGGTAAGCGCGTTCCCATCCGAGCGACGGCATCGGGGCGTACTTCTCGGCATCCTTCTCGGAGTCGAGGTAGCGTGCGAGCCCGATGCCTCCGATGATGAGCTCGCCGATGCCACCTTCGGCCACGGGCCGACCCTCGCCGTCCACGACCGCCAGCGCCCAGCCGTCGAGCGGGAGACCGATGCGCACCGGTGAGGTGCCGTCCAGGAGCGCCGCGCACGCCACGACCGTCGCCTCCGTCGGACCGTAGGTGT
The DNA here is from genome assembly GCF_017305435.1 of Microbacterium sp. GTDB lineage: Bacteria > Actinomycetota > Actinomycetes > Actinomycetales > Microbacteriaceae > Microbacterium. The sequence continues at coordinate 50,589 of NZ_JAFKIP010000009.1, read as the reverse complement.
TCCAGACCTCGCGTCCATCGTCGGCCAGCCGGGAGGCGAGCTCCGGAGGGCAGGCCTCCCCGCCGAAGATCAGCAGTCGGACGTTCTCGATCGCCGCGGTGGCCCACATCGCAGCCAGCGTCGGCACGGTGGAGACGACGGTGATCCCCTGGCGGAGCAGCCACGGGCCGAGGTCCTCACCCGACCGGACGAGGGACCGTGGTGCCGGCACGAGGCACGCACCGTGCCGCCACGCGAGCCACATCTCCTCGCAGGAGGCATCGAAGGCCACCGACAGCCCCGCCAGGACCCGATCGTCGGGGCCGAGCGGCGCCCCTTGCAGGAAGAGCCGCGCCTCGGCATCGACGAACGCCGCGGCCGAGCGATGCGAGACCGCCACCCCTTTGGGCACACCGGTCGACCCCGAGGTGAAGATGACCCAGGCGTCATCGGCGGGATCGGGCGGTGGGACGGTGACGACGGCGTGCGTCGACGGATGCGGCGCGTCGCCATCGAAGAGCTCCACCGAATCGGGCTCCTCGGCGATTCCGTCCGCAGCGGTGAACTCGCCCGTCCCGGTGATCACTCCGCGCACGCGCGCCTCGCCGAAGACGAGTCGTGCCCGTTCATCGGGGTCGTCGGCGTCGACGGGCACGTAAGCCGCACCGGCGGCGAGGATGCCCAGAATTCCGACGTAGAGCTCCTTCGAGCCGGACGGCATCCGCACTCCGACCCGGTCTCCGCGTCGCACGCCTGCGGCGTGGAGGCGCGCGGCCGTCGCGCCCACGCGGGCCGTCAGCTCGCGGTAGCTCAGCGCGCCGGAGCCGTCATCGATCGCCGAGGCCTCGGGATAGCGCGCTGTGCTCTCGCGAAGGACATCGACCAGTGTGCGTGCCGGAGCGGCCTGCGCGCGGCGGTCGAGAACCGCCTGAACATCCGACTCCACGTCAGCTGAGCAGGTCGATCAGGGCGGCCTTCGCCAGCCGGGAGTATCCGCTGCGCCCCTCGGAACGCGCCTTGGCGCGCAACTGCGCGACGGTCATCGCGGCGAGCGCTCCTTCCGCCTCTGCGTCCGGCTCCACGGGACGCGCTGCCAGCTGGACTGTGAGCGCGTCGCTCGCCAGCTCGGCCGCCCGCTCCGCGCGCGCCGCGTCCTTCTCCGCGCGCCGTGCCGCTTTCCGGGCGGCCTTGGCCTCCTCGGCACGCAGCGCAGCAGCGCGCTCCGCGGCCTCGGCCGCCTCTGCGGCGGCCCGCGCGTCCGCCCGGAGACGCTCCTTGTGCTCCACGGCGGCCACGACCTTCGCCACGGCACGCTCGAGGCGACGGGCCGCGCGTTCCGCCGTCCGCGCGACATCGCGCGGAGCGCGACGGATGCGCTTCTTCGTCACGTCCGCGGCGTCCCGCGCCTCGTCGATCGCGTCATCGAGTTTCCGCCCCTGCTTCTTGGGGAGAGACCGTCGCAGCTTCTTCGCCCGCGAGACGGCATCGGCCGCCTCGTCGATCGCCTCGAGAGCGGCGCGCTCGTCCTTCGTCGTCTTCGCCATGCGCGACAGAATAGTCAGCCGACGTGAACGTCCCGCGAACACCTGATCTGCGGCGTGCACCGTCGCGCCGACTGCCCCCGGCTCGTTCACCTCCCGTTCACCACCACAGCGCCGTCTCGTAAGAGTCGGCGTCTACCGTCCCCAACGTGCCCTGCACCGGGCAGCACCACCCTGACTACCTGAAGGACTCACAGTGAAGCTCACCCGCATCGCCCAGCTGGGCGCTGTCGCCGCCGTCGCGGCCCTCTCCCTCGCCGGATGTTCGTCGACTCCCGCGGCCACGCCGTCGGAGAGCGCGAGCCCCACCCCCAGCTCGGTCGCCTTCGAGATCGACCCCAGCCTCTCCGGCACCATCACCGCCGGCGGCTCGAGCGCCCAGTCCAACGCGCAGGCCGCGTGGACGAGCGCCTACAACGCCACCGCGAAGAACGTCACGATCAACTACGACAAGTCGCAGGGCTCGGGCGGAGGCGTCACGAACTTCCTCAGCGGCGCGTACGACTTCGCGGGCTCCGACGCGCCCCTGAACGCCGACCAGACCGCCCAGTCGAAGGCCATCTGCACCGAGGGTGGCGTCAACATCCCCGTCTACCTCGATGGCGTCGCGATCATCTTCAACATCCCCGGCGTCACCGAGCTGACCCTGAGCGGCGAGACGATCGCGAAGATCTTCGCGCTCCAGATCACCGACTGGTCCGACCCGGCGATCACGAAGGACAACGGGACGGCGCTGGCCGCCGGTCCCATCACCACCGTCGCGCGCTCGGACGGCTCGGGCACGACCCAGAACTTCACCAACTACCTCGCGGCGACGCAGTCCGCGGTCTGGACCTCCCCCGCGGGCAAGGACTGGCCGGTCGAGGGCAACGTGTCCAAGCAGAAGGGCGGATCGGGTGTCGTCGAGGCCGTCAAGGCCGGCACCGGCACGATCGGCTACGCCGACCACTCCGCCATCGGCACGCTGAACGCGGCATCGATCCTCACGGACGGCAAGGCCGTCGCCTACAGCGGCGACGCCGCCGCCGCTGCCTTCGAGTCGGCCGCGGTGGACGCCTCCAACGGCGTCCCGGGCGACCTGTCGAAGAAGTTCGACTACGCCAAGCTCTCCGCTGACGCCTACCCGATCCCGCTGGTGTCCTACGCCGTCGTCTGCACGACGTTCAAGGATGCCGCTCAGGCGGAGCTCGTGAAGTCGTACCTCGGCTTCGTCACGAGCTCGCTCGGTCAGTCGGTCGCCGAGAAGAACGCCGGCTCCGCGCCGCTGCCCGAGTCGGTTCTCACCGCCGCCGCGGAGACGCTGAACAGCATCAAGTAACACCTCGGTCCCGTTCCGGCCTGCGCACTCTCGTGCAGGCCGGAACGGGCTGAGCAGGGCCTTCGACCCCGCGTCGACGACTCTGCTGAGCCGGACCTCCGAACATCCGCCTCTGCGATCTTCCCGACCCGAGGAGAGAACACATGACCCCGTTCGATCTGGGGGCCCGTCGTGACTGACGTCACCGCTGCGCCCAGCCAGAAGCGCTCTTCCATCACAGGAGGGCGCCGCGCCGGCGACTCGGTCTTCCTCGGCCTGTCCACCACGGCTGCGGTCTCGATCATGGTCATCCTGGCCGGCGTCGCGATCTTCCTGATCCTCAAGGGCCTGCCGGCCATCACCGCGAACTGGGGCGAAGGCGACCTCGCCGGATACCAGAACAAGGACTGGGCGAACTTCTGGGACTACGTCGGACCGCTCCTGTGGGGAAGCGTCTGGGCCGCCCTCATCGCGATGGTCCTCGGCACGCCCGTCGCCATCGGCATCGCGCTGTTCATCTCGCACTACGCACCGCGCCGCATCGCGGGCTTCCTCGGGTACATCATCGACCTGCTCGCTGCGGTACCCTCCATCGTCTTCGGACTCTGGGGCATCATCGTGATGCGCCCGTTGCTCATTCCCTTCGCGCAGTTCCTCAACGACTACCTGGGCTGGATCCCGCTCTTCCGGGGCCCGGTGTCCAGCACCGGGTCGACCATGCTCGCCGGTGGCGTGGTGCTCGCGGTCATGATCCTCCCGATCGTCACCTCCATCACGCGCGAGATCTTCCTGCAGACACCGCGCCTGCACGAGGAGGCGGCCCTCGCGCTCGGCGCGACCCGCTGGGAGATGGTCCGGCTCGCCGTCATCCCCTATGCCCGCAGCGGCATGGTCTCCGCGACCCTGCTCGGCCTCGGCCGTGCGCTGGGCGAGACGATGGCGATCGCGCTGATCGTCTCACCCAGCCTGATCTACTCCGTGGCCCTGCTCACCGACGGCTACAACTCGCAGACCATCGCGGCGAACATCGCCCTGAACTTCCCCATCGCGACCGATCTGCAGCGCTCGGCGCTCATCGGCACCGGTCTGATGCTCTTCGTCGTCTCCCTCGCCGTCAACATGCTGGCGCGCTACATCATCGCCGCGACCGGTCCGGGCGCGAAGGGCCGCAAGAGAGGAAAGCGCTCGTGACCCAGATCACCACGCCGACGACCCCTCCGTCGACCGCACTGTCGCTGACGAGCGGCCGGCTGCCCCGGTTCGTCGAACCGGCCGCCCTCGTCGCCGCACTGGCGCTCGTCGCCGCACTCCAGTTCGTCCTGAGCGGCTTCAACCTCGCCACCTGGCTGATCTTCAGCGCCATCGTCTACCTCATCGGCATCGGCGTCTTCTCGACGATCGTCGAGGGTCGCCGCAAGGCCACCGACCGTGTCGTGCGCGGTCTGGTCACCGCCGCGTTCGTCCTCGCCGTCGCCCCGCTCATCTCGACGCTGTGGACGGTCGTCTCCAAGGGCGTGTCGGTGCTGTCCTGGAACTTCATCACACAGGTCGGCGGTACGACCTTCGACCCCAACACCCTCGAAGTCGTCTCGACGCCCGGAGCGCTGCAGGCCGTCGTCGGAACGCTCATCGTGACCGGGATCGCCGCCCTCATCTCCGTGCCGATCGGCATCCTCGCCGCTGTCTATCTCGTCGAGTACGCACAGCCGAACAACCCGCTGCGACGGTCGATCACGTTCCTCGTGGACGTGATGACCGGAATCCCCTCGATCGTCGCCGGTCTGTTCGCCTTCTCGCTCTTCGCCCTGATCGTCGGGCCGAAGGCGTTCAGCGGATTCTCCGCGGCGATCGCGCTCAGCGTGCTGATGATCCCCATCGTCATCCGCTCGACCGAGGAGATGCTCCGGCTCGTGCCGAGCGACCTGCGCGAGGCATCCTTCGCCCTCGGCGTGCCGCGCTCGGTCACGATCATCAAGGTCGTCCTTCGCACCGCGGCGAGCGGCATCATCACGGGCGTCGTCCTCGCCGTCGCCCGCGTCGTCGGCGAGACGGCGCCGATCTTCATCGCGGCGAGCTTCACCGACAACTTCAACGCCGACCCGTTCAACGGGCCCATGCAGACCCTCCCGGTCATGGCATACACGGCCTACAGCTTCCCCGGGAAGGACATCGACGCCTCCCAGGCCCAGGCGTGGGGCGCCGCGCTCCTCCTGGTCATCATCGTCGTCATCTTCAACCTGATCGCCCGGATCGTCGCGATGGTCTTCGCGCCGAAGGCGCGCTGAATAAGGAAAGGCAACCGTGTCCAAGCGCATCGAAGTCGAGGACCTCAACGTCTACTACAGCGAATTCCTCGCTGTCGAGGGCGTCTCCATGGACATCGCGCCGCGCGCCGTGACGGCGTTCATCGGCCCATCGGGCTGCGGCAAGTCGACGTTCCTCCGCACACTCAACCGCATGCACGAGGTCATCCCCGGCGCCCACGTCAAGGGCAAGGTCCTCGTCGACGGCGACGACCTGTACGGCCCGGGCGTCGACCCCGTGCTCGTGCGTCGCCACGTGGGCATGGTCTTCCAGCGGCCCAACCCGTTCCCCACGATGTCGATCCGGGAAAACGTCCTCGCGGGCGTGAAGCTCAACAACAAGCGCATCTCGAAGTCCGACGGCGATGCCCTCGTGGAGCGCTCGCTGCAGGGCGCCAACCTCTGGAACGAGGTCAAGGACCGGCTCGACAAGCCCGGCGCGGGGCTGTCGGGTGGTCAGCAGCAGCGCCTCTGCATCGCACGGGCGATCGCCGTCTCCCCCGATGTCCTCCTCATGGACGAGCCCTGCTCGGCGCTCGACCCGATCTCGACCTTCGCGATCGAGGAGCTCATCCAGGAGCTGAAGAGCGACTACACGATCGTCATCGTCACCCACAACATGCAGCAGGCGTCGCGAGTCTCGGACAAGACGGCGTTCTTCAACATCGCCGGCACGGGCAAGCCCGGCAAGCTCATCGAGTACGACGACACCAACACGATCTTCACGACGCCGTCGGTGCAGGCGACCGAGGACTACGTCTCCGGCCGCTTCGGCTGATCCGCACACTCTCCCCGCTCCTCCGTCGTCCTCACCCGCCGTCCCACTTCGGGCGAGGCCTGTCCCAGTTGTGGTCGGTTTCAGCGCGCTGAAACAGCCACAAGTGGGACATGGTGAAAGGGAGAGAGGCAGGGTGGGAGTGCGTCAGTCGCGCGGGCTCAACAGATAGGCGTTCAGGGATGCCGTGAACTCGGCATCCACCGGCAGCGCCGCCCCGTCGATCGCGGTGACGGGCGCGGCGAGGCGCACGCTCGAGACGAGCCAGGCGGCATCCGCGACGGGGAGCGTGTCGACAGGGATCGTCTCGTAGGCGACCGCGAACCCCCGCGCCTCGAGGTGCTCGAACAGGCTCAGCTGGGTCGTGCCGTGCAGGATGCCGGCGGTGGGCGCGGGAGTGACGAACGTATCGCCGCGCCGCAGGATGAGTGAGGCCGTCGGCGCCTCGAGCACGTAGCCGTCGGTCGTCGTGAAGATCGCATCGTCGGCGCCGCGGCGGCGCGCCTCGCGCAGCGCCGCCATGTTGACGGCGTACGACAGCGTCTTCGCCCCCAGCAGGAGCCACGGCGCCCGCGCCGGCACGTCCAGCGGGTAGCCGCGATCGAGCGTCACGACCGAGATGCCGTCGCGACGCGCGCGCGAGAAGTCGGATGCCTCGGCGGCCGTCACCCACGCAGTCGGAGCCGGTCCGTGCTCGACGCCGCGGCTGAGGATGAGCTTGATGACGGACTCCCCCGCGCCGCAGTGCGCCGCCGCGAGCTCGACGGCCGCACGCCACTGCGCCGCGTTCGGTGCGGGCAGCTCGCACAGCTGCGCGGAGTGCGCGAGACGTTCGAGGTGCGGGCCGACCTCCTGCGCGTGCCCGTCCACGACGCCGATCGACTCGAAGATGCCGTCGCCGCGCTGCGTGCTGAGCTCGCCGACGGTGAGCGCCGGGGCCGCGGGATCCACCGGCGTGAAGGTGTCGGCGAGATCGGCGCGGGACGTGTCCGCGGCGATGGGATCGATCATGAGTGCGAAGCGCCAGGCCATGGTGTGAGCCTAAGCGAGCGCAGTCGCGGGAATGATCCACCGCGGCGGCGTTGTTAGACTCCTATAGCCGGGCCGCAGTAACCCCGGGCTCCATCTTTCGCCGCTCTGAGCGGCCTCGCGCCGAGAGGCGTTCTGCGGCCCGGCACTTCTCTGCCCGCATGAGCGGCGCGATCGGCCCGGGCGCGGGGGCGCGGGGGCGCGCGGATGGGCGCGGACTCAGGTGAGGCTGTCGCGGCGCCACAGGCCCGCGCACGCGGTGAGCTCGGCGGCATAGGTGTCGAGACGCAGGGCACGCGTCGTGAAGCCGGCCGCACGGTCGGGTTCGGCGACGTCGTGGTCGTCCGCGAGGTCGAGCGAACCCGCCGCCTCGACACGGCAGAAGGATGCCGCCCGTTCGAGCGCGACCGCGAAGTCGCCCGTGAAGACGCCGCGCAGGATCTCATCGACGAGGGCCATGAGCTCCTCGGGACCGGCCGGGGTCGGCGCACCGGCGACGACGTCGTCCACGGTTCCAAGCGCCGATCGGCCGCGCTCGTAGAGCAGCGCCGCCGTGCGGGCATCACGACGCACCATGAGCTGCAGGAGGTAGAGCCGCCACAGCGCGCCCGGCAGCGACAGGGCCGGGGAATGCGACCAGAGTTCGGCGAGCGTGTCGATGCCGTGCGTGTCGGTGAAGCTCACGAGGCGGTCGACGACCTCGCCCTCCGGTTCATCGCGGACACGGGTGAGCAAGGCGGATGCCGTGGCGTGCGCTGCGCGCGACACCTCCGCGGGATCGGTGGACCCGAAGCGCCGATCGAAGGTGTCCGCGGGCCGGTGGACGGGCCGATGGTACTCACGTCGCGCGTCGTCTGTCACTCCACCAGGCTACCCGCGAGGCCGTGGGGCCGCGCTGGCCGCGCTCGCCGTCCGCGGGGAGCTCGCCGGGCGCGGTCAGGCGGTCGGCACCGTCAGCACCGGGGTCGTCGTCGGCGTGCCGTCCGGCGAACCGCCCGCCTGCTCCACGGTCACGGCGATGACGTCGCCCGGCTGCATCTGCCCGCTGAGCTGGGCCGTGCTCGTGCCGCCGTCAGCGGAGAAGGTACCCGCGGCGATCGCCGCGTCGCCGCGGACGTACCACAGCTCGAACGTCCGGTCCGAGGGGATCTCCGGGAGCCCGTCGGCGACGAGGACCACCTTGCCGAGGCTCACCGACCAGTGCGCCGTCGCCGTGCCTCCGTCGAACTCGGCCTGCGCGGACGCCGCGTCCGGGGCATCCTGGATCTCGTGCAGCGCCGTCACCGACGCGGGCGTCTGCCACACCTGCGAGACAGCCCCCACGCCCCAGCCGATGCCGACGAGCAGCACGAAGGAGGCCACGAGCGCGAACAGCCCCCGCGTCCAATTTCGGCGCTGCACGGTCTGTACGATCTCCGTCGACGGCGCCGTCGGCGGGGATGCCGGGGGCACCGTCTCGGGGATGTCGTCCGCGGCCTGGCCCTCGTCCGCGGCCTGCGGATCCGCTGCCGGGTCGGCCGCGAGGGGCGGGACGATCGCCGCGAGCAGGCGCGAGCGCACGTCGAGCGGTGGCGCAACCGGCGCGGCACCCTCGGCGAGCGTCGAGGCCGTCAGCTCGTCCTGCGCGGCGATCTCCTCCCACTCGGGATGGGCGATGCGTGCGGCGCGGAAGCGCTCAGCGTCCTCGGCGGACAGCGCGCTCAGGGCGTGACCGGCGGAGAGCTCGGCGAACTCGCCCACCGTCATCTCATCGCTCATCGGTCACCCCCATCTCGTGGCGCAGGCGTGACAGCCCGTCACGCATTCTCGTCTTGATCGTCCCCAGTGCCGTCCCGGTCATGGCCGAGATCTCGCTCTGACTGTAGCCCCCGAAGTAGGCGAGGGTCAGCGCTTCGCGCTGGGGTTCGGGCAGTGCGTCGAGCGCCCGCGCCACCCGCCGACTCTCGATCCGCAGCTCCACCTGCTCGTCGACGCCGGCCGGCTCGGAACGCAACTCTCGCAGCCCCGCCCGCTCGTCGCGGTCGGCGCTCGACTGCGCCGACCGCACCCGGTCAACCGCTCGTCGATGCGCGATCGTCATGATCCACGCCCTCCCCTGCCCCTTGTTCGGAGCGAAGTGCGCGGCGGATTGCCAGATCTCGAGAAAGACCTCCTGCAACACCTCTTCGGCGTGGGCGCGGTTGACCAGCACCCGCAGAACGAGCCCGAACACGCGAGACGACAACAGGTCGTACAGCTGCGCGAAGGCCCCCTGGTCCTGCGCCGCCACGCGTTCGAGGAGTTCGGCGGCGTGGTCGCGCGGACGGTCGGCGCCCTCGCCTGCCGTCACATCCATTCCGTCGATGACCATCCCACACAGCATGCCGCATTGCGCACCCCCTGTCGCACCCTTGCATCACTCGAGCGTGAGCGAGTAAGCCTCGACGCCCGGCTGTATCGCAAGTGGTTCGCGGCGAGGGCGGTTTCGGATTGACCGGAAAATCGGCCCATCCGATTGCGCACGGACTCCGAACCACCCTCGAGGCCGCACTCCCGCGACCTCCCGAACACCGGAGGCATCATGCTCAGCACCAAGAAGAAGATCACCGCAGCTCTCACCTTGACGATCGCGGGGGCATTCGCCCTGTCGGCGTGTTCCATGGGTTCATCCACGCCCGAGGCGACGACGCCCGCGGCGATGGAACAGTCGACGCCGTCGATGACGCCCGACGACATGATGAACGACACGGCCTCTGACCTCGTGGGGCCGGGATGCGCAGCCTACGCGCAGGCTGTGCCCTCGGGCGCCGGTTCGGTCGAGGGGATGTCGCAGGATCCGGTGGCGGTCGCGGCATCCAACAACCCCTTGCTGAAGACCCTCACGCAGGCCGTCAGCGGGCAGCTGAACCCCGACGTCAACCTGGTCGACACGCTCAACGGCAGCGAGTTCACGGTGTTCGCGCCGGTGGATGACGCCTTCGCGAAGATCGACCCGGCGACGATCGAGTCGCTCAAGACCGACAGCGCGACGCTCACGAAGATCCTGACGTACCACGTCGTCCCCGGCCAGATCGCGCCGGCCGACATCGCGGGCATGCACAAGACCGTCGAAGGCGGCGAGGTCAACGTCACGGGCTCGGGCGATGACTGGATGGTCAACGACGCCAAGGTCATCTGCGGCGGAGTCAAGACCGCCAACGCGACCGTCTACCTGATCGACACGGTGCTTATGCCCACCAACTGATCACGACTCCCCTTCGGGGGACTCTTCCCCTCGGGACAAGGGGGAGGAAGACGGTGCGGCCGTCGGCGCGGGGGTGCCGGCGGCCGCACCGCGTCGTTGCCGATACGCTAGAGACACGGGCCTCTAGCTCAGTCGGTAGAGCATCGGACTTTTAATCCGCGGGTCGTGGGTTCGAGCCCCACGGGGCCCACCCAATGTTCGATGTTCAAACCCGCGACACGAGCGGGTTGAGCATCGTCGCCTGCCTGTAGCCGCGCATCGAAGGCCAGCGCCTCCGCGTGGAGAGCGGGATCGAACAGCGTGTCGAAGGGCTCGCCGTGCTCTGCATCCACGGTGTCGGTGCTCTCGACCTCGTAGATGTTGATGCGCTCGAAGAACGCTTGGTTGGCGATGCGGCGCAGCGAATCATCGAGGCTCATGTAGATCGCGTGAGCATTGCCGGCCAGGGCCAGGCAGTCTTCCAGGTGGGCTTTGGCCTGGTCGTACTCGACTTCCCCCGCCTCGATGCGCGAGTCGAGGAACGCGAGCCGCCGGGAGAGGCGGTCTTGTTCCTCTTTGAGCAAGTCGAGCGGCACGGCTCCGGCGTGGTGGGCGTGCAGAAGGCTGCGGCGTTCGTCTCGGAGTTGGTCGCGTTCGGTCGTCAGCGTCCGTCGCTCCGCCTTACTCGCGGTGCGCAGGTCATCGAACTGGCGAGTGAGCATGTGCCGGAGCGCGGTGACGATGTGTTCGGGGATCTGCACTTGCCGGTAGTAGTCCTCAATCTTCTGCTCGATGTCGGCTACGGGCATCGCCTGCCGGATGCAGTTGGTGCGTTTGGAGTGCCGCCCGGCGCAGATGAAGTACGGGTAGACGTTGCCGTGCCGGTTCTTGGCATGGGTAACCATGAGCCGGGAGCCGCAGTCGCCGCAGTAGATCGTGCCTTTCAGGTAGTGGTCGTGGGCCTGCGTCTTCTCCCCGGAGACCTGGTGAGCGGTGAGTACGTTCTGCACCCGGTACCACCTCTCGGGGCTGACGAGCGGCTCGTGCAGACCGTCGTAGGAGGCGCCACGGAAGATCACGTCGCCTTTGTAGTACGGGTTCGACAGCATCCGTTGGATCGTGGAGAGAGCGGGCGGCTTCGCGGGGCGCTTCGGAGTCGGCACGGTCGTCAGCCCGCGGTCGATCAACTCCTCCCGCAAGGTGATGGTCGAGTAGTTCCCACTCGCGTATGCCTCGAACGCCCACTTGACGAGCGCGGCGCGGTCAGGGTCTGGCTCAACGGTGGGCACGTCGCGACCCAGCTCGTCGCGTCTGTGGACGTTGAGGTAGCCGAGGGGTGCGCGGGCAACCGTGCCACCGGTGGCCGCCTTCTGCGTCATGCCTTTGGCGACCTCACTGGCGAGGTTGCGAGAGTAGAACTCTGCGATCGTGGACATGATGCCGTGCAATAGCATCCCCGAAGGCGTCTCATCAATGTTCTCCGTGGCCGAGACGAGCATCACCCCGGCCTCCCTGAGTGCGAGGTGGATCGCTACGTCGTCGGCGCGGTTGCGGGCAAGCCGGTCGACCTTGTGGACGATGCAGTATGCGACATGGTGGGTCTTTACGTACTCGATCATCCGTATCAGCTCGGGCCGGTCGGCCTTGCGTGCGGACTCGCCCGCGTCGATGAACTCCTCTACGACGATCGCGTTGAGGTCACGGGCTTTGCGCAGATTCGCGTCACGCTGGGCTGGGATCGAGAAGCCCTCATTGCGGCCTCCGCGCTCTGCCTGTTCCTTGGTGGAGACGCGCAGATAGGAGACGGCGAGCGTCGTGGTCTCGCCCAAGCGGTCAAGGCTCGTAGGCGGTGCCGGAGGTGCCAGGGTCATGAGTCGTGTTTCCTCTCACCAAAGGTGGGAGCCAGCACGACGGCGAAGCGTCATGCAGTGCGACTCGTAATCGGAAACACGACCAGCAGCCGGAAGGGCCGCAGGTAAGCCACGAAGGCAACAGGACCGCGCACCCAGCCCGCTTATACGGACTGTGGCGATGTGCTTTCATTCTACCTCGCTACCGCCTTCGGGCTCGGATTCGTTGAGTTCGTCCGGCGATCGCTCTTCACCGCGTCTGCCGTTGAGTTCCGCCCGTGCGACGGCCATGCCGAGAAAGACCTGCGCGAGCTTGTGCAACTCGGGCAACTGCCGGGGCACCGCCTCGACTCGGTAGTCACGTTCTCGCGCCCGCCGACTACGCCGCTGTCGGGTCATGACAGCTCGCCGGTCCGCGGATCGAGGCCCGCGTAGAACTCGTCCTCAGCCTGGCGGCGTGCGGCGACATCATCGAGGACGAACTGCACGAAGTCCTCGTCGCGGTTGGCGATGATCCGGTCCTCAACGGGCTGGGTGGCGTCCTCGCCCGGCCACGCGGTCTGTCGGGTGGGGCGATCGCGATCCAGGCGGGTGCCGCAGGCGGCGACCCAATCGCGCAGCCGTTGGCGGGCGTCAGCGAAATCGCGATGCCAGCCCAGCGGGGCCGAGCCATTCTGCTCGGGGTCGTAGGCGCACAGCCAGTGCAGGTGCAGCGCGCTGAGTTCCCACACGACCTCGGGATGCCGGTGCCAGAACGGCGGGATCACGGAAGCCGGGAGACCGTAGGTTCGGCGCAGCCAGTTGACCCACTTGTTGAGCTCCAGCCACTCGGCCTCGGCCTCCTCGGCGTTGAGCAGGTTCCAGTTGATCGGGTGAGGCGGTTCGGGCAGCAGTGACCCTTCCGCGTCCTCAGGTTCGTCGCCCGGTTCGGGCTCGTCCGGCTCGGGGACGGAGTCGTAATCACTCACGATCGACGTCTCCTTGTCACATCCCGAGCGCCGGTGCGGCCCTCGTCTGCCCAACAGGGGCTTCATGCACAGCAGCGATTTGGGAACGACGGGTTCGGTCGACTTCGTAGCTGGTACGGGCGAGGTCGTGGCCGAGCTTCTTGGCGACGAACTCCTCCGCGCGGATGTTCTGACCACCCGGCTCGACGCGGTCGTACTCGCGGATGTAGCCCTCGGCGATGAACTTGTCGCCCTTGGCGAACCTGGCGTGGGCGCGCTCCGCGGTCTTCTTGAAAGCCACGAGGTCGTGGAAGGTCGTCTCGGTCTGAGTGAACGACCCGTCGGATTCCTTGCGGTAATGCTCCTGGCCGATCTTGGCGTAGAAGCGTGCGTCGCCTTGCTCTGTATACCTGAGCTGCGGGTCGGACGCGATGAACCCCGAGACCGACTCCTGCGTGTGGATAGCCATCGGACTGTCCCCTTCTGACATCGACGGCGGCCTCACGGTGAAGTCGCCCTGCCAGACAGGTGCGTCCGCGTTCTCCTACGGTCGGCGCTCCAACAGGGCCTCGATGTCCGCACGGTTGGCGCGGAGTAGCGCGGCGTCCGGGCGGGCCGTCCATGCCCTCAGACGGGTCACAATGGGCGCGGCGGAGCGCAGCAGCACGAGCGCGGTGCCGAACGGGAGGGTTCGGATGGCGTCGGGCGGCATGATCGGCACCCGGCGGATCGAGCGCTGTGCGGAGCGGGAGCCGTGGTCGCCGACTGTGGTGGAGTCGGTCAGCTCATCGCGCTCGCCGATGAGAGTGGTGAGGTCGTGGAGGTCCTTGGAGTTCGAGGCGCCGCCCAGGATGACCTTGACGATTGAGGCGTCCCAGATCGCTCCCGCGGCGTTCTCCGACCACTTCTCCCTAGCTTGGGCGAGCGATTGGAGCACAGGCATCGTGGTGATGCCGGTGCCCCCTCCCTCGGACATCAGCGTCGGCAACGACGGCAAGGGTGCGAGGTTCCCGACCTCATCCAATGCGAGGAGGAGCGGCGGGTCGAGCCTGGCACTAGGGCTGGTTGCGGCGATGTGCCGGGCGGCTTCCACGAGGTCTTCCACGAACGCGGCGACCAGCGCGGCGGAGTTGTTCGCTCCCGCTCCGGTCGCCAGCAGGTACAGGGTTCCCTTGGCTCGCAGGAACGCTTCGGGGTCGAAGTCCTCGCCCTCGCGTGGGCTCACCGCGTCGAGCACGCGGGGGTCCGCGAGTGCGGCGAGCGCGAGCGACACGCCTTGCCAGATGGAGTCGCGGGTCCTGGGGTCGGACTCGATCATCGCCTGCAGCGAGTCGGCCCACCCGACTGCGGCGTGGGGGTTCGCGGTGAGGATCGCCACGGCCTCGGCGGCGACGGAGGGGTCGAGGGTCCACCGGAATAGCTCGGCTGGGCCGCGGTGGTCGAGTGCTGCGGCGTGGAGCAGGGCTTGAAGGGCGCTCCTGGTCTTGCCTTCCCAGAACCCGCCGCCCTCGACCCCGCCTGCTGAGAGCCCGGTGCCGGCAGCGAGGCCGGCCGCGCGGATCATCGCGGTCAGCGGGTCTTCGCATCCGCGGATGGGTGACCAGCGCAGCCCTGCGGGTACGCCTTCGGCCAGGTGTTGTGGGTCGAAGACGGCGACGGGTCCGATCTTCTGCCGGGCGCGGAGGGTCGCGGTGAGGTTGTCGGGCCGGGTGCTGGTGGTCACGACCGCGCCTGGTGCGTCGAGGATCATGTTGATGACGATGCCGACACCTTTGCCGCTGCGGGGCGGGCCGAGCAGGAGTATCGAGTCCTCGACCGACGCCCAGACCCCGTGCCCGCGGGAGGTGCCGATCCAGTATCCGACGTCCTTCGGGGTCGGCTTGTCGAGTGTGGGCCGCAGATGTTGCGCGCGGCGCAGCAGCGCCTTCTCCGACGCCGCCGCGGCGACCTCGGTCCGGGTGGCGATCCCGGCGATGCGGTATGGGTCGGCCTTCACCTGACGGCCGTGCTCATGGACGGCGCCCCACACCCACCAGCCGAGCGCGCCGGTTCCGACGATGAGGACGGCGGCGGTGATCCAGTAGGCGGCGGCGTTCAGCCCGGGCGCGGCGAGTGGCACTGCCGGGTCGCCGGCGTGGAGCAGGACGCCGAGGCCGGCTTCGATGCCGCCGGCGGGTTGGGTCGTGCCGGTGATCCAGGCGGCGAGCGACCCAGCGCCGCGGAGGATGCCGGCGAGGATCGCGGCCGCGATCAGGAGACCGATGCCGAGGTTGGTCAGCTCGTCTCCGAGCGGCCCGGCCGGGCGCGGGGTGCTCACTCGGGATGCCCGATCGCCAGCGTCCCGGAGACCCGGCCGAGCAGGATGACCTCGCGGGTCGGGCTGGTCGCGGCTTGTTCCGCGGTGAGCAGGCCGCGCATCGTGCCGTCCGGGGCGGCGTCGCCGTGGGCGACGACGATGGCGACCGCCACGTCCTCCCCAGGAACGAACCCCTCGCCGTGCAGCATGACGAGCTCGGGAATGCCAGTCGCGCGCTCCTCCGCCATCGGCATCAGCGTGGGATCTGGCTCGGGGCGTCGCCGCCGGCCGGGCGTGACGATGTCGGTGAACACGGTGCCGTCCGCCTCCCGGACCTCGACCCGCACGGGTGAGCGGCGCCGGCCGGTGATCTCGTCGAGCACCTGCGCGAACGCATCCCGCCGCCAGGGCGGGGCGAACGGCGGCGGCTGGTGGGGTAAGCCGTCGATGGTGACGGTCATCGTGCCGTCCTCAGCGACGCCCATGACGACGTGCGGCAGGACGACCGGCACCTCCGAGGCCACGGGGGTGCCGTCCTCGTCAGTGGTGCGCTTGTAGCGGGGGCGGTTCATGATGCGGCTGTTCCTTCCGTGCGGCAGAGGAGAGGTGCGCCCAGCCAAACCTGCCGAGGTGGGAGGACGGAGCTGTGACAGACGGGAAGGGCGCGCACCGGCCGGGGTGCGCGCCCTTCCCTGATCGGGGGCAGAGTGGTCAGTCCTCCTCGTTGTTGAGGAGGTCGTGGAACGCCTGGTCCTCCTCGCGGACGTAGCCGTTGCGTTCCCGGTAGATCGCCAGCCGGCGGCCGAACCAGAGGGTCAGCACCCCGGCGAGGAGGGGATGCCGCCGCCGATGCCGAACGGCAGCAGCCAGTCACCCGTTCCGGTGAACGCCAGCGTCGAAGGCAGCTCCGGAGTCGGCGTCGGGGCCGGGACTGCCGTGACCGCGGTGGTCTCGTTCGGCGCCCCACACAGGCCGCGGTGGATCACGGTGCCATCCGGGCCGTGCAGCGTCTCGATCCAGTAGTAGGTGCCGGCCTTCTCGAACTCGACATCCTCGGAGGTGTACTCGCCAGGTCCAGTGACAGAGTGAGCATCGGAGGTGAACGCCAGCTCGTCAGCGGTGCAGGTCGCCGTGTCGCCGTCCTGCCGGTAGGCCTCGAACTCGAGCGTCGTCCCTTCGGGCACGGTCCCGGTGACGGTCGCCGTGTCATGGGCGGGCCCGCCCAGGGTGACCGCCGTCGTGGCGACGGTGGTGAGGGTCAGCGCGGTTGGTTGCTCGGTGACGACGGTCGTCTCACCGGGCGCGCCGCAGGCGCCCTGTGCGAGCACGGTGCCGTCCTCGCCGTACAGGGTCTCGATCCAGTAGACGGTGCCGGCCTGGCCGGTCCTCGTCTGCCCGGAGGAGTACACGCCGGCCTGGGTGACCGGGGTCGGATCGGACTCATAGAAGGGCGTCTCGCACACCGGCGTCGTGTCGGCGGGTTCGGGGCCGTAGGCGCGGAACACCAGGGTCGCGCCGCCGGGGATCGTGCCCTGCACGAGCGCGGTGTCCGCGAACGGCTGCCCGGTCAGCGCGGCCGGGGTCGCCTGCGCGATGACCGTGACCGGCAGCGGGGTCTCCGGGGTCGGCGGGACGAAGAACCGTTCGAGCACGTCCGCCGGCGAGGAGCGGTACGGCTGCACCCGGTCGTCGCCGGGGAAGGTGGTGACGAGGACGTAGTAGCCGGGCTCGGTCGGGGTGATCCGGTCGGCGTCGGTGTAGCCGAGCCGGTAGACCCCGTTCCGGGCGGGCGTAGTGATCGTCGCCAGCACCGGCGCGCCGGACAGGTCGAGGGTGTCGGTGAGCACCGCATCATCCGTGAACGGCCCGTAGACGGTGTGGGTGAGCTCGGGTGCGTCGGCCTGCCAGTACCCGTCGCCGGCGAAGTCGCCGTAGTTCGCGGGGAACCCGGTGACGGTCACGGTGTCGAACGCGCGCCCGCCGTCGTGGACGTTGTACTCGCGCATCAGCGAGGTCGTCGTGAGCGGCCACCGCACAGAGCTCGTCTCGACCGGGACGCCGTACTGGTCGCTCCAGTCGGCGGCGAGGTAGTCGCGCACATCCGCCGGCTGCGTGGCCCTGTGCATCTGCCACACCCAGGTCACGAACCCGCCAGTCGGGGCGAGGACTTCGGGCGAGGTGTAGACGCCCGGCCGTCCGCCGTGATCGTGACGGCGCCCAGCGGCACCGCTCCGGATGGCACGGCCGCACCGCGGCCGGGTGGGAGGGTTCCGGGCACCTGATAGGCGGTGCCCTCGAACACGACAGGGATGAACGCCCCGTCGCGCTTGAGCCACGCCCCGTTCGAGCTTGTGACCGTGATCGTGTCGGTCAGCGTCTCGCCCGGCACGGCCAGGTGCTGGTCGGCCTTGGAGACCGCTTCGGGCTGGAACGGCACGACGCTGGTCTCCGCGACCCGCCCGAACCGGTCGGTGAACGAATCGGTCAGGTACTTGGCCGTCTCGCCCTGGGCGTTCTTGTCGATCGCCCACACCCAGGTGTAGAAGCCCGACTCCGGGGCGGTGATCGTGCCGGGCGAAATGTAGGAGCCCGCACCGGTCAGCGTGACCGTCTCGGTCCCCGCGACCGGCGCGCCGGTCGGCGGGGCGTCGGCCTCGGCCGGCTGCTCATCGAACGGCCCGTACATGGTTCCGGTCGCGGTGATCGGGACCGGGCTCCCGCCGATCTTGATCCAGGTGCCTTTGGTCACCGTGACGGCCAGCTCGTCCGCGAAGGCGTCGCCCTCCACCACGAATCGGGAGGAGACCTGCGTGGTCGCCTCGGGCTGGAAGTCCAGGTCGATCATCGGGGTCTGCGCCTGCGCTGAGAGGCCGGTCGAGGTGCCGGCGACCGCGGCGATGGTCCGCTGCGAGTCCGGCGTCGTGTAGAGGTCGACCGCCGCGCCGTATCCGGCGGCGGCGACGCTCATGGACGCTTCGATGCGGTACGAGGCTGTGCCGTCCTGCGGGGTGCCGGTCACGGCGTACTGGCCCGCGCCCAGGGTGCGGGAGGAGCCGCCGCCGGTGAACACGCCGCCGGTGAGAGTCGCGGTGCCCTGCAAGGACGTCGGGTTGGCCTGCACGGTCAGCGTCCCCGCGTACTGGTCGGCCATCGACAGCGCGACCGACAGCGAAGGGTCGGTGACTGCGTTCACGGAGGCTTCCTGCCGCATCACCGCGAGGTTGCCGAGGATCGTGCCGCGTGCGCCGGCCGGGGCGCGGCCCACGTAGTAGTCGTCTCCCGACATGCCGTGGCTGTTGTAGACGCCCGGATCGGCCACCGACCACACGAACAGGGCGACCGCGGAGGTGAGGTTCGGATCTCCCGACTGCCCCCAGCGGTCGAGGACATAGTTGAGCTGCGCGAGGTCCTGGCGGGAGAGGGAATCCAGCGAGGTCACGGTCTGCGGTCCCGAGGTCGGCCCGAACGGGCGTTGGCGCCGAGGTCGATGCTGTACGCCTGCCGTCCATCGACGTTGGTGCTGTACGCGCCGAGGAACCCCAGCCCCTCGTCGTAGCCGACACCGTGGCTGCCCGCATGGGCGGGCAGGGCGCCGAAGACGAGGGAGCTGACCGCGACGAGCACCGCAATCAGAACCGACGCGGCACGGCGCCATGTCCTGCCCGGCGGGCGCATCTGGTTCGGGGGCGGGCTGACGGTCGTCGCAGACATGGCATGTCCTCCTGGCTCGGTGCGAGTGGACGGCAGTAGAGCCGTCCAGCCAGGAGGTGCGCCGGGCGCCCCCAGCCGGCAGTGAGGACTGACGGCCTGTCCCAACTGCCGTGAGTTCGTTGGTGGAGGTGCGCGTCGCATTGGCCCATGTCAGGAGGTGCGTGGGCCCTATCGTCAGTCTTGCGGCGTCCGATCGTTCTTCGGGAATTCGTGACCGATTCGCGGGAATCGTGTCGATGCGTCTGGATTCGTGAACCCGCGGGCAAGAATCCTGTGAAATAATCTGCGCATGGATGCAGATAAGCGAGTATGCGGGCTTGATCCGGACAGTCAGTTCGTGGAGCTGGCCGTCGAGGTCTTCGCCATGCTCGCGGACGCGACGCGCGTACGGATTGTCCTCGCGTTGCGCGCGGCGGGAGAACTGCCCGTAAACCAGCTCGCCGAAACCGTCGAAAAGACTCCGGCCGCAGTCTCGCAGCATCTGGCGAAGCTGCGCCTGGCGCGGATCGTCGCGACCCGACAGGAGGGCCAGAGGGTGTTCTACCGGCTGGAGAATGAGCACGCCTCCCAGCTCGTCTCGGACGCGATCTTCCAGGCCGAGCACTCCCTCGGTGGCACGCCTCGCCACCACCACAGCCAGGAAGAGCAGGCATGACCGCCACGGTCCACGACCACGACCACGGTGCTGGTCACGACCACGAGCAGCCTCATCCTCCTGACGGCCACTCGCACTCGCATGGCGCTCACGGACACCTGCATCAGCACAGCGGCCACGGACACGAGCACCCGACCGGATTCAGGGGTCTCCTCTACGGGATCTTCGTGCCGCACTCGCACGACGCGGCCGACTCGATCGACGACGCGATGGAGGCCAGCAAGGCGGGTGTGAGGGCGTTGAAGATCAGCCTCGTCGTTCTGCTGGTCACCACTGTCCTGCAGGGCATCATCGTCATGTTCTCCGGCTCGGTGGCGTTGCTGGCCGACACGATCCACAACTTCTCCGATGCCCTGACCGCGGTGCCGCTGTGGATCGCGTTCGTCCTCGGACGTCGGGTCGCGACCCGGCGCTACACCTACGGTTTCAACCGGGCCGAAGATCTTGCCGGCCTGTTCATCGTGTTCGTCGTCGTCCTGTCCGCGGTCGTTGCCGCGTGGCAGTCCATTGACCGCATCATCCACCCCCAGCCGCTGGAGAATGTCGGCTGGGTCATCGTCGCCGGCATCGTCGGATTCCTCGGCAACGAGGCGGTGGCGGTCTACCGCATCCGTGTCGGACGGAAGATCGGCTCCGCCGCCCTGGTCGCAGACGGCATCCACGCCCGCACCGACGGGTTCACCTCCCTCGCCGTCGTCCTCGGCGGCATCGGGGTGCTCCTCGGCTTCCCGCTGACAGACCCCATCGTCGGGCTCGTGATCTCGCTGATGATATTCGTCCTGCTCATCGGCACCATTCGATCCGTCGGACGTCGCCTGATGGACGGGGTGGAGCCTGAGCTGGTCGAACGCGCCGCGCACGCACTGGAGCATGTGCACGAGGTGCGCGGCATCGAACAAGTGCGCCTGCGCTGGGTGGGCCACCGCCTCCACGGCGACGCCACCATCCGCATCCCGGACGTCCCCTTGACCAAGGCGAACACCATCGCCGCTGAAGCCGAGGAATCCGTCAAACGACATTTACCCAACGTGGACGAGATGCACATCCGCACCCTCGCCACATCCCACACGAGTCCAGCAGAACTCACGACCTGAAGTGAACCAAGACCACTCGCACAGGAACAGCACCGTCGGCTTCCCGTCGACCTGAAGGCCGTCGACCTTGGCCAGGGCGCGCAGGCGTTGGCGGGCGAACTTCTCGGTCAGCAGCGGCAGGTAGTTCGCCACCGTCGCGCGCACCGCGAGCTCGGCGTAGGAGGAATGCAGAAACCGGTCGATCGTCTCCCGCCCGAACGTGCCCTCGAACTCCCGCGTCAATCGATCGGCACCCGAGGCGAGGGCCGCTTCCTGGTCGATCGTGATGCTGGCGTGCGGCTCGTGCTGTGACATCTTCGTCATCCTTTCGCAGTGGTGGTCAGCCTCGGGGCGAGGCTCTGGATGCGGGCGGCAATGTCCTCGAACGCGGCATCGAATGCCGCCTCGCTGCCGTCGCGCACCGGGTCGGGCACCGACCAGTGCAGCCGGCCGGTACGGCCAAGTTCTTCGTGGGCGGTGTCGCAGACGGTGATCACGTAGTCGTCTGCCTCCAGCACCTGGTCCAATCCCTGAGGTTGGGAGGCGCGGAGGGTAAGGCCGTGCCGGTCGGCGGCGGCGATCGCGCCAGGCTCGATCGCGTCGGCCGGGTGCGTGCCCGCCGAGGCCACCGGGATCTCGCTGGCATCGTGCCAGAGCGCGGCGGCGAGCTGCGAGCGGGCAGAGTTTCCGGTGCAGACGAACACCACCCGGCGCACCCCGACCGCCGGCGACGGAATAAGCCCGTCGAACGCGCCAGGAGCGAGATGCAGGTAGGTGCGGCGCCGATCGGCCTCCGAGCGGGTGCGCACCAGCATCCCCTCCCGCTCCAGCAGGTTCAGATGGTGCGCGAGCAGGCTGGAGGAGATACCCAGCTCCGTCTGCAGCTCAACGGGGGCGACGTCGCCCAGGGTGAGCAGGTCGATGATCCGCAGCCGCACCGGATCGGCCAGCGCCGCATACCGCGCCGCCCGCCCTACAAGGTCAGTTCTCTCAAAGTTCATTACCTCAATCTTGACTGAGCGATCTATCCGCGTCAAGATGATCCTGCAATGAACACCACGCCGACACCCCACCCTGACGCTGCGCCCTTGTGGCGGCGTGCTGCCGCCGAGCTGATCGGCACCGGCCTGCTCGTGACCGTCGTGGTCGGCTCCGGCATCGCCGCGCAGCGTCTCTCGCCGGGCGACGTGGGTCTGCAACTGCTGGAGAACTCCCTGGCGACAGCACTTGGCCTGACCGTGCTCATCCTGATCTTCCAGACCCTCAGCGGCGCACACTTCAACCCCGTCGTCACGCTCGCTGACCGTCTCCTCGGCACCCGCCACCGCCCGACAGAGATCACCGCCTACCTGCTCGCCCAGATCGTCGGCAGCATCGGCGGCGCGATCCTCGCGAACCTCATGTTCGACACCTCGACGACGATCTCTGCGACCGACCGCCTCTCGACCGGGCATCCGCTCGGTGAGGTCGTCGCCACTGCGGGGCTGGTGCTGCTGATCTTCGCCCTCGCCCGCACCGGCCGGTCCGCGATCGTCGCCCCCGCCGTCGGCGCCTACATCGGTGCCGCCTACTGGTTCACGTCCTCGACCTCGTTCGCCAACCCCGCGGTGACGCTCGGCCGGGTCTTCACCGACACCTTCGCCGGCATCGCCCCGGCCTCCGCGCTGTGGTTCATCGCCGCGCAACTCATCGGCGCCGCTTTCGGCATCGTCCTCGTTCTTCTGCTCTTCCCGAATCGAAAGGTCCACGCATGACTCACCTGATCGCCATCGGCGGCTCCGACGCCGGCATATCCGCCGCCCTCCGCGCCCGCGAACTCGACCCCGCAACCGATGTCACGGTCGTCGTCGCGGACGAGTATCCGAACTTCTCCATCTGCGGCATCCCCTACTACTTCACCGGCGATGTCGCCCCTTGGCAGTCGCTAGCGCACCGCACCGCTGCTGATCTGGAGGCCACGGGCATGAACCTGCGGTTGAACACCTTCGCCACGTCGATCGATGTCGCCGGGCAGCGCCTGGAGGTTCGCACTCCGGATGGCAGCACCGAGCAGATCGCCTATGACGAGCTCATCGTCGGCACCGGCGCCCTCCCATCACACGCTGGCATCACCGGCCTCGAACAGCTCACGGCCGCTGACGGGGTGCATGTC
Organism: Microbacterium sp.; assembly: GCF_017305435.1. GTDB lineage: Bacteria > Actinomycetota > Actinomycetes > Actinomycetales > Microbacteriaceae > Microbacterium. Next base: position 27,779 of record NZ_JAFKIP010000009.1, on the reverse strand, counting down.
ATCCACTCGATGGGCGACACCTTCGCCCTGGACCACGACCTGACTGCACGGCAACCGCAGTCGGCGATCATCGTCGGCGCCGGCTACGTTGGACTGGAGATGGCCGAGGCCTTCATCGCCCGCGGCATGACCGTCACCCAGCTTCAGCGCGGCCCCGAAGTCCTCTCCACCCTCGACCCAGAACTCGGCAGCCACGTGCGCGCCGAGCTGGAATCCCACGGCGTCGAGGTCGTGCTGAACACGACCGTCGCAGCCGGCGAGAAGACCGCCGGCGGTATCACCGTCACCGGCCGCCGCGACGGCCAGCCGTACTCGGCGATCGCCGAGCTCGTGCTCGTCGTCGTCGGTGTGCGCCCCAACACCGAGCTCCTCGAACGCGCGGGCGCATCGCTCGGTGCAGGCCGTGCGGTCGTCGTCGACGAGCACATGGCGACCGGCCTGCCGCACGTCTGGTCCGCCGGCGACGGCATCATCACCCACCACCGCCTCCTCGGCCAGACCTACCTCCCACTCGGCACGACCTCACACAAGCAAGGCCGCATCGCCGGCGAGAACGCCCTCGGCGGGACCGCCCGCTTCGCCGGCTCCATCGGCACCCAGGCCGTCAAAGTCTTCGACCTCGTCGCCGGACGCACCGGCCTCAAGCAGAGCGAAGCCGAGCACGCCGGACTCACAGCTGCAACCGTGCAGTCGGCCGCGGACGACCACAAGCGCTACTACCCGGGCGCGCACCCGATCCACTTCCGCATCACCGGCGACTCGACCGATGGGCGGCTCTTGGGCGCCCAGCTCGTCGGCCGCTACGGCACAGAGGTCTCCAAGCGCGTCGACACCTACGCGACCGCGATCTACGCCGGCCTCACCGTGGCGCAGCTCTCCGAACTCGACCTCGCCTACACGCCTCCGCTCGGCTCCCCGTGGGACGCCGTCCAAGTCGCGGCCCAAGCGTGGGAGGCCGCGCGACGCCTCAGCCCGATAAGCGCATGAAACGCGACCCGCGAACTCACCCACACTGAAATAGGTGCCGACGCCGTAGGTTCCGGGCCTATCCGGCTTCAGAGTTCGTGAACCTACGGGAGTTTCCCGGTCATGCGGCTGGTGGTGTCGAAGGTGGCGAGCTCGGCGGGGTGGAGTTGGTGCTGGACGACGAAGCTGCGGTCCTTGATCCGCCAGAGCCCTTGCCCGGTGCCGAGTGTCGGAAGTAGCTTCTGCTCCGTCCCGGTCAGCCCGAGTGCGGTCGCGGTCGAACCCAACTGGTCCGGTTCCTGCCGGTAGACGATCCTGGTCTCCGCGTTCGCGAGCAGCGACGACGCGAGTGCGCGCATGGCCGAGCCCTGATCGCCGACGTTGTCCAGATCGGACAGCTTGTGGAAGATCAGCATGTTCGCGATGCCGTAGTGCCGGGCCAGGCGCCATTGGGCGTCCATCCGCCGCAGTAGGGACGGGTATTGCATCAGTCTCCATGCCTCGTCGTAGATCACCCATCGCTGGCCTCCGTCGGGGTCGGCCAGGGCCGACTCCATCCAGGCAGAGGAGCAGGTCATCAGTACGGAGATCAGCGTGGAGTTCTCGGCTACTCGGGACAGGTCGAGAGTGACCATCGGCAGCGAGGGGTCGAACCGCACCGTGCTCGGCCCGTCGAACAAGCCCTGTAGATCACCGGCCACGAGCCGGCGCAGCGCGTGACCGACGAGGCGGCCATCCTCTGCGAGCCGGCCGTCTTCGTCATCGGCGGGGTTCGGGGCGAGCACCCGGTCCACGACCATCGGCAGGATCGGCACCTCTGAAGATCGCACGGCGTCGCGCAGTGCGAGGTCGATGGCGGTGTGCTCCAACGGGGAGAGGGGTCGGTCCAGCACGGTCTCCGCGAGCGCGCCGATGAGGTCGCGGCGGCGTGCGGCGACCTGCAACGCCCATTCGGCATCCGACACGGACGAAGGTCGGTGGCCTTCGTCGAGGGGGTTGAGCCGGTTGCGTAGGCCATGCCCGAGCACGATTGCCCGCCCGCCTACCGCTTCGGCGACGGCGGTGTGCTCGCCCTTGGGGTCGCCGGGGATGTAGACGCGGCGGCCGAACGGCAGGGACCGGGTGTAGAGCGACTTCGCTAGGCTCGACTTGCCCGAGCCGACGATCCCGGCCAGCACCACGTTCGGGGCGGTGATCGCCCCGCGCCGGTAGAGCTCCCACGGGTCGTAGACGAACGATCCGCCGCTGAACAGGTCCTGCCCGACGAACACGCCATGGCTTCCCAGGCCCGCTTCGGCCAGGAACGGGTACTGGCCGGCGAGGGTCGCGGAAGTGTCCTGATGCTTCGGCAGCCGGAACCGGCCGGGCGTGCGCAGCATCGCCGGCCCTGGCTCCCCGGCGGCGGGCAGGTAGGTCGCGGCCTGCCGTTCGGCCTGCTCAGCGTCCCAGCGGGCTTTCGCGGCGTCCCGGTGGGCTTGCCGTGCCTCGGCCTCCACCCGCGCGACGGCCTTCCGGCGCGCCTTGCGGTGACGGCGACGTTCGCCCTCCGGGCCGACCAGGACACTGGTGTGCAGGCGCCCTTCCTCGCCGCTCACAGCGACAGCCCCCTGCCCGGCCGGGGCAGGCCCGGAGCCCGCTCGAACCAGCCGGTGCGGGCATCCGTCCGCTGCCGGGCATTGGCCGGTATCGGGTGCAGGTTCTCGATGCCGATCAGTGCAGGGTCGGGCAGGGCGTCGTACTCGCGAAGCAGGGAGACGTGCCCGAGGAACGGGCTGTAGGTCAACGTGTAGGCGTCCTTGCTCGCCGCCCGGTCCAGCGCTCCGCGTGGCGGAGCGTCGTAGACGTACCCGTTGGCGAGGGCCGCCTGCGTGGTCTCCTCGCCGAAATCGTGCCCGGCCAGATGCTCGATTGCGGCATCCGTGCCCTCCTTGGCGATGAGGTCCAGCACCGTGTCGGCCTCCTCGCTCTGGAGGAACACGACACTGATCCACCGCGGCCTCGGCGTGCCGACCTGAGCCGCCGTGCTCGGCGGGAGTGCGTTGCCGGGTCCGGCCGGGTGCCGGGCGATGCGGCCGGAGTGCTGGGAGGCGGCGTCGAGCCGCCGTTCCACGGTGTCCAGCAGCGAGGCGGCCTGGTGCAGCTCGTCCGCGGCGGCGAGAGCCGATGTCGCGCCGGCGGCCCGGCTGCCGGCGTCGTCGCGAGCCTGGGCGCTGTGGCCGAGGTGAACGGCGGCGACCTGGTCGAGCACCTGCCGCAGCGACCGGACCCCGTAAAGCAGATCGCCGATCACCGGGTAGGTGTCGGCCGGGCTGTCAAAAACGCGGGTCGCGTGGGCGAGGCCGCGCAGCGCGGCCGACGCCTCGGCGGCGTCCTTCACCGGGTCATCGAAGGTCGGCATGGTCAGGGCTCCTCACACATCCGGGACGGGTTTGCCTGGAAGGTGCGCCGCCGGGTTCAAACGGTGCAGCTCAGACGTTCCGGCACAGCGGCAGCGCCGCGGCGGTGAACGCCTGGGCTTGCTGGCCGACGAGCCGGCGGGTCTCGCAGGACGCTTGGATGGCGGCCTGCTCGATCGCAGCCACGGCCGCGTCGAGCTCCTCTGCGGTCGGCGCGGAGACGGAGACGAGACCGGTGACGCGCAGGACGCCGTGCCCGGCGGTCAGGTCGGCCTCCTGCTGGAGCACATCGCCGAGCTCAGCGGAGGCGGAGGCGTCCTCGACCTGCCCGATGCGGCGGCGCTGGGCGGCATCGGAGATGAGCTCGGTCTTCTTCTTCCGCAGGTCCCGTGCGGCCTGGTCGGCACGTACCGGGGTGTAGTGCAGGGCGAGGACTCGCAGGATGCCGTTGGACAGCACCAGCGGGGCCAGGAAGCCGGGATAGACCTGCGACCTCGGCCACTCCGTCACCCACAGCACCGCGTGGAACGCAGAATCGGAGCGCAGCCGCTCCCAGGTCTCGGTGACCGCAACCGGCCCGGCCGTGGCGAGGTCACGGCCCAGCGCACCGTGGCGTTCCAGCGCGGGAGCTGCGGCAGGGTCGTAGGCCGAGCGGAGGATGACCGCGACCTCGCCGGGCGTGAGCCACCCGGTCGATGTGAGCTCCGCGGCGCGCAGCGCGGTCGTCAGCGTCGTCATCTCCTGTCTCAGCACCGCGGCGGCACCGCGCATCCCGCCGCCGGCGGTGCGGATCTGCCGGGCGGCGGCCTTCATGTCCAAGGCGAGGCTGATGGTCGTGGCGTGCCGCTCACCGGCGGGGCCGGCCCGGTCGATCAGTTCCTTGTAGGTGGTCGCAGCCCACGAGCCGTCGTCGGTGCCGTGGGTGCGCCACCACTCCGCAAGCCCTGTGCCGGAGTCGGGCAGGGTGCGCTCGGATACCTGGATGCGGGCGATGCGCCCGGAACGGCACGCGGAGGCCAGGACGCGGCCCCAGCCGGAGACGCGGCGCTGTTGCTCGCCGGGGTCCAGCAGGACGAAGGCGGGATGGGAGACGCCGAGGATGGCGGTGAGGGTCTGCGCGCGCGGGTCGTGGATCATCGCGGCCCCGGTCTCGGGGTCCTCCCATTCCCGCAAGGCGGCCGCGTCGCCGGGCAGGGCGAGCGTGCCCGCAGGGCGGGGTCGCACGATGCGGCGGCGGAAGAGGAGCTGGCCGAGGTAGGCCCGCCAGACCCAGCGGGCCATGATCGGTACCCACTCGACCACCTTGCGCCCGCCAGCCGGGACCACCGCGAGCAGCGCCGAGGCGCCCCACAGCGGCGAGGTCCACGCCAATCCCATGCCGCCTGCCGTGTAGAGGGCGGCGACGACGGTGAGGATCGCGAAGCCGAGGACGATGAGCTGCGGCAGCGACAGGCCGAGCAGAACACCACGGCGGGTGAGGCGGGAGAACTGCACCGGCGCAAGCGCATACCCGGTGCCCTGGTCGTGGGTGGTCATCGGCTATTCCTTCCCGGAGGCGGTCGTGGTCGGCGGCGGGTCGGCCTGCCGGGGAGTGGCAGAGGCGGGCGTGCTCGATGAGGGCGGAATTGGCTGCGAGGGCGGCATCTGGGGTGGTGGCGCCTGCTCCGTGGCGGCACCGGCGTGGCCTTCGGCGGCGCCGCCGACCGCGGCCCCTGCTTTGGGTCCGGCGGTCGCCGCGGCCTTCATGACTGCGGCTCCCGCGACTGCGGCGACACCGATCGGCCCGGCAGCAGCACCCGCGCCCGCCGCCCCTGCTCCTGCTCCGGCGGCTCCGCCTCCGGCACCGGAGGCCGCAGCGCCGCTCCCGGCGGCCGAGCTCGAGCCCGCTCCGGCGGATGCGGACGCGCCCCCGCCTGCTGAGGACGGGCCGCCTGGCGGGGTCGCACCCGAGCTGCCGCCTGCCGGTGATCCGCCACCGTCGAGCACCTTCTTCGCGCTGTCCGCGGACGGGGCGGAAGGAACCGGGACGGGCCGGTTGAGCGCCTGCTTCGCCTCCTGCTCCGAGCTCATCGCGTGGTACATGTCGATGCCCACGAACGACAGGAACTTGTAGGTGATGTATGGCGCGAACGCCGCGATCGCCATCAGGACGACCCCGGCGATGGGGTCGGAGATAGAAGCCAGGTCCGCCTCGATCGGCGCCGACACCTGGGCGATCGCGACCAGGAAGATCACGACCAGGACCAGCTTGCTGAAGATCAGGGCGATCACGAATGTCGCCCACTTGGCGAACCATCCCTTGGTCGCATCCCACGTCGCCCCGGCGAGGGCAATGGGGCCGAACACGATGGCGACCAGCAGCAGGGCCTTGCGGATGAGCAGGGAGAACCACACGATCGCTGCCGCGGAGATGGCGAGCCCGCCGAGGAAGATCGTGATGATCGCGCCGACGCCGGGGGCGCTGATGTTGATGGTCGTCAGCCCGGCCGCGAGCAGCGCGATCCGGTCGCCCATCCCGGACATGGTGTTTCCGGTGGCCTGCACGATGCCGACGCAGAGCTGGTCGGTGACTTCCAGCAGCAGTCCGGTGAGGGTGAGGAGCAGGAACGAGCCCAGCACCGATTTCGCCAGGCCGAGCGCCGCGCGGGACAGGGCGGTCGGGTCGCGGTGGATGAGCCCGGTGATGAGCTGGAGGCAGAAGAAGATCAGGAAGAGGAAGATCGCGATGCCGAACAGGATGTTGTAGACCCCGACGTACTCGGGCTTGGTGACATCCACCAGGGTCGTGCTGTCGAACACGCCCCACACCGCGGTGAACAACCAGCCGGCCGCCTGTCCCATCGCCTGCGCGAGCCAGTCGAACGGGGCCGCGATCAACGACGCGGTCCCTTCGCCCACGGCGTCGCAGACCGAGGCGATCACCGGGACATCGCAGACGCTCATCGGTCCGGCTCCCGGTCGACCGGGCCCGCGGCACGCGGGCTCATACCGACTGCCCCACGCCCCAGAAGAAGTTCACCAACGTCACCGACGCGCCGCAGATGATCGCGGCCCCGCAGGACACGAGGACGCCGACCTTGCCACGCGAGGCGAGGTGCGGGTTGGAGGAGTTGGCGCCGAAACCCCAGATGATCGCACTGATGATGAGCGCGAGGACGGAGAGGATCAGGCCCACGGTCATCACCGCGCCGACGATGGTGCGCAGTTGCTCGATGCCGGGAAGGCCGGTGCCGTTGGGGTCGATGTTGATCACGGTTGCTCCTTGACAGTTGCGAGAGGGTTCTCGGCGGTCAGGTGCGCCCGACGACTCCGCGCATCGTTCTAAAGCTGGGTGCCGACGTCGAGGAGGAAGTTGAGCCAGGCCACCCCGGCACCGGCCAGCGCTGCGGCGCCGACGGCGACCCAGAGGCCGGTACGGGCTTTCGTGGCGGCTTGGTAGTTGCCATGTGCGGAGGCGACCGCCCACACGATCGCGCAGACGATGAGCATGAGCACAGCGATGATGAGGACGAACATCAGCAGCGCGCCGACGATGGAGCGCAGCTCGCCGGAGCCGCCGACGCCGCCGAAGTTGGGGAACACGTCCATCAGTGGGAACCTCCTGCCAGGGTGCAGGCGGCCGGGGCGGTGTCGCCGGCCTGGATGCGTTCGGCGCCGTGTTCGGTGAGCCAGGCGTCGGCGTCGACGGCGGGCTCGTTCGCGCCGCCAGGATGGATCTCTACGTGGAGGTGCGGCCCGGTCGAGTGGCCGGAGGAGCCGACGTCGCCGATGTGCTGTCCGGCGCTGACCGTCTCGCCGACCGCTACATGGATGCCGGTCTGCCACATATGGATGTAGTAAGAGGCGACGCGCTGACCTTGGACGGTGTGCTCGATGACGATCACGCCGCCGCCGGAGTCGCTGTAGTCGGCGCGGACCACGACGCCGTCCGCGATCGCATAGATGGGGGTGCCGTCCGGGGCGGCGAAGTCACTGCCGGAGTGGAAGGCCCGTTCCCCGTTGATCGGGTCGGTGCGCCACCCGAATGGGTCGGTGCGCACCCAGGTGCCTTCCGGCAGTGGAAAGACGATGCGGCGGGTCTCCGGCACGACCAGCGGTGCGGTGTTGCCGTCGCTGCTGCCGCTGCTGCCGCTGGCGGCAGGGTGGGTGAGAGTGGTCAGGATGGCCTCGGCGACGGGCTGGTAGTTCTGGTATCTGTCCGGGTAGGCCGATACCTCGACGGCCTGGGCAGCTTCGCCGGGGTCCATCTGCTGCCAGCCGGGGATGTCCAGCAGGCCCCGCGGTGAGGGGTAGTTCGGGCCGGTCTGTCCGCCGTAGAACGCGCGGGCCTGATAGTTCGGGTCCATGAGCTCGGCGACGGTGCCCCAGCTCGAGGCCGGCCGCATCTGGAACAAGCCCAACGAGTCATGGTCCGATCCGTTGCCGTCGTTGGGGTAGTTCGCGGACTCGGGGTAGGAGCCGGTGTTGGCGAGCATCCGCAAGCTCGTCTCGGTGAGGCCGGCCATGAGCGCGACGACCACACCGGAGCGGCCGATGCCGGCGGTCTGGCCGCCGACCGTGATGATCGTGGCCGCGTGGGTGAGCTGGACTTTGTTCAGCGTGATCGTCGTGCCGTCTTTGGTGGTCGCGGTCAACGAGTCCGGGATCGGGCCAACGATGAGCGAGCCAGGAAGGCAGGAAGCGGTGGCGGCCGGGTTCATCAGTACCCCGACGCCGATCAGCCCGGCCGAGGGGCCGAAGCACAGCAGGGCGGCGGCGAGCGCGAGCAGTTTCTTCACCATGACGACCCTGGCTCAGCGGAGGGGGTTGGCGAGTGCGGATAGTCGCAGCAGCCGGCACATGTCCGCGCGGAACTCGGGTGCGGGTGGCGTGCAGACGATGAACACGGTGAACGACACCGGCCGCGACGCTTCGACGGGCTCCGTGCTCCAGATGCCGGTCCTGTGCCGTGTGCCCTCGATCGTGTAGGCGGTGGCGCCGCGTGGAATCTGGCCCGGCGCGGCCTGCGCCTCGGCGGTCGCCCACGCCTCCGGTACCACGACGCTGTCGATGGTGAGCCGTTGCCGGGTCTGATAGGTCCGCAGTTGCGCCCACGCCTCGGGGCTGGGGAGGTAGGTGCGCACGTCGGTCGCGAGTGCGTTGGCCTCCGTGGTGTCGGCCGCGTCCGCGAGCACCTGCGCGTAGTCCGATGGTTCCAGACCCGAACTCGTGTCCCAGGTGAACAGCGCCTGCGCGACCTGCCGCGCGAACCCCTCCGGGTCGGATAGGGCCGGGATCGGCTCGGGCGAGCTCGGCGCGGCCGCCGATGGGGCGGGCGTCGCGGCGGCAGGTGAGGCCGATTCTTCCGGGTCGGGCCCATTGGTGGCCGGGCCCCGCAGCAGGCCGTACATGCCGAGGCCGACAAGGAGGAGCAGGGCGAGACCGCCGGCGATGGCGGCGAAGAGCAGGCGGCGACGGCGACGGTCGGCGGCAGGGTCCATCACGGGGGATGCCTTCCAGAGTGGGCGAACGAATCTCGCCAGGAAGGTGCGCGACGCGAGACCAGCCGCGGGTCAGGCGCTACGGAGTTCGCCCTGTCGGCGTGCGGCGTCGGCCGCCTCGGCGAACGCGACCGTACCGGCCACGGTCGCGGCGAACCGTTCCCATTGCTCCTCGGTCAGTGCCGGGCCGACCTCTGCCGGGTCGGCGCGCTCCCACCATCCGGCCAGCTCATCCCAGGTGAGCACGAATGCCCGCAGCGTCATCGTTCCCGGCAAGATCGGGATTGCGGCCGGACGGGTGCTCTTGCCGCGCTTCTTGCTCCCGCGTATCCGGGCCAGCGCGTCGGCGGCGAGGCGTTCCAGGTCCGCCGCTCGCATCTGCGTGTCCGCAGCCCGCAACGCGGTCGCGTCCTGCGCGGCACGAGCGCGGATCGCGTCGGGTGCGGAGAGGTCGGCGGCGAGCTCGTCGAGCTCGGCGAGGGACCGTTCCATACGGGTGCGCTGGTGGGCGGCGGTGATCGACCCGCCTGCGTCGATGCCTTCCAGTTCGGCGGCGGCGCGCTCCCGGACGGTGGCGGGCTGGGTGTCGTCGGCGGCGAGGCGCTGCAGCTCGCCGATGCGTTCCAGGCTCGTGTAGGAGTTGCGGCCGGTGACCATGAGGGCAGCCTGCTCGCGGCTCTTCCCCGCCGGCTCGTTCCACGGTGGGGCCACGGTGGCCCCACCGTTCGCTCTAGGGTTCTGGCCGCCGGCGGCGAAGCGGGTCGATTCCTGCCTCCTGGTGGCGTCCTCAGCCAGCAGCGCCTTGTATTCGCGGTAGAGGGCGGCGGATTCGGTGAGGGTGAGCGGCTTGTGCAGCGCGTTGTCGTCCTGCTCGGCCAGCAGCTCTCCGAGCCGGTCGGTGATCCCGGGCCGCACCCACACATCGGTCGTCTTCCAGCCGAGCTTGCGCATCGCGGCGTAGCGGCGCTGCCCGCACACGAGATTGCCGTCCGGGTCGATCGTGATGATCTGCAAGACTCCGTTCTCATCAATGGACGTCGCGAGGGCGTCGATGTCGCCCAGGTCCTGCCGGTGACGGCGCCCGACGTTGATCGAATCGAGAGTGCGTTCCAGCTCGATGTGCCCGAGGCCGCTACTCACGACGCCTCCCCGGGCTTCCGGGTGTGGAAAGAACCACCTCCGCCAGGAGACGGTCGTCGGCCAGGAGAGCGCGCAGCGGTTCGCCGATCAGCAGACGCAGCAGCACGCCACGGCCGGCGCCGATATGAGCGAGATCCGGATCGGGGTTGCCGAGCACCGTGCGCAGCATCGCCACCCACGACGGACCGGGGACGCCCAGCAGAACGCGGGCGTGGTAGTCGCGGCGCAGTGCCTCGAACGCCGCCGCACGAGAGGACGCCTCGGCCAGGCGGGCGCAGACATACTCGATCCCGGCGCGGGCGGTGGCTGCCGGCCAGCCCAGCAGCGTGAACAGGGCGATCGTGTCCTCGACGGCCGATCCGACACTGGTCGTCTGCCCTCCGGCATCTGGCTCGGGTTCGTCGTCGGGCGGCGGTGTCTGGAAGGCGGGGTGGTAGTCGGTCAGCACGTTCTCCCGGTCGGAGAACCGCTCGGCATCGTGGAACACCGAGTAGTGCGGTCGGCGGGCGCGGCCGGTCGAGCACAGCAGCCCTTGGCCGCGTTCCTCGGCAACGCAGGTGATCCGGACGGCGTGGGTGACCATCGCCCACGGGTCGTCGGCATTCCTGACGGAAGCGTTGCGCATCGCGTCGAATGCGGCCCCCGCCGCCTCCCACGGGTCCAGACCATGCTTCTTCGCCAGCGCGGCATACTTCTCGGCCGCGTGCCGCATCAATGCCGCCGCCTCCGGGTCCTCCCGCCAGGCTCCCCGGCCAGCCTCGTACAGCCGGTTCAACAGGGCGCGCAGCCCCTCCGAATCCTCGAACCCCTGCCGGAGCCCGGTGTCCTGTTCGCGCATTGCGGCACCTCCTGGAGGGAAGGTGCGCACGCACGCCCCAGCAGCCCACGTCGGTGTGCTGCCGGGGGTGCGCATCTCAGCTCACCGCAGCCCGATCCCCGAGCGAGTCGCCCCGGTGGACGACTGTTCGCGGCGGCCGAACGCCGTGACCGGTGGCAGCCGGCGAGCCCGCTCACTACTCGAGCGGATGCCACGCCGTGTCCTGCGGGTCACCTCACCGGGAAGGCGGCGGGCGCGGCGAGCGAGCTCGGCCTGAAAGTCGATGCCCCGCCCGGCGACCCGCGCCGTGGTCTGGCTCATCAGCTCGGACGGGCGCACTCACACGATGCCGCGCTTGGCCTTCTCCACCCTCTTCGAGGTGGTCGTCGTGGTCTGCGACGGGTCGCCGTGGCGTGCCAGCGCCGAGACCTCCTCCGCCTCGGGCACCGTCTTGGTCGGGCGGTCCGGTCGTGTCTCCGGGCTCGGGTCGATGTCGTTCATGCGGTCAGCTCCTTCGGTGTCTCCCGCGGGTCGGGTGCGGTGTCCTGCACGGCAGGTGCGCCCAACGCCTCGGTCTTGGCGAACCACCGGCCCACCGTGGACGGGGCCACATGCAGATGCCTGGCAATCGACTTGTTCGACCAGCGCTCCTCACGCAGGCGGGCCGCGAGCTCTCGCCGGCCCACCGGCCCCGGCACGGTACCCGCGGAAACGACGGCCTGTGCGGATGCCTGGACCTCCGTGGCCTCCGCCTCGACGGTCGGCTCCGGGACGATGCGGTGAGAGCGGACGAGAACGACCGTCAGATGGGTGGAGGCCAGCAGCACCAGCGGCGGCACCGCCGCAACACACGCGGCCAGCAAGGCGGGCACATCGGCGTCGGCGGCGACCGTCGCGTGCAGCGCGTTCGCCGTCACCGAGACGGCCGTTCCCGCCATGAGCAACAGCCACGGGTACCAGGCCGCCCGCTGCCCATCGAGAGCGACGACCGCGACGGTCGCCACGACGATCAGCCCATCCACAATCAGGGGCCACGCCCACGCCTGCCCCTCGTCCACCCCGGAACGGCGGGCCAGATCGGTCAGGGCGGTGAAAGACAGCCAGAATGCGGCCGCAGCGATCAGCACGGTCCCGATGATCGCCGTGCTCACCGCGAGCCGACCGTTCGGCAGACGCGCGGGGATCACGACAGCACCTGACTGTCGACCCGTGCCGCTCGGTGCGGCGCTTCGTCGTGCCCTGGCGCGTGAGAAGCCGTCCGCGTTGGGGCCGTGCGGATCGTGCGGTAGGCCGAGCGGATGGTCACGGCGACCTCGCGCGGAGGCAGGCCCGCGCGCTCGGCCGCCGGAGACAGCGTGTCCAGCGTGGCGGCAGGTGACGCGCCGGCCTCCGCCATCCTGCACGCAGCCCAGAACAGGCCACGGTTCCGCTCGCCTTCCCCAAGCGCCGAAACCCAGGCCGCCAGCCGCTCGGCATCCTCGACTCGGGTCGTGATGCTTCGCCGAACGACCAGCGGGGGACGCGGGTCGAGGAAGTCCCGCAGCGCCATCGCATCCAAGGGAGCCGCACCGGGCTGTGCCCCGCCGATCAGCTCGTAACGGGCACGAGGGCGAGGACCGCCCGGCATATTCACCACGGATGGCGGCGCGATGATGTAGCCGCCGGCACCCCGGAAGTCCACGTGCGCGCGAGCCGCCTGCCAGGACGCCTGCGGGCGGTCGGGATCGGTCGGGAAGTAGGCGTGCATCCCGCCCGAAGGGGTCCGCACCACCGCCAGCCACGCGCCCACGAGACCGGCCTGCCGGGCGCGACCGAACGCCGCGAAGCCGGAACCGGCCGCCTTCCGGTCAACGTCGACGACCTCCACTCCGGAGGCCGCACCGGTTGGCACCCCGATGTTCGCGGTCGGCCAGCGCCGCCACCACGCGGCGACCTGCCCGGCATCGGTTGCCGCGTCGTGGAAGCCGTGCTCCACCAGCGGGCGCTTCCCGTCCGGCACACACGGGAACACCGGAACCCCCACCGCCGCGAACCAGGCCGCCGCCTCCGGCAACGACAGGTCCGAGACGGAGGCGAATAACTCCACCGTGTCCATCACAGGCTCCTGACCGCAGACTCCGGCGGACGCGCCGACCGTGCGAGATCCGCGGCGGATGGCCCCCGCTCGGCCCGGTCGAGGCGTTGCGCGTCGCGTACAAGACCGGGCGGGTCGCCGGCGCCGATCTGCACGGTCGGCAGAGCATCGAGGATCACACCGGCCGCCTTGCGCACCCGCTCGCCGGTGGCCTGCACGACCTCGGCCGGCCCCTTGTCCTTCACCGCGCCAGCCCAACCGGAGACGTAGGAGACGGAGTAGGAGCTGGTGTCCATGCCGTGAGCGGCGCCGATCATCAGGGCCACCGACTCCGCCTCGACCTCGCCAATCCCGCGATGCCGCACCGCGTTCGCGTTCTCGGGGCCGTGCAACTTCACATGCGCGAGCTCGTGCGCGAGGGTCTTCACCTGCGCCGCCGGCTCCATGTTCGACCGCACCGCCACCGTCCGCGCCCGAAAATCGGTCAGGCCATTCGCGCCGCGGATCATGCCCTCGTGCTCCACCCGCAGCACGGCGAAGCCCTCGGATTCGATCAGTCCAGACAGGCCATCCCAGAGCCCCGCAGGAGCCTCGCCTTCCAACAGCCTCGGCGCCGGCCGCTCGGGAATCGGGTCGCCCGTTGTCTGCGAGACATCCCACACGTAGGCCGGCCGCGCGCCAACCAGGCGGGAACGCACCGCCTCGCCCGGCTTGGGCTTCTCGTACTGGCCGAGCCGGCGCCACGACTCGCCATCCTGCGGCGTCGAGGACGCGAACCGGCCCGTGACCGGCGCGAGAATCTGATAGCCCGCCTGGCCCCTCTCCACCTGCCGTCCGAGCATCTGCCATTGCTTGTACCCGGCCACATACGACGGCTCAGACACCGGCACACGGCCCTGCTCGAAAGCATCGAGATGCTGTACGAAGATCAGCAGCGTGTTCCCGAATGATCGCGACCGGAATCGTGCCCCGAACTCAAGCGCGCGCCGCCAGTTGTCCCCGGACACCAAGCGCTCGACTGCGCCTGCCAGCCGTTCGTGCAGTTCGTCAAGCTTCGCGTCGCGCGCCGCTCGTACCTCTTCGCCTGTCACCATCCCTGACCTCCTCCCGGCGAAACCGACAGCATGTGTCGGTGCTCCTTGCGACCATTAGGTACGCCGGGAGGATCAGGAGGCGGGACGGACGGCGAAATGAGGCTGCGACCGTCAGGTTCTCCGATGAACCCAACGTGTCTGAACTGGCCTACGGGACTTGGCCGGGATCGGTCTAGGGGTTGGGGCGTATCTGGGCGTCGCGCTGCAAGACCCGTGTCGTAGGACGCATTGGCCGCACCGGTTGCCCCGGTTTCGGGCAGTCACCGTGACACCAGTCGCAAGGCATATCACCGATGCAAGTTGGATGGGGGTGCCGCCGGTACTCGGAAGGCCCGATCCCGAAGCGACGTCGGAACCACCCTGCAGCGACGCGAGAGTCAGCCCACCCGACGGACTGCGCCGCCGAGGCAACCGACATCCTGGTCTCCTCGATCAACCGAGTGAACTCAGTAAGACGTACCTCAGTGAGGAACCGCATAGGAGCCACGCCGACCTGCATGCTGAACAGGCGCGTTAAGTGCGTTCTCGACATTGCGACCTCGGCCGCGAGCCGATGCACTGTCCACGGCTCCGCCATTTTGACGCGCAGAAGGTCGGTGGATCGACGTACTTGCGGCGCGAGCGGCGGCTGAGTAAGCGTGCCCTTGACGGGGAAGGAGCCTCGCGGATACGCCGACGTCGTCTCGCCGTTCGGCTCAACGAGAAGGGCGGGCAGTGTGTACTCAATCGCACGAGAGAACAGCCTGATCATGCGCGTCGCGGTCAGCTCAGGTGTCGTTGTCTGATCCATGAGGCTGATCTGCCGCCACAACGGTTCGCAGCACTGCAAGGCTTCGATCCCGGGCGTCAGGACGAGAGCGCTCCCGTCCCACTCGTCCGGGTGGGCGCCTCGAACCACTCGTCTCGCGTCGAGCAGAACCCAGCTCATCTGCGCCCGCAAGAATGCTTCGTCCACGTAGAGCGTCCACACGCGGACCGATGGCATTGGGCGCATCGAGCACCATTGGCCTGCGCCGAGCGCCAGCACGGTTCCGGCTACCACCTCGTGCGATCCCGTTGCCGTATGCACGCGAGCGCGCCCTTCCAGGACGTGCACGATCTTCGCGTGCGCAAACACCGCTCGACGGACCGGCGCCGTCCTTGCACTCTCGACGGCGAACAGGGGTAGACCGCATGACCGCTCGGCGATCAACTCCAACGATCGGCTTGTCGTCGAGTGTCCCCCGTCCCAGCGCAGCGCGCCCGAGGACGTCTTGCGCGCGGGTCGCTGCTGACTCCCACGATCACGCATTCAGTGCCGCGGCGGGGGTGCATGCGACGCGGATCGAACGGCAGAGGCCGGAGACCCCGCCGATGATGACTGCAGCAACGACAAGCGACGGCGTCGAGAGAACCCTGCCGTTGCCGAGCGTGAACACCACGGTCACGGCCACGCCAAGAAGCGCGCCGGCCATGCCTCCAAGAGGGGAGAGCAGTACAGCTTCGGTGAGGAAACTGCTGGCGGATGCGGACGCGAGGGGCAGCCAAGGCCCGACGCAATCCGATTCCCGGCGAGGCTCCAAGATCGAGAAGACCCATGACCGTCGCCTCCAGGACTTGATGGCGTCGACATGTAGCCACAGCCGGACACTGGAGGGCGTGATCACTCCCATACGGCGCGGGCCCCTGTGTCGCCGACGATCACGATGGCGACGATCGCGAACACCCCGACCAACGTGAGCAGGACCGAAACGCCCATTGACACCGCGCGCACGAGGCGCGGATGGGTCACTCTCGCTTCGGGTCGACCCGGGCGGGGAAGAACGAAGAAGCGGAGCCATACCCATTGCGCCCAGGCTCCAGCGAACAGCAAGAAGGCGCCAACGGTCGCGATGTCCGCGATCTCCGTGTGCGCGGTCACTGCCGCTGTCTGACTGACCTGGGTAGCTAGAGCCTCACCTGACTGCTTGGTGAGGAACGCCGCAATGAAGGCGGGGGTGGCGAGGATGGGGAAGACGATGCCGAGCCAGTCGCGCACCTTGGGGACCCATGCGGCAGCGATAGCGAGAAGTGCTACAACCGGTACCGCAATGACCGCAGCGTGGACGAAGAGAGGATGTAGCGGAAGACCATCGAACAGCCAGGACAAGAGACACTCCTCAATTTCGCTTTCACAGGTTCAAGGGGGTGGGAATCGGAGTGCGGCACAACCCAAATGGCGGCAAACTAGGCCGCGAGCACACCGGTCGACAGCAGGACGATCAGGACAACACCGACGGCCAGGCGATAGATCACGAACGGCAGGAAGCTGCGGTGGGCGATGTAGCGCATGAAGAACGAGATCACAGCGAGGCCAACCCCGAAGGCGACTACGGTCGCGACGGCGGTTTCGAGGCCGGTGAAGACCTCGGGAGTACAGGACGTTGTCGTGGTGCATGTGCGGGTGAGCGTCTTGTAGAGCTCGTAGAGTCCGCTGCCGAAGACCGCAGGAATCGCGAGCAGGAACGCGTATCGGGCGGCTGCGGCGCGCTCGTACCCCAGGAACAGTCCGGCGGTGATTGTGCCTCCGGAGCGGGATACCCCGGGTACCAGCGCAAGCGCTTGGGCGAGCCCATACACGACGGCATGGGGTGTGGTCAGCTGGCCGAGTCGGCGCTGTTTCGCACCGACTCGGTCGGCAATGCCGAGCAGGATTCCGAAGACGATCATGGTGCCGGCCACGATCCACAGCGAACGCAGGGTGGTCTCGATCTGGGTCTGGAACAGGATGCCGAGCACCACGATCGGCAGGCTGCCGAGAATGATGTACCACCCGAGCCGGGCGTCCACATTGCTGCGAGGTAGCCGACCGACGAGGGAATTGAACCATGCGGACACGATCCGGACGATGTCCCGCCAGAAGTACAGGATCACGGCGGTTTCGGTGCCCAGTTGGGTGATCGCCGTGAATGCGGCGCCCGGGTCGGCGCCGGTGCCGATGAGTTCACCGACGATACGGATGTGGGCGCTGCTGGAGATGGGCAGGAACTCCGTGAGTCCCTGGACGAAGCCCAGCAGAATTGCGTTGAGAAAGTCCACAGTGTCCTCGAGTCCGGCGGCGAGCGTGCGCGCCAACCCTGACAGGAGCGGGCCAAGAACCGGCTAAGAAATCTCAGAGGAACGCACGGTCCAAGAATCCGCAGACGCGCTGACCTCCGCGCGGGGCTGCGCGCCGGAGCGTTGTCCGATCTGTTCACCTGCACGTCATCTCCGTCACCGTTATCGGAACCCGATATCGGGATACGATTCGAGGCGGAGGACTGATGAGGGAGCTGTTTCGGGGGGCGGTGTTCCTGCACATCCTGCACCACGCGGCCGAGGAGCCGATTCATGGTGCGTGGATGAGCGCGGAGCTGTCCAACCACGGCTACGACATCTCCGCCGGGACCTTGTATCCGACGCTGCATCGGATGGAAGCGGACGGCCTGCTGGTCTCCACGAAGGAGACGGTCGACGGCCGGGTCTTGCGCGTCTATCGGGCGACTCCGGCCGGCGTCGAGGCTCTCGCCGAGGGTCGTCGTGCGGTGCGCGAGCTCGCTGCCGAAGTCCTCCCACCCGAGCCCGGCACCCGAACGGAGAACGACCATGACCCCTAGCCCGGCCTTGGCCCGCAAGCTCGGAACCACCGACGCGGTGGTGATCGGTCTGGGCTCGATGATCGGCGCGGGCATCTTCGCCTCGTTCGCGCCGGCCGCTGCTGCCGCGGGCGCCGGACTGTTGCTCGGTCTGGCGGTCGCCGCGATCGTGGCCTACTGCAATGCGACGGCGTCCGCGCAGCTGGCCGCTCAGTATCCGACCTCGGGCGGCACCTACGTCTATGGCCGGGAGCGGCTCGGCGAGTGGCCGGGGTTTCTGGCCGGGTGGAGCTTCGTGATCGGCAAGACCGCGAGCTGTGCGGCGATGGCGCTCACGTTCGCCGCGTATGCCGCCCCGGCCGGGTGGGAGAAACCGATCGCGGTCGCTGCAGTGCTGGTACTTGCCGCGGTGAACTACTTCGGAGTCACCCGCACCGCGGGGCTGACCCGGATCATCGTCGCGGTGGCGCTGCTCGTGCTCGCCTTGGTGGTGGTCGTCGGGATCTCGGCAGGCGACCCGGCTGGAAACGACCTCGGCAAGGCCCTGTTCGCCGATGGACCCTACGGGATCCTCCAGTCAGCGGGCCTGTTGTTCTTCGCGTTCGCCGGCTATGCCCGGATCGCGACGATGGGTGAGGAGGTCAAGGACCCGCAGCGCACCATCCCGCGGGCGATCATCACCGCCCTGTTCATCGTCCTGGTCGTCTACGCCCTCATCGCCGCCACGGTGCTGCTGGTCGTCGGGCCGGAAAAGCTCGCCACCTCGACCGCGCCCCTGGTCGAGGTGGTCACCGCCGCGAACGCAGGATGGGCGGCCCCGATCGTTCGGGTCGGGGCCGCCGCCGCAGCACTCGGCGCCCTGCTCGCCCTGGTCGCCGGTGTCGGACGGACCAGCCTGGCGATGGCCCGCAACCGCGACCTGCCCGCCTGGCTGGCCGGGGTGCATCCGAAGTACAAGGTCCCGCACCACGCCGAGATCGCCCTGGCGGTCGTCGTCAGCATCCTGGTCTTGACCGTCGACCTACGAGGCGCGATCGGGTTCTCCTCGTTCGGGGTGCTGCTGTACTACTTCATAGCCAACATCTCCGCCTTCACCCAGGCCAAGGAGCAACGCCGCTACCCCAGGGCCCTCCAGATCCTCGGCACTGTCGGTTGCCTGGTTCTCGTCGCCACCCTGCCGCTCACCTCGATCGTCGTCGGGCTGATCGTCCTCGCTGTCGGCGTCGGCTACCGGCTGATCCGGCTGCGGGTCCAGAGGACGGCGAACCGGATCTAGCCCACCCCTTCTCTCCCGTGCCCTGGAGCGGACTAGGGTGCCTCTTAGCCGCCTGAGCTTGTCGGCCGGTTCCTGACATGTCGTTCCAGGTACATCTAGGCAGCGTCCCACGCCGAGCCGAGCCGAGCGGAAGCGTGTAGCCGAAGTCGAAGACCTTACTGATTGCGTGTCTAGGCTTCCAGCGAATGGGTCCGCGCAGCCGAGGACCTTCACTCCGGCTATGTCTTGATTGTGAACGATGGCGCGAGCCCGAGGTGAGTGAGGTGTGGAAGCCCGGTGCGTATGACCTCGTGTGATCGCTTCACTCGGCCGCATTCTTAGAGAGTTCTTGGAGACACGAGCGACAATGAGGGAACGTGAGTCGGAGGAGTTCGAAGTGGAGATGGAGACGCGCCGACCGGGCTTATTGCTGGTTGAGGACGATCAGGACATTGCGGGGATGCTTTCGGAAGTGCTGGCCGATCTGTACGAGGTTGATCATGTCCCCGACGCGGAGCGAGCGCTTGCCGTGGCTCTGCGTCGCCACTTCGACGTGATCGTGGTCGATCGACGTCTGCCGGGGATGGACGGTGTCGCGCTAATTCAGGCGATACGCCGGGCCAACATCACGACCCCAGTGTTGATGCTGACGGCGTTGGGCACTCTCGAAGACAAAGTGTCGGGTCTGGACGGGGGCGCGAACGACTATCTGGTCAAGCCGTTCGAGTTCGATGAGCTGCTGGCGCGCCTGCGAGCGTTGCGGCGTGCTTTCACTGCGGAGGGCAGGCGCCGTTATCTGGGCGAGTGGATCTACACTCCGGACAACAAGACCGTCTACTCTCCCACCGGGGGTCGGATCTTACTAACAGTGGCGGAGAATGCGCTGCTCGATCTGATCAGTACCAGCCCCGAGCGCGTGTTCTCGCGGGAGGAGATCCTGCATGCCGCGTTCAATTCGGATGACTCGCCCGGGACTGTCGACACCTATGTGCACTACCTGCGGAAGAAGACCAGCCGTGACATGGTCGAGACGGTGCGCGCACACGGCTACCGGCTCGGAGACCGGCCATGAGTATGGGGCCCGATCGGGCGCGCGTGCGCCGCGCGGCGGTCTCGGTCGGCCTCTTTGTGGGTGTCACCGCGGCCGTGCTGATGACGGTCGGCGTTGCCGTGCTGATTACGGCGATCACCCTGAACTCGCGCCATGAACAGGCCGAGCATCCGGGGGCGTTGCCAGGACGGGACGATGCGTGGGTGATCGACAGTAGCCGGGTCATCCTGCTGATCGTCGTGCTCGCCCTGATCGGGATCGTGCTGATCGGTCTCGTCGGCTGGCTGGGCGCTCGGCGTGCAGTGGCGCCTCTGGCCGAAGCGCTGCGGGTGCAGCGCGACTTCGTGGCCGATGCCAGCCATGAACTGCGTACCCCGCTGACGGTGTTGAGCAGTCGAGTGCAGGTGCTGGAGCGCCGACTGGGTCGAGGTGAGCCGGTCGATGACGTGGTCGCGGCGCTGCGTCGAGATGCGACGTCGATGGCGGAAGTGCTGAATGATCTGCTGTTGAGCGCCGAGGGCGCCGAGCCGCCGACGGACACTGCACCGACTGTGGAGGAAGCGGTGCGAGCGGCGGCAGCGACTCTCGAGGTGCTCGCCGACGAGGCCGATGTCCGCATCCAGGTTCGAACCGCTGCCTCCACCGCGGTGGCTGTACCGAGGGTCACCCTGATCCGATGTGTGGTGGCGCTACTGGACAATGCGATCCACCATTCGCCGCCCGGATCGTCCGTTGTGGTCACAGAAGGGTTGGATGGCGATCGGGCGACGATCCGGGTCAGCGACGCCGGGCCAGGCATCCTGGATATCAGCACCGACCAGATATTCGAGAGGTTCTCCCGCTCGCGGGAGACCGGTCAGCATCGTAGCTTCGGGCTCGGGCTCGCCTTGGTGCGCGACGTTGCAGTGCGATACCGCGGCAGCGTGTCGGTGGAGGAGACGTCTGAGGCGGGCACGACGATGCTGCTCGTGTTCCCGATAGCCCGATCGGTCGATTAGCCGCGACTCACGCGCCGCCGATGACACCTGTGATGAAGTCTGGGTCGTGCGCGGTGACCATGATCTCGGTGGCTCCGAGCCACCGTCGGGTGCGTCCGTCTGCTGCCACGAGAAGCCCCGTGGATGTGCCGGCGCTATCCAGCCAGCTCAGATCGTCGAATCCGGCGATCATGGCGGTCGTTGCCCACAGGTCTGCGCGGGTGAGGCTGTCTGCCTCGACCGTGGCGGAGAGGATGCCAGTGGTGTGCTTCCCGGTGCGGGGGTCGATGATGTGGGGGCCGCGTTCGGCCGTACCGGACGTGGCGATCGCGCCGGTCGACACAGGCAGGGTCGCGATGATCTCTCCTGAAGCGCGGGGGTCGGCGATGCCGACGTTCCAGATCCAGGATGAATCCGGGTGCGTGAACAGCTGCACGTCTCCTCCGGCGTTGATGCCGACGGCAGCGACTCGTCGATCGGTCATGAGCGGTTCCAGGTGACGGCGGGCGACCTGCTCGACCGCCCAGCCCTTGACCAGACCAGTGGGGTCGAACCAACCCTTCCAGCCTGCGTCGAACAGTCCGCCCGTCGCGTCCCGCGCTTGATCGCACAGTTCCCTGACCTCCGCGAGCATCGGTGCCGCGTCGGAGTCTCGCAGTTCACCGCGCGCGATCCGACGAATATCGGATCGCGGATCGAAGGGCGAGAAGACACGGTCAACCTGCCGAAGGTCGTCGAAGCAGCGCCGGGCGGCGTCCTGGACGACAGAATCAGTGGTGGCCGGGCCTTCGATGAGGGTGTGGATGCTGATGGGCATTCCCATGATCTGCTCGACATCGACCAGCCAGTGGAACGCAGCGGAACGCGCGGCGGCCACGAGGGTCAACCTTTTGCCTGGTCGAGGGCGCCCTGCAGCGAGGTGATGTACCCGCGGCTGGTAACCGTAGCGCCGGACACCATGTCGATCTTGGCGCTCTGCGCGGCCAGCGCCTCCGTGGCGAGTCTGGGAATGGCATAGCTGTTGATCTGCTGGTCCCGGCCGCTCTCGGTGGGGTAGTCGATGGCTTGAACGTCGGTGACCTTACCTTCGCCCACGGTGATCTGCACCTGCACGGGTCCCCACCGGGTCGAGGTGGACGGGCCTTGGTAGGTGCCGTCCACGAGCCCCGTCGATGTGACCGGTTGCCGGGCGGACGGCACCGGTTGTGCCGTACTCTGGCCAGCCTCTGGTGCGGAGCTGGCGGAGGGTGTGCTCCCGGACCTTGTTGATCCAGCGCTTGTGGATGGCTCAGCTCCGGTGCCGGCGGCGAGTGAGGTCGGCGGGATGGCCTCGGTGGAGGTGCGGTAGCTGAACAGCAGCACTACGCCGCTGATGGTTGCCAGCAGCGCGATCACGATCTTCTTCACGGGTTCCTGCCTAGATGTCGAATGCCTCGGAGTGAATGCGCGTGCGCTTGACGCCAAGCTGGTCGAGATCGGAGCGCACACTGTCCATCCACCGGGTGGGGCCGCAGAGATAGATGTCGTAGTTCGCCAGGTCCGGGGCGAGGTGGCGGATCAGTTGCGAGCCGGCCCACTGCTCGTACTCTTTCGGAATCCACGGCGAGCCCATCCGGCTGCGTGGCCCGTCGAGGGGCACATGGCGCACCCCGCGTTTCTCGACGAGGCGCCGAATCGCCCAGGACATCACCGCCGCGTCGGGGGTGCTGTCCCGAGTGACCAGGGTCGCCTCGCCGGGCGCGTAGGGCTGCTCCTGCAGCAGCGAGACCAGCGGAGCGACGCCTGCACCGGCGCCGAGCATGAGCAACTTCGTGCCGCGTCGCTGGTCACCGGTGAGGTGCCCGTATGGGCCCTCGATTAGTACCCGGGTTCCCGCCTTCAGCTCGGTGAGCTTCTGGGTACCGTCCCCGGTGATCTTGGCGGTGATGGTGAGCCGGTCGGCGTAGGGACGGGTGGAGATCGAGAAGGGATGCCCGCGTGACCAGCCCGGTCCGTCGAGGAAACGCCAGATGAAGAACTGGCCGGCCTTGGTGCGCAGCCGGTTCAGCCGATTGCCGGTCATCACCACCGTCACCCCATCGGACCCGTCCGCGACGACCTGCGTGACCGTGACCCGGGACCTGGCCGAACGCACCAGCGGCAGCGCCACCCGGTAGATCAGGGTGCAGCCTGCCGCACCGACCCACACCGTCCACCAATAGAAGGTCGCCAGGGGTGAGGCAAGGAAGTCGGCGCCGGTCCACAGCTGGTGCGGCAGTGCCAGGCCGACGCCAAGGTACGAGTACAGGTGCAGCAGGTGCCAGGATTCGTAGCGCATCTTCCGCCTGGCGCTTCGGATCGACAGGATGACGACCCCGACAAGAAGCAGGGTGCCGGCTGTGGCCAGCAGCATCCCCGGGTAGTCCCAGATCAGCTCCCAGGCCTGCCGGATGACATCGATACCAGCCGCACCCGCGTACCCGAGAACGATCAGCACGATGTGGGCGAGGAACAGCCAGAACGACCAGAACCCGGTCAGCCGGTGCATCCGAGTGATGACATCGTGCCCGAACGCGTGCTCGAACAGGGGCACCCGCGCCATCAGCAGCACCTGGTACAGCAGCAAGTTGGCGGACACCAGCCCGGTCAGTCGGCTCAACGAGGTCAGCGCATCAGCGCCCCCCGCCAGTGTGGTCTGGATCCCGCCGCCGGAGACCCAGAGCGCGACGATGACGAGGCTGGTCAACCAGATCGCCGAAACCCCGATCGCATGCCGCACATCCGTGCGTCGCCGGGCGGCACCGGACGGTGACGCGGAGGAACGCGATCGCGAACCGGTGAGACGACGCGTGGACATGGCATCATGCTCGGCGGCGGTCTATAAGGCTCGGCCAAGAAATCCGGCTTCCACATTGGTTCCTACAAACCACTAAGCGAATACTCGGATGGCGTTCAGCTTGGGTGTAGAAGAACCGGGGCCGGTCAAGATCCCAGTGACATCACTGGCATCGCAAGCCTGCACAATAACACCTGATTGTCGGACCATTCCGTGCACTCGCGCAAGCACATAAGGAGTGCCTAGCCTCGCTGGCAGGGGCAGCATATTGTGGGTAGACCGGGACGATGGCTCGACTAGTTGCCGCCGCTCGCAGGTACCCCTTCGTGGTGGCAACGCTCTTGGTCGCGACCGCGGCTGGGGTCCTCACCGTCACCCCCTGGAGCGCATTCACCCCGCGGCTGCTGGCCGGCTTCGCCCTGCTGATGGCGGCCAGGTCGGCGTGGACGATGGTGCGCGAGCTACGCGCCGGAACGTTCGGAATCGACATTCTGGCAGTCACAGCGATCGTGGCATCCGTGGTCGTCGGCGAGTATTGGGCTGCGCTCGTGATCGTGCTGATGCTCACCGGCGGAGAAGCACTCGAAGACTATGCGGCCAACCGCGCCAAGCGGGATCTCACCGCACTGCTCTCCCGCGCCCCCCAGCTCGGGCACCGTCTGTCAGCGGACAGTACGACCGAAGACGTGCCGATCGAAGCGATCATCCCTGGGGATCGCGTTGTGGTCCGCGCCAACGAGGTTGTCCCCGTCGATGGCACCCTTGTGAGCGAACTCGGTGTGTTCGACGAGTCCTCCCTCACCGGCGAGAGCCTGCCGGTCGAGCTATCGGCCGGTCAGGAAGTGCTCTCCGGTGGCGTCAATGGACAGACGGCCGTCGTGCTTGAGGTCACCCGGGCGGCCAAAGACAGCCAGTATCAGCAGATCGTCGCGTTGGTCGAGTCGGCGGCCGCCAGCACCTCCCCGATGGTGCGCCTGGCAGACCGCATCGCGCTGCCGTTCACCGCGGTGGCCTTCGTGATCGCCGGAGTGGCGTGGCTGGTTTCGGGCGACCCGGTGCGCTTCGCGGAGGTGCTGGTGGTCGCAACCCCGTGCCCGCTGATCATCGCCGCGCCGGTGGCGTTCATGGCGGGGATGAGCCGCTCCGCGAGGGAGGGCGCGATCGTCAAGAGCAGCGCCACACTGGAGAAGTTCCACCGTGCCCGGACCTTCGCGTTCGACAAGACCGGCACGCTCACCCAGGGCGAACCCAGCCTCGTCGACGTGCGGGCAGCCGGCGACATCACGCCTGACGAACTGGTGAGGCTGGCGGCATCCGCTGAACAGTTCTCCGCGCACGTCCTGGCCGCGGCGGTCATCAAAGCCGCCACCGCGCGGCGACTCCCGCTCTCCGGTTCCACGGACGCCGAGGAGTCGACCGCGAACGGCGTCACCGCGAGAATCGACGGCCACACTGTTGTGGTCGGCAAGCGCTCATTCATCTCTGCAACGGTCGGTCAGGAAGTCCGGCACGCGCTGCTGAATAGTGGAGAGCTGGCAGTGTATGTCGCTGTCGACGGCGCCTCGGCGGGCGCGTTGGTGTTTCGGGATGAAGTCCGCGCGAACGCTCGCACGACCATCGACAGCCTGCGCGCACAAGGCATCCGTCAGGTCGTGATGCTCACCGGCGATGACAGGCCCACCGCAGAGCACGTCGCATCAACACTCGGCATCGACGACGTGAGGGCGAACTGCCTACCCATCGATAAAGTCAACGCCGTCACAGCCATCACCGAACGTCCCGTCGTCATGGTCGGCGACGGCGTCAACGACGCACCCGTCCTCGCCGCCGCCGACATCGGCATCGCCATGGGAGCACGCGGATCGACCGCGGCCAGCGAATCCGCCGACGTCGTTATCCTCCGCGACGACATCTCCCGCGTCGCACGAGCACTCACCGTGGGACGCGAGACGGTCAACGTCGCCCTGCAGAGCATCTGGGTCGGCATCGCCCTCAGCATGATCCTGATGATCATCGCCGCGTCCGGGGTACTCCCTGCACTCGTCGGAGCCTGGCTTCAAGAAGGCGTCGACGTCATCTCCATCCTCTGGGCCCTGCGTGCCTCAACCGGCAGCAAGGAGACACAGCCCCCCATTGTCGCGACGCCTGCCGAGGCGTCCCCCGTTGCGGCGTCCTGACAAGACAGGCTCTCCGGACTCTCATTTGAGCCTGACCTGAACCAGCTTTGGTAAGCACTATTAGCACGAAGTAGGAAAGCCTCGCCTCGCTGGCGGAGAGCGCGTGGGAGTGTTTCCCTTGTCAACATGAGCAGTGCAGTCGAACCCGCCCTTGGCCCACCGGATCAGCATCCTGGGGAGCCCCACAAGGGCGGTGTCGCGAAGCGTTTGAACTGGCTGCGGGCAGGAGTGCTGGGTGCCAACGATGGCATCGTATCAACGGCAGCGGTGGTGGTTGGCGTCGCCGGCGCCAGCACTGGGTCAGCCCCGATCCTCATCGCAGGGGTCGCGGCCCTCGTTGGCGGCGCGATCTCGATGGCACTTGGCGAATACGTATCCGTCAGCAGCCAGAGCGACAGCGAGAAGGCGCTGATCGCGAAGGAGACCCGCGAACTCGCCGAGATGCCGGACGAGGAGCTCGCCGAACTCGCTGGCATCTACCAAGCCAGAGGCCTGACCCCAGAGACCGCTCACCAGGTCGCAGTTGAGCTCACTGCGCATGACGCCCTCGCCGCTCACCTTTCCGCCGAGCTGAACATCAGCGAGAAGGATCTTGTCAGCCCGTGGCACGCCGCGTTCGCTTCGGCGATCGCCTTCATCATCGGCGCCGTCCTGCCCCTGGTGGCAATTCTGCTCCCGCCAACGGAGTGGAGAGTGCCGGTGACCTTCGCGGTGGTGCTCGTGGCTCTGGCGATCACCGGAACCACGGCGGCGCACATCGGCGGCAGCTCCCGATCGCGTGCCGCCCTCAGAGTCGTCATCGGCGGCGCGCTCGCCCTGGCCGCGACATACGGCGTCGGGTTGCTGCTCGGCGTCACCGGAGTCGTGTGACCGGGACAGACATTCCGACGGGCTCCCGCCGCGCTCGATAGATTGGTCTCCATGGACGTTGTGCTTTCCACATTGCACGTCGTCGGCGCTGTATTCGTCGTCGGTCCGATGGCGATCCTGCCGATGACCGCCCTGCGCGCGCTGCGTGCGGGCAACACCGCTCAGGTGTCCACTTTGGCAAAGTCGACTGCAGTCTTCAGCTACTTGTCGCTGGTCGTCTTCGTCCTCGGGTTCGCGCTTGTCGGAATGGCAGACCCGAAGTACCACCTGTCGGTGACGACGCCCTGGGTGCTTTGGTCGATCGTCGCCTATGTGGTCGCTGTCATCCTCAGCCTCGTGATCGTTGTGCCGACTCTGCGTAGGGCCGGCGCGCGGGCAGCCGGAGAGAATTCCGCAGACGCCGTCGCAGTACCCATGACCGGCTACGGCATGATCGGCGCCGGATCAGGCGCAGTGAGTCTCCTCTTGGTGCTCGTAGTCGTGCTAATGGTCTGGAAACCGTGAGCCGACCGGACGACATGCACCGACCATGTTCGTTCGTGCGCTTCGACCGCAGATGAACGTGATCGTTGCGGCACCTCACAGCAGTGCACGTAGGGCCGCAACAGCTTGGCTAGGAAGAACCCCGTTTCCCAGCGCAGTCAACTGCTGACTTTGGGATAGCCCATAGCTGGATGCCGTTACCCAGCCTTCCTCGATACCCATTAGCCATTCGACAAACAAGGCCGCAGGCCGGGGGCCAGCGGCCTCGTTCAGGACTGCGGGCGCGGGTGCAGGTCGTCCGGTGATTCGTTCCCATCGGGCGATAGCTCCGGCGTAGCGTCCCCAGCGTCGAAGAACTCCTCGATCAACGCGAATGTCGTGTCCGGCGAGGGCTGGCGTCCGCGTCTCTTCACCAAGTCGACCACCTGATGGCTCAGCGTAATGGTCAAGTCCCGTGGTGTGGTGTCACTCCGGTTGCTTCCTGGGGGTGGTGGTCAGGCGGTGAGGTGGAGCTCGGGGCGGGCGGGTTCGGTGTGCTCGGTGAGGATGTGGACGAGTCTGCGCATGGAGATGTCGGAGAAGTAGCGGCGT
>NZ_JAFKIP010000004.1 GCF_017305435.1 Microbacterium sp. | reverse complement strand
GGGTCGTCAAGGCAGACTGGTTCTGGGTCATCGTGGGATCTCTTCTTTGCTTCTTGCCGGAAACAACTGGTCATCCCACGGTGGCCCCCCATCGTCTACAACGACGAGACCCCCGCGGGAAGTGACACCACGCTATGGGACTCACCCGGCGACGTGCTCCGAGCGCAGCATTTGCAACATAATTCCGCAGTAGCCAGCAGCTCCGGAGGGGAAGAGGCGGTGCTCGGGAGCGATGCCTCGTCATGATGACTATCTGTGCGTGCAGCGGTTTCCGCTAGCGCTTTGATTCGGCGTCGTAGCTCGCCTCCTCGATCACCGATTTACGGGCATAGCGGATGAGTCCGCGGCCGAGGTCGTGGAACGTGGGCCCGACGTTCTGGCCACGCCACCGCCGCAGCTCTGCCACGTCGCGGCCGAGGATGGCTGCCGCCTCGTGGGGGGTGAGCAGAACGGGTGCGGGGGAGTGCTCGTGCAGCATCAGTCGTTATCTCTCGTGAGTGTGTCGATCACCGTCACGAGCTCGGTTCCGGGGACCGTCACCGTGTTCGCGAGCCGGTACCCGTGCCGGCCGTAGTCGTGCAGCTGTTGGTCGCGTTCCCCGACCTTTTGCGACAACCGGTAGTGGTCCTCGTCGCCGCTGGGGAATGTGGTCTGGATCGTGGCGAAGCTCACTGTCGTGCTCATCGCTCACGCCACCCTCGACTTGACCAGCTCGTCGATCCGGTCAGGCCGGAAACCCGACCACGGATCGCCGGCGCCCTCGACCACCGGCGCCTGTAGGAAGCCCGACTCTTTGACGTGCTCCAGCGCCACCGGATCACCGGCGAGGTCGACCACCCGGTACGCGATACCGGCGGCATCGAGCGCCCGCAGCGTCGCCGTGCACTGCACACAGCCGGCCTTGGAGTACACGGTCAGCGGTTCATCGTTCATGGCACTTCTCCTCTCCAAACCTCATTGCCTTTCGGCAAAAGCCGAATTACAGCGTTGGGGGCGCGGAGGCAGGGGACCGTGGAATACCGGACCGAGCGCAGCGAGGGAGGATATGCCGCGAAAGCCCTTGCCGCAGCGAAACCGGCGCGTATCATCCACAGGCCGAAAGGCAACGAAGTTGCCCACGCAACGGACCGCGCGCTCATTCGGAGCACACCTATAGCTCGAAGCTCTGCAGAACGGCATTGCCGAGATCGACCCGGCTGCTACGGTCGCAGGCCCCGCCTCCGCGGGACGTTCGACCTACATCGATGGCCACGCGCGACCGCAAGATGGAGCAAAGGCCCGGCCACAGCGGTCGGCTAGGAGGGCGGTCGGCTCATGATGTATGGAAATGGCTTCGGGTGGGGCTGGATGTGGTTTGGCGGCGTCATGCTCCTGCTTATCTTGGCTGCACTCATCATCTTGATCGTCCGCGCCGGGACGGCAGTGTCGTCTGCGCGCGGGGGACAGACGCCGTCGGCCGCCAATACAGCGCGTCAGATAGCCGAAGAACGCCTTGCTCGCGGCGAGATCACTCCAGACGAATTTCGGCAGGTCGCGCGGGCGCTAGAGGAACGCACCTGAGGCGCATGCGACGGTTCGGCCATCGGTAGTCGCGAACACAGCCCGCGGAACCGCTGTTCACCTTTGTCTGCCGGATCGAAGGAGGGTTCGCCTAGGTGACCGATCTGCGGGATGCTGACCGGTCCCGTCCGTCGCCGCCGCCACCCGAGAGCACGACGGCCAAGTTCCACTTCTGCTCCGTCGGGTGGCGCCAAGGCCTGTGACGCGGATCCCCATCGATACGGTCCCACATCCGGACCCGGCTGGGTCGGAACGGTGAGCCGCGCTGTGCCAACCCCAGTGGGCGTCCACACGTCTTGCAGATCGAGGGCCGCGCCCGCTATCGCGGGTGCGGCATCGCACCTCTCCGACAAGAGGAGAGGCGGGTGCCCGGTGTCGGTGACGCTACGAGTGATGAGCGCGGGGGATGGCTACAAGTACCTCCTTCGCACGGTGGCCGCCGCTGATGGCGATCGGCCCCTCTCCACCCCGCTGACGCGCTACTACGCCGAAGCCGGCACTCCACCCGGACGGTGGCTCGGAAGCGGGTTGCAGGCGATTGCTGGTGGCCGGATCGAGGCGGGTTCTCGGGTGTCCGAGGCCCAGCTCGAGCTGCTCTTGGGTATGGGTCGAGACCCGGGTACGGGAGCGCCGCTCGGGCGCGCGTATCCGGATTACGCCGCATCCGCGGCAAGTCCAAGTCACCCGATCGATCTGACGGGCGAATCAGTCGCACCGACCCCCACGGTCGGCCGCCGCGCCGTGGCCGGCTACGACTTCACCTTCTCGCTGCCCAAGTCGGCCTCCGTCCTCTGGGCAATCGCCGACGCCGACACCCAAGCGACGATCGCCGCTGCCCATCACCATGCGATCGACGATGTGCTCGCCTTCATGGAGCGCGAACTTGCCACGACCCGTGCTGGCGAAGCAGGCCGCAACGGTGCCGTCGCTCAGGTGGAAGTCACAGGACTCGTCGCCGCGGCCTTCGATCACTTCGACTCCCGCGCCGACGATCCGCAGTTGCACACGCACGTCGTGGTGAGCAACAAGGTGCACACCCTGTTCGACGGCAAGTGGCGCTCGCTCGACGGACGACCGCTGCACGCGGCAACAGTGGCGCTCTCCGAGTTGCACAACGCCGTGTTCGGTGACCACCTAACGCGTGCGCTCTGCGTCGCGTGGGAGCGGCGCGAGCGCGAAGCCGATCGCAACCCCGTCTGGGCTATCGCAGCCGTTTCCGAGGAGCTCGTAGCCGAGTTCTCGTCGCGCTCGCGGCACATCGACATTGAGAAGGATCGGCTCATCGATGCGTACATCGCTGCGCATGGGCGCGCGCCGTCGAAGGTCACGGTCATCCGGCTACGCCAGCAGGCGACGCTGTCGACCCGCCCCGACAAGCAGCTCCGATCGCTCGCGGAACTCACGCACGAGTGGCGCATCCGCGCCAGTCGACTGCTCGCCCGCGACGCGACAACATGGGCTCAAGCCGTGATCCGTGATGTGGATGCCCCGACGCCGTTGCGCGCGGAAGACGTGTCGCGCAGCATCCTGAACCAACTCGCGGCGCGCGTAGTCGAGGCCGCAAGCGAGCGGCGGTCCACTTGGAGTCACTGGAACCTCTACGCCGAAGCGGCGCGGCAGACGATGGGATGGCGCTTCATCGCAACCGAAGACCGAGAGGCGATCGTGGGCATGATCACGGATGCCGCGGAGCAACGCTCCGTTCGGCTTACGCCGCCCGAACTTGCACTCTCGCCCGCCGAGTTCCGACGTGCGGATGGCACGAGCGTCTTCCGTCCGAGGAACTCCGAGCGCTACTCGTCGATCACGCTCCTGGATGCGGAGGAGCGACTGCTCGCCGCGTCGCAATCAATCGCCGGTCCGGTCGTTGGCGCCGCAACCCTCGAGCACGCCGAGCGAGCGCGCCGCAATCACGGGATCGTCCTCGGAGCGGACCAGCGCAACGCCCTGCATTCGATCGCAACCTCATCGCGCAAGCTCGATGTCTTGATCGGCCCGGCCGGTGCCGGCAAGACGACGGCGATGCATGCCCTGCGGCTCGCGTGGGAGCACGAGCACGGACGTGGCTCGGTCATCGGGCTCGCGCCTTCCGCTGCCGCCGCGCGCGAACTTGCCGACGACCTCGGTATCGCTACCGAGAACACGGCCAAGTGGTTGCACGACAATCGCCAAGGGCACGCGTCGATGCGCTCCGGCCAGCTCGTCATCATCGACGAAGCATCCCTCGCCGGAACGCTGACGCTCGATCGCATCTGCGCGGTCGCGATGCACGCGGACGCGAAGGTCCTCCTGGTGGGGGACTGGGCGCAATTGCAGTCGGTCGATGCAGGCGGCGCGTTCCGGATGCTGGTCGATGCACGGTCCGATGCCCCTGAGCTCGCAGACGTCCATCGCTTCCGGCACGCGTGGGAGAAGGACGCGTCCCTCGACCTCCGCAGCGGGCGACTGCAGGCCCTGGATGCGTACGGCGCGCACGACAGGATCGTCGGCGGCGATGCCGATGCAGTGTCCAACGCGGCCTACAGCGCGTGGCTACGAGACATGGCCTCCGGGATATCGTCGGTTCTCGTCGCCGACACGGGGGAAGCAGTCGGTGCACTCAACCGACGTGCGCGCGCCGAGCTGGTCCTCTCCGGTGTCGTGGACGCCAGCGCCGAAGCGCCGCTGCGCGATGACGCGGCAGCATCCGTCGGCGACATCGTCATCACCCGGAAGAACGACCGCCGGCTGCGATCGGGAGGCAATTGGGTGCGCAACGGTTCGCGGTGGCGGGTCGTCGCGGTTCGTCGCGACGGCTCTTTGCGTGTGCGGAACCTTGACCGCATCGGGGCTCGACCGCTCTGGCTGCCTGCCGAGTATGTGGCTGAGAATGTCGACCTCGGCTACGCGGTGACCGCCTTCCGGGCGCAGGGCATCACGACCGACACGGCGCACGCAGTCATCGAGCCTGGAACGACGCGCGAGAACCTGTACGTCGCGATGACGCGGGGAAGGGAATCGAACGCCGCCTACGTCGTCACATCCCGTCCCGACGACAATCACTCCGCGCGCCATCCCGGCAATCGCCCGGATGCGACAGCCCGCGACGTGCTCGTGGGCGTGCTCGGGCATGTGGGAGCCGAACTCTCGGCGCACGAGACGCTCGTCGCTGAGCAGGAGAGCTGGGGATCGATCGCGCAGCTTGCCGCCGAGTATGAGACGATCGCGTCGTCCGCGCAGCGGCAACGGTGGACGAAGCTCATCGACGCGTGTGGACTTCCAGCCGGAATGGCCGAGGCCGCGACCGCTTCGGACGCGTTCGGTGCACTGACTGCCGGCCTTCGACGCGCCGAAGCGCTCGGCCACAACGTCGACGCGTTGCTCCCGCGTATCGCTTCGGCGCGTGGATTCGAGGATGCTCAGGATGCCGCGGCCGTGCTCCACGAACGTCTTGAGCGAGTCCTCGCACAACCATCGAGCGGCAGCTCGCGGGGGAAGGGGCGTCGTCTGATCGCTGGGATCATTCCGGAGGCGATGGGGGAGATGGATGCCGAGATGCGGCGTGCCCTCGACGAGCGGGCGCACCTCATCGAGGAACGCGCCTCGGCGCTCGTCGATTCTGCGACGGCGTCGGGGGAGCGCTGGGTCGCTTCCCTCGGAAGCATCCCCGTCGATCCGGCGAGAGCGGGGGCTTGGCGGCACCAGGCGCGCATCGTCGCCGCGTACCATGACCGGTACGGCGTTTTCGAGGATGATGCGCTCGGTGCTCCCGCAACGTCGCCGAACCAGCGAATGGATGCCGCGGCCGCAGCCGTGGCGCGGGATCGGGCGATCTGGCTGTCACGGGCGGAGGCTCCTACACAGCCGCAGCGTGCACCTGCGCGCGCGCACTGTGTCCACAGCCTGTAGCGGATGGTCCTATCGACGTCGGAGGGGCGGGCGTAGCCTGAGCGCAACCGCAAGCCCACGCCTGAAGGAGAGGCCTGGCCGATGTTCCAACGGCTGATCGCCTTCGTGAGTCGCATCTACGTGTTCTTCCAGCGGACGATGCCGACGAACATCCTCATCCGCGCCACCCACGCCCGGCGTGGGTTGAAGTGGGCCGTGCCTGCGATGCTGCTCGCGGTCGTCTACATCGTGATCGCCGCCGCTCTCGCGCAGTGGGTTGCCGGCGGGGCGCCAGGATGGATCAATCTGCTCGTGCTGGTGTGCCTGTGGAACGCGCTCAAGTTCGTGGTCAACGGACCGATCACGGTCGTGCGGATGATGCGCGCGCGAGCGATCGAGCGGCGCCACCGCGACGCGAGTTCTGTGTCGAACAAAACGATTTCGGTCGGCTGAGATCCAAGCGCCAATGCGACGGCGTCAGCCTAGTGGCGCTCTCAGATGCGGTCACTCACTGCTGCTGTTGATGCGCCGGTCTTACGGGCGAAATACATGAACGCTTGGGATTGACAAATCCAACCGGGGCGACTCAGCGCGCGTGGGACTAACCCACCGTGGGGCAGAACCGTCGCTACGACCTCGTCGGGCGCGACATTGAACGCTCGGATCGCCAGCGCGAACGAATCGGCTCACCATATAGGCCTCTCGATCGACGAGGTGCGCGCCACGGGCCAGCGGCGAGATGCCCGAGAGCCCATCCCCGTGACGGCACGGCTCCAGCTCCAGGTCGCGCTTGTCGAGCCTCGCGAGGTGGACGCCGTGGTGATCGCGTGGACGGACACCGCAGTCCTTGTCCGATGGCGCACGCCGAACGGTCACGAGCAGCACGCGTGGATCTACGCCGGGGCGGTGCGCCGGCGCTGAGCTGACAGGTCGTGCTGCGGGTCGCGGCGGATCGATCGAACAGGGCGGACCACCTAATCCTTCACTGGCCACCGTTGCGGGCCCCCGGCGTATCTCGAGGGCTCATTCCACGCTCGTGTCGACCCCTCCTGGAAGGATGAGCACCGTGGACGTTGAAGCGCTGGCCGTTGCCAAGATCCAGGCCATGGTCGCGCGCTGCCCGCACCTGAAGCCGTTCATCGCGTCGAATGACAAGACCCCTTTCACCGACGGGCACATCGATGTGTATTCCGGGCTCGGTCAGAGGAAGGCTGACTGGCGGGGAAGGGTGTCGGTGCAGGTCAAGGGCCGGTCGCACGCCGGGAAGCAGCCCGCGCAGGCATCGTTCGGCATCTCGCGCATCGACTTGCTCGGGTTCCAGCGAGACTCAGGCGTCCTGTACTTCTACGTCGCCGTCGACAAGCGCGGCCGCTGCAAGCCGTACTACGCGCTCCTCTCGCCGTTTACGATCGAACACTTCTTAAATTCCGCGCCGGCCACGCAAGCGTCGATCTCGGTCGCGTTCAAACGGCTCCCCAACCAGCCCGTTGAGATCGAGCGAATCGTGGCCCTCGCACTGAAGACCCGGGATCAGCGAACGTCGGTGGGCTTCGACTCCGATGTCTTCGAGCGGATGAGAAGCCTCACTGTCCACTCGGCGATTGATCTGGATCTCCGCGCCCCGTTACGCCTCACGCCGGATGAGCTGGACTATGCGCTTGAACTCACGACCGAAGGCGGACTGACGCTGCCGCTCGGCGGCGAGCTGCACATCTACCCGCAGACGTACATGGAGCAGGTGACAGACATCGCGATTGGCGCCGGCGGGGTCACGTTTGAACGCGTCTCCACTCGCCGCATTGACGAAGAGACTGTTGAAGTGCGCCTCGGCCCAGCCGTGACACTCACGATGCGGGAGAACGGAACTCAGCGGATCTGGAACGTGGGGTACACCGCTCCAGGCAACTTCGTTGAGCGGCTCAAGGCCACCCGCTTCCTTATCGGGTTGATCGAGACGCAAGGCGTCGAGATTGACGGCGCTCCCAGCCCGCTCGGCGGCGCAACAGGTGACGTTGCCGGTCATCTAGACGAGCTCCGCGGCCACCTCTCTAGTCTCGGGGAGCTGGAAGAGTTGTTCGACCACCTTGGGGTAGACGGCGCGCTGATCGACCTTGACGAGGTCAGCGCCGAGGCGTTCACCTGGCTGAAGGCGCTGCACCGAGCGTTTGTCCGCGGAGAGGAGTTGCGAAACGACTCCGGCGACACCGCGCGGGGCCTTGTGCATTTTGGGCCCTGGGCAGTAATGCTCATGACAGTGCGAGGCAGCGAGCCAGACACCTGGCGCTACATCGACCCGTTCGGCCCAGCCGCACCTCATGTGTTCCGCTGGAGCGCTGAGGACGACGATGCTGCCAACGCCTTCCCCGTCACTGCCTATGACATCGTCGAGCAGGAGCACTTGCCGACGATTCTGAACCTCCGGCTCGATCGCATTCTGGACGCCTACGAACCCATCGCGGACAGCGACCGTACGATGGGCCTCGCCAATCAGCGCGTCCTTGCGCTCGTCCTCGCGGCAGACTCCAAAGAGGTGCGCAAGGAAGAGTTCCTTCGCGCCGCCAGTGCGCTCAACGAGTGGATCATCGAGCACGAGGGCGAAACGCCCGTCCACCTCATCAACAGGTGGCAGATTCTTCATCGGACCACGGGACTCTCTCCCGAGCAGCTGAACGCGATCCGTGACATGGAGCGGCGGGCTGGACGAGAGAATCCTGCGATGGCTGAAGAGATCGAGCTGTCATGCGCGATCTTGCTCGGCGACGCGGAGGATGTGGCGTACCTTCTCGGCGAGATCGCCGAGGACAAGCTCGCGACGATTCGGACGTGGCCAATCTGGAACCTCCGCCCTGCCGAGCCAGGAGCGCTTGAGGCGTAGTCGAGCCCGAGCATTGATCAGCGATCCGATATTTCCGGCCGGTGCGTCCAATCGAATTGGCGTCCGCCCAACGAAGCGTTGAGAAAATCCCTGGTCATGGTATAAATAGGGGAGACGCATCGCGGGTGTCTGAGCACAGCTCCCCGCCGCGCCCTTCCGCAATCCCAGCTCCCGATCGGCTGGTCGATACCCTGAAGGGCATGCGGACTTCGGATATCAACTAACCCGCCACGAAGCCGTGGGGAGACTGACACAGCGTATGGGGAACAGAGAGTGGTGGGGCACGACTGCGGTCGATCGTAGCCAGGCGGGGCTCTGCTGGTGACCGATCTGACCGACTACCAAGCGAAGTACTTCGCCCACGAGCTGCAGCGTAGCTACGCGAGCGATCACGTCGGCAAGCTCGCCGGCCTACTTTTTGACGCCCAGGTTGAGCCAAAACCGCACCAGATCGACGCGGCTCTCTTCGCGTTGCAGACGCCCTATCTGCCGGGCGTGATCCTCGCCGATGAGGTGGGCCTCGGGAAGACGATCGAGGCTGGCATCGTCATCTCTCAGTACTGGGCAGAGCGGCGCCGTTCGATCCTTATCGTCACGCCGTCGAGTCTCCGTCAGCAGTGGAAGCAGGAGCTCTTCGAAAAGTTCCTCATCCCCGCCAGCATTCTTGATCCGAAGTCCAAGGACGTACTGCTCCAGCGGGCCGGCACCGGCAAGGGCGAGGTACTGATCTGCTCGTACGAGTTCGCGCTGCGCAATGAGCAGTCTCTGCTCCACGCCTGGGATCTCGTGGTGGCGGACGAGGCGCACCGCCTTCGCAATCACTGGACGGGCAAGGGCAAGGTCGCCGAGGCCATGGCTCACGTGATCGGGGGCGCCCACAAGACCGTGCTCCTCACCGCGACGCCGCTGCAGAACAAGCTGGAGGAGCTCTACGGCCTCGTCTCCGTGTTCGACCCTGGCTACTTCTACTCGCTCGACGCCTTCCGCGAGCGCTACATCAAGAACCGCGACGACGCAGGCGATGACCTCGCCGAGCGGGTCGCGACGATCTCGAAGCGCACGCTCCGCCGGGACGCGGACAAGTACATCCACTTCACCAAGCGACTCCCGTTGACTGTCGAGTTCACGCCGAGCCCCGACGAAGTTCGCCTGTACGAGCTCGTCAACGACTACCTGCAGCGGGACGAACTCTTCGCGTTCACCGGCGCGCAGCGCCATCTGTCTGCGCTCATCATTCGTAAGCGCCTCGGTTCCTCGACCTACGCGGTTGCGAGCACCCTGGAGAACATCGCCAACCGCCTGGCCGCCGAGGTCGCGGCCGGTCAACGCCGCGACGCCCGTGGTGGCCTGATTGCGGCGGACTTCGATGGAGACGACCTCACGAGCGAGGAGCTCGAAGAAGCGGAGGAGATCGAGGCCGACAACCCGCCGGTCGGCGGAGCCCGTTCAGGCGCAGCGGACTCGCCGCTCATGGAAGCGATGAAAGCCGAAGTCGCCGAGCTCCGCGAGTACGCAGCGTTCGCGCGGTCGATCACGGTCAACCAGAAGGCCGCTGGGCTCGCCGAAGCGATCGACCTTGGCTTCGAACGCCTGCGGGCGCTCGGTGCTCCCGAGAAGGCGATCATCTTCACGGACTCCACGAAGACACAGGAGTACATCGCTCGTGCCCTCCAAGACGCGGGCAAGGGCGAGGGACTCGTGCTCTTCAACGGCTCCAACGACGGGCCGGAGCAGACCGCGATCTACCAGGCGTGGCTCAAGGCAAACCGTGACGGCGACCTGATCACCGGCATCCCGGCCGCTGATCGTCGCAAGGCTCTCGTCGACTACTTCCGCAACGACGGCACGATCATGATCGCGACGGAGGCAGCCGCGGAAGGCATCAACCTCCAGTTCTGCTCAATGGTGGTCAACTATGACCTCCCGTGGAACCCACAGCGCGTGGAGCAGCGGATTGGCCGTGCGCACCGATTCGGCCAGCAGTTCGACGTTGTCGTGGTGAACTTTTCGAACAAGGGCAACCTCGCAGAGCAGCGCATCCTCGAACTTCTCGCGAATAAGTTCCACCTCTTCTCCAGCGTGTTCGGCGCTAGCGACGAGGTGCTCGGCGCCATCGAGGACGGGCTCGACTTCGAGAAGACGATCAGCGACATCCTGACGCGCAGCCGCACGGATGCAGAGATCGATGCAGCGTTCAAGGATCTCGACGCCCGCTATGCCGTCGAGATCTCAACGGAAATGGCGAACGCCAAAGCCAAGGTCTTCGACAACCTTGACCCGC
This sequence comes from Microbacterium sp., assembly GCF_017305435.1. Taxonomy (GTDB): domain Bacteria; phylum Actinomycetota; class Actinomycetes; order Actinomycetales; family Microbacteriaceae; genus Microbacterium. Next base: position 500,270 of record NZ_JAFKIP010000004.1, on the reverse strand, counting down.
ACGTCCAGGACCGGCTGAAGGCGTATGACGCGCAGTCGGGAGAGGTGCTCAACAAGTTCGAGCGGCTCCTGCTCGCGGTGACCCGGCATGAACTGAGCGAGCGCGCCACCTTTGAGGGTGACGGCCGCACTTTCGTGCTGCACGAGTCACCAGTCGTCGAGGCGCCGTCAGGCCGCTACTACTTCAAGAGCAAGCCGCTGGAGAACGCGCACCAGTACCGGTACGCAAGCCCGCTCGCTCAGCACGTCGTCGACACTTCAAAGAGCCGGGAGACGCCCCCGCGCGAGCTGACATTCAGCCTGAGCCAGTCGGAGCGGGCCAGCTCGGCCGTGAAGGGCCTCATCGGTCAGAGCGGCGAACTTGTCGTCGACATGGTGACCTTCACGATGAAGGCGCGAGACGAGGACGTCTCCGAGTCCTACATTCTCGCTGCGGGTATCAGCGATGACGGCCCCGTCCTCGACGATGAGTACGTGGCGGACATCCTCGACCTGGCGTGCGTCGCGGTCGGGCACGATCCTGCCCTCATCGACGAAGTCAAGATTGCGCCGCTCCTCGACTCGCGCAGAGGCGAGCTTGAGCGCGAAGTGCAGGGGCGGAACTCCCGCTACTACGACCAGCAAGAAGAGCTGATCTACCGGAACCAGCAGGACCGCAAAGCTGAGCACGAAGGCTCGATCCGCGAGTACCGCGCCAAGGAGAAGGAGGCTCGCCGGCTGGCCCGCCAAGCCGACGACCCGATGGAGCAGCTCCGGCACAAGAAGGACGCGCGCCGCTGGGAGCAGCGCGCCGAAGACGCCGACGAGCAGTTCCGAGAGACGCGGCGAAAGCTTCGCGATGAAGCCGACAAGTACCTCGACCTCATCGAGCAGTCCCTACGAGGCACACAATCCACAGAACACTTGTTCTCCATCCGCTGGCGCATAGAGCCGTAGCCCGCGCCCGAGAACCCCACGACACAACAATCGAATTTTGAAAGAGACCCACGGAATGAACGACGACATCCACGAGACACCATCGACAACCCCTAACTTCCAGACCGAGCTGGCTGCGCAGCTGGCGGAGCTCGTGCCTGAGGCGATTGCGGACGGCAAGATCGACGTCGTCAAACTGCAGGAGCTCCTCGCCGCGGATGCGGCCGATGCCAATGAGCGGTTCGGGCTCTTCTGGCCCGGCAAGAAGCGGTCGCTGCGCGCTGCGCAGGAGCCGACCACGGCCACGCTGCGTCCGGATCCCGATAACTCCAAAGACTGGGACACGACCAAGAACATTTTCATCGAGGGCGACAACCTCGAAGTGCTCAAGATCCTGCAGAAGCACTATCACAACAAGGTCAAGCTGATCTACATCGATCCGCCGTACAACACTGGCAAGGACTTCGTGTACCCGGACAACTACCGCGAGGGTCTCGACACCTACCTCGAGTGGACCAAGCAGGTGAACGAGGGAGGCAAGAAGGTCACGACGAACGCCGAGACCGAAGGGCGTTATCACTCGAACTGGCTCTCGATGATGTATCCGCGTCTCAAGCTGGCGCGAAACCTCCTTACCGACGACGGCACCATCTTCGTCAGCATCAGCGACCACGAGGTCGACAACCTTCGCAAGCTGTTGAACGACGTCTTTGGCGAGTCGAACTACGTCGGGCAGATCGCAGTCTCCAAGGGAACAACAACGGGACAAGACGCCAATGACATTGGGAGCAGCATTGACTTCCTGCTCGTGTACGCACGCAGCAAGGCGAACTACATCCCGAACGGGCTTCCGCTTGACGAACAGGACATGGCCCGCTTCAACCAGGAAGACGACCGCGGGCGCTACTCGGTGCTGCAGTTCAGAAAGACTGGCACCAATGACCGACGAGAGGATCGCCCGAACCTCTACTACGCGCTCGAAGCACCGGACGGTTCTGAGGTCTATCCCATCGGCCCGGGCGGGTACGACAGCTGCTGGCGCACGGCACGGGCGCAGTTCGACGCGTGGGATGCCGAAGGCATGATCGTCTGGAAGCAGGATGCCGACGGCAATTACAAGCCGTACGTGAAGTACTACCTCGAGGGTCGCACCAAGCAGGTCTCGAACTACTGGGACGACATTGAAGGCAACAAGAAGGCCAGTCTCACGGTCAAAGAACTCCTCGGGAAGAATGTCTTCACCAACCCCAAGCCAGTGGGTCTGATCAAGAAGATTCTTCACATCGCAACTGATAGCGACTCCGTAGTGCTCGACTTCTTCTCTGGCTCTGCAACGACTGCGCATGCGGTCATGGAGCTGAACTCGGTTGACGGCGGCCGCCGTCAGCACATTCAAGTGCAGCTGCCCGAGCCGACTCCGCCGGACTCTGCTGCAGAACAGGCGGGGTATCAGACGATCGCCGAGGTCTCGCGAAAGCGCGTCGACCTGGCCGGGACCAAGATCCTCGCGACGAAGGCTGGTCAGTTGGACGAGGGGCACGGGACTCTTGACGTTGGATTCCGCGCTTATACGCTCTCCGACACCAACTTCTCGAAGTGGCGCGCCACCAGCGGCGTCGAGGCGAATGCGCTCGAGCAGCACCTGCTCGACCTCCGGGACAGCAGCAGCGCCGACGACGCAACCCCGGACGATCTCCTCACCGAGATCCTGCTGAAGCAGGGTTACTCGCTGACCGAGAAGATCGCCCCTGTTGAGATCGATGGGCTGGAGCTTCGCGCGGTCTACGACAGCGACGGCGACTTCGGCGTGCTCGCCTACCTTGACGAGCACACCAAGCCATCGCTGGAGCAGCTCCGCAATGTCGTGGGCGCCGGCCCGGCGCGCATGATCATCCTCGAAGACGCGTTCCAAGGCGACGACGAGCTGAAGACGAATCTCGTCCAGCTCGCGAAGTCGAAGAGCGTGGAGCTCTGGACCGCGTAATGGGTGGCTCAGCATTTCAGTTCGATCCGAGCCAGCCATATCAGCTCGAAGCGGTCGGCGCCGTCGTCGACCTCTTTGACGGCCAGCCGAAGGACGCAGACAAGCTCGAACTCACGCTGCGTGGGCAGGCGGCGCTCAAGGAAACCGATCAGGCGACCCTCGACCTCGACCTCACGCAGGAGGTGGGCGCGATCGGCAACAACCTCGTCCTCGACCAGGACACGGTCTTTGCGAATCTTCAGCGAGTCCAGGACCGCAACGGCCTGGAGGTGGCGCCGAAGCTCTTTGACTCCGCGCTGGACTTCGACATCGAGATGGAGACCGGCACCGGCAAGACGTACGTCTACCTCCGGACGATCTTCGAACTCGCGAAGGACTACAACTTCACGAAGTTCGTGATCCTCGTGCCGAGCGTGGCCATCCGTGAGGGCGTCGCGACGAGCATCCGGCTCATGCGCGGCCACTTCGGCGATCTGTATCCTGGGCAGCCCTTCGACTTCTCGGTCTACAGCGGCAAGAACGCGGAGGAGGTGCAGGCCTTCGCCGCGTCGACGAACATCCAGATCCTCGTGATGACGATCGATGCGATCCGTGGCACCGCCAACACCCGCATCATCCACCAGGCGAAGGACAAGCTGAACGGGCTGCGCCCGATCGACTACCTCAAGGCGACACATCCCGTCGTCATCATGGACGAGCCCCAGAACATGGAATCGCTCCTGTCCCAGTCCGCGGTCGGCGAGCTGGATCCCGTAGTCACGCTCCGCTACAGCGCGACGCACAAGAAGCAGCGCAATGTGGTCTACCGGCTCGACCCAGTCGACGCCCACAACCTCGGCCTGGTCAAGCAGATCGTGGTGGCGGACGTGCAGCAGCAGGGCGCCGACGCCACGCCGTACATCAAGCTCGTCGAGGTGAAGCGCGAGCCGTCCTGGGCGGCCCGGCTGGAGCTCTCATGCCGCAAGGCTGACGGCACCTTCGAGCGGCGCATCGTGACGGTGAAGCCCCACCAGGAGCTCTCCGACGAGCGCGTGACGGGCAATCCGATCTATGAAGGCTGGCGCATCAACGAGATCAGCCTCGAACCCGCCTACGTCGACCTCACGCTCCACGGCTTCCTCGAACAAGGGGAGAGCATCGGCGGCTCGACCGGTGCGATCTACAAGGAGATGATCCGCGAGACGATCCGTGAGCACCTCCGCAAGGAGGCCATGCTTCGGCCTCGCAATATCAAGGTGCTGAGCCTCTTCTTCGTCGACAAGGTCGCGAGCTACATGGGCGACGGCACGACCAACGAGACGGCGGACGGCGAGTTCGCTCGCTGGTTCGACGAGGTCTTCGTTGAAGAGCGTGCCAAGCTCGCGCGCTACCAGGAGCTGCTCCCGCAGGAACCGTCGGCGCTCCGCCGCGCCTACTTCTCTCAGATCAAGCGCGGCAAGGTGACCGTTGCGCAGGACAGCTCAGGAACGACGAAGGCCGACGACGACGCCTACGAACTGATCATGCAGGCGAAGGAGAGACTGCTCGACGAGGCCGAGGACGTCCGCTTCATCTTCAGCCACTCGGCGCTTCGCGAAGGCTGGGACAACCCGAACGTCTTCCAGATCTGCACCCTCCGCGAGATGGGTGCTGAGACCGAGCGCCGTCAGACAATCGGCCGCGGGCTCCGTCTCCCCGTCGCAAATACCGCTGACGGCTTCGTGCGCGTTGCCGACCCAGGCATCGCCACCCTCACTGTGGTCGCGAACGAGTCCTACACGGCGTTCGCCAAGAGCCTCCAGAACGAATACAAGACGGCGGGCGTGGAGATCGGGGAAGTTCGCAAGAGCGAGTTCTCGAAGATCCCGCTGCAGGACGCCGCGGGCTCGCTCACGGACGACCTGTTCGGCTTCCAGCGGTCGCTCGCGGTGTGGGATCACCTCGCGGCAAAGGGCTTCATCGCGGACGGCAAAGTGACGAGCAAGTTCCAGCCGAACACGCTCGGCTTCACGCTGTCGCTGCCCGAAGAGTACGAGCCATACGAAACCGAGATCTGTGCCCTCGTGCAACGGGCGCACATCGGCACTTACGTGAAGCCGGCCAGCAAGCGTCACCCACGTCTGCTCAACAAGCAGCTCTACGCGACGCCGGAGTTCGAAGAACTCTGGCACGCCATCAGCCGCCGGACGACCTACCGGGTGAGTGTCGATCGCGAGCAGATCGTGGACCGCGCGGTAACGGCGATTCGGTCGGCTCCGAAGATCGACCCGCTGAGGATCCAGGTGACCCGCGCAGGCGTCAAGGTGCTGCGCGGCGGTGCCAAGGGTGAGGAACTCGGCACGCGGTCGGCGGGCCTGAAGGGGAGCTACGACCTGCCCGACATCATTGCTGAGCTCCAGAGCGCGACCTCACTGACGCGGAAGACCATCGTCGACATCCTTATCCAAAGCGAGCGCCTTCCCGAGTTCATCGGCAACCCGAACGACTTCATCGCCACTGCCAAGCGCCTGATCCAGGCGGAGCTTGCGAAAATCGTGGTCGATGGGATCCAGTACGAGAAGATCGCTGGCTCCGTGTATGAACTCCGGGAACTGCAGCGCGACGGGGAAGAGGAGAAGGACCGCTTCCTCGACCAAATGTACAAGGTGCAGAACTCTCAGAAGACCGATTTCGACTACGTGGTCTTCGACTCTGACGTCGAGCGTCAGTTCGCTGAGCTGCTCGACAGCCGCGAGGACATCAAGCTCTTCATGAAGCTGCCGTCCAAGTTCAAGATCGACACGCCCGTCGGCCCGTACAACCCCGACTGGGCGATCATCAAGCACGAAGATGGCCAGGACCGTGTCTACATGATTCGGGAGACCAAGAGCACACTCGAAGACTCGAAGCTTCGCCCGAGCGAGCTCGCCAAGATCAAGTCGGCCAAGCGTCACTTCGAGGCCATCGGAATCGACGAGTACGCCCGCGCCGCTCCGGGGAGTTGGAACCTATGACGGTCGCCGACACCGGGTCGGCGACGGGCGAGAACTTCGAACCGGTGCTGCCGCTCTCGCTCATGAACCGGGAGCGCTTCCTGGCTCTCTTCTACGATCCCAAACGTTTTGACGTGCACACCAAGACGGTGATGCACCTGCACGTCCTGCGGGTCGACGGCGGAGACTTCGCGCTCGCGCCACTCTTCAAAGAGCTGTCGAACAACAGCATCAGCTACGTGCTCTCGCGCCAGAATCTGGGCCAAGTGCTCGAGGATCCGAGCCGCATGGTTGAGTTCGTGGCGAAGGTACAGGAGCAATTCAAGACGCCGGACGCGAATGCAGGTGAGGGCGGAGAGCTCCTCCTCTACTCGTTCCTCGAGGGCCACCTCGGTGCCCCCAAGATCCTGTCCAAGATGGAGCTGAAGACCTCCAGCGAGCACTACGTGCACGGCACCGACAGTGTCCACCTCCTCGAAGTCAGCGAGGGGGAGTACCAGCTGATCTTCGGCGAGTCGAAGATGTACGGCGACGTCAAGGGGAAGGTCGGCTCGAGCCCGGGGCGCGGCGTCAAAGCAGCGTTCGAGTCGATGGGCAAGGTGCAGGAGGACTCGTTCGAGTTCGATACCTGGCTGGTCGAGTCCGAGCTCCTCAAGGAGAGTCTGGATCCAGCGAAAGTGAAGCTGCTCGCGTCGATCCTGTTGCCGCCTGCGGAAGGCGACACACCACTCAAGAAGTCGAATGCGTTCGGCGTCTTCATCGGCTTCGAGCTGGACGTGACGGAGTTCCCGTTCGAGGATCATACGCAGCCCGAGATCGAAGCTGAGCTTCGCCGCCTGGCGGAGACAGCCATCGAGGCTGAGGTCGAGACGATCAAGGCCGAGATCAAGACGCGTGGGCTCGGCGGCTATCACTTCCACATCTACGTCGTCCCCTTCCTCAAGCGGAACGTCAACGGTGTCGTACGTGGGATAGAAGATGTTCGAATCGACCTCGCAACCAAACTCAGCGGCAAGACGAAGAAGCCTCCGACCCCGAAAAAGAAGCCGAGGAGCACCAAGCAGTGACGGATCAGATCGCCGCTGACGCATTGAGCGAGCTGATCGTCGAGCGCAAGGACTTCACGCGCGCCTTCTCGGATCTCGAAAAGGCTGTGGCGGCGAGCTTCCTCGGCGTCGATGCTCCCGCGTCCTTGCCGGACACCGAGGCACGTCACCTGTTGCGCTACGCGGACATCCTGTCCCATTCGACTGATCCGCGGCACCGGGAGCTCGCCTACACGACCATCGCACTGCTGCGGGAGTACGACGAACTGATTGGACTCGATCCGGTACTCAGCGACCGGGTGCTCGCCGTCGCCGAGGCGGTGCTCGTCCAGCTCGGCAACTTCCCTGGGATCCGCACGCTCCAGAAGGGCGTGGGGAGTCGGTACGCATTGCCGCTTGGTCGCGGCACGCTGCGGATTGCGAAGGAGGTGCTCCAGCGCACGAGCAAGGGTGGCGCTGTGCTGACCGACACTCAGTTCGCCATCACTGAGCGCATGCGCGGTGCTGACTACTTCAGCTTCTCCGGGCCAACCTCGCTCGGGAAGTCCTTCATCATCAAAGACGCGCTCTACGAGATCGTTCGCCGTGACGACCTGAATGACCACTGCGTCGTCGTCCTCGTCCCCACCAAAGCGCTCATCGGGCAGACTGCGAACGATCTGCGGGAGCTTCTGGACGAGGTTCCCGAAGTGAACGTCGCGACCTATCCGTCGCTCCCGAGACTCCTGCGCCGCCGGTACCGCCGGACCATATTCGTGCTCACCCCCGAGCGCCTTCTTCGCTATCTCGCGAATCCCGTGCGTGAGATCGACTACCTCGTGGTCGACGAAGCGCAGAAGATCATCGCCAAGAACGATGCCCGCAGCTCGCTGTACTACCACGCGATCGTCGAGGCCACTCGTCGGTTCGCCACGAAGCTTGTGTTCGCCTCACCGAGCATCCAAAACCCCGAGCTCTTCCTGGAGCTCTTCGGCAAGGCAACTAACGGTGCGCTGACCGTCAAGGAGCGAACCGTCGCCCAGCAGCGGTACTTCGTCGACCTCGTGGCGAGGCAGCAGTACTACTTCTCGGGGCTCAACCAGGAGCCTGTGGCACTCGACGCTGCGCCCGAAAGCTCGGACGTGGTCGATCTCGTGCTCAGCCGAAGCGGCGACCGCAAGGGCATCATCTACGTCAACGGCTCAGAGAAGTCCGCGGCCTTCGCACTTCGCCTTGCGGCAAAGCTCCCGGCGATCAACGACGCGAAGGTCGCCGATCTAATCAAGCACGTCCAGGAGTACGTGCATAAGGACTACTTCCTGGCGCAGACACTCAAGCACGGCGTGGCGTTTCACCACGGCAAGATGCCGCAGTACGTCAGGGAGCGCGTCGAGCGGGCATTCTCAGATCCCGACTCGCCCGTGCGGTTCGTCGTCTGCACCTCGACCCTGCTTGAAGGAGTGAACCTGCCGGCGAAGAACATCTTCGTGTTGAGCGACAAGCACGGCAACAGTTCGTTCACCAAGATCGACTTCGAGAACCTCGCCGGTCGCGCTGGTCGCTTGACCTACGACTTCTCGGGGAACGTCGTCTGCATTCGCGAGGACTCCAAGCGCTGGACCGAGTCCGCTCAAGCGCTGATTCCCAGGGCGGAGCCTGCGCGCGCCGAGAGCTTCCTGGTGAAGCCTGCGACGAACCGCAAGAAGGAATACACCGATATCGCCCGGGTGCTGCGCGGCGAGGCACTTCCGGGGCCGGTCTCTACCGACCATCAGCGAAGCGTGGAGCAGTACGCATCTATCCTCACGCTCCACCAGATGGATGATCAGCAGACGCCGCTCCGCAGCCACTTCCTCGACAAGGTCAAAGATGGACGCGATCTCCTGCGAAAGGCTGCGTCAAAGATCGAAGTGCCTACCGATGTCCTGCGCCGCTCGCCGAACATCCTGCCCGAGTACCAGGACAACGTCTGGCGTCAACTCTCGACTGGCGTCGACGGCGCCCTCATCACCGAGGACGCTGATCTGGAGGACGCTGCGACTTTCCACGCTGCGCTCCGTCGGTTGAGCGCCCTCTACAGCTGGCGCACGACCGAATCGTCAGGTCGTGATCCATTGCTGCCGAAGAACACGACCGCAGAAGGGGCAGACCGACGCCTCTACTACTGGGCACTGCTCATGCGAGGATGGGTTCGCGGCGACCCGATCAATCGAGTGATCTCGAGCGCCATCGCGTACCGCGCGAGGCAGGGCACCATCTCCTACCGGGACTACTCCCGGGAGGAGAGCCTGGTGGTCGAGCCGTTCAACGCCAAGTCGGCCAAGCATGTGAACCTCGTGATCGAGTGGACGCTCCGAGACATCGAAGGTGGCCTGCGGTTCCTCATCATCGGCTACCTCCAGAACTTCTATGACATCAGCGTGGCGGCCGTTGGCCGCGCAAAGTCTGGCTTGAACGTAGCGACGCTCGTTGAGTACGGCACTGCCGACCCCCGGGCAATCCAGCTGCAGGAGGTCGGCTTCAGCCGCGCCATCGCGACTGAGCTGCTTGCCGATCATTCGGCGCGGCTGCGGTTCAGTGCGAGCGGAGAGCTGGAAGACATCGACGAGGACGCCATCCTCGCCGCGCCAAAGCTCTCTGACGAGGCTCGCGCGGAGGTATCAAGCATCCTTCGGAAGGTGCTGCCAGGGAATGCGCCGCCCTCGACAGTCGGAAACGGCGCACCGACGCTGAAGCCGCGGAACGGAGAATAACCATGAGCAGCCTCAGCGTTGCGGACAAGGTGCTGCTCGAAGCGGCGCTCGGCATGTCGGGCGGGTACGTGCTCGACTTCAGCAACGACTCGTTTGCCGCCTTCTTCCACGATCTTGACGTCGACATCTACGACAATGAGCGGTATCCGGGGTTCGGCGACTCGAAGGCCAACCGCCTCCGTGCCCTGTGGCGTAGTGGAGCGGATCAGGAGGTTGCGGCTTCCATCCGCGCGCTCAACGACTACATCGAGGCGAAGCGTTCGACAGGGTTCCTGAGTTACGAGGTCACCGACGAAAGCATGGCGCGAATGCGTGCGGTGGCAGATCGCCTCGCAAGCGAGAACCCGGCAGACGACAAGGCGCCTACCTCGGTGAGTTTCACGACGGAGGCGACCGTCAAAGACAACAAGATCCAGATAGAGATCCACGAGGACATCTACTCGCATATCAAGCGCTACCTGGCCACCGAGGACTACTTTCACGCTGTCGAGGAGGCCTATAAGGTCGTGCGAGAAGCGCTGCGCGAGAAGACCGGCAGTGAGAAGGCCACTGACGCGTTCAAGCCCGAGAACCAGCCGGCCCTCTTCGGGCACGCGCCGATCGGCCCGGCCGAGAAGGACTTCTTCGACGGCGTCAAGTACCTCAACATGGCGATCCAGTTCCTTCGCAATGAGAAGTCACACACGCTGGCGACCTCAATCGAGCGGAACCTCGCACTCCACTACATCTCTCTTGCGAGCCTCTCCTACGACCTCATCACGAGGTACGTCAGCGACGAGCTCATCGAGAAGGTCGAGACCCTCATCACAGAGGAACGGCGGTCGTACTCTGCGACGCGGTTCTACCCGGCGTTCGAGGGAGGACAGTGGTTGAGTCGGCTGAACTTGCCCGCCGAGCTGTCCTCGCCTTCGGTGCGTCGAGTTCTCAAAGAAAAATGGCTGAGCGAGGCCGACTTCACGCGCAGCTACGATCACAGCAACATCGTCCTGATGCGCCTTGAGGTGGTCGCCGATGCGCTGAGCAAGGATGACGTCGATGCGTTGCTTGACCTGCCCACCGTCGACAGCAACGGTTATAGCCAAGAGGCCGGCACGGAATTGTTTCTGGCGTACATGAAGCAGGAGTACCCCGAGACGATCTCCGACAGGGCCGAGGCGCGCATCGCCACGGGGTAGTGGCGCAACTACTATCGCTTGGTGTTCGCGGCCGTACGGTCATCCTCCGTCGACTTGAGTTGTAGACGTTTACTCGACAGTTCAGAAGCCTCGAAACCGGTCGAACCCCGACCAGAACCCTCGAAGCCCGGTCGCGTATGCTGGCTGTCACCACCACCGGAGTGAAGCCGAAGCGCAGGATTCCGGGGTTTTGGACATCCGCGAGGCGATCCGGGCCTGTCGCGCAGCTGGTAGCGCACCTGCATGGCATGCAGGGGGTCAGGGGTTCGAGTCCCCTCAGGTCCACCGAAGCGAAGGCCCCGATGACAGTCGGGGCCTTCTTCGTCGCATCGACGACGGTGCGCCGCGCCGCTCCGACCCCGTCGAAAGACGGAGGCGAGCACCGCATTCCTGAGTGAATGCTGTACGTCTGCGCCCATCGCGACTACCGTCGTCGGAGGCGAAAGAACCATTCGCCGTCACGATCACGGAGGGGACCAATGAAGTTCTTCCAAAGGCTCGGCCGATCGATCATGCTCCCGGTGGCTGTGCTGCCGGTTGCGGCGATCCTGTCCGGCATCTCGTACTGGATCAGCTCTGCTGCCGGCGCCAACGTCGTCTCGACGTTCCTGGGCGCCGCCGGTGGCGCACTGCTGGACAACATGCCACTCCTGTTCGCCGTCGGCGTCTCGATCGGCATGGCGAACAAGACCGACGGCACATCGGCCCTCGCCGGACTCGTCTCCTGGCTCTCGATCACGACGCTGCTCAGCCCGGCGAACGTCCAGGGCCTCATGGGCATCGACGCCATCGAGGACGTGAATCCGGCGTTCGGTAAGGTGCAGAACGTGTTCGTCGGCATCATCGCCGGCCTCATCGGCGCCTGGTGCTACAACAGATTCAAGGACACGAAGCTCCCTGACGCGCTGTCGTTCTTCTCCGGAAAGCGCTCGGTCGCGATCGTCACCGCGGGCCTCTCCCTCGTCGTCGCGGTCGTCCTCTTGTTCGTCTGGCCGGTGGTCTACGGCGGTCTCGTCTGGTTCGGTGAGTGGATCTCGACGCTCGGTCCGTTCGGCGCAGGCCTCTACGGCTTCTTCAACCGCCTGCTCATCCCGACGGGCCTCCATCACGCTTTGAACTCGGTGTTCTGGTTCGACGTCGCCGGCATCAACGACCTCACGAACTTCCTGAACGGCGCCAACGGCGACGGTGTCTACGGCGTCACCGGCCAGTACATGGCCGGGTTCTTCCCGGTGATGATGTTCGGCCTGCCCGGCGCCGCACTCGCGATGTATCTGACGGCGAACACGAAGCGCAAGAAGGTGACGTACGGCATCATGCTCTCCGGAGCGATCGCGTCCTTCTTCGTCGGCGTGACCGAGCCGCTCGAGTTCGCGTTCATGTTCGTCGCGCCGTGGCTGTATCTCGTGCATGCGGTGTTCACCGGCATCTCGGTCGGCCTCGCGGCGGCGCTGCCGACGCGGCTCGGGTTCGGCTTCTCCGGCGGTTTCATCGACATGGTGCTCCAGTGGATGAACCCCCTCGCGCAGAACCCGTGGATCCTCCTCCTGATGGGCGTCGCGTGGTTCTTCATCTACTTCTTCACGTTCTACTTCCTCATCAAGAGGTTCAACCTCAAGACACCGGGACGCGAGGACGACATCGACACGCAGGATGCCGACAACCTCGAGACGAGCCTCACCGGCTACCACGGCACGGCGGAGAAGTTCATCGCAGCGCTCGGCGGGAAGGACAACATCCTCGACGTCGACAACTGCGCGACGCGCCTGCGGATGGAGATCGCCGACACCTCCAAGGTCGATGAGCATGCCCTGAAGCGCGCAGGCGCCGCGGGCACGATCAAGCCGGGCGGACATTCGGTGCAGGTCGTCTACGGCCTGAACGTGCAATTCGTGAAGGATGCCATGGAGGACCTCATCTCCGGGCGCACGGCACGCATCGAGGCCGCCCAGGCCGCCGGCGACCTGCCCCCGGCGGTGGGGACGACCACGACCGCCAGGGCCACCGCGCGCGCCCTGACGCTGCGCCAGCCGGTGGAAGGCACCGTCGTGTCGCTCGCCGATGTGCCCGACCCGATGTTCGCCCAAGGCACGATGGGCCCGGGGATCGCGGTCGATCCGGCGGGAGACACCATCGTCGCCCCCGCCGATGGAACGGTCGCGTCGGTGTTCCCGACGGGGCACGCGATCGGGCTCGTGCTCGACGACGGCACCGAACTGCTGATCCACATCGGCATCGACACCGTCGGCATGAGGGGTGACGGCTTCGAGACGCTCGTGAAGACCGGCGATGCGGTGACGGTCGGAACGCCGCTCATCCGCTTCGATGTCGCGAAGATCCGTGCAGCGGGGTTGTCGCCGGTGACACCGGTGATCGTCCTCAACGACGAGAACGCGACGGTCACGTTCGGCTGATCCGCGCCCTCAACGGGCCGGGGCGATGAGCTCCGGCCCGTTGTTGCGTACGTTGCCGACCTCGGGGCCCACTTCGCGCATCGACAGCCCGTCGACGAGCGCCGGGGCGGCGTCGACCGTGGCATCCAGCAGATCACCGACATTCTCCGTCGTCGGGTCGAGCCAGACGTCGGCGTAGTCGGCGTCGATGAACAGCGGCATCCGGTCGTGGATCGATCCCAGCGCGCCGGTCGCACCCCGCGTCAGGATCGTGCAGCTGAGCACCCACCACTCCGGGTCGTCGTCGGGCTTCGCGGCATCCCTCCACCACTCGTAGAGCCCCGCGAACAGCAGCGGGGCATCGTCGGAGGGATGGATGTAGTACGGCACCTTGACGCCGTCTTCGGTGTGCCATTCGTAGTAGCCGGATGCCGGGATCACGGCGCGCCGCTTGATGAGCGCCTGCCGGAACATCGGCTTGTCCTCCACCTCCTCAGAGCGGGCGTTGAACGCCTTCGATCCGATCGAGAGATCCTTCGCCCACGCGGGTACGAGGCCCCAGCGCGCAGCCTCCAGGCGCCGCGTCGGAGGCTCGGTCTTGGCGGAGTCGAGCACGATCGCGACCCGGTCGGTCGGCGCGATGTTGAATGAGGGACCGGGCAGGTCATCGGCCTCGAGATCGACCCGGAGCACGCCGACGAGCTCCGCACCGCTTCTGGCCACCACGAAACGTCCGCACATGGCGCCAGCCTACGCACCGCCTCCGACGCTGCGGTGCTCAACCGCGCGGGATGACCCCGACGTCGGTCAGCTGGTCGAGGAGGCCTGCGCCGTCCGATGCCGATACCCACGGAACACCGGCCGCCGCATGATCGTTGACGGCGGTCCGACCGCCCGCGAGCACCGCCTCGGCGGGGGAGAGCTGCCGGATCGCGACCGCCGTCACGTGGTCGGGGAACTCGCTCGTGAAGGCCGTGTAGAGGGCGTCGTCGTGCTGCCCGTCGTCACCCAGCAGCATCCATTTCACGTCGGGGAACTCGCGGGCGAGGCGGCGGAGGTTCTCCTGCTTGTGCTCGCGGCCGCTGCGGAACCACCGGTCGTGCGTCGGGCCCCAGTCGGTGAGCAGGAGCGCCCCCGGCGGGAACAGGTGGCGGCGGAGGAAGCGCTGCAGAGTGGGCGCGACGTTCCACGCGCCCGTGGAGAGATACACGACGGGGGCTCCGGTGTGGTCGCGGACGAGCCGTTCGAGGAGCACCGCCATGCCCGGGACCGGCTGGCGCGCGTGCTCGTCCAGGACGAACGAGTTCCACGCGGCGATGAGCGGGCGGGGGAGGGCCGTCACCATGACGGTGTCGTCGACGTCCGAGATGACGCCGAAGCGGACGTCCGAGCCGACGACGAACACGCGCGTCTCGAACGGCTCCGACCCTTCCACCGACATCGTGATCGGCTGCCAGCCCGGTGCCAGGCGGGCGGGGAGCACCGTGTCGATCACGCCTCCGCGATCCGCCACGACCTCGTGCTGCACGCCGTCGACCGTCACGGTGACCTGCGCGTAGCCGACCGGCACGGAGGCGAAGGAGCGCCAACCGCGCACACTCGCATACTCACCACCGCCGCGCGTGCGCACGGGCGGGACGATGAGGACGCGGCCGAGCACCCGCACCCAGTCCTCGCCTCCGTACCCCGGGTAGGCGGAGACGCTGGGGCGGTTGCCGCGCGCACGCGCGCGACGCTCCCGCCAGGCGTGGAAGCGGTACTCCAGACGGGCCATCCACAGCACTTTGGTGCGAGGAGCAGGTTCGACGGGCATCGCTTCAGTCTCCCATGCCGGTCCGTGGGGCATCCTCCGTGCCGTGCTCAGCCGTCGACTCGCCGCGCATGTGGCGGGCCTCGCCCCGGCTGATGACGCGCTTCGCGATGTACGCGAGCAGGAGGAAGACGGCGATGATCGCGACGAAGAGGTACCCCGCGTAGTGCAGGCGGTCGGCGAGCTCCCGGTAGGTGCCTGCCGCGGCGGCACCCACGCCGACGTACGCGATCGCCCAGATCGTGCACGCCGGAGCCGTCCAGGCGAGGAAGCGGCGGTAGGCGAACCCGCTCATCCCGACGGTGAGAGGCACGAGCGAGTGCAGCACGGGGAGGAACCGCGAGAGGAAGATCGCCGGCCCACCGCGTCGGCGCAGGTACAGCTCGGAGCGGGCCCAATTGTGCTCGCCGATCCGCGCGCCGAGCCGCGAGAAGCGGATCCGCGGTCCGAGCCAGCGCCCGAGCCAGAATCCGATGCTCTCCCCGATGAGCGCCCCGACGATCACGACGACCACGAGGACGGCGCCCTCGCCGAACGAGCCGACCGCGGTCGAGGCGACGATGACGACGGTGTCGCCCGGAACGACGAGTCCGATGAGGACGCTCGTCTCCAGCATGATCGCGATGCCCGCGAGGATCGTCCGCAGGACGGGATCGACGCTCTGCACGGCATCCAGCAGCCATGTCAGCATGTCGTTCACCACTCCAGCCTACGGGGCCGCCTCACGCGGCGAACCTCTACTCTGTGGGGATGACCGATCCACGCCGTGCCGTGCGCGTCGCATGGATCGATCCGGCGGAGCTCTTCCTGCGCGGGCCCGCCCGGGAGGAGCACGCGTTCTGGCTGGATGCGGGCCCCGACGCGCGGGAGGGGTGGAGCCACGTCGGCGTAGGGGCCCCCGCCGACCCCCCGCTGGACGTCGTCGTCGGCGGGTCGGGCGACGAGCCCTCAGACGCCGTTCCCGGTCGCTTCGGCGGCGGATGGGTGGGCTGGTTCGGGTACGACACGGCAGCCTCACGTCAAGGCGCGCCCGCCGTCGCCGACCCCGCCGCACCCGATACCGCGGGCCTCGCCGTCGCGTGGCTCGTCTCCTTCGATCACGCCCGGCGGGAAGCCTGGCTCACCGCCTCGCAGGCGGGTGCCTTGGATGCCGCGGAGCAGGTGGACTGCTGGCGGCTCTCCTCGCCGCTCATGCCGGACCCGATCCCAGAGCGTGTCCCGCGCGCGCGACACGACTCGGCCGCCTATGCCGAGCTGATCGAGGGAGCCCGCGCGGCGATCCGTGCGGGCGACGCGTACCAGCTGTGCCTCACGACGCGCTTCGACGTCGCATCGGACGATCCCATCGATCCGATCGCGACGTACCTGGCGCTCCGGGCGACCCTGCCCGCCCACCACGGCGGCATCATCCGCGTCGGTCCGCACACCCTGCTCAGCAGCAGTCCGGAGCGCTTCCTTGAGGTCACGGAGGGGATCGTCCGCACCCGACCGATCAAGGGGACACGACCGCGCGATCCCGAGCCCGGCGCCGATGCACGCGCCGCGGCGGAGCTCGAGGCATCCGTCAAGGAGCGCGCCGAGAACGTGATGATCGTCGACCTCATGCGCAACGACCTGCAGCGCGTCTGCGCCGCGGGATCCGTCGCTGCAGAACGCCTGCTCGACGTCGAGTCCTACTCCGCCGTGCACCAACTCGTCAGCACCGTCGCCGGGCGGCTCCTGCCGGGCACGACGCTCGGCGACCTGCTGGATGCCGCGTCTCCCGCGGGGAGCATGACGGGCGCTCCGAAGCTCTCCGCGATGACGATCCTGCACGCGCTCGAGGCGGCGCCGCGCGGCGTGTATGCGGGATGCTTCGGCTGGGTGGGCACAGACGGGAGCCTCGATCTCGCGATGACGATCCGCTCGATCGTCGTCCATCCCGGCGGCGCGTACGTCGGAGCCGGCGGAGGCATCACGTGGCTGTCCGACGCCGTCGCCGAGGTCGCCGAGGTCGCCCTCAAGGCGCGCGGCCCGCTCGCCGCGCTCGGGGCGGCGGTCCCGGCCGAGTGGTGAGGCCGTTCCGGTAATCTGGAGAGACGTGCTCGCGCGACTTCCCGCGTCGCCCCACCCCGAGATTGGTCCTCGTCCTCCATGAGCTCTCCCACCGATACCGCGCCCGCCCCCGACAGCGGGGCGTTCGATACGCACGCGATCCAGGAGAAATGGCAGCGGCTCTGGGCCGAGCAGGACCCGTTCCGCGCCGGCGGCGACGAGGACACCCGCCCGCGCAAGTACATCCTGGGGATGTTCCCGTACCCCTCCGGCGACCTGCACATGGGCCACGCCGAGAACTACGCCTACGTCGATGTCGTCGCCCGCTTCTGGCGGCACCGGGGCTACAACGTGCTGAACCCGATCGGATGGGACAGCTTCGGTCTGCCCGCCGAGAACGCCGCCATCAAGGGCGGCGCGGGGTCGGACCCGCGCGAGTGGACCTACGCGAACATCGACCAGCACAAGAAGAGCTTCCGCGAGTTCGGCTCGTCCTACGACTGGAGCCGTGTGCTGCACACCTCCGACCCGGAGTACTACCGGTGGAACCAGTGGCTGTTCCAGAAGCTGTACGAGAAGGACCTGGCCTACCGCAAAGAGAGCCCGGTCAACTGGTGCCCCAACGATCAGACGGTGCTCGCCAACGAGCAGGTCGTCGACGGCCACTGCGAGCGCTGCGGCGCCGAGGTCGTCAAGAGGAAGCTCACGCAGTGGTACTTCAAGATCACCGACTACGCCGACCGCCTGCTCGATGACCTGAACCAGCTCGAGGGCTTCTGGCCGCACAAGGTGCTGCAGATGCAGCGCAACTGGATCGGACGCTCGGTCGGCGCCGACATCGACTTCGAGATCGAAGGGCGGGATGCCAAGGTCACCGTCTTCTCGACGCGGCCCGACACCCTGCACGGGGCGACCTTCATGGTCGTCGCGCCCGACTCCGACCTCGCCGCCGAGCTCGCCGCCGGATCCTCCGCCGAGGTACGGATGCGCTTCCAGGACTACCTGGATGCCGTGCAGAAGACCACCGAGATCGAGCGTCAGACCGCCGACCGACCGAAGACCGGGGTCTTCCTCGACCGTTTCGCGATCAACCCGATCAACGGGGAACGGCTGCCGATCTGGGCGGCCGATTACGTGCTCGCCGACTACGGCCACGGCGCCGTCATGGCCGTGCCGGCGCACGACCAGCGCGACCTTGACTTCGCGCGGGCCTTCGACCTGCCCGTCCGGGTCGTCGTGGACACGACGGCGCCGGTGACGGGGGCGATCCCCGTGATCGAGCTCGACGACGACGGCGTCCCGATCGACCCCGGCCCCCAGCTGGGCGACCTCGATCCCGCCACGACCGGCATCGCCCTCACCGGCGACGGCCGTCTCGTGAACTCGGGCTCCCTCAACGGCATGAGCAAGCGCAACGCGATCGCCCGCGTGATCGAAGAGCTCGAGGCATCCGGCACCGGGCGCGCGGCGAAGACCTTCCGCCTGCGGGACTGGCTGATCTCGCGCCAGCGGTTCTGGGGCACGCCCATCCCGATGATCCACACCGAGGACGGCCGCATCGTGCCGGTCCCGGCGGATCAGCTGCCGGTCGTCCTGCCGGACGCGAAGGGGCTCGACCTCAAGCCCAAGGGCACGTCGCCGCTCGGTGGCGCGACGGAGTGGATCCAGACGGTCGACCCCGAGACGGGCGAGCCCGCTCTCCGCGATGCGGACACGATGGACACGTTCGTGGACAGCTCGTGGTACTTCCTGCGCTTCCTCTCGCCGAACGATGCCGTCGAGCCGTTCTCCGAGCGTGAGGCGGTGCGCTGGGCGCCTGTCGACTCGTACATCGGCGGCGTCGAGCACGCGATCCTGCACCTGCTGTACGCGCGCTTCATCACGAAGTTCCTCTTCGACCTCGGGATGATCGACTTCACCGAGCCGTTCTCCTCGCTGATCAATCAGGGCATGGTCCTCCTCGGCGGCGGAAAGATGTCGAAGAGCAAGGGCAACCTCGTCGAGTTCGCGTCGAGCATGGTGGACCCCGGTGCCGATGCCAGCCGCGTCGCGATCGTCTTCGCCGGCCCGGTCGAGGACGACATCAACTGGGAGGACGTGTCCACGACCGGCGCGCAGAAGTTCCTCGCACGCGCCCTCCGCATCGCGAACGAGGTCTCGAGCCCGACCGATGTGGTCTGGGCCGAGGGCGATCAGGCGCTCCGTCGGGTGACCCACCGCCTGTGGGCCGACGCGCCCGGGCTCATCGAGCAGACGAAGTTCAACGTCGTCATCGCGCGCCTCATGGAGCTCGTCAACGCGACGCGCAAGACGATCGACGGGTCCGCCGGCCCAGCGGACCCCGCCGTGCGCGAGGCCGCCGAGGCGCTCGCGCTGATCCTCGACCTTTTCGCGCCGCACACCGCGGAGGAGATGTGGTCGCTGCTCGGCTACGAACCGTTCGTCGGCCTCGCCACCTGGCGCCAGCCCGACCCGACTCTTCTCGTGGAGGAGTCGGTGACCGCGGTCGTACAGGTCGACGGCAAGGTGCGCGGCACGCTCACGGTGCCCGCACGGATCTCGTCCGACGAGCTCGAGGCGCTTGCCCGCACGGATGAGAAGGTCGTCCGTGCGCTCGCTGGTCGCGAGATCGTCCGCGCCGTCGTCCGCGCGCCGAAGGTCGTGAGCTTCACGACCGCGTAAGAGGTCATCGCCTCCTCCACAGGAGGCGGTTTCGCCGGGTTCTCCACGGATCGCGGTCCGCGGCGTCCGCGCGGCACCGCGCACTGCGACAGTGTCCGGGTGACCGGCGCGACGCTTGACCGACCCGCACGGCGCACCCTCGGTGTGGGCGCGGCGATCGTGCTTGTCCTCGTGGCCGCCGCCGTCTCGGTCGTCGTGGGGATCGTGCGCACCTCGGGCGCACCCGACGTGGCGGGAGAACGGGTCGCCGTGACCGCCGCGACCCCGGAGCCCGCGAGCGTCTACGTGCACGTGTTCGGTGCGGTGGCGCATCCGGGCCTGTACCGGCTCGAGGAGGGCGCACGCGTCGTCGACGTCATCGCGGCCGCCGGGGGGCTGAACCCGGATGCCGATGAGAGCGCTGTCAACCTCGCACGCCACGTCACCGACGGCGAGCAGCTGCGCGTGCCGATCGCGGGTGAGGCTCCGACAGGCGGCGGAGCGGCGCCGGGCGGCGCGAGCGACGGCCGCGTGAACCTCAACACCGCGGATGCCGCGGCCCTGGACACTCTGCCCCGTGTAGGACCGGCGATCGCCGAGCGCATCATCCAGTGGCGGGAAGACAACGGGCCGTTCACGAGCGTCGACGACCTCCTGTCCGTGCCGGGGATCGGCGACAAGATGCTGGCGTCGCTGCGCGACCTGGTGACGGTGTGACGACGGTCGGCGCGCGCGAGCGGACGCCGCCGCTCTCGCTGCGTCGGCTGCGTTCGCGCGATGCCCGCATGGTCCCGGTCGCGGCATCCGCCTGGCTCACGGCGGTGCTCCTGACCCTCTCCCCGGAGGTCGCGGGTGCGGCCGCCCTCGTGGGCTGGGTCGCGGCTGTGCTCCTGCTCGGGGTGGCGGCGCGCGTGCGGCAGCCCACGCGCACCTGGTGCGCGCTCGGATCCGTGACTCTCGCCGTCGCCGCAGCCGTCGCCACGCACGTCGCGCTCGCACTGCCCGCACGAGACGCCCTGGCCCGCACGGAGGTGGACGGCGGACGCGTGCTCACGGCGCAGGTGCGAGCCGTCGGGAAGATCGAGCCGAGCGCCGACGGGTGGCGGTTCGACGGTGTGCTCGATCGGCTGCAGCGCGGCAACGACAGAGAGGGCGCGGAGGAGTTCGGCGGCGTGCCCGTCGTCGTGCGGCTGAGCGCCCGACCGGACGGGCTCGACCTCGGCGCGGTGGTGTCGGTCACGGGGACGGCGTGGGTCACCGATCCCGGCCAGCGCGCGGTCCTCGTGATCGACGCGAACGGCGCGGTGCGGGTGGACGCCGAGGCCGCGGGCCCGCTCGCGGCCGCCTCCGCGCTGCGACGCGGCCTCGTGGCCGTCAGCTCCGGGCTGCCGCCGCCGGGCGCCGGTCTCATCGCCGGGCTCGCGGTCGGTGACACGAGCGCGGTGAGTCCCGAGCTGGATGCCGCGATGAAGGCGTCGTCTCTCTCGCACCTCACCGCGGTCTCCGGCGCCAACTGCGCCCTGATCGTCGCGGGCGCATTCGGTTTCGCCGCGCTCTGTCGGGCCCGACGCGGCGTGCGGGTGGCGGCGGGGCTCGTCGCGCTCGCCTCGTTCGTCGTGCTCGTCTCGCCGGAGCCGAGCGTCGTCCGCGCCGCGGCGATGGCGGCGATCGCGATGCTCGGCATCCTGCTCGGACGGCCGGGCGGCGGGCTCTCGCTCCTCGCGACGGCGGTCGCCGTGCTGCTCGTGAGCGACCCGTGGCTGGGGCTCTCGCTCGGGTTCGCTCTCTCGTCGGCGGCGACGGGCGCCCTGCTCGTCGGCGCGGGTCCCCTCGCCGACGGGCTCGCGCGATGGATGCCGCGACCGCTCGCCCTCGGGGTGTCGGTGCCGCTCGCCGCCCAGCTCGCCTGCGGGCCGCTCATCGTCCTCATCGCCCCGCAGCTGTCGGTCTACGGCGTCGTCGCGAACATGCTCGCGGCGCCCGCCGCGCCGCTCGGCACCGTCCTGGGCCTCGCGGCGTGCCTCTTCGCCGGCATCCCGCTGCTCGGCAGTGGGCTGGCGGCGCTCGCGTGGCTGCCGGCCACGTGGATCTCCGGGATCGCCACGACGTTCGCGGACCTGCCCGGGAGCGTCATCGCCTGGCCGGAGGGCGTCGGCGGGCTCGTCGCGCTGAGCATCGTCGGTGGAGCCGTGGCCGCGCTCGTGCTTCCCACGCGGTCGATCAGGTCGCCGGTGCGGATCGGTGCCGCCTGGACGCTCGCCGCCGCGATCGGGGTCGGTCTCGCGCTCGGACCGGTCACGGACGTGTTCGATCGCACCGGATTGCCGCACGCCTGGACGATCGCCGCGTGCGACGTGGGGCAGGGGGATGCCGTCCTCGTACGTTCCGCCGGGGCGGTCGCGCTGATCGACACGGGGCCCGATCCCGCGCCACTCGCACGCTGCCTCGACCGCCTGGGGGTGGGACACCTCGACCTCCTCGTGCTCACGCACTTCGACCTGGATCACCGCGGGGGAGTGGCCGCAGTGCAGGGCCGTGTCGATCTCGTCTTGCACGGACCGCTCACGGGCCCCGAAGACGGTCGCGCCCTCGGAGGCCTGACGTCCGCGGGTGCGACCACGACCCAGGCGGCGCGAGGGATGTCGGGCAGCCTCGGCGACACCCACTGGCGAGTGCTCTGGCCCCGGCCCGACACGCCGGGCGGAAACGATGCGAGCGTCGTCGTGGAGTTCCGCGGGGGAGGCGTCCCGGCATCCCTGTTCCTCGGCGATCTGTCCGCCGCCGGTCAGCAGGCGATGGCGGCGGATGCCGCGCTGCTGAGCGCGTACGACGTCGTCAAGGTCGCCCACCACGGCAGCGCCGATCAGGACCCCGCGCTGTATGCGCGGCTGCACCCCAGGGTCGCGTTCGTGACGGTCGGCGAGAACACCTATGGGCATCCGCGGGCGAAGACGCTCGACCTGCTGGCCGGGCTCGGCGCGCGCATTCTCCGCACCGATCAGGAGGGCCTGCTGGCGGCGTGGGCCGACTCCGACGGGCTGCGCGTGTGGAGCGAGCGCGCGCCGGGCCGTGTCCCACCCGATGGGTAGGCTGAGGGGATGAGTCCCGCGCCGCGCCGAGCACCCTCCCGCGCGGCGTCGGCGATCCCGCAGGTCTCGTGGCGGCAGCCGCAGCCGGCGCCGATCGTGCTCGTCTCCGGGCCCGAAGAGGTGTGCGCCGAGCGCGCGATCGCGGGGATCCGCGACTTCCTCCGGGCAGAGGACGCCAGCCTCGAGGTCTCCGACCTCCGCGCCGACGACTACGCGTCGGGGAGCCTGCTGGCCCTGACCTCACCCTCCCTGTTCGGCGAGCCGCGGCTCGTCCGCGTCTCCGGTGTCGAGAAGTGCTCGGACGCGTTCCTCACGGAGGCCCTGGCCTACCTCGACGCGCCGCAGGACGGCGCTACCGTCGTCCTGCGGCACACATCGTCGAGCGTGCGCGGCAAGAAGCTCCTCGACGCCATCCGCGCCGGCCAGGGCGCCGGCGTCGAGATCGCCTGCCCTGCCGTCAAGCGCGACTCCGACCGCTTCGACTTCGCGGCGGGCGAGTTCCAGGCAGCGCGCCGGAAGATCACGCCGATCGCGCTCCGCGCCCTCGTGGGCGCGTTCGCCGACGACCTCACCGAACTCGCGGCAGCGTGTCAGCAGCTCATCGCCGACGTCCCCGGCGACATCACGGAACAGGTCGTCGAACGCTACTACGGCGGCCGCGTCGAGACGTCGGCGTTCACGGTCGCCGACACGGCGATCGCGGGCCGGTACGGAGACGCGCTGGTCGCGCTGCGGCACGCCCTCGCGAGCGGTGCCGACCCCGTTCCCCTGGTCGCGGCGATCGCCTCGAAGCTGCGCACGATGGCGCGTGTCGCCGGCAGCCGCGAGCCGGCCGGCGCCCTCGCCGCGCGCCTCGGCATGAAGGACTGGCAGGTCGATCGTGCGCGTCGCGACCTCACCGGCTGGAACGAGACGTCGCTCGGCATGGCCATCCAGGCTGCCGCGCGCGCGGATGCCGAGGTCAAGGGCGCCTCGCGCGACCCGGTCTTCGCGGTGGAGCGACTCGTCACGGTCATCGCCACCCGGGCGCCGTTCGGCGACTGAGCGGCGCCGTCGGCGAGCGCCCTGCGCCCCAACGACGGACGACCCCGGCCCGCGAGGCGGGGCCGGGGTCGTCCGTCGTCGTGCGGGCTCAGGCGCGCGGCGTCTCCGCATCGGTCACCGCGGGGGCGTCGGTCGCGGGCTCGTCGGCGAACGCGACCTCGGGCTCGGCGGCCGTTGCCGGGGCGGCGGCCGCACGGGCTTCGGCGCGGGACGCCGGAGCGGCCTCCACGACGTCGTCCTCCCACGCGGGGGCGGCGACGACCTCGATGGCCTCGACCTCGACCGTGCGCGGTGCGACAACGGCGCGCAGCGCGGCGAGCGTCAGGGCGAGAGCGAGGCCCACGAGGCCCGCTCCCACGAGGATGCCGCCGATCACGGCCCACGTCTGGCCGGCGTAGACCTCGACACCGGTGGCGCTGCCGTCGGTGAGGGTCGTGGCCATCACCGCGAGCTTCGTGATGAGCAGGTAGGCGCCGCCGGCGATCGCGACGACGGATCCCGCGACGAGCACCCAGAACGGGGTGCTGCGGCTGAGGCGGGTGGTGGGCATGCGGGACTCCTTCATGTCGTGCCGCGTCATCCGACGTGGCTCTTCGACTATCTGCGAACCGCCCGAGTGCGAGCGATGCACCACCTATGATCCCGCTGTGGAGCCGTCCGCGAAAGTCAGGACGGCCAGCGGCGCCTTCAGGTGCAGCACGAGGGCGGTCATCGCGGCGACGAGCGAGACCGCGAGCACCATGTGGATGTTGACGAGAGCGATGGGGAGCCCTGCGCGCGCCTGCCAGAGCCCGACGACGATCTGCAGCGCCTCCACGCCGAGAAGCAGCCCGCTCCACAGGGGGAGACGCAGCACCTTCGGCATCCGGAACGATCCGGCGAACACGACGAGCGTGAGAGCGAGCAGGATGTACGCCGGCCAGCTGTGCACGTGCTGCCAGAAGATCGGATCGAGCCCGTTGCGCGCGGCCGCGTCGTCGCCGGCGTGCGGGCCGGAGCCGGTGAGCAGGATCCCGATGACGACGGTGATCAGGACGAAGACGCTCGTCGTGTGCACGAGCGCGGCATAGCGCCCCGGCACGGCGAGGCGGCGCGGCCCCGGCTCGGCGTACACGCGGACGACATAGGCCGCCGCGACGGCGACGAGAGCCGCCGAGATCAGGAAGTGCAGTCCGACGATCGCCGGGTGCAGGTGCAGCCACACCGTGATCCCCCCGATCACGGCCTGCAGGATGATGCCGATTCCGACCGCGAGCGTGAGTCGCGGCAGCTCGGGACGCGCGTTCCACAGCCGGACGACCGAGAGGAACGCCAGCAGGGCGACGATCACGAGGACGCCGGTGAGGGTGCGGTTGCCGAACTCGATGAGCCCGTGGATGCCGAGTTCCGGCGTGGGCACGAGCGAGTCGGACGTGCAGTACGGCCAGGTCTCGCACCCCATTCCCGAGCCCGTGAGGCGCACGAGCCCGCCGGTGCCGACGATCACGATGTTCGTCACGAGCACGAGCCAGGCGAGCACGCGCGTGTACCGCGTGATCCGATCGGGGAGCAGAGCCTGGACGGCGGATGAGTGGGATGCCGCCGGGGCGGGCGCGTGGGACATGGGGGTCGCCTCCAGGGGATGCGCCTCGGGCGGGCGCGGCCGCGCCCGATCGGGGGCGTTGCCTATAGACTTGAGTTGTGGGAACGGCGACGCGTCACGGTGGTGACTGCGCCGGAAGCCCACCCACAGTCTAGGCGTGGAGGACACGCCGCAACGCACGACGCAACGGCCCTGACAGCGGCATCCCACCCCTCGCACACTCCCGAGGGAATCGGAATGTCGGAGCGGATGACACCGCCGGGCACGAAGGAGGAAAGCGATGTCGGATGTGCTCATCGACCGACCGGAGCTGGAAGGACTCGGCGTCTACGAGTTCGGATGGCACGACGCGGATGCCGCCGGAGCCAGCGCGAAGCGCGGCCTGAGCGACGCGGTCGTCAAAGACATCTCCGCGCTCAAGTCGGAGCCGGAATGGATGCTGAAGACGCGTCTGAAGGGCCTCCAGCTGTTCGACCGCAAGCCGATGCCGACCTGGGGCGCCGACCTCAGCGAGATCGACTTCGACAACATCAAGTACTTCGTGCGCTCGACCGAGAAGCAGGCGCAGTCGTGGGAGGACCTCCCGGAGGACATCCGCAACACGTACGAGAAGCTCGGCATCCCCGAGGCGGAGCGTGCGCGTCTCGTCGCCGGTGTCGCCGCGCAGTACGAGTCCGAGGTCGTCTACCACCAGATCAACGAGGAGCTCGAGCGCCAGGGTGTCATCTTCATGGACACCGACACGGCACTCCGCGAGCACCCGGAGTTCTTCGAGGAGTACTTCGGCACGGTGATCCCCGCGGGCGACAACAAGTTCGCGGCGCTGAACACGGCCGTCTGGTCGGGCGGCTCGTTCGTCTACGTGCCCCCGGGCGTCCACGTCGAGATCCCGCTGCAGGCCTACTTCCGGATCAACACGGAGAACATGGGCCAGTTCGAGCGGACGCTCATCATCGCCGACGAGGACAGCTACGTGCACTACATCGAGGGCTGCACGGCGCCGATCTACAAGTCGGACTCGCTGCACTCCGCGGTCGTCGAGATCATCGTGAAGAAGAACGCCCGCGTGCGGTACACGACGATCCAGAACTGGTCGAACAACGTCTACAACCTCGTCACGAAGCGCGCCGTCGCCCACGAGGGCGCGACGATGGAGTGGATCGACGGCAACATCGGCTCAAAGGTCACGATGAAGTACCCGTCGATCTACCTCATGGGCGAGCACGCCAAGGGGGAGACCCTGTCAGTCGCCTTCGCGGGCCCCGGTCAGCACCAGGATGCCGGCGCGAAGATGATCCACATGGCGCCCTACACGCAGTCGTCGATCGTCTCCAAGTCGATCGCGCGCGGCGGCGGTCGCGCCGGCTACCGCGGCGAGGTCCGCGTCGACGAGAAGGCGCACCACTCCGCGAACACCGTCCGCTGCGACGCGCTCCTCGTCGACACGAAGTCGCGCTCCGACACCTACCCGGCGATCGACATCCGCGTCGACGACGTGCAGCTCGGCCACGAGGCCACCGTCTCGAAGGTCAGCGAAGAGCAGCTCTTCTACCTCATGAGCCGCGGCATGCCCGAGGACGAGGCGATGGCGATGATCGTGCGCGGCTTCATCGAGCCGATCGCCCGTGAGCTGCCCATGGAGTACGCGCTCGAACTCAACAAGCTCATCGAGATGGGCATGGAAGGATCCGTCGGCTGATGACGACCGCGACGCAGACCCCGGCCGCTGCCGAGGGTCACATCGACCCTGCCGCGCGCCTGGTGGACGGCCGCCAGCCCGGCATCCCCGCCTCGGACGCTTTCGTGCCGGTGCAGACGCGCTCCGAGCGCCCGACGTCGTTCGACCCGGCCGACTTCCCGGCACCCCTGGGGACGGAGGTCAACTGGAAGCACACGCCCCTGAAGGCCCTCGCCGCCCTGCTGCGCGACGAGCCCGCGCCGCACGACGTCATCGCCGTCGAGGTCAGCGCGCCGGAGGGCGTCGAGCAGCGCCGGCTCGCGATCGGAGAGTCGCCGCGGGGCGAGGTCTTCCGCCCCGAGGACCTGCCGAGCGCGATCGCCTGGCACCAGGAGGAGTTCGCGCCCCTCATCCGCATCCCGCAGGATGTCGAGCTCGACGAACCCGTCGTCATCCGCCTCACCGGGCGGGGAGGCGTCGCGCACGCTCACGTCGTGATCGAGGCGCAGCCGCACTCGCGCGCGACCGTCATCCTCCGCCACGAGGGCACCGCCCAGCAGGCGCAGAACCTGGAGGTCATCGTCCGCGACGGCGCCGCGCTCACGCTCGTCTCGCTGCAGCGGTGGGACGACGACGCCGTGCACCTCGCCGCCCACCAGGCGCGCGTCGATCGTGACGCCTCGCTCACACATGTCGTGGTGAGCCTCGGTGGCGGCATCGTGCGCGTGAACCCCTCCGTCGAGCTCGCCGGTGCCGGTGCCGACGGCAAGCTGTACGGCCTCGCGTTCTCGGATGCGGGACAGCACCTCGAGAGCCAGGTGTACCTGCACCACAAGGGCCCGCACACGACGGGCGACGTCCTGTACAAGTCCGCCCTGCAGGGCGCCGGTGCACGGACCGTCTGGATCGGCGACGTGCTCATCGGCCCGGATGCCACGGGCACCGATTCCTACGAGGCGAACCGCAACCTCGTGCTCACGGAAGGCGCGCGCGCCGACTCCATCCCGAACCTCGAGATCGAGACGGGCGACATCCTCGGCGCCGGGCATGCGAGTGCGACCGGGCGCTTCGACGACGAGCAGCTGTTCTACCTGCAGGCGCGCGGCATCGCCGAGGACGAGGCGCGACGCCTGGTCGTCCTCGGCTTCCTCGCGGAGATCGTGCAGAAGATCGGCATAGAGGACCTGCAGAACGAGTTGATCGAGGCCATCGAGGCCGAGCTCGCACTGTCGGCATCCGCCGAGGCGTCTGCATGAGCGCACAGAAGGTCCTGAACCTCAGCGACCTCGAGCAGGACACCGCCGTGCGCGTCGAGATCGACGGTGTGCCGATGGCCGTCGTGCTCGACGGGAACGGCGAGGTCCACGCGATCGGCGACACCTGCACCCACGGCGATATCTCGCTCTCCGACGGCTTCGTCGAGGGCGACACGCTGGAGTGCTGGGCCCATGGCTCGGCGTTCTCGCTGCGCACCGGCCGCCCCCTCAACCTGCCGGCGTACGAGCCGGTGCCCGTGTACGAAGTGACGATCGACGGGGACGACGTTCTCATCGACCCCGCCGTCACCAAAGACGTGAACTGAAGAAGGAACTGACATGGCTGTTCTCGAGATCCGCGACCTGCACGTGACGGTCGAGACCGACGAGGGGACCACCCCCATCCTCAACGGCGTCGACCTCACCGTCCGCACGGGCGAGACGCACGCGATCATGGGCCCCAACGGCTCGGGCAAGTCCACCCTCGCCTACACGATCGCGGGGCACCCCAAGTACACCGTGACGAGCGGCACGATCACGCTCGACGGCGAAGACGTCCTCGCGATGTCGGTCGACGAGCGCGCCCGGGCGGGCCTGTTCCTCGCGATGCAGTACCCGGTGGAGATCCCCGGCGTCACGGTCACCAACTTCCTCCGGACGGCGAAGACCGCGATCGACGGCGAGGCGCCGGCGATCCGCGCGTGGACGAAGGACGTGAAGGAGGCCATGAAGAACCTCCGCATGGACCCGAAGTTCGCCGCGCGCAATGTCAACGAGGGCTTCTCCGGCGGCGAGAAGAAGCGCCACGAGATCCTGCAGCTCGAACTGCTGAAGCCCGCGATCGCGGTCCTCGACGAGACCGACTCCGGCCTCGACGTCGACGCGCTGAAGATCGTGTCGGAAGGCGTGAACCGCGCGAAGGAGTCCACGGACCTCGGCGTTCTGCTGATCACGCATTACACGCGCATCCTCCGCTACATCAAGCCCGACTTCGTCCACGTGCTCGTCAAGGGGCGCGTCGCGGAAGAAGGGGGCCCGGAGCTGGCGGATCGCCTGGAGAACGAGGGCTATGACCGGTACCTCGACCCCGCCGACGTCATCGAAGCCTAGGATCGAGGCATGACCGCGACTCTCAGCCCCGAGAAGTACGACGACGTCACGGAGGCCCTCAAAGACGTCATGGATCCCGAGCTCGGGATCAACGTCGTCGACCTCGGACTCATCTACGACCTCTCGTGGGATGACGAGAACGACGCCCTCGTCATCCACATGACGCTGACCTCCGCCGGCTGCCCGCTCACGGACGTCCTCGAAGAGCAGACCGCGCAGGCGCTCGACGCCGTCGTGGAGCGCTTCCGCATCAATTGGGTGTGGATGCCGCCGTGGGGCCCCGAGCGGATCACCGATGACGGGCGCGACATGATGCGAGCACTCGGTTTCGCCATCTGACACTGGCGAGCGCATCCGCCGGGAAGCCGCGCGCGGCGCCGGTAGGCTCGTCGGGTGAGCATCACCCCGCTGGAAGCATTGCCCCTGGAGACCCTGCGCCGCCGGTCGAGCACGAAGTGGCGGACGTATCCCGAGGACGTGCTTCCGCTCTTCGTGGCGGAGGTGGACTTCGCGCTCGCTCCCGCGATCACGGCAGTGCTCGCGGAGGCCGTTGCCAACGGCGATACGGGGTACACCCCGCCGGATCCCGGCATCCGCGCGGCCTTCTCGCGATTCGCCGCGCGCCGATTCGGCTGGACCGTCGATCCCGCGCGTGTGCGGACGACGGCGGACGTCATGATGGGCGTCGTCGAGCTGCTGCGCGCGACGACGAACCCCGGCGACGGCGTCGTGATCATGCCGCCCGTGTATCCGCCGTTCGCCCTGTGCACGGCGGAGGCCGGATGCGTCAGCGTGCCCGTCCCGCTCCGCGACACCGGCACGGCGTGGGAGCTTGACCTCGCCGGTATCGACGCGGCGCTCGAGGCCGGAGCGCGGGCGGTCCTCCTGTGCAACCCGCACAATCCGACGGGGACGGTGCACTCCGCAGAAGCCCTCACGGCTCTCGCCGAGATCGCCGAGCGGCACGGCGCGGTCGTGATCAGTGATGAGATCCACGCTCCGCTCGTGTCGGAGGGAGTGTCCTTCACTCCGTTCCTCACGGCGGGCGAAGCGGCGACCCGCGTCGGCTACGCCGTGACGAGCGCGTCCAAGGCCTACAACCTCGCGGGACTGAAGTGCGCGCTCATGGTGACCGCCGACGAGGCGACGACGAGCGTCGTCCGCGGCCTCAATCCCGAGGTCGAGTGGCGCACCGGCCTGTTCGGCGCCCTCGCCGGCGTCGCGGCATTCGACGAGGCATCGGACGCGTGGCTCGATGCGCTCCGCGCCGCACTCGCGCACAATCGTGCACTGCTCACCCGGCTCCTCGCCGAGAAGCTGCCGC
Organism: Microbacterium sp.; assembly: GCF_017305435.1. GTDB lineage: Bacteria > Actinomycetota > Actinomycetes > Actinomycetales > Microbacteriaceae > Microbacterium. Next base: position 469,487 of record NZ_JAFKIP010000004.1, on the reverse strand, counting down.
GCGCGGTCTATCGCGAGCCCGATGCCGGCTTCCTCGCCTGGATCGACGTCTCGGCGTATGGCTGGGGCGACGACCCCGCGACGCGGCTGCGACGCGCGGCCAAGGTCGCCCTGCACCACGGTCCGGAGTTCGGCGCGCAGGGCGTGGGCTACGTCCGGCTGAACTTCGGCTGCTCCCCGGAGGTATTGACCGAGGCGGTCGAACGCATCGCGGCCGTCGCGCGCGCCGAGCCGCGGGCGTGATCGACGAGCACGCGACTGGGAGCATCTGGCATCCGCGCCACGTCTGGGTGACGCTGGGCGCGGTCGCGATGATCTTCCTCGCCGCGACGCAGGCACTCGCGGTGACGACCGTGATGCCGCTCGTGAGCGCCGATCTCGGGGGAGCCGAGCTCTACGCCGTCGCGTTCGCCGGCACGCTCGCCACGAGCGTGATCGGCATGGTCGCCGTCGGTGCGTGGTGCGACCGCACGGACCCCGTGCTGCCGCTCACGACCGCCGTCGCGTTGTTCGTCGCCGGTCTGCTCGTCGCGGGGTTCGCCCCCACCATGCAGGTCCTCGTCCTCGGGCGCCTCCTTCAGGGGCTCGGCACCGGAGGGCAGACGGTCGCGCTCTACGTCGTCGTCGCGCGGGTGTTCCCTGCGACGCTCCACGGGCGCGTCTTCGCCGCGTTCTCCGCGGCGTGGGTGATCCCGTCGGTCATCGGTCCGTTCCTCGCCGGCGTCGTCGCGGAGCAGGCCCATTGGCGTTGGGTGTTCCTCGGTGTCGCCGTCCTGACCCTCGTCGCGTTCACGGTCGTCTACCTGCGACTGCACGCCCTGCCGCTGGGCACTGCAGAGCCCTCGCACGAGCCGGTCGCCCGTCGGCTCGTGCTCGCCTGCCTCGTCGCGGTGGGCGCGCTCGCACTGAGTCTCGCGGGGGAGGCAGGCGTCGGCGCTCCGGCCGTCATCGCCGGAGCGCTCCTCGTGATCGCCGTCGCGATCCGGCCGCTCCTCCCCGCGGGCACCCTGACCGCCCGGCGGGGACTCCCGAGCGTGGTCCTGATGCGTGCGCTGATCGCCGGCGCCCTGTTCGGGGCCGAGATCTACGTGCCGTATCTCCTCATCGAGGACTACGGCTTCTCGGCGACGACGGCCGGCCTCGGCCTCACGAGCGCAGCGCTCCTGTGGGCTGTCGGCGCCGATGTGCAGGGGCGGGTGGGGGATCGCCTGGGCAACGCGCGCATCACGGTGGTCGGCGCGACACTTCTCGTCGTCGCGACGCTCACCGCGACCGCGACCGCCGCGTGGCACCTGCCGCCTTGGGCGCTCATCTCCGGGTGGGCGCTCGCGGGAGCGGGAATGGGGCTCATGTATCCGCGCCTGACCGTGCTGACCCTCGCGTACTCGACGCCGCAGAACCAGGGCTTCAACTCCTCGGCGCTGTCGATCTCCGACTCGGTGGGCGCCTCGGCGACGATCGCCGTCATGGGGCTCACGTTCGTCGCGCTGAGTGCGACGGATGCGGCGTTCCCCGCCGTCTTCGCCATCGCGACGACGCTCGCGGTCGTCGCGGTGCTCCCGGGGCTGCGAATGGGTCGCGCTGCGGAGCGCACCGAATCATGACAGCCCCGGTTTGGGGCTGATCTGAGGTAAGGCTACCCTAAGAGGTATGCCCTCTCTCGACACCGGTGTTCGGCCTGCCTACCGTCCGTATCCGGTCCGCGTCGGCGCCGTGCGCAGGATCGCGCCCCACTTCGTCCGCGTGACCCTCATCGGCGACGACCTCGCCCACTTCGGCACGGCCGGGCTCGACCAGCGGATCAAGGTCGTCCTGCCTCTGGATCACCTCGCGGGCGGCTACGCGGACTTCGGCCAGAACGACGAGGCGGGCGACTGGTACGACCGGTGGCGAGCGCTCCCGTCCGAGGAGCGCAACCCGTTCCGGACGTACACGGTCCGTCGCATCGACCCGGGAGCCCGCGAGCTCGACATCGACTTCGTGACGCATCACGAGCCGGGACCCGCCGGTGCGTGGGCGGAGGCCGCCGCTGTCGGCGATCGCGTCGTCGTCGTGGGGCCCGACGAGCGCAGCCCGCAGTCCCGAATCGGCCTCGACTGGCACCCCGGGACCGCCCGGCGGCTGTTGCTCGTCGGCGATGAGACCGCCGCGCCCGCGATCGGAGGCATCCTGGCCTCGCTCGACGAACGCTGCGACGTCGACGTCTTCATCGAGGTGCCGACGGCGCAGGATGCCCTGGAGCTCGCCGCCCCCGCCGGCGCGCGAGTGCACTGGATCGCGCGCGGCGATGACGATCACGGCGCGCGGCTGATCTCCGCCGTCTCGGCGTGGACGGCGGCGAACAGCGCGCTGCTGCACCGCGCGGCGGCTCCCCGCGCACAGCACCTGGAGGACGTCGACGTCGACCGTGACCTGCTGTGGGACAGCCCGGAAGCGGGCGATGGGGAGTTCTACGCGTGGATCGCGGGCGAAGCCGCGACGATCAAGACGCTCCGCCGCCACCTCGTCAGCGGATGCGGCGTCGACCGGCGCCGCGTCGCCTTCATGGGGTACTGGCGGCTCGGACAGGCCGAGCGGGCCGAGTGAGCGCGCACTCCACCGCGCACCGCACGGCGCATCCCAGCGCGGCCCGCACGGCGCGTCGCACGGCGGTGGTCGCGGCGTCCGCTGCCGTCGCTCTCTGCGCCGTCATCGTCCTCTCGCTCACGGTGGGAGCGCGCGACATCGCCCTCGTCGACGTCTGGCGCGCGCTCGTCGCACCGGATGCCGCGAACCCCGACCACATCGTCGTCCTCACCCAGCGCATCCCGCGCACCGTCATCGGGGTGGCTGCGGGCGCGGCGCTCGCCCTCGCCGGCACCGTCATGCAGGGCCTCACCCGCAACCCCTTCGCCGACCCGGGTCTGCTCGGCGTCAACGCGGGCGCCTCCGTCGCGGTCCTCGCCGCGATCACGCTGTTCGGCCTGGTCACCCCGACGGGCTTCATCTGGTTCGCCTTCCTCGGGGCCGCGGCAGCCGCGGTCGTCGTGGCCCTCATCGGCGGGCGCGGTCCGAACGGCGGCGACCCCGCGAAGCTCGCGCTCACCGGGGCGGCGGTCACCGCCGGACTGATGGCGGTGACGTTCCTCATCCTGACGACCGACATCCACGCCCTCGACGTCTATCGGTACTGGTCGGTCGGCGGACTCACGGCGCGCGGGCTGGATGCCGTCGCACTCGTGCTCCCCGCTCTCGCCGTCGGTGCGATCCTGGCGCTCGCGTCGGCACGCGGCCTCGACCTCATCGCCCTGGGCGCGGCGACGGCGACGGGGCTCGGCCACGACGTCACGCGCAGCCGTGCGCTCGGCATCATCGCGACCATCCTGCTGTGCGGTGGGGCCACCGCGATCGCCGGCCCGATCGTCTTCCTGGGGCTGCTCGTGCCGCACGTCCTTCGCGCGATCGTCGGCGGCGGGTACGCGCGACTCCTGTGGATCGGAATGCCGGTCGGCGGCGCCCTCCTCCTCCTCGCCGACGTGCTCGGCCGGATCGTCGCCCTCCCGGGTGAAGTCCAGGCCGGCATCGTCGTCGCGTTCCTCGGCGCGCCGATGCTGATCGCGCTCGTCCTGCAGCCCAGGCGGGTGACGCTGTGAGCATCTCCCTCACCGTCCGCAGCGCGGCGGCCCGGCGCCGCACGCGCGTCGTCGTCATCGCGCTCCTCCTCGCCCTCGTCGCCGCAGCGGTCGCGCTGTCGGTCGGCGACTACGCGCTCACGCCCGACCGACTCTGGCAGACCCTCACCGGTTCGGGCACCCGCATCGAGCAGTACGTCGTCTTCCAGGTGCGCGCGCCCCGCACCGCGATGGCGCTCGTGACCGGCGCGGCGCTCGGCATCGCCGGCGCGCTCCTGCAGTCGTACCTCGGCAATCCCCTTGCGAGCCCCGATCTTCTCGGCATCTCGGGCGGCAGCGGGCTTGCGGCGGTGTTCGCGATCCTCGTCCTCGGCACGACGGGGCCCGTCCTCGCGCTCAGCTCGTTCGTCGGTGGCGCCGTCGTCGCGGTGGTGCTGATGCTGGCGGGGCGTGCGCTCCGCGACGGGGGGTTCCGCCTCATCCTCGCCGGGATCGGGATCTCGTTCCTCACGGCATCCGTCATCGACTTCCTCATGGTGCGGGCCAAGGTCGAGGAGGCGCGCACGGCGCTGCTGTGGCTCACCGGCAGTCTCTCCTCGACGCCGTGGTGGCAAGTGCTGACGGTGCTCGCGGTGGTGTTCGCCAGCGTCCCCGCACTCATCGCCGCGGCGCGCTGGCTGCCGATCACCCAGCTCGGTCCGGAGACGGCGAGCGGGCTCGGCGTGCGCTCCGATGGGGTGCGCTGGGTCGTCGTCGGCGTCGCGGTGCTCCTCACCGCCGCGACGTGCGCCTTCGTCGGCCCGATCGGGTTCATCGCCCTGTGCGCACCCGCGATCGCACGGCCGCTCCTCGGCCACGGCGCGGTCGGACTCGCGACGAGCGGCGCACTCGGGGCACTGCTCCTGCTGGCGGCGGACCTCCTCGCGCAGTTCGCGATCCCGGGTCTCTCGATGCCCGTGGGCGTCGTGACCGGCGCGGTCGGCGCCGTCTTCCTCCTCTGGCTCCTGGCGACCTCGAAAGGACGACAGCTGTGACCTCGGCATTCTCCGCAGACGCGGCGTTCCCCTCTGACTCCGCCCTCTCCACGCCGGGCCTCTCGGCCCGCGCTCTCGCGGCGGGGTACCCCGGGCGCCGCGTGATCGACGGGCTCGATCTCGAGCTCGCACCCGGGCAGGTGACGATGATCATCGGCGCCAACGCATCGGGCAAGTCGACACTCCTCGGCACGCTCGCCCGCCTGCGCGCCCCCCTCGCCGGGCGCGTCGAACTCGACGGTGCGGATGTCTCCGGCATCCCTCGGCGTCGCTTCGCGCAGACGGTGGGGCTCCTCCCGCAGCACCCGACCGCCCCCGACGGCGTGAGCGTCGCCGAGCTCGTCGGCCGCGGCCGCCATCCGCACCGGGGCCTCTTCCAACGGTGGAGCGCCGACGACGCCGCGCACGTCGATGAGGCCATGGCGTGGACGGGCATCACCGACATCGCCGACCGCCCCGTCGGGGACCTCTCCGGCGGCCAGCGCCAGCGCGTGTGGATCGCGATGGCCCTCGCGCAGGATCCGCGCATCCTCCTGCTCGACGAGCCGACGACGTTCCTCGATCTGACCCACCAGCTCGAGGTCCTCGACCTGCTCCGGGCGCTCAACCGCAGTCGCGGCACGACGATCGTCGCGGTCCTCCACGACCTCAATCTCGCCGCCCGGTATGCCGACCGCCTCGTCGTCATGCGCGAGGGCGCGGTGGTCGCGCACGGTGCGCCCTCCGAGGTGCTCACCGAGGAGGTCGTCGCCGATGCCTTCGACCTGCGCGCACTCGTCATCCCCGACCCGCTGACCGGCACCCCGCTGGTCATCCCCATCCCCAGCGACGCGGACGCGGTGTCCGCTCCCCGGGTCCCCATCGAAAGGAACGATTCATGAAGTCACTGCGTACGACGCTCGCCCGAGCGGTCGGCGTCGCCGCGCTCGGCGCGGCGGCCGCCCTCGTCCTCTCCGCCTGCGGCGGCGCGACCGGCGGTTCCGCCTCCGGCGACGCCGCGGGCTCCGGCGACGGGAGCTTCCCCGTCACGATCACGTCCGCCCTCGGGGACACGACGATCGAGCAGAAGCCCGAGCGCATCGCCACGTGGGGCTGGGGCGCGACGGATGCCGTCCTCGCCCTCGGCATCCAGCCGGTCGCGATCCCCGCCGACGACTACTCCGGCGGCGACGACAAGATGCCCGACTGGATCTCGGAGGCCGTCGAGAAGGTGGGCGGCGACAAGCCGACGATCCTCGACTCGAGCGCCGAGGAGATCCCGCTGGAGGCGCTTCTGAAGACGAACCCCGACGTGCTGCTCGCCCCGTACTCGGGCCTCACGCAGAAAGAGTACGACGCGGTCACCGCCGCCGGCATCCCCGTCGTCGCGTACCCCGACGCGCCGTGGACGACCCCTTGGCGCGATGTGATCACGATCACCGGGAAGGCCCTGGGCCTGCAGACCGAAGCCGACGCGCTCCTGAAGAGTCTGGATGCCGAGGTCGCCGACGCGGCCGCCGCGCACCCCGAGTTCGCCGGCACGACGATCGCGTACGTGGACGACGACGTCGACACGTTCTACATGTACCTGCCCGCGGACTCGCGCGTCGAGATCCTCCAGGACCTCGGCTTCGTCACGCCCCCGAGCGTCACGAAGCTCGACACCGGCGAAGGCACGTTCTACACGACCGTCAGCTATGAGAACCTCGACAAGATCGACGCGCAGGTCATCCTCACGCAGGCCGAGGACCAGGCGACGCTCGACGAGTTCCTGACGTCCGACCGCGGAAAGCTCATCCCCGCGGTGGCGAAAGGTGCGGTCGCGGCGATGGTGGGTGCGCAGAACGCCTCGGCCGTCTCGCCGACGGCGCTGACGCTGCCCTGGATCCTGCCGACGCTGACCGAGAAGCTCGCCACGGCCGTCGCGACGGCGAACGGCTGACCTCACCGCAGACGTGCGATGGCCCCCGCCCGGATCATCCGGGCGGGGGCCATCGTGCTGCGGGAGGTCAGATACCCCTGCGCTCGTCGATCCTGCGGACGGCGGCCCACGCGGCGGGGATCGCGACAGCGGCGATCGCCGCCTTCACCAGACCACCCACGACGAACGGCCACAGACCGAACTGCAGGATCTCGCCGACACCGAACGAGCCACCGCCGACGACGTTGAGGATGAACGCCATGTACGGGATGCCGAACACGAAGGGGATCGCGCTCGCCAGCACGAACCCGGCGAAGGCGAGAACGGGCCGCCGGTCCCAGGCGCGCTGCGCGAACCAGCCCGCGACGAAGGCGGCGAACACGAACCCGATGATGTAGCCGAAGCTCGGCTTCAGCGCGGCGAGGACGCCGCCGGTGAAGCCGGCGAACACCGGAAGCCCCGCGAGACCTGCGACGAGGTAGGTCACGAGCGCGGCGGCGCCGCGACGTGCGCCGAGCGCGGCCCCCACGACCACGACGGCGAGGGTCTGCCCGGTGACAGGAACGGGCCACAACGGCACCTCGACCTGTGCGAGGGCGGCGACGACCGCCGCGCCGGCGACGACGAGGCCAGCATCGAGCGCGAAAGCGCGGGCTCGGTCCGAGGGGCGGACGATGAGATCGGCCAGCACGGGGCGGCGGACGGGAACGGCGAGGGACATGCGGGCTCCTTGGGGAGGGGCGTCATCGGGCGGACAGCGGATCGGTGCGATTCAGCCTAGAGGCGGCCGAACCGAGATTGTTGGACGCCGTGCACTGAAGTTCCGGCCCGCTGTTGTGGACAGGACTGCACGGCGGCACGACCGCACTGCGGCACGGGTGGCACGGGCGGCACGGGCGGGGCGAACGAAGCGGGCGGGGAACGCGGACCGATCGCGCGGGTAGACTGAGAGGCTGGCCCGCTTCACGGCCACACCCTCCCGCCGAAGAATGGACGTCTGCTGTGCTCGCCGTGCACGACCTCGAGATCCGCGTGGGCGCGCGCACCCTCATGTCGGAGGTGTCGTTCCGCGTCTCGGACGGCGACAAGATCGGCCTCGTCGGCCGCAACGGCGCCGGCAAGACCACGCTCACGAAAGTCCTCGCGGGAGACCTCGTGCCCGCCGACGGCAAGATCGAGCGCTCGGGCGAGCTCGGCTACCTGCCCCAGGATCCGCGTTCCGGTGACCCCGAGATGCTCGCCCGCACCCGTATCCTTGACGCGCGCGGCCTCGGCACGCTCGCCCTGCAGATGCACGAGGCGTCCCTGCAGATGGGAGATGCCGACGAGAAGGTCGCCGCGAAGGCGATGCGCCGCTACGGCAACCTCACGGAGCGGTTCGAGGCGCTCGGCGGCTACGCCGCCGAAGCGGAGGCGGCATCCATCGCCCACAACCTCTCGCTGCCCGACCGCATCCTCGACCAGCCGCTGAAGACGCTCTCCGGCGGTCAGCGCCGGCGCATCGAGCTCGCGCGGATCCTGTTCTCGGACGCGCAGACGATGATCCTCGACGAGCCCACCAACCACCTCGACGCGGACAGCGTCGTGTGGCTGCGCGAGTTCCTGAAGAACTACAAGGGCGGCCTCATCGTCATCAGCCACGACGTCGAACTCGTCGGCGAGACGGTCAACCGCGTCTTCTACCTCGACGCGATGCGTCAGGTCATCGACATCTACAACATGAACTGGAAGAACTACCTGCGCCAGCGGGTCGCCGATGAGGAGCGCCGCAAGAAGGAGCGCGCGAACATCGAGAAGAAGGCCACGGCGCTGCAGCTGCAGGCGGCACGGTTCGGAGCGAAGGCATCGAAGGCCGCTGCCGCGCACCAGATGGTCGCGCGCGCCGAGAAGATGCTCTCCGGTCTCGAAGAAGTGCGTCAGGAGGATCGCGTCGCGAAGCTGCGGTTCCCCAAGCCCGCCCCCTGCGGCAAGACCCCGCTCATGGCGAAGAACCTGTCCAAGTCCTACGGATCGCTGGAGATCTTCACCGATGTCGATCTCGCAATCGACCGCGGCTCGAAGGTCGTCGTGCTGGGGCTCAACGGCGCCGGCAAGACGACGCTGCTGCGCATTCTCGCGGGCGTCGATCAGCCCGACACGGGCGAGCTCGAGCCCGGACACGGTCTGAAGATCGGCTACTACGCCCAGGAGCACGAGAATCTCGACGTGGGCCGGTCGGTGCTCGAGAACATGATGTCCGCTGCCCCCGACATCACGGCGACCGAAGCGCGGAAGGTCCTCGGCTCGTTCCTCTTCACGGGCGATGACGTCCTGAAGCCGGCCGGCGTGCTCTCCGGAGGTGAGAAGACCCGCCTCTCGCTCGCGACGCTCGTCGTCTCGTCGGCGAACATGCTCCTCCTCGACGAGCCCACGAACAACCTCGACCCCGCGTCGCGGGAGGAGATCCTCGGCGCGCTCGCGCATTACGAGGGCGCCGTCGTCCTCGTCTCGCACGATTCCGGCGCCGTGCAGGCTCTCAACCCCGAGCGGGTGCTCATCCTGCCCGACGGCGTCGAGGACATCTGGGGCCGCGACTACGTCGATCTGATCGAACTCGCCTGACGCGGTCGCGCGAGCGGGCGCCACGTGAACGGGCGTGGCGGCTCAGCGGGGCGTGAGCTCGTCCAGGAGCGCGTCTTCCTCGGTCATGTCGCGGTCCTTCCGGCGCGGCTCGCCCCGCCGTCGGCGAACGGCGGATGCCGGGGAAGCAACCACCGCGTCGGCGACGGTCGCGCCGGACGCGTCGGTCGCGTCGATCGTCGAGACTCCCGCGAGAGCCGCGGCCTCCGCGGCATCCTGCGCATCTTCGCGCCGGTGGCGGAGCTCGGTGCGGATCATGTACCAGATGAAGACGAAGCCCATCACGGCGAAGAGGATCCACTGGATCGCGTAGGACAGGTGCGGCCCCGGATCCTCCGACGGCGACTCGAGGGCGTTCGGGATCGACGCGGCCGCGGGGTCCTCCGACGCCATGAGCCCGTAGGCGCCGGTGACGACGCTGTCGAGCCCCGTCTGCTCGGCGATGAGCGGCAGGTTGATCGTCGGGACCTGGCCCTCGGGCGCCGACTGGGTCGCATTGCGCAACGGCTCGCCCGGCATCAGCCGAGCGATGACGGTGACGGTGCCGCTCGGCGGGGCGGGCACCTCATCCGGCTCGGGCTGGTCGTTGCCGGGCGCGAGCCACCCTCGATCGATGATGAGGACCTGACCGGTGTCGGTCCGCAGCGGCACGAGCACCTCGAAGGCCGCCGTTCCGCCGTGCGCGCGATTGCGGGCGAGAAGCGTCTGATCGACGAGGTACTCGCCGCGCACCTCGACGGGATGCCACTGATCGCCCGGATCGAACGCGCCGTCCGAGCCGATCAGGTCGCCGAGAGCAGCAGGCGTCGCGTCGTAGTTCGCGGCGATGAGCGACAGCTGGCGTTCCCGCTCCTCGTTGCGCGAGAACTGCCAGTGCGAGAGGTAGGCGCACGCGATCGCGAAGAGGATGGCGACCGCGACGTAGCCCGTCCAGCGCAGCGCGGTCCGGTTCACGAGGTCGCCTCCACAGCGGCATCCGCGGCCGCGAGCGGCTCCACCTCGACCGGGAAGTCGCGGGCGGCCAGATAGTCACGCAGGTACGCGACGTGCGCGTCGCACGCCGCCCAGATCTTGCGGCGATCTGCCGAGTGGATGCGGGGGTTCCGCCAGACGACCCGCCAATGCGCATCGTCGCGGCACCCCGCGCGGGAGCAGACGACGCCAGCGCTGTCCGGGGTCATCGCGCACCGTCCTGGTCGGCCGGAGGCTGCGGGGTGCTCTCCCTCAGACGGATCACGCCGGATGCCGTGGGAGCCGCTCCGGGATCGGCGCCACCGGCAGGCGGCGCCGTCAACGCGCGCTCGGGGGGGACGGCGCGCTCAGCCGGTGCCGCAGTCACGTTCGCGATCACGACGGCGACGTAGGGCAGGAAGATCGCGCCGACCGCGAACAGCCACGTGTACCAGCTGTACGGCTGGACCACGACCATCAGCACGAAGCACGCGACGCGGATCGCCATCATCGTGAAGTACTTCGTCATGCGGCTGTGCGCGTCGTCGCGTGGGGCGCGCGGCAGCGAGGTCGCAGATTGAGCGGGGGAGTTCTTCACGGTGCGACAAGCCTACGCCGCCGCGACGGAGTCTCACACGGGGCGGCCGACGGGGTTCAGGCCCCATAGCGGGCTCCCGACGAGGCGCCCAGCGCGATCACGAAGATGAAGAACAGCACGCCGATCACGAGGATGGCGAGCCCGGACCATCCCACGATGACGCCGGCGAGCGCCATGCCGCGGCCGCTTTCACCCGATCGCTTGATCTGTCCGAGCGAGATATGGCCCATGATCGCGCCGGCGAGGGACCCGACGAGAGGCAGGATCCACAGGAATCCGACGATCGACAGGATCATCGAGGCGATCGCCAGCCCGTTCGTCTTGCGGGGAGGCGCGTAGCCGCCGTAGCCGTAGGGCATGACGGGTGCCGCGCCGGGCGTGGGCTGCACCGGATAGGCGGGGGCTGCCGCGGGCGCGGCGTACTCCGGCGTCGGGGCGGCGCCGTAGGGCGACGCCGGGTACGCGGGGGGTGCGTAGGCCGGCGGGGCGTACGCGGGCGGCGCGGGCGGTACCCCGTAGGCACCGGTGTCGTAGGCCGGCGCCGCCGGTGCCACGTAGGGGGCCGAGTCGTAGGCTGGTGCCGGCTCGGAGGGAGCCGCGGGCGCCGTCGGGGGAGCGGGCGGCACGGGGGGAACTGCGTCGCGGGGCTCGGCGCCGTCGGGCTGCGGGCTGTTCGAATCGGTCACGTGGGGCTCCTCTCGCCGATATCCAGCCTAGCGGCGGGCCGGCCCGGGCCGTCGAGGGCACGCGTTCGCACTAGGCTGGTGCGGTCCTCGAGCGATGGGAGCACCATGTCCACCGAGAGAGTCGTCCTCGTCACGGGCGGAAACCGCGGCATCGGCCGCGCGATCGCCGAGCGCTTCGTCGCTGCCGGCTACAAGACCGCCGTCACGGCCCGCTGCGGCGAAGGCCCCGTCGGCGCGCTGACGGTCCGCGCGGATGTGACGGATGCCGCGTCGCTGGATGCCGCGTTCACCGAGGTCGAGCAGCAGCTCGGGCCCGTGGAAGTTGTCGTCGCGAACGCCGGCATCACGAAGGACACGCTGCTGCTGCGGATGACGGAGGACGACTTCGACTCCGTCGTCGCGACGAACCTCGGCGGCACCTTCCGCGTCGTCAAGCGCGCATCGAAGGGGATGCTGCGCGCCAAGTGGGGCCGCGTGATCCTCATCTCGAGCGTCGTGGGCCTGTACGGCTCCGCCGGTCAGATCAACTACTCGTCGTCGAAGGCGGCGCTCGTGGGCTTCGCTCGCTCGCTCACGCGCGAGCTCGGCGGCCGCGGGATCACGGCGAACGTCGTCGCTCCCGGCTTCATCGAGACGGACATGACGGCGGAGCTGCCCGACGAGACGCAGGCCGAATACAAGCGGAGCATCCCCGCCGGCCGGTTCGCGACCGCGGATGAGGTGGCCGGTGTCGTCACGTGGCTCGCGTCCGACGATGCGGCGTACATCTCCGGCGCCGTCATCCCCGTCGACGGCGGCCTCGGCATGGGGCACTGACCCGCTGGGGGATCACCGCGGAATCACCGCACGATCGCGGAGACGATCGCCGCGGCGAGCCGCTCCGGCTGCGTGAACTGCGGCCAGTGCGCCGTGTCGAGCTTTCTGACCTCGGCATCCGTGAGAGCGGCGAACTCGTCGCCGTGCGGCCCCCAGCCGGCGACGAGGCGGCGGAAGGTCGGCTCATCGATCCCACCCATCAGGAGCGTCGTCGGAACGCCGAAGCGGCGTTCGTCCTCGAGCCCGATCGGAGCGGTCGGCACTCGCGCCGGGACGCTGCGGGTGAGGGGGAGGGTTCGCTGGCGCGTCTCGTCGTCGACGTCCCACGTGTCCACGGCATCGAAGAAGTCCCACCCGGGGAACGGCACGACACCGTCCACGATGGGAAACTCCGAGATGTCCGCGCCCGGGTAGGGCGGAATCGTGTCGACGAGGATGACGCGAGCGATCCGATCGGGCCGGCGATCCACCGCGCCCCACGCGACGTTGCCGCCGCCGGAGTGCCCGACGACCACCACATCCCCGTCTGCCCCATCGATCTCGGCGACCACGGCGGCGATCCATTCGGAGATCCCGATGTCGGCGCTCTCCGACGCGGCTGCGCCGACACCGGGCATCGTCATCGCCCGCGCGCGCAGGCCCGCGGAGCGCAGTGCCGGGAGCACCTCGTCCCACGACGACGCGTCGAGCCAGAGACCGGGGATCAGCAGAACGTCCATGCCCGCACGCTATCGGCGACCGCCGACATCCGGAAGGAGCCGCAGAGGATCGTCAGGGCAGGAGCGGGATCAGTTCGCGCAGATCGACGGGGCCGACGACCACGTCCGCCTGGGCGCGCACGGCGGGCTTGGCGTTGAACGCGACGCCGAGTCCCGCCGCGGCCATCATGCGGAGATCGTTCGCGCCGTCGCCCACCGCGATCGTGCGGCGCAGCGGCAGATCGGAGGCGGCAGCCCATTCGCGCAGCGCCGCGGCCTTGCCGTCGGCATCCACGATCTCACCCTCGACGACGCCGGTCAGCACCGTCCCGTCCGAAGCGAGCCGATTCGCGCGCCACATGTCGAGGCCCAGCGCCGGTGCGACGGTGTCGAGGATCTCGTGGAAGCCCCCCGAGACGACCGCCGCGATCCCCCCGCGCGCGTGGATCTCGGCGACGAGCTCAACGGCACCGGGCGTCGGCTCGACGCGCGCGAGGACACGCTCGAATGCGCTCAGAGGCACGCCCTGCAGCGCCTGCACGCGGCATCGGAGACTCGTCGCGAAGTCGACCTCGCCGCGCATGGCGGCCTCCGTCGCGGCGGCGACTTCCGCCCCGCGCCCCGCCTCGTCGGCGATGAGCTCGATCACTTCGTTGCGCAGCAGGGTGGAGTCGGCGTCGAACACGACGAGGAAGCGGGCGTCAGGCACCCGACCAACCTAGCCGGTCGTCCGGCCCCGCCCGCTCAGCTCGTGATGCGGGAGTTCTTCCCCACGACCGTGATGCCGCTGTCGGTCACGGTGAACCCGCGTGCGATGTCGAGCGCGCGATCCACGCCGACGGTCGCGCCCGGTTCGAGCACGACGTTCTTGTCGAGGATCGCGCGGTGCACGCGCGCACCCGCGCCGACGTCGACGTGATCGAACAGCACCGAATCGGTGATCGTCGCTCCGCCCGCCGACAGCGTCCATGGCCCGACGACCGAACGCTCCAGGTGCGTTCCCGACAGCACCGACCCGAGCGAGACGATCGAGTCGATCGCGTTGCCCATCCGCCCGACGCCGTCGCGCACGAACTTCGCGGGGGGCGAGTTCACTGCCTGCGAGTGGATCGGCCAATCCATGTTGTACAGGTTGAAGATCGGCAGCGTCGAGATGAGATCCATGTGCGCGTCGAAGAAGGAGTCGATCGTACCCACGTCGCGCCAGTAGTCGCGGTCGCGATCGGTCGAGCCGGGCACGTCGTTGGCCTTGAAGTCGTAGACGGCTGCCTCGCCGCGCTTCACGAAGTAGGGGATGATGTCGCCGCCCATGTCGTGCCCCGAGGTCGGCAGCTCGCCGTCCTCTTCGACGGCGGCGATCAGGGCATCGGCGTCGAAGATGTAGTTGCCCATCGAGGCGAGTACCTGGGAAGGATCGTCGACGAGACCCGTCGGGTTCTGCGGCTTCTCCAGGAAGTCGCGGATCGTGACGTTGTCGTCCGGGTCGAGGTCGATGACGCCGAACTGGTTCGCCAGGCCGATCGGCTGACGGATGCCGGCGACGGTCGCCTTCGCGCCCGAAGCGATGTGCGCGTCGATCATCTGCTCGAAGTCCATGCGGTAGACGTGGTCGGCGCCGATCACCACGACGATGTCGGGCTTCTCGTCGTAGATGAGGTTCAACGACTGCAGGATCGCATCGGCCGAACCCGAGAACCACCGCTTGCCGAGGCGCTGCTGGGCCGGCACCGAGGTGACGTAGGAGTTGAGCAGCGCCGACATCCGCCACGTCTGCGACACGTGCCGATCGAGGCTGTGCGACTTGTACTGCGTCAGCACGACGATCTGTCTGAGGCCCGAGTTCACGAGGTTCGAGATCGCGAAGTCGATCAGGCGGTATTGGCCTCCGAACGGCACCGCGGGCTTGGCTCTGTCCACGGTGAGGGGCATGAGGCGCTTGCCCTCGCCGCCGGCGAGGATGATTCCGAAGACCTTCGGCGCTGCAGGCATGGCACCACACTATGTCCTCAATCCCGGTTGTACTACCGTTCCTGACATGCGCGTCGACATCGTCACGAAGGAGTATCCGCCCGAGATCTACGGAGGGGCGGGTGTCCACGTCACCGAGCTCGTCCGCGCCCTGCGCGGGAGCCTCGAGGTGCGCGTTCACGCGTTCGGCGCCGACCGCGACGAGGACGGCACGATGTCCTACGCCGTGCCGGTCGAGCTGCAGTCTGCGAACGCCGCCGTGCAGACCCTCGGCGTGGACCTCGAGATCGTGGGCGATGTCGCCGGGGCCGACGTCGTGCACTCGCACACGTGGTACGCGAACTTCGCCGGGCATCTCGCCTCGCTCCTGCACGGAATCCCGCACGTCGTGACCGCGCATTCTCTCGAGCCGCTGCGTCCGTGGAAGGCGGAGCAGCTCGGGGGCGGGTACGCCGTGTCGAGCTACATCGAGAAGACCGCGTACGAGAGCGCTGCGGCGGTCGTCGCGGTGAGCGACGGCATGCGTCGCGACATCCTGCGCAGCTACCCGGACCTCGACCCGGACAAGGTCCGCGTGATCTACAACGGGATCGACGTCGACGCGTGGCGACCGCGCACCGATCACGCCCTCCTCGAGCGCTTCGGCATCGACCCGAACGTCCCCTCTGTCGTCTTCGTCGGACGGATCACGCGGCAGAAGGGCCTGCCGTACTTCCTGCGCGCCGCGGCCCTGCTGCCGAAGGACGTGCAGATCGTGCTGTGCGCCGGCGCGCCGGACACCCCGCAGATCATGGCGGAGGTGGAAGGCCTCGTCCGCGACCTGCAGCAGACGCGCGACGGCGTCGTGTGGATCGACGAGTTCCTCCAGCGCGATGAGCTGTGCGCGATCCTGACCTCCGCGACGACGTTCGTCTGCCCGAGCGTCTACGAGCCGCTGGGGATCGTGAATCTCGAGGCGATGGCGTGCGGGGCGGCGGTCGTCGGAACCGCGACCGGCGGCATCCCCGAGGTCGTCGTCGACGGCGTCACGGGCCGCCTCGTGCCCATCGAGCAGGTGCAGGACGGCACCGGCACGCCGACCGATCCCGACCGGTTCGTCGCCGATCTGGCCGCAACTCTCACCGAGGTCGTCTCCGACCCCGAGCGCGCGCGGGCGTACGGCGCCGCGGGTCGGGAACGCGCCGCATCGGCGTTCAGCTGGCAGGCGATCGCCGACACCACGAGCGCCCTCTACCGCGAGGTCGCCGACGCGTCCCGATAGGCTGGGGGACATGCCTCAGGTGCTCGAACTCGCCGATGTCGTCGTCCGCCGCAACGCCCGAAACATCGTCGATCACGTCGAGTGGAGCGTGAACGACGACGAGCGCTGGGTGATCCTCGGGCCCAACGGCGCGGGGAAGACGACGATCCTCCAACTCGCCGCGACGCTCGTTCACCCCACCTCCGGACGTGTGTCGATCCTGGACGAGACGCTCGGCCGCGCCGACGTCTTCGAACTGCGCCCGCGCATCGGCTTCGCATCCTCGGCGATGGCGCGCAGGATGCCGCCGGAGGAGACCGTGCTGGATGCCGTGATGACAGCGGCCTTCTCGGTCATGGGCCGGTGGAACGAGCAGTACGAGGCGATCGACGAGAAGCGTGCGCACCGCGTGCTCGGCGAATGGAAGCTCGCGCACCTCGCCGAGCGCACGTTCGGCACCCTCTCCGACGGCGAGCAGAAGCGTGTGCAGATCGCGCGCGCCGTGATGACCGACCCCGAGCTGCTGCTCCTCGACGAGCCGACCGCGAGTCTCGACCTCGGGGCGCGCGAGGAGCTGCTCGCCCTCCTCGGCGGGTACGCGCAGGCGCCGACGACGCCCGCGATGGTGATGGTCACCCACCACGTGGAGGAGATTCCCGTCGGCTTCACGCACGTCCTCCTGCTGCGCGACGGGGGCGTCGTCGCGGCGGGTCCGATCGCCGAGGCGCTGACGGCAGAGAACCTCTCCGACACCTTCGGGATGCCGATCGCGCTCTCGAGCGAGGACGGTCGTTTCGCGGCGCGCGCGACCGCGGTTTCCTGAACCGCGCGTTCGGCTGGTAGAATCGATCCTTGGTGCACTCTGCATCACAGACTTCCCTCGCCCTGGCAAAATCCAGGGCACCACGTAAGGAACCCCATGAAGACTGACATCCACCCCGAGTACCAGGCGGTCGTGTTCCGCGACCTCGGCTCCGGCGAGACCTTCCTCACCCGTTCGACGGTTACGAGCGACAAGACGATCGAGCTCGACGGCGAGACCTACCCCGTCATCGACGTCGAGATCTCCTCGGCTTCGCACCCGTTCTACACGGGCAAGCAGCGCATCATGGACTCGGCCGGTCGCGTCGAGAAGTTCAACCAGCGCTTCAAGAACTTCGGCTCCAAGTAAGTCCGAGCCGCACGAATGCCCCGCCTCGGCGGGGCATTCGTCGTTTCCCGGCGCAGTGCACCGTCAACGGATCGGCCAGGCGCCGTCGATGCGGTCTTCGGGATCGATGCGCCCGATGCGGACGAAATACTCCGTGAGGCTCTCGGCCTGCGCGCGGGCCCAGGCGATCTGCTGAGTGTGCAGCTCGTGGACCGGGCCCGTGAGCGCGAAGCGCCGTGCAAGCGCCTGCGCGACCCGCCCGGCCGCGATCGCGTCCGCGGCGGCGTCGTGCGCGCCGACGAGCGCGACGTCGTAGTGGGCGGCGACGACCTCGAGTGTGCGCTTGCCCTTACGGAAGCGGTCGTGGGCCTTGTCGAGGACGAGCGGATCGACGACGGGCGCGGGGGCGTCGATCGGCGGGATGCCGTGGCGCAGGGACTCGTACTTAAGCAGGGAGAAGTCGTAGGGGGCGTTGTACGCGACGACGGGTACGCCGCCGGCGAAGAGCTCTCGCAATTCCGCCACCACCTCGGCGATGACCTCGGCGGCGGGGCGTCCCTCGGCACGCGCGTGGGCGGTGGTGATGCCGTGGACGGCCGTGGCGCCCTCGGGGATCTCGATGCCGGGGTCAGCCATCCACGAGCGCGAGCGCAGGGCGGTGCCGGTGCCATCGAGGAGCCCGACGTGGGCCGTCACGATCCGGTCGTGCTCGACATCGACGCCCGTCGTCTCGAGATCGAACACGCCGACGGCATCCGCCCAGCCGCCGGACGAGGCTGCCGCGGCGAGGCCGACCGGGGTGTCGTCGCGCTCTCGGGGTTCCGCCACGATGTCGAGGGCGTCATCGCCCCAGAGGGGGAGCGGAACCTGCCACTGACTCATGCCTCCGAAGGTATGCGACGCCTCGGACATCGTGTCGCAGGCTCGCGGGGCTCGTAGACTCGAGGGATGACCGCGCGCTCGCCCTATGCCGACCGGCTCGCCGCGATCCCGATCGTCCGTCGCACGGTAGAGCTCAGCAACGGCACGACCGCATACTGGGAGTACGGGGATGCCGAGGCATCCGTGACTCTGCTCGCCGTGCACGGCTATCGCGGCGACCACCACGGGCTCGAACCGGTCGTCGCCTTCCTCGAGGGCGTGCGCGTCATCTCTCCCGACCTGCCGGGGTTCGGCGAGACGGCACCGCTCCACGGCGTGGTCCACGACATCGACGCGTACGCGGACTGGCTCGCCGAGTTCGCCGCCGCGGTGGCCCCGGGTGCGCCCGTGCTCGGCCACTCGTTCGGTTCGATCGTCGTCGCCGCCGCCGTCGCCGGTGGCCTCGACACGCCGCGAGTGATCCTCGTGAATCCGATCGGGGCGCCGGCGCTCGAGGGGCCGCGCGGCATCCTCACCCGTCTCGCGGTCTTCTACTACTGGGCGGGCGCGAAGCTGCCGCGACGCCTCGGCGACGCCCTCCTGCGCGCTCGCCTGATCGTGCGCGTCATGAGCGTGTCCATGGCGAAGACCCGCGACAAGCGCCTGCGAGCCTTCATCCACGACCAGCACGATGCGTACTTCTCGCTCTTCGGCGATCGCGACGTGCTGCACGAGGGCTTCCTCGCGTCCGTGTCGAACGACGTGCGCCGGTTCGCGCCGCGCATCGACCAGCCGACGCTGCTCATCGCGGCGGAGAAGGACGACATCACGCCGATCGAGGCGGAGCGACACCTGCGGACGCTCTTCCCCGACGCCGAGCTCGTCGAGATCCCGGACGTCGGTCACCTCATCCACTACGAGACCCCGGAGCGCGCGGCCGTCGAGATCAGGCGCTTTCTTCGGCCTTCCGGCGGCGATACGCGATGACATTCATCCGATTGCCGCAGTTGCCGGTGTCGCAGTAGCGTTTCGACCCGTTCTTGGAGAAGTCGACGTAGACGGCGTCGCAGTCATCCGCCTCGCAGATCCGGACGCGGTCCCACTGGTCGGCGCGGATGACGTCGACGAACGCCATCGCCGCCTCGACGAGCATGCGCACGGACAGCGGCGCATCGGACTCGGTCGCGTGGATGTGCCAGTCGAATCCGTCGTGGATGACGAGCTGGGGGAGTGCGTTCCCGTCCCGCAGCATCGCGTTCACGATCGGCACGGCCGCATCGCGATCGACATCCCAGAGTCCGCGCAGCCGGCTGCGGTTCGCGCGCACCGCGTCGAGCTCCTCGTCGTCGCGGTGAAAGGTCCCGGTGTACGCGTACTCGTCGAGGTAGGCGTCGAAATCGGCCTGCGTGACGAGTTGATCGACGGCCTCGGTGCCGACGTGAGGCAACGTGTTCACGAGCGCCGCGGCCGCGCGCAGCGACTGCTCGGTGTCATGGATGAAAACCACATTGACTCCTGACTGATTCGGGCAGTACTGTCACCAGTGTAGAGACCGAATACTCATGACAGGACCGTCGGTGACGCACACCGCCCCGCTCGAGATCATCCCATCCGCCGCGCGAGACCTCCCCGCGGCGCACCGCGCCACCGGCGCAGGAGGACGTGCCCCCCACTCCCCGGCGCGGGCACGTACGGTCGGCATCGTCATGGCCGTGACCTCCGCGCTCGCCTTCTCGTCGAGCGGGCCTCTCGTCAAGCCGCTGCTGGAAGCCGGCTGGTCGCTCTCGGCGGCCCTCGTGGTCCGCATGGGGCTGGCGGGCCTCGTCCTGTCGCCGGCACTCGTGGCGGCCGTGCGTCGCGAGCGGTCCTTCCTTCGCCGGCACTGGCGCTCCCTGGTCATGTTCGGCCTGATTCCCGTCGCGGGGTGCCAGCTGCTCTTCTTCTCTGCGATGCAGCGGATGCCGGTCGCGGTCGCGCTGCTCATCCAGTACCTCGCGCCCGTCCTGCTCGTCGTGTTCGTGTGGATCCGCACTCGACGAGCGCCGTCGCGGCTCGTGATCGTGGGATCGATCGTCGCGATCGTTGGCCTCGTGCTCGTCGTGGACATCTCCGGGGCGCGCTTCGACCTGCTCGGCACGCTTCTCGCCCTCGGAGCCGCCATCACCGTCTGCGTGTACTTCGTGATGAGCGAACGTACGGGCGATGACCTGCCCCCGCTCGCGCTCGCCTCCGGCGGCCTCCTCGTCGGGGCTGCGTTCATGGGCCTTCTCGCGGTGACGGGCGCCCTGCCGTTCTCTGCCCCCGCCGTCACAGTCGCATTCCGCGGCGTCGAGGTCCCCGGCATCCTTCCGATCCTCTGGGTCGGCGCCGTGGGGACGACGCTCGGCTACGCGCTGGGCGTCATGGCCGTTCCCCGCGTCGGGTCGCGGCTCGCCTCGTTCATCGGGCTGAGCGAGGTGCTCTTCGCCCTCGGCTTCGCATGGCTGCTCCTCGGGGAGACGCCAGGCCCGATCCAGTTCGTCGGCGGCGTCGTGCTGCTCGTGGGCGTCGTCCTGGTCCGGCAGGATGCCGGTGACCGCGGCCGCGTCGATGCCGAGGGCGAGTTCGCGCGCGCCGCTATGATTCCCGTCGAGCCGCTTCCCGCAGAGCCGGGTCCCGGCTCGACACCTCCAGCAGAGGACGCACGCGGTAACCGATGACCTCACCCATGACGAGGGAGGTCTCGGTGCGCTCGACGCCCTCGATCGCGAGAATCCGTGCGTCGACGTCGAAGAGGTGCTGGGTGTCGCGCGCGACCACGCGGACGAGGAGATCCACCTCACCGCTCATGCCGTGGGCCTGAACCACTTCGGGGATCTCGGCGATCGCGGTCGTGATGCGCGGAAGGTCAGCCTGGCGCACCATGACGCTCACCATCGCTTCGATCGGCAACCCCAGCGCCTTGGTCGACATGGCGCGCTCGTAGGAGTGGAAGACTCCAGACCGCTCCAGCCGGAGCATGCGCGCCTGGACGGTGTTGCGCGACAGCCCGAGACGGTCGGCGAGGGCCACGACGGTGGCGCGATGGTCGTCGGCCAGTGCGCTCAGCAGCTCGAGGTCGACGCGATCTAGAGAACCCATAGTGCTGAATACTAACAGCGCTCCGGTGACGCGACTGCGCAACATGCTCAGCATGCCTTCGAATGCTTGAGCGAGGTGCGAGTCGCCCGTACTCTCAAACCCAATCGGCGACGAAGCCGACGTCCGGACGTGCCGCGGCCCACGAAGCCTCGGCGCACCCCGAAGGGATGACGACGATGCACACCCTGATCACTGCCCCGGCGCCCGCGCAGGACACCGACGACCTCGCCCAGCTCCTGACCCCCGACGGCGAACGGGTGCACGATACCCGCCTGGATCAGTGGGTGGAGGACATCGACGTCGACCAGCTGCGTGATCTGTACCGTCGGATGGCGATCGCCCGTCGCGCCGACGTCGAAGGCGTCGCACTGCAGAGGCAGGGACACCTCGGGCTCTGGGCCCCCGCGCAGGGCCAGGAGGCGATCCAGATCGGGAGCGCGCGCGCCTGCCGCCCCGACGACTTCCTCTTCCCGTCGTATCGCGAGCTGGGCGTCCTCCTCAGTCGCGGCGCGCGCGCCGCCGAGCTCGTCCTCGCGTGGCGCGGAGAGGTCCACTCGACGTACGGCCCGCGCGAGCTCCACCTCGCGCCTCTGCAGATCATCATCGGCGCGCACTCGCTGCACGCGGTGGGCTACGGGATGGGCATCCAGCGCGACGGCGGCGATCAGGTCGCCGTCGCCTACTTCGGCGACGGCGCGACGAGCCAGGGCGACGTCAACGAGGCGATGGTGTTCGCATCGTCGTTCCAGGCGCCCGTCGTCTTCGTCTGCTCCAACAACCAGTGGGCGATCTCCGAGCCCGTGACGGTGCAATCCCGGTTCCCGATCGCCGGACGGGCGCCCGGCTTCGGCATCCCGAGTCTGCGTGTCGACGGCAACGATGTCATGGCCTGCACGGCCGCGATGCGCTGGGCGCTCGATCACGCGCGGCAGGGCGGAGGGCCGGTCTTCATCGAGGCCGTGACCTATCGGATGGGCCCCCACACGACCTCCGACGACCCGACCCGCTACCGCGACACGGCGGAGGTGGAGCACTGGCGCGTGCGTGATCCGCTGCTCCGCCTCGAGTCGTACCTGCGCCGGATCGGCGCTTTCGACGATGCCTTCGGCGCGGAGGTCACCGCCGCCGGCGACCGTTTCGCCGCCGAGATGCGCGATGCCGTTCTCACCGCGACGACCCGGCCCGCGATCGAGGTCCTCGACGACGTCTACGCCGAGCCGCATTCGGGCATCGCTCGCCAGCGGGAACGCTTCGCCGCCTACCTCGACGGCTTCGCGGACGAGGAGGCGTGAGATGGCCCAGTTGACCATGGGCAAGGCGCTCGGCGCAGGCCTGCGCGGTGCGATGGCGCGCGATGACCGCGTGCTCGTCATGGGGGAGGACATCGGCAAGCTCGGTGGCGTCTTCCGCATCACCGACGGGTTGCTCGACGAGTTCGGTCCGCAGCGGGTCATCGACACGCCGCTCGCGGAGTCCGGCATCGTCGGTACGGCGGTCGGTCTCGCCTATCGCGGCTTCCGTCCCGTCGTGGAGATCCAGTTCGACGGCTTCGTGTACCCCGCCTTCGACCAGATCGTCTGCCAGGTGGCGAAGCTGCACTACCGCACGCGCGGGCGAGTCACCATGCCGATCACGATCCGCATCCCCTGGGCGGGAGGCGTCGGCGCGGCCGAGCACCATTCCGAGTCGCCCGAGGCGTACTTCGTCCACACCGCGGGACTGCGGGTCGTCGCGGTGTCGAACCCGCAGGACGCCCATACCGTCCTGCAGCAGGCCATCGCCTGCGACGACCCGGTCGTCTTCTTCGAGCCGAAGCGGCTCTACCACACCAAGGGCGAGGTCGACACGGACGCCGACATCGCGGATGCACCTCCGATGGGGCTCGCCCGCGTTGCTCGCGAGGGGACGGATGTCACACTCCTGACGTACGGCGCGCAGGTGGTGACGGCGCTGGATGCCGCGACCGCCGCCGAGGACGAGGGCGTGTCGATCGAGGTCATCGACCTGCGCTCGCTCTCACCGGTCGACTACCGCACCGTCACGGCGTCCGTGCGCAAGACCGGGCGCGTCGTGGTGACCCACGAGGCGGCGGGCGAGGCCGGCGTCGGCGCCGAGCTGATCGCGAGCGTCACCGAGCAGTGCTTCCATCACCTGGAGACGGCTCCCGTGCGGGTCACGGGCCACGACATCCCCTACCCGCCGGCGAAGCTCGAACGTCATCACGTCCCCGACCTCGATCGCCTCCTCGACGCGGTGGACCGGGTTCTGGATCGACCCCACAGTCTGTCGGGGGTGAACCCGTGATCTCGGAGTTCCGCCTGCCCGATCTCGGCGAGGGGCTGCCGGAAGCCGAGATCGTGCAATGGCTCGTGGCTGAAGGCGACGCCGTCACCCTCAATCAGCCGATCGCCGAGGTCGAGACGGCGAAGGCGATCGTCGAGCTGCCTTCGCCGTTCGCCGGCACCGTCCGTCGGCTCCACGCCGAGACCGGCGCCGTCGTCGAGGTCGGGAGTCCTCTGATCGCGATCGAGGTCGCTGGCGTGGAGGCTCTGGATGCGGCATCGCCGACCACCGACGCGGCGACGGCGAGGGAGGAGGACGAGCCGGAGCGCGCCGTGCCGAACCTGGTCGGCTACGGCGCCGCGCCGCGCACATCGCAACGGCCGCAGCGTCGGGCCCGGACCGGCCGCGTCGCCGCGGCATCCGACACGTCCGTCCTCGAGGCCGCGCCGCACGATGACGTTCCCGAGGCCCCGCCGATCGATGCGCGGGGCGAGCGCCCGCGCTCGACGCCCCCCGTGCGCCTGCTCGCGAAGCAGTTGGGCATCGATCTCGCCCTCGTGGAGGCGTCGGGTGTGGAGGGAGTCATCCGCCGCGAGGACGTCGAGCACTTCGCCGCGCAAGTGAGGGATGCCGCGCCCGCGACGGTCGCTCCGGTGCAGCCGTCAGCGACGCCCACCGCCGTCGACGGGTCATCGTCCGTCACCGGCGAGCGGGAGACGCGGCTGCCGATCCGTGGCGTGCGGAAGGCGACGGCGGCCGCCATGGTGCGCAGCGCCTTCACGGCGCCGCATGTCACGTGCTTCCTCGAGGTGGACGTCACCGAGACCAGTCGGCTCGTCGAGCACCTGCGCGCCGATGCGCGCTTGGCCGAACACCGCATCGGCATCCTCGCCGTGGTCGCGAAGGCGGTGTGCCTGGCGCTGCGCGCCGAGCCGTCGCTCAATGCGCGCTGGGACGACGAAGCGGGCGAGATCGTCCAGTACCACTACGTCAACCTCGGCATCGCGGCCGCGACCGAGCGCGGGCTCATCGTCCCGCACATCCCGGACGCACAGGCGCTCGGGCTCGCCGGGCTCGCCGACGCGATCCGCGGGCTCGCTCAGACCGCGCGCGCCGGACGTGCCGCTCCGTCGGCGCTGAGCGGCGGGACGTTCTCGATCACGAACTTCGGCACGTTCGGCGTCGATGCGGGCACGCCGATCCTCAATCCGCCGGAAGCGGGGATCCTCGGCATCGGTGCGGTGCGTCGCCGTCCGTGGGAGCACGACGGCGAGATCGCGCTGCGCGATGTCCTGACGCTGAGCCTGTCCTTCGATCACCGTCTCGTCGACGGCGAGCAGGGCGCGCGCTTCCTCGCCGCGGTCGGCGACGTGCTGCGCGAGCCCGGCCGGGCGATGCTGCTCGCCTGAGCGCGACCGCACCCGGTGGAGGAGCGCCGACGCGGCATCCCCACCGGGAGCGGTGGCGCGCCGGGCCGTCAGTGCGCGGCGAGTGCGGCGAAGGCCATGTCGGCGAGGATGTCGTGGACCACGGCGTCGTCGGGGACATCGCGCAGACCGCGCACCGAGTGCGGGGTCGAGTTGATCAGACCGAACCCCGCATGAGCGCGCACACGGAGGTCGGCGGCGTCGCGGTCGGGATGGAGACGCTCGAGGACGTCGGTCCAGAGCTCCACGTACTCGCGCTGAAGCCGGCGGACGACATGCCGGTCGTCGTCGCTGAGACGCGCGAGGTCGCGGTCGTGCACGCGGATGACGTCGGCATCGGCCAACGCGAACTCGACGTGGAAGTCGATGAGATCGCGCAGCTGGGCTACCGGTTCGCCGTCGACGGCGACGACGCGCCGCCCTCCCGTCAGCAGCCCCTCGCTCGCGCGGCGCAGGACGGCTCCGAGGAGCGCCTTCTTGCTGGAGAAGTGACGGTAGACGGCGGGTCCCGTGATCCCGACGGCGGCACCGAGGTCCTCGAGACTCACACCGTCGAACCCGTGCGCGGCGAAGAGCCGCGCCGCCTCCTGGAGCAGGGCGTCGTAGCGCTCGGCCTTCGCCCGGTCACGCCCGGTCGCCGGCTCGATGGGGGTATGCGTTGCCATCCCAGTTAATCCTCGCTAACCTGGACTGATTCGGTTAAGGAACACTAACCCGGCGCATCCTTGCGGTGCCAGCGTGAGCGGGGCCCGTGATCCGATCGTGACGCGGAGCGCATCGAAGGAGATGGCATGGGCGTATTGGATGTCGCGGCCTACGGGCTCAGCGACGAGGAACGCGAGCTCGCCGGCATGGTCCGCGCATTCGCCGACGAGCACGTGGCGCCGCGCGCCTACGAGGCCGATCGGACGAAGACCCTGCCGCTCGACGTCGTCGCGGCGATGGGGGAGTTGGGGCTGTTCGGGCTCCCGTTCCCCGAGGAGGTCGGCGGGCAGGGAGGCGACTACGTCGCGCTCGGTCTCGCGATCGAGGGCCTCGGGCGCGTCGACCAGTCGATCGCGATCACTCTCGAGGCCGGCGTCAGCCTCGGCGCCATGCCGGTCTTCCGTTTCGGCACCGATGCCCAGCGTGCCGAGCTCCTGCCCGATCTCCTTGCCGGACGCGCCCTCGCGGGGTTCGGCCTCACCGAGCCGGAGGCGGGATCGGATGCCGGCGGCACCCGGACCACGGCGCGGCTGGAGGACGGGGACTGGGTGATCGACGGCGCGAAGCAGTTCATCACGAATTCCGGCACCGCCATCACGCGATTCGTCACGGTGACGGCCGTCACCGGTCGTCGCGGCGACCGCAAGGAGATCTCCACGATCATCGTTCCGAACGGGACCGAGGGGTTCGAGGTCGGACCCGCATACGACAAGGTCGGCTGGCACGCCTCAGATACGCACCCGCTGATTTTCACGGGCGCGCGCGTGCCCGAGGGAAACCTGCTCGGGGAGCGCGGGCGCGGATTCGCGAACTTCCTCAGCATCCTCGACGAGGGTCGAGTGGCGATCGCAGCGCTCGCCACGGGAGCGGCGGAAGGGTGCCTGGATGCGGCCCTCGATTACGCGCAGAGTCGTCAGGTGTTCGGGGAACGACTGGGTTCGCGCCAGTCGATCCAGTTCATGATCGCCCGCATGCAGGCGCGCGTGCACACGGCGCGCCTCGCATGGATCCACGCCGCGCGCCTGCGTGACGCGGGCCGCCCGTTCGGCCCGGAGGCGGCGATCGCGAAGCTCACGGCGTCGGACGCCGCGATGGACAACGCGCGGGATGCCACGCAGATCTTCGGCGGCAACGGGTTCATGAACGAGTACCCCGTCGCACGGCACTTCCGTGACTCGAAGATCCTCGAGATCGGCGAGGGGACGACCGAAGTGCAGCTGCTCGTGCTCGCGCGCGCCCTCGGCCTCACGCGCGGCGCGGCGGCGTGAGGGGTCAGCCGACCGGAACGGCCATATAGGACAGCACGCTCAATCGGTCCCGCTCCACGCGGAAGGCGTGCGTCGAGGCATTGGCCAGTCGCTCGCCGGCGAGGGGCAGTTCGCCGGCGCTGGCGTGCCGGATCAGTTGCCCGATGAACGCGCCGTGCGACACCGCGATCACCGGGACGTCGGCCGGCGCATGGTGGCGGCGCGCGTCGCGGACGACGCGGCGGACGGCATCCACCGCCCGCGCGCGCAGAGCCTCGTCGTTCTCCGCCTCCGGCACGTTGTCGCGGTTGAACTCGCCGAACCGGGCCCGGTAGTCGTCGATCGTCAGGCCTTCGGCGACGCCGTAGGAGCGCTCGCGCAACTGCGGGTACGCGCGGGTGACGTGGGTGCCGAACTCTGCGGCGATGATCTGCGCCGTCTCGCGGGCGCGGGAGAGATCGCTCGACACGATGAGGGGACGCGCGCCCCCGTGCTGCTGCAACATCCGCTCTGCGAGCACCGCCGCCGTCGCCCGCGCCTGCGTACGCCCGGTCTCGTTGAGGGGAATGTCGGTCGACCCCTGGATACGCCGCGCGGCATTCCAGTCGGTCTCGCCATGGCGTACCAGAAGCAGTGTCGTCACGCTTCGAGCCTACGGGCCCCCGCCTGGGAGCTTTCCCCTCCGACGCCGCTCAGCGGAGCACCGCTCAGCCTGCCGCGGGGAGCGCGTGGGCGAGCGCCTGCAGCACTTCGGTCGTCCCGGCGTCGACCTTCACCGTCGCCCGGCTGTCTCCCCGCGTCTCGCCGCGGTTGACGATCACGATCGGCAGTCGACGACGCCGCGCGCGCTCGAGCAGGCGGATGCCGGAGTTCACGACGAGCGACGATCCGGCGATGAGGAGGGCATCGCTCGCCGCGACCAGCTGCTCGGCCTCGGTGAACTTCAGCGCGGGGATGTACTCGCCGAAGAACACGACGTCGGGTTTGAGCATGCCGTCGCACACGCTGCACGCGGGGACCACGAAGCCCTCGCTGGAGGACCGCAGCACATCGCCGTCGGGGCCGAGCTCGACGGCATCCGGCACGGTGATCCAGGGGTTGTCGCGCTCGACGCGCACGGCGAGGTCACGACGGTCGAAGACCTGGCCGCAGTGCGTGCAGAGCACGCGGCGCATCGTGCCGTGGAGCTCGACGACGCGGCGGCTCCCGGCGCGCACGTGCAGGCCGTCGACGTTCTGCGTGATGAGACCCGTCACGATGCCGGCGCGCTCGAGCGCCGCGAGGGCATCGTGTCCGCCGTTGGGGTGGGACGCCGCGAATGCCCGCCACCCGAGGTGACTGCCGACCCAGTACCGGCGCCTCGCGGCGTCGCTGGAGAGGAACTGCTGCGCCGTCATCGGCGTGCGCACCGGCGCCCCTTTGCCGCGGTAGTCGGGGATTCCCGAATCGGTCGATACACCGGCGCCGGTGAGCACCGCGATGCGCCGGCCGGCGAGGGCGTCGACAGCACGCCCGACCGTCGCCGCAGTCGGCGTGTCGAATTCCAAGACGGTCGTCATGGGGGGCCTCCATGATCGAGCGTACGCCTCGTGCTTTTCCGGGAGGTTACGCGGAGCCCGCCCCGGACGGCCGTGTCGATTCTCCGGTGCGTCGACGTGCGAGCATGGAGCATGCCCGCGATCCGCATCGACGACCCGGCCGATCCGCGGCTCTCCGACTACCGCGACCTCACCGACGTGGCCCTGCGCCGCGTGACCGAACCGGCCGAGGGCCTCTACATCGCCGAGTCCGCGAAGGTCATCGCGCGCGCACTGGCCGCGGGTCACCGGCCTCGGTCGCTGCTCGTGCAGGAGAAGTGGCGGTCGGATGCCGAGGACCTCGCCCCCGACGCGCCCGTCTACGTCGTCTCGGATGCCGTCGCGGAGGAGCTCACCGGGTACGCGATCCACCGCGGCGCGCTCGCGGCGATGCACCGCCCGGCCCTGCGGACGGTCGCCGACGTGATCGCGGGCGCCCGCCTCGTCCTGATCCTCGAGGACATCGTCGATCACACGAATGTCGGCGCCGCCTTCCGCGCGGCGGCGGGCCTCGGCGCCGACGCCGTGCTCGTGACGCCTCGCTGCGCCGATCCGCTCTACCGGCGGAGCGTCCGGGTCAGCATGGGGACGGTCTTCCAGGTGCCGTGGACCCGGCTGCCGGAGGGGCGCGGCGGACCGTGGGTCGCCAGTCGCGAGGTGTTCCGGGACGCCGGCATCCACCTCGCCGCCCTCGCCCTCGCAGACGGTGCCGTCCCGCTCGACGTCTTCGCGGCCGACCGCCCCGAGCGGGTCGCGCTCGTCCTCGGGACCGAAGGAGACGGACTGTCGCGTCGCGCGATCGACACCGCCGATACCGTCGTCACCATTCCCATGGCCGGGGGTGTGGACTCGCTCAACGTCGCGTCCGCGGCGGCCGTGGCGCTGTGGGCGCTGCGCTGACGGGCCTCAGACCGGCTGACCCGGTTGCGCGCCGCGGTCGCGTCCGGGCGCCTCGGTGATCACCGGGAGCGCATCGGGGCGCTTGGCCGTGATGTGGTCGCCCGATGACTGGTGACGCAGGCGCCGCAGCACCCACGGCACGAGGTGCGCACGCGCCCACACGAGGTCGTTCGTCCGCGCCTCGCGCCACGTGAGCGTCGGGAGCGGGTCGGGCTGCATCGGCTGCAGGTCGTTCGGGACGTTGAGGGCGCGCAACACCATCCGGGCGATCTCGTGGTGGCCGAGGGCGTTGTAGTGCAGCCGATCGTCGTCGAAGAACCGCGGGTCCTGTACCTCTTTGAGCGCCCACTGGTCGGCGACGATGCAGTCGTAGCGGTCCGCGATGGCGCGGATGTTCTCGTTGTAGATCGCGACGCGACCCCGGATGCCACGGAACACCGGCGTGAACTCGGTGTCGATGCCCGTGAAGACAACGACCGTCGCCCCCTGCGAGCTCAGCCGTGCGACGGCATCCTCGAACTGAGCGGCGACCAGGTCCGGGTCGCCGCCGGGCCGGATCACATCGTTCCCGCCCGCGGAGAACGTCACGAGGTCGGGCGCGAGGGCGAGCGCGGGCTCGATCTGATCCGCGACGATCTGCGCGATGAGCTTTCCGCGGACGGCCAGATTGGCGTAGGCGAAGTCGTCGACCTGAGCCCCGAGGACCTCCGCGACGCGGTCCGCCCAGCCGCGATGCCCGTCCCCGCCCGGGATCGGGTCGCCGATGCCCTCCGTGAACGAGTCCCCGATCGCGACCATGCGCCGCCAGGGGTGCGCGCTCTCGTTGGGCACGTACGGCGAGCGGTGCTCGTCGGGGCTCGATTCGTTCTCCCGCATGACTCTCCTGACTCGTGGTCCCCATCGAGGCTACCGGCGCCGCCCTGTCGGCGGGGTCGTTTAGGGTGGTCACTCGTGACGGAGGACGAACGGGCGGCGGAACAGGAGCACTTCGGCAGCTTCGCCGCCGAGCACCTGTCGCCCGCGTTCCCGCAGCGCGCCCCCTGGGGCACGGCGCAGAACCTCCGCGCCTGGCAGGCCGAAGCCCTCGAGGCCTACTTCGGCGCCGACGGACCGGAGGGCATCGGCCGCGGCCCGCGCGACTTCCTCGCCGCGGCGACTCCCGGCGCCGGTAAGACGACGTTCGCGCTGCGTCTCGCGTCCGAGCTGCTGCGCCGCGGTGTCATCGAGCGCATCATCGTCGTCGCGCCGACCGAGCACCTGAAGACCCAGTGGGCGGATGCCGCAGCGCGCGTCGGCATCCGGCTCGACCCGCGCTTCAGCAACCGCCAGCGCACGCATGCCCGCCAGTACCACGGGGTCGCGGTGACGTACGCGCAGGTGGCGGTCAAGGCATCCGTGCATCGCTTCCTCGCCGATGAGAAGCGCACACTCGTCGTGCTGGACGAAGTGCACCACGGCGGCGACGCGCTCAGCTGGGGCGAGGCGCTGCGGGAGGCGTTCGGCAGGGCCACGCGGCGGTTGCTCCTCTCGGGCACGCCGTTTCGCAGCGACACGGCGCCGATCCCGTTCGTCGAGTACCACCCGAACGAGAAGGGCATCCGCCTCTCGCGCACCGACTACAACTACGGGTACGGCCGCGCGCTGGCGGACGGCGTCGTGCGGCCGGTCCTGTTCCTCGTCTACGCCGGCAAGATGCGCTGGCGCACGAAGACGGGGGATGAGCTCGAGGCGCACCTCGGGCAGGACAACACGAAGGATGTGACGGCGCAGGCCTGGCGGACGGCGCTCGACCCCGAGGGGGACTGGATCCCCGCGGTGCTCTCGAGCGCCGATCGGCGCCTCACCGAGGTGCGTCAGGACGTCCCGGATGCCGGTGGGCTCGTCATCGCGACGGATCAGACCGCCGCGCGGGCGTATGCCGCGATCCTGCACCGGATCACGGGGGAGCCGCCCACCGTCGTCCTCTCCGACGACAAGGCGGCGTCCGGTCGCATCGAGCAGTTCGCGGGCGCGACGACACGCTGGATGGTCGCCGTCCGCATGGTCTCGGAGGGGGTCGACGTGCCCCGTCTCGCCGTCGGGGTGTACGCGACGAGCGCGTCGACGCCGCTCTTCTTCGCGCAGGCGATCGGCCGCTTCGTGCGAGCGCGTCGCCGGGGCGAGTCCGCATCCGTGTTCCTGCCCAACGTGCCGGTCCTGCTGGGGCTCGCCGGCGAGATGGAGCGGGAGCGGGACCACGCGCTCGATCGCGAGTCGGGCGACGACGACGGATTGGAGGACACGCTCCTCGCCGACGCGGAGCGCGAGGACAAGGCATCCGACGAGCTCGAACAAGAGTTCAGCTATCAAGCACTCGGGTCCGTCGCTCATTTCGACCGGGTGCTGTTCGACGGGCGGGAATTCGGCCAGCTCGCGGTACCGGGAACGCCGGAGGAGGAGGAGTTCCTGGGGCTTCCGGGCCTGCTCGAACCCGAGCACGTGCACGATCTGCTCATGCAGCGCCAAGCCCGGCAGAGCCGGCACCGGCGCGTCCGCGAGGCCCGAGAAGGAGCCGGAGCGGCACCTTCTGACGACGGCTCGGCGGTCGACCCCGGCCTCCCGCCCGCGCTCCACCGCACGCTGCGCGAACAGCGGCAGCTGCTCAACAGCCTCGTCGGGCTCTACGCGCGTCAGAGCGGAGAGGCGCACGGGCAGGTCCACGCGGAGCTTCGCCGCATCTGCGGCGGGCCGGAGGTCGCGCGGGCGACGGTCGCCCAGCTGCAGTCGCGCATCGAGGTGCTGCGCCGACGCGTGCATTCCTGAGCGCGCGTACACTCGCGCTCATGCGGCACGACTACCGCTTCGTCTCGCGTTGGCGGGTCCCGGCCTCGCGCGAGGCCGTCTGGTCGATGCTCGAGCGGTCGCTCGTTCCGGGGCGGCTCGCCTGGTGGCCGGCCGTACGCGTCCTGGCGGCGCCGCCGCATCCGCGCGCGGGGGATCGGCTCGCTCTCGAGGTGCGCAGCGTCTTCGGGTACCGCCTCCGCCTCGACCTGACGATTGTCGACGTCGCGCCGCCGCGGCGGCTGGTGGCCGTGAGCGCCGGCGACCTCGCCGGGCGCGGGTCTCTCGAGATCGCGCGCGACGAGCACGGCGCCGCGCTCATCTGGACGTGGGAGGTGGAGACCCGACGCGCATGGATGCGGATCACCGGACCGGTCTTACGGCCCGCGTTCGTCGTGGCACACACGCTCGTCATGCGTCGTGGTGAACGGGGCTTCCGGGGCGCCATCCGCTGAACTCACGCTTCGGATCCCCGAAATGCTGGCAATGTCGCGGAGGACGCCGGTCGCGCGGCGACGGCTCGTTACCGTGGATGAGTGACCATAGCCCCTGCCACCCCGACCCCGACGAGCGCCGATCGGCGGCGCTGGGCGCGCTACCTGTCCGACGAGCGCGCCGAGGCGCAGGTCTACCGCGACCTCGCCCGCCGCCGCGACGGCGAGGAGCGCGAGATCCTCCTGGCCCTCGCCGATGCCGAAGGCCGGCACGAGCAGCACTGGCTCGATCTCCTCGGCGCGGAGCCCGCGCGGCTGCCCGCACCGAGTCTCTCCTCCCGAAGCCTCGGCTGGATGGCGCGTCGGTTCGGATCCATCTTCGTGCTCGCGCTCGCGCAGAACGCGGAGGGCCGCTCGCCGTACGACACCGAGCCCTACGCCACCCCGCAGATGGCTGCCGACGAGAAGGTGCATCGCGAAGTCGTCCGCGGACTCGCCGCCCGCGGACGCCGCCGCCTGTCCGGCACGTTCCGCGCCGCCGTTTTCGGCGCGAACGACGGCCTCGTCTCGAATCTCGCACTCGTGATGGGCATCGGGGCGACGGGCGTCGCCCCCCAGTTCGTGCTGTTCAGCGGCGTCGCGGGCCTCCTCGCGGGCGCCCTGTCGATGGGCGCGGGGGAGTACGTGTCGGTGCGTTCGCAGCGGGAGCTGCTGGATGCCACCGAGCCGAGCGACTACGCCGACGCGTCCTACCCCGATCTCGACCTGGACGCGAACGAGCTTGCACTCGTCTACCGCACCCGCGGCATCCCCGAACCGGAAGCCGAGGAGCGGGCACGGCGCGTGCTGGAAGCGGCCCGCACTCCCGACGCGGATCCCGCGACCGGTCCGGTGCGCGTGGGCGGCGACCACGAGGTCGTGGGCAGCGCCCTCGGAGCCGCGGGCTCCAGCTTCCTCTTCTTCGCCTCGGGGGCCATCATCCCCGTCCTCCCGTGGATCTTCGGGCTCACCGGCTTCGCCGCCGTCGCGCTCGCGCTCGCGCTCGTGGGCATCGCGCTCGTCGCGACCGGGGCCATGGTGGGTCTCCTCTCCGGAGCGCCGCCGCTGCGTCGAGGGCTCCGCCAGCTCGCGATCGGCTTCGGCGCCGCCGCGGTGACGTACCTCCTCGGTCTTCTCTTCGGCGTCTCCGCAGGATGACGCGCCCGGGCGGGAGGCCGGATTCCGGGTTCGCCGCACGACGTGGTAATGTCGATCCTCGGTTGCGAAAGCACCGAAACCACCTCGCGCGGGTGGCGGAATAGGTAGACGCGCTAGCTTGAGGTGCTAGTGCCCGTATAGGGCGTGGGGGTTCAAGTCCCCCCTCGCGCACAGCAGGAAAAAGACCCTCGACCGGGAGTTTCGACTCCGGGTCGGGGGTCTTTCCGTTGAGATGACACCGTATGGCACGCGGCGGCGACGCATCGCGTGGCGGGGTAGCGTGATCCCCATGACATCCCCCGACGTCTCCCCGCTGCCGGAGGTCGCCCGCATCGCGCGCGATCTCATCCGGTTCGACACGACGAACTACGGCGAAGGCCGCGCCCACGGCGAGCGCGAGGCCGCCGAGTACGTCGGCGCGTACCTCGAGGCGCTCGGGCTCGAGGTCGAGTACTACGAGCCCGTCCCTCGGCGCACCAACGTCGTCGCGCGCGTCGCGGGTCGTGACCCCGGCAAACCTGCGCTGATCCTGCACGGGCACCTCGATGTCGTCCCCGCGGTCGCCGAGGACTGGAGCGTCGACCCCTTCGCCGGCGTCGTCAAGGACGGCATGCTGTGGGGGCGGGGCGCCGTCGACATGAAGGACATGGATGCCATGATCCTGGCCTCCGTCGCCGAGCTCCTCCGGGCGGGCGAGCGCCCGGAGCGCGACCTCATCGTCGTCTTCTTCGCCGACGAGGAGAACGGCGGCGTCGAGGGCTCTCAACTGGTCGTCCGCGATCGCCCGGAGTGGTTCGCGGGCGCGACCGAGGCCATCAGCGAGGTGGGCGGCTACTCGATCGGGGTGGGCGAGGGCCGCGCGTACCTGCTGCAGGTGGGGGAGAAGGCGCTCGTATGGATGCGCCTGCGCGCGCACGGCACGGCCGGTCACGGCAGCCGGTTCCACCCGGACAACGCCGTCACACGTCTCGCCGAAGCCGTCGCGGCCCTCGGACGCACGGTGTGGCCGATCGAGCTCACCGACACGACGCGCCAGACCGTCGCGGGCCTCGCCGCCCTCTGCGCGGGAAGCGACGGCACAGGCGTCGGCGGCACGAGCTGCGACGACGCGATCGACCCGGACGCGGTCGCCGACAGCACGGGACCCGCCGCCGGATTCCTCCGCTCGACGTTCCGCACGACGACCAACCCGACCGGTCTCACCGCGGGCTACAAGCACAACGTGATCCCGGATGCCGCCGCCGCGGCCATCGACGTGCGGACGCTCCCCGGGCAGGAGGACACGGTGCTCGCGGAGATCCAGCGCATCGTCGGCGACGACGTCGCGATCGAGATCGTGCACCGCGACATCGGGCTCGAGGTGCCGTTCGCGGGGGAGCTCGTGGATGCCATGGTGGGAGCCCTCGAGCGCCATGACCCCGGCATCCCTGTCATCCCCTACC
This sequence comes from Microbacterium sp., assembly GCF_017305435.1. Taxonomy (GTDB): domain Bacteria; phylum Actinomycetota; class Actinomycetes; order Actinomycetales; family Microbacteriaceae; genus Microbacterium. Next base: position 434,204 of record NZ_JAFKIP010000004.1, on the reverse strand, counting down.
TCATGGGCGGCGGCACCGACAACAAGGCACTCGCAGAGCTCGGCATCGCTGGCTACGGTTTCGCGCCGCTGCGCCTTCCGCGAGACCTGGACTTCACGGGTATGTTCCATGGAGTGGATGAGCGCGTCCCGATCGACGCGCTGGTGTTCGGCCAGCGCGTACTGGTCGATCTCCTCCGCACGTACTGACGTCCCGGTTCCCGACACCGACCCGCCCATCCGGAGAGGCATCCATGCTGTTCGACGCGATCATCCTCGGAATCGTGCAGGGACTCACCGAGTTCCTGCCGATCTCCTCGAGTGCGCACCTGCGCATCATCGGCGAGTTCCTCCCCTCCGCCGTCGACCCCGGCGCGACCTTCACCGCGATCACGCAGCTCGGCACCGAGCTCGCCGTGCTCGTGTACTTCTGGAAGAAGATCGTCCGGATCATCGGGCGCTGGTTCGGCTCGCTCACGGGGCGCGTGCCCCGGAACGACCCCGACGCCCGCATGGGATGGATCGTGATCATCGGCACGATCCCGATCGGCATCCTCGGATTCCTCTTCCAGGACGTCATCCGAGACACGTTCCGCAATCTCTGGCTCGTCGCGATCGTCCTCATCGTGTTCGGCCTCATCCTCGGCGCCGCCGACGCGCTCGGGCGCCGCACGCGCAACGAGGAGGAGCTGACCTACCCGCACGGGCTGGCTCTCGGACTCGCGCAGTCGCTGGCGCTCATCCCGGGCGTGTCCCGCTCGGGTGCGACGACCACGATGGGCCTCGCCCTCGGCTACACGCGCCCGGTCGCCGCCGAGGTCGCGTTCCTGCTGGCCGTCCCGGCCGTGTTCGGCAGCGGGCTGTACGAGCTCTACCACTCGATCAAGGACCCCGGCTCGTCAGTGTTCAGCGGCGCCGAGACGGCGATCGCGACCGTCATCGCCTTCGTCGTCGGCCTCGCCGTCATCGCGTTCCTCATGCAGTACCTCAAGCGCGGCAGCTTCCTGCCGTTCGTGATCTACCGCGTGGTGCTCGGCATCGTCCTCATCATCCTGCTGAGCCTCGGCGTGCTGCAGGCGTACTGAGCGCCCCGCGGCTACTGCCGACGAGGGCCGTCCGAATCGCGCCCGGCGGCGCCCGGCCCCTTGCCGTGTCCGTCGCCGCCGCGGCGGAGGTACCGTTCGAACTCCTGCGCGATCGCGTCGCCGGACGCCTCCGGCGAGTCCCACGTGTCACGGGTCTGCTCGAGCTGATGGATGTACTCCGTCATCTCCTCGTCGTCGGATGCCGCCGCATCGATCGACGCCTCCCACGCGAGCGACTGCGCGGGCAGTTCGCCGCGCGGGACGACCGCGCCGGTGAGCTCGCCGAGACGATCGAGGAGAGCGAGCGTCGCCTTGGGGGAGGGCGTGTGACCGGCGACGTAGTGCGGCACGCTCGCCCAGAGGGCGGCGCACGGGATGCCGGCGGCCTCAGCGGCGGTGGACAGCACCGTGAGGATGCCCGCCGGACCCTCGTAGGTGGGCTTCTCGAGCCCGAGCGCGGTCCGCAGCGCGTCGTTCTCGCTCCCGGCGAACACCGAGATCGGCCGCGTGTGCGGGACATCCGACATCATCGATCCGAGCGCGATGATGCCCGTGATGTCCTCGCGCAGCGCCGCATCGATGAGTTCGGCGACGAACGCCTGCCAGGCGCGCGCGGGCTCGTAGCCGCTCAGGAGCCACAGTCGTGCTCCGTCGGCCTCCTGCAGCGGGCGCCACAGCGTCGCATCGGGCCAGACGAGACTGCGTGAGCCGTCGGCATCCAGACGCACCTGGGGACGCGTGTACTGGTAATCGAAGTAGAGCTCGGGGTCGACCGCGAACACCTCGCGGTACTCACTCGACTCGCGGATGTGCGCGACGGCCGCCGATGCGGCTTCGCCCGCGTCGTTCCATCCGTCGAAGGCGACCACGAGAACCCGCTGACCCAGTTCGTCCACACCGCTCCTCATCGTCCGTGAACCGATCACCCTACGATACGCGCGGGCCGCGGGAAGCGGGCGGCGACGCCGTAGCATGGAACGATGTCTTCACCCGGCTCCGCCTCCGCGTCCGCGCCGCCTCTCACACCCCCGCCGCTCCCCGCCGCCGTGCTGTGGGACATGGACGGCACCCTCGTCGACACGGAGGGTTACTGGATGGATGCCGAGACCGCTCTCGTCGAGAGCTTCGGCGGCACCTGGACGCACGAGCAGGCGCTCACGCTCGTGGGGAGCGGCCTCGACCGCTCCGGCGAGATCCTTCAGGACGCGGGCGTGCGGATGGCCGTCCCCGACATCGTCGCGCATCTGACCCGGGTCGTCGCAGCGCGCCTGTCCACCGAGGGGAACCCGTTCCGGCCCGGCGCCGTGGAGCTGCTGCAGGACCTCCGTGCGGCTGGCGTCCGCACGGCGCTCGTCACGATGTCCTTGCGCGACATGGCGCTGACCGTCGCCGGGCAGATGGGGTTCGACGCCTTCGACCTCGTCGTCGCGGGCGACGACGTCACTCGCCCGAAGCCCTTCCCCGACCCCTATCTCCAGGCATGCACGGCGCTCGGCGTGGACCCCGACGACGCCGTCGCGATCGAGGACTCGCCGACCGGTGTACGTGCGGCGGCGGCCGCGGGTGTGACGACGATCGGCGTGCCGCTGATGGTGCCGCTCGACGGCGCCGGGGCGCACGTGCTGTGGCCGACGCTGGCAGGCCGCACGACCGACGACCTCAGCGCCGCGCATGCAGCACGCCGCACGAGCCGTCACGAGGTGCACGCGTGAACGCCGATCTGCGACCGAGCGGCCCCTTCCGCCTGGGGGACCGCGTGCAGCTGACCGGCCCGAAGGGCCGCCTGCACACCGTGACGCTGCGCGAGCACGGCGAACTGCACACGCACCACGGCGTGCTGAAGCACGAGCAGATCGTCGGTCAGCCCGACGGTTCGGTCCTGACGAACTCGGGTGGGCACGAGTACCTCGCGCTCCGGCCCCTTCTGCGCGACTTCGTCATGTCCATGCCGCGCGGCGCCGCGATCGTCTACCCGAAGGATGCCGCGCAGATCCTGGCATCCGCCGACATCTTCCCGGGCGCGACGGTCGTCGAGGCCGGCGTCGGCTCGGGCGCGCTGTCGCTGTGGCTGCTCCGCGCGATCGGCGCGGAAGGACACCTCGTCTCGTTCGAGCGGCGGGAGGAGTTCGCCCAGGTCGCGCAGGCCAACGTCGAGACGTTCCTCGGTCACGAGCCGGACACCTGGCGCGTCGTCGTCGGCGACCTCGTCGAGGAGCTGCCCACGGCCGTCGAGCCGGGCTCGGTCGATCGCGTCGTACTCGACATGCTGGCCCCGTGGGAGTGCATCGACGCCGTCGCCGACGTCCTGACGCCGGGCGGCGTGGTCCTCTGCTACGTCGCGACGGCGACGCAGCTGAGTCGCGTCGCCGAGTACATCCGCGGGACGGGACTGTTCACCGAGTCCGAGGCGACCGAGACGATGGTCCGCGGCTGGCACGTCGAGGGCCTCGCGGTGCGCCCCGACCACCGCATGGTCGCGCACACCGGCTTCCTCATCACGGCCCGCCGCCTCGCGCCCGGCGCCGTGCCCCCCGACGTCCGCAAGCGCGCGCTCAAGAAGCCGAGCTATGCGGATGCCGATGTCGAGGCGTGGACGCCCGGCGCCGTCGGGGACCGCGAGATCACCGACAAGAACCTGCGCAAGCGCGTCCGCGAGGCGCAGCGCGCCGTCGACGGGGCGAGGGTCGCGGCGGGGCAGGCGGATCAGGGCACCGGCGACGGGGTGGATGCCGCGCCGGACGTAGACTGATCCGGTGCTTCGGATCCCTGCCGTCATCGCCGTCCTCGGCTTGTCCGCCCTGACCCTCGCCGCATGCGCGTCCGCACCGGGTATCGCCTCGTGCGACCGCGTCGACTCCGACTCGTCGATCTTCGACGTCGTGCACGCGTCGGGCGGTTTCGGAACGCCCGAGACGACCCTGAACGCTCCCGTGAACGTCGACAAGACGACGTTCACGGATGAGACGGTCGGCGACGGGCGGCGCGTCACCTCCGACGCGCAGGACGTTTTCTTCAGCGTCTCGATCGTGGACGGCGCCTCGGGCAAGGCAGTGGCGGCGGGAAGCGGTCAGATCCAGTCGCTGACGGCGTGGCGCGAGAACTACGCCGGGCTGGCCGACGCGATGATGTGCGCGACAGAAGGCTCGCGGATCGTCGCCGCGATTCCTGCGTCGGGCCTCTCGGAGCAGGCCGCCCAGAGCTGGGGGATCGGCGCCGACCAGTCGATCGTCATGACGCTCGACCTGACGAAGGTCTACCTCGCCGCCGCCGACGGCGCGTCGCAGTACAACGACCGCCGCGGAATGCCCTCGGTGGTCCTCGCACCGGACGGCCGCCCCGGCGTCATCATCCCCGATGCCACGGCGCCGGCCGAGCTCACCGCCGAGACGCTGAAGAAGGGCACCGGCGCGGAGATCACCGCGAAGGACACGGTGCGCGTGCAGTACACCGCTGTCGACTGGACCACCCGCAAGGTCACCTCCTCGACGTGGGAGGACGGCGCCTCACAGGCAGTGACGACCGACTCGCAGCTGCCGTTCGCGGGACAGCTCCTCGGCGCCACCGTGGGTTCACAGCTGCTCGTCGTGGCACCCGCGGCATCCGCCGGAGCGGCGGCGACCGCGTACGTCGTCGACATCCTGGGGATCGATCCGGTGGCCGCGGCGGGCTGACGCGGACACGACGCGCTGTCGCCGCCGGCGGCGCCACCCCGGGGCATACAGCCGACGCCTAGGATGGGCGAGTGCCCACCGAGAGTCCGTCCCGCACCGCGCCCGAGGAGCGCCTCGTGAACCTCGTCGTCGCGCTGATGGCGACCGAATCCGGGCTCACCAAGGAGACGATCCTCGCGTCGGTCGCGGGGTACCGCGAGCAGGCAAGCGCCGGGGCTTCCAAGGACGCCCTCGAGAAGATGTTCGAGCGCGACAAGCAGACCCTCCGCGGCCTCGGCATCCAGGTGGAGACGATCGGCGACTACGCGGACCCCGACGATCTGCGCGAGGCGCGCTACCGGATCCCGACGGCGGAGTACGAACTCCCCGCGGACATCGAGTTCAGCCCCGCGGAGATCGCCGTCCTGAACCTCGCAGGAGGCGTGTGGAGTGAGAGCTCCATGTCGGCGGACGCCCGGAGCGGTCTCCGCAAGATCCGCGCGCTCGGGGGCGATGTCGATGCTCCCATCATCGGCTACTCGCCGCGGATCAATCTGCGTGAGGCGGCGTTCGTACCGCTGCAGAGCGCCATCGAGCAGGGGCGCGTCGTGATCTTCTCGTATCTGAAGGCGGGGGAGGATGCCGCGCAGCGGCGCCGCATCCGACCGCTCGCCCTCGTCGAATACGAAGCGCGCTGGCACGTGTACGGGTTCGACCTGGATCAGGGCGAGCCGCGGACGTTCCTGCTCGCGCGCATCACGTCGGACGTGGACGTCACGAAGACCGCGTTCGACCTCACGGAGCGCGACGGCGCCGGCGAACGCGCTCTCGCCGGGCTCGACGCCCTCGCGGCGCGCCAGCGCGCCCTCGTCGAGATCGCGCCGGGATCGGAGGCGGCGCTCCGGCTGAGCCGCCGCGCGCTGCCGGCGGGCCAGGGCTTCCACGTCCCGTACGTCGACGTCCACATCCTCGCCGACGAACTCGCCTCCTACGGTCCGGAGGTGCGCGTCGTCGAGCCCGAGACGCTCCGTGCCGAAGTCGTCGCACGGCTCGAGCGCGTCCTCGCACTGCACCAGCCCGGTGGGAGCGCCGCATGAACGCCCGCCCACTCCTCGCGACCGACCGCGCGGCGCTCATCCTGCAGCTCGTGCCCTACCTCATCGGCAAGGGCGAAGTGACCCTCGCGGAAGCGGCGGAGGACTTCGACGTCACGGTGGAGCAGATGCGCGCGATGGTCGAGAAGCTCACCGTCATCGGTCTGCCCGGCGACGGCGGCTTCTGGCAGATGGCCAACGACCTCTTCGACATCGACTGGGACCTGCTGGATCAGCAGGACGTCATCGTCATCACGAACTCGGTCGGACTCGAGCGCACGCCTCGGCTCAGTGCCCGGGAGGCGGCGGCCCTCCTCGCGGGTCTGCAGCTCGCGGCATCCCTGCCGGGTGTCGGCGACTCCGGCGTCGTGCACGGGCTTCTCGCCAAGCTCGCCCGTGGCGCATCCACGACGCCGGCGGACGTGATCGTCGCGCCGGAGGCCGTCGACGACGTGCGCGTCGCCGTCGCCGAGGCCGTCCGACGCGGTGTCGCCGTCTCATTCGGCTACCGCGCGCCGGACGCCCCCGAGACGATCCGCACCGTCGATCCCGTCAAGGTGCACATCGCGAACGGGCAGTGGTACCTGCAGGGCTGGTGCCACCTGCGAGAGGCCATGCGCACCTTCCACCTCGACCGCGTGTCGGACGTGCGGCTGACGGAGATCCCCATCGCTCACGCCGCCGACGCCGTTCCCGCGCTCTTCGAGCCGACCGAGACGGATGTCGCCGTCGACGTGCGCTATCGACCCGGCGCCGAACCGCTGCTCCACGACTTCGTCGTCGAGCCCGGAGGCGGCGCTCCCGCGGGCGCCCGCGATGCACGGACGGCGCGGATCCGCGTGGGCGATGCGCGCAGCCTCAAGCGGCTCGCGACCCGTCTCGGCGGCGAACTCGAGATCCTGGGGCCCACGGACGTCCGCGACGCGACGGCCCAATGGGCACGGGCAGCGCTCGAGCAGTATCGATGAGTGGCGCTGGGCGTACTCATCGCATCGGCGGGTAGACTGACCGAAAGCTTCCGAAAAGGGGACATGATGGGAAACCTGTTCGCCGGTCCGCACCTGTGGATCCTCCTGATCGTGATCCTGCTCCTGTTCGGTGCGGCCAAGCTCCCGGCGCTCGCGAAGAGCATGGGGCAGTCCGCCCGCATCTTCAAGGGTGAGATGAAGGCGATGAAGAGCGACGACGCGGATGCCGCGGCATCCACCGACAGCACCGCGTCTCCCGCACCCGGCGTCGCGCAGAACGTCGCCCAGCCTCCCGCGCCGGCGTCCGAACCGGCCAAGCCGGCCGCGCCGGACACCACCTCCTGACCGGACCCGTGGCCACGGCCGAACACCCGCCGCTCGGAACGGAAGATCCGCCGCGCCGCGACAAGCGCATGTCGCTCGGGCAGCACCTCACCGAGCTGCGCAAGCGCTTCATCATCGGGCTCGTCGCGCTCGTGGTCGGAATGGTCGCGGCGTACTTCCTCACCGACTGGATCATCTGGGCGATGACCGAGCCCATCCGCGTCGTTGCGGAGAAGCGCGGCGAGGACGTCGGCCTCATGATCGACACCGTCACGGGCGCGTTCGATCTGCGCCTGCGGATCTCATTCGCGGTCGGCATCATCATCTCCGCTCCGATCTGGCTCTGGCAGCTGTGGGCATTCCTCATGCCCGGGCTCACCCGCAAGGAGATCCGCTACACGATCGGCTTCGTCGCCGCTGCGATCCCGCTGTTCTTCGCGGGCTGCTTCGTCGGCTGGTGGGTCATGCCGCACATCGTCGAGATCATGGCGTCGTTCACGCCCGAGGGCGCGGCGAACTGGTTCCAGGCGAAGTACTACTACGACTTCGTCTTCAAGCTCGTCATCGTCGTCGGGGTCTCCTTCGTCGTGCCGGTCTTCCTCGTCGCGCTCAACCTCGCCGGCATCATGACCGGCCGTGCGATCCTCAAGGCGTGGCGCGTCGCCGTGCTCATCGCCGTCGGGTTCGCCGGGCTCGCGACGCCCGCTGCCGACGTCGTGAGCATGCTGCTGCTCGCCGGCATCCTCGTCGTGCTCTTCTTCGCGGCTGCCGGGCTGTCGATGCTCTTCGACCGCCGCCGCGCCAAGCGCGCCCGGGCCGAGCTCGGGCCGATCGCATGACAGCCGGAGAGCCGACCGATCCTGCGACGCGGTACGCACAGGCCCAGGCGCTCCGTGCGCACCCGTTCACAGCGGCATTCGCCGCCACGCAGCGCTTCGAGCTCGACCCCTTCCAGATCGCGGCGTGCCACGCGCTCGAGGACGGCCGGAGCGTCCTCGTCGCCGCCCCGACGGGCGCCGGCAAGACGATCGTCGGAGAGTTCGCGATCCATCTCGCGATGCTCGCAGCGGGGGAGAAGGCGTTCTACACGACGCCGATGAAGGCCCTGTCGAACCAGAAGTTCCGTGAGCTCCAGGAGGTCTACGGCGAGGACGAGGTCGGGCTCCTCACCGGCGACACCAACATCAACGGCGGAGCGCGCGTCGTCGTCATGACCACCGAGGTGCTCCGGAACATGCTCTATGCCGACGCGGCGGCACTCCGGGGGCTGCGCTACGTCATCATGGACGAAGTGCACTACCTCGCCGACAGGTTCCGCGGGGCGGTGTGGGAAGAGGTCATCATCCACCTCCCGCCGCATGTTCGTCTCGTCTCGCTCTCGGCCACGGTGTCCAATGCGGAGGAATTCGGCGACTGGCTCGGTACCGTCCGCGGCGATACCGAGGTGATCGTCTCGGAGACCCGGCCCGTCCCGCTCGAGCAGCACGTGCTCGTGCGCGGAGACCTGCTGCCCCTCTTCGACGATCGCGCGGGCGTCGCGACCGCACTCGTCAACCAGGAGCTCATGCGGATCCGCGGCGGCAGCGGCTCGCGCTACGAGAACAACCGGCAGGCGCAGCAGTACCGCTCTGCCGGGGGCCGGGAGAGCGGAAAGCGGCCGCCGCGCGGCGGGCGCCGCCCCGTGCGGTCGTCGAATGTGCAGCGCATCGAGCGACTGGACCGCCCCCAGGTCGTCCAGTTGCTGGAGCGCGCGAACCTGCTGCCCGCGATCTTCTTCATCTTCAGCCGTGCCGGCTGCGACGGCGGCGTACAGCAGGTGCGGCGATCGGGGCTGCGCCTCACGACACGCGAGGAGCGCGACGAGATCCGACGCGTCGTCGACGAGCGCACCCGCACGCTCGCGGAGGACGACCTGCAGGTGCTCGGCTATTGGGAGTGGCGCGAGAACCTCGAGCGAGGCATCGCCGCACACCACGCGGGGCTCCTGCCCGCGTTCAAGGAGGTCGTCGAGGAGCTCTTCCGGCGAAAGCTCGTCAAGGTCGTCTTCGCGACCGAGACGCTCGCGCTGGGCATCAACATGCCCGCCCGCACCGTCGTCCTCGAGAAGCTCGAGAAGTTCAACGGCGAAGCGCGGGTCGCGATCACCTCGGGGGAGTACACGCAGCTCACCGGCCGCGCGGGTCGCCGCGGCATCGACGTCGAGGGGCACGCCGTCATCCAGTGGACCGAGGCTCTCGATCCGCAGGCGGTAGCCGCTCTCGCATCCCGCCGCACGTATCCGCTCAACTCGAGCTTCCGGCCGACCTACAACATGGCCGTCAATCTCATCGACCAGGTCGGGCGCGAGCGCGCGAGAGAGATTCTGGAGTCCTCCTTCGCGCAGTTCCAGGCCGACCGGGCGGTCGTGGGCCTCGCTCGCGAGGTGAAGGATGCCGAAGAGTCGCTCGCCGGCTACGCGAAAGCCATGCAGTGCGACCGCGGGGATTTCGTCGCCTACGCCGGCATGCGCCGCGAACTCAGCGACCTCGAGAAGCTGAACCGCGCCGACCGGACGGCACCCGCGCGGATCCGCGACGCACGTTCGCGTGAGATCCAGGCGCTCCGGACGCGCCTGCAGCGGCATCCCTGCCATTCCTGCCCCGATCGCGAGGCGCACGCGCGCTGGGGGGAGCGGTACGCGAAGCTCGAGCGTCGCGTCGAGAAGAACCGGCGCCAGATCGAGGCGCGCACCGGGACCGTCGCGCGCGTCTTCGACCGTGTCGTGGACGTCCTCGCGGCGCTCGACTACGTGCGTGTCGGCGCCGACGGCGGGACGATGCTCACGGCGGCAGGCGCGACGATGAAGCGTATCTACGGCGAACGCGACCTGCTCGTCGCCGAGGCCCTCCGCCAGGGGCTGTGGGCCTCACTGGATGCGCCCGGGCTCGCCGCCCTCGCCTGCTGTCTCGTCTACGAGCCGCGCCGTGATGAGGCCGGTCCCGGAGAGCACGGGCTGCCCCGCGGCGCGTTCCGACAGGCGCTCAGCGAGACGCAGACCCTGTGGGCGCGTCTCGACGACCTCGAGCAGGACCATCGCCTGCCGGGCACCGAGCCCGTCTCGATGGGTCTCGCGACGGCGATGCACTCCTGGGCGCGCGGGGCGAGCCTGGACCGTGTCCTCGACGAGGCGGATCTCGCCGCGGGCGATTTCGTGCGGTGGTGCAAGCAGACGATCGACCTGCTCGACCAGCTGTCGCTCGTCGCCGAGGGGCCCGTGGCCGCGACCGCTCGCACCGCGCTCGAGTCCGTGCGCCGCGGCATCGTCGTCTACGGGTCGTTGTGAGGGGCCTCACGCCGCGCGGCACGCCCCTGCCGCGTCCGGTCCTGCCGCTGTGGGGGGCGGTGCTCTCGGCCGCGGCCGGCGGACTCGTCCTCACGACGGCGTTCCCGGCCCTGTCCTGGTGGGCGGCGGTGTTCGTCGCCGTACCGCTCGCTCTCGTCGCCCTCATCGGGAGGCGCGCGTGGGCGGCGGTACTCGTCGGCTTCGCCTTCGGGGCGACCCTGTTCTTCGTGAACCTGTCCTTCACGGCGCGCTATCTCGGCCCGATCCCCTGGATCGCCCTGTCGACGCTCGAGGCGGCGCTCACGGCGGTGATGGCGGTGCCCATCGCCTGGGCGTATCGATGGATGCCGCGGCTCGCGCCGGGCCCCTGGGGCCGCCTGATCGCCCTTCCCGCCCTCGTGGCGGGGCTCTGGGTCTCTCGGGAGGAGCTGCTCGGCACGTTCCCGTACGGGGGGTTCCCGTGGGCACGGCTCGGCGTGACCCAGGCATCCTCGCCGCTCGCGGAGGTCGCGTCCTGGACGGGCATGAGCGGGCTCACCTTCCTCATCGTGTTCGCCTGCGCCGCCGCGCTCGAGTACATCCGGCGCGGCGCGTTCCGCGACCTTCGCGGCCTCGTGCCGACCGTCGTCACGCTCGCCGTCCTCGTCGTCACGCCTCAGTTCCCGACGATGGATGCCGGGACGATGCGCGTCAGCGCTGTGCAGGGCAACGGACCGGCCGGATACTTCGACGTTCGTGAACCCTACGACGTGTTCCGTGCCCAGCTCGCGGCGACGCGCCCCATCGAGGGGGACGACGTCGACGTCCTGCTGTGGCCCGAGGGCGGCGTCGACGCCGATCCCACTCAGAACGCCTCTGTGGCGCGCGAGCTCGATTCACTCGCCGTCCGGGTGGACGCCCCGCTGCTGATCGGCGCGGTGACGCAGCGCGGCGACGAGTACTTCAACTCCGCACTCGTCTGGGAACGCGGCGCCGACAACCCCGTCGCGACGTACGACAAGCGGCATCCGGTGCCGTTCGGCGAGTACGTGCCCGACCGCCCGTTCTGGCGTCAGTTCGCCCCCGATCTCATCGACCTCATCGGGCGCGAGTACACACCCGGCACGGCGATACCCGCTGTCGACGTGGGCGGAGTGCCGGTCGGGCTCGCGATCTGCTTCGACGTCATCTACGACGACGTCATCCGCGACGGGGCGCAGGCGGGTGCGCAGGTGTTCATGTTCCAGACGAACAACGCCGATTTCCGCGGGACGGACGAGAACCTGCAGCAGCTCGCCTTCGCGCGCATGCGCGCGATCGAGTCGGGCCGCGCCGTCGTGAACCTCTCCACGGTCGGAACGAGCCAGGTGATCGGAGCGGACGGGCAGACGATCGACAGCCTGCCCGCCGACGAGCCCGGTGCCATGGTCACGACGGTGCCGCTGCGCACCGGCCTCACTCCGGCGATGATCGCCGGGACGGCGGTCCAGACTGCTCTCGGCTGGGGGAGTGTGCTCATCCTCGTGCTCGTGGGGGTGTGGTCTCGGGTGCGCTCACGCCGCATCCGCGCCGGTGCGCCGCGCGCGGGCACGACGACGACGTCGGCCTCCGATTAGCTCGGAGGCCGACGTCCGGGGATTCGTCGACGCGGAGTGCGGACTCAGGCGCTGAGGCGCGCCGAATCGGTCGTGCCGCGGCGCGCGCGCAGGAGAGCGAGGCGCTCTTCGAGAAGCTCCTCCAGCTCGGGGATGGTGCGGCGCTCCATCAGCATGTCCCAGTGGGTGCGGGCGACCTTGTCTCCCGAGTGGTCGACCTCGACGACGGTGTCGCCGATACGGAGCACGGCTTCCGCACCGCACGTGCGGCACTCCCATGCTTCCGGAACCTCGGCGTCGGCCGCGAAGGTCAGAACGGTCTCGCGCGCACACTGCGTGCAGACGTACGTGTGGTTGGCGCGCTCGTGGAACACGACGCCTTCTTCGCTCTGTAGGCTCGAGGCGCCGAGTCGGATGCCGCGCAGGCTGCGATCTGCCATTGTGTGGTCCTCTCGTCTCATCAGGTATAACGCGCTCACCTGTGTGCATCATCCGAACGAGCAGCCTCGGACGCCGTTTCACAGCCGATGCTCAGGCCTGTCGCGGTGCGCCGAGAGGGTGCGTCGAGGACGCTCAGACGCGACGCTGTCGGATGGTCTCGAGCGCGACGTCGGCGCGATCGGTGACGAGACCGTCGACTCCGGCGTTCAGCAGCGCAATCATGAGTTCCGAGTCGTTCACGGTCCACACGTGGATCTCGACATCTGCGGCGTGGACGGCGCGTACCAGCCGCGGCGTCACGATGCGGACGGCGCCGGCCCGCTCGGGGACCTGGATCGCCTGGACGTTCGCCAGCGTTCGTCGCACGAGTCCCCGTGACCCCGTCGCGACGGCGGCGAGCAGGCGCGCGATCGTCGCCTGGCCTGCCGATGTCGCCGGGTCACCGCCCGCCGCGCGCGCGGCCTCGAGGGCGCGGCGGCGACGGCGGTCGGAGAAGCTCGTGACGAGAACGCGGTCCGCATGCGCCGCGATCACGCGGCCGAGCGGTAGCGCGGCATCCTCTGCCTTCACATCCAGGTTGAACCGCAGCGTCGGGAAGGCCTCGAGCGCCTCGGCGGCCGTCACGAGTCCGCCGCGGTCCGCCATGATGGCCGCGAGTTCGGCGTACCGCACGTCCGCGACGGCGCGCGGGTCGCCCGTGACGCGGGTGAGGTCGGCGTCGTGGAAGAGCACGACGGCCCCGTCACGCGTGAGATGGCAGTCGGACTCGACATACTCTGCGCCGACCGCGTGCGCCGCGGCGATGGCAGCGAGCGTGTTCTCGACCATCCCGTCCGCGTCGGGCGGGACGAAACCGCGGTGCGCGAGCACGCGGGGTGTCCGCGCCCCGAGGAACCACGGGTGCGTCACGAGGCGGCGGCCGCGCCAGCAGCCGATGCGTCGCCCGCGGGGCCTTCGGGCTCCGACGGTGCGACGACGGCGCCCGGGGTCGCGGACGCCACCCCGCCGACTCCGGCTGCGAACGCCGTTCCGATGCCCTTCATCGCCTCGGTGAACTCGCTCGGAATGATCCAGAGCTTGTTCGCGCCCCCGTCGCTGATCTTCGGCAGCGTCTGCAGGTACTGGTAGGCGAGCAGCTTGTCGTCGGGACGACCCGCATGGATCGCATCGAAGACGTTCTGGATCGCCGCCGCCTCGCCCTCGGCGCGGAGGATCGCGGCCTGCTTCTCGCCCTCCGCGTTCAGGATCGCCGCCTGGCGACGCCCCTCGGCTTCGAGGATCTGCGATTGCTTCGATCCCTCGGCGGTGAGAATGACGGCGCGACGGTCGCGCTCGGCCCGCATCTGCTTCTCCATGGAGTCCTGGATCGAGTGCGGCGGGTCGATCGCCTTCAGCTCGACGCGCGAGACGCGCAGCCCCCACTTGCCGGTAGCCTCGTCGAGGACGAGGCGCAGCTGACCGTTGATGTTGTCACGGCTCGTCAGGGCTTCTTCGAGGTTCAGTCCGCCGACGACGTTGCGGAGGGTCGTCGTCGTCAGCTGCTCGACGGCGGAGAGGTAGTTCGCGATCTCATAGGTCGCTGCCCGCGCGTCCGTCACCTGGAAATAGACGACCGTGTCGATCGACACGACGAGGTTGTCCTCGGTGATGACCGGCTGCGGCGGGAACGACACCACCTGCTCGCGCATGTCGACGAGCGGTCGCAGCCGATCGATGAAGGGGACCAGCAGGTTCAGACCGGGGGAGAGGGTGCGCTGGTAACGGCCCAGACGCTCCACGACGCCCGAATACGCCTGCGGGATGATGCGGATCGAGCGGAAGAGGACGACGATCACGAAGATCGCGATGACAACGAGCAGGACGATCACGAAGATCTGTCCCGCGAAGGCGCCGATGTCGACCATCAGTCGGTGCTCCTGTCGGTGGGGAGGGGGGATTCGGATGCCGTGGCGAGGGCCACCTCGACCATGGCGCCGCGCACGGCGGTCACGATGATGCGATCCCCGACGGCGAGAGCGTCGCTGCCGGGCCCGCGGGAGACCGACCACAGTTCCCCGTTGTCGAGTCGCGCCGCGGCGACATCTCCGGTGAACGGCGCCGTCAGTCTTCCGCCGAGCCCCCGGATCGCGTCGACGTTGGTCGGGTGCAGGACGCTCGACCGATGCAGCGCACGCAGCAGCAACGGTCTGATCGTGAAGAGGAGCAGCGCGGAGACGGCGGCGGCGGCGAGCACCTGCAGCCACCAGTCGCCGCCGAGGAGGTTCACTCCCAGACCGCCGATCAGCGTGCCACCGGCGAGCATCAGGAATGTGAACTCGAGGGTCAGCAGCTCGATGATCACGAACACGAGGGCGAGCACGATCCACGCGATCCACATGTACTGAGTCAGATCCGGCAACATCGCTCTGCTCCTTCAGCGCCTTGTCTGCACCCTAACATCGCCCTCCGACGCGAGGTCGGCCTGTAGGGTCGAAACGCCGCCGCGCGCCGCGTACCGGCCCCCGATTCACTGCAGGAGTCTCATGTCCCAGCCCATCCCCGCCGGCTCGCTCAGCGGTCGGACCGCCCTCGTCACCGGATCTTCCCGCGGCATCGGCGCCGACACCGCCACCTACCTCGCGCAGGCCGGCGCCAACGTCGTCATCAACTACCGCAACAAAGCGCCGCGGGCCGAGAAGCTCGCCACCCAGCTGCGCGAGCTCGGCGTCGAGGTGCTCGTCGTCGGCGCGGACCTCACCGACGCGGCATCCGTCGCCCAGATGATGACGCAGGTGAAGGAGGCCTTCGGAACGCTCGATCTGCTCGTGCTCAACGCCTCCGGCGGCATGGAGAGCGGCATGGGGGAGGACTACGCGCTCGTCCTCAACCGCGACGCTCAGCTCCAGGTGCTGGACGCCGCGCTGCCGCTCCTGCACGAGGACAACGGGCGCGGGGGATCGCGCGTCGTGTTCGTGACGAGCCACCAGGCGCACTTCATCCGCACGACCCCGACGATGCCCGAGTACGAGCCCGTCGCACTCTCCAAGCGCGCCGGTGAGGACGCCCTGCGCGAGCGCATTCCCGCGCTCGCTGCGCAGGGGATCGACTTCGTCGTCGTCTCGGGCGACATGATCGAGGGCACGATCACGGCGACGCTGCTCGAACGCGCGAACCCCGGCGCCATCGCGGATCGGCGCGAGTCCGCGGGCAAACTCTACAACGTCGCGGAGTTCGCGGCCGAGGTCGCCCTCGCCGCCGTCGAACCGATCCCACAGGACAACACCCGTCTCGTCGGCGACGTGAGTTCGTTCGCGGGCGAGTGAGCCCGCGGCATCCCGCACCGACGACGAAGCTCCCCGCGATCGGCTGATCGCGGGGAGCTTCGCTGTACGGGCTACTTGCCGAACGAGAAGGCGCGGAAGATCTGGATCACGCCCATCACGACCGCCGAGATGCCCAGCAGCCACCACAGCACGAGCGCGCCCCAGATGGGCGAGAAGAGCAGCGTGACGCCGGCGATCAGCGAGATGATCGCGTAGAAGATCGTCCATCCGCGCGACGGGGCGAGGTCGAGCGTCGACAGGGAGACGACGCCCTCGATGATCCACATGATGCCGACGAGGATGCCGAGGAACGCGGCGAGCCAGACGGCCGTCGCGCTGAGGTTCGTGAACGCGACGATTCCGGCAATGATGAACAGAACGCCGAGCAGGACATAGCCGATGCGGGCCCAGCCGCCCTTGCCGGCGGCGAAGATTCCGAGACCGGCATATACGAGTCCGGCAGCGATCGCGTAGATCGCGATGATGGCCGCGACGACCATGGCGGTCTTGCCGGGCCAGACGAGGATGAGGATACCGAGGACGAGCGAAAGAACGCCCCCGACACCGAGAGCGGTGCGGATGCCGTTGGTCGCGGTCTTCTCGAGGGACGGTTCAGCGGTCATGACGACCCCTTTCTGAGAATCTCCTGAACGAAGAGATGTGCTCAGAGTATCGCGCCGCCCGCCGACCGAGCACACATGACGCGCGGTGACGGGGGAGCCGCCGTCACCCCAGAAGCACCGTGATCCCGATGAGGATCGGCACGCAGCCGAGTGTCGTGACGAAGACGGTATCGCGCGCGATCGTCTCGCCGACATCGAAACGCTGGGCGTAGTTGAAGACGTTCTGCGCAGTGGGCAGAGCGGCGAGCACCGTCACGATGAGTACGTCGTGCGCGGGCAGCTGAAAGAGGAACCGGGCGACAGCCCACGCGATGAGCGGCATCGCGAACAGCTTCAGCGCCGATGCGAGGACGATGTCCCGTCGTCGTCCGGACGGCCCGAGCACACGCTGTCCGTGCAGCGAGATGCCGTAGCTGATGAGGAGGATCGGCACGCAGGCATCCGCGATCAGCTGGGCGGGGTCGAGGACGATCGGCGGGAGCTTCCATCCGGACAGAGACACCGCGACGCCGAGGACGGATCCGACGACGATCGGGTTCGTGAGCGTGCGGCGCAGGATCGGGAACGGTCGACGCTGTCCCGTCGTGACTGCCTCGAAGATCGCCATCGTGACGGGCGTGAAGACGAGCAGCTGCAGCAGGATGACGGGCGCCGGGTACGCGGCGCTGCCGAGGAGGTAGAGCGAGAGCGGGATGCCGATGTTGTTGGAGTTGACCTGACCGGCGGCCAGCGTGCCGACGAGCGTCTCCGCGACGTTCCGACGCCACACAGTCCGGGCCACGACGGCGTAGACGACGAAGACCGCCAGCGCGGCGATCGCGGAGACCGGCAGAAGTGCGCTGAACAGCGTGTGCACGTCGGCCTGTGCGAGGACGACGAACAGCAGGAACGGCGAGAGGACGAAGAAGGTCAGCCTGCTGAGGACGTGTCGCGCGTGCGGTCCGAGCAGATCGATGCGCCCCAGCACGTAGCCGAGGAGGATCGCGACACCGACGACGGCGAACCCGGTGAGCGTCTCCAGCATCCTTCGATGCTATTGCGCGTGACCTCCCGGCGATCGCGCAATCACCGATAATGCACATTATGTCAGCTCGTTGACGAATCGGCCTCGACTGCGTCTCCCCCTCCCGGCTCGCGATCGAGCACGGCCGGACGCGCCAGCGAGAGCCAGATGAAGTAGGCGCCTCCGGCAAGGATCAGCCCCAGCACGATGAGACCGGGGATGAACGCATCGGCGGGCGTCAGAAGGACGACGAGCACCAGCAGAACCCAGATCAGTGCGAGGACGGCGATGGGTCGTTCCCACCGTCCCAGCGAGAACCCGCCTTCGCGGCGTTCCATTCGTCGACGGACGGCGAGGTACAGTGCGACGATCGCGCCGTACATGAGCGCGGGCAGGAGCGTCCCCGCCACGATCAGCTGGTTCAGGGCCTCCCCCGGCAACGCGAGCATGAGGATCACGCCGATCACGACGATCACGACGGTCGCGAACACGGGCGTGCGCGTGCGGCGGTTGACCCGGCTCATCAGCACCCCCAGCGGAAACCGGCCATCTCGTGCCATCGCGAACGCCTGCCGCGCCCCCGCCGCCATGATGACCAGTCCCGCGCCGAAGAAGGCGAACACGATGCCTCCGAGCAGCATCCGTTCCCAGACCGGACCGAGCTGACTGCGGATGATCGCGGCCACCGGCGAGGGATCCGCGGTGATCGTGGCGATATCGGGGATCGCGAGGGTGAGGACCACGAGGAACGCCAGCCCTGCCACGCTCGCCGCGACGACGGACCAGACGATGGCGCGGGGAACGTTGCGGAAGGGGTTCTTCGCCTCCTCCGCGAGGTTGGCGGCGGAGTCGAAACCGACCAAGGTCGTCAGGCCCATGAGCGCTCCGGCCATGAGTCCGCCACCGATCGCGAGATAGTGCGGATCCGTCGCCGCGACTCCGCGCGAGACGACGTTGGACGGCTCTGCCGAGCCCGTGACGCTCATCACGATCAGCAGAACGACGACGAGGACGGCGATGATCCCGAGCTCCACGGCGACGGCGGCGGAGGTGATCAGTGCGAAGAGCCGGGTGGAGAGGATGACCAGTACCGCCTGCACGCAGAGAATGCCCAGTGTCAGGACGCGTGCGGTCTCCTCGCTCGCCTCCATGCCCAGCATCGGCATGACCGCCTGGCTCGCCATCGCATTCGCCATGGTCACCACGGCGATCGCGAGGTACCAGAAGCTGAGCCAGCCGAAGAACCACCCGACGCGAGGGGTCGCCAGACGCGACGCCCACTGGTAGGACGAACCGCTCAGGGCGATCCGCGCCGCGAACTGCGCGACCACCAGTGCGACCAAGGTCTGCCCGACCGCGGCGGCGACCCACAGCCAGATGCCGACCGGGCCTGCCGTCTGCAGCATCTCGCCGTACGTTGCGAAGACGCCGACGGCGACGGAGATGAACGCGAACGAGATGGCGAACACCTGGAAGCCACCGAGCGTTCGGGTCAGCTGGGGCCTGGCGGCATCCTCGACTGCACGGACGGGTGGGATCGACAGATCGGGCATCGGCGCTCTCCTGGGTTCGACTCATTGTCAGAGCGTCCCCGCGGCATCCGCAACATCCCTTAGCGGACATGTCCGCAAGAGGGCGACGCGTCGGAGTATCCGCGCGCCGTCGAAGGTTCCTGAGGACTCCGATCAGCCGGGCTTGCGCGTCCACACGTGATGCACGACGCCCGAGGGCGATGCGGTCGCCTCGGTGTCGAAGCGCTCGTCGATCCCCTCGAGACCCTCCCAGAGCCGCACGCCGCGCCCCAGCAGGATCGGCACGACGACGACGTGCAGGTGGTCGACGAGGTCGGCCTCGAGGAAGGAACGGATGACGCTCGGCCCGCCGCCCAGACGCACGTCGGCGCCCCGCGCCTCCTCCGTCGCGAGGGCGAGTGCGTCCGCCGGGGCAAGATCCCGGAAGAGGAAGGTCGTGTCCCCCACGCGGAGATCACGACGCGGATGATGGGTCAGCACGACGACCGGCGTGTGGAACGGCGGCTCCTCGCCCCACCAGCCCCGCCAGGACTCGTCCTCCCACTCCCCCTGCTGCGGTCCGAACTTCCGGCGCCCCATGATCTCGGCGCCGATGCCGTCCCAGGATGCCGCGGCGAATGCGTCGTCCACGCCCCGCGTTCCCGCTCCCACCGCCTCCGACTCGTGCCCCGACGTGCTCACGAAGGTGTGGGTCGGGAAGAACCACTGCATCAGGCGGCCGCCGGCGTGCCCGAACGGGGTCTCGAGCGACTGCCCCTCCCCCGTCGCGAAGCCGTCCAGCGAGACGGCGATGTTGTGGGCGCGTAGCTTCGTCATGCACTCATGATCCCGGACCGACCTCGGACGAGTCCACCGACGCGCAGGAGTAGCGTGGACGGGTGCCCCTCGATCCTCTCCGCGCCGCCGTCGCGGGGCCTGGATGGCGCGGCTGGTTCATCTGGGGCGTCGGCGTCGCCGCCTACATGCTCGCCGTCGTCAACCGCTCCTCGCTGTCGGCCGTCGGGATCGACACGGCAGAGCGTTTCGGCGCGGATGCCGCGACGCTGTCGATGTTCGCCGTCGTCCAGCTCGCGGTATACGGCGGCATGCAGATCCCGGTCGGACTCCTCCTCGATCGCTATGGTGCGCGCCCGATCATGGCGATCGGAATGCTCCTCATGGCCGTCGGACAGCTCACTCTCGCCGTCTCCCCCAGCGTCGGCGTCGCGATCTTCGCACGCGTCCTCCTCGGCGCCGGCGACGCCGCCGTGTTCCCCGGCGTGCTCCGTCTGATCGCGACCTGGTTCCCGGCGCAGCGCGGTCCGCTCATGAGCCAGCTCACCGGTCTCGTGGGCCAGTCCGGGCAGCTCCTCGCGCTCGCCCCGCTCGCAGCCCTCTTGCACGCCACAAGTTGGGAGATCGTCTTCGGCGGCATCGCGGCCCTCTGCGTCCTGTTCGCCGTGCTGGTCTACGCGTGCATCCGCAATCATCCGCCGGAGCTGCCGGCGGACGTCTCGGTCGACACCGACACCGGTGCGATTCGTGTCGTCCGCTCCGCGATGGACACCGGCGTCGGCATCCGGGCCGCCTGGGCGCACCCCGGCACCCGGCTCGCCTTCTGGTCGCATTTCACGACACCGTTCGCAGGGACCGCCTTCGTGCTCCTCTGGGGCATGCCGTTCCTCACCGCCGGCGAAGGGCTCGAGAAGGGCCAGGCCGCCGGCGTGCTGTCCGTCTACGTCGTCGTCGGCATGGTTCTCGGCCCCGTGATGGGCGACCTCTCCCGCCGCATCCCCCACCGGCGCTCACGCGCGCTCGTGCTTCCCGCCGTCGCGACGCAGGCCGTCGGGTGGACGGCCGTCCTGCTGTGGCCCGGCGCCGCTCCGCTGTGGCTGCTGTACGGGCTCGCCTTCGCACTCGCGATGGGCGGCCCCGCGTCGATGATCGCGTTCGACCATGCGCGCACGCACAACCCGGCCCATCGCCTGTCGACCGCCACCGGGATCACGAACGTGGGCGGCTTCCTCGCTGCGCTCATCGCGATCTTCGCGATCGGACTCGCACTCGACCTGCAGGGCGCGGGCACGCCGGACACCTACCGCCTGGAGGCCTTCCGCATCGCCTTCCTCACGCAGTTCCCGCTGTGGGCACTGGGCTGGACGTTCATCGTGATCGAACGCCGCAAGACACGCGTCCTCCTGGGGATCGACCCGCCGCGGCATCCGCGCTGAGCACCGGCCGACCCTCAGCGCGGCGCGACCTCGATCCACTCCCCGCCGAACTTGGGCTCCCGGCCGTCGCCTGACGACGTGCCGGTGAGCCGGCGTCGCACCCACGGTCCGAGGTGCTCGCGGAAGTAGTCGCGCTGTGCGAGACGGATGGGTTCAGGAAGCTCCGGCAGCGACCACCAGCCGTCGGGAACCCGCTCACCGAGCGCTTCGAGCACGCGCGCGGCCACGCGGTGATGTCCGCGGCTGTTCATGTGCAGGCGATCCTCGGACCAGTACGACGGGTCCGACAGCTCGGCATCCGGCCAGTTGAGCGCCTGGACGACGTCCTCGCGCTCCTCCATCCGCGCGACGACGGCGGCCGACATGAGGTCGCCGCGCCGCTGGATCACACGGCTGAGCGGCAGCTGCGCGGACGGGTTCGCGCCGGAGAGGAGGATGAGGCGCACGCCCTCTTCGTCGCACCGACGCAGGACCTGGCTGAAGGCATCCGCGATGTGCGCGATCGAGGTGCGGGGGCGCAGCATGTCGTTTCCGCCGCCGTTGAACGACAGATGCGTCGGCTTCAGTGCGAGGGCGCGCTCCAGCTGCTGGGTCACGATCGGCCACACGAGCTTGCCGCGGATCGCGAGGTTCGCGTAGGCGATCGCCTCTCCGCGCGCGTCGGCCCATCCTTGCGCGGCGAGGTCGGCCCAGCCTCGGACGGTGCCGTCGGGAAGCTCATCCCCGACGCCCTCGGTGAACGAGTCGCCGATGGCGACGAAACGAATGGATGCCACCCGACGAGCCTACGCGCGGTGCCGGCGGGAACGGATCACGTCGTCTCAGCGCTCGTCGAGGGCCAGGCCGCGCGGGTCGGCGAGCCCCCAGGCCGCCCCTGCCGCCACGAGGAAGAACGCGGCGAACACCGTGAACAGCAGCGGCGTGCCGCCGAGCGCAAGGAGACCGGGAACCGTGAGCGGTGCGATGATCGACGCGATGCGTCCGACCCCGGCGGCCCAACCCGCACCCGTTGCCCGGGTGGAGGTCGGATAGTTCTCCGGCGTGACGGCATAGAGCGCGCCCCAGGCGCCGAGTGTGAAGAACGACAGCGCCATGCCCGCGCCGATGACGGCACCCTCCCCTACCGACGTGCCGAAGAGCACGGCTGACGCAGTTGCACCCGCGAGGAACACCGACAGCGTCGTACGGCGTCCCAATACCTCGATGAGCCACGCCGCGACGGCGTACCCGGGCAGCTGCGCGAGCGTGATCACCAGGGTGAACCCGAACGACTTCACGAGGTCGTAGCCCTGCGCGAACAGGATCGAGGGGATCCAGATGAAGGCCCCGTAGTACGCGAAGTTGACGCAGAACCAGACGATCCAGAGCGATGCGGTGCGGACGCGGAACTCCGGCGTCCACAACGAGACGAGTCGCCGGGCGGTCGTGGTCGTCGCGGCATCCGGTCGCGGCGCGGGCGCCGCGGGTCGCAGCGACGGGGGCGGCGTGGCCGAAGCCGGCGTCCCGAGCGCCGCCGCCTCGAACCGGGCCACGACCTGGTCGGCCTCGGCGAGACGCCCGCGCCGCGCGAGCCAGCGCGGCGACTCCGGCAGACCCCAGCGCACGATGAGGGCGTAGACCGCGGGGATCGCGCCGAGCGCGAATGCCCACCGCCACCCCTCCGCGCCGGCGGGGATCACGAGGTAGCCGATGAGCGCCGCCGCGGTCCACCCCACGGCCCAGAACGCCTCCAGGATCACGATGACCCGGCCTCGGATCCGCGCCGGCGCCAGTTCGCTCACATACGTGCTCGCGACGGGAAGCTCCGCTCCGAGTCCGAGCCCCACGACGACGCGCAGCGCGATGAGCGCCGCCAGACCGCCGACGAGCGCACTCGCACCCGTCGCGACGCCGTACACGAGCAGTGTGACGGCGAACACCGAGCGTCTGCCGAACCGATCGGCGAGGAGGCCGCCGACACTCGCGCCGACCGCCATGCCGACGAAGCCCGCCGACGCGATCCACGACGCCTGCTCCCCCGTCAGCGACCACTGCGCGATGAGCACCGTGATGACGAACGAGATGAGGCCGACGTCCATCGCGTCGAGCGCCCAGCCGAGGCCGGAGCCGGTCAGCACCTTCGCGTGTGCGCGCGTGAAAGGCAGCGCGTCCAGGCGCACGCCGATCGAGGCGTCGGCGCGGGTCGGAGCATCCGTCATGAGGGAATGCTACTCAGGCGTCCCGCAGCAGGTCCTGCACCATCGGCGCGACCGTCGTGCCGTAGAGCTCGATCGAGCGCATCAGCATCGCGTGGGGCATCGTTCCGTTCGCGTACTTGAGGTCGAACCGGTCGACGTCGAGCACGCGGACGGCCGCGGCGATCTTACGTGCCACGGTCTCGGGCGAACCGGCGAACAGCGCGCCGTCGGGACCGACATCGTGCTGGAACTGCAGTCGGCTGTAGGGCGGCCAGCCGCGCTCGGCGCCGATCGCATTGCGGTTCGCCTCCATCGCCGGGTAGAGCTCTTCCCACGCCTGCTCGTCGGTGTCGGCGATGTGCCCCGGTGAGTGCACGCCGATCGGAAGGCGGTCCCGTCCGAACTCTTCGAGCGAGCGATGGTAGAGGTCGACGAAGGGGCGGAACCGTGCCGGTGCGCCGCCGATGATGGCGAGCATGAGGTTGAAGCCGTACCGCGCCGTCCGCACGACCGACGCCGGAGTGCCGCCGACGCCGACCCATACCGGGAAGCCGTTCTCCGTCTTCGGGTACACGTCGGCGTCCGCGAGCGCGGCGCGCGTCGTACCCTCCCAGGTCACCGGCCGCTCGTCGCGAAGCCGCGCGAAGAGGTCGAGCTTCTCCTCGAAGAGGACCTCGTAGTCACGCAGGTCGTAGCCGAACAGGGGGAAGGACTCCGTGAACGAGCCGCGCCCGACGATCGCCTCCGCGCGGCCTCCGGAGACCGCATCGAGCGTCGCGAAGCGCTCGTACGCGCGCACCGGGTCATCGCTGGAGAGCACCGTGACGGCCGTGCCGAGGTGGATGTTCCGAGTGCGCGACGCAGCCGCCGCGAGGACGATCTCGGGGCTCGACACCGCGAACTCGTGCCGGTGATGCTCCCCCACGCCGAAGTACGCGAGCCCGAGCTCATCGCCGAGCACGGCTTCATCGACGATGTTGCGGATCGTCTGCGCATCGCTCGTGCGCGTGCCGTCATCGTTCAGGGTGATGTCGCCGAACGTGTGCAGGCCCAGTTTCACTTCATGCATGTGAATGGGAACCACCGAGACGGATGCCGCATTCCCGGCATCCCCGGCTCATTCGGCCAGCGCCATCCGAAGGGTGTCGAGCCCGACACCGCCGAGGCGCAATGCGCGCATGTGGAAGCGCTTGATGTCGAAGTCGCCGCCTTCCCGCGCGGCGGCGTCGTCGCGGATCTGTTCCCAGATGCGCTGCCCCACCTTGTACGACGGGGCCTGCCCCGGCCACCCGAGATAGCGGTTCACCTCGAACTGGATGAACTCGTCCGACATGTTGACATTCCGTCGCATGAACTCGAGCGCGTACTCCGCGTCCCACGTCCCTTCGCCGTCGAGGCGCGGCTTGCCGAGGTGCACGCCGATGTCCAGGACGACGCGGGCCGCCCGCATGCGCTGGCCGTCGAGCATGCCGAGCCGATCGGCCGGGTCATCGAGGTAGCCGAGCTGCTCCATGAGGCGCTCGGCGTACAGCGCCCATCCCTCCGCGTGGCCGCTCGACCCCGCGAGCAGTCGGCGCCAGGAGTTGAGCTCGGCGCGATTGTAGACGGCCTGCGCGATCTGCAGGTGGTGACCGGGGACGCCCTCGTGGTACACCGTCGTGAGCTCGCGCCACGTGTCGAACGAGTCGACGCCCTCGGGCACGGACCACCACATCCGGCCCGGACGGGAGAAGTCGTCGGTCGGCCCGGTGTAGTAGATGCCGCCCTCGTTGGTCGGCGCGATCATGCACTCGAGGCGACGGATCTGGGCCGGGATGTCGAAGTGGGTCTCACCGAGCTCGGCGACCGCGCGGTCGCTCGTCTCCTGCATCCACGCCTGGAGCGCCGCGGTGCCGTGGAGCTTGCGGCTCTCATCCTGTTCGAGGAACGCGACGGCCTCTTCGACGCTCGCGCCGGGGAGGATCTCGTTCGCGATGGCTTCCTGCTCGGCGACCATGCGCGCGAGCTCGGCGACACCCCATTCGTACGTCTCGTCGAGATCGATCTCCGCGCCGAGGAAGCGGCGGGAGTGCAGCGCGTACAGCTCACGGCCGACGGCATCCGCTTCGCTCGCCGCGGGAAGCAGCTCATCGCGAAGGACGTCCGCGAGCTCGTCATAGGCGACGCGTGCGGCACCGGCGTGCTCGGAGAGCGCGCGAGCGAGGGACGCCGGGAGGTGACCCTCGGCGGGAGCGGCCTCGCGGGCGAACTCTGCGAAGAAGCCGCTGTCGGCGGTGTAGCGGCCGATCTGCGTGACGGCCTCGCGGACCTGGCGGCGCGCGGGGACGACACCGGTCCGGATGCCTTCGCGCAGGGTCTGCACGTAGCCGCCGAGCGCCGCCGGCACGGCGCGCAGGCGGTCGGAGATGACATCCCAGTCGTCCACCGTGTCGGTGGGCATGAGGTCGAAGACGCTCCGCACCTCCTGGACGGGCGAGGCGATCACGTTGACGTCACGCAGGTGTGCCCCGGCGTCGTGAAGGGCGAGCTGCAGGCGGAGGTCGGCGGCGAGGTCGGCCCGGGTGACGTGATCGACGTCGTCGATCGGCTCCGTGGCCTCCAGCGCCTCGAGCGTCGCCGCCGCAGCGGCGCGGCGCGCTTCGTGGCCGGCCGGCGAAAGATCGTCCAGGCGGCGATTGTGCTCGCTGCGCCCGATGTAGGTGGCCGTCGACGGCGAGAGCTCGGCGACGGTGTCGACCCACGCCTCGGCGATCTGATCGATCGGCGTCGGGGTGCGCTGTGCGTCAGTCATTCCTCGAGCCTAATCCCAGGGGCGGTGAGACCGCGTGCCGGCGCCGGTCACCCCCGGCGCCGGCACGTGCGGGTGTCAGTGGCCCGCGACATCCCAGTCCGGCCCGCGGCCGATCTGCACGTCGAGGGGCACCGTGAGGTCCGCGGCGTCGCCCATCCGCTCCGTGACGATCTTCTCCACCGCGTCCCACTCCCCCGGTGCCACCTCGACGACGAGCTCGTCGTGGATCTGCAGCAACACGCGCGAGCGCAGCTCGTGCGCGCGCAGCTCGTCGTGGATGTGGAACAGGGCGATCTTCATGATGTCGGCGGCCGACCCTTGGATCGGAGCGTTGAGCGCCGCGCGTTCCGCGTTCTCGCGCAGGACCCGATTCGGGCTGCCGAGATCCGGGAACGGGCGGCGGCGGCCGAAGATCGTCTCGGTGTAGCCGTCGACACGCGCCTGCTGCACCGATTCGCGCAGGTAGTCGCGGACCGCGCCGAACCGGGCGAAGTACTCCATCATGAGCTGCTTCGCCTCGGATTGCTCGATGCGCAGCTGCTTCGACAACCCGAAGGCCGAAAGGCCGTAGACGAGGCCGTAGCTCATCGCCTTGACCTTCGTCCGCATCGCGGGTGTGACATCGGTCGGTTCGACGCCGAAGACCCGCGCACCGACGAAGCGGTGCAGATCCTCGCCCGAGTTGAAGGCCTCGACGAGGCCCGCATCGCCGGAGAGATGCGCCATGATGCGCATCTCGATCTGCGAGTAGTCCGCCGTGAGGAGCGTCTCGTACCCCTCGCCCACCTCGAAGGCCGCACGGATGCGGTGCGACTCCTCGTTGCGGATCGGGATGTTCTGCAGGTTCGGATCCGTGCTCGACAGACGCCCCGTCTGGCTGCCCGTCTGCAGGTACGTCGTGCGGGTTCGGCCGTCGGCCGCGATCGACACGTCCAGCGATTCGATGATCTGACGCAGCTTCGTCGCCTCGCGGTGCTGGAGGAGAAGATCCAGGAACGGATGCGGGTTCGACTCCTGCAGATCCGCCAGCACCGCGGCGTCCGTCGAGTAGCCGGTCTTCGTCTTGCGCGTCTTCGGCAGCTGCAGCTGCTCGAACAGCACCTCCTGCAGCTGCTTGGGCGAGCCGAGGTTCACCTCGCGGTCGATCTCGGCGTAGGCGCGCTGCGCGATGTCGTCGGCGCGGGCGGCGAGCTCGCTGGAGAACTCCGACAACTTCGCGTGCGAGATCGCGACACCCGCGAGCTCCATGTCGGCGAGGGTGTCGAGCGTCGGCAGCTCGATGTCGGCGAGCACGGATGCCACGGACTCCGGCATCTCCTCGCGGATCTCGGCGCTCACCCGCAGCGCGTACCACGCGAGCTGCGCGGGGGTCGCCCCCTCGGTCTCCGGCACGAGCTGAGTGGGGTCGGCTTCGGGGAGCTTCTCGTCGAGGTAGCGGTCGACGAGATCTCCGAGCCCCTTGTCGGGGAAACTCGGCCGCAGGAGCCAACCGGCGAGGATCGGGTCGAACGCGAGCCCGCCGAGGCGCACGCCTGCACGGCGCAGGGCTTTGACCTGGGGTTTCGCATCGGTGACGATCTTGGCGCTCTCACCCTCGAGCCACGGGCGCAGGGCCGCCCGGACGTCGTCGGACCAGGTGACCTCCGCAGCGGCATCGGGCGCGGCGACCCCGATGCGTGCGGGCAGGCCGCCCTCGATGGTCACATGCAGGGCGAGCTCGCCCTGATGGTCGTCGAGCCACGCGGCGAAGGTGTTGGCCTCGAGTTCGGCGGGTGTCGGAGCGGTGACCGCCGGGGCGGACGCGGCGGCGATGTCCTCGGCATCCGCCGCCATGGCGTCGAAGACCCGCGGCAGCAGCGTGCGGAACTCGAGCCGCGCGAAGATATCGCGGACCGCTTGCGCGTCGATCGGCTGCAGCGCGAGGTCGGCAGGCCCGACGGGCAACTCGACGTCACGCAGGAGAGCGTTGAGCGAGCGGTTGCGGCGGACGTCGTCGAGGTGGTCGCGGAGGTTCCCCCCCACGACGCCTGTGATCTTGTCGGCATTCTGCATGAGCGCGTCGAGGCTGCCCCACTGCGTCAGCCACTTGACGGCGGTCTTCTCCCCCACCTTCGGAACGCCCGGCAGGTTGTCGCTCGTCTCACCGACGAGGGCGGCGATGTCGGGATAGTTGGCGGGGGGCAGACCGTACTTCTCGACGACGGCATCGGGCGTGTAGCGCTTCAGCTGCGAGACGCCCTGCACGCTCGGATAGAGAAGCGTCACGTCGTCCGTGACGAGCTGGATCGTGTCGCGATCCCCCGAGCAGACGAGGACGTCGAAGCCCTGAGCCGCGCCCTCCGTCGCGAGGGTCGCCAAGATGTCGTCGGCCTCGATGCCCTCTTTCGTGAGGACGCGCACGTTCATCGCGGCCAGGCACTCCTGCAACAGCGGGATCTGCCCCGAGAACTCCGCCGGCGACTCGGATCGATTCGCCTTGTACTCGGGGTACTCATCGGTGCGGAACGAGTGCCGGGACGTGTCGAAGGCGACCGCCAGATGTGTCGGCTGCTCGGCCTTCACGAGATTCACGAACATGGAGAGGAACCCGTAGATCCCGTTCGTGTGCTGCCCGTCCTTCGTGGAGAAGTTGTCGACCGGCAGCGCGAAGAAGGCGCGGTACGCCAGCGAATGGCCGTCGACGACGAGAAGGGTAGGCTTCGAGGTGTCCGTCACCCTGCCAGCCTAGACGCGGGGTGAGACACGGACCTCCCTGCATCCGATGGCATCCGAAGGTGGACGATGACCGCTGAACCCTCCCCCACCGAGATCGACGGGATGGCCTGGGTACGCGAACGCGGCATGGGCGCGCTCGCCACGAAGATGGGGATCGTGTTCACCGAGTTCACGATCGAGCGGGCCGTTGCGACGATGCCCGTGGAGGGCAACACGCAGCCCGTGGGTCTGCTGCACGGCGGCGCGTACGTCGTCCTCGGCGAGTCGCTGGGATCGATGGCGGCGAATCTGCACGCCGGTCCCGGCCGCCTCGCCGTCGGCGTCGACATCAACGCGACGCACACCCGATCGGCGACGAGCGGCCTCGTCACCGGCGTCTGCACGCCCGTGCACCTCGGCCGCTCGCTCGCCGTGCACGAGATCGCCGTGACCGACGATCAGGGCCGCCGCTGCTCCACGATCCGCATCACCAACATGATCAAGGACCGCTGAGAGCTCGACGCGGAGTGGACGGCGCGGTCAGGCCTTCTTCGGCGAGAGCTGCTCGATGATGGCCTTGGCGACGTCCTGCATCGTGAGGCGACGATCCATGGATGCCTTCTGGATCCAGCGGAACGCCTCCGGCTCGGACAGGCCCATCTTCTCGTTCAGGAGCCCCTTGGCGCGGTCGACGAGCTTGCGGGTCTCGAAGCGCTCGACCATGTCGGCGACCTCGGCTTCGAGCGTGATGATCTGCTCGTAGCGGGCCAGGGCGATCTCGATCGCCGGCAGCAGGTCGTTGGGGGTGAAGGGCTTCACGACGTACGCGAGGGCGCCGGCCTCGCTCGCCCGCTCGACGAGCTCCTTCTGGCTGAAGGCCGTCAGCAGCACGACGGGGGCGACGTGGTTCTTGCTGAGCTTCTCCGCGGCGGAGATGCCGTCGAGGACGGGCATCTTCACGTCCATGATGACGAGATCGGGCCGCAGCTCGGTCGCGAGCTGGACGGCGGTCTCGCCGTCGCCCGCCTCGCCGACCACGTCGAAGCCGTTGTCACGGAGGATCTCCACGATGTCGAGACGGATCAACGACTCGTCCTCGGCCACGACGACGCGGCGCGGGGAGGTCGGGTTCGACGCGGGGCTCAGTTCCTGCTCAGTCACCCGTCCATCCTAGAGCCAGGAGAGAGGCGCACCTGCGATAGTCTCGAATGCGCGTGCGCCGGTGTGGCGGAATGGCAGACGCGACCGACTCAAACTCGGTTGTCTTCGGACGTGTGGGTTCGACTCCCACCACCGGCACGAGCGAAGCGCCGTCCCCTGCTTCTCAAGGGGCGGCGCTTCGGTCGTCACGGCGGTGCGGCGGAGAACCCACGTGTGGGTGGGCCCACGCGGCCGGAGGCTCCGCGCGCCGCGCAGCGGCGGGTGGAGGGGGCGTGGGGACGACTCCCACCACCGGCACGACGAAGGGCGGATGCCGGGGTTCACACCCCGGCATCCGCCCTTTCCGCGGCTTCGGCCTACTTCTCGGCCTGATAGATCGGCGCGTTGCCGTGCACGGCGTCGCCGATCCGGTGGACGCGGATATCGTTCGTGCCGCCGATGATTCCCGGAGGGGAGCCCGAGATCACCACCACCTTGTCGCCTTCCTTCGCCAGACCCTTGCCGAGGAAGAACTCGTCCACCTGGATGAACATGAGGTCGGTGTGCGCGACGTGCTCCACGAGTGTCGACTGCACACCCCAGGTGAGCGCCATCCGCCGACGGATCGCGGGGTCGACGGCGAAGGCCATCATGGGGATGCCGGGCCGCAGGCGCGACATCCGTCGCGCCGTGTCCCCCGACTCGGTGAAGATCGCGATGTACTTCGCCTCGATGAACTCCGCCACCTCGTTGGCGGCGAGCGTCATGACGCCGCCCTGCGTGCGCGGCTTGGCGCTGAACGGCCGGATGCGCTCGAGACCGTGCTCCTCGGTCGACTCGACGATGCGCGCCATGGTCTGCACCGTGACGACCGGGTAGTCGCCGACGCTCGTCTCGCCCGACAGCATGACCGCGTCGGCGCCGTCGAGGACCGCGTTGGCGACGTCGGATGCCTCGGCGCGCGTGGGCACCGGTGCGTGCGTCATCGACTCGAGCATCTGCGTCGCGACGATGACGGGCTTCGCCATGCGACGGCACATCTCGACGGCGTGCTTCTGCACGACCGGGACCGCCTCGAGCGGCAGCTCGACCGCGAGGTCGCCACGAGCGACCATGATGCCGTCGAACGCGTCGATGATCTCTTCGAGGTTGTCGACGGCCTGCGGCTTCTCGATCTTCGCGATGACGGGGACCTTGCGCCCCTCCTCCGCCATGATCTCGTGCACGCGGGTGATGTCCGCGGCATCCCGCACGAACGAGAGCGCGATGAGATCCGCGCCGGCCTTGAGGCCCCAGCGCAGGTCCTCCTCGTCCTTCTCGGAAAGGGCGGGGACGCTCACGGCTACGCCGGGAAGGTTGATGCCCTTGTTGTTGGACACCGTTCCCGCGACCACGGTGCGGGTCGTCACGACCGGCCCGTCGACGCTCTCGACCTGGACGCGTACCTTGCCGTCGTCTATCAGGAGGAAATCGCCCGCCTTGACGTCGCCGGCGAGGCCCTTGAACGTCGTGCCGACGAGGTCGCGCGTTCCCACGACGTCCTCGGTGGTGATCCGCAGGATGTCGCCCACGGCGAGGTCGTGCGGGCCGTCGCTGAACTTTCCGAGGCGGATCTTGGGGCCCTGCAGGTCGACGAGGATCGCGACGGCGCGGCCGGCGTCGTCGGCCGCCTTGCGCACGTTGGCGAAACGGACTTCGTGCTCGGCATACGAGCCGTGGCTCAGGTTCAGGCGGGCCACGTCGACGCCGGCGTCGATGATCGCGCGGATCATCTCGTACGACTCGGTGGCGGGGCCCAGGGTGGCGACGATCTTCGCGCGTCTCACTGACTGTTCTCCGGTCTGTCTTCGGTTTTTCGGGGGTGTTTTCAGCCTACGCGGGCTGCAGGCCGATGGCCATGTCCGTCGGGCGCACCGGCGACGGGAGAGCCGTCCGGCCCATGAGGTACTCGTCCACGGCGGCCGCCGCGGCCCGCCCCTCGGCGATCGCCCAGACGATCAGGGACTGTCCGCGACCGGCGTCGCCGGCCACGAACACACCGGGAGCGGTCGACTGGTAGTCGTCGCCGCGTTCGACGTTGCCGCGGCCCGTGAACACGGTACCCAGTTGGTCTTCGAGCGCGCTGCGCTCCGGGCCGGTGAAACCCATCGCGATGAGGACGAGGTCGGCGGGGATCTCCCGCTCGGTGCCGCTCTTGGGCACACGCCGGCCGTCGGGCAGGTACTCCGTCTCCGCGAGGCGCAGCGCGCGGACCTCGCCCGCGTCGTTGCCGAGGAACTCGACCGTGGACGCCAGGTAGGTCCGATCGCCGCCTTCCTCGTGTGCAGAGGACACCTCGAACAGCGTCGGCATGGTCGGCCACGGCTGGTGATCGGGTCGCGCCGTGGGCGGCTGCTTGCCGATCGCGAGGTTGGTCACGCTGAGCGCGCCCTGACGGTGCGCCGTGCCGATGCAGTCGGCACCCGTGTCGCCGCCGCCGATCACGATGACGTGCTTGCCCTCGGCGTGGATCTGGTGCGGAACCTGGTCGCCGGCGACGGCCTTGTTCGACTCGACGAGGTACTCCATCGCGAAGTGCACGCCTTCGAGGTCACGCCCCGGGATGGCGATCTCGCGCGGCACCGTCGCGCCGGTCGCGATGACGACGGCGTCGTATCGCGCGCGCAGGTCGGCCCATGTGATGTCGCGGCCGATCTCGACGCCGGCGCGGAAGCGCGTGCCCTCGTCCTGCATCTGGCGCAGCCGCGCCTCGAGGTGACGCTTCTCCATCTTGAAGTCGGGGATGCCGTAGCGAAGGAGGCCGCCGATGCGGTCGTCCCGCTCGAAGACGGCGACGGTGTGCCCCGCGCGCGTGAGCTGCTGAGCGGCGGCGAGACCCGCAGGGCCCGAACCGACGACGGCGACGGTCTTGCCGGTCAGGCGCGCCGGCGGCTCCGCTTCGACCCAGCCGTTCGCGAAGGCGTCGTCGATCGTCGTGACCTCGATCTGCTTGATCGTGACGGCGGGCTGGTTGATCCCCAGGACGCACGACGACTCGCACGGAGCGGGGCACAACCGCCCGGTGAACTCCGGGAAGTTGTTCGTCGCGTGCAGGCGCTCGATCGCGGCGCGGCCCTCGCCCCGCCACATGAGGTCGTTCCACTCCGGAATGAGGTTGCCCAGGGGGCATCCCTTGTGGCAGAACGGGATGCCGCAGTCCATGCAGCGCCCCGCCTGACGACGGAGTACGGCCGAGTCGCCCGGCTCGTACACCTCTTTCCAGTCCATGATGCGCACGGGAACCGGCCGGCGCGCCGGGAGCTCGCGCTCAGTGGTCTTCAGGAAGCCCTTCGGGTCAGCCACCGGTCACCTCCAGGATGCGGGTCCAGACGACGTCGCCGTCGGGGTCGAGCCCCTCGGCGGCGGCGTCGGTACGGGTCTTGAGCACCGCGGCATAGTCGCGCGGCACGACACGGACGAAGTTGTCGGCCTCCGTCTCGAAGTCCTCCAGCAGGGCGGCGGCGAGCGTCGACCCGGTCTCGGCGACGTGGCGCTCGAGGAGGTCGCGCAGCATCTCTGCGTCACCGGAGCCGAGTCCCAGCAGATCGAGCTCGCCCGACGCGAGCGCCTCGCGGTTGACGAGGTCGCGATCGAGCCGGTAGACGTACGCCGCGCCGCCGGACATGCCGGCGCCGAGGTTGCGCCCCGTGGGTCCGAGGATCACGGCGAGACCGCCGGTCATGTACTCGAGCGCGTGGTCTCCCACGCCCTCGACCACCGCCGTCGCTCCCGAGTTGCGCACGAGGAACCGCTCCCCCACGACACCGCGCAGGAAGAGGCTCCCCTGCGTCGCACCGTAGCCGATGACGTTGCCGGCGATGACGTTGCGCGAGGCGTCGAAGGAGGCATCCCGCGGGGGACGCACGACGATCTGCCCGCCGGACAGCCCCTTGCCGACGTAGTCGTTCGAGTCGCCCTCCAGACGCAGCGTGATACCCGCGGGGAGGAAGGCGCCGAAGGACTGCCCCGCCGAGCCGGTGAGGTTGATCTCGATCGTTCCGGCGGGGAGCCCGTGCTCCCCGTGCGCGAGGGTCACCCGGTTGCCGAGCATCGTGCCGACCGCACGCTCCGTGTTGCGGATCGGCAGCGAGACCTCGAAGTGACCGCCGTGCGCGATGACGTCCTGAGCCTGCTCGATGAGCGGCACGTCGAAGTGCTTCTCGAGCTCGTGGTCCTGCTCACGCGCATGACGACGCGGCGCATCCTCGGCGAACGCCGGTCCGTCGAGGATCGGCGTGAGGTCGAGGCCGGATGCCTTCCAGTGCTCGATCGCGCCGTTGACGTCCAGCAGATCGTTGCGACCGATCGCCTCGTCGAGCGAGCGGAAGCCGAGCTCGGCGAGGTACTCGCGCACCTCCTGAGCGAGGAACTGCATGAAGTTGACGACGAATTCCGGCTTGCCGGTGAATCGACTGCGCAGGACGGGGTTCTGGGTCGCGACGCCCACGGGGCACGTGTCGAGATGACAGACGCGCATCATGATGCAGCCTTCGACTACGAGGGCCGTCGTCGCGAAGCCGAACTCCTCGGCGCCCAGCAGCGCCGCGATGATGACGTCACGACCGGTCTTGAGCTGCCCGTCGGCCTGCACGACGACGCGATCGCGCATGTCGTTGAGCATGAGGGTCTGCTGGGTCTCGGCGAGGCCGAGCTCCCACGGCGTGCCGGCGTGCTTGAGCGAGTTCAGCGGGCTCGCCCCCGTGCCGCCGTCGTGGCCGGACACCAGGATGACGTCGGCGAGGGCCTTCGCGGTGCCCGCGGCGACCGCGCCGATGCCCGACTGGCTCACGAGCTTCACGTGCACCCGTGCCGCGGGGTTCGCCCGCTTCAGGTCGAAGATCAGCTGCTTGAGGTCCTCGATCGAGTAGATGTCGTGGTGTGGCGGCGGCGAGATGAGCCCGACTCCGGGCGTACCCCCACGCGTCCGCGCGATCCAGGGATACACCTTCCCGGGAGGCAACTGACCACCCTCGCCGGGCTTCGCGCCCTGGGCGAGCTTGATCTGGATGTCGTCGGCGTGCGTCAGATACATGCTCGTGACGCCGAAACGGCCGGACGCGACCTGCTTGATCGCGCTGCGGCGCTCAGGGTCGAGCAGGCGCTCGACGTCCTCGCCGCCCTCGCCCGTGTTCGACTTGGCGCCGATCGAGTTCATCGCGATCGCGAGGGTCTCGTGCGCCTCTTTCGAGATGGAGCCGTAGCTCATCGCGCCCGTCGAGAACCGCTTGACGATCGACTCGACCGGCTCGACCTCGTCGATCGGGACGGGCGGACGCTCGCCGGTCTTCAGCCGGAACATGCCGCGCAGCGTCTTCAGCTCCGCCGCCTGATCGTCGATGAGCTTCGTGTACTCGCGGAAGATGTCGTACCGGCGGGCGCGCGTCGAGTGCTGCAGCCGGAACACCGTGTCGGGCGTGAAGAGGTGCGGGGCGCCGTCGCGACGCCACTGGTACTCGCCGCCGGTCCACAGGCGCTCATGGGCGCGCGCGGCACCGTCCTCCGGGTACGCGTAATCGTGGCGTGCCTGGTTCTCCGCGGCGATCTCGCGGATGCCGATGCCACCGAGCTTCGTCTCCGTGCCGGTGAAGTACTTCGCGACGAAGGCCTCGGACAGCCCGACCGCCTCGAACACCTGTGAGCCCGCATAGGAGGACACCGTCGAGATGCCCATCTTCGACATGATCTTCAGGACGCCCTTGCCGAGGGCGTAGATCAGGTTGCGGACCGCCTTCTCCGGCGTGACTCCTGTGATGAAGCCCGCCCGTACGAGGTACTCGACGGTCTCCATCGCAAGATACGGGTTGACCGCAGAGGCGCCGTAGCCGATGAGGGTCGCCACGTGGTGCACTTCGCGCACGTCGCCCGCCTCGACCACGAGACCGACCTTCATGCGGTTCTCCCGGCGGATGAGGTGGTGATGCACGGCCGACAGCATCAGCAGGGACGGGATCGGGACGAGATCCTTGTTCGAGTCGCGGTCGCTCAGGATGATGAATTCGGCACCCTGCGCGATCGCGGCATCCACCTCTGCGCACATCTCGTCGAGACGGTGCTCCAGGGCATCCGGGCCCTTGTCGAAGTGGTAGAGACCGCGCACGGTGACCGAACGGCGACCGGGCAGGGCCTTGTCGATGTTCTGGAGCTTCGCGAGCTCGTCGTTGTCGATCACCGGGAAGTCGAGCGTGATCGTGCGGGTGTGCTCGGGCCCCCACTCGAGGAGGTTCCGCTCCGGGCCGAGTCCGTGGGCGAGCGAGGTCACGACCTCTTCGCGGATCGAGTCGAGCGGCGGGTTGGTGACCTGCGCGAACTGCTGCACGAAGTAGTCGAACAGCAGACGCGGACGCTCGCTGAGGACGGCGATCGGCGCATCCGATCCCATCGCGCCGAGGGGCTCCGCGCCGTTCTGGCCCATCGGAGTGAGGAGGATGCGGACCTCCTCCTCCGTGTAGCCGAAGGTGCGCTGGCGACGCGTGATCGACGCGATCGGGTGCACGATGTGCTCGCGCTCGGGCAGGTCCTTCAGACGCACGCGGCCGGCATCCAGCCACTCCTGCCACGGCTCGAGCGCGGCGAGGCCCTGCTTGACCTCGTCGTCCTCGATGATGCGGCGCTGCGCCGTGTCGACGAGGAACATACGACCCGGGCGGAGGCGTCCGCGGCGCTTGATGCGCTCGGGGGCGAAGTCCAGCACGCCGGTCTCGGAACCGATGACGACGATGCCGTCGGTCGTCTCGGTCCAGCGTCCCGGGCGCAGCCCGTTGCGGTCGAGCGTCGCGCCGACGAGCGTGCCGTCGGTGAAGATGAGCGCTGCGGGACCGTCCCACGGCTCCATCTGCATCGAGTGGTACTCGTAGAACGCGCGCAGGTCCGGCGCGATGTCGGCCTGCTTCTCGTACGCCTCGGGGACCATCATCATGATCGCGTGCGGCAGGCTGCGACCCGTGAGGGTCAGAAGCTCGAGGACCTCGTCGAAGGATGCCGAGTCGCTCGCGCCCTCCGTGCAGATCGGCAGGAGCGGCCGGATGTCGCCGATGAGCTCGGACTCTAGCTGCGACTGGCGCGCGCGCATCCAGTTGCGGTTCGCGCCGACCGTGTTGATCTCGCCGTTGTGCGCGAGCATGCGCAGCGGCTGCGCGAGCGGCCAGGACGGGAACGTGTTGGTCGAGTACCGCGAGTGGACGACGGCGAGCTCGGAGGTGAAGCGCTCATCGGAGAGATCGGGGTAGAACGGCTCCAGCTGGAGCGTCGTCACCATGCCCTTGTACCCCAGGGTGCGGGCGCTCAGCGACACGAAATAGGCGTCGTGCTCGTGCCGAGCACGCTTGCGCAGCCGGAACACGCGACGGTCGAGGTCGATGCCCGACAGCGCGGGCGCATCGCCGACGGCGGGACGCGAGACGAAGAGCTGCTCGAACGCGGGCTGTGCGGCGTGGGCGAGCTTGCCGAGATGCGTGTCGTCGGTGGGCACCTCGCGCCAGCCGAGGACGGTCAGCCCTTCGGATGCCGCGATCTGCTCGACCCCGGCTTTGACGGCCGCGCGGGCGTCCTCGTCGAGCGGCAGGAACGCCAGGCCTGCGGCGTACTCCCCCACGGGCGGCAGGTCGAAGTCCGTGACGGCCCGCAGGAAGGCATCCGGCATCTGCGTGAGGATGCCGGCGCCGTCGCCGGTTCCCGCATCCGAGCCGATGGCGCCGCGGTGCTCCAGGTTGCGGAGCGCCTCGAGCGCGAGCGAGACGATGTCGTGCCCGGGCTCGCCGCGGAGCGTGGCGACCATCGCCAGACCGCAGGCATCCTTCTCGAAGGCCGGGTTGTACATGCCCTGCTTCGCGGGGAAGCTGCCGGGCGACGTGGACGTCGATTCACGACGGGGGCTCAGTGCCATACCTACCGTCCTCAATGATCTTGCTGAAGTGGGGACGACGTCGGCCCGATGTCAAGCAGGGTGTGTGTCAAGCAGAGTGTGTAGCGGGGTGCTACTTCGAGGCGACGGCGCTTGTGGCAGTGTCCGCGACGGTTTCGGACGTCGGGGGTGCGCTGACGTCGACGAAATCATCGGTGTTCTGCGATTGTACATTCCCGCTGCGCGTGGCTTCGCGTCCGGGCTGGTAGGGCGACGGCTCGATCCCCGGGTGGCGACGCTTCTGCACGAAGAAGATCACGATCCCGATGACGACACCGAAGATCGCGGCCCAGACGTTCGTGCGCAAGCCGAAGAAGACCTCGCTCGGGTCGATGCGAATGTTCTCCCACACGATACGACCCGCGCAGTACCAGACGAGGTACAGCGCGAACAGCCGCCCCCACTGCAGCGTGAACCGCTTGCCGGCCCAGAGGAGGAAGAGGACGCCGAGCGTGTTCCAGATGACCTCGTACAGGAATGTGGGGTGGAAGAGGGTCCCTTCCGGCAGGCCTGCCGGCCACGCCGGGTTCGGGTAGTCGATCTGCAGACCCCAGGGCAGGTCCGTGGGGAGGCCGTAGAGCTCCTGGTTGAACCAGTTGCCGAACCGGCCGAGCGCCTGCGCGAGCAGGAGTCCCGGCGCGAGGGCGTCGGCGAAGGTCCAGAACCGGATGCCGGTCCACTTGCATCCCAGCCAGGCGCCGATCGCGCCCCCGATGAGGGCGCCGAAGATCGCGATGCCCCCTTCCCAGATGCGGAAGATCGCCGTGATGTCCTTGCCTTCGCCGAAGTAGAAGTCCCAGTGCGTGACGACGTGGAAGATGCGGGCTCCGATGATCGCCAGCGGAACCGCGATCAGGCAGATGTCGATCACCACCCACGGCTCCGCGCCGCGCTTGGTCAGGCGGCGGTTGGTCATGATCGCCGCGACGACGATGCCCGTGAGGATGCACAGGGCGTAGAAGTGGATCGTCAGCGGGCCGATCTGGAACGAGCTGATCGACGGGCTCGGGATGCTGGCGGCGACGGAGGCGGTGGAAAGCACGAGGGGAAGTCTACTTCGCCGCCGCGCGGCGCCCTGCGCGCGCCGCTCCGCGCCCGTCCCGCAGCGGGGTCAGCGGGCGGTTCCGGATGCCAGGGCGCGGGCTTCGGCGGACAGACCCGCGACGCCGCCGTCGCGCAGCGCGCGGACGAGGGCCGTGCCGACGATCGCTCCGTCGGCGTACTCGACGACGCCGGCGACCTGATCGGGTGTGGAGATGCCGATGCCGACGCACGCGCGCTCGGCGCCGTGATCGCGCAGTCGCGCGACGAGGGTCCGCGCCGCGGCATCCAGCTCGGCTCGCTCTCCCGTGATCCCCATCGTCGACACGGTGTAGACGAAGCCCGTCGACGAGCGCACGATCAGGTCGAGTCGCTCGTCGGTCGAGGTGGGGGCCGCGAGGAAGACGCGGTCCAGACCCGTCCGTTCCGACGCGGCGATCCAGTCCGCCGCGGCATCCGGCGTGATGTCCGGCGTGATGAGACCCGCACCACCGGCGGCGGCGAGGTCGTCGGCGTAGCGATCGACGCCGTACTGCACCACCGGGTTCCAGTACGTCATGACGAGGATCGGGACGTCGGTGCGATCGGCGATCGCGCGCACCGCGGTGAAGGTGTCGCGCAGCCGGATGCCGGCCGCGAGCGCGGCCCCGGTGGCCTCCTGGATGACCGGGCCGTCCATGACCGGATCGGAATACGGCGGACCGAGCTCGAGGATGTCGGCGCCGGCCTCCGCGAGAGCGACGGCCGCGTCGATGGAGGTCTGCAGGTCGGGGTATCCGATCGGCAGGTAGCCGACGAACGCGCCGCGTCCGTCCGCGCGCGCGGCGTCGATGGCATCCGTGACTCGGCTCACAGCTCGATCCCCTCGCCCTTCGCGCCGTCTACGGGCGGAGGCTCCACGACGGGACCGGCTTCGTCTTCGTCCCCGTCATAGAGGCCGAACCAGCGCGCCGCGGTGTCCATGTCCTTGTCGCCGCGCCCGGAGAGGCTCACCGCG
This sequence comes from Microbacterium sp., assembly GCF_017305435.1. Classification (GTDB taxonomy): domain Bacteria; phylum Actinomycetota; class Actinomycetes; order Actinomycetales; family Microbacteriaceae; genus Microbacterium. The sequence continues at coordinate 394,319 of NZ_JAFKIP010000004.1, read as the reverse complement.
ATGATCGCATCCGGTCCGAGCTCCCGTCCGAGACGCAGCGCACCCGCGAGGGCGTGCGCAGATTCGATCGCCGGGATGATGCCCTCCGTGCGGCTGAGGAGGCGGAGCGCCTCCATCGCCTCGGTGTCGGTCGCGGGGATGTACGACGCCCGGCCGATGGAGGCCAGCCACGAGTGCTCGGGACCGACGCCGGGGTAGTCGAGGCCTGCCGAGATCGAGTGCGACTCGATCGTCTGCCCGTCCTCGTCCTGCAGGACGAACGTCCGCGCGCCGTGCAGGACGCCGGGGCGTCCGCGTTCGATGGATGCCGCGTGCTTGTCCGTGTCGACGCCGTCGCCCGCCGCCTCGACGCCGTACAGGCGCACGTCCGCGTCGTCGAGGAATGCGTCGAACATGCCGATCGCGTTCGAGCCGCCGCCGACGCAGGCGACGACGGCATCCGGCAGTCGCCCGGTCTCCTCGAGGAGCTGCGCGCGCGCCTCCTCGGAGATGATCTTCTGGAAGTCGCGCACCATCGCGGGGAACGGGTGCGGCCCGGCGGCCGTGCCGAAGATGTAGTTCGTCGTCTCGACGGAGGCCACCCAGTCGCGATACGCCTCGTTGATCGCGTCCTTCAGGGTGCGCGAGCCGGTCGTCACGGGGACGACCTCGGCGCCGAGCAACCGCATGCGGGCGACGTTGAGCGCCTGCCGTTCCGTGTCGACCTCGCCCATGTAGACCGTGCACTCGAAGCCGAACAGCGCGGCAGCGGTCGCCGTCGCGACACCGTGCTGGCCGGCACCGGTCTCCGCGATGACCCGCGTCTTCCCGAGCCGCTTCGTCAGCAGCGCCTGGCCGATGACGTTGTTGATCTTGTGCGAGCCGGTGTGGTTGAGATCCTCGCGCTTGAGGAAGATCCGCGCGCCGCCCGCGTGCTCCGCGAACCGCGGCACCTCGGTGAGCGCCGACGGCCGACCAGCGTACGAGCGCAGGAGCTCCTCGAACTCGGCCTGGAATGCGGGATCGGCCTTCGCCGCCTCGTACTCCGCGGTGAGCTCGTCGATCGCGGCGATGAGCGACTCGGGCATGTAGCGCCCGCCGAAATCGCCGAAGAACGGACCGTGCTGGTCCCTCAAGCTGGTCACTTCGACTCGCTCCGCTCGCTCAGTACGTCGCATGATCCCGCCTCGAGGAAGGCGTGCAGGGTGGACACCGGATCGTTCGTGACGAGAGCCTCGCCCACGAGCGCGACGTCCGCTCCCGCCGCGCGGTAGTGCGCAACATCGGCGGGGGCGAGCACAGCGGACTCGGCGATCTTCACGGCATCCGCGGGCAGGTGCTCGACGAGCGAACCGAACAGATCACGGTCGAGTTCGAACGTGGAGAGGTTCCGCGCGTTGACGCCGATGAGCCGCGCCCCGAGGTCCGCGGCGCGATCCACCTCCTCGCGCGAGTGCGTCTCGACGAGCGGGGTCATGCCGAGGTCGAGGACGAGCGCGTGCAGCTCCCTCAGGAGCGGCTGCTCGAGCGCAGCGACGATGAGCAGCACGAGGTCGGCGCCGGACGCCCGCGCCTCGAGCACCTGGTACGGCGTCGCGATGAAGTCCTTGCGCAGGACGGGCAGCGCCACGCGGGACTTCACCGCCTCGAGGTCGGCGAGCGATCCCTTGAACTTCCGCCCTTCGGTGAGGACGGAGATCGCAGAGGCGCCGCCCTCCTCGTAGCGTGCGGCCTGCAGTGCCGGGTCGGGAATGGATGCCAGGTCCCCGCGCGAGGGGCTCGCGCGCTTGACCTCGGCGATGATCTTGACGCGGTCGGCCGGGGCGAGAGCGGCGAGGGCGTCGAGCGCCGGGCTCTGGGCGAGCGCAGCGCGCTCCACCTCGGCGAGCGGGCGGTGCGCGGCGCGCGCCTCGGCATCCTCCACCGCGCCCGCGGTGAGGTCTGCCAGCATGATCAGTGCTGCTTCGGCGAGTACTTGGGGCCGCGTGCGCCGTAACCGGCCTTGGCGAGTGCCCAGCCGACGATCGCACCCGCGACGAGGAGGCCGACCGACGCCCAGACGAGGGCAGGCATGTCGAAGAAGAAGAACACGGTCCCCAGGGTCACGGCGAGGAGCATGATCACAACGGCGGTCCAAGCGGCCGGGGAGTGTCCGTGGCCGGGGTCGTCGATGCTGCTCATGATTCTCCTTCTGCCGTGGGGCACGGTTCTGGCGCGGGCGGGTCGTCGCCAAGTCTAGCGGGCGGTCGGATCGTCGCCGTGCGACAGGTCGTCCCACGAGTCGATCGCGTCGTGGGGGCGGGACCCGGTCGAGGTCTCCGCCGCGGCGGACTCGCGCCGGTACCGACGACCTCCGGAACGCCACCGGTGCGCCGTCGTGAGCGCGAGGACCCCGCCGATCAGGATCAGCAGCCCCGCGAAGGCGGCGGCGTACGGCCAGAACGTGCCGGTGACCTCACCCACGAGGTCTGAGATGGCGTCCGCACCGGAGAGGCCCGTCGATGTCGTCACGACGGTGGCCACGGCATCCAGCGGATGCTCGACGCCGATCCGCATGGCGCTGATGAGGAGCGTTCCGCCGATCGCGACGCCGAGCAGGCCGAAGACGTACCGGAGCACCCGCCCGACGACCGTCAGCGCCAGCCCGAGGGCGAGGGCCGCGAGGCTGAGGGGCGCCAGGATCGGCATCGCCGAGGCACCAGGGACGGCGAGCGGTTCGTTCGCACCCGCGCGCAGCGTGACATCCAGCCACGTCTGCGTCGACGAGATGATCGCGATCGCGCCGCCGACGACGATCGCGAGGACGCTGAGCAGCCGGGCGCGCGCGATCACGGGGCTTCGCCCGCGACGGGCTCGAGATCGTCGGCGTCGAAGCAGGTGTGATCGCCGGTGTGGCACGCGGCGCCGATCTGCTCGACGGTGATGAGCAGCGCGTCGCCGTCGCAGTCGAGGCGTGCGCCCTTCACGTACTGCGCGTGACCCGAGGTGTCGCCCTTGCGCCAATACTCCTGCCGAGAGCGGGACCAGAACGTGACACGCCCCTCCGTCAGGGTGCGGCGGAGCGCCTCGGCATCCATCCATCCGAGCATGAGTACCTCGCGCGTGTCGTGCTGCTGGATGATCGCGGGGGCGAGCCCGTCCGCGTTCCACGCGACGCGCTCGACGCGGACGTCGCCGGTCATCGCCGCACCTCGATCCCGCTCTCGGAGAGGGCATCCTTGACGTCGCCGATCGACAGCTCGCCCGAGTGGAAGACGGATGCCGCGAGGACGGCATCCGCACCGGCGTGGACAGCCGGAGCGAAGTCGCGGGCCGCGCCCGCACCGCCGGAGGCGATCACCGGGACCGAGGAGATCTCCCGCATGAGGCCGATGAGCTCGAGGTCGAACCCGTCCTTCGTGCCGTCGGCGTCGATCGAGTTGACGAGCAGCTCGCCCGCACCGCGGTCGATCGCCTCGCGCGCCCAGTCGAGCGCGTCGAGGTCGGTGAGGGTGCGGCCGCCGTGCGTCGTCACGACGAAGCCGGAGTGCGTACCCGGTGCACCCGCTCGAGAGGCCCGCTTGACGTCGAGGGAGAGGACGAGCACCTGCGCGCCGAAGCGGTCGGCGATCTCGCCGATGAGCTCCGGGCGCGCGATCGCCGCCGAGTTCACGCCGACCTTGTCGGCGCCCACGCCGAGAAGGCGCGCGACGTCCTCGGCCGAGCGCACTCCCCCGCCCACCGTCAGCGGGATGAAGACCTCCTCGGCCGTCCGCCGCACGACGTCATACGTCGTCGCGCGATCGTCGACCGTCGCCGTCACGTCGAGAAAGGTCAGCTCGTCGGCTCCCTGCGCGAAGTACAGCGCCGCGAGTTCGACGGGGTCGCCCATGTCGCGGAGGTTCTCGAAGTTGACGCCCTTGACGACGCGTCCGGCAGCGACGTCGAGACACGGGATGACCCGGCAGGCGAGCGTCATCACAGCCTCGCGTTGTGGATCGCCGTCACGAGGATGGCGCGCGCACCGATCGCATAGAGGGCGTCCATGACCTGGTTCACCGTCTTGCGGGGGCTCATGACGCGCACGGCGACCCAGGCGGGATCGCGCAGCGGCGAGATCGTCGGCGACTCGATGCCCGGCGCGAGCGCCACGGCCTGGTCGACGAGGTCGGCGGGCAGGTCGTAGTCGATCAGCACGTAGCGACGTGCGACCATGACTCCGCGCAGGCGCCGCAGGAGCGTCTCCGTGCCGTCCGCCTCGACGGGAGCACCGATGAGCACGGCCTCCGACTCGAGCAGCACGGGTCCGAAGATCTCGAGCCCCGCCTGGCGGAGCGTCGTTCCCGTCGAGACGACATCGGCCACGGCGTCGGCGACGCCCAACTGGACCGCGGACTCGACCGCGCCGTCGAGCGGCACGAGGTCGACCGCGACGCCCTGCTCGTCGAGGAAGCCGTCGACGAGACCGGGGTAGGCGGTCGCGACACGGAGACCCTCGAGATCGCTTACGTCGTGGAAGCGGCCGGGAGGGCCGGCGAAGCGGAACGTGGAGCCGCCGAAGCCGAGCCGTTCGATCTCGCGCGCTCCCGGCATCCGGGCATCCAGCAGCAGATCACGGCCCGTGATGCCGACATCGAGAGCCCCCGAGCCGACGTAGGTGGCGATGTCCTTGGGGCGGAGGTAGAAGAACTCGACCTCGTTGACCGGGTCGATGACGTGCAGGTCCTTCGGGTCACGGCGGCCGGTGTATCCGGCTTCGGCGAGCATCTCGGCGGCGGTGTCGGCGAGCGACCCCTTGTTCGGCACGGCGATTCGCAGCATGTCGAGTGAGCTTTCGGTTCGGAGCGGCTGTGGTGGGGCGGGAGCGCGCTCAGAGATGTCGGTAGACGTCTTCGAGGCTGAGACCCTTCGCGAGCATCAGCACCTGCAGGTGGTACAGCAGCTGCGAGATCTCCTCGGCCGTCTCGGCGTCGGACTGGTACTCAGCGGCCATCCACACCTCGGCCGCCTCCTCGACGATCTTCTTGCCGATCGCGTGCACACCGCGATCGAGCTGCGCGACCGTCCCTGATCCTTCGGGGCGGGTGGCCGCAGTGGCGGTCAGCTCCGCGAACAGGCCGTCGAACGTCTTCACCCTGACAGGCTACCGGTCCGCGAGGGGTGTCGCGCCCGCCGCCCGTCCTGGTTCAGTGGCCTTCAGTGGCGGTGGGCGGATGCCTGGGCGCGCAGCGCCGCGATCGCCGCGGCGGGGTCGGCCGCCCCGAACACGGCGGACCCGGCGACGAACGTGTCGGCACCCGCTTCGGCAGCCTGCGCGATCGTCGACTCGGAGATCCCGCCGTCGACCTGGAGCCACACCTCGGATCCGCGGCGGCGCGCCTCGTCACGGAGCCGCGCGAGCTTCGGCATCTGATCGGCCATGAAAGACTGACCCCCGAAGCCCGGCTCGACCGTCATCACCAGGATCTGGTCGAACTCGTCCAGTACCTCGTACAGGCCCTCGACGGGCGTCGCGGGCTTGACGGCGACACCGGCACGCGCGCCGATGTCGCGCAGGCGCCGCGCGAGTGTGACGGGGTCGGCCGCCGCTTCGAGATGGAACGTCACCGATGCCGCGCCGATCTCGGCGTAGCCCGGTGCCCAGCGGTCGGGGTCGGTGATCATGAGATGCACGTCGAGCGGCACGGGGCTCGTCGCCTGGATGCGCTCGACCATCTGCGGACCGAAAGTCAGGTTCGGCACGAAGTGATTGTCCATGACGTCCACGTGCACGAAATCCGCACTCGCGATGCGGTCGAGGTCGGCCTGCATGTTGACGAAGTCGGCGGACAGGATGCTGGGGTTGATACGCGCCACGCGCCCATTATCCACTGCGCCGGATCGGGCCCGACTGCGCGCTCACCGCCGGCGCAGCAGCGAGATCGACATCGCGTCGGTGCCGTGGCGGTGCGGCCACAGCTGCGCGCGAAGCGAGCCCGCGGCATCCGCCAGGTCGATGTCCCGCTCCGCGACTCCGGCGACGACCGCGCGGGCGTCGAGCTCTTCGAGATCGCCCTCGTGCGTGCGCAGCACTTCCGCGACGATGCCTGCGGTCTCGGCGAGGTGGGGCGAGCACGTCACGTACGCGACGATGCCGCCCGGCTTCAGCGCGGCGACCGCCGCATCGAGGAGCTCCGTCTGGAGCGCGGCGAGGGCGGGGACGTCCGCGGGCTGCTTGCGCCAGCGCGCCTCCGGGCGGCGGCGGAGCGCGCCGAGGCCCGTGCACGGCGCGTCGACGAGGATGCGGTCGTACTTCCCGCGGCCGGCCCGCACGCGGCCGTCCTCCTCCGACACGGGCACCTCGAGCGGCACGCCCGCGACAGAGTCGCGCACGAGCCCGGCACGCGCGGGCGACAGCTCATTCGCCTCGAGCCGCGCCCCGTGCGCCAGCGCCTCGGCGGCGAGGACGGCCGTCTTGCCCCCCGGGGCCGCGCACAGGTCGAGCCAGACCTCCCCCGGTGCGACCGGCACGGCGCGCGCGAGGGCGAGCGCCGCCAACTGCGATCCTTCGTCCTGCACCCGGATGCGACCATCGGATGCCGCGACGACGGCACCGGGGTCTCCTCCGGCCGAGCGGAAGCCGATCGGAGAATAGGGCGTCGGGGCGGCGTCCGCGGGGCGCTCGGCGAGCCCGGGAAGGGCCGCGAGTGTCACGGTCGGCGACGCGTTGTCGGCATCCAGGAGCGCTTCGAGCTCCTCCGAGCGGTCCTCGGCGGCCAGCGCGCGGCGGAATGCGCGGATCACCCACACGGGGTGCGCGTAGCGGAGCGCGAGCCGTTCGTCGTCGGAGCGCGCGGCGGCATCCAGCCGCTCCAGCCACGCGTCGCGGCTGCGCTCGGAGACGCGACGCAGCACCGCGTTGGCGAACCCCGACGCGGGCTTCCCGGCCGCCTGACGCACCTGGCGGACGGTCTCGTTCACCGCCGCGTGCGTCGGCGTGCGCATCGCGAGAAGCTGGTGTGCACCGAGCCGCAGTGCGTCGAGGACGGTTGGATCGATCGCCGAGACAGGGCGACCCGCGGCATCCGCGATGATCGCGTCGTAGGTCCCCTCGCGGCGGAGCGTTCCGTACGTGAGCTCGGTCGCGAGGGCGGCGTCCGGCCCCGACAGACCGGCCCGCGCGAGCATGCGGGGAAGGAGCAGATTCGCGTAGGCGTCGGAGGTGTGCACGGCACGCAGGACGTCGTACGCGACCCAGCGCGGCGTGCGCCCGGACGCCGGTCGCGTGCGCTCCTCGGGCTCTCCCGTCACCGGCCCTCCTCCCCGAGCTGTGCTCGAAGCGCCTCGCCGCGCCGCCCGCGCCACCAGTCCGTCGCGGGCATCGGCCCCTTGCCGGCGGGCTGCACCGTCTTCAGGAGGAGGGTCCCCTCCCCCGTGCCCACCAGTACGTCTTTGCCCACGAGCGCGAACTCACCGGGTGCGAGCGATTCGTCGGGCCCGCGGAGCGCCGCGAGCACCTTGAGGCGCTGCCCATCGACGACGAGGTGTGCGCCCGGTTCGGGTGTCGTCCCGCGGTACCGGTCCACGACCGCGTCGGCGGATGCCTGGAGGTCGAGCGCCCCGTCGGCGAGCGTGAGCTTGGGCGCCAGGGTCGGCTCCCCCTCCTGGGGGACCGCTCGCGCCGTACCGGCGGCGATGCCGTCGACGACGCCCGTCACGAGAGGCGCGCCGCGCTCGGCCAGCGCAGCGAGCACGTCTCCGGCCGTGTCACCGCGCGGGACGTCATAACGCAGCTGCGCATACACGTCGCCGGCGTCGAGCTCCGGCACGAGCTGGAACACCGCCGCGCCGGTCGTCCGGTCGCCCGCGATGAGCGCCCGCTGCACGGGCGCCGCGCCGCGCCAGCGCGGCAGGAGCGAGAAGTGCAGGTTGATCCAGCCGTGGGCGGGCGTCGAGAGCAGCGGCTCCCGCACGAGGCCGCCATAGGCCACGATCACGCCGAGGTCGGCGCCCAGCGCCGCGATGGACTCGGTCGCCGCGGCATCCAGCCGATCGGTCTTGATCACCGGCAGGCCGAGCTCGGCGGCGGCCTGCGCGACGGGCGACGGCGTCAGCACGCGCTTGCGGCCGAGCGGCGCGTCCGTGCGCGTGACGACGCCGACGAGCTCGTGGCTCGACGCGGCGAGGGCGCGCAACGACGGAACCGCGGGCGCCGGGGTGCCGGCGAAGACGATGCGCATGGATCTCCTGGGGAAGGGTCGGAAGGTGGTTGACGGGAGGGTCACAGATCGAGTTCGGGCACGTCGAGCCGGACTCTCAGGGTAGTCCGCGGCGCGGCGCGATCGCCGCGTGCCCGCGCCCGACGACCGTTCAGCGCGTCGGCGACGACGGCGGCGCGCAGGCTCTCGGCAACAGGCCTCCCGAGTGCGTAGTCGAAGCGCACGAGAGCACGCACGCCCCCGTCCTCGCGCGGAACGGGGCCGAGGACCGCCGCGGCATCCATCGCCGGCACCGCCACGCGGAGCGCCTCGAGCGCCGTCTGCACCGCCGTGGTCGCTCCCTCGATCACCGCGACCCGCACGGTCGGAGGCATGTGCAGCGGAGCACGGTCGGCGAGCTCGGCGCGCGCGTAGGCCGGCTGGGTCCAGGTCGCGAGTGCCCGCGCGACGGGCCCGGTCACCCCGACGAGATGCACAGGGGCGCCCGGGCGTGCGAGCGCGGCGGCATTCGACCACCAGCGCAGCGCCGACTCGCCGATGCGCAGCTGCTCGGCGAGCAGCATCCGATCACCGTCGAGGAGGATCACCGCGTGGTAACCGCCGTCGGCGTGCGGTTCGGCACCCCGCGTCGCGACGACGAGCGCGGGCCGCGCATCGACCGAGACCACCGGGTGGTCGCCGTCGGCGAGGATGACGCGGGTGTTCGGGAAGGCCCGACCGAGTTCGTCGGCCGTGCGCTCGCTCCCCGAGGAGGCCATGCGCAGCGTCGTGGACTGGCAGTGCGCGCACGTCCACGACGAGATGCTCCGCCCGCACCACGTGCACTCCGGCGCGGCACCGGGTCGGCGCGCGCGCAGCGGCCCCGTGCAGTGCGGACAGCGCGCGGGCGTGCGGCACTGCGCGCACACGAGCACGGGTGCGTAACCGGGACGCGCGACCTGGACGAGCACGGGGCCGCTCTCCAGCGCGGCACGCGCGGCGGCGAAGGCCGCGGACGGCACGCGCTGGCCCCGCGACTCGCCCTCGCGCGTCGCGGAGAGCACGACGCTCGGGCTCTCCCGACGGCGCGCGGGGACGTCGCGGACCCAGCCGAGCTGGACGAGACGCTCGACGTCGGTCGTCCGCGTATGCCCCGCGAACACGAGCGCCGACTCCTCCAGCTCCTGCCGCACGAGTGCCGCGTCGCGCGCGTGGACACCCGGACTCAGCGGTTCGGCGAGGAGCGGATCGCCGTCGTCCCACACGATGACGGCACCGACGTCGCGTGCCGGCGCATAGACCGTCGAGCGGTTGCCGACCACGACCGCGGGCGCACCGTCCAGCAGCCGCAGATACGCGCTATAGCGCTCCGGCCCGGAGCGGCGGGCATCGTCGCGGATGATCGCGTCCGCCGGGAGGTGGGCGGCGAGGACCGTCAGCACCTGGTCCTCGTCGCGCTGGTCCGGGACGACGATGAGCGTGCTCTGCGCGCGGGCGAGCGTGTGGACGGCGATCGCCGCCACGAGTTCTGACCATGCGCCCACCGGAAAGTCAGCCGCCGACGCGGGGCGCGGCGGCGCATCGATGGCGATCCGCGCCCGGGCCTCGAGCGCAGCGCTCAGCTCGGGATAGACCGCGAGGATGCCGTCGGCCCACGCCGTCGCGGCGGCCTCGACCGCGGGCGGAGGAGCGCCGGGCTCCTCCTCGTCGCCGCGCGCCGCGAGCCACGCTTTCTCCGCGCGCACCATGCGCTTCGGGATCACGAGGCGCAGGATGTCGCTCGCTGAGCCGGCCGCGCGGTCGGCAGCGCGGCGAGCCAGCGCGTAGAGCGCAGGAGACAGCACGGCGACGGGCGACACGATCGCGTCGATCTCGGACAGCGGCTTCGTCGTGCGCGCGGCGTCCGCGGCATCCACCGTCTCAACGAGATACCCCTCGACGACGCGGCCGGCGGTCCGCAGCGGGACCTTGACGCGGACGCCGGGCACCGCATCTGCTTCGAGCGCCGCCGGGATCGCATAGTCGAACAGCCGATCCAGCTGCGGCAGCGGCGAGTCGATCAGGACTCGCCCGACGAGGGGCATGGCGCGCGCCGGAGCGGTCAGAGCCCGGCGGCTGCGCGCAGCTCGTCGACGCGCGTCGTCTGCTCCCACGTGAAGTCGGGGAGTTCGCGGCCGAAGTGGCCGTACGCAGCGGTCTGTGCGTAGATCGGCCGCAGCAGGTCGAGGTCGTCGATGATCGCTTTGGGGCGCAGATCGAACACGTCGCGGATCGCCTTCGTGATCGCCTCGTCGTCGACGGCACCCGTCCCGAAGGTCTCGACGTACAGCCCGACGGGCTCGGCGCGGCCGATCGCGTACGCGACCTGCACCTCGAGCCGCTCCGCGAGGCCGGCGGCGACGGCGTTCTTCGCGACCCAGCGCATCGCGTAGGCGGCGGAACGATCGACCTTGGACGGGTCCTTGCCGCTGAACGCACCGCCGCCGTGACGCGCCGCTCCCCCGTACGTGTCGATGATGATCTTGCGGCCGGTGAGGCCGGCGTCGCCCTTCGGACCCCCCGTGACGAACGGGCCTGCGGGGTTGATGACGTAGCGCACGTTGGAGAGGTCGAGCCCCGTCGTCGCGAGCACGGGGTCGATGACCTCGGCCTGCACCGCTGCCCGGAGCGCCGGGAGCGAGATGTCGGGGTTGTGCTGCGTCGACAGCACGACCGTGTCGACGGTCCGCGGCACGGCGCCGTCGTAACCGAGCGTGACCTGCGTCTTGCCGTCCGGCCGGAGGAACCCGAGTGCGCCCGACCGGCGCGCGTCGGTGAGGCGCTCGGCGAGCCGATGCGCCGTCCAGATCGCCATCGGCATGAGCTGCGGCGTCTCGGTCGTGGCGTATCCGAACATGATGCCCTGGTCGCCGGCGCCGAGCGCGTCGACGGGGTCCTCCGACCCGCCTTCGCGATGCTCGATCGCGGTGTCGACACCGGCGGCGATGTCGCTCGACTGCTCGCCGATCGACACCGTCACACCGCACGAATCGCCGTCGAAGCCGGTCTCGCTCGAGGTGTACCCGATGCGGTTGACGACACGGCGCACGATCCCGGAAATGTCGACGTACCCGTCGGTGCGCACCTCTCCCGCGACGTGCACGAGGCCCGTCGTGACGAGGGTCTCCACCGCGACGCGGCTACCCGCGTCCTCCGCGAGGAGGGCGTCCAGGACGGAATCGGAGATCTGGTCGCAGATCTTGTCGGGGTGCCCCTCCGTGACGGACTCGGAGGTGAACAGGCGCAGACTCATCGGGATCTCCAGGGTTCAGCGGGCACGGACACCATCATGCCCGCGGTCCCCGACATCGGCGTGGACGCACGACTTCTCGGGAAACGCGGGCATGGAAGAGGTCATGGAGCGTCAACGGCTCCACGGCATCCGGATCACTCGGCCTGACGCAGGCGGAGCTTGTCCTCGTGGATCTCGTGCAGCGCGATCGTCAGGGGCTTGTCCTCGACCGACGAGTCGACGAGCGGCCCGACGTTGTCGAAGAGGTTGCCCTCGTGCAGGTCGGAGTAGTAGTCGTTGATCTGACGCGCGCGCTTGGACGCGTAGATGACGAGCTGATACTTCGAGTCGACCTTCTCGAGGAGAGCGTCGATGGGCGGGTCGATGATGCCCTTGTCACGTCCGGCCATGATGAACCTCCAGGATCGGATGGCGGTGAAAGCGTGTGGTGGAAACTCGCGGGCCGCAGGATGCCGCGGCATCCGGCCATTCTATCAGCGCGCGAGCGCGGCGACCTCGGCAGCCGCGCGGGCGACGTCGTCGTTGACGACGAGATAGTCGAACTCCCCCTGCGAGGCGAGCTCCGTCTTGGCCGTGCGCAGACGCCGCGCCCGCTCCTCCTCACCCTCCGTGCCCCGCCCGACGAGGCGGTGCACGAGCTCGTCCCAGCTGGGCGGGAGGAGGAAGACGAGCGCCGCGTCGGGCGCGGCCGCCCGTACCTGTCGGGCCCCCTGCAGATCGATCTCGAGGAGGACCGTACGTCCCTCGGCGAGGGCCTTCTCGATGGGCGCCTTCGGCGTGCCATAGCGGTGGGCGTTGTGCACCGTGGCCCACTCGAGGAGCTCGCCCGAGGCGATGAGCCGGTCGAACTCCGCGTCGTCGACGAAGAAGTAGTGCTCGCCGTTCACCTCGCCGGGGCGGGGCACGCGGGTCGTGGCGGAGACCGAGAGGAGGATCTCCGGGTGGTGCTCCTTGACGTGCGCGGCGACCGTCCCCTTGCCGACCGCTGTCGGACCGGCGAGGACGACGAGGCGGCTGCGACCCGCCCGCGGCGACGGCTCGGGGAAGCGCTCGTCGAGCCAGCGCGAGAGCGCGACGCGCTGCCGGGGGCCCAGCCCGCCGAGGCGCTTCACGGGGGCGATGCCGAGCTCCGCGAGGATCCGATCCCGCTTGCCCTCGCCGATCGCCGGCAGCGCGGTGAGGTATTCGGTCACGCGCATCGCGCCGGCGGGCGTGTCGGGATGCTCGCCGGCGCGGCGCAGCAGCTCCTGCGGAGAGAGGACGCGCATGGCGACGTCCTTCTTCAGGGCCGCTCTCTCCCGGCGCGCCGCAACGGCACGTCGGGATGCCGCGGCGCGGTCGACCTCGGGTGGGCGGCGCGTCTGGATCATCACCGTCTACGGTACAGCGCCGCACGCTCCTCGATGCGCGTCGCGAGGGCTCCGGGGCCGGCGGCGCCGGCCGACAGGACGCTGCGACTCTCGCTCGCGACGACCTGGGAGGCGACGTAGCCGAACAGGCGCGCGAGATCTGCGGGCTCCGCCCCCTGCGCGCCGAATCCGGGCGCGAGGATCGGGGTGCCGGCGAGCACGATGTCCGTGAGTCCGAAAGCGCGCCGGTCGACGGTCGCGCCCACGACGAGCCCGACCGAGCCGAGGGATCCGGGCGCGCCGATGTTGCGCGCCGCGACATCGTGCGCGATGCGCTCGGCGACGCTCTCCTCCTCGTCGACGCGGGCCCGCTGGATCGCGGCGGCCTCGGGATTGCTCGTCGCAGCGAGGACGAACGCTCCCTTGTCGTGGTCGAGCGCCGTCGTGAGGGCGCCGTGCAGCGCGTCGGCGCCGAGGTAGGGGCTCAGCGTCACGGCATCGCACTCGAGCGGCGCGCCCGGCACGAGCCACGCGGCCGCGTAGCCGTCCATCGTCGTGCCGATGTCCCCGCGCTTCGCATCGGCGATGACGAGAAGGTCCGCAGCACGAGCGGCCGCCATCACGTCCTCGAGCGCGGCGAACCCCGCCGCGCCGTAGCGCTCGTAGAACGCGACCTGCGGCTTCACGACCCCGACCCGCCCCGTCGCGGCCTCGACCGTGCGGAGGCCGAACTCGCGCGCGCCCGATGCCGAGGCATCCAGCCCCCACGCCCGGAGCAGCACCTCGTGCGGGTCGATGCCGACGCACAGCGGGCCGTAGGCGTCGATCGCGACCCGCAGGCGGGCGCCGAAGCTCACCGTCGGGCCTCCGCCAAGCGCTCGGCGCGGTCCGTCGCGTACTCCTGGAGACTCTTCACCGCGAAGCCCTCGCGGAGTACCGGCAGAGCGCTCACAGCGGCGCCCAGCACGGCCATCGTCGTGAAGAGGGCCTTGTCGGCGGCGACCGCGGCCGCGCGGATCTCGTAGCCGTCGGCGCGCGCGATGCCGCCCGACGGGGTGTTCACGACGATGTCGATCTCGCCCGCATTGATGAGGTCGACGACGTTGCGCTCCCCCGACTCCTGCGTGTCGGAGTACTTGTGCACGACCTCGACGCGGATCCCGTTGCGCGCGAGGATCTCGGCCGTGCCCTCGGTCGCCGTCAGGCGGAAGCCGAGCTCCTGCAGGCGGTGCGCCGGCAGGATCACGGCGCGCTTGTCGTCGTCGGCGACGGAGAGGAAGACGGTCCCCGACGTCGGAAGTCCGCCGTACGCGCCCGCCTGGCTCTTCGCGAACGCCGTCGGGAAGTCGCGGTCGATGCCCATGACCTCACCCGTCGAACGCATCTCGGGGCCGAGCACGGAGTCGACCGTGTGGCCGTCGGCGGTGCGGAACCGCTTGAACGGCAGCACCGCCTCCTTGACGGCGACGGGGGCGTCGAGCGGAACGCGCGAGCCGTCCTGCAGGGGCAGGAGCCCCTCGGCCTTCAGCTCCGCGATCGTCGCGCCGGCCATGATGCGGCTGGCGGCCTTCGCGAGCGGGATGCCGAGAGCCTTCGACACGAACGGGACGGTGCGCGACGCGCGCGGATTCGCCTCGATGACGTAGAGCACCCCGGCCGAGACGGCGAACTGCACGTTGAGGAGGCCCCGCACGCCCACCCCCTCGGCGATCGCGAGGGTCGCGGTGCGCACGCGGTCGATCTCGGTGCGGCCGAGCGAGACGGGCGGTAGCGTGCACGAGGAGTCGCCCGAGTGGATGCCGGCCTCTTCGAGGTGCTCCATGACCCCGCCGATGTACAGCTCGTGACCGTCGTAGAGCGCGTCGACGTCGAGTTCCACGGCGTCGTCGAGGAACCGGTCGACGAGGAGGGGCTTGCCGTCCTCGATGACCACCTCGCCCGCGGTGCGCACGAAGTAGTCGCGCAGGCTCTCGGTGTCGTAGACGATCTCCATGCCGCGCCCGCCGAGCACGAAGCTCGGGCGGACGAGGACGGGGTAGCCGATCTCCTCGGCGATCGCGATCGCGCCGGCCTCGTCCGTCGCCGTGCCGTGACGCGGCGCGATGAGCCCCGCCCGGTCGAGCAGCTGCGAGAAGAGCTCGCGCTCCTCCGCGATGTCGATCGCGGCGGGAGAGGTCCCGAGGATCGTGTAACCGGCATCCTCGATGCCCTTCGCGAGGCCGAGCGGCGTCTGCCCGCCGAGCTGGCACACGACGCCGAGGATCTCGCCCGACGCGCTCTCCGCGTGCAGCACCTCGAGGACGTCCTCGAGGGTCAGCGGCTCGAAGTACAGGCGGTCCGACGTGTCGTAGTCGGTCGAGACCGTCTCCGGGTTGCAGTTGACCATGATCGTCTCGTAGCCGGCGTCGGCGAGGGCGAACGACGCGTGCACACACGAGTAGTCGAACTCGACGCCCTGCCCGATGCGGTTCGGTCCGGAGCCGATGATGACGACCTTCTGCCGCTCCGACGGCGTGACCTCGGTCTCGTAGTCGTACGAGGAGTAGTGGTACGGCGTGAGAGCCGGGAACTCCCCCGCGCACGTGTCGACGGTCTTGTAGACGGGCCGGATGCCGAGGCCGTACCGGATGCCGCGGACCTCGGCCTCTGATATGCCGCGCAGCTGCGCGAGCTGGGCGTCCGAGAAGCCGTGCTCCTTCGCGAGGCGCAGGGTCGCGGCATCCAGCTCGGGCGCGTCCTGCACGAACGCGGCGACCTCGTTGATGAGCGCCATCTGGTCGAGGAACCAGGGGTCGATCTTGGTCGCCTCGAAGGCCTGCTCGACCGTGGCACCAAAGCGCATGGCCTGCTGCAGGACGACGATGCGCCCGTCGGTGGGCTTCTTCGCGATCTCGAGGAGCTCGGCGACCGAGCGCGACTCCTCGCCCCAGTGAAAGCTCGACCCGCGCTTCTCGAGCGAGCGGAGCGCCTTCTGCAGCGCGGTCGTGTAGTTGCGGCCGATCGCCATCGCCTCGCCGACCGACTTCATGGTCGTCGTCAGCGTCGTGTCGGCATTCGGGAACTTCTCGAAGTTGAACCGCGGCACCTTCACGACGACGTAGTCGAGCGTCGGCTCGAAGCTCGCCGGCGTCGCCTGCGTGATGTCGTTGGGCACCTCGTCGAGGCGGTAGCCGATCGCCAGCTTCGCAGCGAGCTTCGCGATCGGGAAGCCGGTCGCCTTGGAGGCGAGCGCCGACGAGCGCGACACCCGCGGGTTCATCTCGATGACGATGATGCGGCCGGATGCCGGGTCCACCGCGAACTGGATGTTGCAGCCACCGGTGTCGACGCCGACGGCGCGGATGATGTCGATGCCGATGTCGCGGAGCTTCTGGTACTCGCGGTCGGTCAGAGTCAGCGCCGGAGCGACCGTGATCGAGTCGCCCGTGTGCACGCCGACGGGGTCGACGTTCTCGATCGAGCAGACGACGACCGTGTTGTCAGCCGTGTCGCGCATGAGCTCGAGCTCGTACTCCTTCCAGCCCAGGATCGACTCCTCCAGGAGCACCTCCGTGGTCGGCGAGTCGCGCAGGCCCGCGCCGCCGATGCGGCGGAGGTCCTCCTCGTCGTACGCGAAACCCGAGCCGAGCCCGCCCATCGTGAACGAGGGGCGGACGACGAGCGGGTAGCCGAGCTCGGCGGCACCGGCCAGCAGGTCGTCCATCGTGTGCGCGATCACCGAGCGCGCGACGTCGGCGCCGGCATCCAGCACCAGCTGCTTGAAGATCTGACGGTCCTCGCCCTTGCGGATCGCGTCGACCTTCGCGCCGATGAGCTCGACGCCGTAGCGCTCGAGGATCCCCTGCTCGTGCAGGGCCATCGCGGCGTTGAGCGCGGTCTGTCCGCCGAGGGTCGGCAGGATCGCGTCCGGCTTCTCCTTCTGGATGATCGTCTCGATGACGGCCGGCGTGATCGGCTCGATGTAGGTCGCGTCGGCGAAGTCGGGATCGGTCATGATCGTGGCCGGGTTCGAGTTCACGAGGATGACACGGACGCCCTCCTCGCGCAGCACGCGGCATGCCTGCGTGCCGGAGTAGTCGAACTCGCACGCCTGGCCGATGACGATCGGGCCGGACCCGATGACGAGGACGCTCTTGATGTCGTCGCGCTTGGGCATTACTTGTCACCCTTTCGGTGATCGAGTGCGCGCGTAGCGCGTGTATCTTCTCGGTGATCGAGTGCGCGCGTAGCGCGTGTATCGAGATCAGCGACGACGAGGTCGCGGAACCGATCGAAGAGGTAGTTGGCGTCGTGGGGGCCGGCGGCGGCCTCGGGGTGGTACTGCACGCTGAAGGCGGGGATGTCGAGCGCGCGCAGGCCTTCCACGACGTTGTCGTTGAGCCCGACGTGACTCACTTCGACGCGGCCGTACCCGTTCGGCGACTCGACCTCACCCTCGAGCGGAGCGTCGACCGCGAAGCCGTGGTTGTGCGCCGTGATCTCGACGCGCCCGGTCTGCTTGTCGAGCACCGGCTGGTTGATGCCCCGGTGGCCGAAGGGGAGCTTGTAGGTGCCGAAGCCGAGCGCGCGACCGAGCAGCTGGTTGCCGAAGCAGATCCCGAAGAACGGCAGCTTCTCGTCGAGCACGGCGCGCAGGAGGGCGACGTGATCGCCGGATGCCGCGGGGTCGCCGGGACCGTTCGAGTAGAAGACCGCGACCGGCTCGATCGCGCGGATCTCGTCGATCGTCACGGACTGCGGCAGCACGTGCACGTCGAAGCCGCGCGCGGCGAGATTGTCGATCGTGGCCTGCTTGACGCCGAGATCGAGCACGGCGAGGTTGCCGATCCGCTCCCCCATGGCGGGGGTCAGCTCGGCGACGGAGACGGAGACCTCGGCGGAGAGATTCTGGCCCGACATCTCGGGGGCCTCACGGACGAGACGCAGCTGCTCCTCGGCATCCAGCGCCGCGGCCTCGCCGGAGAACACGCCGCCCCGCATCGACCCCGCCGAGCGCAGCACCCGCGTGATGGCGCGGGTGTCGACGCCCGAGATGCCGACGATGCCGTCGCGGACGAGCGCGTCGTCCAGAGACTCCTCGGCGCGCCAGTTGGAGACGACGCGCGAGGGGTCGCGCACGATGTAGCCGGCGACCCAGATGCGGCGGGACTCGGGGTCTTCGCCGTTCATGCCGGTGTTACCGATGTGCGGCGCGGTCTGCAGCACGATCTGGCCGGCGTAGGAGGGGTCGGTGAGAGTCTCCTGGTACCCGGTCATGCCGGTCGAGAAGACGACCTCGCCCAGGGTCACCCCGCGCGCGCCGTAGGCGCGGCCGGGGTGGCGCGACCCGTCCTCGAGCACGAGGACGGCCGGATCGGCGGTGAAGGAGGTGGTGCGCGTCATGCGTCGGTTCCCGTCGGGGTGTCGGTCGGTGAAGTCTTCGAGGCGGATGCCTCAGCGGGTGCGGACGGCGCGGGCAGCGTCGCGGCGATCGCGTCCGCGAGCGCGCGTGCTGAGGCATCCTGCGGTCGGAGGAAGGTGTCGACGAGCTCGCTCCCACCGCCGGTGCGCGCGGCGCTCCACGTCAGACGAACGAGCCCGCCGGGCTCGACGACGCGGTCGATCGCGACGCGCGCGAGGTCGACCGCGGCGATCTGCGCGACCGGGAGGAAGAGCGGCGCGGAGCCCGCGAGGGCGAGGCCGACGCCGCGGTCGGTGACCGTCACGACCACGCGCGATCGGAAGGCGAGTCCCGCGATCGCGAGGCGTTCGAGCGGCTCGTCATGGCGCGTCGTGGCGACGTAGAACCCGGAAGCGGTCGACGTCGCCTCGGCGCCGGAGGGGATCTCGCCGACAGGGGCGACAAAGCCCGAGTCGCGGCGGGCGCGTCGGCGCCATGCGACGACCCCGAGCCCGATCAGCACGACGACGACGGCGAGGATGACGAGCAGGGCGCCCTCGCGGCTCATGCGCGCACCTCCGTCATGCTCTCGGCGACGACGCCGTCGGCGACGGTGGGGGCGCCGCGGAACAGGGTCCAGCGAACCTCGCCGGGCAGCTCCCGGCCGAGGTACGGCGAGTTGACGCTGCTCCCCCGCAGATCATCACTGGTGAAGGGGCGGACCGGGGACGGGTCGTAGAGCGTGAGCGAGGCCGGTGCGCCGACGGTGAGGGGCGTCCCGGCATCCGTCAGACGTCCGATGCGTGCCGGCGTCGCCGACATCACGCGGGCGACATCTGCCCAGTCCAGGAGCCCGGTCGCGACCACCGCCTCGTGCACGACCCGCAGCGCCGATTCCAGCCCGACCATGCCATTGGCGGCCGCCTGCCACTCGCATGACTTGCTCTCGTCGGGATGCGGGGCGTGATCGGTCGCGACGATGTCGATCGTGCCGTCGGCGAGACCCTCGCGCACGGCCCGCACGTCCTCGTCACGGCGGAGCGGCGGGTTGACCTTGAAGCGTGCGTCGTAGCCGCGCACGAGCTCTTCGGTCAGCAGCAGGTGGTGGGGGGTCACCTCGGCGGTGACGTTCACGCCGCGCTTCTTCGCCCACCGGATGATGTCGACCGACCCGGCCGTGGAGAGGTGGCAGACGTGCAGGCGCGAACCCACGTGCTCGGCGAGCAGCACATCGCGCGCGATGATGGCCTCTTCCGCAACGGCGGGCCAGCCGGCGAGTCCCAGCTCCGCCGAGACGGTGCCCTCGTTCATCTGGGCACCCTCGGTGAGGCGCGGATCCTGGGCGTGCTGAGCGACGACGCCGTCGAACGCCTTCACGTACTCCAGTGCGCGGCGCATGATGAGCGGGTCGAAGACGCAGAAACCGTCGTCACTGAAGACGCGCACCCGCGCGCGGGACGACGCCATCGCGCCGATCTCGGCGAGTCGCTCGCCCTTCTGCCCGACCGTCACGGCACCGATCGGCTGGACGTGCACGTAACCGGCGGCCTCGCCGAGGGCGAGCTCCTGCTCGACGACGCCCGCCGTGTCGGCGACGGGTGAGGTGTTCGGCATGGCGAACACCGTCGTGTAGCCGCCCGCGGCGGCCGCGCGCGATCCGGTGAGGATCGTCTCGGATGCCTCGTAGCCCGGCTCGCGCAGATGCGTGTGCAGGTCGACCAGGCCCGGCAGGGCGACGAGGCCCTCGGCGTCGATCATGGTCGCGCCCGCCAGCGAGAGGCCCGGGCCGACCTCGGTGATCACGCCGTCCGAGACGATCAGGTCGGTGGCATCCCCGCCGCTGAGGCGGGCTCCCTTGATCAGATACGTCATCGGGCGTCCTCGTCTTTCGGTCCCTGAGCTTGTCGAAGGGTCGTGTCGCGCTGCTCTTCCCGTTCACCGGCGAGCAGCAGGTAGAGGGCCGCCATGCGCACCGAGACGCCGTTCGCGACCTGCTCCAGCACGGTCGAACGCGGCGAATCGGCGGCGTCGGCGGAGATCTCCAGCCCTCGGTTCATGGGTCCGGGGTGCATCACGATGCTACCTTCCGGCAGGGCACGAAGGCGCGCCCGATCGAGTCCCCAGCGGCGCGCGTACTCGCGCTCCGTCGGGAAGAACGCGGCGCTCATCCGCTCCAGCTGGATGCGCAGCATCATGATCGCATCGGGGCCCGCAGCGATGGCCTCGTCGAGGTCGTAGGAGACTTCGACGGGCCACGCCGAGACGTCCTGCGGCACGAGCGTGGGCGGAGCGACGATCCTCACGTGCGCGCCGAGCGTCGCGAGCAGCCACACGTTGGAACGCGCGACACGCGAGTGCAGGATGTCGCCGACGATCGTGACGCGGATGCCGCTGAGGTCGCGCCCCCGGCTGTCGTCGCCGAAGGTGCGCTTGCGGATCGTGAACGCGTCGAGGAGGGCCTGTGTCGGGTGCTCGTGCGTGCCGTCGCCGGCGTTGACGACACCGGCGGTGATCCAGCCGCTCGTCGCGAGGGTGCGCGGGGCTCCGGAGGCGCCGTGCCGGATGACGACGGCATCCGCCCCCATCGCCTGCAACGTCTGCGCCGTGTCCTTGAGGGACTCGCCCTTGCTGACCGACGATCCCTTCGCCGAGAAGTTGATGACGTCGGCGGACAGCCGCTTGGCCGCGGCCTCGAACGAGATGCGGGTGCGCGTGGAGTCTTCGAAGAAGAGGTTCACGACCGTCTTGCCGCGCAGCGTGGGGAGCTTCTTGACCTCGCGCGACTGCGTGTCGCGCATGTCCTCGGCGACGTCGAGGAGCTGCAGAGCGGCCTCACGGGTGAGCGTCTTGGTGTCGAGCAGGTGCCTCATGATGCGATCGTCACCTCCTCGATGCCGTCGGTCTCGGCGAGGTGCACGTTGACGCGCTCGCTGCGCGCCGACGGCAGGTTCTTGCCCACGAAGTCGGGCCGGATCGGCAGTTCGCGGTGGCCGCGGTCGACGAGGATCGCGAGGCGCACGGCGGCCGGACGACCGATGTCGCCGAGGGCGTCGAGGGCGGCGCGGATCGATCGGCCGGAGAACAGCACGTCGTCGACGAGCACGACCGTCTTCCCGTCGATGCCGCCGGCGGGGATCGACGTCGGATGCGGCGCGCGCGTCGGGTTCCGGTGCAGGTCGTCGCGGTACATCGTGACGTCGAGCGCACCGACCGGGACGGCGGTGCCGGAGATCTCGGCGAGGAGTGCGCCGACGCGCTCGGCGAGCGTGACGCCGCGAGTCGGGATGCCGAGGAGCACGAGGCCGTCGGGCCCCTTGTTGGACTCGAGGATCTCGTGGGAGATCCGAGTCAGGGCACGGGCGATGTCGGCGGCGTGCATCACTGTCCGAACTGACTCGGGCGTGACCATGCGCTGCTCCCTTCTCCGCCTCACAGGACGGGGTTAAAGGTTGCGGGTGTATCGAGCTTCAGCCTACCGGATCGCGTCGAGGTCACGGTGCGGTGGTTTCTTGGTGATCGTCAGGAGCAGAATGCACGTCATCGCCGCATGAGTTCAGTCCTCGTCGAGAGAGCGCGCGACCACGCGACTTCCCGACCCAGTTGCCCCGTCTGCTGGAACAGTCGAACCTGATGCGTGTCCGCCAGCGCTGCAGCGAGTTCATCACGATCAGCGGACTCGAAACCGAGGCTCTGCCAGAAAGGCCCAGAACGACGACTGAAAAGCCAGGCTCTCATCGCACCCTCTTCAGCCGCACGCTCAAGCGCGAAGCTCGCGAGGGCACTGCCTCGGCCACGCGACCGGCGCGTCGGGGCGACTGCCACGCTCCGGATCAACGCATGGTACCCATCATCACTGATCTCGTACCCCGTGCTGCCGACGATCCTGCCGCTCTCGTCGCGCTCGATCCAAAGCCGCACGCTCGGCGCGTCCAAACCACTCAGGGTGAGATCGACTTCGCTCAAGAATGTCGTCAGCGCACCCACATCGACTACCCGGCACAGCTCGAGATGCACATCACAAGTCAACCACTCGAGTCCGTCTGAACGTGTCGAAAGACAAAGGCAGGATCCGTCCCCATTCGCGATCGTCGAACGGTCGCAGCTCTCGGAGATGAGGCGAGTGTCATCAAGATGGACTCCGATAAGTCCGTCGATCTGGTCTTTTCCTGGCCCTCAATGTCGGAGGCCCTCGTCACAATGGAGGGTATGGACCTCCTCACCGCTCCGCTCGACGACCTGCTCGCGCAGGTCGCGGAGGTCCTCGATACCGGCGTATCGTGCCGGGCGCTGCAGTGTGCGACCGAGGTCGAACTCGCGGCGCAGGTGGCGGCGATCGGTCGGCTCGGACGACTGCTCGAGGCGCTGACGGTGGACGCGGTCGGCGAAGTGGAGCGCCGCTCGGAGGGCGCGGTGCGCGACGAGCGGATGACGTCGCACCTGGGATGCCGTGACGTCACCGAACTGCTCCAGACGCTGACCGTTGCCGCGCCGCGGACAGTGACCCGGTGGCAGCGTGCCGCGAAGTCCGTCCGGCCGCGGATCTCCGACATGACCGGCGAGCTCCTCGATGCCGAGTATCCCGCGGTGCGCGAAGCGATGCTCGACGGAGCGATCGGGGTCGACGGCATCCTCGCCATCACCGACGCCCTCCAGGCCGCCGCGCCCCGCATCTCCGCGGAGGTGCGGGAGGAAGCCGCGGCGATCGTCGTCGCGGAGGCGCGTGGGGAAGGGCCGGACGGAGCGCCTCCCGCGTGTGCAGCGCTGCTGCGGATCCATGCGCAGACCTGGGCCCTCGCCCTCGACCAGGACGGCGCCGAACCCCGCGAACGCGCTGCGGAACGCAAGCGGTCTCTCCTTATCGGTACCGCGACGCAGCACGGTGTGCCCGTGCGGGGCATGCTGCTCCCCGACGTCGCGGCGCAGTTGCAGACGATCTTCGACGCGCACCTCGCTCCGGCCGTCGCCTTCGACGACCCGTACGCGACGGATGAGAGCGGTGAGCTCGTACCCCTCCCGGCACGGGATGACCGGACGAGAGCACAGAAGCAGCACGACGCCCTGGCCTCCGCGCTCTCCGTTGCGGCATCGAGCGGTCTGCTCCCCACCATCGGCGGGGCTGCGCCGGTTCTCGTCGTGTCGGTCGACGCGACGGACCTCGCCGACGACCTCGGACACGCGCACGCCGACGCGTGCGAGAGCCCGCTCAGCATCGCCGCCGCGCGTCGGATCGCGTGCACGGGTGTCATCCAACGCGTGACCACCGCAGCGAACGGGCGGATCGTTGGGATCGGGAACGAGGAGAGGGTCTTCAACCGGCATCAACGTCGCGCCATCGCCCTGCGCGACGGCGGGTGTGTCATTCCCGGCTGCGGCGTGCCGGCCGGGTGGTACGAGATCCACCACGTCACCGAGCACGCTCGCGGCGGGCCGACTCACACGGACAACGGGGTGCTCCTGTGCTGGTACCACCACCGGTTCCTCGACCGATATGGGTGGGGTATCCGGATGAACGCGGGCGTGCCCGAAGTGAAGGCGCCATCGTGGCACGGCACGGGTCACCGGTGGCGGGCGGTCACGACCTCGCCGGTGCGACTCAAGATGCGCGTGCTCCGTATGTGATCTCGATACACCCGCCGCTGCGCGGCGGGCACTCGATCACCGGGTCGAACAGCCGCTGCGCGGCAAGCACTCGATCACCGGGTCGAGCAGCCGCTGCGCGGCTGGCACTCGATCACCGGGTGGGCACGGGCTCGAGCACGAGCCGTACAAGTGCACGCGCCCCGGTCAACGCGAAGACGAGCACTGTCACCGACCAGAACCCGCCGAGGCTGACGGCATCGCCGAAGAGCGCGTCCTCGAGCCACAGCAGCACGAACTTGCTGCCCGGCAGGATCAGGATGAGCATGACCAGCGATACGACCCGCTGCGCACGGGTGGATGCCGCGGCGCGCCGCGCGAGGACGGCCTTCTTGACCTTCAGGATCACCTCCAGCACGAGCTTGAGCATGATCGCGGTCAGCAGCGACGTCGCGAAGCTCTCGCTCACGACACTCGGGAAGAACTGCGCCGCGAGGTTCAGCACGATGACGTAGACGAAGACGTCGACGAGATGCAGCGGATCGAGCATCCGCCGGCGCGATGTCACGACGACGTCACGACGCCGCCGCGGCGGCGGTCTCGACGATCCGAGAGGAGCGGATCGGGTGCCCGGGTGTCGTGAGGCATTGGCCGGACGCGAGGTCCCACTTCCAGTCGTGCAGGGCGCACGTGAGCACCCCGTCCTCGATCTTCCCGGTCTTCGTCAGATCGGCGCGCAGATGCGGGCACCGGCGCTGAACGCTCCAGCCATCGATCTCGGCATCCTCGGTCTGATCCGACTGCTCGGCGTACCAGTTCTCCACGTACTCGATCCGGTCGCGTGAGAGGCATTTGAGGAACGTCGTCAGGAACTCGTTGAACTTGCCCGAACGCCCCACCTCGAACTGCATCGACAGGAAGATCGAGTTCGACCAGTCGATCTCGTGATCGGCGATGTTCGTCGAGACGAGATCGGCGGGAATCGTGTACCAGTAGATGCACTCCTCCCCCGCGTACTCCCGCACCTTCGCCTTCGGGAAGTCGACGATCATGTCGAGTTCACCGATGCGGAATCGGACGTTGCCGCCGACGCCCATCCGGATCGTGCGGGCGCGTCGCAGCAACGGCTCCCACCACTCCTTGATCGCCGCGAGCATCTCGTCCGGGGGCAGGACCTCGGCGCGCCGAGCAATCTCCGCCGTGATCTCGCCCTGGCGCGAGTCCCGCTGGGATGCCAGGTAGTCCCACTTCTCGTCGAAGATGTGGTCGATCTCCGCCGACGTGTAGAGCGTCTGCGTGACGGTGAGCTCGCCCCCCGTGATGTCGACCTGGGTCCCGGGGACGAACTCGTACCCTTTCTGCTCCGGCCGCACCTCGCGCATGTGCGCGAGGAACTGACGCTGATCGGTGAAGATCGACTCGTTGTCCAGGCCCAGGCCGTTGTAGCGGAAGAGGTCCTCGCGCAGGAACATGGGTGGGCCTGCCATCGGGAAGACGTGCTCGGCATCCACCTTCTCGATGTAGTACATGGCGCGCTTGTTCTGCGCGTCGCGCTTGAGCTGCGCGAAGTTCTGCTTCGCCGCCAGCTCGAGGTCGTAGACCATCGGCCACCAGATCGCTCCGGACACCTGCGTGAAGTAGGCATCGGGCTTCGAGAAGCTCAGCAGCTTCTCGAGATCGAGCGGGTGAGAGTCGTTCTGATTGAGGATGGATGCCGTGCCGTCGTCCACCGAGAGCGACGAGTCGCCGATCGGGCCGTCGCTCGGCGCACGCAGCGGCGTCACCATGATCTTCAGGCCGTTCTCGTACTCCAGCGTCTCCCCCGGTTGCGTGTAGACGATGTTCTCGTAGCCGAGCGCGCGGATGTCCACCTCGAGATCGTCCGTCGGGTACGCGGGCAGGAGCACACGGATGTCCTTCGGCACGTAGCGCTCGAGCAGCGCCCCGTCGAAGTGGTCACGGTGCCGGTGCGAGATGTAGAGGAAGTCGGCGCGCCCGAAGCGCTCCCAATCGAGGCCGCGGTTGTCGGGGAACGGGAACCACGAGCCGAAGAAGCTGGGGCCGATCACCGGGTCGCAGAGGATCGAGCCGCCGGTCGTCTCGATGAACATGCCGGCGTGACCGAGACCTGTGATGCGCATGGGTGACCTCCTGGCAGGGGCGGGCGACGAGCGACGACGAGTCTACGCGGCGGCCCGGGCTCGATCCTGGCGGCGGGCCGGGAATAGCGCGCGTGTGTTCGCGACCATCACGGCTCGAGAAGCCCCCGGATGTCCTCCGCCGTGAGCGCGCGGGCGAGCGCGTCGTCGTCGCCCACGACAGCCCGGAAGAGGCGCGCCTTGCGCTGCTGCAGCGCGAGCACCTTCTCCTCGATCGTGCCGCTCGCGATCAACCGATACACCGTGACGGGGCGGGTCTGGCCGATCCGATGCGTCCGGTCGACGGCCTGCGCCTCGGCGGCGGGGTTCCACCACGGATCCAACAGGAACACGTAGTCCGCCTCCGTCAGCGTGAGCCCGAACCCGCCCGCCTTGAGGCTGATCAGGAACACCGGCGCGTCGCCGTCGCGGAAGCCGTCGACGACCTCCGCGCGCCGCCGCGTCGAGCCGTCGAGAGAGGAGTACGCGATGTGGTGCGCGTCGAGATCGGCGCGCACGAGGTCGAGGAACGAGGTGAACTGGCTGAACACGAGCGCGCGGTGGCCTTCGGCGGCGAGCTCGACGAGGCGCTCCCGCAAGGCGTCGAGCTTGGCCGAACGGATGCCGCGGGAGCGAGCCTCGTCGGCATCCACGGCATCGACGAGGAGCGGCGAGAGGGCCAGGCGGCGCAGGAGCGTCAGCGAGCGGAACACGATGAAGCGGTTGCGATCGAGGTCGTCGAGCAGGCCCAGAACCTTCTGCCGTTCACGCTGCAGCACAGTGTCGTACACCGCGCGGTGCGCGGCGCTGAGCTCGATGCGCAGCTCCTGCTCCTGCCGCGGCGGCAGCTCGGGGGCGACGCGCTCCTTCGTACGCCGCAGGACGAAGGGACGCAGGCGCGAGCGCAGCCGTGCGAGTCGGGCCGCGCGGTAGCTCGATCCCTCCTCGTTCTCGGGGACCTTGCCGCGCTCGATGGGTTTCACGTAGTCCTCGCGGAACCGGCGCGCGGACGCGAAGAGACCCGGGCACGTGAGCGAGAGGAGCGCCCACAGCTCGGTGAGCGAGTTCTCCAGCGGTGTGCCGGTGACGGCGATGACCGTGTCGGCGCGCAGCCGCTGAACCGCGCGATGCTGGCCGGTCGCGGGGTTCTTCACGAACTGCGCCTCGTCGAGCACGACCAGCGCCCACGAGCGGGCTGCGTACGCGTCCTCGTCGAGGCGGAGCAGTCCGTAGGACGTGACGATGACCTCCGCGTCGATGTCCTCCAGCCGCGTTCGGGCCTTCCTGAGTGTGGCGTCCTGCACGTGGACGCGCACGTCCGGCGTGAACCGCGCCGCCTCGGCCCGCCACGTATCCATGACGGATGTCGGCGCGACGACGAGGAAGGGCCTCCGTTCGCCTGTCTCCCGCGCGTGCGCGAGGAGCGCGAGCACCTGCAGCGTCTTTCCGAGACCCATGTCATCGGCGAGGATGCCTCCGACGCGGTGACGCCACCACAGCGCGAGCCGATCGAACCCCTCCTGCTGGTAGGGACGCAGCTGCGCCGTCAGCGCGCGCGGCACGGGCGTCCGCGCGCTCGGGGCGCTCGCGCGCAGCGCCTCGACGGCGGCCCGCCACGCGACCGCCGGCTGCGCCTCGTCCGCGAGGTCCTCGAACGCCTCCCACAGGGGCACCTGATAGCGGCTGACGCGCGGCCCCGTCTCCCACTCGGCGAGTTCAGTCGCCTCGTCGATGAGGTCGCGAAGACGGTCGAGGGCGGGATGGGCGAGCGAGAAGTAGCTCCCGTCGAGGAGGAGGAGCTTCTTCTTGCGCAGGGCGAGCGCCGTGAACAGCGGCGTGAAAGGGATGCTGCGCCCATCGATCTCGACGAGGACGCCGAGGTCGAACCAGTCGGGTTCTGCGCTTTCGACCGTCTTCACGGTGATGCGCGGATCGCCGCGCAGCTCACGGTACTCGCGGCGCCGCCCGCGCGTCTCCACCCGGACGTGGTCGCCCTCCTCCACGGCGGGGAGGATGAGCGCGGCGAACTCCGCGGCATCCACTCCGTCCAGCTCGGCGCTGGGCGCGAAGGCGATGTCGGGCGCGCGGCTCCATGCCTCGGCGACCGCGGCCCGCAGGTCGCGCTCCACCAGGTCTCCCTCGCGAACCGCACCACATGGTTCGCGATCGGAGCCCTCGCGCACCCACTCCAGCCGATACGTCAGCGCGTCACCCTCCCCGAATGCGACCGTCACGACGAGCGTCGTCGGGTCCGGCTCGGGGAGCACGACCCCGGGCCCCAGGAGGACCGTGTTCTGCCTGCCCAGACGCGGCAGCGCTTCGCGCGCGAAGTCACGCACGTCGGCGGCGGGCACGGTGACGCCGCCCGGTGCGGAGAGCAGCGCGCACACGCCCTCGCCGAGGTCGGCGGCGGCGAGAGTGAGGTGGATGCCGCTGCGCTCCGCTCGCGCGGCATAGAACCCCGTGCGGCCGACGGGATGCACCGTGCGGGGATCGAGGACCGTCTCCCCCACCGCGATCTCCGCTTCCAGCCGCAGCGCGCCGCGTGACTCCGAGCGCACGCGCACCGCTGCCGTCGCCTGCGCAGCCATACGCACCGTCTGACCCTTGCCCGCCGGGACGATGGGGATCTCCCGCGCGGATGCCGCGTCCAGGTGCGCCCAGACGAGCGGCGAGGTCACGGCGTCGAGGGTGACCCAGTCGGAGTCGTCGCGAAGCCCCGCGAGCAGGCGGGCGTCGTGCGCGATCCCGTACAGCTCCACGAACCACTCGCGCTGCGCGCGGGCGAATGCCCCACCACCGCGGCGGAGCAGGTCCCACGAGACCCCGGAGCGCGCCCACGCCGCGGTCTGCTCGCGCCGCGCGAGCGGCCGGAGGCCGACGAGCAGCTCCGCTCCGGGGTCGTCCCCCGTGAGGTCGCGCGCCGTCGCGACACGGACCCGGCGGGCACCCCAGTGCGCCGCGGCGGCCGATTCGCGCACGCGCAGCTCGACACCGAGCGCGAGCTCGTGCACGGGGTCGGCAGCCGCCGGCAGCAGGACCGTGCGCCAGGAATCCATGGCATCCATCCTGCCCGTCCCTACACTGGGCGGGTGCTCATCGCGACCGCGCTCGCCCTCATCGCCGCCGTACTGCTCGTCTGCGCGCTCGTCGCACGCGTCCGCGCGACGGCCCTGCCACGATCGATCGTCGTCGAGTACTCGCCGATCCAGCCGCCGGCGCGATCCGCCGATGTCGTGGACGACGCGATCCTCGCGGGGCGAGAGCGGCGCGCCGTCGCGGCGGGCCTGCTCCAGCTCGCGACGACGGGCGCGGTGCGCCTCGTCGCCGACACCGGGCCGCGCGGACGCGCCGCCGTCGGCGTGGAACTCGTCGACGGCGCCGACCTCACCCCTGCCGGAGCGGAGCTGCTCGAGGCGCTGTTCGGCCCGGGGCATCCCCGTGAGAGGGTCCGCCGCTTCTCGAAGGACCGTCGCGCCGTCGCCCGCCGGGTGCGCGCGTACGTCGACCGCCGCGCCGCCGTCCTCGCGCGGCGCGGACTGCTGAGCCCCCGTGTCACCCGTGCCCGCCTCACCGTGCGGGTCGCCGCCGTCCTGCTGCTCATGATCGCCGTCCCCGCCGCGGCCCTCACGCTCGTCGCCGGCGTCTGGGCGCCGGGCATCGTGTGCGCGCTCGCCGTCCTCCTGCTCGCACTCGCGTTGTGGATCGTGCCGCCCGGCGAACGGCGCGCACCGACTCCCGATGCCGAGCCGCGGCGCACGCACCTGGACGGTCTCCGCCAGTACCTGACGCTCGCCGAGACGGATCGCCTGCGCGTGCTGCAGTCACCGAGCGGTGCGCTGACCCGTCAGGGACCCGTCGAGACGTTCCTCCTGCACGAGAAGCTGCTGCCGTGGGCCGTCGTGTTCGGCGTCGAGCGCGCATGGCTCGCCCACCTGAAGATCGCCTACGACGAGCTGGATGCCACGAGCCTCAGCGCGCTCGGCGAGGTCGCTGCCAGCACCCTCGACATCCTCCAGGTCGCGGACGCGCTCGGCGGGCTCGTCGAGATCGGGTTCGCCGTCGGCGACCTCATCGGTGCCGGGGGCGATGCGCTCGACATCGCGGGCGGCGTGTTCGACGCGCTGCCCTGAGCCCCGTAAAGAGGCGGCGACGACTCAGCCGGCGCGATCGATGCGCGCCAGCACGCCGTGCACGAACGAGCCCGAGTCATCGGTGGAGAACTCCTTCGCGAGTTCCACCGCCTCGTCGATCGCGACGGCGGTGGGGACCTCGTCGTTGAAGAGGATCTCCCACACGCCGATGCGCAGGATCGCGCGATCGACCGCCGGCATCCGTTCGAGCTTCCAATCGCGGGCGTGGGTCACGATCTGCTCGTCGATCGCATCCCCGTTGTCGATGACGCCGTCGACGATCTCACGTGCGTACAGCCACGACGCCTCGCGGGCCGGCTCGCTCGCGGCGCGCTTAGCCTCGGCGGCGAGGGTCACCGCGAGCTCATCGCCGCGGATGTCGGACTGGTACAGGATGTCGAGGGCGCGCTTGCGCGCCTTGGAACGTGCGCTCATGCGTCAGCGCCGCGTCAGTTGACGCGGCCGAGGTAGTCGCCCGTGCGGGTGTCGACCTTGACCTTCGTGCCCTGCTCGACGAACAGCGGCACCTGGATCTCGTAGCCGGTCTCGACGGTCGCGGGCTTGGTGCCGGCCGATGAGCGGTCGCCCTGGAGGCCGGGCTCGGTGTAGGTGATCTCGAGGACGACCGAGGCGGGTATCTCCACGTAGAGCGGGTTCTCGTTGTTGAGCGCGATCTGCACCTGCTGGTTCTCCAGCAGGAAGTTCGCCGCGTCGCCCACGGTCGCCGCTCCCACCGACAGCTGGTCGTAGTTGTCGACGTCCATGAAGACGAAGCTGTCGCCGTCGTTGTAGAGGTAGGTGAAATCGCGGCGGTCGACGCTCTCGATCTCGACCTTTGCACCCGCGTTGAATGTGCGGTCGACGACCTTGCCGGTGAGCACGTTCTTCAGCTTGGTACGCACGAACGCGCCGCCCTTGCCGGGCTTGACGTGCTGGAACTCCACGACGCTCCAGAGCTGTCCGTCGATGTTGAGGACGACGCCGTTCTTGATGTCTGCGGTGGATGCCATGAGTGTGGAGTTTCCGTTCGTGTGAGGTCAGCGGGCCCGTGCACGCACGACCCAGCGCTCTATCTTACGCGAAGCCCGTCTCACCCGCGGGGCGCACCAGCGGCAGGAACACCTCGTCCACGATCGCCACGAGGTCCTCGTCGGGCAGCGCCGCCGCCGTCATCAGCAGATCGTGTCGGAACAGATCCATCGCCACCGTGCGCACTCGCGCGGTGAGGCGGGCGGGATCGGCCTCGCCGCGGATGATCCCGCGCTCGAGGATGATGTCGACGCTGCGCCCGGCGACCTCGCCGAACGCGTCCGCGCGCACATCGGCGAAGGTCCGCCCGGACTCGGCGTAGTAGGCGCCCATGAACACGCTCAACAGCGGTGCGACAGTGCTGCGCGTCGAGTTCGCCTGCCGCAGCGCCGCGAGCATGTCCCCGCGCAGCGATCCCGTGTCTTCGGGGTCTCGCCGCCCCTGGTTCAGTCCGTGCTTCAGCGTCGCGCGCAGCAGCGCGTCGCGGTCGGGCCAGCGCCGGTAGAGCACTGAGCGGCTCGTGCCTGCGCGCTCGGCGACGGCGTCGATCGTGAACCCGGCGTAACCGGCGTCGAGCAGCTGCTGCCAGCCTGCGTCGAGGATCGCCTCTTCGAGCTGGCGGCCGCGTCGGCGTTTTGCGGGGTTGTCAAGATCCATTTGTGTATCTTATTTCACCGGCGTAGACTCCCGCAATTAGATACATCAATGCACCTTAAGAAGGATGCCATGTCGGTGAACCCCGTCGCCTCGTCCGACTCCACAGCCGCCGTACCCCGGAGCGCGATCGTCACAGCCCTCGTGCTCGTGGTCGGCGGCCTCGCCGTGATCTTCGACTCGACCATCATGAGCATCGCGCTGAAGACGCTCGCGGCCGACCTCGACGTCCCGATCACCACGATCCAGTGGGTCACCACCGGATATCTTCTGGCCCTCGGCGTCGCGATCCCCGTGGTGGGCTGGGCTCAGTCGCGGCTCGGCGGCAAGCGGCTGTGGATGATCGCGCTGACGATCTTCCTCCTGGCATCCATCGCCTGCTCGCTCTCGTGGGATGCCACGAGTCTCATCGCGTTCCGCATCGTCCAGGGCCTGGGCGGCGGACTCATGATGCCGCTCATGGCGACGCTGGCGATCCAGCAGGTGCCGCGCGGCGCGAACCTCGGCAGGCTGATGGCCACCGTCAGCCTGCCCGCGGCGCTCGGCCCGATCCTCGGCCCGGTCGTCGGCGGACTGATCCTCGCGTGGGCGGACTGGCGCTGGCTGTTCTGGGTGAACGTGCCCTTCTGCGTGATCGGGCTGCTGCTCGCCTGGAAACTCATCCCCGCAGATCCGCCGCACGACCGCGTGCGGCTGGACGGGATCGGCCTGCTCCTGGTCTCACCCGGGCTCGTCGGCATCCTCTACGGGCTCTCGAACGTCAGCCAGGACGGCGGCTTCGGGCGCGCCGACGTGTGGGCACCGCTCGCGGCGGGGCTCGTCCTCACGGTCGCGTTCGTCCTCTTCGAGACTCGCACCGCCCGCACGGGCCTGATCGATGTGAGCCTGCTCCGGCGACGCTCCGTCGGAAGCGCCTCGGCAGTGATGTTCCTCTCCGGAGCATCCCTCTACGGGTCGATGCTGCTGCTTCCGCTGTTCTTCCAGGTCGTGCACGGAGTCGATGCCCTCGGCGCGGCGCTCCTCCTGATCCCGCAGGGCGTGGGTGCACTGCTCAGCCGCACGCTCGCCGGGCGGCTCACCGATGCGATCGGGGCGAAAATCGTCGCGGTCGCCGGCTTCGTCGTGATGGGCGCCGCGACCGCGCCCTTCGCGCTCGCCGACGCCTCGACGAACCCATGGTGGCTGGCCGTCGTCCTGGGGTTGCGCGGCTTCGGCATGGGCGCCGTCATGATCCCCGTGATGTCGGTCGGCTTCGTGGGTCTCACCCGGGAGGAGGTGCCGCACGCGAGCATCCTCACGAGGCTCGCGCAGCAGCTCGGCGGCGCCTTCGGGACCGCGCTGCTCGCGGTCATCCTCGACTCCGCCGTGGCCGGCGCGACCGATCTGAACGCACTCGCCGACGGTTTCGACGTCGCCTTCTGGTGGGCGGTCGGCTTCACCGTCGTCGCGATCGCGGTGTGCTTCGCACTCCCCTCGAAGCCGCCGTCTCCCCCGTCCGCCGAAGCGGTCAGCCTTCCGCGCGCCCCGCGATCACGTCGATGAGCAGGCCGACGGCGCGGGCGTAGCCCGCGATGCCCTCCCCGATCACGTGCACGGCGGCGACATCGTGCACGTACGAGTGGTGACGGAACTCCTCCCGTTCGTACACGTTCGAGATGTGGACCTCCGCGACGGGTAGCGCGACGCCGGACAGCGCGTCGCGCAGGACCACGGAGGTATGCGTCAGACCGCCCGGATTGATGACGATCCCCGCGCACGCCGTGCGCGCGGCGTGGATCGCATCGAGCAGCACCCCCTCGTGGTTGCTCTGTACCGCGGTGACCTCGAACCCGCGTGCAGCGGCGGCATCCGTCACGAGGCGCTCGACATCGGCGAGCGTGTCGTGTCCATACGTGGCGGGCTCGCGGATTCCGAGCAGGTTGAGGTTGGGCCCGTTGACGAGCAGGAGGCGGCGCGGCGTGGTCACGGTCGGCACCTTATCAGCGCCCCGCGCCCGCCTGCCGCGAGCCGCGCTGCGCGGTGAGGCGGATGCCCGCATTGCCGGCGCCGAAGCCGTCGTACGCACCGCGCCGCTCCACGAACTCCCAGAACACCTGCCCGACGGTCGCGGTGTACGCCTGCAGGTACTCGCCATCCCCGTCGCGGTCGTAGGCGATCGACAGGTCACGCAGCTCCGCGAGGAACGCGGGATCCAGATCGAACCGCGCCTCGAGGTCGTCGTAGTAGTTCGGCGGCATCCGCAGCGTGTCGAGCCCGCGCTCCCGCGCGCCACGCACCAGCGCCCGCACGTTGTCGCACGTGAACGCGATGTGCTGCGGCAACGCGCCGTTGTCACCGTGGCCGGCAAGTGCGGGCGGCGCGACGTTGAGCGGCAGTCGTACGCGATCACCCATCGCGCTCGGCGGCCCCGCGAGGACGCGGCTCTGCACGAGGCCATCCGGGCTCGGGACCTCCGTCGCGCTCTCGGCGCGCAACCCGAAGGCGGCCGTGTAGAAGAGCACGGTCTCGTCGATCTCCTGCCACGGCTGGGTCATGCTCACGTGGTCGACGCCCCTGACGACGGGCGGTCGAAGCTGCTCGCCATGCTCGAACTCCGCCGTCCACGCGGGATCGCCGGCGTCGGATGCCTGCGTCCAGAACACCTCGGTGCCACCCGGAGCGACCGCGGCGTCGAGGCGCTCCTCGCTGGCGTACGTCCTCCGCCATGCGCGCGGTGCGCCCAGCTGCGCGAGGCGCCGCGAGACGGCGGCCGCGTCATCCACTTCGAATCCGATCGCGGCGAGGTGCGGGACCGCGCCGCGCGCGTGCTGCTCGTTCAGCACGATGCGTGCCCGCCCCGACGTCCACAGGGTCACCGGCTTCGTGCGGTGCCGACCGCGGGAGGTGAATCCGAGCTGCGCCAATTGCACTTCGATCGCCGAGGTGTCCTCGGCCTTGATCTCGACGAAGTCGACGCCCGACGGCGCAGCGGAGTCCGGCAGCATCGACAGGCCCGGGAGGTCCGGGAACGCGCGCGCGACGGCATCCTCGAGCCACTGCAGCGCACGGTGCGCATGCTGCGCCGTGCGCGCCGCGTCGGTCTGCCGGAAGGTGTCGTTGAAGACCTCGAGCGACCACGGCCCCGTGTACCCCGCGTGCAGCACGTGCCCCATGAAGTCGACGAGATCGAAGCTGCCCTCGCCCGGGAAGAGGCGGTGATGGCGGCTCCACGAGAGCACGTCGAGCTCGAGTCGCGGCGCGTCGGCGAGCTGCAGGAAGAAGATCCTCTCCCCCGGGATGTCGCGGATCGCCGCTGGATCGTGCCCGCGCGAGAGAATGTGGAACGAGTCGAGGCACACCCCGACGGCGGGGTGGGCGGCGAGCTCGACGACGCGCCACGCACGGCGATAGTCGTCGATGTAGCGGCCCCACGCGAGGGCTTCGAACGCGATTCGGACGCCATGCCGCGCCGCAGCGTCTCCCAAAGCACGCAGCTGCGCCGCGCTCGTGTCGTCGTCATCGATCGTCGCAGTGGCGACGTTGCTGCAGCACAGCACCGTGCCGATCCCCATCCGCGCCGCGAGGGCGAACTTCGCGTCGGCGCGGCGGAGGACGCGCGCGAACTCCTCGGCATCCACCCCTTCCACATCGCGCAACGGCTGGAAGAGATCGAGAGTGAGCCCGAGGCGCTCGGCGACGGCGCGGATCTCGTCCGGGCTCTCGGGGGCGGCGATGAGGTCCGGCTCGAAGACCTCGACCCCGTCGAAACCGGCGGCGGCGCATGCGTGGAGCTTGTCGACGAGCGTTCCACTCACGCACACCGTGGCGATCGAGGTTCTCATGGCGGCAATGTACCAGGTGGTACATTGCCGCGGAAGAGCGTCGCGCCTCCCGAAGGCTCTCTCCCGCATCGATATCCTGACTCTCGTGGCCAGCCAGCAACGCGACGCGGAGCGCACCCGAGCAGAACTCCTCGCCGTCGCGACGGAGGTCTTCGCCGAAGACGGCTATTCGGGAGCGCGCGTCGACATCATCGCGGAGCGCACCCGCACGACGAAGCGGATGATCTACTACTACTTCGGCAGCAAGGAAGGTCTCTATCTCGCCGTCCTCGAGAACGCGTATCGCGGCATCCGCGAGGCCGAGCGTGCGATCGACGTCGCTCACACCGACCCGCGCGCAGCGATCCGCGAACTCGCCGAGCTGACCTTCGACCACCACGTCACACACGACGACTTCATCCGTCTCGTCTCCATCGAGAACATCCACCGCGGCGAGTTCATCCGCCGCATCGACTCCCTACGCACGCTCGGCCAGCCGGCGATGACGATACTCGAGGGCATTCTCGATCGCGGGCGCTCGGCGGGCGTCTTCCGCACCGATGTCGATGCACTCGACGTCCACCTCGTGATCAGCGCGTACTGCGTCTTCCAGGTGGCGAACCGGCACACGTTCGGCTACCTCTTCGACGTCGATTTCGACGCTCGTCGCGCGCATCTGCGTGCGCTCATCGGCGACGTCGTCGTCTCCTGGCTCAGCGCCCTCTGACCACCGCGCGGCAGGGCCGTGAAAAATCTCTTGACGTCGCGAAGGCATCCATGCTTCACTCTGAACGTACCAGTTAGTACATAACTGGATCGTACGAAGGAGTACCACCATGGCCGATGCTCGCCCGAGCGACCGCCCGTACCTCGTGGGGCTCGTCGGCAACGGCGTCACGCCGTCCCTGACACCGCCGATGCACATGGCCGAAGCGCAGGCCCTCGGCATCCCCTACGTGTACCGCCCGATCGACCTCACGGCGCTGGGCCTCTCCCCCGACACCATCGGGGACGTCCTCCACTGGGCCGAGCATCTCGGATTCGACGCCCTCAACATCACGCACCCGTGCAAGCGGCTCGTACTCGACTACCTCGATCGCGTCGATCCGGTCGCGGCAGCGCTCGGCGCGGTCAACACCGTGCTGCTGACCCCCGAGGGGCGGGTCGGGTTCAACACCGACACGACGGGCTTCGCCGCCGGATTCGTGACGGGCCTGCCCGACGCCGCGACCGACCGCGTCGTCCAGCTGGGCGCCGGCGGCGCCGGATCCGCCGTCGCGGACGCCCTCCTGCGCATCGGCGTCGGCCGGCTCACGATCGTCGACGTCGACGCGCGGCGCGCCGCCGAGCTCGCGGCGGATCTGGGGGGCCGTCACGGCGGGGAGCGCGTCGTCGCCGGCGCCCTCCCCGACCTGTCGACGCTTCTCGACGCCGCCGACGGCGTCGTGCACTGCACGCCCACCGGGATGGCGGAGCATCCCGGCATCCCGTTCTCGGCGCAGCTGCTGCGCCCGGAACTCTGGGTCGCCGACATCGTGTATCGCCCGTTCGAGACCGAACTGCTCCGCGCCGCCCGCGCCGTCGGAGCGCGCACGCTCGACGGCGGGCGGATGGCCGTGTTCCAGGCCGTCGATGCCTTCGCCCTCATCACCGGGGTCCACCCCGACCCCGACCGCATGTCCGCACACTTCCACACCCTCGTCGGCGCCGACCACGAGATCCTCACCCGCTGAACCCCCACCCGCTGAAGGCCCCACCCACCGAAGGCCTCACCCACTGAAGGAGAAATGCCACCATGTCCGCCACCGCAACGACGCGGAAAACACCCGTGAAGGCCGCCGTCGCCTCTTTCATGGGCAGTGCCGTCGAGTACTACGACTTCTTCCTGTTCGGCTCGGCCGCCGCGCTGATCTTCCCGACCGTCTTCTTCCCCTCCGGAGATCAGGCCGCGCTCGTGATGTCGTTCGCCACGTTCGGCTTCGCCTACATCGCCCGCCCCGTCGGCGCCGTGATTCTCGGTCACTTCGGTGACCGCATCGGCCGCCAGAAGGTGCTGATGTTCACACTCGTCCTGATGGGGCTGTCGACGTTCATCATCGGCTGCCTGCCCGGCTTCGCCCAGATCGGATGGGCCGCCCCCGCGCTCCTCGTGCTCTGCCGCCTGATGCAGGGGCTCTCCGCGGCCGGCGAGCAGGCCGGCGCATCGTCGCTCACTCTCGAGCACGCGCCTGACGACCGTCGTTCCTTCTTCACCTCGTGGACACTGACCGGGACGCAGGGCGGCCAGATCCTCGCGGCGCTCATCTTCATCCCCGTCGTCGCGCTGCCCGACGACATCAAGTACACGTGGGGCTGGCGCATCCCGTTCTGGCTGAGCGCCATCGTCGTGCTCGTCGCCTATTTCATCCGCCGCTCGCTGCACGAGACGCCGGAGTTCGAGGATGCCAAGGCCGAAGGCAAGATCGCGCGGATGCCTCTCATCCCACTGTTGCGCGATCATTGGCGTGACGTGCTGCGCGTCATCTTCTGCGCGTTCATCGCCGCGGTGTCGACCGTGTTCGGCAATCTCGCTCTGGCCTACGGCAAGCAGGTGGGTCTCGCCGAGAGCCTCACTCTGTGGCTCGTGGTCGTCGCGAACATCGTGGCCCTGGGCACCCAGCCGGTGTTCGGAAAGCTCGCCGACCGGATCGGACGCAAGCCGGTCTTCATCTACGGCGCGGCGGCGTCCGCGGTGTTGATGCCGTTCTACATGTTGTCGATGAGCAGCGGGAACACCATCCTGACGTTCGCGCTCGCGGTGCTCACGTTCTCGTTCGGCTACGCCGCCGCCAATGCCGTATGGCCGTCGTTCTACGGCGAGATGTTCTCCACCCGCGTACGTTTCTCGGGCATGGCGATCGGGACGCAGCTGGGGTTCCTGATGGCCGGTTTCGCGCCGTCGATCGTCACCGCCCTGGGCGGCGTCGCACCCGGCGGCTGGGTCGTGATCTCCGTGTTCACCGCCGTCATCGCCCTGATCGCGATCGTGAGCGCCGCCACCGCCCGCGAGACGAAGGACATCCCGACCGCGGAGCTCGGCCTGCGGACCCAGGAGCGTCAGCTCGTCGACGCCTGAGGCGAGGCGGATGCCGCGCCCCACACAACCCGCCCACCCCTGACCATGTCCCAATGGTGGTCGGTTTCCCCCTCGGAAACCGACCACCATTGGGACATGCGGTGCCGTAAGTGGGACGAGCAGCGCGTGGGCTCAGGCCGCTCAGGCCGCTCAGGCCGCTCAGGCCGCTCAGGCGGAGGCGACCTCTTGGTAGGCGGCGAACAGGAGCGACTCGTCGGGGGCTTGCAGCACCGTGGGCTTGCCGATCTCGTCGAGGACGATGAACCGCAGCATGGATCCGCGGGTCTTCTTGTCGCGCTGCATCGTAGCGAAGAGCTGCGAAAAGGCGCCCGCGCGGTAGCTCGTCGGCAGCCCGAGCAGCTCGAGGATGTCGCGATGGCGCTGAGCGGCGGCATCCGACAGGCGCCCCGCGAGTCGGGAGAGCTCGGCGGCGAACAGCATGCCGATCGAGATCGCCGCGCCGTGGCGCCATTGGTAGCGCTCCGCATGCTCGATCGCGTGCCCGAGCGTGTGGCCGTAGTTCAGCACCTCGCGCAGCCCCGCCTCACGCAGGTCCTCGCCGACGACGCGCGCCTTCATTTCGATCGCGAGCTCGATGCAGCGACGGAACGCGGGGCTGCGCGGATCGACGACGGCCTCGGGGTCCGCTTCGATGAGATCGAGGATCTCGGGGTACCAGATGAAGCCGGCCTTCACGACCTCGGCGAACCCCGCGACCCGCTCGTTGCGGCTGAGGGTGTCGAGCAGGTCGAGGTCGCAGATCACCGCGCGCGGCGGCCAGAAGGCGCCGACGAGGTTCTTGCCCTCGTTGGTGTTGATGCCGGTCTTGCCGCCGACAGCGGCATCCACCATCCCGAGCACGGTCGTCGGCACCTGGACGACGGCGACACCGCGCAACCACGTCGCGGCGACGAATCCGGCGAGGTCCGTGACCGCTCCCCCGCCGAAGCCGATGACGGCGTCGCTGCGGGTGAAGTCCGCCTGGCCCATGACCTGCCAGCAGAACGCGGCGACCTCGACGCGCTTGCCGGATTCGGCGTCCGGGATCTCGGCGAGGAGGACCTGCCGGTCGCCCGATGCGACGAGGCTGTCGCGCAGGGCCGTCGCCTGTGCGGTGAGCGTGGGCGGGTGCACGACGAGCACCTTGCGCGCCGATTCGGGGAGGGCCGCGGCGACGTCACCGAGGATGCCGCGGCCGACGCGCACGTCGTAGGGCGCGTCGCCCTCGACGCGGATGATCGTCGTGTCGGTCACGAGTGCTCTCCTTCGTTGTCGTCGCGGGCGTCGTCGCCGACCCACTCCACGATGCGCGTCACGATGTCCGCCAGCGGGCCGGTGGACGCGTCCAGCGCGAGATCGGCAGCCTCTTCGTAGAGTGCGCGGCGCTCCTCGTAGATGCGGATCCACCGCGCCACGGGGTCTTCGCCGGCCAGCAGGGGGCGATCGGTGCCGCCGATCCGCGAGCCGACGATGTGGGGCTGCACCGTCAGCAGGACCACGCGATGACGCCGCAGGTCCGCACGCGTGTCGGCGTCGAGCACCGCGCCGCCGCCCAGCGCGACGACACCGCCGGATGCCAGGGCCTCACGCACCGCGGCACGTTCGAGCGCGCGGAAATGCCCTTCCCCGTGGGCGAGGAAGAGCTCCGGGATCGGTCCGTGGTCGCGGACGACGATCTTGTCGGTGTCCGAGAAGGGACGTTGGAGGGCGCGCGCGACGCGTCGACCCACGCTCGTCTTCCCCGCCCCCATCGGCCCGATGAGGACGATCGCGCGCTCGGTCATCCGAGCGCGTCGTCGCTGTCCGCCGCGCTCCGGAGCGCGGACGGGATCGTGGCGAGGTACGACTCGAGGTTCCGGCGCGTCTCCGCGACCGCGTCGCCGCCGAACTTCTCCAGCACTTCGCCGGCGAGGACGATCGCGACCATCGCCTCGGCGACGACGCCGGCCGCCGGCACGGCGCAGACGTCGGAGCGCTGGTGGTGCGCGGTCGCGGTCTCTCCGCTCGCGACGTCGATCGTGCGCAGCGCGTGCGGCACGGTCGCGATCGGCTTCATGCCGGCGCGGACGCGCAGCACGGTGCCCGTGGACATGCCGCCTTCGGTGCCGCCGGCGCGGTCGGAGGAGCGCGTGATGCCCTCGTCCGTCGCGAACAGCTCGTCGTGCGCGACCGAACCGCGGCGACGCGTCGTCTCGAACCCGTCACCGACCTCCACACCCTTGATCGCCTGGATCGACATCAGCGCCTGCGCGAGCCGTCCGTCGAGGCGTCGGTCCCACTGCACGTGAGAGCCGAGGCCCGGCGGCAGGCCGTACGCGAGTACCTCGACGATGCCCCCCAGCGTGTCGCCGTCGCGCTTCGCGGCATCCACCTCGGCGACCATGGCCGCGGAGGTCTCGGCGTCGAAGCAGCGCAGCGGATCGGCATCCAGCGCGTCGACGTCGTCGGGAGTCGGCACCGGGCGCCCGGCCGGGACCTGGACGGGCCCGATCGAGAGCGTGTGCGACACCAGACGGATGCCGAGCTCAGCGAGGAATGACCGGGCGATGGCGCCGAGCGCGACGCGCGCCGCTGTCTCGCGCGCACTCGCGCGCTCGAGGATCGGGCGAGCCTCGTCGAACCCGTACTTCTGCATGCCGACGAGGTCGGCGTGACCGGGCCGCGGACGGGTCAGCGCCGCCCCGCGACCACGCGAGCGGTCGGTGAGCTCGACGGGCTCCGCGCTCATGACCTCGGTCCACTTGGGCCACTCGGTGTTGCCCACGCGCAGGGCGATCGGGCTGCCGATGGAGAAGCCGTGGCGGACGCCTGCGGAGATGGTGAGGTCATCCTCTTCGAACTTCATCCGCGAGCCGCGACCATAG
This sequence comes from Microbacterium sp., assembly GCF_017305435.1. Classification (GTDB taxonomy): domain Bacteria; phylum Actinomycetota; class Actinomycetes; order Actinomycetales; family Microbacteriaceae; genus Microbacterium. The sequence continues at coordinate 352,853 of NZ_JAFKIP010000004.1, read as the reverse complement.
CCGAGCTTGCGACGCGCGAGGTCGGCCTGGATGGCCGCTCGGGAGATCGGGACGCCGGACGGCAGACCCTCCATGAAGGCGACGAGTTCGGGGCCGTGCGATTCGCCGGCCGTGAGCACGCGGAGCATCCCTCTAGTCTCCCATGAGCGCGGAGCGCATGACGGCCACGACGTCCTCTTCGTCGGGGAGAGGCTGGGTGACCTCGCCCGTCGCGAACGCACGGATCTGCAGCACGGCCTGCCGCAGCAGCATCCCGCGCCCGTCGACAGCCGGCGCCCCCGCGCGCCCCCACGCCTCTGCGAGCGGCGTGGGCCAATGTCCGTACACGACGTCGTACAGCAGACCACCCCCCGCCGCGAGCCGATCGGCCGCCTCCGCGGGCAGCACGGCACCCCCCGGCAGCGTCGAGATCGTCAGCGGCACGGATGCCGCGGCCGCCGTCTCGGGCGGGACGACCGCGACCGCCACCGCGAGCCGCTTCCCCAGCGCCACGAGATGCGCCGCCGCGTCCGGGCGCCGCGCGACGACATCGACCGCGCGGGCGCCGAGGTGCGCGAGGGCCACGAGGGCGGACGTCGCGGTCGCTCCCGCACCCACGATCCTGGCGATCTCGGCGGTCTCGATCCCGAGCGATCGCACGTCGGCGACGATGCCGCCGACATCGGTGTTGAAGCCGAGGCGCCGCCCCTCTGCGAGGACGAGTGTGTTCACCGCCCCGGTGAGCTCGGCGGTACCGTCGCGGCTCGTCGCCGCACGGTGGGCCTCCGTCTTGAGCGGAAAGGTGATCGAGAGCCCGCGGAGGGATGTCTCGGTTCGCTCGAGCTCACCGCCGAACGCGGCCGCGGCGACCTGTCGACGCCCGTAGGCCCAGTCCCAGCCGAGCCGCTCGTACGCCGCCGAGTGGATCCGCGGCGAGAGGCTGTGCGCGATGGGATCGCCCCATACCTCGAATCTCGGGCGGTCCGCGACCTCAGCAGTCATCGCTGTCATTGGCCGAGCACCACTCCTGCCACTGCGCGACGGCCTTCTCGTGCTCGGCGTACGTCGTCGAGAAGACGGTCTCGCCCGTCTCGAGGTTCACGGTCACGAAGTACAGCCACGGTCCGTCGGCAGGGTGCATGGCCGCGTCGATCGCGACGTCGCCCGGGTTCGCGATCGGCCCGATGGGGAGGCCCGGATGCAGGTAGGTGTTCCAGGGATTGTCGTTCTCGAGCGCCTCGGCGGACGAGCTCGCCGTCCCCTTGTTGATCTCGTTGTACCCGTACTGCGCCGTGGAATCCATCTGCAGGAGGCCGTGAGTCTCCTCGTTGTCCGGGTCGAGGCGGTTCTCGATCACACGCGACACCTTGTAGAAGTCCGCGGTGAAGCGCGCCTCGCGCTGGATGATCGAAGCGATCGTGAGAATGCGCTCGCGCTGGTCGACCGGCACCCCGGCGGCATCCAGCGACTGCACCGTGCGGTCAACCATCGTCTGGATCATCTGCTGCGGCGTCGTCCCCGGGTCGAAGGTGTACGTGGCGGGGAACAGCCAGCCTTCGAGCGACGACGCGGCGACGCCGTACACCGATGGGTCCGCGACGGCGGCCTGGAGATCGGCGAGCGGGGTGCCGGTCCCGTCGGCGACTCGCGCGAGAGTCGACTCGAGCGTCAACCCCTCGGGCAGCTGCGCCGTGTTCTCGCGGCGGTTCGCGGGGTCCTGGAGGGCCTTCAGCGCAGCCGCGGAGGACATCTTCTGCTGAAGGGCGTACACCCCCGGCTGGAAGGTGGGGTTCTGAGCGGTCTTGATGAGGTAGTCGTAGAACGCGCTGTCGGTCTTCGTGACCCCGGACTGGAAGAGCGTCGTCGAGATCGACGAGCCGGTGTCGCCCGACACGATGGTCACGCTCACATCGCCTTCCGCGATGCCGTCCTCGTAGTCCTTCGGCTCCTCCCAACCCATGAAGGCGCGGATCTTGTCCTCGTACGTCGTCCAGACGTAGAAGCCGCCGCCGACGATGCCACCGAGGATCGCGAGGATCACCGCGAACACGACCCACCCGGCGATGCGGCTCTTGCGCCGATCTCGCTGGTGACGCTCGATGCGGGCGCGATCGTCGTCGTGGTGGGTGTCGGCGGCGAAGAGCGCCTCGACGCCCTGCGTCGCACGCGGCGCAGCGACGGGAGCGGGATCGACCGCGGGTTCCGGATCGTCGAGCAGACCGCGGGTCACCCTCGGGGAGCCCGCACCCCGCGGCGCCGCGGGTTCCGGAGTCTCCACAGTCTCCGCCGATCGCTGCGGCGTCGGAGCCGAGGCGACGGGGGCTGCGGGGGCCGCGGCATCCTCGTGCGTACGCTCGGCTTCCGCCGCCTCGCGCGCCGCGCGACGGCTGCCGGGCACGGCGGCGGGGGGCGTCACGGACCGGGGCGCCGGGTTCGGAGCCGGTGTCGACGCGGGCGTCGGCAGCTTCTGGAAGAGGTCCGCGAACGGATCGTCGTTCGGCGGGGTGTCGGGCATCAGGGGTTCTCCTGCGATCCGGAAAGCAGAGCGCCGGCCGGGGTACCGGTGCCCTTCTCGACGTCGATGGCCTGCTGGAGCAGCACCACCGCGGCGACCTGGTCGATAATCCTACGAGAAGATCTCTGGGATCTTCCGGCATCCCGCAGCGCGGCGTGTGCCGACACCGTGCTCAGCCGCTCGTCGACGAGGCGGACCGGCAGGCCCGTCGCGGCAGCGAGGTCGGCGGCGACGTCGCGCGCATCCGCGGTGGATGCCGTATCTCCGCCCGACAGGCTCACCGGCAGGCCGACGAGGAGCTCGAACGCCTCGTACTCCGACGCGAGCGCGGCGATGCGCGCGACGGATGCCTCGCTGCGCGGCACGGTCTCGACGGGCACCGCCAGCAGCCCGTCGGGGTCGCAGCGCGCGACGCCGACGCGGGCCTTTCCCACATCGATGCCGAGCCGGACTCCGCGGCGGAAGCCGCTCACGCGGTCGCCGCCTCCAGCGCCTGCCGCACGGCGCGCAGTGCGCTGGGCAGCGCCGCGGCATCCGTTCCGCCGCCCTGTGCGACGTCGTCGCGTCCGCCGCCGCCGCCGCCGAGCGCAGATGCGGCGGCCTTGGCGAGCTGACCGGCCTTCGCACCGGCGACACGGGCGGCGTCGTCCGTGGCGACGATGACGACCGGGCGCCCCGCGACCTCCGCGCCGAGCGCGACGACCGCACCCGCGCCGACCCGCTCGCGCACCTGGAGGGCGAGCGAGCGTACGTCGTCGGCGGACGCCGCGACGCCGAGCGACTCGGCGACAAGGCGGAACGATCCGACCGCCGTGGCCGCGCCCGCGAGGGCGGGGATGCGCCCCTCGAGCGCCTTCGCCTCGAACTGGGCGATGCGCTTCTCGGCGGACTTGAGGCTCGCGGAGAGCTCGGCGATCTTCGTGGCGAGCTGGTCCTTGGGCGTCTTGAGCGACGAGGTGAGCTGTGACACGATCGCGCGCTCGGCGGCGAGCTCGCGGAACGCGTCGAGCCCGACGAGGGCCTCGACGCGGCGGTTCGAGGCGCCGACGGACGACTCGCCGACGAGGCTCACGAGCCCGACCTCGGCGCTCGAGGCGACATGCGTGCCACCGCAGAGCTCGCGCGACCACGGGCCGCCGATGTCGACCATCCGCACGGTCTCGCCGTACTTCTCGCCGAACAGCGCCATGGCCCCGGCCGCCTTCGCCTCATCGAGCGAGAGGACTCGCGTGGTCACGTCCAGGTTGTCGCGGACGGCGTTGTTGGCGATCTCCTCGATCTCCGTCTTCGTCGCGTCGGACAGCGCCTGGCCCCACGTGAAGTCGAAGCGCAGGTACCCCGCGCGATTGAGCGAGCCGGCCTGCGTCGCCGTCTTGCCGAGCGTGTCGCGCAGAGCCGCGTGCACGAGGTGCGTCGCCGAGTGTGCCTGCTGCGCGGCGCGGCGGTTCGCGGCATCCACCACCGTCGTCGCGGGCTGGTCGACGGCGACCTCTCCGGTCGTCACCTCGACCGTGTGGCTGACGAGGCCGGGCACGGGACGCTGCACGTCGAGCACTTCGAGCTCGTAGCCCGGTCCGACGATGACGCCCTTGTCGGCCACCTGGCCGCCGCTCTCGGCGTACAGCGCGGTCTCGGCGAGGATGACCTCGACGATCCGGCCGGCACCGGCGCTCGCGACGGGGTGTCCCTCGGCGAGGATGCCGAGGACCGTCGACTCCGTCTCGAGGTCGGTGTAGCCGGTGAAGACCGTCTCGCCCTTCGCGCGGAGGTCGCGGTAGACGCTCGTGTCGGCAAGCTGGCGCTTGCGCGAACGGGCATCGGCCTTGGCGCGGGCGCGCTGCTCGGACATGAGGGTGTCGAACGCGCCCCGGTCGACCGTGAGACCCGCCTCTTCGGCGATCTCGAGGGTCAGGTCGATCGGGAACCCGTAGGTGTCGTGCAGGAGGAACGCCTCCGCGCCGCCGATGCCGGTCGCTCCGGAGGCCTTCGCCGCCGCGATCGACGCGTCGAGGTTCTCCGAGCCCGCCGCGAGCGTGCGCAGGAAGGTCGCCTCCTCGGCGAGGGCGTACTGCGAGATTCGCGCGTAGTCCGTCGCGACCTCGGGATACGCGTCCTTCATGGCATCCCGCGATGTCGCGAACAGCTCGGCGAACGTCGGGGCGTCGACGCCGAGCAGGCGCATCGCGCGGATGACGCGGCGCATGAGGCGGCGGAGGATGTACCCGCGCCCCTCGTTCGACGGCGTGACGCCGTCGCTCATCAGCATGAGCGAGGAGCGCACGTGATCAGCGACGACGCGGAAGCGCACGTCATCCTCGTGGTTCTCGCCGTAGGTCTTGCCGGAGAGCGCCACCGCCTTGTCGAGCACGGGACGCACCTGATCGGTCTCGTACATGTTGTCGACGCCCTGCTTGAGGAACGCGATGCGCTCGAGACCCATGCCGGTGTCGACGTTCTTGGCGGGCAGCTCGCCGACGATCGTGAAGTCGTACTTGCTCTTCACGTCGGTGATCTCGTACTGCATGAACACGAGGTTCCAGATCTCGACGTAGCGGTCGTCATCGGTCGCCGGTCCCCCGTCGATGCCGTACGCCGGGCCGCGGTCGAAGAAGATCTCGGAGCAGGGTCCCGCCGGGCCCGGAAGCCCCGTCGACCAGTAGTTCGTGTCCTTGCCGAGGCGCTGGATGCGCTCTTCCGGCAGGCCCGCGATCTCGCGCCACAGGTCGTGCGCCTCGTCGTCCTCTTCGTAGACGGTGACCCACAGGTCCTTCGGGTCGAAGCCGAGCCCGCCGTCCGCTTCGGAGGAGGTCAGCAGCTCCCACGCGTACCGGATCGCGCCCTCTTTGAAGTAGTCGCCGAACGACCAGTTGCCGAGCATCTGGAAGAAGGTGCCGTGCCGGGGGGTCTTGCCGACCTCTTCGATGTCGTTCGTGCGGATGCACTTCTGGTTGTCGGCCGCGCGCGGATACGGCGCAGGCACGTCGCCGGACAGATACGGGATGAACGGCACCATGCCCGCGATCACGAACAGAAGCGCCGGGTCGGGCGAGACGAGGGATGCCGAGGGCACGATCGTGTGCCCGTTCTTCTCGAAGTAGTCCAGGTAGCGCTGGGCGATCTCGGCGGTCTTCATGTGGGTTCCTCGGGCGAAAGCAGGTGCGTGTACGCCCGCGCCGGAGGGCGCGCGGCGGAGCGACGGGTCGGGTCAGTCGGCGATCTGGGCGGCGGCGTCTTTGACCGACGCGGCGATGCCGTCGATCTTCGCCTCCTGCGCACGGTACGCCTCGCCGATGCGGTCGGTGAACTCGGTGATCCGTGCGTCGACCTCGGCGAGGGCGTCGTGTCCGCGCGGATCCTTGTCGATGATGTGGGCGGCGACGAAGCCTCCCGCAAGACCCAGGACGAACCACAGCACGCTCTTCATGCTGTCCATGTTAGGTGCAAACGCCGAAGGGCGCCGGGGAGACCCCGACGCCCTTCGATCGCATGCAGACCTGGATTTAGCGCGCCGCGTAGTACTCGACGACGAGCTGCACGTCACACGTGACGGGCACCTCGGCGCGCTTGGGACGACGCGCGAGCTTCGCCTGGAGCTTGTCGAGCTCGACCTCGAGGTACGCCGGAACGTTCGGCAGCACCTCGGCGTGACCGCCGGCCGCAGCGACCTGGAACGGCTCGAGCGCCTCGCTCTTGGGCTTGACGTGGATGAGCTGACCCGGCTTCACGCGGAAGGACGGGCGGTCCACGAGCTGACCGTCGACGAGGATGTGACGGTGCACGACGAGCTGGCGGGCCTGCGCCGTGGTACGGGCGAAGCCGGCGCGCAGCACGAGGGCGTCGAGACGCATCTCGAGGAGCTCGACCAGGTTCTCACCGGTCAGGCCGTCCTTGCGACGGGCCTCGTTGAACGTGTTGCGCATCTGCTTCTCGCGGATGCCGTACTGCTCGCGCAGACGCTGCTTCTCGCGCAGGCGGACGGCGAAGTCGCTGTCCTGCTTGCGCTTGGTGCGGCCGTGCTCACCGGGAGCGTAGGGACGCTTCTCGAGGTAGCGGGCGGCCTTGGGGGTGAGGGCGACGCCGAGAGCGCGCGAGAGGCGCACCTTGCGGCGGTCCTGGGACTTCGTTGCCACGAAGCTCTCCTTCTGGTGACGCGGCCGTGTCTGTCACGGCTCGCGGACGTATCTCCCGCTCCTCGCCCCGCTCGGACTGCACGCCGGGGCATGCCGAGGGGTCTTCGTCAGAAGAGGGGGATGCCCGAAAACTCCGGTTTCGAGCCGGTCAAGCTTATCAGACGGCCAGTTGGAGGCATCCCACCGGGTAGAACGGTGCGGGCAGTGCGTCGATCCGATACCAGCCGACGCTCGTGTCGGCATCCTGCACATCGAGCCGCGCGCCCCTCGGCAGCGCTTCGAGCTCGGCGCAGCGGATGCCGTAGACGGAGACGATCTCGTGACCGCGCTTGCCGTGCGCATCGAAGATGTTCTCCGTGACGCCGAGCAGTCGCGCCTCGTCGAGCGTCACGCCGAGCTCCTCCGCGAACTCGCGCCGGACGGCGTCGTCCGCGCGCTCGCCGAACTCGACGCCGCCGCCTGGAGCCCGCAGGAACGACCCGCTCTGAGCGGACCCGGCATACTCCTCCGCGAGCACCCAGCCGTCCTGCACGAGCAGGCCGACGGCGATGGCACGGATCCGGTCGGGGTTCTGCAGTTCCCCCGCATAGGCGCCGACCGCACGCTGATAGCGCGGAAGGCGGGGCGCGAGTGTCTGCAACGCGGTCCGGAGAGCGGGGGCGGGCTTGCCGTCATCGAACAGCGCGAGCGCGAGGAAGGCGCGCGCCGCATCAGTCAGAGGATCGTCCGCCGGGATCGCCTGCAGCAGCGCGATCGCGCCGGACGCGTCGCCCAGATTGCGCAGCGTACTCGCGAGCTGGATCGTCGCCTGCGTCTGCAGGCTCGGGTCGAGGCCTTCGGCCAGAGCCGCACGGTACAGCGGCACGGCCTCGGCCTCCTCACCGAGCGAATCGTGCAGCGAACCGCGCTCGTAGGCGGCACGGGCGTCATCCAGACCGCGCTCGGCCAGCAGAGAGGCGAGCGCTCGGCGTGCGGCATCCGCATCGACGAGATCGACGTCCGCCCAGAAGGCGTCGAACCGTTCGTCCCCGTCGTGTGGCGGCGTCGTCCGATCCTCACTCATCGGTGTCACTCCCCCAGGATCTTCCGGATCTTCTCGACGCGCGCCGCGATGTCGCGCTCGAGGCCGCGCCCGGTGGGCTCGTAGTAGCGGCGCCCGCGCAGCTCGTCCGGCAAGTACTGCTGCGTCGCGACGCCGACCTCGAGGTCGTGCGGATACACGTAGCCCTTGCCGTGCCCGAGTCGCTTCGCGCCCGGGTAGTGGGCGTCCCGGAGATGGATCGGCACTCGCCCGATGCCGCCGGCGCGCACATCCGCGATGGCCTGGTCGATCGCGAGGTAGGCCGCGTTCGACTTCGCCGTCGTGGCGAGGTACGCCGTCGCCTCCGCAAGCGGGATGCGCCCCTCCGGCATGCCGATGAAGGCCACTGCATCGGCGGCCGCGGTCGCGATGACGAGCGCCTGCGGGTCGGCGAGCCCGATGTCCTCGGATGCCGAGATGACGAGTCGGCGCGCGATGAAGCGCGGGTCCTCCCCCGCTTCGATCATGCGCGCGAGGTAGTGCATCGCGGCATCCACGTCGGACCCGCGGATGGACTTGATGAACGCACTGATGACGTCGTAGTGCTCGTCGCCTTGGCGGTCGTAGCGCAGCAGCGCGCGGTCGACCGCCTGCGCGACGTGATCGGCGGTGATGGCGCCGGCGTCGCCCGCGACGGCCGCCGCGGCTTCGAGCGAGGTGAGGGCGCGCCGCGCGTCGCCGGAGGCGAGTTGGACGAGCGCGGTGCGCGCCTCCGGCGAGAGCTCGATGGCGCCGTCGAGTCCGCGCGGGTCCGCGACCGCGCGCTCGAGGAGCATCGCGAGGTCGTCGTCGGTGAGGGTCTTCAGCGTCAGCAGCAGCGAGCGCGACAGCAGCGGCGAGATGACGGAGAACGACGGGTTCTCGGTCGTCGCCGCGATGAGGATCACCCAGCCGTTCTCCACCCCCGGCAGCAGCGCGTCCTGCTGCGCCTTCGTGAAGCGATGGATCTCATCGAGGAAGAGGATCGTCGAGGCGCCGTACAGATCGCGCTGGTCGAGCGCGTCCTGCATGACCTCGCGGACGTCCTTGACCCCCGCCGTCACCGCGGAGAGCTCCACGAATCGACGCCCGGACGTCCGTGCGATCGCCTGCGCGAGGGTCGTCTTGCCGGTTCCCGGCGGGCCCCACAGGATCACCGAGACCGCGCCGGCCGCTCCCTGTGCGGAGTCGGCGAGGGCGACGAGCGGCGAGCCCGGGCGGAGCAGGTGCGACTGCCCGGCGACCTCATCGAGAGAGGTCGGCCGCATCCGGACCGCCAACGGGGTCTGACCCTGGAAGAGAGCGGATGCCGAGGACATCCGTCCAGGCTAGTCGTCGCCTGCGACACCGGGGCGCGCCCCGCACCGGCCGCCGCGGCGCCACCGGTTAGGATGCCTACGGCCCGGCTCATCGGGATCTGAGGGAGGTTCCCGTGGCGACGGGTGCAGGCAAGAAGCAATCGCGCGAGGCGAAGGAGCGCACGCGGCTGTACCGCGCGCGCCAGGAGTTCCACGACGGCCTGACGGCCCGGAGGCGGCGCGACAACCTCGTCGCCGGCCTCGCCGGCGGCATCCTCATCCTCGCCATCATCGGCGGGCAGGTGCTCTACTTCACGACGGGCCCGGGCGCCCCGCTGCCGTCCCCGACGCCGACGGCGACCCCGACGGTCGCACCGACGATCCCGGGGGCGCCTCAGCCCACGAGCTCCTCCACGCCGGAGGACCCGGCGCCCACGCCGACGCCGACGGCGCCCTGACCCCTCCCACCAGTCGGCGGCGCGTGCCGTATAGGCTGTGAGCCGACCGAAACCCCCATGCGGCGTGCGCCGCGACGAGGTGCTATCCGTGACTGACGCCACCGAAACCCCGGCCGACGAGACCCCCGAGGTCCCGACGCCCGCTCCCGTTCCCACGCCTGCGCGCATCCCGGTGCCGCGGCCGCCCGCGACCCGTCCCGCGGTCGCGCCAGCTCCGTCGGTGTCCGCCGAGCCGTTCGGACGTGTCGAGGACGACGGCACCGTCTCCGTGCGCGAGGGCGACGAGTGGCGCGTCGTCGGACAGTACCCCGACGGGACGCCCGCCGAGGCTCTCGCCTACTTCGAGCGCAAGTACGCCGATCTCGCCGGTGAGGTGACGCTCCTCGAGACGCGTCACCGCTCGGGAGGCGCGTCGGCATCCGACCTGCGCTCGACGTCGGCCACCGTCCGTGAGCGCATCGTGGGCGCGGCCGCCGTCGGCGATCTCGCCGCCCTCGTGGCGCGGCTCGACGCCCTCGACGCGACCCTCTCCGAGGCATCCGCGGAAGAGGCGCAGGCCCAGCGCGCGGCCGTCGACGCGGCGATCGCCGAGCGCACGGCGCTCGTCGAGAGCATCGAGGCGATCGCCGCCCGCGATCCGAAGTCGATCCAGTGGAAGCAGACCTCGCAAGAGGTCACCGCGCTGTTCGAGCAGTGGCAGAGCCACCAGACGACCGGCCCGCGCCTCCCCAAGAACACCGGTCAGCAGCTCTGGAAGCGTTTCCGCGACGCGCGCGCCACGCTCGACAAGCACCGTCGTGAGTTCTACGCCGGCCTCGACGAACAGCACAAGTCGGCGCGTGACACCAAGGCGCGTCTCGTCGATCGCGCCGAAGCCCTCGTCTCTCGCGGAGAGGACGCCATCGGCGACTACCGCTCGCTCCTCGACCAGTGGAAGACCTCCGGTCGTGCGGGCAAGAAGGCCGACGACGCGCTGTGGGCGCGCTTCAAAGCGGCCGGCGACGCCCTGTACGCCGCGCGCGCGGGCCGTGAGCAGGCCGATGCCGAGGCGTCGAAAGAGAAGATCGAGGCGAAACGCGCGCTGCTCGTCGAGGCGGCAGCGGTGCCGAAGGAGAAGGACAACGCCAAGGCGCGGGCTCTGCTCACCGGCATCCAGCGCCAGTGGGATGAGATCGGTCGGATCTTCCCCCGCGAGGCCGAGCGCTCGCTCGATGACGAGCTCCGCAAGATCGAGCAGGGTCTGAAGTCGCGGGAGGATGCCGACTGGAAGGCGAACAACCCGGAGACGAAGGCCCGTCAGAACGATATGACGAGCCAGCTCCGTGACGCGATCGCGGGCCTCGAGGCCGACCTCGAGAAGGCGAAGGCGTCGAAGGACAAGGGGGCGATCGCGCGCGCGACCGACGCTCTCGAAGCACGCAAGGGGTGGCTCAAGGCCCTCGGCGGCTGAGCGACATCCCGCTGTCCACAGAGGGCCGGTTCCGCGCATCCATCCACAGATGTGCGGAACCGGCCCTCCGTCGTCGGGCTCGCATGACACGATGCCGGACATGCCGTCGCCCTTCCTCTACTTCGCCGGCGATCGCCTCTCGATCGCGGAACTCGCCTCCGCGCGTCTCGACGGCGACCTCGTCGAGATCGGCGACGCCTATATGCCGGCCGACGCCGTCGAGACGCGCGAACTGCGTGCCGCCTCGCTCACGGCGTACGTGTCGGACGCACTTGCGGTGATTCGGCAGAGTGCCGCATGGGTGCACGGCGCGCTCGCCGAGCCGCCGACGCGGCACACCGTGCAGCGCCGTGCGGGAGGAGCCCGCGGCAGCCCTCCCGTCGATCTGAGGCTCGTGTGCCGGGAGCAGCCCGTGTCGAGCGACGACCTCGAGTGCATCGGCGGCGTCTGGGTCTCGACCCCCGCACGCACCCTCGCCGACCTCGTCCGGCTGCGCCCGGACGGCGAGGATGTCGACAGGGCGATCGACGCGATGCTCGCCGCTCACCCGGGCCTCGCGACGGATGCGCTCGAGGTCCTCACGCGAACACGCGGATTGCGCTTCAAGCGCCCCGCCATGACCGAGCTACGCCGTCGCGCCCGGTCCGGGTCTCCCCCGGACGGGGTCGGGATCAGGACGAGGTGACCCGGTAGACGTCGTACACGGCGTCGATGCGACGCACCGCGTTGAGCACACGATCCAGATGCACGATGTCGCCCATCTCGAAGACGTAGCGGCTGAGCGCCAGCCGGTCGTTCGTCGTCTGCACCGACGCCGAGAGGATGTTGACGTGGTGCTCGCTCAGCACACGCGTGATGTCGCTGAGCAGCCCCGAGCGGTCGAGCGCCTCGACTTGGATCTGTACGAGGAAGACGCTCTTCGTCGTCGGCGCCCAGGACACCTCGATCATGCGCTCCGGATCGCCGAGGAGCGACTTCACGTTGGTGCAGTCTGCGCGGTGCACCGACACGCCGCTGCCCCGCGTCACGAAGCCGACGATCTCGTCGCCGGGAACGGGGGTGCAGCACTTCGCGAGCTTCACGAGGATGTCCGGCGCGCCGCGCACGAGGACGCCGGAGTCGCCCCCGCGAGGCGCGCGCGAGCGCCCGACGTGCGGGATCTCGATGGGGCCCGTGGAGGTATCCTCCTCCGAGCTCACGAGCGCGGTCACCTTCTCGATGACCGACTGCGTGGAGACGTGTCCTTCACCGACGGCGGCGTAGAGCGCTGTCACATCCTCGTAGCGGAGCTGATGGGCGACCTCGGTGAACGAGTCCTGATTCATCAGGCGCTGCAGCGGCAGGTTCTGCCGGCGCATCGCCCGCGCGATGGCATCCTTGCCCTGCTCGACGGCCTCCTCGCGACGCTCCTTCGTGAACCAGCCGCGGATCTTGCTGCGCGCGCGCGTGGACTTGACGAAGGTCAGCCAGTCCTGGCTGGGGCCGGCATCGGGGTTCTTGGACGTGAACACCTCGACGACGTCACCCGAGCCCAGCGGGGTCTCGAGCGGCACGAGGCGTCCGTTGACCTTCGCACCCATCGTGCGGTGGCCGACCTCGGTGTGCACCGCGTAGGCGAAGTCCACGGGGGTCCCCCCCGCCGGGAGGCCGATCACGCGCCCCTTGGGGGTGAAGACGTAGACCTCCTTCGCGCCGATCTCGAAGCGCAGGGAGTCGAGGAACTCGCCCGGATCGGCAGTCTCGGCCTGCCAGTCGGAGATGTGCGCGAGCCACGCCATATCGGCGTCGACGGACTTCGCGTCGGGGGTCTTCCCCGCCATCCGCTCCTTGTACTTCCAGTGCGCCGCGACGCCGTACTCGGCCTGCTGGTGCATCTCGTTCGTGCGGATCTGGATCTCGACGGTCCGGCCGCCCGGTCCGATCACCGTGGTGTGCAGCGACTGGTAGAGGTTGAACTTCGGCGTCGCGATGTAGTCCTTGAATCGCCCGGGGATGGGCGTCCAGCGCGCGTGGATCGAGCCCAGCACCGCGTAGCAGTCGCGCACCGTCCCGACGAGGACGCGGATGCCGATGAGGTCGTAGATGTCGTCGAACTCGCGCCCGCGCACGACCATCTTCTGGTACACCGAGTACAGCTGCTTGGGACGCCCCATGACCCGTCCGCGGATGCGGAGCTCGCGCAGATCGGATTCGACGGCATCGATGACGGTGTGCACGTACTCCTCGCGCTGCGGAGTGCGCTGCTTGACGAGGGAATCGATCTCGGCGTAGAGCTTGGGGTGCATGACCGCGAAGGAGAGATCCTCCAGTTCGCTCTTGACCGCCTGGATGCCGAGGCGATGCGCGAGCGGAGCGTAGATCTCCAGGGTCTCGGTGGCCTTCTTCGCCGCCTTCTCCGGAGGGACGAACCCCCAGGTGCGGGCGTTGTGGAGGCGGTCGGCGAGCTTGATGAGGAGGACGCGGATGTCCTTCGACATCGCGACGATCATCTTCCGCACGGTCTCGGCCTGCGCGGCATCCCCGTACTTGACCTTGTCGAGCTTCGTGACGCCGTCGACGAGCATCGCGACCTCGTCGCCGAAGTCGGCGGTCAGCTGATCGAGGCTGTAGTCGGTGTCCTCGACGGTGTCGTGCAGCAGCGCCGCCGCGATCGCACGCGGACCCAGCCCCAGATCGGCGAGGATCTGTGCGACCGCCAGCGGGTGCGTGATGTACGGCTCGCCGCTCTGGCGCTTCTGCGTCGCGTGGGCGCGTGCTGCGACCTGATAGGCCCGCTCGATGATCGACGTGTCGCCCTTGGGGTGATGCGTGCGGACCGTGCGGATCAGCGGTTCCACGCCGTCGCGCGATGGGGCGCGGGAGAAGATGCGCGGAACGAGCCGCCGCAGAGAGGAACTCTGCGGCGGCGGTGTCGCTCCAGGGGCGGCGGCGGGCACCGTCTCGGTCATCCGCTCACCTCCGCTCGAAGCAATCCCACAATCCTACGCCCGGGGCAGGTGCCCACTGATCATGCGTCGGTGAAGCGCTGGCTATGCGCTCACTATGCGCAGGTCACGCCGCCACGGCGGCCCGCTCGCGCGCTGCAAGGGCACGGGCATCGCGAGCCTTGATGGCCGGCTCGTTCTCGCGCAGGAGCGAGAACAGCGGAGCGGCGACGAACAGCGTCGAGTAGGCCGCGACGATCGTTCCGACGAAGATCGACAGCGAGATGTCCGTAAGCGTCTGCGCGCCGAGCCAGAGCGCGCCGATGAAGAGGATCGCCCCCGTCGGAATCGCCGCCACGACCGTCGTGTTGATCGAGCGGATCAGCGTCTGGTTCACCGCGAGGTTCACCGATTCGCCGAACGTGCGCCCCGATCCCTCGCCGTCCTCTCGCGTGTTCTCGCGGATCTTGTCGAAGACGACCGTCGTGTCATAGAGCGAGTAGGAGAGGATCGTCAGGAAGCCGATGACGGCCGCGGGCGAGATCTCGAAGCCGAACAGCGCATAGACGCCGACCGTCACCACGAGCACGTCCACGAGCCCGACGATGGCCGCAACGGACATCTTCCAGGTGCGGAAGTACACCGCGAGGATGATGAACGTGAGCGCGAGGAAGATCGCGAGGCCCCACAGCGACTGGCGTGTCACGTCCTGACCCCAGCTGGGGCCGATGAACGACGAGCTCACCTCGTCCGCCGACACGCTGTACGCCTCGGCGAGGGCGGCGGAGACCGCGCGGGTCTCCTCGTCGGTCATCTGATCGGTCTGCACGCGGATGGACTGTTCGCCGTCGGCGGCGCCGATCGTCGTGACCTTCGTCGTGGTGCCGGGCACCACCGACTGCACAGCGCTCGTCGCGAGGGCCTGGTCGGGCGCACTGATGCCGCTCACCGTGAACTGCGAACCGCCGGTGAACTCGATCGAGAACTGGATCGGGCGGAACAGCGGCACGAGCGCCGCGCCGATCACGAGGATCGCCGCGATGATGAACCACAGACGTCGGCGCCCGACGAACGGGAACGAGGTCTTTCCGGTGTAGAGGTCGTTGCCGAGCTGGTTCATGGAGCGCATCAGTCGTCCCCCTCCGTCGTCGAGCGGCTACTCGAGAGCTCCGCCTGCTTGCGCTCCGCGATCGTCTGGCGGCGCTCGGCCTCACCACGCGAGCGCTTCGCGCGTCGTGCGGCGCCGCCCTGGGCGGTCTCGGCGACCGGAGCGCGGAACTGCGCGCGGCCGCGGTAGACCGCGCCGAGGGCCTCGGGATCGAGGCCGGACAGAGGATGGCCCCCGCCGAAGAATCGTGTTCGCGCGAGCAGCTGCATCACGGGATGGGTGAACAGGATGAAGATCAGGATGTCAATCAGCGTCGTGAGCCCGAGGGTGAAGGCGAAGCCCTTCACCGTGGCATCCGCGAGGATGTAGAGCACGACGGCCGCGAGGATGTTGATCGACTTCGAGATGTAGATCGTGCGCTTCGCGCGGCCCCAGCCGTCCTCGACGGCGCCCGTGATCGACTTGCCGTCGCGCAGCTCGTCGCGGATGCGCTCGAAGTACACGATGAACGAGTCGGCTGTGAAGCCGATCGTCACGATCAGGCCTGCGACACCGGCGAGCGACAGGCGGAAGCCCATGCGCCACGCGAGGATGCACAGCGTGATGTAGGTCAGGATGCCCATGACCGCGAGCGACGCGATGATGACGAAGCCGAGCGCGCGATAGACGATCAACGAGTACAGCGCGACGAGCGCGAGACCGATGAGGCCCGCGATGAGGCCGATCTGGAGCTGCTGAGAGCCGAGCGTCGCCGAGATCGAGTTGGTGCTCTGCACCTCGAAGCTGAGCGGCAGTGCGCCGTACTTCAGCTGGTCCGCGAGCGTCTTGGAGCTCTCCTGCGTGAACGAGCCGGAGATCTGCGGCTTGCCGTCGAGGATCACGCCGTTCATCGACGGGGCGGAGATGACGGCGCCGTCGAGCACGAACGCGAACTGGTTCTGCGGTGTCTGGCCCGCCTGCGTGAACGCGTAGAGGCGCTGGCTGACCTCGCCGAACGTTTTCGCACCGTCCGCGTCGAACACGACGTTGACGACCCACTGGCCGTTCTGCGTGTTCATGCCCGCGGTGGCATCCGTGATCGATGAGCCGTCGAGCTCGACGGGGCCGAGGATGTACTTCGCTGTGCCTGCCGGGTCGCACGCGATGACCGGCTGATCCTTCGGAGCGTTCGCCGGGTCGTTCGCGGGGTTGCTGCAGTCGTACGCGAGGAACTGCGCCTGCAGCGCCGGGGTCACCCAGTTGAGGTCGCTGCCGTTCGTCGGCGACGCGGTGGGCGTCGCGACGAGGCTCGGGTCCGGCGTCGGGTACGGCGTCTGGTTGCCGTCCTCCCCGACGTAGGACGTGGATGCCGCGGTCGTGTACAGCACGGCGCGCAGCTGCATCTGGGCGGATGCCGCGATGCGGTCGCGGGTCTCGTCGTCGGCGGGACCGGGGATCTGCACGACGATCTGGTTGCCGGCCTGGGTCGTGATGTCGGTCTCACCGACGCCCGAGGCATCGACGCGCTGCCGGATGATCGCGGCCGCCTGGTTCATCTGTTCCGTCGTGGGCGCCGCGCCGTCGGGCGTCTTGGCCGAGAGGATGATCTGCGTGCCGCCCTGCAGGTCGAGGGCGAGCTCGGGCGTCCACGAGCTCTTGCCGAACGCGTAGACGCCGAGCGCGTTGACGCCGAAGAGCACCACGACGATCGCGAGCAGGCCGGTCAGTGCGCGCCAGGCATGACGCACAGGGGTGGGTGTGGCCACGGAGGGTCAGCTTTCTTCGTCGATACCGCGCAGCGGTGGTGGGAAGCGGTGTATCAGGCCTGCGGCTTGTCGCCGGGCTCGGTGCCGTCGGCGATGTTCTTCTCGGCGACCTTCTTCTCGGCGGCGGCGTGAGCGTTCTGCGCATCGTCGCTGATCGACGTGATCTCGCCGTCGGCGACGTCCGCGACGTACTCGGCCGCGTCGGATTCGGCCTCGATGAACTCGTCCTCGGTGACGGTGCCCTCTTCCTCGTCGACGACGCGGAGGATCGCCTGGCTGTGCACCTCGACCTCGACGCCCGGGGCCAGCTCTACGCGCGCAGCCTTCGACAGATCATCGCCGTCGTACTGGACGAGTGTGCCGTAGAGACCGCCCTGCAGCAGCACCTTGACGCCGGGGAGCATGGCCCGTGCCTTCGCCTCCTGCTCGGCCTTCATGCGGGCAGCGCGACGACGCGAGCTCCAGAACATGAAGATGAGCAGCGCCGCCATCGCGACGAGCAGGATCCAATCCATGGGTACGACCTTTCGGGTGCGCGCGAGATGCGCGAAGAAGCGCGGCAGGCCTTCGACAGGCTCAGGAACCGACCTTCAGAGATTATAGGTCATCGAAGATCGCGGGCTCCCCCGGCTGGGGCACGCGCAGATGCGCATACGCCTCCGGCGTCGCGACGCGCCCCCGCGGCGTGCGACCGAGGAATCCGATCCGGACGAGATACGGCTCGACGACCGATTCGATCGTCTCGGCTTCCTCGCCGACCGTCACGGCCAGCGTGGAGAGGCCGACCGGGCCGCCGCGGAAGCGACGCACGACGGCATCCAGCACCGCACGATCGAGGCGGTCGAGACCGATCGCGTCCACGTCGTAGAGCTCGAGCGCGGCCGACACGTCCGCCTCGGTCGCGCTCTCCCCCGCCCCGTGCACGATGACGTAGTCACGCACCCGCCGCAGCAGTCGGTTGGCGATGCGCGGTGTGCCGCGCGAGCGCCGTGAGATCTCGTCACGGGCGGCGGCTGGGACGTCGACACCGAGGAAGCCCGCCGACCGCGCGACGACGCGCTCCAGTTCCTCCGGCTCGTAGTACTCCAGGTGCGCCGTGAAGCCGAAGCGATCGCGAAGCGGGTTCGGGAGCAGTCCCGACCGCGTCGTCGCGCCGACGAGCGTGAACGGGGCGAGGTCGAGCGGGATGCTCGTCGCGCCCGCGCCCTTCCCGACCATGATGTCGATGCGGAAGTCCTCCATGGCGAGGTACAGCATCTCCTCCGCGGACCGCGCCATGCGATGGATCTCGTCGATGAACAGCACTTCGCCGGGGACGAGGCTCGACAGGAGCGCGGCGAGGTCGCCCGCGTGCTGGATCGCCGGTCCGCTGGAGAGTCGCAGCGGCCGCTCGCTCTCGTGGGCGACGATCATCGCGAGCGTCGTCTTGCCGAGCCCGGGCGGGCCCGACAGCAGGATGTGGTCGGGGGGACGCTGCTGGATCCTCGCGGCATCCAGCAGCAGCTGGAGCTGACCGCGCACCTTCTGCTGCCCGACGAATTCGGCGAGCGACGTCGGACGCAGGGCGCCTTCGACGGCGAGCTCCGTCTCGTCCTCGACGAATCCCGGATCTCGGGCTGGATCGTCAGACACTCGTCCGCTCCGTCCTGCTCGGGCCGAGCTGCGCGAGCGCGAGCTTCAGCAGGGCGGGCACGGAGCCGAGATCGGATGCCGCCGCCGTCCCGGCGATCTCGTGCACCGTCTCGGTGCTCACGCGTTCGCTCCAGCCGAGGGCGATGAGGGCGGCGACCACCTTCGCACTGACGGCGGCGGGCGCGACGCCGGGCGCAGCGCCCGCGGTGAGCGAGACCGGAGCATGGAGCTTGCCGGCGAGTTGGACGACGATCAGCTTCGCCGTCTTCGGCCCGATCCCCGACACGCGGCGGAACGGGGCGTCGTCCTCGTTCGCGACCGCCTCGGCGATCTGCGCGACGCTCAGCGCCGACAGGACTCCGAGGGCAGACTTCGGCCCGACGCCTGAGACGCTGAGGAGCAGGGTGAACGTGTCGAGCTCGTCGCGTGCGGCGAACCCGAACAGCGACAGGGCGTCCTCGCGCACGACGAGATTCGTGTGCAGCAACGTGTCGTCGCCCGCGCGCAGACCGCGCGCGACATCGACGGGTACCGCGACGGAGAACCCCACGCCGCCGACCTCGACGATCACCGAGTCGGCGTCCGAATGCAGCACGACACCGCGGAGGGAGGAGATCATGTCCCCACCCTACGGGCGGCTTCGGACGTTTGTTCGAGCGACACGCATCGGCGCGGATCCACGCCACGCGCCGGGCCGGATCAGCGGCGCGCCGCCGCCTTCTCCGCCTGCGCCCACGCGCGCTGCGCCGGCGTCAGCGCCCCGTCTGCGGCCGCGCCCGCCTGCGGTGCGCCGCGTCGCCAGGCGTGGCACAGCGCGATCGCGAGCGCATCCGCGGCATCCGCCGGCTGAGGGAGCGCGTCGAGGCGCAGGACCCGCGCGACCATCGTCTGCACCTGCAGCTTCTCAGCCGACCCGTAACCGGTGATGGCGGCCTTCACCTCGGACGGCGTGTGCGTCGCCGCCGGCAGCCCGTGCTCGGCGGCGAGGAGCAGGGCGACGCCGCTGGCCTGAGCCGTACCCATCACGGTCGCGCGGTTCTGCTGGGCGAACACGCGCTCGACCGCGACGACATGGGGACGGTGCTCGGCGAGGACGGCGCGCAGGCCTGCCGCGATGACGGCGAGACGTTCCCCGATCGGCAGGTCGGTGTCCGACCGGATCACTCCGACGTGCACGAGCGAGGCCGCCCGGTCCGCCCGCACATCGACGACGCCGACACCGCAGCGGGTGAGGCCGGGGTCGATGCCGAGGACGCGGAGAGCGGATGTCACCGTTCCACGCTAGGGGCCCGACCCGGCGGACCCGCGCTGCGAAACGCGGTGCGGGTCAGTCGTCCTCTTCGAGCTCCGCCTGGACGTCGGCGGACAGGTCGAAGTTGCTGAAGACGTTCTGGACGTCGTCGCTGTCTTCCAGCGCGTCGATCAGCCGGAAGATCTTGCGCGCCGTGTCGGCGTCGATCTCGACCTTGAGGTTCGGCACGAACTCGACGTCGGCGGAGTCGTACTCGATGCCCGCATCCACGAGCGCCGAACGGACGGCGACGAGATCGGATGCCTCTGTGACGACCTCGAACCCGTCGGCGTGCGGCTCGATCTCCTCAGCCCCCGCCTCGAGCGCCGCCATCATGACGTCGTCCTCGGTCGTCCCCTCGCCCGAGACGACGATGACGCCCTTGCGGCTGAAGTTGTACGCGACCGAACCCGGATCGGCCAGCGTGCCGCCGTTGCGCGAGAGCGCCGTACGCACCTCTGCGGCGGCGCGGTTCTTGTTGTCGGTCAGACACTCGATCAGGAGGGCGACGCCGTTCGGGCCGTAGCCCTCATACATGATGGAGGTGTACTCGACCGACTCGCCGCCGATGCCCGCCCCGCGCTTGATCGCGCGGTCGATGTTGTCCTTCGGGACAGAGGTCTTCTTCGCCTTCAGAACGGCGTCGAAGAGGGTCGGGTTGCCCTGCAGGTCGGGGCCGCCGAGCTTCGCGGCGACTTCGATGTTCTTGATGAGCTTCGCCCACGACTTGGCACGGCGCGAGTCGATGACGGCCTTCTTGTGCTTGGTCGTGGCCCATTTGGAGTGTCCGGACATACAGGCCAGTTTACGGTGATCAGCCCGTGATCTTCGCGAGGGTGCGGAGGTTGCGGGTCGTCGTGGATGCCGCGAACCGCGCCTTCGCGAGCAGCTTGGCGTACGGAGTATCGGTCGAGGAGCCCTTCGCGGGGTGCCAGTAGACGACAGCGATGCCGGCTCGGGCCGGGTCGATGCCCAAGTCGAGATCCGTGATCGCCGCGACGAGCTCGTCGCGGACGGCGTCGTCGCTCGTGAACACGACGTAGGGCTGCCGCGCGGCATCGGTCGCATCGAACGGGAAGTCGTCGATCGCTTGCTGCAGCTCGTCGAGCGTCACGAGGACGATCCAGGCCTCGTAGCCGAAGCGCTCGCGCAGACCCGCCTCGATCCGGGTCTTCAGCTCCGCGCGGGCGGATGCCTCGGCATCCGCCTCGAACCGCACGTTCCCGCTCGCGAGCACGGTTCTCACGCCGTCGAAGCCGAGGTCGCGGAAGAGCGCCCCGAGGTCGGCGCTCCGGATCGTGATGCCGCCGACGTTCACTCCGCGGAGGAGCGCTACCCAGGTCGTCATGCCAGCACGCTACAGCCTGGCACCGACACGAGCGGCCTATGCCGAGCGGACGGCGTCGAGGAAGAGCTCATGGAACCGTGGCTCCCCCGTCACCTCCGGGTGGAAGGCGGTACCGAGCAGGTGCTCCTGCCGCACGGCGACGACCGTTCCGTCCGGGAGCGCCGCGATCGGGCGGGCGGCAGGGCCGACCTCGACGACCCGGGGCGCCCGGATGAATGTCGCGTGGGTCGGGCTGTCGAAGCCCTCGACGGTCAGCTCGGTCTCGAACGACTCCACCTGACCGCCGAAGGCGTTGCGCTGCACCGTCACATCGAGACCGCCGAAGCTCTCCTGGCCGGCGATGCCGTCGACGACGCGCTCGGCGAGCAGGATGAGACCCGCGCAGGTGCCGTAGACGGGCATGCCGGCGGCGATGGCGCGACGGATCGGCTGCTGCAGCCCGAACGCTCGCGCGAGCTTGTCGATGACGCTCGACTCGCCGCCCGGCAGCACGAGGCCCCGCACCGAGGCCAGCTCATCGGGCCGCCGCACGAGCGTGACCTGCGCGCCGAGCGCCGTCAGCATCCGCGCATGCTCGCGCACGTCGCCCTGCAGGGCGAGGACACCCACCCGGTTCATGCCGCGGCCCGCGGTGGTCGCGCCGGACGTCGGAGCCGTGGGGGTGAAGCCGCCTCGCGGCGCGCACGAGTATCCATCCGCCCCACCGATCCGACGACGAGGGTCACCAGCCGCGCTCGGCGAGGCGGTGCGGGGCGGGCAGATCGGTGACGTTGATGCCGACCATCGCCTCACCGAGTCCGCGCGAGACCTCCGCGATGACCTTCGCGTCGTCGAAGAAGGTCGTCGCCTTCACGATCGCCGCGGCGCGCGCGGCGGGGTTGCCGCTCTTGAAGATGCCGGAGCCGACGAACACCCCGTCCGCACCCAGCTGCATCATCATCGCGGCATCCGCCGGCGTCGCGACGCCGCCTGCCACGAACATGACGACCGGCAGAGTTCCCGTCTCGGCGATTTCGGCGACGAGCCCGTACGGAGCCTGGAGCTCCTTCGCCGCGACGAAGAGCTCGTCCTTCGGAAGCGCGGCGAGAGCCGCGACCTCCCCGCGGATCTTGCGGATGTGCTTCATCGCCTCGGAGACATCGCCCGTGCCGGCCTCGCCCTTCGAGCGGATCATCGCGGCCCCTTCGGTGATACGGCGCAGCGCCTCGCCGAGGTTCGTCGCACCGCACACGAACGGCACGGTGAAGCTCCACTTGTCGATGTGGTTGACGTAGTCGGCGGGCGAGAGGACCTCGGACTCGTCGATGTAGTCGACGCCGAGCTCCTGCAGCACCTGCGCCTCGACGAAGTGGCCGATGCGCGCCTTGGCCATGACGGGGATCGAGACGGCGTCGATGATCCCGTCGATCATGTCCGGGTCGCTCATGCGCGACACGCCGCCCTGCGCGCGGATGTCCGCGGGCACGCGCTCGAGCGCCATGACCGCGACGGCACCGGCATCCTCGGCGATCTTCGCCTGGTCGGGCGTGACGACGTCCATGATGACGCCGCCCTTGAGCATCTCGGCGAGGCCGCGCTTGACGCGGGAGGATCCGGTGGTGGACGTGGACATCGCGGGGCTCCTTGCCGACGGGGACTGATCAGAACACAAGGCCAGCATTTGACCTAGGCCAAAACGTAGCATGACCTGTCACATAGGATGGACGCCGACGAGGGGGGATGAATGCTCATCATCGGCGCCACGGCGACCGAGATCGCCGACAGCGTGCGGCAGCAGATCGAGCGCGCCGAGCTCGCACCCGGCGACGCGCTGCCCCCGGTGCGTGCGCTCGCGGACGAGCTGCAGGTCAACCGCAACACCGTCGTCGCCGCCTACCGTCATCTCACCCAGGCCGGCCTCGTCGAGGCACGCGGACGCGCGGGCACACGCGTGGCGGCACGCACCCTCGTCGCCCAGGAGGGGTTCGCCCGCGGCACGGTTCTGCGTGACCTCGGCACGGGCAACCCCGACGCCGCGCTCATCCCCGACGCGGGCGCCGCCCTCGGCCGCATCGCGTCTCGGCCCGTCCTCTACGGAGAGCCCGTCATCGACCCCGACCTCGCGGAGTGGGCGACCGCGTGGATGCGCGAGGCGGTCGCCGACGAGCGCCCGCTGCGCCTCACCGTCACCGGCGGCGCCTCCGACGCGATCGAGCGCCTCCTCGCGCAGACGCTCACCCGCGACGACGCCGTCGCGCTCGAGGACCCCTGCTTCCTCGCGAGTCTCAATACCGTGCGTCTCGGCGGATACCGTCCGATTCCGGTGCCCGTCGACGCGGAGGGAATGACGGTCGCGGGGCTCGAGGCCGCACTGGATGCCGGGGCGCGAGCGGTCGTGTGCACGCCGCGCGCGCAGAACCCGACGGGCGCGAGCCTCAGCGCGCGGCGCGCCGCAGAGCTCCGCGCGGTGCTGGCCGACCACCCCTACGTGCTCGTGATCGAGGACGATCACTTCTCGCTCCTGTCGTCACAGCCCTTCCACTCGGTCATCGGACCCGATCACCAGCGCTGGGCGCTCATCCGGTCGGTGTCGAAGTTCCTCGGCCCGGACATGTGCCTCGCCGTCACCGCCTCCGACCCCGACACGGCCGAACGTCTCGCCCGCCGCCTCAATCCGGGTTCGCAGTGGGTCAGCCACCTGCTGCAGCGACTGGGGCTCGAGCTGCTCACCGATCCGCACGCCCGCGCGGCGGTCGCGGCCGCCGCCGAGCACTACTCGCTACGGAACGCCTTTGCTGCGGCGGCGCTGACCGCAGCGGGGGTTCCGACCGTCGCGCGCGACGGCCTGAGCCTGTGGGTCCCCCTCACTGCCCCCGCCCGCGCCGTCTCGGAACAGCTCATGCGCCGTGGGTGGCTCGCCCGCCCGGGCGACGAGTTCGTCCTGAGCGATCCCGCCGCCGCCCATCACCTGCGCCTCACGGTGCACGATCTCACCGACGCCGATCTCGAGCGTCTGGCATCCGACCTGGCCGACGCCGTCCGCGCGGCCACCCTCACGAAAGCAGGATGATCCCGATGAAGATCCTCTCGATCCAGTCCGCCGTCGCCTACGGTCACGTCGGCAACTCGGCCGCCGTCTTCCCCCTGCAGCGCATCGGCGTCGAAGTGCTCCCCGTGTACACCGTGAACTTCTCGAACCACACCGGGTACGGCGCGTGGCGTGGACCGCTCATCTCGCCGGACGACGTCCGCGACGTCATCACCGGTATCGAGGAGCGCGGCGTGCTCGGCGAGATCGACGTCGTCCTCTCGGGATATCAGGGCAGCGACGGCATCGGCGACGTGATCCTGGACGCCGTCGCGCGGGTGAAGTCGGCGAACCCGGATGCCGTGTACTCGTGCGACCCCGTCATGGGGAACGCCAAGAGCGGATGCTTCGTCGCCCCGGCGATCCCGATCCTGCTTCGCGAACGCGTCGTCCCGCACGCCGACATCATCACGCCGAACCAGTTCGAGCTGGGCTTTCTCACCGACACGGAGCCCGGCGATCTCCACTCGACGCTCGCCTCGGCGGACGCCGCACGGGCGATGGGACCGCGGACGGTGCTCGTCACGAGCGTCGAGCGCCCCGACCGCCCCACGCTGGACGACGGCCGCGAGACGATCGAGATGCTCGCCGTCGACGACGACGGGGCGTGGATGGTGCAGACCCCGCACATCCCGATGAAGGCGAACGGGTCGGGCGACGTCACGGCGGCCCTGTTCACGGCGCACTACCGCGCGTCGGGCGATGCGGCATCCGCACTGTCCAAGACGGTCTCGAGCGTCTACGACCTGCTGCAGCTCACCTACGACTCGGGGCAGCGCGAGCTGCAGCTTGTCGAGGCGCAGGAGTTCTACGCCCACCCGCGCGAGCAGTTCCCCGTCACTCGCGTGCGCTGACGCCCCCTCTCCCACCCGCGAGACCGCAGTGCTGCCCCGAGACTGCAGCCGGGGGCAGCTGTCTCGGCGCGCCAGTGCGGTCTCACGGTCGGAGAGGGCGGCGCGCGGGGGGGGTCAGGCGGGCCAGGCGGATGCCACGGCTTCGCGCACCTCGCCGAGCAGCTGTGGCAGGGCCTTCGTCCGCGCGATGATCGGGAAGAAGTTCGCGTCGCTCCCCCACCGCGGCACGATGTGCTGGTGCAGATGCTCGTCGACGCCGGCACCGGCGACGGCGCCCTGGTTCATGCCGATGTTGAAGCCGTCACAGTTGCTCACCTGGCGCAGCACCCGCATCGCGGTCTGGGTGATCGCGCCGATCTCGGCGACCTCCTCGGCGCTTGCCTGGTCGTACGTCGCGATGTGACGGTACGGGCAGACGAGGAGGTGCCCGGAATTGTACGGGAACAGGTTCAGCAACGCGTACGACGTGACACCCCGGTACACGATCAGTCCGTCGGCATCTGACTTCTGCGGCGCCGCGCAGAAGGGGCATCCGGTCCCCCGGAGCGCATCCGCGCCCGTGTTGATGTACGCCATGCGATGCGGCGTCCACAGCCGCTGGAAGCCGTCCGGGACGCCCGCGAACTCGGCCGCCTGCTCGAGGTCGGGGCAGGGCGTGTCGCGGGCGTCCCGGTCGGTCACGCGAGATCCTCCGCGGTGTTGACGAGGGCGTGCGCCGCGATCGCTCCGACGATCTTCTCGATCGCCTCGTCGACGGGGATGCCGTTGGTCTGCGACCCGTCGCGGAAGCGGAACGACACCGTGCCGGCGGAGCGGTCCTGCTCCCCCGCGATGAGCTGCAGGGGCACCTTCTGCGTCGTGTGGGTGCGGATCTTCTTCGGCATCCGATCGGCGGAGTGGTCGACTTCGGCACGCACTCCGCGCGCGCGCAGGCGCTCCACGATGTCGTCGAGGTACGGCGCGAAGTCGTCTGCGACCGGGATCCCGACGACCTGCACCGGCGCGAGCCACACCGGGAACGCGCCCGCGTAGTGCTCGAGCAGGATCGCGAAGAAGCGCTCGATCGAACCGAACAGCGCCCGGTGGATCATGATCGGCCGGTGCTTCTCGCCGTCGGGACCGGTGTACTCCAGACCGAAACGCTCAGGCAGGTTCGGGTCGACCTGCACGGTCGACAGCTGCCACGTGCGTCCGATCGCGTCGCGGGTCTTCAGGTCGATCTTCGGCCCGTAGAACGCCGCCTCGCCGGGAACCTCGGTGAGCTTGAGGCCAGATGCCACGGCGACGTTGCGGAGGGCGTTGGTCGAGTACTCCCAGAACTCGTCCGAGCCGATCCACTTGCTCTTCTCGTCGTCGCGCATCGAGAGCTCGAGCTCGAAGTCGTCGAGTCCGAAGTCGCGCAGCATCGAGATGACGAATTCCAGCACACGGGTCGCTTCGGTCTCGAGCTGATCCTCGGTGACGAACAGGTGCGAGTCGTCCTGCGTGAAGCCGCGGACGCGGGTCAGGCCGTGCAGAGCTCCGGAGAGCTCGTTGCGGTACACCGTGCCGTTCTCTGCGAGCCGCATGGGCAGATCCCGGTAGCTGCGCGCGCGCTCCTTGTAGATGAGGATGTGCATCGGGCAGTTCATGGGCTTCAGGTAGTAGTCCTGACCCTGCTTCGTGACGTTGCCTTCGGCATCCCGTTCCTCGTCCATGACGATCGGGGGGAACATGCCCTCCTTGTACGTCACGAGGTGGTTCGACGTGAGGAAGAGATCCTCCTTCGAGATGTGCGGCGTGTACACGTAGGTGTAGCCGCCCGCGATGTGACGGCGACGCGCGTGCTGCTCCATCTCGCCGCGGACGATGCCGCCCTTGGGATGCCAGACGCTGAGTCCCGACCCGATCTCGTCGGGGAACGAGAACAGGTCGAGCTCCTTGCCGAGCTTGCGATGGTCGCGCTTGGCGGCCTTCTCGAGACGCTGCTGGTACGCGCGCAGTTCGTCCTTCGTCGGCCATGCGGTGCCGTAGATGCGCTGCAGCTGCGGGTTCTTCTCACTGCCGCGCCAATAGGCGCCGGCGATGCGGGTGAGATCCCAGCCGTTGCCGACCAGGCGCGTCGACGGCACGTGCGGGCCGCGGCACAGGTCGCGCCACGCGGTCTCGCCGTCACGGGTGACGTTGTCGTAGACCGTCAGCTCGCCCGCGCCGATCTCGGCCGACGCACCCTCGGCGGCGTTCGCGCCCGAACCCGGGCCGCCCGCGAGGTCGATGAGCTCGAGCTTGAACGGCTCGTCCGCCATCTCGGCGCGCGCCTCGTCCTCCGTGACGACCCGACGGACGAACCGCTGGTTCTCGCGGACGATCCGCTCCATCTCCTTCTTGATCGCCTTGAGGTCTTCCGGTGTGAAGGGGTCGGCGACGCCGAAGTCGTAGTAGAAGCCGTCGGTGATGGGCGGGCCGATGCCGAGGTTCGCCTGCGGCCGGATGCGTTGGACGGCCTGGGCGAGCACATGTGCCGTCGAGTGCCGCAGGATCGCGAGTCCATCGGGGCTCGACACCGTGACGGGCTCGACCGTGTCGCCTTCCGCGACGAGCGTCGCGAGGTCCTTGAGGTCGCCGTTCACGCGCAGTGCGATGACGGAGCGGTCGGGGAACAGGGTGAAGCCGTCGGCGGGGTAGGTCACGTCCGCCGCGGGTGAGACGTCAGTCAAGGGAGGGTCTCCAGAGGATGGATCGGATGGGATGCTCAGCTTCGGGCGCTGCCGCGCCCCGCCCGCTCAGGCCCGGATCGTTCGTGCACCGGGCGTCCGCGTGCCCGACGTTCGCATACGGGACGCGACATCGATCATCCGGCTCTGTCCCATATCGCCAGTCTATCGCCGCGGCACGGTCCATGATGGATGCCGTGATGCAGGCCGTGATCGGAGCGACGCTGCTGCTGTTCGGAGGCGGCGCCGTCGTCTTCGGTGTGCTCCCGGGCGCCGACGCGCTCGCGATCGCCGACCGCGTCTGGCCGATCCTGCTGTTCGTGGTGGCGGTCACCGTCGTCGCCGAGCTCGCGGCCCACGCGGGCGTGTTCGATCTCGTGGCCGCGCGTCTCGCGCGTCTGTCGCGCGGCCGCGTCGTCGTGCTGTGGCTCTCGATCGTCGTGTTCGCCGTCGTGGTGACGGCGTTCCTCTCCCTCGACACGACGGCTGTCCTTCTCACCCCCGTCGTCGTCGCCGTCGCGCGGTCGAACCGGTTGCCGCCGCTTCCGTTCGCGTTCGCGACGGTCTGGCTCGCGAACGCGGCATCCCTCTTCCTCCCGGTGTCCAACCTCACGAACCTCCTCGCCGACCATCGGCTCGGGGGCGGTGCCGGAGCGTTCCTCGCCCTGCTCGGCCCGTCCGCGGTGGTCGCGGTCGTGGTGACGGTCGCCCTGCTGTGGATCTGGCATCGCCGTGCCCTGCGTGGCCGCTTCACCGTGGCCCGGGCGCCCCGCGTGAGCGACCCGGTCCTCCTGCGGTGGGCGGCGGGAGTCCTCGTCGTGATGCTGCCGCTCCTCGTCAGCGGCATCCCGCCCTGGATTCCGGCCGTCGGCGCGGCCGTCGCCCTCGCCCTCGTGTTCGCATGGCGCTCGCCCCGATTCCTTCGATTCGCGCTCCTGCCCTGGCAGCTCGTCGTCTTCGCCTCGGGACTCTTCCTCGCCGTCGGCGCGCTCGAGGCCTGGGGGCTGCCGGCCCTCCTCAGCGCCGCCACCGGCACCGGTGACGGCCTCCTCGAGCTGTGGCGGCTCGCGGGTGTCGGCGCGGTCGCGGCGAACGTCGTCAACAACCTCCCCGCATACCTGGCGCTCGAATCCGTCGCCGATTCGCCCGTGCGCCTCGCCGCTCTGCTCATCGGCGTCGGCGCCGGTCCCCTCGTGAGCCCGTGGGCGTCCTTGGCGACCCTGCTGTGGCACGAACGGCTCCGCGCGCTCGACATCGAGGTGCCGTGGGGCCGGTACGTGCTGGCCGGACTCGTCGCCGCGCCCGTCATCGTGGCCGCCGCCGTGGTTCCGCTCGCGCTCCGCTGATACGGGCCGCGCCGATCACAGGTGCTTGGTCGCCTCCCGCACGCTCAGGGGGCTGAGCGTGTGCGTGGCGACGAATTCGCGCACCCAGTCCGGGTGCGCACGGGCGGCGTCGCGCAGAGCCCAGCCGATCGCCTTCCGGATGAAGAACTCGGGATCGTCCACATTCTGCTCGACGACATCCGTGAGGAGGTCGCGATCGAGGTCGTCGCGCCGCCCGAGCTGGGAGATGATCGCGAGCCGGCGGAGCCAGAGGTCGTTGTCCACGCTCCAGGCGCGGACGAGCGCGGCGGCCGGGAGCGGATCGGCGTCGAGCAGGTCCGCGACCCGATGGGCGAGCTCGTCGGTGATGTCCCACCAGCGGCCCGTCGTCACCATGTGCTCGATGAGCGGAACCGTCTCCGGGTCGCCTCGCAGCCCGTCGAGGCCGAGGAGCGCCAGCGCGGCGTACCGTTCCTCCCTCTGGGATGCCTCATCCCACAGCACACCCGCCGTCCGCCGCAGGACCTCGGGCCGCACGTGACGCGCGTGCGTGCGAGCGATCCGCCGTGCGACGGGCACGCTCACGCCGAGGAAGGGCATCGCGGACTTCATGTACGCCTGCTGGCCCGGGGCGCGCAGCGGATCGGCGTGTGCGCGCAGGTCCGCTCTGATCGCGGAGGCGAGGCGACCGACCTCGTCACCGTCCGTCGCGTCGCCGGTCATCACGCGATCGTGAGATCGACCTGGATCTCGCCGGCGAGGGCTTCCAGCGCTCGGGCGATCTGGGTGGCATCCGCATCGTGCGGAAGCTGGATGCCAGCTGTCGCCTCGAACAGCGTTCCACCCGCCATAGGCGCCTCGAGGGTGCGACTGCGGAACGTGTCGATCGAGAGCGCGTGCGCGGCGATGGCCGAAGTGACATCGCGCACGATCCCGGGGCGGTCGTTGCCGAGGACGGTGATCTCGAGGGTGCGCGCTTGTTCGCTCTGACGTCCCTCGACGGCGCTCCCGCTGTGCACCGCGACGTTCAACAGACCGTCGAGGGACCGCAGGGAGGCGGTGAGCTCGGCGACACGGTCGTCGGGCACGCTCACGAGCACGATGCCGGCGAACGCGCCGGCGAGTTCTGCGAGCTCGCTCTGCTCCCAGTTCGCACCTGCGGCGGAGACCCGCTCGGCGAGGGCGGAGACGAGTCCGGCGCGATCGTCGCCGACGACGGTGAGTACGAGCTGAGCCATGCCGTGAGCCTAGCCCTCGCGGCGCGTCTCAGCCTGCCGCGAGGATGCGCTGCTTCTGGGTCTCGAACTCCTGCGCCGTCAGCACGCCGGCGTCGCGCAGCTGACCGAGCTGCGCGAGCTGGTCGAGCATCGAGCCCTGAGCGGGTGCGGGAACGGGTTCTGCCGACGGGGCGGGCGTCGCCGGGGGTGCGGCGTGTGCGGTCTGTGCGGCTGCGGCATCTTGCGCAGCCCAGCGCTGCTGCTGACGGCGATGGGTGCTCCCGATGACGCGCGTGGCGACGTGGGCGCGGGCGGCGGTGCGGAGAAGGCTCATGGTCTGTATCTCAATCGTGACGAGGCGGGCGAGAAGAGGTGCGGGCGATCAGGCCGTCGCCGCGGTGGCGCGATCGAGGTTCCGCTCGAGGTCGTCGACCGCGATCCCGCCGGAGAAGAGCTCCATTCCGCCGAGCGCGCGGAAGGCCGCGGCCGCCGAGGCGAGTGAGCGGTCCTCGTAGACGATCGCGAGAGCGACCTGCCCCTCCCCGAGGGCATCCGCGATGCCGGCGAGATCCTCGTCGTCCAGGATGTCACTCTCCGCGCCGTCGAAGTCCGTCGACTCCAGATGGCGGCGCATGGGGTGGCCGTCCACGTCGCGCGCGATCAGCTCGATGTCTAGGATCTCGACGATGCCCTGGTCGACGCGTTCGAGAATCGCGGCGAGACCCGCGCTGAGGTCAGCGCCCTCGTCGAGTGCGAACACGATGTAGTCGATAGGACCGGCGAACTCCTCGGATGCCATTGGCCTCTCCCCCTGGTCGATGAAGCGATGCACGCGCAGCGCCGCTCCCATCTTGGCGGGTGTTCCTTTGAGAAGCCCCGGAATCGCACGTGGACGGCACAGCCGGCGGATCATTGTCCTGGAAACGCAAAAAACCCCTGAATCATCAGGGGTTTTGAGGAGTGCGCGATACTGGGATCGAACCAGTGACCTCTTCCGTGTCAGGGAAGCGCGCTACCGCTGCGCCAATCGCGCCTAAACAGGCTATTCAGTTATGAGGCGAGGTGGCGACGGGATTCGAACCCGTGTAAACGGCTTTGCAGGCCGGTGCCTAGCCGCTCGGCCACGCCACCGTGTGGGGTTCGACCCACGTGGAGTGACCCCTTCGAAAAGAGATCCCCGCACTCGAGCGGATGACGAGACTCGAACTCGCGACCCTCACCTTGGCAAGGTGATGCGCTACCAACTGCGCTACATCCGCATTCGCACTCCGGTTCCCCTGAGCACTTGAATGACTTTAGCCGACGATCGCGCGAGCGCAAAACCGGTGCGCCCCCGCGCGTGTCACGCGCGTCGATTGGGCGGGGCGCCCGGCATCCGGTAGCATCGGATCTCGGTCCTCACGGATCACGGGCGATTGGCGCAGTTGGTAGCGCGCTTCCTTCACACGGAAGAGGTCATCAGTTCGAGTCTGGTATCGCCCACCACATCCCGCGCCTCGGCGGGGGTCTTTTCATTCGCGCGCCTCTCCTCGCATGGCCCGTCACGACGCGGAAACACGGGTTCGGCAGACTGGCATACATGACCACGCTGCGCATCGTCACCCTCTTCGCCCTCGCCGCCGTCGCTGAGATCGGCGG
This sequence comes from Microbacterium sp., assembly GCF_017305435.1. Lineage (GTDB taxonomy): Bacteria > Actinomycetota > Actinomycetes > Actinomycetales > Microbacteriaceae > Microbacterium. The sequence continues at coordinate 321,121 of NZ_JAFKIP010000004.1, read as the reverse complement.
CGCGTGGCTGATCTGGCAGTCGGTGCGGGAGAACCGCGGCTGGCTGTTCGCCGCGCTCGGCGTCATCGCGCTGGGCGCCTACGGCTTCATCGCCGCCTTCCAGCCAGACGCGCACTTCGGCCGCGTCCTCGCCGCATACGGCGGCGTCTTCGTCGCAGGTTCGCTCGCGTGGGGCATCGTCGTCGACGGCTTCCGCCCGACCGTCTGGGACTACGTCGGATCCGCCGTCGCGCTCCTGGGCGCCGCGATCATCATCCTCGCGCCGCACGCGACGACCACCGAGGCATGAGCACGCCGATGCGGATGCTCACACTTGGGCGCGATGCGATGCGATCGAGGCCCGCACCGTCCATTCCCCTCCTCTCTGCTCCTGGGATGGCAAGCTGACTCCGTGCGCATCCCCTCTCTTCCGACGGCGCTGACGGTCCTCCTCGTGGCAGTTTCATTGACCGCCTGCACGCCTCTGCTCTCGGACCGCTCGCTCGATGAGAGCACAGGCACGGCGCTCGACCGCCTGATGGTGACCGTGTCGGAGGCCCCAGGTTGGACGGTGACGGCGGACCACGGCGACGTCGGAGGAGAATCCTCCGACTGCACCGGAGCTCCGTTCGCATGGCCCGACACCACGATCGTTGCGCACGCCTCCCAGTTCTTGGACCGTGAAGGGGAGAGCGTAGCGGTCGTCCTCAAGCGATTCGACGGCGCCGCGGCGCCGAGCGTCGACGCGGTGCGCCGGTCCGTCGCACCGTGCGCACTCGGCCAGTTGCCGCGGAGGAACGGCTCGATGATCGAGGCCATCGGCGAGGACTCGTTCGCCTACCAGGCCGCGGGCACTGACGACGCGGGAAGCTGGGTCATGTCGAACATGGTCGCCGCCTGTGGCGACCTCCTCCTGGAGACCATCACGATGTCTTCCACGAACCAACTCGATCAGGCGGAACTCGAGTCACTGGTGTCCGGGGTCGCTGAGCGGATGTCCGCTGATCAAGGTTGCGATTGACACCGAAAGAGCCGCACGCGACGACCACCGAGGCATGAGCCGCTACTCGCCGACCTGCCAGCCGTAGCGGCGCTGCAGTGCCTGGGCGACGACGGCGAAGCGCTTCAGATCGATGGCGGATGCCTCGCGACGCATCCCCTCGTGGTGCACGGAGTAGAGCCGCTCGATGTCCACCCAGGACGGTCGCCCCTGCGAGTCCCACGCGCCCGAACCGATCGGCAGATAATCGCGGTTGCCGTCGTGCGCCTTGCTCGTCAGCCGCACTGCGAAGACGCGGTCGGCGCTCTGACGGCCGACGACGAGAACAGGCCGATCCTTGCCGCGCCCGTCGTTCTCCTCGTACGGCACCCAGGTCCACACGACCTCGCCGGCGTCGGGGTCGCCGTCTCGCTCGGGCGCGTATGTGATGCGCAGGCCGTCGGCTCGCGGCGGCGCGATCTCGATCGTCGCCGTCCGCCCGTGCTGGCCCGCGGAATCCGTCGACGAGGCGGCATCCTCTCGCCTCTTCGCCTGCTGGAGCTGCTCGTCGACGACCGCCGCTCCCCCGGTGAAGACGTTGACGATGCCCTTCAGGAGCCCCGCGAGGTAGCCGTCCGATCTGCCTGCCATGCCCCCACCCTAACGACCCTCGGGGTCCACCGAACATGACGGAGGGCGCCGGACCGCAGTCCGACGCCCTCCGGTGCTCACGGGTCAGTCGACGAGCGCGTAGCCCTCTTCACCGTGCACGACGGTGTCGATGCCGGCGATCTCGTCCTCGTTCTTGACGCGGAACCCGATCGTCTTCTCGATCGCGAGGCCCAGGACGTAGGCGACGACGAAGGAGAAGATCAGGACGGCGAACGCCGCGATGAACTGGACGACGAGCTGCTCGAAGCCACCACCGAGGAACAGGCCGGTGTCGGTGGCGAAGAAGCCGAGGTAGAGCGTACCGATCAGACCGCCGACGAGGTGGACACCCACGACGTCGAGCGAGTCGTCGTAGCCGAGCTTCCACTTGAGCTCGATCGCCAGGGCGCAGACGGCGCCGGCGATCAGGCCGAGCAGCAGAGCCCAGCCCGGAGCGAGGTTGGCGCAGGAGGGCGTGATCGCGACGAGACCCGCGACGGCGCCGGAGGCGGCGCCCACCGAGGTCGACTTGCCGTCCTTGAGCTTCTCGACGACCACCCAGCCGAGGATGGCAGCCGCCGTGGCCCCCAGCGTGTTGACGATGATGAGGCCGACCACCGATCCGTCCGTGCCGAGCGCTCCGGTGGTGCCTTCGGCGCCGGCGTTGAACCCGAACCAGCCGAACCACAGAATGGCCGCACCGAGCATGACGAGCGGCACGTTGTGCGGCTTGTGGATGCCCTTCTGGAAGCCGACGCGCTTGCCGAGGACGAGGGCGAGAGCCAGAGCTGCTGCACCGGCGTTGATGTGGACGGCGGTGCCGCCGGCGTAGTCGATGACCGAGACATCCCAGCCGAAGGTCGCGCCGAGCTCCATGATCCAGCCGCCGCCCCAGACCCATGCGGCCACCGGGAAGTAGACCACCGTCGCCCAGATGCCGGCGAAGATCATCCAGGAGCCGAACTTCGCGCGGTCGGCGATGGCACCCGAGATGAGCGCGACGGTGATGATCGCGAAGGTCGCCCCGAAGGTGGCTCCCACGAGCGTGTCGCTGTCAGCACTGCCCAGACCGAAGTCCGAGAAGGGGTTGCCGGCGAGCCAGGTCGGACCGTCGCTGATTGCGGACATGTTGAATCCATAGAGGATCCAGAGCACGCCGACCAGGCCCATCGCGCCGAAGCTCAGCATCATCATGCTGACGACGCTCTTGGCCTTGACGAGCCCGCCGTAGAAGAACGCCACGCCGGGCGTCATAAAAAGTACGAGGGCTGTCGCCGCGACAGACCACGCGAGGTTTCCGCTGTCCATGAGATCCTCACTCGGGGTTGTGTTACTCGATTCCCCTCCCTGAGCGTTTCGGGACGCCGGGTCGAGGCGAGTCCCAGTGTGACCACGTGGCGTTTCCTGCGGCGTGCAGGTCGTGTTTCCGAGGCGTTACGAGACCTGCGTGCGTGTGAACATCACGTTTCGCGGGTGCGCGGCGGGCAGCCCGGCGCGGCGTCAGGAATGCGTCAGCGCGTTCAGGCGCGAGATCGCGCGCAGGTACTTCTTGCGGTACCCGCCGCCCAGCATCTCGGGCGCGAACACCTCGTCGAGCGGGCGGCCGGTCGCGCGCACCGGGATCTGCGCGTCGTACGCGCGATCCACGAATGCCACGAACCGCAACGCCGCGGACTGGTCCTCGAGCTGGGAGACGTCCCGCAGGCCGATCGTCGTGATCCCGTCGATCACGCGGATGTAACGCGAGGGGTGCACGGATGCCAGGTGTCGGATCAGCGCTGAGAAGTCGTCGTCGGAGACGGTGCCGCGCGCCGCGGCATCCGCGAGCTCCCGCGCGTAGGTCGCCTCATCCAGCGCGATCGCATGCCCGTCGATCGCGCGCTGCCGGTAGTCGGTGCCGTCGATGCGCAGCGTCTCGAAGCTCGACGCCATGGCATGGATCTCGCGCAGGAAGTCCTGCGCGGCGAATCGACCCTCGCCGAGCGCGTTCGGGGGGGTGTTGGACGTCGCCGCGAGCTTCGTGCCCGTCGGGACGAGCTCGCCCAGGAGACGCGTCATGACCATCGTGTCGCCCGGATCGTCGAGCTCGAACTCGTCGATGCAGAGGAGATCCGCACCGCGGAACAGCTCCACCGTCTTCTGATATCCGAGCGCGCCGACGAGCGCGGTGTACTCGATGAACGAACCGAAGTACTTCCGACGGGCCGGCATGGCGTGATACACGGATGCCAGGAGGTGGGTCTTGCCGACACCGAACCCGCCGTCGAGGTAGACGCCGGGCTTCATCTCGGGCGCCTTCTTGGGGCGGCGGAAGAGCCCGCCGCGCTCCGCGGGCGCGCCACCGCGGCTGAACGCGATCAGGAGGTCCTTCGTCTCCTGCTGCGACGGGTAGTCGGGGTCGGCACGGTACGTCTCGAAGGTCGCGTCGTCGAACTGCGGCGGAGGGACGAGCGCGGCGACCATCTCGGCGCCGGAGACCTGCGGCGAACGGTCGATCAGGTGCACGGGCGAGCTCACGGCGCGTTCTCCTCGGCGAAGGTCGGATCGTGCCGGCGCAGCCAGTCCTCGATCGCATCTGTCCAGCGCTGCTGGTCGTAGTTCCACAGCTTCGTGTGCCGCGCGGTCGTGAAGCTCTGCAGCTCGACGAGGTCGGGACGCGCCGCGGCGAGAGCGTGCGACGCGCTGGAGGGAACGAAGCCGTCGTCGTCGCTGTGCAGGATGAGGACGGGATGCCGCAGCTCCGCGGCCCGCGCCACCATGTCCAGCCGGTCGAAGGGGATCGCGCCGTCGGCTCCCGTCGCCGGCGAGGCCCACTCGGTGCCGAGGGTCCCGATCGCCAGCTCCGTCACGGGGGCGGGCAGGCCGAGCTCGTGCCCCTGATAGTTCAGCACGGTGCGCCAGTCGACGACCGGCGAGTCGAGGACGACGCCGACGATCTCCTCGCGATGCGCAGACCCGAGCGCGACCTGGAGGGCGATCGCCCCGCCCATCGACCAGCCCATGAGGAGGATGCGACGCGCGCCCCGTCGATGCGCCCACGTGATCGCCGCATCGACGTCGCGCCACTCCGTCGCGCCGAGCGCGTACGTGCCGGATCGGGTGCGCGGCGCATCGCCGTCGTTGCGATAGGAAACGATGAGGGAGGTGATGCCGAGCGCATGGAACACCGGGACGGCGCGCAGGCACTCCGCTCGTGTCGTGCCGCGCCCGTGGATCTGGATCACCCAGTGGTCGCCGGCGTCACCGTCCGGCCCGGCAGGGAAGAGCCACGCGGGACACGGGCCGAGCGCCGACGGGACGTACTCCTGCGTATATGGGAGGTGCAGCTCGTCCGGCCGGTGGAAGTACCAGCCGCTGAACGCGGCCTCCGGCGCGAGGTGCATATCCCCCTCGACCTCCGTGAGGAGCTTCCGCTTGACCGAGCCCGCATCGCTCGCGAGGACCGAGCCGATCTTCAGGTAGTCGGTCGCGCCGGTCGTGAACAGGCCGTACCTCCCGGGCAGGGCAGTGTCCGGTGTGCGACCCAGCGTGATCGTCTGCGCGGCGACGTCGACATCGAGGATGCGCGTGTCGGCTGCGCGGCGAGCGGGCATCACGACCCGACGCGCGACGCGCACCGTGACGAAGGCGAGCCCGGCGGTCACCGCGACGAGAGCCGACGCCAGTCCGACGGCGGTCGCCCCGAGCGCCGTGCGGAACGCGGGCGGCCGGCCGCTTCGTGCGTCGCGGGCGGCTCGTGCGCCGGGGGCGACGGCGCGCCTGGATGCCTTCATCGTCCCTGCATTCTAGTCTGACTGCGTGGATGAACCCCGCGCGACGTCAGCGCCCGAGGCGTTCCGTGCGGTGGTCGATGCCGTGCGCGAGATGTCGTTCCGCGCCGACTTCGCCGTGCGTGAGATCCCCGAGCCGGCGAGCCTCGCGCCGCACGCGTACGCGATCGCGGGCGACGTCCGCCCGGAGACGGAGGGGATCGACTCCACCTACGGAACGGGCCGGCTCGTCCTGCTCCACGATCCGTCCGAACCCGACGCGTGGAACGGCCCGTGGCGGATCGTCTGCTTCGCACAGGCTCCGCTCGAACCCGAGATCGGCACCGACCCCCTCCTCGCCGACGTAGCCTGGTCATGGATGATGGACGCGCTCGAGGCGCGGGGCGCCGGGTTCCACTCGGCATCCGGAACCGCCACCAAGACGCTGTCGAAGGGGTTCGGGAGCCTCGCCGACGAGGGCGACGGCGCGCAGATCGAGTTGCGCGCCTCGTGGTCGCCGGCGGGAGAGCTCACCGCCCACATCGACGCGTGGGCAGAATTGGTATGCATGCTGGCGGGACTGCCGCCGGGGTCGGAAGGGATTGCCGTGTTCGGATCGCACAGGATGCCGCGTGCCTGAGTACCACGTCATCACCGACCCTGGAGAGCTCGCGTCAGCGTCGCACGCGTTGGCCTCCGGCGTCGGCCCCGTCGCGGTCGACGTCGAGCGGGCGTCGGGCTTCCGCTATTCGCAGCGCGCCTATCTCGTACAGGTGTACCGGCGAGAAGCGGGCGCGTTCCTCTTCGACCCGCCCGCCCTGGGCGACATGACCGTTCTCCAGGACGCGATCGGCGGCGAGGAGTGGATCCTGCACGCAGCCAGCCAGGACCTCCCCTCGCTCCGCGAACTGCACCTCGATCCGCCGTCGATCTTCGACACCGAGCTCGCGGCGCGTCTGCTCGGGCACGAGCGGGTCGGGCTGGGCGCGGTCGTCGAAGACGCCCTCGGCATCACGTTGGCCAAGGCGCACTCTGCTGCGGACTGGTCGACGCGCCCGCTCCCCCAGCCGTGGCTCGAGTATGCGGTGCTCGACGTGCTGCATCTCGTCGACGTGTTCGAGGTGCTCCGCGCAGAGCTCGAGGAGCAGCACAAGACCGAGATCGCGACGCAGGAGTTCGAGGCCGTGCGCACGCGGCCCGACAAGCCGCCGCGCGAAGAGCCGTGGCGACGGCTCAGCGGCCTGCACACCGTCCGCGGACGCCGCGCACTCGCCGTGGCCCGGTCGCTGTGGCAGGCGCGCGAGGACTTCGCCCGCGCGGAGGACACCGCTCCCGGGCGCCTCGTTCCCGATCGGGCGCTCATCGCCGCCGTCCTCGCCGATCCGAAGAGCAAGCACGATCTGGCCCAGGTGAGGGAGTTCACCGGCCGCGCGAGCCGCACTCAGCTCGATCGCTGGTGGGCCGCGATCGAGTCCGGCCGCGCTGACACCGCCCTTCCCCCCGAGCGTCTCCCGAGCGAAGGCCTGCCGCCGGTGCGCGCCTGGGTCGACCGCAACCCCGAGGCCGACGCACGGTTGAAAGCCGCCAAGCCTCGCGTCGACCAGGTGGCCGCCGATCTCGGCATGCCGGTCGAGAACCTGCTCACGCCGGAGACGCTGCGGCGCGTCGCCTGGGCTCCGCCGGCCCCGACCGACGAGGCATCCATCGCCGCCGTACTCGCTGCGCACGGCGCACGACCGTGGCAGATCGCCGCGACCGCACCGGAGATCGCTGTCGCCTTTGTCGAGTCCGTTCAGCCGACCGGCGACGACGCGGGTGCCGTCTCGTAGAATCGAACCAAGCGATTTCGCGAGACTGAGTGTCACGTTAGGCTGTACTCAATCTCACTTACCTTGGAGGCAGTGTGGCCGAGATCTCGGACGTCTACTTCGTCGACGGCATGCGCACCCCGTTCGGGCGCGCCGGCGAGAAGGGCATGTACTGGAACACCCGCGCGGACGACCTCGCCGTCAAGGCGACGATCGGGCTCATGGCGCGGAACACGAACGTCCCGGCCGACCGCGTCGACGACGTCGCCATCGCAGCGACGAGTCAGACGGGCGAACAGGGCCTGACGCTCGGCCGCTCGGTCGCGATCCTCGCAGGGCTGCCGCAGACGGTTCCCGGCTTCGCGATCGACCGCATGTGCGCGGGCGCGATGACGAGCGTCGCCATGATGGGGGCATCGATCGGCTCCGGCATGTACGACATCGCCCTCGCCGGCGGCGTCGAGCACATGGGCCACTACCCGATCGGCGGCAACGCCGACCCGAACCCCCGCTTCGTCGCGGAGCGGATGGTCGACCCGGGCGCCCTCAACATGGGCGTCACGGCCGAGCGCATCTTCGATCGCTTCCCGCAGCTCACGAAGGAGCGCAGCGACCGGTTCGGCATGCTCAGCCAGCACAAGGCGGAGGCGGCCTACGAGGCGGGAAGGTTCCAGCCGGACCTCGTCTCGGTCGCGATCAAGGACGCCGAGGGCACCTGGGGCCTCGCCACGGAGGACGAGGGCCGCCGCCCTCAGACGACGATGGAGGACCTCGCCGCGCTGAAGACCCCGTTCCGCCCGCACGGGCGCGTGACGGCGGGCACCTCGTCGCCCCTGACCGACGGCGCGACGATGTCGCTGCTCGCGGGCGGCGCCGCCGTCAAGGAACTCGGCCTCGCACCGAAGATGCGCATGGTCTCGTTCGCCTTCGCGGGCGTCCAGCCCGAGATCATGGGCATCGGGCCGATCCCCTCGACCGAGAAGGCCCTCAAGAAGGCGGGCCTCACCATCGGCGACATCGGCCTGTTCGAGTTGAACGAGGCCTTCGCGGTGCAGGTCCTTTCGCTCCTCGATCACTTCGGCATCGCCGACGACGACCCGCGCGTCAACCAGTGGGGCGGTGCGATCGCGCTCGGGCACCCGCTGGCGGCATCCGGTGTCCGCCTCATGATCCAGCTCGCGGCGCAGTTCGCCGAGCGTCCGGACGTCCGCTACGGCCTCACGGCGATGTGCGTCGGTCTCGGCCAGGGCGGCTCGGTCATCTGGGAGAACCCGCACTACAACGGAAAGAAGCGCTGAGCGTCATGACGAACTACGACGAGATCGACTTCTCCCCCATCACCGCGCTCACCGAGGGCGAGGTCATCACCCACTCCCGCGTCCGCGACATCACGCTGCCCTCGGGCAAGGTTCTGGCGCTCATCACGCTCGACAACGGGCGCGACCACACCCGTCCGAACACGCTCGGCCCCGCCACGATGACGGCGTTCGGCGAGACGCTCGACGCCCTCAAGGCTCGCGCTGCAGCCGGCGAGATCCAGGCCGTCGGCATCACCGGCAAGCAGTACATCCTCGCCGCCGGTGCCGACCTGTCCGACATCACGAAGGTCGGCTCGAAGGCGAACGCGAAGCTCGTCGCGCAGCTCGGCCACAAGGTGTTCGGCACGCTCGAGAAGATCGGCGTGCCGACGTTCGCCTTCGTGAACGGCCTCGCTCTCGGCGGCGGTCTCGAGATCGGCCTCAACTCCGACTACCGCACGGTGGATGCCTCGGCAGCGGCGATCGCGCTGCCGGAGGTCTTCCTCGGCATCATCCCCGGCTGGGGCGGCGCATACCTGCTGCCGAACCTCATCGGCATCGAGAATGCGCTCGAGGTCGTCATCTCGAACCCGCTCAAGCAGAACCGCATGCTGAAGCCGCAGCAGGCGTTCGACCTGGGCATCATGGACGCGATCTTCCCCGCCGCGACGTTCCTCGAGAGCTCCCTCGCGTGGGCCGACGGTGTGCTGACCGGCAGGATCAAGGTCGAGCGGAAGAACCAGCCCGGCAAGATCGAGCGGACGGTCAAGTGGCCGGTCGCGATCAAGATGGCGCGTGGGATGCTCGAGTCGAAGATCGGCACCGTGCCCCGCTCCCCGTACGTCGCGCTCGACCTCCTCGACAAGGCACGCTCCGGCACGAAGGAGGAGGGCTTCGCGCGCGAGGACGATGCGCTCGCCGACCTCGTCACGGGTGACCAGTTCGCGGCATCCATGTACGCGTTCGACCTCGTGCAGAAGCGCGCCAAGCGCCCCGTCGGAGCGCCCGACAAGGCCCTCGCGAAGAAGGTCACGAAGGTCGGCATCATCGGAGCGGGGCTCATGGCGAGCCAGTTCGCGCTGCTGTTCGTGCGAAAGCTCCGGGTTCCCGTCCTCATCACCGACCTCGACCAGGCTCGTGTCGACAAGGGCGTGGCCTACATCCGCGACGAGATCGGCAAGCTCGAGCAGAAGGGACGCCTCGACGGCGACACGGCGAACGAGCTGCGCGCACTGATCACGGGAACGACCGACAAGACCCTCTACGCCGACTGCGACTTCGTCATCGAGGCGGTCTTCGAAGAGGTCGGCGTCAAGCAGGCCGTGTTCGGCGAGATCGAGAAGATCGTCGCCGAGGACACGATCCTCGCGACGAATACCTCGTCGCTGTCGGTCGAGGAGATCGGCTCGAAGCTCGCCCACCCCGAGCGCCTCGTCGGCTTCCACTTCTTCAACCCGGTCGCCGTCATGCCGCTCATCGAGATCGTCAAGACGCCCGTCACGACGGAGGCAGCGCTGTCGACGGCGTTCGTCGTGGCCCGCGGGCTCGGCAAGAACGCGGTCCTCACCGCCGACGCGCCGGGGTTCGTGGTCAACCGCCTCCTCGCGAAGGTCATGGGCGAAGCCGCCCGTGCCGTCTATGAAGGCACCCCCGTCGCTGACGTGGAGAAGGCCTTCGCTCCGCTCGGGCTGCCGATGGGCCCGTTCCAGCTCATCGACCTGGTCGGCTGGAAGGTGGCCGCGCACGTCCAGGACACGATGGTGCACGCGTTCCCCGATCGCTTCTACGCGAACGAGAACTTCCACCGTCTCGCAGAGCTCCCGGAGGTCGTCGAGAAGGACAAGGGCGGCCGCGTCACCGGCTTCACGAAGGCCGCGCAGAAGATCGTGAAGGATGCCGCGGGGTCCGCCCCTGCATCCGCCGACACGATCCTGCGGCGTGTGCAGGACGGCCTCGCCACCGAGATCAAGCTGATGCTCGACGAGGGCGTCGTGCCCGAGGTCGAGGACATCGACCTGTGCCTCATCCTCGGTGCCGGGTGGCCGTTCATCGACGGCGGTGCGTCGCCCTACCTCGACCGCGAGGGGGCGTCGGAGCGCGCCTTCGGCGACACGTTCCACCACCCCGTGATCAAGGGGATTTAAGGACCCGCGGCATCGGCGGCTGAGCGCCCACGCGCCGGATTCGCACGATCGCGACGGGATCGGATGCCGCAGCGCGCGGCATCCGATCCCGTTCGCGTCTTCCGTCTCTCCCGGACACGCGACGACGAACAATCGGTGACGCGCGGCGGAACACTCCCCGCGCGGCGTGCGAATCGGCGGATCCACGCTGCGCGACACGGCATCCTGAGGGTGTGATCGAGGCTTTCACGTCGATGTTCGGCACGAGCAGCATGAATGCGCTCATCAAGACCGGCGGCGCGGTGCTGACCGTCCTGCTTGTCGTGCCGGCCCTGTTCAAGCTGCTCGTCGTGACGATCGACGAGGGTGAAGCCGCGATCCGCACCCGCAACGGGCGACCGATCATCCGGCGCCGCACCCGCGGCGGAAACGACGCGGGCGAGGTCGTCGTCCTCGGGCCGGGCACGCACGCCGTCTTCCCGGTGCTCGCGTGGTATCGCCGCGTCGACACGCGCGTCCGCTCGACGGACCTGCCCGCGCGCCAGCTGACGGCCGGCGGCGGGCGGCAGCACCTCGTGCACGCCTCGTTCGACTGGCGCCCGTACGTCACCGGCGCCGACCTGCGGGTCTTCGAACTGGAGGTCGTGCACGTCACGGAACGCACGGGCAACCTCGTCGGCGCGGCGCTGCGCGACCTCGTCCGCGCCGATCACGGCGCCGTGCTGCCCGTGAACGCCGACCTCTCGGCATCCGTCGTCGCCGCCTGTGCCGATCGGGTGCGCGCGGCATGCGGGATCGAGCTGCTCTCCGTCGTCATCACCGGTGACGCCCTCACCGACGGGTATCTCCTGTCCGAGGCGATCACCGCGCGGGTCATCGACGGCGACGACGGCGACGAGGCCGTGTGGGCGGGCGCCGTGACAGCGCTGCGCAGTGTCTGAACTGCGCCGCGTCTGAGCTGCACCGTGTGCTAGCTTCTGAACATGTTCAGTTCTGAAGCTCCGCGCATGACACCCAAGAGCGAGCGGACGCGGGCCCTCCTGCGCGATCTCGCACTGCGCTCGTTCCGCGACCGCGGCTACGACGCGACGACGATCCGCCTGATCGCGACCGAGGCGGGTGTCTCGGTGGGCACGACCAACTATCACTTCGCGTCGAAGGCCGATCTCGTCCAGGAACTCTACGTCGCGGTCCAGGAGCAGCATCGGGATGCCGCAACTCCCCTGCTCTCACACGCGACCGACCTCATCGACCGGCTGCGCATCGTCTACACGACCGGTCTGGATCAGCTCGGGCCCTATCACTCGCACGCGGCCGAGTTCGTCTCCGCAGCCCTCGCCCCGCGCTCGACCATCAACCCGCTGTCCGACGACTCCGCCGCAGCCCGTTCGATCACCGAGTCTCTCTTCAGCGAAGCGGTCAGCGGTGCGAAGCACAGCCTCCCGGCCGACCTCGAGGGAGCACTCCCCCGAGCTCTCTTCCTCGCGCATCTGCTCCTCGCGCTGTCGTGGGTGTACGACGGCACGCCGGGCCAGCAGCGGACACGCGCCCTCCTCGATCGCGGGCTCGCGCTGCTGAAGCTCGCTCTCCCGCTCGCGCGGATGCCGCTCGTGCGAAAGCCTCTCGCGGAGCTGCTCGCGCTCATCGGGGACGTGCGCACGTGAACGCGACCGTCTCGCCGCGCTCGGATGCCGATCCGATGGCGTTCACCGGGCGCGAGTTCTTCCGGGGAGCCGTGTCGGCGTGGATCTGGGCGATGAGCCTGACGACCATCGTCTGGACGGTGTGCACCGGCGGTATCGGCATCGCCGTCGCGCTTCCGATCGTGGTGCCCGCGGCATCCGCGGCGACGGTGCTGTTCGCCGTCCTCGCGTGGACACTCGGCCGGGCGCTCCGCCGCGTCCGCCGTGTCGGCATCCACCTCCTGCTCTTCGCTCTCCTCGGCGCCCTCGTCGGGGCGGCGACGACCGCGGGCTACTCCCTTCTCGACGCGGGCGGGCTGACCGGCTTCGCCCCGATGCTCTACGTCGTGAACGTGAGCTGCGGGGCCGTCGCCGTCGCGCTCGGCTGGCGCAGCGCAGCCAGCCGAGCCCTCGGGTGGTCCGAGCCGCTCCCCCGGCCCGCGTCGCGATCGCTCGCCGATCTCAGCGTGGGCACCGACGTCGTCGAGACCGCGCGATAGCACCGCCCCAGCCGCGCGAGAGGTGCTATCGCGCGGTCTCGATGCGCTCGGGCGCGGCGGGTTGAGCAGAGCGGACACGGAGATCGCGAGCCAAGCCGTCGCGCTGCTCGATCACGAGGCGGCGGAGCGCTCCCGCGGCATCCGTGTTCTCGTCGAGCCAGGCATCCACGATGTCGAGGGTGTCGGATGCCGGGAAGAGACCTACCACCAGTCGACGCGCGATCTCGATGCTGCGCGACGACCAGACAGGCCGGATCCGCGCGAAGTACTCCTCATCGAACGGCGCGACGAGCTCCCGCCGCGCGGCGGCGTCGCGGCGGCGGACGCCGGCGATCGTCGCGTCAAGGTGGTCGTTGGTGAGACTCTCGTCCTCCCAAGCCGCACGCCACGCGGCCGCTCGCACCTCGGCATCCGGTCGTGCAGCGAGCACCGTGCGGTACGCGGTGCGGCCCTGCGACGAGCCGTCACGCGCGAGCTCGGCGTCCGCCGCCGCGACACCGGCGTGTCCGGTCGCCGCGAGCGCAGTGAGCCAGTCCCAGCGCAGCTCGGGATCCAGCGGCAGGCCTGCAGGCGCGTCCGCCGCCCCCGCGAGGATCGCCGTGAGCTCCGCGGCGCGACCGTCGCTGCGGGATGCCGCGGCCCCGACCGCACGCGCCCACGCGAGCTGCGCGTCCGACCCCGGGGCTGCCGCCCACAGGGCGTTCCACGCGGTCTCCAGCCACGCGTCCGACAGCGCGTCACGCTGATCGGCGGCGGCGTAGTGCCCGATCGCGAATTGCGCGTGCGCGAGCGCATCGGCGAGGAGAGCGGCGTTGTCCTCAGCCGGAGCGTGCCGCGCGACGACGTCAAGGTAGCGCGTGACAGGCAGCTCTCCGTCGCGCGTGGCGTCCCACAGCGCGGCCCAGATCACGGCGCGGGCGAGCGCGTCGTCGATCGTCGAGAGGGCTCGGGCCGCAGCATCCGTCGACCGTTCGTCGAGGCGCACCTTTGCGTACGTCCGGTCGCCGTCGTTCGGGAGGACGAGGTCGACGTCCGCGGGGAGAGCACCCGCCGCGACAGCGGTGCGTTCACTCGCGATGTCGACGTCGACAACCCCGCGCCGCACGAGGCGGTCGCCCTCGAACGCGTACAGGCCGAGGGACAGTCGGTGCGGGCGCGGGTCGGTCTGCACGACCGCGAGGGTGCCGTCCGTACCGCGCTCGACGGAGATCCGCGACATGCCCGTCGTCTGGAGCCACGCCGCACTCCACGCCCGGAGGTCACGACCCGACTCGGAGTCGAGCGCCTCCAGCAGGTCATCGAGGGTCGTGTTGCCGAACGCGTGGTCCGCGAAGTACCGGCGTGCCCCGCGGAAGAAGGCGTCCTCCCCGACGAAGGCGACGAGCTGCTTCAGCACCGACGCGCCCTTGGCGTACGTGATCCCGTCGAAGTTGAGCTTCGCCGCTTCGAGGTCGGGGATGTCGGCGACGATCGGGTGCGTCGTCGGCAGCTGGTCCTGCGCGTACGCCCACCCCTTCCGGCGGCTCGCGAAGGTGACCCACGCATCGGGGAATCCACCGGCGACCACGGCGGCGTGCGCACCCGAGAAGTCCGCGAACGACTCCTTGAGCCACAGATCGTCCCACCAGCGCATCGTCGCGAGGTCGCCGAACCACATGTGCGCCATCTCGTGCAGGATCGTGTTCGCCCGCCCCTCGTGCTGCGCGACGGTCGCGGCGCCACGGAACACGTAACGCTCGGTGAAGGTCACGAGCCCCGGGTTCTCCATCGCACCGAGGTTGTACTCCGGTACGAAGATCTGGTCGTACTTCCCCCACGGGTAGTCGAGGCCGAAGGCGCCGCCGAAGAAGTTCAGTCCGCGGCGCGTGATGGCCAAGATCTCCGCGGCGTCCCCCGAGTCGACGAGATGCGGCGCGAGCGACGCGCGGCACAGCACTCCGAGCGGGACGGCGCCGTCCGGACCCTCCCACACATCGTCGACGCGCACGTACGGCCCGGCCGCGATCGCGGTGATGTAGCTCGAGAGCGGCAGGGTCTCCGCGAAGGTCACCCGCGCGCCGCCGTCGACGCTCTCCCGCGCCGTCTCCGCACCGTTCGAGAGGACCTCCCACCCGTCCGGAGCGGTGACCGTGAAGCGCCAGCGCGCCTTCAGATCCGGCTGCTCGAACACGGGATAGACGCGACGGCTGTCGGCCGGCTCGTACTGCGTGTACAGGTAGACCTCATCGTCGACGGGGTCTCGGAAGCGGTGCAGTCCCTCCCCCGATGAGCTGTAGCGCCCCGCCCCGCGGATGGTGACCGTGTTCTCCGCGACCAGCCCGGTGAGGCGGACCCGCGCACCGTCCCAGTCGACCGCCTGCGGGGCACCGTTGACCGTCACCTCGTCGACGGACGCGCCGAGGAAGTCGATCCAGGTCTCCGAGCAGGATGCCGTGAACGCCAGCGTCGACGCGGTGGGGAACGTCGCGGCATCCGCCGACGCCGCGTCGCGCAGATCGATCTCGACGTCGACGGTCTGGAGTCGAATGGCAGCGGCCCGCGCCGCCGTCTCGTCGCGGGTCAGGTTCGCGGTGGAGCTCATCCCTCCATGCTGTCACGCCCGCCACCGCCCCTCCGCCCGCGGGCGGGGCCGGTGCGCTCGTCAGCGTTCCTGGCGCTCCTCGTCCGCCGGCGCGGACTCTGGCGCGACCGCCCAGATGGCCCCCGTATCGGTCGAGGGGCGCGCAACGGGGATGCGCGTGCCGAGCACCTGGGCGACGACGTCCTGAGCGATCTTGGCGGCCGTGAGCCCGGCATCCTCGAGGATCTGCTCGCGCGACGCGTGATCGATGAACGCGTCCGGAAGCCCCAGCTCGTCGACGGCCGTGTCCACCCCCGCTTCGCGCAGCACCTGGCGCACGCGCGTGCCGATCCCGCCGACGCGGATGCCGTCCTCGATCGTGATGACGAGGCGATGGGATGCCGCGAGTTCGACGACGCTCGGCTGTACCGGCACGACCCAGCGCGGGTCGATGACGGTGGCCCCGATCCCCTGCGCCCGCAGCCGGCCCGCGACATCCATCGCGAGCCCCGCCATCGGCCCGATGCCGACGAGCAGCACGTCCTGCTCCCCGTGCCGCCACAGCACGTCCGTGCCGTCTGCGAGGCGCTCCACTGCCGGGAGCTCGGGCGAGACCGCACCCTTCGGGAACCGCACGACGGTCGGGGCATCGGCGACGGCGATCGCCTCGTCGAACTCCTCGCGCAGACGCTTCTCATCGCGCGGCGCGGCGATGCGGATGCCGGGGACGAGCTGCAGCATCGCGAGGTCCCACACGCCGTGATGGCTGGGCCCGTCGGGGCCGGTCACACCGGAGCGGTCGAGCACGAACGTGACCCCGGCGCGGTGCAGCGCGACATCCATCATCACCTGGTCGAACGCACGGTTCATGAACGTCGCGTAGATCGCGACGACGGGGTGAAGGCCCCCGAAGGCGAGACCAGCGGCGGAGGCGACCGCGTGCTGCTCCGCGATACCCACGTCGTAGACGCGGTCGGGGAAGCGCTGCGCGAACGGCTGGAGGCCGGTGGGGCGCAACATGGCCGCCGTGATGGCGATGACGTCCTCGCGACGCTCACCGGCATCCACGAGGGCATCGGCGAAGACGTCGGTCCACGCGACGGCGTCGGAGGAGCCCAGCGGCTCTCCCGTCGCGGGGTCGATCTTGCCGACGGCGTGGAACTGGTCGGCCTCGTCGTTGCGGGCCGGCTCGTACCCCCGGCCCTTCTCGGTGATGACGTGCACGATGACGGGGGCGTGGTGGGCCTTGGCCAGCCGCAGCGTCTCGTCGAGAGCGCGCAGGTCGTGCCCATCGATCGGGCCGAGGTACTTGATGTCGAGGTTGGAGTACAGCGCTTCGTTGTTCGTGAACCGCGAGAGGAACCCGTGCGTGCCGCCGCGCACCCCGCGGTAGACGGCCCGGCCTGCAGGACCCAGCCGGCGGAAGAACGAGTCGGAGCCGCGTCGCAGGTTCTCGTAGCCCTCGGTCGTGCGCACGCGGTTGAGATAGCGGGCCATGCCGCCGATCGTCGGAGCGTAGGAGCGCCCGTTGTCGTTCACGACGATGACGAGGTTGCGTTCGTTGTCGTCGGAGATGTTGTTGAGCGCCTCCCACGTCATGCCGCCGGTGAGCGCACCGTCACCGACGACGGCGACGACGTGCCGGTCCGTGCGACCCGTCCGGGTGAGCGCCCGCGAGATGCCGTCGGCCCAGCTCAGCGAGCTGGAGGCGTGCGAGGACTCGACGACATCGTGCGGGCTCTCCGACCGCTGCGGGTACCCGGCGAGTCCGCCGCGCGAGCGGAGGCCTCGGAAATCCTGCCGACCGGTCAGCAGCTTGTGCACGTAGGACTGGTGACCCGTGTCGAAGACGAAGGGGTCGTTGGGTGAGTCGAATACGCGGTGGAGCGCGATCGTGAGTTCGACGACACCGAGGTTGGGGCCGAGGTGCCCGCCGGTGCGGGACACGTTCTCGACGAGGAAGTCGCGGACCTCCTGCGCGAGCTGCTCGAGCTGCTCCGGTGAGAGCGCATCGAGGTCGCGCGGTCCGGTGATCGAGGCGAGCAGACTCATCCCCCGAGTCTACGTCGGATGACGCACGACGCCCCGGCATCCGCACCCCCTTGCGGGGAGAGATGCCGGGGCGTTATGCGGCGCGTGTCAGACGAGCGAGCGCAGCACGTACTGCAGGATGCCGCCGTTGCGGTAGTAGTCGGCCTCACCAGGTGTGTCGATGCGGACCTTCGCGTCGAAGACGACCGTCTCCTTGCCCTCCGGCGAGAACTCGCTCGGCGCGGCGGTGACCTTGACCGTCTTCGGGGTGGTGCCGTTGTTGAGCTCCTCCAGGCCCTCGATCGAGACGATCTCGGTGCCGTCGAGGCCGAGGCTCTTCCAGGACTGGCCCTCGGGGAACTGCAGGGGGACGACGCCCATGCCGATGAGGTTCGAGCGGTGGATGCGCTCGAAGCTCTCGGTGATGACCGCCTTGACACCCAGGAGCGACGTACCCTTGGCCGCCCAGTCGCGCGACGATCCGGAGCCGTACTCCTTGCCTCCGAAGACGACGAGCGGGGTGCCCTGCGCCTGGTAGTTCTCGCACGCGTCGTAGATGTACGACTGCGGGCCGCCGGGCTGGGTGAAGTCGCGCGTGAACCCGCCTTCGACGATCTGACCGTCGTTGACCGCGGAGACGAGCTCGTTCTTCAGGCGGATGTTCGCGAAGGTGCCGCGGATCATGACCTCGTGGTTGCCGCGACGCGAGCCGTAGGAGTTGAAGTCCTTCTGCGCGACGCCGTGCTCGGTGAGGTACTGCGCGGCGGGCGTGCCCGCCTTGATGTTGCCGGCCGGCGAGATGTGGTCGGTCGTGACCGAGTCGCCGAGGGTCGCCATCACGCGCGCACCCGAGATGTCGCTGACCGGGGTCAGGTCCATCGACATGCCGTCGAAGTAGGGCGCCTTGCGCACGTAGGTGGAGTCGGCATCCCACTCGAAGATGGGGCCTTCGGGCGTCGGGAGGCTCTTCCAGCGCTCGTCGCCGTCGAAGACGGTGGCGTACTGGGTGATGAACTGGTCGCGCGAGATCGACGCGTCGATGACCTCCTGCACCTCGTCGGGGGCGGGCCAGATGTCCTTCAAGAAGACGTCGTTGCCGTCCTGGTCCTTCCCGAGCGGGTCGGTCTCGAAGTCGAAGTTCATCGAGCCGGCGAGGGCGTACGCGACGACGAGCGGCGGGGATGCCAAGTAGTTCATCTTCACGTCGGGGCTGATGCGGCCCTCGAAGTTGCGGTTGCCCGAGAGGACGGCCGTGACGGCCAGGTCGTTCTCGTTGATCGCCGCGGAGACCTCTTCGATGAGCGGGCCCGAGTTGCCGATGCAGATCGTGCAGCCGTAGCCGACCGTGTAGAAGTCGAGACCCTCGAGCGCCTTGTCGAGGCCCGACTTCTCGTAGTAGTCGGTGACGACCTTCGAGCCGGGGCCGAGCGTCGTCTTGACCCAGGGCTTGCGCGTGAGTCCCTTGTCGACGGCCTTCTTGGCGAGCAGGCCCGCCGCGATCATGACCGAGGGGTTCGACGTGTTCGTGCACGACGTGATCGCCGCGAGCGTCACGGCGCCGTTGTCGAGGAGGTACGCGGTGCCGTCGGGGGTCGTCACCTTGACGGGCTTGGATGCCGTCGCGGGGGCGCCGCTGGAGATGTGCACCTCACGCGTCTCGGGCTCTTCGTCGCCGGGGCCCGCACCCGGGTCGGAGGCGGGGAAGGAGTGCTTCGACTCCAGGTCGACGATCGAGTGCGAGGTGGAGGGCGTCGCGTAGTTCACGATGTCCTTCTCGAACTGGCTCTTCGCCTCGGAGAGGAGGATGCGGTCCTGCGGGCGCTTGGGGCCGGCGATCGACGGGACGACGGTGCCGAGGTCGAGCTCCATGTACTCGCTGAAGACGGGCTCGTTGTCGGAATCGTGCCAGAGCTTCTGCTCCTTCGCGTACGCCTCGACGAGGGCGACGGTCTGGTCGTCGCGACCGGTCAGGCGCAGGTAGTCGAGCGTGACGTCGTCGATCGGGAACATGGCGGCGGTCGAGCCGAACTCGGGGCTCATGTTGCCGATCGTGGCGCGGTTCGCGAGCGGGACCGAAGCCACGCCCTTGCCGTAGAACTCGACGAACTTGCCGACGACGCCGTGCTTGCGCAGCATGTCGGTGATCGTGAGGACGACGTCGGTCGCCGTGACGCCGGCGGGGATCTCGCCGGTCAGCTTGAAGCCGACGACGCGCGGGATGAGCATCGACACGGGCTGGCCGAGCATCGCGGCCTCGGCCTCGATGCCGCCGACGCCCCAGCCGAGCACGCCGAGGCCGTTGACCATGGTCGTGTGCGAGTCGGTGCCGACACAGGTGTCGGGGTACGCGCGCAGCACGCCGTCGCGGCCCGTGCGGTCGTAGATGACCTTCGCGAGGTGCTCGATGTTCACCTGGTGCACGATGCCGGTCCCGGGCGGGACGACCTTGAAGTCCTGGAAGGCGGTCTGACCCCAGCGCAGGAACTGGTAGCGCTCGCCGTTGCGCTCGTACTCGATCTCGACGTTGCGCTCGAGCGCGTTCTCGCTGCCGAAGAGGTCGGCGATGACCGAGTGGTCGATGACCATCTCGGCGGGCGAGAGCGGGTTGATCTTGTCGGGATCGCCGCCGAGGGCGGTGACCGCCTCGCGCATCGTGGCGAGGTCGACGATGCAGGGGACGCCGGTGAAGTCCTGCATGACGACGCGCGCGGGGGTGAACTGGATCTCGGTGTCGGGCTCCGCGTCGGCATCCCAGTTGCCGAGCGCCTCGATCTGCGCCTTCGTCACGTTCGCGCCGTCCTCGGTGCGCAGGAGGTTCTCGAGCAGCACCTTCAGGCTGAACGGAAGCTTCTCGTAGCCCGCGACGGTGTCGATCCGATAGATCTCGTAGTCGGTGCCACCGACCGTGAGGGTGCTCTTGGCACCGAAGCTGTCAACAGTGGACACGTTGCTCTCCTTCGTCGGGGGCGCAGGCGACGACGACGATGCGCGGCCTGTCTTTCCATCTTCCCCGCCCGCGTCGCCTCCGGCTAGTGAGGTCTGCCTTACCCGGCTGGATGCCGCGCGACGGGAAGAATTTATCTTGATGTCAAGATAAATCTATCACGACGTCGCGGGCGTCTCGGCCTTCGGATAGACGGCGCGCACGGCGAGCCAGGTGACGGCCACGAGCGGTGCGAACAGCGGCAGCCCCATGATGAGCTTGAGGGTCCCGAGGGTCGTGACGTCGCCGGAGAAGTAGAACGGCAGCTGCACCGCGAGTCGAAGATAGAACAGCGCCGCCCAGGCGATCGCGAGCCAGAAGAAGACGCGCCGCTTGCGCGCATCCGCACGCCAGGCGACGCCCTCGTTCATGAGGAACCCGACCGCGAGGCCGATCAACGACCAGCCGATGAGGGCGGAGAGGAGGAACGCCGTCCCGTAGGCCGCGTTGGTGATGAGCCCGGGGACGAAATTGTCCTGCCCGCGTCCGGTCCACAGCGCCAATCCGGCCGCGACGGCGGCGGCGACCAGGCCGCCGAGGGCTGCGCTCACGGGCGAGCGCTGCAGCAGCCGCACGACGGTGAAGACGGCGGCGAGCCCGACCGATACGACGAGCGACAGGACGAGATTCTGCGTGAACGTGAACAGCAGGACGAAGGCGAGGCCCGGCAGCACCGACTCCAGCACGCCACGCCAACCGCCCATCGCCGCCCACACGACGTGTCCTGTGTGCGCGTCTTTCGCGGGGTCCATGCCGGCGCGTCGCGCCGCTCCTCCGAGGGCTTGGCCGAACAGCTCGGATGCCGAGGGCGTGCGCTCCGGTTCGGGCGCCTCGGGCATCGTCATGCCGTTCCGGGCGCGGCCGGCATCTTCAGGGGGATGAGGTCGCGCGGAGGCATCGGCGTGCCGCCGCGGACGACGACGAGGGAACGGAAGAGGTCCTCGACCTTGGCCGCGGCATCCACATCGCTCGTCGCGGCGCCACCGATGACACCGCGCAGGAACCAGCGCGGGCCGTCGACACCGACGAAGCGCGCGAGGCGCTTGCCGGGAGTCGCATCGGGCCCGGCCGCGACCGGCACCTCCGCGAGCAGCTCGGGGCCGAGCGGGCCCTCACGCTCCTCGACCCGGCCGCCCTGCTGGCGGATCTGCTGGCGGATCTGCTCCCGCGTCTCGTCCCACAGCCCGCTCGAGCGCGGCGCCGCGAACGGCTGCACCTGCAGCGTGGAGTCTGCGTAGTCGAGGCCGACGGCGACGATGCGTTTGGTCTGCTCCTCGACTTCGAGACGCAGGTTCAGCCCTTCACGCGGCAGCACCTTGATGCCGCCGAGGTCGATATAGGGCCGGACGGGGTTCGCCTCGGATTCGTCGAAGGGTCCCGCCGTCGCGCGATCGGCCAGCACGGCCTTGCCCGCGAGTTCGTCGCTCATGCGCCTGCTCCTGTCTGATAGCCCGTGGATCCGAATCCGCCCTCGCCACGCGCCGAGTCCGGCAGTTCGTCGACAGGAAGGAACCGCACGCGTGGAACCGGCATGACGATCACCTGTGCGATGCGATCACCGACCGCGATGTCATAGGGCTCGGTGGCATCCGTGTTGAGAAGGGACACCTTGATCTCACCGCGGTAGCCCGCATCGACCGTACCGGGCGCGTTCACGATCGTGATGCCGTGCTTGGCCGCGAGGCCGCTGCGCGGGACGACGAAAGCGGCGTACCCGTCGGGCAGCGCGATGCGGACGCCGGTCGCGACGAGCGCACGCTCTCCCGGACCGAGCCGCAGGGCCTCCGCAGAGACGAGATCGGCGCCCGCGTCCCCCGGATGGGCGTATACGGGGACCTGCGCCGCGATAATGGGAACGTCCACGGATTCGATCACCCCACGAGGCTAATGCACCCCCC
The DNA here is from genome assembly GCF_017305435.1 of Microbacterium sp. Lineage (GTDB taxonomy): Bacteria > Actinomycetota > Actinomycetes > Actinomycetales > Microbacteriaceae > Microbacterium. Next base: position 298,880 of record NZ_JAFKIP010000004.1, on the reverse strand, counting down.
GATGAATGCCGACATGCCGCCCGCCGCGCACACGGCTCCGCGCGGCGTCGCCGCCGCCCCGACCTACCGCGAGCGCCTCAGCCCATCGCTGTGGACGTTGCTGAGCGCTGCGGTCGCCGCGCCGATGATCTCGCTCGTCTTCGTCCCATTGGATGCCACGATCGCGCTCATCGCGGGACTCGTGGCCGCCGCCGTGATCCTCGTCGCTCTCGTGCTCGCCGCGCCCGTGATCGAGGTCCGGGACGGCGAACTGCGTCTGGGTCGTGCCCACATCCCCGCTCGCCTCCTCGGCGAGCCGCAGGGCTTCACCGGCGACGAGGCGCGCGAGATCCGCGGCCCGGGGCTTCCCCGCACGGCGTGGCACCTGCTGCGCGGCGGTATCGACGGTGTCGTCGTGGTCCCGGTGCGGGACGATCGCGACCCGGTGAGCGTGTGGGTGTTCTCGACCCGCACGCCCGACCGGGTGTCGGCGGCGATCCGCCGCAGCCAGTCATCCTGACCGCACGACGATCTGGCCGCGCGGCGGTCTCAGGAGACGCTGCTCAGGCGGCGCACTCGATGCAGATCGCGCCCGACGACGTCTCGTGATCGATCTGCGTGCGGTGCTTCACGAGGAAGCACTCGACGCACGTGAACTCGTCCTCCTGCGGAGGCAGGACGACGACGTCGAGTTCGAGGTCGGACAGGTCGGCACCGGGGAGCTCGAAGCCCGAGGGGTTGTCGGCGTCTTCATCACCGACCGCACCGGACAGCTTGTCGGGCACGCGCTCCTTCAGGGCCTCGATCGACTCGCTGTCGTCTTCGGTCTTGCGGGGGGCGTCGTAGTCGGTCGCCATGCTCTCACTTCCAGAATCTGCCATGTGCCGCCGCACCTCGTGGGCGAGCGGCGGCGTTAGTTTGCACGACCGGGAGGGATTACGCAAATGGTGACCGTTCACGCTCCCCTCTCCGGTGGGTGCGCCACTGAGAACTCGCGGCGCGCCCGCGATATTCCCGCTGCCCGGCCCGCGGCGTGTCACCATGGCGACGGCACTGTTGTCGGTGCCATCGCAGGGATCTGGAGGCGTGTCTCGCATGGAGCAGCTCAAAGTCATCGGAATCGAAGAAGGCGTCCTCGTCGTCGCGACCGACACCGGTGAACGGTTCGCGCTGCCGGTCGACGAGACCCTGCACTCGCAGTTGCGCCGCGCGCAGCGCGATGCCGAACCGCGCACGGTGCGGGTGAGCCCGAAGGACATCCAGTCCCACATCCGCGCCGGCATGTCGGCGCAGGATGTCGCGGAGCTCCTGGGCGCGCGCCTCTCCGACGTCCAGCGCTACGAACGCCCCGTCCTCGCCGAGCGCGAGCACATCGTCGATCAGGCCCTCGCCGTGCCCGTCCTCATCGCGGGCGAGCTGGACCCGGGCGCGCAGCCGACGTTCGGCGTCGCCGTGCGCAGCAAGCTCGCCGATGCGGGCGCGTCCGGCGAGCGATGGACGAGCTGGCGCGAGGAGAGCGGTTGGATCGTGAAGCTCGAGTTCACGGCCAGCGAGGTCGACCACGATGCGCGGTGGGGGTTCGACCCGCGCCGTTCCACGCTCTCCCCGTTGAACTCCGATGCGACGCAGCTGTCGCGACAGGGTTCACTGCCCGAGGGCCTCATCCCCCGTCTGCGTGCGCTGGATGCCTCTCCCCTGAAGGATTCGTCCCGCTTCGACTCCGGGGCCTTCGGGCCTCGACGGCTCGAACCCGACGCAGAGATCGTGACGCGCGACGTGCGCCCGACGGTGACCGCTGCCGTGCAGGAGGCGGCGATCAAGCGCGCGCCGGAGGCATCCGTCACCTCCGCGGAGACCGCCGACCTGCTCGAGGCGCTGCGACGTCGACGCGGGCAGCGCGAGCCGATGCCGAGCGAAGAGCAGGCCGAGCGCACACAGAGCCCGGTGGCGCTCTTCGACGCCCTCGAGCCGGGGTACGACGATACCGACGAGGACGCCGATGACGAGGCGCTCGACGACACCGTCATCTCCGACAACTCGCGCCGCAAGGGCCGCACCTCGATGCCTTCGTGGGACGAGATCGTCTTCGGTGCGCGCACCGAGGACGGTTCCTGAGCACGTCGAAGGACGGTTCCTGAGCCCGTCGAAGGACGTTGCTGAGCTTACGGACGGGCGAACGCACCGAGACCGATGAGCGGCACGATGCGCTCCTGATCGGTGAGCGACCCGTGCTGACCGATCATTCGCTGCGCCTTCTTGTCGGCGAGTCGATCGTCATAGTAGGCGACGGCGCTGCGCGCGGCGACGAGGACGTCGCCGATGCGCGGCAGCACCTCGGCATCCACCCGCGCTCCGAACAGCCCCGCGGCGACGGCCTCGCCGCGTGTGAAAACCCAGGATCGGTGGGACTCCGCCTCGCGCCAGCGCGCCGCGACCCGCTCCGCGGCGCCGTCCGCCACCGAGAGCTGCAGCAGGCGCGGCTCCCCCGCGACGAGGTCGACCTCGTCGAGCAGGGCATCGCTCGCGCCCATCAGGACGTGCCGGTGGGCGGGGACGTCCACCATGCCGTGGTCGGCGGTGACGACGACGCCGACGTCGGATGCCGCCCGGTCGTGCATCACGCGCAGCGCGGCATCCACGTCCTCCAGCCCCGCCGTCCACGCGTCGCTCTCCCAGCCGCGTGCATGGCCGATCGTGTCGAGTTCGGGCACGTACGCGTAGACGAGCGCGCCCGCATGCGCCTCGGCGAGGCCCCGCGCCGTCTCGAGGCGCTCGGCGGGCGTCCCGGCGGCGACGAAGGTCGCGCCGCGCTGGATCGCGCGAGTGAAGCCGGTCCCCGCGTAGACGCCCTTGCTGACGACGAAGCAGGGCCGCCCGGCGGCCGCCTCGCGCTCGAGCATCGGCGTGGCGCGCTGCCACGTGAGCGGGTCGAGTCCGTCGGTCTCCCAGCCGCGCAGCTGATTGGGCGCCTGCAGCGTCCCCGGGATCCTGGCTCGATAACCGACGATGCCGTGGATGCCGGCGTCGACACCCGTGAGGAGACTCGTCAGAGCCGTCGCTGTGGTCGCCGGGAAGACGGTGCGCGCGGCATCCTTCTTGGCCATCCGCGATGTCAGGAATCGTGCGTGTCCGGCACGTGCGGTGAGGTTGCCGCGGCCGAGGCCGTCGACCAGCACGAGAACCGCCGACCGCGCGGGTGCGAACCAGTGCGGGTCGCCCGAAAGCGACCGCACGAGCTCCGGCACGACATCGGTGAGGCTCCGGGCTCCGGGCGGGTCCGCGGGTAGGCTGAGGGACATCCGGGCCAGTCTCGCACACGACGACGCACGGCCCTGGTCGACCGCACTTTCCCCGCACCCGCCCTCACCCGACGCGAGGTCCACTCAGTTCCATGGCAGCTCCCCGCACCGAGTCCATCCCCGAAGACCACGGCCGCATCGAGGACGTGGACGTCTCCTCCGAGATGCAGGACTCGTTCCTCGAATACGCGTACTCGGTCATCTACTCGCGTGCCCTGCCCGACGCCCGTGACGGCCTCAAGCCCGTGCAGCGACGCATCCTCTTCCAGATGGCGGAGATGGGCCTCCGGCCCGATCGCGGTCACGTGAAGAGCGCCCGCGTCGTCGGCGAGGTCATGGGAAAGCTGCACCCGCACGGCGACTCGGCGATCTACGACGCGCTGGTGCGGCTGTCGCAGTCGTTCGCCCTGCGCGTGCCTCTCGTCGACGGGCATGGCAACTTCGGCTCGCTCGACGACGGCCCTGCGGCAGCGCGGTACACCGAGGCGCGGCTCGCGCCCGCCGCCCTCGCGCTCACGGAGAATCTCGACGAGGACGTCGTCGACTTCATCCCGAACTACGACGGCCAGTTCCAGCAGCCCGCGGTGCTGCCCGCAGCGTTCCCGAACCTCCTCGTCAACGGTGCGACCGGCATCGCGGTCGGCATGGCGACGAACATGGCGCCGCACAACCTCATCGAGGTCGTCGCCGCCGCCATCCATCTCCTCGAGAACCCGGATGCCACGACCGCCGAGCTGATGGAGTTCGTCCCCGGGCCCGATCTCCCCGGTGGGGGCATCATCGTCGGTCTCGACGGGATCACCGAGGCCTACGAGACCGGTCGCGGCTCGTTCCGCACACGGGCGAAGGTCTCGATCGAATCCCTGGGCCCCCGGCGCACGGGTCTCGTCGTGACGGAACTGCCCTACATGGTGGGTGCGGAGCGCGTCATCGAGAAGCTCAAGGACGCCGTGAACGCCAAGAAGCTCACGGGCATCGCCGACGTCAACGACCTCACCGACCGCAATCACGGCCTACGGCTCGTCATCGGCATCAAGACGGGTTTCGACCCGAACGCGGTTCTGGAGCAGCTCTACCGCCTCACGCCGCTCGAGGATTCGTTCGGCATCAACAATGTCGCGCTCGTCGACGGCCAGCCGCAGACACTGGGGCTGAAGTCGCTGCTGCGGGTCTATCTCGACCACCGGCTGTCCGTCGTCACCCGTCGCAGCCGTTACCGGCTCGCGCGCAAGCAGGAGCGTCTGCACCTCGTCGAGGGCCTCCTCATCGCGATCCTCGACATCGACGAGGTCATCCAGGTCATCCGGGCATCCGACGACGGAGAGCAGGCCCGCACGCGCCTGATGAGCGTGTTCGACCTCTCGCAACTGCAGGCCGAGTACATCCTCGAACTCCGGCTGCGCCGTCTCACCCGCTTCTCCCGCATCGAGCTCGAGTCCGAACGCGACACCCTGAAGAACGAGATCGCCGACCTCGAGGCCCTCCTCGCCAGCGATACCCTGCTGCGCGCGCAGGTCGCCACAGAGCTGGATGCCGCGGCTGAGACCTTCGGCACCCCGCGCCGCACCCTCCTCCTCAACGGCGGACCCGTCGCCGCACGGTCTCGCTCCGCCGCGCCCGCCGACCTCCAGATCGCCGATGAGCCCTGCCGCGTGTTCCTCTCCGCGACAGGGCGGATGGTCCGCGCCGTGCTCTCGCCCGAGGGCGGCATCGTCGCACCGACGCGTCGAGCGAAGCACGACGCGATCCGCTCCGCGGTCGACGCGACGACGCGCGGCGATCTCGGCGCGGTCACCACGGCGGGCCGGATCGTGCGCTTCTCCCCCGTCGATCTCCCCTCGGTGCCGGCGAACGCCGTGCAGCTCGCGGCGGGAACGCGCGCCGATCAGTACCTCGGTCTCGCATCCGGCGAGCACGTCGTGGCGATCGTGCCCCTCGGCGACGAGATCATCGCGCTCGGCACCCGGCAGGGGGTCGTCAAGCGCGTCGCCGCCTCGGAGCTTCCCGCCGGCAAGCACGACGTCGAGATCGTCGCTCTGAAGCCCGGTGACAGCGTCGTCGGGGCCGGGATCGCCCCTGACGGCATCGAACTCGTGTTCGTGGCATCCGACGCCCAGCTCCTGCGCTTCGACGCCGCGTCAGTACGTCCGCAGGGCCGCGCAGCGGGCGGTATGGCGGGGATCCGGCTGGCGCCGGGCGTCGATGTGATCTCGTTCGCCGCCGTGCGACCGGCCGCGGACACCGTCGTCGTCACGGTCGCCGGTTCGTCCCAGGCCATCGCGGGAACCGACGCCGGCAGCGCCAAGGTATCGGCGTTCGACGAGTTCCCCGCGAAGGGGCGCGCGACGGGCGGCGTACGTGCGCAGCGGTTCCTCAAGGGAGAAGACGCCCTCGTTCTCGCCTGGATCGGCGCCGAGCCGCGCGCGGTCGCCGCCGACGGCGCCGTGCGGCCGCTGCCGGAGCCGGGTGCGAAGAGGGATGCCTCGGGTCAGGCGCTCGATGCCGTCATCGGCGCGGTCGGCGCACCCATCGCCTGAGCGCGCGTGTCGGCGCGGTCAGGACAGCGTCACGAGGCGCAGCTGCGTCGCGCGGATGAGGACCTGGATGCGGTCCCGCACGCCCCACTTCGCCGTGATCCGGCCGAGGTGCGATTTCACGGTCGCCTCCGAGACGAACATCGCCGCCGCGATCTCGGCGTTCGACATCCCCTGCGCGAGCAGGGTGACGACTTCGAGCTCGCGATCGGTGAGCTCCTCGTCACGGCCGAGACTGCGCGGAGTGCCCGAGTCGCCGGTCTGCACCGAGGAGATCAGCTCCTTGGCCACGCGAGGTGACAGCACATACCCGCCTTCGTGAGCGAGTCGAGCGGCGTCGAGGATGCGGTCGGGCGAAGTGTCCTTCACGAGGTAGCCGGATGCCCCGGCGCTCAGCATCGGGACGATGACGCGCTCGGCGGAGAAGGTCGTGAGCGCCACGACCTTGATGCCCGGGAACTCCTGCGTCAGTCGGCGCGTCGCCTCGATCCCGTCCATCGTGGGCATCTGCACGTCCATCAGCACCACATCGGGCTTGACGGCCCGCACGAGCGTCACAGCGTCGGCGCCGTTGTCCGCCTCGCCGACGAGTTCGAATCCGTCGGCCGACTCGAGGAAGACGCGCAGCGCGGCGCGCACCAGGGACTCGTCATCGACGATGATCACGCGAATCACATCCGTCACATCGCCATCCTACGAAAGGCGCGGCCCGGGTCCGCATTCTCGGAAGAGACCCCGACGGATATCCGACGAAAGTCGCAAGCGCTCTCGCCAAACGTCTGTATTGCGCAATGCCAGATGTTTGAAGAATCGATTCGAGACCTTGCGGAGGTGATGGAAATGTGGGATTGGCTTGGACGCTACCTTGGTATCTGGAAGTAAGACGCCGCGTGAACGTGCGTGCGGCATAATCGCGACGTGACTGATCTGCGAGCCCGCCTGCTCGGCTATCTGCGGACCCCCTTCTGGGGCTACCGCCCGTTGCCGACGCGGGCACGGCGACTGCTGATCGCGCTTGTTGCGATCTCGTTGCTGCTCGACTCGATCATGCGAGCGACGAACGGCGGAACGACGAGTGTCGTCTCCGCGGTCGTGACGACGACAACCACCGTCACTGTTGCCCTGTTCGCATGGAGACCACCGATCGCGACGATCGTTCTCACGGTCGCCGCCCTCGCTGCGGGCATCACGAACGTCACGGACAGTCTTCTCGTCGGTGCGGTGATCATCGGACTCGCTGCGTTCACCTGTAGCGCGGCGTTGACAGCGGTCTACGCGACGGCCTGGGTCATCTGGCTCGTCGCCGTCGCAGCGCGACCCAACTCTCCGTTCCAACCGCTGGGCGCCGTGATCGTCGCCTTCATCTGCCTCGTGAGCCTCATCATCGGACTCACGATCCGGACCCAATACGAAAGAGCGCGGATGCTCACCACCCAACTCGAGGCGGCCGAAAGGGAGGTCGCCGAGCAGCTTCGCCACGAGCGCGACCTCATCGCCGACGAGTTGCACGACATCGTCGCTCACGAGATCACCATCGTCGCACTCCACGCGGCGGTACTCGAACGCACCGAGGACACACAGACCCGCACGCAGTCGCAGACGGCCATCCGCGAAGCCGCCGTGCAGGCGCTCACCGACATCCGGCGCGTCCTGGGGATGGTTCGGGGCGAGGAGAGCCTCGCTCCGGAGCGCATTCCCGCCCCCGACGGCATCGAGGGAACGATCGACGCCGTCACGAAGGAGCTCGCCCAGGCCGGCATCCGCGTGCGTGCACGCATCCCGGACGACCTCCGGCTCCCGAGCACGTCGCTCGTCGCGCTGACCCGCGTGATCCGCGAGAGCGCGACGAACGTCCTCAAGCACGCCACGGGCGCCACCGAGGTGCGGATCGCCCTCACCGTCGAGCGCGGCTGGGCCCATCTCGAGTTCAGCGACGACTCCCCTCCCGCACGCACAGCGGGCCTCCCTTCCTCCGGATACGGGATCATGCGTCTGCGGGAACGCTTCCGCGTGTTCGGCGGATCGTTCTCGTCAGAGCGACGTGCCGACGGTTGGGTGGTGTCCGCTTCGCTGCCGCTCGAGGCGTGAGTTTAGTCCTCCTGCGAAGTAGACGAAAGTATGAGCGCATTCCGTCTTTCGGTCAGCGTGCGATGACGCGCGTCTCCGTACGATAGGTCATGCCGAAGGACCGGTCCCCAGCTGATCCTTCATCGTGCATCATCCGTGTCACTCCGTGATTTCGGGGACGATGGCAGCGTTTCGCACCATCGTCATCACGGACGACATGTGGATGCCGCGGCGATGGCCCGAAACCGATCCCCCCAGCTCGGTTTCGGGCCCCGCGCATTTCTGGCCGCTCGCGCGGCGGCCGCGCCTCAGGCGTCGATCGACTCGCGGTCGAGCCGGTCGCTCGATGAGACGATGAAGTCCCGGCGCGGAGCGACGTCGCTGCCCATCAGGAGTTCGAACACGCTCGACGCCGCCTCGGCATCCTGCACGCGCACGCGGCGCAGCAGCCGACCGGCGCGATCCATCGTCGTCTCCGCCAGCTGATCGGCATCCATCTCCCCCAGGCCCTTGTAGCGCTGCACCGGCTCCTGCCAGCGCTTGCCGGCCTTCTGCAGCTTCGCGAGCAGGGCGTGCACCTCCTGCTCCGAGTACGTGTAGATCGTCTCGTTCGGCTTGGAGCCCGGATTCATCACGACGACGCGGTGCAGCGGAGGTACCGCGGCGTAGACCCGTCCGGCCTCGATGAGCGGGCGCATGTAGCGGAAGAAGAGGGTGAGGAGCAGTGTGCGGATGTGCGCCCCGTCGACGTCGGCGTCGCTCATCAGGATGACCTTGCCGTAGCGTGCGGCATCCAGATCGAAGGAGCGGCCCGATCCGGCGCCGATCGTCTGGATGATCGCGGCGCACTCGGCATTGCCGAGCATGTCGCTGATCGATGCCTTCTGCACGTTGAGGATCTTGCCTCGGATCGGCAGAAGCGCCTGGTACTCGCTGTTGCGCGCGTGCTTGGCGGTGCCGAGCGCCGAGTCGCCCTCGACGATGAACAGCTCCGTCTGGGTGACGTCACTCGTGCGGCAGTCGGCGAGCTTCACCGGCAGCGACGACGATTCGAGCGCGTTCTTGCGGCGCTGGGTCTCCTTGTGGGTGCGCGCGGAGATGCGCGCCTTCATCTCCGAGACGACCTTCTCGAGGACGAGTGCGGTCTGGGCCTTGTCGTCGCGCTTCGTCGATGCGAACCGCTCGGTCAGCGCCGTCGAGACGACGTTCGCGACGATCGCCCGCACGGCGGGGGTGCCGAGGACCTCCTTCGTCTGCCCTTCGAACTGCGGTTCGGGCAGCCGCACCGTCAGCACGGCGGTGAGGCCGGCGAGGATGTCGTCCTTCTCGAGCTTGTCGTTGCCGACCTTCAGCTTGCGCGCGTTCTGGTCGACCTGCGCGCGCAGGACCTTCATGAGGCCCTGCTCGAAACCGGCCAGATGCGTGCCGCCCTTCGGCGTCGCGATGATGTTGACGAACGAGCGGGACACCGTCTCGTAGCCCGTCCCCCATCGGACGGCGACATCGACGTCGCAGACCCGCTCGACCTCGGTGGGGACCATGGCACCGCCGGGTTGCAGCACGGGCACCGTCTCGGTGAACGTGCCGGATCCGCTGAGTCGCCATGTGTCGGTGACGCCGGCGTCGGGCGCGAGGAAGTCGGCGAACTCCGAGATCCCGCCGTCGAAGCGGTAAGACGTGGCGGATGCCTCGTCGCCGCGCTCATCGGCGATGTCGATCTGCAGCCCCGGGACGAGGAAGGCGGTCTGGCGCGCGCGCTGCTCGAGCTCGTCGAGGTGGAACGCGGCATCCTTGGTGAAGATCTGTCGGTCGGCCCAGTACCGGATGCGCGTGCCGGTGACCCCGCGCGACGTCTTGCCGATGACCCGCAGTTCGGAGGCCTTCTCGAACGGCGTGAAGGGCGAGTCGGGTCCGGGCCCCGCGAAGACCCCCGGCTCGCCGCGATGGAACGACATCGCGTAGGTCTTGCCACCGCGGTCGACCTCGACGTCGAGACGCTCGCTGAGAGCATTGACGACGGACGCGCCGACACCGTGCAGACCACCCGACGCTGCGTACGAACCGCCCCCGAACTTGCCGCCGGCGTGCAGCTTCGTGAAGACGACCTCGACGCCGGTGAGGCCGGTGCGCGGCTCGACGTCGACGGGGATGCCGCGCGCCCGGTCACGCACCTCGACGCTGCCGTCCGCATGCAGGACGATGTCGATGCGCGCGCCGTACCCGGCGAGTGCCTCGTCGACGGCGTTGTCGATGATCTCCCAGACGCAGTGCATGAGGCCGCGGGAGTCCGTCGAGCCGATGTACATGCCGGGACGCTTGCGGACGGCCTCGAGGCCTTCGAGCACCTGGAGGTGATGGGCGGAATACTCGGCGGTCACAATCTCCAAGCGTATGCCCGGGTGCGGACGCCCCGGCGCCGACACACGCGGTCGTCACGCGCCCGACATATTCCCGGTCGCGGACAGGGTACGCGCACAGCGAAATGTGACCGGATCGCGGCATTTGCGCAACATTCGCGTGGTTGTATGTGAGGCAACCGCATCGCGTCGCACTATCGAGGAGGAACCGAAATGAGCATGTCGACCACCGCTGAGCCCGCCGTCCTCGAGTACCGCCTGACCGCGACGGACCGGTGCGACTCGTGTGGCGCGCAGGCGTACATCGCCGCCGAGGTCAACGGCAGCGAGCTGCTGTTCTGCGCCCACCACGGCCGCAAGTACGAAGAGAAGCTGCGCAGCGTCGCCACGAGCTGGCACGACGAGACCGCTCGCCTGGCCGACGCCCGCTGAGCGCACCCCCGTAGACTGGGCGACATCCCTTTCGTCGTCCCCGGAGGACTCTCCATGGCTTCGCGCGGCCTGTCGCCCCTGCATCGCATCCAGGTCCTCTTCGAGCGTGCGCGCGGCTTCGACTACGCCTCGGTGACGGGCCGGGCCCGCGAAACGGCCCGCATCCACGACAAGAGCTATCCTCTCGTGCTGGCCGACATGCTCTGGTCGGCAGCGCGTCACCGCGTCGGGTTCAACGACTACATCGAGTTCGACTTCGCGATCCTGACGCGCGCCGAACGTGCGACGTGGGTAACGAGCCCGCTCGCTCTCGAGCTCTCCAACCGCTACGACGACCCCGCGCAGGTGCACCGCTTCCAGGACAAGATCGCGTTCAACAAGGACTTCGACCGCTTCCTGCGGCGCGAGTGGCTCGCACTCGAGGATGGCAACGCGGCCGAGTTCGAGGCTTTCGCGGAGCGGCATCCCGTGTTCATCGCGAAGGTGCCGGTCAGCAAGTCCGGCGCCGGCGTTCGGCGCTACCACGCCGCGGATGTCGAGGACTGGGCCGCGTTCCATGCCGCTCTCATCGCGAAGGGCGAGGTGCTCATCGAGGAGCAGATCGTCCAGCACGCCGATCTCGAGGCGATCGCTCCGGGCACCGCGAACACGACACGCGTCACGACGTTCGTCACCGACGACGGCAACGTCGCGATCGTCAACATGGCGCAGAAGTTCGGGCGCGGGCAGGTCAGCGATCAGGCGTCCTTCGGCGGCTTCTACACCGCGCTGCATGAGGACGGCCGCGCCATGGGCATGGGCTACAACACGTCCGGCGCCCTGTTCGAGACCCACCCCGAGACCGGGTACCGCATCGCCGATTTCCAGCTGCCGATGATGGCCGAGGTCGTCGACCTGATCACGCAGGTCGCCCTCGTCATCCCCGAGGTGCGCTATGTCGGATGGGACGTCGTCGTCACCGCGGACGGCCCCGTGCTCGTGGAGGGCAACTGGGGCGCGGGCGTGTTCGAGAACAAGCCGACCGCGAGCGGCATCCGCCACGGTCACCTGCCCCGCTACCGCGCGGCGATGGGGTTTTGACTCAGTCCTTGCGGATGATGCCCATCGGCGTCGACTGCGTGCCCTGACCCAGCGGGTTGTCGGCGAGGATGCGCACGAGGCGCTGCTCCCCCGCCTTGTCGAGGGTCGAGCCGAGGATGTTGCCGCCGATGTCGTTGATGTCGACGACCGCGACCTCCGCGACGTCGCCGAGCAGACGCTTCACCCGCGCGGAGACCGCGTCGGGCTCCGTGGGGCCGAGCACCACCGCGTTGTCGTACGGCGGGATCGTCCCGTCGGTCGGTCCGTCGATCGCGCGGGCGCGGTCGCCCGCGATGCGGTAGAAGTCGCCGCGACGCCCGAACAGCTTCGTCACGGCGCTGACGGCCGCGGCGAAGAGGATACGGGGCGTGCCGCACTCGCGCAGGGCCATCTCCATCGTCTCGGGCATGCCGAGGCCGATGCCGTACGACGTCTTGGTGACGTACCGCGACAGGAAGCGCGCGAGCGCGCGCGGCTCGATCTCGTCGAGCGCGTACGAGCGGCCCTGCGTGATCGCGACGATCTTCTCCGTGACGAACAGGATGTCGCCCGGCTGGACGAGACCCTGCGCGTACTCGGTGACGACGGCATCCAGGTCGTCGCCCGGCATGACGACACGCGTGCGGATCGGGATGCGCTTGAACGTCCCCGCGTCGATCGTGACCGACAGCGCCTTGCCGTCGTTGGGGGTGTCGGTCATTCGAGGTAGTCCCGCAGCGACTGCGAGCGCGAGGGATGCCGCAGCTTCGCCATCGTCTTGGACTCGATCTGGCGGATCCGCTCGCGGGTCACGCCGAACGTGTCGCCGATCTGGTCGAGCGTCTTCGGCTGGCCGTCGCCGAGACCGAACCGCATCCGGATGACGCCGGCCTCTCGCTCGGAGAGCGAGTCCAGAAGGGACTCCAGCTGACGCTGCAGCATCGTGAAACCGACGGCGTCGGCCGGGACGACCGCCTCGGTGTCCTCGATCAGGTCGCCGAACTCGCTGTCGCCGTCCTCGCCGAGCGGGGTGTGCAGCGAGATCGGCTCACGCCCGTACTTCTGCACCTCGATGACCTTCTCGGGGGTCATGTCGAGTTCGCGGCTGAGTTCCTCGGGCGTGGGCTCGCGGCCGAGGTCCTGCAGCATCTGCCGCTGTACGCGCGCGAGCTTGTTGATGACCTCGACCATGTGCACGGGGATGCGGATGGTCCGCGCCTGGTCCGCCATGGCGCGCGTGATCGCCTGACGGATCCACCACGTCGCGTACGTCGAGAACTTGAAGCCCTTTGTGTAGTCGAACTTCTCGACCGCGCGGATGAGGCCGAGGTTGCCCTCCTGGATGAGGTCCAGGAACTGCATGCCACGACCGGTGTAGCGCTTCGCGAGGGAGACCACGAGGCGGAGGTTCGCGCCGAGCAGGTGGCTCTTGGCACGCTGACCGTCGCGCGCGACCCACTGGAGGTCGAGTCCCAGCTGCGACGACTTCTCCGAAGCCGACATGTGCGACAGCTTCTCCTCGGCGAACAGGCCGGCTTCGATGCGCATCGCGAGCTCGACCTCTTCGGCCGCGTTGAGCAGCGGGACCTTGCCGATCTGCTTCAGGTAGTCCTTGACCGGGTCCGCGGTGGCACCCGTGATCTGTGTCGAGTAGACCGGGACGTCCTCGTCGTCGCTCGACGAGATGACGATGGCTCCCGTCGGGAGCGGCTCGCTGAAGGCGGGCTTGGTCGTGCCCTCCTCTTCGTCGTCCTCGTCGGCGTCGTCCTCGGCGGCGTCCTTCTTGTCGTCCTTCGACGTGTCGGCGTCCTCGCTGTCATCGCTCGCGTCGGCGTCGGCGTCGTCCTCGACCTCGTCTTCGAGATCGACCTCGTCGTCGACCTCTTCGTCGTCGGACTTCTTCGCACGACCGGATGCCTTGGCGGCCGGCTTCTTCGCCGCCGTCTTCTTGGCGGGCGCCTTCTTCGCCGGCGCCTTCGTGGCGGCGGTCTCGACGACCTCGTCGGTCTCGGTGTCTTCTGCCGTGCGGGTACGGGTGGTCTTCGTGCCGGAGGTCACGTCTCGCCTTTCACCGACGACGGGCGCCGGGGTTTCGGACACTAGTAAGACCCTTGTCAAGTCCAGCGCGCCTGACGAAGGCGGCGCCGTCGAGACAACGGGTCGGATGTCCTATTGTCGCATACCCCAGCCTGCGAACTTACGCAACGGCCGGGATTGCCTGCTGTTCCTCTGACAACGCCGGCGGGCCTGCAGACATTCCGCTCAGCGACGCCCGCGCTTCTCGTCGCCCTCGCGCCGATCGGCCAGAAATCGCTCGAGCTCGGCGGCCAGCTCATCGGCGCTCGGCAGATCACCCGTGTGGATGATCGGCTGCGCGAGCGTCGAACCGGCCATGTAGGAGTCGTATCGCTCCTCGAGCGTGTGGAGCATCGCGGTGAGCTCCGCGTTGCCCTCCACCTGGTCGTCGACCTTCGCGAGGTACTCCTTGTTCTCGTCACGGATCTCGTCCGCGTCGAACACCAACCCGGTCGCGACGGACACGCTGTCGAGCCCCGCGAGAGCCGCGGCCGGGTACTCGGTGTCGGCGAGGTAGTGCGGCACGAGCAGGACGAAGCCCGCGATCTCGCGGCCCGCCTCCGCGAGGCGGAGCTCCAGCAGGTGGCCCATCGTCGCCGGCACCTGCGTGTGCGGCTTCCACACCGAGTGCGCCTGGGTCAGCTCGGAGCGCGTTCCGCTCACCGTCGTGCCGATGGGGCGCGTATGCGGGACCGGCATCGGGATCGCGTGCACCCACGTGATCGTCGACACCTGCAGTCCTTCCGCGAGCCCGACGACCGTCTCGGAGAAGGAGTCCCATGCGAAATCGGGTTCGTAGCCCGCGAGGAGGACGAACGGCTGACCGAGCGCGTCGTGCGCGAGTGACAGTTCGAGACGCGGCGGGCGATAGTCCAGCAGGTGATCGCCGTCGAAGGTGATCGAGGGGCGCCGGGCACGGTAGTCGAGCAGTACATCGGCGGAGAAGACCACGATCGGGGCCGGGTCGAGGTCGTCGCGGAAGAGATCCGTCATGCGGGAGACTGCACTCCCGGCATCCGTGAACCCGGTCAGGACGATGACCATCGGCAGGCCCGCCGGCACCGGAGGCGCCGACGTGACCCGCTCGTAGAGGGGACCGCTCAGAGGCATGAATCCACTGTACGAGCCGCGCACGGGTGCAGGGCGCGGTGCCGCTGACAGCGAACACTCCGGCCACGCAAACCTAGGATGGATCCCATGGCGTTCCCCGAGCTGTCCACCTCCACCGCCCCCCTCTCCACCTCGACCGCCGACGCTCTCGTCATCGCGCTACCGCCGCGTGATCGGATCGCGCAGGCGGAGACGGCGCTCGATGACTGGCCGGGACTCGCCGCGGCACTGGAAGGCGTGGGGTTCACCGGTGCACGCGGTGCAACCGTGCGTGTCCACGTGCCCGAGGCCACGTCGCGGCCGGTGTTCGTCGTCGGCACCGGCGCCGATCCGGATGCCGCTGCGATACGCGATGCGATCGGGCAGGCCGCGAGGTCGACGACGGGATTCCCCCGCCTCGCCGTCGCCGCACCGCTCACCCACGACGTCGCCGACGCCTGGTCCGCTGCCGCCGAGGGCGCGCTGATCGGCGGGTATCGGTTCGCCGACTACAAGAAGACCGCAGCGCCGTCCCGCGCCGCCGAGATCGTGCTGCACTGGCCGGTCGACCCGGATGCCTCGTCGCTCGCGCATGCCCGCGCGATCGCCGCGTCGGTGGCCATCGTCAAAGATCTCGTGAACGTCCCCGCGCAGTGGCTGGGGCCGCAGGACGTCGCCGACGCCGCCGTCACCGAGCTCACGGGCCTCCCCGTCGACGTGACGGTGCTCGACGAGGCCGCCCTCGAGGAGCAGGGCTTCGGCGGCATCCTCGGCATCGGCCAGGGATCCGACCGTCCGCCGCGGCTCGTCCACCTCGACTACGCTCCTGAGGGCGCAGAGCGCCACGTCGCGCTCGTCGGGAAGGGCATCACCTTCGATACGGGCGGGCTCTCGCTGAAGCCCCCCGCGGGCATGGTCGGGATGAAGTTCGACATGGCGGGAGCAGCCACCGTGCTCGCCGTCGTCCGCGCCGCCGCAGCGCTCGCCCTCCCGGTGCGCGTCTCGGGATGGCTGTGCCTCGCCGAGAACATGCCCTCCGGTCGCGCCCTCCGCCCGGGGGATGTCGTCCGCATCGCGGACGGCACGAGCGTCGAGGTGCCCAACACGGATGCCGAGGGCCGTGTCGTCCTCGCGGACGGCCTCGTCGCGGCGAGCCGCACGCAACCCGACGTGCTCGTCGACGTAGCGACGCTGACCGGCGCGATCATCGTCGCGCTGGGCAACCGGCACACCGGCGTCATGGGCGACGACGCGGCGGTCGCGGCATACCTGGCCGCCGCCGAGCGCGTCGGCGAGCTCGCCTGGCACCTGCCGCTCCCCGCGCACATGGAGGAGGAGCTCGACTCCCCCATCGCCGATCTGCAGAACGCGAAGATCGGCGACACCTCCGGCGGCGCGCTGTTCGCGGGCCTCTTCCTGCAGCGCTTCGTGGGTCCCGTCTCGGATGCCGAGGACGCCCCGCCGATCCCGTGGGTGCACCTCGACATCGCCGGCAGCGGAACCGCGAAGAGCGCGTTCGGCGCGACCGACAAGGGCCCCACCGCGGCGACCGTCCGGTCACTGATCAGCTTCATCGAGGAGGAGGCGCGATGAGCGAGCGCACGGCGGACATCGTCGTCCTGGGCGGGGGAAGCGGGGGGTACGCGGCGGCGATCCGCGCCTCCGAACTCGGCAAGAAGGTCGTCCTCATCGAGAAGGACAAGGTCGGCGGGACGTGTCTGCACCGCGGCTGCATCCCGACGAAGGCCCTCCTGCACGCGGCCGAGGTCGCCGATCACGTGCGCACCGCGGCATCCGTCGGCGTCATCGCCCAGTGGGACGGCATCGACCCTGCGGGCGTCACGGCGTATCGCGAAGGCATCGTCGCGAAGAAGTTCAAGGGCCTGGAGGGCCTGCTGAAGGCACGCGGAATCGAGGTCGTCACCGGGTCCGGCCGACTGCAGGCGGACGGCTCCGTCGCCGTCGGCGACGACGTCTACCGCGGCACCGACGTCATCCTCGCGACCGGCTCTTACAGCCGCACCCTCCCGGGTCTCGAGCTCGGCGGACGGGTCCTCGACAGCGAGGCGGCGCTCGCCCTCGACGTGATACCGGAGCGGGTGATCATCCTCGGCGGGGGTGTCATCGGGGTCGAGTTCGCGAGCGTCTGGCGCTCGTTCGGCGCCGAGGTCACGATCGTCGAGGCCCTCGACCACCTCGTCCCGAACGAGGACATCGCCCTGAGCAAGGCCCTCGAGCGGGCGTTCCGCAAGCGTGGCATCGTGGCCAAACTCGGCGTCCGCTTCGCGGGCGTCACGCAGACGGATGCCGGGGTCGACGTCGGACTCGAAGACGGCACCGCGCTCAGCGCGGACTACCTGCTCGTGGCCGTCGGCCGAGGACCGGCCACGGACGGGCTCGGGTTCGAGGAAGCCGGCGTGACGGTCGACCGCGGATTCGTGACGGTGGACGAGCGCCTCGCCACGACCGCGCCCCACATCTACGCCGTCGGCGACATCGTTCCCGGACTCCAGCTCGCGCACCGGAGCTTCCAGCAGGGCATCTTCGTCGCGGAGCAGATCGCAGGTCTGACTCCGATCGCGGTGCCCGAGTCATCCATCCCGCGCGTCACATACTCGAGCCCGGAGGTCGCCTCCGTCGGTCTCACCGAAGCGCAGGCGCGCGCCGGGCACGGCGACGAGGTCGCGACGTACGAGTACAACCTCGCCGGCAACGGGAAGAGCGAGATCCTCGGCACCGCGGGGCTCGTCAAGGTCGTCCGGCGCGCCGACGGGCCCATCCTGGGCGTGCACCTGATCGGCGACCGCGTCGGCGAACTCATCACCGAGGGGCAGCTCGCGGTCGGGTGGGAGGCGCACCCCGAGGACCTCGCCCCGCTCATCCACGCGCACCCGACGCAGAGTGAAGCGCTGGGCGAGGCGTTCCTGGCGCTCGCGGGCAAGCCGCTGCACGCCCTCTGACTCCGGCCGCACGCAGGGGTCACTAAGCTAGAACGACATCGGACTTTCTGAAGGAGACACAGTCATGAGCACATCCGTGGTCCTCCCCGCGCTCGGAGAGAGCGTCACCGAGGGAACGGTCACCCGCTGGCTCAAGAAGGTCGGTGACACGATCCAGGCCGACGAGGGCCTGCTCGAGATCTCGACCGACAAGGTCGACACCGAGATCCCCTCGCCCGTCAGCGGCGTGATCGAGGAGATCCTCGTCGCCGAGGACGAGACCGTCGAGGTCGGCGCCGTGCTCGCGAAGATCGGCGACGGTTCGAGCGCTCCCGCCGGCGACGCCGCCCCCGCTGCCGAGGTGCCGGCCGCGCCCGCCGCACCCGTTGCCGCAGAGCCCGCGCAGGCGTCCGAGCCCGCGCAGACCGAGGCCGCGCCGGCGTCCGAGGCGCCCGCGCCCGCCGCCTCCGGCGATGCGAAGGACGTCGTGCTGCCCGAGCTCGGCGAGAGCGTCACCGAGGGCACCGTGACCCGGTGGCTGAAGCAGGTCGGCGACGAGGTCGCCGTCGACGAACCGCTCCTCGAGATCTCCACCGACAAGGTGGACACCGAGATCCCCTCGCCGGTCGCCGGCACGCTGCAGGAGATCCTGGTCGCCGAGGATGAGACCGTCGCCGTCGGCGCCGTGCTGGCCCGCATCGGCTCGGGTGCGGCTCCTGCCGCACCTGCCGCCGCTCCGGCACCGGCGGCCGAGCCCGCACCGGCTCCTGCCGCGCCCGCGGCTCCGGCAGCCGCCCCGGCTGCGCCGGCCGCTCCGGCACAGGCTGCTCCCGCCGCTCCGGCACAGGCCGCTCCGGCTGCGCCCGCCGCTGCGACTCCGGCTGCCCCGGCCCCGGCTGCTGCGGCTGCCGCCGCGGACGACGATGTGACCACGTACGTCACGCCGCTCGTGCGCCGCCTGGCTCAGCAGCAGGGCGTGGATCTCGCCTCCGTCACCGGGACGGGCGTCGGCGGTCGCATCCGCAAGGAGGACGTCCTGCAGGCCGCCGAGGCAGCGAAGTCCGCTCCCGCCGCCGCAACCCCCGCCGCCGCGGCGCCCGCACTCGAGGTGTCCGCGCTGCGCGGAACGACCGCGCCGATGTCGCGCCTGCGCAAGGTGCTCGCCGAGCGCGCCGTGGCATCCATGCAGCAGACGGCTCAGCTGACGACGGTCGTGAAGGTCGACGTGACGCGCGTCGCGGCCTACCGCTCCGCCGTGCAGAAGGACTTCGTCGCAGCGACCGGAGGCAAGCTCTCCTTCCTGCCGTTCTTCGTGCTCGCCGCCGCCGAGGCGCTCCAGACGTTCCCCATCATCAACGCGACGGTCAACGGCACCGACATCGTCTACCCCGCGACCGAGAACATCTCGATCGCCGTCGACACCGAGCGGGGCCTGCTGACGCCGGTGCTCCGCGACGCGGGCGACAAGACGCTCGCCGGCATCTCGTCGGAGATCGCCGACTTGGCCGCTCGCACACGCGACAATAAGCTCAAGCCCGACGAGCTCGCCGGCGGCACCTTCACGGTGACCAACACGGGCTCACGCGGCGCGCTGTTCGACACGCCCGTCGTGTTCCTGCCGCAGTCCGCGATCCTCGGCACGGGCGCCGTCGTCAAGGAGCCGGGCGTCGTGACGACCGACGGTGTGGATGCCATCGGCGTCCGCTCCTACGTCTACCTGGCGCTCTCGTACGACCACCGCATCGTCGATGGTGCGGACGCCGCCCGCTTCCTGGGAGCGATCAAGGCGCGCCTCGAGGCGGCCGACTTCGCGACGAAGCTCGGGTTCTGACCACACCCGCACCCGTGTGATCATGGCTGGTCCGCGACGTCGTACACGTCGCGGACCAGCCATTTCCCGTTCGCGCTGACGAGCACGAGGACCTGCGGCTCAAGAGCCGCAGCCTCGATCCGGAACACCGCCACCCCGCCGTACTCATCGAGGAGCGTCGCCGCGGTGTCGGCCGCGCCCGCGGAGACGACCCCCGCCGGCGTCGCCGTCTCGGGGCGCTCGAGCAGGGCGGCGCATACCTCCGCCTCGGCATCCGCGCACCGCGCGAGCGCGCGCACGATGTCGAGCGCGGCGTCCTCCAGCTCCGTCGCCGGATCCGTCGGCGCGCTCGCATCGGACGTCCTCGTCTCCGTCGGCGACGGCTCCGTCGGCGCGGTCGCCGGCGCCTCCGAGCCGGCGATGCTCAGCGACACAGAGCGGCCCGGTGCGGCTCCGGCGGTCGGCTCCGGCTCGGGCCACAGCAGTCCCCCACCGATCACGACAGCGGCGACAGCCGCAGCGACGAGGAGCGGCGCGCGCCGGCGTGTGGAGGGCGCGTTCCGCGACTTCTCCTCGCGGCCGCCCCGCGACGCCCGAGCCTCCCGAACCCCCCGGTGCTCCCGAGCCCCCCGAACCCCCCGGTGCTCCCGCTGCTCCCGGCCCTCGCGCACGCGAGACCACGCGTGACCGGGAATCGCAGCGACGTCCCGCACGGCCGCAGCGACACGCGCCGCCCACGCCGCGTCCGTGAAGCGGGCGAGCCAGGACTCCGCCGCGTCCGGTGCCGTCTCGCTCCGGTCGGCGCGCGCCGTCGTGGCGCGCAACGGCAGCGGGAAGACCCCGGCTTCGCCGGGTGCGGCATCCGCCACGTGGAGCGGCTCCGGCTCGGCGGCCGCGAACAGTCGTTCCTCGCACTCCTCCAGATCGCCATCTCGCCACCGGGGCGCGGCGAGCAACTCCCCCGCGCGCGCCAGCGCGGAGGCGAGCACCGGGCCCGCACCGAGTGCGAGGCGCTCCAGCAGGTCGCGACCGTCGTCGGCCCACGACGCTCCGTCGTGCACCGCGAGGACGGGGCGGCCCGAGGCATCCAGCCACCAACTGCCCTCCTCCATGCCGCAGCTGCGCGCTTCGGCTGCCGCGCGCAGAACACTCACCGCGATCGTGACGGCGGCCCCCGGGGTCGCGCGGTCGGCGCTGTCGAGGCCGAGCCGGGCCGGGCAATGGGGCACGACGGCGGCGAGGCCGCTGCCCGAGCGAGCGAGGTCGATCGGAACGAGGATGTGACCGTCACGCGCGCATCGCCAGACGTCGTCCGGTACCTGCTCGAGGTCCGCCCACACCGTCGGCGGCGAGCCCGTGTGCAGCCACCCCGCGTAGGGCGCTTCCTCGGCGCTGAGGCGACGGAGCGCGGTCTGCGGGTCGAGGAGCGAGGGCGGGGCTGCAGTCATGCTCGCAGTCTCGCGTCTCGCCCGTTCCGACGGTCACGTCGAGCAGGGATCTGTGGAGAGACCGCCGGATCCGCCTCCTGGGGAGGAGTCGATGGCCGTTTCGCACTCACCGCCGGACGGTAGGCTGTGCGTATGTCCTCCCGCAGTACCGCGCCCGAGAAGCGCCCCGGATTCTTCGCACAGCTGCGTTCGCTGTTCACCTTCACCAAGGCCGAGTTCCCCTGGCTGCCGTGGGCGCTCATCGCGATCGTCGTCGTCGCGGTCGCGCTCGGCGTCCTCGTCGGGTTCCTGATCCCGCCGGTCGCCGTCTGGAGCATCATCCTGTGGGGAGTCACGGGCCTCATGCTCGGCATCCTCGGCGCGATGATCCTCCTCACCCGACTCTCGACGCGCGCGATGTACAAGAAGCTCGACGGGATGCCGGGAGCCTCCGGCCACGTGCTGTCGACGTCCCTCGGGCGCAGCTGGGTGGCATCCGAGATGCCGGTCGGCGTCAACCCGAAGTCGCAGGACGCCGTGTACCGCGTCATCGGCCGCGGCGGCGTCGTGCTCGTCGCGGAGGGAGCGCGCGGGCGCCTCACCCGACTCGTCAACGATGAGAAGATGAAGGTGCAGCGCGTCGCCTCGGGCGTGCCGATCACGGTGTTCTACGTGGGCCACGGCGAGGGAGACGTCGCGATCGGCAAGCTCGCCGCGTCGATCAAGTCGCTGCCGAAGAAGGTGGACCGGGCGACGATGGCCGCGGTCGTCAAGCGCGTCGACTCGGTCTCGCAGTCGGTGACCTCGCTGCCGATCCCGAAGGGGATCGACCCGATGCGCGCCCGGGCGCCGCGCCCGCGCTGAGCGCCGCGTCCTGCGCTCGCGACGCGCACGGCTCAGGAGCGCAGCAGGACCGTTCCGGCCGCCTTGTCGTGCACGCCGCGCTGGTCCGCGTCCCAGATGACGGCCGGGATCACGAGGCAGAGCAGAGCCGTCCGCACGATGGGTCGCCACAGGCCCACCCATCCCCCGCCGACGAGCTGCAGCCGCATCCCGAGGAGGCGATGGCCCGGGCTGCCGCCGAGCGTGGGCAGGAAGACGATCTGCACGATCGCGAAGATCACGGTGGTGGCGATCGCGTCGTACTCGAAGAACGCGATGGACACGAGGACGGCGCATGCCCAATCGATCGCGAGGGCGCCGATGCGTCGGCCCGGACGCGCGATGCTGCCCGCTCCCGTGGCGGGGAAGCCGAGTCGCTCGCCGGGATAGGTGTTCTCGCTCGCGGCATCCGTCACCTCCTCAGCGTACCCGCGGCGTCGTAACATCCCCGAAACACGGGGGATACTGGGGAGCAACCCTCCCCCGATAACGTCGGAGCGAGCCTGGCCCCGTCAGGCCCGTTCCACACCCGATCTTGGAGACTCCATGTTCAAAGATTCATCCGAGGTGCTGAAGTTCATCAAGGACGAGGACGTCAAGTTCCTCGATATCCGTTTCACGGACCTCCCTGGCGTGCAGCAGCACTTCAACATCCCCGCCTCGACTGTCGACGAGGAGTTCTTCACGGTCGGTCAGCTCTTCGACGGTTCGTCGATCCGCGGCTTCGCGAACATCCACGAATCGGACATGCAGCTGATCCCGGATGTCTCCACCGCCTACCTCGACCCGTTCCGCGAGGCGAAGACGCTCATCATGCTCTTCGACATCTACAACCCGCGCAACGGTGAGATCTACGCCAAGGACCCGCGTCAGGTCGCCAAGAAGGCTGAGAAGTACCTCGCCTCCACCGGCATCGCGGACACCGCGTTCTTCGCCCCGGAGGCGGAGTTCTACATCTTCGACGACGTGCGCTACGAAGTGAAGCAGAACAGCTCCTTCTACTCCGTCGACTCGGAAGAGGGCGCCTGGAACACCGGCCGCGTCGAAGAGGGCGGCAACCTCGCCAACAAGACCCCCTTCAAGGGCGGCTACTTCCCCGTCTCCCCCGTCGACAAGACGGCTGACCTCCGCGACGACATCTCGCTCAAGCTGATCGAGTCGGGGCTCATCCTCGAGCGCGCTCACCACGAGGTCGGCACGGGCGGCCAGCAGGAGATCAACTACCGCTTCGACACCATGGTGCACGCGGCCGACGACATCCTGAAGTTCAAGTACATCGTCAAGAACGTCGCCGAGGAGTGGGGCAAGGTCGCGACCTTCATGCCCAAGCCCCTGTTCGGCGACAACGGCTCGGGCATGCACACGCACCAGTCGCTGTGGCTCGAGGGCAAGCCCCTCTTCTACGACGAGAAGGGTTACGGCGGTCTCTCCGACCTCGCCCGCTGGTACATCGGCGGTCTCCTCGCGCACGCTCCCGCGGTGCTCGCGTTCACGAACCCGACGCTGAACTCCTACAAGCGCCTGGTCAAGGGCTACGAGGCCCCGGTCAACCTGGTCTACTCGGCCGGCAACCGCTCCGCCGCCATCCGCATCCCGATCACGGGCTCGAACCCGAAGGCGAAGCGCATCGAGTTCCGCGCACCGGATGCCTCGGGCAACCCCTACCTCGCCTTCGCGGCGCAGATGATGGCGGGCCTGGACGGCATCAAGAACCGCATCGAGCCGCACGAGCCGGTCGACAAGGACCTGTACGAGCTTCCCCCCGAGGAGGCGAAGAACATCCCGCAGGTGCCGAACTCGCTACTCGACTCGCTCGAGGCGCTCCGCGCTGACCACGAGTTCCTGCTCGCGGGCGGCGTGTTCACGCCCGAGCTCATCGAGACGTGGATCGAGTACAAGATCGAGAACGAGATCAAGCCGCTGGCCGCGCGCCCGCACCCGTTCGAGTACGAGCTCTACTTCGGCGTCTGACGCCTGATCACGACGTCCCCGGCATCCCATGGGTGCCGGGGACGTCGTGCGTGTGCGCGGCTATGAACGCTCGAGGAGCGCGTTCAGGCGGCCGTAGTCGACGCCCTCGCCCAACGACGTGTAGGTGCCGGATGCCTCCAGTTCTCGCGCCGCCGCGGCGATGAGCGCGTATGCGCTCTGCGCGGGCGCGGAGCCGAGGCTCAGGCGCCGCACGCCGACCGCGGCGAGTGGCCCGACGGCCGGACTCCCCGGGCCGACCATGATGTTCACCGGCGCGTCGATGCGCGCGACGAGCTCCGCGATGACGTCGAGGTCCGCCAGCCCGGGGACGAAGATGCCGTTCGCGCCGGCGTCGAGGTAGCGACGCGCGCGGGTGACGGTCTCGGACACGAGCTGTGAAGCGGGCACGAGCCCGCGCAGGTAGACGTCGGTGCGCGCATTGATGAAGAGCTCAGCACCGGCACCTTCGGCCGCCCGCCGCGCGGCCACGATGCGGGACTCGGCGTCGGGCACCGACCGGTCGCCGTCCTCGATGTTGATCCCCACGGCGCCGGCATCCACGACCCCCGTGACGGTGTCCGCCACCTCCGCGGGCGTCCGGCCGCCGCTCTCGATGTCAGCGGTCACCGGCACGTCCACCACCGCGACGATCCGCGCGACCGCGTCGAGGAGCTCATGCCGCGGCAGGATGTCACCGTCGGGGTAGCCCAGCGACCACGCCACGCCCGCGCTGCTCGTCGCGACCGCGCGGGCGCCGCTGCTCGCGACGAGCGCGGCACTCGCGGCATCCCATACGTTCGTGAGCAGGAGCGGCGTCGGAGCGGAATGCAGAGCGTGGAAGGAGGGCGCGGGCGTCGCAGAAGTGGTCATGCGTCTCAGTCCACACCATCGGGCGCCGCGGCGCTGGCGGGAATCGGCCGCCATCGACGTGAACGTCAGCCGCGTGACGGATGCCGGGTCGTCCGCATCCGCTAGGGTGAGCACACCCGATCCCGGAGGTCCATGTGGGCGCCCTCTCGCGTCGTCAGTTCCTCACCGTCGTCGGCGGCATCGCAGCCGCCGGCGCGCTTCCGCGCGACCTGCTGGCGGACGAGCTCTCCCGACCGGTGGCGCCCGCCGCGTTCGCTGCGGCGCCGAGCACGCTCACCCGCACGATTCTTCAAGGACGTGTCCTGCAGGGCTCGTACCGCACCCTCGTCGACGGTGCCGGCGAGCCGCATCTGCCGCGCCTCGACATCCTCGGTCATGCCCCCGACACGGCCCGGCTGACCGCTCGACGCTCACTTCTCTACCTCGGCCATCTCTCCGACATGCACGTGATCGACGCGCAGTCACCCGGACGCATCGAGCCGATGGTCGTCCAGGACCACGCCGCCTGGGGGTCGGCGTTCCACCCGCAGGATCCGCTCAGCCCGCACGTCATCGCCGCGATGACGAAGTCGATGTCCGATCTGCGCTACAGCCCCGTCACGGGCGCGCCGATGGGAGCCGCCGTCGTGACCGGGGACAGCGCTGACATGCACTCGCACCGCGAGCTGCGCTGGTACATCGACCTCCTCGACGGTCTCAGCGTGGATCCGCGCACGAGTCCGCACTTCGAGGGCGTGCAGGCGTGGGCCGAAGCCGTATGGGCCTACCGTCCGGCGGACCCCTCCGGCGGGGATTTCGGCGCGTACGGGTTCCCGACCCTGCCGACGCTGCTCGACGACGCCATCGCGCAGCCGGTGCCCTCCGTCGGACTCCCCGCTCCGTGGTACTCGGTGTACGGAAACCACGAGACCCTGCTGCTCGGCACCTTCGACCTCGACTCGCAGCTGCGGCAGCTCGCCGTCGGCGGGCGCAAGTCGTACACGCTCGAAGCGACGGCGGGGCTCGCCCTCGGCGGATATGCGGCACGCACGAGCGTCGTACAGCAGAGCCTCGACGCCCTTGGGTTGGCACTCGGCCTCCGGCCCGGGTTCCGCGCCGTCCCCGCCGATTCCGGGCGCGCGCTGTTCACCCGGCACGAGTTCATGGAGCAGCACTTCACGACGGCGCAGCAGCCGGGCCCGATCGGGCACGGCTTCACCGAGCACAATCTCCGCACGGGAGAGACGTGGTGGCAGGCGGATCTCACACCCCACGTGCGCGTCTTCGGCCTCGACACGTGCAATCAGGTCGCGGGGCCGGACGGCGCCGTGCCGCAGAACCAGTTCGTGTGGCTCGAACAGCAGCTCGTCGAGGCGACCCGCGAGAACCGTCTCGTCCTCGTGCTCAGCCATCACAACAGCGACACGCTGGAGAACCGCGCGCAACGCCCGGGGCAGGACGAGATCCTCATCGGAGCCGACGAGTTCATCGCGATGCTGCTCCGATACCCGGTCGTCGTCGGATGGCTCAACGGTCACACGCACCTCAACCAGATCCTCGCGCACACGAGACCGTCCGGCGGGGGCTTCTGGGAGATCACGACGGCCTCGTGCATCGACTTCCCGCAGCAGCAGCAGACCGTCGAGATCGTCGACAACCGCGACGGCACGCTCTCGCTCCTCACGACCGTCGTCGATCACGCCGCCGACGCGGCACCCGGCGCCGGCACGGACTACCTCTCGCTCGCCGCACGCAGTCGGGAACTGGCATCCAACGATTGGGCGGAGACGCCCCTCATGCGTCGCGGGTCGCCGCTGGACCGCAACACCGAGCTGCTGCTGCCGGCGCCCTTCGACCTCGCGACGATCACGGATGCCGCGCTGGAGGCGCAGCACCTCGTGGCGCGCTCGCGGATCCTCGCCCACGAACGGAAACTGTCGTGAGGGGCGCCGTCGCGAGGATGCGTGTCGTCGTGCTCGTCGGCGCCATGAGCCTCGCCCTTGCGGGATGCTCCCAGCTGAGCGCCCTGGCGCCGGTCGGCGGCGATGCACTCGCCGAAGTGCGCTTCGGCGCGATCGACGCCCTGCAGGCGCAGCGGATCGACATCCTCACGGCTCCCGTGTGCGCGGTCGAAGCGGACTCGACGACCGTGACATGCCACGGGACGACGCTCACGGGTGCCGACATCCTCGTCCGGTCGAGCACCGCGGACGACGCCGCGATCGAGGTCAAGGTCGGCGGCGAGACGGTGTACGACGGCGCCCTGCGCGACCTCATCGACGAGGCGGCGCGCGGATGACACAGAACCCGGTTCGCCTCCGCACGGCGCCCCTCGTCGTCACGGTGGTCGCGGTGGTCGCGGCGAACGCCGCGGTGCAGGCGCTCTTCGTCGCCCTCGCGCCGCGAAGCGCGCTGGATGCCGGCGCGATCGGGTTGGCGATCCTCTCCGGCATCGCGCTCGTCGCGACCTCCGTGACGCTCTGGTCGCTCGTTCGCGGTGGCCACTCGCCGCGCCGCACCGCGCTCATCGCCGCCAGCGCCGTCGTCGTCGCGGCGCTCGCCGTCATCGCGCCGGTGCTCCTCCCCCTGGGTATCGCGGTCGCGTGTCCCGTCATCGCGACAGGCGGCATCCGTGCGGCCGCCCGCACCGCCCGCGCCCACCCGTGGCGACTGCTAGGCCTTGTCGTGCTGACCGCGCTCGCCGTCGTCCTCGGCACGGTCCTCGCCATGCTCCTCGGGCTGCTCGTGACGGGGGCTCCCGCCGCGGCCCTCACCTGGGTGTGCGTCGGTCTGGGAGCCGCAGCCCTCACGGCCGCGTGGGCACGGCTCGCCGATCAGCCGTAGAAGAGCTTCTCGAAATCGCGCCGCGCGCGCCGCGCGGTGCGCAACCACTCCTCCTCGACGACCGTCGCCGAGCGCGGCGGGTACTCCAGAAGGCGGCCGATGCCGTCGAGCTTGCCGCGGTCGGTGGGCAGCACGTCGCTCGTCTGCCCCGAGAGCAGGGTGTTCGCGGAACGGAGTCTGCTCGCCAGACGCCAGGATGCCGCGAGCCGCTCCGCCGCGGCATCCGGCACCAGACCGGCGTCGCGCGCGGCCTCCAAGGCCTGGATCGTCGAGGTCGTCCGCAGCGCGGGGATCGCGGCGGCGTGGGCGTGCTGCAGGAGCTGCACGAGCCACTCGGCGTCACTGAGCCCACCCGGGCCGAGCTTCAAGTGCCGGGCGCGGTCGACCCCCTGCGGCAGGCGCTCGTTCTCGACGCGGGCCTTGATGCGCTTGATCTCCCGAAGGTCCTGCAGCGCGACCTGCGACGGGTAGCGCACGTCGTCGGCGAGCTCCATGAACCGGCCGATGAGCTTGACGCTGCCTGCGACCCCGCGTGCCCGCAGGAGCGCCTGCGCCTCCCACGAGAGGGACCAGCGCCGGTAGTACTCCGCATACGAGTCGAGCGAGCGCACGAGCGGGCCGTTGCGCCCCTCGGGCCGCAGGTCCGCATCGAGGTCGAAGGGGACGCGGTTGTCCTCCGAGTACTCACGGAGACCCGCGACGAGCTGACGCGCGAGCTCGTTCGCGCGTTGCGGATCCAGACCGTTCGCGTCGTAGACGTAGAGCACGTCGGCATCCGACCCGAATCCGAGCTCCGCGCCGCCGAAGCGTCCCATCGCGATCACCGAGAAGTCGAGCGCTTCGTCCGCGGCGGGGACGACCTCGCGCCGCACCGCGCGCAGCGTCGCCTGGATCGTCACTTCGCTGATCGTCGTCAGTCCCTCGGCGAGCTCCTCGATCGTGAGGGTGCCGAGGACAGCGCCGAACGCAAGCCGCAGCAGCTCGCGACGTCGCAGCGCCCGGACGGCATCCATCGCGTCACGGATCGTCTCATGGCGCGTCTGGATGGCCCGCGCCTCCTGCTGCAGGGCGAGACCCGACCGCAGCCGCAGCTGATCCTCCGAGTCGAGCCACGCGACGGACTCGGGGATCCACTCCATGAGCTCGCCGATGTAGCGGGAGCCGGAGAGCACTCGCGTCAACCGTTCGGCGGCTCCGGACGAGTCGCGCAGCATCCGGAGGAACCAGGGCGTGTCCCCCAGCCGTTCGCTCACGCGGCGGAACGCGAGAAGGCCGTAATCTGGATCCACGCCGTCGGCAAACCAGCGGATCATGATCGGCATCAGGTGGCGTTGGATCGTCGCCTTCCGGCTGAGGCCGCCCGTCAACGCACCGATGTGCCGAAGCGCCCCCGCCGGGTCGCGGAAGCCGATCGCCGCGAGCCGGTCGTGCGCCTGCGCGGTCGAGAGCTGCTGCTCCTCGGCCGGGAGCGCCGCCACCGCCGACAGGAGCGGACGATAGAACACCCGCACGTGGATCTCACGCACCTCGCGCTTGATCCCCTCCCACACGGCCCAGACACCCGGACCGTCAGCGGCGAGCCCTGACGCGCGGGCGAGCACGCGCTGTTCCTCCGGTGTGCGCGGCATGAGGTGGGTGCGGCGCAGGTCGCGCAGCTGCACACGGTGCTCCAGCACGCGGAGCATGCGGTAGTCGCGGGCGAACGCCGCGGCATCCGATCGGCCGATGTACCCCTCGGACACGAGCGCTTCCAGAGCGTCGAGCGTGCCGCGCTGACGGATGCGGTCGTCCGCCAGCCCGTGCACGAGCTGAAGCAGCTGCACCGTGAACTCGATGTCGCGGATGCCGCCCGGGCCGAGCTTCAACTGGTAGGCGACGTCCTCGGCGGGGATGAACTCGGTGACGCGCTCGCGCATCCGCTGCACGCTGTCGACGAAGTTCTCGCGGGCGGCGCTCGTCCACACCTTCGGCTGGACGGCGTCGACGTATGCCTCACCGAGCATACGGTCGCCCGCAAGGAGACGCGCCTTGAGGAGCGCCTGGAACTCCCAGCTCTTCGCCCAGCGGTCGTAGTACGAGAGGTGAGACTCGAGACTGCGCACGAGCGCGCCCTGCTTGCCTTCGGGGCGGAGGTTCGCGTCGACCTCCCACAGAGGCGGCTCGATCTCCATGCCGGAGATGCCCCGCATCGTCTGGACGGCGAGTCGCGTCGCGATATCGATCACGCGACTCTCCCCCACCTCGTCGACGAGTTCGTCGGTGCCTCCCCCCACGAAGATCACATCGACGTCGCTCACGTAGTTGAGCTCCCGCGCACCCGTCTTCCCCATGCCGATGATCGCGAGCCGCGTCGCCGCGACCTGGTCGCGCGGGAAGAGCCCCGGCCCGCCCCCGCCGGCCACCCGCGTGCGCGCAACGCAGAGCGAGGCTTCGAGAGCGGCGCCGGCGGCATCCGCGAGCGCGGCGGCGACCTCGGGGAGCACCGCGACGGGATCGGGCGAGGAGAGATCGTACGCCGCGATGCGCGCGAGCAGGCGACGGTAGCGGACACGCAGCGCGACCCACGCCTTCTCATCGCCCGCCTCGGCGAAGCCGTCGGCATCCGCTCCGACCGAGCCGCGCATTTCGGCGACGAGTTCATCCGCCCCCGGGAGCCGTCCGCCCGGTTCGGCGATGTGGACGAGTTCCGCGGGATGCCGCAGATAGAAGTCACCGAAGCCCGTCGAGGCACCGAGGAGCCGCCACACGACCCATCCCACGCGCGACAGCGCCGCCGCGACCGCGCCGCTGTCGCGGCGTGCGATGCGGGCGAGCGCGCCCAGCGCGGCATCCGGATCGGCCGCTCCGTCGGCGCCGCGCAGGATGTCGGTGCGTTCCATGCCGAGGACGTCGGCGAGCTCCGTGAGCAGCTCGAGAGCGTCGCCGATCTCACCGAAGCCGTCGCGTGCCAGCACGGTCCGGACGGACGTGCGCTCGCCTGCCGACATGGCTGTTAGAGCATCTCCAGATTGCTCTTCAGCTCGAACGGCGTCACCTGGGCGCGGTACTCATGCCACTCCCGGCGCTTGTTCAGCAGCACGTAGTTGAAGACCTGCTCGCCGAGGGTCTCGGCGACGAGCTCCGACTCCTGCATGTACTCCAGGGCGTGGTCGAGGCTCGCGGGGAGCTGCGCGTAGCCCAGCGCGCGGCGCTCGGCATCCGTCAACGACCAGACGTTGTCTTCCGCCTCGGGCGGCAGCTCGTAGCCCTCTTCGATGCCCTTGAGGCCCGCCGCGAGCATGAGCGCGTAGGCGAGATAGGGGTTCGCCGCCGAGTCGAGGGCGCGGTACTCGATGCGCGTGGAACCACCCTTGTTCGGCTTGTACATGGGTACGCGTACGAGCGCGGACCGGTTGTTGTGACCCCAGCAGATGAAGCTCGGCGCCTCGTCGCCCCCCCAGAGCCTCTTGTACGAGTTCACGAACTGGTTCGTCACGGCCGCGATCTCGTTCGCATGCGTGAGCAGCCCCGCGATGAACTGACGCCCGGTCTTGGAGAGCTGGTACTGCGCGCCTTCTTCGTAGAACGCGTTGCGGTCGCCTTCGAACAGCGACATGTGCGTGTGCATCCCGCTGCCGGGCTGTCCGGACAGCGGCTTCGGCATGAACGTGGCATACACGCCCTGCTCGATCGCGACTTCCTTGACGACCGTGCGGAAAGTCATGATGTTGTCGGCGGTCGCAAGTGCATCCGCGTAGCGCAGATCGATCTCGTTCTGCCCCGGCCCGCCCTCATGGTGGCTGTACTCCACCGAGATGCCGAGATCCTCGAGCATGCGGACGCTCCGACGTCGGAAGTCGTGGGCGGTACCGCCCGGGACGTTGTCGAAGTAGCCCGCCGAGTCGACCGGCTCCGGGCCGTTCGGGCCGAATGACGAGGACTTCAGCAGGTAGAACTCGATCTCGGGGTGCGTGTAGAACGTGAAGCCGGCATCCGCCGCCTTCGCGAGGGCGCGCTTGAGGACATGACGCGGGTCGGCGACAGCGGGTTGCCCGTCGGGCGTCGTGATGTCGCAGAACATGCGCGCGGTCGGGTCGATCTCTCCCCGCCAGGGCAGCGTCTGGAACGTCGTCGGATCCGGGTGGGCGAGGAGGTCCGACTCGTACGAGCGGGTCAGGCCCTCAATGGCGGAGCCGTCGAATCCGAGCCCCTCCGTGAACGCTCCCTCGACCTCGGCCGGCGCGATCGCGACCGACTTCAGGGTGCCGATCACGTCCGTGAACCAGAGGCGGACGAACTTGACGCCCCGCTCCTCGATCGTGCGCAGTACGAAGTCCCGCTGCTTGTCCATCGCGTCCTCTCGCTGCGGTGTCGCAGATCGTCGCGGCCCGCCGTGCGAGCCGCTCGCAGGCCAGACTATCGGCCCGCGGCCTCACCGGCTCTCATCGCCGAGCGCTCGGCTCAGGCGTCTTCCTCGGCGTCTTCCTCAGCCCATGCGCGCGAGCGCTCGGCGAGCAGCTGCGGGGCGTTCGCCGCCTCCTCCTCGGTGTCGAACGGGCCGGCGCGATCGATCGCGGGCGACTCGA
This sequence comes from Microbacterium sp., assembly GCF_017305435.1. Classification (GTDB taxonomy): domain Bacteria; phylum Actinomycetota; class Actinomycetes; order Actinomycetales; family Microbacteriaceae; genus Microbacterium. The sequence continues at coordinate 266,701 of NZ_JAFKIP010000004.1, read as the reverse complement.
AGCCCCGCTCGACCCTGCCGGTCGTGAGGTTGTACCAGAACTTGTCTTCGCCTGCCGACATCGCGGGCCCCTTTCCCTGAGTGTCCTCCGATCCTAACGAGCGCGCGGATAGGGTTGACGTATGACGACGAAGGCGACCCGTGCGGTCGGAGTGGACATCGGCGGCACCGGCATCAAGGGAGCGCTCGTCGACCTTGCACACGGCGAGCTCTTGAGCGACCGCGTCAAGGTCGCGACGCCGGCGGGCGCAGAGCCCGGCGACGTGCTGGACGCCGTCCGGCAGGTCCTCGGAACCCTCGGCGTCTCGGACGCCGACATCCCGCTCGGTGTCGCCTTCCCCGCGATCGTCAAGAACGGGCGCACGCTGTCCGCCGCGAACGTTGCGGACACGTGGATCGGGTTCGAAGCGGAGAAGTTCTTCGAGGACGGCCTCGGCCGCGACATCCACTTCGCCAACGACGCCGACGTCGCGGGTGTCGCCGAGGCGCGCTACGGCGCCGCACGGGATGCCGCGGGCCTCACGATCCTCACGACGCTCGGCACCGGGATCGGCACCGCCGTGCTCTACAACGGGCACCTGATCCCCAACGCCGAACTGGGTCACCTGCAGCGCGCGAACCGGAAGAAGGACTTCGAAGCCTGGGCGGCGTACTCCGCGGTCGAGCGCGAGCAGTTGACCTGGTCGAAGTGGGCGCGCCGCCTGCAGAGCTACTACTCGTACCTCGAATTCCTCCTGAGCCCCGACCTGTTCATCGTCGGTGGCGGGGTCTCCAAGCATGCGGACGAGTTCCTTCCGCTCCTCCACCTCAAGACGCCCATCGTGCCGGCCGTCCACCGCAACAACGCGGGGATCATCGGCGCGGCAGCGCTCGCGCTCGACGACGAGCGCTGAGCCCCGCGGCTCGAGAGGGCGAATGGGCCGGCCTGTACGCCGGGTTCTGTCCGGGAGCACGCGCGAGGCGTGCTCCGTGGACGGTCATCTCTCTCGGCGACACGTTGCCGTGCCGCTCCAGCGGTCTACCCGAGGACTCGGCGGGCCGCGTCAACATCCTCTGTCTGACCTTGCTCCGGGCGAGGTTTACCGTGCGGGTCGTGTCACCACGACCCCGGTGGTCTCTTACACCACCCTTTCACCCTTACCGCGGCCGAAGCCGCGGCGGTCTGCTCTCTGTGGCACTGTCTCGCGGATCGCTCCGGGTGGGTGTTACCCACCGCCCTGCCATGTGGAGCCCGGACGTTCCTCGGTGCGGGTCACCCCGCCACGCGACCGTCCAGCCGACCCATTCGCACCGTCGATCCTAGTCGCGCGGCGCCTGGTCCGCCGCGACGCGTCAGTCCTTCGTGGCATCCGGAGCGATCCGCAGATCCAGCGGGAAGTCGAGAGGGAACGCGCCGAAGAGAATCTGCGTCGCGCGCGCCGCCGACCGCCGCACGGCCTCGGCGACGAGGTCGGCCTGGCCGAGCGGGGCGTGCACGATGATCTCGTCGTGGAGGAAGAAGCACAGGTGCGCACGCCGGGAGAAGACGGGGCCGGATGCCGTCGCCTCTCCCCCGCTCGCGGCATCGACAGCCGGCAGCTGCGCGAGTTCCGTGCGGAGGCTCCCCAGCCAGGCGAGGGCCCATTCGGCGGCGGTGCCCTGTACGACGAAGTTGCGCGTGAAGCGCCCACGATCGCCGGCTGAGCGACGGGCGCGCGCCCGGTCGGCCTCGGTCGCGTCCGGGGCACCGGCGCGGCCTTGGGCGTCGCGCCAGCCGTCCGAGACGCCCGGGCTCGTACGGCCGAGCCACGTCGTGACGACGCCACCTTCGGCGCCCAGCCGTGCCGCCTCGTCGACGAGACCCATCGCCCGCGGGTAGGCGCGTCGCAGGGCCGGGACGAGCCGCCCGCTGTCGCCGGTCGTGGCCCCGTACATCGCCCCCAGCATCGCGATCTTCGCCTCCTGCCGGCTGTCCACGATGCCGCGTTCGACCAGTCCGTCATAGAGGTCGCGCCCACGCGCGGCCTCGGCCAAGGCGCGGTCTCCCGACATCGCGGCGAGCACGCGCGGCTCGAGCTGAGCCACATCGGCGACGATGAGCGTCCAGCCCGGGTCCGCGCGCACGGCCGGGCGGAGCTGCCGCGGCAGCTGCAGCGCGCCGCCGCCCGATGACGCCCACCGGCCCGTCACGACGCCGCCCGGCACGTAGACGGGTCGGAACCGCCCCCCGCGCGCCCATTCGTCCAGCCAGGTCCACCCGTTCGCGTTCGCGAGGCGCGTGAGCTTCTTGTACTGCAGCAGCGGACCGATCGCGGGGTGATCGAATCGCGCCAGCTCCCATCGGCTGGTCGACTCCGCGAGCACGCCGACGCGGTGCAGGCTGCGCAGGAGCTTCGGCTGCGAATCCAGGCTCGCGGCGGGATCTCCGAGCGCCGCCCGCACGACGGCTCCGAGCTCGCGCACGCGTGGTGCGAGCTCGCCGGCAGCGGGCCGTCCACCGAGGGTCTCCTCGAGGATGCCCTCGTGCACCTCGCGGCTCCAGGGCACCCCGGCGGCGTGCAGCTCCGCCGCGATGAGCGCGCCTGCGGACTCCGCCGCGAGCAGGAGCTCGAGCCGTGCGGGGTCGGTCGACCCCGCGAGTGCCGCACGCTGCCTCCGGAACTCGTCGACGGCGGCATCCACGCCGTTCGGCACGCCGACCGCTCCGGCCTCCCCGTCGTCGAGATCGAACAGCGCCGGGGCCCCGTCCGAGGGTTCGGCCGTCGCGGCATCCCACACCACCGCCCCGCGAAGATCGGACGCCTCGGGCGTCCACGCGCTGTCACGGAGGATCGCGTGGCAGAGCCGCAGGTCGTGGCCGCGTGCCGCGGTGACCCCGTGCGCGAGCAGCTGCGGGTACCACCGGGCCGTGTCGCTCCAGACCCAGCGGGTCGTCGCCGGGGCGGCGGATGCCGCGATCGCCAGGTCTACCACGTCGCCCCGCGTGCGACCCGTCTCGCGCAGGTCCTCGTCGAGATCGACGACGACGATGCCGGAACCGTCCGCCCCGACGACGCGCCATCGCGGCGGTGCGGTCATCGCCGCCGTCGGATCACAGCCCGGACTCGGGGGTGCGTACGAGGATGGCGCCGCACTCGGGACACATCGCGACCTCGTCGTCGTCGGCCTGTCGCAGTGTCTGCAGATCGGTGCCGGAGAGGACCATGTGGCAGGCTCCGCACGTCCGCTGCCGCAGCTCGCCGGCACCGACGCCGCGGGCCGCGAGCCGGTCGTAGAGTCCGAGCAGGTCGGCGGGCACTCGGGCGGCGAGCGCCGCACGATCACGCGTCGCCGAGTCCCACGACTCCGTCGCGGCGGCGACCGCGGCCTTGCCCTCCGCGCTCAGGCGCGCACCCTCCGCGTTGATCTCAGCGATCACGGCCTCCTGCTGCGCGACGGCGGCATCCGCGGTCTCGAGCTTCTCCATGATGACGAGCTCGGCGTCCTCGAGGTCGCCCTTGCGCTTCGCGAGGGAGACGAGCTCGTGCTCCAGCCCCTGGGCCTCTTTCGCGTTGCTCGTCGCCGCGAGTCGCTCGGTGTCGCGAGCCGTGCGCGCATCGACGAGTGCGACATCCGACTCGAGCCGGGCGAGTTCGGTGCGCGCGTCGTCGCGGTCGCCGAGAAGACCCGTCAGCACCGCCGACTGCGCCTGGCGCTCGCTCAGCAGCTCGCTCACGCGCGCGCTCTGGGCCGGGTTGCGGCGCGCTGCGTCGGCGGCGCGGATCACGCCGTCCAGGCGGGCGAGGTCGATCAGGAGCTGCTGGTCGAGAAGGCGTGCTTTCACGTCTCCAACCTATCCTGCGCCATCGACGAAAGCCCCTCCCGGTCGCAACCGGCGAGCACTAACATGTGGTCCCTGGCGCCCCGATGGCCCCGTCCCGAGGAGGAGCGGACATGAGCGTGATGCGTACGAAATCGGTCGAACGGTCGATCGCCGACACGGAGGAACCGGAGTTCCAGCTCCGCAAATCGCTGGCCGCGCTGGATCTCACGATCTTCGGTGTCGGCGTCGTCATCGGCGCGGGCATCTTCACCTTGACGGGCCGCGCCGCGCATGAGGTCGCCGGCCCCGCGATCGTCGTGAGCTTCGTCGTCGCCGCGATCGCCTGCGCCCTGGCAGCCATGTGCTACGCGGAGTTCGCCTCCACGGTGCCCGTGTCCGGGTCGGCCTACACGTTCTCCTACGCCTCGCTCGGCGAACTGTTCGCGTGGATCATCGGCTGGGACCTGATCCTGGAGATGTTCCTCGGCGCGTCGGTCGTCGCGCAGGGGTGGAGTGCGTACCTCGGCGTCCTGCTGCAGCAGCTCGGAGCGCCCCTCCCCGCCGCCATCGGGTACGGCGGAACCGTCGACCTGATGGCGATCCTCCTCGTCCTCGTCCTCGGCGTGCTGATGACCCTCGGCATCCGGGAATCGATGCGCGTCAATCTCGTGCTCGTCGCCGTCAAGCTCTTCATCGTCCTGTTCGTCATCGTCGCGGGCATCATGTTCATCAACCCCGCCAACTACTCGCCGTTCGTTCCGGATGCCGCACCGCGCGAGGTCGCGACGGGCCTCACCCAGCCCCTCCTGCAGTTCCTCTCCGGGGCAGAGCCGATGGCGTTCGGCGTCGGCGGGATCTTCGCCGGCGCGGCTCTCGTCTTCTTCGCGTACATCGGCTTCGACGTCGTCGCGACCACGGCGGAGGAGACGAAGAACCCGCAACGCGACATGCCGATCGGCATCATCGCGTCCCTCGCGATCTGCACCCTGCTGTACTGCGCGGTCGCATTCGTCGTGACGGGCATGGTCTCCTACGACCAGCTCGACCCGGCGGCGGCGCTCGCGAACGCGTTCGCCTACCACGGTCAGGCGTGGATGGCGACGATCATCTCCGCCGGGGCGGTGGCGGGTCTCACGACGGTCGTGCTGACGCTCCTGATCGGCGCGACCCGCATCATCTTCGCGATGTCGCGCGATCATCTCCTCCCCGCGGGGCTGGCCAAGGTGCACCCCACGCGGCGCACGCCGTGGCTCATCTCGATCATCGTGACGGTCATCGTCGCCCTCGTCGCAGGTCTCACCCCCGTCGGCGTGCTCGAGGAGATGGTCAACATCGGTACGCTCTCCGCGTTCGTGCTGGTCTCGATCGGCGTCGTCGTGCTGCGCCGCACGCGCCCCGACCTGAAACGCGGGTTCCGCGTGCCGTGGAGCCCCGTCCTGCCCATCCTCTCCGCGCTCGTCTGCATGTACCTCATGCTCAACCTCACGGTCGAGACATGGCTGCGCTTCCTCGTCTGGCTCGTCATCGGCTTCGTCATCTACTTCGCCTACTCGCACCGCAACTCGCGGCTGGGGAAGGATGCCGACACCTACTTCAACCCTGCGGAGCCGAAAGTCGTCGGCCGCGACTCGTAGACTGGTCCGGCCAGGGCCTTTAGCTCAGCTGGTAGAGCGCCACGTTTACACCGTGGATGTCGTCGGTTCGATCCCGGCAGGGCCCACCGTCTCCTCCGTCGGCGACGTGCGCCGACCGTGCATCGATGTGACTAGGCTGATGCACGGTGCGTTGTCGACGCTGCACAAAGCCGCGCGCATCCGAAGCCCCATCCCTGGCACGATCTGCCAGATGACGAAAGGTCTCCCGTGACTGTCAACGATCAGGATCCGTACTCGCAGGGCCCGCAGGACAGCGACCCCGAAGAGACCAGCGAATGGGCGGAGTCGCTCGAGCAGCTCGTCGAGGCGAAGGGCGCCGGGCGCGGTCGCGAGATCATGCTGAGCCTCCTCAACAAGTCCCACGAACTGCAGCTGAACGTGCCGCAGGTGCCGGTCACGGACTACATCAACACGATCGCTCCGGAGAACGAGCCGGAGTTCCCCGGCGACGAGGAGCTCGAGCGCCGCTACCGCCGCTGGATCCGCTGGAACGCGGCCGTCACGGTCCACCGCGCGCAGCGTCCTGGCATCGGTGTCGGCGGCCACATCTCGACCTACGCTTCGTCCGCATCGCTGTACGAAGTCGGCTTCAACCACTTCTTCCGCGGGCTCGACGACCCGGGCGGCGGCGACCAGATCTTCATCCAGGGGCACGCCTCCCCCGGCATCTATGCCCGCTCCTTCCTCGAGGGCCGCCTGTCGGAGGACCAGCTCGACGGGTTCCGCCAGGAGAAGTCCAAGGCTCCCCTCGGCATCCCCTCCTACCCGCACCCGCGGCTCATGCCGGACTACTGGCAGTTCCCCACGGTCTCGATGGGACTCGGTCCGATCAACGCCATCTACCAGGCGATGACCAACAAGTACCTCACGAACCGCGGCGTCAAGGACCTGTCGGACTCGCACGTGTGGGCCTTCCTCGGCGACGGCGAGATGGACGAGGTCGAATCGCGCGGCCAGCTCCAGGTCGCGGCCAACGAGGGCCTCGACAACCTGACCTTCGTCGTCAATGCGAACCTCCAGCGCCTCGACGGGCCGGTGCGCGGCAACGGCAAGATCATCCAGGAGCTCGAGGCGTTCTTCCGCGGTGCGGGGTGGAACGTCATCAAGGTCGTATGGGGCCGCGGCTGGGACGAGCTGCTGCAGGTCGACACCGACGGCGCCCTCGTGCGACTCATGAACACGACGCCCGACGGCGACTTCCAGACCTATCGTGCCGAGGACGGCAAGTTCATCCGCGACCACTTCTTCGGTCGCGACGAGCGCACCGCCGCGATGGTGAAGAACTGGTCCGACGAGGACATCTGGGGCAAGCTCCGCCGCGGCGGCCTCGACTACCAGAAGCTCTACGCCGCCTACAAGGCTGCGACGGAGCACAAGGGCCAGCCGACCGTCATCCTCGCGAAGACGATCAAGGGCTACGGCCTCGGGCACCACTTCGAGGGCCGCAACGCGACCCACCAGATGAAGAAGATGACCCTCGAGGACCTCAAGCACTTCCGCGACTCGATGCGCATCCCGATCACGGACGCGCAGCTCGAGGAGAACCCGTACCTGCCGCCGTACTTCAACCCGGGCCTGGAGGACGAGACCATCCAGTACATGGTCGAGAAGCGCCGTGCGCTCGGCGGGTTCCTGCCGGAGCGCCGTACGCATCACGTGCCGATCACCCTCCCCGACGACAGCGCCTACGCGCTGCCGAAGAAGGGCTCGGGCACGCAGGAGATCGCCACGACGATGGCGTTCGTGCGCCTCCTCAAGGACCTTCTGCGCTCGAAGGACTTCGGCAACCGGATCGTCCCGATCATCCCCGACGAGGCGCGCACCTTCGGCCTCGACGCGTTCTTCCCCACCGCGAAGATCTACAACCCGAACGGCCAGAACTACACGTCGGTCGACCGCGAGCTGCTCCTGGCGTACAAGGAGAGCCCGCAGGGTCAGATCATGCACGTCGGCATCAACGAGGCCGGCGCGCTGGCCGCGTTCACCGGCACCGGGACCGCGTACTCCACGCACGGCGAACCGCTCATTCCGGTCTACATCTTCTACTCGATGTTCGGCTTCCAGCGCACCGGCGACGCCCAGTGGGCGGCGGGCGACCAGATGGCGCGCGGCTTCATCATGGGCGCGACCGCAGGGCGCACGACGCTGACCGGCGAGGGTCTGCAGCACGCCGACGGGCACTCGCACCTGCTGGCATCCACCAACCCGGCGACGGTGTCGTACGACCCGGCCTACGGCTACGAGATCGCGCACATCGTGCGCTCGGGCCTCGACCGCATGTACGGCGGCAACCACCCCGACCCGAACGTCATGTACTACATCACGCTCTACAACGAGCCGATCGTGCAGCCGGCCGAACCCGAGGGCGTCGACGTCGAGGGCATCGTCCGCGGCATCCACCGCATCTCCGAGGGCACGGGAGACGGCCACCGCGTCCAGCTGCTGGGCTCGGGCGTCGGCGTGCCGTGGGTGCTCGAAGCGCAGCAGCTGCTGCGCGACGACTGGGGCGTCGCGGCCGACGTCTGGTCGGTCACGAGCTGGACGGAGCTGCGCCGCGACGGACTCGCCGTCGACGAGCACAACTTCCTGCATCCGACCGACGAGCCGCGCACGGCGTACCTGACGCAGAAGCTGCAGGGCACGCCCGGCCCCGTCATCGCGGTGAGCGACTACATGCGCGCCGTGCAGGACCAGATCCGCGAGTGGGTGCCGAACCGCTTCGTGAGCCTGGGCGCCGACGGCTTCGGGTTCTCGGACACGCGTGCGGCCGCACGTCGCTTCTTCAAGATCGACGGCCCGTCCATCGTCGTCCGCGCACTGCAGGCGCTGGCCGACGAAGGGCTCGTCGACCGTTCCCTCTCCGCACAGGCGATCGAGAAGTACCGCCTGCATGACGTGACGGCCGGGACGACGGGCAACGCCGGCGGCGAGAGCTGACCGACTCGATGCCCGCTCGCCCGACCGCCCAGGAGAAGGCGGAGACCCTCGCCTGGCTGCGGCGGATCTCCGGCGATCTGGCGACGGCGACGATCAAGCGTCTCGAGGACTCCCTCCCGTGGTACGCCGACATGCCTCCGGCACGGCGCTCCGCGGTGGGCCTCGTCGCGCAGGCGGGCATCGCGTCGTTCATCCAGTGGTACGACGACCCCGGTTCGACGCCGTGGATCGCGGCCGACATCTTCGCCGCGGCGCCGCGTGAGCTGCTGCGCAGCGTCAGCCTGACGCAGACGCTGCAGCTGATCCGCGTCACGGTCGCCGTGACGGAGGAGCGCGTCGCCGGACGCGCCGAGGACCTGCGGGAGAGCATCCTGCTGTTCTCACGCGAGGTGGCGTTCGCCTCGGCCGATGTGTACGCGCGCGCCGCCGAGGCGCGAGGGCTGTGGGATGCCCGGCTCGAAGCCCTCGTCGTCGACTCGATCCTCACCGGCGAAGCCGACGAAGAGCTGCCGAGCCGTATCGCCGCCCTGGGCTGGCACGGTCACGGCGAGGTCGCCGTCCTCGTGGGGACGACGCCCGCGCAGGTGGACGTCGACCAGCTGCGCCGCATCGCGCGGAAGCTCGGCGTCGATGTCCTCATCGGCGTGCAGGGGTCTCGACTCGTCCTCGTCATCGGACGTGCCGTGACCCCCGGCGGCGAGGACCCGAACGGCGAGCTCGCCTTCACCGAGATCGCGAAGCGGCTCGAACCCGGCTTCGGCGCCGGCCATCTCGTGCTCGGGCCCACCGTCCCCGCCCTCCTCGACGCCGGTCAGAGCGCGCGCGCGGCGCTCGCGGGCTTCGCCGTCGCGGGAGCATGGCGCGGCGCGCCGCGACCCGTCGAGGCCGATGATCTGCTCCCCGAGCGCGCGCTCGCGGGCGACACCGCCGCGAAGGCGACGCTCGTCGAGCGCATCTACCGGCCGCTCCAGGCGCACTCATCCGACCTCGTGACGACGCTCTGGAGCTACCTCGACAACGGTCGGTCGCTCGAGGCGACCGCACGTGAGCTGTTCGTGCACCCCAACACCGTGCGTTATCGGCTCAAGCGCGTCTCGGACGTCATCGGCTGGGATGCCACGGGACCCCGCGAGGCCCTCATCCTCCAGACCGCCCTCATCATCGGCTCGATCGGCACCGACGTCACCCGGCGCCGTGCCGTCCGTCGACCCGGATGATCCCCGGGACGTCGGAGTGCTTGTGGGGCGCGCACAAGGCATCCGGCGTTTCTTGTGACAAGACCCCCAGCACGCGCGCCCAGATCTTGGCAGGATAGAGCAGTGATCATCACCGTCTTCCCCGGTCAGGGCTCGCAGACGCCCGGTTTCCTCACGCCGTGGCTCGAGCTCGACGGCGCGCGTGAGCGCGTGGAGCAGTTCTCCTCCGACGCGGGTGTCGATCTCGTCGCGGCAGGCACGGAGTGGGATGCCGACCGCATCCGCGACACGCAGGTGGCTCAGCCCCTCATCGTCGCCGCGAGTCTGCTGTCGTACGCCGCGCTGACGTATGCCGCGAACGCGACCCCCGACGGAGTCGCCGGCCACTCCGTCGGCGAGATCGCCGCGCTCGTCGCCGCGGGAGTCCTCACTCCCGCGGACGGCATGCGTCTCGTCGGCATCCGCGGGCGCGCGATGGCGGAGGCCGCGGCCTCGGAGCAGACCGGCATGAGCGCGGTCATCGGCGGAGACCGCGACGCGGTACTCGCGCGCCTCGCGGAACTCGACCTCACGCCGGCGAACCACAACGGCGGCGGCCAGATCGTCGCCGCGGGCGCTCTCGCCCCGCTCGCCGCTCTCGCCGAATCCCCCGTCCCCGGCACACGCGTCATCCCGCTGCAGGTCGCCGGAGCCTTCCACACCCGCTACATGGCGCCGGCGGTCGAGGCGCTGCGCGTCGCAGCGGCGGACGTCCCGGCATCCGACCCGCGGCTGACGCTCTGGACGAACAACGACGGCACGACCGTCGACACGGGGAGCGCCGCGGTGGAGCTCCTCGTGAACCAGGTCGCCTCCCCCGTGCGGTGGGACCTGTGCATGGAGTCGTTCGCCGAGCGCGGCGTGACGGGGATCATCGAGCTCTCCCCCGCCGGGACGCTCGTCGGCCTCGCCAAGCGCGCGTTGCGCGGCATCCCGACCGTCGCGGTGAAGACGCCCGACGACCTTGCGGCCGCGGCCGCTCTGCTGACAGGAGAAGGCGCGTGAGCATCACCCTCACCCAGCCCACGGGACCGGCGCACACCCGTATCTACGCGTACGGCGCCGCGCGCGGCGAGAACGCCGTGCCCAACGACGACCTCGTCGGCCCGATCGACTCGAGCGACGAGTGGATCCGGCAGCGCACGGGCATCGTCACCCGCGCGCGCGCGAACGCCGAGACGACCGCGATCGAGCTGTCGACGGATGCCGCGGCGGAGGCGATCGCCCGCTCCGGCGTCGACCCGTCGCAGATCGATGCCGTCATCGTCGCGACGATCTCGAACCCCAAGCAGACCCCGTCGGTCTCCGCGATCGTCGCCGACAGGGTCGGCGCGAACCCGGCTGCCGCCTACGACGTCAACGCCGCCTGCGCCGGGTTCGCGTACGCCGTCGCGCAGGCCGACGCCTTGATCCGTGGCGGTGTCGCGCACTACGCGGTCGTCATCGGCGCCGAGAAGCTCAGCGACGTCGTCGACCCGACCGACCGATCGATCTCCTTCCTGCTCGGCGACGGCGCGGGTGCCGTCGTCATCGGCCCGAGCGACTATCCCGGCATCGGACCCACCGTCTGGGGCTCGGACGGATCCAAGTCGGATGCCGTCGGCATGAACCACACCCTCGTCGAGTTCCGCGACGGCGTCGCGCCGTGGCCGACGCTCCGCCAGGAGGGCCCGACGGTGTTCCGCTGGGCGGTGTGGGAGATGGTGAAGGTCGCGCGTCAGGCTCTCGAAGCCGCCGGCGTCGAGGCATCCGACCTCGCCGCGTTCGTCCCGCACCAGGCCAACATGCGCATCATCGACGAGTTCGCGAAGCAGCTCAAGCTGCCCGACACGGTCGTCATCGGGCGCGACATCGAGACGACCGGCAACACGTCGGCGGCATCCATCCCGCTCGCGACGCATCGCCTCCTCGAGGAGCACCCGGAGCTGAGCGGCGGCCTCGCCCTCCAGATCGGCTTCGGGGCGGGGCTCGTGTTCGGCGCACAGGTCGTCGTCCTCCCCTGACGCGTCGAGCCTCGCACCTAGACTGATCCCGACCCGGACGGGCCCGCCCCGGCCGAGACACCACCGAGAAAACAAGGAGAATCCCATGGCATTCAGCAACGACGAGGTCCTCGCCGGGCTCGCCGAGCTCATCACCGACGAGACGGGCATCTCGGCCGACGAGGTCGCGCTCGAGAAGTCGTTCACCGACGACCTGGACATCGACTCCATCTCGATGATGACGATCGTCGTCAACGCCGAGGAGAAGTTCGGCGTCACCATCCCCGATGAAGAGGTCAAGAACCTGAAGACCGTCGGCGACGCCGTCACCTTCATCACCTCGAACCAGGCCTGACCCGGTCTCGCCGACCCGCACACCCCGGTGGGGGCATCGCCCCCACCGGAGCACCCCCGCTTCAGCGTGAGGACACCATGAGCAATTCCCGAATCGTCGTCACCGGTATCGGCGCGTCGAGCCCCATCGGCGGCACGGCGCCCGACAGCTGGTCGGCGCTGCTGGACGGCGCGTCCGGCGCCCGCACCCTCGAGTACGACTGGGTCGAGCAGTACAACCTGCCGGTCACGTTCGCCGCACAGGCCGCCGTGCGACCCGACACCGTGCTCGAGCGCCCCGTCGCGAAGCGCCTCGACCCCTCATCCCAGTTCGCCCTCGTGGCGGCGATGGAGGCCTGGGCCGACGCCGGAAGCCCCGAAGTGGAGCCCGAGCGGCTCGGCGTCGACTTCGCAACCGGGATCGGCGGGCTCTGGACGCTGCTGGACGCCTGGGACACCCTGCGCGAGAAGGGCCCCCGCCGCGTCCTGCCGATGACCGTGCCGATGCTCATGCCCAACGCGGCGGCCGGCAACCTGTCGCTGCACTTCAACGCGCGCGCCTACGCCCGCACAGTCGCGAGCGCGTGCGCGTCGAGCACAGAATCGATCGTGAACGCGATCGAGCACCTGCGCGACGGCCTCGCCGACGTCGTCATCGCGGGCGGCACGGAATCGGTCATCCACCCCGTCACGATCGCCTCGTTCTCGTCGATGCAGGCGCTCTCGAAGCGCAACGACTCCCCCGAGACGGCCTCGCGACCCGCCAGCATCGACCGCGACGGATTCGTCATGGGCGAGGGCGCCGGTGTGCTGATCCTCGAGACCGAGGAGCACGCCAAGGCACGCGGCGCGAAGATCTACGGCGTCGTCGCGGGCGGCGGCGTCACCGCCGACTCGTATCACATCACGGCAAACGACCCGGAGGGTGCGGGGGCATCGCGCGCCGTCCGGCTCGCTCTCGAGATGGCCGGGGCGTCGCCCGACGACGTCACCCACATCAACGCGCACGCGACCTCGACCCCCGTGGGCGACCCCAACGAGTACGTGGCGCTCAAGAACGTCTTCGGCGATCGGATCGACGAGATCCCGGTGTCCGCGACGAAGGCATCCACGGGTCACCTCCTCGGCGGCACGGGCGCCCTGGAGGCGATCTTCACGGTCCTGGCCCTGCGCGACCGCGTCGCGCCGCCGACGATCAACCTCACCGAGCAGGACCCGGCGGTGCCGTTCCGCCTGTCCGGCGCGCCGACCCCGCTCGGCGCCGGCGACCAGCTCGCGATCAGCAACTCGTTCGGCTTCGGCGGGCACAACGCCGTCGTGGCCTTCGCGTCGGCCTGATCCCACACCGACGTACGGAAGCGGCCCCCGCGATCATCTGATCTCGGGGGCCGCTTCCGTGTCAGGAGGGGATGCGCGCTCTCGGTCTCCGGGAAGCCGTCCGAAGCCGGTACGGGCGCCTCGACCCGCCTGAGGTCTGTGCACGGGCGCCGGCCGGTCACCCCACCTTGTGCAGCCACACGACGGGGGCGTCGTCGCTCGCGTGCCGGAAGGGCTCGAGCTCCTCGTCCCACGCGGCGCCGAGGGCGACGTGCAGCTCCCGCTGCAGCTCGAAGACGTCGCCGGCGGCGATCTCCATCGCGTAGCGGACGCGATCCTCGCCGATGACGACGTTGCCCGCCGTATCGGTCTGGGCGAAGTGGATGCCGAGGTCAGGGGTGTGCATCCAGCGCCCGCCGTCGCTGCGGGGGGTCGGGTCTTCGCTCACCTCGAACCGCAGGTGCTCCCACCCGCGGATCGCCGTTGCAAGAGCGGCGCCGGTTCCGACCGGGCCCTCCCAGTAGAACTCCGCACGGCGGCTGCCCGCGAGGACGGGCTGGTCGGCCCAGTCGAAGTTCACGGCACGCCCGAGGGCGCGCCCAACCGCCCACTCGAGGTGGGGGCACAGCGCTCGCGGCGCGGAGTGGATCATGATCACTCCGCGCGCCAGTGTGGTCGCCACAGACGCCATCGGTTTCTCCGTTCCTTCAGGTACGTCTTCCCCTACGACCTGATGGTGAAACTCCGGCGAGATGTGCGGTTATGCGCCCATTATGACCGATGGGTGCGCGGAATGACAAGCCTGTCATTCGCGGTAGGGCGGGTGGGACTTGAACCCACGAATCGTCGGGTTATGAGCCCGCTGCCTTAACCAGCTTGGCCACCGCCCCGCGCCGGAGGATCCGGCAGACCGATTCTAACGACGTCGCGGGTCGTCGCGGTCACGCACCGGGGGCTCCGGCCAGACCTTGGCCACGGCATCCGTCAGTTTCTCCGCGTTGGTGCGAGGCTCGCTCGGCGCCCCGCTACCGCGCGTGATGGGCACCTCGCCGCTGTGCTGACTGACGACTTCGGGGTGGAACCGCGCCAGCAGGAACACGCCCGCGACGGCCAGTGCACCGGCGATCGCGAAGCCGACGTAGGCGCCGAAGGGTGCGCCGTCCGCCTCGTGCAGCACGGCGAGCCCGATGACGATCGCGACGATGGGATCGACGACCGTGAGGCCCGCGATCACGAGGTCGGGGGGCCCGGAGGCGTAGGCGGTCTGCACGAAGTAGGCGCCCGACGCGGTGCCGGCGAGGAGCGCGACGACGCAGATGATCGTGAGCCAGTCGAAGTTCTCGTTCTGCACACGGTTGATGACGACCTTCGCGAGGGTGGCCACGAAGCCGTAGATCATGCCTGCCGCGACGATGTAGAAGAGCGCCGAGGCACGCTGGCGGTACCACACCCACGCGCCGCCGACGAGGACGATGACCACCGCGAGGATGATGAGCACGGTGATGAGCTGGCCGTCGCTGACGGGCGTCTCGGTCGCGTAGATCGCGGCGATCGTGACGAAGGTGAAGATGCCGGCGATGCACAGCGTGATCGCCGTGATGGACTGGCGCGTCGGCTTATGGCCGCTGATGCGAGCGTTCAGGAGCGTCGTGATGACGAGCGACACCGCGCCGAGCGGCTGCACGAGGATGAGCGGCGCGAAGGACAGGGCCGCGAGCTGGCAGACGATCGCGAGCCCCAGCATGACCGTGCCGGACACCCAAGACGGTCGACGCAGGAGGTTCCAGATCTGTCCGCCGGTGAGCCCCGCCCCGCCGTCGGTGCCGGTGAGCCGCTCGACCTTCTGCACGCCGCGGTGCTGGTACTGCGCACCGAACGACATGAACACCGCACCGAGCAGGGCGAGCGGGATGCCGATGAGGATGCGAGGGTCCTTGAAGACGCCGACCAGCTGGTCGGTCACGTCCCCGAGGTCGGCCGACAAGACATCCATGCCTTCGACACTAACCGTCGAGCGCGCTCGATAGGCTCAAGGCGTGGCCGTTCTTCCGATTCGCATCATGGGCGATCCCGTCCTGCACGCCCCCGCCTCCCCCGTCGCCGAGATCACCGACGAGGTCCGTCAGCTGGTCGCCGACATGTTCGAGACGATGGATGCCGCGCCGGGCGTCGGCCTCGCAGCCCCCCAGGTGGGCGTCGGGCTGCGCATCTACACCTACACCTATCCGGACGACGACGGCGCCCCGTGGCGCGGGGTGATCATCAATCCGGAGCTCTGGATGACCCCGCCCGAGCCGGGTGCCCCCGACCCGGACGACGAGTCCGAGGGATGCCTCTCGTTCCCCGGCGAACGCTTCCCGCTGCGCCGCTCGGACCGCGTCGTGGTGACGGGCACCGACCTGGAGGGCGCCGCCGTGCGCATCGAGGTCGACGGCTGGCGCGCCCGGATCATGCAGCACGAGTTCGACCACCTCGACGGCATCCTCTACATCGACCGTCTCGATGACGGCGACTGGAAGACCGTGCAGAAGATCGCCCGGAAGCGCGGCTGGGGGCGCCCCGGCGCCTCGTGGATGCCGGGCGTCGACGACATCGACGCCTGACGACGGGAACGAAAACGGCCTCAGAGTGGAGTCTGGGGCCGTTCGCTCCCCGGCTTGGACTCGAACCAAGAACCTGCCGGTTAACAGGCAGTAGACCTGGCATCCCGAGGACAACCGGCGTGATCCGAAGAACCCGCCTATGCCCCATCGTACACCGGAAATACGGGCACTCTCCCTGGTCACGTTCGGTTGAGGTCGGAGCACCCCGGAGTGCGGCGGCGCGAAACAAGCGCGCTGATTCCGCGCTGATTCGGTGCCAGTGCTTACGCTCGTTGGATGGACACAGTTTGGGAGCGGGAGAAGTAAGAACGCATAGTCGGGCGCAACGACTTTCCTGCTCTGTTGTACGAACTCGCGGGCGACATCCTCGCGGAAGGCATTGATGAGCTCGCGATCGCAATCGAAAATGCTTGGACCATGGCGGACATGCCTCTGTTGTCACTGGATCGGCGACATTGGATCGAGCTGTTCCAGCGCGTTGGGTTCCTTTCGGACTCGCTGCGCAGTGAAGCCTTGAAGCCTCGAATGCCCCTCATCCTATATCGCGCGGCAACCGCTCACGATCGAAGGACGCCCGGTCTTGCGTGGTCACCCAACATCGAACAGGCGCGCATCTTCCAGGAGTACTACCGTCGATACACTCCGCACCCGCTGTTCCTCTTCGAAGCCACAGTGGAGCCGCATCAAGTCCTCGCGTACTTCCACCAGACGAGGGGTGAAGACGAGTACATCGTGAACATCGGGAATCGAAGTATCCGACAGCTCCCGGGATAGTGCTGGGCGCTCAGTCGACACGAGGCCACCGGGTGGGTAAGTCCCCTCCGGTGGCCTTCTCGTTGGTCCCGGGCCAAGATGGCCACAGCGGCGACGGGTTAGCTCAGTTCTGCTCGTACCAGCTCGCTGGCGTGGCCGAGCATGGCCACAAGATCATTCCCGGTTAGCTCTGGCGGTCACGACGGTTGGCGATGTATCGCGCAGACAGCTGGAGCAGCGGGCGTATCGCTCCCCGAGCAGCGCTTTCCAAGTCATAGTCGCTGTGCAGGTCGCCGCCACCCCTGCCACGCATGAAGCCGACCGTCCACCCGTCTGCGTCCGGCTCGAACGTGATACCGAAGCCTTCCTGCTCGCCGAGCGCGATCAACTCCCCGACGGCGCGGAGGGTCTCATCATCGAAGTTCGCCATCGAAACCTCCTACTCATCGCCACGCAAGAGCCGCTGCGCGGTGCGAACTACCAGTACGGTCGCCTGCGCAGCGCCGAAGGCGTCCACGTCGTCTATGTCGCCGTGGGTGACCTTCTGCGCGAGATCCCACACCGCTCGCATAGTGCCTCGAAGTTCTGCCTTGTCTCGACCCTCTGCGTACTTCGCGAGAAACAGATCGAACCATGCCTTGGCGTCGCCGCGCTTGGGCGGCTCTTGTCCCCCTGGCACGAGCGCCGGGTCGGCGATCAACTTGCCGAAGTCGATGAGAATCTCGCGGCTGCGTCGCCCTACATCCTGCCAGCCGTCGCGGTCTCGAGCAGTGGAGTACTCCTCGACGAGGCTCGAAATACGACCGTTCAGATTCTCCCAGGTGGGCGTGTCGTCGTCTGCGGCGGGGTCATGGATACCGCCCCTAGCCTCGATTTGGTCTAGTTGTTGGAGCGCCGCCTGCGTCAGCTCGCGTACATGACTGCGGCGCTCGTGATAGCGAGGGAGATTTGTTGAGTAAAAGCCGTGCCAATCCCAAAGTCCATTCCAGGGGAACGGCGCGCGTAACCCAAGGCGGCGAAAGTTCGCGTTGAGAGTGCGCGTATCCCGTTGCCACCTGGAATCGACGTTCTCGATGCGCTCGCCGCCTGTTCCGACACTCACGACTATGTTGGCCTGCGCCTGCAGTAGGGCTCTCAGGTCGTCGAGATCCAGGGCGGGAGGGGTCTCGTTGCGGTTTGGGTCAAACAGGCCGTCTATCGCTTCAGTCACGACACCATCATGGCCGAGCGGCTCGAACATAACCGGCTATCCATTGCTGTATATCGGCGACGAGATGCGCCATAGCGACGCGATTGAATTCAGGCGGCCCGCACAAGGGAATCTGCTTGAAGCGCCGCCCCGAAACAGCACTGCGCTACTCGCGGACCGCGTCCTCCGGACGGAGCGCGCGCTTGCAGCTCTCGCAGCACCACGCGCCCAGTCGCGGCTCCATCGGATGAAGACGCTGCGAACAGTTCGGAGTGTCCAGGTCCGAGTCATCAGTCATCAGTCATCAGTCATCAGTCATCAGTCATCAATCCATGGTCGCAGGACGAGCGCCTGCTCGCTATGCAACACTCACTCTGCAACTTTTATGGCCGCTGACCTGGGATTGATTTTCAGAGCTTCAAGCGCGGAGGGCCGCCGGCAGGGAAGACTTGACTTACTGCCGCACCAAATGAGTGGAGCCGAAGTGCCCAGAGGACGCCGCCGCACATTGTCAGAGGGCAGCGTGACCGTGCAGACCCAAATCCCCGCCGACTTTGACGCAGCTGTGACGAGCTCGTGGCCATGAGCGGCGGGGTGAGCAAGGCGGCGATCCTGCGCCATGCGATCCTCCAGCCGTTCGCCGCGACCAACCCACAACTCGCCGAGGCCCTAGCTAACGCTCCGGCCGTCGAGACCAGCGCCGCCTAGGCGCACGACAGCCAACCCCAACGGAAGGAATCGCAATGCCTCCGAAGTACATCATCTTCACACCGATGGAGCGTCGGATCGTCTAGCGATAGCGCCCGAAGTGAACCACTGCACAAGTGGCACCGCGAGCAGGACCGCGGCCTCAGCCTCGGCTTGAGTTGGCTTGCGGTAGTTGTTGCCGCCGTGGCGGCTCTCCTGGTCGACCCATAGCGCTTCCGCCATCTGTACAGCCACGTTGCCGTGCGAAGGTCCGAAGTCGATCGCCCAATCCCTCTGAACCTTCATGTCCCGGACCATGGACCCGAGCGTGGCTTTCGCGTTCTTGGGTGACACCTTGTCATATCCGGCTTCCTCGACTGCCTTGATCGCCTTCTCGTACGCCTCTTCGGCGTCGGGCGAGCGGCCGAACGCAGCGTGCCACGCCTCCGCCAAGAGCGTTCCGGCACTCCCAGAACTTGCGACGATGTCTGTTGCGGCCAGCGCTACGCCCTCGGGCACTCGCTTCTCCAGGGAGGCGTGTCCATCCCGATCACCCACCGCCCACTCCGAACCTGCGTCGCGGAGGAGGTCTTCGAGGGCGTCTTGAAACTCGCTAGCTTGCCAGCCGAGCCTCTCGACGTGGAAGACGAGAAAGTCGATGAAGTCCAGAAACTCGTCAACACCCATCGCGTCGTACAGCCCTTGGACAGCCGTCTGTCGGAGGTTCGACAGCAAGGATCGAGGGCGCCGCGTGGCTGTCTCGAACTCTTGTAGCAACTCGGGGTCGGGCGAGTAGGGGCCTTCGAGCGTGCCGTGATTCGTCTTGCGCATCCCCATCACAGCGGTGGCCCACATAACCAGGGGACGAAGCATCCATGTCGGTACACCAGGGTGAAGCGCCGCCAGGTCGGTCGGGTCGGATCTTCGCGAGCGCCACTGCATGTTCTCATCTTGGCGGAGCAATCCGAGATCCGCGCTGACGGCGCGCGCGTGCGAAACACTCGCGCTGAATTCGCGCTGATTTCCGATTTCAGCAGCGAAAAGGAAGAAGGCCCGGAACCTGGTTTTACTCAGGAATTCCGGGCCTTCTGCGTGGCTCCCCGGCTTGGACTCGAACCAAGAACCTGCCGGTTAACAGCCGGCTGCTCTGCCAATTGAGCTACCGAGGATCAGTCACCCGCGAGCGGGCAACCCGTCCATACTAGCAAATCCGCAAGGGTGCTCGTGACCGCGCGCGACTACGACGCGAGGCGTGTCGCCTCATCGGGAGTCCAGAGGACGTCGCTCGTGCCGTGTCCGAATCCGACGGGGTGACCGCCGCGCAGCACCAGCACATCGGCATCCAGTTCCTGCACCGCGACAGCGTCGTTCGTCACGATGAGGATCGCCATCGCCTCCTCGTCGCGCCGTCGCAGAAGGGCGTCGCGCGCGGCGAGGCGGACTTCGGGATCGAGGTTCGCGTACGGATCATCGCCGATGAACACGCGCGGCTGCAGGACGAGGGCGCGCGCGAGGGCGACCCGCTGGCGCATGCCCGAGCTGAGTTCGTACGGATACTTCGCGGCCGCGCCGAGAGGAAGCTGCACCTCGTCGAGGAGGCCCGCGATGCGGTAGGAGAGCGCCCGCTGGTTGACGCGTCGATCGCGCGAGGTGACCGGCTCGCCGATCAGCTCCGCAACCGTCATCCGCGCCGCGAGCTGTGCCCCCGCACCCTGCTCGAGATAGCCCGTCAGGTACGACCGCACGCGCCGCGCGCGACCGCCTCTGCGCACCGAGATGCCCGCGACGTGCGCTGCGCCCCCGACGACGGTGAGACTCGCGTTGTCGGCACCGGCGAGGATCGCGGCGAGACTCGACTTGCCCGCGCCCGTCGGCCCCATGAGCGCGAGCGCGCGCGCCGCCTCGAGACGCAGCGTCACGCCCTCGACCACCCGCACACCTCCACGCGCGACCGAGAGGTCGTCGCAGTGCACGGCGAGATCGTTCACGGGGCGTCGCTGCATGCGATCATCCTGCCGGGTTCGCGCCGGGCGCGCCAGCGCAGCGTCTCACGCCCCTTCGGCGAGGGTGCGCCGCCGCGCGTCGAGATCGCGCAGCTGCAGGCGAACCGCCCGCCCTTCCTCCGATTCGGCCGGAACACGCTGGATCGCACCGAGCAGCGCCGACTTCTCCCGATCGATCGCGCGGATCCGGAGCGTCCGCGCGAGGGACCGCGTCGACGAATGCGCCTCTGCCTCGGAGAGGGCGGGGAAGCTCGCCGTCAGGAGTTCCACCGCGAGCGAGCGGAACGGCTCGCGCACCGCTTCGGCAGCCGTCACCGCCCACCCGATACGCGTGCGGTCCGGCTGCGCCAGCAGTGCCTGGCGCACGGCATCCAGCGCCGGCACCGTCATCGGCAGGGCCAGCGCGGCGTCGATCTCGGCGGCGTCCACGACGTGGCCGTACTGCAGGATGCCCATGAGCGCATCGCGCTCGAGCGCGGCATCGGACGACCGCGGCAGGGTCGCGATCGTCGCGCGGGGGGCGGCGGGTGCCTCCCCGGCTGCTCCGCCCGGTGTCGCTCCGGGCGTCATTCCCTGTGCCGCTCCCGGGGCGGCCCGCCCTCCGGGTCCGGGACCCGCGGCCGTCGCCGATCCGCCGTCGGAGCGCGTGGCGGCGCGAGCCACCGCGCGATGCACCTCGCGGAGGTCCTCGCCGAGCCGCCGTGCGAGGACGTGCTCGTAGCGCCCGCGGATGCCGCTGTCCTTGATCTCCGCGACGATCGGCGCCGCCGAAGCGAGAGCCGCGACCCGACCCTCCACGGATGCGAGATCGTGCCCCGCGATGCGCTGGTCGATGACGAACTCGAACAGGGGCGACTTGGTCTCGATCATCGACCGCACGGCCCCGTCGCCGCGGTTGAGGCGCAGATCGCACGGGTCGAGGCCCTCGGGTCCGACCGCGACGTAGCTCTGCAGGGTCGACGTGCGTGCTTCGGCGAAGGCGCGGACGGCGGCCTTCTGACCGGCGGCATCCGGATCGAAGGTGAAGACGACCTCGCCGGAGCTCTCCGTGCCGACGATGCGTCCGACGACGCGCATGTGCTCCGAGCCGAACGCCGTCCCGCAGGTCGCGATCGCGCTCGTGACGCCCGCGAGGTGACACGCCATGACGTCGGTGTAGCCCTCGACGACGACGACGCGGTGCGAACGGGAGACCTCCTTCTTGGCGAGATCGAGGCCGTACAGCACCTGCGCCTTCTTGTAGATCGGCGTCTCCGGGGTGTTGAGGTACTTGGGGCCCTGATCGTCGTCGTAGAGGCGACGCGCGCCGAAGCCGATCGTCTGACCGGTGATGTCGCGGATCGGCCAGATCACGCGCCCGCGGAAGCGATCGTAGCCCCCGCGCTGACCCTGCGACAGGATGCCGGCGGCGAGGAGCTCCTCGTCGGTGAATCCCTGGCTGCGCAACGCATCCCGGGCACCGTTCCACCCCTTCGGCGCGTAGCCGACGCCGAAGTGCGCCGCCGCGCCCGCGTCGAAACCGCGCTCGCCGAGGAATCGGCGGGCGGCGTCGGCCTCGGGCGTCGCGAGCTGGCTGCGGAACCACTCCGCGGCGGCCGTGTTCGCCTGGTAGAGGCGCGTGCGCCCGCTCGTCTCGGGCGCCGCTCCCCCGTCCTCGTAGTGCAGCGTGTAGCCGATCCGCCCCGCGAGGCGTTCGACGGCTTCGGTGAACGACAGGTGGTCCATGGCGCGGAGGAACGAGTACACGTCGCCCGACTCCCCGCACCCGAAGCAGTGGTAGTACCCGACCTGCGGTCGCACGTGGAAGCTCGGACTGCGCTCGTCGTGGAAGGGGCACAGGCCCTTCAGGGATCCGACGCCGGCCGATTTCAGCGCGACGCGCTCGCCGACGATGTCGGCGATGTTCGTCCGCGCCTTGACCTCGTCGACGTCGGCCTGCGCGATGCGCGCCATCAGACGCCGTCCAACGGCCAGAGCCCGGGGATCGGCTCGGGCAGGGCGAAACCCGCGTGCACGGTCGCGCGGCCGTCGCTGGACCAGAGGCCGAGTTCGCGGAGGTCCACCGGCCCGATCAGGCGCGCGTGCCATTCGATCGCGAAGCGATCGGTGAGGCTCGCGACCTGATCGACGACGACGCGGCGGCGCGCGGCATCCGTCGCCGCCGTGCGGAAGTCCTCGGCGTGGAGGCGATCCAGGTGCTCGGGCCGCTCCCAGAGCGCCGTCGCGAGACGCTTGAGGACGCGTCGCTGCTCCTTGTAGAGCCCCTTGCGTCCGTCGATCGTGACGACGAACGCGCCGATGATGCCCTTCAGCACCGCCATCTCGGCCTCGACGATGCGCGGCACGACGACACGTCCGCGGTAGCGCGTGAGAGAGGGGCCGATGTAGTGCTCGCGTGTCGCGGTCGTCGCGGCGCGGGCAAAACGCCCGATGAGGTCGGAGGTGAGGTTCTTCAGCCGCGCCACGCTCGCGCGGTCGCCGGAGAACTCCGTGAGCCACTCCGGCAGGCGGGTCAGGCGGTACAGGGCGTCTTCGAGCTCGTCCCGCGCGAACCCGTAGCCCACCCACGTCTGGATCGCCGTCAGCAGCGCATCACGCTCGCGCGGGTCGGTGAGGCGTGCGGGATCGAGGTAGCCGTTGAGCACGGCGTCTTCGAAGTCGTGCACCGAGTAGGCGATGTCGTCGGAGAGGTCCATGACCTCCGCCTCGATGCAGCGCAGGCGCCCCGGCGCGCCCTCGCGCATCCAACGGAACAGGTCCTCGTCCTCCGGATACACCCCGAACTTGTCGCGCCCACCCGGGTCCGGAACGGCGTGTTCCACGGTCCAGGGGTACTTGCAGGTCGCATCGAGGCTCGCGCGGGTGAGGTTCAGTCCGATCGAGCGACCCGCGGCGTCCACGACCTTCGGCTCCAGGCGCGAGAGGATGCGGAGGGTCTGCGCGTTGCCCTCGAACCCGCCGATGTCGTCGGCCCATTCGTTGAGCGCACGCTCGCCGTTATGGCCGAAGGGCGGATGCCCGATGTCGTGGCTGAGGCACGCCGTGTCGACGACGTCGGGCGAGAGTTCGAGCGCGACCGCCAGCTCACGACCCACCTGCGCCACCTCGAGCGAATGGGTGAGCCGATTGCGGGCGAAGTCCGCCGGGCTCGCGGGGCTGAGCACCTGCGTCTTGGATGCGAGCCGGCGCAGCGCCGCCGAATGCAGCACACGGGCACGGTCACGCGCGAAGCTGTCGCGCTGCGACCGGTGCGTCTCGGCGAGGAAGCGTTCGGCGTCGTGGTCGTCGTAGCCGGCGGGCCGGCCCGACAGCGCGCCGAGGGCGCCTCCCTCACCCGCCACTGGTGTCCAGTTCGGCGTCGGCGAGCGTGCGCGCATCGTCTCCCGCCATCTCACGGGTGTCCAACCAGCGATCGGGCAGCGCGGGCCGCTTGGGCGTACCCGCGCGCCCGCGCTGGCCCTCGGCAGCCGCACCGGGGTACGGCGCATCGAGATCCATCGCGCCGAGCAGGTCGTCGATCTCCGCGAGCGTGGATGCCGTCGCGAGCGCCGCGCGCAGCTCTCCGCCGACCGGGTACCCCTTGAAGTACCACGCGACGTGCTTGCGGATGTCGCGGCATCCGCGGCCTTCGTCCTCGAAGAACTCGACGAGGAGCTCCGCGTGGCGGCGGAAGGCGGCCGCGACGTAGCCGAGCGTCGCGTCGGGACGGATGCCGGGGGCACCGAAGGCCGCGGCGAGGTCGCCGAACAGCCAGGGTCGGCCGAGGCAGCCGCGGCCGACGACCACGCCGTCGCAGCCGGTCTCGGCCATCATGCGGACGGCGTCCTCCGCCGACCAGATGTCGCCGTTTCCGAGGACGGGGATGCTCGTGACGGCCTCCTTCAGCGCCGCGATCGCCGACCAGTCGGCGTGGCCGGAGTAGAACTCCGCGGCCGTCCGGGCGTGCAACGCGACTGCGGCGACGCCGGCGTCCTCGGCGATGCGTCCGGCGTCGAGGAACGTGAGATGGTCGGCGTCGATGCCCTTCCGCATCTTCACCGTGAGCGGCACATCGCCCGCCGCGCGCGCCGCGCGCGTGACGATCTCGCGGAAGAGGCCCGTCTTCCATGGGAGGGCTGCTCCCCCACCCTTGCGCGTGACCTTGGGCACGGGGCATCCGAAGTTCAGGTCGATGTGATCGGCGCGGTCCTCCTCGACGAGGAGCCGGACGGCGGCTTCCGTCGTCGCGGGGTCGACGCCGTAGAGCTGGATCGAGCGGGGCGTCTCCGACTCATGATGCGTGATGAGGCGCATCGTCGTCGCGTTGCGTTCGACGAGCGCGCGCGTCGTGATCATCTCGCTGACGTACAGACCCGCGCCGTACTCGCGGCAGAGCCGCCGGAACGCCGTGTTCGTGATCCCTGCCATCGGCGCGAGCACGACGGGCGCGTCGAGGGTGATCGGCCCGATCTTCAGCGCGGGCGTCGCCTCGACGAGCGCGGAGGCTGCGGGAGTGGCGGTGGACATCCTGTCCATTCTCCCAGACATGACGGCGCCGCAGGCGCCTCGACGGTCCTATCGTGGACAACATGGCGAACACGACCCCTGTGGACATCCGCGACATCCCCTACACCGATGCCGCAGGCACCGAACGCACCCTCGCCGAATTCGGCGACTCGACGCTGCTCATCGTCAACGTCGCATCCAAATGCGGCCTCACGCCGCAGTACGAGCAGCTCGAGCAGCTGCAGAAGACGTACGGCGAGCGGGGCCTCCAGGTGATCGGGTTCCCCTGCAACCAGTTCATGGGGCAGGAGCCCGGCTCGATGGACGAGATCCTCGAGTACTGCTCCGTGACCTACGGCGTCACGTTCCCCGTCGCGGAGAAGATCCGCGTGAACGGTTCACACGCCGCCCCGCTCTACAAGGCGCTCAAGAAGGCGAAGAACGTCGAGGGTGCGAAGGGCCCCGTGATGTGGAACTTCGAGAAGTTCCTCGTCAGCGCCTCCGGCGCCGTCCACCGCTTCCGCCCGCAGACGAAGCCCGACGCGCCCGAAGTCATCGCGGCGATCGAGGCATCGCTCCCCGTGCGCTGAGGCGCGGTGAGGCCGTTCAGGCCTGCCGCTCCGACCACACCTGGCGAGCGATCTGCGCGAACGCCTCCGGCGGCTGCGCACCGCTGACGCCGTAGGTGCCGTCGATCACGAAGAACGGCACACCCTGGATGCCGTAGGCCTGCGCCTGCGCCTGGTCGGCACGCACGTCCGCGAGGTGACGGTCCGATTCGAGCGCGCCGCGCGCGGCATCCGCATCGAGACCGACCTCGGCGGCGAGGGCGACGAGGTCGTCGACGCGGCCGACGTGACGCCCCTCGGTGAAGTACGCGGACATGAGCCGCTCGGCCATCTCCGCCTGCCGGCCCTCCGCCTTCGCGAAATGGAGCAGCTCGTGCGCCTTGACCGTGTTGGTGTGCTGCAGCAGATCGAACCGGTACTCGAGCCCGGCGTTCGCCGCGACACCCGTGACGTTCGTGAGCATCTCCTGCACGCGCTCGCGCGGCATCCCCTTGTGTCCGGCGAGGAAGTCGAGCTCGTCCCCGTCGAAGTCGACGGGGGTGTCGGGCGAGAGTTCGAACGAGTGGAAGGTGACTTCCACCTCCGGCGCGTTCTCGTCAGCGGCCGTCGCCGCGAGGCCCGTCTCGAGGTTGCGCTTGCCGATGTAGCACCACGGGCAGGCGATGTCGCTCCACACGTCGATTCTGATCTTGTCCGTCACCTCAGACATAACCGCGACGGCGTCATGATCTATTCCCGCAGCGGCATCAATCGGACTGCGCGTTGGTCGGCGCGTCGACCGCTCCGCCGAAGCGGCGGGTGCGACTGAGGTACACCTCGATCGCGTGCCACAGGTCGGTGCGCGAGAAGTCGGGCCACAGCGTGTCGAGGAAGACCATCTCCGCGTACGCCGCTTCCCACAGCAGGAAGTTCGACGTGCGCTGCTCGCCGCTCGATCGCAGGAAGAGATCGACATCGGGCATATCGGGGACGTAGAGGTGTCGGCGGAGGGCCTTCTCCGTGATCGCGGAGGGCTTCAGCCGGCCCGCGGCGATCTCCTCGCCGAGCGCGCGCATCGCGTCGATGATCTCGTGGCGCCCGCCGTAGTTGATGCACATCGTCAGGGTCAGGGTGTCGTTGCCGCGGGTGAGCTGCTCGGCGTACTGCAGCTCCTTGATGACCGAGCCCCACAGTCGCGGTCTGCGGCCCGCCCAGCGGATGCGCACCCCCCACTCGTTGAGCTGATCGCGGCGGCGGTGCAGCACGTCGCGGTTGTACCCCATGAGGAAGCGGACCTCGTCGGGAGACCGCGTCCAGTTCTCCGTCGAGAACGCGTACACGCTCAGGTGCTTCACCCCCGTCTGGATCGCGCCCGCCACGACGTCGAGCAGGACCTCCTCGCCCGCGCGATGCCCCTCGATGCGGGTGAGGCCGCGGCGGTTCGCCCAGCGGCCGTTGCCGTCCATGACGATCGCGACGTGGCCGGGCACGCTCCCCTTGGGGAACGCGGGCGGGTGGACGCCCGTCCAGTCGAGCGGGCGGTACGGGACCGCGTCGCGGTGCGTGTAGGGCTTGGGGCTCACCGCAGGTTCTCCACGTGGGACAGGGAGCGGATGCCGCGCTCCAGGTGGTACTGGGTGTAGGCGGCCACGAGACCGGATGCCGCTGCCGAGGTCGCGTCGGGCGCGGCATCCACGCTCTCCCACTCCCCCGCGATGAGCGCGCGCAGGTGCGCACGGGTCTCCGGCCGGAGGCGCGCGGAGCCCACCGGCGCGCAGGCGGTGCACACGGTGCCGCCGAGCTGCGCGACGAAACCGTCGTGCGGGCCCGGTGCGCCGCAGCGCGCGCAATCCTCGAGCGACGGCGCCCATCCGGAGAGCGCCATCGCACGCAGCAGGTACGAGTCGAGCACGGACCGTGCCGTGTGCGCGCGGAGCGACAGCGTGCGCAGACCCCCGACGAGGAGGAGGTACTGCTGCGGGGTCGCCTCCGCGTCACCGAGCCGGTCTGCGGTCTCGACCATCGCGTGGGCCGCCGTGTAGCTGTCGTAGTCCGTGACGATCGACGCGCCGTACGCGCCGAGCGACTCGGCCTGCTGGACGATGTCGAGCGTGCGCCCCTGGTAGAGCTGCACGTCGGCGACCATGAACGGCTCGAGCCGTGCCCCGAACTTCGACGACGTGCGACGCACGCCCTTCGCGACGGCGCGCACCTTGCCGTGACGGCGGCTGAGCATCGTCACGATGCGGTCCGCCTCCCCGAGCTTGTGGGTACGCAGGACCACGACTTCGTCGCGGTAGGTGGGCACCCCTCCATTATCGCCGGGGGGACGACAATGGAGGGGTGACACAACCCCTCTTCGTGATCCCGCTGTGGGCCGACCTGCTCGCCGTCGGGCTCGGCGGTGTGCAGGGTGCGCTCTTCGCGTCCGGCTTCGTGGGGCGTCAGCGACTCGACCTCCTCGGCGTGACCCTCATCGGCATCGTGATGGGCATGGGCGGCGGACTCATCCGCGACCTGCTGCTGAACGTCGCGCCGACGACGCTGCAGAGCAACTGGTACCTGCTCACGGCGGTCGGGGCGTCGCTGGTCGGCATGCTCCTGGCGGGGGTCTTCCGCAGGCTCAATGCCGTCATCGTCGCGCTGGATGCCGTGGTCATCGGCCTGTTCGGAGCCTTCGGCACCGCGAAGGCCCTCGTCATCGGACTCCCGCTCGTGCCCGCGGTGTTCGTGGGCGTGTGCGCGGCCGTCGGCGGCGGCATCCTGCGGGACGTCATCCTCGGGCTTCCCGTCGCGATCATGCACGTCGGTTCGCTGTACGCGGTCGCGGCGGGAGTGGGGTGCGCCGTCCTCGCCGGAGCGGCCGCCCTCGGCGCGCCGATCGTCGCCGCCGCCGTCGCATGCGTCATCGTCACGACCGTCATCCGTCTGCTCGCCGTGATCTTCGACATCTCCCTCCCCGAGCAGCGTGCGCTGCATCGGCGGAAGGTCGCGATCGAGACGAGCGCGATCCCGATCATCCACCCGCCCGCGGACTGACGACTACCCCCTCCCTCTCCCGTCCCCGCGACCCCCGCCCCGCGACCGCGAGACTGCAGTGGTGCGCCGAAACTGCGCGCGGTGGCTGCAGTCTCGGCGCACCAGTGAAGTCTCGGCGACGGGCGCGGGGCGACGGGCGCGGGGCGGCGACGGGGCGGATCAGACCGCGGCGAGGTCGGCGCCGGCGGCCGCGCGCGTGCGGATCGCGCGGTTGACGGCGGACACGATCGCCTTCAGGGATGCCGTGGAGATGTCACCGTCGATGCCGACGCCCCACAGGCGCTCGCCGTCGACCTGCAGCTCGACGTACGACGCCGCCTGGGCGTCGCCCCCCGCCGAGAGCGTGTGCTCGACGTAGTCGTACAGCGTGATGTCGAAGCCCTGCTCGCGCACGACCTCGAGGAACGCCGACACCGGGCCGTTGCCGACGCCGCGCGTCGCGACCTCGCCGTCACCGTCGCGCAGCGTCACGTCGAGCGAGACCTCGCCCGACATGTCGCTCTGCGTGCGCGTGGACAGCAGCTCGAACCGGCCCCACTTGTCGGAGGCGGACGCCGCCGGCAGGTACTCATCGGTGAAGATCGACCAGATCTGGTCGCTCGAGACCTCGCCGCCCTCGGCATCCGTCTTGGTCTGCACGACGCCGGAGAACTCGATCTGGAGCTTCCGCGGCAGGTCCAGTGCGTGGTCGGTCTTCAGCAGGTAGGCGACGCCGCCCTTGCCCGACTGCGAGTTCACCCGGATGACCGCTTCGTACGAGCGGCCGAGGTCCTTCGGATCGATCGGCAGGTACGGCACCGCCCACTCGATCTCGTCGACGGTGACGCCGGCCGCCGCAGCCGTGGCATCCATCGCCTCGAAGCCCTTCTTGATCGCGTCCTGGTGCGATCCCGAGAACGCCGTGAACACGAGGTCACCCGCCCAGGGGCTGCGCTCGTGCACGGGCAGCTGATTGCAGTACTCCGCGGTGCGCTTGACGTGGTCGATGTCGCTGAAGTCGATCTCGGGGTCGATGCCCTGCGTCAGCAGGTTGATGCCGAGCGCAACGAGGTCGACGTTGCCGGTGCGCTCGCCGTTGCCGAACAGGCACCCCTCGATGCGGTCCGCGCCGGCCATGTAGCCGAGTTCGGCGGCCGCGATCGCGGTGCCGCGGTCGTTGTGCGGGTGCAGCGACAGGATGACGTTCTCGCGGTGCGCGAGGCGACGGCTCATCCACTCGATCGAGTCGGCGTAGACGTTCGGCGTGGCCATCTCGACGGTCGCCGGCAGGTTGATGATCACCTTGCGGTCGGGCGTCGGCTCGAAGATCTCGATGACCTGGTTGCAGACGTCGAGGGCGAACTCGAGCTCGGTGCCCGTGTACGACTCGGGCGAGTATTCGTAGTAGACCCGCGTCTGGGGGATCCGCGTCTCGAACCGGCGGCACAGCCGCGCGCCCTCGAGCGCGATGTCGACGATGCCCTGCTTGTCCGTGCGGAAGACGACCTCGCGCTGCAGCACACTCGTCGAGTTGTAGAGGTGCACGATCGCCTGCTTGGCGCCGGCGATCGCCTCGTACGTGCGCTCGATCAGGTGCTCACGTGCCTGCGTCAGCACCTGGATCGTGACGTCGTCCGGGATCAGGTCTTCTTCGATCAGCTGGCGCACGAAGTCGAAGTCGGTCTGGGATGCCGAGGGGAATCCGACCTCGATCTCCTTGTATCCCATGCCGACCAGCAGCTCGAACATGACGCGCTTGCGTTCGGGGCTCATCGGGTCGATGAGCGCCTGGTTGCCGTCGCGGAGGTCGACCGCGCACCAGCGCGGCGCCTTCGTGATGCGGGCATCGGGCCACGTGCGATCGGGCAGCGAGACGTTGATCTGCTCGTGGTACGGGCGGTACTTGTGGACCGGCGCGCCGGAGGGCTTCTGGGTGTTTTCCATGATGGGTGGCTTCTCTCGTCTGGTGAGGCGGGCCAGGTGTCGCACCAACGACGAGCTCCGCGACGAGGAAGGCCCTAGATCGAGGCCTCGTCGCGGCAGCTAAGAAGGAGCTGGCCGAAGCGCATGCTGACAGAGTACACCCGCGCGGGCGTCCTCAGCACACGGCCTCAGGGGACGAGCGCGAGGGCTCCCCCGGGGTGCCCCGAGGCGATGAGGGCGAGCGCCGCGCGGGCGTCGGCGAGCGGGTAGATACGCGCGACGGGAACGGTGAGCGCGCCGGATGCCGCGGCCGCGATGATGCGGGCCCGTGCGGCATCCCGGTAGCGCGCACTGTCGGGCTGGGAACCCGCGATCCACCGGAAGCCGTCTCGTGCGGCGCGGGTCGGATCGACGATCGTCACGATCCGCGAGCGATCCGCGACGAGCGCGAGCGAGGCGTCGATCGCCTCGGATGTGCCGACGGCGTCGAGCGCGGCGACGAGCGGTGCCCCGTCGGCGGCGGCAGCGATGCGCTCCCGCACTCCGTCGCCGTAGGCGACCGGGATCCCGCCGAACGCACGCACTCGATCGAACGACGCCTCGGACGCCGTGCCGACGACTCGGATGCCGCACGCGGCGGCCTGCTGCAGGATGCTGACCCCGACCGCCCCCGACGCACCGTGCAGGACGATCGTCTCCCCCACCCTCGCGCCCGCGATCGCGAGCATCTCGGCGGCGGTGGTTCCGGTGAGGAGCAGGTTCGCCGCCTCCGGGTGCGTGAGGATCGCGGGCTTGTGGAACACCGTCGAGGCGTCGACGGTGAGCTCGGTGGCATAGCCGCCCTGGACGCGGAAGGCCAGGACCTCGTCCCCCACGGCGACCTCGCCCGAGCCGATGCGCGTGTCCGGGCCGATCGCCGAGACCGCGCCGGAGACCTCGTAGCCGATCGCGACGGGCCACCGCTGACCGCGTTCGACGGCGACGTGCTTCGCGTCGGCGGGGTTCACGCCGGCCGCGGCCACACGGATCGTGACCTCACCCGTCGCGGGTGCTGGCGCCTCGGCATCCACGAGCTCCCAGGTCTCGGGGCCGCCGGCGGCTGTCGCGATCCATCGCCGTGCCATCAGATCTCCTGCCGTTCAGAATGCGCCGTCACGAAGCAGCGCGAGCGTCCCGTCGCCGATGTCGGCCCGCGCGTGCGGGGTACGGGCGTAGAAGGTGAGGAGTTCGGCGAGGATGATCGGATCGCTCGCGAAGTCGCGTGCGGCGAAGCTCACCCCGCCGCCGCCCGCGACGCTCACCTCGACGCGGTTGCCCACCAGGCGCGCGCCGCCGACCTCGTCCCACGGCGCGCTGAGGTTGTTGCGCGGCACCTTCAGCGTGACGCCGTCGGGGCGGAGAGTCAGCACATGTGCGCCGTCCGCGCCCACCCACGCCCGCACGCCGCCGTAGATGAGCAGCACCGCGACGACGGGAACGAGCAGCAGTGTCAGCACCGGGACGTTCGTCGACGTGACGGTTGAGATCATCCAGACCCACGTCGCGAGGAGCGCGATCCCGCAGACGCCGAGGAGACGCAGCACGCGGC
Source organism: Microbacterium sp. (assembly GCF_017305435.1). GTDB lineage: Bacteria > Actinomycetota > Actinomycetes > Actinomycetales > Microbacteriaceae > Microbacterium. The sequence goes on along the minus strand of NZ_JAFKIP010000004.1, from coordinate 234,665 downwards.
GGACCTCCGCCGCGCCCGAGAAGCGCGCGATGCCCTCACCGATGTCGATCCGCACGACACGAACGCGCTCCACCCGGATCTGGACGAGAAGCAGCCAGATCCCGAGGCCGAGAGTGAGGAGCGCGACGACCCCCGTCGCCTTCATCGCCGGGGCGGGATCGAACAGCCAGACCAGCGCGCCCGCGGCGACCGCCACGGCGAGGATCGCCACCAGTATCCCGACTCCCGCGAGCGAGCCCTGCTGGCCCTCCCATCCCCGCCGGCCCGGGACGAACACGGACTGCGGCTGCCGTCGGGTCATCCGAAGACCCCTTTCCACGCGTCACCGACGAAGTCGGTCGTGTTCTCCCAGGCATCCTCGGCGAAGTCCGTCGTCGCATCCCACGCCTGCTCCATGCCGGCGTCGATCGTCTCGCGGACATCCTGCGGCACCCAGTTCTCGTACGCCCAGACGGCACCGGCTCCCACCGCCACCGCGGCGCCGGTGACGACGAGAGCCGTGCCCCACACCGGCAGTGTCACGACACCGGCCGCAGCCAGGGCACCCACGGCGGCGGTCGCGGCCACGCCGCCAACGATCCCTCCCGCGATGTTCACCGCGGTGGACGATGGGTCGTCGCCGCTCTCCATGGCCGATCCGAGCGACCAGATGTCGATTCCCCACCCGATCACCGGCACGGCCTTGCCGAGTCGGGACAGGCGTCGAGCGAGCTCTTCGGCCTCGTCCGCCGCCCAGCGCATACCGCGGGGGTTGGCTTCCTCCGCCGCAGCGCGGATCGCCGGGTTGCCCGAGCGGAGCTGGCGAACGTAGGTCGACGCGTCGGCGCGGAGACCCTCGGCCTGCGTCACGAGGTCGTCAGCGGTTAGGCTCCACGCCATCGCCGACGCGTCGAGGTAGCCGCGCGGGATCGCGCCGCCCACCCCGCGGAGGCTCGTCAGCATCTGTTCCGCGAGCGTCTCGGAGGGCATACCGGCGAGGAACTGGTCGAGGTTCTCCGCGATCCACACCTCGAGCTCGCCCCACCACGCACCCACGTCCTTCGCGATGTCGTTGTAGACGTCGACCTGATCGAGGAAGTCCTGCCACTCGTCCCAGTACGGGTCGTCACTGGTCGCCGGGCACACCGGCACGAGCGAGACCGGCCGCTGGATGATCATGCCCTGGACCGTGAGCCCCGCACCGGCCGCCTTCTCGCGGTGGCGCGCGAAGGCGTCGCGCATCCGCTCCAGCTGTCCCGCGTAGGAGCGCAGCTTCTCGGCCGCATCCCGGGCCACCGGCACGATCTCGTCGGCGGCATCGCCGAGGTCGGAGAGGCTCGACACATACGAATCGGCCGATGCGCCGAACCAGTGCGAGCGGACCGACACCGGAATCAGGTCGGCACCCGAGGACACCGTGTCCGCCGCGGTCTTCATCCCGGGATCCAGCCACTCGGCGGCGGCACGCACCTGGGCCGGCTCGCCCTTGGTCGTCGTGTCGATCACGAGCTCAGCTCCTCCAGCTCGCGTGCGATCGGTGCGAGTCGTTCGAGGGCGTCCTCCTCGGTGCGCAACGAGTCATCGGCGATGGCGGACACGATCTCGCCGAGCGTGCCGTTGATGCGATAGAGGGCGTCGACGCCGTTCCCCACACGCTGCAGGATCGCCGCGATGCTGTCGGAGGCGAGACCCCCGTCGACCGCCGATGGGATGTCGTCGAGCTTGCCTTTGACGATCTCGGAGATCTCCTCGTGCATCTCCACATGGCGGGCCATCACCTCCCGATCCATCGCGATGCGCGTCATGCGATCACTCCGTCCCGACGGTAGGCGTCCGGGATCCGAAGGTCGAAGACGACCACGTCGTACGGCTGCTCACGCATGACCTCGGACAGGTCCTCGGTGCGCATCAGCACCCACGGCTGGCGATCCCCCGCGAGCGTGAGCAGTCGGTCCAGTGCCGTGTAGGCGAGGAGGGCCTTCCTGCCGTCGCGGAGCTCACGGATCTCGACGAGCTGGGCGCCGGGAGTCGATCGCGTGCTGAGCGGCAGATACAGCACGGGAGGCACGGAGGCGGGAGTGATCTCGGGGCGCTCAGACATCGGATCGGACACGGATGGTCTCCTTCGGTGATTCGTGCGGTGATACGTGCGGGCGTCAGAACCCGAGGCGTCCGAGCTGCTTCGGGTCGCGCTGCCATTCCTTCGCGACGCGCACGTGCAGCTTCAGGAACACCTTCGTTCCGACGAGGGGCTCGATCTGCGCGCGGGCACGGGCCCCGACCGAAGCGAGCCGCGACCCCTTGTGCCCGATGATGATGGCTTTCTGGCTGTCGCGCTCGACGACGATGTTCGCGTAGATGTCGGTCAGCGACCCGGTCTCGCGTTCGGCGATGTCCTCGATCGTGACCGCGATGGAGTGCGGCAGCTCGTCACGCACCCCGTCGAGCGCCGCCTCGCGGATGATCTCGGCGATGCGATCCTCGAGCGACTCGTCGGTCACGACGCCCTCTTCGTACAGGGCGGGCCCCTCCGGCATCAGACTCAGCAGCTCGTCCGCGAGGACGTCGAGCTGTTCGCCGGCGACCGCCGAGAGCGGGATCACGGCCGCCCAGTCCTCGCGCAGGCCGTCGGCTTCCAGGAGCCGCTCGGTGATCTCGTCGCGGGACGCGATGTCGGTCTTGGTGACGACGGCGACCTTCTTGGCACGCGGGTAACCGTCGAGGGATGCCGCGATGCGCCGGTCTCCGGGCCCCACCTTCTCGGTCGCCGGGACGAGGAAGCAGATCACGTCGACGTCGCCGAGCACCTGCTCGACGAGGTCGTTCAGTCGCTGCCCGAGGAGCGTCCGCGGCTTGTGGATGCCGGGGGTGTCGACGATCACGAGCTGGCCGGCGGGCCGGTTCAGGATGCCGCGGATCGCCCGGCGCGTCGTCTGCGGCTTGTCCGACGTGATGGCGACCTTCTCGCCCACGAGCGCATTCGTGAGCGTGGACTTGCCCACGTTCGGTCGGCCCACGAACGTCACGAAGCCGGATCTGTGCACGGTCATCGCTGGTCACCTCTCTGCGACGGGTTCTTCGGGATCGGGATCGCGCCGGTGCGCGGGGCGCGCCCGCCGAGCGCCTTCTCGGAGTCGGCGGGTGCGTCCACGCGCTCGACGAACACCGTCGCGAGGCCGCGTCCGCGGCCGCGTGAGGTCCCGCCGGTGAGCACGAGGCCGCCGCTCGGACCATCGAATCGCGCATCGACCCGAGCGGTGGCACCGGGGAGCGGCACGCGGCCGAGCAGCTTGCCCAGAAGTCCTCCGACCGAGTCGACGTCTTCGTCCTCGAGGTCGATGCCGAAGAGCTCGCCGACCTCGTCGAGGCCCAGTCGCGCGCTCACGCGGTAGCGCCCGTCGCCGAGGTCGACGATCTCGCTCTGGCGCGGATCGTACTCGTCGGCGATCTCCCCGACGAGCTCCTCGATGAGGTCCTCGAGGGTCACGAGCCCCGACACGCCGCCGTACTCGTCGACGACGAGGCAGACGTGCACGGCATCCCGCTTCATCTGCTGGAGGAGCGTCTCGGCCTTCATCGACTCGGGCACGAAGACCGCCGGGCGCGCGATCTGCGCGACCGGCGCACCGCGCCAGGCCGACTCGTCGCGGAACGCGAACTGCACGAGGTCCTTCAGGTAGACGACGCCGGTGATGTCGTCGGCCTCGCCGTCGGCGACGGGAACGCGCGAAACGCCCTTGTCGAGGAAGAGCTGCATGGCCTCCTGCGTGGTGGCTGCGGCATCCATCGTCACCATGTCGGTGCGGGGCACCATGACCTCGCGCACGAACGTGTCGGTGAAGTCGAAGACCGAGTGGATGAGCTCGCGGTCATCCTCTTCGATGAGGTCCTGCGAGGCGGCCTCGTCGACCATCGAGAGGAGTTGCTCCTCGCTCGCGAACGACGTGCCGTGCGGGACGCCCGGCGTCACGCGGTTGCCGACGACGACGAGGAGATGCGCAAGCGGGCCGAGGATGATGCGCGCGCCGCGCACGACGGGTGCGAAGGCGCGCAGGAGCCCCCGCGCGTGCTGGCGGCCGACGGCACGCGGGCTCGCGCCGACGAGGACGAACGAGACGGCGGTCATGAGGATCGCGGCGGCGAGCATCGCCCACCAGATGCTGTCGAACAGGGACGTGAACGCGGCGGTGACGAGCACCGCTGCGGTCGTCTCGGCGAGGATGCGGATGAACACGACCGCGTTGCCATGCGCTTCCGGGTCGGCCGCGATGCGCATGAGCGACGTGCCGTTGCGGCCGGTGGCGGCGGAGTCCATGAGATCGCTGCGCCCCGTCACGCCGAGAGCCGCGTCGAGGGCCGCCATGAGACCGCCGAGGCCGACGAGCAGTGCCGCAGCGACGAGGAGCAGCGCGGTGGTCATGCGCGTCGTCGGCGCTCGGTGGCCTGGAAGGAGGCGATGAGCTCCCGCTGCAGCCCGAACATCTCGCGCTCTTCGGCGGGTTCGGCGTGGTCGAAGCCGAGCAGGTGCAGCGTGCCGTGCGTCGTGAGGAGGATCAGCTCGTCGAGCGTCGAGTGCTTCGCCGCCTGCGCCTGCGTCTCGGCGACCTGCGGGCACAACACGATGTCGCCGAGGAGGCCTGCGGGCGTCGGCTGCTCCTGCGTGCCGGGGCGGAGCTCGTCCATCGGGAAGCTCAGAACGTCGGTCGGACCGGGCTCGTCCATCCACTGCACGTGCAGCGCCTCCATGGCGCCCTCGTCGACGAGGAGGATCGCGACGTCGGCATCCGCGCTCACGTTGAGCTCCGCGAGGTTGTGCTCGGTCAGGCGGAGCAGCACCGTCTCGTCGACGTCCACACCGGACTCGTTGGTGATCTCGATCGTCATGACATGCCTCGCTTGGGGAGATGGTCTCGGGGCCCGCCGGGCCGGGATGCGTGCCCGCGGCGCTCGGCGCGGTTCGCAGGATCCTTGGATGCCACGAACGCCGCCGCCTCGTCGCGGTCGCGCCGCGACGCGAGGCGCTGCTCGTCGTATTCGGTGTACGCGTCGACGATGCGTCCGACGAGGGTGTGGCGCACGACGTCGTCGCTCGTCAGATAGCTGAAGTCGATGTCGTCGACATCCTTCAGGACGCGTGTGACCAGCCGCAGACCCGATGCGCCCTGCGGAAGGTCGATCTGCGTGATGTCACCCGTGACGACCATGCGCGTGCCGAAGCCGAGCCGGGTGAGGAACATCTTCATCTGCTCGGGGGTCGTGTTCTGCGCCTCGTCGAGGACGACGAACGAGTCGTTGAGCGTGCGCCCGCGCATATACGCCAGCGGGGCGACCTCGATGGTGCCGGATGCCATGAGCTTCGGCACGATCTCGGGATCCATCATCTCGTTGAGGGCATCGTAGAGCGGACGGAGGTACGGGTCGATCTTGTCGGTGAGGGTGCCGGGCAGGAACCCCAGCCGCTCCCCCGCCTCGATCGCGGGCCGACTGAGGATGATGCGGCTGACCTCCTTGCGCTGCAGCGCCTGCACGGCCTTCGCCATCGCGAGGTAGGTCTTGCCGGTGCCGGCGGGGCCGATGCCGAACGTGATCGTGTTCTCGTCGATCGCATCGACGTACGCCTTCTGGCCGAGGGTCTTCGGCCGGATGACGCGCCCGCGCGACGACAGGATCGCTTCGCCGAGCACTTCCGACGGGCGCGGTCCGCCCTCGGTCCGCAGGATGCGGTCGCTCGACACGACGTCGGAGGGGTCGAGGCCGTGACCGGTGCGGGAGAGGGCGATGAGCTCTTCGACGAGGGCGCGGGCGCGGGCGACGGCATCCGCAGCGCCGGCGAGGGTGATCTCGTTCCCCCGCACATGCACCTGGACATCGCGGTGCTCGCGTTCGACGACGCGCAGGAGCCGGTCCTGCGGACCGAGCAGCTGCACCATCGCGACGCCGTCGGCGTAGATGGTCTCGGTGACGTCGGAGTCGTCAGCCACCGAGCCTCCCCTCCTCCAGTCCGCCGGAGAGGACGTGGGCGTGCACGTGGAACACCGTCTGCCCCGCACCGGCACCCGTGTTGAAGATGAGACGGAAGTCGCCGTCGCCGTGCTCGGCCGCGAGGGTGCCTGCGAGCCCGATCATCTCGGTGAGCAGTGCCGGGTCGCCGCCGGCCAACTCGACCACGTTGCGGTACTGAGCGTCCTTCGGGATCACCAGCAGGTGGACGGGCGCCTGCGGCGCGATGTCGCGGATCGCGAAGACGTTCTCGGTCTCGGCGATGATCTCGGAGGGGATCTCGCCCTCAAGGATCCGGGTGAAGATCGACGACTCGCTCATGCCGTCCAGTCTATGGCGCGGGGTTCGACCGGTGGCGGGAGCGGCCGCGCTCACCAGCGCCCGAGGCGCGCATTGAGCACCGCCAGCGCCGCGGGGCCGGCGGTCGACGTGCGGAGCACGGTGTCGCCGAGGCGCACGAGCTCGGCTCCCGCCGCGGCGAGCGTCGCCAGCTCCTCGGGAGCGATGCCCCCTTCCGGACCGACCACGAGGACGAGGTCGCGGGAGTCTTCGGCATCCACTCCCACGTGCGACAGGGCGGCGGATGCCGTCGGCTCCAGCACGAGCACGCGTGCCGCGCGGCGGGCGGCGATCTGGGCCGTCGTCACGGGATCGGCGACGGGCGGCACCCACGCGCGATGCGCCTGCTTCGCCGCTTCGCGCACGATGGTCGACCAGCGCGCGACGCCCTTCGCGGTCTTGTCGCCCGTCCACCGCGAGACGCTGCGCGCCGCCTGCCACGGGACGATCTCATCGACGCCCAGCTCGGTGGCGGCCTGGATGGCCAGTTCGTCGCGATCGCCCTTCGCAAGCGCCTGCACCAGGACGAGACGCGGGGATGCCGGGGCCACGATGCGCCTGTCGACGACGCGGACCACGACGCGCTGGGGCGACACCTCCTGGACATCGCCGGTCAGCCACGTGCCGCGCCCGTCCCCGACGGTCACCTCCTCACCGACGCGCACGCGCCGGACGACGGCCGCGTGGTGCGCCTCGGCGCCGGTGAGGGCGATCTCCTCCCCGGCGGAGAGGTCGTCGACGAGGAAGTGCAGCGCCATGTCGGTCGCCTCTCAGGCCCGGAACTTGTCGCGGAGCTTCGAGAACAGTCCCTGATGGAATTGCGCGAGCTGCGGCGCGGGAGCCTTCGTCTTCTTCGCGAAGTCCTCGATGAGCGCGCGCTCCTTGGGGCCGAGCTTGGTCGGTGTCACGACCTGCACGCCGACCCGCAGATCGCCGCGCGTTCCCCCGCGCAGCGGCGTGACGCCGCGCCCCTTGATCGTGAGCACGTCTCCCGACTGCACGCCCGCACGCACCTCGAGATCGACGTCGCCGTCGAGCGAAGTGATCGTCGTCTTCGCGCCGAGGATCGCGTCGGGCATCGACACCTCGAGCGTCGCGAGGAGGTCGTCGCCCTCCCGGCTGAAGACCTCGTCGTGAGCGACCGTGACCTCGAGGTACAGGTCGCCGTGCGGACCTCCCGCGGGCCCCACTTCGCCCGAGCCGGGCAGCTGCAGCCGCAGTCCCGTCTCAACGCCGCCGGGGATGTCGACCGACACGGTGCGGCGGGCGCGCACGCGGCCCTGTCCCTGGCACGTCGCGCACGGGTACGGGATGGTGGTGCCGTAGCCCTGGCAGGTCGTGCACGGCTGGGAGGTCACGACGTTGCCGAGCAGGCTCCGCACGGTGCGCTGGACCTGGCCGGAACCGTGGCAGATGTCGCAGGTCACCGGCTGCGTGCCGGGCTGGCAGCACGAGCCCTGGCACGTGTCGCAGAGGACCGCCGTGTCGACCTCGATGTCGCGGTGCGTGCCGAAGACGACATCCCGCAGGTCCAGCGTGACGCGCACGAGCGCGTCCTGTCCGCGTTCGCGACGCGAGCGCGGCCGCCCCGACCGGGCTCCCCCGCCGCCGAAGAAGGTCTCGAAGATGTCGCCGAACCCGCCGAACCCGCCCGCGCCTCCGCCGAACGGCGACCCGTCGCCGCCCATGTCGTAGCGCTGGCGCTGCTCGGGGTCGCTCAGCACGTCGTACGCATGCGTGACGAGCTTGAAGCGCTCGGATGCCTCTTCGCCCGGGTTCACGTCGGGGTGCAGCTCCCGCGCGAGACGGCGGTACGCCTTCTTGATCTCCTCGGGCGACGCGTCGCGCGAGACTCCCAGAACTTCGTAGTGGTCGGCCACAATCGCCTTTCCTGACCGCGCCCGGCGCGGTGTGTCTTCCGTATGTGCTCCGCGTGCTCCCGGGACGCGGTGTCCCCGGGCTCACTTCCGCAGGCTCAGCGGGACGCGTCGTCCTCGTCGAGCAGGCGGCTGAGGTAGTGCGCGACGGCGCGAACCGCCGCGAGGTTGGTGGGGTAGTCCATCCGCATCGGACCCAGCAGCCCGACCCGAGCGCGGCTGCCGGCGCCGTCGTAGTCGCTCGTCACGACGGATGCCTCGGCGAGGCCGAAGTCGGCGTTCTCACGCCCGATGCTCGCCGCGAGACCCTTGTCATCGGCGACCATCTCTCCCATGAGCCGGAGGAGCGTCACCTGTTCCTCGATCGCCTCCAGCAGCGGGTAGATGCTGCCGCGGAAGTCGCCCTCGCGGCGCGCGAGCGTCGCACTCCCGGCCATGACGAGCTTGTCCTGCCGGAAGTCCTCGAGCTCCTCCGCGACGATCCGCGCGACGACGCGCACCGCCGTGTCCACCGCCTCGGACGCGCCGGATAGCGCGGTCGGCGTCACGCCGAGATCGGCGATCGCCTGCGCCGCCTCGGCGACGGGCTTGCCCGTCACGAGCGCGGCGATGGACTGTTTGACGGCGGCGGCATCCGTCTCGGCGAGCTCGTACGGCAGGAACGCGACCCGCTGCGAGACCCGGCCCGTGTCCGTCACGACGATCACGACGACGCGCGCGCCGCCGAGGTGCACGAACTCGACGTGCGAGACGCTCGCGCGGGCGAACGACGGGTACTGCACGATCGCGACCTGGCCCGTCAGCTGGGTGAGGGCGCGCACCGTGCGCGTGAGGAGGTCGTCGAGATCGGCGGGGTCGGCGAGGAACGTCGAGATCGCCGCGCGCTGCGCGCCCGAGAGCGGCCGCAGCTCGGCGAGGTGGTCGACGAACACGCGATAGCCCTTGTCGGTCGGGACGCGGCCCGACGAGGTGTGCGGGGCAACGATGAGATCCTCGTCCTCGAGGAGGGCCATGTCGTTGCGGATCGTCGCCGCGGATACGCCGAACTGGTGGCGATCGACGATCGTCTTGCTGCCGACCGGCTCGTTCGTGTCGACGTAGTCCTGCACGATGGCGCGGAGGACCTGCAGGCCGCGCTCCGAGACCATGACCCCTCCTCCTGGTTGGCACTCCCGACGATCGAGTGCCAATCCTATCGCGGTCGCCCTACGATGAGCCGTATGCGCGCCGATGCCGACTTCCGCCCCGCCGTCATGACGTCGAAGGGGGCGGTGCGCGGCACACGGCGCGGAGGAGTCGACCGCTACCTCGGCATCCCCTACGCGCTCCCCCCGTTCGGCGAGCGCCGATTCGCGCTGCCGCAGCCCGTTCCCGCGTGGACGGACGTGCGGGATGCCGCGGAGCACGGACCGACCGCCCCGCAGGACCCGTACTTCGGGGCGCTCGGCGCGCTGCTCGGGTCGGTCGCGATCCCCGGCGAGGACATCCTCACCGTCAACGTCTGGGCGCCGGCCGACGCGGCGTCCTCCGGGGCAGCGCTGCCCGTCTTCGTCTGGTACCACGGCGGCGCGCTGGAACGCGGCACTCCCGCCCTCCCCGCGTACGACGGCACGACCTTCGCACGCGACGGCATCGTGTTCGTGTCGATCGGATACCGCGTCGGCGCCGAGGGCTTCTCCGTGCTCGAGGGCGCCCCGCGCAATCTCGGGCTGTGCGATGCGGCGGCGGGACTCGTCTGGGTGCAGACCGAGATCGCGCGGTTCGGCGGCGATCCGGCGCGCATCACGATCGTCGGAGAGTCGGCCGGCGGAGCCCTCGTCGCAGCCCTTCTCTCCCGACCCGACACCGCGACGATACCGGTCGCAGCGATCATCCAGTCGGGGCCTCTCGAAGCCGTCGCGCCCGTGCGCGCGGAGCGCGTGACGCGTGCACTCGCGAAAGCGCTCGGGATCGCCGCGACGAGAGAGGGGTTCGCGGCCGTTTCGCCGCGGGTCCTTCTCGACGCCCGACGACGCCTCGCCGAGGGGTCCACGCCGCTCTCCGGCACTCCCGGCTACGCGCTCGCGCTCGATCCGGATACCCTCCCGGCCTCGCCGGAGGTCGCCCTGCGGTCGGTGGAGATCCCTCTCGTCATCGGCACGAACACGGACGAGTACCGGCTGTGGTTCACCCCGGAGCAGCTCGCCGGCATCAGCAGCCTCAAGCTCACCCTCGCCCGCCTCGCGACCGGTGTGCCTCGGAGCGCCGTGCGCGCCTACCGCTCCGCGTTCCCCGGAGCATCACCGGGCGAGATCCTCGGCCAGATCGTGACCGACCGACTGCTGCGCGCGCCGGCGGCGCGTGTCGCGGCGGCACGCACCGCCCCGACCCATGTCTACGAGCTCGCCTGGCCGAGCCCCGTCCGCGACCTGCGCGCGGCGCACGCGATCGACATCGGCTTCGTCTTCGACCGCGTCGAGGCACCCGACTCGCAGACGATCGTCGGTCCCGACGCTCCACGCGAGCTCGCGGCGCGCATGCACGCCGACTGGATCCGGGTCGTCCAGTCGGGCGATCCGGGGTGGCCCCGCTACGGAACCGGGCGCGAGGTCCAGCTGTACGACGTCCCCTCGCGCGTCACCCCGCTTCGTCGCGCCGAAGCCCTGGATTCGCTGCCCGGTTGAGCGGCCGCTGGCGCGGGCAGAGGGTGCGGGGGGCGGTCAGGATGTCAGGGCGCGGACGACGGCGTCGGCGAGCAGTCGGCCTCGGAGGGTGAGCACGACACGGCCGCGCACGGCCGCAGCGCCGTCGATGAGGCCGTCGGCGATGAGGGAGGCCACGGCGTGCCGACCCTCGCTCTCGAGCTCCGACACGGCGATCCCCTCCGCGATCCGCGACCGCAGCAGCACGTCCTCGAGGCGCCGCGCGGCGGCATCCGGTCGCTCGCGCGCCGCCGCGGGCGACTCGCCGGCAGCGAGCCGCTGGGCGTACGCCGCAGGATGCTTGACGTTCCACCAGCGCAGCCCCGCCACGTGGCTGTGCGCGCCGGGGCCGTAGCCCCACCAGTCGGTGCCGCGCCAATAGGCGAGGTTGTGCCGTGAACGGTGCGCGGGCGCCGTCGCCCAGTTCGACACCTCGTACCAGTCGAACCCCGCCTCGGCGAGGAGGTCGTCGACGAGTTCGTACATGTCGGCCTGCAGGTCGTCGTCGGGTGCCGGCACCTCGCCGCGGCGGATCTGGCGATGCAGCTGCGTGCCCTCCTCGATGATGAGCGCGTACGCCGAGACGTGGTCCGGTGCCAACGCGATCGCCGTCTGGACGGAGGTCCGCCAATCGGCGAGCGACTCGCCGGGAGCGCCGTAGATGAGGTCGACGCTGACGTCGAGGCCCGCGGCGCGCGCGGCGGCGACGGCGGTCGCGACACCGGCCGGGTCGTGGGTGCGGTCGAGCGCGGCGAGGACATGCGGCACCGCCGACTGCATCCCGATCGACAGGCGCGTGACCCCGGCGTCGGCGAGCTCCTCGGCGAGCGCGGGCGTCACGGTGTCGGGGTTCGCCTCGACGGTGACCTCGGCATCCGGCGCCAGGGCGAACGCTTCGCGAACGCCGGCGAGCATGCGCGCCAGGTCCCCCGCGGGCAGGAGCGTCGGTGTTCCGCCGCCGAAGAACACGGTGGATGCCGCACGCAGCGGCCCGCGCGCAGCGAGCACCTCCCGCGACAGCGCGATCTCCCGCAAGACCTCGTCGGCGTAGGCGTCCTGACGAGCGCCGCGCAACTCGGTCGCCGTGTAGGTGTTGAAGTCGCAGTACCCGCACCGGACCCGGCAGAACGGCACGTGCAGGTACACCCCGAAGTCGACCGCCGGGTCGATCCCGAGGTCGGGCGACAACGCGCCGTCGGCGGGCGCGGGGTCGCCGAGCGGAAGAGCCGAGCCCATCACGCGGGAGTGGAGTACAGCGGCGAGATCGCCTGCAGATACCCCTGGAACAGCGCGCTGCGGCGGCGCTTCACGAGCGGCGGGAGCATCCGATACGCGAACGCGACCGGGCGGTCGAAGGCCCGCACGACGAAGCGCACCTCGTCGCTGTCGTCCCACTCGATCGCGAACGACTCCTCCCCGCTCACGACCGATCCGCCGACCGTGCCGAGCGAGAACGCCACGCGACGCGGCTCCTCCGTCGCGGAGATGACGCGCAGCTCGCCGTCGGCATTCATCCCCTTCACGCGCCCGTGCACGCGGATCGTCGTGCCGGCGGCGACATACGGCGTGCCGTCGGCATCGAAGCGCTGTTCCGCCTCGAGGCGGCTGGGCGCGACAGGAGCGCCCTCGGCGTCGAAACCGACGCCGGAGTACATGGGTCCGGCCGCCGGGCGCACGTCGCTCAGGGTGAGACCCGCACCGCGCAGGGCCGTCCACGACAGGAGCGCGTCGGCGGAGCTCTCGAAGCGGCTCTCGCCGCTGCCCAGCCGCCACGACGCCTCGGCGGGGATGCTGTGTTCGGGCGGATAGCTCATGAGGTCGGCAGCCCCCGTCGCGCCGACGGCGGCGTAGTCGACGGTGCCTTCTTGGAAGTTCCCGCGGCGCATGGCGTCCAGCCTAACCGGGCGCTACTTCTTGGTCTCGACGTCGCCGGAGAGCGCCGCGATGAACGCCTCCTGCGGCACCTCGACCCGACCCACCATCTTCATGCGCTTCTTGCCCTCCTTCTGCTTCTCGAGGAGCTTGCGCTTGCGGGTGATGTCACCGCCGTAGCACTTGGCGAGCACGTCCTTGCGGATCGCGCGGATGTTCTCGCGCGCGATGATCCGCGCGCCGATCGCGGCCTGGATGGGCACCTCGAACTGCTGACGAGGGATGAGCTTGCGGAGGCGTTCGGTCATCATCGTCCCGTAGGCGTAGGCCTTCTCGCGGTGGACGATCGAGGAGAAGGCATCCACCTTGTCGCCCTGCAGCAGGATGTCGACCTTCACGAGGTCGGCCTCCTGAGATCCCGCGGGCTCGTAGTCAAGCGAGGCGTAGCCCTGCGTCTTCGACTTCAGCTGGTCGAAGAAGTCGAAGACGATCTCGCCGAGCGGCATGTTGTAGCGCAGCTCGACGCGGTCCTCGGAGAGGTAGTCCATGCCCAGGAGCGTCCCGCGACGGCTCTGGCAGAGCTCCATGACGGTGCCGACGTAGTCCTTGGGCAGCAGGATGCCGACCTTCACGACGGGCTCGGAGACGGAGGCGACGCGCCCGTCCGGGTACTCGCTCGGGTTCGTCACGATGACGTGCTCGCCCGTGTCCGTCGTGACGTCGTAGGTCACCGAGGGGGCCGTCGTGATGAGGTCGAGGTCGAACTCGCGGGAAAGACGCTCCGTGATGATCTCGAGGTGGAGAAGCCCGAGGAAGCCGCAGCGGAAGCCGAAGCCGAGCGCGACGGAGGTCTCCGGCTCGTACTGCAGTGAGGCGTCCGACAGCTTCAGCTTGTCGAGCGCTTCCCGCAGGTCCGCGTAGTCGCTGCCGTCGATCGGGTAGACGCCGGAGAAGACCATGGGCTTCGGGTCGGTGTATCCGGCGAGCGGATCGGTCGCGGGCTTGCGCTCGTTCGTGATCGTATCGCCGACCTTCGACTGACGCACGTCCTTGACGCCCGTGATGAGGTAGCCCACCTCGCCGACGCCGAGTCCCCTCGTGGGGATCGGCTCGGGGCTCGAGACGCCTATCTCGAGCAGGTCGTGCTTCGCGCGCGTGGACATCATCTGGATCCGCTCGCGCGGCTCGAGCTTGCCGTCGACCATGCGCACGTACGTCACGACGCCGCGGTAGGAGTCGTAGACCGAATCGAAGATCATGGCGCGCGCGGGCGCCGTCGGGTCGCCGACCGGTGCGGGGATCTTCTCGACGATGAGGTCGAGCAGCTCCTCGACGCCCATGCCGGTCTTCCCCGAGACGCGCAGGACGTCCTCCGGCCTGCCGCCGATGAGGTTCGCGAGCTCCGCCGCGTACTTCTCCGGGTCGGCCGCGGGGAGGTCGATCTTGTTCAGCACCGGGATGATCGTGAGGTCGTTCTCCAGTGCCAGATACAGGTTCGCGAGCGTCTGCGCCTCGATGCCCTGTGCGGCATCCACCAGCAGGATCGCTCCTTCGCACGCGGCGAGGGAGCGGGAGACCTCGTACGTGAAGTCGACGTGCCCGGGGGTGTCGATCATGTTCAGCGCGAAAGTGCCCTCGGCGGTCTGCCACGGCATCCGCACGGCTTGGCTCTTGATCGTGATGCCGCGCTCGCGCTCGATGTCCATGCGGTCCAGGTACTGAGCGCGCATGTCGCGATCGGAGACCACGCCGGTGATCTGCAGCATGCGGTCGGCCAGCGTGGACTTGCCGTGGTCGATGTGGGCGATGATGCAGAAGTTGCGGATCAGCTCGGGAGGGGTCGCAGACGGCTCGAGAGGCTTCAGGGCACGGGGTGACATGTCTCGTCAAGTCTACCGGCGCCGGGCGCATGCGAACGGCGGATGCCGCGTGCGCGCGCCTGAACGGCGAACCATAACCCCGCTCCGCGGCGACACGCCAGCACACGGGACGATGAGAAACAATTAACGGTTCTGCTGCTTGCCGAGGGGCGCCGTTTCGAAGAATGCTCAATCTGGCGGCCGACGTCTGCGCGAAACCCCCCTTCGTGCGCGGACCGCCTCGGAGATCATCGTGACGCACGCGTACCCGGTTCCCGCTTCCGCCGCCTCTGACCCGCGTTCGCCGCGACGCTCACGGCGGCCACGGGTCGCCCTGACGATCGCGACGGCGCTCGCGACGGCGGCGGCGAGCGCCGTCGTCGCCCCCGCGGCGCACGCCGCCGTCGCTCCCGACGCGGCCGTCGTGATCTCCGAGGTGTACGGCGGCGGCGGCAACGCCGGCGCCGCTCTCTCCCGAGATTTCATCGAGCTGGCCAATGTGTCGGATGCCGCGTTCGACCTCTCCGGATACAGCGTGCAGTACGCCTCGGCGACGGGCGCGTCGTGGCAGGTGACGCCGCTCACCGGCATCACGGTGCCGGCGGGCGGTCAGGTGCTCATCGGTGAGGCGACCGGATCGAACACGTCCCTTCCCGGCTTCGCCGCGGACGTCGAGGGATCGATCCCGATGTCGGGCAGCCAGGGCAAGGTCGCCCTCGTCGCCGACCAGACGCCCCTCACGGGCGCCGCCGACCTCGTCGGGCTCGACCGGGTCATCGACTTCGTCGGCTGGGGCGCGGCGACGCACTTCGCCGGCAGCGCCCCGGCGCCCGGCACCGACAACGCGACGAGCGTGGCGCGGGGCGCCGACTTCGCGAACACGGGCGACAACGCCGCCGACTTCGCTGCGGGTGCGCCGACGCCGACGGGCCTTCCGACCGATCCCACCGACCCGACCGACCCGACGGATCCGCCGGTCCTCACGATCGCCGACATCCAGGGCGCCGGCGACGCCTCGCCCTACGCCGGCCAGACGGTCACGACCGAGGGCGTCGTGACGGCGCACTATCCGACCGGCGGCTTCGACGGCTACGTCATCCAGACCTCCGGCACGGGAGGGGCGATCGATCTCGCCTCCCACGCGGCATCCGACGCGCTCTTCGTCTACGCGCCGGGCGCCGTCACCGAGGTCTCTTCCGGCGACACCGTCCGCGTGACCGGCGTCGTCTCGGAGTGGAACGGCCTCACCGAGCTCACCGTCGGCCCGGGCGTCGCGGTGCATCTCGACGCCCAGCCCGCGCCCCAACCCGCTGCGGTCGCGTGGCCCAGCGACGCGGCCCAACGCGAGAGCCTCGAGTCGATGCTCATCGCTCCGCAGGGCGCCTTCACCGTCTCGAACACCTACTCCACCAATCAGTACGGCGAGGTCGGTCTCGCCGCGGGCACGACGCCGCTGCGTCAGCCGACGGATGCCGCGCGCCCGGGCACACCCGAGGCGGCGGCCGTCGCGGCCGACAATGCTGCGCGTGGCATCACGCTCGACGACGGCACGAGTGTCAACTACCTCTCGAGCGCGAACAGCGGGCTGACCCCCGCCTACGTGTCGCTCGTCGAGCCGATCGTCGTCGGGGCATCCGTCGCGTTCACGGACCCCGTGATCGTCGACTGGCGAAACGACACGTGGAAGCTCAACCCCACCGCCCCGCTCGCGGGCGACGGATCGGGCGCGGACGGCGTCGCGTTCTCCGACCCGCGCACGACCGCGCCCGTAGCGGTCGGCGGAGACCTCCGCGTCGCGTCCTTCAACGTCCTCAACTACTTCACGACGCTCGGGACCGATTCCCCCTCCTGCGTGGCGTACAAAGACCGTCTCGGCGACGGGGTGACCGTTCGGGAGGGCTGCCCGCAGCGCGGCGCGTGGGACGCGGCCGACCTCGAGCGGCAGCAGACGAAGATCGTCGCGGCGATAGGCGCACTGGATGCCGATGTCGTCGGCCTGATGGAGATCGAGAACTCCGCGGCGCTCGGCGAGCAGGCCGACGAGGCCACCGCGACGCTCGTCGCCGCGCTCAACGCCGCCGCCGGCGCCGGAACCTGGGCTTTCGTGCCCTCGTCGGCCGACCTGCCGCCCGCGGCCGAGCAGGACGTCATCACGAACGCGATCATCTACCGCACCGCCGCGGTCGAGCGGGTCGGCGACTCCCGCGCCCTCGGCGATCAGAGCGACGACGGCGAGGCGTTCCAGAACGCGCGCGAGCCGATCGCGCAGACCTTCGCTCCGGCGGCCGGGGGCGCGCCGTTCCTGTTCGTCGTCAACCACTTCAAGTCGAAGGGATCGGCGGGGCCCTGGGCCGGCGACGCCGACACCGGTGACGGTCAGGGCGCGTCGAACGAATCGCGCGTGCGTCAGGCGGCCGCGCTGCGCGACTGGGTGTCCGACATCCGGGGCGACGTCGACGCTGTCGCCCTGGCGGGCGACTTCAACTCCTACACGCAGGAGGACCCGCTGCAGGTGCTGTACGACGCCGGCTACGTGGACGCTGCGCACGCGTTCGACGTCGGCTCGTCGTCGTACAGCTTCTCCGGGCTCTCCGGCTCGCTCGACCACATCCTCCTCAGCACTGCCGCGAAGGCGCGCGCGACGGGCGCCGACATCTGGAACATCAACTCCGGCGAGTCGGTCGCTCTCGAATACAGCCGCTACCGCAGCCACGGCACGGACTTCTACGCGCCGGATGCCTACCGTTCGAGCGACCACGACCCCGTCGTCGTCGGGTTGTCCGGGGCGGCCGCTCCGGTCGAGCTGACTCTCCTCGGCATCAACGACTTCCACGGCCGCATCGACCAGAACACCGTCGCGTTCGCGGGCACCATCGAGGAGCAGCGCGCGGCGGCGTCCGGCCCCACGCTGTTCCTCTCCGCGGGGGACAACATCGGCGCGTCGCTGTTCGCCTCGTCGGTCGCGCAGGACCAGCCCACGATCGACGTGCTGAACGCGCTCGGCCTGCAGGCCACCGCGGTCGGCAACCACGAGTTCGACCGCGGTTTCGCCGATCTCTCCGGTCGCGTCGCCGGTGCGTCGGACTACCCGCAGCTCGGCGCGAACGTGTACCTCAAGGGAACGACGACGCCCGCACTTCCGGAGTACCAGCTGTGGGATGCCGGGAGCATCACGGTCGGCGTCATCGGGGCCGTGACGGAGGAGACGCCGACGCTCGTCTCACCCGCGGGTGTCGCCGATCTCGACTTCGGCGACCCCGTCGATGCCGTCAACCGCGTCGCCGCGCAGCTCACCGACGGCGATCCCGCCAACGGCGAGGCCGACGTGCTCGTCGCGCTCTATCACGAGGGCGCCGGCGCCGGCACACCCGACGGCGCGACCCTCGACGAGGAGCTCGCGGCGGGCGGCCCGTTCGCGCACCTCGTGAACGACACCGACGCGAAGGTCGGCGCGATCTTCACCGGGCACACGCACAAGGAGTACGCGTGGTCGGCCCCCGTGCCGGGCAGCGATCGCACACGGCCCGTCGTGCAGACCGGCTCGTACGGCGCGAACCTCGGCAAGATCACGCTCACGCTCGACGGCTCCACCGGTGCCGTCACGGCACACACCGAGGAGCTCGTGAAGCGCACGACGACCCCCGCCGCGACCCTCGTCGCGACGTACCCGAAGGTCGCCGCCGTCGACGCGATCGTGACGCAGGCGCTCGCCGCCGCCGCCGAGGTCGGCAACACGGCGGTCGGCGAGGTCTCCGGCGACATCACGACGGCCTTCGCAGGCGGCTCCTTCGTGGACGGCGTCTGGACCGGCGGGTCCCGCGACGACCGGGCCGGCGAATCGGCATTGGGCAACACCGTCGGCAACATGCTGCGCGACAGCCTGTCGTCGCTGCCGAACGGCGCCGTGATCGGCGTGACCAACCCGGGTGGCCTGCGGGCAGAGCTCTGGGACACGCAGGCCGAGTTCGGCGCGACCGCGGTGCCGGGCCTCCCCGACGGGACGGTCTCGTTCTCGCAGGCGAACGCGGTGCTGCCGTTCAACAACACGCTCGCCCTCGTCACCCTGACGGGCGCGCAGTTCCAGACGCTCCTCGAGCAGCAATGGCAGCGCGCGGCGGACGGCTCCGTGCCGCAGCGGCCGTATCTGCAGCTCGGTCTCTCCGACAACGTGTCCTACACCTTCGACGCGTCCCTGCCCGAAGGCCAGCGCATCACCTCGGTCACGGTCGACGGTCAGCCCATCGACCCCGCGGCGAACTACCGGATCGGCACCTTCTCGTTCCTCGCAACGGGCGGCGACAACTTCCGCGTGTTCACCGAGGGCGCCGACTACGTCGATACCGGCCTCCTCGACTACGAGGCGTGGATGGACTACATCGCCGACGGCTCGCCCCTCGCGCCGTCGTTCGCGAAGCACGGCGTGCAGGTGACGGGCGTGCCGGAGACGGTGGATGCCGGAGCCGCGGTCAGCTTCGAGGTGTCCGGGCTCGACATGACGAGCCGCGGCGCGCCGCAGAACACCGCGCTGCAGGTGGCGATCGGCGACGACGTCCTCGCCGAGGTGCCCGTGACCGCGGGAGCGGCCGCCGTCACCGTCACCCTTCCCGCCGATCTGGCGTCGGGCACGACGACGCTCACCCTCACGGCGCCGGCGTCCGGCACGGTCGTGCGCGTGCCGCTCGAGGTCACGGCATCCGTCCCGCTCGTCGAGACGACGACACGGCTGACCGCGATCCTGCCCGTCCACATCAACCGCCTCGTCCCCTCGACGCTGGTGGCGACCGTCCGGCAGAGCGACGGCGCGCGAGCGGAGGGCGTCGTGGAGTTCCGCGAGGGCGCCAAGGTGGTCGCGACCGTGAAGGTGCGCTACGGCGTGGCGGCCTACACGCTCGGCCGCCTCGGCGGGGGAACGCACACCTACACCGCGACGTTCGTCCCCACCGACGCGGCGACGGTCGCGGGCTCGACGAGCGATCCCGCACGAGTGCGCGTGCTGTTCTGATCGGCGTCGTCGTCGCCCTGCCGGCCGTCCGCTCCTTAGGCTGGCAGGGTGACGACGACGGTGGTGATGGTGCACGGCATCCGCACGTCCGCCACGATGTGGCGTGCGCAGGTCGCGCACCTCGCCGCCCGCGGCGTGGGCTCCGTCGCCGTAGACCTTCCCGGCCACGGCACGCGGATGAGCGAGACGTTCACCCTCGACGGCGCACTGGAGACGATCGACGGCGCCGTGCGGGCTGCGGCGGCGAGCGGTGACGTCCTGCTCGTCGGGCATTCGATGGGCGGCCTCGTCTGCACCGCGTACGTCGGGCACGAGGAGCGGCCGCCGGTCGACGCCTTCATCGGTGCGTCCTGCACGGCGCTCCCCCGGGGCGCGGCGCTCGCGACCTATCGCGCGCTGGCGCGCGGCTTCGACCGCCTCCCCGGGCGGGGATTCCGCATCGCGGAGTGGGTGCTCGACCGCACGCTGCCCGACGAGACGCGTGCCGATTTCGGTGCGGGCGGCTACGCGTACGACGCGCAGGACGATGCCCTGCGAAGTCTCTCGATCCTGGACCTCCTCGCCGCTCTCCGCCGCATCGAGGTCCCCACCTGGTTCATCAACGGCCAGTTCGATCAGCTGCGCGTGAACGAGCGCCTGTTCGTCTCGCAGGTTCCGCACGCCGAGCTCATCGTGGTGCCGCGGACGAGCCACCTCGTCACGGCGATGCGTCCGCGCGTGTTCAACGCCCTCCTCGACGTCGCCCTGGCGACGATGGATGCCGAGGCATCCGCACCGTCAGCGCACTGAGGCGCGGCCCCGCTCACGGACTGCGAGGGTCAGCAATCCGCCGACGATCGACAGGACGCCGCCCACGGCGAACAGGAGCCAGAACCCGCCGATGAGCGCAACCAGTCCGGCGCCCAGGAGCGGGCCGAGCAGTTGACCCAGGGCCGCGGAGACGTTCACGAGCCCGAGATCGCGGGCGCTGTCGTCGGGGAACGGCAGCAGGTCCGTCGCGAGCGCGAGGCCGACGGACATGTACGCGCCGTAGCCGACCCCGAGGAGCGCCGCGGCGACGAGCGTCGTCTCGAACCCCGGCAGCGCGGCGATGAGGAGCGCCGCAACGCCCTGCACGAGCGCGGAGCCGACCGTGAGCGCGACACGACGACCCGTGCGGTCGGAGATCGCCCCGGCGACGATCGACGACGCGACCACGAACACGGTGTAGACGACGATGAGGAGGAGAAGGTCGTCTTCGGCGCCCGCCGCCTCGCGGTGCAATCCGTAGAGGAGGAAGAACAGCAGCAGGCCCGTGCCGAGCGCGTTTCCGATGTTGACGATCAGGCGCCCGCACAGCAGCCAGGCGAAGTCGCGGTCGCCGAACGCGGCGAGTCGGTCGGCCAGTCGGCGCTGTGTTCGGGCGGATGCCGAGGCCGCCGGCGCGGGCGGGTCGGGCAGCAGAAGGGCGGCCGCGACACCCCCGACGAGGAGGAATCCGGCGAGGGCGAGGTAGCCCGTGGCCACGCCGAGCCCGAGGAGAACGATCACCCCGACACCGACCACGATCCCCACCGCCTGCGACGACGCGATGACGGCGGAGGCCGCGCCCCGCTGATCAGTGAGCTGGTCGGCGATGAGGGCCGTGAGCGCGGCGGAGGCCACGGCGACTCCGACCGAGACACCGACCCAGGCAGCACCGACTCCCCACGGCCCGTTCGCGAACGCGATCCCGACGAGCGACCCCGCCGCGAGCACCGTCCCACCCAGCACCCACGGCCGGCGCCGTCCGAACGCGCCACGGCTCCGGTCGCTCATGCCGCCCGCGAGCGGGCCGGCGATGACTCCCGCGAGCCCGCCGACGGCGAGGACGAGACCCGACGAGACGACCCCGGAGATCCAGCCGTCGGCGTCGTCGGGCGTGTTCAGCTGCAGCGGGATGAGCAGCTGCAGCGGCGTGAGCTGTGCCGTCCAGATCGCGAGCCAGGCGAGCGTGAAAAGCAGGAACCAGCGCCCGCCGGCGCGACGCGGGGCGGCTTCGGCGCGGCGGATGCGGGGGGATGCGGACACGGGCGGCTCCTTCGTCGGCGCAACCGGCAGGGCCGGTGATCCGATCATGCCGCACCGGGCGGATCCGAGCGATTCGAAGCCGCGGCGACACACCTGGTAGACTCGGTGATTGGCTTGCGTACGGGTCCCACCCCGTGCGCCGCCGGAGGCGCCCCTCTACCGCTACCCCGGCACATCCATCGAAAACACCGAACGAAAGAGCCGTCGAACGTGGCGAACATCAAGTCGCAGATCAAGCGCAACAAGACCAACGAGAAGGCGCACGAGCGCAACAAGGCCGTCAAGAGCGAGCTGAAGACCGAGGTGCGCCGCACCCGCGAGGCGATCGCCGCCGGCGACAAGGCTGCCGCCGAGAAGGCGCTCGCGAAGGCATCCAAGAAGCTCGACAAGGCCGTGAGCAAGGGCGTCATCCACGAGAACCAGGCCGCGAACCGCAAGTCGTCGATCGCGAAGCAGGTCGCCGCTCTCTGAGCCGCAGACATACACGAAAGAGCCCGTCCCCTCGAGGGGACGGGCTCTTTCGTGTATCGGGGAGGCTCAGAACGGGAGCAGCGGGTCGATCGCGATCGCGACGAAGAGCAGCGTGAGGTAGGTGATCGACGCGTGGAAGACACGCATGGGCTTGATCTGCTCGCCGCGCGCTGCGCGGTTGTAGAGCACGTGCGCCTCGAAGACGAACCATCCGCCGAAGACCAGCGCGGACACCGTGTAGACGAGGCCCATGCCGGCGACGGGCGTCAGCAGCAGCGAGCACGCGACGGTGGCCCATGCGTAGAGGATCACCTGCAGACCGACCTGCAGGCCGTCGCGCGTCGCGCCGAGCATCGGCACGTCCGCCTCCTGGTAGTCCCCCTTGTACTTCATCGACAGGGGCCAGTAGTGCGGCGGCGTCCACAGGAACACGAGGACGAAGAGGATGAACGGCGGCCAGGCGAGCGAGCCCGTGACCGCGGTCCATCCGATGAGCACGGGGAAGCAGCCCGCGATCCCGCCCCACACGATGTTCTGCTCCGTACGGCGCTTGAGGAGGATCGTGTAGATGACGACGTAGAAGAAGATCGCCGCGACGCTCAGGACGGCCGCGAGCCAGTTGGTCGTCACGAGCAGCCAGACGGTCGACACCACCGCAAGGGTCCACGCGAAGACCAGGCCTGCCCGTGGGGAGATCTCGCCCGTCACGAGCGGGCGGTTCTTCGTGCGGCGCATGTGCGCGTCGATGTCGCGGTCGAGATACATGTTGAATGCGGCCGCCGAAGCGGCGCTCATCGCGCCGCCGATCGTGGCGGCGAGCACGAGCCAGAGGCTCGGCATCCCGCCCTGCGCCAGGATCATGACGGGCACGGTCGTCACGAGCAGCAGCTCGAGCACACGGGGCTTCGTGAGCGCGACGTACGCGCGCACGGTGCTGCCGACGGAGCGTCGACCTCGTTCGAGTTCGACCGTCGCGCTCGCCTGCGCCATGTGCACTTCCCTCCGCCGACTGCCGCGTCCAGTCTAAGACAGGGCGTCTCTCCGCGAGTCCGCTCTTGTGTCCACTCCACTGAACCCCGTACAGTGTGTTGAACCGACTCTCGATCGGCGAGGATGACGCGCAGTTGCGTCACATGGCCTGTCGGGTATGCGCAGTCGGTAAGCTGAAACCACAAGCGCCGCCGAGCGCCGGAGACGCAGCGGCGCCGCCGCCCGATCCCCTCGGTCGCACTCCCCTCACTCTCGAAAGGGCGGTCCGTGTCGGAACTGCGTTGGGATGAAATCGATCGGCGTGCGGTGGATACCGCCCGAGTGCTCGCGGCGGATGCCGTGGAGAAGGTGGGGAACGGCCATCCGGGTACCGCCATGAGCCTCGCTCCCGCCGCGTACCTGCTGTATCAGCGGGTGCTGCGTCATGATCCGGCGGACACCCACTGGCTGGGCCGCGACCGCTTCATCCTCTCGGCAGGTCACTCGTCGCTGACGCAGTACGTGCAGCTGTACCTGGGCGGGTTCGGTCTCGAGCTGAAGGACCTCGAGGCGCTGCGCACGTGGGGCTCGCTCACACCGGGCCACCCGGAGTACGGGCACACCAAGGGTGTCGAGATCACGACCGGTCCGCTGGGCCAGGGTCTGTCCTCCGCGGTCGGGTTCGCCTACGCGGCACGCTACGAGCGGGGCCTGTTCGACCCGGAGGCTCCGGCGGGCACGAGCCCGTTCGACCACTTCGTCTACGTCATCGCGGGCGACGGCGACCTGCAGGAGGGCGTGACGTCCGAGGCATCCAGCCTCGCGGGGCACCAGGAGCTCGGCAACCTCATCGCGATCTACGACTCCAACCAGATCTCCATCGAGGACGACACGAACGTCGCGTTCACCGAGGACGTCGCCAAGCGGTACGAAGCGTACGGCTGGCAGGTTCAGACGGTCGACTGGAAGAAGACCGGCGAGTACGTCGAAGACGTCGCCGAGTTGCATGCGGCGATCGAGGCGGCCCAGGGCGAGACGTCCAAGCCGTCGCTGATCATCCTCAAGACGATCATCGGCTGGCCCTCCCCCGGCAAGCAGAACACCGGCAAGATCCACGGTTCCGCCCTCGGCGGCGACGAGCTCGCCGCGACGAAGAAGGTGCTCGGCTTCGATCCCGAGAAGAGCTTCGTCGTCGCGGACGACGTCATCGCGCACACCCGCGCGCTGGGCGACCGGGCGAAGGAGGCGCGTGCCGCCTGGCAGGCGCACTTCGACGAGTGGGCCGCGGCGAACCCCGAGCGCAAGGCGCTGCTGGACCGTCTCGAGGCGGGCGAGCTGCCCGCTGACCTGACCGTCCCGGCGTTCGAGGCGGGCAAGGACGTCTCGACGCGTGCCGCCTCGGGTCAGGTCATCAATGCGCTCGCGGCGCAGCTCCCGGAGCTGTGGGGCGGCTCGGCAGACCTCGCCGAGTCGAACCTGACGACGATCAAGGATGCCAAGAGCTTCATCCCCGCCGAGTGGTCCACCCACGAGTGGTCGGGCGACCCGTACGGACGGGTGCTGCACTTCGGCATCCGCGAGCACGCGATGGGTGCCATCGTCAACGGCATCAAGCTGCACGGACCGACGCGCCCGTTCGGCGGCACGTTCCTGATCTTCAGCGACTACATGCGCCCCCCGGTGCGTCTGGCCGCGCTGATGGACATCCCGTCGATCTTCGTGTGGACGCACGACTCCGTCGCCCTCGGCGAGGACGGTCCCACCCACCAGCCGATCGAACAGCTGTCGACGCTCCGCCTCATTCCGAACTTCACGGTCGTACGCCCCGCCGATGCGAACGAGACCTCTGCCGCATGGCACGAGATCGTCCGTCGCACGAACGGCGGCCCGGTCGGTATCGCCCTCACCCGCCAGAACATCCCCGTGTTCCCGCGCGGCGAGCAGGGGTTCGCGACGACGGACGGCGTCGCGAAGGGCGCCTACGTCCTCATCGACAGCGACGGCACCCCCGACGTGATCCTCATCGCGACCGGGTCCGAGGTGCAGCTCGCCGTGCAGGCCCGCGAGGTCCTCGCCGGCGAAGGCATCCAGGCGCGCGTCGTGTCCGCTCCCTCACTGGAGTGGTTCGCCGAACAAGACGACGCCTACCGCGAGTCGGTCCTCCCGGCGGCGGTCAAGGCGCGTGTTTCCGTCGAAGCCGGCTCCACCCCCCTGTGGCGCACGATCGTCGGCGACACCGGCCGCACCGTCGGCATCGATCACTTCGGCGCCTCCGCCGACTACAAGACCCTGTTCGAGAAGTTCGGCATCACCACCGACCACGTCGCCGACGCGGCGCGCGCGACCGTCAAGGAGAACAACGCATGAGCACCCCCACCCAGGATCTCACCGCCGCCGGTGTCAGCATCTGGCTCGACGACCTGTCTCGAAAGCGCATCGACTCCGGCAACCTCGCCGAACTCATCCAGACGCGGAACGTGTCCGGTGTGACGACGAACCCGTCGATCTTCCAGGCCGCGATCGGCAACAAGGAGGACGACTCGTACGACGCTCCTCTGGCCGCGCTCGCGGCGCGTGGCGTGTCGGCCGATGAGGCGATCTTCGAGATCACGACGACCGACGTCGCGGATGCCGCCGACATCTTCCGGCCCGTCTTCGACGCGACCGGCGGCGTCGACGGGCGCGTGTCGATCGAGGTCTCCCCCGACCTCGCGCACGACACCGACGCGACGATCTCCGAGGCGCAGCAGCTGTGGGCCAAGGTCGACCGCCCGAACGCGCTCATCAAGATCCCCGCGACCAAGGCGGGCCTCCCCGCGATCACGGCGACGCTCGCGGCGGGCATCTCGGTCAATGTGACGCTGATCTTCTCGCTCGAGCGTTACGGCGAGGTCATCGACGCGTACCTCGCGGGTCTCGAGCAGGCGAAGGCGAACGGGCACGACCTCAGCGGCATCCACTCGGTCGCGTCGTTCTTCGTCTCCCGCGTGGACACCGAGGTCGACAAGCGCCTCACCGCCATCGGCACCGACGCGGCCGCGGCTCTGAAGTCGCAGGCGGGGCTCGCGAACGCCCGCCTCGCGTACGAGCTGTTCGAGCAGCGTTTCGCCGAGCCGCGCGCGCAGGAGCTCGTCGCCGCCGGCGGCAACGTGCAGCGCCCGCTGTGGGCGTCGACCGGCGTCAAGGACCCCGCGCTCCCCGACACGCTCTACGTCACCGAGCTCGTCGCCCCCGGCACCGTCAACACGATGCCGGAGAAGACCCTCGAGGCGACGTTCGACCACGGCGTCGTGACCGGTGACACCATCACGGGTGCCTACGCGGACGCACACCGCGTCTTCGACGAGCTCGCCGCCGCCGGCGTCGACATCGCCGACGTCACGCAGCTGCTCGAGGACGAGGGCGTCGAGAAGTTCATCGCGTCGTGGCAGGACCTCAAATCGACGGTCTCGGCGGCACTGGCCGCCGCACCGGAGAACGCCCGGTGAGTTTCGAGATCCACGTCTCCGGACGGGTGAAGCACGTCGTCGAGGCGACGCTTCCCGGGTTGGTGGACGCGCTCGTCGCGAGCGGCATCACGGCGGGAGATCCGGACCTGTGGGGCCCGGATGCCGCCGAGGAGGCCTCCCGCCGCCTCGGCTGGGTGAACGCGGTCAGCGTCTCCCGGCCGCTCGTCGACGAGATCGACGCCCTGCGCGCCGACCTCGTCGGTCGAGGACTCACGCGCATCGTCCTCGCGGGGATGGGCGGCTCGTCGCTCGCGCCCGAGGTCATCGCGGCGACAGCCGGCGTTCCGCTCGTGGTGCTCGACTCGACCGCTCCTGGCCAGGTGCTCGCGGCGATCGACGGCGACGGTGCGACCGGCGGCCTCGCCGAGACCGTCCTCGTCGTCTCCTCGAAGTCCGGGTCGACGGTCGAGACGGACTCCGCGCGGCGCGCCTTCGAGGCCGCATGGCGTGACCTCGGCATCGACCCCGCTGAGCGCATCGTCGTCGTGACCGACCCGGGTTCGCCGCTCGACGCGTCGGCACGCGAGGCCGGGTACCGCGTGTTCAACGCCGACCCGACGGTCGGGGGGCGCTACTCGGCCCTCACCGCGTTCGGTCTCGTGCCCGCGGGTCTTGCCGGCGTCGACATCTCCGAGCTCCTGGACGAGGCCGAGGCGACGCTGCTCGAGGTCGCGATCGACGACCCGCGGAACCCCGCGCTCGTCCTCGCTGCCGCCATCGCCGGCAGCGCCGCGGAGATCCCCCGCCGCGACAAGCTCGGGCTCGTCTCGGACGGGACGCACATCGTGGGCCTGCCCGACTGGATCGAGCAGCTCGTGGCCGAGTCGACCGGCAAGCAGGGCACCGGCATCCTTCCGGTCGTCCTCCTCCCCGTCTCCCCGGAGGTCGACGAGACTCCGGCGGATCTGCAGATCCTGCGCCTCGTCGACGACGCCGTGCACTTCCGGATCATCGAGCAGTACCCGGATGAGATCCTCGTGAGCGGCTCGCTCGGCGCGCAGTTCGTCGTGTGGGAGTATGCGACCGCGATCGCGGGGCGCGTGCTCGGCATCGATCCGTTCGACCAGCCCGACGTCGAATCCGCCAAGGAGGCCACTCGCGGTCTGCTGGACGCCCGCCCCGACGTCGGGGCTCCCGCGTTCGTCTCGGGCGATGTCGAGGTGCGCGTCTCGGATGCCGCGCTGGCCGCATCGGGAACTCTCCCGGGCGTCCTCGACGCGCTCTGGGCTCGCCTCGGGCCCACGGGATACGTAGCGATCCAGGCGTACGTCGACCGCACCGCGGTTCCCCAGCTCGCGGGGCTCCGCGAGCTGGTCGCCGCGGACAGCGGCCGCCCGACGACGTTCGGCTGGGGACCCCGGTTCCTGCACTCGACGGGTCAATACCACAAGGGCGGACCTGCCGACGGCGTCTTCGTCCAGATCCTCGGGTCGAGCGAGGTGGACCTCGAGATCCCCGGCCGCCCGTTCACGTTCGGTCAGCTGATCGCCGCGCAGGCGGCGGGCGATGCGTCGGTGCTCGTCGCACACGGTCGTCCCGTCGTGACGCTCACCCTCACCGATCCGCAGACCGACGTTCTGGCGCTGTTCGAAGCAGCGCAGTAGGAGAACCTTTTCGATGACCGTGGAGATCTCGCGTGGGCACAACCCCCTGCGCGACCCCGATGACCGCCGCCTGAACCGCATCGCCGGTCCCAGTGCGCTCGTGATCTTCGGCGTGACGGGCGATCTGTCGCGCAAGAAGCTCATGCCGGCTGTGTACGACCTCGCGAACCGGGGGCTCCTGCCGCCCGGGTTCGCCCTCGTCGGTTTCGCCCGCCGCGATTGGGAGGACCAGGACTTCGCGAAGGTCGTGCACGACTCGGTGCGGCAGCACGCTCGGACGCCGTTCCGCGAGGAGACGTGGAAGCAGCTGCTCCAAGGCATCCGATTCGTCTCGGGCGAGTTCGGGGACGACGACGCGTTCCGGCGTCTGCGCGAGACCGTCGAGAAGCTCGACGTCGAGCGCGGCACGATGGGCAACCACGCGTTCTACCTGTCAATCCCCCCGCGCGACTTCCCGATCGTCGCGAAGCAGCTCAAGCAGTCGGGCCTCGTCGACGACAAGTCGACCAACCCCGATGCCTGGCGTCGCGTCGTGATCGAGAAGCCGTTCGGCTCCGACCTGCAGACGGCGCGCGAACTCAACGCGGCGCTCGAAGTCGCCTTCCCCGCGGATTCGATCTTCCGGATCGACCACTACCTCGGCAAGGAGACTGTCCAGAACATCCTGGCGCTGCGCTTCGCCAACGAGCTCTACGAGCCGATCTGGAACGCCAACTACGTCGACCACGTGCAGATCACGATGGCCGAGGACATCGGGGTCGCCGGACGGGCCGGCTACTACGACGGCATCGGCGCGGCACGCGACGTCATCCAGAACCATCTCCTGCAGCTGCTCGCCCTGACCGCGATGGAGGAGCCGATCTCGATGTCGGCGACCGACCTGCGCGCCGAGAAGGAGAAGGTGCTCGCCGCGGTCCGGCTCCCCGAGGACCTCTCGGTCGCCACCGCCCGCGGGCAGTACGGCGGCGGCTGGCAGGGCGGCGAGGAGGTCACCGGCTTCCTCGACGAGGACGGTATGAACCCCGACTCGACGACCGAGACGTATGCCGCGGTGAAGCTCGAGATCGCCACCCGCCGCTGGGCGGGTGTGCCGTTCTACCTGCGCACGGGCAAGCGCCTCGGCCGACGCGTGACGGAGATCGCGGTCGTGTTCAAGCGCGCTCCGCAGCACCTCTTCCAGCGCAACCAGACCCTCGAGCTGGGGCAGAACGCGCTCGTGATCCGCGTGCAGCCCGATGAGGGTGTCACGATCCGGTTCGGCTCCAAGGTGCCGGGCGCGGCGAACGAGGTCCGCGACGTCACGATGGACTTCGGCTACGGCCACGCGTTCACCGAGTCGAGCCCGGAGGCGTACGAGCGTCTGATCCTCGACGTCCTCCTGGGCGACCCGCCGCTGTTCCCCCGGCACGAAGAGGTCGAGCTGTCCTGGAAGATCCTCGACCCCGTCGAGGAGTACTGGTCGGCCCTCGACGCCGAGGCGCAGGATGGTCTCGAGCAGTACTCCCCCGGCTCCTGGGGACCCCCGTCCGCCGATGAACTCCTGGCCCGCGACGGCCGCGTCTGGAGGCGCCCGTGATCGTCGATCTGCCCGACACCACCGTCTCGAAGATCGCACGCTCCCTCGTGAGCGTGCGGGAGGAGGGCGGCGCCGTCGCCCTCGGGCGTGTGCTCACCCTCGTCATCGTGACGACCCACGGGCTGCAGGAAGAGGCGATCGAGGCGGCGAACGACGCCTCGCGCGAGCACCCCATGCGCGTCATCGTCCTCATCACCAACACCGACGGCGACGCGAAGCTCGACGCGCAGATCCGCGTCGGCGGCGACGCCGGGGCGAGCGAGGTCATCGTGCTGCGCGCGCATGGCCCGGCCGCGGCCAATCAGGAAGGGCTCATCACTGGCCTCCTGCTCCCCGACGCTCCCGTGGTCGCGTGGTGGCCCGACTACCCGCCGGCGCAGCCGTCGACATCGGATGTCGGCCGCATGGCGCAGCGACGCATCACGGATGCCTCGACGAAGCCCTTCACGAAGGATCGCCTCTCCCAGCTCGGCACGTCGTACGCGCCCGGTGACACCGATCTCGCCTGGACGCGCCTGACGCACTGGCGGGAGCAGCTCGCCGCGGTGCTGGACCAGCCGCCGTACGAGCCCGTCACGGCCGTCGAGGTCGTCGGCGCGGGCAGCTCGCCCTCGACGGGCCTGCTGGCGGCGTGGCTGCGGCTGCAGCTCGACGTGCCGGTGGTGTGGCGCTACGCCCCCCAGGACGACTGGGACCACGGCATCCGTTCGGTGCGTCTGACGCGTCCGTCGGGTGACATCCTGCTCGAGCGCAGCAATGATATCGACGCCTCGCTGACCCAGCCCGGCCAGCCCGCGCACGACATCGTGCTCCCCCGGCGTACGCTGCGCGAGTGCCTCGCCGAAGAGCTCCGACGCCTCGATCCCGACCTCCTGTATGGTCGAGTGATCACGGAAGGCTGGGACCTGATCGGACCGCCCGAGCATCTCGAGGCGTCCCCCCAGTCCGAGTCTTAGGAGCTCCGATGGCGCAGTTGTGGACCGAGAAGCGAGTGGTCATCAGCACCGGCGCCGAGACCCTGGCATCCGATGTCGCGGAGCGGCTCGTCGTGCGGCTCATCCGCCGCTCGCTCGCCGGCAAGACGTCGCATCTCATCCTCACCGGCGGCGCGATCGGCACCGATGTGCTCCGCGCCGCGGGCGCGCATCCGCGGCGCGGCGAGGTCGACTGGTCGGCGGTCCACCTGTGGTGGGGTGATGAGCGGTTCCTGCCCGCAGGCCACCCGGAACGCAACGACGTGGGAGCGCGCGCCGCTCTCATCGATCACATCGACATCCCGCCGCAGAACGTCCACCCGATGGCGACCTCGGGGGACGTCGTCGACATGGATGCCGCCGCCGACGCCTACGCTGCGGAACTCGCGCGCTACGGCGACGACGAGCAGGCGTGGCCCGCGTTCTACCTGTGCTTCCTCGGCGTCGGGCCGGACGGACACATCGCCTCGCTCTTCCCCGATCGCACGGAGATCCAGGTGACCGACCGCGCCGTCGTCGCGGTGCACGATGCCCCCAAGCCGCCGAGCGACCGGCTGAGTCTGACACGGCCCGTGCTGAACTCCGCACGGTGCGTCTGGCTCGTGCTGTCGGGCGTCGACAAGGCGTCCGCCCTCGGGCTCGCCCTCGCGGGTGCGAGCTACGAGACGGTGCCGGCTGCCGGCGCGAAGGGCCGCCGACGCACGCTGTTCTTCGTCGACGAGGATGCCGCGGCGAACGTCCCCGGCGAACTCATCGATCAGGAGTTTTGAGCCTCAGGCCTGTCCGCGCCGCTCGCGCAGCTGCTGCAGCGCATCGTCGAGGAGGGCGTCGGCCTCTTCCTCGGTGCGACGCTCCTTCACGTAGGCGAGGTGCGTCTTGTACGGCTCGGTCTTGGCGAGCGCGGGAGGGTTCTCCTTGTCGCGACCGGCGGGGAGGCCGGAGTGCGGCGAGTCGATGACCTCGGGGATCTCCTCCTCGGGGATCCCTGCCGCGAAGTAGCGGACGGTCTCGTTGCCGAGAGCGTCCCAGTAGGAGATCGCCACGCGGTCGGCGTGGTGACCGTGGTCCTGCTCGCCCATGGGACCGGCACCGACACGGGTGCCGCGGATCGCGTTTCCTCCGGTAGCCATCAGATCCCCTGGAACTTGGTGATGAGTCCGAGCGCGACGATGGAGACGAACCACACGAGCGCGAGGACGACGGTGAAGCGGTTGAGGTTGCGCTCCGCGAGACCGGACGATCCCATTGCGGAGCTCATGCCGCCGCCGAACATGTCCGACAGGCCACCCCCGCGCCCTTTGTGCAGGAGGATCAGGAGGGTCAGCAGGAGGCTGGTGATCCCCAGCAGGACCTGCAGCACGAACTCGAGGATGTCCACAGTCGAAGAAGCCTTTCGCTGCGCCCACCGCAGGGCGCACAAGGGTCGAGTATACCGTCCGAGGGCGCCTCCCCGGAGGAGGCGCCCTCGGATGCCGTCGTCAGACGCCGACGTGCTTCTGGTACCGGATGATCGCAGCGAACTCGTCGGCGACGAGACTCGCCCCGCCGACCAGCGCGCCGTCGACGTCGGGCTCGCGCATGAAGCTCGCAATGTTGCCCGACTTCACAGAGCCGCCATACAGGATGCGGGTGCGTGCGGCCGCGTCGGCTCCCAGCTTGTCGGCGATCACCGCACGAAGGGCGCCGCAGACCTCCTGAGCCTGCTCGGGCGAGGCTACCTGGCCGGTGCCGATCGCCCAGACCGGCTCGTAGGCCACGACGATGTCCGCGTCCGCCGAGACGCCTTCGAGGGCGACCTCGAGCTGACCGACCGAGACGGCCGTGGGGCCGGACTCCTCGCGCTGCTCGAGCGTCTCGCCCACGCAGATCACCGGGACGAGCCCGTTGCGGAGGGCCGCCTGCACCTTCTCGCCGACGAGCTCGTCGGTCTCATGGTGGTAGTCGCGGCGCTCGGAGTGCCCGATGATGACGTAGCGGCATCCGAGTTTCGACAGGAAGACGCCGGAGATCTCGCCGGTGTACGCTCCGGAGTCCTTCGTCGAGAGATCCTGCGCACCGAAGGCGAACGGGATCTTGTCGGCGTCGATGAGTGTCTGCACCGTGCGGATGTCGGTGAATGGCGGGAAGAGGGCCACCTCGACCGAGCCGTCCTCGTGCGCGGCATCCTTCAGGGTCCAGTGCAGCTTCTGGACGAATGCGACCGCCTGCAGGTGGTCGAGGTTCATCTTCCAGTTGCCGGCGATGAGCGGGGTCCGTGCCATCAGCTTTCCCATCCGAGGATCTCCAGCCCGGGGAGCTTCTTGCCCTCCAGGAACTCCAAGCTCGCGCCGCCGCCGGTCGAGATGTGACCGAACTGGTCGTCCGCGAAGCCGAGCTGTCGCACAGCCGCGGCGGAATCGCCGCCGCCGACGACCGACAGGCCCTCGACGTCGGTCAGCGCCTCCGCGACGGCCTTCGTGCCCGCGGCGA
Source organism: Microbacterium sp. (assembly GCF_017305435.1). Classification (GTDB taxonomy): domain Bacteria; phylum Actinomycetota; class Actinomycetes; order Actinomycetales; family Microbacteriaceae; genus Microbacterium. The sequence continues at coordinate 201,435 of NZ_JAFKIP010000004.1, read as the reverse complement.
ACGCCGGCATCTCGAAGACGCCCATCGGGCCGTTCCAGAACACCGTCTTCGACGAGCGGATGGCGTCGGCGAAGATCGTCGCCGTCTCGGGCCCGATGTCCAGACCCATGCCGTCGGCGCCGAACGGCGTGTCCTCCAGCGAGTCCGCAGCCGCAACGACGTGGTCGGCATCCGCCGCGAAGCCGGAGGCCATGACCGCGTCCACCGGGAGGACGAGCTCGACGCCCTTCTCGGCCGCCGTCGCGATATAGCCCTTGACGGTGTCGATCTGGTCGACTTCGAGCAGGCTCTTGCCCACCTTGAGGCCCTGGGCGGCGAGGAACGTGAAGAGCATTCCGCCGCCCACGAGGATCTTGTCCGCACGCGGTAGGAGGTGCTCGATGACGCCGAGCTTGTCGCTGACCTTCGACCCGCCGAGGACGACCGCGTAGGGGCGCTCGGGCTTCTCGGTGAGACGGTCGAGGACGTCGACCTCCTTCTCGATGAGGAAGCCGGCGGCGGACGGCAGGAGCTCGGCGAGCTCGTACACCGACGCCTGCTTGCGGTGGACGACACCGAACCCGTCTGAGACGAGCGCGTCGCCGAGAGCCGCGAGCTGCTCGGCGAACGCGCGGCGCTCAGCGGCATCCTTCGCTGTCTCGCCCGGGTTGAAGCGGAGGTTCTCGATGACGGCCACGTCCCCGTCTTCGAGCGCGGATGCCGCGGTCTGCGCAGACTCGCCGACGGTGTCGGTCGCGAAGGCGACCGGCTTGCCGAGAAGCTCTGACAGGCGCTGTGCGACCGGCTCGAGGCTGTACTTCGGGTCAGGGGCCCCGTCGGGGCGGCCCAGGTGGGAGCACGCGATGACGCGCGCGCCCTGGTTGATCAAGTGATTGAGCGTGGGAAGAGCCGCCCGGATACGGCCATCGTCCGTGATGACGCCCTCTTTGAGAGGGACATTGAAGTCAACACGGACGATGACGCGCTTACCGGCCAGCGAACCCAGGGAATCGAGGGTACGCAGAGCCATGATGTTCTAGATCAGAGCTTCTCGGCGACGAGCTCGGTGAGGTCGACGAGACGGTTGGAGTAGCCCCACTCGTTGTCGTACCACGACGACACCTTGACGAGGTTGCCCGAGACGTTGGTCTGACCGGCGTCGAAGACGGACGAGTGCGGGTCGAGCTGGATGTCGCTCGAGACGATCGCGTCCTCGTTGTACTTCAGGTAGCCGACGAGCTCGCCTTCAGCCGCAGCCTTCTTGTAGGCGGCGTTGATGACCTCGGCGGTCAGGCCTTCGGTCGGGGTGATGATCGTGAGGTCCACGATCGAACCGGTGGGAACCGGCACGCGGTACGACGAGCCGGAGAGCTTGCCGTTGAGCTCGGGCAGCACGAGGCCGATGGCCTTGGCGGCGCCGGTCGACGCGGGCACGATGTTGATCGCCGCGGCGCGGGCCCGGTGCAGGTCGCTGTGCGGGCCGTCCTGCAGGTTCTGGTCGGCCGTGTAGGCGTGCGCGGTCATCATGAAGCCGCGCTCGATGCCGAAGTTGTCGTTGAAGACCTTGGCCAGGGGCGCGAGGCAGTTGGTGGTGCACGACGCGTTCGAGATGATGTTCATCGTCGCCGAGTCGTACTCGCCGTCGTTGACGCCCATGACGAACGTGCCGTCGACATCGGTGCCGGGGGCCGAGATGATGACCTTCTTCGCCCCACCCTCGATGTGCTTCTTGGCGTCGACAGCCTTGGTGAAGCGGCCCGTCGACTCGATGACGATGTCGACACCGAGCTCGCCCCACGGCAGGTTGGCGGGGTCGCGCTCCTCGAAGACCTTGATGGCCTTGCCGTTGACGGTGATGGAGTCCGCGTCGTACGAGACCTCGGCGTCGAGGCGTCCGCCGACGGAGTCGTACTTGAGGAGGTGCGCGAGGGTCTTGTTGTCGGTGAGGTCGTTCACCGCCACGATGTCGAGGTCCGCACCCTGCTCGAGAGCCGCGCGGAGGAAGTTACGTCCGATGCGGCCGAAGCCGTTGATTCCGATCTTGACAGACACGTTGTCTCCCGATTCAGTCGCGCCGTGTTGGCGGTGCGGAGCGCACCCCGACGCGTTCGATTGGTTTATGAGAAGAGGATGCCGGGTCTCTCCCGTTGCCGGGCGAGACCCGGCATCCTCACCTGGTCACGACACTACTACTTGAGCAGGCCCGCCGTCTTATCGCGCGCCGTCGAAAAGCGCTGTGCGACGTTGCCCCAGTTCGCGATGTTCCAGACCGCCTTGACGTAGTCGGCCTTGACGTTGAGGTAGTCGAGGTAGAACGCGTGCTCCCACATGTCGAGCTGGAAGATCGGGACGGTGCCCTGCGCCGTGTTGGACTGCTGATCGAACAGCTGCTGGATGATGAGCTGCTCGCCGATCGGGTCCCAGCTGAGCACCGCCCAGCCGGAGCCCTGGATGCCGGTGGCAGCGGCCGTGAAGTGCGCCTGGAACTTGTCGAAGCCCCCGAAGTTGTCGTCGATCGCGGCCTTCAGCTCGCCCTCGGGCTCACCGCCACCGCCGTCGGTCGCCGGAGCGAGGTTGGTCCAGAAGATCGAGTGGTTGACGTGACCGCCGAGGTTGAAGGCGAGGTCCTTCTCGAGCTTGTTCACGTTCGCCAGGTTGCCGGTCTCCCGCGCCTCGGCGAGCTGCTCGAGCGCCGTGTTCGCGCCGGTGACGTAGGCCTGGTGATGCTTGTCGTGGTGCAGCTCCATGATCTTGCCGCTGATGTGGGGCTCGAGGGCCGCGAAATCGTAGGGGAGGTCCGGGAGTGTGTACTTCGCCATGTTCTCTTCTTCCTGTTCGCGCCGCGCACGGGGCACGGCGAGGGGACGAGTCTCATCCTATTGACGTGCAACGCTCGCGGCAGGGGGTTGTTCCCCATGCGTCTCTGTGCGATGCGTGTCCGTGCGACGCGTCGCTGCCCGAGGGGCGGACGACGGCGGCGGCGCGTCAGTCCTCGAAGCCCTCGGGGACGGCGGACTCGGTGCCGGGGATGCCGTCGACGGTCGCCTTCTTGTCGGCCATCGCCAGGAGGCGGCGGATACGGCCCGCGACGGCGTCCTTCGTGAGCGGCGGGTCGGCGTGGTGGCCCAGTTCGTCGAGGCTCGCGTCGCGGTGCGACAGGCGCAGCTCCCCCGCCTCCCTGAGGTGATCGGGGACCTCGTCCCCGAGGATCTCGAGGGCCCGTTCTACGCGCGCGCACGCCGCCACCGCGGCCTGGGCCGAACGCCGCAGGTTGGCGTCGTCGAAGTTCACGAGGCGGTTCACGCCCGCACGCACCTCACGGCGCTGGCGCATCTCCTCCCACGCGTCGGCCGTGCGGACCGCACCCATCTCGGCGAGAGCCACGCGGATGGCGTCGCCGTCACGCACGACGACGCGCGGGATGCCGCGCACTTCGCGAGCCTTCGCCGTGATGCCGAGGCGATGCGCCGCTCCGACGAGAGCCATCGCCGCCTCACCCGAGGGGCACGCGATCTCGAGCGCTGCGGAGCGCCCTGGATCGGAGAGCGAACCGGCGGCGAGGAACGCGCCGCGCCACACCGCGGCGAGATCGGGGCGCGCACCCGTGGTGAGCTTGTTCGGCAGACCCCGCACCGGACGGCGACGCTGGTCGAGCAGACCGGTCTGGCGTGCGAGCGTCTCGCCGCCGTCGATCACGCGGACGGCGAACGTCCCGCCGGTGCGCCCGCCCGAGGCCTGCACACGGTGCAGTTCGGGGCGCACCCCGTAGAGCTCCATGATGTCGCGCGCGACGCGTCGAGCCAGCAGGTCCGACTCGAGCTCGGCTTCGACGGCAACCCGTCCCGCGATCTGGTGCAACCCGCCGGAGAATCGGAGGATCGCGGTCAGTTCCGCCACGCGAGCCGTGGGTCGAGGGTCACGGACCCCGGCCAGCTCGGTCTTCACGTCGACGGTTGGTGACACGGCGATCCTTCGGTCTTCGGTGCGGGGACGAACGACCAGCCTACTCGCGTCCGAGGTCTCGATGCTTCACGCGCACGGCCACTCCGGGCACCTCCGCCAGCCGCGCGGCGAGCTCGACGGCGGTGACGACCGAGCGATGCTTACCCCCCGTGCAGCCGACCGCGACGACGGAATGGCGCTTGTTCTCGCGCTGATACCCCTCCAGCACGGGGTGCAGCGCCGCGGCGTAGGCGTCGATGAACTCGCGCGCGCCGGTCTGCCCGAGGACGAACTCGCGCACGGGCTCCTCCTCCCCCGTGAGCCCCTTCAGCTCGGGTATCCAGAACGGATTGGGGAGGAACCTCATATCGGCGACGAGGTCGACGTCGGTCGGAAGACCGTACTTGAAGCCGAAGCTCATGACGGTGACGGTGTGCCGCGCCTCGCCCTCTTCGCTGAAGAGATCGACGACGCGCGTCGCGAGTTGATGGATGTTGAGTGCGCTCGTGTCGATGAGGACATCCGCGCTCTCGCGGATCGCCGCGAGGCGCTCCCGCTCCCGGCGGATCCCGTCCAGGATCGTCCCGTCACCCTGCAGCGGGTGGGGGCGACGGACGGATTCGAAGCGACGCACGAGGACGTCGTCGGAGGCATCCAGGAAGAGCACTCTGACCTGGCGCGCGGCGCGGAGCGAACTCGCCACGGCGGGCAACTCGCGGAAGAGGTCGCGCCCGCGCACGTCGACGACGGCGGCGATCTTCGGCAGCGCACCGGCGGCGAGGTCGGAGATGTCGAGCAGCGGCCGCAGCATCTGCGGCGGAAGATTGTCGACGACGTACCAGTCGAGGTCCTCGAGGGCGTTCGCGGCCGTCGTGCGCCCGGCGCCCGACATCCCGGTCACGATCAGGATCTCGCTGGCGACCTCGTCCTCAGCCACGTGTCCTCCCCAGGATCTCCCTCAGCCTAGCGAGTCGCCGCACGGTGGCGGGGCCCGATCTCACCGGTTCACGGTCTCGACCGTGTCGAAGCCGGCCGCGCGAGCAGGGGCGGAGGCGCGACCTGGGGCTGCGCGCTTCGCGAGACGTTCCTCGATCGCGGCGGCGAGCTTGGGGCCGATCCCGGGCAGCTCGGTGATCTCGGCAGCGCTCGCCCGGCTCAGTGCCGCGACGGACCCGAAGTGCTTCAGCAGCGCCTTGATCCGCGCGTCTCCGAGCCCCGGGACCTCCGCCAGCACCGTCGTGATGTCGCGCCCGCGCCGCGTGCGCTGGTGCGTGATGGCGAAGCGGTGCGCTTCATCGCGCAGTCGCTGCAGCAGGTACAGCGCCTCCGAAGTACGCGGCAGGATGACGGGGTACTCGTCGCCGGGCAGCCAGATCTCCTCGAGCCGCTTCGCGATGCCGCAGAGGGCGATCTCGGTGTGGCCGGAGTCCTGCAGGGCGCGCGCAGCCGCCGAGACCTGCGGTGCGCCGCCGTCGACGACGAGCAGCTGCGGACGGTACGCGAACCGTGGGCGCTTGCGCTCGGTCACGACCGGAGCCTCGTCATCCGACTCGCCGAGGGCGCGCGCGGCGGCCTCGGCTTCCGTGACCGCATCGTCGCGGTCGATGTGCGCGAGGCGGCGCATCAGCACCTGATAGAGCGAGTCGGTGTCGTCGGTCGTCTCGGGGACGCTGAACGAACGGTACTGGTCCTTGCGCGGCAGCCCGTCCTCGAAGACGACCATGGATGCCACGACGTTCGTTCCGGACAGGTGCGACACGTCGTAGCACTCGATGCGCAGCGGCGCTTCGTCCATCCCGAGCGCGAGCTGCAGGTCCGTGAGGGCTTTGGTACGGGACGTGTAGTCGGAGGTGCGCCGCGTCTTGTGCAGGAGGAGCGCCTGCTGCGCGTTGATCGTCGCGGTGCGCAGGAGATCGGCCTTGCGTCCGCGCTGCGCGACCTGGAGCGACACGCGCTTGCCGCGACGCTCCTGCAGCCACTGCTCGAGTTCGAGGGCGTCGTCGGGAAGCGTCGGGACGAGCACCTGGCGCGGGATCTCACTCGGGCTCGCCGCACCGTACGTGCGCTGGAGCACCTGATCGACGAGGTCGGCGCCGGAGATGTCGAGCTCCTTGTCGATCGTCGTCGCACGTACACCGCGGACGCGCCCGCCGCGCACGACGAAGTGCTGGACGGCGGCGGACAGCTCGTCCTCCGCGATCCCGAAGAGATCGGCGTCGGTGTCGTCGGCGAGGACGAGCGAGCTGCGGCTGAGCACGGCGTCGATCGCCTGCAGTCGGTCGCGGTAGCGCGCCGCCGCCTCGTAGTCCATCGCAGCGGATGCCTCGCGCATCCGCGCCGTGAGCTCACGGCTGAACCGCGCGTCACCGCCGGCCATGAAGGCCACGAAGTCGTCGACGATCGCGCGGTGCTCCTCGATCGTGACCTTCATCGAGCAGGGACCGCCGCAGCGCCCGATCTGCCCGGGGAAGCACGGCCTGCCCGTCGCCATGGCCTTCTTGTACGAGGCATCCGAACAGGTACGGATCGGGAACACCTTGATCATGAGATCGATCGTGTCGTGCACCGCCCAGATCTTCGGATACGGGCCGAAGTAGCGCGCGCCCGGAATCCTCCGGTTGCGCGTCACGATGACCCGCGGCGCCTCGTCGCCGAGGGTGATCGCCATGTACGGGTACGACTTGTCGTCCTTGTACCGGACGTTGAACGGCGGCGAGTACTCCTGGATCCACATGTACTCGAGCTGCAGCGACTCGACGTCGCTCGCCACGACCGTCCACTCGACGGATGCCGCCGTCAGCACCATCCGGCGGGTGCGCTCGTGCAGCGTGTGCAGCGGGGCGAAATAGTTCGACAGCCGCGCCCGCAGGTTCTTCGCCTTGCCGACGTACAGCACCCGTCCGTCGGCGTCGCGGAAGCGATACACCCCGGGCTGGGTCGGGATCTCCCCCGGCTTCGGCTTGTAGGGAAGCGCGTTCGCCATGTCAGCCGGCCTTGCGGGCGGGCTCCCGAGTGGCCGCGGAGCCGGACTCCAGCACCTCGGCGACCTCCAGCACTTCGGCGAGGAAGGCGCCCGTGTGGCTCTCCGCGACGCGCGCGACCTGCTCCGGCGTGCCGGTGGCGACGATCTGGCCGCCGCCCGATCCCCCCTCGGGTCCGAGGTCGATGATCCAGTCGGCCGACTTGATCACGTCGAGGTTGTGCTCGATGACGATGACGGTGTTGCCCTTGTCGACGAGGCCGCCGAGCACTTCCAGCAGGCGGGCGACGTCCTCGAAGTGGAGGCCCGTCGTCGGCTCGTCGAGCACGTAGACGCTCCGCCCGTTGGAGCGGCGCTGCAGCTCGGTCGCGAGCTTGACGCGCTGCGCCTCGCCGCCGGAGAGGGTCGTGGCCGACTGCCCGAGACGCACATAGCCGAGACCGACGTCCACGAGGGTCTTGAGGTACCGGTGGATCGCCTGGATGGGCTCGAAGAAGTCGGCCGCCTCGGAGATCGGCATCTCCAGCACTTCGGCGATGTTCTTGCCCTTGTAGTGGACGCTCAGCGTGTCGCGGTTGTAGCGCTTGCCGTGGCACACCTCGCAGTCGACATAGACGTCAGGAAGGAAGTTCATCTCGATCTTGATCGTGCCGTCGCCCGAGCACGCCTCGCACCGTCCGCCCTTGACGTTGAAGCTGAACCGACCGGGTTGATAGCCCCGCACCTTCGCTTCGCTCGTCTCGCTGAAGAGCGTCCGGATCCGGTCGAACACCCCTGTGTACGTCGCGGGGTTCGAGCGCGGCGTGCGCCCGATCGGCGCCTGATCGACGTGCACGACCTTGTCGAGGTTGTCCAGGCCCGTGACGCGCGTGTGCTTGCCCGCGACGCGGCGCGCACCGTTGAGCTTCGTCGCGAGCACTTCGTAGAGGATGCCGTTGACGAGCGACGACTTGCCCGAGCCGCTGACGCCGGTGACAGCGGTCAGGACCCCGAGAGGGAAGTCCGCGGTCACGTTCTTGAGGTTGTTCTCGCGCGCGCCGACGACCGTCAGCATGCGCTTCTTGTCGATCTTGCGGCGCTTCTTCGGTGTCTCGATCGACCGTCGTCCGCTGAGGTACGCGCCCGTCAGGGAGCGGTCCTCGGTGAGCAGCGACGCGAGCGGCCCGGAGTGGACGACCTCTCCCCCGTGCACGCCGGCGCGCGGGCCGATGTCGACGATCCAGTCCGCCGCGTGCACGGTCTCCTCGTCGTGCTCGACGACGATCAAGGTGTTGCCGAGGCTCTTCAGGTGCACGAGCGTCTCGATGAGTCGGCGGTTGTCGCGCTGGTGCAGTCCGATGGACGGCTCGTCGAGCACGTAGAGCACGCCCGTGAGCCCCGAGCCGATCTGGGTGGCGAGACGGATGCGCTGCGCCTCACCGCCGGAGAGGGAGCCCGCAGCGCGGCTGAGGCTCAGGTAGTTGAGCCCCACCTGGATGAGGAAGTCCAGGCGCGCGCGGATCTCGCGCAGCACGGCCGCGGCGATCTTCGCCTCACGATCGGTCAGATCGAGCTCGTCGAAGTACGACTGCGCGTCGCCGAGGCTCATCCGTGAGGCATCCGCGATCGATCGCCCGTGCACGAGCACCGCGAGCACCTCGGGCTTGAGCCGATCGCCGTTGCACACGGGGCACGGCACCTCGCGCAGGTACTCGGCCCACCGCTGTCGCTGGGTGTCGGTCTCCGCCTGGGTGTACTGCCGCTCGATGTACGGCACGACGCCTTCGAAGCCGGACGAGTACCGCATCTCGCGTCCGTAGCGGTTCCGCCACTTCACCGTGACCTTGTAGTTCTCGCCGCGCAGGACGGCATCCTTCACCTCGGCGCGGAGCTTGCGCCACGGCGTGTCGAGGGAGAAGTCGAGGTCATCGGCGAGACCGACGAGGAGCCGCTCGTAGTACTGATAGAGGCCCTTGCCCTGCGTCGTCCAGGGGATGATGACGCCTTCGTTGATCGAGAGGTCCTCGTCCCCCAACATGAGCTCGACATCGACGGACATCCGGGTGCCGAGGCCCGAGCACGCCGGGCAGGCGCCGAACGGCGCGTTGAAGGAGAACGTGCGCGGCTCGATCTCGGTGAGCTGCAGCGGGTGGCCGTTCGGACAGGCGAGCTTCTCGCTGAAGCTCTGCCACGCGGCATCCCCTTCTTCATCGACGTAGTTCACCTGCACGATGCCGCCCGCGAGGCCGAGCGCCGTCTCGACGGAATCGGTGACGCGCCCCAGGATGTCGGGAGCGGCGACGAGGCGGTCGACGACGACCGCGATGTCGTGCTTGTAGCTCTTCTTGAGCACAGGAGGCTCGGAGAGCTGGATGAGGTCGCCGTCGACGACCGCGCGCGCATAGCCCTTCGCGGAGAGCTCCTTGAAGAGGTCGACGAACTCGCCCTTCTTCTGCGTGACGACGGGGGCGACGATCTGGTACCGGGTGCGATCGGGCAGTTCCATCAGCTGGTCGGCGATCTGCTGCACGGTCTGACGCTGGATCTGCGCACCGCATTCCGGGCAGTGCGGCACGCCGATGCGCGCCCAGAGCAGGCGCATGTAGTCGTGGATCTCGGTGATCGTGCCGACCGTCGAGCGCGGGTTGCGGTTCGTCGACTTCTGGTCGATCGAGACCGCCGGGCTCAGCCCCTCGATGAAGTCGACGTCGGGGCGATCGACCTGGCCGAGGAACTGGCGCGCGTAGGCGCTCAGCGACTCGACGTAGCGCCGCTGTCCCTCCGCGAAGATGGTGTCGAACGCGAGGGACGACTTCCCCGATCCGGAGAGACCGGTGAAGACGACCAGCGAATCGCGCGGGATGTCCAGATCCACGTTCTTGAGGTTGTGGACGCGGGCTCCGCGGACGCTGAGTTTCGAGGCTGCGACGGGGACGATAGGCACTGCTCAAGTCTAGGCGGGGCCTCCGACACGGGGTCCGTGCGTCGTGCGGGGAGGCGTGCCGAGCTCAGGAAGCGCGTCGCCCGGCGAATGGGGCGAGGGCATCGCGCAGGGCGGCGACACGCTCCGCGGTCATTCCCGTCGACGCCATCACCTGAGCCGGAACATCCAGCGCGCGCGTCCGCAGCGCCCACCCCGCCGGTGTCAGCCCCACCTCGAGGATGCGCTCGTCGCTCTCGCTGCGGTCGCGGGAGACGAGTCCGCGCGCATTCAGCCGCTTCACGAGCGGGGAGAGCGTGGCGGGCTCCATGGCGAGTTCCTCGGCGAGGTCGCCGAGGGGGCGCGGCGCACGCTCCCAGAGAGCGAGCATCACGAGGTACTGAGGGTGTGTGAGGCCGAGCGGCTCGAGGATGGGCCGATAGATCGCCACGACGTTGCGCGCCGCCGTCACGAGCGCGAAGCACAGTTGATTGTCGAGCTTCAGCAGCGCGTCGCGGGCATCGGCGTCGTCCATGGCATCCCTTCAGAATTCGTTAGTACACTAATCATCATGACACGAAGTGACGCTGAGCGCCCGTCCCTCCGCACGCGCGTGCGCGAAGCGGGCGGGTGGTACACCTACCTGAATCGCCAGCTCATCCGCTTCGCGGGCCCGGCCTCGGTCGGCCCATACGACGACGTCCCCGTCGCTCCGGCGGCGGAGCGGACGTGTCCGGTCTGCGGAGCCGCGATGGCCAGCCACACGGTGGATCGCTCCGGGCCCAAACCGCTTCTGCACTGCCCGTGACGAGCGGGCGAGGCGGTCAGTCCGCGGTACGGTCGCGGCGCCGCTCGAGTGCCCACGCGACCTCATCGGGGTCGCTGTGGGGAACGATGCCGTGCGCCGTGATCTGGTGCCGCTCGTCGCCCTTGCCGACGATGACGAGCAGATCGCCGGCCTCCGCCAGCTCGACGGCGTGGTGGATCGCCTCCGCCCGCCCCGCGATGTCGAACACCTGAGCGCTCGACCCGCGGGTGCCGGCCACGACGGCACGGCGGATCATCGCCGGGTCCTCGTCGGCGGGGTTGTCGTCGGTGACGACGACGATGTCGGATGCCATGGCGGAGAATCGCCCCATCAAGGGGCGCTTGTGCGCGTCGCGGTTGCCGTTGGAGCCGATGACCGTGATGATGCGACCCGACGTTGCGGGACGCAGCGCGCACAGCAGCGCGTTGATCGCCTCCGGCTTGTGGCCCGCGTCGATGACGACGCGGAAGTCGGCGTCGACCGGCACGAACTGCACGCGCCCCTCGGGCCCGGTGAAGTCCGCCAGACCCGCGACCGAGCGCTCCAGCGGGTATCCGACGCGGTCGAGCGCCGCGACGGCGGCGAGGATGTTGCTCACCGTGAACGTGCCGATGATGGGCGTCGTGAAGCGCGCGGACTGGCCCTCCGGACCGACGACGGTGAACGCCGAGCCGTCGGGTCCGAGCTCGATGTCGATCGCCCGCCAGTCGGCGTCGCGACCGGTGATCGAGAACGACTCCGTGCGCAGCTCGGGATCGTCGTGGAAGCGGCGGCCGGCCTGATCGTCGATGTTGACGAGCGCGAGCCGCGACATCGCGGGCGTGAGGAGCTCGCGCTTGGCCGCGCGGTAGTTCTCCTGCGAACCATGGAAGTCGAGGTGGTCGTGGCCGAGGTTCAGGAAGACGGCGACATCGAAGACCAGCCCGTCGACGCGGCGCATCGTGATCGCCTGGCTCGACACCTCCGAGGAGACCCAGGTGACGCCTTCTTCGCGCATCTTCGCGAGCAGCGCGTGCAGTGCGGGCGCTTCGGGCGTCGTCAGTTTGGTCGGCACCGGGATGCCGTCGATCTTCGATCCCATCGATCCGATCAGACCGCTGCTGCGTTCGCCGAGCGCCGCGTCGATGAGGAACGTCGTCGACGTCTTGCCCTGCGTACCGGTCACGCCGATCGTCTTCAACGCGGTCGCCGGGTGGCCGTAGAACCAGGCGGAGAGGCGACCCAGGAGGCCGCGGGGGTCGTCGACGACGATGAGCGGCATGCCCGCGGGGACCCATTCGGCGCCGGCAGGATCGGTGAGCGCCGCGACCGCACCGGCAGCCCGCGCGTCAGCGGCATATCGGGCACCGTGCGTGCTCGCGCCGGCGGCCGCGACGAAGAGGTCACCCGTACGCACGCCGGCGGTGCTCAACGCGACGCCATGGGCGGCGGGCCCATCGACGCGGAGGTCGCCACCGACGTGCGCAGCGATCTCGGCGAGGGAGTGGGAGATGTCGGCCTCCGGCCGTGCATCGCGCTGCTGCCGCGGGGATTCGTTCGTCACAGGTGCCTCTCGCGCCCCCTCGGGCGACGTCTTGCCAACCCCACGACGATACCAAACGCGGCGCGAGCCACCGCCTCAGCGCAGCAGCGTCCGCCCGGTCTCGTCGATCGTCCACCCCGGGTTCACGGCCACCTCCCACGGGTGCCCGTCGGGGTCGATGAAGATGCCCGAGTAGCCACCCCAATCCGTCTCCGCTGCGCGGCGCCCGATGCGGGCACCGGCGGCCTCGGCATCCGTCAGCACGGAATCGACCTCGTCACGAGAGACGACGTTGTGCGCGAGGGTCACGCCTCCCCAGCCGCCGCTGTCGACGGTGCCCGAATCCGCCGCCAGCGCACGGCGCGACCACAGCCCGACGACGAGACCACCGGCCTGGTAGAAGGCGACCTCTCCCGCGACCGACGAAGGGTGCGGTTCCCAGCCGAGCGCGCGGTAGAAACGGATGGAGCGTTCGAGGTCGTTCACTCCGAGCGTGACGAGACTCACTCGCTGATCCATCAGGCGTGCCCGGCCCTCTCCATCGCGCGCAGCTCCTTCTTGAGGTCCTGGACCTCATCGCGCAGGCGCCCGGCGAGCTCGAACTTGAGCTCTGAGGCTGCGGCGAGCATCTGCGCCGTGAGGTCTTCGATCGTCGCCTCGAGCTGCATCGCCCCCTCCGCGGCGATGCCCTCGCGGCGCAGCTGCGGTGTCGGCGACTTGCCCTTTCCGGACTTGTTCTTGGCCGTCGCCCGTCCGTTCATCAAGGACTGCGTGTCGGATGCCTCGCGCGCGAGCGCGTCGGTGATGTCGGCGATCTTCTTGCGCAGCGGCTGCGGATCGATGCCGTTCTCGAGGTTGTACGCGATCTGCTTCTCGCGGCGGCGGTCGGTCTCCTCGATGGCGGAGCGCATCGAGTCGGTCATGTTGTCGGCGTACATGTGGACCTCGCCCGACACGTTGCGCGCCGCGCGACCGATCGTCTGGATGAGCGACGTGCCACTGCGCAGGAACCCCTCCTTGTCGGCGTCGAGGATCGCGACGAGGGACACTTCGGGCAGGTCGAGCCCTTCACGGAGGAGGTTGATACCGACGAGCACGTCGTAGACCCCCTGACGCAGTTCCGTCAGCAGCTCGACACGGCGCAGGGTGTCGACATCCGAGTGCAGGTAGCGCACCCGCACGCCGTGCTCGCCGAGGAAGTCGGTGAGCTCCTCGGCCATCTTCTTCGTGAGCGTCGTCACGAGCACGCGCTCGTCCCGCTCGACGCGGATGCGGATCTCCTCCAGCAGGTCGTCGATCTGCCCCTTCGACGGCTTGACGATGATCTCGGGGTCGACGAGTCCGGTGGGGCGGATGATCTGCTCTACGACGCCGTCCGCGATCCCCATCTCGTACTTGCCGGGCGTGGCGGAGAGGTACACGGTCTGGCCGATGCGCTGTTTGAACTCGTCGAAGCGCAGGGGGCGGTTGTCCATCGCGCTCGGAAGCCGGAACCCGTGATCGACGAGCGTGCGCTTGCGCGAGGCATCCCCTTCGTACATCGCGCCGATCTGCGGCACCGTCACGTGCGATTCGTCGATGACCATGAGGAAGTCATCGGGGAAGAAGTCGAGCAGCGTGTGCGGCGGCTCGCCCGGCGACCGTCCGTCCAGATGGCGTGAGTAGTTCTCGATGCCGGAGCAGAATCCGAGCTGCTGCAGCATCTCGAGGTCGAACGTCGTACGCATGCGCAGACGCTGCGCCTCGAGGAGCTTGCCCTGCCCCTCGAACTCCTTCAGCCGCTCGCCGAGCTCGGTCTCGATCGTCCCGATCGCGCGGTGGACGGTGTCGGTGCCGGCGACGTAGTGGGATGCCGGGAAGATGGGCACGCTGTCGAGACGCTGAACGATGTCGCCCGTGAGCGGATGCAGCATGTACAGCGCCTCGATCTCGTCGCCGAAGAGCTCGATGCGCACGGCGTACTCCTCGTACACCGGGATGATCTCGATCGTGTCGCCGCGAACGCGGAAGTTGCCGCGGGAGAAGTCGACGTCGTTGCGGTTGTACTGCATCGCGATGAACTTGCGGATCAGCGCGTCGCGGTCGTACCGCTCCCCCACCTGCAGCGCGACCATCGCGCGCAGGTACTCCTCCGGCGCGCCGAGGCCGTAGATGCACGACACGGTCGAGACCACGACGACATCGCGACGGCTCAGCAGCGAGTTCGTCGTCGAATGCCGCAGCCGCTCGACCTCGGCGTTGATCGAGGAGTCCTTCTCGATGAACGTGTCCGTCTGCGGCACGTAGGCCTCGGGCTGGTAGTAGTCGTAGTAGCTCACGAAGTACTCGACGGCATTGTTCGGCATGAGGTCGCGGAACTCGTTCGCGAGCTGCGCCGCGAGGGTCTTGTTGTGAGCGAGGACGAGCGTCGGCCGCTGCACCTGCTCGATGAGCCAGGCCGTCGTCGCGGACTTGCCCGTACCGGTCGCACCGAGGAGCACGACATCGGTCTCGCCGGCGTTGATGCGCGCCGCGAGGTCGGCGATCGCCTGGGGCTGGTCGCCGCTCGGCGTGTACTCGCTCACGACCTCGAACGGGCGCACGGATCGCGTGGTCTGCATGCTTCCAGCGTAGGCGCGGCCTCCGACATGCGGGTCGGCGTTCGCCGCGAGCGTGTGATCGGGGCGCCTGATGCCTACCCTGGAGGCATGCTGGAGTTCCTCGTCGGGTCGAGCCTCGCCGCAGCGGCGGGCCTCAACGCATGGATGCCGCTGTTCGCGCTCGGCCTCCTCGACCGGCTGCTTCCGGGATTCGCGCTGCCGACGGCATGGTCGTGGCTCTCCGGTGACGTCGCGCTGTGGATCATCGGCGCCCTCCTCGTCGTCGAGATCGTCGCCGACAAGATCCCCGCCGTCGACTCGGTCAACGACGTCATCCAGACGATCGTCCGCCCGGCATCGGGAGGCATCGCCTTCGGCGCCGGCGCGGGGGCTCAGGAGGTGACGGACCCCTCGCGGCTCTTCGCGGACGGCACCTGGGTGCCGATCGTCGTCGGCGTCGTCATCGCACTTCTCGTCCACCTCGCGAAGGCCGCGGTCCGGCCCGTCGCGAACATGGCGACGGCGGGCCTCGCGGCACCGGCGCTGTCGACCGCGGAGGACGTCTCCTCGTTGGCGCTCGCCCTCGCGGCGATCCTCGCGCCGGTCATCGCCGGCGTGTTTCTTCTTGGCCTCGTCGTGGCGGTCGTGGTGCTGCTACGTCGCCGACGCCGATTGCACACGCGCCCACAGCGCGTCGGTCTGCGCGAGGGTGGCGTCGACTGACCCCGACGTGTCGATGACCACGTCGGCGATCGCACGGCGCGTGTCGTCATCCACCTGGGAGGCGATCCGCGCGGATGCCTCGTCGGCGTTCAGCCCGCGCAGCTCGACCAGCCGGCGCGCACGGAGCTCGGCGGGGGCATCCGCCACGACGATGAGATCCCACGGATCGTCGACGCGGGCTTCCACGAGAAGCGGCACGTCGTAGACGACGACGGCGGCGGGATCGGCGGCCGCGGCCGCCGCGAACCTGCGTGCCGACTCCGCCCTCACCGCCGGATGGACGATCGCGTTGAGCCGGCCGAGAGCCTCCGGGTCGCCGAAGACGCGAGCACCGAGGGCCGCGCGGTCGAGCGCGCCGTCGCGCGTCACGACATCGGAGCCGAAGGCGTCGGCGATCGCAGTGACCACGGGCGATCCCGGCCGCTGCACCTCGCGTACGAGGGCATCGGCGTCCACGATGACGGCGCCGTGCTCGGCGAGTCGGCGAGCGATCGTGGACTTGCCGGACGCGATCCCGCCGGTGAGGGCGATGAGAGTCATACCGATCAGCCTGTCACGACGCCGAGGTGGGCGCACCGAGCAGCACGGACGACCCGGGCGTCTCGATCGCGCGGCGCGCCGCCGCCAGCGCGACACGCTGCAGGGGCGCGAACTCGTAGCCGATGTCCTCGGTGAACGCCACACCCACCCCGACGACGGGGAACAGCCCCGACTCCGCGGCCGAGAGTTCCTCCATGCATCCCCGGTAGATCGTCGCGCCCAGTCGTCGGGCGTCGGCGGCGGTCGGCGCGGGGGCGCAGACGGCGAGTTCGGTATCGGCATCCTCCCCGACGATCGCCGATGCCGGCGCATAGCGACGGACCGCCTGCCGGCAGGAGTGGGCCACCGCGTCGGCGACCTCGGCGCCGAAGGCTCGTCGAATCTCCGCCACTCCGTCGATGTGGATGACGATGATCGCGACGCCGTCCGCCCGCCAGGAGGCGCGCGCCAGGATGTCGGCGGCCGCGTCGGCGAAGGTCCGTGCGCGCATGACACCGTCCGCGGCCACCCCGCCCTCCGTGAGCCAGGCATACCGGCTCTCGGCGGTGCGGTGCGAGCGAAGGACGGACGTGACGATCGCGGCGACGACGGTGAGCGTCATCGTCACGAAATTCGCGGTGATGGAGCCGAACCACGTCGAGAAGAGCGCGCTGTCGGGCCCGAACGTCCAGAAGAGCACGACCCGCACGGCGTAGAACAGCGCGACGAACACCAGGACCGCGGTCAACGCCCACGACGTGCGCAGTCGCCGCAGCGGCGCGCGGAGGATCTCGATCGCGCCCGCCGTGAAGAGCGCCACGAGACTCACGGCCATGACCGGCCACCCTCCCCAGCTGCCCCGGGTGGGCGTCTCCAGCAGCGCCGCGACGAGCGTGGCGAGGGCGAGCACTCCCACCACCACGGACGCGAGAAAGCTCGGGCGATCGTTGAAGCGGCGACTGCCGAGCCACATGAAGCCCGGCACCAGGACGAAGAGCGCGTTGCCGATCGCGACCGGCACCATGTTCCCGATGCCGGCGGACCACGCGATATAGGCGAACGTCGTGAGAACTCCGCAGAGGAAGGCGACCGCCCACAGCCGGCCTGGCCCCGTGTCGCGACGGAGGATCGTCTCGATGATGTACGTCATGCTCGCGACCGATGCCACGACGGCGGTCGTCACGGTGAGGGTGAAGAGATCGAGGGTCATGCGTTGCGCCCCCCTGGCCCTCGCGCCGGCAGTTCCACGACGAACGTGGATCCGTGCCCCAGAGTGGATTCGACGGAGATCTGCCCGCCGTGCGCTTTCACGATCTCCGCGCTGATGGCGAGCCCGAGCCCGTTCCCCGCGACGTCCTCGGATGCCCGGTAGAAGCGCTCGAACACGTGCGCCCGGTCCGCCTCGGCGATGCCGACGCCGGTGTCGCGCACCTCGATGACGCTCGTGTCGCCCTCTGCGTGCACGGCGAGCTCGACGGCCCCGCCGTCGCGATTGAACTTGATCGCGTTTCCGAGGAGGTTGTCGACGACCTGCCGGATGCGGCTCGCGTCGGCGTACGCCGCAACGCGCTCGTCGCCGGTCATGCTGACTTTGATGACGCGTTCCTCCGCAAGGGGCTTCAGAGCGAGTGCCGACGCCCGCACGACGTCGGCCACGTCGATCTCGCGCGGATGGACCGATGACTCGACCGAATGCCGGGAGGAGCGTGATGCGGAAAGGATGTCCGCGACGATCGCCAGCAGTCGCTCACCACTACTGAGCGCCGTGTCGACGTGCCGCCGCGCTCGATCGGGAAGGTCATCGTCCAACGCCAGCTCGAGATATCCGAGCACCGAGGTCAGCGGCGTCCTCAGCTCGTGCGACACGGAGGCGACGAGGTCATCGCGTGCGCGGAGCGCCTCACGCTCCGCCGTCACGTCGCGCGCGACGATGACCGCCCCGGAATCCTCGCCGCGGTGGTCGATCAGTCGGCGGGAGGCAAAGCTCAGCGCGCTGAGACGACCCTCGGCATCCCTCGACCAGACGACCTCGTCCTCGATGGTCTCGCCGCGTCGCACGCGCGCGAGCGGATGGTCCGACGGGTCGAGCGGGGTCACGCCGTCCTCCGCGAGGAGGTCGGTGCGCGCCGACGCCGCATGCAGTCCGGGGATCGCGCTGCTGAAACGCCCCACGGCGTCGTTCTCGTAGACGATGTCACCGCCGACCGACAGGCGCACGACACCGAAGTCCACCGTGTCGAGCACCTCGGAGACGAGCTGCTCCTGCCGTACCGCCGCAGCGCGCGCGAAAGCGAGGCGCGCCGCTTGCGCATCCAGCAGCTCGCGCTGAGCGGCGAAGCGCTGCGACGAGGAGTATCCCGCACTGCTGATCGCGATGATCACGAGCGGGAGGAGGAGGGTGCTGAACGTGAACACCGAGTAGGGGCCGAAGGCCACGACCACCCAGTACAGCGTGGTGGTCAAGGCGCAGCCGGTCACGAGCCCCCACCGGCCGAGGGAGGCCAGCCACATCGCGGGGAAGGCCCAGAGCAGCCCCACCCCGCTCGTCGGCTCGGCGAGACGCAGCACCGCGATCGCGAAGATGTCGAGGATCGGCACCGCGGCGACCCACCCCGCAGGAACCTGGGACCACGGCACGGACAGCGCGGCGATCGCCCCGACCGCGATCGCGAACGCGCCGGCGGCGAACAGTCCCGGCTGCGTCAGCGACCCGAGGATCAGACCGCCGATGAACAGCGCTGCGACGATGCCGCACAGCAGCAGCTGGTTGCCGGCCGCGACGCGGTCGCGCAGCTCGAACCGGAACGCCGCACGCGACGTCGATCGGGTGGCCACGGCAGGGGGGGTCTGTCGTTTCATGCGTACCTCACCGATCACGGTACCGCGCGCCGACCATGCCGTGGGGATCGACGCGACAGGGGCCGACATCCGAAGATGCCGGCCCCTGTACGGGATCGGGATGCGCGGTGCGCGCTATCCGATCGGAATGGAGCGGATCAGCGACCCGAGAGCTTCTCGCGCAGAGCGGCGAGCGCCTCGTCGTCGGCGAGCGTACCGCCGCTGTTCGAGTCGGAGGAGAAGCTCGACGCGCCGGTCTCGACCGGGGCGGCAGCCTCGGCCTCGAGCGCCTTGGCGACGGCGACCTTGTGCGCCTCCCAGCGCGCCTGGGCCGCAGCGTACTCCTGCTCCCACTTCTCGCGCTGAGCGTCGAAGCCCTCGAGCCAGGCACCCGACTCGGGGTCGAAGCCCTCGGGGTACTTGTACTCGCCGTTCTCGTCGTACTCGGTCGTCATGCCGTACAGCGCCGGGTCGAACTCGGTGCCGTTGGGGTCGACCGACTCGTTGGCCTGCTTGAGCGACAGCGAGATGCGGCGACGCTCGAGGTCGATGTCGATGATCTTGACGAAGACCTCTTCGCCGACCGACACGACCTGCTCGGCGAGCTCGACGTGCTTGCCGGAGAGCTCCGAGATGTGCACGAGGCCCTCGATGCCGTCCGCGACGCGCACGAACGCGCCGAACGGAACGAGCTTGGTGACCTTGCCCGGAGCGACCTGGCCGATGGCGTGGGTGCGGGCGAAGACCTGCCACGGGTCCTCCTGCGTCGCCTTCAGCGAGAGGGAGACGCGCTCGCGGTCGAGGTCGACCTCGAGGATCTCGACGGTGACCTCCTGGCCCACCTCGACGACCTCGGAGGCGTGCTCGATGTGCTTCCAGGACAGCTCGGAGACGTGCACGAGGCCGTCCACGCCGCCCAGGTCGACGAACGCACCGAAGTTGACGATCGACGAGACGACGCCCTTGCGAACCTGACCCTTGTGCAGGTTGTTGAGGAACGTGGTGCGCGACTCGGACTGCGTCTGCTCGAGCAGGGCGCGGCGCGAGAGCACGACGTTGTTGCGGTTCTTGTCGAGCTCGAGGATCTTGGCCTCGATCTCCTGGCCGAGGTACGGCGTGAGGTCGCGGACGCGGCGCAGCTCGATCAGCGATGCCGGCAGGAAGCCGCGGAGGCCGATGTCGACGATGAGGCCACCCTTGACGACCTCGATGACCTGACCGGTGACGACGCCGTCGTTCTCCTTGATCTTCTCCACATCGCCCCACGCGCGCTCGTACTGCGCGCGCTTCTTGGAGAGGATGAGGCGGCCTTCCTTGTCCTCCTTCTGGAGAACGAGGGCTTCGACCTCGTCGCCGACCTTGACGACCTCGTTGGGGTCGACGTCGTGCTTGATGGAGAGCTCACGCGAGGGGATGACGCCCTCGGTCTTGTAGCCCACGTCGAGGAGTACCTCGTCGCGGTCGATCTTCACGACGGTGCCTTCGATGAGGTCTCCGTCGTTGAAGAACTTGAGGGTCTTCTCGACCGCGGCCAGGAAGTCCTCAGCAGATCCGATGTCGTTGATGGCGACCTGCTTGGTGGCCGGGGCGGTCGTTGCGGTAGTCATGTAGTGGGTTGTCCTTGGGTGGTGGGATGTCGGGCCGTGCCCCATATCGCACGCGCGAGCGCGAACGGATGCCGGGTCACGGCGAAGGGTGTGTTCTTTCGAGTCCACGCGCATGCCAAAGGGCCACACGCGTGACATTTCATGCTATCAGACGCTGAGGCTCACCCGCGGAGCGGATCCGCGGGGTCGGCGGGGTCGAGCGCGGGCGCCCCGGGGCGCGACAGGGTGAGCACCGCCCACGCGACGCGCGGGGACGCGGCGAGTTCGTCTTCGATCGCGTTGAGGGTCACGGCGACCTCGTGCTCGGGAGTGTCGCCGGCGAGGTCGACGGCGACGACGAGGAAGACGCGGCCCGGGCCGACGTACTCGATGTGGAGGTAGGTGATCTGCGCGATCGACGGGTGGGCGAGGAGGCGCTGCAGCGCCGCCGCGCGCAGCTCCGGGTCGATTGCGACGCCGACGAGGAACCGCCGGTTCTGCCGGATGAGGAGGATCGCGACGACGGCGAGCAGCACGCCGACGAGGATCGAGCCCACGGCATCCGGTGTCGCGGATCCCGTGATCTGGTGGGCCAGGATGCCGGCGAACGCGATCACCAGGCCGATCAACGCTGCGGCGTCCTCGAAGAAGACGGCGCGCAGTGTCGGATCGGACGTGCTCATCACATGGTCGAGCAGGTCGCGGTGCGACGCCGTCGCCTCACGCTTGGACTGCCGCGTCGCCTGCAGGAAAGACGTGCCCTCGAGGACGAACGCGATCCCGAGCACGATGTAGGAGATGACGAAGCGGTCGGCGGGCTCGGGATCGAGGAGCTCCTGGATGCCGTGCATTATCGACACCCCGGCACCGATGGTGAACAGCCCGAACGCGGCGAACAGGGACCACACGTACGCGTCGCGGCCGTAACCGTACGGATGCCGAGGGTCGGCCGGCTTCGTGCTGCGACGCGCGGCGATGTAGAGGAACACCTCGTTGCCGGTGTCCGCCCAGGAGTGTGCCGCCTCGGCCACCATGGACGCGGCGCCGGTGAGCGCGGCGGCGAACGTCTTCGCGACGGCGATGAGCAGGTTCGCGCCGAGTGCGATCAGCACCGTGAGCAGCGACTCCGGGCGCGCCTCGGCAGCGGCGGCATGATCAGGGCGCGTGGGCGACATGCGTTCACGCTACGCCCGCGCGCACCCGCGGCGCGGTCTTCTCAGCGCGGCGCGGACTCCTCTTCGACGTCGCCGTCGAGGTAGAACCACTTCCCCCGGACGCGGCGGAAGCGGCTGACTTCGTGGAGCACGCCGCGCTCCCCCGTCTCCGACGCTCGCCAGTGCGCGCGGAACTCGACGGTGCCGCGCTCGCCGGTCGGCCCGCCGTCCTCCGTGCGGACGATCTCGAGACGGCGCCACTCGATCGCATCGTCGAGGTCGATGGATGCCGGTGCCGTGCGGGGATGCCACGTCTCCCGCAGGTGCTGCGCATCGCCGATCGCGAACGCCGTGAATCGGGATCGCATGAGCTGCTCGGCCGTCGGTGCCGGCGATCCCGCGATGATCGCGCCGCAGCACGTGCCGAACACGCCCGCGCCGCACGGACACGCGGATTCGGCGTCGCGACGGGGTCGGGCGGCGTGGGCGGCGGCTCCGAACGACATGGGATCGAAACTAGCCCCGCTGTGGATAACCCGTGATCGCGTCGGCCCGACTGACTAGCGTGGGGGAATGATTCGGGAACGACGCTTCGCCGCTGGTGCGGCTCTCGTCCTCGCGCTGACACTCACGACCGCGTGTACTCCGAGTCCCGCACCCACCCCCACGCCGACGGGGTTCGCGTCGGAGGAGAAGGCCTTCGCCGCGGCCGAGGCCACGTATCGCGCGTATGTGGACGCAACCAACGGCATACGGCTGTCGGATCCTGAGACCTTCGAGCCGGTCTATGCCGAACTCACGGGCGATGCGTTAAGCGCGGCCAAGAAGTCATTCACTCAAATGCACGCAGACGGCTGGACAGTCGCTGGCGAAAGCCGGATAGCGCTGGTCAAACCACAGCGAGGTACAGCAACTGACACGGTCGAGTTGCTCATCTGCGTCGATGTATCGGATATCAGACTCACAGACGAGGCGGGCGTGTCTCAGGTCGGCGATCGGCCGAAAGAACAGAGCCTTATGGCTGTCGTCCTGAATGAGGACAATTCGTGGCTGATTTCCTCCTTTGCAGGCCGCGAAGGCGAGCCGCTGTGCACGCAATAGTCGCAATCGCTTTGACGCTGACCGCACTGACAAATGGCGCGTCGTCGTTCGCTACGGAACACACCTCTGACTGCAGCGATGGGCTCGGATGGTCTGGATCCTGTCCCGTTGTATCCAACGACGGATCGACCGTGGAGATCGTGGCCACGCAGCCCGGAGGGTCACTTCCCGGCGACTCGGGCTATGGCGGAGGTGACGCGGATACCGCGCCTGGGCCGACGGTCCCTGCTCCTCCGCCCGTCGACGACTGCAGCCCCACCGATCCCACGTCCTGCGTGGCACCGCCGTCGGCACCGGAGGATCCGGTGATCCGCCCGACGCTCGCCGACGTGGCACGCTTCGCCCCGGCATCCCTGACGATCGTCGATGAGCCGGACGGTGTCGGGATCGTCGGCATGCCGGTCAATTTCGTGACCGCTCCGACCGTGCACGAGCAGGCCGGCACGCTGTTCTCGGTACCGATCGCCGTCCGCTTCACGCCGGTCGAAGTCGTGTACGTCCACGGAGACGGGACTCAGCGCAGTGCGGCGTCGGGCGGCGCGACGTGGGCCGCGCTCGGTCTGCCGCAGTTCTCGGCGACCGACACGAGTCACGCCTACGCGGCACGAGGCACGTACACCGCGAACGCGCAGATCCGTTACGCAGCGGAATACAACCTCGGCCCCGGCTGGCTCCCGATCGACGGGCTCCTCGACATCCCCACGCCGTCGGTCGAGATCCAGGTGCTCGTCGCGCGGACGGCGCTCGTCGACAAGACCTGTGCGGAGAATCCGGGCGGACCGGGCTGCTGAGCCGGAGCAACGCCGTAGACTCCGGCGCGTGACCGATCGCCTCATGCTGCTCGACACCGCGAGCCTCTACTTCCGCGCGTTCTACGGCGTGCCCGACACCGTGAAGGCGCCCGACGGGCGCTCCGTCAACGCCGCTCGTGGACTCCTCGACATGATCGCGAAGCTGGTCACGACGTACGAGCCCAGGCACCTCGTCGCCTGCTGGGACGACGACTGGCGTCCGCAATGGAGGGTCGACCTCATCCCGAGCTACAAGGCGCATCGCGTGGTCGAGGTCGTTGTCGGGTCCCCCGACGTCGAGGAGGTGCCCGATCCGCTCGAGGCCCAGATCCCCGTCATACGCGCAGAACTCGACGCCCTCGGCATCCCGGTCGTCGGCGTCGCCGCGCACGAGGCGGACGACGTCATCGCGAGCTTCGCCGCGCAGTCCACGCTGCCCGTCGACGTGGTCACCGGGGATCGCGACCTCTTCCAGCTCGTCGACGACGAGCGTGGCGTGCGCGTCATCTATACCGGCAAGGGCATGAGCAATCTCGAGATCCTCGATGAGGCGGCCGTGGTCGCGAAGTACGCCGTCCTCCCCGCCCAGTACGCGGACTTCGCCGTGCTCCGCGGCGACGCCTCCGACGGGCTCCCCGGGGTCGCCGGCATCGGGGAGAAGACCGCGGCGAGCCTCCTGAGAGAGCACGGCGATCTCACCGGCATCCGTGCGGCCGCGACCTCCGGCACAGGGATGACGGCAGGTGTTCGCGCCAAGATCGTGGCGGCCGCCGATTACCTCGACGTGGCTCCACAGGTCGTGGAGGTCGTCCGCACTCTCGAGCTCCCGGTTGCTCCGTCACGGCTGCACGCGCCCGACGCGGCCACGATCAGCTCCCTCGCTGAGATGTGGGGGCTCGGCGCGTCGCTCGATCGTGCCGTGGCGGCGATCACTGCGCGCGCCTGACGGGGGCGCCTGAGCCATCGCGGGAGAGCGATGAGGTGGCGCAGACGCGACTCTCGGCGACGCCGAGCACCGCATTCGCGCCACCTGAATCAGCGCGGGTCATCCGGACTCGCTCGTGGCGGTCAGCGATCGCGCCCCGTCCACTCGCGCAGCCGCTCGAGTGGCCACGTCGTGACGATCCGCTCCGCCGGCACCCCCGCGCGCTCCGCGCGCGCGGCCCCTTCGTCGAGCAGACCGAGCTGCCCGGGCGCGTGCGCGTCGGAGTCGATCGAGAAGAGGCATCCGACGTCGAGCGCCAGCGCGATGAGCTCGTCCGGCGGATCCTCGCGCTCGGGCCGCGAATTGATCTCGACCGCGACGCCGTGCGCCGCGCACGCCTCGAACACGGCCCGCGCGTCGAACTGCGACGGCGGACGGGTTCCCCGGTCCCCCGCGATCAGCCTGCCCGTGACATGACCGAGGACGTCGACACGCGGGTGGGATGCCGCGGCGACGATCCGCCTCGTCATCGGCGCCGACTCCATCCGCAGCTTCGAATGCGCCGAGGCGACCACCACGTCGACGTCGCCGAGGAGCGCATCCTCCTGATCGAGGTCGCCGTCGTCGAGGACGTCGACCTCGATGCCGCTCAGCAGCGTGAAGCCGTCCGTCTGGAACGTCGCGACCTCGGCGAGCTGCGCCCGCAGCCGCTCCGCAGACAGGCCGTTCGCGACACGCAGCCGTGGTGAATGATCTGTCAGCGCGAGATACTCGTGCCCGAGCGCGCGCGCAGCCGCGACCATGTCCGCGATGGGTGTCGTGCCGTCCGACCAGTTCGAGTGACAGTGCAGGTCGCCGCGGAGTCGTCCGCGCAGCGCCGACGCCGCGGGTGCGTAGCGTGCGCGTAACTCGGCGAGGTAACGGGGGACGTCGCCGGCCAGCGCTTCCTGAATGACGGCGAGCGAGGAGTCGCCGATCCCCGGACGGCGTCGCAGCGCCGCGGCATCCGTCAGTTCGTTCTCACTCAGCCCGGCGATCGCGGCGGCTGCTCTGCGGAACGCGGCCGAGCGGTACCGCGACGCCCGCTCGCGTTCGAGCAGAGCGGCGATCTCGGTGAGCGCGTCGGTGGGGTGCATGGGTGTGCGAGCGGGAATGCGGAACGGGCCCGCGCTCACGCGCGGGCCCGTTCGACGGTCAGGAACTGGTGACGGTCGACCTTCTGACGACGACCGGCACGGAGGCGAGCCTCGTCAATGCGGCTCCGAACAGGATCGAGAGGATGCCGATTCCGATCGCGAACGCTGCGACGCCGAACGAGACGACCGACGTGAACAGCGACGTCCGCAGGAACGAGGCGTTCATCATCGTCACACGCACCGGGTCGTCCTGTGCGAGCTCGGCATAGGTCTTGCCGCCCGAGATCTTGAGCGCGTGATGCTGGATGATGTCGGCCTGCACGTACGCGGTGAACGGGCCGGCTACGGTCTGACCCTGGAACGCCATGGCGTCGTCGGGAACCGTGATGTTCTCCGCGCGCAGCTGGCTGGAGACCATGACCCAGACGACGACGCCGACGATGATCAGGGCGATGCCGCCCAGGATGCCGAGGACGCCCGCGGCCTTGACGAACCCGACCTTCTTCTGCGGGGGTTCGATGGTGTCTGAGGTGACGACTGCTTCGGACATGTGGGGCGGTCCTTCCTGGAGTGCCGGGAACGCTCTTCACCGTAGCGTCCGGTTCGCTCCCGCCACCAGGGCCGACGCCGGGGAAAACCCCACCGAGGCTGCGCTCAGGCCACAGCGTGATTGGTCGCTTCGACCCACCGCTCGAGAACGCCGGCAGCGGCACCGGCGTCGATCGCCGCGGCAGCACGGTCGCGGGCGTCCGCCAGGCGCTCGACGATCGGCCGCTGCACCTGCGCGGCATCCCGGAAGAGCTCGTACGCGACGATCCCGGCGGCGGAGTTCAGCAGGACGATGTCGCGCACGGGCCCCTTGTCGCCCGCGAGCACGCGACGGACGACCTCGGCGTTGTGCACCGCGTCACCGCCGAGCAGGTCGTCGATGTCGGCGAGCGGGATGCCGAGGTCGCGCGGGTCCAGGTCATGCTCGTGCACATCGCCGCGGCTGACCTCCCACACGCGGCTGTGACCCGTCGTCGTCAGCTCGTCGAGGCCGTCGTCGCCGCGGAAGACCAGCGCAGTCGCCCCGCGCGTCTGGAAGACGCCCGTGATGAGCGGCACACGGTCGAGGCTTGCCACGCCGACCGCGTTAGCCTCGGCACGCGCGGGGTTGCACAGCGGCCCCAGGAAGTTGAAGACGGTCGCGACGCCCAGTTCGGATCGCGTCGGCCCCGCGTGCCGGAAGCCCGGGTGGAACGCTGACGCGAACGCGAACGTGATCCCCACCTCGGCGAGGATCTCGGAGACTCGCTCGGGCGAGAGCGTCAGGTCGATCCCGAGCGCCCCCAGAACGTCCGACGACCCCGACGACGAGCTCGCCGCGCGATTGCCGTGCTTGACGACGGGGATGCCGGTGGCGGCGGCCACGATCGCAGACATCGTCGAGACGTTGACGGTGCCGAAGCGATCACCGCCCGTGCCGACGATGTCGAGGACGTCGGCCGGCACCGGGAGCGGAAGCGCCGCCTCCAGGATCGCGTCGCGGAATCCGACGATCTCGTCGACCGTCTCCCCCTTCGCCCGGAGCGCCAGAAGGAATCCGCCGAGTTGAGACGGAGTCGCACGCCCCTCCATCACCTGCCGCATCGCCCACGTCGACTCGGACACGCTGAGGTCGCGACGATCGAGGACGGCCGTGAGGATCTCAGGCCACGAGTGGAGGTCCGCCATGGATGTCGATCCTATCGGCAGACTGTCAGCACACTCGCGGGCGCTTCGAAGCGGGTTCCGATGCCTCCGAAAGTCGGGCGGTGCGCGAACCCACCTTCAGGGATGCGAAAACCGAGCGCCGAATCCGCCATAATGGGGTGTGTGACGACCACTCCTGCCACCTATTCCCAGGCCTTGCGATCCGTGAAGCGACCGGATCCGGTGGCCGTCGGCACCATCGTGTGGCTCGGCAGCGAGGTCATGTTCTTCGCGGGTCTGTTCGCGATCTACTTCACGCTGCGCAACGCCTCCCCCGACCTGTGGGCGGAGGAGACGCAGGTTCTCAACGTGCCGTTCGCGGCCGTCAACACGGTGATCCTGGTGCTCTCCTCGTTCACCGCTCAGGCCGGCGTCTTCGCCGCTGAGCGCTTCCAGCCCTACCGCAAGGGATCGTTCTGGCAGTTCCGCCAGTGGGGCATGGTCGAGTGGTTCTTCCTCTCCTTCCTCATGGGCGCCGTCTTCGTCTCGGGTCAGGTGTGGGAGTACGCGACCCTCGTCGCTGAGGGTCTGCCCATCAGCGCCAACTCGTACGCATCGGCCTTCTACCTGACGACGGGCTTCCACGCCCTGCACGTCACGGGCGGTCTGATCGCATTCCTCCTCGTCATCGGCCGCGCCTTCGCGGTCAAGAACTTCGGACGCAAGGAGATGACCTCGGCCATCGTCGTGTCGTACTACTGGCACTTCGTCGACGTCGTCTGGATCGTCCTGTTCTTCGTCATCTACGTCGTCAAGTGAGAGCGGAGCAGACGCTACCCATGTCTTCGAAGTCCCCGCGCCAGAAGTCCGGCCGCCGCAGCAAGTGGGCCGCCGCCGCCCTCATCGGCATCGGCCTCCTCGCCACCGGCGGCGTCTACGCCGGCGCCTCGGCGGCGATGGCCGCGACCGAGCCGACCTCGGCATCCACCACGCTCACCGTCGAGGACGGCAAGAAGCTGTTCCAGGCGAACTGCGCCACGTGCCACGGCCTGAACCTCGAGGGCACGGCGGACGGACCCTCGCTGTACGGCGTCGGCGAGCTCGCGGTCGAGTTCCAGATGTCGACGGGCCGGATGCCGCTGCAGATGCAGGGCCCGCAGGCGCCGCAGAAGCCCGTGCAGTTCACCGAGGACCAGATCCTCGCGATCTCGTCGTGGGTGCAGTCGATCTCTCCCGGGCCGACCTTCCCCGACGCGAAGACGCTCGACGGCCAGGGCGACGTCGCGAACGGCGCGGAGCTCTTCCGCGTCAACTGCGCGATGTGCCACAACGTCGCCGCGGCCGGCGGAGCCCTCACGGAGGGCAAGTACGCCCCCGCGCTGACGTCGACGAGCGCGCTGCACATGTACGCCGCCATGGTCACGGGCCCGCAGAACATGCCCGTGTTCAACAACATGACGCTCACCACGGAGGAGAAGCGCGACATCATCTCCTCGCTGCTGTTCATCCAGGAGAACGAGTCCGCCGGCGGCCTGAACCTCGGCTCGCTCGGTCCCGTCTCCGAGGGTCTGTTCATCTGGATCTTCGGCATCGGCAGCCTCATCGGGCTGACCGTGTGGATCACAGCCAAGTCGAACTGATCCCGAATACTTGCACGACACCCGCACCGACGTAGGAAACGGACCCACCATGGCACACGAGGAAGACGCGCTCGAGCACGAGAGGGCTTCGTGGAAGCCCTCCTCCGGGCTCGCCGTCGCCGTTCCCGATCCCGTGCAGAATCCCGGCCTCCCGCCGCACCGGGAACGCGTCACCGACAAGGACCCGGCCGCCATGAAGCGCGCCGTCCGCACGGTCTACACGCTCTTCTACCTCTCGCTCGCCGGGAGCATCTGGGCGATCGCCGCCTACATGCTCTTCCCGATCGAGAGCGGCCGGATCATCGACATCCGCCACAACAACCTCTTCATCGGCCTCGGCATCGCGCTGGCCCTCCTCGCGATCGGCATCGGCGCGATCCACTGGTCGAAGGCGGTGATGAGCGACAAGGAGTTCATCGAGCCGCGTCACGCGACCCGCGGCCGCGACACGACGCGCGAGGCCGCAGTGCAGGCGTTCCGCGACGCCAACGACGAGTCCGGGTTCGGGCGCCGCACCGCGATCCGCGGCTCGCTGATCGCCGCCCTCGTCGCCTCGATCCTCCCGGGCATCACGCTCTTCCGCGGCCTCGCGCCGGAGTCCAGCCCCGAGCACCCCGAAGCGGGCGACCCGGTGGCGCTCCTCAGCCACACGATGTGGAAGAAGGGCATGCGGCTCGCGCACGACCCGAGCGGCGAGCCCATCCGCGCAGCCGACCTGACGCTCGGCTCCGCCGTCCACGTCATCCCCGAGGAGCTCGCGAGCCTCAGCCACCACGACGGCTACCTCGAGCAGAAGGCGAAGGCGATCGTCCTTCTCATGCGTCTGCTCCCCGAGCAGCTCCCCGCCGAGCACAATAAGCTCGATTGGTCGTACAACGGCATCGTCGCGTACTCGAAGGTGTGCACGCACGTCGGATGCCCCGTGGCCCTCTACGAGCAGCAGACGCACCACCTGCTGTGCCCCTGCCACCAGTCCCAGTTCGATGTCTCGCGCTCCGCCGCGGTCATCTTCGGCCCGGCCGCGCGGCCGCTGCCGCAGCTGCCCATCACGGTCGATGACGAGGGCTACCTCGTCGCGCAGAGCGACTTCACCGAACCCGTCGGCCCGAGCTTCTGGGAGCGTCATTGAGCACCGCGACCGTCACTGAGACCCCGTCGTCCGCCGAGCGGCGCGACGACAAGCCGCTCGGCGGCCGCTTCGTCGCGGGAGCGGCGAACTACATCGACGAGCGCACGAGCCTGTCCGGCATGGTTAAGGAGCTCGGTCGCAAGATCTTCCCCGACCACTGGTCGTTCATGCTCGGCGAGATCGCGCTGTGGAGCTTCGTCGCCGTCCTCCTGTCGGGGACGTTCCTCACGTTCTTCTTCCAGGCATCCATGGTCGAGACCCACTACGCCGGCGCCTACCTGCCGCTCCGCGGCGTGGAGATGTCTGCCGCGCTCGATTCGACACTGCGGATCTCGTTCGACATCCGCGGCGGACTCCTCGTGCGCCAGATCCACCACTGGGCCGCGCTCGTGTTCGTCGCCGGCATCGGCGTGCACATGCTGCGCGTGTTCTTCACCGGAGCGTTCCGCAAGCCCCGCGAGCTCAACTGGGTGATCGGCTTCGTGCTGTTCATCCTGGCGATGGCCGAGGGCTTCACGGGCTACTCGCTCCCCGATGACCTGCTCTCGGGCAACGGTCTTCGCATCATCGACGGCATGATCAAGGGCATCCCGCTCATCGGCACGTGGACCTCGTTCCTCCTCTTCGGCGGCGAGTTCCCCGGCACGCAGATCGTCGGACGCCTCTACACGCTGCACATCCTGCTGCTGCCGGCGATCCTCGTCGCGCTGCTCGTGCTGCACCTCATGCTGATGATCGTCAACAAGCACACGCAGTTCGCCGGCCCCGGCCGCACGAACAGCAACGTCGTCGGCTTCCCGATGATGCCGGTGTACATGTCGAAGATGGGCGGCTTCTTCTTCATCACGTTCGGCGTCATCGTGCTGATCGCCTCGCTCTTCACGATCAACCCGATCTGGAACTACGGACCCTACGACCCGTCCCCCGTGTCGGCGGGCACCCAGCCCGACTGGTACATCGGCTTCGCCGACGGCGCGCTGCGCCTCGTGCCGCCGCATCTCGAGTTCGTGCTGTGGGACCGCACCTGGTCGTTCAACATCCTCATCCCGCTCGGCGTCATCGGCATCTTCATCGTGCTGGTGCTGATCTACCCGTTCATCGAGGCATGGATCACGGGCGACAAGCGCGAGCACCACATCGCCCAGCGTCCGCGCCACGCGCCCACCCGCACGGCGATCGGCGTCGCCGGAGTCGTCTTCTACGCGGTGCTGTGGGCTGCGGCATCCTCGGACATCATCGCCACCCACTTCCACCTCACGATGGAAGGCGTCATCCACGCGCTGCAGGCGCTGCTGATCCTGGGGCCGATCGTCGGATACTTCATCGCCAAGCGCATCGCGATCGCGCTGCAGAAGAAGGACCGCGAGATCGCCCTGCACGGCTACGAGTCCGGCCGCATCGTGCGACTTCCCGGCGGTGAGTTCATCGAGGTCCACCAGCCCGTCGACGCCTACGAGCGCGTCAAGCTGGTCGACTTCGAGACGAACGCCCCGCTCGTGGTGCGACCCGACGACAAGGGACGTATCCCGTGGCACGAGAACTTCCGCGCGTCGCTGTCGCGCTGGTTCTTCGAGGATCGGCTCGTGCCCGTGACGCAGACCGAGATCGAGGCGGCAGAGGCCCACGCGCACCACGAGCTCGCACACGACGAGCACGCGGAGCAGACGGAGATCGAGGACGGCAAGGCGCACTGACGCGACGTCTGTCCGAAAAGCGGCGGGAGTTGACCGAGAGGTCGACCCCCGCCGCTTCGTCGTACACGTAGCGTCGAGCCATGACCAGCACCGAGACCGCCCTCGCCTACTTCTCCGCGAAGCTCGCGCACGAGACGGACCCCTCCGACGTCTACGCCGCACAGAAGGCCGGCGACGGGTTCGTCCTCGTCGATGTCCGCAGCGAGGATGCCTGGAACCAGGGCCACGCTCAGGGCGCGGTCCACATGCCGTACCGCGACATCGCCGTCCGCGCTCCTCAGGAGCTGGATGCCGCTGTGCCGGTCGTCGTGTACTGCTGGAGCCCGGGGTGCAACGCCGGCGCCAAGGGAGCGGTGGAGTTCGCCCGAGCGGGCTTCACGGTGCGCGAGATGATCGGCGGCTTCGAGTACTGGGCGCGCGAGGGGCTTCCGGTGGAAGCGGCATCCGGCCCGCTCCCCCGCCGCTTCGACCCGCTCGTCATGCACGTGCGCTGAACATCGGCTCGGTCCCCGAGTGATCCTGGCCGATCCAGGCGGCTCTCATCCGGCGAGCGTGAGGTCCTCGGTGAATCGCGCAGAGGCAGCTCCAGCGAACGTCACCGAGCCGATGG
This sequence comes from Microbacterium sp., assembly GCF_017305435.1. Taxonomy (GTDB): domain Bacteria; phylum Actinomycetota; class Actinomycetes; order Actinomycetales; family Microbacteriaceae; genus Microbacterium. Next base: position 169,206 of record NZ_JAFKIP010000004.1, on the reverse strand, counting down.
GCATCGCCGGCGCCGCGTCGACGACGTCGGCGATGACGGCGGTGACGTTGTCCCGCGACCCTGCCTGCAGCGCGAGTGCCACCACATACTCGGCGACCGTCTGCGGCTCCGCAATTCCCGCGACGACCTCGGCGATCGCGTCGTCGGGCAGGTAGTCGCTGACGCCGTCGCTGCAGATCATCCACCTGTCGCCGACCGTCGGTACGGACGCGGCCACGTGGACGAGGTCGCGTTCGCCCCCGCGCAGCGAGGCCGTGATGATGTTGCGCTGCGGGTGCGTCATCGCGTCCTCCGGGCGCACGAGGCCCCGCTCGATGAGCGCCTGAACGTAGGAATCGTCACGCGTCTGCCGCGTGAGGTGGCCCACACGAAGGCGGTAGGCCCGCGAATCGCCCGTATGCGCGAGGAGCAGCGAGCCGTCGAGCGCCAGCCACACTGTCGTGAGGGTGGTCGCCATCCCGGCCAGCGACGGGTCTCGGCGCACGTGCGCACCGAGATCCCAGTTGGCGCCTCGCACACGGACAGCGAGCGCTTCCGCGTTGGGGACGCGCTGCCCGCCGGCGACCAGCCGATGTAAGAGGGCCGCGGAGGCAAGGTCGCCGGCCGGGCCGCCGCCGACTCCGTCGGCGACGCCCGCGCCCCACGCGGCCGCGAACGCGGCATCCTGGTTCACGTCACGGTACGCGCCGGTCTCACTGGCGACACCGGCGCGCAGCGACACTGACACAGCCGTGATGAGCTCCCGGCTCAGCGCGCGAAGTATCCGCGGTAGTACTCGTACACCCAGCCGACGATGGCGACGACGAACACGCCCGCTCCGATGGGGAGCAGGAACGTACCGACCGCGAGACCGAGGATGAACAGGGCCGCCGAGAACGCGAGCACGAGCGGCCACCACGACCACGGGCTGAACTCACCGATCTCCGGGTCGCCGTCATCGATGTCGGCCGTGAGCGTGTCCTCGGGCAGCTCGCCGCCCTGCGCGCGATGCACACGGTCGACGTAGAACGCGATCATGGCACCCATGAAGACCGTGAACAGCAGCGCGACGGTGCCGACCCACTCGATCGCGTGATACCACGGACGATCGGAGTGCTCGATGATGTTCCACCCCGTGTACAGGGCGAAGCACAGGAAGAAGAAGCCCGAGAGAATCCACCAGAGGTTGACGTTGGTCTTCACTTACTTGACCTCTCCATCGGCGATGTCGACGACCGGGGCGTCAGGGGCGTCCTTCGCCGGGCCCACGCCGACCGGGACGGCCGCTTCGGGGTGGTTCAGGTCGAACGCCGGACGCTCGCTGCGGATGCGCGGGATCGACGTGAAGTTGTGACGCGGCGGCGGGCAGCTCGTCGCCCACTCCAGCGAGCCGCCGTAGCCCCACGGGTCGTTGACGGTCACCTTCGGTGCCGTACGAGCCGTGATCCACACGTTCAGGAAGAACGGGATCATCGAGGCGCCGAGGATCATCGCACCGATCGTCGAGACCTGGTTCTGCCACGTGAATCCGTCGGCCGCCGAGTAGTCCGCGTAGCGGCGGACCATGCCCTCGACGCCCAGCCAGTGCTGGATGAGGAACGTCATGTGGAAGCCGATGAACAGCAGCCAGAAGTGGACCATGCCGAGGCGTTCGTTGAGCATGCGCCCGGTCCACTTGGGCCACCAGAAGTAGAAGCCCGCGAACATGGCGAACACGACCGTGCCGAACACGACGTAGTGGAAGTGCGCGACGACGAAGTACGAGTCGGACAGGTGGAAGTCGAGCGGCGGCGAGGCGAGGATGACGCCCGTGAGACCTCCGAAGACGAAGGACACGAGGAAGCCGAGCGAGAACACCATCGGAGTCTCGAACGTGATCGATCCTCGCCACATCGTGCCGATCCAGTTGAAGATCTTCACACCCGTCGGGACGGCGATGAGCATCGTCATGAGCGCGAAGAACGGGAGCAGCACCGCGCCGGTGACGTACATGTGGTGCGCCCACACCGAGACCGACAGGGCCGCGATGGCGATCGTCGCGTACACGAGCGTCTTGTATCCGAAGATCGGCTTGCGGCTGAACACCGGGAAGATCTCGGACACGATGCCGAAGAACGGCAGCGCGATGATGTACACCTCGGGGTGCCCGAAGAACCAGAACAGGTGCTGCCAGAGGAGCACACCGCCGTTCGCCGGGTCGTAGATGTGTGCGCCCAGGACGCGATCCGCGCCGGCGGCGAGGATCGCTGCGGCCAGCACCGGGAACGCCATGAGGATCAGGATGCTCGTGACGAGGGTGTTCCACGAGAAGATCGGCATGCGCCACATGGTCATGCCGGGCGCACGCATCGTGATGATCGTCGTGATGAAGTTGACGGCGCCGAGGATCGTGCCGAAGCCGCTCATACCGAGGCCGAGCATCCACAGGTTGCCGCCCGCGCCGGGCGAGAACGAGGCGCCGGCCAACGGCTGGTAGGCGAACCACCCGAATGCCGCGGCGCCCTGAGGGGTCAGGAAGCCGGCGACCGCGATGAGCGAGCCGAAGATGAACAGCCACAGCGCGAACGCGTTCAGTCGCGGGAACGCGACGTCGGGAGCGCCGATCTGGAGCGGCAGGATCGCGTTCGCGAAGCCGGCGAACAGCGGTGTCGCGAACATCAGCAGCATGATCGTGCCGTGCATCGTGAACAGCTGGTTGTACTGATCCTTCGTCGGGATGATCTGCATGCCCGGCTCGAACAGCTCGGCACGGATGATGAGGGCCATCACGCCGCCGAGCAGGAAGAACAGCACCGAGGCGATGAGGTACATGTACCCGATCGTCTTGTGGTCGGTGGAAGTGATCCACCGGACGAGGATGTTGCCCTTCTGCTCGACCCGGGTGGAGCTCATGAGCGCCGCCTGCCGCGGGGGCAGGGTCGTGGGTCGCTGCGGGGCCTGGCCCTCGAGCGGAAGCGTCGTCGCCATCAGTGGTCTCCCTCAGCTTCAGGGGTCGCGCCCGTGCCCGGCAGGTTCTGCAGGCGGTTGTAGGCCTCGTTGATGTCACCGGTCTGGCCGGCCTCGCGCAGCGTGTCGAGGTACGCGTCGTAGTCGGCCTGGTCGACGACCTTCACCTTGAAGAGCATCATCGAGTGGTACTGGCCGCAGAGCTCGGCGCACTTCCCGTCGTACTCTCCGACGCGGGTGGGGATGAAGGACATGTAGTTGTCCTTGCCGATGTACATGTCCTTCTTGTACAGGAAGTCGATGATCCAGAACGAGTGGATGACATCGCGCGAGGTGAGCTTGATCTTCACCTTCTTGTCGACCGGCAGGTACAGGGTCGGCAGCTCGCTCGTGATGTTGCCCTGCGCGTCGGTCTGCGCCTGCACGCCCATGCTCCAGACGGCGACATCCGCGTCGTCGCACTCCTGCTCGGCGTACTGGAAGTCCCAGGCCCACTGCTTGCCGATCGCCGTGATGCAGGCATCCGGCTCGTCGTACTGCGTCTCGATGATCGCCTGGTCGCGCGCCGTGAAGGCGAAGAACCCGATCACGAGGATGAGGGGCACGACCGTGTAGAAGATCTCGATCGGCATGTTGTAGCGGAGCTGCACCGGCAGTCCCGTCTGACCCTTGCGGCGACGATAGGCGATGGCGGCCCACCCCATCAGCGCCCACGTGATGATGCCGACGACGAGCAGCACGATCCAGGAGTTCACCCACAGGCCCGAGATCATCTCGGTGTGGTTGGTGGCCTGGGTACCGTCGTCGGTGAAGCCCGGCAGGAAGCCGTTCAGCTGGCTGGTCGTGCAACCGGCCAGAGTGATCGCCGTGGCGATTCCGAGCGGGATGACGGCCCAGCGGAGGCGGCGTGTGACTCGCACGGTGCACCTTTCGGGGTCATGAAGGTCGAACACCGTTCAGTCTAGGGCAACCTCCCACCCGATTCAGGCCATCCGCCCAGGATGTCAGCCACTATCGGAGGGGTTTTTCCGGCCCGACCGGCGCCTGAAGAAGTCGGGTCAGTGGAAGCTGTCGCCGCAGGCGCAGCTGCCGGCCGCGTTCGGGTTGTCGATCGTGAAACCCTGCTCCGAGATCGTGTCCTTGAAGTCGATCGTGGCGCCGTCGAGGTAGGGCACGGACATGTCGTCGACGATCACCTCGACGCCGTCGAAGTCGACGGCCTGGTCGCCGTCGAGGAACCGCTCGTCGAAGTACAGCTGGTAGATGAGGCCCGAGCATCCGCCCGGCTGCACGGCGACGCGCAGCCGCAGGTCGTCACGACCCTCCTGGTCGAGCAGGCTCTTCACCTTCGCCGCGGCGGCATCGGTGAGGCCGACTCCGTGCGCCTTCTCGGCTGTGGTCGCGGTCGTGGTGGCGGTGTCGGTCATGGCACTCTCCCGGTGACGTCGGTCCGACCCGTGGTGTCGGATCGGTGGGGCCGGCGAGGCCGGCGGGATGCCACGATTCTACGCGCCCCCGCCGGTGTCGGCACCGAAAGGCGCGATCAGCACGGGCGAGCTCGAATCAGCGCAGCGGGGCGCCGATCAGCGCAGCGATCGGTCGAGGCTCTCGAGCAGGAGCGCCTCGGACACGAGCGCGTGGCGGAACGTGTCGAGGTGCAGCGACTCGTTCGGGCTGTGCGCGCGCGCATGCGGGTCCTCCACGCCGGTGACGAGGATCTGCGCCTGCGGGAACTCACGGACGAGGTCCGCGATGAAGGGGATCGACCCGCCGACACCGATGCCCACGGGGGTCGCGCCGTAGCCCGCCTCGAGCGCCGCCCGCGCCGCGGCGACCGCCGAACCCGACGTGTCGACCAGAAAGCCGTTCCCGCACTCGATGTCGCTGAAGGAGACCTCGGCGCCGAACGGCGCGTGCGCCCGCAGATGCTCCTCGATCGCCCGGTACGCGGCACGCGCGTCCTGCCCGGGAGCGACCCGCATGCTGATCACGACCGACACCTCGGGCGTCAGCGTGTTGGAGGCGTTCTTCACGCTCGGGGCGTCGATTCCCGTCACGGTGATGGACGGCTTGTTCCAGATGCGACTGAGGATCGAGTCGTGACCGATCGGGCTCACACCGGCCGGAAGCCCCGCCTCGTCGCGCAGTGTCGCCTCCGTGTAGTCGGGGGTCTCGGCATCCCGCGCCGTGACGCCCGCGACCGCGACGACCCCGTCGTCGTCCCACAGCGTCGCGAGGAGCTTGATGGTCGCCAGCATGGCGTCGGGGACGGCACCGCCGAACATGCCCGAGTGCGACGCGTGCTCGAGGGTCTTGACCTTCAGTGTGAAGCGCGCGTTGCCGCGGAGCGACACGGTCAGTGCCGGCGTCGTGGCATCCCAGTTGCCCGAGTCGGCGACGACGATGACATCGGCACGCAGCGCGTCGGCGTTCTCGCTCAGGAAGGCGGCGAAGGACGCCGATCCGGCCTCCTCCTCCCCCTCGATGAACAGGTTGACGCCGAGATCGAAGTCGGCGCCGAGAGCGTCGACGAGGGCGCGCAGCGCTCCCACGTGCGCCGTGACGCCGGCCTTGTCGTCGGCGGCCCCGCGGCCGTAGAGGCGCCCACCGCGCACGGTGGGCTCGAACGGCGCCGACTCCCAGAGCGACTCGTCGCCGACGGGCTGCACGTCGTGGTGCGCGTAGAGCAGGATCGTCGGACGCCCGGCGCGCGCGGGACGTGTCGCGATGACGGCGGGCATGCCCTCCACGCCGGTCTCGGGGATCACGGCGGTGCGGATCTCGACGCGCTCGAAGATGCCCAGATCGTCGAGGAGCCCCTTGACGGCGGCCGCGCTGCGCTCGACCTCGGCGCGATCGAATCCCGGGAACGCGATCGACGGGATGCGCACGAGGGCGCCGAGATCGGCGAGGGCGGCGGGCACCGCCGCAAGGGCGGCGCTCCGCACGGTGTCGGTACGGTCGCGGTCCGGGGTGGTCGAGGGGGTCATGCGGGTAATCTTATGGGGCGCCCATCGCGCCGCTCCTGCCCCGACACCCGAGGACTCTCCCGTGGCCAAGACCCCGCCCGCACCCGACACCGCTCCCGACGCCGACGCCGGGGCCGGGAAGAATCGGCCGACGCCGACGCGTGCCGAGCAGGAGGCCGCGCGCAAGCGTCCCCTCGTCCCCGACACCAAGGAGGCCCGCGCCCGTGCGAAGGCCGACCTCGCCGCACAGCGCGAGAAGGCCCGGGTCGGCATGGCCAACGGCGAGGAGAAGTACCTCCCGGTGCGCGACCGCGGCCCGCAGCGCAAGTTCGTCCGCGACTTCGTCGACGCGGGATGGCACGCGGGCGAGCTGCTCATGCCGCTCATGCTCGTGGTGATCCTCGTGTCGCTCGTGCAGAACACGGCGATCGTCTACTACTCCTTCGTCGCCCTGTGGGTGTTCATCCTCTTCGTCGTCGGCGACATGATCATCACGGGTGCGCGCGTGAAGAGGCTCGCCCGGGCGAAGTTCGGAGACCGCACCGAGAAGGGTCTGCGCTGGTACGCCGCCATGCGCACCGTGCAGATGCGCTTCATGCGTCTACCGAAGCCGCAGGTGAAGCGCGGACAGTACCCCGCCTGAGTCCACCCGCCCGCGCGGCTCACGGCCGTGCGGCGCACCCGGTCAGCGCGTGCGGGCGAGCGCGCGGTTGATCTGCCGAGCCCACAACGGGCCTCGGTAGATGAACGCGGTGTAGCCCTGCACGAGGTCGGCCCCCGCGGCGAGGCGTTCCCGCACATCGTCCGCGGTTTCCACTCCCCCGGCCGAGATGACGCAGAACTCCGCCGGAACGACCGCGCGAACGGTGCGCAGCACCGCGACGGCCCGCTCTCGCAGCGGCGCGCCGGACAGTCCACCGGCCCCCATCGCCTCGACGACGTCGGCGGGTGTCGCCAGCGGCGCGCGCGCGATCGTCGTGTTGGTCGCCACGATGCCGGCGAGCCCGACGTCGACCGCGAGTCGGGCGATCGCCTCGATCTCGTCATCGGGGAGATCGGGCGCGATCTTCACGAGCAGCGGGGTGGATGCCGCGGCATCCCGCACCGCTTCGAGGAGCGGCCGCAGGGTCTCGACGGCCTGCAGGCCCCGCAGACCCGGCGTGTTGGGCGAGGAGACGTTGACGACGAGATAGTCCGCGACGGGCGCGACGAGGCGCGTGCTCGCGACGTAGTCGGCCGTCGCCTGCTCGACGTCGACGACGCGACTCTTGCCGATGTTCGCCCCGAGCACGGCGCGTCGACGTCGGCGGCGCGACCGCCCCAGCCGCGCGGCCGCACGCTCGGCGCCGGCGTTGTTGAAGCCCATGCGGTTGATCAGGGCACGGTCCTCGATGAGGCGATAGAGGCGCGGCCTCGGGTTCCCCTCCTGGGCGATCGCGGTGACGGTGCCGATCTCGACATGGCCGAATCCGAGCGCGTGCAGACCCTCGGTCATGACCGCGTTCTTGTCGAAGCCCGCCGCGACCCCGAACGGCGAATCGAACTCCAGCCCCAGCGCGTGCGTGCGCAGGGCCGGGTCGGGGCGCGTCAGTGCGCGCACGACGGGCGCGAGCGGCCACGCGCCGAACGCTCGGATCACAGGGACGACCAGGTGATGGGCCCGCTCGGGGTCCATGCGCGCGAAGAACGTCCGGAAGAGGAAGGGATACATCGCCACCAGCCTAGGGCGCGTCGGGCTGCCGGCCCTTCCGCGCGCCGGAACTATTCGGCGTCGGCGCGGTGATCGGCGCGCAGCTGCGCGATGGATGCCTCGAAGTCCTCGAGCGAATCGAACGCCTGGTACACGCTCGCGAAGCGCAGATACGCCACCTCGTCGAGGTCGCGCAGCGGGCCGAGGATCGCGAGCCCGATCTCGTTGGTGTCGATCTGTGATGAGCCGGTCTGCCGCACCGCCTCTTCGACCGCCTGCGCGAGGACGGCGAGGTCGGCCTCGGTGACGGGACGACCCTGGCAGGCCTTGCGAACGCCCGACATGACCTTCTCGCGGCTGAACGGCTCGATGACGCCGGAGCGCTTGATGACGTTGAGGCTCGCGGTCTCGATCGTCGAGAAGCGGCCGCCGCACTGCGGGCACTGACGCCGGCGGCGGATGCTGAGACCGTCATCGCTCGTCCGCGAGTCGATGACGCGCGAGTCGGCGTGACGGCAGAACGGGCAGTGCATCAGCCCTCCCTCCCGGCGAAGCGCGCGGTCACGGCCTCGCCGTGCGCGGGGAGCGCCTCGGCATCCGCGAGCGCGACGATGTCGCGTTCGACGGTGCGCAGCGCTTCGCGGTCATAGCTGATGACCTGCTGCGGGCGGAGGAATGTCGAGGCGGACAGACCCGATGCGTAGCGGGCCTGACCGCCCGTCGGGAGCACGTGGTTGCTGCCGGCGAGGTAGTCGCCGAGGCTCACCGGCGAGTGCGCTCCGACGAAGACCGCGCCCGCGTTGACGAAGTCCTCCGGCCGCGGGTCCTCGAGGTGCAGTTCGAGATGCTCGGGGGCGTAGGCGTTGCTGAATGCCGTCGCGGCGGCGCGATCGTCGACGAGGACGATGGCGGACTGCGGTCCCTCCAGAGCGGTGCGCGCGCGGATGCCGTTGCGGGTGGCATCCACACGCTCTTCGACGACGGCGCGGACAGCCGCCCCGAACGGCTCCGACCACGTGACGAGCACGGCGGAGGCCTGCTCGTCGTGCTCGGCCTGACTGATCAGGTCCACCGCGGCGAGCGTCGCGTCGGCGTGCTCGTCGGCGACGATCAGGATCTCGGTCGCCCCGGCCTCCGAGTCGGTGCCGACGACGCCGCCGACGGCGCGCTTGGCGGCCGCGACGAAGTTGTTTCCGGGCCCCGTGACGACATCGACCGGCTCGAGGCCGAGAGTCGCGACCCCGTACGCGTAGGCGGCGACGGCGCCCGCCCCTCCCATGGCGTACACCTCGGTGATCCCCAGGAGCTTCGCGGCGGCCAGGATGTCGGGGTGCACGCGACCGCCGAACTCCGCCTGCGGCGGCGAGGCCAGCGCGACCTCGCCGACGCCCGCCACCTGCGCAGGCACGACGTTCATCACGACGCTCGAGGGGTACACCGCCTTGCCGCCGGGGACGTACACGCCCGCGCGACGCACCGGCTGCCAGCGCTGCTCGACCCGCGCGCCCGGCCCGAGCTCCGTGATCTGCGACGCCGGCACCTGCGCGGCGGAGGCGATGCGCACGCGCCGGATCGCCTCGTCGAGAGCCGCACGGACGCCCGGGTCGAGGCGCTCCAGAGCGTCGTCGAAGTGCGCGGCGGGCACCCGGATCTCGTGGTCGCGGACGCCGTCGAATCGCGCCGCCTGCTCGCGCAGCGCGACTTCGCCTCGCCCCCGCACATCGGCGACGATGTCGGCGGCGGCGCTGAGCGCCTCCGCGCGCGCCGCTTGTGCGCGCGGCACGGCGGCGAGGAGGGTGGCGGTGGAGAGGTCTCGACCGCGCAGGTCGATCGTGCGAAGCATCCGTCCAGGCTAGCGCGAGGGCTCAGCGATCAGCCGCGCGTGACGCCGGAGACGTCGGTGAGGTAGCCGATGCGGCCGTCCTCGTGGCGCACCACGTAGTGATCGCCCCGGTCTTCGATCACGAGGGCCCAGGCGGTGGGACCGATCGTGAATAGCGCCGTGCCGCCCTCGTCGACGACGACGCGCTCCTCGGGGGCCAGCGCCCAGAACGCCTGCGACGCCGGGGATGCGGCAGCGGGCTCGGCGGCCGTCTCGATGACTGTCGTCTCGTTCGCCGTGTCGACCCCCGCGGGCGCCGCCTCGACGAAGGCGGGGTCGCCGGCAGCGACCGTCTCGTCGGTCGCGACCGGTGCGGAGGCCGCTGCGGGCGCGGGCTGCTGCGGGCGCGGCGGGTGCGGACGCGCGACGACGGGACGAGCGGGGCTCGCGAAGCGGTGCGCGGTGACCTCGGTGCGGTGGCGGAAGTCCTCGCCGATCGTCGGGAAGAGCGGCGCGAACACCGTCAGCAGGACGCCCGCGAGCATCAGGATGAACTCGACCCAGACGACCCACGTCGCGACGAAGATACGGCTGCCGAAGAAGTTCACGAACGAGCTCCACAGGATGCCGAGCCAGATGATCGTCGACACCGTGAAGGTCACCGACGCGAACTGATCGATGCCGAGCGAGCCGACCCGCCGGATGCCCTGCGGCGACAGTCGTCGCAGCGCGATCAGGAACACCGCGACCGTCGAGGCGCCGATCGTCAGCACCCAGTCGATTCCGCCGTTCCACACCGAGATCCCGGCGCCGATCGTGCCGTAAATCGGGAAGAACGACACGATGAACGCCACCAGCCAGACGCCGCCGAGGGCCACTTCGCGCACTGAGAACGGCCCGACGCCGTACTGCGGTGCGGCACTCTCGTCGACGGCATCCGGCCCGTCGGTGACGGCGGCGAAGGCGTCGGCGACGGATTCGAACGTCACATCCGGGTCGGCGGATGCCGCCGCATCGGCGTCCGGGGAGACGGCTGTCTGCGGGTCGCGGGGCGAGGTCTCGGCCCCCGTCTCGTGCGAAACGTCGGTCACCGCGTCGGCGGCTTCCGGTACGTCCTCGACGGAGTCGGCGGGCGGGAACGTGTTCTTCTCGTCGGTCACGATCGGTCCTTCCACGACGGGGTGTCGCCAGCGATCCTACCCGCAGCGCTTCGGACTCACCCGAGACATTGCGGCCCGAGAAGCCCCTTCAGCTCGCCGTAGAGATCCACCGATATGCCGACGCGCGCCGGAACCTCGAAGACCTTCGCCGTGCCGCCGCGATGGAGCTTCAGCGTCACCTCGGTCTCCCCCGGGTGCCGGCGGAACACCTCTGCGAGCTCGCCGACGGTCGCCTCGGTCGCCCGGTGCTCGGGCATGAGCAGCACAAGCGATCCGGAGGCATCCACCGTGCCCAGATCCGGGGAGAACGCGGACTGCCCGTGCAGGTTCAGTCCGTCGTCTCGCCGTGAGACGCGACCGCGAACGACGAGGATCGAGTCGGCGATGAGCATGGAGGAGAACTCGGTGTACGTCTTGCCCATGAACATGACGGTCACTTCGCCGTCGAAGTCCTCGACCGTGATCATGCCGTACGGGTTACCGCTCTGCTTGGCGACGCGATGCTGCACGCTCGTGACGAGACCGGCGACAGTGACGATGTCGCCGTCGGAGACGTCTTCGTCGGCGAGCAGGTCATGGATCGACGTCGACGCGTGCTTGGCGAGCGGGATCTCGAGACCGGCGAGCGGATGGTCGGAGACGTAGAGACCGAGCATCTCGCGCTCGAAGGCGAGCTTGTCCTTCTTCGTCCACTCGGGGCGCTCGGGAACCTTCTGCACCTGCTGCGGCTCGTCGTCGCCCCACAGGCTGTCGAAGTCGAAGCCGACCTCGCCGTTCGCCTCGCGGCGCTTGTCGAGCACCGCCTGCTCCGTGGCATCCTCGTGGATCTCCATGAGGGCGCGGCGCGTCGACCCGAGCGAGTCGAACGCCCCGGCCTTGATGAGCGACTCGATCGTGCGCTTGTTCGCGACGTGCGGCGGCACGCGGGTGAGGAAGTCGTGGAACGCCGTGTAGGGACCCTCGGCGCGCGCCGCGACGATCCCGTCGACGACGTTGGCTCCGACGTTGCGAACGGCGCCGAGGCCGAAGCGGATGTCTTCGCCGACGGCCGCGAAGTACCGGATCGACTCGCTCACGTCGGGCGGCAGCACCCTGATGCCCATGCGGCGGCACTCGTTGAGGTAGACCGCCATCTTGTCCTTCGAGTCGCCGACGCTCGTGAGGAGAGCGGCCATGTACTCGGCCGGGTAGTGGGCCTTCAAGTACGCCGTCCAATAGGACACGAGGCCGTATGCGGCGGAGTGCGCCTTGTTGAAGGCGTAGTCCGAGAACGGCAGCAGGATGTCCCAGAGGGCCTGGACCGCGCCCTCGCCGAAGCCCCGCTCGGTCATGCCGCCGGAGAAGCCCTCGTACTGCTTGTCGAGCTCGGACTTCTTCTTCTTGCCCATCGCGCGGCGGAGGATGTCGGCCTGTCCGAGCGAGAAGCCGGCGACCTTCTGCGCGATCGCCATGACCTGCTCCTGATAGATGATCAGGCCGTAGGTCGTGTCGAGGATCTCCCGCAGCGGCTCCTCGAGCTCGGGATGGATGGGCGTGATCGGCTGCAGACCGTTCTTGCGCAGCGCGTAGTTCGTGTGCGAGTTCGCCCCCATGGGCCCCGGGCGGTACAGCGCGATGACGGCCGAGATGTCCTCGAAGTTGTCCGGCTTCATGAGGCGCAGGAGCGACCGCATGGGGCCGCCGTCGAGCTGGAAGACTCCGAGCGTGTCGCCGCGCGTCAGGAGATCGTACGCCGCGCGATCGTCGAGCTCGAGGTGCTCGAGATCGAGCTCCTGGCCCCGGTTCATCCGGATGTTGTCGAGGGCGTCGGAGATGATCGTGAGGTTCCGCAGCCCCAGGAAGTCCATCTTGATGAGCCCGAGGGTCTCGCACGACGGATAGTCGAACTGCGTGACGATCTGGCCGTCCTGCTCGCGCCGCATGATCGGGATGATGTCGAGAAGGGGCTCGCTCGACATGATGACGCCGGCGGCGTGCACGCCCCACTGACGCTTCAGCCCTTCGAGGCCGAGGGCGCGGTCGAAGACGGTCTTCGCGTCAGGGTCGCTCTCGATGAGGGCACGGAACTCGCTCGCCTCTTTGTACCGCTTGTGCTCGGGGTCGAACATGCCGCCGAGCTCCATGTCCTTGCCCATGACGGCGGGCGGCATGGCCTTCGTGAGCCGCTCCCCCATGCTGAACGGGAACCCGAGCACCCGCCCGGCATCCTTCAGCGCCTGCTTGGACTTGATGGTGCCGTACGTGACGATCTGCGCGACGCGCTCGGAGCCGTACTTCTCGGTGACGTACTCGATCACCTCTCCACGGCGACGGTCGTCGAAGTCGACGTCGAAGTCGGGCATCGAGACGCGGTCGGGGTTGAGGAATCGCTCGAAGATGAGGCCGTGCTCGAGGGGATCGAGGTCGGTGATCTTCATCGCGTACGCGACCATGGACCCGGCGCCCGAGCCGCGACCCGGGCCGACGCGGATGCCGTTGTCCTTGGCCCAGTTGATGAAGTCGGCGACCACGAGGAAGTAGCCCGGGAAGCCCATCTGCAGGATGATGCCGGTCTCGTACTCGGCCTGCTTCCGGACCTTGTCGGGGATCCCGGCCGGATAGCGGTAGTGCAGACCGTTCTCGACCTCTTTGATGAGCCAGCTGTCCTCCGTCTCGCCGGGGGGCACGGGGAAACGCGGCATGTAGTTCGCCGCGGTGTCGAACTCGACCTCGCAGCGCTCCGCGATGAGCAGCGTGTTGTCGCACGCCTCGGGATGGTCGCGGAAGAGCTGCCGCATCTCGGCGGCGGTCTTGACGTAATAGCCGTCGCCGTCGAACTTGAAGCGGTTCGGGTCGTCGAGAGTCGACCCGGACTGCACGCACAGCAGTGCCGCGTGCGCGTCGGCCTCGTGCTGATGCGTGTAGTGGGAGTCGTTGGTCGCGACGAGCGGGATGTCGAGGTCCTTCGCGATCTTCAGGAGATCGGTCATGACGCGGCGCTCGATCGAGAGCCCGTGGTCCATGATCTCGGCGAAGTAGTTCTCCTTGCCGAAGATGTCCTGGAACTCCGCCGCCGCCGCACGCGCCGCGTCGTACTGCCCGAGCCGCAGGCGCGTCTGCACCTCGCCCGACGGACAGCCCGTCGTCGCGATGAGCCCCTTGCCGTAGGTCTGCAGCAGCTCACGGTCCATGCGGGGCTTGAAGTAGTACCCCTCCATGCTCGAGCGCGAGCTCAGCCGGAACAGGTTGTGCATGCCCTGCGTCGTCTGACTCCACATCGTCATGTGGGTGTAGGCGCCCGACCCCGAGACGTCATCGCCCTTCTGCTCCGGCGAGCCCCACTGCACGCGGGACTTGTCGCTGCGGTGCGTTCCGGGGGTGACGTAGGCCTCCAGCCCGATGATCGGCTTGATGCCCGCCGCCTTCGCCGCGTTGTAGAACTCGAACGCCGCGAAGGTGTTCCCGTGGTCGGTCACGGCGATCGCCGGCATCCCGTACTCGGCCGCGGCCTGCGTCATCGCGCCGATCTTGGCGGCGCCGTCGAGCATCGAGTACTCGCTGTGCACGTGCAGATGGACGAAGGAGTCGGATGCCACTCGTCGAGTCTACGAAGACCTCCGACATCCCCGGAACTCACTCGCCCTCGTCCGCCGAGCTCGCCTCACCCTCCGCTTGAAGGTCACACCCGTGCGAAGGGCCGACGCCCACTGCGAGCGGCCGCTGAGCGCTCACGCGGCTCGTCGGCGGATCAGCTCGTCACGCACCTCCCGGCGGATGACCTTGCCCACGAGCGATCGCGGCAGCGCATCGAAGCGGACGACGGCCCGCGGGACCTTGTACGCCGTCAGATGTCGCCGTGCGTGCTCGCGGATCGCGTCCGCGTCGAACGGCGTGCCCTCGCGCATGACGACGGCCGCCGTGACGGCCTCGCCACCGTCCGCGCGGGGGATGCCGACGACGGCGGCATCCACGATGTCGGGGTCCAGCAGCAGGGCGTTCTCCACCTCGCTCGGGCTGATGTTGAAGCCGCCCGTGATGATGAGGTCCTTGATGCGATCGACGACGGTGAGGAAGCCGTCGGCGTCCGCCGTCACGATGTCGCCCGTGCGCAGCCACTGACCGTCCAGGAGCGCCCGCGCGGTCTCGTCTGGCTGCTGCCAGTACCCCGCGAACACCTGGGGGCCGCGCACGAGCAGCTCGCCCGGTTCGCCGATGTCCCGGTCCACGGCGGGGTCGTCCGGATCGACGATGCGGACGTCGGTGCTCGGGAAGGGCACGCCCACCGTCCCGGTGCGACGCAGCGGGCCCATCGGGTTCCCGATGCTGATGGGCGAGGACTCGGTCATCCCGTATCCCTCGACGAGGATGCCTCCGGTCGCCGTCTCCCAGCGCAGCACGGTCGCCTCGGGAAGCGCCATCGCACCGGAGATCGCGTTGCGGAGGCTCGTGAGGTCGAGCCCCGCACGGGAGGTGGCGCGGGCGAGGGCGTCGTAGATCGGCGGCACCGCCGGCAGGAACGTGGGCGGCGTGCGCCGGATGGCATCCAGCG
Organism: Microbacterium sp.; assembly: GCF_017305435.1. Taxonomy (GTDB): domain Bacteria; phylum Actinomycetota; class Actinomycetes; order Actinomycetales; family Microbacteriaceae; genus Microbacterium. The sequence continues at coordinate 154,112 of NZ_JAFKIP010000004.1, read as the reverse complement.
TCAGACCGACATCGAACGTCGGGAAGAGCACGATCCGCGCACCGACGGAGAACGCCGTCGTGAGGCACAGCGTCAGGCCGTACGCGTGGAAGAGCGGCAGGACGGCGTAGAAGACCTCCTCGCCGGCCCGCAGGTCCGGGACCCACGCGACCGACTGCGCGGCATTCGACCGGAGGTTCCGATGTGTCAGGATCGCCGCCTTCGGGCGTCCCGTCGTCCCGCTCGTGAACTGCAGCACGGCGATGTCGTCGAGCCCGGGAGCCGCCGTGCGTCGCGAGATGCGCCGACCGGAGACGATCGATGCCCAGGGCGTCACGCCCTTCGCGGTGGGGCGGGAGGTGAGCGCCGCGCGGGACTCGCGGGCCTTGCGGACCGGGAGCCGCAGCATCGCGCGCATCCGCCACGGCATCGCATCCGTCATGCGCACGGCGACGACGCGCGCCGGGCGGATGTCCGAAGGGAGCTCGGCGATCGTGTCGGCCACCGCGTCCCACACGATCGCGACGCGGGCATGGTGGACCTCGAAGAGGTGCCGCAACTCCGGAGCCGTGTACCGGGGATTGTGCTCCACGACGATCGCGCCCACTCGCTGCGCGGCGTAGAACGCGATGACGTGCTGCGGGCAGTTGGGCAGGACGAGCGCCACCCGATCGCCGGCTCCGACGCCCAGCCGGCGCAGTGCCCCCGCCGCGCGTGCGACCTGATCGCCCACCTCCGCGTAGGTCGTCACCGCACCGAAGAACTCGAGCGCGGGCCGTTTCGGGTACCGCCCGACGGCATCGCCGAGCATGTCGACGAGGGTCTGCGTGACCGGCTCGATGTCGGCGGGAACCCCCTCCGCGTAAGAGGACAGCCAGGGGCGGGAGGCGAGTGGGTTCACCCGTCCAGCGTAGGACGGCGTCACTGCGGCGCGAGCATGGCGGTGCGTCAGCCGCGGAGCACCTCGAGCGCGTGCGCGAGGTCGGCGGGGTAATCGCTCGTGAACGTCACCCACTCCGTCGTCACGGGGTGCGTGAACGACAGCTCGTGCGCATGCAGCCACTGCCGCGTGAGACCCAGCCGTGCCGAGAGGGTCGGGTCGCCGCCGTAGAGCGGGTCACCCACGCAGGGATGCCGGTGGGCCGCCATGTGCACCCGGATCTGGTGCGTGCGGCCCGTCTCCAGATGGATCTCGAGAAGCGACGCCGCGGGGAACGCCTCGATCGTCTCGTAGTGCGTGATCGAGTCCTTGCCGTCGGGCGTGACGGCGAACTTCCACGAGTGCGAGGGATGCCGCCCGATCGGAGCGTCGATCGTGCCCGCGAGCGGGTCGGGATGCCCCTGGACGACGGCGTGGTAGATCTTGTCGACCTCGCGCTCCTTGAACGCGCGCTTGAGTGCGGTGTAGGCGCGCTCGCTCTTCGCGACCACCATGAGCCCGCTCGTGCCCACGTCGAGCCGATGCACGACCCCCTGGCGCTCCGCGGCTCCGGTCGTCGCGATCCGGTAGCCCGCCGCCGCGAGGGCGCCGAGGACCGTCGGCCCCTCCCAGCCCACCGAGGGGTGGGCCGCGACGCCCGCGGGCTTGTCGACCACGACGATGTCGTCATCGTCGTACACGATGCCGAGGTCGGGGACGGCGATCGGGACGATCTCCGGCTCCCGCCGGTCCTCCCATTCGACCTCGAGCCACGCGTCGGAACTGAGCTTGTCGCTCTTGCCGAGGGTGCGCCCGCTCATCCGCACGCCGCCCGCCTCGGCGATCTCCGCCGCGAAGGTCCGCGAGAATCCGAGGAGCTTCGCCAGGGCGGCATCCACGCGGACGCCGTCCAGACCACCCGGAACGGGCATGCTGCGTACCGGCACGATCAGGCCTCCGCGACGGGAGCGTCCGCCTTCTCGGCATCCTTCACCCGCGTGCCATCGAAACGGACGCCGACGAGGACCAGCAGCGCGACGGAGATCATCGTCGTCACGATGAAGATGTCGGCGACGTTGTAGATCGCGGGCATCATCCACGGCGTGTAGATGAAGTCGATCACGTGGCCGACGGCGAATCCGGGCTCACGCACGAGACGGTCGGTGAGGTTCCCCGCGATGCCGCCGAGGAGAAGTCCCAAGACGAGGGTCCACAGTCGCGAGCGGATGCCGCGCACCGCCAGGACCACGATGAACACCGCCGCAGCGGCGAGCACGATCGTGAAGACCCACGTCACGCCCTCGCCGAGCGAGAACGCCGCACCGGAGTTGCGGGTGAGATACAGCTGCAGCACATCCCCCCAGACGGGGACCGTCTCTTGATACGGGAGGTTCTGCAGCGCGAGATGCTTCGTGAACTGGTCGACGGCCAGCACCGTCACCGCGAGGATCGCGATGAGGATGCCGGCCGTCGGAGGACGCAGTCGCTTCCGATCCGCCACCGGCCCGCTCAGGACGCCGAGACGGACGAGCCGGAGGTCGCGCCCGTGACGTCGAGGTCGCGGAGCTTCTCCTCGATGAAGCCGCGGAGCTGCGAGCGGTAGTCGCGCTCGAACTGGCGCAGCTCGCTGATGCGGGTCTCGAGGGTCGCGCGCTCGGCGTCGAGGCGGGCGATCTCGTCGCGGCCCTTCGCCTCGGCGTCGGCGAGGATCGAGGCTGCCTGCGCCTGCGCGTCGGAGATGAGCTTGTCACGCTGCGCCTGACCCTCGGCGACGTGCTCATCGTGCAGGCGCTGAGCGAGCTCGATGATGCCGGCCGATGCGGCGGCGCCACCGGTTGCGGCGGCCGCGGCCGGCGCGACGACGGGCGCCGGTACGTCTTCGACGACGGTCTCGGCTGCGGCGACCTCGACGACGGGCTCCGGCTCGGCAGCAGTGGCCGCCGGTGCTGACGATGCGCCGGACTCGAGCTCGGCGACGCGCGCCTTCAGCTCCTCGTTCTCGGCGATGGTCTTGCGCCACTCGACGACGATCTCGTCGAGGAAGTCATCGACCTCGTCCGGGTCGAAACCCTCCTTGAAGCGCACGTGCTGGAACTGCTTCGTGACGACGTCTTCGGGAGTCAGAGCCATTGTTGTTTCCTCTTTCGGTGCTGACGACGAGGGCCGACAGGTTGCGGCGCGCCCCCCGGGCGGGCCGTGTCTGGAACAGCATAGTCCGCACATCTGTGACGTGCGAGGAGGGTGTTACACGCGAGCGATGGCTCCGGTGATCGACATGAGGACGAGCACGATGATCATCGTGAGGGGAAATCCCAGGTCCAGGGCGACCGGCCCCATCCGCAGCGGAGGGATGAGCCTGCGGAAGAAGCGGAGCGGAGGATCGGTGAGCGTGTAGACGATCTCGGCGAACACGAGCCCGAAACCCTTGGGTCGCCACTCGCGATTGAAGAGGGGGATGTACTCGAGGATCACCCGCGCGAGCAGGACGAGGAGGTAGACGAAGAGAAGGCCGTTGACGACGGATGCCGCCAGCTGCACGAACTCCACGATTACTGGGTGAAAGGCGCCGATTCGGGATCGGCCGGCGCCAGCGTGCCGTCGCCCGAGATCGCGACGTTCTCGGGCGAGAGCAGGAACACCTTGCTGGTGACCCGCTCGATGCGACCGTAGAGGCCCAGCGACAATCCGCTCGCGAAGTCGATGAGACGACGCGCGTCGGCGTCGCTCATCTGGGACAGGTTGATGATGACGGGGATGCCGTCACGGAAGTTCTCCGCGATGAGCTGCGCGTCACGGTACTGCTTCGGGTGGACGGTGAGGATCTCGCTCACGGCGCCCGGCGCGGTCGGCTGACGCACGACGGCGGGACGGTGCAGGGGCGTCACGGGAGCGGCCTTCTCGACGGACCGCTCGACCGCGCGCTCGCGGCGGGCCGGGGTCTCGGCGACAGGCTCGTCGTAGACCTCTTCCTCGTCGGCGAGGCCCAGGTACACCATGGTCTTCTTGAGCGGGTTCGACATCGCATCCTCCGTTTGCTCGTCTGTTCTGAAGGCTATCCGTGCATGGGCCGCGGGCCCGTGATTGCCGTGCCGATCCGCAGGTGTGTCGCGCCCGCGGTGATCGCTTCGACGTAGTCTCCCGACATGCCGGCCGAGATCCACCCGGCATCCGGCACTACCCGGCGCACCGCGGCGCTCGCGTCGTGCAACCGCGCGAAGGCGGCCGCCGGCGCCTCCGCGAGGGGCGCGACCGCCATCACGCCGCGCACGCGCAGGGACGGGCACCGCTCCGCGATGTGCTCGGCGAGGTGGGCGGCATCCGCCGGCGCCGCTCCCCCGCGGGCGGGATCGTCGGTGAGGTTGATCTGCACGAGGATGTCGAGAGGTGGGACGTCGAGGGGCGGGATGTCGAGGGGCGCCCCGTCCTGGCCGGCCGCGTGCAGAGCGTCGGCGACACGATCACGATCGACCGAGTGCACGACGTCGGCGGCGGCGCGCACCGCCCGCGCCTTCTTCGTCTGGAGCTGGCCGATGAAGTGCCAGCGCAGCCCGTCGAGCGGCGGGAGCTCGGCCCGTTTCGCGGTGAGGTCCTGCTGCCGGTTCTCGCCGACGTCCCGCACGCCCAACGCGTGCAGGCGCTCGACGAGGGATGCCGGGTGGAACTTCGTCACGACGATCCGCGTGATCTCCGAAGGAGCACGGCCCACCGACCTCGCGGCATCCGCGATGCGCTCGTCGATGTCGGCGAGCCGTGCGCCCAGCGCGCTCGCTCCCGGGGCGTCCGTCACTTCAGGAAGTCGGGGATGTCCAGGTCGTCGGAGCCGTACACCGAGTCGTACGGGTCGGCCGACGCCGCGGACACCGCAACCGACTCGCGCTCCTCCGCGGCGACGACCTCGCGCGCGGCCTCCTCGGCCGGAACCGCGGGCACGACCGGCGTGGTCACGGGGCGCTGCGCCGTCATGGGCTCGATGCGCGCCTGCGGCTCACCGCCGTCGAAGCCGGCCGCGATGACCGTGACCCGCACCTCGTCGCCGAGGGTGTCGTCGATGACGGTTCCGAAGATGATGTTGGCCTCGGGGTGCGCGGCCTCCTTCACGAGCTGCGCAGCATCGTTGATCTCGAAGATGCCGAGGTTCGATCCGCCCTGGATCGACAGCAGCACGCCGTGAGCGCCTTCGATCGACGCCTCGAGGAGGGGCGACTCGACCGCCAGCTCGGCGGCCTTGATCGCACGATCGGCTCCGCGCGCGGAGCCGATGCCCATGAGGGCCGATCCCGCCCCCTGCATGACCGACTTCACGTCGGCGAAGTCGAGGTTGATGAGACCCGGCGTCGTGATGAGGTCGGTGATGCCCTGGACACCGGCGAGGAGCACCTGGTCGGCGGTCGCGAACGCCTCGATCATCGAGATGCCGCGGTCGCTGATCTCGAGGAGGCGGTCGTTCGGGACGACGATGAGGGTGTCGACCTCTTCCTTGAGCTTGTTGACGCCCGCGTCGGCCTGACTCTGCCGGCGACGGCCCTCGAAGGAGAACGGGCGCGTCACGACACCGATGGTCAGGGCGCCGATCGACTTCGCGATGCGCGCGACCACGGGCGCGCCGCCCGTGCCGGTGCCGCCGCCCTCGCCGGCCGTGACGAAGACCATGTCGGCGCCCGCGAGGGCCTCCTCGATCTCTTCTGCGTGATCCTCCGCGGCGCGGCGTCCGACCTCGGGGTCTGCACCCGCGCCGAGACCGCGCGTCAGCTCGCGGCCGACGTCGAGCTTGACATCGGCGTCGCTCATGAGGAGCGCCTGCGCATCGGTGTTGACGGCGATGAACTCGACGCCGCGAAGGCCGAGCTCGATCATCCGGTTGACGGCGTTCACGCCGCCACCACCCACGCCAACGACCTTGATCACTGCGAGGTAGTTCTGGTTCTGGCTCATGCCGGCCTCCATCGTGTCCCGAACCCGAAACGTCTAAACCTTGAACCTCAAGTTGAGGTTTAAAGAATTGCCGAGTATGCAATTCCTTGATTGAAGGTATGCGGCATCACGATCGCCCGCCGCGAACGGCTGGGCGTGTCGCGGACAAACCCGTGTCGGCCGGCGGGACGGAGCTCAGCGCACGACGACGGCGCCCGGCGAGGACACGTCGTAGACGGAGACGCTGCCCGGCGGTCGCGCGCTCATCATCGCCGCGAGGACTTGAGCCTTCTTGCTCGAATCGTCGGCGTTGCCCCAGACAACGGACGTCCCGGTACCGCCGAGGGTGAGGGTGACGTCGTTGGGCGTCGTCGCCGACATCGCCGTCACCTGCGCCCGGATGTCAGCCGGGAGGGTGCGGAACACGGTGCCGATCGCGGCGAACGCCGGCGACCCGATTCCCCCCGTCACCGTGATGACGGGGTGGCCCGCGGGCGGATCGGGCGTCGTGGAGAGCGCGACGCCCGCGGCATCCACGAGCGTGAAACCCGCCGCCGACTCGACCGAGCCGATCGGCGTGCGCTCGACGATGCGCACGACGAGCTCGTGCGGAGGCCGCGCCTCGAGCGTGTAGGACTCGACGAGGGGGAACTGCACGAGCGCGGCCTTCACCGCGGAGGAGTCGACGCGCGCGAGGGGCGTGCCGATCTGGCCGGAGAGCGCCTGCTCGACGGCGCCGGCGTCCAGGGTCTGCGTACCGGCGACCGTCACCTTCTGGACGGCGAACAGCGGGCTGTACGCCGCGCCGAGCGTCCCGAGCACGAGCACGACGAGCGCGGCCACGACGGTGATCCAGATCGCACGCCGCCGTCGCTGCCGGGCGGTGAAGCGGCGCACCTCGGCGCGCAGCGCCTTGCGGCGCGCGCGGGCGGCGGCCCACACGTCGCGCACACCGATGGATTCGGATGCCGCATCGTCGGACCCGGCGCGAACCCGGCTCGGCTCTTCCGCTTCGCGAGGCGCGTCGCCCTCGGGCGGCGCCGGCTGATCGGCGAGCCGCGTCGACGCCCCAGGGCGCGCGACGGGGTTCGGGAACAGGATCGGGTCAGCGGCGGGCGGCGGAGCGTCCGCCTCGACGGCTTCGCGTGGCGTGGGCGCCTGCGGCAGCGGAGTCGGGCGCCGCACTCGTCACGCCCCGGTTCCGGCGGCGATTCCGGGGGCGGTCTCCGAGGCGCTTTCCCCCGTGGCATCCGTCGCCTCGAGCGCGGCGAGCACCTGCGGGATGATCTGGTACACGTTGCCGCAGCCGAGCGTGATGACGTAGTCGCCCGGGCGCGCGACCGAGGCCGTGTAGTCGGCCGCCGCCTGCCAGTCCGCGACGAAGTGCACGTGCGACGGGTCGGCGAAGGCGCCGCTCACGAGCTCCCCCGTGACGCCGGGGACCGGATCTTCGCGCGCCCCGTAGACGTCGAGCATCACGGTGTGGTCCGCGTGCCGTTCGAGGACCTCGGCGAACTCGCGGTACATCTCCTGCGTGCGCGAGTAGGTGTGCGGCTGCTGGATCGCGATGATGCGCCCGTCGCCGACGACGGTGCGCGCCGCGGCGAGAGCGGCTGCGACCTCGGTCGGATGGTGCGCGTAGTCGTCATAGACGCTCACGCCGCGCTGGACGCCGTGCAGCTCGAACCGGCGCACGGTGCCCGCGAAGCCCTCGACGGCGCGCAACGCGCCCTCGAGGTCGTAGCCGAGGCCGAGGAGCACGGCGACGGCGCCCGCCGCGTTGATCGCGTTGTGCGCACCGGGCACGGCGAGACGGCCCGAGACAGTGACGCCGGCGTGGGTGAGCGTGAAGGAGACCGGACCCTCGGTCACGATGTCGGTGACGCGCACGTCGGCCGCGGCATCCTCGCCGAAGGTCACGACCCGCGGGTGCGTGAGGGATGCCGCGACGCGCCGCGCACCGGGATCGTCGGCGCTGATCACGACCGCTTCACGCGCCTCGTTCCCGAACGCCACGAAGGCATCGTAGAAGGCGTCGCGCGTGCCCCAGTGGTCGAGGTGGTCGGGGTCGACGTTCGTGATCAGGGCGACCGACGTGTCGTACAGCAGGAAGGTGCCGTCGGACTCGTCGGCCTCGATGACGACCAGGTCATCGGATCCGGTGCCGCTGGAGACACCGAGGTCGGCGATCACTCCCCCGCTGACGAAGGTCGGATCGGCCGCGAGCGCCCGCAGCGCCGTCACGATCATGCCCGTCGAGGTCGTCTTGCCGTGCGCCCCGGCGACGCTGACGAGGCGGCGTCCGCCGATCAGCCAGTGCAGCGCCTGCGAGCGATGGATGACGTGGAGACCCCGCTCCTTCGCGAGCAGGAACTCGGGGTTCTCCGGCCAGATCGCCCCCGTGTGGATCACGGTGTCGACGTCGTCCGGCAGATTCGCAGCATCGTGACCGACGCGGACGTCGGCGCCGCGCGCGGCCAACGCGCGCAGGGCGGCGCTGTCAGCGCGGTCGGAGCCGGACACACGGATGTCGCGATCGAGGAACATCCCGGCGAGCCCGGACATGCCCGAGCCGCCCACGCCGATGAAGTGCGCGGCGGTGATGTCGTCGGGGATGGGGAGGGTGAGATCGGGGCGAATCATGGCCCGTCAAGTCTAGGTCGGTGGGCGCGGGAGGGCGTCCGCGGCGCGCTGCGGCGGCATCCACCGCGACATCGGGCGTCTGCCACGACATCGGTGGCGCAGGTATCGGGGTCAACCGCGACGAGTCCGGCGTTCGCGCCACCTTCTGTTGGCAATGTCGCGGCGGCGGGCTCGAGGGCGTCCGCGGCGGCAGTGATTGTATTGGTGACACATTGATACGAACGGCGTACAAAGAGGGGATGTCGGATTCCCTGGACATGCGAACCATCAGCACGATCATCATGATGATCGTCTCGATCGCCTTCGTCGTCGTGCTCGTCGTTGCGGCGAGACCTCGCGCGGGTGAACGAGGGCTGCTGAAGTTCTCGGAGCGTTCGGGACTTCCGATCCCCGTGGCGAGTGCTGATCACCTTCGCGCGCGCGTCCGGCGAGGCACGATCGCGGACGCCGTCGGCGGTCTGGTCGGCATTGGTCTCGCAGGCGTGCTGATCGCGACGCCGCTCGGGACAAGCGTGCTCTTTCCTCTTGCCGTGGTTCTGCCGGTCGTGGGGGTGTCGGTGATGCTCGCCGGCACGGGCGCCGCGGTGCGCCACAGCCTCTTCACACCTTCGACCGGTGCCCCCCGCATCGCGCGCTCACACGTCACCACGCCGGCCGACTACCTACCCACCATTCCGCGCGTCCTGGCATGGGTGGTCGCCGGAGCGGGCCTCATCGCGGGGTGCGTTCTGGTCCTGGTCTGGGCGCGAGCCGGCGTCCCACGCCCGGAGTTTGCCGTGGCCGCCGTGATCGTGGCCGTCGTCGCCCTCGGATCATCCGCGGCCATCCCTGCACTCGACCGTGCGATCCTCAGCCGGCCTCAGCCCGCGACGACGCCGCTCGAGCTCGCATGGGATGACGAGTTCCGAGCGTCGACGCTGAGCGCGGTGCGACAGTCCAGCACGACCCTCGGCGTTGTCGCACTCTTCTTGATCGGCTTGGCCCTGTCGACCTCCTCCGATCGCGCCCTGGGATGGGGACCGGTGTTCATCAACCTGGCGATGCTCGTCCTCAGCCGGATCTATCCCACCAACGGCGTGCCGCTTCCCCGCCCCCTGTTCCCGAACGGCATCCGCGTCGCGGCGGGGAGCACGACATGATCGTCCTCGACCCGGCATCCGCGGTCCCGACGTTCGAGCAGCTCCGGAGTCGGCTCGTCGACGACATCTCCTCGGGAGAACTCGTGGCGGGCGCACGCCTTCCCACCGTTCGCCGTCTCGCCGACGATCTTGGCGTCGCGCCGGGCACCGTGGCCCGCGCTTATCGGGAGTTGGAGACGGGCGGCTTCATCGAGACGCGGGGACGCAACGGATCTTTCGTCTCCCCGCAGGGGAATGCCGCGAGTCGGCAGGCGCAACGCGCGGCAGCCACGTTCGCGGAGCAGGTCCGATCCTTGCGGATCAGCGCCGATGAGGCGCTCGCGCTCGTCGCCGCAGCGCTGCGGCACGAACCGACCGCCGGCTGACGTCGCGCACGAACTCCGCAGATCACCACGTGCTCCGCACGAGCATGCGCTGTTCGGTGCGGAGTACGCGCCATTCTGCGGACTACGAGCGGCGCGTATCAGCGGCCGGGGCGCGCCGAGCCGAGCGCCCGGTCGATCTGGGCGATGACGTTCTCGGTGCCGGCGCGCGCGGCGGGCGCGATGCGCGCGGCCGCCGCACGCATCGCCTCCTGCGCCTCGGCATCCTCGAGTAGCGGCACGATGTCGCGCCGCACGCGATCCGCCGTGAACTGCGCGTCGGGGATGAGCCGTGCAGCACCTGCCGCGACGGCGGATGCCGCGTTGCGGGCCTGCTCGCCGTTGCCGACCGCGTACGGCACGTACACGGCAGGGATGCCGAGGGCCGTCAGCTCGCTCACTGTCGCCGCCCCGGCACGCGAGACGACGAGGTCGGCGAGGGCGAGCGCAAGGTCCATCCGATCGAGATAAGGCACCGCGACGTAGGAAGGATGCCCGGACGCGGGCACGCCGTTGCGTCCGCCGACAGCGTGGAGGATCTGCCACCCCGCGTCGACGACGTCCCTCCACGCGCCCGCGAACGCCTCATTGAGCCGCACGGCGCCGAGCGACCCGCCGAACACGAGGAGTACCGGACGATCGGGATCGAGCCCGAAGAACGAGGCCGCCTCACCGCGCTGGGCGACGCGGTCGAGAGCGAGCAGCTCGCGGCGCAGCGGCATCCCGACCACCTCGCTGCCCCGCAGTGGCGTACCGGGGAAGGTCACCCCGACGGCGGCCGCGCCGCGCGCGCCCAGGACGTTCGCGAGGCCCGGCCGAGCGTTGGCCTCGTGCACGACGACGGGCACTCCCTCGCGACGCGCCGCGATATACGCGGGCGCAGATGCGTAGCCGCCGAAACCGACGACGACATCCACGCCGTGCTCCCGGATGTGCGCGCGCACCTGCGCGATCGCGCGCCGCCACGCCACCGGGAAGCGGAGCGCGGCGCCGTTCGGTCGCCGCGGAAAGGGCACCTTGTCGACGATCAGCAGTTCGTAGCCGCGCTCGGGCACGAGCCGCGACTCAAGCCCCTCGCGCGTGCCGAGGACGAGGATGGATGCCTCGCCGTCCCGCTCGCGCAGGCCGTCGGCGACGGCGAGCAGCGGGTTCACGTGGCCGGCGGTCCCCCCACCGCCCAGAAGGAAGACCGGGCTCGGATGCGCTGCGCTCACCCGATCGAGATTACCGCGCGACGGGCGCGCCCCCGCGCGGAGCGGACGCCCCGCGCCCAGCCGTGCCGCCGACGGGAGCCAAGCTGCGCGCAGGCAGCGTCCGCGCGAAGGACAGGAGGACGCCGCACGCGATCAGCACCGACAGGAGCGACGTGCCGCCCTGCGACATGAACGGCAGGGGGACGCCCAGCACGGGGAAGATCCGGAGCACGACGCCCATGTTGACGATCGCCTGGCCGACGATCCACACGGTGATGCCGCCCGAGACGATCCGGATGAACGGATCGTGGGTCTTGCGGATGACGTGGAACGCGCCGATGGCGAACAGCGTGAACAGCACGAGGACCACGATGCAGCCGACGAGCCCGAGCTCCTCGCCCAGGATCGCGAAGATGTAGTCGTTCGCCTTCGCCGGGAGCCAGCCGTACTTCTCGCGCGAGTTGCCGAGGCCGAGGCCGAAGATCCCGCCGCTCGCGAGACCCCACACCCCGTGCACGGCCTGATAGCAGTCGCCGGTCGCCGCGTTGTAGCAGGAGGTCGAATCGAAGTTCACGAGGCTGCTCATGATGCGCGCCATGCGGTTCGGGCTCGTGACGGCGAAGTACACGGCAGCGAAGACGACGAGGGCGAGCGGCACGACGAACAGGCGCAGCCGCACGCCGGAGAAGAAGAGGCATCCGAGCAGGATCGCCATGAGGACGAGGCCCGTGCCGAGGTCGTGGCTGCCGACCGCGACGAGCCCGATGACGAGGCCGCCGACGGGGACCACGGGGATGAAGACGTGCTTCCACGACGTCAGCAGCGACTGCTTGCGGTAGAGCACGTAGCCGAGCCACAGCGCGAGGCTGAGCTTCAAGAATTCCGAGGGCTGCGCTTGGAAGCCGCCGACCTGGATCCAGTTCTGGTTGCCGTCGTTGGCGACACCGAGACCCGGGATGAACACGAGCAGTTGGAAAGCCGTCGCGAGGATGAGGCCCGGCCACGCGACCTTCTTCCAGAAGGCCACCGGAAGACGGGAGGCGACGAACATCAGCGGGATGCCGATGATCGCGAACGCCGCCTGCTTGAGCACGGTCTCGAACGGCCCCTCGCCGGCCGCGAGCGAGTCGGCCATCGTGGCCGAGAGCACCATCACGAGACCAAAGCCGGTGAGGATCAACGCGGTCGACGCGATGAGGAGGAATTCCGCCGGAACCGCCGCTGAGACGCGCCCGAGTGAAACGCGCGCGGCGAAGCCGGCTCGTGCGGGCTCTGCCGACGGCACGACGATTGGTCGCGTGTTCGGTCGGGTGCGCCCGGTCGTGGTCGTGGCCACCGGCACCCCCGTCGTCGTCACTCCTCGGCGTCTCCGCCGAACCTCTCCTGCACGGCCCGCGCGAAGCGCGTGCCGCGGTCGGCGTAGGAGGCGAACTGATCGAAGGATGCCGCGGCCGGAGCGAGGAGGACCACGTCTCCGTCACGGGCGATCTCCGCCGCCAGCGCGACGACCTCTGCCATGACGTCTTCAGTCTGAGCGTGGTCGACCTCGAACAGCGGAATGGCGGGCGCGTGTCGCCCGAACGCCTCCACGATCCCGGTGCGCTCGACGCCGATCACGATCGCCGCCTTGACGGCTCCCCCGCGCGCGGCGACGAGGTCGGCGATGTCGACGCCCTTCAACTGACCTCCGACGATCCATACCGCCCCCGGAAAGGCGGCGAGAGAGGATGCCGCGGCGTGCGGATTGGTGGCTTTCGAGTCATCGATCCACGTGACGCCCGCAGCGACGGCGACGATCTCGATGCGGTGGGGATCGAGTCGGAACCCGGCGAGGGCGCGCGCGACGGCCTCCGGCGCCACCTCCAGGGAACGTGCGAGAGCGGCGGCGGCGAGGATGTTCGCGACGATGTGCGGCGCGGCGAGACCCCGCGCGGCGAGGTCGGCGACCGTCGTCAGCTCGAGCGCGCTCGTTCGGCGGTCCTCGAGGAAGGCGCGATCGACGAGGATGCCGTCGACGACGCCCATGTCGCTCGGGCCGGGAACGCCGAGGTCGAATCCGATGGCGCGGCATCCCTCGACCACCTCGGCCTCTTCGACCATCTCGCGCGTCGCGGCATCCGCCTTGTTGTAGACGCACGCCACCCGGGTATTCCGATAGACGACGGCCTTCGCATCGCGGTAGGCGCGGGCGGAGCCATGCCACTCGAGGTGGTCGTCCGCGAGATTGAGGCACACGCTCGCGTGCGGAGACAGAGCGCCCGGGCCCTCGGCGAGCGACAGGTACCAGAGCTGGTGGCTGGAGAGTTCGACGACGAGCGCGTCGAAGCCGGCAGGATCGCGCACCGCATCGAGGACGGGCACGCCGATGTTGCCGACCGGTGCCGCGCGCAGGCCGCCCGCGACGAGCATCGCGGCCGTCAGCTGCGTCGTCGTCGTCTTGCCGTTCGTGCCGGTGATGAGGACCCACTCGGCGGGTGTCCCGTCCGCCCGCACCACCTTGTCGCGCACGCGCCAGGCGAGCTCGATGTCGCCCCAGAGCGCGATGCCCTGCGCACGCACCCATTCGATGACCGGATGGTGCGGCGCGAACCCGGGAGAAGCGATGACGACCTCGGGTGCGAAGTCGACCAGTTCCTGAGGGGCCGAGGAAAGGGGTCCCTCCCACAACCGGGCGCCGATGACGGGAACGAGACGTGCGTACTCCTCGCTCGCGGACTCCGTCACCACGAGCACCTCGGCGCCGAGCTCGGCGAGGGTGTCCGCGGCGGAGAATCCCGTCACGGAGAGTCCCAGCACGGCGACGCGCAGCCCCCGCCAATCGGCGTGCCAGCTGCGCAGCGCGTCGAGGTCGCGCGCCGGGGCCGAGGATGCGTCGTCCGTCACTGCGCCGCCAGCCACTCGACGTAGAAGAGCCCCACGCCCATGACCGCGAGGATGCCGGCGATGATCCACATCCGCACGACGATCGTGATCTCGGGCCAGCCCCGCATCTCGAGGTGATGGTGGAACGGGCTCATGAGGAACAGGCGCTTGCCGCCGGTGGCCTTGAAGTACCAGCGCTGCAGGATCACCGACCCCGGCCCGATGATGAAGATGCCGGCGATGATGATGGAGAGGATCTCCGTGCGCGAGAGCACGGCCATCGCGACGATGACGCCGCCGATCGCCATCGAGCCGACGTCGCCCATGAAGATCTTCGCCTTCGGCGCGTTCCACCAGAGGAACCCGACGAGCGCGCCGACGAAGGACGCCGCGATGATCGTGAGGTCCATCGGGTCGGCCGTGTCGTAGCACGCCGCCTGATACGCCGTGACGAGGGCATCCGATGTGCAGCGCTGCTGGAACTGCCAGAACGTCACGAGACTGTAGGCCGACACCGTGAAGATGCCGGCGCCCGTCGCGAGGCCGTCGAGACCGTCGGTGAGGTTCGTCGCGTTCGACCACGCGACGGACAGGAAGGAGACCCAGACGAGGTAGGCGATCCATCCGATGACGGTGCCGAGGGCGAGGAACGACAGCATCGGGATGTCGCGGAAGAAGGAGATATAGGGGGATGCCGGGGTCTGCCCGACGCTGTTCGGGAAATTCAACGCGAGGATGCCGAACGGCACCGCGACGATCACCTGACCGACGATCTTGCGCCAGCCGGAGAGGCCGAGACTGCGCTGCTGGCGCACCTTCATGTAGTCGTCGATGAAGCCGATGGCGCCGAGACCGACCATCATCCAGATGACGAGCAGTCCCGAGATCGACGGCGGCGATCCCCCCGTCAGGGTGCCGACGAGGTAGCCGACGATCGAGCCGAGGATGAAGATCACCCCGCCCATCGTGGGCGTCCCGCGCTTGGCGTGGTGCGAGGGATTGTGCGCGTCCTCGGGCGTGCGGATCACCTGGCCCCAACCGAGCTTCTCGAACAGCCGGATGAACAGCGGCGTGAGGAAGAGGGTGAAAGCCAGCGAGATCGTGGCGGCCGAGAGCAGGGATCTCACGAGAACGATTCTCCCAGACGATCGCCCAGGTGGCGAAGACCGGCGGCGTTCGACGATTTCACGAGCACCCGATCGCCGTCGCGGAGCTCCGTGAGGAGGTAGTCGTACGCCTCGTCGGCGGTCTCGAAGAAGACGGCCTCGCCGTCCCACGAGCCTTCGCCGATCGTCGAGATGAACATCCGCCGCGCCTCGCGGCCGACGACCACGATCCGCTCGATGCGCAGGCGCACGGCGAGGAGTCCGACGCGGTCGTGCTCCTCCCCCGCGGCATCCCCCAGTTCGCTCATCGCACCGAGGACGGCGACCTTGCGCTGCCCGGGTCCGGTGATCTGCGCGAGGGTGCGCAGCGCCGCCGCCATCGAGTCGGGGCTCGCGTTGTAGGCGTCGTTGATGATGCGCACCCGATCCGAGCCGAGCGGCTGCATCCGCCAGCGTTCGGCGATCTCGACGGTCTCGAGGCGTGCGATCGCGTCGGCCGGGTCGACGCCCAGCTCGCGCGTGATCGCGATGGCGGCCAGCGCGTTCATGACGTGGTGCTCGCCGAGGACTCTGAGGCGCAGCGGCATCCGCCGTTCGCCGTCGTCGTCACGCACGACGATCGTCGATGTCGTACCGGCGGCGGTGACGTCGACGTCCTCGGCGCGGACATCGGCCGCCGGTCCCCGGCCGAACCAGCGGACCGCGACGCCCCGGGATGCCGCGACCTCGGCCATCGCCGCGACGCGCGCGTCGTCGGCATTCAGGACCGCGAGCCCGCCGGGGCGGATCGCCTGGACCAGTTCGGTCTTGGCGCGCTGCGTCGCCTCGATCCCGCCGAAGCCGCCCGCGTGGGCGAGACCCACCATCAGGACGGCGCCGATGTCGGGGGTGACGAGGCCGGCGAGCCGGGCGATCATGCCGCCCTCGTCGGCGCCGAACTCGCTCACGAGGAAGCGCGTCGACGCGGTCACCCGCAGCATCGTCAGCGGCGCGCCGACGTCGTTGTTGAAGGAGTTGCGGGGCGCGACCGTCTCGCCCTCGTCCTGCAGGATCCGCTGCACGAAGTTCTTGGTGGTGGTCTTGCCGTTCGAGCCGGTGATGCCGACGATGCGCAGATCCCCTGCAGCGCGGACGCGTGCGACGACGGTGCGGGCGAGGTCCGCAAGGGCCTGCACGACGTCCGGGACGACGATCTGCGAGATCGCGGCGTCGATGCGGCGCTCGGTGAGCGCGAGCGCCGCGCCGGCCTCGGCCGCGGCACCGACGAACAGGTGCCCATCGGTGACCTCACCCGGCTTCGCGACGAAGATGTCGCCCGGTCCGATCTCGCGCGAATCGGTGTCGACCGTGCCGGCGACCGTCGTCTCCGCCGTGTCGCCGCCGGCAGGCTCGAGGATGCCGCTGACGGCGTCTGCGAGTTCTGCGAGGGTCATCCGGATCATGTGTGCAGGTTCCTCACGCGGCGGGGCGCGTCACTGGGTGACGGGGAGCAGGGGCGTCGCTTCGTTCGACGGCATGATCCGGTAGTGCGTCAGCACCTGCATCATGGCTTTCTTGAAGACGGAGCGGTTCGCCGACGACATCGTGTTGGTCTTGGGCTCGTCGAAGAGCGTCAGAACAACGTACTGCGGATCCTCCGCGGGCGCGAAACCGACGAGCGAGGTCATGTAGAGCCCGTCCTTGTAGCCGCCGTTGCCGTCCGGCACCTGCGCCGTGCCCGTCTTCACGCCGAGCCGGTAGCCGGGGATGTTGATGTCGGCCGCGAGCGTCCCCTGCGCGTAGACGTTCTCGAGCATCTGCGAGACCTCCGACGCCGTCTCGGGCTTGATCACCTGCACGGGGTCGGGTTCGTCCGGGGTCACGACCGTGCCGTCCGCCTCCGTGCACGACTCGACGAGGCGCGCCGGCAGCCGCACGCCGCCGTTCGCGATCGTCTGGAAGACGCTCACCACCTGTGTCGGGGTCACGGTGAAGGCCTGACCGAACGTCGTCGTGTAGTACGTCTGGTTGTCCCAGTTCGCGGCGTCGGCGCTGAACCCGGCATCCGGCGAGCCCGACCAGTTCAGCGCATCGCCGCCGCCGACACCGAAACGCTCGAGGTACTGCTGACGCACCTCGGGGGCGACCGTCGTGCCGAACTGCGACATCGCGACGTTCGAGGATTCCACGAGGCCGCCCGTGAGAGTCAGGTTCTCGGTGGGGTGGCTCTCCGAGTCGTTGATCACGGCGCCGTTCGGGAACTGGATGCGGTCGGGCGTCTCGACGGCGGACGTCGGCGTGAGGCCGGCCTGCTCGATCGCCGTGGCAGCCGTGACCGGCTTGAATGTCGAACCGGGCTCGTACGAGACCCGCAGGAGGCGAGACCCGCGGTCATCGGCCGCGGAGGCCCCCGGGTCGTTGGGGTCGACGGTGGGCGTCTCGGCGATGGCCCGGATCTTGCCCGTCTTCGCCTCCATCACGATGATCCCGCCCCAGTCGGCCTGGTAGTGCGCGGTCTCCTCGGCGATGAGCTGCTGCATGTACCACTGCAGATCGCCGTCGATCGTGAGCTTCAGCGTGCCGCCGTCGACGGCGGGCGTCTCCTTCTCGGTGCCGGGGATGATGACCCCCGACGTCCCGCGCTGATAGGTGATCTTCCCGTCGGTGGGCTGAAGGCATGACTGCTGCAGGTCCTCGAGGCCCTCCAGCGGCGTGCCGTCGGATCCGACGAAGCCGAGGATGTTGCCGGCCACCGCGCCGTCGGGGTACACGCGCGACGGATGCTCGTCGTAGTACAGGAATGGGAGCTTCAGATCGGCGAGGGCGCGGTACTCCTCCGTCGAGACATAGCGCTTGATCGTCGCGTACTGGGAGGACGCGTCCTTCGCGAGGGCGTCGGAGACGATCCCCTGCACGTCATCGGCGGTCTGACCCGTGACGGCGGCGATGCGCGCCGCGAGCTCGGGCCACGGCGTCTTCTCGTTCTTGCCGTCCGGCCCCTCGATCGGGTTGCCGTCGGCATCCTCCTTGTCGATCCCCTGAACGGCCAGAGCGGGGTCGATCTGCACGTCGTACAGCGTCGTGCTCGTCGCGAGCACCGTGCCGTCCGCGTCGACGATCTGGCCGCGCGCGCCGTACAGCGTCTGCGATTTCCCCGTCGCGAGGCTCTCCGCCTCGGAGATGTGGTCGTTCGCGTTGACGACCTGGATGTCGACCAGCCGCACGACGAAGGCGGCGAGGATGCCGAGAACGACGGCCAGGGCGACGACGGTGCGCCGACGCGGGCTGCGGGTTGCGCGAGTCGTCATGAGATCAGTGTGTGGCGGGTGTCGGCAGACCGTCGGCGATCGCGGGGGGTGTCGAGGATTCGGCGCCCGCGGCGATCGCCTGATCGGCGACGCTCGCGCCCGAATGGAGGGTCGCGGCGGGGTCGTTGACGAGCGGGACGCCCGCCACGAGGGCGTTCGAGACCGCGGCCTGCGTGAGGGCGTTCACCGAACTGGCCCCGTTGGACCCCGCGTCGGTGCCGACGATCGTGCTGTCGCTCAGTCGGAGGTAGGTCGGCGCCTGGCCTGTCACCATGCCGAGGGCGGCCGCGTTCGCCGCGAGGTACTGCGGCGAACTGAGGCCCGCGAGCGAATCGGTGAGCATCTGCTTCTGGTAGTCGAGGCCCTGCTGCCGGCTCGAGAGCGCGGACAACTCGTAGGAGCTCTGCGTCGTGAGGATCGACAGCCCCATCTGCGCTGCCGCGATGAGCACGGCGCCCGCGACGGCGATGACGCCGTACAGCAGGCGCGGGCGGCGCCGCGGGAGCGGACGCTCGAGCGCCCGCAGGCGACGTTCCGGTTCGCGCCCCGGCGCGAGATCGGGCGCTGTGCGGGGCGCGGGACGCGCGGGGGCTGCGGCGATGCTCATACGGCCTCCGCGATTCTCTCGGCCGCGCGCAGACGCACGGGGGTGGCACGGGGGTTGCGGGCGCGCTCCTCGTCGGAGGCGAGCTCGGCGCCCTTCGTGAGGAGGCGGAACCGCGGCGCGTGCTCGGGCAGCTCGACCGGCAGGCCCGCGGGCGCGGTGGATGCCGCCGCCTCGGCGAACTCACGCTTGACGAGCCGATCCTCGAGAGACTGGTAGCTCATGACGGCGATCCGTCCGCCGACGCGCAGAAGCCCCAGCGCGGCCGGGAGGGCGCGCTCGAGGACCGACAGCTCGGCATTGACCTCGATGCGCAGCGCCTGGAAGACGCGCTTGGCGGGGTGACCGCGACCCTCGCGCTGCACGGCGACAGGTGTCGCGGCGACGAGGATGTCGACGAGCTGTCCCGACCGGAGGATCGGGGCCGCACCGCGTGCCGCGATGATGGCGCGCGCATAGCGGCCGGCGAGCTTCTCCTCGCCGTAACGCTCGAAGATCCGTCGCAGATCGCCCTCGCCGTACGTCGCGACGACCTCCGCGGCGGTGATGCCCTGCGTCTGGTCCATGCGCATGTCGAGCGGGGCGTCCTGCGCGTAGGCGAAGCCGCGATCCGCCTCGTCGAGCTGCAATGACGAGACGCCGAGGTCGAAGAGGATGCCGTCCACGCGCGGCGCTCCGGCGGATGCCGCGGCATCCGCGATGTCGTCGTACACGGCGTGGACGAGCGTCACGCGGTCGCCGAACCGCGCCAGACGCTCCCCCGCGAGACGCAACGCGTCGGTGTCGCGGTCGAGGCCGATGAGGCGGAGGCCGTCGAAGCGCTCCAGCAGGCCCTCCGAGTGGCCGCCCATGCCTTCCGTGGCGTCGATGACGACCGCACCGGGCCGGGTGAGGGCCGGCGCGAGCAGCTCGATGCAGCGCTCGAGGAGGACGGGAGTGTGGATGTCCGACGTGCTCATGATGTGCGGGGCGGGATCCGGAGCTCCGATCCCCATCCGCCTGACCTGGCACCGGGGAAGTGTGTCAGGGCGTGCGGCTGGGAGTCGGAACCACGGGTCAGAAGAGGCCCGGAATCACCTCCTGCTCCATGTCCGAGTAGCTGTCTTCGTTGCCTTCGGCGTAGGTGTTCCACGCCTCGGCGTCCCAGATCTCGGCGTGCGCACCGACACCAGTGACGACGAGCTCGCGGCCGAGGTTGGCGTAGGTGCGCAGGTGCGGCGGGATCGTGATGCGGCTCTGGCTGTCGGGCTTCTCGTCGCTCGCACCGGAGAGGAACATGCGCTGGAAGTCGCGGGCCTGCTTGTTGGTGAGCGGCGCTTCGCGGATCTTCTCGTAGACCCGCTCGAACTCCTTCGTGCTGAACACGTAGAGGCACCGTTCCTGGCCACGGGTGACGACGACGCCGTCGCCGAGATCGGTCCGGAACTTGGCGGGGAGGATGACGCGGCCTTTGTCGTCGAGCTTGGGGGTGTAGGTGCCCAGAAGCATCCGCGACCACCCCCCTTCGCTCCGGCCCGCCTCAGGTGTGCACCACTTTACTCCACTTCCCTCCACTTCACTATGGTTCGGACGCGGTTTCCCTCCCCCGAACGCAAAAAAGCACCGACCCGGAGGTCGGTGCTCTCTGTCGTGCCGGGACGAGCCCGGTCACATACGCGTCAGTGGTCGCCTTGGCGGCGGTCCCAGCGGTCGTTCATGCGATCCATGAACGATGAGGACGAGCCCGTCGGCTTCTTGGCGGCCGCGGGAGTGGAGGAATCGCCGGGCACGGTGCCCCGCGCAGACGCGGCGCCGCGCGCGGGCGTGACGGCGAGGACGACGCCCGCAACCATCACGACGAAGGCGATGACGCCGACCACGATCAGGCTGCTCGAGACGCCGAAGACGAGTCCGCCGAGGCCCACGAGGACGAGGATGGTGCCGTACACGATGTTGCGGTAGCTCAGCGTCTGTCCATCGCGGGGCGCGACGACATCCGCGTCCTTGTTCATGAGATGGCGTTCCATCTCATCGAGCAGGCGCTGCTCCTGTTCTGACAGCGGCATGCGTGCCTCCTTGAGGCCGGGTCGTGCTGGCGATTCGGTGCACACGATTCTAGTCGTGCGCTCGAGAACTAGGCTAGGCCCGTGATCCCCTCCCCGGCGCCGATCGAGGCAGTTTCCCAGCGACTGGCAAGCTTCCTCGACACCCGGGCCCGCGAATGGAGCGGATTCGGCCCCGAGGCGACGGTGTTCGTCGAGAACGCCGCATCGACGCTGTCGGGGGGAAAGCGGCTGCGCGCCCGCTTCTGCGTCACCGGCTGGCAGGCAGTCGCCGACCACGGCGACGCTCCGAAGACACCCTCCGGCGATGTCCTGGCGGCGGCCGCGGCGCTCGAGATCTTCCACGCCGCCGCGCTCGTGCACGACGACATCATCGACAACTCCGACACCCGTCGCGGACGTCCCGCCGCGCATCGCGCGCTCGAGGCGGAGCACACCGCCTCCGGGTGGGCCGGATCGGCCGAGGCGTTCGGCCGGTCCGCCGCGATCCTCCTCGGCGACCTGCTCGTCGCGTGGAGCGACGACCTCCTCGAGGACGGCCTCCGCGACGCCCCGCACGCCGCGGGCGCGCGGGATGTCTACGGTCTCATGCGCAGGGAGGTGACGGTCGGGCAGTTCCTCGACATCGCGGAGGAGGCGGCCTTCGTCACCGCTCCCGACGCGGAGCACGCCGAGCGCGCGCTGCGCGTGGCATCCCTCAAGTCTGCGCGGTACTCGATCCAGCACCCGCTGCTCCTGGGCGGTGCGCTCGCCGGCGCGGATGCCGCGCAGTCGGCGGCCCTGTCGGCGTTCGGGCATCCGCTCGGACTCGCGTTCCAGCTGCGCGACGACGTGCTCGGCGTCTTCGGCGACAGCGCCGTCACGGGAAAGCCCTCCGGCGACGATCTGCGCGAGGGCAAGCGGACGGTGCTCGTGGCGTACACGCGCGAAGCGCTGGGCCCAGCGGAGCGGCGCACGTTCGACGCGCTCATCGGCGATCCGACACTGGATGCCGCGCAGGTCGCCGCCGCGCAGGAGACGATCGCCGCCTCCGGCGCGCTCACACGCGTGGAAGGCCTGATCGACGCCTACGCGGACGAGGCCGACCGCGCGCTGCGCGATACTCCCCTGGCGGCAGGCCCCGTCGAGGCGCTGCGCGCGCTGGCGCGCGACGCGACGGCGCGCGCGTCCTGAGACGTCCTCGCGCCGAACGCCCGACGTCGCGACGCTCAGGCGAGCGTCTGCGCGACGCGGCGCACTTCGCTCTTGCGCCCGCGGCGGAGGGCCTCGATCGGTGCGAGCCCGATGGACTCCTCCTCGCTGAGCAGCCAGTCGATGAGCTCGTCGTCGCTGAAGCCGGCATCCTGCAGCACGATCACCGTGCCCCGCAGGGACGACAGCGGCGCTCCGTCGACGACGAAGAGCGCGGGGACGGCGAAAACGCCCGTTCGCTTGCTCCCGACGAGGGCGCGGTCGTCGATCAGCCGACGGACCCGTCCGAGCGGCACACCCAGCACCTCGACGAGGTCGGGCATGGTCAGCCAGTCGGTGGAGACGGAGGGGGATACGGCATCGGTCACCCTCTCACTATCGCAGGTCGTCGGCGCCCTCAGGGGCGAGCGTGCACCGCAGAATCGCATCGCGATGGAGCATCCGGATCTCATCTGCCACACAGACCACACTGATCACACTCATTGACACCCGTACACATCCGTGTCACGGTGGCCGGGTCGAAGAAGGGGGAAGTTCTTGCGATCACTGCTCCTGCCGACCCCGTCGGCGCTCACCGCCACGACCGCCGTGCTCGGATCGGTGTCTCTCGCGCTCTCGGGCGCACCCGCGCCGACCGCCGGGGCGCGCGCCGATGCCGCCCCCGTGTTGCTCCGTGCCGTCACTCCCCCGCCCCACGCGTTCCTCCGCGCGGCCCTCGCCGCGCCGGACACCTACGTCGTCGTCGCCGGCGACACCGTGAGCGGCATCGCGGAGCGGTTCGAACTGGCGACCGGCGACGTCCTCGCGCGGAACGGCCTCGACTGGTCGAGCATCATCCACCCCGGCGACGAGCTGACACTGTCCGGCGCCGCGGCGACCGTAGGCCCGGCCGCCGACGCCTCGGCGCCCGCCGCGACGGACACGCCCGCGGCCGCGGCATCCCGCGTCGTCGTCGCCGGCGACACGCTCTGGGCGATCGCGGCGGACGCCGGGGTCTCACTCGATGCGCTGCTCGCGGCCAATGCGCTTCCGCCGGGCGCCATCATCTACCCCGGCCAGAGCCTCGCCCTGCCCGGACCGGCCGAATCGCCCGCACCGGCGTCCGCACCGGCGACCGCGTCCGTGCCTGCGGCGGACGCGCCATCCGTCGCCGGGCTCGACGACGATCAGATCGCGAACGCGCGCATCATCATCCGGGTCGGGAGGGAGCGCGGCGTGCCGGATCGCGGCATCGCGATCGCGCTCGGAACGGCCATGGTCGAATCCTGGATCCGCAACCTCGATTGGGGCGATCGCGATTCGCTGGGCCTGTTCCAGCAGCGCCCCAGTACGGGATGGGGCACGTCGGACGAGATCCTCGATCCGGCGCGCGCGGCCGCGGCGTTCTACGGCGGACCGGATGACCCCGGCGGCGACGCGACGCGCGGCCTGCTCGACGTCCCGGGGTGGGAATCGCTGCCGTATGCCGATGCCGCGCAGGCGGTGCAGGTCTCAGCCCATCCCGACCGCTACGCGGCGTGGGAGCAGCAGGCCTATGCATGGCTCGCGGCCCTGGGGTGAGTCGATCTGAGTCGCGCGGCGACGGGTCCGGAGCCTCCTCCGGGGTGAGCCGCTCCCCGGGCTTTCAGCATCCGCTCCCTAGAATCGCAGGGTGAGCACGAGCCAGCAGACCGACCCGCTGATCGGCCGTCTGGTCGACGGTCGGTACCGCGTACGCGCTCGCATCGCCCGCGGCGGGATGGCCACGGTGTACGTCGCGACCGATCTGCGCCTCGAGCGCCGGGTCGCGCTGAAGGTCATGCACGGGCACCTCTCCGACGATCAGGTCTTCCAGGGCCGGTTCATCCAGGAGGCGCGGGCCGCCGCCCGACTCGCCGACCCGCACGTCGTCAACGTCTTCGATCAGGGGCAGGACGGCGAGATGGCGTATCTCGTCATGGAGTACCTGCCCGGCATCACGCTGCGCGACCTCCTGCGCGAGCAGCGGCGCCTGTCGATCCCGCAGACGATCACGATCATGGATGCCGTGCTGTCGGGCCTCGCCGCGGCGCACCGCGCCGGGATCGTCCACCGTGACGTGAAGCCCGAGAACGTGCTGCTCGCCGAGGACGGCCGGATCAAGATCGGCGACTTCGGTCTGGCGCGCGCGACGAGCGCCAACACGGCGACCGGGCAGATGCTGCTCGGCACGATCGCGTACCTCGCGCCCGAGCTGGTGACGCGTGGCACCGCCGATGCCCGCAGCGACATCTACGCGCTCGGCATCATGCTCTACGAGATGCTCGTCGGAGAGCAGCCGTACAAGGGCGAGCAGCCCATGCAGATCGCCTACCAGCACGCCACCGATTCGGTGCCGCGGCCGAGCGCCAAGAACCCCGGCATCCCCGAGCAGCTCGATGAGCTCGTGCTCTGGGCGACAGAGCGCCAGCCCGACGAGCGCCCGACGGACGCGCGCGTGATGCTCGACCGGCTGCGCGAGATCGAGAAGGAGCTCGGCGTCTTCCCGCACGTCGTGCGCGCGCACGCCGCGGCCGCGACGCGCGTCGCCGTGATCGATGACGGCATCGACTCGGGCGAGGTGACGAAGGTGCTTCCGGGCAGCTTCACCGCCCCGACCGTGACCGACGACACCGACAACGCGACGAGGCTCCGGCGCCGCGCGCGCCGGAACGCGACCAAGGGCGGCTGGCTCCTCGCTCTCGTCCTGCTTCTCACGGCCCTCGCGGGCGGGGCGGGCTGGTGGTTCGGATCGGGCCCGGGATCGCTCATCGCGGTGCCCGACGTGACGGGGCAGAGCATCGAGGACGCCTCGGCCACCCTCTCGGGGTTCGGACTTGTCGCCGTCCCCGGACAGGACTTCAGTCGCGAGATCCCCGCCGGGCAGGCGATCGGCACCGACCCCGCGAGCGGAACCCGCGTCGAGAAGGATGCGCAGGTCACGGTGATCATCTCGCTCGGCCCGGCGTCGCACGAGATCGGCGCCCTCGCGGGGCAGAACGTGGATGGCGCGCGGCAGAGCCTCGAGTCCCTGTACATCACGGCATCCGGAGACCCCTCGCGGTACTTCACCGACGCCGCCCCGGACGCCGTCATCGGCGTCTGGATCACGCCCCCCGGCGGCGGAGACGCGATCGACTGCACGAACGGCTGCACCGCCCTCGAAGGATCGACGGTCGCGTTCGACGTATCGATCGGTCCCGTACCCGACGTCTCCGGGGCGACGGTGGATGCCGCGACATCGAAGCTGCGCGCCGTCGACCTGTCCGCCGTCACGACCGAGGAGTTCAGCTCGGAGGTCGACAAGGGCGATGTCATCCGCATCGCCGACCGCGAAGGCGGCGGGCACTTCCGGCCCGGCGACACCGTGACGCTCGTCGTGTCGAAGGGGCCCGAGCTCTTCCCCGTGCCGAACGTCGTCGGCATGACCCGCGACCAGGCGAAGGAGACCCTCGAGGACGCCGGTTTCGAGGCGAGCTACTCGCTTCTGTGGGATGCCTGGCCGGACGCGCTCACGAAGGTCTCCGCGCAGGACCCGAAGGCGAACTCCGAACGCGAGAAGGGCACCGCGGTCACGCTGCAGCTCACCGTCACGGGCTGACCCGCGCGGCGCCCCCGGCCCGCGCCGAGAACGCACGACAGCACCCGCGGAACCGCCCGAACGGTGCTATCGCGCGTTCTCGCGCGCGAGCGCGCGGCCGATACGCGCGAGGAGCGCGATCGGGTCGGGCACGAGATCGTCCGCACCGACGAGGATGACGTCGTACCCGGCATCCTGAAGCAGCTGGACACGC
This sequence comes from Microbacterium sp., assembly GCF_017305435.1. GTDB lineage: Bacteria > Actinomycetota > Actinomycetes > Actinomycetales > Microbacteriaceae > Microbacterium. The sequence goes on along the minus strand of NZ_JAFKIP010000004.1, from coordinate 128,083 downwards.
GTCAGATCGCTGAGCCATCGCCACCGCGAGGTGCGGTGCTCGTCGCCCTGATACTCGAGCACGATGCGCTGCCGCTCATATCCGAGGTCGCCGTACAGGATGCCGGCAGTCGTCGCCACAGGAAGCTGCACCGTTGGTTCGGGAAGCCCCGCCTCGACGATGCGGAGCCGCAGCAGGGTCTCCCGAGGCGACTCCGCTCCGGGCCGCACGAGCGCGAGCGCCTCGCGCAGCAGACGCGTGCCGCGGCCGGTGTGCGCCTCGACGGCGTGGACGAGGTCTGCCGCCGCAGCGAGCGGCGGGAGCGTTCGCCCCGTCGCGAGGCGCCGCTTCGTCGTGAGGACGTCGGCCGCGATCACGAGGGCATCACGGTCGAGAAGACTCCCGGCGGTGACGGCTCCCCGCGTCGCGAGATGACACCACGTCACGACCGGGCCGATCATCCGGAGCCCGGCGTGCATGCCGCGCTCGGGGTCGTCCGAGGTCACGCGCCCGACGACGTGGTGATGACGCACCGGCACCCGCCCTCCGACCGTGAGGACGTGCAACGGCTCGATCGGTGCGTGCCGGCGTGGAAGCGGAATGCCCCACAGCCGGGCGGACGTGAGGTGACTGAACCAGTGCTGCGGACCGAGCGCGACGCTCAGCGCCGCGCAGCGATCGACCAGGTCATCGAATGCCGCGGCGACATAGACGCCGTGATGCGGGTGGCCGAGGTCACGCCCGCGAAGCCGCCCCCGTCCGACGCCCGCCGCGCGGGCGAACTCTCCACAGCGCGGCGCGCGAGAACGCACGACAGCACCTTTCAGAGTTCGGGAGAGGTGCTGTCGTGCGTTCTCGTGATCGCGGGCAGGGGTGCGCGCGGCGCCCGCGTCAGCGCTTCTCGAGCTCCTCGGCCACGAGGAAGGCGAGCTCGAGCGACTGCATGTGGTTCAGGCGCGGGTCGCACAGGCTCTCGTAGCGGGTCGCGAGGGTCGCCTCGTCGATCTGCTCCGAGCCGCCCAGGCACTCCGTGACGTCGTCTCCCGTGAGCTCGACGTGGATGCCGCCGGGGTGGGTTCCCACGGCGCGATGCGCCTCGAAGAACCCGCGCACCTCGTCGACGACGTCGTCGAAACGGCGTGTCTTGTATCCCGTGGGCGTCGTGATGCCGTTGCCGTGCATGGGGTCGGTGACCCAGAGCGGGGCCGCCCCGGCATCCTTCACGGCCTCCAGCAGCGGCGGCAGCGCGTCGCGGATCTTGCCCGCACCCATCCGCGTGATGAACGTGAGACGGCCGGGCTCGCGCTCGGGGTCGAGCTTGTCGATGAGCGCGAGCGCCACCGACGGGTCGGTCGACGGGCCGAGCTTCACCCCGATGGGGTTACGGATCTTCGAGAAGTAGTCGACGTGCGCGCCGTCGAGCTCGCGCGTGCGCTCACCGATCCACAGGAAGTGCGCGGCCGTGTTGTACGGAGTGTGCGTGCGCGAATCGATGCGGGTCATCGGCCGCTCGTAGTCCATCAGCAGGCCCTCGTGGCCCGTGTAGAACTCGACGCGCTTGAGCTCGTCGAAGTCGGCGCCGGCGGCCTCCATGAACTTGATCGCGCGATCGATATCGGTCGCGAGCCGCTCGTACTGCTGGTTCGCCGGGTTCTGCGCGAAGCCCTTGTTCCACGAGTGCACCTCGCGCAGGTCCGCGAAGCCGCCCTGCGTGAACGCACGGATGAGGTTGATGGTGGATGCCGCCGTGTGGTAGCCCTTCAGCAACCGCTGCGGGTCGGCCGTGCGCGACCCCTCGGTGAAGTCGAAGCCGTTGACGATGTCGCCGCGGTAGGCGGGAAGGGTCACGTCGCCACGCGTCTCCGTGTCGCTCGACCGGGGCTTCGCGAACTGCCCGGCCATACGCCCCATCTTGACGACGGGCATGGATGCCCCGTAGGTCAGCACGACGGCCATCTGCAGCACGGTCTTGATGCGGTTGCGGATCTGCTCAGCGGTGGCGCCGGCGAAGGTCTCCGCGCAGTCGCCGCCCTGGAGCAGGAAGGCCTGGCCCGCGGCGGCCTTCGCGAGGCGGTCGCGCAGGTTGTCGACCTCGCCCGCGAAGACGAGGGGCGGAAGGCTCGCGATCTCGGTCGACACGGCGGCGACGGCGTCGGCGTCGGGCCAGAGCGGCTGCTGCTTGATGGGAAGCGTGCGCCAGTGATCCAGGTCGGCGTGCGGAGTGGGCATCCGGCCAGTCTAGTGGCGTGGCGCAGCGGCGGATGCTCGCGTGACGGGGTCGGAAGTGCGCGTCATCCGGCGGCGGGCGACGAGCCCACGGCCGGAGCGTTCGCCCGGTCCTTCACGGTCGACGCGTACACGTCGTCGTACTCCTGCTCACCGAGACGCTGCAGAGCGACCATGATCTCGTCGGTCACCGATCGCAGGACGTACCGGTCGGACTCCATGCCGTGGAAGCGGGAGAAGTCGAGCGGTTCACCGATCACCATGCCGACGCGACCGATCCGCGGGATCGAACGACCGATCGGCATGATCTCGCCCGTGTCGACCATGACGACGGGGACGACGGGGACGCGCGCTTCGAGTGCCATGCGGGCCAGCCCCGTCCGGCCGCGATAGAGCTTGCCGTCGGGGCTGCGCGTGCCCTCCGGATAGATGCCGAGGAGATCGCCGCGCCCCAGCACCTGCAGACCCGTGTTGAGCGAGTCCTCCGAGGCCTTGCCGCCCGTGCGATCGATCGGGATCTGCCCGGTCGCCTTCATGAACACGCGGGTCGCCCAGCCTTTGATGCCCTTGCCCGTGAAGTAGTCGCTCTTGGCCAGGAAGCTCATCGGCCGGTCGATCATGAGCGGCAGGAAGATCGAGTCGCTCACCGAGAGGTGGTTCGATGCGAGGATCGCCGCGCCGTTCGCCGGGACGTGGGTGCGGCCCACGATCCACGGCCGGAAGATCGCCTTGACGATCGGTCCGATCACGATGTACTTCATGAACCAGTAGAACATCGCGGTTTCCTCACTCGGCCCGGACGCCCGAGCGCAGTCCCGCCAGGTCGGCGACGCCCACGAGCCCCGCGTCGTTGCCGAGAGTCGCGATGACGAATCGCGCCGTCGGGTGGTCACCGAACCCAGGGAGGGCGGACTCGTACGCGACGCGGGTGGGCTCGAGCAACACCTCGCCGAGGTCGGCCACTCCACCGCCGATCACGAACAACTCGGGATCGAGGACCGCCTGGAACCCGCCGCACGCCTCCCCGAGCGCCGTCGCGACACGGCGCACAGCCTCGAGCGCGCCCTCGTCACCCTCGCTCAGCAGCAGAGCGAGCTGCGGGCCGTGCACGAGGCCATCGGCGCCGCGGTGCGCGGCGAGCCGGTCGCCGATCCCTCCGGCGTCGGCGATGTCGGCGAGTTCGCGCTGCAGCGCCCTGCCGGACGCATACTGCTCGAGGCATCCGTTCTGCCCGCAGCCGCACGGGCGCCCGCCGCGGACGAATCGGATGTGGCCGAGCTCGGCCGCGCTGCCGTTCGCGCCGATCACGAGCGTCCCGTCGGTGATGACGGCGCCGCCGACACCCGTGCCGAGCGTCACCATCACCATGTCGGACGTGCCGCGCCCGGCACCGAAGCGGAACTCGCCCCAGCCCGCCGCGTTGGCGTCGTTCTCGAGCGTCACGGGCCGCCCGATGCGCTCCTCGAACTGGGCGCGCAGCGGCACGTTCTGCCAGTCGATGTTGGGGGCGTGCATCATGATCGAGCGCGTGCGGTCGATGTATCCCGCGGCGGCGACGCCGACGCTGTGCACGTCGTGACGGGATGCCAGGTCCTCGACCATGTCCGCGACGGCCTGCGCGAGGTCGGCGGTGTCCGTCGGCGTCACGACGCGGGCGCGTTCGATGATGCGTCCGTCTTCCGCGACGACACCGCCCGCGATCTTCGTTCCGCCGATATCGATGCCGACGTTGAGCACGACGAGTCCTCCGATTTCCCCGCAACGCCGATCGGCGTCACAGCACCGGAGAGTCTAGTGTGGACAACACAGTCCCACGGGGCGCATGCGCCGGACCAACGCCGGGACGACTGGCGCCTCGCGAGACTGAGTATCACGAAGAGTTAGACTGGATCCCAGCCGTCATTCGACGCCCCTCGGTACCGAAGGAGTTGCCGCACCATGAGCGCCGCCGCCCAGTTCGAAGTCCCCGCGATCGTCCCCGCCGATCCCGATGCCAACATCGCCGACCTCCTGATCGAGCGCGTGAAAGCGACGCCGTCGCTCGCACTGTTCGCCGTGCCCGAGGGTTCGGGCGAGGGCGCGGGATGGCGCGACATCACCGCCGCAGAGTTCCAGCGCGAGGTAATCGCGCTGGCGAAGGGCTTCGTCGCCGCGGGTATCGAGCCCGGCGACAAGGTCGGATTCCTCGCTCGGACGACGTATGAGTGGACGCTCGTCGACTTCGCCCTCTTCTTCGCCGGCGCCGTCATGGTGCCCGTCTACGAGACGAGCTCCGCGTCGCAGGTCAGCTGGATCCTCTCCGATTCCGGCGCCGTCGCCGTCCTGACCGAGAGCGCGGAGCACACCGCGCGCGTCGAAGAGGTGCGCGCCGACCTCCCCCTCGTGCGCGAGGTGTGGACCATGGCATCCGGCGCCCTCGACACCCTCCGCGCCGGCGGCGCGGATGTCCCCGACGAAGAGATCGAACGCCGCCGCGGCCTCGCCGTGGGCTCCGACATCGCGACGCTCATCTACACCTCGGGGTCGACGGGGCGCCCGAAGGGCTGCGTGCTCACGCACAGCAACTTCGTCGAACTCGCGCGCAATTCCGCGAAGGCGCTCGAAGAGGTCGTCACCACGCCCGGCGCCTCGACGCTGCTGTTCATCACGACCGCGCACGTGTTCGCGCGCTTCATCTCGATCCTGGACGTCCACGCGGGCGTCAAGACCGGGCACCAGCCGGACACGAAGCAGTTGCTCCCCGCGCTCGGATCGTTCCAGCCGACGTTCCTGCTCGCCGTGCCGCGCGTGTTCGAGAAGGTCTACAACTCCGCCGAGCAGAAGGCTGAGGCGGGCGGCAAGGGCAAGATCTTCCGGGCCGCCGCGCACACCGCGATTGAGCACTCGACCCTCCTGCAGGAGGGCAAGAAGGTGCCCCTCGGCACGAAGATCAAGTTCGCGCTGTTCGACAAGCTCGTCTACGGCAAGCTCCGCGCCGCGATGGGTGGTCGCGTGACCTACGCCGTGTCGGGCTCGGCGCCCCTCGGCCCGCGTCTCGGCCACTTCTTCCACAGCCTCGGCGTGACGATCCTCGAGGGCTACGGCCTGACCGAGACGACCGCGCCGGCGACCGTCAATCTCGCCAAGAAATCGAAGATCGGCACCGTCGGGCCCGTGCTCCCCGGCGTGGGCGTGCGCCTCGCCGAGGACGGCGAGGTCGAGGTCCGCGGCATCAACGTCTTCAAGGAGTACTGGCAGAACGCGGAGGCGACGGCCGCCGCGTTCGACGGCGACTGGTTCAAGACCGGCGACCTCGGTTCCTTCGACGACGAGGGCTTCCTCACGATCACGGGGCGCAAGAAGGAGATCATCGTCACGGCCGGCGGCAAGAACGTCGCCCCGGCCGCCCTCGAGGACCCGATCCGCGCGAACCCGATCGTCGGCCAGGTGGTCGTCGTGGGCGACCAGAAGCCGTTCATCTCCGCGCTCATCACGCTCGATCCCGAGATGCTCCCGACCTGGCTCGGAAACAACGGGCTGCCCGCCGACATGTCGCTGGCGGATGCCGCGAAGAACCCCGCCGTCCGGGCCGAGGTCCAGCGGGCGATCGACATCGCCAACAAGGGCGTCTCGCGCGCGGAGTCGATCCGCAAGTTCACGATCCTCGACACGGAGTGGACCGAGGCGAGCGGCCATCTCACGCCGAAGCTCTCGATCAAGCGCAACGTGATCCTCGACGACTTCGCGGACGCCATCGAGGAGATCTACACGGTGCCGGTCACGACGACCAACGTGTCGCTCGGCTGACCCGGTACTCCGTCCGACTCAAAACCAGGAGCTCTCGCGCACCTCGCGCATGGCCTGCTTGCGGTCCTCCGGAGCAAGGCGTGAGAGGTAGAGCAGTCCGTCGAGGTGATCCGTCTCGTGCTGGAGGGCCTGCGCCAGCAGGCCCTCCCCCTCCAGGACGACCTCTTCGCCGTCCAGATCGATGCCCGTGACGCGCGCCCAGGGATGGCGGAGCGCATCGTGCCAGAGGCCCGGCACCGACAGACATCCCTCGCCCACCGGTTCGGGCTCGCCGCGCACCTCGGCGAGGACGGGATTCAGCACATAGCCGATGTCGCCGTCGATGTTGTAGCTGAAGGCGCGCAGGCCGACGCCGATCTGCGGCGCCGCGACACCGGCGCGCCCCGGCAGCTCGACCGTGTCGAGGAGGTCCTGCACGAGACCGCGGATGCCGTCGTCGATGGTCTCGATCGGCGCGCTGACGGCGCGCAGGACGGGGTCGCCGAAGAGGCGGATCGTGCGGACGGCCATCAGGCGGCAGCCTGCGCGCGCAGACCCTCGACCACGATCGCCGCGAGCCGGCGCGCGGCGTCCCGGGTCTCGGGCTGCAGGTCGCGGAACGAGATCGCACTGCCGGAGGCGATGTGCGGGTCGTACGGCATCCGGACGACCTGGCGCACACGGCTGCGGAAGTGGGACTCCAGCTCGTCGGCGCGGACGAGGGGCGCGCCCGGTCGGGCCGTGTTGAGGACGACGACCGCGCCGCGGACGCGGTCCTCGTAGCCGTTGGACTCGAGCCACGTGAGCGTCTCGGAGGCGAGGCGCGCCTCATCGATCGAGAGCCCCGCGACGATGACGAGCGCATCGGCGCGCTCGAGCGTGGCATCCATCACCGAATGCACGATTCCGGTGCCGGTGTCGGTGAGTACGACCGAGTAGAAGTGCGCGGCGATCTCGGCGACATCACGGTAGTCGTCGTCGTTGAAGGCCTCGGAGATGTGCGGATCTGCGTCGGAGGCGATGACGTCGAGCCGCGTGTGGTCGCGGCCCACGATCTGCGAGACGTCGTTGAATCCGTGCACGTCGGCCTGGACGCGGACGAGGTCGCGCACGGTCTTGCCGCTCGTGCGCCCGATGCGCTCCGCAAGCGTCCCGCGGTCGGGGTTGGCATCGACGGCGATGATGCGGTCTTCACGGGCGTCGGCGAGGGCCATGCCGAGGAGGGTCGTGACGGTCGTCTTGCCCACGCCGCCCTTGCGCGAGAGCACCGGCACGAACCGCGCGCCGCCCGAGAGGGGCGCCGCGATCCGCTGATCGAGAGCCTTGCGCTCGCGGGCACGCCGGCTGTCGCCGAGGTTGAGACGACGCCCGGAGAGCGTGTACACGAGGTGCCGCCAAGTTCCTTCCGGCTCGGAGCGCACCACGTGCGCCGGGTCGAGCAGGCGGTCGGGCGTCAGCAGGTCGGAGCTCTCCCGATCGGCCTCGAAGTCGCCGAGTCGGCGGGACTGGAGCGTGATCTCGGACGTGCGGGGGCGGACACGCTCGTGATGGTCCGCCTCCGAGTCGGGCGTCGAGAGGGTCGAGACCGCCGCCGCGGGGCGGGCATCGGCGGCGGCGCTCCGATCGGCGCCGACGGGCAGCGGGCGCGCAAGGGGCGCGGCGAGCGTGCGGCTCTCGGAGACGTTCACCTCGTCCAGGACGACCTCGTCATCCTCGACGAGATCATCGTCATCGGATGCCACGACCGGCAGGGCGACGTCGACCTGAGCGGTGCCGCCCTCCACGATGCCGATGCCCGTCGTGTCGGCGCCGGCCTCGGGTAGGACCCCGTTGTCGACCTCTTCGGCCCCGTTGTCGCCTGCTTCATTGGCCACGCTGCACACTCCCAGATCGCTTGCGGGCGCCGTGCGCCCCGGTCCAGGCTAGTCGGCGGGCCGGACGACGACCAAAAGGTCGCCCGCCTCCACCGGGGAACTCGTCGCGATCGCGACACGCTCGACGACGCCCTCGATCGGAGAGGTGATGGCGGCCTCCATCTTCATCGCCTCGATGGATGCCACTGCCTGACCGGCCGCGACGCGGTCGCCAGCGGCGACCTTGATCGTGATGACGCCGGCGAACGGCGCCGCGATCTGACCGGGCTTGGACGTGTCCGCCTTCTCGGCCGCGACCTTGTCGACCGCGATCGACCGATCGCGCACCCAGACGGGCCGCAGCTGCCCGTTGAGGGTCGTCATGACCGTGCGCATGCCCGCGGCATCCGGCTCGCCGATGGCCTCGAGACCGACGTACAGCTGCACGCCGGGGTCGATCTCGGCGACGTGCTCCTCGCCGGGCTTGAGGCCATAGAAGTAGTCCGGCGTGCCGAGGGCCGACAGGTCGCCGTAGGCGGCACGGGTCGCTTCGAAGTCTTTCGCGGGCCCCGGGAACAGCAGCCGGTTGAGCGTCCGACGACGCGTGACGGCATCCCCGGCGAGGCCCTCCTCTTCTTCTGCCTTCAGCGGCGGGATCTCGACTCGGACGTCGCGGCCGGCGAGCACCTTCGTGCGAAAGGGCTCCGGCCATCCGCCGGGCAGGTCTCCCAGCTCGCCCGCCATGAAGCCCACGACGGAGTCGGGGATGTCGTAGTTCTGCGGATTCTGCTCGAAGTCGGCCGGGTCGGCGTTCGCCGCGACGAGCGCGAGGGCGAGATCGCCGACGACCTTGGACGACGGCGTGACCTTCGGCAGACGCCCGAGCAGCCGGTCGGCGGCGGCGTACATGTCCTCGATGCGCTCGAAGTCGTCGGCCATGCCGAGGGCGATGGCCTGCTGACGCAGGTTCGAGAGCTGCCCGCCGGGGATCTCGTGGTGGTAGACGCGGCCGGTCGGGCTCGGCAGCCCCGACTCGAACGGGCGGTAGAGGTGGCGCACCGCCTCCCAGTACGGCTCGAGGTCGCTCACGGCCTGCAGCGAGAGCCCGGTGTCGCGTTCGGTGTGCGCGAGCGCGGCGACGAGCGCGGAGAGCGAGGGCTGACTCGTCGTCCCCGCGAGCGGGGCGGCTGCGGCATCCACGGCGTCGGCGCCGGCGGCGCTCGCTGCGAGGAGCGTCGCGAGCTGACCGCCGGCCGTGTCGTGCGTGTGCACGTGCACGGGCAGGTCGAAGCGCTCGCGCAGGGCTGCGACGAGCTTCGCCGCCGCGGCGGGGCGCAGCAGGCCCGCCATGTCCTTGATCGCGAGGATGTGCGCACCGGATGCCGCGATGCGGTCGGCCAGCCGCAGGTAGTAGTCGAGTGTGTAGAGCGTCTCGGCGGGGTCGAGCAGGTCGGCGGTGTAGCAGACCGCGACCTCCGCGACGGCCGTGCCCGTCTCGAGGACGGCACTGATCGCGGGCAGCATCTGGTCGACGTCGTTGAGGGCGTCGAAGACGCGGAAGATGTCGACTCCGGTCGCTGCCGCCTCCTTCACGAAGGCGTCGGTGACGGCGGTCGGGCGAGGGGTGTAGCCGACCGTGTTCCGGCCCCGCAGCAGCATCTGGATCGGGATGTTGGGCATCGCGTCGCGCAAGGCCTCGAGCCGCTCCCAGGGGTCCTCCGCGAGGAAGCGCAACGCCACGTCGTAGGTCGCCCCGCCCCACGCCTCGACGGACAGCAGCTGCGGGGTCATGCGCGCGACGTGCGGGCCGACGCGCACGAGGTCACGCGTGCGCACACGCGTCGCGAGGAGCGACTGATGCGCGTCGCGGTAGGTCGTCTCGGTGACGGCGAGGGCGGTCTGGGCGCGGAGTGCCTGCGCGAAGCCTGCGGGGCCGAGTTCCCGCAGGGCGTCGCGATTGCCGCGCGGCACCGGTGCGTGCAGATCGATCTCGGGCAGCTTGCTGCCGGGCGAGACCGACAGCGGCTTCTCGCCGTACGGGCGGTTCACGGTCACGTCCGCGAGCCAGTTCAGCAGCTTCGTCGCACGGTCGCGGGACGGGTTCTGGGTGAGCAGCTGCGGACGCTCGTCGATGAACGACGTCGACAGGTCGCCGGAGACGAACGCGGGGTCGTCCAGGACGGCACGTAGGAAGGGGATGTTCGTCGAGACGCCGCGGATGCGGAACTCCGCGAGCGCCCGGCGGGCGCGGGCGACGGCGGCGGGGAAGTCGCGGCCGCGGCACGTGAGCTTCGCGAGCATCGAGTCGAAGTGCGGGCTGATCTGCGAACCCGCGGCCGTCGTGCCGCCGTCGAGGCGGATGCCGGCGCCGCCGGGCGAGCGGTAGGTCGTGATCCGCCCCGTGTCGGGCCGGAATCCCTGCGACGGGTCCTCGGTCGTGATGCGGGTCTGGAGCGCCGCTCCGCGCAGGTGGATGTCCTCCTGGTGCAGCCCCAGGTCGTCGAGCGTCTCCCCCGCCGCGATGCGCATCTGCGACTGCACGAGGTCGACGTCGGTCACCTCTTCGGTCACGGTGTGCTCGACCTGGATGCGCGGGTTCATCTCGATGAAGACGACCTCGCCGGTGCGGGGTCCCGCCGTCTCGAGGAGGAACTCGACCGTGCCCGCGTTGACGTAGCCGATCGACCGCGCGAACGCGACCGCGTGCGCGTGGAGCGCGTCGCGGATCGTGGGATCGAGGTTCGGCGCCGGCGCGATCTCGATGACCTTCTGGTGACGCCGCTGCACGGAGCAGTCGCGCTCGAACAGGTGCACGGTCTCACCGGTCGCATCCGCCAGGATCTGCACCTCGATGTGGCGCGGACGGATGACGGCCTGCTCGAGGAACACGCGCCCGTCTCCGAAGGCCGCTGCCGCCTCGCGCGAGGCCTCGGCGATCGCCGGGGGCAGCTCGCCGGGGGTCTCGACGCGGCGCATCCCGCGGCCACCGCCGCCGGCGACGGCCTTGACGAAGATGGGGAAGCCGATCTCGTCCGCCTGCGCGACGAGCGCGTCGACGTCGTCGGATGCCTCGGTGGAGCGCAGCACCGGCACGCCCGCGGCGATCGCGTGCTCCTTCGCGGTGACCTTGTTGCCCGCCATCTCGAGCGCGCGGGCGGGCGGCCCGATGAAGGTGATGCCGTTCTCGGCCGCGCGTGCCGCGAGCTCCGGGTTCTCGGAGAGGAACCCGTAGCCGGGGTAGATCGCGTCGGCACCGGAGGCGACCGCCACCCGGATGATCTCCTCGACGTCGAGGTAGGCGCGCACCGGATGCCCCTGCTCGCCGATCTCGTAGGACTCATCCGCCTTCTGGCGGTGGAGCGAGCCCCGATCCTCCCAGGGGAACACCGCGACGGTCCGCGCGCCCAGTTCGTATGCGGCACGGAAGGCGCGGATGGCGATTTCACCGCGGTTCGCGACGAGGATCTTTCGGAACATGCTCACCTCTTGAAGGGAGAGTCCGCCGCGCGACATCACACGACGGTATGCCTGAGTGTCCTCACAGCCTAGGGGACGGTAACGTAGAGCCTTGTGCACGTGCTCTCCGTCTCCTCGCTCAAAGGGGGTGTCGGCAAGACGACCGTGACTCTGGGTCTCGCCTCCGCGGCGTTCGCCCGGGGTGTGCGGACCCTCGTCGTCGACCTCGACCCCCAGTCCGACGTGTCGACGGGCATGGACATCCAGGTCGCCGGGCGTCTGAACGTCGCCGATGTCCTCGCCAATCCGAAGGAGAAGGTCGTCCGTCAGGCGATCACCTCGAGCGGCTGGGCGAAGGTGCATGCGGGCACGATCGACGTCATGATCGGCAGCCCGTCCGCGATCAACTTCGACGGACCGCACCCGAGCGTGCGCGATGTGTGGAAGCTCGAGGAAGCCCTCGCGACCATCGAGGCCGACTACGACCTCGTCCTCATCGACTGCGCCCCGTCGCTCAACGCGTTGACGCGCACGGCGTGGGCGGCATCCGACCGCGTCGTCGTCGTCACCGAGCCGGGCCTGTTCTCCGTCGCCGCGGCCGACCGCGCGCTCCGCGCGATCGAGGAGATCCGTCGCGGGCTCTCGCCCCGCCTGCAGCCGCTCGGCATCGTCGTGAACCGCGTGCGACCCCAGTCGATCGAGCACCAGTTCCGCATCAAGGAGCTGCGCGACATGTTCGGCCCGCTCGTCCTGTCGCCCCAGCTGCCCGAGCGCACGTCGCTGCAGCAGGCGCAGGGCGCCGCGAAGCCGCTGCACATCTGGCCGGGAGACTCCGCTCAGGAGCTCGCGGGAGACTTCGACGCGCTCCTGGACCGCGTCATGCGCACCGGCCGCATCTCCGCGGGCGAACAGCGCGCCTGACGCTCTCCCCCCTCCCGCGCCTCGTCCCTCGTCCCGCTGATGGCGGCCCTCGTCCCACTTGGGGTGGACCGCGTCCCACTTACGGTCGGTTCAGCGCGCCGAAAGCGACCACTTTCGGGACATGGTCGGGAAGAAGCCCCGCGCGGAAGAAGCCCCGCGCGAAAGAACTCCCGCCCGAGCGGATCAGGCGGAGCGGATCAGGCGGAGCGGACCGCGCGGCGCGCGGCGAGCTCGTCGACCGGGTCCGGCGCCTGCGGTTCGAAGTCCACGAGCGTGGACTCGACCTCGTGCAGCACCTTGCCGACGGCGATGCCGAAGACGCCCTGGCCGCGGTTGACGAGGTCGATGACCTCGTCGTTCGACGTGCACAGGTACACCGAGGCGCCGTCGCTCATGAGGGTCGTCCCGGCGAGGTCGCGGATGCCGGCGGCGCGCAGCTGCGCGACGGCGGTGCGGATCTGGGGAAGCGAGATGCCGGTGTCGAGCAGACGCTTGACGAGCTTCAGGACGAGGATGTCGCGGAAGCCGTACAACCGCTGCGATCCCGAGCCGCTGGCCCCGCGGACGGTGGGCTCGACGAGCTCCGTGCGCGCCCAGTAGTCCAGCTGGCGGTAGGTGATGCCGGCCGCGCGCGCGGCGACCGCGCCGCGATAGCCGACCTCGTCGTCCATCTGCGGAAGGCCGTCGGTGAACAGCAGTTCTGTCTGGAACGGCTGTCCGGCGGGGGAACCCGTGGGCGCGTCATGCGCGGTCATCTTCGCCTCCAGCCGAACCGATGTTGTCCCTCCACGGTAGAGGACGACTCCCCCACCGGCAACGACATCCGCCCGCGCAGGGTCGGCGTGTCGCGACCCTCACGGAGTGAGGCGATCGAGCGCCGCCCCGAGGAACGCCGCACGCGCCTCGTCGATCCGCCGCAGCAGTTCCGGCGCGAGCTCGTTGGCACGTGCGCGGGAGGCGGCATCCGTCCGGCGCAGCAGCGGCGCGAGGGCGCTGCCGACCAGAGCGATCTCGCGTTCCACGGCCTGACGCGTCCCGCGCACGTGGCGAGGCTGGATGCCGTGGCCGTCGAGAGCGACGAGCGCTCGCAGAAGCCCGAGGGTCCGCTCGTCATAGGTGTCTGCGGGCGCGATGAGCCCCGCGCTGATCGCCGCATCCAGGAGCGCAGCCGCCGCGTTAGCGCTCGCGAGGAGCTCTTCGCGACGGTAGCGGCGCGGTGCCTCGAGGATCGACGGCGGGAGGGCGACGTCGATCTCGCCGTCGTGCGCATCGAGGTACTCGCGGATGCGGGCTAGCTTGAAGTCGTGATCGCGCTGCAGCGTGAGCGCGGTGCGGACGCGCGCGACATCCGACGGCGAGAACTTGCGGTAGCCGGCATCGGTGCGCAGGGGCGTGACGAGACCCTGTTCTTCGAAATAACGCAGCTTGCTCGCGCTCAGGTGCGGGAACTCCGGCGTGAGGCGAGCCAGCACCTGACCGATGCTGAGATGACCCGAGGACGCGGCGCGTCCTCGGGGTGCCGCAGCGGGGCTCACGCGCCGGCCACCGCGGAGCGATCGATCGGCGAGACGAAGAAGTTCAGCCGGAACTTGCCGATGCGGACCTCGGCGCCGTCATCGAGCACGGCGCGGTCGACGCGCTCGCCGTTGACGTAGGTGCCGTTGAGGGAACGCTGATCGACGAGCTCGAAGAACCCGCCCGTACGGGTGATCTCTGCGTGCCGACGGGAGACGGTGACGTCGTCGAAGAAGATGTCGGCCTCGGGGTGACGGCCGACGGTCGTCACGTCGCTGTCGAGGAGATACCGTGCGCCGGCCGTCGGGCCCGAGCGCACGAGCAGCAGGGCAGCTCGGGACGGCAGCGCGCCGATCGCCTCGAGCTCTGCCTCGGTCAAGTCGCTGCCGAATGGGATGAAGGACAGATCGGAGTCGTGGCCGAATGTCTGCGTCGAGTCGACGGCGTGACGACCGGCATCGTCGGCGTCTCGACGGATGTCTCCGGCGCCGGGTGCGTCGCGTTCGCTGTTGTCCACGGTGTCCTCCTCCCTCTTCACCCTACTGGTTTGTTGCATCGTGTGTCGCCCGTCGGGCGGAGCCGGCGACGCTCGATCTAGCCTGGACCCACCTCGATCAGAAGGAGATCTCCGTGTCCACGCCGCAGAACCGCCTCACGCCCGCCTCGGTGCGTCAGGACGCGATCTGCATGTGCGCGCGCGGCCAGGCCTGCTCCTCGTTCGCCCCCGGTCACGCCGTCCACCTCATCCAGGCGCGGCTGGTCTCGACGACGCCGGGCGAGTGGCTCGACGCGATCGTGACGACGGTGGATGCCGCGGACGGCACCCTCGTCCTGCACACGCTGGACGGACGTGTGCTCAGCCTGTGGAACGGCTCCGGCGCGGCCGACACCGTCACGGCAGGTGCACCCGTCGCGTACCACGAGCGCTATCACACGCTCGCGGTGGGACGCCGCCTCTTCAACGCACTCGCACTCTGAGGCGGCGCACTCGTCCTCTGAGGCGGCCCTCTCAGGCCGCGGCCATCGCGTCCTTCACCGCCATGCACGCGTCCATGCAGGCGCGGCATGCGTCGGCGCACATCTTGCACACGGGGCTCGAGTCGGCGTGCATCATGCACATGTCCATGCACGTCTGACACATCGCCATGCAGGCGTCGAGCATCGACATCATGGATGCCGGCGTCATGCCCTGCATGCGCAGCATGGCGCGCATCATCGTGCCCGCCATGTCGGCGCAGTTCATGCACGACGGCGCGCAGTCCATCATCTGTGTCGAGCAGACGGTGCAGGCCTGCTCACAGGCGGCACAGGTATCCATGCAGGCCTGCGCTGCACTCGTCATGGCAGCCATGTCCATGGCGGGCATCCCCTCCATCGACATCATGTCCTCGGACATCGCGTTCATCATCATCGCGTCCATCGCGGCGCACCTCTCCCTCGTCGGGGCGGGCCACGCGGAATCGGCTCCGCCGATGTCCCGCCTGTGTATGTAGGGCCACGGTACTGCGCCCGGCCCCGTGGCGACAGGCTCACGTAGGCTCGACGACGTGATGTCACATGAAGTTCACACGAGACACCGACCCTTCGCCCTGCTGATCGGGCTCCTCGCCGCCGTCGGGATCGTCCTCGCGGGGGCCCCGGCCTGGGCGCACGACGAACTGATCGGCTCCGACCCGGCCGCGGGCGCGCACGTCGACGCCCTTCCGACGAAGATCACGATGACCTTCAGCGGCGTGCTGATGGATGAGCCCGGCGCGACCGACGTCGTCGTGACGGATGCCGCGGGCACCGACCTCACCTCCGCAGATCCCGTGCTCGACGGTACGCGGCTGACGCAGGAGCTGAGCGGCTCGGCGACCGGCACGATCACGGTCATCTGGCGCGTCGTCTCGAGTGACGGGCATCCCGTCTCCGACCAGTTCACGTTCACCGTCGGCGACGGCTCCGCCGTGGCGCCGACCGCCAGCGCACCCTCGCCCAGCGCCTCGGCGGATGACGCCGACGCGCAGGACGCGTCACCGGCGGTGTGGATCGTGGTCGGGGTCGTGGTCCTCATCGCACTGATCGGCACCTTCGTCGCCCTCTCGGCCGCGAAGCGGCGCCGCAGCGAGCACTAGGCTGAAGACATGCCTCATTACAACGTCGTCGTCCTCGGCGCCGGCCCCGGCGGCTATGTCGCAGCGGTCCGCGCCGCGCAGCTCGGTCAGTCCGTCGCGATCATCGAAGAGAAGTACTGGGGCGGTGTCTGCCTCAACGTCGGCTGCATCCCCTCCAAGGCGCTCCTGAAGAACGCCGAGGTCGTGCACACCCTGAAGCACAAGGCCGACTTCTTCGGCATCTCGGGTGAGTTCACCGCCGACTTCGGCGCCGCCTTCGATCGCTCGCGCGTCGTCGCCGACGGGCGCGTCAAGGGCATCCACTACCTGATGAAGAAGAACAAGGTCACCGAGTACGAGGGCCGCGGGTCGTTCACCGGCCCCAAGGCGATCACGGTGACGAAGACCGACGGCACCACCGAAGAGGTCACGTTCGACAACGTCATCATCGCGACCGGCTCCACCGTGCGCCTGCTTCCCGGCGTCTCGCTGAGCGAGAACGTCGTCACGTACGAGGAGCAGATCCTCACCCGCGACCTGCCGGGCTCGATCGTCATCGTCGGGGCCGGTGCGATCGGCATGGAGTTCGCCTACGTCCTCACGAACTACGGCGTCAAGGTGACGATCATCGAGTTCCTCGACCGCGCCCTCCCCAACGAGGACGCGGACGTCTCCAAGGAGATCGCGAAGCAGTACAAGAACCTCGGTGTCGACATCCTCGTCGCGACCAAGGTCGAGTCGGTCGTCGACTCGGGCGACAAGGTCACCGTCAGCTACACCGACAACAAGACGGGCGCGGCCGGCCGGATCGAGGCCGACAAGGTCCTCATGTCGATCGGCTTCGCCCCGCGCGTCGAGGGCTTCGGCCTCGAGAACACGGGTGTGAAGCTCACCGACCGCGGCGCGATCGAGATCGACGACTTCATGCGCACGAACGTCGACGGCATCTACGCGATCGGTGACGTCACGGCCAAGCTCCAGCTCGCCCACGTCGCGGAGGCGCAGGGCGTCGTCGCGGCTGAGACGATCGGCGGCGCCGAGACCATGGCGCTCGGCGACTACCGCATGATGCCGCGCGCGACGTTCTGCTCGCCGCAGGTCGCGTCTTTCGGCTACACCGAGGCGCAGTACAAGGAGACCGGCCGCGAGTACAAGGTGGCGACGTTCCCCTTCATGGCCAACGGCAAGGCGCACGGTCTGGGCGAGCCGGTCGGCTTCGTGAAGCTCATCGCGGATGCCGAGCACCTCGAGCTCGTCGGCGGCCACCTCATCGGCCCCGACGTGTCGGAGCTGCTGCCCGAGCTCACCCTCGCGCAGAAGTGGGACCTCACGGCGCTCGAGCTGGCGCGGAACGTCCACACCCACCCGACGCTGTCGGAGGCCCTCCAGGAAGCCTTCCACGGTCTCGCGGGACACATGATCAATCTGTAATCTGGCACGCACACGACGAACGCCGCCCCATCGAAGCCGGGGGCGGCGTTCGTCGTACGTGGTTCGTGGTATGAGTGCGGCCGGTCAGACCCCGAGGGTGCGCGCGAGCTTCGAGTCGGATACTGCGGGCCGCGCGCCGGCGCGATACGCGATCTCCGCGGCGGCGGCGAGCAGCGCGGCGCGGTCGGCCCGCCCGGACGGCGCCGCGGGGCCGAGCTCGAACTCCCACTCGCGCCACCGGGTCTCGACTCCACGGAGCTCATCGAGGGCCGTGACGTGGTCGTCGACGAATTCTGCGATGACGGAGCCCGCGGCATCCCGCAGCAGGGCGGCATGGCGGTCGTTGCGGATCCGGGCGATCCGCCGGAGCGCTCCCGGCTCCCCCGCCGT
This sequence comes from Microbacterium sp., assembly GCF_017305435.1. Lineage (GTDB taxonomy): Bacteria > Actinomycetota > Actinomycetes > Actinomycetales > Microbacteriaceae > Microbacterium. Next base: position 110,451 of record NZ_JAFKIP010000004.1, on the reverse strand, counting down.
GGGCGCGATGGGCGTCACGGCACGGACCAGCTCGTCGGGCGGCGTGCCTGCGTCACCGAGGGGCCAGTGCTGCTCGAGGCGCGCGCCGTCGGCATCCTTCGGACCCTTGATGTGCCAGCCTTCGTCCGGCCCGCCGGTGCGACGCCGCACGGCATAGCCCGCGCGGCCGAGCGTCAGCCCGTCGACGTCGAAGTACTGCGCGTCGAGCTCGCGTCGTTCGGGCGGATCGACGAACGCGACGCCGTCCAGACCCGCCCACGAGGGCACGTGCGTCTCCGCGTCGACGTCGAAGGTCAGCTCGATCTCGAGCGACCGGGTCGGCTCATCCGGCGCCGATGCCGGAGTCACTCGTCGCGGCCGTCGACGTCCGGGTTGATGTCATCCTCGGCCTCGACGAAGTGGAAGTCGCTCGAGGTGGGACCGTCGCCCTCGCCGGTGTGCTCCGGCGAGCCGGCGCGCTCGTAGACGACCTGCGTCTCGCTGTACGGCAGGATCAGCGAATCCTGCGTCGCGTCGTCGAGGGGAAGGACCTGTCCGTCGAGCGGACCGCCGTGAAGTCGTGCGAGTGCCATGTCGAACCTCCTGTGCTGAACGTCTCCAGCCTAGCCCGGCCGGTTCATCCGGCCGGGTGCATCGCCGCGTCAGTGCGTGGGGAAGCCGAGGCTGATCTGGCTCCCGCTCGCGTCGGGCCAGCGCGTCGTGACGACCTTACGGCGCGTGTAGAAGGTGAACGCCTCCGGCCCGTACATGTGCGTGTCGCCGAAGAGCGAGTCCTTCCAGCCGCCGAACGAGAACGCCCCGATCGGCACCGGGATCGGCACGTTGACGCCGACCATGCCGACTTCGATGTCGAACTCGAACTGACGCGCGGTCTTCCCGTCGCGGGTGAACACAGCAGTGCCGTTCGCGTAGCGGTTGCCGTTGATGAGGGCGACCGCCTCGTCGTACGACGGGGCGCGGACGACCGACAGCACGGGACCGAAGATCTCCTCGTCGTACACGCGCATGCCCGGGGTCACGTGGTCCACGAGCGAGGGTCCGATGAAGAACCCGCCCGTCGGCACGTCGAGCTCGCGACCGTCGACGACGACGCGGGCGCCCTCGGCGTCGGCGCCCGCGATGAAGCCGGTGACCCGATCGAGCGCCTCGCGCGTGATGAGCGGGCCCATCTCGACGCCGGGCGCGGTGCCGTCGCCGACCGTGACCCGCGGCATCCGCTCGGCGATCTTCGCGATCAGCTCGTCGGCGACCTCGCCGACGGCGACGACGACGGAGACCGCCATGCAGCGTTCGCCCGCCGATCCATAGCCGGCCGAGATCGCGGCATCCGCCGCCGCGTCGAGGTCGGCGTCGGGCATCACGATCATGTGGTTCTTCGCGCCTCCCAGCGCCTGCACACGCTTGCCGTTCTCGGCGGCGCGCGCGTAGATGTGCCTCGCGATCGGCGTCGAGCCCACGAAGGACACGGCGCGGATGACGGGGTCGTCGAGGATCGCGTCGACGGCCTCCTTGTCGCCGTGCACGACGTTCAGGATGCCGGCGGGCAGCCCCGCCTCGGCGAACGCGCCGGCGATCCAGTTCGCCGCCGAGGGGTCGCGTTCGCTCGGCTTCAGGATGACGGCGTTGCCGGCGGCGATCGCCGTCGTCACCATCCACAGCGGGACCATCGCCGGGAAGTTGAACGGGGTGATGCACGCGACGACCCCGACCGGCTGACGCACCTGGTGCACGTCGACGCCCGCGGCGACCTGCTCGGAGTACTCGCCCTTCAGGTGGTGCATGAGGCTCGTGCAGAACTCGACGTTCTCGAGCCCGCGCGTCACCTCGCCGAGGGCGTCCGGCACGGTCTTGCCGTGTTCGGCGGTGATGATGCGGGCGAGCTCCTCGGCACGGCTCGAGATGATCTCGCGCAGACGGAACATGATCTGCTGGCGCTTGCCGAGCCCCACTTCGCGCCACGCGCGCTGTGCGTCCTGGGCGATGCGTGCGGCGTCGTGGACGAGCGCAGCGGACGCCAGGGCGACCTCGCCGGTCTGCGCGCCCGTCGCGGGGTTGAAGACGGCCCCGGTGCGTCCGTCGGCCTCGATTCGGGCGCCGCCGATGACGTGCGGGATCGCGATCCGCGTGGTCGCGGGTGTGTCGATCGTGGTGCTCATGAGCGGGTTCCTTCGAAAGTGCGGTCGAGAGACGGGTCGTAGCCGCGGAGCGTGCCATCGGGCGAGGCGAGCTTCGCGACGAGCGTGCAGTCCTTGCCGCCGAGTCCTTCGGCGACGAGGTCGTCGAGCTGAGAGAGGGCGAGGCGTGCGGCGGGAAGATGGACGCCCGTGGTGTCTCCGGCCTGCACCGCGAGGCCGCAGTCCTTGCGCGCGAGGTCGACGGAGAACGTGGCGTCGAAGTTGTCGTTCGCCGCGGCGGATTCGAGCACGCCCGGCACGGGATACCAGGTGCGGACGGGCCAGGAGTCCCCCGACGAGACGCGCGCGACCTCCCAGAACGTCTTCGCGTCGAGGCCGAGCTGCTCGGCGAGCTGCGACCCCTCGGACATCGCCATGACGCCGATGAAGAGCATCATGTTGTTGACGAGCTTCGCGGCGATGCCGGCTCCGGCGTCACCGCACGCGATGACGTTCCGCGCCATCGGGGCGACGAACGCACGCGCCCGCTCGATGTCGTCCTCGCGGCCGCCGAGCATGAACGTCAGCGTCCCCGCCTCGGCCCCCGCCGTCCCGCCCGAGATCGGAGCGTCGACGAAGGTGAGCCCCCGCTCGTCCGCCTGGGTGTGGCACCAGCGCGAGGTGTCGACGTCGACCGTGGACGTGTCCATGAGGAGCGTCGTGACCTCCGCGTGCGCGAGGATGCCGTCCGCTCCCCCGTACGCGGCACGGACGTGCTCGGGCTTGGGCAGCGAGGTGACGCAGGCGTCGGCGCCCTTGAGCGCTTCGGCGACGGTCCCGACGACGTGGATGCCGCGGGCTTCCGCCGCGGTCGCCGTGACCGGGTTGATCTCGACACCGCGGACGGTGTGTCCGGCGGAGACGAGATGGGCCGCCATGGGCGCTCCCATCCGGCCGAGTCCGATGAAGGCGATGGTCGACATGCTCAAGGCTCCCTGCGTCGTCGAAGGTGCGGTTCGTGGCCACTGTACGCACGGGCATCCATGCCTATCAATGCACAGGGCGGAGGCAAACTTGCACCGACGCTGTGCACTGGTGCACACTCTTCGCATGCATCCGAGCTCTCCCGAACCGCCGCTCGATGCGCTCATGACGTTCCTCGCGGTCGCACGGCTGGGCCGCTACACCGCCGCCGCGGAGGTGCTGGGCGTCAACCACTCCACGGTGTCTCGCCGCATCGCCGCATTGGAGGCGGCGATGGGCGGGCGCGTGCTCGTGCGGACGACTGGCGGGTGGGAGGTGACGACGCTCGGGCGCCGGGCGGTCGGTATCGCGGAGCGGATCGAGGGGTCGCTGCGCGAGCTCGTCGAGGGCGAGGGGGCCGACGCCGTCCACGGCATGGTCCGCGTCTCGGCGCCGGATGCCTTCACCGCCGCCTTCCTCGCTCCCGCGATGACCCTCCTGCGGCGTGCGCACCCCACCCTGGCGATCGAACTGCTGTCGGCGACACAGCGGGTGCGGCAGAACCGCTCCGGCGTCGACCTCGAGATCGTCGTGGGCCGGCCCCAGGTGCTGCGCGCTTACGCGACGCCCGTGTGCGCGTACGCGCTGCGGCTCTACGCGTCGCCCGCCTACCTCGCCGCGCACGGCACGCCCGCGAGCATGGCCGAGCTGTCGGGGCATCCCCTCGTCTACTACGTGGAGAGCTCGCTGCAGGTCGACGAGCTCGACCGCGCCCTGCAGGAACTTCCCGACTCCCCGCCCTCGCTGCGCTCGACGAGCGTCTTCGCGCACGTCGAGGCGACCGCCGCCGGCGCGGGGATCGGTCTGCTTCCGGACTTCCTCGGCGACCGCGATGCCCGCCTCGAACGCGTGCTCGAGCGCGCCTACGCGCACCCGCTCGCCTACTGGGCCGTCGCGCGCGACGAGGGGCCGCGCAACCCCGCGGTCGCGGCGACCCTCGAGGCGATGACCGCGTACATCCAGAGCGTGCAGGAGGCATCCGCATGAAGCCGTTCCTGCTGCTCGCCACGCGAGCCGAGGACCTGCCCGCCGACGAGGAGTACGCGCTCTTCCTGCGTTACACGGGGTTGTCCGAGGCCCAGCTCGTTCGCCGGCGCCTGGAGGCCGAGCCGCTGGGCGACATCGACCTGGACGACTGGTCGGGGATCTTCGTCGGCGGCGGGCCGTTCAACGCCTCGGACCCGCCCGAGCGCAAGTCCGCCGTGCAGCACCGTGTCGAGCAGGAGATCTCGGTGCTGCTCGATGAGGTCATCGCGCGGGACTTCCCCTTCTTCGGCGCGTGCTACGGCATCGGCACGGTCGGTGCGCACGAGGGCGCCCTCATCGACGGCACGCATCGAGAGCCGATCAGCGTCGTCGAGGTGACCCGAACCGCCGCCGGCGCCGCCGATCCCCTCCTCGCCGGGCTCCCCGACACGTTCGCGGCGTTCGTCGGCCACAAGGAGGCCATTACCGTGCTGCCGTCGTCTGCGACGCTGCTCGTCCGCGGGACGGCGTGCCCCGTGCAGATGTTCCGCGTCGGCAGGAACGTCTACGCGACGCAGTTCCACCCGGAGTGCGACGTCGAGGGCATCTCCACCCGGATCCGCGCGTACGCGGACTACGGGTACTTCGCCGCCGGCGAACTCGACCTCACCCTCGCCGCCGTGCGACGCCTGCCGGTGACGCACACGGGGGGCATCCTCCGGGCGTTCGCCGAGCGCTACGCCCGCTGAGGTGCCTCATCGACCCCGCGTCAGATGACGGGCGGGGTGTGCCAGATGCGTTCGATGTAGTCGCGCATCGACCGGTCCGAGGAGAAGAATCCGCAGCGGGCGACGTTGAGGATCGCGGAGCGCGTCCAGGCGTCCTGATCCGCGTACGCCGCGTCCACCCGCGCCTGCGCCTCGATGTACGAGGAGTAGTCGGCGAGCACCATGAACCGGTCGTCGTAGAGCAGGTTCGACACGATCGGCTCGAACACGGTCTTGTCGCCGCCCGAGAACGCCCCCGACGCGATGAGGTCCATCGCGCGGCGCAGGTTGTCGTCGGCCTGGTAGAACTCCGCCGGCTTGTAGCCGCGGGCCCACAGGGCCTCCACCTCGGGTTCGCTCTGCCCGAAGAGGAAGAAGTTGTCGTCTCCGACGAGCTCGCGGATCTCGACGTTGGCGCCGTCGTCGGTGCCGATGGTGAGCGCGCCGTTGAGCGCGAACTTCATGTTGCCGGTTCCGGAGGCTTCCTTCCCGGCGAGCGAGATCTGCTCCGACAGGTCGGCCGCCGGGATCAGGCGCTCCGCGAGCGTGACGTTGTAGTTCGGCGGGAAGAGCACCTTCAGCCGCCCCTCGACGCGCGCGTCGGCGTTGACGACCTCTCCGACCGCGTTGATGAGGTGGATGATGCGCTTGGCCATGACGTAGCCCGGTGCGGCCTTCGCGCCGAAGACGAACGTACGCGGCACGATGTCGGATGCCGCGACGCGACCCGAGGCGATGGACTCGTACTCCGTGACGATGTGCAGGAGCTTCAACATCTGCCGCTTGTACTCGTGGAGGCGCTTGACCATGACGTCGAGCATGTGGCCGTCGCTGATCTCGACGCCGTCGCGCGCGCGCAGCGCGTCGCCGAGGCGACGCTTGTTCTCCGCCTTCACGGCCGCGAACGCGCTCCGGAACTGCGGGTCCTCGGCGTAGGTCTCGAGCTCGCGCAGGCGCTCCAGGTCGGTGACCCAGCCGGTGCCGATCGCCTCGGTGATGAGAGCGGAGAGGCCCGGGTTGGCAAGGCGCACGAACCGTCGCGGCGTGACGCCGTTCGTGACGTTCGTGAACTTGCCCGGGTAGAACGCGTTGAAGTCGGGCAGGACCTTCTCGCGCAGGAGCTGGGAGTGCAGCTCCGCGACGCCGTTGACCTTGGCACCGGCGACGGTCGCGAGGTACGCCATGCGCACGGAGCGGTCGGGGAACTCGCTGATGATCGACATGTTGCGGATGCGCATCTCGTCGTCGCCGAAGCGCTCCCGCACCTCGGCGAGGAACTCCTCGTTGATGCGGTAGATGATCTCGAGGTGCCGCGGCAGCAGGCGCCCCAGGAGGTCGACCGACCACACTTCGAGCGCCTCGGGCAGGAGGGTGTGGCACGTGTACGCGAAGCACTGCTGGGTGATGGCCCAGGCATCCGCCCACTCCAGCCGCTGCTCGTCGACGAGGACGCGCATGAGCTCCGGCACGCCGATGACGGGGTGGGTGTCGTTGAGCTGGAAGATGATGCGATCGGGCAGCTTGTGCAGATCGAAGTCCTCCGGCAGCGACGCGAGGAAGTCGCCGATGGATGCCGCGACGAAGAAGTACTGCTGCTGCAGGCGCAGCTCCTTGCCCTGGGGGGTGGAGTCCTCGGGGTAGAGCACCTTGGAGATGTTCTCGGCGAACGTCTGCGCGCGCACCGCCTCCTCGTAGTCGCCGGAGTTGAAGACGCGCAGGTCGAACGAGTTCGTCGCCTTCGCGCTCCACAGCCGCAGCGTGTTGACGCGGCCGTTCAGATACCCGGGGACCATGTAGTTGTACGGCACTGCGAGGACGTTCCAGCCCGGCACCCAGCGCGTGCGTTCCGTGCCCTCGTCGTCGTAGGTCTCGGTGTGGCCGCCGAAGGAGATCGTGCGGGCCGCCTCGGGGTGCGGGAACTCCCACGGCGAGCCGAGCTCGAGCCACGAGTCCGGCTGCTCGACCTGCTGACCGCCCTCGAAGGTCTGGCGGAAGATGCCGTACTCGTACCGGATGCCGTAGCCGGTGTTCGGGACGCCGAGGGTCGCGAGCGAGTCGATGAAGCACGCGGCGAGGCGGCCGAGGCCCCCGTTGCCGAGGCCCGGCTCGACTTCGTGCGCGCGGAGGTCGTCGATGTCGATGCCGCACGCGGCCATCGCCTCGGCCCCGATGTCGGACAGACCCGTCGCGAGGAGGTTGTTGTCCAGCTGGCGGCCGAGCAGGTACTCCGCCGAGAGATACGCGACGCCCTTCGCCTGCGCCTCGCGCTGCCGCTTCTGGTCCTCCAGCCACCGCGCCATGAGGTAGTCGCGCACCGTCATCGCGAACGCGAAGTAACGGTCGTTCGACGTGGATGCCGACAGCGCGACCCCGCGCTCGTAGTTGAGGTTGCGCAGGAATTGGCGCACGAAGCCGTCGACCGAGCTCGCAGGCCCCGTGACGGGAGCGAGGGCGAGCGGATGCGTCGCGCCGAGCGGGTGCGCGGATTCGTGCGTGAAGTCAGAAGCGGTCACGTAGAAGAACGTACACACTGCGCCGGGCCGCGAAGAGCCATCCCAGCCGGGAGAACGAGAGAATTTACACGAGTGTCACGACGGCGTCGCCTGGGATTCCCGCGCCGACGCCCGCTCCTGCGCGAGTGCGGTGCGCGCGGCGGCGAGGTCGGCGGCGGCCCGTGCGACGGCATCCTCGGCCTGCTGGACGCGGCGCTGCACGAACGTCGACGCGCCGAAGCGCTCGCGTACGCGGTCCTCCCCCTCGCGCACGAGGGTGTAGACGTACGCGGTCGAGATGAGGATCACCTGCGCGGACAGATTGATCCACAGCAGGAGCGCGATGAGGGCGGCGAAGGATGCCAGGAGAGGATTCGACTTCGCTCCGCCGACGAACAGCCCCGACAACTGCTGCAGCACGGTGAGACCGACGGCGCCGAGCAGCGCGCCGCTCCACAGCGCCCGCGCCGGCGCCCGGATGCCTGAGAGTACGCGGAACAGCACGGCGATCGCGACGGCATCCAGCGCGAAGGTCACGGCGATCGCGAGCAGGCGCCCGCCCCACGCGATCGCCGGGTCGTGCTCGTTCGCGCCGAACCACCCGGCGACGATCCCGAGTCCGGCGGTGCCGAGCATCGTCGCGGCGGCCGAGGCCAGCAGCGCTCCCCCGGCGCCGACGGCGAGCGCGAGATTGCGGAGCATCACGAGCCAGAACGGGACGTCGTCGGTCGTCCGATCGCACACGACGCGGATGGCCGAGCGCAGCGACCCGATCGCTCCGATCGCCGCGCCGACGAGACCGATCGCGGCGATCGCCCCCGCGATCGACAGCCCGGCGGGTGCCTGGATGTCGTCCGGGTTGATCAGTCCGCCCGACCCGACGAGGCCCGGAACAGCGGCGTCGACCGCGCGGACGAGCGCGGCCCAGGCCTCCTGGTTGCCGGCGAGCCAGAGCGCGGCGATCGAGAAGCCGAGGAGGACGGCCGCGAAGATCGAGAACAGTGCCCGGTAGGTGACGCTGTCGGCGAGCATCGCGCCGCGTCTCTCGCTGTAGCGCAGGAACGCGCGCACGGGGGTCAGCGAGAGGGCCCGGGCGATGATGCGCGTGACGTCCATGTCGCCCAGGATATGTGCGGCGCCGTGTCTGGCACGGGGTCTTGACAGCGGCGGCAGCAACGCTGACGGGGCGCCCCGGCGTCAGCCGAGCGCTGCGGCGCCGGTGGCGAGCAGACCCGCCCATGCGCCCGCGAGGAGGAACGGCCCGAAGGCGACGGCGGTGTGCCGCGTCGCCTTCCCGCGCAGCAGCAGCACCGCCGCCGCGACCCCGCCGAAGACGAACGCCGCGAGGGTTCCGACGGCGAGCGCCGGCCAACCGGCGAACCCCAGCACCATCCCGATCACGCCGGCGAGCTTGACGTCTCCGCCGCCCAGGGTCCCGCGCCCGACCGCACGAACCAGCCAGAAGAAGCCGAACAGGAGGCCTCCACCCGCCGCCGCGCGCCCGAAGGCCGACCACGACCCTCCCGCGAGGCACGCGGACGCGAACAGGGCACCGAGAACGGGATACGCCGGCAGAACGATGGCGTTCGGGAGGCGGTGCGTCGCGGCGTCGATCTCACCGAGGAGCAGGCTGATCGCCGCGAAGTACAGATAGGCCACGGCCACGATCACCGTGGGGACGATCGCGCCGCCCGCGCTCGCCGGAGCCGGCGGACGCGTCGCGACGAAGGCGACGACGCCGAGGAATGCGGCTGCCGTCGCCGCCGCGAACGGCAGCCCGTCGACGGGAGCGTTCGTCGCCACACCGGCGAACCGGGCACGCACGCCGGCCAGCCGCCAGCCGAGGACGGCGCCGACGGCGGTCACAGCGGCGAACGACAGCATCAACAGGGGCGACGGCACGAGCGCTCCTTTCCGGACGGTGGTCCGCGAGGCGGGTCGCGGCGACCCCACGGTAGTGCGCTGCGGCATCCCGCGCCGGAACTGTCCACAGGCACGCGGTTCGCAGGCCGGGCACCCACAGGCGCGACGACACAGCCCGACGACCACAGGCCCGACGACCGCAGGCCCGACGACCGCAGATCAGCCGTCGGCGATCTCGAGCCGCACCGAGACGGTTCTATCGAGCGCAAGACCCTCGGCATCCCGCACGGCGCGTTTGAGCGGCAGGATGTACGCGCCGGCGGCGGAGTCAGGGAAGATCGACGTCGTCCACGACGAGCCGCCGATCCGAGCTTGCACTCTGACGGCGCCGAAATCACGCCGCATTCGCGGGATCTCCCCGATCTGCGCGCTCAGGTCGCCCGGCAGCGCGACGAAGAACCAGTCCTCGACACGCGCTTCCCAGCGGAACACCGTCCCCTCGAACTCGACGCGCACAGGGACAACCTAGCGTCGCTCGGCCCGGGACCGCGCCGCTACGGGCTGATCAGCACGGGGGTTCCGGCGGGCAGCTGGGCGAGCCGGTCGGTCGCCGCGCCGTCGAGGTAGATGCAGCCGAAGGAGTTCGGCCCCGACCTCTCGTGATAATAGTGAAAGGCGGTCACCGCCACCTCTCCCCCGTCGAATCCGGCGAGCGTCGGCGACTGCACACCGAGGTAGACGAGGGGATGCCCCTGCGTGTAGGCGAACTCGGGCACGACGCGCGTCAGCATGATGAAGGTGCGTCCGATGGGCGTCGGCGTGCTGTCCTTCCCCCACGCGAAGTCGTTCGCGACACGCTCGTACCCGTTCGCGCTGACGATGTCGATCGTGTGCGCGGCGAGATGCACCTCGACGTACGACGTCGCGAGGGAGAACTCCACGTCTGCGGCTCGCAGCCAGCCGGCCGCCTGAGCGGCGCTGCCCTCCGGCGGCCGTCCCTGACGGCCCGAGAGCAGGACCTTCACCCAGTGCGTGTCGTGCACGACGACCGGGACGACGGTACCGCCGTACGCGGCGTCCCGCGGAAGATACCCAATCGGCGCGCCCGTGGGGTCGGCGAAGACCGGCGCGATCGTGAGCGGCCGGGCGAGCTCGCCGGTGAGCGGTCCGAACGGATCGTCGTCGACGGGGAGCGCCGGGTTCACGGTCCAGACGTCGATCTGCGGGAGCGCTGCGACGTCGTACGCCACCGCGTTCGCCGCCGGGCCCGTGTCGCTCACGGCGAGCGGGGCGGGGTTCGCCGCAGTCGACGGGGCGGATGCCGCGACATCGCTCACGCCGCGCCGGCCGCCGCTCGGCTCCGCCTCGTGCGCCGGTGCCACCGCTGCGCCGACGGAAAGGGCCGCCCCGCCCACGACGGCGAGCGCCGTGATGATCCACGGCGCTCGGGGATGGCGGGTGCGGGCGGGCACGGTTCCATGGTCGGCGATCGGGGCCGAGCCGACAAGTCGGTGCGGGGTCGCACCCGACCGGGTCGCGGCGAAGGGGGCCGGGTATGCTCCCCCGGCCCCCTTCGGGTACCTCCGCCGAACCGTCGGGCTCAGGCGGTGGTCTTCGCGCGGCGCGCGGCCTTGGCGGTCTTCACCGTGCCGGTGACGACGTCGCTCTCGGCATGCGCGCCCCTGCGGGCCGCGCGCACCTCGTCGAACGATGTGCCGTAGTACGCCGCCTCCATGAGGGTCTCCATGTCGGCGATCATCGGCATGCGCGGGTTGGCCGGGGCGCACTGGTCGCCGTACGCGGCCATCGCGAGGTCGTGCAGGCCCGCGATGAACGCGGTCTCGTCGACGCCCTGCTCGCGGAACGAGCGCTCGATGCCGACCCTGTCACGCAGCTCCTCGACCGCGCGGGCGTAGCTCTCGACGCCCTCTTCGGGAGTCGACGCCGGCAGGCCCAGGTGCTTCGCGATCTCCTGGAACCGCTCGGGAGCCACGTAGCGCTCGTACTTCGGCCAGCTCGTGAGCTTGGTCGGCACCTGGCCGTTGTAGCGGATCACGTGCGGCAGGTAGATCGCGTTCGTGCGTCCGTGCACCAGGTGATAGGTCGCGCCGGTGACGTGCGCCATCGCGTGCACGATCCCGAGGAACGCGTTGCCGAACGCCATGCCCGAGATGGATGCCGCGTTGTGCATCTTCTCGCGGGCCTTGATGTCGGCGGCATCCGTCGAGTTCGGCTGCGCGTTAGCGCTCCGCTCGATGTTCTCGAACACCAGCTTGATCGCGTGCAGGGCGAGCCCGTCCGTGTAGTCGTTGGCGTACACCGAGACGAATGCCTCGGTGGCGTGCGTCAGCGCATCGAAGCCGGCGTCGGCGACGAGGAACTTGGGCAGTGCGGCGGTCAGGACGGGGTCGATGATCGCGACCGACGGGGTCAGCGCGTAGTCGGCCAGCGGGTACTTCATGCCCGTCTCGTCGTCGGTGATCACGGCGAACGGGGTCATCTCGGAGCCGGTGCCCGACGTGGTCGGGATGCACACGAGCTTCGCGAGCGCGCCGAGCTCCGGGAACTTGAACGCGCGCTTGCGCACGTCGAAGAACTTCTCGCGCATGTCCGAGAACTCCACCTCCGGGTGCTCGTACAGCAGCCACATGACCTTCGCGGCATCCATCGGCGATCCGCCGCCGAGCGCGATGATCGTGTCGGGCTGGAACTGGCGCATCTGCTCGGCGCCGGCCTTGACGCTCGAGAGCTTCGGCTCGGGCTGGACGGTGTCGATGATCTGCAGGTGCACGCGACCGGGACGGCGGTTCAGCACGTCGATCACCTTGTCGACGAAGCCCATGCGGGTCATGCCGCCGTCGGTGACGATCGTGACGCGCTCGATCCCCTTCATGTCGACGAGGTACTTGATCGCGTTCGGCTCGAAGTAGGTCTTCGCCGGGATCTTGAACCACTGCAGATTGTTGTTCCGCCGACCGACACGCTTCACGTTCAAGAGGTTCACCGCCGAGACGTTGTTGGAGACCGAGTTGTGCCCGTAGGAGCCGCAGCCGAGTGTGAGGCTCGGCATGAAGGCGTTGTAGATGTCGCCGATGCCACCGAGCGCCGAGGGGCTGTTCTCGATGATCCGGACGGCCTTGACGGCCTCCGCGAAATCGGCGATGACCTGCTGATCGTTCGAGTGGATGGCACCGGAGTGGCCGAGGCCGTCGAAGTCGACCATCTGGCGCGCGAGGTCGATGCCCTCGGCGGGAGTCGCGGCGCGCAGGACCGCGAGGACCGGGGCGAGCTTCTCGCGCGTCAGCGGCTCGTGCGGGCCGACGCCGGTGACATCGGCGAGGATGATCGACGTGTCCTCCGGCACGGTGAAGCCCGCGTGCTCGGCGATCCACTGGGGGCTCTGGCCCACGACGGCGGGGTTGAGCTTCGCGCCGGCGCAGTTCTCGCTGTTCGCGCTGACACCGAAGATGAACTCCTCGAGCATGCGCTTCTCGTCGGGCGTGACGGTGTACGCGTGCAGGCGGGCGAACTCGCTGAGCGCCTCGGCGGCGATCGGCTCGTCGAGGATGACGGCCTGCTCACTCGCGCACACCATGCCCATGTCGAACGACTTCGACAGGACGATGTCGTTGACGGCGCGCCCCACATTGGCGGTGCGCTCGATGAAGGCGGGCACGTTACCCGCGCCGACCCCGAGAGCGGGCTTGCCGCAGGAGTAGGCCGCGCGCACCATCGCGTTGCCGCCGGTCGCGAGGATGAGCGCGACGCCCGGGTGGTTCATGAGGGCGCCGGATGCCTCCATCGAGGGCTCCTCGATCCACTGGATGCAGTTCGCGGGAGCGCCCGCGGCGACCGCCGCATCACGCACGATCTTCGCCGCGGCGACGGAGCACTTCTGCGCGGACGGGTGGAATCCGAAGACGATGGGGTTGCGGGTCTTCAGTGCGATGAGCGACTTGAAGATCGCGGTCGAGGTCGGGTTGGTCACCGGTGTGAGCCCGCAGATGACGCCCACGGGATCGGCGATCTCGGTGATGCCGGTGATCTCGTCGTACGAGATGACCCCGACCGTCTTCTGCTTGATGATCGAGTGCGTCACGTGTTCGCACGCGAACATGTTCTTCACGGCCTTGTCCTCGAAGAGGCCGCGGCCGGTCTCTTCGACGGCCATCGTGGCGAGGTCGCCGTGGTGGTGGAGGGCGGCGACCGACGCCTTGCGGACGATGTGGTCGACCTGCTCCTGGGTGAATGACGCGTACTCTGCGAGCGCTTCTTGTGCGCCTTCGACCAGAGCATCGATCGAGGTGGACATGGGGTTCTCCTACCCGGCGCGGACACGGCGTCCGCGTCATCGCTTTCCGGGTCCGAGCCGTCTCGGGCCTGTCTTGGTCTCAGTATGACACATGTGGTCTGACCACACAACATCCGCAATGAGGGCAGGGAGGATGCCGCCGCGATAGGCTCCCGGCATGCGCACCGCCGCCCCCGACGAGACCGCCCGACGGCAGCGTCGCCGCGCACATCGACGGCGTGTCTGGATGGGCGTGCTCGCCGCCGCGCTGACCGTCGCGGCGGGCTTCGTCGCGGTCGGCGAAGCCCGGCTCGTGGGCGACGCCGTCGAACGGGCCGGCCTCGCCGCCTTCTACACCGTGCCCGCCGATGCCGTCGCCGGGGAGCCCGGCACGATCATCCGCAGCGAAGAACTCGTCGGCGTGCCCTTCGACGCCCGTGCATGGCGCGTCATGTACCGCACGACCGATGTGCACGGCGACGCCGTCGTGTCCACGGGAATCGTCGTCAGCCCGCTCGGCCCCGCGCCCGCCGGGGGACGAACGGTGCTGTCGTGGGGGCATCCGACGACCGGCACGGCGGCCGATTGCGCCCCGTCGCGCGGCTTCGACCCGTACGCGCTCATCGAAGGGATGCGCCTCCTGCTCGCCCGCGGCTACACGATCGCCGCGACCGACTACGTCGGGATGGGCACCGACGGACCCGCGAGCCCCGACTCCTACCTCGTCGGCACGACGGGCGGGAACGCCGTCCTCGATGCGGTGCGCGCCGCGCAGCATCTGGCGGCCGCGCACGCGTCGGATCGCGTCGTGCTGTGGGGGCACTCGCAAGGCGGCCAGGCCGTGCTGTTCGCTGCCGAGCGCGCACCGCAGTACGCACCCGAGCTGCAGATCGAGGCCGTCGCGGTCGCGGCGCCCGCCGCCGACCTGACGACGCTCCTGAGCGACCACATCAGCGACATCTCCGGCATCACGATCGGGTCGTACACCTTCGCGGCGTATGCGGGCGTCTACGCCGATCGCGGCGCGGAGCTGAGCGGAATCCTGACCGCCCAGGCGCAGAAGCTACTGCCGGAGATGAACGAGCTGTGCCTGCTCTCGAACATCTCCCGTCTGCACGAGATCGGAGATCCGCTGCTCGGGCACTTCGTGACCGCCGACCCGGCGAGCGTCGAGCCGTGGCGGAGCCTCCTCGCGGAGAACTCCGCGGGCGCGTCGGCCTTCGCGGCACCACTGTTCGTCGCGCAGGGCCTCGACGACGCCCTCGTCGTCCCCTCGGCGACCGCGCAGTTCGTCGCGACGGAGCGCGCCCACGGGATGGATGTCGAGTTCCATGAGATCCGCGGGGCCGACCACGGCACGATCGCCTACGCGGCGCTGCCCGCCCTCCTCGCCTTCCTCGACGCGCACCGCGTCTGACGGTGACCACTTCCGAGAGCTTCCGACAACTGGAGGATCACATGACCGATGTCGACACGATCGTCGTGGGCGCGGGGATCGCGGGGCTCACCGCCGCCCGGCTCCTGCAGAGCGCTGGACAGCGGGTCGTCGTGCTCGAAGCGCGGGGCCGCATCGGGGGGCGTGTCTGGAGCGACCGCTCGGACGGGCACGTGACCGACCGCGGTGCCTCGTGGATCCACGGCATCACCGACAGTCCGGTGCACGCCGCGGCGACCGCGTTCGGCATGCCGATGGTCGAGTTCACGGTGGGCGGCTACCAGCCCGACAGCCGCCCGATCGCGCACTTCTCCCCCGCCGGCATCCGCCTGACCGACGCGGAGGCGGCGCGCTACGTCGCCGACATCCACGCGGTGGATGCCGCACTGCGGCACGCGATCGCGGCATCCGCCCGCGACGCGTCCTACCGCGACGTCACCGAGGTCGCACTCGCCGAGGTCGCCCGGGCTCAGGCCTGGGACGGCGAGCGCGCCCAGCGCGTGCGCGAATACCTCGAGCACCGGAGTGAAGAGCAGTACGGCGCGTGGATCGAGGAACTCGCCGCGCACGGTCTCGATGACGACCAGGTCGACGGGGACGAGGTCGTGTTCCCCGAGGGCTACGACGCTCTCGCGACGGGACTCGCCGACGGGAGCGGAGCGGGGCTCGACGTGCGGCTGGGCGCCGTCGTCTCGCGCGTGTCCTGGGGAGGCGGCGTGTCGGTGACGACTCCCGACGGTACCCTGACGGCGGATGCCGCCGTCGTCACCGTGCCGGTCGGTGTGCTGCAGTCGAGCGGGTTTGAGATCTCGCCGCCGCTGCCGCCCGACGTCGCCGGGCCGCTGTCGCGACTGCGGATGAACGCGTTCGAGAAGGTGTTCCTGCGCTTCGACGAGCGCTTCTGGGACGAGGGCGTCTACGCGGTGCGACAGCAGGGCGCCGAGGGCCGCCAGTGGCACTCCTGGTACGACCTCAGCGGTCTCGGCGGCACACCGACGCTCCTGACCTTCGCCGCGGGGCCCGCCGCGCAGGAGACCCGGGAGTGGTCGGATGCCGAGGTCACAGCCTCCGTCATGGTGCAGCTGCGCCGCCTGTACGGCGACGACATCCCCGAACCGGTCGCCGTCGTCCGCACCGACTGGCAGAACGACCCGTTCGCCGGGCACGGTTCCTACGCCTACATGACACTCGGGTCGGACACGTCCGATCACGACGCGCTCGCGACGCCGATCGGCGGTGTGCTGCATCTCGCCGGCGAGGCCACCTGGACGGACGACCCCGCGACCGTCACCGCCGCCCTGTGCTCGGGCCACCGTGCCGCGGAGAACGTCCTCGGCCACGCGGTGCCGATCGAACGCGCCTGGCAGGGTTAGCGCACGCGGCTACCGAACGCGCAGCCGTTCGGGCGCGATGCCCAGTAGCCCCGCAACGGCGCGCCGCACGAGCCCGCGGCGGTCGGGCTGGCCGTCCCACCGGACGAGCGAGTGCGCATTGAGCCCGTCGATGATCGCGAGCAGGTGCCACGCGATCGCGTCGGCGTCGCCGCGCGCGAACACCCCGGCATCCATCCCGCGTTCGACCTCGGCGGCGAGCATCCGCTGCCAGTCGTCCATCTCGGCCCGCACCCGCGCGGCAAGAGTCTCGGCGCGGGCGCCGAGGCCCCACGCCTGCACCCAGACGAGCGTGACGTCGGTGCGCGAGCCGTCGAGGAGCGTGTCCAGCAGGAGGTCGATGCGCCCCGCCGCATCGTCGACGGCGGCGATCAGGGCGGCGACCTCAGCGAGCTCCGCGCTCACGAGGGCGCCGAAGGCGTCGGCGACGAGCGTCTCCATGCCGTCGGTGTAGTGCGCGACGAGCCCGGGCGCGACGCCCACGCGGCTCGCGACAGCGCGGAGGGTCACGGCATCCAACCCCTGCTCGAGCGCGATCTCGCGCGCCGCCGCGGCGAGTTCCGACCGCCTCTGGTCGGGGGTCTTCCGCACACGGCGGGCAGTTGACGTCTCGCTCATGGCTCGCTACGCTCCCAGTTGTTGATCGCTTGATCAATACGGTACCGCAGATTCCGGACGACCCGCCACAGCGGCACAGGAGATCCCCATGACCTGGCGCATGCCCGCCGAGACCACTCCCCACGAGCGCATCTGGATGGCGTTCCCCGTCGAAGGCGCGACCCTCGGCGACACCGACGCGCTGCGCGAGGAGGGCTACGCGGCCTGGACGGCCGTCGCCGCCGCCGTCGCCGCGCACACCCCGGTGACGATGCTCGTCGACCCGAGCGAGACCGCCCGAGCGACGCGGATGCTCCCCGGTGAGATCGAGATCGTCGAGGCGCCGGTCGACGAGTACTGGATGCGCGACCACGGCCCCACCTTCGTCATCGACGACGAGACGGGTCGCCTCGGCGCCGTCGACTGGATCTTCAACGGCTGGGGCGCGCCCGAGTGGGCGCAGTGGCAGCGCTCCGCCGCGCACGCGCGGCTCATCGCCGATGCCGTCGGAGCCGAGATCGTGCCGTCGCTCCTCGTGAACGAAGGCGGTGGCATCCACGTCGACGGCGAGGGCACTGTGCTCCTCACCGAGACCGTGCAGCTCGATCCGCGCCGGAACCCCTTCGCCGACCGCGCCCGCGTCGAAGCCGAGATGGCCCGCACGCTCGGCGCGACGACGGCGATCTGGCTGCCGCGCGGCCTCACCCGCGACTACGACGAGTTCGGCACGAGCGGACACGTCGACATCGTCGCGACCCTCGCTGCGCCCGGGCGCCTGCTGCTGCACGATCAGCGCGACCCCGGCCACCCCGACCATGCGGTCACGCGGGAGCTCCGCGCACTGCTCGCCACGCAGACGGATGCCGCCGGCCGGCGCCTCGAGGTCATCGACCTGCCCGCTCCGGCGACGCTCCGCGACGACGACGGCTTCGTCGACTGGAGCTACGTCAACCACCTCGTCACGAACGACGCCGTCATCGCGTGCGGCTTCGGCGAGCCGGCGGCGGATGCCGAGGCCGCCGATATCCTCGCCGGCGCATACCCTGGGCGCGAGGTCGTGACAGTCGACGCGCGCCCGATCTTCGCGCGCGGCGGCGGCATCCACTGCATCACGCAGCAGCAGCCCCGTCTCGCCCCCGCGGGAGGTGCACGGTGATCGACGTCGTCGAGGCGACGATCGCCGACCTCCGCGACGCACTGGAGACCGGCCGCGCGACCGCCGCCGACCTCGTGCGGGCATATCTCGCGCGCATCGACGCGTACGACGGCCCCGGCACGGCGACCGCCCTCAACGCCGTCGTCGTGCGCAATCCCGACGCGCTCGCCGAGGCTGCCGCCTCCGACGAGCGCCGCGCCGCCGGTCGCGTGCTCGGCCCGCTCGACGGCATCCCGTACACGGCGAAGGACTCCTACCTCGTCCGCGGGCTCACGGCGGCGGCGGGCTCCCCCGCGTTCGCCGACCTCGTCGCGCAGCGCGACGCGTTCACGATCGAGCGCCTGCGTGCCGGCGGGGCGATCTGCCTGGGCCTCACGAACATGCCGCCGATGGCCAACGGCGGCATGCAGCGCGGCGTCTACGGCCGCGCCGAGAGCCCGTACAGCGCGGACCACCTCACGGCCCCGTTCGGGTCGGGCTCGTCCAACGGATCGGGCACGGCCACCGCGGCGAGCTTCGCGGCCTTCGGCCTCGGCGAGGAGACGTGGTCGAGCGGTCGGGGCCCGGCCTCGAACAACGCGCTCTGCGCCTACACCCCCTCGCGCGGGGTGATCTCGACGCGCGGAAACTGGCCCCTCGTGCCCACGATGGACGTCGTCGTACCGCACACGCGGACCATGGCGGACCTCCTGGAAGTCCTCGACGTCGTGGTCGCGGCGGACCCCGAGACTCGCGGCGACTTCTGGCGCGCGCAGCCCTGGATCGCGCTTCCGGATGCCGCCCTCGACCGGCCCGCGTCGTACCCGGCGCTGGCGGGCGGCGCGAGCGTGCGCGGCACGCGCCTCGGCATCCCCCGCATGTACGTCAACGCCGACGATGCCCCGGACGGCGTCGGGATCGGCGGCCCGACCGGGCGACGCATCCGTACACGGGCGAGCATCGTCGCGCTGTGGGAGCGGGCGCGCGCCGAGCTCGAGGCGGCCGGAGCGGAGGTCATCGAGGCCGACTTCCCGGTCGTCTCCCGCTATGAGGGCGACCGGCCGGACGCACCCACGATCGCGACCCGCGGTCTCGTCTCACCGGAGTACCTGCGGCGCGAGATCGTCGACCTGTCGGCGTGGGCCTGGGAGGACTTCCTCGCCGCGAACGGAGACCCCGCGTTCCGCACGCTCACCGGCGTCGACGGCGCGCGCATCTTCCCGCAGCCCGAGGGCGCGCTGCCCGACCGATACACCGGCTTCGAGGACGACATCGCCGACTACCCCGAGTGGGTGCGCACGCACCCCGATGCCGATCCGTGGCGGTCGATGCCCGAGCTCCCCGAGGGGCTCCGCGGCCTCGAGGAGACCCGCCGCATCGACCTCGAGACGTGGATGGACGACATGGGGCTCGACGCCGTCGTCTTCCCCGCGGTCGCCGACGTCGGCGAGGCGGACATGGATGTCGACGAAGGATCGGCAGAGCGCGGGTGGCGCAACGGGGTGTGGGTCGCGAACGGCAACCTCGCGATCCGCCACCTCGGCATCCCGACCGTGACGGTGCCGCTCGGGACGATGGCCGACATCGGGATGCCCGTGGGCCTCACGTTCGCGGGGCGCGCCTACGACGACCCGGCGCTCCTCGCCCTCGGCGCCGCGTTCGAGGCGCTCTCCCCGCGCCGCGAGGCCCCGCCGCGAACGCCGGCACTGATCGACGCGAACGCCGAGACCACGACCGAGGAGAGTGCACGATGACCGGCCCGAACGAGACGAGTATGCACGAGGTCACCGACGAGACCCGCGCGATCGTGGACCTGGTCCTCAGCTATTCGCGCGCGCGGCTGCTGTCCGAGGACACGCCGCTCGACAAGCCGCTGCCACCGGCCGAGCTCAGCCGCCTCGCGGGGCGCACGATCGACGAGCACGGCATCGGCGCCACCAAGGCGCTCGGCATCTTCGAGCACGTCCTCGCGCCCGCCTGCATCACGACCGACGACCCCCGCTACCTCTCGTTCATCCCGAGCGCGCCGACGAAGGCCGCGGCTGCGTTCGACCTCGTCGTCTCGGCGAGCGCGCTGTACGGCGGATCCTGGCTCGAGGGCGCGGGCGCCGTGCACGCCGAGAACGAGGTGCTGCGCTGGCTCGCTGCCGAGTTCGGGCTGCCGGCCGGCGCCGGCGGGGTGTTCGTGCAGGGCGGGACCCTCGGGAACCTCTCCGCGCTCGTCGCGGCCCGCGAGGCGGCACGAGACCGGCTGGATGCCGCGGGCACGAGCCGGCCCGACCGCTGGCGGGTCGTGTGCAGCGTCGAAGCGCACTCGTCGATCGCGTCGGCGGCACGGGTCATGGACGTGGAGGTCGTCGGCGTGCCGGTCGGGGAGGACGGCACCCTCCGCGGCGATGCGGTGCGGGCAGCCCTCGACGAGCACGGTGACAGCGTGTTCGCCGTGGTCGCGACCGCCGGCTCGACCAACTTCGGCATCGTCGACGACATCGCGAGCATCGCCGACGCCGTGGCGGGCACCGGTGCATGGCTGCACGTCGACGGCGCCTACGGCCTGGCCGCGATGCTGTCGCCCGCATCGCGGCACCGCTTCGCGGGCGTCGAACGCGCCGACTCGCTCGTCGTCGACCCGCACAAGTGGCTGTTCGCCCCGTTCGACGCGTGCGCCCTGATCTACCGCGACCCCGACCTCGGCCGCCGCGCGCACACGCAGCATGCCGAGTACCTCGACACGCTCACCGAGACGAGCGACTGGAGCCCGTCGGACTTCGCGGCGCACCTCACGCGCCGCCCGCGTGGGCTGCCTCTGTGGTTCTCGCTCGCGACGTACGGGGCCGCCGTCTACCGCGACGCCATCGCGGGCGCCGTCGAGCTGGCCGAGCGCATCGCGGACGAGATCGAGCGCCGCGACGAGTTCGCGCTCGTGCGGCGCCCGCAGCTCGGCGTCGTCGTGTTCGAGCGCGTCGGGTGGCACAAGGCCGACTACGACCGGTGGTCGGCGCGGCTGCTCGACGAGCAGCACGCGTTCGTGACGCCCTCGAGCCACGCCGGCCGCACGAACGCCCGCTTCGCGATCCTCAACCCGCGCACGACCTACGACGATCTCGTCGGGATCCTCGGGACCATGCGCTGAGACGCGCGGATCGTCGCGGCGCTCACCCGTGCCGGCGGACGCCCGCGACGACCGTCTCGACGATACGGGCGCTCAGCAGCGCCGTCGGTGCGGCCTCGAACACGTCGGTGTCGACGACGGCGAAGTCGGCCGCGCAGCCGGGCGCGATCCGTCCGCGCCAGCCTCCGTCGCCGACGGATGCCGCGGCATCGCGCGTCGCGTGCCCGAGCGCGCGCTCGAGCGGCAGCGCGTACTGCGGGTGCGTCGCCGGCACGACGGGGTCGAGCGCCGACGCCCGCGTGGTCGCGACGTACATATTGGCGAGCGCGTCGTGCGGCGCCGTGGGCGCGTCGGTCGAGAACGCGAGCAGCGCGCCGGCATCCTCGTACTCCGGCCAGGGGAACGCGCGCTCGACGCGTGCGTCGCCGAGCATCTCGGCCCAGTTGGCGAAGATGGCCGGGTCCGCGTGGACGGGCTGCATGGATGCCGTCACCCCGAGTCGCGCCATCCGCTCGGCGGTGCCGGGGGCGGCGTACTCGAGGTGCTCGATCCGGTGTCGGCGCGGGATCTCGCCGTTGGCGGCGACGGCCTGTTCCAGCGCGTCGAGCGCGATCTGACTCGCGAGGTCGCCGATCGCGTGCTGCGCGATCTGCAGCCCCGCGGCATCCGCCGCATCGACGACCGGCTGCAGCTGCGCCGGCGACCAGATCGGCTCGGCGTTCGAACCGTCCGCGTAGGGATGCCGCATCGCCGCCGTGCACGCGTCGATGACGCCGTCGAGGATCAGCTTGATGCCCACGACGCGCAGCCACGGGCTCGACGGCGCCGCGGCGAGGTCGACCGCCCGCTGCACCTGCGCGAGGTTCTGCGTGTCGTCGCCCGTGTTCGTGATGAGCCAGTGCGCCGCGACGCGCAGCGGCAGCGCTCCCCCGCGCCGCGCGGCAGCGCGCTCGAGGGCGGCGAGCCCGTACTCGTCGAAGGCCATGTCGACGACGGCCGTCACCCCCGCGGCCAGGTATGTCTCGATCGCGCGCTCGACGTCGGCGTCGCGATCGGCGTCGGTCGCGGCGGCGTCGCGCTGCGCCCATGCGTACTGCACGGCCGCGGTCTCCCACAGCATGCCGTTCGGCTCACCGTGCGCGTCGCGGCCGATCGACCCGCCAATGGGGTCGGGCGTGTCTCGCGTGATGCCGAGCTCGGCCAGGGCCGCCGAGTTCACCCACGTCGAGTGCAGGTCGTTCGCGTCGAGATACACGGGGACGTCCGCGACGACGGCGTCGATCATCGCCGCGGTGGGGCGGCCGCCGGGGATCGAGTCGAACAGCCAGCCGCGGCCGCGGAGTGTCGGCGCCTCCGGGTCGGCGGCGCGGGCCGCGGCCAGTCGCGCCTGGATCTCGTCGAGCGAACGCGCGTCCGTCAACGGCACCTGCCCGAGCGCGGCGCCCATGTGCAGCAGGTGGGTGTGCGCGTCGGTCACGCCCGGCAGCACGAGCCGGCCACCGAGTTCGATCGTCTCCGCGGCGGCGGGGACATCGGCATCCGCACCGACGAACCCGAACCCGTCCCCCTCCACGGTGAACGCGGTCGCCCACGCGCGCGCCGGGTCGGTCTCGGCGGTGAAGATGCGGCCGTTGACGTACGCGCGGGTCATGCGCGGCTCCTTTCGTCGAGGGCGGAGGCGCCGACGACGGCGCCGTCCCTGGCGTCTCGGGCATCGGGGCGTCCACCGGCTCCGAGCGGCGTGCGCAGGAGCACGGCGTAGCCGACGCTGGCGACCAGCATGCCCGCCGGGACCGACACGTCGACACCCCCGAGGGCGGCGGCGACGGGACCGACCCAGATGTCCGTCGACAGGCACATGAGTGTGACGAACGCGCCGATCAGCAGCGCGCCGACGCCGGGGACGCTCCATCCGCCGGTGTACCAGAACCGGCCGCCCGCGCGCTCATCGAAGAGGTCCTCGCCGTCGTAGCGGTAGCGCCGCCAGAGGGCATCGACGACGTAGATGGCCATCGCCGGCCCCGACACCACGACGAGGAACTGCAGCATGAGGTTCGCCGCCGCCAGCAGGCTCGAGGTGAGCACGAGGTAGATCGTCAGTGCCGTGCCCACGACGCCGACGATGATCGCGGCGGGGATGCGGCGCAGCGGCAGCCCGATCGCCTGCAGAGCCATCGACGAGGTGTACGCCGTCATCGCGTTGAGCGCGATCGTGTTGACGACGACGCCCAGCACGAGAACGGGGCCGAGCCACACCGGGAGGAGGTCGAACAGGATCGCGTCGATGCCGGCGTCGAACCCGCTCTTCACGCCCGTCGCGAGCAGCGCACCCACCGACGTGAACACGATGGACGGGATGGCACCGCCGAGACCCGTCGCCCACGCGATGTGCGCCGGCTTGATCGAACGCGGCAGGTAGCGCGCGATGTCGGGGCTGTTGATGAACGACAGCGGCGTCGAGGCGAGGATCGTGAAGCCGATCGACAGGGCGGAGAGCAGCGCGAGGCCGCTGAGGGGCTCGGGTGCGCGGTAGCTCCAGTCCGCCGTCGGCAGGACGAACGCGGCGACGAGCACGAAGATGACGAACAGCACCGCCGACATGGCCGGGTACGCCCGGAGGATCAGGCCGTGCCCGAAGATCGCGACGAGGATCGTGACGGCCGAGACGACGAGGGTCACCCCGATCGGCGCCCACACGGGGTCGGTCAGCCCCAACCGGCCCAGCAGATCCGCGCCCATGAACGACGACGCGAGCCAGGTGAGCGAGAGGAACACGGCGCCGATGAACCAGCCGACGAACGCGACGAACAGCCGGTTACCGATGATGCCGTACATCGCTCGCGTCACGACCGAGCCGCTCGTGCCGGCGGCGGGTCCGCTGGCGGCGATCAGACCGGGGAAGACCCAGAGGAGGGATGCCACCAGGATCACCGCGATCGCCTGCCACAGCTCGAGGCCCAGCAGGATCATGGTCGCGCCGATCGTGAAGTTCAGGATGCTGACGCTCGGCGCCGCCCAGATGAGGAACAGGTCGCGGGCGCGACCATGCCGCTCGGCGTCGGAGATGAGCTCGATCCCCCGAGTCTCGGGGCGGGACGCGGTGTCGACGAATGCGGCATCCTGCGCGGGTGTGCCTGACATGGGCTTCCTCTCGGACCGAGCCACGGTGCTCGGCGACGGTCATTCGTATTGGTCGCATGACCAATGGACTATTGGTCACACATTCAATAACATGGCGGGCGTGACGTCAAGCATTTCTTCCGAAGCCGTTCCACGGGTGCGCAAACGCCCCGAAGAGCGCCGCGCCGAGATCCTCGACGCCGCCGCCGCGATCGCGATCGACGAGGGGCTCGAGCGCATCACGTTGCGGTCGGTCGCCGAGCGACTCGGCGTGCGGCCCGGGCTGATCACCCACTACTTCCCCGCCGCAGAGGACCTGGTCATCGAAGCGTTCGTCCAGGCGGCCGTGCGCGAACGCGACCACTTCTTCCCCGCCGACGGCACGCCCCTCGCGCGCCTGCGCCATTTCGTGGACCATCTGCGCAGCGGCGCGTCGGCGCCCCTGGCGCGCATGTGGCTGAATGCGCGGCATCTCTCCCGCTTCTCCCCCACGCTCGGTGCGGCCCTCGACGAGCAGGACCGTCTCGACCGGACGGCCCTCATCGGCATCGTGCAGGCGGGCATCGACGCGGGCGTCTTCGCCGACGTCGACGCGGAGGCCGCGTGCACCCGCATCCTGCTCGCCGTCGACGGCAGCGGTTCGTATGCCAACAGCGCGGGCGCACTCGACGACCCGGTCCACGCGCGCTTCGTCGCCGACGTCACGGAGTGGACATTGGGACTGGAGCGCGGATCGCTCGGCTGAGCGCGGAGACGGCGAATTGACCCGGGGCGGGCGGAAGCGCGGCCGCGGCGTGCCGCGCAGACTGGAGCCGTGGCATCCGTTCCCGTCTACTACTATTCGTCGGTGTCGAACCTGACGGGGCGCTTCGCCGAGCACCTCTCCGCTGCGACGGGGCGGGAAACGCACAATCTGGCGGATGCCGCGGTGCGCCGCCGCGAGCTGGAGACGCCCTGGGTGCTCCTCACCCCCTCGTACAAGGCCGGCAACGCCGACGAAGTGACACTCCCGGCTCCCGTGAAGGCGTTCCTGCGCTCCCCCGCGAACCGGCGCCGGCTCGTCGGGATCATCGGCTCGGGCAACCGCAACTTCGGCGCGTACTACCAGGCCGCCGCGCGCGAGCTCGCCGCGGCATCCGGCCGTCCGGTGCTCTTCGAATTCGAGCTGTCGGGCACGCCCGAGGACGTCGAAACATGCGCGCGGATCCTCGACGAGCTGGATGCCGCGCTGTCCCGCGGGCGCTCGACGTCAGGGTGAACTCGTGGACTCAGGGGCGCAACAGCAGCTTGCCGACGCGGCCCGGTGCGAAGTTCTCGCGCGCCGCGACGGCCGCATCGTCGAACGCGTGGACAGCGGCCACCGGGAGCGACAGTGACCCCTCGGCGACGCGCGTGATGATCTCGCCGATCAGCGCCGCCCGCCGGGCGGGGTCCATCGCGGCGCTGACCTTACTGCCCCAGAAGCCCTTGACGGTGAGCTGACCGAAGATGACGGCCCCGGAGGGCAGCTCCATCGTCGGCGATGCCATCGCGCCGAAGACGACGAGCGTGCCGTTCTCGGCGAGGAGCGAGAGGACGTCGCCGCTCGATGACCCTCCGACCGAGTCGACGCCCGCGACGATCGGCGCACCACCGGTGATCTCGAGCGCACGCTCACGCCAGCCGTCCTGATCGGTCGCGACGACGCCGGTGATGCCCGCCGCAGCGAGCTCGTCGACGCCGTCGGCGCGCCGAACGAGACCGAGGACATGGATGCCACGCGCCGCGGCCAGCTGCGCGACGAGGCGGCCGACCGCGCCGTTCGCGGTGTTCTGCGCGATCCACTGCCCCGGCTCGACATCGAGGTACTCGAGGAGGCTGAGGGCGCTGAAGGGCATCGACACGAGCTGAGCGGCGGCCTCGTCGGCGATGCCGTCCGGCACGGGGATGAGCGCGGCGGCAGGAGCGACGAAGTACTCGGCCCACACGCCGAAGGTTCCGCCCGTGACGACGCGCTGGCCGGGCTGCAACGTCGTGACGCCTTCGCCGACGGCATCCACGACGCCGAGCGCCTCCGTGCCGGAGCGTGCCGGCAGCTCGGGCTTGTAGCCGTACGTGCCGCGAATCGTCCACAGGTCGTGGTTGTGGATCGGAGCGAGGAGGGTGCGGACCCGCACCTGGCCCGGTCCGGGCTCGGGGGTGTCGACCTCCGCGACGCGGAGGACGTCGGCGGGGTCGCCGAAGGTGTCGTGGACGAGCGCGCGCATGCGTGTCTACTTTCTGGTGTCTCTGAT
This sequence comes from Microbacterium sp., assembly GCF_017305435.1. Lineage (GTDB taxonomy): Bacteria > Actinomycetota > Actinomycetes > Actinomycetales > Microbacteriaceae > Microbacterium. The sequence continues at coordinate 83,872 of NZ_JAFKIP010000004.1, read as the reverse complement.
GGAGGGAGAGCGGGGCCCGCTCAGACGAGCAGGCCGATGACGATCGCGACGACGGCGAGGAGCGGCAGGAAGCCCTGCGTCACCGCGGCGCGCCGCTTGTCGGGCGACGAGAGGAGGAGCACCAGCGCGGCGGCGAGCATCGAACCCGTTCCGGTGAGCACGAGCGTCAGGCCGACGGCCGAGGCACCGGCGATCGTTACGACGATGCCCAGGATCGCCGCGATCGCGAGGAAGAGGTTGTAGAACCCCTGATTGAACGCGAAGCCGCGCGTCGCCTCGCGCTCCGTGTCGGGGACGCCGAAGGTCTTGCGGGCCTGGGGGCCGTCCCACGCGAGCGACTCCATCCAGAAGATGTAGACGTGCAGCAGCGCGGCGAGCGCGGCGAAGACGAGTCCGGCGATGATCATGAGGGCTCCTCGGTCGGGGATGCCGGTTAGTGAACCGACCGTTCCAATATATACTGGAACGGTCATTACGCAAACCGGAGGCAGACATGGGCCGCACACGCAGCTTCGACGAGACGGATGCCGCGCGCGCCGCCCTCGGCGTGTTCTGGGACCGGGGGTTCGAGGCGACCGCCGTGCCCGAGCTCGAGGAGGCGACGGGTCTCAGCCGCTCGAGCATTTACCACAGCTTCGGCAGCAAGCGCGGGCTGTTCGACGCCGCTGTGGACGCCTACCTCACCGAGGTGGTGCGCCCGCGCTTAGCGCCACTGCAGACGGATAATGTCGCGCCCGGAGCGCTCGTCGATTACCTGACCGGCCTGCGCGCAGCGATGGCCGACCCCGCACTGCCGCTGGCCTCGAACGGATGCCTCCTGCTGAACACCGCGACGACGTCGGTCGCCGACGACGAGACGGCGCGCGCGGTCGTGCGTGCGTACCGTCTCGAGCTCTCGTCGGCGATAGCGAAGGGTATGGCCGCCGCGCATCCCGATCTCGACGCGGCGGCCTCTCAGCGCACCGCCAGCGCCTGCACGGCGTACGTCATCGCCGCGATGACGGTCGTGCGCGTCGACCCCGATGCGGCACTGTCCTACCTCGACGACGCGATCGGATTGGCGGCCGAAGCGGCATCCCACGCGAACTGAGAACCGGCTACGCGCGGCCGAGGTCTTCGAGCAGGTCGACCGCGGCACGCGCGTAATCGCTGATCCAGCGATCGTGGATGCGTTTGATCGGCAGCGGCGCGAGAGACAAGTGCCGTTCGCGACCGACTTTGCGGCCGGTGAGGAGCTCTGCCCTCTCCAGTACGCGCAGATGCTGCAGCACCGTCGTCCGGTCGAGCTCCGGCAGCAGCGCGCACAGCGACCCCGTGGTGTGCGTCGACTGCTTGAGGGCGTCGAGCAGACGGCGACGCACGGGCGACGCCAGCGCCATGAACACGCGATCGTCGTCGGTGATCTGGTCAGCCCGGATTGACATGTGATAAAAATACAACATGACTGATGCATCGCCGCTCGACACGCTGTCCTTCACCGTCTCCGGGCGCGTCTCACGTCCGCGCGCGGAGGTCTACGAGGCCGTGGCGGATCCCGCCCGGCTCTCGAGCTACTTCACGACCGGCGGCGCGCACGGGCGCCTCGTTTCCGGAGCCGACGTGACGTGGGAGTTCCACGACTTCCCCGGCATCCTTCCCGTCACCGTCGTGGAGGCGAATCCTCCTCGAAGAATCGTCATCGAGTGGGACGGCGTCGCCACCACCGGCGAGAAGGGCGCGACGAGGGTGACGTTCTCGTTCGACCCGATCGACGGCGACACCCGGACCCTCGTGACGATCACCGAGTCCTCCTGGCTCGTGACCGACGAAGGCGCCGCACACGCGTTCGGCAACTGCGAAGGCTGGACCGGCATGCTCGCCGCCCTCAAGGCGTGGGTCGAGCACGGCATCAACCTCCGCGAGGGCTTCTACAAGTAGAGACTCACGATCCCCCTGAGCCGCCGAGCGCGGCCAGGGGGATCATCTGCGCGCCGTCAGCGCGTGCGTGAGCGGAGAATCGATGTTGCGGTGAGCGCGACCCGATGATCGTGATCGGCGGTCAGCTCTGCCAGGACTGCGTCGGCCGCGGGCGAAGGGATGTCGGCGAGTGTCGCGGTGAGGCGCAGGCGCTCCGCAGCGCCGCTGGCCGAGAACGCGGCACCGATGAGCCGTAGGATGCCGTCTTCGTTGCTCGGCTGCGCAGCGAGGGCCGCGAGCATGTCCGACGCTTCGACATCGCGATGGCCCGCCGCGACGAGTTCGAACAGGGCCGGGATCGCGTCCGCTTCCCCCCGTTGTCCGCGGGCGAGTGCGGCGTGTCCGCGGACGACGACGTCCGGGTGGCGGATGCACTCCGCGAGAGCGTGGGATGCCTCGGGCGTCCGCATGCGACTGAGGATCTCTGCCGCGCGGTGCCGAAGATGGTCTTCGGGTGATTCCAGTGCGCCGATGATCAGCGGGAGGGCGGAGTGTCCGATGCGTGCGATCGACCAGTCCAGGGCACCGGCCGCGTTGGGGTCGGTCTCGGTCAATGCGGCATCCACGATCGAGCGGATGTCTCGCTGCTCGCTGGTTCCGAGCGAGAGGGCGAGACGTTGGCGCTCAGAGGCGTCGTCCGCGTCGAAGCCGCGCATCAGGGCGATCGTGCGGAGCACGTCGCGCCAGTCGGTGGGTTCGCTCGAGCGGACGCGGACCAGGTCGTCCACACGCGGCGCGGCCAGGAGCGCGACAGCCTTTCGCGCCTCGGCGATGGCGGCGTCGAAGCCTTCCTCGGGGTCGGCCATGATCCGCTCGGTCGCGATCGCGTGCAGTCGGGCTGCGTCCTCGCCGTGGGCCTTCGCACGCTCGACGACCGGTGCCGCGGCGGGTCCGATGTCTGCGAACGCGCGACTGAGACTCAACTGCACGTCGCGATCACCGCGCCCGAACTGCGTGGCCAGGATCTCCGCGAGCGGCACCTCCTGGCCTTCCGGCACCAGGCCGGCGGCCGCTCGCCAGGCCGTGCGGGCGACGTCGTCATTCTCGTCGTGCAGCAGTTCTGCGGTGATCGCCGGCCACGTGTCGGGGTCGGCGATCTTCGACAGTGTGTGCAACGCCTGGCTCCGCGCCTGCGGGACGTTGGATGCCAGTTCCGTGAGCACCCGGCGAGTGACCTCTGCGCGATCATGACGAATCAGCGCCCACGTAAGCATGTCGCGCACGTAGAAGTCCGGTTCGATCGCGCAGCGCGCAACGAGCACCTCAATGAACGCGGGATCGGGATGGGTTCCTGCGGAGAGTGCTGCCTGCAGCCGGGCGGACGAGGCGTCGGCTGCGAGCGCCTCCCGGAGTTTGGCATCCGCACCGGACTTCTTCTCTGTCTGGGTCATCATGACCACCTCCTGCACTCAGCAAAACCCTGTCACGGTGCGAAGGTCAAACGAAGTGCGAAGTGAGCCCCCGATGCCCGCCGCTCTCGTCGAATCGGTGTCGCTAACCCGCACCCGCGACGCATGCGACAGCGCACACGCTCGTGAGGGTGCGGGCGACGTTCCACCGATTCCACCTCACCTCGAAGGCGGCCAGGTGGCTCCACGCGCCCGACGGCAGATCCTCAGCTCTACCGGGGCGTTCCGGTCGGGATGACAGGATTCTAACTTGCGACCGCTTGACCCCGGGCATCATGATGATCCATGTTAGACCTCTTGACCAGGGATTTTGCGTTTCAGGAATGCACTCTACTCGTCACGTTTTCCGACAGGCCCGTTCGCGAGTTGCCTGGGGGGTGATGCCGTGCCGGACGGCTGCAGCTATCTCGACATCGGCGATGTTGCCTGGTGGGCGAGCTGCCCGTCGGTAGCGATTGCCGTCGGGGTGGTCGGCCTCTGAGAGGAGTCTCTCTGGCGGGATCACGTCGAGTGTCTCACTTCGTCGAACTGACATATTCATCGGAGTCACCGCCAGAAGGAGCACCTCCTTCGCGGCCCTGAGTCGACGACTCGGCACTGCGTCGACGACACTTCGCGGACATGTGTCCATAAGTTCTGTTAGTGTTGAGGCAATGAGACCCACCAGCGTGATGTTCGAACCCCGCATGGGTCGCGCGGCGACGGAGATGGATCCACGAACGAGGCGAATGATGGCGCGCCTTTTCAGCGCGGCCGCCGACCTGGCCACATCGAGCCGGAAGCCCTTCACCGTTCGCACACTGGTGGAGGCAGCAGGCGTGAGCCGAAGCGCCTTCTACACGCATTTCACAGATCTCGACGACTTCGCCTCGGCCTTCCTCGCGCAGAACCTGTCCGAGATCCGCACGACCATCACCACCGGTTCCGAACCCTCGTCGCGAGAGGCGATTGCCCGCGGTGGATACGAGCTTCTCGTCGGCCACCTCGTCGCACACTTCGAGATGTATCGATCGGCTTTGGCCATCGACGCAATGCGAGCCGCATACGAGAGATTCGTTGCGTCGTACGCGATCGAGGTGTTCGAAAGCGCGGTGGCAGGCACCCGGAACGACGCATCGGTGAATCCTCGTGTCACCGCGATCCATACCGCGGGAGGCGTCGCGTCGGTGCTTGTCGCGTGGCTCCTTGGGACGATCGACCTCAGTGACGATGAGATCGTCGATCAACTCGTCGCCCTCACTCCCCGCTGGTTGGCGACTCCGCCTGCCGCTCCACATGAAGTACAGAAGGAAACTCCATGATGAACGTCACCATCGGCGACACGCTCGTCTACCCGCATCATGGCGCTGTGACCGTGACTGATCTCCGCCCGCGCAGCGTCCGAGGAACCGATGAGTTGTATGCGACGATGCGGGTGCACACGACGGAGCTGACCATCCAGCTCCCGCTGTCCAAGTTCGAATACGTCGGCGTACGCAACGTCATCGATGGCGACGAGTTCAACCGCGTCCTCGCGGTCCTGCGGGAGCCTCTTGTGGAAGAGTTCAGCAACTGGTCTCGCCGGTTCAAGGCCAACCAGGAGAAGATGGCCGGTGGCGATATCTATCGGATCTCGGAGGTCGTCCGCGACCTGTGGCGACGGGACGCAACGGGCGGAGTGTCTGCCGGTGAGAAGAGGATGCTCCAGAAGGCGAGGATCATCCTCGAGTCGGAGCTTGCGCTCACTCTCGCCTGCACGCCGGAACGCGCAGCCGCTGTCGTCGACACGACGCTCAGCGAAGAGGTCGCTGCTTAGTCATCGACTCCCCCACCTCGATGAAGGTGACTCGATGAAGCGGAGATCTGCCCAGAGCGCCCGCTGGCGAACGCAGCCCGCGCCGCGCGACCGCTTCTTCCATACGCAGCTGGCCGATCGCCATCTCGCTCATGAGAGCAGCACTCCTCCCTCGTCCACGTCGACCATCGGGCCCGTCGCAGGCGACGTCCTCCGCGCGCTCGCGAAGCCACCTTGGCCGAGACCGGTGCCCGGTCTGCCTTCTATTTCCTGCATGCTCGTCGACTTCTCTGTCTCACGTGCTGATGCAGACTGGCCCCAAGGGAGCGCGTGATCATCCGAACCGGGGCTCGCCCCGTCGACGGCGCTCATCGAGCGTCTTCTCGTGCAATTCACGCGCAGACGTGATCAGCATCACGCCGTCTTCACCCCACAGCAGGCGCATGAAGTACCGCTCGATGGGTCCCCGCTGAAGAATCCATGCGACCGGGCGGATGAGCACGCGCGCACGGAGCGCGCCGCGGTCCGCTCTCTCGCTCAGTCCATGCCCCCGGCGGGTCTTGCTCGGAAGCGCTCCCAGCACCGGCTTACCGAGCAGCCCGTTGATGAGCCCGAAGATGGCGAGGATCTTGAAGTGCGAGCTGTTGATGTTCTTCTTCGACGACTCTCGCAGCAGCGTCTCGTAGTTCTGGCCGTCCTCCGGACGGATCGAGATGGTGGGAGTGTGGCCGAAGTACTCGTCGTACGTCTCATACAGCGCTGCGAGCTCCTCCATCGTCGAAGGAATCTCCTCCTCCGGCGCACCGTGCAGCCGGAGGTAGGCCGCCATCTCCCGCACGAACTGGTCGCGCACGTCATCTGGCAGACGCTTCGGCGAGCCGAACATCCCCTGAAACGCGAACGACTCATAGGCGCGCAGCATGGGATGGAGCTCAGTGATCCCCGCCCACATCGACTCCCGAGGAGAGCTGGCGAGGTATCCGCCAAGCTCCGGCGTCCCACTGTCGATGATCTCGCCCGTGACGTGCGAGTGGATCTTGTGCAGATGCCCGGCCATGCGCTCCGCCGTCTCCGTGTCGCCCAGCCACATCGGGAGGTGCATGGCGGCGCCGCGCTGCAGCCGCTCGAAAGCGTCGAAAATGGTGAACTCGCCCTTGGCCGCCTTGCGCACGATCGGCTCACCATCACGAATGCCCGCCTTGATCGGCTTGTACACATCCTGCGACAGCTGCTGCGCGGCGTGATGGAAGAAGATCGTCGACGGGTGGAGGATCAGCTCCCACATCACGCTGCCCGGCCCGAAGATGCCGTAGTCGGGTGTGCCCTCACGCAAGCTTCCGCCTGCGGGCACGGGCGCGCCGAATCGCCGCCAACGGCGTTCGCTGCCCATCAGATTCTCGCGAGTGATCTTCTGCTCGGGGGTGATTCGTGCGCGAGCGGGAGCGCTAGATGTCATCATGACCTCCTCGTCATTAATTCACGAGCGTGAATATCGTAAATGTAGCAGACGTCCGCGACATCCACAGAAAGTGAATCGACGCGTCGCCGAGCCACACCGGCGACCACCCGCGCACGTCCGGACGTCCGCGTGGCGTCGGCCCGGGCATCACAACGAGAACGACGTGCCGGTGAGCCAGATCGTCGTTGCGGGTGGCACGTGAAGGAGGCCTGCGACCTCATCGCCGGGCCCGGCCGCTGGCGCATCGGAACGCACGCGCACCCGGAGCCGACCCCATCGCGCAGGGATCTCCCACCGGACCGGGTCCCCGGTCAGGTTGACCGCGGCGACCACGACGATCTCTCCGTCGTGACGGGCGAAAACGAGCGGCGCGCCGTCCGCGTTGCGCGCGTGCAGTACGGTCGCGGGGTCGTCAGCCCACATCGCGGGGATGCTGACGTAGGCCGCATTGAGCTCTCGGACGAATCGCGCCGTGTCAGCGTGGGCGCCTTCCGAGAGTGGCCAGTCCAAGGACCTCGCCTCACTCCACTCGTCGGATTGGCCGTACTCCTGTCCCATGAAGAGCAGTTTCTTTCCCGGATGCGCCCACACATAGGCGAGGTAGGCGCGCAGCAACCGATGCCCGTCGGGAGTATCCCCACCGGCGCGCCCGAGCAGAGAGCCCTTGCCGTGCGTCACCTCGTCGTGACTGAGCGCGAGCACATCCCTCTCCTCGCTCGGGGAGTTCAGCACTCGGTCGAGATCGCTCCCGGATGCTCGCCCCTGCGCCGTTGCAGCCAGCGCACGAAGGGAGTCGTTCATCCAGCCCATGTTCCATTTCAGGTCGAACCCCAGGCCGCCTTCTCCGAGCGGACGAGTGACCCCCCAGTAGGAACTCGAGTCCTCCGCGATCAGGAGGACCTCGGGGTGATCCAGATGCACGGCCTCCGTCAACTCCGCCAAGAAGGCGATGCCTTCGAGGTGACGTCGGTCGCCCAGCGCGTTGTTCTGCCACTTCCCCGGCTCTCGGCCGAAGTCACGGAACAGCATGGAAGCGACCGCGTCCACACGTATGCCGTCCACGTGGAACTCCTCGACCCAATAGAGCGCGTTCGAGACGAGGAAGTCGCGCACCCAAGGGCTCCCGTAGTCGAAGACCAGGGTGCCCCACTCCGGCATCGCGCCGCGCTGCGGGTCCGGGTGCTCGAACACAGGCGAACCGTCGAAGCTCGCGAGCGCGAACGCGTCCCGCGGGAAGTGCCCTGGCACCCAATCCATGATCACGCCGATCTGCGCGGCATGAAGGGCATCGATGAGAGATCGAAGATCGTCGGGCTTTCCGTACCGACTGGTCGGCGCGAAGTAGCCCGTGACCTGATAGCCCCACGATGGGCCAAAGGGGTGCTCGGCGAGCGGGAGGAACTCCACGTGGGTGAACCCGTGCGCCGCGAGGTAGGGAATGAGCTGTTCGATGAGGTCTTGATATCCGAGACCCTGGCGCCATGAGCCCACATGCATCTCGTAGATGCTGATCGGCCTGTTCCGATGTGCCTTCGCTCGTTGCTCAGCGCGCCAATGGTCATCCGTCCATCGAAATGAGGTCGACCCGGCCACGATGGACGAGGTCGAAGGCGGCCGCTCCGATTCTCGGGCGAAGGGATCTGACTTCTGCTGCCACCTGCCACCGGCGGACTGGATGTCGAATCGATACAGATCACCCGCACGCGCCGAGGCGACGACACCCTCCCAGACTCCCGTGTCCTCCATCTGCGTCAGAGACGCATCACGGCCCGTCCAATCGTTGAAGCCGCCCAATACTCGCACCGCCCGCGCGTTCGGTGCCCAGACGCGAAACCGAACTCCTTCGCCAGGGTCGTCGAGGTGCGCGCCGAAGACGTTCCACAGTCGCGCGGCGGCATGCTCTGCGCGCCGCCACGGTCGGCTAACTCTCTCGACGACCACAGTGCACCAATTTGCCCGAGTCCGGCGGGCACGGTGCCGGTGTGGTCGACGCCTGCTTCAGAGCGTCGATGGGCACTCATCCTCCAACCATGCGCCGGCGGTCAGTCGCCCGAGTCGTCTGCGCCTGCGCTCGCCGCGCCTGAGGCGAGCTCCGCGTCGGCGCCCTTGATCAACAGGTCGAGGACGTGGTTCAACTGGCTGACCCCGTAGGTATCGAAAGGGTTGCGGCTGACACGATCGAGGTGCGGAAATGCGTCGTGACCTCGGGCACCCAGCGCAGTCTGCGTCTGCTCGGGACGGCGCATCTCGAGGCCTTCGGTGGTCTCGATCCGATCTCGCATCCACCCTCGTGCCGCGTATCCGAGTGCGACGAGGAAGCGTACCGCGGCCTCATCGTTGAAACCTCCGGCAACCAGTCGGCCGAGCAGGGCCTCGGTGGCGCGAAGGAATCGCGTCTCCTGTCCGACATCCGTCAGATGACGAACCAGCGGGCCGGCAGCTCCGAGCGCCTGCGCGTAGGCCCAGGCATACATCCGGCTGGCCGAACGCCAGTCCTCGTCATCCCGAAACACCACGTCAGCGAATCCGTCTGCGAACGCTGCCTGCGCCACGAGCTGAAGGAGCTGGGGACGGCCCTTCACGTGGTGATTCAACGCCGACCGGTCCACGCCCAAGAGCTGAGCGACGGCCTGCATCGTCATCGCGTCCGGGGAGAGGGTCCGCGCGCTGGCCACAATGGTGCGCACGTCGATCCCGGCCTTTTCGCCGGCACCACGCTTCGGAGAAGACGCGATCCGCACGCTGCTCTCCCCCTCCAACTCCCGCTCTCACCAGTGATGGCGAGATGCTCGCGACTTTAGCATCCCGCCGCTTACTCGCTCCCCTGGCGATCACCGGCCCGCACCCCCTCGTCCGGCGGCGTTCACGCCGTCGCCACCGGAATGCGATGCACGTGCCGTCCGCTCGGATCCCACGGGGACCACCCGGCCTCCGCAGGCGTGTGCTCACGCACGAAGCTCCCCCACAGTTGCATCATCCTCCGCGACATCCGGCCGGTCTCATCGCTCGTGCCGGTGAGCGGAATGCGGTCGACAGTTCCGAAGACATAGGCAAGATCGAGACTGTGGCATGCCCCGAGAAGACCATCCATCACCTCTGTGGTCTGGGTGAACTCGTACACCCAGACGGGTGCGGTCGAGGACACCTGGTCCGCGATGCGGAGGGAGGGCGCCGCGAACGCGTGCGCGCTCAGCGCGCGGGCGAGGACCAGGTGGGCAGGTTCCTCGACAGGCGCGGGCGAGGATGTCGCGGGTACAGCGTCCGGGTTCGAAGGGCCTGACGGGGAGAGGACAGAGGCGAGGCTCTGCGGGTCGAGCTCGGTCGAGAAGAAGGGTTGATCGAGCAACAGCGATGACATGTCGTGCGTGGCCCACCCGATCATCATCGGCGCCGCGCACAGGTCGGGACCCTCGGGAAGATGCTGGGCGTCGAGGGAAGGCCCGTATCCGAACTCGGACATCGCCGGGAAGTCGACGTCTCCTCCGAGGTCCGCCCCGTCTGCCAGCGCAACGCTCTGCGCCTGAATCAGGTCGTCGACGGGAAGCAACGCGAGCTGCGCGACGGGCACAGCCAATGCGTCGAGTGTCCGTGTTGCGATCGCGCGCGCGCGTTGGACGCTCTGCGGACGCTCGGCGGGGCCGCTCATGATGATGGTCGCGGAGAACAGGTCTTGGGCCTCCGGCATCCGGCGGAGCGCTGCGACCTTCCCTCCCCCGCCGGACTGTCCGGCGATGGTGACCTTGGCGGGATCTCCGCCGAGGGCAGCGATGTTGGCACGTACCCATCGGAGCGCTTCGATGATGTCGAGCATTCCGGCGTCGGCGGAGTCTTCGAGCCCGTGGTCGCGCAGATCCAAGAACCCGAGGATGCCGAGCCGATGCGTCACCGTCACGACGATGACACCCTCCGCGGCCGCGAGGAGGTCGCCGTTGAAGGCCATCTCGTTGCCGCTCCCGCTCATGTAGCCTCCGCCATGGAGCCAGACCAGCACTGCGGCACCCTCGACATTCGACGGCGCCCACACATTCAGGCGCAGGCAGTCCTCGGAGGCGGCGGTGCCCTCCAGCGCCCATCCGCCGCGCGGGTAGAGGAGCGAATGGAACTCGATCGCGCGGGGGCTCCAGTGCAGCCGAGCATCGAACTGCGGGCACGAGGGGCCGAAGGACAGGGCCGGCCGGACGCCTTGCCAGGGTTCCACGGGTCGGGGGCGGTGGAAGCGGTGCACGCCCCCGGCGTCTTCGCCGTACGGGACGCCGAGGAAGGAACGGACCCTGCCGTCGTCGAAGCCGCGGATGGTGCCGGCGTGGGTGTCGAGGTCGATATAGGGCATCAACGCACCTTTCGGATGGGGAGGATGAAGAAGGCGGAGAGGAGCGCGGTGACGGCCGAGAAGATGAACAGCGCGGGGAACCCACCGAAGATGCCCAGCAGCAGGGCTGCGACGAAGGGGCCAGCGATCTGGGGACCGCTGGTCGCGACGTTCAGCATTCCGAGATCGCGGGCGGCATCCTCCTGACGAGGCAAGACGAGCGTCATGATCGCTTGATCGACCGCGGTGAAGATACCGAAGAAGAAGCCCAGGAGCGCCCCGTACACGAGCATCCCGAGGAACGTCGGCCAGACGAGAGGGACGATGGCCGCGACGCCCATTCCGACCGACGCGATGACGACGAAGATCTTCCGGCGATTCGCCCTGTCTGAGAGCGGCCCTGCGATCACGGTGCTGATCAGCGAGATCACGAGATTGATCGATCCGAGGACCGCCACCGCCACCGCCGGGTTCTGCTCCGGGAGGTTCTCGACGCCGATGTAGTCGGAGAGTGTGTAGAGCTGGTAGGTGGAGACGGTCCAGAACCCGAGCATGATCGTCACGCGTGCCCAGAAGGCCCATGCCAGGTCGTGATCGCGCAGCCCCGAGAAGAAGCGGCCGACCCGGTGGACGAGGCTTCCCTCGGGGCGAGGCAGCGCCTGCGTTGCCGGGGCGTCCGGTGCGAGGATCACGAAGAGGATCGCGCCGACGACGAGGAGCGAGGCGACCAGCGTGTACGCAAGGATCGGCACGCCGAGGAAGGCCGTCGCGACATTGATGCCGAACAGGACGCCGACGAACGTCGCAACGCCGATGACCGACGACACCAGGCCACGTCGGTTCTCGGGCACTCGATCGGGGATGACCGCCGTGATCGCGGCTTGGAACGCGCTGGCCGTGAGCATGACCCCGATGTATCCGGCACCAACCCAGAAGAGATCGGTCATGTTCGCCATCAACGCCATCGGCACGAGAACGAGGGCCGCGGCGAGGAGTATCCAGGGCGCTCGGCGTCCGAAGCGGCTGCGCGTGCGGTCGGACAGGGCTCCGAAGAGCGGACTGCCCAGTGCGGCCGCCAGCGCACCGAGAGAGGCGAGCAGGCCGAGACTGGCGATCTTCCCCTCCGGATCGATCTCCGCGACCCTGGTCGGAACAAGGATCTGCTGCATGCCCTGGAACACCGCGAACATGCCGGCGTTGGCGAGGAAGAATGTCAGGATGAAGCGGATGCGGACGCGCGTCGTTCCGGCGCCCGCAGGAGCGGCTGCAGGCTGTGGATCGGTGTGTGAAGCAGTCATGTGAGCGACCTCGTTGTCAGATGGGATTACTTTCAAGTTATGAAGATAATGCGTGACCGGTCAGGATCGCAACCATGACGCCAGGGGCGGCCACTCAGCGGAACCTCCTCCGCGTCTTCCGCGCGATCGACGGCGCGGGAGAGATCACCCAGTCGGATCTCGTCGACGCCTCCGGGCTCGCAACCGGCGCCGTGAGCGCGCTGCTCGGACGCCTGATCGACACCGGCCTCGTCGAGGCGGAGAGCCTGCGACCGGGCGGCCGAGGGCGACCTCAACGGCTCCTCAGGCTCGCGGATGCCCGCACTGCCGTTGCCGCCGCCCAGATCAACGGGACGTCGATCGTCATTCACGCCCGTTCCTTGAACGGGGCGGAAGTGGCGCGCGCGACCGTCGCCGTCGACGACCGCGCGATCGCATCAGTGAGCGCGACCATCCGCGACGGGCTGGCGTCCCTTCTCGGCGGCGACCCCGGCGAGCGACTGCTGAGCACCGTCGTCGCCTTCCCCGGCATCGAGGACAGCGGCAGCCTGCGCTCGATGGAGATGAGGTGGGAGGCCGAGCCGGTCGACACACTGCGCGGCGACCTCGCGCACGCGCTCCGCACCGAGGTGCAGGTCGAGAACGACGGCCAGCTCGCGACGCTCGCAGAGTGGACAGCGCAGACCGCCCCCAAAGTCGACAACGTAGCGGTCGTCCTCATCGAGGCGGGGATCGGGGGCGGGATCGTTGCGGGAGGACACCTTCTCCAGCAGCCTCCTTCGTGGCCGGGCCTCGGACACGCCCCGGTGGTTCGTGACGGCGTGCGCTGCCCCTGCGGCAACCGCGGATGCCTCGAGACGGTTGCTTCGCTGGCTGCAATCGCGGCCGGGGCCGGCGCCCCCTCTTGGAGCCCACCGGCGGAGGGCACCGCGGGAGTCGTGGAGAAGATCGTCGTCCGCGCCGCAGACGGCGACCCGGACCTGCTGCGGGGACTTGATCGGGCAGCTGTCGGACTCGGAGCGCTGGCGGATACCGCGGCGGCACTCATCGGCACGGAGCGCATCATCCTGACGGGGACCGGCGCACGGCTGACGCCGTGGCTGACTCCCGAAGTCGTCAGTGGCCGCGCCTCCGCGGTCACGCGAGGGACGTACGGCGCAGACGCCGTCATCGAGGGCGCGCTTCTCCGCGCCCACACCCTGGGACTGTCGGCTGCGATTGCACGCGCCGCCTCAGCCGACTGATCCACCCCGCGGTATGTTCCGCGATTACCCGGTCTTTCCCGAGCCGTTCTGCCCGAAGAGAATTGTCAGTTCGGCATCGAAAGGGTGACGGCCTCGGCGGATTGCCGGTGCCGACTTGCCCTGCCTCAGTCGTCACCACGGGACCTGACGGACGGCGGCGTTGCACTCTCGGTGCGCATCGCGGGTTCGAGCCCGGCGCAGCCCGCCCCCCAGAACCTGCCCGGATGGCGCGAGTTCCGCTGCGCGGTCGCCGTCTGAGCCGACCATGCAGACCCACCGAACAGCTTATTTGGGCGCTTTGAGCGCTGCGGTTCGGCAGACGGCGGAGTGAGAGCGTCACGCGGGATCTCGATTGCCTCTTCCGCCTCTTTCTCGTCAGCCTCGTCCTCACGATCCGAAGAGCCCTCACTGCTCAGCACCCCGGCAGTTCCCGCGTCGGGCGCTCGACAAGCCAAATGCCACCCCTTGTGTCGCGCAGCAAACCTACGAACTTCATGTTCTTGGTGAAGATGTCCGCGCACGCCTCGGCCTGACCGTCCGCCACGTCGAAGTTGCGCTTGAGTGCGCTCACGAGGAACTGCGTCTCGGGATACTTCTTCCCCGTGTATGCCTCGAAGAGCTTTGTGAAAAGCTCAGGCTTGAGCGCAGTCTTTACGAGCGCTTCATCGTGTTCCTCCTGCGATGTCGGCGAGGGCATCGCGTCTTCAAGTGGCGCCATCGAGAACGCCGATTGGAAGCCACCTCCGGTCAGTCCGTAGGCGCTCGACGCGAACCCCTGCGTCCGCAAACTAGAACCGCCAGGGCTGATGCCGAGCGCAGCAGCCATATCTACCTTGTCGAGCGGCTGGCCACCTGCGCGGGCACAGATATCTCCCCTCGACACGCCATATGACAGCGGCGATGAGAGCGCTCTAATGCTGACGCTCCAGAGTCTCTTCGGAGTCCTCGGCGCTTTCGGACAAAGCGAAAGCCCCGGCAGATCGTCTGATCCACCAGGGCTTTCTCCGGTCGGGATGACAGGATTTGAACCTGCGACCCCTTGACCCCCAGGTGGTAGGAGTAGGGCTCATAACCCACCTGACCTGGGGTTTTGCGTTTCAGGATCGCGCTTCGCACGTCACGTTTTGCAGGGTTTGCACGCGGTTGGTCACTTGATTGGTCCACTCAGCCGAGTCAGCTGGCCGCCGGCTGACCGCCCAATAGGCGCTGCTTGACACGTTCAGAATCGAGGTCGGGCACTCCGATGCGTCCACGGACGTGGCTATGCTGCACCAGCAATGCCTCAGCAAACGGACTGACGAGTGATGCAACCCAGGCGAAGTGGTCCAGCGCGTCAACCTCGACCGCCCTCACGTTCTCTAGGTCGATCACCAAATCTGGGATCTCGCGGAACGCAGGGAGGAAGTGGAACCTCCCGTGCGTCGCCCTGAGGACATCCTGATCCAGGCTCTTCCAACGGTCCTTCTCGTTATTACTGCCAGCGTTCGCGCTCGCCCACCTCTGATACTTCGGGTGCTCCGCAAGTGGGCTGGCCTTGGCGAGAAGAACGTAATCGACCTTGTCCTGCTCGAAGTCACATGCAGGCGTAAGAACTACCCACCAGGTCTGGTCCGTTGCGCGAAGTACGTCACCGGGTGATCGGCGGTCCGATGCGGGTGGATACACGTAGCGATGGCTCGGGTGAGTCGTGAACGTCTGGTCACGATCCTCGTCAAGGATTCGAGCGAGCCTACTGAGTAGCACTTGAGTGATGCCCGCGGAGTCAGTGTCTCCGGTGTACTCCGCCCAGTTCGGGGCAAGTTCCGTCCACATGTGCTTTCGGAGTACGTCCGCGGCATGCTGTTCAATATCGCTGATCGTGGTCAGCGCTCCGCTTGCAACGGCTGCTTGAATAGCGGCCGGAAGCTTGACCGTCTCCTCTTTGGTAACCACCGTCACCAAGGGACTCATCTGCTCATGATTTACCTTTTCGGGTAGAGCCGTCCAGAACACAACCGGCGCGAAACAGGCTTCCTTGATGTCCCGATAGACAGCTTGCCCAGCAGTGTCGTCCTCTGTCACAGACTCAGAGGCGTCGCGACGGACATCCAACACGACCACGTCGCTTTCACGCGCACGGACGCGTGCGAATCCCCTGTCGAAATCTGTCTCTACCGAGACTTCAACTTCGATCTCGTCGCTCTCTTCGAAAGCGTCTTCAATCTCGCGCCTCGCGTCTGCGGCGAGGTCAGCCTTGTCCTCGATGATGAGGACGCGTACCTTCTTCTTCATTGGACCCGCCTCCTGAAGGTGGCCTCGAAAGTCGCGCCGTCGAGAGGACCTTCGTCAACAAGAATGAGCTGGCCTTCGTAGATGTCCTCGACGAGGTTTCCTACGATGCTCAGGCCGAGCCCCACGCCTTCCGGCTTGCTGGAGAAGTAGGGGTCGAAAATGTGCCCACGGACCCCCTCCGCCACCCCGGGTCCAGAGTCGCTCACAACGAGGCTCAATGAGGAGTCATCGTTCAGTCGGGCGGCTGCGATCACCTTCCGCTCGGTCCCCTTTGGCTGAGTTGAGGTCCAGTAGATGGCGTTCTGGATGAGATTGATGAGGACTGTCAACATTTCAGCTTCATCGAGTTTCACGGCGACTGGGTCACCCTCTCGAACCAAGTCAACGCCGCGATCGTCGGCTTCCTGCTGGAGGATTGAGATTGCCTTGTCGATGACGTCGCTGGTGCTGATTTCCTTGGGTCGTCCGCGCTTGCGGCCGCCGAAGGGTTCGATCTGCTTAAAGAGAGAGGAGAGCAGATCGGCTTGGGTCGTCGTGTCCGACATGGCTGTCGCAGCGATCGTGACTTTCTCGCTGTCGGTGAGGTTCTTCTTGTCGAGGTCGCGAGCACCAAATCGCGCGATGTTCTTGAGTCGTGTCACCACGGTTCGGCCATCGTGGAGGACTCGATCAATAAGTGCCCCGAGAGTGGCAAGTCGGGAGTATCGCGACAAGACGTTCTGAACCTCGGTTACTCCTTCTTGGATGTCGCGGTTCTTGTCGTCGATGAGTCCGATGAGACGCTTGTCGCCAGGGTAGCTCTGGGCCAAGGCGGTGCGAATCTCCCCAAGGTCGAACCGCTCGAATAGGCCACCCTTGCTCTCCCCGGGCTCCTTCTTGGGGTGGCGCGCGGCATAGCGTCGCGTCTCAAGCTCAACGAGAGCAGCTTTCACCAGCGTCTGGAGGTCCGAGTAGGCGGTGCCAGCAAGTATGCCCTCGCGGTTCGACTGGTCCTTGAGTCCTTCGTTCGTGTCGGCACCGATGAAGACGTGACCGATGATCTGGTTGTTCGACACCCGACGGGTCGGCGTCTGGACGCGTCGCAGGTCGAGCCCGAGCCAGTCATCGCCGCTTTCACCGAATGGAAGGACTCGAAAGCCATCTCGATAGATGCTGACACCGGCAACCTCGCTAAGCGTGTCACGGAAGCCCTTCAAGTCCTTCGCGCTGGGCGCTGCACTCTCGGCACCGGTCTCCTGGAGGGTCCGCTGGATGGCTGTCTTGTCTCGGTCCCAGACATTGATCTCGAAGTCGAAGGGTCCTGCATGTGGGGAGCGCTTCTCATCGGTCCACAACTGTTTGACGCCGATATCCTCCTCCAGCGGAGGGTCCTGTTGTGCGTAGCGAAGCGTGGCGGACCCCTGGGCATCCACGAAGCCGGTGAGGCTGTAGTGAGGGGTCTGGAGTTCAGACGATGGCTCGATCGGACCAGCGAGGTCTTCTAGTCCCTCCTCGACGTCAACCAGTTCCAGGATCACCTGGAAATCGGGCTCGGCATCTTCTGCACTCGCGAGGCTTGACACTGTGCCAGGACGGGGCCGTATTAGCCGCGTCAGCGCCGTGCGCAGTTCAAGAAGGTCCTCGCGATCCCACGCACGAGAAAGGCGGTCAATCTGGACTACGGTCCCGCGGCCGTGGTGCCAGGTCTCGTTTTCGGCTGCGGAGAAGGTGTCAATGGCTGCGCCGGAGTCAGAGAAGACGTCGGGTGCTCCGACTTCCCAGGCGACCTCGATCTGATCGAGGTACGCGTCCTCGCGATCGAAGTCCGTCCAGTCGATCAGGAGTTTGACCTCGTCAGCATTGGTCATCCTGGTGACGAGCATCATCTCGTGCCCGAGCCGGGCCGCGGCGAGTCGACCGATGCCCTTCTCGCCGAGCACTCGTCGACCTCTGTCGCTGCGAGGGCGTCGTCTCTTGGTGTCGGTCGCGATGTCGAGCCACGAGCGTTGGAGTGTGGCGACGTCCATGCCGTGGCCGTCATCCCATACCTCGATGCGACCCTTCCCTTCCTCCAGCGGGCCGTGGAAGCGAATGAGAACAACGCTGGCGTCGGCGTCGTAGGAGTTCTTGACCAGTTCGATCAGAGCGACCTTGTCGCTGCTGATCAGGTCGCTGCCAAGTGTCCGGAGCAGCCGCGCCTTGGGACGGAGCGCGCCACTGCCCGAGGGTTCATGGCTCACGGCCTGCTGGACATCGGCACTCATGAGACTCGCTCTCCCCTGGACTCTGCTGGGTGTGGAGTGGCGGGGTCGAGGATTCGGGCGCGCGCCTCGGAGACAGTGATCGCACGGATCGCGCACATCCTCAATGCAGCTTCGTCGCCGCCGGAGACCAGTTGTGCGAGCGCAACCTTGATGTCAGTCCGCAGACCGGTGTGCCCTTCGGGCAGCTCCATCAGGAGGGTCACGACTTTGCTGACGTGCTCGTTGACAAGAAGTTCGTTGCCACCGCGTAATAGCGAGAACACGCGGTGCTGTGCGTCGCCGAGCATGGCTGCAACGCGCGGTGTCCAGTCCACAGACGGGCTCTCGCGGACGATGCCTCGAAGCTGCCTTACAGCGTCCCTGCGGGTCTTGCTGAGCGTGTGCACTTCGATGTGCTGGAGCGACTCGACGGAGAGGTCCGGAACGCCTCGGAGCGGTTCCATGAGCGACGCGGCGGTTGCAGCAGGAAGTCGGTGCATGTCAAGCAGAGCGGCGACCGCGGCAGCAGCGGCCGTCATGTCCGGCCCAGGGTAGAGCCACCATGCCGTCTGTCTCTGCTCGACGGCCCACAGCGACAGCCTCCGGCGCAGATCGGGAAGTCTGGGCTGCTCCTCGTGCGGCTCCGCGAGGGGCAGGATCGCCTCTGCGACGGTCCGGCCCAGTGCTGGCGGGACTGCGTTGCCGATCTGTCGAAATGCGTCACTGCGGGTCCCTGCGAAGCGGAAGCTGTCTGGAAAGGTCTGGATACGTGCCGCTTCGCGGACGGTGAGTGTGCGGTGTTCCTGTGGATGGATGTACCAGTAGCCGTCTTTGGCGATGTGAGCCGTGATCGTCCTACTCAGGTCGTCCCAGTCGAGGCGCTTGTACTTGTCGTTGAAGGTGTCGGAGCGATATCGGCGCAGGTGCTCAGGGAGGTCCGAGTACAGGGTTGAGGAGGTCATGAGCTGGAACGCCTCGCGGTCATCGTCCCGCACCGGACGTGTCATGTGGTCGTAGATGATGTCCGCGTCGTCGTCATGGAGGGTCTTGGCCAGCGCGCTGAATGGTTGGCCCATGTAGGGCAGTTCGCGCGCACCGGTGGTTTCGTCGAGCGAAGGAAGATCCTCGATCGCATCACGGACGGTCGGGCGGTGCTCCATAGGTGTGGGCCAAGCCGGCAGAGCCCCATCATTGCGTGCCTGGAGGATGAAGCGCTTGCGATGCTGCGGGACTCCGTGACGCCATGCGTCAAGGAGCCGATAGTCGACAACGTATCCGGCGCTTTCGAGGATGTCGGCGATCGCCCTGATGACGACGAGGTCATCGCCGATCGCCATGTCGGGGACGTTCTCCATGAGAACTGCGCGCGGTTTCAGTGCCAAGACAACATCGATGAACGACCGCCACAGTTCCTTCCGGGCGTCGATCTCGTCGCGCACGCCGTCGTTGATGAGGCTGCGAATCTTCGCCCGTCCAGCACGGCTGAAAGGCTGACATGGAGGGCCTCCGGCTACGAGGTCAATCCCAAGCGGGCGGAGGTTCTCGATGAGCGCGGCCACCTGGGATGGCTCAGCCATGTCGACTTCGAGTGCTTTGCCCCGGAAGTTGGCTCGGTGTGTCTCCAGTGCCGCAGTATCATGATCGACCGCAGCTACGACCGTCCACCCTGCAGCCTCGACGCCCGCTCCAAGACCTCCCGCGCCAGAGAAGAGGTCAACGGCGAGGGGACGCCCGGAGGACTTCTCTCGCCGACACCACTCCTCGAAGCTGTCGTCGCCTGGTGCGTCCGGGTGCCTCGGGAGGACGAGCGGCACTGAACGCTCCAGCTTTACTGCGTATGTCGCCAAGCTCCAGCGCTCCTTCCCGTCTAGACGTCCACCTCCAGGAGAACACGACCAACGTCGTCGTGGCGCGCGACTCGCCGAGCCGACACGCCACCTCCCACTACCTTACCGGTGCGTGAACAGAGGCACGACTGACCGCGCCACGGTGGATCACTGGTTAGCCACGCCTGGGCGGAGGGCAGTCTGGGGCCTACCGGTGGGGTCGGTCTCGTATCTCTCTGACGATACGATCCGCCACCGACACCGGGTCCTCATGCTCCCAAAAACGCAGTACGAGCCATTCACGATCCTCCAGCAGGGTCGTCGTTTGTCTGTCTCGTTGCTCGTTTCCGTCGATCTTCTCGCGCCAGAACTCCTGGTTTGTGACTGGCATCGAGAAGTGGGTCGGACACTTGTGCCAGAAGCAGCCGTCGATGAAGACGACCACGCGCATACGAGTGAAGAGCAGATCGGCGGTCCGTCGGATTCCGATCTCTGGTCGCGCGTTGACGCGGTAACGCAGCCCTTGTGCGTGCACAAGATGCCGCACAGCGAGCTCAGGCTTGGTATCGCGACCGCGGTTTCCCAGCATCGTCTTGCGTGCCGCGAGGCTAGACGCCCAGGAGTCGCCCATGTCTCAAGGTTATGTCCGTTCTGCTGTTCTCTCTATGCGGCGAGACGAGTCACACGTTCAGCCTGGCATGCGCGGCGAAGCCTGGCACGCTCACGGATCTTGGTGCGGATGAGCAGGACCGCGGTGATCGGTCCGTTCAGGATCAGCTTGATCGAGTTCCACCCGCACAACAGCACCAGAAGGTTGAGCCACCCAGGCCCACCGGCCTCGATGGTCGTGACGCACCAGTGGGCGGCGAGCAGGTATGGGATTGCGAGGAGCATCGCTGGGATGCCCCAGCGCAGTCCGCGGCGGGTGCGGGTGACGGCGAGCAGGAGGTTGGTGGGCGCGTAGCTGAGGATGCTGTGGGTGCGTACGCTGGCCGCCCAGATGAGTCGGAACATGTGCATAGTCCTCTCAGGAGTTCGACGACAAGAACCTGAAAGGACCACCCACTGCTGCGGGGGGTCATACCGTCGCGGGGAGCGACAGCGCCAATATAGAGGCCGCCTCGTCATCCACTGTACGGCTCGGCCCTGACATCGGGAAGCGCACTCGTTCACAGAGAGCGGCGCACCGGCTCCCGCCCGTGCCGCCGCTGCGGCTCCTCCCCCGGCCCTCGCACGAGGTCGCGTGCCCGATCAAGGGCGGCGCGGGCGCGGGCGGCCTCGATCTTCTGTGCATCGTTCTCGGCCGGCGCCCCGAGTGGCGCCGGGTCCGCGATGCCGTAGCGGTCGCGGTACGCGGCGACCGTGCGGGCCAGGCGGCGCCAGGTCGCGGCGGTCTTGGCGTCCTTCGGCGGGGCTCCGAGCGCCTTCGTCCATCCCCGCTGTTCGGTGAGCGCAGTGTCGAGGAGGGCGGCGGCGCGGGTCTCGATGAGGTCGCGTCGTTCGGTGAGCGCCTGCCGGAACTCGCCGCTCATGGTGCCGGTGGCTTCGGGGATGAGACCGGCAATCAGCCGGGGCATCTTGCGGGCGCGGCCGGACCCGGCGGGGCGGGCGGTGGCGCGAGTGACGCGATGGTGGAGGACGGCGGCGATGTCATCGGCATCCGAGAATCCGCGCACTCGTACGAGTCGCGGTAGCAGGGTCTCGATGTCGTGGTGGTTGGCCTCCGCGCGGCGCAGCTCAGCAGCCAATGCGCCGAATGCCGGCGAGCTGATCGCAACGTCCGCGTCGTCGTCGGTGAGTCCGGATGCGCGAACGAGGTTCGCCCATCTGTCGCGTTGGGCTGCGGCGGCGATTGTCTCGTACTCCGCGGCGAGTTGGCCGATGTTCGCCCAGGCGTCCTGCTCGGCGGTGATGGTCTCGTGGGCGGAGAGCTCGGCGCCGCCGTGCTGGAGCACCCCGAACAGCACGGAGCGGGCGGTGGCGTCAGTGTTGTCGCCGGGGTGCGGCCCCTGGTGGGAGTCGTCAGGCTTGTCGATGGCGACGTAGGCGAGGTTCGCGTCCCGGCCACGAGTGAGCGCGACGTACAGGTTCTCCCGCGTCATGGATGGGTCGACAAGGACGTGCGAGGTGTCCACGGTGATGCCCTGTGCCCGGTAGGAGGTCACCGCGTACCCGAGGTCGAGGTGTTCGGCCGCGTAGTCCGCCGGGATTACGACCGACCCGCCCCATCTGTGCCCGGCGCGGCGGAGTGTGACAGAGCCGTCGTCTCGGATGTCGGTGACGGTCCATCTGTCGCCGTTGCGGACCCAGGACCGGTCGGCACGTAGGCGGCGGTCGTTGCGGCGGGTGATCACCGTGTCCCCGGCCGCGGCGCGGGTGCCGTCGTGCAACTCGACCTCGCGCAGCGCGTTCACCGTGCCGTGAAGGATCAGATCGGTGCGGGCACGCTGGTTGAGCGCGAGGACGGATTCGTTCGAGTCGCTGACCAGCACGCTCGCCCTCCCCGCGAGCCGGTCGGCACGCCAGGCCTCGTACGCGGCGTTAATCATCGCCTCGGTCTCCCCTCCCTGGATGCGGTCGTGGTCGAGGTAGATATCGAGGACTTCGGTGCGTCCATACCGCAGGCCGAGTGATGCGGTCTTCTCCCACGGGTTCGTGAACCTGTGGATGTCGACCAACTCGGGCGCATCGTCCCGGTCGTGGGCCAGGAGGGAGAACGCGCCGCCGGCGTCGACGGACTGGAGTTGCGCGTAGTCGCCGACGAGCAGCACCTTCGCTCCCGCCTCGGCCGCCAGCGCGGTGATCCGGTCCAGGGACAGCGTGCCGGCGAGGGAGGCTTCGTCCACGATCACGAGCTGACCCGTGCGGAACGACTGGCCGGTGCGTTGATGGACCTCCCACCACTTCGCGGTGTTCTCCGTCGCGATCCCCAGGTCGTCAGCGAGGACCTGCGCAGCGACCGCAGACGGCGCCAGCCCGAGCACCGAGCCTTGGCCGTGCTCGTGCTCCCATGCCCGCCGCAACGCGGACATCGCGGTGGTCTTCCCTGCTCCGGCCGGGCCGACCAGAACATCGACGACGCGACCAGACACGGCGACCGACGCGAGCGCGGCGGCTTGATCGTCGCCGAGCACTCGCCCGTCCCGGTCGGATCTGGCGGCGATCCGCTCCACCGTCGCCAGCGGCACGGTCGGGCCGGTCCTCATGCGGGCGCGCTCGAGGAGACGGTCTTCGGCGGCCAGCAGGACTTCGGATGAGAACACCGTCGAGTGCTTCGGCCGGAACACCGAAGTGCCATCCGGACGGCGGAACGCCACCGGGCTCGACGCGAGCTCCGGCGGCGTGAGCCGCAGCGACGCGGCCTCGGCGGCATCTACGACCAGGCCGACAACCGCTTCCCGATCCACGGTGGAGGCGAACCGGTAGCCCATCGTCTGCCGAGCCGCCTCGGCGGTGAGATTCCACCGTCGCCAGGTCGACCGCTTCTCGCCCACCACCTCCACGACCGACTGGCCGAGAGATGCGATCACGTCCAGCGGGATGTCGTCGGCGCGCAGCAGCAGCGGTGCGTCGTTCGCGGTCACGTCCCGCGTCCAGGAGGTCGCGTCCATGCCGAGGATGCGGCCGGCGCGGTGCCGCCATTCGGCGGTCAGGTCAGCCAGCGACCGAACCTGCTTCTCTGGGCGGGTGGTGAGGGTGGCTTGGGCGCGGAGCTTGATGATCGTTGCCGTCGAAGGCTGACGGCCGTGCTTGTCGACATACTCGGCGATGAGCCGGTTCTTCTCCGCGTCGATGTGCCGGGATCGGGAGGAGAACTCGGCCACCAGCTCCTCCGGCACGGCCGCCACCGCCCACGCCGGATTGCGGTCCCGGCCCATCTCGCGGGACTCCCAGGAGACACCGAACGACCTCGTGAGGTGGTCGGCGAGCACGGCCTCGTGCAGCTCGGAGAGCGCGACCGTCGCGGCGTGCATGGGCCGGCCGTCGAGGGAGCGCCACTTGCCGTCCAGGACGGTCTGCACCTTGTTCGAGATGACGACATGAGTGTGCAGGTGCGGATCTCCAGCCCGGGAGTCGTAGTGGTCAAACGCCGTGGCGACCAGGCCACGGACATCTACCTGTGCAACGGCTCCACCGCGTGCGGTTGCGCCGGTGCGGGTGGCTGCAACCTCCCGTTCCATGAACGCAACCACCTCCGCAACCGCCGCATGATGCGCCTCGGCAATGAGCGCCTGCGTGCCCGCGTCCGCGACTGCCCACAGCACTGATGCGGACTTCGGGATTGAGAAGGTGAAGTCGTACCCGGCGACGGCGCGCCTCGTCCCCCGCCCCGCTTCTTCGGCTTCAATCTGCGCGACCGCCTCGGCACGCGAGGTCGGCCCGAGGCCGGGATCGAGCGCCGCGGTGCGCTCCGCGACGCGCTCCGCCACGGTCTTGTACGCGGGATACGCCAGGCCGAGCGGATCGCCGGTGACAGGGTGCCGGCCCATCCCCACAAGAAGCTGGAGCTGGGATTCGGAGACCCGATCACCTTCCACGATCACCCCGCCCAGCGTTGCGACCCCCGCGCCGAGCCAGCGACCCGGCGGGCTGCCCGCCTCGGCGTAATACCTCGTCAACGGGGTCGAGAGTGACCTGTCACCGTCGCCAGCGGCGACCGTGCGGAGCAGGTACTTGTAGCCATCGCCAGCGCTCATCACCCGCATCGAAACGGTCATACACGTAGGTGTTCGCGGTACAACCGACGTAAGCATCACAGTGGCCGCAGGTCGCCGCCGATAAAGTTGGGGAGGTGAAGAACCCGGCCGCACGCATTGTCTTGTCGGTTGCTGCTGTCGTAGTGGTTGCGTTCGGGCTGTTCTCTGTCAGCGTCGCGATATGGGGCTCGTGGTGGCGGTTCCCCAACATGCCGACCGCCGAAGAATGGTCTGCCATATTCGGAGCGTCAGCTCTGGTTGCGTTGGGGTTCGCTTGGTATCAGATTCGTCAGGTGGATCAGTCGAACAAGGCGCTGATCGCATCGAACGAACTGGCGCGCCAGGTCAACGTCGAAGCCGTCCGACCGAGGGTCCAGGTCGCCCTGGAACCCACTCGTTTCGTTCGAAAGAACCGCGGTGCACCGGCAGAGGGCACGCTTCATATCGCCGTACGAAACATCGGGGTGAGTCCGGCCCACGAGGTGCGGTTGCGCGTGAGCCCGCCGTTCACTTCCCTGGAGAAATTCTTCAAACCTGGAATGATGAACGCACATTTCGCTGAGGTCAACGAGACGTTCAGCGGCAACGTGAGCTTTCGTACGCTCAATCCGGGCAACACATACATCTGGTTCCTGGGTCAAGTGCCTGAGTTGTTTGACGACGCGTCGGGAATCCCGCGCCGCTGGGAAGTCGAAGCCGAGTACACCGGAACGGCATCTCCAGAACCGTTCCACGAAACGTTTGTACTCGACCTCGATGTCGAGAAGCGCATCGAGTTGCCTGTCGATCCGCTCGTGCGTATTGGCAAGGACATCGAGGCCGTCGGAAGCAAGCTCGAAGCAATCAAGGGCGTTGTTCCGAAGAAGCTCACGCTCAGCGACAATTCCTTCGAGGCACTTGGGAGGCGCAGCCGCGGGATACGATCTTCGGCGGTCGGTGCACGGCGAGCGCCATCTTGGCTGCGAAGGCCCCGTTGACATCGAGGTGGTTGCTCGCGTAGCTCCTCAGTGACCTGTTCGGGTTGCAGACACAGGCTGAGGGTTGCGCCAAATGAGCCTCCAGTTGCGGCGGCAATCCGCGAGGTATTGCGCCCGCGGCCGCGGCCGGCTCCAAGTTGCTGGTCAACACGATCACCCTCCACGCCTTCGGTGGCCGAGCCGCTCAGCTACGGGTATGCGTTACGCGCCGGAGGTCATACAGCCGGAATGCTTCGCTCAGGGTCATGGTCGCCGCTGCGATAGCAGGGCCGACATCGTTGTCGAGGTCTCCACGTAGCCGCACGATCGAACCGCCCGACTCCTCGCGTATGACCTGATTTCGGTCGAGTCGCATGACGCCGAAATGATATTGCGCGTGGGCAGCCGCACTGCCTGATCGCCAGATTGCCTGCGTCGCACCGATGAGGAGGTCGTCATCGACGCCGTGCATGTGCTGTGCGACCCAGTCGATCGCCCCGGTCTGATGGAACCGAATCTTCGTGACGTCCTCTCGCAGGCCGAGCGCAGTCGCGACCCTCTGCAAGCTGGCTTGCCGCTCGCGCAGTTGCTCCAGGAGGCCCGTACGAGCCTCCTCGGGTTTGCCTTCCGGGATCTGCATATCGCGGAAGGATGTGACCTGAACACGAAGGTCGTCGGCGCGGAGCCTGAGCGCCCGCTCGCGACGTTCTTGCCGCGTTGGCGGTGCGAGGACCCACACCGCGTTCACCGCCGCGACGAACGCGGTCCGCGCAACGGTCATGTAGGCCGTCGGGTACATCGTGCTTGTTGCTCGCATGGCATCGATCGCGAAATCCAAGTGCTCGGAGGAGATGCACATCGAGTACCAGACAGGGTTCTCGACACTCAATCCGTCGACTGAGTCGGCTGCGAGCGAGCTTCCAGGCTCGGGCGACATCGGATTCTCTGCACGCTTGCGCCAGGCATCGACCGCTTCCGAGATACGGTCCAGACGCCTAAGCCACTCATTGTTCTCGGGCGGTGGAGGCTGCCGCCCGGGTCGCCGCTTCGTCATAGCCGCACCATATCTCCGTTTACACGCCCACCTTCGCGACCCGCTCCACCTCGACCTGCAAGACGCGTGGTGCCTCTGAGGGGCGGTCGGGAGGACGGCTCCAAACCGTGCCTCAGTTGCCTCGGGACGGCTACGGGAGGCGGTGCGAGCACCTGGCAGGTGACCAGCCCGGTCAGAAGTCACAGAGACGGGACCGGGGATCACCGATCTGGCGGAGTCCTCATGCGCGAATCGAACGACGAGAACAACGATCACCGCCTACGGGCCGGGTCTCTGTTCAGCGGTTACGGCGGGCTCGACCTCGCCGTCGAGCACACCTTCGACGCCGAGACCGTCTGGTTCTCCGAACTCAACGAACACGTCGCCCGCGTCTTCTCCCACCACTGGCCCGACGCTCCCAACCTGGGTGACATCACCACGATCGACTGGAGCCAAGCGCCGCCGATCGACATCCTGTGCGGGGGCTTCCCCTGCCAAGACGTGTCGACGGTGGGCAAGCGGGCCGGCCTTGCCCCTGGCACTCGTTCTGGGCTCTGGTCCCATATGGCCGTCGCGATTGATGCGCTGCAACCACGGTTCGTGGTCATCGAGAACGTGCGCGGGTTGCTCTCATCCCCGGCCGTCCGCGCACCGACAGAAGGAGACGACCATGAACAACGCAACCCCGACCCTGCAACCGCCGAGGCTGCAACCCTTCGCAACGTGGAACTCGACCCGTGGGGTCTGGGAGACGCCGCAGCTCGACCTCTCAGGGCAGCCGGCGCCGTGCTCGGCGATCTGGCCGACCTGCGGTATGACGCGCAATGGATCGGCCTACCAGCGTCCTTTGTCGGCGCTCCTCACTCCAGGTTTCGCATCTTCATCCTCGCCAAACAACAAGAGGCTGTTCCGGACGCCGCTGGCGACCGACTCGACTCGGGGAGGCGAAACCCTGGAGCAAGTGCGTGCGCGCCGGGGAACCATCGCCCTGTCGCACCAGATCATCGACCTAGCCCTCAACGGGCCGGATGGCTCGCTGAGCAGGAACGACGGTTCAGAGATGCTGTGGCCACTAGTCGAGGACATCTTCAACGCTGGGGACGCTATGGTGACGCCATCGCCCAATGGGAGCACATCACTGGCCGAGCGGCACCAGCCCCGGCGCTTCTGAGCGACAAGACCGGGCTGCGGCCGTCTCCGAGATTCGTGGAGTGGTTGATGGGGCTACCTGCTTGTTGGGTCACTGATCTTGAGTACGGCCTCACCGCGAACCAGCAGGTCACCGCTCTAGGCAATGGCGTCCTACCGCTCCATGCCGCCGCCGCGTTGGCGTCACTACGGGGAACATGCCAAGTGCGCGGGGGTCGCAAAGTAGATGGGGCCCGAGGTGCGCGGCAGTATGGCTCGCTCGACGGCGATGGTTCTGGTAATCGGACGCCGATGCCCCCTACGCGGGCCAGCTCATCGGGTAGCGGGGCGCGTTGAGTTTGTGTTCGCGCTGGAGTGCGCGTTGTTGTTCGGTCGTGAGGTGATCGGCCATGACGACACCTCCAAGATGATCCGTCTCGTGTTGCAGACATCGGGCCAGCGTGCCGGTGCCGGCCACGGTGATAGGTTCGCCGAACTGATCCTGACCTCGGCAGATGGCAAAGTCTGGCCGAGCCAGCGGAACGGCCGCTCCGGGGTAGGAGAGGCAGCCTTCCAGATCGGTTTCCTCGAATGGATCTGCCGCAAGCGTGATCGCGGGGTTGCAGACGAGCCCTTGACGGCGCCGACCGAAGGCATCCTCACAATCGAATACGAAGACCGCGAGGTCGACGCCGATCTGTGGTGCAGCTAGACCTGCGCCGCTCGCCGCCGTATTCGTCGCAAACATCGTGCAGAGCAGATTCCATAGGTCGGGTCCGAAATCGGTGACCTGAGCGCAGGGGCGATGAAGCACCGGTTCACCCCATCGAGCGATAGGCACCGGGCTACCCAGCGTCATCAACTGATCCAGTGGCATGTACTGCAACTCCTTCATTGTGGGAACTGATGATCCCGCCGCGAGGAATGTGCGCGTAGGTCGCTTCCTCGAGGCGTTCGACTGTTTCTGGCGAGAGCTCCCGGGGTCTATGTCTGTGAGCCCTCCGATTTGCGGGATTTCTCGCCGGCGGTCGGCGCACGGTAGGCGAAGTGTCTCAACAGTTGCTCAGCCGGCTTGATGTTCCCGTTCATCTGCAGCACCACGGCGACCAGCGCAGTGATGACGTAGGCCAGTATTGCCGCGGAAAACGCGCTCACGGTGTCAAGCTGCGCACCGAGAGCGATTGTCCAGGCTGGAAAAAGCGGAACCATGATGATGCTCTGGAGCAGATAGCACGTGAGCGACCGCTGTCCAACGGCAGATAGCACGTTCGCAACTCGGGAAGTGATGAAGCGTTGTGAGCGGCACAGCGCGAGGGTGAGCAGGGCGTATCCGATTCCGGCGAAGATGCCGGTCGCCACGTGGATGACCGAAATGATGACGCCACCAGGCCAGGTGGTTGTGGAATCCAGATTGGCGGCGACTGCGGCGGCGGGAGTACCCCCAACGAATCCGACTGCGACACCTGCGATTCCGAGCACCCAGCATCGAGGAGTGGAGATGTCCCGGGCGGCAAGCAGGTTGCGCCGCCCTGCCCAAAGTCCGAGAAGTGCAGCGGGGACGACCCCCGACATTCCGGCGAAACCCATCACCCACTCCAGGGGACGCCACGCGAGGGCTTCCCAAGGGTCAGCGATTCCGATCGACCAGAGAATCGAGCGTTGCAGGGTCGGCCCTACTTCGGCGAGCGCCAGGCCTTGAATCATCGCGGTCGGAAGGATGAGAAGGGCTGCTGCGACGATGAGGCCGCGGTCTGATGCTCTTCGGATGCCCAGGAGGATCAGCGTCAGTACGCCGTAGAGCGCGAGGACATCGCCGGCAAAGAGCAGCAGGCCGTGGACGGCGCCGAAGAGAATGAGCCCGATGCCTCTCCACCGCACAACACCGGGGCTTCTCGTTGCAACCTGCCGCGCGACTCCGTACCCGAGGAGGAGTGCGAAGAGTGGGTACACGCGTGCGTCGACCAACGCGACGGTGAAGAAGGTGACGAACTGGTCGGCGGCGGAGTCCGGGAGGATTCTCTGCCGCAGGCCGTACTCGCGGCCGTGCAGGTAGAGCATGATGTTCGCGATACTGATCAGGCAAAGCGCCCAACCCCTCGCTATATCGGGCATTGGTACGCGACCCGCCGGACCTTGGATGCCGGCGACTGGCGCGGCGGGCTTTGCGCCGTTCACGGCGCACCGACGAACACGTGCTGCGATACCGACGATCGATCACGCAGTGTGTGCAACAGGTAGCTGGGCGGAGCAGATTCATCGATGAGCGAGGTCAGGCCTGCTGTGAGGTCAGCGCGATGTCGTCCGGCCGAGTGCACGCCGGGAGCGATGAGCAGAGGCTTCCCGCCGAAGGTCGTCCAGGTTGCAGCATGTGTGTGTCCAGCGAGAATGATGACGACACGGCTGGAAGCCACGAACTCCTCGAATGCTTGCACCGCTCCGAATGCTCGCCACCGGTCGATGATGGGATGACCCAGCCGAGCGGGGGGATGATGCATGGCGATGACCACGGACTCGATCGAGGCAGCATCCGCTTGCTCGGTCAGCCATGCGATGTCGTCGGCATCGATCCGGCCGTGCAGCTCGCCCGGCACGGTCGAGTCCAGCCCGAGTGCGAGGAGCGATCCCACTCGCCGTGATGTGCGGTGTCGGGCAGCAGTCCCTGGATCTGATCGTGGGCGATCGCTATTGCCTACGCAGGTTAGTGTCGGTGCGATCGCATCAAGGCGGGCCGCAGTTTTCGCGATCACACCTTCGGGAAGTGTGACTTCGCTCTCCGTGATGTCTCCCGTCAACACGATCAGATCGATGCTCTCTCGCCGCCGTTCGAGGTGGAGTATCACCTGCTCGGCGCGCTCTTCGGCGCGTGCTGAGCCGTCGAGGTGGAGGTCCGAGAGGTGTGCGATCGTCCACTGCGGACGGTGTGCGTCTATGTCCTCGTCCTCCGTGATCCTGACGCGAGGGTGGTTGTCTGTCGTCATGTTCTTGGGCTCCTGGCGCTGTCCTGCCGATGGGCGGTTCGAGCAAGTTCCCGCGCGTGAACGCTGGGGCGGTATCCCAGTGAGACGATCGCGCCCTCGACTTTTGCGCGAGTGCGGGCATCGACTTTGGATGAGCCCGAGAGCACTCGCGAAACGGTGGACCGGGAGACGCCCGCTCTATCCGCAACATGGTCGATTGTTGTCTCCGGTACCTCACCGCCCGCGGAGGTCTCCGCCGGGTCGCCAAGATCGGTGAGTTCGCCAATCGTGAGCCGGTCGATCAGCATGTCCACGGCAGCCCCCAGGAGTGCGTGCACGGAAGCCATGTCGGCAGAGGGAAGAGGATCGGGGCGAGATTTTCCCTCGCCCGTCGCTCGGCGAGCCTCGCCCACCGTGATGCAGTCGCCGGGCCGCGAGAGCTGCCACCGTTCGTCGCGGATCACGACGAGTCCGGCGCTGCGCAATACAGCGAGGATACGCGCGGATCGCGCTGCGGTTTCCGGTCGGTAGGACAACAGAATCGGGGTCGGAGGACCCGCGATACCTCGGCGACGGGCCGTCTCCAGGAACCAGAGCATTGCCAG
This sequence comes from Microbacterium sp., assembly GCF_017305435.1. Lineage (GTDB taxonomy): Bacteria > Actinomycetota > Actinomycetes > Actinomycetales > Microbacteriaceae > Microbacterium. Next base: position 52,749 of record NZ_JAFKIP010000004.1, on the reverse strand, counting down.
GCCAAGGGCCTCGCTCTCCGACACCCAGGTCTGGCTGATTTGGCTCTCGTTCAGAACCATTGCTGCTCACTCGTTCAGGTTCGCTATCGTGTGCGCCGGTAGCGCCACATGGTGAGCGATCCAAAGGCCGCGACCAGGAGTACCGCCCAGGTCAGGCTGTATCCGACCTCTGGTCCGATGCCGATGCCGTTCACGAGGTCCCGGACGCTCGTTACCACCTGGCTGACGGGGTTGAGTTCCACGAAGGCGCGCAGCCAGGTCGGCATGGTGGCGGGGTCAACGAAGATGTTGCTCGCGAAGGTGAGCGGCATCATGACCATCATGCTGGCGCTCATGACCGCGCTCGAACTGCGAAGGACGAGCCCGAGGAATGTCCAGACCCACCCGAGGCTGAATGCGAAGACCAGTAGCAGGAGCACTCCGAGTGCGACCCCTGAAAGTCCTCCTTGCGGTCTCCATCCGAGCGCGAGGCCGAGAAGTCCGGTGGCGGTTGCTGCCGTAGCGAAGCGAACGGCGTCGCCGAGGAGCATGCCGACGATGGGTGACGGGCGCCAGACAGGGAGCGACCGGAAACGGTCGAAGACGCCGCGTTCGACATCGGTGCGGAGCGTCATGCCCGTGTACATCGTGATCAGGAGCACGGATTGCACGATCATGCCGGGCACGAGGAATTGCACGTAGTCGGTCGTGCTTCCGGCTATCGCGCCGCCGAACAGAAAGGTGAACAGCAGCGTGAACATGACCGGGAACAGGGTGACGTCGAGGAGCTGTTCCGGGATGTGCTTGATCTTCAGCATGGCTCGCCACCCGAACGTGAGCGATGTGCTCAGTGGTCCTGGGGCCGGCGGCCGGATACTGCTGGCGATGGCCTCCTGGATCGCGCTGTTGCGGATCGGAGCGGGAGCCGTGGACGCGGTCATGCTGCGACCTCCGCATCGGTTTCGGTTTTGTGACCGGTGATAGCCAGGAATACCTCGTCCAGGCTGGGTTGGCCGAGCGTGACCTGAGAAACCATGACACCAGCCTCGTGGAGCGCGGTCAGCGCGTACCCGACGCGGGAGGGATCATCGATCGTCGCCGTGACCGTCCCGAGGTCGTCGCCGGTGCGCGCGTCGGCCGTCAGCACTCGACTGAGCGTGTTGGTTGCTCTGGTGTGGTCGTCAGGGTGCTGGAGGCGGACGTTCAGGGTTGCGGTACCGATCGATGTCTTGAGCTCGGTGCTCGTTCCTCCTGCGACGACCTTGCCGTGGTCAATGACGCTGATGCGGTCGGCGAGTTGATCGGCCTCCTCCAGATACTGGGTCGTCAGGAGGACGGTGGTTCCGCTGGTCACCATAGCGCGGACGATGTCCCAGACCTCACCGCGACTGCGAGGGTCGAGTCCGGTGGTCGGCTCATCGAGGAAGAGGAGTTCCGGAGTGACTGTGATGGATGCCGCGATGTCGAGGCGCCGTCGCATGCCGCCGGAGTATTTCTTCACTTGACGATCGGCAACGTCGCTCAGGTTGAATGCCTCCAGCAGTTCCGCCGCGCGTTGCCTGGCTCGTGTCCCCGTGTAGCCGAAGAGTCGCCCGATCAGTCGCAGATTCTCGCTGCCGGTCAGGTCTTCATCAACTGAGGCGAATTGGCCGGTGAGGCTCACCCGGCGGCGCACCTGGGTCGCGTCCGTGACGACGTCTCGGCCGAGGACGCGTGCAGATCCGGCATCGGGTGGCATGAGCGTTGACAGGATGCGGATTGTTGTCGTCTTCCCGGCGCCGTTGGGTCCGAGCACGGCGTGGACGCCGCCGCGTGCGATGGACAGATCGATGCCGTCTACCGCGACGGTTTTCCCGAAGGACTTCACCAACCCCGTGGTCTCGATTGCTAGCTCTGGCATGTACGTCTCCTTCTCATCGGTTCACGAGGTAGGACTTCGAGACGGTGCAAGAATCGTCGGTATGGATCACGTTTTCGCCAGAGCGGCGCTGTCGGGGCAGCGTGATCCTGCGCTGGTGGTCTCATGACGCTTGCGGGTTCGAAGGCAGAACATGTCGAGTGCTGAACGCTGGTCCGCAGCGGCGTCCGACTGGGCGGTGACATTGGGTAGGCTCACGGAGCGGCCTGGAACCGCATTGATCGATGCCGTCTCGCTCGTCGCTGGTGAGCATGTTCTGGACATCGGATGTGGGAGTGGCGCGTTCCTGCGGCAGCTCACCCGCGCCGAGGCGAAGGTCGCGGGTGTGGACCCCTCTGCGGGGATGCTCGATCTCGCTCGGCGCGTCAACCCAGAGGCTGACGTTCGGCAGGGCGGCTTCGGCTTACTCCCGTGGCCTGACGCGACTTTCGATGTCGTGGTGGCCGTGAACGCGCTTCAGTTCGCTGGAAATATGGTCGGCGGGCTGCACGAGGCGGTGCGCGTGGTTCGTCCCGGCGGGCGGATCGGTATCGCGAACTGGGCCGAAGCACGTCATAACGACATCGAGGTCGTGGAAGCAGCCCTCGGAGGGGTCGCCGACACCGATGAGGACTACCGATGCGAAGGAGGCTTGGAGCGGCTCTTCGCCAGTGCCGGGGTTACGCTCATCGACGCTGGCGTGGTCACGGTTGACTGGCATGTTCCAGACGATGAGTCGCTCATCCGGGGTGTGCTCTCAGGTCAGCCTGGCTCCCGAAGCACCAGGAGCGACGCGGCGATCGTGCGCGCGGCGCGGCCGTTCATCGTCGCTGACGGCTACGTTCTGAGAAATGCCTTCCGCTTCGCTGCCGGAAGATGCCCAGTAGACCCGTGACCAGCCCGCCTACTGAACCGACAGCGGTAGCTGGAAGATGTCGAAGCAGTCTGCGCCGAGGAACGAGGTGATGGCAGCGACACGATCGTCGCGCAGACCGAGCACTGTGATCGACCATGCCTCGTGGGTGCTTCCCGTATCGAGGCCGACGTAGAAGGCGACAGCAGGCGCGCCGTTCGCCTGGATGACCCGGTACTTCCAACTCGGGCAGCGCGTCATGGGCACCTGAAGAGCAAAGTCTGCGACCGCTTCGAGGCCTCGGTACCAGTGTGGCAACGGCGGCATCGCCCACGTGACGTCGGCTGTAAGCAGCGAAACGAACGTATCGATGTCGCCCTGCTCGAGGGCCGTGGCGAAGCGCGCGGCGATGCTGCGTGCCTCGCTATCGTCCACCGTGTGCGTCATCGACGTCGATCCGGGCGTCGGTGCGCTCGCGGCAATGGTACGGCGCGCCCTGGCCAAGGCCGAGTTCACCGAGGTCGTGCTGGTGGCCATGATCTCGGCGATCTCTGCGGCCGAAAAATCGAGCACGTCGAACAGCAGCAGAGCGGCGCGCTGGTTGCCGGGAAGATGCTGGAGAGCGGCGACGAACGCCAGTTCCAGCGTGTCTCTCCGCTCGGTCCGATCCTCCGGTTGTGCGTCGGCGTAGGGGGTCAGCCAGTCCACGTCGGTCAAGGGCGCAGAATCGAGTACGGTGTGATCGGCGGCCGGCCCCAGGTCCATCGGCAGCGCCCGCCGCTTGCGGGAGTTGACAGCGTCCAGGCAGACGCGGGTCGCGACGGTGTAGAACCACGAACGCAGGGAACTGCGGCCCTCGAATCGCGCGAGCCCCCTCCACGCCCGCATCAGGCTCTCTTGGACAGCGTCCTCAGCATCGTGGAATGACCCCAGCATCCTGTAGCAGTGCGCATGCAGTTCCCGGCGAAGCGGCGCGGCAAGCCGCGCGAAGGCCGCTTCGTCGCCGGTGCGCGACGCCGCGAGGTCTGCCTCGGCATCCGACGACAGACCCAAGTCGGCGTTCGACGTAGAGAAAACCGCAACCATACCGACGATTCTCTCACCGCTTCAAGGTCTTATCCACTGAACCGTCGCCCTGGCTGGGTGCTTACCGCGGCTGCAAACCGAGAGCCGTTTGGTGTTGGCCGAACTCGCCTGGTGCGTCTGTGTACGAGGTGATCCGAGGACGAAGGGTGTGCCATGGCCGGTGAGGGCAGAACGGAACGCGCGCAGGGACAGGTCGACGATCGGGCCACCGGGCGGCAGTGGGCGGGTCTGGTGCTGCTGGTGTTACCCATGCTGATGCTATCCACGGACTTGACGGTGCTGTTCCTGGCGCTGCCGACACTGAGTCAGGACTTGGAAGCGACAGCCTCGCAGTCACTGTGGATCGTGCACGTCTACGGGTTCCTCGTCGCCGGGTTCCTGGTCACGATGGGGCGCTTGGCCGATCGCATCGGACCGCGGCGCCTGCTGTTCATCGGTGCCGCAACATTCGCGGCGTTTTCCGTCGTGGCCGCGTTCTCCGTCAACGCCGAGATGCTCATCGCAGCTCGTGCCTTGCTGGGCGTGGCCGGGGCGACCTTGACGCCTTCGCTGTTCTCGCTGTTGCGTATCATGTTCCGGGATGACACCCAACGGCGGGTGGCTATCGCGATCATGTTCAGCGCCTTCTCCATCGGAGGCGCAACCGGCCCCCTCCTGGGTGGAGTGCTGCTGGAGTTCTTCTGGTGGGGATCGGTCTTCCTCATCAACGTTCCCGCGATGGTCCTACTCCTGCTCGCCGGACCCCGCCTGATCCCCGAGCGCGCCGAACGAAACTCCGCCCACCTGGATTGGCCCAGCGTTGCCCTGTCCGTGACCGGCACACTCGCTGTGGTCTACGGACTCCAAGACCTCGCAGCCGGACAGGAGACCGGCACCGGAGCGCAGTGGCCCTACCTCATCGTGATTGCCGCCGGGATCTCGCTCCTGGCCCTGTTCGTACGTCGCCAGCGTCGGCTGAAGGATCCACTGTTCGACCTCGCTCTCCTGACTAGCAGACGCATCACTGTCTCGCTGGCGACGCTGCTACTCGTGGGCATCGGCGTGGTCGGCGCTTTCTACCTCTTCACCCAGTACCTCCAACTGGTAGTGGGACTCTCGCCCCTGCACGCAGGGCTCTGGACCCTGCCCTACGTCGTCGTGAACGTCGCCGGAGCGATGCTCGCCCCACGTGCCGCCACACGTGTCCGCCCGGCTGTCGTGATCACCATCGGCCTGACGATCGCCACTGCCGGCTCAGTGCTTCTCGCGGCGCTCACCGATGTGGCGACGCCCCTGCCGTTGCTGGCAGCCGCGATCGCTGTCATCGGCGTCGGCCACGGCGCAGCCATGGCGTTGATCAGCGACCTCATCATCTCCAGCGCACCCGCCGAGAGAACCGGCTCCGCGGCCGCCGCCCAACAAGTCAGCGGAGAACTGGGCACCGTCCTCGGCATCGCAGCCGGAGGCGCCACCGGCGTCGTCGTCTACCGCGCCACCCTCACCGCCACGATGCCACCTAGCATCCCCGAGGCCTCGCAGGAGGCGGCAGTGTCCACAGTCCACCAAGGAATCAGCACAGCCGAGACCTTCGGACCAGGTGGTGCAGCCCTCTTGGACGCTGTGCATTACGCGACCGCGGAGGGTCTCCAGGTGTACGCGGGTATCGCAGCGGCACTCGTCGCGCTCGCGGCAGCTCTCTTCGGGATGTTCCTTGCACGCGCCAAATAAACAGGCCGATCGCGCAGCGCCCCACGAACCATACGCGCCAGCACCGTCAACTCGCATCACGCCGACACCGCCTTCCGCGCGCCACAACGGACCCTGCTCAGCGTGCTGCCTCTCGATTCTGACCAAACCGATCCATCAGCGCCGACGATTCCGGAATCGCCAGCAAGTCTTACCTCTTGAGCGGCCAACAACGAGGAGTTCAGGAGGACCCATGACCAACGACCGTACCCGCCACGAGCCAGCTTGGTTCGACGTTTCGACCCCCAACCCCGACCGGACCCAGCGCTTCTACCGCTCGCTCTTCGACTGGCAGATCACGCAAGTGGACGACACGTATGCGCTTGTCACGGACGCCGGTGGGCGACAGATCGGCGGCATGGGGAAGGCAGGTTCCGAGAGTCCCTATGTAGGCGCGACAACCTACTTCTCGGTCGCCGACGTCACCGCAACCCTGGAACAGGCTCGCTCGCTCGGCGGCACGAGCCTCTTCGGGCCGGTTCAGACCCCGATGGGACACATCGGAGCCTTCCTCGATCCAGATGGCAACAGGATCGGTGTCGTCGGAGCATGAACCAGCAAGACGTGATCGCCGACCAGACACGCAGTGGCGTCTCCAGCCATCAAACCCAACCATGCCGAACCGATCGGCTGTACATCGAAAGGAATGGCTCATGGCCAAGTACATGCTCTTAATCCTCGGGGATCGTCACACGTGGGCCGATACAGCTCCCGAGGAGCAACAGCGGATCAGTGCGGGGCATCAGGCATTCGCCGCAACCCTCGGAAAGGCGATCCTCGCAGGCTACGAACTCGCCCCCGCCGATACGGCGATGAGCCTTCGATCACGCGGCAGTGAGCGCCCCCAGATCACACGAGGTCCCTTCGCAGCGGTGGACGAAGTCATCGGCGGCTACTACGTGATTGAAGCGGAAGACCTCGATATGGCGACGCGGCTGGCGGAGCTACTGCCAGAGACAAACGCGCCATATTCGGCCGGTGTTGAGATACGCCAGGTGGTCGAGCCGACGACTTCATAGCGGCTGCTCCCGCAGCTGTAACCCATCCCCCGAGAAAGACAGGAGGGCCACGTATGCCCAACGAATCAGCACAAATCGATCACACCTTCGACGCAGCCATCGGCGTGGACGTCAAGGGAGAAATCTGGACCTGCGTCGAAATTCCAGGCTCGGCCGCACTCTTCGGCTCCATGAAGTCAATCCGCGTAGACGCCACAATCGACGGCATCCCCCTACTCAACGCGGGGCTGATGCCCACAGGTACCGGCGAACTCATGCTGTCCCTCAATGCCAAGCTACGAAAGCAGCTCAACAAAGGCGTCGGCGATGTTGTGACGGTTCGCCTGCAGAGCCGACCGACGTGAGCACGCCTCATGCCCCCGACGCCAAGAATCCACCTGATGCCGGGGGTCTCTTTCAACGCATGTTGTGGCTTATCGCGGTCGCCCGAGGCGATGTGCGAGACAGGGCCTACGAGGTTCCCGAACACCGCATCGTTCGACAGATCGCCGCGGATCACGCGATCCGTCAGGCATGGAAATAGAGGCGATTGTCACAGGCAACAACAACTGCACCAGGTGATATCAGGGGTCGCTGTCTTGCCGCGCCACGCACCAACCGGTCTGATGTCGCTTCCACGGACTAGATCTGATTCGGCTTGCGGCCACGATCTGCCGTCCCCGCGACTCGGATTGGCAGCCGCCTGAAGGCGAAGCAGCGCGCGAGGCCCGGAGCACCATGCGACATCTTCCTCAGTTCGCCCCAATCGTTGCACGGACCACACCCGTTGACCACCCGATTGAGCCGGTCGCTTACGACTGCCTCCGGCTGTGCTTCATCCGCACGGGGACGGCGATCCTGTTCAGCGAGTTCGGCACCAGGCCGGTCAAGCCGGGCGATGTGGCGATGCTAGCGGCGAACACACTGTGCGGGTGCGAGCCCGATGGCTGGGCTTCCATGACGACGGTCTATCTTGACAGCGACTTCCTCATCGACCAGGTGTTCTGGCAGTACGCCTTCATGCTCCCCGACCGGCTCTCCGCGCAGGACTTCGCCAGCACGCGATACGCCGAGCCAACACAGCTGCTTCGACTCGGCGAAGAATGGGCCGGACATTTCGCGCCACGCCTGGATGAGCTCGTGACACTGAGCATTGACGGCCCCCGACCCGAGCGCTTCTACCGGATGCAATCGCTCCTCTTCGCGATCTTCGACGTCATCAGCCCGTACATCGCCGTCACCGACACACGAACCTCGCCGACTCAACGGCCGACCACTCGACCTGTCGTGCCGAGGCATCGCACATTCGCTCCGGTGCGCACCGAAGCCCGACTGGCGGAGGAGCTGCTGCGCGAGTCGCTCGCCCACCGGTGGACGATCGACGAACTCGCCTCATGCGTTCACCTCTCCACGTCGCACCTGAGCAGGGTGTTCGTCGAAGCGTTCGGGAAGTCGCCCTTGGCCTATCTGACGATGCTCCGCGCCCAAGAACTCGCACGCCTCCTCCGCTTGACTGAGCTGACGGTCGCAGAAGCCGGGAGGCGGGTCGGATGGACCGACCCGGATTATGCTGGCCGTCAGTTCCGGCGTTCGGTGGGCGTGACTCCGCGGCAGTACCGTTCGATGGCTCACATGTCGGCACGGACATAAACCCGTAGGATGCTCGCACGGCGGATGACCGTTCTCTCCGTGCTTGCTATCACGAGGCACAGCGTCCGCCGCCGCCCCCTGTGAACTACGATGCGCTTTTCACCCCGAATCGACCGCCGGGAACCCGGACGATTCGCTCACGAATCCGGGCGATTCTCTGGCGATTCCACTCCATCTCGTCACGGTGCCTCCTCGTCATGTAGGCCAGGGGCCACGTCGGGCACACCTCGGATGACCTGACGGCCTTCCGACCGATCCATTCCTGTCCGCTGACCGTCTCGTCTCACTGGCGCTCCCGGCGCACCTCATAGGTACACGCCATTCCAGCCGGAGCGGCGCCCGCCGGGAGGAGGTCGACGATGAGGGCGAGAGATGAGGCCCGCGAGGCGTGGGATGCGAAGCTCGACGAGCTTCACGAGCGTCTAGTCAGCGCTGTCGAAAAGCTCGTCATAGGCGACGACTGGAGGCGGGCGTTGGAATTCACCGCCCGGTTCCGGTCGCGCAGTTTCGGAAACGGCATCCTGATCGCCGTCCAGCACTTCGCTGCCTACGAGGCAGGCCGGGTGCCCGACCCGGAGCCCTCCTATGTTGCGGGGTACAAGCAATGGCAGGGGCTCGGAAGGCAGGTCGAGAAGGGCCAGCCCGGCTACATGATCTTCGCCCCAGTCACCGGCCGGTTCGCATCCTCGACCCCGCAGGACTCCGCCTCGTGGCGCAGACTCGGCAAGTTCGAGAAGCCGCAGCCAGGTGAGGCGGTGCGCTCCCGGATGGTCGGCGCGAAACCCGCCTACGTGTGGGACGTTTCCCAGACTGCCGGTGACCCGATCCCGGAGCGTTCCTCGCCGGCGCTGCTGGTGGGCGGGGCCCCGGAGGGCTTGTGGGAGGGGCTTGCGGGGCTGGTGGAGGCGGAGGGGTTCGCGGTGCTGCGGGTCGAGCACGCCGGAATGATCCACGGCGCGAACGGCCTCACCGACTATCGGAACCGGACGGTCGCGGTGCGGACGAACATGGACGAGGCCGCGCAGGTGAAGACCCTCGCGCACGAGCTCACGCACGTGAAACTGCATGGCCCGGAAAACCCGGATGCGACGGGGCATCGCGGGATTGGTGAGGTCGAGGCGGAGTCGGTGGCGTTGATGATCGGCGCCGCGCACGGTATGGACACCAGCGCGTACACGATCCCCTATGTCTCCGGGTGGGCAGGCACAGTGAAGGACAAGGACCCGGCCGAGGTGGTGCAGGCCACCGGCGAGCGTGTCCGCAAGACGGCCCGGGCGATCCTCGACGCCCTTCCGACGGTGCAGCTCGGCGGCGGCGACCCGCCGGGTCTTACCCGTGACGCGGCCCGAGCCGAATGCGCCCCGCACGCTGCCCGCGTCGCACCGCCCGTGGAGCCGTCACGCTCGCGTGCAGCGGACGCCGTGGTGAGGGGACTGTAATGCGCCCGTCCGAGCTGTTCGCCCAGGTGTCCGGGCTGCCATTGCCGGTGGCGGCGGCACGGTTCGCGGACGCGGGGGTGCTGGTGTTCCCGTGTGTGCCGGGCGGTAAGCGGCCCCTCATCGAGCGCGGCTTCCACGCTGCGACCACCGATGTCGGCCAGGCGACAGCGTGGTGGCGGCGGTGGCCGGCGGCGAACATTGGCGTCCCCACCGGCGCCTCGTCCGGGCTGGTGGTGGTGGACGTGGATGTCCACGGCCCCGCCGATGGTCAGGCCAGTTTCGACCGAGCGACCGCGGCAGGGCTGACCAGTGGGTGGGCGCTGTTGGTGCGCACGCCCACGGGCGGGATGCACGCCTACTATCCGGCGTTGCCGGGGAGCGAGCAGCGGTCGTGGCAGGCGGGACGGGCCGGCGTCGATTTCCGTGGCGACGGCGGCTACATCATCGTCCCGCCCTCCGCACGCACGATCGAGGGCACCACTGCCCTCTACCGGGTGGAGGAGGTCGGGACCGGTCCCGCGAGAAGCCTGGATGCCGGGCGGTTGCGGGACTTCCTCGACCCCCGCCCCGAGCCTCGCCCTCGCCCCGGAACCTGGCAGCCGGTGGGACGGGATGATGCCGAGCGGCTGTCGCGCTGGCTGGACAGGCAGGACACCGACCGCAACCTCAAACTGTTCTGGGCGTCCTGCCGTCTCGCCGAGGGCGGCGTCCCAATGGCGGACGCTCTCGATGCGGTACTGGCGGCGGCGAAGTCGGACTTCGGGCCACGAGAGATCGCCGCGACCGTCCGCTCCGCGTACCGCACCGTCCGCCCCGAGCCTGCCCGCCGGGAGCCGTCGTCGGTGCGGGGCGACTCGGGCGAGAGATGGTTTGGCCGTCACCCCACCACTGGCTTGTCACCGAGAGGGCAGCGGCTGTGATGACCCCGGCGACGAGAACGCGCGGTGGCCGGGTCGCGGTGGCAACCGCGGTGGCCGGAACTGTGTTCATCGCCGCAGGCGCGTTCTGGCTCTCCTTCACCGCCCTGGCTGATCTTGCCCGCCGCTCGGGGGTGGATGCGGGGCAGGCGTGGGCGTGGCCGCTGATCGTGGACGGCATCATCGTCGTCGCCACCGTCGCCGTCGTCGCGCTCGCGGGGCAACGCTCGGCCTGGTACCCGTGGGCGCTGCTGGCCGCTGGTGCCGTGGTGTCGGTGACCGCGAACGCGATCCACGCCGTCGTCGCCGCCGACGCCGACGTGCCGGGTGTGCTCGCCGCGTCGGTGGCGGCGGTGCCACCCCTGGTGCTGCTGGCGATCACCCACCTCACCGTCATCCTCACGCACCCCATACCCGCACCCGTGCCCGAGGCATCACGAGAACCAGGCGAGGAGACGGCGACGGTTGCTCAGCCGCCCGTGCCGGTGGGGCGTGAGGTGGCGGTGCTGCTGCGGGAGGAGGAGGGCTGGTCGAACAAGCAGATCGCCCGCCATCTCGGTGTGCACCCGTCCACGGTCGGACGCTGGTTCGCCCGCCCCGCCCTGAACGTCCCCGACACGAAGGAGACGACATGAACGAGCACGACCAGCGCACCGCCCGCCTCGGAGAGCACCCCGCACGACATCGAGAGGAGTCCGAGCCGCCAGACGAGGCACGCCGTACCGGGGACGGGGAGGTGTCGGAGCTGGCGCGGCACGGCGACCCGTCGGCGGCGAAGAAGAAGTCCGATGCGGCGGAGACAGGGAAGCGGCGGTCGGGGGTGGAGTGGGTGCGTCCGTCCGATCTGCTGGCGTCGCGGGTGGGCAGGGTTGCCGGGCAAGGCATCGACTTCCAAGCCGAGCTCGCTCGCCGCGCCCGCCGAGCACCCGGCAAGGCATACCGCGGCACCCGCAGAGTCGCCCGCGCGGGTGTGCAGGTTGTGAGCGAGCGGGCACGGAAGCTGCCCCCGGTGACCGCCTTCGGCCGCGGAGGCGGGGAGCGGCACTCGTGGGTGTCGCGGTCCGGGATCGGGTTGGGGTGACGTAGTCCATGCGCGTCCCTCCTGCACCTGCGAGCGCCACGGCTGGGGGATGCGCGCGCACCTGCTGTTCAGGAGGTGCCGTAATGACACAGGCACGCACCCGCACCGAGGAGCGGGATCGGTTCGAGGACTCGGAGGCGCTGCGCGCCCTCCTCAACAGGCTCCATGCGGCCGGGAAGGGTGCGTGGCGGAACGACCCGGAGGCTGCCGCGCTGATGCGGCACGCCGCCGACAAGTACGCCGCCCTTGCCCGCAAGCACGGCCTGGACCCGTGGGAGGCCGCCAGCGCGGCGTTCGAGGCGATGCGGGGAGCCGCCACCCGGCGGGCGGATGATCCTTGGGCGGTGGTGACCCGTGCGGTGCAGGTGACCTGCATCGGGGAGGAGCGCGGCAACGGCCTGCTGTGCTCCGTCCACCAGGCCCGCCGGCCAAGGTACTCGGTGTTCCATGACGCGGAGCGGTTCAGCGACCGAGAGAACCCGCTGACCGACTACCACCCCGCCTTCCACGTCGACCCCTTCGCGGACGACGATTCCGACGACTCCGGCCGGGACGAGGATTTGCTGCTGGAGCGGACGATGAACGTGGGTTCGGCGGTGGAGGACACGATCGCGTTCCTCAGCCGCGTCGGTTGGGCGCCGGAGACCGCGCGGGCCGCGGTCGAGTACATCACCGGACGGCTTGCCGAATCCGTGTCGCGGGCGTCGGCATTCGAGGTCCTGCGCCGCGACCGGCAAGCCCGCGCCCTCCTGGACCTGCCCGGCACCTCCTGGACGACCCTGCTGCGAGTCGTGCTCGGCAACCCCGACCCCGCCCTCGCACACACCAACGCCGGGCGCGGGATGCTCGTACGGCTGCTCATCGGGGAACCGTTGCGGGCGCTGTGGCGTGACGACGACCTCGTGCTCACCGCGGGCCTTGCCGCCCCCGATACCGGGGATGATCGCCCGTGAGTTCCCCGCAGGATGGGCACATCGAACTGGAGCGTGCGGTGGACTCCATCAGCGTCGGACGCCGGCACCGGCAGGACTACGGCGACCTGGCTCCGATGGTCGAGTCGATCCGCCGCAACGGCCTGCTGCAACCGATCACGATCACCCTCGACGGGAACCTCATCTGCGGAGCGAGACGGCTGGCGGCGATCAAGCTGCTCGGGTGGAAGACCGTCAAGGTATGGGTCCGTAGCGGTGTTTCGGATCGGCTCGGGCAGCTCCTCGCGGAGCAGGACGACAACCTGCTGCACAAGCCGCTGACCCAGTTCGAGGCCGCCGCCCTTTACCGTGAACTCAAGACCCTGCTCGCCGAAGATGCGGCACGCCGCCAAGAGGCCACCCGGTTCCACGCCGCCGACGATGCGGGAGAAGACGGTCCCGTTAAGTTAACGGCACCGTGGGACACCACCCCCGGTGAGGCCGCGGTGCAGGCCGCGCAGATGGTCACCGGCCGCGACTCCCACACCACATTGGAGCGCATCGGCCGCCTCGAACACCTCGCCGCCGACCGAACCCAACCCGAGTCCGTGCGCACTCGCGCGGCGGAGGAGGTCGAGCGGATCAAGGCCGGCGGAGGCGTCTACCCCTCCCACCTGCGCGTCAACGCCGAACTCACCCTCGCCGAACTCGACCAGATCGCCGCCGACCCCACCCTGCCCGCTGATGTACGCGAGCAGGCACGCACCGAGGCCGTGCAGGTGCGGGCGGCGGAGCGTGAGGCGCGGGCGGTGGAGCTGGAGGAGTTGGCGCAGGCCGCGCTCGCCCGCGTGAAGGCCGCCAAGAAGACCGGACGGAAACCCCCGCGCCGCCCGCTGACCGCGGTCGAGAACCAGGGTGAGCCGGTGCCGTTCCCGCTGACCGTGTTCGTCGCGATCTGGGACGACATGGCCGGATGGTGGCTGCACCATGACCCGGACGAGGTTGGCCCGGCGTTGACCGAGGAGCAATGGTCCCGGTTCGAGCAGACCGTCACCGGCACGATCGCGTTCGCCGATACCGCCCGCGCTGCCCGCCGGGCGCAGGAACGCAGCGAGCACATCGCCTAACCACCGCTTCGTGGGGGCGTGTGTGCACCTTCCAGGCGACCACCTACCTGTCGCCTCCTGGGAGGACCCGCATGGACCCCGCCACCCGCGCTGATCGCCGCCGTCGTCGTCTGCTGATCGCCACGATCGCGGGCGGGCTCGTGCTGCTCCTGCTGGTCGGTGTCGGCATCTACGGGCTGCTGCGCGGCCCCGCACCCCGCACCGACACCACTCCCGCCGACCCACCGAGCTCCACCGTGACCGCCCCGCCGGCCGGGCCGTCCAGGGAGGGGCCGGTGGCGGTGCCGCAGGTCGGCGGCCCGGAGGCGTTCGCTCGTGCGGTCGCCAGCGCACTGTTCACCTGGGACACCACCACCGGTGACGGCCCGATGGACTACGCGCAGATGCTCGCGGATGTCGCCGCAGATGAGGAGGCGGCCGCGCTGGCTGGGGATGTGCGGGCGTATCTGCCGACATCGGAGGCGTGGGGGCAGCTCCGTCAGTACCAGACCCGCCAATGGCTCATCATCGATACCGCGGTCATCCCGGAGGCGTGGCAGACCGCGGTCGCGCAGGCCGCACCGGGCCAGATTCCCGCAGGCACCCTCGCGTACACCATCGAGGGCACCCGGCACCGGGACGGCATCTGGGGCACCAAGCCGGTGGAGGCGTCCCGGCCGGTGTCGTTCACGATGTTCATCGTCTGCACCCCGGCAGTCACAGGCCGCGGCGTCACCGGCACGACCTGTGAGCTGCTGCGGCTGTCCCAACTCGACAACCCCCTCCGCTGAGAGCAGGTGGTTGTTGTGTGGAAGAAGCTCGCCGCGTTCGCGGTCGCCGTGCTGTTCTTCGCCCCTTCGGTCGTGTTGGTGGGGGTGGCGGCCGTGGTCAATCCTGCGATGACCGCATGCGCACCGGGCTCCCTCGCAGTGGGGCCGATCCCGGAATCGCTCACCGCCACCACCCGCAACGGGCAGACCGTCACCCTGAGCCGTACCCAGCTCACCCACGCCGCCACAATCATCATTGTCGGCGGGCAGACCAGCGGTGTCGGCCGTCCCGGAGTGGTGATCGCGCTCATGGCCGCCCTCACGGAGTCCACGCTGCGGATGCTCGCCAACACCGGCACCTACCCCGAGTCCGGCGACTTCCCGAACGATGGCAACGGGTCCGATCACGACTCCCTGGGCCTGTTCCAGATGCGGCCCGCCGCCGGGTGGGGCACCGTCGCCGAGCTCATGGACTCGACCTATCAGGCGCGTGCGTTCTACGGCGGCGAGACCGGCCCGAACCACCCGTCCCCGCGTGGGCTGCTGGACATTCCCGGCTGGCAGCAGATGGACCCCGGCGAAGCCGCCCAGGCCGTCGAGGTATCCGCCTACCCGGACAGGTATCAGAACTACCAGCCGGTCGCCGAAGCGATCCTCGCCGCCCTGACCCGCCCGCCCGCCACGGGCGGAGGAGGCGGCGGGGCGCCGATCGTGCCGGAGACGACGCGCATCGTGTTCCCTCTCCCCGAAGGGACGTGGGTGGACACCGACAGTTTCGGGTGGCGCACCGACCCGTTCACCGGGGAACGCGCGTTCCACGCAGGGTCCGATCTTGCCGCCGCGGACGGTACCCCGATCCTCGCCATCGCGGACGGGGTGGTCGTGCACGCCGGGCCCAGCGGCGGCTTCGGCGGGCTCGTCATCATCGAGCACTCCGTCCGGGGCGAGCGGGTCGCGTCGTACTACGCGCATATGTGGGAGACCGGCATCCACGTCACCGAAGGGCAGACCGTGACTGCGGGGCAGCACATCGGAGATGTGGGTTCGTCCGGCCGTTCCACCGGACCCCATCTGCACCTGGAAATCCACCCCGGCGGGCAAGGGCAGCCTGCCGTCGACGGCACCGCCTGGCTCGCCGACCACAATGCGGAAGGCGTCACCGGCGGGGACATGACCCTCGCGACCTGCACCGCTGAGAGTGGGGCCTGATGGACGTGTTTCCCGACTTCGGCGGCGTCGGCGGTGCCGCCGAGCTGCGCTCCATCGTCGGGGCGCTGCTGATGTTCGTCCTCATCATCGCCGTGCTCATGCTCATCGTCTGCGCGATCGTGTGGGCGGTCGCCTCCTCCAGCGGCAACTACCAGGCCGCGACCAAAGCCCGCACCGGCCTGCTCGTCGCCCTCGGCGCCGCAGCGCTCGCCGGTGCCGGGGTCTCCTGGGTGAACTTCCTCCTCGGCGTCGGCGAACAACTCTGACCGGAGTGAGCGCGGTCAGTCCGCGTCAGGGTCGTGTCCGGCGGGCGATGATCGCCCCGTGAGGCCGGGCGCTGGGGTCCGTGCGAGTGTGCCGACCGGTCACGGTGAACCCCGCCTCCTCGACCAGCCGCGCCAGTACATCGGTGGGCCAGAAGTACGCGGTGGTCACCGCGTGATCGAACGGCGCCACCTCGGACCCCTCGAAGAACCCGAGCGCGAGCGACCCGTCCGGTGTGAGCGCGCGGGCGAACTCGCCGAGCACCAGCGGCACATGGGCCGGGTCGGTGTGGATGAGCGAGTACCAGGCCAGGACGCCGCCGACGCTCGCATCCTCCGCGTCGAGATGTTCGGCCCATCCGACACGGAACGGGACACCGGGGTAGCTGGTCCTGGCGTGGTCGATGAAGACCGGCACAGGATCGACACCCTCCACGTCGTGCCCCTGGGCATGGAGCCACGCCGTCCAGTGTCCCGGCCCGCAGCCGACATCAAGAATGCGGCCGGCGACCCCGCCGGCCCAAGTGCCGATCAGCGTCCGGTCCTGCTCGGCCGTCGCCTCGATGAACCCCAGGGCGTCGATGTACTCAGCCGCACGCTCCGCGTACGCATCGCTCACCTCACTTACCGACACCCCTCCACGATACGAGGCACCGTCCGCGTGAGCGGCCTCGTGGAGTGACGCGGTGCACCTGACCGTCGAGAACACGTCTCGCGAACAGTCAGGAGCATCCCCGTGATCGACATCGACCCCAACAGCTCAGGCCTTCCCGGCATCGAGCAACTGCGCATCATCGTCGGCGCCGTCATGACCGTCGGCCTCATCCTCTCCGTCCTCGCCCTCATCATCAGCGCGATCGTATGGGGGTTCGGCGCGAACTCCTCCAACCCGCACCTCGCCAGCCGCGGCAAAGTCGGCGTGCTCGTCTCCTGCGGTGCGGCGATCATCTGCGGTGCCGCGGTCACGCTCATCAACTTCTTCTGGGGCGTCGGGCAGGCCGTCTGATGACCACCCCAGCAACGCGCCTCCCGCGGGGGTGGGTGCGGTGAGCGTGTGCGATGTCCCAGTCATCTCCGCCGTCTGCGACGCCGTGGGCGAGGGCACGGCATCGTTGATCGCGGCGCCGTTCGACTGGCTCGGCCAGGCGATGGCCGGGGCGGCTGCCTGGCTGTTCGAGGCGGTCTGGACTGTGTTCGACACCACCACCCTCGTCGACGTCACTTCTCCGGAGTACATCGGGGTCTACAACGTCCTGTTCGGGGTCGCGGTCTTCGTGATGCTCGTGTTCTTCTGCCTACAGCTCATCACCGGGCTCATCCACCGCGACCCCACCGCCCTGTCCCGCGCCGCCCTGGGACTTGCCAAGAGCATCCTCGGATCGTTCCTCGTCATCACCCTCACCGCGCTGCTGCTGGAAGTCACCGACCAGCTCGCGGTCGGGATCGTGCAGGCCACCGGCAACACGATGGAAGGAATGGGAACCCAGATCGGGCTCCTCGCCACCGGACTTGCCGGGATCAACATCGCCGCCCCCGGCGTCGGCGCGATCCTGACCATCTTCCTCGCCGGCCTCGCCATCTCCGCCGCCGCGATCGTCTGGTTCAGCCTCCTCATCCGCAAGGCGCTGCTGCTGGTCGCGATCGTCTTCGGCCCCATCGCCCTGGCCGGGGCGACCTGGGATGCCACCAAGGGCTGGTTCGCCAAGTGGGCGGCGTTCGTGATCGCCCTCATCTTCTCCAAGCTCGTCCTCGTCGTCATCTTCCTCGTCGCGATCGGGCAAGTCTCCGCCCCCATCGAAGCGGACCTCGCCTCCATCAGCGACCCGATCGCCGGGGTGGTGCTGATGTTCATCGCCGCGTTCGCCCCGTACATCACCTACAAGTTCCTGTCCTTCGTTGGCTTCGACATGTACCACGCGATGTCCAGCGAGCAGGAGGCGAAGTCCGCACTGAACCGCCCGGTTCCGGTGCCGTCCGCACCCAAGGGCGACAGCGCGAAGAAGGTCCTCGACGGCGGCAGTGATACCGGCGGCAAGCCCAGCGGCGGAAGCGGCGGAGGGGGTGGGCCGACGCCGCCTGCGGGTGGCCCGGCGGCATCGGGCGGTGCCGGAGCGACCGGAACTGCCGGGGGCGCTGCGGCGTCATCCGGCGGAGCGGGCGCCGGAGCCGGAGCCGGAGCCGGTGCGGGGGCGGGTGCCAGCGCGGGCGCTGGTACGGCCGCGGGGCCTGTCGGTGCGGCGGTGGTCGTCGGCGGTGCAGTGGTCAAGGGCGCCGCGACCGCCGGACCGAAAGCCGGTGCCGCTGTCGGCGGTGCCGCGGAGAGCCATGCCGGGGCTGCGGCCGAACAGAGCACTCCGCCGCCGGTCCCGCCCGCGCAAGGCACGCCGCCGCCATCGTCAGGTCCGGTACCCTCCACGCCGCCGACCGCCTCGCCTGCGCCGCCATCGCAGGAGTCCCCGTGGTCGTCACGAAAGTCCGACCCGCCGCCGCCTCCGTCCTCGAAGTCCTCCGGGAAGGAATGAGCCAATGGCCGCCACCACGCACACCGGGTACCCGCTGGGGGCGGTGCAGTTCTCCCGCCTCACCCGCCGCGGGATCATGCTCGGCCTGTCATTGCCGCAGCTGATCGTCCTCGGCATCGCGATCCTCACCATCGTCGCCTCCCTCTACACCAGCGGCGGCATGGGACTGGCCTGGACGTCCCCGGTCTGGGCCGGCGCCGCCCTCCTCGCCGTGATCCCGGCAGGGGGCAGGAAGCTGATCGAGTGGGTGCCGATCCTGACCCGCTGGGCCGCCCGCACCTGTCTGGGCCAGCTCATCTACCGGCGCCGGGTCATCCGCCCGCGCCCGGCCGGCACCCTCGCCCTGCCAGGAGACGCCGCGCCGCTGCGCGAATGGGAAGACCCAGAGACGGGGGCGGCGATGATCCACGACCCCCACGGGCAGACCCTCACCGTCATCCTCGGCGTCTCCCACCCGGCGTTCGTGCTCCTGGACCCCGGCGAGCAGCAACGCCGCGTCGCAGGGTGGGGCCGCGTGCTCGCCGCCGCCTGCCGGTCAGGGCGGATCGCCCGCATCCAAGTCAGTGAGCGGACCCTGCCGGACTCGGGGACGGGGCTGGCGGAGTGGTGGCGCACCCACGGCACCGACGACGGCTCCTGGGCCGCCACCACCTACGCCGAACTCATCGACCGCGCCGGCCCCGCCGGGGAACGCCACGCGACCACAATCAGCCTCGCCCTGGACATGAAGAACAGCGCCCGGCAGATCAGAACCGCAGGCGGCGGGATACGCGGCGCTGCGGCAGTGCTGCGGCAAGAGATGACCACCCTGAGCACGGCGCTCCGCGCGGCAGAGCTCACCTCGACCGGGTGGCTCACCCCTGGCGAGGTCGCCGTCATCCTCCGCGGAGCGTACGACCCCGCCGCAGCCCCCGCCCTGGAACGCCACGGCGACCTCGGCCGCGACCTCGCCACCGCCGGTCCAGTGGCGGTCACCGAGACCTGGGACCGCCTGCGATCCGACAGCGCCTTCCATGCGGTGCTGTGGATCACCGAATGGCCCCGCTCCCAGGTCTACCCAGGGTTCCTTGCTCCGCTCGTGCTGTCCAACGGCATCCTCCGCACCCTCGCGCTGCACTACACGCCGGTCCGTGCCGACCAGGCCGCGAGGGACCTGCGGAAGAAGAAGACCGAACTCATCTCCGACGCCGCCCAACGCCGCAAGATCGGGCAAATCGAGGACGCCGCCTCCAGCGCGGAGCTCGATGACGTGCTGCAACAGGAAGCGGACCTGACCGCCGGGCACGGCGTCCTCCGTGTCTCCGGCCTCGTCTCCGTCTCCGCCCCGACCGCGGACGAGCTCGACGCCGCGGTGGCCGCAGTCGAGCAGGCCGCGATCCAAGCCTCCTGCGAGACCCGCCGCCTCGTCGGCCAGCAAGCCCAGGCATTCACCGCGACCGCGCTGCCGCTGTGCCGCCCGGTCTGACCCATCCCACCATCAACCGTTCCCTCGTGAGGAGTCCCGACCATGCCAACCTTCGACAACCCCGTGGAGGACGCGATGGAGGCATCCGCCGCGCTCCGCGGCCTCGCCCACGCCACCCGCACCTTCGACAACCCCGCCGAGACCTACCCGGTGCTCGGGGAACTGCTGGCCGGGGTGCGGTCGCTGCGGCAGGTGCTCGACCAGCTCGCCGCCGCCCACATCAACGCCCGGTCCCGCGCGCACACCGACGCGGGCAGCCAGCCCGCCGGGGCGACGGCGGCGCTGGCGGCGGCAGACGAGCTGCACCAGGCCGGCACCCTGCTGGACACGGTCCATGACCGGGTCGATGCGGCGATGTCGCAGTCCGGGCGAATCGCCTGGCACCCCGCCCCCGAACCCCTCGACACGACAGGCGCGACGCGCACCACGGTGCAGGCTGGGGAGCTGAGGTTGACGGTGTGGCCGGACGTGCCGCTGGGTGAGCACCAGCGGTACGCCTACCACATCGAGAACCCGGCCACCGGGCAGTCGGTCGACGGACGGGACCTGTTCACCGGCACGGGCGCCCCCGTCTCACCGGAGCGAGCGCTGCGCGAGCTCGCGGTGTTCCTCTCCGCCGCAGGCGACGCACGCCAGTTCGCGATCGAGAATCCCGGCCAGCACACCGACAACGACGGGGCGTTCCCCGATTGGGTGGCCGATGCCGCCCGCCAGCACCCCGACACCCTGATCGAGCTGATCGATCACGACCCAGACATCGCGGAGAGGACGAGCAGGCGGTGGGTCAGTGTCGTGTTCCTCCAAGGCGACGAAGCCGATCAGGTGCTCGACATCATCGACCGCGACGGCGCTGATGCGGCGATCGAGCACCTGTCCGGGTACGACTTCGGGGAGGAGACGACCCAGGCGGCGCTCGAGAACGGCTACGTCTACGACCAGCCCCCGACCGGCGCCCTCGACCGCACCGCGACCGGGGACGTCTACACCCTCACCTACAGTCCCTTCCTCGGCCACGTCTCCCTGCTTCGCACCCACGACGCCGTACCGGACCCAGCGCTACTGAACAGCGACACGACCGCGCCCACTCCGGCTCCCGCACGGCGGACGGTCGAACGGGCGCCGGTGCGGGCGGGACGTGCGAAGGCGACGGATTGGTTCGCCCGCCGGCCGGGCGCATCCGCCTCGCACGGGCGGGGGTTGGCACTGTGACCGAAAAGGATGAGGGCCGTCTGCACACGGCGGTGCTGGTCGGCCCGGAAGGTGAGCGCCGACGGAACCGCAAAGCTCGCCAGCAGGCCGCCACCCGGATCGAGACAACCGCCCGCGACACACGGAAGGCGGAGGCGAAAGCCAGATGGGAAGCCGAGCAAGCAGAAAAGCGCGCAACGACGTACCTGCCGGCCGCCGGCGAGTCCGGTCCTGCCGCGTTGCGGACACCGGGGCGGCTGCGGCTTCCGAAGCACCAGGACACCTCCGCCACCCTCGCCGGGCAATATCCATTCCTCGCCGAAGGCGGCCTCGGCTCGGCAGGCGTGTTCGTCGGCCAGGACCTCTACTCCGGTGGGTCGTTCGTCTACGACCCGTGGGTGCTCTACCAGCAAGGCCTCATCACCGCCCCCAACGTCGTCCTCGCCGGGATTGTCGGCTCCGGCAAGTCCTCCCTGGCGAAGTCCCTCTACACCCGCTCGCTCCCTTTCGGCCGGCGCGTCTACGTCCCCGGCGATCCCAAGGGCGAGCACACCGCCGTCGCCGAAGCGGTCGGCGGGAAAGCGATCGTCCTCGGCCACGGGCTGTCGAACCGGTTGAATCCGCTCGATGAGGGCCACCGCCCCTCGGCCGTGTCGGATGCGGAGTGGGCGATGCAAGTTGCTTCCCGCCGCCGCGACCTCATCGGCGCGCTGGCGGAGACGGTGCTGGATCGTGTGCTGTCGCCGTTGGAGCACACCGCGATCGACCTCGCCCTCCAAGACGCTGTGAGGAGCGCGGAGGTGCCGATCCTGCCGATGGTCGTCGACCGCATCCTGGCGCCCAACCCCGCAGATGATGAGGACCGGCGACTTGCCGAAGACGGCCGGCTGGTCGGCCACGCCCTGCGGAGGCTGGTGGCGGGCGACTTGCAAGGGCTGTTCGACGGTCCCTCAACGGTGAGGTTCGACCCGTCCCTGCCGATGGTGTCGCTGGACCTGTCTCGCGTCGCCGAGAACTCCACGCTCATCTCCGTGCTGATGACCTGTTCCTCCGCGTGGATGGAATCGGCTCTGTCGGACCCGAACGGCGGGCAACGGTGGGTGATCTACGACGAAGCCTGGCGCCTCATGCAATACCCCGCCCTGCTGCGACGCATGGATGCCCAATGGAGGCTCGCTCGCCACTTCGGGATCGCGAACATGCTGATCTTCCACAAGCTCTCCGACCTGGACAACGTCGGCGACCAGGGTTCCGCGATGAGAGCCCTCGCGTCGTCGCTGTTGGCGAACGCGGAGACCCGGATCGTCTACCGGCAGGAAGCCGACCAGCTCGGCTCCACCGCCACAGCCCTCGGCCTCACCGGCACCGAACAGAAGCTCCTCCCGGGTCTGGGCACCGGGCAAGGGTTGTGGCGGATCAAGGACCGCTCCTTCGTTGTCCAGCACCAGCTCCACCCCGCCGAGCTGACCGCGTTCGACACCACCACCCGCATGACATCAAAAAGTCGCGGGTTCAGCAATCCCGACGCCGCTTCGGGAATCGTGAACGATCGGCAGGAATCCTGATGGCCCGCCCGCATTACAAGCGCACCGGCTCCGAACCCGAACCCGAACCCCGAGACGCACCCATCCCTGTCGTGCTCCCGCACGTCGTCATGGACATCGCCCCGGACGGGCGGATGACCGTCACCGTCGACGGGACACCCTACGAGCCGGAGCCGTTCGCCCCGGCGTGGCGAAGGGAAGACTTCGCCCGCATCCTGGACCAGCTCACCTCCCAGCACCGTTCGCCACTGCGAGTCGAGGTGCGCGAGGCGAACGGGACGACGTTCACCGACATCATCACCCCCAGCACACGCCGCCGCCCCCAACCTGAGCCCGCACCGGCCCCGCCACCGTCGCGACGGGTGATGCCGGAGCTCGTCACGCTCCACGGGGAGGGGTTCGTGCCCGGCGAGGACGTGGGGATCGCGATCGTGATCGCGCACGGCGACGCCGGCCCGGACGGCACTATGCGTGCCCTCCTCACTGCCGAGCAAGCCGCGGCGAGCCCGACCCGCGAGGTCGTCCTGCTCGGCCGCGTCTCGGGAACCCTCACCATCGGACACCCCGCATGAGCACCCCCACACCCGCCAGATCACTCGGTGACGAGCTCAGCAACCTCGGCATCGGCGTCCTCATCGCCGCCGCGGTCCTGGCCGGTCTCCTGCGCGCGGCCGGGTCGGTCGCCGCGTGGATCACCGGCGCCGCCCAGCCCGCAGGCGGGATCGAAGCGGGCCTGGGGGTGCTGCTGAACCCCACAGACCCGGCAACCGCGCTCGACGCAGAAGGGCTGCACGCCGTCGCGTACTGGATCACCGCCGCTGTCCTCATCCTCGCAGCTGGGGCGCTCGGCTGGTGGGGGTGGCGGCTGCTGCGCGATCATGGCCGGCAGATCAAGACCGACCCGTACCGGATCGCGGGGATCGCCACCCGAACCGAGGTCGCCCGGGCTGCCTCCGAGACCGCGCTGCTGCGCCGGGCCGGACACCTGCGCCCGTCCCTCGACAAGCCGACCCCGGAGGATGTCGGCTACCGCATCGGCGTCTCACGCGGGCACGGCGTCTGGGCCTCGGTCGAAGACTCGATCCTGCTGCTCGGGCCGCCCCGATCCGGGAAGGGCGCAGGGATCGTCATCAACATGATCCTCGACGCCCCTGGCGCGGTCGTCACCACGAGCACCCGGCCGGACAACCTTACCGCCACCCTCCGCGCCCGGCAGAAGATCGGCCCTGTCGCCGTGTTCGACCCCCAGCACCTCGCCGAAGGCGTCCCCGCCGGGCTCAGATGGTCACCCATCCGCGGGTGCGAGGACCCGCTGACCGCGATGATCCGCGCCACCGGGCTCGCCGCCGGCACCGGCCTCTCGGCAGGCGGTGTCGAGGGCGGCGGTTTCTGGGAGGGCAAGACCCGCACCGCACTCCAAGCGCTCCTGCACGCCGCAGCTCTCGACCACCGGCCGCCCGGCGAGCTGTTCCGGTGGACCCTCGACCCATCCGCTGCCGCGGACGCGGTGGCGATCCTCACCGCGAACCCACGAGCCGCGGTCGGGTGGGCGGAGTCGTTGCAGGCGATGATCGACTCCGACCCCCGCACCCGCGACTCCATCTGGCAAGGCGTCTCCCTCGCCCTCGCCGCCCTCGCAGACCCGCGCGTGCTCGACGCCGTGTCACCGCGGGAAGGCGAGGACTTCGACCCCGAAGCGTTCCTCCGCGCCAAAGGCACCCTCTACCTGCTCGCCACCGGCGCCGGCGCCAACAACAGCGCGGCGCTGGTGGCGGCGTTCGTGGAAGACCTCGTGGAAGCCGCCCGCCGCATCGCCGCAACCAGCTCCGGCGCCCGCCTCGACCCGCCCTTGCTGCTGGCGCTCGATGAGGTCGGCAACCTCGCACCCTTGCCGTCCCTGCCGACGCTCATGGCTGAGGGCGGTGGCACCGGGATCACCACCATGCCGGTGCTCCAGTCGCTCGCGCAGGCGCGGGAGAAGTGGTCGGAGAACGCGGCGGGCGCGATCTGGGACGCTTCCATCGTCAAGATCATTCTCGGTGGCGCGTCGAACTCGAAGGACCTGCACGACCTGACCACGCTCATCGGAGAGCGGGACGAGGTGACCGACTCCACCACGATCGGCGACCACGGCTCCCGCTCCGCGCAACGCTCCATCCGCCGCGTGCCGATCATGCCGCCCGACACCATCCGCACCCTCCCGTTCGGCACCGCGCTCGTCCTACTGCGCGCCGCACCGCCCATCGTCACGCGACTGCGCCTATGGACCGACCGGCCCGACGCCAAGACGCTACGCGCCGACCGGACCGACATCGAGGAACTGCTGCAACGCCGCCCACTGGGGAGCCCTGACGCACCTGCCTGACAAGAGCGGTTCTGTCATGGGGCCGCCGATGCCAGGAAGGGACGGTCGTCATGGCGATCCACACGCAGGAGTCGTTCACAGGGTTCATCGCCTCGGACCCGCAGCTCAGCCACACCGCTAAGGGCGAAGCGAGGTTCTATGCCCGTGTCGGGCAGGAGCACTACCGCAGGGAGCCGGACGGGTCGTTCACGGAGCTGGAGACCACGTTTCACGACCTCGTGGCGTATCGGACGACCGCTGAGCGGGCGCATGAGCGGTTCGCGAAGGGCGACAGCTTCGTCGCCGAGGGTTACACGCACCCGTACGAGTACGAGAGGGACCGGCAGACCGTGCAGGGAGAGGAGTTCGTCGCCAAGAAGATCGGCCACGACCTCGCCCGCACCAGCTACGAAGTCGACCGCAACCCGCGCACCACTCGTGTAGCGGAGGGAGAAGCCCCGGCATCCACCGCAGCCAGGGAGGCCACGCGCAACGAGGAGCCCCGCCGCTCCTCCCCGTCGACCGCACCGGCGCTCGGGCTGTGACCGAGGAGACGATGATGGCCGAGGTCGATGACATCCCCGAGCAGGACGAGCCAGAGCCCGCTCCCTTGGACGACACCGACGACACAGAAGTGCCGGAGGAGGACGCTGGTCTGCTCGCGGAACCGCCGCATCCGGTCAACTGGAACCTCCTCACCGCCGAGGAGGCCGCCGGCGAATGGGTCGAGCTCGACAAGTGGGTGACCTGGTTGCGCCACACCTACGGGCTCCCCGCGTCCGTGGTCCCGCCGTTCTGGCACCGCCACCCGGAGCTGGTGTGGGAGCTCAGCGCCCTGCACCTGCACTGGCTGTGCGCCTACGACCCAGAGGAGAACGGGTCAGCACCCAACGGCTGGCACCGCGACTTCGCCGACGCCCGCCAACGCCTGCGCGACTGGGTCGCCGCCTGCGGCACCCGCCTGGACCGCGACCGCGCCACCCGGCAGACCGCATGGCCCGGCGAGACGCCCACGGAGACGATCGAGGACATCGTGATCCCCGACCGGGCGGCGGACTTCCGAGCGTTCGTCAAGGCCGATGTCGCACGCCGCCAGGCCGCTGAGGATGCCTTCTACGCGAGCCTCGGCGCCGACCCAGAAACCGGCGAGGTGTCCGACGATGACGAGCCCACTCAGTGACCGCGGCATCGGCACCGTCGAGCCGCTGTGGTGCCCCAGGGAGGCGTCGGAGTTCCTGACCGTCTCCCAGGCCACACTGTCCCGGTGGCGGCGCGAGAAGGTCGGGCCACCGTTCGTGCAGGTCGGTGGCGTTTACCGCTACAACCCCGTCACCATGCGCGCCTGGGTGCGCGAGCAGGAGACAGCGCATGGCTGACCCCCGCAACCGTCGCATGCCGCCGGTCGGCGTCAAGCTCACCACCGACGTCGAACGCCGCACCGAAGGCTTCCGCGCCCGCGTGCGCTGGACCGACCCCTCGACCAAGAAGCGCGTCGGCCGAGTCAGTCACGTCCGCACCGCGGAGGAGGTCGAGGAGTTCTTCGAGCAGATGCGTGCCGCGACCGAGACCGGCAACGACACCACCATCACGCTCGCCGCCTACGCAGCGTCGATCGGTGACAGGTGGCAGCGGGGCCTCGATCCCACGTCCACGGCTGAGCTCTATGACACCGGGCTTCGGCTCCGCGTGCTGCCCGCGCTCGGGCACATCCGGGTCGCGAAGATCACCGCCGGGATGATCGACCGCACCATCGACGGCTGGGAGGCTGAGCACTCCGCCTCGACTATCAAGAACTCCATCGCCCCGCTGGTCCGGGTCCTGGATGAGGCCGTCCGTGACGACATCATCTCGATCAACCCGGCCAAGCACCGTGCCCGACGCAACCTCGGCAAACACGTCACCCACACCACCGGAGCGCTCCGCCAGTACGCCCTCCCAGACCTTCCCACGTTGCAGAAGCTCGCGACCGCGTGCGGGAAGGTGCACCAGTCGTATTCCGATCACATCATGCTCGCCGCTCTCCTCGCCGCCCGCGGCTCAGAGGTCGCAGGGCTACGGGCCGGGGACGTGGACTGGGGCAACCGCATCGTGTGGATCAGACGCCAGCACTATCCCGGCAAGGGTGGCCTCGTCGTCAAGCAGACCAAAGGCCGCAGCGACCGCCCCGTCCCAATGCTCGACGCCCTCGAACCCATCCTCGAACGCCTCACCGACGGCAAGGAGCCCGACGATCCGCTCCTGCGCGGGCCCCGCGGTGGCGTCCTCACCACCGCCACCGTCCGCGACGCCACCCACTGGGACGACCTCGTGGCAAAACTCGGCTTCGGCAACCTCACCCGGCACGGGCTGCGCCACACCGGAGCGACGTGGATGGCTGACGCCGGCATCGCCCTGCACGTGCTCCAAGAGATTCTCGGACACCAGTCGATCGAGACCACCAAGGGCTATCTGCACCCCGACCATCGGCACCTCGCCGAAGCGGCCCGACAGGCCAACCAGTTCCTGTCCGCAGCACCCACCAGAAGGGACACCACCCGCCGCGACGGACCCCGCCTGTGACCGCCTCCGAACCCCGCTCCGACCCCTCCAGAAGGGGCCGGAGCACCGTCCTGCGCGGATTCTGGTCCACTCGACGGGCACCTTCTGGTGCACTTCGCGGGCGAGGACACTGAACGGG
Organism: Microbacterium sp.; assembly: GCF_017305435.1. Lineage (GTDB taxonomy): Bacteria > Actinomycetota > Actinomycetes > Actinomycetales > Microbacteriaceae > Microbacterium. The sequence continues at coordinate 25,125 of NZ_JAFKIP010000004.1, read as the reverse complement.
AGTGGTCCACTTCGGCGGCGACCGGATCGAGCAGATCGGGCGAGTGGACCAGGCAGTGACCACGTCCAGATACGACGAAGCCCTGGTGAAAGTTGCCTCTCACCAGGGCTTTTTGTCGGGATGACAGGATTTGAACCTGCGACCCCTTGACCCCCAGTCAAGTGCGCTACCAAGCTGCGCCACATCCCGTTGTTTAGTTTTCGTGCAGTCACGCCGCTCTAACTCACCTGACCCCCAGTCAAGTGCGCTACCAAGCTGCGCCACATCCCGGTCCATCGCCCGCACGCGGACAACTCCCCTATCGTAGCCTGTCCGCGAGGCCGTCGCGAACCGAGCAGGACCGAGAGCCCACCGGCCCGGCCGCCCGACCCGAGCGCGATGTCTGACCGGGCGCGTAGCGTGTCGGCATGAGCGAGATCGAGATCCGCGTGGCATCCACCGACCGCTTCGCCGACGCCGAACACGCGCTCACCGGTGGCGGCGACGGCGCGTCCTGCTGGTGCCAGTGGTGGATGCTGCCGAACAAGGACTTCAACGCCACGTCCCGCGACGAGCGGCGCGAGCTGTTGCGGGCCGACCTCACCGCGACGCCCGCATCCGCGCTCATCGCCTACGTCGACGGCGCCGCAGCGGGTTGGGTCAAGGTGTCGCCTCGCCCCGACCAGCCGCGGCTCGCGCGCACCCGCGATTTCCAGCAGTCCCCCGAACCCTTCGACGACCCCTCGGTCTGGGCCGTGACGTGCTTCGTCGTGCGGCGAGAGCACCGCGGCGCCGGCCTCGGTGCCCGCCTCCTCGCCGCAGCGGTGGAGCACGCGCACCGCCACGGCGCCCGCGTGATCGAGGGGTATCCGGTGGATGCCGCGGTCAAGAAGACGACGTCGAACGAACTCTTCCACGGCGCACTGTCGACCTTCTTCGACGCGGGCTTCCACGAGGTCGCTCGTCCGAAGCCCGCGCGGCCGATCGTGGCGCTCGCGATCAGCTGACCGCGCTTCGCACTCCGCGCCCCGCGCCCCGCGCCCCGCGCCCCGCGCCCCGCGCCTACGATGGGTCCGAGGTGCGCAGCGCGCACCCGAGACCGCTCGCGCGAAGGAGCCCCGTGGCCGCACCGACCTCGACGCCCACGAGCGCCGACCGCACATCCCACGACACCCGGTGGTGGGGTTTCGGCCTCTACGTCGCCGCCTCGGTGGTCCACGTCGCAGCCATGGTGTTCGGGCTCGACGCTCTCGTGTACCCGACGAAGCTGCTCCTCATGCCCGCGCTCACCCTGGCCGCACTCGTCGCGCTCGGCATCCGCGCGCGCTCCCGCGTCGGAGCGTTGCTCCTCCTCGCGATCGCCTTCTCGTGGCTCGGCGACGGCGCGGGCATCTTCTTCCCGTTCCTCGACGACGAGCTGCCCGCGATGCTCGCATGCTTCGGGCTCGCGCATCTCGCCTACATCGCTCTGTTCCTGCGCGCCCTCGCCCGTCGGCCGCTTCCGCGCTGGGCTCTCGTCTATGTCGCCTGGTGGGTGACGATGATCGCCCTGCTGTGGCCGCACCTCGGCGCGCTCGCGATCGGCGTCGCGATCTACGGCGTCGTTCTCGGTGGCACGGCGGCCTCCGCCGCCCGCGGCTCCCGCATCACCGCGGCGGGCGGTGCGTTCTTCCTGGCCTCCGACACCCTCCTCGCGCTCCTGCTGTTCCTGCCGGGCGTCTCCGACGCGCTCACAGGCCCGTGGGTCATGCTGACGTACACGATCGGACAGGGTCTCCTCGTCTTCGGCGCGGTTCGGCTGCTGACACGAGGAGAGCGATGACCGGCTCGGTCCGGGTGGATGCCTGGCTCTGGGCCGTGCGCATCTACAAGACCCGGTCCGCGGCGACGACCGCATGCCGCGCGGGGCATGTTCGCGTGGGCGGCGAGAAGGCGAAGGCCGCGCAGCCCCTCCGCATCGGCGATGAGCTGCGCGTGCGGATCGCCGGCTTCGACCGCATCCTCGTCGTTCGGCAGCTGATCGCGAAGCGGGTCGGCGCCCCGCTCGCCGCCCTCGCCGCAGAGGACCGCACGCCACCGCGGGAGCCCGTCGCCCAGCTCGCGGTGCGCGATCGCGGAGCCGGCCGGCCGACCAAGCGGGAGCGACGCGAGATCGACCGGCTGCGCGGCCGCGACGACGAGCTGTAGTCCGAGCGGCGCGGTTCAGGCCGGCAGCCACCGGGGCCCGTGCACCTTCGCGCCGAGAGTCTCGACGCGCACACGCAACTCGCGGTCGCTCGTCACGACCGTGACGGCCCTCCCCGCGTCCCGGAGCGCGCGCGCCTCGGCGACGATCTCGTCGTCGCCCGCCCCGCGCGCACGGACGACGCGCACCGGGCTCTCCACGGCATCCGCGATGTCACGTGCCTGCCCTTCGACGATCACGACGATCTCGGGGAACCATACGTCTCCCGGCAGATCGAGCAGCGCGGCGTCCACGCCGTCGATGGCGAGCAGCGTGAGGCGTTCGACGAGCCGCGATGTCGCCCCGGCGCGATCGCGCCACCAGCCGTCCGGGACGGACCCGACGACATTCGCGGCATCCACGATGATCGCCGGCCGGACCGTCAGCAGCGACCGCAGGAGCGGCCACGCGGCGGCGAAGCCGGGGTGCAGCGGGTGCGCGTCGACACCGTCGATCGGCACCCACGCCAGCTCGCGGCTCTCCGGATCGCTGATGACGGGTTCGAACGGGGCGATGACATCGGCGACGAGCGTCGAATAGGTCCAGATGGCGGCGTCGTGGACGCTGATCAGGCGCGGGCGCACGGCGGATGCCGGCACACCCGCCTCCTCGGCCGATTCGCGCAGGGCCGCATCGCACGCGGACTCGTGCTCGTGTCGTGCGCCTCCGGGGAGTGCCCACGTATCCCCGTGGTGACTCCAGGAGACGCGATGCTGCAGCAGGATGCCGCGGTCGGGATCGAACGCGAGGAGGCCAGCGGCCCCGAACCGCCCCCAGTACCGGGTGCCGTCGTCGGCGACGACCCAGGCATCACCGGGGTCGCGCGGGCCGTCCGGCCGACGCGGCTCACCGGGCGCAGGCGGCACGATCGTCACGCCTCCAGCCTGTCACACGGAGCTCGTTGGGGCGCGCGCGAAGTCACATTCGCGCACGACACGCCACATGTGCTGTCGTCGCGAGGTCTGACCACAACATATGGTGGTCAGACCACAACTCCTCCCCTTTCGGAAGAAGGTCGCAGCATGGCATCCTCCCGCACGATCTCGGTCAAAGACACGGTCGACGAGTACCTCGCGCGCGCCGACTGGCGCGTCAACGCGAACGCGAACCAGGGCTACTCGTTGGGCGGACTCGTGCTCAACGCCTCGGGCAAGCTCATCGCGAACTACTGGCTCGACGAGGTCTACTCAGCCGAGGCGGGGCGCGCCCATCGCGAGGGCGATCTGCACATCCACGACCTCGACGTCCTCGCCGGGTACTGCGCCGGGTGGTCGCTGCGGATGGTGCTCGAACAGGGCATGGGCGGTGTCCCCGGGCGCGTGTCGAGCGCTCCCCCGCGGCACTTCTCGAGCGCTCTCGGTCAGCTCGTCAACTTCCTCGGCACGCTCCAGAACGAGTGGGCCGGCGCGCAGGCGTTCTCCTCGTTCGACACCTACCTCGCCCCGTACGTCCGCCGCGACGCCCTGAGCTACCCGCAGGTCCGGCAGGCGCTGCAGGAGTTCGTCTTCAACCTCAACGTGCCGAGTCGCTGGGGCACGCAGACCCCGTTCACGAATCTCACGTTCGACTGGGTCTGCCCCGACGACCTCCGCGCGCAGCGACCTCTGATCGCGGGTGAGGTGCAGGACTTCGCCTACGGCGACCTCGCCGATGAGATGGGGCTCATCAACCGCGCGTTCATCGAGGTGATGACGGAAGGGGATGCCGAGGGGCGCGCCTTCACCTTCCCGATCCCCACGTACAACATCACGAAGGACTTCGACTGGGAGGGCGAGAACGTCGAGGCGCTCTTCGCGATGACCGCGCGATACGGCCTGCCGTACTTCCAGAACTTCGTGAACTCCGACCTCGACCCGGGCATGATCCGCTCGATGTGCTGTCGACTGCAGCTCGACCTCACCGAGCTCCTCAAGCGCGGCAACGGCCTGTTCGGCTCGGCGGAGCAGACCGGTTCGATCGGCGTCGTCACGATCAACTGCGCGCGTCTGGGGTTCCTCCACTCCGGCGATGAGGAGGGCGCGCTCGCACGCCTGGACGAACTGCTCGACATCGCGAAGGGCAGCCTCGAGGCCAAACGCGCCGTCATCACGCACCACCTGGATGCCGGGCTCTTCCCCTACACGCAGCGCTACCTCGGCACCCTCGACAACCACTTCTCCACGATCGGCGTCAACGGCGTCAACGAGTACGTGCGGAACCTGACCCGCGACGAGCACGACCTCACCGATGACACCGGTGCGGCAGCTGCGCTGCGGCTCCTGGATCGCGTGCGCGAGCGCATCACGCGGTTCCAGGAGGAGACGGGCCGCATGTACAACCTCGAAGCGACCCCCGCAGAGGGGACGACCTACCGGTTCGCGAAGGAGGACATCGCCCGCTTCGGCGACGCCGGCATCCGGCACGCCGGCACCGCGGAGAACCCCTACTACACGAACTCGTCGCAGCTTCCCGTGGGGTTCACCGCCGACCCGTTCCTGGCGATGACGCTCCAGGAGCCGCTGCAGCAGAAGTACACCGGCGGAACCGTCCTCCACCTCTACCTCGGCGAGGCGATGGAGTCCGCCCGCGCGTGCCGGGACCTCGTCCGCCGCTCGCTCGAGCGCTTCCGGCTGCCGTACCTGACGATCACGCCGACGTTCTCGATCTGCCCGCGTCACGGCTACGTCTCCGGCCACCACGAGACGTGCCCGACGTGCCGGGCCGAATGCGAGGTGTGGACGCGCGTCATGGGGTATTTCCGGCCCATCTCCGGGTTCAACATCGGCAAGAAGGGCGAAGCTTCGGAGAGGACGTATTTCGTCGCACCCGCGCTCACCCCGCAGGAGGGGCCATGGTCCGTGCCGCCGCAGCCTGTGAGCTGAACATCGCCGGGATCACCGCGTTCTCGACGGTCGATTGGCCCGACCGCCTCGCGGCCACGATCTTCCTGCAGGGATGCCCGTGGAACTGCTTCTACTGCCACAACCCGGCGCTCATCGACCCGCGCGCAGAGGGCGAGTTCTCCTGGAGCGACGTGCTGGACCTCCTGTGCGAGCGCATGGGGCTCCTGGATGCCGTGGTGTTCTCCGGCGGCGAGCCGACGCTCCAACGGGCGCTCCTGCCCGCGATGCGCACCGTCCGGAGCCTCGGCTTCGGCGTGGGACTGCACACAGGGGGCGCCTACCCGGGCCTCCTGGCGCAGGCGCTGCCGGAGGCCGACTGGGTCGGGCTCGACATCAAGGCCGCACCGGACGACTACGATCTCGTGACCGGCCGGCCGAACAGCGCCGCCACCGCGTGGCGCTCCCTCCAGCTCGTGCTCGGCAACCGAGAGCTGCGCGCGGGGACAGACCGGCCGCTCGAGGTCGAGGTGCGCACCACCGTCCATCCGGCGGCGATCGACGACGCGCGCCTGCGCACGCTCGGCTGCCGCCTCGCCGACGCGGGCGTCGACCACTGGGCCGTGCAGCGGTTCCGCGGGGCGGGCGCGCGCAGCCCGCTGCCGCGGGTCGCGGCGGATGCCGCGGCATCCCTCGCCCTCGACGACCTTCCGACCGAGCTGTTCGCGAGCCTCACCGTGCGCTGAGAAGCCGTGCGCTGAGGAGCGGCGCGCTGAGAAACCACGAACGCCGCGGTCAGCGCTGTCGGCGCTCGCGGACCCGCATGTTCGTGACGATCGGCGTGCCCTCGAAGCCGAAGATCTCGCGCAGGCGCCGCTGGATGAACCGGCGGTAGCCCGGGTCGAGGAACCCGGTCGTGAACAGCACGAACGTCGGCGGGCGCGTCGCCGCCTGTGTGCCGAACAGGATGCGCGGCTGCTTGCCTCCGCGGAGCGGATGCGGGTGCTCGGCGACGAGCTCGGTGAGGAAGGCGTTGAACTTGCCCGTCGAGATGCGCTGGTCCCACGAGGCGAGCGCGGTCTCCAGCGCCGGCACGAGCTTGTCGAGATGACGCCCGGTCCGCGCCGAGATGTTGACGCGCGGAGCCCACGCGACGTGCGCGAGGTCCTGCTCGATCTCGCGCTCGAGGTAGCGGCGGCGGTCTGCGTTCTCCATGTCATCGTCGTTGAGGCGATCCCACTTGTTGAACGCCAGCACGAGCGCACGGCCGGACTCCAGCACGAGGTCGATGATGTTGAGGTCCTGCACGCTGATCGACTGCGACACGTCGAGGACGACGACGGCGACCTCCGCCTTCTCGAGGGCGGCCGAGGTGCGCAGCGACGCGTAGAAGTCGGCACCCTGCTGCAGGTGCACGCGACGTCGGATGCCAGCGGTGTCGACGAAGCGCCACAGCTTGCCGCCGAGCTCCACGATCTCGTCGACCGGGTCGCGCGTCGTGCCGGCGAGCTCGTTCACAACGACGCGTTCCTCGCCCGCCGCCTTGTTGAGCAGCGACGACTTGCCGACGTTGGGGCGCCCGAGGATCGCGACGCGACGCGGGCCGCCCAGCTCGGCCTTCGCGACGGCGGAGACGTCGGGCAGCACCTTCATGACCTCGTCGAGGAGGTCGGCGACGCCGCGCCCGTGGATCGCCGAGACGGGGTGCGGCTCACCGAGGCCGAGGTTCCACAGCGCCGCCGCCTCCGGCTCCTGCCGCGCGTCGTCGATCTTGTTCGCGACGAGGAAGACGGGCTTCGAGGTCTTGCGGAGCAGCCGCACGACGGCTTCGTCCGTCGCGGTCGCGCCGACCATGGCATCCACCACGAAGAGCACGACGTCGGAGAGGTCGATTGCGACCTCCGCCTGGGCGGCGACCGAGCGATCGATGCCGCGGGCGTCGGGCTCCCATCCGCCCGTGTCGACGAGGGAGAAGCGGCGGTCCATCCACTCGGCCTTGTAGGTGACGCGGTCGCGTGTCACGCCGGGCGTGTCCTCGACGACGGCTTCGCGGCGCCCGAGGATGCGGTTGACGAGCGCCGACTTGCCGACGTTCGGGCGCCCGACGATCGCGACGACGGGCAGAGCCGGCAACGCCTCGACGATCTCACCGCCCGCGGTGAATCCCGCGAGCAGCTCGGTGTCGTCCTCGTCGAGGTCGTAGTCGCTGAGCGAGTCGCGCAGCGTCGCGGCCCGCTGCTCGGCGAGCCCCTCGTCGAGTTCTGCCATCTTCTCTTCGAGCTGGTCGGGACCGCCCTCGTACTCGTCCTCAGCGGCCATCGTTCGTCTCCTGTGTCTGCGTGTTCATCTCCGCGGCGACGACGTCCAGGACGGCGGCCACGGTCTGTGCGAAATCGAGATCGGTCGAATCGACCACCGTCACGCCGTCGGCGGCGCTCAGGAAGTCCACGACCTTGCTGTCGGCCGCGTCGCGGCGGTGCAGTGCGCTCGCGACGGCGGCGGCATCCTCGCCGCTCAGCTCCGCGCTGCGGCGGGCGGCACGCACCTCGGGCGACGCCGTGAGGAGGATGCGGACCGGCGCGTCGGGGGCGACGACTGTTGTGATGTCGCGGCCCTCCACGACGACGCCGGGGCGGCCGGAGTCGCGCACGAGGGCGCGGAAGAGCGTGTTCACGTTCTCGCGCACCGCGGGGATGCGCGCGACGCCGCTCACGGCAGCGGAGACGCGGGGTTCGCGGATGGCGGCGGTGACGTCGACATCACCGACCCGCACCCAGTAGTCGTCCGGATCGAGCGAGATGGCGTAGGGGAAGGCGGCCGCGGCATCCTGCACCGTCTGCTCGTCGGTCGTGTCGGCGCCGCTCTCACGGTCGAGCACGTGCCAGGCGAGCGCGCGATAGGCCGCTCCCGTGTCGAGATACCCGTAGCCGAGTCGTCGAGCGGCCTCCCTCGAGACGCTCGACTTGCCGGATCCGGCGGGTCCGTCGATCGCGATCGTGACGGGCGCGGACGAAGAATCGCTCATGAGGGCAGGCTCGCAATCTTCCAGCCGCGCTCTTCCAGCCCCTGGACGGCGCGGTGCAGCACGGTCGGCACGACGCTGATCTCCGCCAGCCCGAACTGCGCGCCGGGCGAATGCTCGAGCCGCAGGTCCTCGACGTTCACCTCGAGCTCACCGAGCTCGCCGAACAGACGTCCCAACTGACCCGGAGTGTCATCGACCATGACGACGAGGCTCTCGAACCGGCGGCGCTGGCCGTGCTTGCCGGGCAGCCGCGCGACGCCGTCGTTGCCGCGGCGGATCGTGTCGGCGACCGTGCGGCGTGCGCCCGGACGCTCGGGGGCGCGCAGGGCGTCCGCGACGTCGCGGAGATCGTGCGCGAGCGCGTCGAGCACGTCGACGACGGGCGCCGCGTTCGCGCCGAGGATCTGCACCCACAGCTCCGGCGCCGAGGCGGCGATGCGGGTCGTGTCGCGCACGCCCTGGCCGGCGAGTCCGAGCGCATCGTCGGGCGCATCGATGAAGCGGCCCGCGAGGAGGGATGCCACGAGCTGCGGCACGTGCGAGACGAGCGCGACCGACCGGTCGTGCTCCTCGGGGGTCATCTCGATCGGGGTCGCGCCGAGATCGAGCGCGAGGCCTTCGACGAGGGCGAGATCGGATGCCGGGGTCTCGCCGTCGCGGCAGACGACCCACGGGCGGCCCACGAAGATGTCGGCGCGGGCGGCGATCGCTCCCCCGCGTTCCCGACCGGCCAGCGGGTGCGAACCGATGTAGTGCGTGAGGTCGACGCCGCGCGAGCGCAGCTGCTGCAGCGGCTCGAGCTTGACGCTCGCGACGTCGGTGACGACGGCGCGCGGGTAGGCGTGCAGTTCCCGCTCGATGACGTCGGCGACGACATCGGGCGGCGTCGCCACGACGATGAGGGCGGGGTCGTCTCCGGATGCCTCGGCGCGGCCGGCGCCGTAGTCGATCGCGAGGCGCAGCTGCGCGGGCGAGGCGTCGGCGAGTACGACATCGACGCCGAGCCCCGTCAACGCATGCCCGATGCTCGAACCGAGGAGACCTGCGCCGACGATGCGCACGCAGCCCGACGTGCGCGGGGCGCGCACGTCGCGTGCACGCGCCGCAGCGACGGTGGAGTCGGTCACGGTTTCCGCCTAGGAGTCAGCCTCGTCATCGGCGGAGGGGCTCGAGGGAGCATCCGCCTGGCGCGCGACGGTGAGCAGCGCGCCGCGTTCCACTGTAGTCAACTCCCGCGCCCGCCCCGCTGGGAGGGTGCCCAGGTGGAGGGGGCCGAACTGGCGCCGGACGAGCTCCGTGACGGGGTGGCCGACCTCGGCCAGCATCCGACGCACGATCCGGTTGCGGCCGGAGTGCAGGGTCAGCTCGACGAGGGAGCTGCCGGCGGAGGCATCCAGCAGGCGCGCCTTGTCGGCGGCGATCGGGCCGTCCTCGAGGTCGACGCCCTTCGTGAGCCGCGCGATCGTCTGCGGGGCGACGCGCCCCTCGACCTTCGCGATGTAGACCTTCGCGACGCCGAACGAGGGATGCGCGAGCACGTGCGCGAGCTCGCCGTCATTGGTCAGGACGAGCAGTCCGCTCGTCTCGGCGTCCAGGCGTCCCACGTTGTACAGACGCTCTTCCCACTCCGTCGTGAAGCGCCGCAGGTCGGGGCGGCCGTGCTCGTCCTTCATCGACGAGACGACGCCGGTCGGCTTGTTCAGCATCACGTAGCGCTTGGTCGGATCGAGCTGGATCGCCGTCCCGTCGACGTCGACGAGGTCGGATGCCGGGTCGATGCGCGAGCCCAGCTCCGTGACGACCTGCCCGTTGACGCGCACGCGGCCTTCGACGATGTACTGCTCGGAGACGCGCCGCGAGGCGACGCCCGCGTTCGCGAGGACCTTCTGCAGGCGCACGCCCTCCTCCGCGGCGGTCATCGCACGACCTCGCTGTCGAAGCCCTCGGCGCCGTCGTCGAGGAGCGGGGAGATGTGCGGGAGCTCGTCGAGGGAGTTGATCCCGAGGTTCACGAGCAGGGCGTCGGTCGTCCCGTAGTTGATGGCGCCCGTCTCCGGGTCGTGGAAGAGCTCGGTGATGAGTCCGCGCGCGACGAGCGTGCGCACGACCGAGTCGACGTTGACGGCGCGGATCGCCGCGACCTGGCTGCGGGTCACGGGCTGCTTGTAGGCGATGACGGCGAGGGTCTCCAGCGCCGCCTGCGAGAGCCTGCTCGGCGCCTGACCGCTGACGAACTCGCTGACGAGGTCGTCGAGCTCCTCCCGCACATACAGCCGCCACCCGCCGCCGACCTCGCGCAGCTCGAAGCCGCGGCGCGGGCCTCCGGCCTCCCCGTCGTAGTCGGCGACGAGACCCTCGATCGCCTGACGGACGGCCGGCACGGGAGCGGCGACCGCGGCGGCGAGCGCGACGAGGCTCTGCGGCTCGTCGACGATCAGGAGGATCGCTTCGAGTCGGCGGGCGACGTCGGCGGGCTCCTGCGAGCGGGCGGGCGAGTCGAAGGACTCGGCGGAGTCCGCACCCGCCAGGGCGTCCGGCGCAGCGGCGCCGGTGAGGTCATCGGTCATAATCGGCTCCCAGGGTGGCGAGGTTCTCTTCGGACCAGCGTTCCGCGGTCCAGCGCAGGGTCAGTTCGCCGAGCGGCTCGAGCTGCTCGAACGACAGGGCGGCGTGCCGGTACAGCTCGAGCACCGCGAGGAACCGCGCGACGACGACGCCCGGCTGGTCCGTACCTGCGACGAGCTCGCGGAAGCTCAGCACACCGGCATCCCGCAGCAGAGTGACGACGATCGCCGCCTGCTCGCGGATCGACACGAGCGGCGCGTGCAGGTGGTCGAGCCCGACGTGCGGGATCTCCTTCGGCGCGAAGGCGAGCATCGCGAGCGCCGCGAAGTCGGCGGCCGTGAGCGTCCAGACGAGCTCCGGCACCGCGCGGCGGTACTTCTCGTCGAGCCGGACGGCCCGCACGTGCCGCCGGTCCTCGCGGCGGAGCGACCGCTCGAACCACGCGGACACCTCCTTGAACGCGCGGTACTGCAGCAGACGTGCGAACAGCAGATCGCGAGCTTCGAGCAGGGCGACCGACTCGGCATCCACGAGCTCGCCCTGCGGCAGGAGGCCGGCGACCTTCATGTCCAGCAGCGTCGCGGCGACGACGAGGAACTCGGATGCCTGCTCCAACTCCTCCGCGTCGTCGAGGCCCTTCAGATAGGAGATGAACTCGTCCGTGACCTTCGACAGTGAGATCTCGGTGATGTCGAGCTCGTGCGCACCGAGGAGGGACAGCAGCAGGTCGAACGGCCCGTCGAAGCCGGACAGCGAGACGCGGAACCCCGCGGAAGCCTCGTCAGGCGACGGCGCCACGGGCGACCAGCTCCCGCGCGAGGCGCAGGTAGGCCTGGGCCGCCGCGTGCTCGGGGGCGAACTGGGTGATCGGCACGCCCGACACCGAGGCATCCGGGAACTTCACGGTCCGCCCGATGACGGTCTCCAGCACGTCGTCACCGAACGCTTCGACGACGCGCTCGAGCACTTCGCGCGAGTGCAGCGTGCGCGGGTCGTACATCGTCGCGAGCACTCCGTCGAGCTCGATCGCGGGGTTGAGACGGTCGCGCACCTTGTCGATCGTCTCGATCAGCAGGGCGACGCCCCGCAGCGCGAAGAACTCGCACTCGAGCGGGATCAGCACGCCGTGGCTCGCGGTGAGTGCATTCACCGTGAGGAGGCCGAGCGAGGGCTGACAGTCCACGAGCACGACGTCGTATTCGCCGGCGACCTTCCGCAGCACGCGGGAGAGGATCGTCTCTCGGGCGACCTCGTTCACGAGGTGCACTTCGGCGGCGGAGAGGTCGATGTTCGCCGGGATGATGTCGAGCCCCGGCGTCGAGGTGTGCACGATCGCCTCGTGCGGGTCGCGCTTCGTGTCCAGCAGCAGGTCGTAGATCGTCGGGACGTCGTGCGTCGCGATGCCGAGGCCCGCCGACAGCGCACCCTGCGGGTCGAAGTCGACCGCGAGCACGCGGCGACCGTATTCGGCGAGGGATGCCGCGAGGTTGATGGTGGTCGTCGTCTTGCCGACGCCGCCCTTCTGGTTGCACAGCGAGATGATGCGAGCGGGGCCGTGCGCATCGAGGGGCGCCGGGGTCGGGAAGCCGTGGTACGGGCGCCCCGTCGGACCCATGGGGATGTCCTCGGCCGAGGCCTTCCTCGTCCCCCGCGTCTTCTCCGTCACCGACACTCCCGCCTTCTCCGACTGCGTCCCCCGAGTCTACCGAGCGCGCGCTCGGGAACGGTGAGACGCGGCCGTCGGGCGCCCACGCGTCGCCGGATGCCGTCGGCGCACCGTGTCCGCCCGCGCACCATGGCCGCCCGCGCATCGTCGGGTCAGGGCATGTCGCGGAGGGCATCCACGTCGACGAGGCCGGAGTGGAGCCGCCCGCCGGCGATGAGGGACGGGATCGCGACGGTCCGGATGTCGTCTTCCACGACGGTCCGTCCGGCCCGGAGCGTCGCGGCGGTCTCGGGTGATGCGGCGAGCACCGCGATCTGGGCGACGGCGTCCGCGGCGTAGCCGTCGGCGGAGAGCCATTCCTGCAACCGGGCCGTCGCCTCCTCGGGCGTCGCCGCGTTCATCCACTCCTGCGTGCTGCGCCCGTCGTCGGCGACGGTCGTGAACAGCTGCTCGAGGATGTACCAGTCCCCGGTCTCCGCGGTCGTCGTCCCGTGCGCGGCCTCCCAGGCCCGGATCGCGGTCAGATACGAAGCGATGAGCGGGGAGTTCGCGAATTTCGGCCCGAACCCGCCGTCGATCGGGTACGCGATGTACGTGACGTTGTGGGTCTCGTCGAAGCCGGAGGCCCGCATGTTCCGGAAGAGCTCCGCGCAGAAGCGGCAGCCCGGGTCGAGCACCTCGAGTGCGACCGGCCGACCCGCGACGTAGCCGCCGAGGTAGGTCGCGTCGGGGCTCGCGAACTCCGCGGCATCCCACTCGCGCAGGCGGCTCGGGATCGTGGAGATGGTGTCCCCGACCGAGGCGAACTCACGACCGAACGCGCCGAGCACGTCGCCGTGACCCACCGACTCCCAGAAGCCCGGCTCGCTGCCGCCGATCGAGCAGGCCTGGGCCGCGAGCGTGCAGGCCTGCGTGTCCTGCTTGTCGCAGGTGCCGTACACGAAGAGGTTGAGCCCGCTGCGACCGAGCAGATACAGGCTCACCACGAGGGACAGCACCATGAGCCACGCCAGCACCTCGATCGCGATCGAGGCGGGCTTCACGAGCCGCGGCGCACGGATCGCAAGGGGGGCGAGCATCGAGGTCTTCACATCGTCGCGGAACGAGGTGTCGCAGGCCCGGAAGGTCACGCGGCGGGAGAAGCAGCCCCAGGCCTTGCCGAGGAGCTTGCGGTACTTCGCCGAGACGGCGGAGAGGACGAGGACGACGAAGAACGCGACGATGCAGACCACGGGTCAGAGCCCTCGCATCAGGCGGTCCATGACCACGATCGAGTGATCGATGTCGCTCTCGGTCGTGTGGGCGCCGAGGCTGAAGCGCACGAGCGTGGGGAGGTGCGCGCGCTCGTCGAGCCAGTGGTGGGCGCAGAAGTGACCGCTCCGGACCATGATCCCCGCCTGGGAGAGGAATGCCGCGAGACGATGCGCGTCGACGCGCTCCGGAACGACGGAGATCGTCGCCGATCGCTCGACGGGCCCGAACACGCGCAGGTTCGGCATCTCGACGAGCGCGTCCCGCAGACGCGCGCCGAGCGCGTCCTCGTGGCGCTCGATCTCGGCGCTTCGGGGCAGGAACCAGGCGAGAGCCGCGCCGTACCCGATGATCTCCCCCCACGCCTGCAGCCCGGGCTCGAGACGCGTGTGCACGGCGGCTGCGGGCACGAAGCCGTCCGTCGTGACGGCGTCGACCTGGCCGCCCCCGACGAACGTGAGCTCGAGACTGCGCAGCAGCGCATCGGTCGCGACGACGACGCCGAGGGACGGCCCGTAGAGCTTGTGCGCCGAGAAGCAGATCGCGTCGGCGTCGAGGCCGCGGAGGCTCGCGAAGGCGTGCGGTGCGGCCTGCGCGGCGTCGAGCAGGAGGGCGCCCCCGCGCCGATGCACCTCCGCCGCGATCGCGGGGAGATCACGGGTCACTGTGCCGGTGACGTTGTCCATCGCGGACAGGACGACGAGAGCGTCCGTCAGATCGACAGCGGTCAGATCGACGTCGCCGTGGAGGGAGCGTTCGACGACGTGGCGCGGGATGCCTAGGCGACGCGCCGCGGTCATCGTCGAGAGGAACACCGAGTTGTGCTCGTGGTGTGTCGTGATGACACGCGCGTAGCGACCGGGAGGCAGCTGCTGCAGCAGCAGGTTCAGGCCCATCGTGGTGTTGAGGGTGAAGGCACACGTGTGGGTGCGCGGCGACGCCCTGAGCGCGGCGAGTGTGGATACCCGGGCCGCCTCGACCGCCTGGTCGACGCGCCGGCCCCACGCATAACGACCGCGCTCCCCGCAGGCGCCGAAGGTCGTGTAGTAGTCCGTCATGGCATCCAGCACCGGCAGCGGACGCAGCGACTGGCACGCCGCGTCGAGATAGACCTCGTCCGCGTCGAGGTACGGGAAGTCCGCCCGGAGGCCGGTCGAGGCCATCCGGGACTCCGTGGCATCCCCGCGGCCGTGTTCCGCATCCGGATCCCGTCGCCGGCGCCATCCCTCGAAGAGTCTGCTCACCGTCAGAACAGACTTCCGATGACGTCGAGGCGCAGCTGCGCCGCCACTCCGATCAGCAGATAGTCGAGGACGACCAGAAGCGGCAGCCACGAGAGGATGCCCGCACCCCACCTCCGGGCGCCGTCGGCATCCCCCCAGACGCCCGCCCGCAGAGTCCATCCCGCCACCGTCCAGAAGAGCGGGATCGTGACGAGCCAGACGACCATGCACCACGGGCACAGCGAGCCGTACTCGAATACGCTGCGGTAGGCGAGGACGTGCACGAACACGAAGGCACCGGCGACGAAGACGGCGTAGACCCGCCAGAACCAGGTCCGCAGCCCCGCGGGGGCGGCGAGCGCAGCGGCGCCGGCGTACACGGGCCCGAAGAAGAGCATGATGCCGAGGATCGAGTTGCTGAAGCCCAACAGGTTCCCACCCGGCGTGAGCAGGTTCGGTCCGCACGTGACGATCGGGCTGATGCTGCATGAGATCAGCGGAGTCGACCCGGTGAGCTGCCCGACGTACTCCAGATAGAGCAGGAACGCCACGGTGCCGCCGACGGCGCCCGCCACGATCCACCAGGCAGCGAGCCCCCGCCCCGGACGGTGCAGCCGCACCTCCGCGGAGGGGTCGCTCGGAGCGGCCCCGGGGGCCGGCTCGGGCTCAGCACTCATGCGGTCATCCTCTCCCCGCCTCCACGCCTGCCCTCAGCGCACGCGCCGGGAGAAACCCGCCGCGTGCGTACGCGACGCTCGCGGCTGACGGGGGAACGGTCAGCGGGCGCGCGGGTGCGACGTCAGGTACACGTCACGCAGGGCGTCGGCGGTGACGTGCGTGTAGATCTGCGTCGTCGCGACCGACGCATGCCCGAGGAGCTCCTGCACGACGCGCACGTCGGCGCCGCCCTGGAGGAGGTGCGTCGCGAACGAGTGGCGGAACGTGTGCGGCGAGACGTGGGCGTACAGTCCCGCACGATCGGCGGCGGCCTGGATGACGAGCCACGCGCCCTGCCGGGACAGCGGCGCACCGCGGGCGCCGAGGAAGAGGCGAGGGCTCGCGCGTCCGCGACGGGAGAGCTCCGGACGGGCGCGGGCGAGGTAGGCGTCGACCGCGGCGCGCGCGTAGGAGCCGACGGGAACGATCCGCTCTTTCGCACCCTTTCCGCGCACGCGCAGCACGTCACCGTGGGCGAGGTCGTCGACGTCGAGCTGCATGATCTCCGACACGCGCGCCCCGGTGGCGTAGAGCAGCTCCAGCAGGGCGCGATCACGGAGCGGGATGAGCGCTTCCTCCCCCGCGACCGGCGTCGTGCCCGGCACGGGCCCGGGCGCCGGGCCCGCGGCATCCAGCAGCGCCTCGATCTGCGCGATCGACAGCGCCTTGGGCAGTCGTTGGGGCGCTTTCGGCGGGCGCAGTCGCTCGCTCGGGTCGGCCGTCGTGATGCCCTCGCGCACGAGGAAGCGGTGGAGGCCCCGCACCGACGATTGCAGGCGCGCGAGCGAGGTCGCCGCGGGGGGCGGTTGCAGGGACGCGCGTTCCGCGGCGAAGGAGGTGACGAGCGCGGCGGTCACGTCGTCCGTGTCGGTGATGTCGTGCGCAGCGAGCCACTCCAGGTAACCGGCGAGGTCGCGACGGTAGGCGGCGACGGTGTGCGCGGAGAGCCCCCGCTCCAGGGCGATGTGCCGGAGGTAGACGTCGACCGCGCGACCGAGCTCCACCGGGTCGTCAGCTCCGGCGCAGGCGCGACAGCTTCTCTGCGGCGGCGAGGATCCCCGCCACGAGGATGCCGTTGCGCATGCGCCCCGCGAGGATCGCGTCGACGACGTCGGGCAGGCCGACCCACTCCGTGCGGATGTCCGCCTCCTCGTCGGTGCGCGCGAACGTCTCGGATGCCGCGGCGAGACCGCGCGCGAGGAAGATGTGCACGACCTCGTCGTTGCCGCCGGGGGTCGTGAAGACGGAGACGAGCGGTTCGATGGATGCCGCGACGAGGTCGACCTCTTCGGCCAGCTCACGTCGCGCCGTCTCGATCGGGGGCTCGCCCGCGACGTCGAGCAGCCCCGCGGGGATCTCCCAGTCGCGGTGCCGGATCGGGTGACGGTACTGCTGGATCAGCAGCACGCGCTCCTCGTCATCGATCGCGACGACGGCGGCCGCCCCGGGGTGGTCGACGTATTGCCGCACGATCTCGCCGTCGCCGTAACGGAGGGTGTCGCTGCGGACGTCCCACACCCGCCCCGCGTAGACGAGCTCGCTCGCGGCGATGTCCGCCTCGAACGGCTCGTCGTGGAGGGTCATGGACTCAGACACGCTCGACCTCGTCCTTGAAGAGCTCGCTCGCGCGGTGGCGCTCGAGGGCCGCCGCGATGAGCCCCCGGAACAGCGGGTTCGCCTGCGTCGGACGGGAGCGCAGCTCGGGGTGGGCCTGCGTCGCGATGTAGTACGGGTGCACGTCCCGCGGCAGCTCGACGTACTCGACGAGTCCGTGGTCGGGCGAAAGGCCCGAGAACCACAGTCCCGCCTCCGCGATCTGGTCACGATAGCGGTTGTTGACCTCGTAGCGGTGACGATGCCGCTCGCTCGCGCGGTTCGCTCCGTACACCTCGGCGGCGAGCGATCCCTCCGCCAGCTCCGCCTCGTAGAGGCCCAGGCGCATCGTCCCGCCCATGTCGCCGTGGTCGATGATGTCGACCTGCTCCGCCATCGTCGCGATGACCGGGTGGGCGGTGTCGGGGTCGAACTCGCTCGACGAGGCATCCACGATGCCGGCGACGTTGCGCGCGTACTCGATGACGATGCACTGCAGGCCCAGGCAGATCCCGAGCGTCGGGATGCCCTGCTCGCGCGCGAACCGCAGTGCCCCGAGCTTGCCCTCGATTCCGCGGATCCCGAAGCCGCCGGGAACGACGATCCCGTCGACGGCGCCGAGCGCCTTCTCCGCGCCTTCGGGCGTCTCGCACAGGTCGGACGGGATCCAGGTGATCTGCACCTTCGTCTCCTGCGCGAAACCGCCGGCCTTCAGCGCCTCGGTGACCGACAGGTACGCGTCGGGGAGGTCGATGTACTTGCCGACGAGACCGATCGTGACCTCGTGCTTCGGGTTGTGCACGGCGCCGAGGACCGTGCTCCACCGCGTCCAGTCGACCTCGTCCGCCTTGCGACCGAGGCCGAGGGCATCGACGATGTACGCGTCGAGGCCCTGTTCGTTGAGCATCGAGGGGATGTCGTAGATCGACGGCACGTCGACCGCGTTGACGACGGCGTCCTCGTCGACGTCGCACATCAGCGCGATCTTGCGCTTGTTCGATTCCGTGACGGGGCGGTCGCTGCGCAGGACCAGCGCATCGGGCTGGATGCCGATGGAGCGGAGGGCCGCGACGGAGTGCTGCGTGGGCTTCGTCTTCTGCTCCCCCGAGGCCCCCATGAACGGAACGAGCGAGACGTGCACGAAGAAGACGTTCTTGCGGCCGAGCTCGTGACGGATCTGCCGGGCCGATTCGATGAACGGCTGCGATTCGATGTCGCCGACGGTGCCGCCGATCTCGGTGATGATGACGTCGGGCTTCGGGCTCTCATCGGCCTGCAGCCGCATACGACGCTTGATCTCGTCGGTGATGTGCGGGATCACCTGCACGGTGTCGCCGAGGTACTCGCCGCGACGCTCCTTGGCGATCACCTGCGAGTAGATCTGCCCCGTCGTGACGTTCGCGGCCTGGCTCAGCTCGATGTCGAGGAAGCGCTCGTAGTGACCGATGTCGAGGTCGGTCTCGGCACCGTCATCCGTGACGAACACCTCGCCGTGCTGGAACGGGTTCATCGTGCCCGGATCGACGTTGAGGTAGGGATCGAGCTTCTGCATCACGACCCGCAGCCCCCGCGCGGTGAGGAGATTACCGAGCGACGCGGCCGTCAGGCCCTTCCCCAACGACGAGACGACACCGCCCGTCACGAAGATGTGCTTGGTGGTGTCGTCTGAAGTCTTGCTCGAAGCTTTGCCCGCGTCTGAAGTAGTGTCCGTCACGGGCTTTCATCCTATCAGGCTGGAACGGCCGAGGGTCAGGAGCTCACGAGCGTGTTCGAGAGCGGCGGGCGAATCGGGCAGGCCGGAGAGCAGCCTGGCCATCTCCGCCTCGCGTTCTTCGCCGTCGAGGGCGCGGACGCTGGATGCCGTGACCGACCCGTCGCTCGATTTGACGACGCTCAGGTGATTGTTCGCGAAGGCCGCGACCTGGGCGAGGTGCGTGACCACGATCACCTGGCTCGTCCGTGCGAGAGCCGCGAGGCGGCGGCCGACTTCGATGGCCGCCGCACCGCCGATGCCGGCGTCGATCTCGTCGAACACGAAAGTGGGCACGGCGTCGGCCCCGGCGATCACCACCTCGATCGCGAGCATGACGCGGCTGAGTTCGCCGCCCGAGGCGGTCTTGGCGACGGGCCGCGGCTCCGCGCCGGGGTGCGGCGCGAGCAGGATCGTGACGTCGTCCCGGCCGGCGGCACTCGGCGCGGCGGGTTCGACGGCGACGACGACGCGTGCATCCGGCAGGGCGAGCGCGCGCAGCTCTTCCGTGACGGCCGCCGAGAGGCGCTCGGCGGCTCGACGGCGCACATCGGTGAGGTGGGATGCCGCGGCATCCAGCCGCTCCTGCGCCTGCGCGCTCTCGTCGTCGAGCCGCAGAGCGCGGTCGCCGTCGTCGTCGAGGTCGGCCAGGCGCAGCGCGCCGTCCGCACGCAGGGCGAGGGCTGCGTCGAGCGTGCCGTGGGAACGCACGAGCGCACCGATCGCCGCGCGGCGCTCCTCGACGGCGGCGAGCTCGTGCGGTCCGGACTCGTCGAGGTCGGCGAGGTAGCCGCTGAGTTCGGTGGCGAGGTCCGCGGCGCGGTAGCCCAGGTCCTCGAGCGTCGCGGCATGCGCCTGCAGGGCGGCGTCACTGCCCGCGGCACGTTCGAGGGCGCGGCGGGCGTCGGCGAGCAGGCTGACGACATCCGGCGCGTCGTCGTCGCTCGAGAGGGCCGCGTGTGCCTGCGTCGCAGCGACCCGCAGGTCCTCCGCGTGCGCCAGACGCTCGGCCCGGGCTGCGAGGTCGGCGTCCTCACCGGGCTGCGGATCCAGCTGTTCCAGTTCGGCAAGGTCGGTGCGTAGCTGTTCCGCTTCGCGGGCCCGTTCCTCCCGACGCGCGGTGAGGTCGGCGAGCTCGGCGGCGATCGCCCGGGCCCGCTCGTACGCCGCGCGGTACTCGGCCAGCGGAGACGCGATCTCGTCTCCTCCGAAGCGGTCGATCGCATCGCGCTGCGCGGCGGCCGAACGCAGCCGCAGCTGATCGGACTGGCCGTGCACGACGACGAGCTGCTCCGCGAGGTCCGCGAGCACACCGGCCGGGGCGGCGCGTCCGCCGACACTCGCGCGGCTGCGACCCTCGCCCGTGACCGTGCGACCGAGATACAGTTCGGCGCGGCCGTCTCCGATCGGCTCGACCTCTCCCCCGGCATCCGCGACGCGTTCGGCGACGGAACCGGTCTCCGGCACGATCCACACGCCCTCGACGGCGGCCTGGTCGGCGCCTGCGCGGACGGCGCCCGCGTCGGAGCGCGCGCCCATGAGCAGCCCGAGGCCCGTGACGACCATGGTCTTGCCGGCTCCGGTCTCGCCGGTGATGGCCGTGAATCCGGGGCCCATCGGCAGCGTGGCGCGCGCGATGACGCCGAGATCGCGCAGGGTGATCTGCTCGATCATGCCGTGCCCTCGCCGGCGGGCGGCACGCCGAGACGATGCGTGTCGGGGCCGCGCCAGCCGGCGACCGGGAGCTGGAACTTGCGCACCAGCCGATCGGTGAACGGCGCGGGGTGCAGGCGCGCGAGCCGCACGGCCGTCGGGGAGCGGCGCGCGACGACGCGCGCACCCGGCGGCAGGTCGTGCGAACGACGACCGTCGCACCAGAGGATGCCGATGCCGTCGGTGCGCGCGAGGACCTCGATCGCGACCGCGGCCTCGGGGCCCACGACGAGCGGGCGGGCGAAGAGGGCGTGCGCCGACAACGGCACGACGGCGATCGCCTCCACCGTGGGCCAGATGACGGGCCCGCCGGCGGAGAAGTTGTACGCGGTCGATCCGGTCGGTGTGGAGATGACGACGCCGTCGCACCCGAAGCTGGACAGCGGCCGGCCGTCGATCTCGATGACGACCTCCATCATGCGCTCGCGCGACGCCTTCTCGACGGTGGCTTCGTTGAGCGCCCAGGTGTCGTAGATCGTCGTACCGGCGGCGTCGATCACCTCGACGGCGAGGGTCATGCGCTCCTCGACTTCGTACTCACGCGCGATGACGCGTCGCATTGCCTCGTCGATGACGTCGGCTTCGATCTCGGCGAGGAAGCCGACGTGGCCCATGTTGATGCCGAGGATCGGAGCCGTGCCCTCTCGGACGAGCTCCGCAGCGCGGAGGATCGTGCCGTCGCCGCCGAGGACGATCGCGAGGTCGATCGCCGCCACGGTCACGTCGACCCCGAGCGTCGCGATCGCGCCGACGTCGCCGAGCGCGGTCCGCAACTCGTCGTCTCCGTCCGGGAGCACGGGCTGCGCACCGGCCGCGGTCACCGCCGAGATCACTCGGCGAGCGGCAGCGACGGTGTCCTCGCGGCGGGCATGCGCCACGACGAGGATCTCACGCCGCTCCGCCCCTGCTGCGGAGGTGTTCCCGTCGGTCATTTCGCTCCCGCCAGTTCGTTCACGGCTTCCAGGTATTCTGTCGGATTTCCGTCGACGCCCGCCGCAGGAAGGGTCGCGGCAGGGCGCAGATGCACGAGGAATTCTTGGTTGCCGTGCGTTCCCGCGATCGGCGAAGCGATCACGCCGCGGGTGCCGAACCCGGCATCCCACGCCGCCCACAGCACGCCCATGACGGCATCGGCACGTGCTGCGGCATCCGTCACCAGCCCTTCGCGCACGCCGGACCGCCCGACCTCGAACTGGGGCTTGACGAGCAGGACGACGTCCGCATCCGTGCTCGCGACGGCGGCGACGGCAGGCAGCACGTGCGTCAGGGAGATGAAGGAGAGGTCACCCGTGACGAGGCTCGGCGGCGCGGCGACGCCCCCGACCGCGGCGGCGAGCGAGTCGGGCGTCATGTATCGCACGTTGAAGCCCTCGACGGCGGAGACGGCGTCCGCGGCGGCGAGCTCCGGTGCGAGCTGTCCATGCCCGACGTCGACGGCCAGCACCCGTGCCGCACCGCGCTCGAGGAGCACCTGGGTGAAGCCGCCGGTGGAGGCGCCCATGTCGAGGCACAGCCGAGCCGCCACGCGGACGTCGAAGGCATCGAGCGCCGCGATGAGCTTGTGCGCCGCACGGCTGACGTAGTGGTCGGATGCCGCGACGGCGACCTCCTGCTCGTCCCCGATGCGCGTGGCCGCTTTGACCACGGGGCGTCCGTCGACCGACACGAGGCCGGCATCGATCAGCTGGGCGGCGTGCGTGCGGGAGCGCGCGAGCCCCCGTTCGGCGACGACGGCATCGAGGCGCTTCGTCACGCGGATCCGTCCCGCGGGCCGGCTTCGAGGCGCCGCGCGAGCTCGTCGTGCAGCGCCGCGTATGCGGCGGCGCGTTCGGCGAGCGGCTGCTGCTCGATCACCTCGAGCGTGGAGAGGAGATCCTCCCGGCGGGCATCCGCGCCGGCGGCGTCGGCAATATCGAAGGACATGCGTCCACGATACGCGTCAGGGCCGGTGGAACGGGTCTGCGTAGAGGCGTTCGGGCACGCGGAAGCCGTAGATCGCACGACCCGTCGCCCAGATCGCGGCGGCGCCGGCGCGGACGAGGTCGATGGGACGATCGCCCGTGCTGACGATCTGTACGTCGGGGCCGTCGATACGCACGGACGCATCGCCGACGGTCGTCACGTCGCCGTCGACGCGGGTCTCCGGGTACGGCTCGTGCAGCTCGCGCAGATCGCCGACGATGTAGGTCGGCCGCGACGTCGTCGGAGCGGCGAGGACGTGCTTCGGACGATCGACGCCGGTCAGGACCAGCACGGAGTCGATGCCCGCCGCCTGCGCGCCGGCGATGTCGGTGTCGAGCCGGTCACCGATGAAGAGCGGATGGCGCGCACCGAAACGGTTCACGGCTTCGTCGAAGATGGGCCGTTCCGGTTTTCCCGCGACGACCGCGAGCCGCCCCACGGCCGTGTGCACGGCCGAGACCAGGGTGCCGTTGCCGGGCGCGATGCCGCGGGCCTGCGGGATGGTCCAGTCGGTGTTGGTCGCGATCCACGGGATCCCGCCCTCGTCCTCCGGCAGCGCGAGCGCGTAGGCCGCTTCGGCGAGCTGACTCCAGCCGACGTCCGGCGCGAAGCCCTGCACGACGGCCGCGGGGGCATCGTCGGCGCTGCGAGTGACGGTGTAGCCCGCCTTCTCCAACTCGAAGACGAGTCCGTCACCGCCCACGACCAGCACCGTCGCGCCCTCCGGCACCCGCTCCTGCAACAGTCGCACGGCGGCCTGCGGGCTGGTGACGACATCCTCCGCCCGTGTCGCGGCAAGACCGAGTTCCCTCAGATGCGCGGCGACGGTCTCGTCCCGACGGGACGCGTTGTTGGTGATGTAGCCGAGCCGTCGGGTCTCGCCCGCGTGGTTGAGGCTCGCGACGGCATACGGCAGGGCTCCCGCTCCGGCGTACACGACGCCGTCGAGATCCGCGAGCACGGCGTCGACTCCGTCGAGCGGCGTGGATGCCGCCCGGCGTCGCGAGAACAGAGCCATCAGTCCTCGGCTCCGGCCTTCGCGTCCGTTTCGTCGACACCCGCATCCGCGAGAATCTCGTCGACCTCGTCTTGCACGCTCGGCGCAGTGACGGAATCCTCCGACTCGACCGCCGTCGCATCGGACACAGGCGCGTCGTCGTCCTCATCGTCCAGGTCGATGTCGAGCTCTTCGATCTCGTCGATCTCCAGCGTCTCGAGGTCGGCGTCGACGGCATCCAGCGCTTCTTCAGCGATGACCGCGCGGTGCTGCCACTCGGCGGCTTCGTCCACGCGTCCGAGTTCCTCGAGCACCGCCGCACGCGCGGCGAACAGCCCCGGGCTCCAACGGAACGCGCGCTCGGGGTCGAGTTCGGGAATGTCGAGTTCCTGGAGCGCGCGCTCGTTCTCTCCGAGATCGAGGCGTGCGCCGGACATGGCGATCGCCAGCTCGACGCGCACGTCGACAGGAAGCGACGCACGGTCTACGGCGCGGCCGGCCTCGAGCGCACGGTCAGGGCGGCCGAGGCCCCGCTCGCTGTCGACGAGGAGCGCGATCTGGTCGTCGCGCCCGGAGATGCGGCGGAACGTGCGCACTTCGCGCACCGCCAAGGCGAAGTCTCCTGTCGCATAGGCGGTGATCGCGACCGTCTCGCGAACGATCGCGATACGACCCGCGCTGCGGGATGCCGCGAGCGCGTGCTCGTGAGCGAGTGCGGGATCGACATCGATCAGCCGCGCAGCCATCGCGAGGTGACGAGCGACCTGCTCGGCGTTCTCCTTGCTGAGGGTCTTCAGCTCATTGCGCGCCGCGCCGTTGAGGTCATGGGGCGTGATGTCGTCGGGCAGTGCAGGCCCAGCGGGCGCCGAGACACGGCGTTCCGACCCCTGCGGCGGACGGGACGCGCGACGGTCGCCGTCACGCTTCTCGTACGGCTTCCGCTCGCCGTCGCGCTTGACGTAGGGCTTCCGCTCGCCGTCACGCTTCTCGTACGGCTTCCGCTCGCCATCGCGCTTCTCGTACGGCTTCCGCTCGCCGTCGCGCTTCTCGTACGGCTTCCGCTCGCCGTCGCGCTTGACGTAGGGCTTCCGCTCGCCGTCGCGCTTCTCGTACGGCTTCCGCTCGCCATCGCGCTTCTCATACGGCTTACGGTCGCCGTCACGCTTCTCATACGGCTTACGGTCGCCGTCACGCTTCTCATACGGCTTGCGCTCGCCATCGCGCTTCTCGTACGGCTTGCGTTCACCATCGCGCTTCTCATACGGCTTGCGTTCACCATCGCGCTTCTCATACGGCTTACGGTCGCCGTCACGCTTCTCGTACGGCTTGCGTTCACCATCGCGCTTCTCGTACGGCTTCCGTTCGCCATCGCGCTTGACGTAAGGCTTCCGCTCGCCATCACGGGCTGGAGGACGTCCGCCCGCTGACCGTCGCGCACCATCGTTCTGCGGTCGTCGTTCGTCAGCCATGGCTGCATCCTTTCATGCGCGTGTAACGCGGAAAGGCCACCCCTGTGTGGGGTGGCCTTTCCGTGAAAAGGAGTCCGGCGGTGTCCTACTCTCCCACAGGGTCCCCCCTGCAGTACCATCGGCGCTGTGAGGCTTAGCTTCCGGGTTCGGAATGTGACCGGGCGTTTCCCTCA